>NZ_CP199745.2:0-2599391 GCF_052654715.2 Cutibacterium nasicola | reverse complement strand
TGGCGGACAAGGGAGCTCTCGTCACCAAGATCGTCAAGATCGTCTCCGACAACGCACGGAAGGCTTTCAAGGACACCTCCGGCCTCGGCGACCTCAAGCCGCTGGCCAAGGAGATCGTCGCCAACCTCAAGGACGCCAAGGTCTGCTTCACCATCAACCTGCCCGGCCTGCCCGGTAAGACTGGGCACGTCGGCCACCTCGGTGACATTCCGACCACCGCTTGGGTTCCCGCCAGCCAGGTCCGCTGAATCCGACCAGATCTGAGCCAGGCCACCGTGTGAATCATGTCGTCTGGCACGGATGGGGCTGCAGGATTGTCCTGCAGCCCCATTGACGCACTCGGACAGCATCGTCGACCCGCAACCTCGCCCCCGAGGTCAGCCTTCCGATGTCCGCACAGTTGTGCAGGCACCTTTCTCGATTCGCGAGCATCTGACCAGATCCAGATGTACACACGCCCATATGCCTGCCGACTGGCCCCACACTCACCTAGTCTCACGACACGAGCCGTACGGCTAGCCATTTCAGAGCAAAGGAGCTTGAACATGATCTTCACGAAGAAAGTGAGCGCACTGGCCATCGCCGGCACCATGGCCATCACCGGAGTCTCCATGGCGGCGTCTCCCGCCCTCGCCTCCGACAACGCCTCGGCACCGGTTGCTGCGGTCTCCGCCCAGCCGAAGTTGGTCACCGGATACGTCACCAGCACCGATCACTGGGGCACCAAACTCTTTTTCCGCAAGAACATCGTCCCGAACGCCAAGGGAGCTGTCGTCATCGTTCATGGCGCCGCTGAGCACTCCGGCCGTTATGACTACCTTGCCAAGCGTCTCAATGACGCCGGCTACTCCACCTACCGCTTCGACCACCGCGGACACGGACGCAGCGCTCGCCCGTACGTCAGCAACACCATCCCGCGCGGCAACATTGACGACTGGCACAACCTTGTCAATGACGTTCACCAGTTCGTCAATATCGCGCACAAGGAGAACGACGGCAAGAAGGTCTTCCTCTTCGGTCACTCCATGGGTGGCTTCGCCGTCCAGTCCTACGGCTCCAAGTACCCGGGAACCGTTGACGGCATCGTGAGCAACGGTGGCGGCATTGCCGTCAACCCTTGGGGTCGTGACACCGAGAAGCCCGAAATCATCACGGCCCACGATCTCACCGAGGCCGAGAAGAACGCCGACCCGACCATCAGCCAGAAGCTGCCGATGGACAAGCTCACCAGCTTCAACGGCATCCTGCTGACCCAGGCGGTGCGCAACCCGAAGGCGATTCATCTGCCCTCGACCGTCAGCGAGGCCTTCATCCAGTTCAAGAACCCGCTGTCGGGCGGCGTCTGCACTGACCCGGCCGTCGTCGAGGATTACAAGAAGGATCCCTACAACAACAAGTACATGAGCCTCGGCATGGTCAAGCAGATGGGCGTCGCCCAGACCTACAACGCCTTCAACGCCCCGTCCTTCACCGAGCCGACCCTCATCATGCACGGCGCGAATGACGGCATTGTCCCGGCCTACTTCGACACCAACTGGTACAACGCCATTGGTTCCAAGGACAAGAAGGTCATCCAGTGGAAGGGCCTGATGCACGAGACCATCAACGAGCCCGTCAAGGATCAGGTCGACGACACGATCATCAACTGGATTGACGCCCACAACAAGTGAGCCACACATCCGTGAACTACTGGGCCGGGGGATGAATTCCCCGGCCCAGTAGTTCGTTCTTGCCCCGCACCTGTCCGCACACCGTCAGGATGGCAGCCGCTGCCAGGAGAACCACGAATCACATTCGCCTCGCCGCCACCACAGTGGCTTCACAGCGCGGCCCGAACGCTGCCTCCCCCAGCCGGCACGTTCGTTTTCGGAGAGCCGAACACACAAGGTAAGGTCTCCCTCATGTTGCTGAAGCCTAACCTTCCTCGGCGAGTCGCAGCCGTCGCACTCACGGCTTGTCTGGCGCTTGGCGCCTGCTCCTCGAATGACGGCCCCAAGGGATCCGACAAGTCAGGTGGCTCCTCGGGCCCCGGCGCGATCGGCACCACCCTGACGAAGGTCCCCGTCGCCCAGGCTGGAGCAACGAACATCACGTTCAAGGCCACCCCGGAGAAGGTCCAGGCCACCTTCCCGCGCTTTGCCAACGCTCGAAACCTCAGCATGGCGGTTGAGGTCGTCAAGGGACGTATGCTTCGCGACTCGTGGCAGCAGGATGCCTCTGACGTCAGCGTCACCTCTCAGGTCATCGCTTCCAGCGATGCAGTCCTGGGCGTGCTGTTGACCAACACGACCACCATCGGGGGGAAGAAGCAGACGATCCCGGCGACCGTCTGGTACTCCACGGCGGCGAAGCAGTCGTACTCCTCCCCAGCCCTCGTCAAGGCGGACCAGTGGGCCAACCTGACGACGGCCCTGCAGAATGCTGGCAAGGACAAGTCCCTCGACGGCGGCAAGATCGCCGCGGCCGCCAAGGCCAAGTCCGCCCCGTACGGCAACGGCCCCGCCCTCGGCTTCGACCATGACGGTGACCTCCTGGCCACCTTCGCCTCGGGCGTCCTCAGCGACCATCCCATCACCCTCGCCGTACCGTCTGACAAGGCCAGAGGAATGCTCAGCAGCTTCGGTACCCAGGCCCAAAAGGCATCGACGAATCCCGGCAAGTTCACTGGGACGACGTCGCAGCCAGTCGACGAGTCCCTCAAGTCCACCGACACCTCGACTCGCCCCTCTACGGCCGTCGGCCCAGATTGTCGGGTACTGCACTGCGTCGCCGTCACCTACGACGACGGCCCCAGCGCGATGACCCCGGAGCTCCTCGACACCATCAAGAAGTTCAAGCTCTCGATCACCTTCTTCCAGATGGGCAACAGCATCAAGACCTTCCCGGAAACTGCACAAAAGGTGGCCGCCGCTGGCATGGAGATCGGCAACCACACAGTGACCCACCCGAACCTTCCGGTGAAGACTCCTGACCGCATTCGTCGTGAGTTGGAACACAACTCCCAGCTCATCAAGGAGTTCACAGGGGCCACCCCGCTACTCTTCCGTCCTCCTTACGGTGCCCACAATGACACCGTTGACGAGATCGCCAAGGAGAACGGCATGGCGATCATGCAGTGGCAGATCGACAGCGAGGACTGGAAGAACCGCAATCCCGACGAGACTCACCGTCTCGTCATGACGGCCCTGCCGTACCATGCTCCGCTCATCCTCGAGCATGACATCCAGAAGGCGTCCATCGACGCGGCCCCGAGGATCTACAAGGACCTGGAGGCCAAGGGCAAAACGATCGTCAGCGCCAGCGAGCTGTCCCTGAACTCGGGCGGTTACCAGGCCGGCCATGCCTATTGCAACGGCACGATCATTGCCCAGGACGGTTACAACTGCAAGGGATGAGGATCCGACCGGGAGCGGGTGTCCTCTGGGAGGGTCTGGCCCTGCTAGCCTGTGCCGCGCTCGGATTCCAGTTGCTCATCAGTGGCCGGGTGCACCTCTTCGTGGGCACCATCATCACCACGTTGCTGTGGATCGCATGCCCCGTCCTGACGATCATGGGTTTGTGGACCCTCGCCCGGGCAGTGCGCCACCCGAACACTGCCGGGCACCACAGAAATCGGATCGGCATACTCATCGTCGCCCCCGTCGCGCTGGGGATGTTCGTCCCGCTGCAGCCGCTGTCCTTGCTGGGGGCCGCCAGTTACCGTCCGGCAGTCCGCGGTGCCAGCCCGTCCCCGGACCAAGACTTCTCGGACTCGTGGAACGACGGACCACCCAAGGCACCCAAATCGGTGTCCCCGGTGGCCATCGATCCCAAGACCGGAAAGACCGTCGGAGGCCACGACAACGGCGGCGACAACATCGGCTCGGACCGTAACGGTCCGATGGGCCCACCGCCACAGCACTGGCCTGCCCTCAAGGGCAATCCGGCCGAGCTCACAATCTATGACTACGTGCAACGGGCTGACGATTCTCGCGGCATCGCCACTCTCAAGGGTCGCGAACTGACGATGATCGGCTTCGTCAGCGCCGCACCTGAGGACCCCGACCACGCCTGGGTCCTCGCCCGGCTCAAGATGTGGTGCTGCGTGGCCGACGCCCTGCCCTTCATGACGACCATGGTCGACACCTCGTCACGCCCCGTCGGCGGCTCGTGGATTCGCGTCACAGGCACCTATCTGCCCAGTTCGGCCAACGGTGACACTCGTTTCAAGGTGGATCACATTCAGAAGATCCCCGTCCCGGAAGACCCCTACATATGAGCGAGCTGCCGCCCCAGGTCAACGCCTGGCTCGTCGTCTTCGTCGGTATCTGGTTGCAGGCGCTGCCCTTCCTGCTGCTGGGGACCATCATCTCCTCAGCTCTGACGGCCTTCCTCACACCTCGCGCCCTGGCCCGTTTCCTGCCACGTCGCACCGCTGTGGCCGTGCCGGTGGCCGGTCTGGCTGGCATTGCCCTTCCCGCCTGCGAGTGCGCCTCCGTACCCACAACCAGATCCCTGGTGAGGGCAGGGGTCCCGACGGCGGCGGCGCTGACGTTCATGGTGGCATCCCCAGCCATTAACCCAGTGGTCATCACCGCAACCGCGATTGCCTACACCGTCAACCCCAAGATGGCCCTGGCTCGATTCATGGCCGGACTGCTGGCTGCCGTCCTCATCGGCCTGGGATGGATCTGGTTGGGACGTCCACTACGCGGAGTCGACGACGGGTCAGCAGGATCAGCTGTGGAGGAAGCCTCCTGCGGAATCCATGGCCATGCCCCGGAACGTCGCACACTGTCGACGATGACCGAGACCTTCCGCAGCGAGTTGGCCCATGACTTCATCCAGTCGTGCGGATTCCTCGTCATCGGCGCCGCCATCGCCGCCACCGTCAAGGTCTTCGTCCCGACCGCCTGGATGCAGGCCCTGACGAGCAACGTGCTGCTCGAAGCAGCCGTGCTGAGCCTACTGGCCGTCATCGTCGCGCTGTGCTCGGAGGCCGACGCCTTCATGGCAGTCTCCCTGACCAACTTCTCCCCCACCGCCCAGCTGGCCTTCCTCGCCATCGGACCGGTTGTCGACGTCAAACTCATGGCAATGGAGGGCGGAGCCTTCGGAGTCGGATTCCTCAAGCGATTCGTGCCCTTGGCGGCATGCTGCTGCGTCGCCTCGGCCCTGCTCGTCGGGAGCCTGCTGCTCTCCTCATGAACGGCGTACACCCATGCCCATGCCACTCCCTCTGCGTTGTCCAGCTGTGCACCATCCGGCCCTCTCCTGAGAATCCGAAGAAGTCGCCCAGAATGTCAGGCGTACCCGGCGTTGTGCTTCGTTCCCACGTGAGTACGGCCTTACCCTATGACTGTGAGTGTCTCCCCGCGTCGCTCGATCCGAGCCCTGGCCATTGTCCTGGTGGCCCTGCTCCCTCTTGGAGCCTGCTCTCACAATGACGACGCGCCCGGCGCCGCCCCTTCGGACATTCGTTCCAACCTGAAGTCCACCTCAGTTCCCTCCGGCAACGTGTCGGGGGCTTCCATGACGTCGACGTCCCTGCAGGAACCCTCTGACATCTCCGTCACGGTGCCCACCATCACCTCCGAGCGCAACCTCACCCAGGCCATCGAGGTCGTCCGCGAACGCACCCTGCGCGGTGCCGCATGGGAGTCAGCCACCAAGGTCGCCATGACGGGCCACTTCACCTCGTCAACGACCGACCTACTCGGGGTGGAGCTCCAGGCTGAGGTCACCAAGGACAAGAAGTCCTCCAAAGCGACGACGACCCTGTGGTACGACGCCACGATGAAGCAGACCCTCTCCGCCAGTGCCCTCATCTCGTGGCCCGGCTGGCCACGGTTCAGCCAGCAGGTCGTCAAGACCGCCAAGGCTGATGGGCTCGACGCCAAGAAGGCCGAGGCCGCCCTCCAGCAGCCCCAAACGCCTTACGGCACCGGGCCGGCGCTGTCCTTCGACAGCAAGGGAGACATGCTCGTCCGCTTCCCGGCGGGAGCCATCGACACCGTACAGCGCACCGTCATGATTGATTCCACCACCATCTCACCGATGCTCAGCGGGCTCGGCCAGAAGGCATTGGGTGCATCCCTTCACCCCACCTCCTTCACCGGTACCCCGTCCACGGACGTCACATGGTTCGCCAAGCTCAAGACCAGCCCCAAGGCGTCGGACTCCCCGAACACCAAACCGCTGCCAGGCGATCCGGCGACCACGTCGCATGGCAAACCCGCTCACCCGTCGACCGCGGTGGGCGTCGACTGCATCGTCAACAAGTGCGTGGCGCTGACCTACGATGACGGCCCGGCCGACACCACGACGAAGATCATCGAGGGCTTCTCCAAGACGAGGGCGGCGGCTACCTTCTTCCAGCTCGGGACCAGCGTTGACACCCATCCGGAAACCACCAAGCTGCTCGCTGGGTCAGGCTTTGAGGTCGGCAGTCACTCGGCCACCAATCAGACGTTGACGAAGCTCGGCCCCAAGGGACGTGCCGCCGAGATCACCGAAGCTGCCGCCTCGCTGGCCAAGCTCACCGGTCGTCCGCCCATGCTCTTCCGTCCTCCCTACGGCGCGCACAACGAGAACGTCGACGCAACCATGGCCAAGCACAATCTGGCAATGATCAACTGGACTGCAGACTCCAACGACTGGAAGGACCGCAACGCGGCCAAGATCATCGACACGGTGACGGATTTCGCGACCACGTACACCCAGCCAATCATCGTGCTGCATGACACCTACCCTTCGACCGCCGATGCGACGACCAACCTCATCGAGGGACTCCACGAGCAGGGCATGGTGCTGGTGACGGTCTCCGAGTTGACGCTCAACACGGGTGGCATGGAGGCCGGAAAGACCTACTGCCGCGGCACTGCCGTCAACCAGAGCGGAATCGGCTGCGAAGCTTCCTGATCAAGGAAACCACGAACCCGGTCGA
Source organism: Cutibacterium nasicola (assembly GCF_052654715.2). Lineage (NCBI taxonomy): Bacteria > Bacillati > Actinomycetota > Actinomycetes > Propionibacteriales > Propionibacteriaceae > Cutibacterium > Cutibacterium nasicola. Next base: position 2,592,466 of record NZ_CP199745.2, on the reverse strand, counting down.
TGCTCCCAGCCCGGTGCCCGTCGGGTCAGTCAGCCGCGCCGCGCCACCTTTCGGACCATGGGGCGCACCAGACCCATGACCTCGTCGATGCACAGCAGCTTCGCCATGACCAGGAAGATCGCGACGAAGAGCACCCCACCGACGAAGGTTCCACCGGCGTGCCCCATCCAGGCCCCGTTCCCGGCGGCGTCAATGGCGTGACCGGCGAAGAAGGTCGGCACGGCGGCGACCAGCGAGGCCACGATCAGCTTGATCCACAGCCGGTTGACCTTCCCCATGCCGAGGCCACCGAGCTGTCGTGATGCGACGAACAACCACGCCGTAGCTCCAACGGTGCTGGCGATGGTCTGGGCAGCAGCGACGACGAGGAGGGCGAACTCTGGGGGGAGGACGAACATCGTAACCAGCACCCCAAGCTGGGTGCCGGTGGTGATCGACTGCATGATGAGGTTGAGCTTGCCGTCCTCACGCGCGAAGCAGTAGCGCTGCTGGAGGGTTGCCACCCCAAATGGCAACAGGCCAAGGCCCATGATGGCAACAGCCCAGGCAAGGGCGTCGACCTGACCGTTCTTCAGGGAGAAGATCGTCTGAACGCCCGGACGAGCCAACGCCACCATGGCCAGGGAACACGGGATGATGGCCAGGGCTGGGGTCTCCAGGCCCTGACGCAGCAACTTCCTCATAGCGCTGTCATCGCCGTCGGCGTTGGCCCGGCTCATTCGCGGGAACAGGGCCGTGAGGATCGACGTCGTGATGAAGCTCTGCGGCAGCATGAAGATGAGGAATGCGTTGTCGTAGGCACTGATCGACGACGAGACCTCGGGGTGCACCATACGCACGTGGGAGAGCATCTTCTTCATGATGATGCCAGCCAGCTGGGCAATCACCAGAGCGGTGAAGGTCCACACCGTGATGCGCGCGGCCGCTCCCAGGCCGTAACCGCGAATACCCCAGCGAGGACGCCAACGGAAACCGCCACGGCGCAGCGGCACGATGAGGAACAACCCTTGAATGACGATGCCCAGGGTCGTCGTACCAGCCAGCACCCAGACCATCTCCGACGTCCAGGTGGCCGGATCCGGGTGAGCACCGAACTGCACCAGGAACCACACCAGACCGGCTATCTGTACCACGTTCGCCAGCACCGGACTCCACATGAACGCGGCGAACTGGTTTCGCGCGTTGAGGACCTGTCCGAGGATCGCGTAAAGGCCGTAAAAGAAGATCTGCGGCATGCAGATGAAGCCGAAGAAGACCGTCAGGTGACGAGTCGCCCCGCTGGAGGAGAAGTAGAGATCCAGCAGCCACGGCGAAGCCACGGTTGCCAACACTGTGACGACGAGGACCGACGCGAATGACACCGTCAACAAACGGTCGACGAACTCCTGGCCACCGTCCGGCTGCTTCATGGCCTTGGTGATCTGCGGGATGAGGATGGCGTTGAGAACTCCCGCGCTGAGCAGGATGAACACCACATTCGGCAGTGTGTTGGCGGCCTGGAAGGCGTCAAGGGCCAGTGAGGTACCAGCGGCGACGACAGTGAGCAGGTAGGTGCGCACGAATCCGAGAATTCGCGAGACCATCGTTCCGGTCGCCATCACCATGCTGGCGCGACGAAGCGACCCTTCCGCGGGGACATTGCCAGCGGTAGGGGGGACCTGGGCGTCGACCCGAGAAATGACCCGAGTGCGATCGAAGTCCTCGTCGGCATCCAGACAGGTCAGCGCATGGGCCGAGACATCTACGCCGAAGGTGACGGCATCGATGTCGAGGGAGTCGTAGACGTCGACTGGTGGGGCTCCCTCCGGAAGGTGAAGGAGGTCGTAAACGTCGTCGTCCTGGGGTTTGGGCATCGTCGCCTCAGCGGCCGGTCCCGGCGTAGACGACGGCTTCACCTTCAGCGTCCAAACCGAAAGCAGTGTGAGCAACGCGGACGGCCGCGTCGACCTGATCAGCATCGACGACCACAGAGATCCGAATCTCGGAGGTCGAGATCATCTGCAGGTTGATGCCGGAATCAGCCAAGGCACGGAAGAAGGTCGAGGTGACGCCGGGGTGGGACCTCATGCCCACGCCGACGACCGACACCTTGCCGATCTGGTCGTTATAGAGGATCTGCTCGTAGCCGATCTCGTCCTTGACAGCCGTCAGCGCACGGACAGCGGTCGGGCCATCGCTCATGGGCAGGGTGAAGGACAGGTCGGTGCGGCCGTTCATCACTCGCGAGGCGTTCTGGACGATCATGTCGATGTTGATGTCGGCACGCGCGATGATGTCGAAGATCTGGGCAGCCCGACCCACCGCGTCGGGGATCCCGGCGATGGTGATCTTGGCCTCCGAGCGGTCGTGGGCCACACCCGAGATGATGGCCTCTTCCATGTCAGATCCCTTCGTGATGTCGGCAAGGTCCTTGACCCATGTGCCGGGTTTGTCGGAGAACGAGGAGCGCACGTGGACCGGCACATCCTCACGGCGGGCGTACTCGACGCACCGCAGGTGGAGAATCTTGGCGCCACAGGCGGCCATCTCGAGCATTTCCTCGTAGGAGATCTCGGGGATGCGGCGAGCCCCCGGGACGATGCGTGGGTCTGCGGTGAACACCCCGTCGACGTCGGAGTAGATCTCGCAGAAGTCAGCACCCAAGGAGCTCGCCAGCGCGACCGCAGTGGTGTCGGAGGCGCCACGCCCGAGGGTGGTGACGTCCTTCGTCGTCTGCGAAACGCCCTGGAATCCCGCGACGATGACGACGTCCCCGGCTTCCAAGGACTTCTCGATGCGTCCCGGGGTGATGTCGATGATGCGGGCATTGCCATGGGCGGCGGTCGTGATGACGCCAGCCTGGGACCCGGTGTACGAGCGCGCTGGGATACCCAGGTCGGACAGGGCCATGGCCAGCAGGGCCGCGGACTGACGCTCACCGGTCGTCAGGAGCATGTCGAGTTCTCGCGGTGCCGGCTGCGGGGAAACCTCAAGAGCCAGGTCCATGAGGTCGTCAGTGGTGTCACCCATGGCTGAGATGACGATGACGACGTCGTTGCCGGCCTGCTTGGTTGCGGCAATCCGGCGCGCCACGCGCTTGATCGATGCGGCGTCGGCCACCGAGGACCCACCGAATTTCTGGACGACTCGCGTCATCAACCCTCCTGCCAGGTTCGGCAGACCAAAGTCTAACCGGCGTCAGATGGCGACCCGTCCGTGGTCAGGACGGGAGCACCCCGGCCTGTTGCTGGACACCGTGACGTGACCGGGACCGTCAGGCGCGCCTGCCACGATAGTAGGGGCGCGGGGAAAACCAGCGAAGGACCGGCCTGTGGAGCGGCATCGTGTCCCAAGCCCCCCTCCAATGCAGTCCGCAACGTCACAATTCACAGCCTCACCACATCGTCAACACCACCGCCACGGCCTGTGCCGCTCGGGTATGTCCGGACCCTCACGTATCCTTGGGACCATGCGCTCAGACAGGCACGGCAAGCTCTATCCCTTGGCCATGTTCGGAATCGTCAGCATCCTGGCCGGATTGCTGGTAGCCGGATTCGTCGTGCCCGTCGCTGCTCTGACCGGTGGCACCGCGACGATGGTGGCTGACAGCATGGACGACCTGCCTGCGGAATTGATGAGTACCCCGCAGGCCCAGAAGTCCCACATCCTCATGGCAGATGGGTCGGTACTGGCCACCTTCTACGACGAGAACCGCGAGTACGTCCCGTTGTCGAAGATCTCCAAGGAGATGCAGACCGCCCAGGTGGCCATTGAGGACAACCGCTTCTTCTCCCATGGCGCGATCGATCTCAAGGGCACCGCGCGAGCCCTGGTGGGCAATGTCGCCGGATCAGCTCGTCAGGGCGGTTCGACCCTGACCCAGCAGTACGTCAAGCAGATCCGCATCGAGGCCGCCGTCGCAGCTGGCAACGAGGCGGGCGCGCAAGCTGCCCAGGAGCCGACGATCACCCGAAAGGTACAGGAACTGCGCTACGCGGTGGCGATGGAGAAGAAGCTCTCCAAGAAGCAAATCCTGGAGCGGTACCTCAACATCGCCTATTACGGTGACGGCGCATACGGCGTCGAGTCCGCGGCCCGTCACTACTTCGGGACGACGGCCGCCAACCTCGACCTCGCACAGTCGGCGATGCTCGCCGGCCTGGTGCAGAACCCAGTCGCCTATGACCCGGTGAACCATCCTGAGGCCGCCATGAACCGCCGGAACATCGTGCTTGGCCGCATGGCTCAACTCAACCTCATCACCACTGACCAGGCCCGTAAGGCGGAGGCGGTCATCTTCGACAAGTCGAAGGTCGTCTACCCGAAGAACGGCTGCATCTCCTCAAAGTATCCGTTCATCTGCGACTACGCCTACCGGAGCCTGCTGCAGATGCCGAGCCTGGGCAAGAACCCCTCCGAGCGAGCCAAGATGGTCAAGCGTGGCGGACTGACGATCCAGACGAATATCGACCCGAAGGTCCAAGACGCTGCCCAGAAGGCTGTTTCCGACGTCGTCGGCCCGAAGGATCCAGTTCTCGCCGGAACCGCGATCATCCAGCCTGGCACCGGCTTGCTCCTGGCGATGGCCCAGTCGCGTCCTGTCATGGGCGCGAAATCCGGCCAAACCTATTACAACTACATGGCTCCCGCCTCGATGGGTGGTGCCACCGGGTTCCAGGCAGGCTCAACGTTCAAGGCCTTCACGGCGGCAGCGGCCCTGGCCTCCGGTGTGCCGATCAACAAGCACTACGTCGCCTCCTCCCCGATGGATTTCACCGGTGAGAGGTTCACCAACTGCAAGGGTGCCTTCAAATCAGGACCCTTCCGCGTCAAGAACGCTGACGGCCATTCCTGGGACATCGGTATGCGCGAGGCCGCCCAGTGGTCGGTCAACACCTACTTCGTCCAGTTGGAACAGGACGTCGGCCTGTGTGACGTCACCAAGATGACCCAGAACGCAGGAGTCAAGCTCTCCAGCGGCAAGGACATCGTGACCGCCTTCCAGAACGTCCCCTCGTTCACCCTGGGTACCGCCTATGTCTCGCCGCTGTCGATGGCCACGGCCTACGCAACCTTCGCGTCTCGAGGTGTCCGGTGCGATCCGATCATCCTCAAATCGATCAAGAACCGTAACGGCTCTGCCATCAAGGTGCCGACCGGCAACTGCAAGCGGGTCATGCCGCAGAAGGTCGCCGACGGCGTCAACTCGGTGCTGAAGGAGGTCATGAACGGCACTGGTATCCCCGCAACCATCCCCGGCGGATATCCGCAGGCTGGCAAGACCGGTACCACCGACGCCCACGAGGCCGCGTGGTTCGACGGCTACACCCCGCAGGCCGCTGGCGTGGCGATGATCGCTGCTGACGGCGGAAACGCCTACTTCCGCGGGGACAGGTCGCGTTCCATCAGAGGAATCCGAACCTCCACCGGGGTGTACCTCAATGGTTCCGGTGGTAGCGACGCCGGCAAGATCTATCGCGCCGCTATGGCAGGCGCACTCAAGGACAAGCCCAGGACAGATTTCGTGTCGCCCACCGACGAGACCCGCTTCGGCAAACTCATCAAGATTCCGAAGACTGACGGCATGACCTACTCGCAGGCGAGGGCCGCCATTCGCAAGGCCGGATTCCGGACAAAGGTGTGGCACGTCTGGGACGACTCCGAGCCCGGCACCTATCTCGGCACCGACCCGGAAGGGTCGGCTCGCTCCGGAGCAGCAGTCGTGCTCAAGATCTCGAAGGGTCCCGAACCCGAGCCCGAGCCGACCTATGCTCCGTTGCCACCGCAACAACATCAGCCGAACGACCCGGGCGACGACCAGCCTGGGAATCAGCAGAACGCGCCGAGCGCTCAGAATCAGCCCGAAAGCAACACCGGTGGCAACGCTGGCCGAGGACATGGTGGCGGCCAGCAGAACCCACCTGGCACGACGAGGCCTCGCTGACATGAAGGCGTTCATGAAGGCGGCCGCCGGGTTGGTTGGAGTCGGCGTCGCCGGGCTGACCTATGGCGTCATCGAGGCGCGTCGGTTCGTTGTCCGCTGCGTCGAGGTGCCGGTGCTTGAGCCCGGCAGCTCGTCGCTGAGGGTGTTGCACATCTCGGACTTCCACATGCTGGCTCGCCAGAGGGCCAAGCGGGAGTTCATCCGTGGACTCGCCGACCTCGAGCCGGACCTCGTCATCGACACCGGTGATAACTTCTGTTCGGCTGACTCCCTGCAACCCCTCCTTGACGACATGGCCGGGTTGCTGAAGCGCCCAGGAGCCTTCGTCTTCGGGTCGAACGACTACCTGGTGCCGGCTTTCAAGAACCCGTTCTCGTATCTGCTGCGGGGCCGTTCGCACGCGTCGGAGGAGCCGATACCGGAGCTCCCCCACGAGGAGTTGCGCCAAGCGTTCACCGCGGCGGGGTGGTTGGACCTCAACGACAAGTCAGGGACGTTGGAGGTGGCTGGCCAGCAAGTGGCGTTCCGCGGTACTGACGACGCCCACCACGACCGTGACCATTATGAGGAGGTTGCTGGACCTGCAGATGATGACGCAGACCTCAACATCGGCGTCACCCATGCGCCCTACCGCAAGATCCTTGACGCCATGGTCGGGGACGGGATGGACATCATCTTCGCGGGCCACACCCATGGCGGACAGGTGTGTCTGCCCGTCAAGGGAGCCATCATCACCAACTGTGATCTCGACACCGACCGCGTCAAGGGGCTCTCACAGCACAGCAGCGGTGCACGCACCGGATGGCTACATGTCTCGGCCGGATTAGGGTCCTCTCCTTTCGCCCCGTACCGGACATTCTGTCGACCGGGAGTGACACTGTTGACGCTGGTCCCACGGCCATGACAGGGGCGGCTTGGCGCTTTCGCTCAAGCTGCGTTAAAGTGTCCGTCGATCCTTCCGTTGAGGAAAATAACCGTGGTCGCGGGGTGTGGCGCAGCTTGGTAGCGCGCCTCGTTCGGGACGAGGAGGTCGCAGGTTCAAATCCTGTCACCCCGACCATTCGGTTCTTCACATGGCGGTTGTCGCCAGTGTCACAGCACACACCAGGCTGATCTGATGTGTATAGGACCATGCCCACAGCGACGACGGTGCGGTGTCAAGTGCGGCAGTCTGCAGCCCCACGAACAGTGTCATCACCGTGACCTCCAATACCGTCAAGATCTACGGTGACGGCGCTGGAACCAGGGCCGACGCCGCCAGATCCGTGCGCCCCAGGTGCCGCATGTCCGGAATACCTCGACCGTGGATGCCGTTACACCACCGAACCCCATCGAAGGAGGAATCATCATGGCACGCGCGCTCATCGCCGCCACGGACTTCGGAGTTGAGGAGGCCGAGATCGTCGAGCCCATCAACGCCCTCAAGAAGGCTGGTATCGAGGTGACCGTCGCCTCCAACAGCGGCGAAGCCATCCAGACCGTCACCGGCGACAAGGACTGGGCGTCCAGGATTGACGCCGACTCCACGCTGGCTGACGTCAAGGCCGAGGACTACGACCTGCTCGTCATCCCTGGTGGCACCGTCAACGCGGACACCCTGCGTGTCGACGAGGACGGTCGTCGTCTGGTCAGGGAGTTCTCATCCGCGGGCAAGCCACTCGGAGCAATCTGCCACGGGCCGTGGGTTCTCATCGACGCCGGCGTGGCCAAGGGCAAGAAGATGACCTCCTACATCTCAATCCGTCCAGATCTTGAGAACGCCGGGGCCACCTGGGTGGACGAGGAGCTCGTCCGCTGCCCGGGTCATGACTGGGTGCTCATCACCTCGCGCAATCCCAACGACCTCCCGGCCTTCACCAAGGCCTTGGTCGACGAGGTCGCCTGACCTTCGCATCAGCGTCATGACAAGGGCTCTCACCCTCGGGGGAGAGCCCTTGCTGCGTTCATTCCGAGAGCACCGCGACGCCCCGAAACCGCGTCAGGATGGGCCGCACACACCCAGGCATCTCCACATCGTGAGACCAATGTCCACCCACGATGACGGCTTTACATATGCTGCAGTTTGATCACAATGTCGTCTCAACCCCCTGAGACGAGTGACGAAAGCTTCTGAACAGTGGCATGGTGTCCCGAACAACCTGGGATCGTCGGGTACCTGCCGACGTGACGTGAGAAGGAGACACCATGCGTCGAATGAGGCCACTCATTGCGCTGTCCCTCGCGGGCTTGATGGCATTGTCAGCTTGCGGCGAGGACGTTGCGGCCAAGGATGAATCGGCCGCTGGTTCGTCGGGGAACGGGGCCAACAACAGCGCCCCCGCCAAGGACGGTGGTTCGATCACCGTTCGCGGCTGTACCCCACAGAACCCGCTCATTCCGTCCAACACCAACGAGACCTGCGGCGGAAACGTCCTCGACGCCGTCAGCGCCCGTCTCATCCACTACAACTCTGACACCGCCAAGCCGGAGATGGACATCGCCGAGGCCATCGAGACCAAGGACAACCAGAACTTCACCGTCAAGATCAAGCCGGGATACAAGTTCTCCGATGGCACCGAGGTCAAGGCGAAAAACTTCGTCGACGGCTGGAACTGGGCAGCCTATGGGCCGAACGCCCAGCAGTCTGGCTACTTCTTCGAGCCGATCGAGGGTTACGCCGACGAGCAGTGTGATGACGAGACCTGCAAGACCACACCCAAGTCCACGACGATGAGCGGTCTCAAGGTCGTTGACGATCACACCTTCACCATCAAGACCACCGAGAAGATCTCGAACCTTGAGGTGCGTCTGGGTTACACCGCCTTCGCACCGCTGCCGGACGCCTTCCTCAGGGATCCGACGGCCAAGAAGTGGGAGAAGATGCCGGTCGGCGCTGGGCCGTACAAGGTCACCGAGAACACTGCCACGGCCATCACCGTCTCCAAGAACGAGCATTACGCCGGTAAGTACAAGGGCCACGTCGACAAGGTCACCTTCAAGATCTACAACGACGCCAGCCCGGCCTACAACGACACCGTCGCCAACAACCTCGACATCAACGACCTCATCCCGACCGACCAGCTCACCAACGACCAGTGGAAGAACGACCTGGCCAACCGTTGGGGCATCCGTCAGTCCGGTGTCACCCAGACCCTGACCTACTCCAGCAAGGACAAGCAGCTGGCCGACAACAAGGACCTCGTCAAGGCCCTTGCCATGGACATCGACCGCGAGACGGTCACCAAGCAGATCTTCGCCGGTTCCCGCGCCCCCGCTGACGGCTGGGTCTCCCCCGTCGTCGATGGGTACACGAAGGACCAGTGCGGCGACATGTGCACCTACGACAAGGACAAGGCCCTCAAGCTCTACAAGAAAGCCGGTGGTTATCAGGGCACCCTGACCATTGCGGTCAACGGTGACGGCGACCACAAGGCCTGGTCGCAGGCCATCTGCAACGGCTGGAAGAACGACCTCGGTCTGAAGTGCCAGCTCAAGGTCACCCCGGACTTCAAGACTCTGCGTGACATGGTCAACAAGCGTTCCCTCGAGGGCTTCTTCCGTACCGGGTGGCAGATGGACTACCCGTCCATCGAGAACTTCCTGACCCCGATGTACGCCACCGGCGCCTCCAGCAACGACAACGACTACTCGAACAAGGCTTTCGACGCCAAGCTCAAAGAAGCCGCTGCCGCCACGGACGCCCCGGAGGCCAACAAGCTCTACCAGGAGGCCGAGAAGATGCTGGCGGAGAACCCGCCGACCATCCCGCTGTGGACGACCTCCACCCCGTTCGCGTGGTCCGACAAGGTCGCCAACGTCAAGCTCACCCCGTTCGGCACGATTGATCTTCAGTCGGTCAGCGTGAAGTGATCCATCCCTGATGACGCATCCGTCGGTCCGCTGGAATTGCCCAGCGGACCGACGGTGTCGTGAGGTACACCATGTTCAGATACATCGTCAGACGCATACTTCAGATGATCCCGGTGCTCATCGGGACGACGTTCATCATCTTCTGTCTGGTCTTCGCCCTGCCGGGCGATCCGACGGCCGGTCGATGCGGTGAACGTCCTTGTCCTCCCGCCTATGTCGCGGCCTTCCGAGCCGAGTACAACCTCGACAGGCCCCTCCTCGTCCAGTACGGCCTGTACCTGGAGAAGCTGGTGCACGGCAATCTCGGCGTTGACTACTATGGCAACACCGTTGTCTCCGAACTCGGCGCCCGCTACCCCGTCACGATCAAGCTGGCCCTCATCGCGATCGCCGTCGAGATCGTGGTCGGCATCGTCGCCGGTGTCTGGGCTGGCGTGCGACGCGGCAAGTTCATCGACTACTTCGTCCTGGTGTCCTCCCTCATCGTCATCTCCATCCCGATCTTCGTCATCGGTTCGCTGGCCCAGCTGGTCCTCGGCCTGCGACTGGGCTGGTTCCCGGTGACCGCCGGTGCCGGTTCCTGGGGCGAGTTGGTGCTGCCCGGTCTGGTACTGGGGGCATTGTCAGTGGCTTACGTGGCACGTCTGACCCGGTCGAACCTGCTGGAGAACCAGCGTGCCGACTACGTGCGCACCGCCAAGGCCAAAGGTATGTCGACGTCGCGCATCGTCACCGTGCACACCCTGCGCAACTCCCTCATCCCAGTCATCACCTTCATCGGGTACGACTTCGGTGCACTCATGGGCGGCGCGATCGTCACCGAGCGAATCTTCAACATCAACGGGATCGGCAACTACATCTACCGGTCGATCAACCAGCGTGACGGTGTGTCAGTGGTTGGTTCGGTGACCTGCCTGGTGTTGGTGTACCTGCTCGCAAATCTCCTCGTCGATCTGTTGTACGGGGTGCTCGACCCAAGGATCAGCCATGACTGAACCACGCACGAACCTTCCCGATTCGCCGCTGGGAGCGGGCGGGCCAGAGGCCTTGACCGAGCCCTCCCCCAGCGACAACGACGTCATGGACAGCTCCAAGCCGCGCTCGGTGTGGAATGACGCCTGGGACTCCCTCAAACGCAACCCGCTGTTCTGGATCTCGGTGACCCTCATCGTCATCTTCCTGTTGATGGCGGCAGCCCCGTCGATCTTCACGTCAAAGGACCCCAGCGACTGCAACCTGTCAACAGCCCGACACATCCCCTCGGGGGTGCACTGGTTCGGCACTGACATCCAAGGGTGTGACGTCTACGCCCGGACAGTCTACGGAGCCAGGTCGTCAATCCTCGTCGGCATGCTCGCCACCGTGGGAACGACCCTCCTCGGTGCTTTCATCGGCCTGGTGGCCGGATTCCGCGGCGGCTGGCTCGACACCTTGCTGAGCCGAACCGGTGACGTCTTCTACGCCATCCCGCTACTGCTCGGCGGGATCATCATCTTGTACACCTTCCCCAACCAGCCCGGCACCCCATACTTCGTCATGGTGCTGAAAGTGGTGGGAGCCATCGTCATCCTGGGTTGGCCGTCCCTGGCCCGACTCATGAGGTCGTCGGTGCTGCAGGTGTTGCCCCACGACTACATCCAGGCCGCTCGGGCGCTGGGTGCCTCGTCGTGGCGAATCATCCGTCAGCACATCCTGCCCAACGCCATCGCACCGGTCGTCGTGGTCGCCACCATCAACTTGGGCGCCTACATCGCCATCGAGGCGACGCTGAGTTACCTGGGCATCGGCCTGCAGGAACCGGCCATCTCGTGGGGTGTGTCGATCTCCGACGCCTCCGGTCTGGGCTATGTCCGGTCGGCACCCTTCATGCTGCTGTTCCCGTCACTGTTCCTGTCCCTGGCGGTGCTGGCGTTCATCTTCCTCGGCGAGGCGGCACAGGACGCCTTCGACCCCAAACAGCACTGAGGTTTCGACATGGCACGAAAGACACTCACCAGCGCCCGCCTTCGCATGGAGCCGGTCGACGGGCTGCTTCTCAACGTTGACGACCTGCACGTGGAGTTCCACACCCGCGACGGCGTCGCGAAGGCCATCAACGGCACGAGCTTCACCCTGTCCGAACGCGAGACCCTCGCGATCCTGGGCGAGTCCGGGTCAGGCAAGTCCGTGACCGCCCAGGCGATCATGGGCATCCTCGACTCGCCCCCGGCCAAGATTACCGGCGGAAAAATCGAGTACTGCGGGGTTGACCTGCTGACGATGCCCGAGAAGAAGCGTCGCCAGATCCGCGGCGAGCACATCTCGATGATCTTCCAGGACGCGTTGTCGTCGCTGAACCCGGTCTTCCCGGTCGGATGGCAGATCGCCGAGATGTTCCGCATCCATCGCGGTATGAACCGCTCCGACTCGATGTCCGAGGCCATCCGTCTCATGGAGAGGGTACACATCCCGGCCGCCAAGGAGCGCGCCGACAACTATCCGCACCAGTTCTCCGGCGGTATGCGTCAGCGCATCATGATAGCGATGGCGATCGCCCTCAACCCGTGGGTGCTCATTGCCGACGAGCCGACCACTGCCCTTGACGTCACCGTCCAGGCCCAGATCATGACCCTGCTCAAGGAGCTCCAGGAGGAGTCCGGGATGGGTCTGATCCTCATCACCCACGACTTGGGCGTTGTGGCGGACGTGGCCGACGACATCGCGGTGATGTACTGCGGACGGTTCGTCGAGCACGCTGACGTCCACCGTCTCTATGACAACCCCGCCCACCCTTACACGGTCGGTCTGCTGGATTCCATTCCGCGGCTGGATCAAAGGGGCACCGAGCTGTACGCGATCGGCGGTTTGCCGCCTTCCCTGACGAACCTGCCGTCAGGATGCTCGTTCCACCCGCGCTGCCGTTGGGCCACGGAAGAGTGTCGCGTCGGCGGTGCTCCCACGTTCGTCGAGGTCGAGCCCGGACGCTGGGCCGCCTGCCACCACACCGAGGAGGTCCTCCATCGTGACCGCTGAGAACATCGCCAGGAAAGGCGAACCCATCCTGTCGGTGCGCGACCTCACGAAGCATTACCCGCTCAAGTCCGGGGTAGTGCGTCACACCGTCGGGCATGTCAAGGCCGTTGACGGGGTCAGTTTTGATCTGTATCCCGGCGAGACGCTCGGTGTGGTCGGCGAGTCCGGGTGTGGAAAATCCACCCTGGGGCGCCTGCTGGTGGCCCTCGAGCCGCCGACCTCCGGGACGATCACCTTCGAGGGACGTGACGTCACCCACCTCAGGGGCTCGCAGATGCGCAAGCTGCGACGCGACATCCAGATCGTCTTCCAGGACCCGTACACCTCGCTGGATCCGCGGATGACAGTCGGCGACATCGTCAGTGAGCCCTTCCAGATCCACCCTGACGCCGTTCCGCGCGGCAGGCGTACTGAGAGGGTCAAGGAACTGCTGGACCTGGTGGGTCTCAACCCCGAGCACATCAACCGGTACCCCCACGAGTTCTCCGGTGGTCAGCGTCAGCGTATCGGTATCGCCCGCGGAATCGCCCTGCAGCCGAAGGTGCTGGTGTGTGACGAGCCGGTGTCGGCACTGGACGTCTCGGTGCAGGCCCAGGTCGTCAACCTGTTGCAGAAGCTGCAGCGAGAGTTGGGGATGGCCTACATCTTCATCGCCCACGACCTGTCGGTGGTGCGCCACATCTCTGACCGGGTGGCCGTGATGTACCTGGGGCGGATCATGGAAATGGGTGACGAGGAGCAGATCTACGAGCGCTCCACCCACCCATACACCCAGGCTCTGTTGTCGGCAGTGCCGGTGCCTGATCCTTCCCTACGTGGCGAGAGGCACCAAATCCTCTTGCACGGAGACGTGCCGTCTCCGGCCGACCCGCCGAGCGGCTGCAGGTTCCACACCCGGTGCTGGCGCGCACAGCCGTTGTGCTCGGAGAAGGAGACCTCCTTGGACATGCACCCCGACGGCCAGGGAGAGCACGCCTGCCGATGCCATTTCGCGGAAGTCTTCGAGAAGGCCTCGGACGACATCAAGCCCAGTGATCTCACCGACTAGGCCTGGCCGGGTCGGCTACCCGGAGTTACCACACGGAGCTGTCAAGACAACATCAGCGAAATCTGCCAAAAACTGACCCCAGATCCCGATGGCAACGTCACCACGCCGAATTCTTGGCAGATTTCGCTGATACCTCCGGGTATCGACACCCGTGACCGGACCGAGGCGCAGAGGACGTTGCGCATTTTGTCTGGCTTGTACGGGGTTCTGCGGCCCCTCGATCTCATTCAGCCGTATCGGTTGGAGATGAGAACCGCCTTGCGCACCGACCGTGGTTCCACTGTGGCGGGTTGGTGGGGTGATCGCATCGTCAACCTGGTCGCAAGCGACCTCGAGGAGTCGCCAGGCCCAAGGGTCTTCGTCAACCTGGCCTCGGCTGAATACTTCCAGACCATCGAGGGCATCGACGTGAGGATCCTTTCCCCGCGCTTCGAGTCACGGGATCGCCAGGGACGTTGGAAGGTCATTTCCTTCACCGCCAAGACGGCTCGCGGCCTCATGGCCGGATGGATGATCCACACTCGTGTGCGCACGGTCAAGGCACTCACTGACTTCCACGACGGCTGGACTGCGACGAGGTGTCCTCATCGGACATCCCCGTCTTCCGCAAACTCGACTGGTCCTGGATCGACACGCCGCGACGTGCCGAGCTCAAGGTCATCATGTCCTCTCCGACTGTCTCATTGGACGAACGCATGGAGGCATCGCGTAAACTGTCTACCCTGCCGCACGATTCAACCCCCGTGCGGCTGCGTAACCGTGACCGAGTCGACGGACGTCCTCGTGGCTATGTCGGCAAGGCCGGTGTGTCCCGTATCCGTTTCCGTGAGATGGCCCACCGCGGCAAACTCCCCGGAATCACGAAGTCAAGCTGGTGAGACCATGGCAGTACCGAAGCGTAAGAAGTCCCGTTCGACCACGCGTCATAGGCGGGCCCAGTGGAAGACCACGCCAACACAGTTGGTTGAGATCCGCGTTGAGGGCAAGGTTCTGCGAGTTCCCCGAAATCTGGTCAAGGCCTATCACTCTGGGCTGATCGACGCCGACGACTGAGTCGTCACCGCGTGAGCGGACCTGCGTGGCCGCTCAGGTCAGGTAATCACTCGAGGGGTGTTGATCCCGTAGGGTTGTCGTCATGAGCAAGCCCGAAGTGACCCTGCCCGATTCCGCCCCCGAAGACCTCGTCATTGAGGACATCACGGTCGGCGACGGCCCCGAGGCCTCCGTCGGCAACCTCGTCGAGGTGCATTACGTCGGAGTGGCTCTGAGTAATGGCCGCGAGTTCGACTCCTCGTGGAACCGCGGAGAACCGCTGACCTTCCAGTTGGGAGCCGGCCAGGTGATCCCCGGATGGGATGAAGGTGTGCAGGGCATGAAGGTTGGTGGACGACGCAAGCTCGTCATCCCCCACCACCTCGCCTACGGTCCACAGGGTATTCCCGGTGTGATCGCTGGCGGTGAGACGCTGATCTTCGTCTGCGACCTCGTCAACGTCATCTGACCACTCAACAGCGGCATCCGACGTGACCCCAGATCACGCAGTCGCTCGCGCCCGGTCCCTCGTGAGGTCCGGGCGTCGTTGCATGCTCGGGCTGTGTGGCGAACCGGGCGCTGGCAAGACGACCCTCTCCCGCCTGCTGGGCGACGAATTGGGAGAGACATGCGCGATCGTCCCCATGGATGGGTTCCACCTCGCCCAGGCCGAGATCGAACGACTCGGTCGCGCCGACCGCAAGGGAGCCCCTGACACCTTCGACGGCTGGGGATTCGTGTCCTTGGTGGGTCGCCTGGCCGCTGCCGACGAGCCGGTGGTCTATGCCCCGATGTACCAACACGGCTTCGGCGAACCCATCGCGGGCGCCATCCCGGTACCACGCGAGGTGCCGCTCGTCATCGTCGAGGGAAATTATCTCCTCCTCGACGAGAAGCCCTGGTCCCTGCTGGCACCGCTGTTCACCGAGACCTGGTACATCGACGTCGATCCCCAGCTGCGGATGGACCGACTCATCCGCCGTCACGTCTCTGCCGGAAAGCCACTGGAATGCGCGGTGACCTGGGCCAATGGCCCTGACGAACGCAATGCTGCGCTCATCCGCACGACGAGGAACCGTGCCGATGATGTCGTCCTGATCAACTGACGACGCCTCACCCTGCGCACCACCCATGGTGATACTGTCGATACGTCTCACTGGCGAGACGACCCACGGCGATCAAACCGACGTGCGATTCGCCCCAGCCCTGGCAATCGCGCGTGGCCCCTCCCGGTGCCGTTTCGTCACGACGACACCACACCCACATGAATATGCATCTGGGGGCACCACCGATGTACGACAACAGCAGCACTGCCGCAGCCATGACGATCAAACTCGACGCCGAGTTCCCACCCGACCCGGTCTTCCAGCCCGGAATCCGACGAGCCCCCTCACGTGGATTCCACCTCACCCCTGACCAGACCAAGGTCGCGCTGCGCAATGCCCTGCGTTACCTTCCTCCGGAGCTGCACGAGAAGGCTGCACCAGAGTTCCTCAAGGAACTGCACACCTACGGCCGCATCTACGCCTACCGGTGGCGTCCGGCAGGTCACATCAAGGGACGCCCGATCGACGACTACGAGGGTCGTTGCGCCGAGGGCAAGGCTTTCCAGGTGCAGATCGACAACAACCTCGACTTCGACGTCGCTCTCTACCCCTACGAGCTCGTCACCTATGGCGAGACCGGCAGTGTCTGCCAGAACTGGCTGCAGTACCGACTCATCAAGAAGTACCTCGCCCAGCTCACCGAGGACACCACCCTGGTGGTCATGAGCGGTCACCCGCTGGGGCTGTTCCCATCCCGCCCAGAGTCTCCGCGCGTCATCGTCACCAACTCCCTCATGGTCGGCCACTTCGACAACCAGAAGGACTGGGAGATCTGCGAGGAGATGGGGGTCGCCAACTACGGCCAGATGACTGCCGGCGGCTGGATGTACATCGGGCCTCAGGGCATCGTCCACGGCACCTTCAACACCATCCTCAATGCCGGACGCATCCGCCTCGGGATTCCGGCTGACGGTGACCTGTCAGGCGTCCTCTTCGTCTCTTCGGGTCTGGGCGGCATGTCCGGCGCCCAACCCAAGGCCGCCGAGATCGCTCACGCCGTCGGAATCACCGCCGAGGTCGACATGTCGCGCATCCAGACCCGTCTGGACCAGGGCTGGGTGGGGCACGTCTCCGAGGTTCTCGACGAGGTGTTCGCCCTGGCCAAAAAGCACATCGACGAGCGCACCCCGATCTCGATCGCCTACCACGGCAACATTGTCGATCTGCTTCAGTACGCCGTTGACAACGACATCGACATCCCGCTGCTGTCCGACCAGACCTCCTGCCATGCCGCCTACGACGGCGGCTACTGCCCGCAGGGCCTGACCTTCGAGGAGCGCACCGAGCTTCTGGCCCGTGACCGTGACGAGTACGCCCGCCGCGTCGACAAGACCCTGCGCAAGCATTTCGAACTCATCCGCACCCTCACCGAGCGTGGCACCTACTTCTTCGACTACGGCAATGCCTTCATGGCGACCGTCTTCGAGTCCGGGGTGACCGAGATCGCCAAGGGTGGAGACGCACGCAACGGGTTCATCTGGCCCTCCTACGTCGAGGACATCATGGGACCCGAGCTCTTCGACTACGGTTACGGCCCCTTCCGCTGGGTCTGTCTTTCCGGCAAGCACGAGGACCTCATCGCCACCGACCATGCCGCCATGGACTGCATCGACCCGAATCGCCGCGGCCAGGATCGCGACAACTACATCTGGATTCGGGACGCCGAGGCCAACAACTTGGTCGTCGGCACCCAGGCGCGCATCCTCTACCAGGACGCCAAGGGCCGTAGGGACATCGCGTTGCGGTTCAACGAGATGGTGCGCAACGGCGAGATCGGACCGGTCATGCTCGGGCGGGATCACCATGACGTCTCGGGCACCGACTCCCCCTTCCGCGAGACCGCGAACGTCAAGGACGGGTCCAACGTCATGGCGGACATGGCCACCCAGTGCTTCGCTGGCAATGCAGCTCGCGGCATGAGCCTGGTGACCTTGCACAACGGCGGAGGAACCGGCATCGGCAATGCCATCAACGGCGGGTTCGGGCTGGTCCTGGATGGTTCCGAGCGGGTCGACGCCGTCATCCGCAGCTCCTTGCTGTGGGACGTCATGTGCGGTGTGGCCCGACGCGGCTGGGCCCGCAACGACCACTCCATCGAGACGGCCACCGAGTTCAACCAGGAACACGACGACGCCCAGATCACCCTGCCCTACCTGGTCGATGACGCCCTCATCGACGGATTGGTGAAGTGATGACGACCTGGACAGCGGCAGCCCTGCTCGACGAGATCGCCGGGATCGGACGCAACGAGGACGGCTCCTACTCGCGGTTCTGCTTCCGCCCTGACGAGGTGGCCTTGCGGGAATGGTTCGTCACGAAGGCCACCGAGTTGGCTCTGACGATCGTCACGGACATGAATGCCAACATCTGGGCGTGGTGGGGAATGCCGGGCCCGGAGGCCGTCCTGACGGGGTCCCACCTGGACTCAGTCCCTGGCGGCGGTGCCTACGACGGGCCGCTCGGCGTCGTCTCCTCCCTCGTGGCCGTGGCGAAGATGAAAGAAGCCGGGGTCGAGCCGTCGAAACCCTTTGCCGTCGTCGCCATGGCTGATGAGGAGGGCGCACGATTCGGCATGCCCTGTCTGGGGTCACGCTTGGCCTCGGGCAAGCTCAGCAAGGACGACGCCCGCAGGCTCGTCGCCCGGGACGGACAGAGTCTGCCGGACGCCTGGCGGGAGGCCGGCCTGGACCCTGATCTCATCGAGCCTGACGATGTCCTGCTCGATGCCTCCTGCTTCATCGAGTTGCACGTCGAGCAAGGGCGCGGGCTGGCCGACCTCGACCACCCGGTCGCGATTGCCACAGCGGTGCGGCCGCACGGCCGCTGGCGTGCCGAGTTCACCGGGCAGGGGAACCATGCCGGGACCACCCTCATCCCCGATCGCCACGACCCCGTCATCCCAGTGGCCGAAACCATCCTGGCGTCCCGCGAGGCCGCTGAGCGGGAGGGCTGCGTCACGACGGTTGGGCGGATCAACGTCGAGCCAGGCGGGACGAATGTCATCGCCTCGGCCACGACGATGTGGCTGGATTGCCGAGCCGAGGACCCCGACACCGTCACCAAGGTCGTCGAGGAGATCCAGAAGACTTCAGCAGCGGCTGCTGACAAGCAGGGGTGCCAGGTCGTCTGGACCCGTGAGTCATGGACCGACCGCACCGCCTTCGACGACGACCTGCGTCATCGGATGCTGCAGGTCCTCGGTGAGGAGACCCCGCAGCTGTCGACGGGAGCGGGTCACGACGCTGCCACCTTGGCCGCGACGCTACCCACCGGGATGCTCTTCGTCCGCAATCCCACCGGAGCGTCCCACTGCCCGGCCGAATCAGCCAGCGACGAGGACTGCGAGGCGGGAGCGGAGGCTCTGCGAGCCGTGTTGGAGGAGCTGGTCAAGTGAGTGAGTGGTTCTTCCCGAAGGCCCTCGTCGAGGGACGGGTTGCGCACAATGTGCGCGTTTCGAGTGATGCTGGCGTCATCACCAAGGTCACGGTTGACGCCCAGCACGATCGCCACAGCTTCAGCGGCGTCGCTGTTCCCGGATTCGCCAACACGCACTCCCACGTCTTCCACCGCGGACTGCGAGGAGCCGGGGAGGGGGAGGACTTCTGGTCCTGGCGGACCGAGATGTACCGGCTGGCCAACCGCCTCGACCCGGACTCCTATCACCGCCTGGCACGAGCGGCCTTCGCCGAGATGGTGGCTGCCGGGTACACCAGCGTGGGCGAGTTCCACTATGTCCACCACCGGCCCGACGGCACCCCCTACCCGCACCACGACATGGAGTTGGCCGTTGTCAACGCTGCCGTCGACGCGGGTATCCGGATCACCCTGCTCGACACCTGCTACCTGCACGCCGGACCGGGAGCTCCACTCGGCGAGGACCAGACGAGGTTTGGTGACGGCAGTGTCAAGGGATGGTTGGAGCGCTGGCACGCTCTCACTGATGCCCTGCCGGATTCCCCCTTGGTGACGCCGGGAGCGGCCCTGCACTCGGTGCGAGCCGTCAGTCCTGACGAGATGGCCACAGCTGTCTCGGGCTTGCCGGACCGCGCCCCGATCCACGTCCATGTCTCCGAGCAGCCCCGTGAGAACGAGGAGAGTCTGGCCGCCCACGGGCTGACGCCCACCGCCGTCCTGGAACGTGCTGGAGCGCTCTCCAATCGCACCACCGTCGTCCATGCCACGCACCTGAGCGACGACGACATCGCCATGATTGCTCGCACGGACACCATCGTCTCGCTGTGCCCGACCACCGAGGCCGATCTGGGGGACGGCATCGCGCGGGTCAAGGATCTGCTCGACGCCGGGGTGCGTCTGACGATCGGCACCGACGAGGACGTCGTCACCGACCCCTTCGCCGAGTTGCGCCTGCTCGAATCCACCGCTCGGCTGGCCACCGGGACCCGAGGAGTCATCGGCTGCGACTCCCTGTGGAAGATCGGTTCCCGAAACGGGGTGGCGAGCCTGCGTCCGGCGGTAGGTCCGCGCCCGCGCCGAGCCTCCACACCCGCTTCCGACCTCGCCGGGCTGAGCGTGGGTGATCCTGCTGACGTCGTCGTCGTCGATCCGTCGTCGGCTCGCTTGGCCGGGGTGGACCCGACACGCTGGCCGCTGGCGGCAACCGCCGAGGACGTCACCGCCACCATCATCGCGGGCGAGTGGATCCGACGCGACGACGCCACCGCCGAGGATCTGCGCCATGTACTGAACGAGCTGAGAGGTCGTGACTCGTGAGCGTCGTCATCAACAACATCGGTCTACTGGTCACCAATGATCCATCCGTCGGTAGTGATGACCTGGGGCAGATCCGTGACGCAGCCGTCGTCATCGATGGAGACCGGATCGTCTGGGTGGGGCGCTGTGCCGAGGCTCCCGCAGCCGATCACCAGGCCGACATGGCGGGGGCCTGCGTCATCCCCGGATTCGTTGATTCCCACAGCCACCCCGTCTTTGCCGGAGATCGCAGTGACGAGTTCGATGCCCGGATGAACGGGCAGAAGTACGAGGCTGGCGGAATCCTGCGCACCGTTCGACACACCCGGGAGGCGCCCGTCGGGCTGCTCGACGCCGTCATGACCGGGATCCTCGACGAAATGGCACGCAGCGGAACGACGACGGTGGAGGCCAAGACGGGGTACGGGCTCGACGTCGAGACCGAGGTCAAGCTGGCCCGCATCGCCAGTTCCCACACCGACGAGGTGACCTTCCTGGGCGCCCACGTCGTCGGGCCCGAATACGAACCTGACGGGTACGTCCGTCTGGTGTGCGGGCAGATGCTGCAAGCCGTACGTCCCTATGTGCGCTGGATTGACGCCTTCTGCGAGACCGGTGCCTTCGACCCCGACCAGACCATGGAAATCCTGCGCGCAGGTAAGGCTGCTGGGCTGGGACTTCGTCTCCACGCCGCACAGTTGGGTCCATCCGAGGTCATTCCGCGCGCCTGTGAACTGGGGGTGACGTCGATCGACCACTGCACCTTCCTGTCCGACGAAGACATTGATGCCATGAAGGCCACCGACACCGTGGCGACCCTGCTACCGGCTGCCGAGTTCAGCACCAACCAGCCCTACCCTGACGCCAGACGTCTTCTCGACGCTGGGATGACGGTGGCGCTGGCCACCGACTGCAATCCGGGAACCGCTTTCACCTCATCCATGCCTTTCTGCCTTGCCATGGCGGTGCGGGAGATGGGCATGACGCCGGAACAGGCCCTATGGTCGGCGACCGCTGGCGGTGCGGCAGCCCTGCGCCGCGACGACGTGGGTGTGGTGAGGCCTGGGGCCCGTGCTGACCTGGTGAGCTTGGCCGCGCCGTCGTGGCTGCACCTCATGTACCGCCCGGGCGTGCCTCTTGTCGACCAGGTGTGCCTAGCAGGCCGGCTCCTCAAGCTGAACCAGCCTCGGCTACGACTCGACGCCTGACAACCCGTTCGCAACCCACCCCTGTTCGTGCCCGTAACGACTCGGCGACGCCGAGATCGACACCACAATCGCCACGGTGACGTGGCACCAAGGAAGGACGACCATGGATCCAGTCAACGTCGGTGCCCCACTCACTCCCCACGACATCATCGCCGTTGCCCGGCTGGGCGCCCAGGTGACGGTCGGTGAGGAAGCCATGGGGCGGGTCAGACGGGCCTCCGACCTCATCGAGAGTCTGGCCGACGACCCCAGCCCCCACTACGGCATCTCCACCGGATTCGGCGCGTTGGCCTCCAGCCGCGTGTCACGCGACCATCGCGTCACCTTGCAGCACTCCCTCATCCGTTCCCACGCCGCGTCCACCGGGTCGCGGGTGGAGACCGAGGCCATCCGCGCAATGATGACCCTGCGGCTCAAGACGATGGCCTCTGGTAGCACCGGGGTGCGTCCGGAGGTCATCACTGCTTATGCCGACCTGCTGAACTCAGGACTCGTCCCGGTCGTCGGGGAGTACGGGTCGCTGGGGTGCTCGGGAGATCTTGCACCGCTGGCCCACTGTGCCCTGGTCCTCACCGGTGAGGGGACGGTGCTGACCCCCGATGGCGGCGAGGTCGACGCTGCCACGGGCTTGGCCCAGGTCGGGCTGAAGCCCATTTCCTTGCGCGAAAAGGAGGGCCTGGCCCTCATCAATGGCACTGACGGCATGCTCGGCCAGCTCATCATGGCCCTGGCTGACCTCGACGTCCTCGTCCCGACGGCTGACCTGGCGGCAGCGATGACCGTTCAGGCCCTGTGCGGTATCGACCGAGTTTTCGCCCCCGACCTGCAGGCCCTTCGGCCCCACCCAGGTCAGGGCGTCTCGGCTGCCAACATCCTCGCTCTGTTGGAAGGGTCGGACCTCATCCAGGCTGGTCGTGAAGGTGCGGCCAAGCGGGTGCAGGACGCTTATTCACTGCGGTGTGCGCCACAGGTGCATGGTGCCGTCCGTGACACGATGGCCCATGCCTTGCAGGTGGCGAAGGTTGAGTTGGATTCGGCAGTCGACAACCCGGTGATTACCGACGACATGAGGGTGGAGTCCAACGGCAACTTCCACGGCGCCCCGGTGGCATATGTGCTTGATTTCTTGGCGATTGCTGCGGCCGACCTCGCGTCCATGAGTGAACGTCGCACCGACCGCATGCTCGACCCGGCCCGCAACCGCGACCTTCACCCCTTCCTCGCCGACAATCCCGGCGTCGACTCCGGCCACATGATTGCCCAATACACCCAGGCTGGCATCGTCTCTGAGATGAAGCGACTGGCGGTACCGGCGTCGGTGGACTCCATTCCAACCTCAGCCATGCAGGAGGACCACGTCTCGATGGGTTGGTCGGCTGCCCGCAAGCTGCGCCGCGGGATTGACGGCATGGGAGCCGTCATTGGCATCGAGATCCTGACCGCCGCGAGGGCTATTCAGATGCGAGGTCTGGAGCCGTCGAAACCGGTAGCCGACGTCATCGCCCGGATGCGCCAGACCATTCCCGGTCCCGGACCGGACCGCTTCCTTGCCCCCGAAATCGACGAAGCGCACCGCTTGGTGGCTTCTGGTGAGCTCCTCGAGGTGGTGCGTCAGCAGGTGGAGGTGAGTTGACCACGCACGATTCGTGTACATGGCTCCTGTAGCGTGGGGTGTGCTCTGCCCATGCAGAGGTGAGCCATTGTTGAGTTGCGTGTCGTCCGCATCTCGGATGTCCTTCCCCGCCGTTGCGGGGGTGCGCGGGCGTAGGGCAGGACGTGCTTCTGGCCCGATCCTCCCCGCCGTTGCGGGGGTCGGTGATCAACTGTGGGCGTCCTGCAGTTATTTTCCAACTTGTTCAGTTGAGTTAAATTCTTATGTTAAGGTTCTTGTCAACATCAACCGCAAGGAAGCGACAATGCTCAACACCTGGTCCCCACCGGCACAGTCCTGCTGGGGCAAGACAAACGAGGCAGGAGACTGGCTCCCGGTCGTCCAACACCTCGAGGACGCCGCCGGTGTCATGGCCGAGATATGGAGCCTCCAACCGCGATCCATCCGATCACTCCTAGCCGACAGCCTTGGCGGAGAACGCGCCGCCCAAACGTTCGAATGCTTTCTAGCGGGGATCCATGACGTCGGAAAGGTCAGCGCCGACTTCGCACACAAAGCGCGGTTCCCCCGCACCAACGGAACATCAACGAGCTACCTGTGCGATCAGATGGAACGGCAGGGGTTTGTCATTGAGAAGCCGGACGCTTCCATCCCCCACGGCGCCCTGGGACAGGCTCACGTCACTAGCTGGTTGGTGAATCGCTACCCTGATGCACCCAAGGCACGCCGTCACGCTCGCAACATCGCCTCCATCATCGGAGGACACCACGGGTCAAATCCCACGGCCGCGGACATGGAGAAATTCAAGCTGTCCCTGGATCGCGAGGACCGCCTCTGGAAGACCACCCGCGACGAGATCCTCGACGCTATAGCCGCGCATACCGGTGCCGAGAAATTCTTACCCAGCTGGATGAGCACCCCGATCTCCATCCAGACGCAGGTGATCTCCGAGGCGCTCGTCATCGTCGCTGACTGGATCGCCAGTTCGGAATCACTGTTTCCCTACGATCTCACGACACCGACACCGGATCGAGTCCGACGAGCTATCGCCAGGCTGCAGCTCCCTCGCCCCTGGCAGCCCTACCCCTGCCCCAACTCCGTGAACGAGCTGTTCCACACCAGCTTCCCTTCCCTCGTCCACGGAGAACCCAACGCCATGCAGCGTGCAGCAGTCGAAGCCGCATCCTCGATGGCGGAGCCCGGCCTGCTCATCATCGAAGCCCCCATGGGGCAGGGCAAGACTGAAGCGGCCCTCATGTGCGCCCATGTACTCGCCTACAAATTCGGACTCGGCGGCATCTTCTTCGGTCTGCCGACGATGGCCACATCCAATCCCATGTTCAGTCGAGTTCGGGAATGGCTGGACGCCGTACCAGCTGAGGACCAATCCAGCATCACTTTGGCCCACTCGAAGGCAGCGCTCAACGAGCAATACCAGCAGCTCATGCCCTGGAGCGACTCCATGGCGGTCTACGACGACAGCGTCGACACACAGCGTGAGGCTTCGGCGATCGTGCATGAGTGGTTCCTCGGCCGTAAGCGCGCGATCCTCGCCGACCATGTCGTCGGAACCATCGACCAAGCATTGTTCACCGGCCTCAAATCCAAACACGTCGTGCTGCGCCACCTCGGTTTGGCAGGCAAGGTCGTCATCATCGATGAGGTTCACGCAGCTGACGTCTACATGCGCGAGTACCTCAAGGTCGTCCTCGAATGGCTCTGCGTTTACCGCACCCCCGTCATCCTCATGTCCGCGACGCTGCCGCCAGCTCAACGCCATGAACTTGCGCTGGCGTATGCCAAGGGCCGACACGGAAGAGATGCAAACGTAGCCCTAACAACAACCGACAAGTACCCGCTCATGACCTCGGTGTCCGACGGTGTCGCTCAGCGAGGCACCTCAGCGTCGGCCACGGCACGCCAGGTTGCGCTCCAGTTCATGGGCGACTCCCTTGATGAGCTCATCGAGCTCATCAAGGACCGGATGTCCGACGGCGGATGCGTCGGCATCATTCGCGACACCGTCGCTCGGGCCCAGGAGACCTTCGATATCCTCAACAGCCACCTCAACTGCGAGGTCGTGCTCGTCCATTCCCGCTTCTTGGCCCCGCAACGGGCCCGACGCGAAGCCGATTTGGTCCGGCGTCTCGGACGCTCAGGGGGCGACCGACCCAACCGGATCGTGGTCGTCGGGACGCAGGTACTAGAACAGTCGCTCGACGTCGACTTTGACCTGCTCATCAGCGACATCGCACCGATGGACCTGCTACTCCAGCGTATCGGTCGCCTTCACCGGCACGACCGGCAACGCCCGCTACCCATGCGCGAGGCAACCTGCCTGGTTACCGGGGTCGATGCCTGGCAGGAGGATGGCCCTCAGTTCAGTCAGGGCGTCGACCTGGTTTATGAACCCAGCGCTCTGCTCTGTACGGCGGCTATTCTCCAGGCCCTCGACGACGGCAATGTCACCTTGCCTCACGACATTCCTCGGCTGGTTCGAACCGCCTACGATGAGAGCTTCACCTGGCCTGAACCATGGCTAAGCCGCGGAGAAGAGGCGACCCTCGAATCTCGATCGCTCCACAAAGCGGCCATTTCCCGAGCGATGACATACCGCCTTTCCGACCCCTTCTCTGCCTCAAGCCTCATGAAGGGGCTCACCGATATGAAAACCGTCGATCCGGAGAATACGCGCGGTCAGGCCTCGGTACGCGACTCCGAAGACTCCATCGAGGTCATTGTTGTGCAACAGACCGAGTCCGGCGGATATCACCTCCTAGACGGAATCGGAGAGTTCTCAGGGGCCGAGCTGCCGCTCTTCGGCGCCCCTGACGGCGACCTCGCTCGGGCAGTCGCATCGTGCACAGTCACTCTGCCCCGGTCGCTGTCGAGTCCGTGGGACATCGACCAGACAATTGCCGAACTCGAGAACGCACCAATCGATCTGAGTTCATGGCAGTCGTCACCATGGCTGCGTGGACAACTCGTCCTTGTCCTTGACTCCGATGGCAATACGACCCTTCTTGACCGTCCGATCCACTACGATCCTCATCGAGGACTCACGGTCGAACCCCGTCCCCAGAATGGAGTACCGGCATGACGAGCGCATTCAACCTTGTGGATGAGCCATGGATATCCGTAAGAACGCCGGACAACGACGTCACCGAGGTCTCGATCCGAGACGCCTTTCACCGAGGGACCGAGTTCCGCGGGCTCGCCGGCGAGATTCCCACCCAGGAAGCTGCGATCCTGCGTCTCCTCCTAGCTATTGCCATTCGAGCGACGGCTCGATTCCGCAGTGACGACGAGAAGGTCGACGACTGGGGCGAGTGGTGGCAGTCTGGGTTACCGCTCGACGAGATCGACACTTATCTGGACCGCTGGCATGATAAGTTCAACCTCGTCGACAACAAAACCCCGTTCATGCAGGTCGCTGATCTCCGCACCGCCAAAGGCGGATATTCCGGTCTCACGAAGATCATCAGCGAGGTGCCTGCAAACGACAGATTCTTCACGACGCGGGATGGGGCCGGTACCTCTTCGCTGGATTTCGCTGAAGCAGCGCGCTGGCTCATCCATGCTCACGCCTTCGACGTCTCTGGCATCAAGTCAGGCGCTATCGGAGATCCCCGAGTCAAGGGAGGCAGGGGCTACCCGATTGGCACCGGCATTAGCGGTCCGATGGGAATCGTCATCGTCGAGGGCGCGTCGTTAGCCGAGACCTTATTGCTCAACCTTTTCCTCGAAAACGACCCTCAAGATGACTTGCCCGTCTGGGAGCGTCCTCCGCAAGTTGCCGCGCCCGATCGGGAGCACCCAGTGCCTACCGGATGTGCTGACCTATTCACCTGGCAAAGCCGGCGAGCGCGCCTCATCACCGATGGTAATCGGGTCGTCGATGTCTTGCTGTGCAATGGCGACAAGGTCGAATGGAAATACCTCCTCCACAACGACTCAATGACCGCCTGGCGCTTCAGTGCCCCCCAGACGAAGGCGGCGGGTGAAACCGTGTACATGCCTCGAAGCCACGATTCCACGAAGGCCATGTGGCGGGGGCTTGAGCCGCTGCTGGTACGTGAACCAGCCCCAGACGACCGCCGCCGGAGAAAAGCGGGGGAACCGGACGACCTATGGTTACGACCTGAGATTTTCGAGCAACTCGCAACCCTTTCCAGCGATGGAGCCTTACCTGGCGATCACGTGACTCGAATTCGAACGATCGGTATGGAGTATGGATCGCAGAGTTCGATGGTAACGACAACGATCGACGACGCCATGCCCGCCTCGGTAGCCGTCATCACCGATGAACAGCTCGGTCGACTGGCCGTCGACTCCGCACGAACGGCGGACTCCCTGGTCTTCGCGCTCCAGAACCTCGCCACCGACCTAGCAGCAGCCACCGGAAGTGAATCGGAAGGCATACGACCACGCGCCTCGGAGATGGGCTACGCAGCGCTCGACCCCGCCTATCGCGAGTGGTTCAGCCTCTTGTCGACAGCTACCGATATCGGCGCCGCAACGCTGTCATGGCGGCGACGGGCGCGACAGGTAATGCACACAGTCGGTGAGCAGCTATGCCGGGATGCCGGCCCTGCAGCCCTTACGGGTCGCATGGTTCCGGTTCCCAACACCGAACGAGAAGACCTCATGGATCTCGCCCGCGCCTGGCAGCGCTTCGCGGCTCGCTTACGCACCTCGGCCCCGCTGCCAGAAGACCCGCAACGTGAGACCAAGACATCCCGGAAGGAGCAGTGATGCCAGAACCTTGGAACGACGTCACCAAGGCGACGCTGGACGTCGTCAATCATCTACAACGGGGGTACTTAGCGGCTCCCCGTGATGCATGGTCAGTGCGCACCATGGCGGCGCTGCGCCATGCCGACGCCGCGACGTCAGGAGCCGACCCCGAGGTGTGGGAGGTCACCTTAAGACATCTCCCTGACGATCTGTTGGGTCGCGGCGCTGCTCCGGCGACCGCCGCTGAACGAGCGGTCCATGCCGCAGTCGTCCTGTATGCCATCCATCAACAATCCCGATCTGAGCCCATGCACGTGCCGGGCATCGGCTTAGGTCAGGCCGTCCGCACCCTATCTGCCCGTCGTTCCGGGGGCCCAGAGTGGGACCCTGGCACGATCTCACGGTTCCAACACCTGTGTCGCGCCCAGCAATGGGGCATTCGCATCGAGAACCTTCGCGGCCTCATTACCCTCATGCGATCTGAGGGCGTACCCCTCGACCACGGACGGTTGGCTGCCGATCTGTGGCGCATCCAGACTTCGGCAGCTAGCAGGGTCCTCTTGGACTGGGGACGCCAGCTTCACCGCATTCCATCCGACGATCAGAATCCCTCCACTACGACAAAGCAAGGAGAAGCCCAATGAGCTCGTACTACGTCGACATCCACGTCATCCAGAGCGTCCCGCCGTCTAACGTCAACCGCGACGACACCGGCTCGCCGAAATCGGCCTTATACGGCGGTGTGCGGCGAGCGCGAGTGAGTTCCCAGGCGTGGAAGAAAGCCGTGCGGACCTCCTTCAAAGAGTTCCTGCCTGCGGACCAGACTGGTTCGCGGACCCTGCGGGTCGTCGAGCTGCTCATGAATCGATTGATGGCGGCCCCATATGAACTCTCCACGGAAAACGCTCAGCAACGGGCTCTCGCGGTCGTCAAGGCGCTCGGACTCAAAGCCGAGAAGCCCCGCAAGAAGGACGAATCGGGGGCTGAAGGAGTCGAGCGCACGCAGTACCTCGTGTTCTACTCGAACCAGCAGCTCGATCGGCTCGCGGAACTCGCCGCGACGACTGACGGCAAGATAGGCGCAGCTGACGCCAAGAAGGCGGCCGATTCTGACCACGGGATCGAGGTGGCGCTGTTCGGGCGCATGGTAGCCGACTCGAAGGATCTCAACGTCGACTCCGCCGTGCAAGTTGCTCACGCGCTGAGCACGCACGCTGTCGAGATCGAGTCTGACTACTTCACCGCAGTCGACGACTACAAACTCGACGAGGACGACGCCGGAGCCGGCATGATCGGCACCGTCGAGTTCACTTCCGAGACACTGTACCGGTTCGCGACTGTTGCAGTGTCCACGCTTGAGAACAACCTTGGTGATGTCGACCTGACAGCTCAGGCCGCCTCAGCCTTCGTCCGTGGGTTCCTCATGTCTATGCCCACTGGCAAGCAAAATACTTTCGCCAACAATACGATCCCGGATGCCATCGTCGTGCAGATCCGTAAGGGGCGGTCCGCAAGCTTCATCGGGGCATTCGAGAACGCCGTCAAGCCCGCAGATGGGGGCTATGTTGAGCCGTCGTGTCGCGCTCTCTCCGACTATGCGCATGAGTGCGAGCAAGCATTCCTCGGTGAACCCGTGGCATCCTTTGTCACCCGCATCGGGGCACGCACCGAGGCCGTAGCATCAATGGGCACTGAGATGCGCGTCGATGACCTTGTCTCGTCTGTTCGTGAGCAGGTCGCGTCACTGTTGCGGGACGAGTCGTGAGTGTCCTACTCCTACGCTTAGCCGGACCCTTACAGTCCTGGGGAGACTCCAGTCGGTTCACCACCCGGGCGACGCGAAGAGAACCGACGAAATCTGGTGTTATCGGTCTTTTAGCGGCCGCGCAGGGGCGACGTCGCACCGACAGTATTGAGGATCTCCTCACGCTGCGATTTGGCGTGCGCACCGACCAGCCGGGGTCAGTTGTCCGGGACTTTCAGACGGCTATGGATTGGGCTCACCCTAAAAAAGACGGCAGCGTCAATGCCATGCCCCTCTCGAACCGCTACTACCTCGCTGATGCTGTTTTCATCGCAGCTGTTGAGGGCGATCCATCCTTGCTCGAGGCGCTAGACGAAGCGATCAACG
Source organism: Cutibacterium nasicola (assembly GCF_052654715.2). Classification (NCBI taxonomy): domain Bacteria; kingdom Bacillati; phylum Actinomycetota; class Actinomycetes; order Propionibacteriales; family Propionibacteriaceae; genus Cutibacterium; species Cutibacterium nasicola. The sequence goes on along the minus strand of NZ_CP199745.2, from coordinate 2,562,098 downwards.
ACCCACAGTTCCCGCTCTACCTCGGCCGAAGGTCCTGCCCCACAGAAGGGCAGGTGTCCCTAGGTATCCGGGAGGGTGAGCTGATGACGGTTTTGGAAGCTGAGCCGTGGCATGGCAAGCCATGGCACCAGCGCCGGTTAGGACGATCTGTCCGGCTTCCTATCGCATATGACGCCGCGCCAGGACAACCCGGCGACACCGTCCGCGACATCCCGCTGAGCTTCAACCCGGAGCGACGCGAATACGGCTGGCGTGACGTCGCGACGACAACGATTGTCGTCGACAATCCCAACGGAAACGACGAGCCCGACTGGTTCGCAGGTCTGGAAGGAGCTTGATGTTTCTCACCCAGTTCGACATCAACGTGGCTCGGCGCGACGCCATGCGCCTGTTGGCGTCACCGGAACGGCTCCACGCCGCAGTGCTCAGCACCTTTCCCCCTGGTCAATCCGTTGCCGAGAACGCACGTACCCTGTGGCGGTTGGATCGGGGGCCAGCTAAGCATGATGCGCGCCTTATGATCGTCAGCCCGTTACAACCAGATCTGACGACTCTCAATGAGCAGGCAGGATGGTCTACGGGTGTTCCCGGCCGGTCCGCCGACTACGATCCCTTTCTGAGGGGGCTGCAGCCCGGATCAACGTGGCAATTCCGGTGTACCGTCAATCCCACCACCGCCATTCGTACAGCTTCCGGATCGCGAGGTAAACGGGTCGCCGAGGTCACCGCAGAGCAACAGTTGGCCTGGTTCATCGGCCGCGCAGAGCGCCACGGTTTCGCTGTGCCAGTCAAGGACCAAGCCAGGGTGACCCGACGCGAGGTCCTGCGGTTCCGTCGTCAGGGATCCACGGTGACGCTCGCGGTAGCCCAGGTCGACGGCGTCATCCAGATCCAGGACGCCGACGCCGCCCGAGAAGCACTTGTGCACGGAATTGGGCCAGCGAAGGGGTACGGCTGCGGGCTGATGACCCTGGCACCGATGACGAAGTGACCGATGACTCAGCCGATCCCGGGCGCACGGCCAGCCGAGGTTCATGAACTGGCGCGCGTCCAAGACCGGCTGAGCTTCGTCTACATGGAGCATTGCATCGTCAACCGGGATTCCAACGCCATTACGGCATCGAATCAACAGGGAACGGTGCATGTTCCGGCGTCGATGATCGGCGCGTTGCTGCTTGGCCCGGGGACGAACGTCACGCACCAGGCGATGGTGCTCCTGGCCGAGTCCGGCGCGACGACGCTGTGGGTCGGCGAACAAGGCGTCCGTTACTATGCCCACGGGCGTCCTCTCGCCCGAACCACCCGGCTACTCCAGCTCCAGGCCGAGGCCGTCACCGACCGCAAGAAGCGGTTGGCGGTTGCGCGGCGCATGTACGAGATGAGGTTTCCCGACGATGTTGCCACGGGACTAACGCTGCAGGAACTCCGAGGCCATGAGGGAGCTCGAGTCCGTCAGGCGTATCGGGACGCGGCGGTCAAGTTCGGCGTCGACTGGGACAAACGCAGCTATAAGGTCGAGGACTTCTCCTCATCGGACCCAGCAAACTTGGCACTTACAGCCGCCACGACGTGCCTTTATGGGGTTGTTCACTCGGTGATCGCAGCGCTAGGGCTGTCTGCCGGGCTCGGCTTTGTCCACACAGGACACGATCGGTCCTTCGTCTACGACGTGGCCGATCTCTACAAGACGTCGCTGGCAGTACCAATCGCGTTCGAGTGTGCAGCGACCGGAGACACCGACGATCTTGCTGGTATCACACGCCGCGCCATGCGTGATGTTTTTCACGAGTCGAAGCTGCTGACCAGATGCGTACAGGACATCCACATCCTCCTTGGCGCCCCTGGCGAACCCGATGAAGGGTATGGCTGGGACATCGTCGAGCTGTGGGATGACCGGGAAGGCGCTGTGCCCGGAGGACGGTCCTGGGGGCAGTCATGATCGTGCTCGTCCTCACCGCATGTCCAGCAGGTCTACGAGGCCACCTCACCCGATGGCTGCTGGAGATCAGCCCAGGGGTCTTCGTAGGGCACGTTCCGGCTCGCGTCAGAGATGCTCTCTGGGACCGTACCGTCGAGATGTGCCGAGACGGGCGCGCAATATTGGTGTACACAATACGCGGGGAACAGCACTTCGAATTTCGAGTGCATCGTCATGACTGGGATGTCGTCGATTTTGATGGACTGAAGCTCATACAGAGACCGAACAATAAGGCACACACCTCGACACTGCGGCCGGGATGGAGTTCTGCTGCGCGGCGTCGTCGAACAGCGAAGCGTTAGACCGAGTATACTCGTATCTGCTCGAGGCTCCTGCATCAGCCGTAGTCAGCTGGTGTCTTCCCCGCCTACGCGGGGGTGATCCCTAAACAAGTTCCAGTGTACAGCATCCGGCCAGGTCTTCCCCGCCTACGCGGGGGTGATCCCGACCCAACCCGCCTGATCGCCGACATCACCAGGTCTTCCCCGCCTACGCGGGGGTGATCCGTGCGAGGGCAGCCGCCCTCATCCGACATCCGAGTCTTCCCCGCCTACGCGGGGGTGATCCGGTTGGAGGGCCGCTGTCGGCTGCTGGACAGGGGTCTTCCCCGCCTACGCGGGGGTGATCCCGGCTGACACTGTGATGAAGACGGCACGAAAGTGTCTTCCCCGCCTACGCGGGGGTGATCCTTGGGCGAATCCTGCCAGAATCGTGAACAGTAGGTCTTCCCCGCCTACGCGGGGGTGATCCCTATCTTGAGGTGGTAGAGCCCGACCGGCTGGGGTCTTCCCCGCCTACGCGGGGGTGAGCCGGACAATGGACAATGAATCGTGAAGAAGTTTTAGTCTTCCCCGCCTACGCGGGGGTGAGCCCGTTAAAAAGTGGTTTAGGGGCGGCGGTTAGTGGTCTTCCCCGCCTACGCGGGGGTGAGCCCCGTCTGCGCCCCGCGCACCTGGCACACCAGCAGTCTTCCCCGCCTACGCGGGGGTGAGCCCCGTGGCAGCATCACCAAGACCATAGGCGGTGCGTCTTCCCCGCCTACGCGGGGGTGATCCGTAAAACAATCACCATACCGGACCATATATCATGTCTTCCCCGCCTACGCGGGGGTGATCCCCGCCAGGGATACGTCTGCACCGTCGATCCTGAGTCTTCCCCGCCTACGCGGGGGTGATCCCGAGCCAAAAACGAGGAGAAGCGCAAAAAATACGTCTTCCCCGCCTACGCGGGGGTGATCCCCTGGCCGGGGCAGACCTCCACGAGGCCAACCTGTCTTCCCCGCCTACGCGGGGGTGAGCCACATTCTGCGCAAACGGGCACACAGGATTGACAGTCTTCCCCGCCCCGGGAAGCCCTTCCAGAATTAGTACCACCATGATTCACTCACGCTAAGTTCTGACCGGCATGCCTTATACCCGGACTCGGTTCCAACGTCGAAGAATCCACTGAACGGCAGAGCGCTAATCTCTATCCCCTGCGCCATGGCCATCAACATCACATCTGTCATGGTAATTTCGCCGCAAGTATTTCCGCCCACCGCTTCAAGGGCGCGGCGGTACACTGGCCGCTTGAATGAGTAGAAGCCCAACTTGATCAACCCTCCATCCGCACGGCTCGGCCGCTCAACAAGACGTGCTACCGCAGGCAAACCAGTCTCGCCAGCTCCCTGTACCCAAACAAACGCTCTTTCAGGGGAGTCGTCCGACGGTGCCACGCCGACTGCGAACCTGCAATCCAGACTGAGCCTGATCGCGCAGTCTAGTTCTTCACCTTTGAGGACATTATCCCCGGAAAGAACAAAAATGTGACGCATTTGAATGAGCTACCGCCGTCCATACAGCAACGGCTTCACCAGTAGGAGGCGCCACCACGTGTCTGATCCCAAGCTGCGCGCACGTCTCTTCGATGCCACCCCCGCCGCTTACGGCGCAAACCTGCACACCGGCGCTGGCAAAAAGGCTAATTGCACGTCCTAGCGGGGTCTCCCCTTGATCCGTCCAGAGGGAAGAGAACCTTCTGTTCCACCCCGGGAACGATACCTCGACTCCGTAGCCCCTTTCCAGCAGCTGTAATAATGGCGAGCGGAGAGGTGTCACAAAATTGGCTCTCCTTCTCTGCGCTCACTCTCACCATTCCCGGTGGAGCAACTCGACGCACTGGATAGGCCGAACCTCAAGCCCGCCGCCCGGTGTCTAAAATGCGATTTCCAAGTCGCTTTCTTGTGCGAAGATATGTTCGATCGGCGAAACGGCGGGGGTAACGCGATAGTAGAATTCTATGGAATGGAACTCAAATCCGCCGTGACTGAAGAAGTTCTCAAGCACTTCCAATCTTTCCCTTACCACTAACTGTAGCGAAAACTCCTCGTCAAACTCACACGCCAGCGCTTCTGCAGCCCTCTCGCCTATTTCAACCCTGCCCCAGGGACGGCCCATACCTCGTCACCAAGTTTGCGCTGTACTAGAATCCCCTCTGATGTCCGTATTATTCCAGCCGCCCGAACTCGAATACCCTTTGACTTCATGCCCATTCTACTTTCTCCAGGAAATCCAGTCGATCGGCGACATTTTCTGTGCTGTGTTGCACATGGTAAGCTAATCTCCACGTGCATTCAATTGCCATTGAGTAGAGAAGACGCCTCTTGAACTGTTGCTCGGTCAGATTCAATGCGCGTGATAACCCTATCGCAAGCTGATGATTCCTGTCGAAGCTAATGTGCCAATCGTTGAGATAGATCTTCGCCAGATCAAATATCGGATCCCGCCAACCGGCTTGATCGAAATCGAAAAGCTACATCTCCCCTGTCGTTCGGCGTGTTCCCACATTAGCGGGGTGAACGTCACCGTGGCTAAGGCACGAATACTCAGGCTCTGGAAATTCGCCATCCTCAATAACGCTCTTGAGCCGCACAGCTGCTTTCGCAACTGTCTGAGGCGCACAACCTCCTGTCCTTCGCCTACAATTTTGCTCCAGGCGGCGTAACAAATGAGCCACAGCCCCTCCCCATGTGTCGGACTGTGGACCCGACAATCTCCACGAGTATCGATTCGATCGTAGCCTCATGGTCCGGATGAGGCACTCACGCAATCTTACGGCTTCAATTTGCGCCGGGTCAGACTCCCGGGCGACATCTGTTCCGCGTAGTCGTTCGCAGACGAGTTCTAAACGTTCCTCGCTAGCGGCAATGAGGCGAGAGCGCGTTGATCAAAACACTCCATCTGGACCATCCATACAACATAATATGCCCACCATGAATCTCTGTTTGGGTAAAGAGTTTGGACGGTGTTCCCGGCCACCCAAACCGTTTTCTGTCGGGCGCTTATGAAGTCATCTCGATAGCTCGTCGAAGCTTTTCAATCGAGCTGAGATCCCCAGGACTCCAGGACAGCCGGTACGCCGGAATAGTATTCACTAAATGCTGTGCCTCCCGGGGCGCAGCCGAACGTTCCAAAATCCCATCTGCAAGAAGAAATCCTTCCTTGGGCTCAGGGTGGAGCACTTCATTACAAAGAAGATCCGCGGCCCCTTTCGGTGTAACAGTCTCAAACTTCGCCGCCCCTCGCTCAACAAAAACGAGGTAGCCGACGAGCGCCGAGTCAGCCGTCTGGATACCCCAGAGACGCTGGAGGTCATGTAGCGTCAGTTCATACTTGGCATCTGGATCTGTGCTTTGCCCGCAGAGCCGAACCTTTTTAGGCTGGGATCGTACGCTTGCTCGAGCAGCCTCCTCGGTCAAGCCCTCACCCGTGAAATCACCCAACAAACCCTCAAAGCCAGCTGAGGACCCAAGAGCCAGGGGCGCGTGGAGTCGTTCTGGGGCCGTGGTCTTCGTCGAGGCTGAGGTAGCGGAGTCCTTCGGCCCACTCGTCGGTATGTTCGGCTAGGACGGCTCTCACGAGACGGGGGGATTGCGTCGCGGTTGGGGAAGACTCCTACAGAGTCGGTGCGTCGGCGGATTTCCTTGTTGAGACGCTCGTTGGGGTTGTTGGACCAGATCTGGACCCACACGTCCTTGGGGAAGGCGGTGAAGGCCAGCAGGTCGGCGGGCGGCGTCCAGGTGGTCTGCGGCAGCGGGGAGTTTTTCAGCTACGTAGGTCAGCGCGGGAACCGAGACAGCGTCGGGCTGGTCGTACACCGAGTGAACCATGGCCTTGACCGCGGACCACAAGGACAGCGTGCACCGCAAGCGCACCGTCGGCGGGGCCGGCCGCAACGAATTATGAATCAGGTGAGCAATGTGAGTGGTGATCACCTGTCGCTTGGGGCAGACCGTCGTACGGCAGAGTGATCTCGTCCACAAACGGGTAGGGGGCAACGTATCGCCACAACGCCAGTACACGTTGCCACCGCCGCGATGTCGCTGGCTCAACGTGGTCACCGCCACTCGCGAGGGCCAAGGTCTCCCCGTCGAGGTCAACGGTAACGCCCTCGACATGCTGGCCTCCACTTTGGCCGGTGAAGCCACCACCTTGGTTGAGCGTGACCGCAACATGTTCCGCGCTTTGAGCGCTAGTCAACGCTTTCCACGTCGCCTCTTTAGCCGTAAACATTCTCGCCTTACATCGCACCGGATCGTCGCCTGTTTCTCGCGCCAAACAGCGCAGCTGCTCTCTTTCGATGCTGTCCGTAAACATCTCAGTGGCAACGTGCTCCAGCCGGCTCGTCTCTTCCACATCCACACCGACCAATTCGGGCCCGTTGGAACCGGAAACAACAGCCACGCAGAGCCCCGCTTGGTTGTGGCTGATGCTTCCGCGGGTCCTGCAGGGCCACGTCGGCCGCTCTCCCCGATCGCCTGATACCGGTTCGCTCGACCCGAGCCGGCTCAGTGCCACAGTCGCGAGCCGCCGGCCCAAGGCGCTTTCGGCTAGCCGGGCAGCGCGACCTCGGCGCGTCAGAAGCAGCCGACTAGCAACGAGAACAAGCTGCGACGAACCTGCTTCACTGCTGAGGGGCATTCCGAACCAAGTCAAGCAGCGCGCGCGGGGTGGGCATATCTTGGGGGAACACTTCCCGCTCGGCAGCCCCGCGGGCTGTCAGCAGCTCGCTGGCTACTCCCATGACGGCGAGCGAGTCGACATCCATCTCGCTGAATCGTGTGTTGATCCAGTCATCGCCGAACTCGGCTGGGTTGACTCCGGAGAGCCTCTCGATGCTGTTGCAGAGGTCTTCCTTCTCTCCGGGAGTGATGATGTTCATAGTTGTTACCTTCCGTTGTTGTGGGTGGCCTGGAGGATGAGGGCGGCGCGGGCGCCATCGAATCCCGCGGCCAGGATGAGTGTCTGGCGCGGCTTCAGTAAGGGCCTGGCGCTCGTGATGATGTCGAGGCCAGACAGACACTTGTCGGCCGCTATTGGGACGCATAAGTCGCAACCGCATTCTTGGACATGGATGGCCACGTTCGCGTCGGCCACGGCAGATGCTGAGCAAAGACCGCCCCAAGCTGTCTTGGCCAACAGAACCGGCGGTTGCCGGTCCCCGAAAAGGGTGCGCAAAGCAGCAACTTCAGCTAAGTCCAGTGCCGGGTCCGCGACGGCGTTGGGAATAACCAAGTCGATATCGTCAATACTGAGGCCAGCCACGTTCAGCGCGCTGTGAATACTCGCAAGGATCGCATCCTGCCGCGGGTCAGACGGAAGGCTGAAAGAGGAGCCGAAGCCAGCAACGAAGGCCAATACGGGAACTCCACGTCGACGCGCGCTATCTTCATCCTCCAGCACGAGCGCCGACGCACCCTCGGCGGGCACCAATCCGGCAGCGCGTGTGGTAAAGGGTTGGAATGCGGTGCTCGGGTCTCTTTCCGCAGAGAAGCCTTGCTGAGATTGAAGACATGCCAGAGCGTACGGGTTGAGCTGCGCCTCAGCGCTTGAGATGACAATCTGATCAGCTTCTCCCGACGCGATGGTTCCTGCGGCGGCGGCGATGGCTTCGATGCCGCCCGCCTCCTGCGCCGCGACCACACCACAGGGCCCCTTGAGTCCGAACTGAATGGACATCTGGCCGGTGAGTGCCGCGGAAAACCATGCGATGGATTGGTATGGCCCAACATTCGCAGGGCCTCGCGAATGCAACTTCTGCAGCTCATGTTGGCCGAACTCATTGCCCCCGGAACCCACCGCCGTCATGACGCCAATACGTTCGGCGGCAATCGGATCGGGTTGGTCCAAGCGAGCCTCATGGAGGGCTTCGGCGGCGACTGCCAGCCCCAGGTGCGTCCATCGGTCGGTTTGGACACGGATCCGGGGCGGCACGTACTCCGCAGGGTCGAATCCGTGGATGCGGCCTGTACAAGCGATCGCCCCTGCTGGAGCGTTCTCGTCAAGCTCAATGCCACATCGACCCGATCGAAGGGAGTCCATGCTTGCCGCCAGACCGATCCCCAGCGACGTCAGCAGCCCTCTCCCTGTCACTGCGATGTTCATGCCGTCTCCTTCGGGCCATTGCCAATCACCAATGCGCTTTGGAAGCCGCCGAACCCGCTCGCCAGCGTGACGATGTTGCGCAGTCGCTGACTTCGGCCGCGAACTGGCACGTAGTCAAGATCGAGCTGCGGGTCGGGGTTGAGCAAGTTCGCTGTGGGCGGCACGAACGAGTCACGAATGGCGAGTAAACAAGTCGCCGCCTCGATCGAGCCGATTGCTCCCAACGAATGGCCGATCATGGATTTAATGGAGCTCACGGGCACGTGCTGGGCGTGCGAGCCCAGAGCCAACTTGATCGCGGCTGTCTCGTGGCGATCATTCTGCGCCGTGCCGGATCCGTGGGCATTGACATAATCGATGTCAGCCGGACCAACACCAGCTTGGGCCATGGCGCGCCGGAAGGCGGCGGCCATTTCAATTCCGTCAGGTTTGAGACCGGTCATGTGATAAGCGTTGGCCTTGCGTCCGCTGCCGTTGAGGTATCCGTAGATTCGAGCACCTCTGTCGCGCGCGTGACGCCCGTCTTCCAGAACGAGCATCGCAGCCCCCTCAGCTAGGACGAACCCGTCGCGGGTCTTGTCGAAGGGGCGTGAAGCCGTCTCGGGGCTGTCATTACGCCGCGTCGTTGCGCGAATAGTGTCGAAACAGGCTGCGGAGATTGGGGTAACGGGAGCGTCGGCGGCGCCCGCGACGACGACCCTGGCGCGACCCGAGCGGATGAGTCCCGCGGCATTGATGAGAGCGTCGATTCCGGATGTGCAACCAGTAGAGACCGTGAGTGCTGGTCCACGAGCAGAAACTTCGCGCGCGACCTCGGCGGCGACCGCCGAGGGAAACAGCATGCGCTGCAGCCGGGTGGGAGCTCCGAGCGGGGAAATGTCCCATGTATGTCCAGAGCGGCTGAGGCGAACGTAGTCCGACTCGAGGGACTCTGAGTTGCCCACCGCCGTCCCGACACAAACCGCGACCATTTCCGATGGGGTGCTGTCACCTCCGCGGCTGGCATCGGTCTGAGCTTCTCGCGTGGCGGTGAGCGCAAGGCGGATCATGCGGTCGAGGCTGGGGTCGATGTCGGCGTCAATGTGCTCATCGGCGATCTGCGCAGCTACCTGCGAGCCAAACTGTGAACAATCGAACGCGGTGAGTGGGCCGGTCGAAACCACCCCGTTACGAACCGCCGTCCAGAAGGACTCCCGGTCACCGCCGCCCGGGGCGGTGATACCGATGCCAGTAACCGCCACGTCCACGGTGGGGTCCATTGTGAAGCTCACGGCTTGTCCGGTCCTTCATTGGGCAGCGTGTACTCCATGATCGCTTGGGCTGATGGCAGGTCCCAGACTTGATGCAAGTGGAGCCCTGCAGCATGGCCCAGCGCTTGAAACTCTTGGAGCGTGCGTTCGTGCCCGCCGGTTCCTACAAGCATGGTCATGTCCGACATCGCAATGATGGGGTCGGCTGGCCGGTCAGGTTGGATTACGCGCTCCAAGACGAGCAAGCGGCTGTCGGGGCTCATGGCCTGGACAACCTTGTGGAGCAGGGTGATGCACTGCTGATCCGTCCAGTCGTGCAGCACGCGTGCCAGCAAGAGTAGGCCATGCCCAGCCGGGATGGATTCGAAGATATCTCCTGCGAAGTAGGTGAGTCGCTGTTCGATGTCGGCACTGCTTTTGCGGCTCTTGGCTTCCTCGATCACCTCGGGGAGGTCCATGAGGGTGCCCGTCATGTCGCTGTGTTGATGGAGGATTGCGCGGATCAGTTCGCCCGTGCCGCCGCCGATGTCGAGAACGTCGCTGCCGGCGGGGAAGGGAAAGTTCATCGCGATCAGGGGGGCGACTTGTTGCGTGATCTCCTGCATCACAGCATTGAAGACTTCGGCCGTGTCAGGATGCTCGGCGCGGATTTCCCAGGCATTTGCCCCGAATGCAAGCTCGTAGCCAGTCGCCCCAGTGCGCAGGCAGTCGGACAGCTTGCCCCAAGCCCCCCATGTAAAGGGTTCCCCGAAGAACAGCGCCCTGCGGGCGAAGGATTGGGGGTGGTTCATGCGTAGCATGGCGCCCAGGGAGGTCGTGGTGAACTGGTCAGAGTTCTTGGCGACCAAGCCCATCGCCTCGGCGAGATACAGCAGCCGGCGGGTTGCGCTGGGCTCCAGCTGACAGTGGTCAGCCACTTCTTCAAGTGAACGGGGCTGATCGAGCGCCTCGGCCAGCCCAAGTCGAGTGAAAGTGTACAGCGCTTGGGTCTTCTGAAAGCCCTGCGCGAATCCGAAGAGCTTCATTGCATTGGTGTGTGCATCGACTGTCATGGTGTCTCTCCTTGCTGAGAGGTGATGTGGGCTGTTGAGGTGACATCGCTGAGCCATCTGCGCAAACGCAGCTCCCAGCTCGTCTGAAAGCGGAAACACATGTGGTCTCCGCGGGGGTAATGCGCCCGAGTGAGCAAGGGTGACTTCACCGCATCGACCAGCGCTTGCTGCGCCCGGAGCGGAGAAGTCGAGTCGTCTCCTGATGTGAGAGCGAAATGCGGCCCGGTGAAAGTTAAGCGCAGCGGCAAGTTCCAGCCGCGCAGTTCCTGGATCGCAGCACGCCGAGTTGGCACACCGAGGTTGTACATCATGGTTTCGGGAATCGGTCGGGGTGCGCTGGTAAAGACCGCCAGTGGTTTCGCTGGCGAGCAGAGTGTGGCCAATGCTGTGACCCGCGGATCGGACATCGCCAATCCGGCGGCGAAGAATCCTCCCAAGCTTCCTCCAACCACGGCGACGCTGCCGCTCCGGACCGACGGCAGTGTCTCTAACGCATCAATCACGCGAGGGAGCACCGCGACAGGATCTGTCTGCCATGTCAGTCCCCTACAGCGTCGGGCCTCGCCTTGTCCGGGAAGATCCACAGCAGCTGATGCCCAACCAAGCGATGCATACAGCCGCGCCAGTTCGATGAACTCCTCTTTCGCCGCATCGACCCCACCCAGAGTCAGAACGAGTGGCGCCGGCTCACTGCCTGGCTTTGGAAGACACACGTCGATCGGGCACGACGCTTGTCCCACAGGCACCTCGAGCCGCGCCCACTGGAAGCGGTCAACGCGACGGGCGGCAGCGTTGATCTCCAGGATCTGCTGCCACAGATCACGCCTCTGATCGTCGTCTGTGGCCATATACTCTGCCACGCGCAACATGCTCGCAGCCTGACGGAGTCCGGACGCGCGCAACTCATCCGGCACTGTAGCGGCCCGCACCTCACCCAGCAGCTTCCGGCTCTCCTGCTCCCAAACGTGCACCCACTGTTCGGGACTTCGGATCCTGCCGAGGATCCACATCGCCTCCCCGGCTGGGATTTTGAACATGCCCAGCCGAGGGACGAGCGGTTCGTCCGAACGCAACCCCAGAACGCGCAATGCGGTCAGCACTCGCAGGGCTGCGCGGAACGGCAGGGGAAAGCTACGCGGCATGAGCTTCAACCGCAGCCAGGCAGTGCTGCGCGTAGAGCGTCACCGATCGCTCGACGGCGCTGAACTCCTGACCGAAATCGAACATAGCGGCAACCGACGACGCCCCCAGAGCCTCACCCAGCGCTGTAAGTTTGTTCGTCACCTCGTCGGGCGACCCGAACGCGATGACGCCCCGATCCAATGCCCCTTCGACCGTGAAGTCGTCCCAACGAGACGCCAAGGCGGGGTAGCCCGCGAAGTCCTTGGGCGGTGTTCCCTTCAAGTGCTCGGCATTCGCTTTGGCACCCTGTGTCCGCGTCTCACGCACATATTCCTCAAGCGCGGGACCCGCTTGATTCAGCGAAGCCTGCCGACTGTCGGCGACATGCACGTGCGTGTTGACCATGATCTCCCCCTCCGGGCCGCGCGCAGCCCGGTAGATATCGACCATCTCCTTGAGGGAGTCGAGATCAGCCGACAGCAGCGGATTCACCATGAGGTTGAACCCCTGCTCTCCGGCCCATTGGAACGACTCCGGACTTGTCACGGCAGCGATCCACGGCGCTGGCGCGGCGAAGCTGTCGGGTCGGGGCAAAAGGGTCACGTCATCGAATCGGTCCCACTCGCTGTCGTGGGTGACCGACTCATCCTCAAGCAGCTGCTCGATCAGCAGTACCCGATCTCGGAAGCAGACCATGCTGGTGTCCATGCGAGCCCCGAAGGCACTGTGCTCGTTTCGGAAGAACGCCCGGCCGTAGCCTCGGCGGAACCGCCCAGGCGCCAGATTCGACAGCGTGGAGATGTCCTCCGCCGTGGAGATGGCCGGATGGAACGGCACCTGGAAGATGCCGACACCGAACTGTAGCCTCTCGGTTCTGGCCGCCAAGTCAGCGATCAGCAGCTGGGGGCGGGACTGCACGCCGCCGTGCGGCTGGAAGTGGTGCTCTGCCAGCCACATGCATTGAAACGCGCTCTGGTCTGCCAGGACGGCGATCCGCCGCGCCCGCTCGAACAGGTCCAGAGCCGCTCCCCCTGCCCGGCCATCCCCCGTCGCCAGCTCAAAAAGATCCGTCTTCATCGTTCTTTCTCTTTCGTGAGAGAGTTGAGTTCTTGAGTGAGTTGAGAATTTCGATCGCGGTCTCGTTTCCTGACTCCTTCAGCTGGCGCAGCGCTAGCCTTGTCACCTCCGGATGCACATCTCCGGCTCGAGACCAGACAGAAAACCGATCAACAAGCTCGGCTGGACTCTTCTTCCCGATGTCTCGCATCGCGTTGCCGACCGACTTGCGAACGTAGGTGCTGTCGTCATTGCGGCGATCTTCGAATACGGCGAGCGCCGCGCCGGCACCCCCAGGCCCTTTGAACGGTGGCCGCGATGTCCAAACTCGTGGCCCCTCCACCGCTGCCCGACGCACGTTCGGCGTTGGGTGGTTCACGCAATCTTGAATCCAGGCGAGAGAACTGTCCCACCCCTCGAATGAGGCGTACTCGTCCATGGCCTTGGCCACACACTCCTGCACCCGCCAGTTATCGATCTTGGCGTAGCCATCAATGAGAAGTTGGCGGGCATCATCATGTCCCAGGGCCGTGGACAGCAGGAGCGCACCGGCCATCGTGAATCGCTCGTTCTCAGCGCCGCCGACCGAGGTGTCAAGAACTAACTGTGACACGACGATAAGATCTTCGGCGGATCTCGAGGCGCGCCACCTTGTTACTTCGCGGCGCATCTGTGGGAATGACTCAGAGCGGCTTGTGATGCCGCGAAGATCAGAGACAGCATCGATCATTTCGAGCTTCCCGCTTCCACGTTGGTCTCCTTGAGAAGCAGCGCCAGCAGCATGGCAGCGCCCGTCCCCGCGGCGAGCCACCCGAACCGGGCCTGCGAGGAAGTAGTGCGTGCGATCAGAATGCCACCGAGCACTGGCCCCAAGAATGCTCCGAGACCGCTGAGCAGGCGCTGCGCTCCAAGCGCGGCGCCAATGCGACGGAAGTCGATCCTCATGACTTCGTCTGTGACCATGGCACTGCACAGACCGATGATCGGCCCTTCAGCGATACCCACCAGCGAGTACAGCGTGAGGACGCTCCAAAGCGAGGCCGGCAGCAGTGCAAGGGCGATGAGCGCCGCCAATACCAGCGCGACAGCCAGCAACAGGGCACGACGACGACCTCGCAAGTCTCCCAGCCTCCCAAGCAGTATGCTGGATACAGCGGAGACGACCTCATACGGGATGAACGCGATGGCAACGAGCTGGGCGCTTGCTCCCAACGTGGTCAGTTCGAATGGCACTGCGAAGCTGCTCGCGATTCCCACCGTGAACGCCAGCATTGCCACGAGCCCGCTGACGAGCAGGGTGCGTCCCGACAGCCACCTCTTGGTGTCAGACATGACCTCGTGCAAGCTTGACGCAGCCTGCTCGGGCCGGGTCTCGCGTAGCCTGACAGCGCACAGCAACCCAGCGATTACCAGGAGCGCGGCATCAGTCACCAGAACTGCCCGCCATCCGAATGCGGAGGCACCAAAGCCACCCAGCACATAGCCCGTCACCGATCCCAAGCCGATCGCGGCGGAAAGCGTGCCGATCGCCTTACCCCGTTCCGAGGGAGGGCAAATGTCCGCCGGGACGGTGAAGGTTGGTGACAAGAACATGCCACGCGCCACGCCGAACGCGATCCATCCACCCAACAGCGCGGCAGCCGACAGTGCCCCCACCGCGACGCTCATCGCGGCGAACAGCAGGCCCAGCGTGATCAGCCATTTGCGGCCGACGCGGTCGGCCAAGACCCCGATGCCCGGAGCCATCAACGTCATCAGTAGCGACGACACCCCGAACAGTGACCCCAATTGCGACGCCGACATGGCGTAGTCTCGGGCAATCATCGGCAGCGCTGGGAAGACTGACATCATGGTCGCCCACATGACAAACACCGCCGCGAACAGGATCGGCAGGGTTCCGCCGACACAAGCTTCGCTCTTGGCCTTCCCCGTCGATCTCATGCCAGCCACCCACGCAAGATGTCAGCGACCTCGGCGGGCGCCTCGAGATGCGGGAAGTGGCCGACCTCTGGCATCAACCGAAACTCGCCTAGCAGGAGTTTCCTGGCAATCTCCTCGCCATCTTCGGGAGGTGTGCTGCGGTCCAGGCCACCCCCGATGACCAAAGTAGGGCAGCTGATTCCTTCCAGCCGGGATCTGAGATCTGGGTGCTGGATCTGGATAAGGCGGAGGTGATTCTCGAATGGGATCCACGACCAGCTGAGGAGCACTCGTTCTTTGACATCGTCGCTGAGCCCAGCCAAGAATGCCTCGCCGGCGCGCCTGTTCGACTCCTCAATGACCGATCGGTAGTTTTCACGGGCCACCTCTGGACGCTTCCACTTCATGTGGAACTTGGCCGACGACCCCATCAGCACCAGTCGACTCACGTTCGCCGGGTTCCTCAAGGCGAGGACCATGGCCACCACGGATCCGAGCGAGTGTCCAACGATGGAGTATCGACTCCAGCCCTGATCCTCGACCAGGCTCTCAATGTCCTGCACACAGGACTCCGTGGTGAATGGCACGTCCTCCTTGGATGACAACCCATGTGCACGAAAATCAACACACCACGCCTGTGTGCCAGGCAGAGCATCCACCACCTCGCACCAGTGACTGTGATTGTCCCGATTGCCATGCAGAAACAGGACAGGCTCCCGATTTTCGGGGCCCGACACTCGGCTGAACAGCCTGCCCCCGTCTGGCAGGGGCGTAATGGCGACGCGATCGTTCATGAGACTGGTACTCCCATCTCGTTAGCTCGTTCTATGAGGTCTCTGCTTATCTCTGCCACCGTTTGGGTTCCGGAGTAGCTCACGGCCAGAACTCCATCGACGTCAAGCAGCAGACAAACGGGCTCGATATTTGCTGACAGACCCAGAGCCTCACCAAGGGCTTCATTCCAATCGATAACTGCCCTCCCTTCGGGTGCGGCAGCGGCGATGTTGTTGGCCACGTTGCCCCGATCCACGAAGGGAGGAAGCCGCTCCACCCCCGCGCAGAGAACTACCGGCAGCGAGCTGCCTAGCCGCTGAAGGTCCCGCACTCTGGCAATGGCCCGGTCCCGGTTGTTGGACCCGGAGTAGACCAGTACCTGGGAGGAAGCTGGATCCCAGCCTTGGGCAGCGAGCTGCGGTGTCGCTTCTAAGAAGGCGAGCTGTTGCGCGATTCGCTCGCGGTCATCTCGGTCGATCTTTGGTGACACGCCACGCAGGTTGAAGGTCGAGAAGCCAATAGTGCTCGCGAGACGACGGCCGACGGAGCGAGCAATGGTTCGAGCGAACTCTGCCTCCTCCACGCCTCGGCCCCAGGGCGACTCCTTGATCCCGGGTTGCTCGTCGAACTCGATGAGGCTGAGGCCCACGCTAGCGACGACAGACAGCTTCACATCAGTCCACAGCGGCATGAGCTGGGCCAAGGCGTATTCCTGGCCAATGCCGCCTGACGTAACGATCTGGGCGGCCACCTTTCCCATGAACTCTCGGCCCTTGACGTCGGCAGCAACCTCGGCGTTGTAGTGCTCGTAATCCATCTTAGAGGAGTTGACCGGCTCACAACGGTCCAGCCAGCGCTTCCACGTGGAGGGCAGCCCGAACGCGTAGACAGGGCTGGCAAAGACAAACGCGTCGGCCCACTTGACCCACTTGAAGATCTGAATGTACTGGTCGTCGGGCTCGCGAAACAGGTGGCACGGAGTCCTGTTCATGCAATCCCCGCAGCCGTCGCATTCAAAGATGTTGAAGTCGACAAGCCGAACCATCTTGGTTTCGCAACCCAACTCGGCAGCGCCATCGAGCGCCTCTTGGCAGAGGAATCCTGAAGCGCTGATTCCAGATGTCTTCGGCGACCCGCTGATCCCGAGTACCCGTTTGGTGCGCTCGGTCATACGTGACGTCCTTTCTCAAGGCTGACGAAGGCCTTGCCGGACTTGGACAGTCGCCCTCGGGCAAGCACCTCGCGGGGGATTTCCTCGATTTCCTTGAAGTGCGGCGAGAAGAACTCACGGCAGATGTTGTTGCCCCAGAACTGGCCCTCTCGTGTGAGGCAAATCTCGGTGTCAGACACCTCCATGAGACCGCAGCCTACGAGGTCACGAATTGTCTCGCCGAACACATCTACCGGGTCCTGGTCAAACCTCTGGCGGAAGTAAGCTCTGTCGACGCTGAACAGTCGTAGACCCTTGGCCATCACGCCGCACATCTCCTCGTAGGTGTCCGCTGAGGAGCCGATGAGGACAGGCTGGTCGCCTCGCCCCAGGCTGGCGTCGTAGTCAGTGAGATTGCCCTGATTCACGTACATGTATCCGCCCAGGTAGCCGAAGGCGGCGGCACCCACACCAAGCATTTCGGTTTGCCGGTGAAAGTAGAGCTCGGCGTGATCGTTGATCTTTCCCGGCAGGCAGAAGTCGTAAACGGAGTACTGCTCGTAACCGGCGCTCACCAGACGCTCAGTCGCAGCGAGATACATCTGCAGCTCAAGTGCATGATCGCCCGGCATTGCGACCTTTTCAGCAGTGATCAGGGAATGTAGCCGAGTGAACGGAGGGATGACCAAGCTGAACAGCGTGATGTGGTCGTATCCAACTTTGATGGCCGTATCGAGGTCTTCGAGCCATTGATCAAGGCTCTGACCGGGCAGGTTGTAGATCAGGTCGAGACCGACGTTATCGAGACCGGCGGCTCGGGCATCGTCATAGGCGCGCAGCGAGTCGGCGGCCGTGTGGGGCACATCAAGCATCTCGGTGTAGCCGTCGTCGAAAGACTGCACTCCGAAGCTGACGCGGTTGCAACCGGCCTCGACCGCCGCTAGCAGCTTGTCCTCGGTGAAGTTCGACGGGTTACCTTCGATGGAGATCTCCGCACTGTCCGTGAAGTTCAACTTGCCTTGCGTATAGCGCAGGATGTCGGCCAATTGCTCAGCGCTCAGAGCACTGGGCGTCCCGCCACCGACCGCGAGCGATCCGAATGTCAGCGATTGGATTCGCGGAGTGGCGGCGTACAGGTCAATCTCCCTCTTGAGCGTGTCCAAGTAGGCAGTGAGCTTGGCGTCGTCCGTGATCCGTTTGTTGAATGGGCAAAAGTTGCAGATCACGTCACAGAAAGGGATGTGCATGTACATCGCCGCCAGACCGGAGCTGCGCTCGTTCAGCCGCATCAGCTCAGGGGCTTCCCCAGGCTCGGGCGGGGTTTCGGGAAGTGGGTAGTGCGACACGCAGACGCGTTCACGGTGGCCAAAGGGAGGTGTGATGGTCATGGTTGTCTCCTGGGATGATTTAAGCCCCGTCAGGGGTGCTCGGGGCGCAGGGGAGATTCGACGTCCTTCAAGCGGGACAGGCGCTCAGCGAGACGCTGACCTTGCTCTCGGATCTCTTCCGAATAGAACTCCTTGGCGACGTCATACCCGAACATGGCTCCTGTCTCAGTGAGTCTGACTTCGTCGTCGTCCGATTCGATGAGTCCACGCTCCTCCAGATCCTCCAGGATCTCGGGAAACACCTCGCGGGGGTTGCGGCCGGCTTCGTCCTCGGCCCGGAACAGATCGTTCTTCGTACGAAGCAGCCGCAGTCCCATCACCAACGCGCCACGTAGTCGCTCGTCTTGGCTGGCACGGACTCCGGTGTTGCAAGCAGGTCCTTGGCCAGCCAGCGACGCGTAACGCTTCAGCTCAGCCACATTTACGTACACGTACCCGTTGATGGAGCCAACAGCGCCCGCTCCCAGCCCGATTAGATCGCCGAGCTCTTGGAAATGGATCTCGGAATGCCGGTAACGATTGCCGGGTCGGGCGAAGTCTGGGACCGAGCGCTGGTAGTAGCCGGCGTTCTCAAGAGCTTCTTTGGCAACTAGTGCGAGCTCGACTTCACGCCGTGTGGACCCCACAGTGGATAGCAACCCCGCGTTGATATCGCGAGAGAGCTTGGTACCCGGGACAACGGCCAACGGGAATAAGGTCACCTGCCCGACGCCGAGTTCCGAACTCCGGCGAACGTCCTCGCGCAGGACTTCGTCGCTCTGACCAGGCAGGTTGTACATCAGATCGATGCTGACGTTGTCAATGCCAGCGCGCTGCGCATCTTGAATGGCAGCGATGGACTTGGTCGCGTCCTGCGCCACGTCAATGTCCCGGCTCAAGTCGGCGTCAAGCGTCTGAACGCCGAAACTGATCCGATTGACACCGGATTGAGCCACCGCTTTCAGCTTGTCCGAGTCCACCGTAATCGGGCTCGACTCGAGCGTGATCTCGATGTCCGAGGCTGTGCGATGGTGAGTGCGCACGGCGTCCAACGCAAGGTCTACTTGGCGAGGAGTGAGGATGCTTCCCGTACCGCCGCCGAAGTAGATGGACCCAACTTCCCCGCCGGAGCGCAGCATCTCGGTGTCCCCGTAGAACTTGATCTCACGTACAAGGTCCTGGACGTAGGACTCGATACGGCCCTCGTCTGCCGAGTACTTCACAAACGGGCAGAAGCCACACAGGTGCTCACAGAAGGGGATGTGGATGTACATTGCGCGAGGCCTCAGGTTCGTGGCGCTGGAATCCAGCCCCATGTCAGTCAGACTCTGCTCCTGATCGACCAGCTTGTCGGTCGGCATTGGATAGCAGATGACGGGGCGCTTGTCGCGCGAGGGGTAGGGAAGATGGACCAGGTCAATCATTATTAATTCCTCACCAAGACGGCATTGTCAGGCACTGACGCACCCGAATTACGCAGGCTATCCAGAGCGAACGTCGGCTTTACTTGAATCTCCGGATACTGTCTTATAAATTTCTCAATTAGATCGGCGATGTCAGCGCACTCTTGACGGCCCAAGGCCTTCGATAGCGAAAATATCGGACGCAGAACCTCATCGTCATTCGGCTTCAATTCTGGATAATCAAGAATCAGATTCCGCCACAGAGGTGTCTTCGGGTAGAGCCGGATCCCAAACGCGATAGTTAACACATTTGGCTCAGCTCTCGCCATTACATCGAGAGTCTCACGCACAGAATTCACCGTTTCTCCAGGCCCGCCCAAAAGCAGTGATTGAATGACATGGATCCCAGCTCTGCGAACCGCAAGAGAACTGCTAACAATCTGCTCGGGCGAAAAGATCTTTCCCATATTTCTCAGCATTCCGTCAGTGCCAGCATCCGATCCGAAGTTGAGGATGCTGCAACCCGACTTCCGCATCAGGTTGGCCTCAACATCACCGAGACCTACGGGGTACCCATATGCCATCCAGTCGATTGCCATTTCCCGAGCGATGAGCTCTCGACAGATGCTCATCGCGTGAGTCCGGGGAATGTTGAACACGCTGTCGGTAAAGAAGATCCTGTCCACGCCAAGGCGATCGTGGATGAGTGCGATCTCGTCCACCACTGCTCGCGGATCCCGCAGCCGAAAGCGATTCCCCTCGACATCAGGCACGCCGCAGTACACACAGTGCAGGGGGCAGCCGCGCTTGGTTTGAACGCCGTAGCCTGGGTGAATCTCGCGGCGAGCGAAATACTGCGGGTCAGGAGAGAAACAGGTTGGCACGTGTGCTGCCGCGGCGCGCCCCTCGAAGTGCCTTCGCCCCTGGCTCACGATCGTGCCGGCGATGACCTGTTCTCGTGTCTTCCCGGCCTCTAGCATCTCGGCTATGTCGACGATGCTCTGCTCTCCTTCGCCTGTGATGCCAAGATCGGCGCTGCTTACAGAGTTCATGAACTCTTGCGAAAGGAGGGAGAAGGCTGCGCCTCCTAGGACGATTACCGCGTTGGGGCACTCGCACCGCAGTGTGTCGGCCACGTGCCGAGCGAGGTCAAGCATCGAGTTATATCGAAGCAGGGTCTCATTGTCGACGTTTCGTATCGATATTCCAATCAGCTGCGGCTGGCGCGAGCGGGCAGCTTCCAGGACGCGATCCGTGATCAAACCGTCTTCAACGAAGCACAAGTCCAACAGCTGAGTGGGATGGCCGTTTTCTTCCAATGCCTGCTGCAGGTAACCGACGCCAACTGGCACAACGGGACTCGGCCGCCGCGCCCGGTTCAGGGAGATCAGCAAGCCGGTGGTCATGGTGTCGCCGTCCCCAAAACGCCTTGAGAGACGAGCGCGACTGCCCTGCACCAGACGGCGCCCGACGCGTTCAACTTGATCGGAAGCGCCAGAAAAGTGAAGGGCTGCCCCGAGGGCAGCTGGTCGAGATTGGCCAAGCGCTCAACCTGTTGGAAGGGATGTTCACGTCCGGCCAAGTGGCAGGGCCACATGACGGAGCGATCTCCGGTGGCAAGAAACTCACGAATCATCACGGCGCTGGGCCGGTCGAGGCTGGCACCATCTGTCCCGATGACTTCGACACCTGCGTCGAGTAGGACCTGGAGCGCGCCTCGGGTGAGGCCAGCATGCTCGGTGAAGTACCCGGGGCCTTCATCTGGCGCATGTCGCGGATCGGTCTCGATGAGCGCGATCCGTGGCAGGCCGTCGCCATGAGAACACACGGCAGCCGCCATAGCCCCCGCCGTGATGCGATCATCGTCCGCGCGGGGCCGCAACACAACCGCTGGTCCCATCAGGCCTTCCAGCGGAAGGTCGGCGACTTGAGTGCCGTTCGCCGAGCCGTAGTGAAAGGGAGCGTCCACGTGGGTCCCAAAGTGGGTGCTGATGGTGAACCACTCATTAGTCAGGAAACGCCCATCGGGAAAGGCATCTCGCGAGATGCTCCAAGGGGACTCGCGTCCCCGGAGCCTCACCTCTTCCGGAACCAGCGGACTGTTGAAGTAGTTCTTCTCTAGTTGCTCGGGCCCCTTCTCCGGGAGCCAGTTCTCTCGTCCGCGGAACCCCGGGTCGTTCTCAGCAGCTGGCACCGACTGACTGAGGTCAATCACGGCCACCTCGACACCCAGTAGCCTGACCATCTCAAAGAACCTCGTGACCGAGATCTGGGCGAGGCGCCAACGGCGCCATGAACAAGGCCAAGTGGCACGTCTCATCAGTCGCCATCACTGCGTGCGCAACTCCCCTGGGCACGAGCACGCCCGCGCCCTCCCCCACCTCGAAACTCTCCTCACCCAACGTGATGGTCGCTGTTCCCGACGTCACCAGCAGGTGCTCTTCGGAGAAGTCGTGCTTGTGCCGCGGGATGCCCTGTCCCGGATCCAGCCTCAGCAGACCACTCGCGGAGGTGGAACTGCCCCGGCTGGGTGGGGTAATGAGCATGGTCAGGCAGTCGCCAAAGACAGGCGACTTGTGTCCTTGGTCCCAGTTGATGGGCTCGCGACGCAGCTGTTCGATACCTTGCGCCACGCTTCGCATCTGCTCACGAGTCCCCTGATTCAGGAAGGCCACTGCATCCAGTTCGCTGAACGGAGCCTCGGGACTCACAACAAAGTCTTGGCGCCACGTCATGATCGTGCGGTCAAAATCCAAGGATTCATAGCGCCACAGCAACACCATCTGATCAAAGGGGCCATCCTCGCTGATTCGGCGGGCTCTGACCGAGTTCGAGGCTATGTCGGACTCTCTCGCCGCGACACCCATGAGTAGCGCTCGCCAGACTCGTTCGGGACGGTCGTCAGTCGAAAGGTAACCCCGACGGCATCCCGCTCAAGTACCTCGACTGATTCGTACTCGGTGAACAGTTGCGGCCAGCGTTCGACGTCGTTCGCCACCCTCCACACGAACGGAAGAGATGCCTCAACGATAATGGAGTTTTCAACGAATGCCGCCATGTCGCCCGCCGATCGATCGCTCTACCTGTTAGTTGAAACTGTATGCAGGTTTCGGGTTACCGGGGGATAAGTACACTGTTAATTAGTCACGAATTCACTTTCGAAATCGTGCGTTCACTTCGACGTGCGTCACCCTCCTTTCACCAAGTACAGCAGTTGACCGTGGAATGCCGAATTACCCAAGTCGCGATATTCGATCACACTTGCCGCAATTGTCGGCAGATAGCTGCGCATCGCGTCCACACTTCCGCGAGCTTCAGGGAGACTTAGACAGAGTGTCTCTAAACGTTTACTCCGCAGCGTCTCATACTGAATCTTGAGCGTCTCGGTGTTGGGCCACTCCAGCGTCCGCACAATCACAAGCCCATCGAAACTGGTCAGCGCTTCAAGCAAAGTGTTGAGATCCGTTAAAACTACCGATAGATCCATAAGTTAGATATTCTGGTTCACGGGGCAATTAGTGCGATATGAAGCTTTCATAAGGCTTGGAGCAGACATCGTCGCAACGTTCCCAGAAACCGCGTAAGCCGTAATAACTCCCTGGGGTCTAACGCCCGTCCCATGCAGCGGACCGCCGTTGTAGATAACGCGAAACTTCTCTTTACACCGGCTGTCGAACAGTGCGAAGATCTGAATTCCACCGTCCTGCCGCAGGTCCTTCACGCTTTCGCCCCGAGAAATAGTCAGAGCGACTCGCGCGTCAAACGAACTACTCCACCAATGGGTGATGTGATGAAACCCCCACCTACTCGTACCGCAGCGCAACGTTCGCGACGAGTTTCCTCTGTAATAGTTCTTCACCACAGTGTTTTGAGATTTGCCGTTGCACCAAGGCACCGGGGCTGAGGCTGAAGCCGGCGGTGCAGCTACAACGGGAATTGTCCCCAGCACAGAGATAGCCACAAGCGCAGTGCGTGCAGTAGACCGCATCCCTAAAAGACGTTTCACGACAGCCCCCAACGAGCAAGGGGCCTCTTGCTCTTCCACCTCAATCACTGTGCCAGGTTCCAGGTCAGAGCGTGGTCAATCACACGTGTCCCCCGGTCTCGTGGAGCCGGCGTAGGACAGATACAGCAGAGGACAAGTGCGCGGCAGGCCCTCACCATCTAGCCCGAGGCGCCCCCAGGCAAGGCGATCATGACACCGGCGACGAAGGGACCCACAACTACCAAACCATTGTCACGGGGAAGGGTTTTGTGTTGTGGTGGTTACACACCTCAACAGAGGAGGTGAGGACGTGGGAAACGAGTACCAAAAGTCGCTCAAGAAACTGTTCAAGCAACTGGAATCTGAGCAAGGTGCCCCTGCATTGAGACCCGGCGCAAAGGATGGATGATCTACCCGCCGGATACGTCACGATCAGCGGTCATGATCCACAAGACCCCATCAGATCGCAGAGCATGGGCCAACATGCTTTCTGAACTGAGGCGCTCGGGATTCACCGTCTAACAGTCCAACAGGGGGCTGGAACCCCAGCCCCCCTTGACCCCCTCCCTGAGATATATCGACACGAAAGGAGAACATGATGTGGCAGGTTCGGTTATCACTTCGCACAGTCAGCGAAGACATGATGCTCGACGCACTGGAAGCCCTCGATCATTTATCCCCGGTCGCCTCGCTGAGCCAGCAGGATGAACACACCGGATCACTGTCGGTGTTCGTCGAGGCTGACTCGTCGGTCCACGCCATCGAGACTGCCCACACAGCCGTCATCGACGCGTGCGGCAATGTCACCGTCACCGGCGTTGAAACCCGCCCGGAAGACGAATTATTCACAGACCTCGACCGGCCACTGTTCCCGCCCGTCGTCGGATACACCGAAATCGCTGAAGCCGCAGGACTGTCGCGTCAGCGTATCCCCCAGCGCGACGGCACCGCTGGCTTCCCCGCACTTGTCATCGAAACCGCACAGGGCCTCCTGTTTCCCAAAGCCGCAGCCGAACAGTGGGCCCGAACACGCCATCCCAAAACAGGCCGCCCAAAACGCCAGACCTTCGCCTCATAACATGCCCCGTGTGCTGAACCTGTCGGCCGGCCCAGCACACACCCCCGGGGCCGGACCCCCGTGACCATCCTCATCTCTGCCATCTCAAAACTCATCATCGGCGGCGGGATAGCCTGGGTGCTGATAGTCGCAATCTGCTTCTGTTACTGGCGCAAAAACCACGACGACTACGGCATGGAACAGAAGAATCCCCTTGTCTGGCTTTTCCCCGCCGTCGTCACCATCATCGTCGGCTTCATCCTCGCCTACCTCACCTGAGCAAGCTCACAGCAACCGCTCCCAGACCGCCCACGACAGCCACCACCAGACCTACGGCAAGCACCGCGAAGGCGGCCACATAAGGCAGTGTCGCAACATGGTCCACGCCAGGGGGAGCCTCGGGGTGGGGGGATGGCAGCCCATCTGTAGGCAACAGCAGCAGCATTAAATCAGTCATGGCGTGTCTCCTCTTCGCCGCACACCTATCATCATGCCGCCACCGGCACCCCAGCACAGACGCCTCTACACGTATCAGGCAGCACCACGGCAATGCCGGAGCGGCCAGCTGGGCGTGCGCATACTCGGCTTCGATACGTCCCCGATCAAGGGGGGCGTTCCAGGCCATGACTACCCGCCCGGCCAGCACCTCTTCGTCTTCCCCGCCTACGCGGGGGTGAGGCGCGATCCAGTTTGGGACTATTGGGGCCTATCTCGTCTTCCCCGCCTACGCGGGGGTGAGTCTTGGGGCCCTCACTGGACATCATCCCTACTCACCTGAGCCTCCTCACGCAAGATTCTCTCCACCTCAAAGAGAATGGCCGCCATTGCCACACCCTCCCTATCGAGAGGCGAGAGGTTCAAAACTACCTCAGAATTGCTGTCGTCACGGCAGCAAACATGAATCCCCTTATCGTCCTGTACCAGGTGTATGAGAACTCCGTTCATGGGAATTCCCATACGGATCTGGAAAAGCTCGAAATCGTCCTTGGGTAGGACAAAATGACAGTATTCAGCACAGACAAGAAGTTGTTGCGCCATGACCACGTCATACTCGTGGTCACCGTTCTCCTCGAACGTCATCTTCTCGACGGCGAGGTCGACGTATCGTCGCAACGTGTCCATGCGCTCCCGATTCTCTTTCTTGAGCATGACAAGCCGCCACAGGAGATTATTCAGGAAATTCTTCGGAGCCATGATCGTTCTCCATTCGGCGATGAGGGTGGTACGAAGTCTGTGACATCTCCGCCACAAACGATACCGAACAGGAACAGAGTGGTAATGGCGAGGACGACGAGCAGATCCCGGGTATCCACATGCACCGATGAACGTGGAGCTCCGTGGTCTCGACACGATTCTCGACGCAACGCCACCACGTGTCACCACGTGACGAATCCGAGGAGAAGAAGGTCATGCATCATCCGGATCTCTCGTTGCGCGTTGTTCCCGCAGCACTTGTCGCTCTGTCAGCGCTGAGTGGTTGTGGTGCCGTTCATTCTTCCGCGACGGCTGTCACATCACTGACGAAACCGACCACATCTTCGCCGCAGACGAGTGCTGCAGCGATCCCGAGCCCCAGCACGTTCTGGGCGAGCTACGGCGACACCTCACGGATCCGAAACGATCGGGCAGCCTTCATTCCGACAGGTGTACACCCATTGCAGTGAAGGGAACCTCTCGCAGTAACGACTGTCCTTTTCAAGTCCCGGGATCGGACGACTACCTTGACAGTCACTGGATTATCAACGTCTCAGCCAGGCCGTCGTGAACGACGAGATCGGCACCCTGGTCGCACCCGGTAACCTCCCGGTGCCGATCGCCGATGTTCTGGGTGATGATCGTCAAGAGCTCTCAAGAACTTCACGGCCCGATCAGTCACCGATCATTGGCGAGCTTGCCTCAGCAAGGTACGAACGCGATCGGGACCGTCAGCCATGTCGAGGGTGGCGAAGACGTTGGAGACGTCAACCTCGGGACGCTGCCAGCCGATGGTCGCGGCGTGGGCGGCCAGGGCGACGCAGATCTCCTGACAACCATCAATGATCCACTCGGGGTCGACGTCCGGGTTGACGTACCGGGAAAACTCGGCGGCATCCTGCTGCTGAGCCGCCAGGATC
Source organism: Cutibacterium nasicola (assembly GCF_052654715.2). Classification (NCBI taxonomy): domain Bacteria; kingdom Bacillati; phylum Actinomycetota; class Actinomycetes; order Propionibacteriales; family Propionibacteriaceae; genus Cutibacterium; species Cutibacterium nasicola. The sequence goes on along the minus strand of NZ_CP199745.2, from coordinate 2,535,448 downwards.
GCCGACAGGCCACTGCGCAGCTGCTCAACGGCCTCCTCCCCCATGGTGGAGACGACGACGGGGTCGGCCATGTCACGACGAACCCGCTCAACCAGCAGGCCGGGGACCTCGTCGGAGGTGAGCCCCTCGTGGTCGAAGAGCCAGTCGGGCAGGTACACCTCGACAGCGGCATCGTCAACCTGCTCGACCCGCTTGAGCACGGCGTCCAGCAGGCTCACGCCGAGCATGATCGCGCCCTCGAGCTGACAGAGCGGGGTGAGGGCGATGGCGATCGCGGCTCGTCCGGATTCGAGTGGGTCGATCTGTTCACCGCGCTCCTGGGCTCGCAGCTCCTCTTCGCTGGCCCGGCGCAACACCTCAAAGGACTCAGCTGGCGGGATCTGCACGGATTGCGGGTCGGCCTCGACGTCGTCGGTCTCCGGGAGCTCGGCACCGACGGAGTCAGGATCGCACCAGTTGACCGGGAGATCCGGGATGTCGTTCATGGTCATTCGCCTTTCCTGTCATAGACCGATCCGATGACGCGCGCCGGATTGCCGACGGCGATGGATCCGGCCGGGATGTCCTTGGTGACGACCGCTCCGGCTCCGATGACGCTGTCCTCACCGATGGTGACACCGGGGCAGACGATCGTGCCTCCGCCAAGCCAGACATTGTTGCCGATCGTGATGGGCCTGGCCGCCTCCAGGCGGTCCCGACGCAGATCCGGGTCGATCGGGTGGGTAGGGGTCAGCAACTGGACGTTCGGACCGATCTGGCAGTCGGTGCCGATGCGAATCTCGGCGACGTCGAGGGCTGTCAGGTTGTAGTTGGCGAAGCTGCGCGCGCCGACATGGATGTTCTCACCGTAGTCGACGTACAGCGGCGGCTTGATGACGGCATCCTCACCGAGTTCGCCGAGGAGTTCGGCCAACAGGGGGCTGGCACTGCCCGGATCGTTGAGGAAGGCCCGGTGGTAGGCGTCGGCCAGCCTGGCTCCGCGGTCGGCGATGCGGGAGTTATCCGGATCGTCGGCGATGTAGAGATCCCCGGCGAGCATCCGCTCCCGGTTCGTGCGGGAGTCCCCTGCGAAGTGGCCAGTCATGAAGTCAACGGTATCGGGAAGGTGAGGACGTCCCGTGGACCTCGCACGCCCCGCAACCTCACCTGACGAGCTCTCCCCTGGCAAGCTTGATGAGACGGTCAAGCACCGCACCACCAGAGGCATTCGACCCATTGTGCTCGTACTCGGTCGTCACCCAGGCATGCATCTGTGGAAGCAGGGCCGCCGTCTCCAAGGAGAACTCGCGCGGCACATAGGCATCATCGTGGTACACCGCCGCCGCACAGGGCACCCCGGCAGCCCGGAGGGCGTCAGCGTCATACAGCTTCGGCCACGGATGGTTCGCAATGAGATTGGCAACCTCGTTCCACGGCCGCAGCTCCTGGTCGGTGTCAAACCACTCCGGCATGACGTGCTCTCCCGTCAGCAGCGTCGGATCCTCCGTGAACTCGTCGGGCAGCATCCGCGCCGCCGACCATCCGGTGACCACACCGTCGGCATAGGACGACTCGTGGATGACAGCATACAACGGATTGCGTCCGTCAAAGGGCAGCAGCCCGGCCAGATCATGGCGGAAGGACCGCGAGGTGTACGGGTATTCCAACAGATAGTGCAGCTTCTCGGCCCCACCCGAGGCACCCAACAGATGCCCCAGCGACCGCAACCGCGACGGCGTCACGACGTCACCGTTCGGGGTGGTGATCTCGGCCTTCTCGGCCAGCGCCATGAGCTCCGCGAACCGCTCCCGGTCCTCCGGGAACCGCTTGTAATACTCCAGCGACTTGGTGCGCAGCTGGTCGTAACAGGCTGTGTAGACCTCGTCGGCAGAACGTCCGACCGCCGACAGGCCACCCGTGAAATATCCCGCCGACAAGGAATCCGGGTAGGTGGACAGGTACCTCAGCAGGGTGAACCCGCCGAAGGACTGCCCCAGGGCCGCCCACTGTTGGATGCCGAGGTGGCGGCGAACGTCCTCGCAGTCCTCGACGATCTCGTCTGCGCGCAGATGGGTGAGGTACTCGGCCTGACTGGCAGCATCCCCCACCGGCTCACTCACCGGGGAGGACAGCCCGGTACCGCGCTGGTCGAGCAGCACGAGCTGGTAGTCCTGCAACGCACGGGCCAGCCAACCAGGAAATCCAGGGTCGCGCAGGGTGGGACGCGGCGACTCACACCCCGGGCCACCTTGCAGAAAGACCAGGTACGGCTTGTCGGTGCCGTCAACAGCGGCGACCAGACGCGCATAGATCTCGATGGTGCGCAGGTCCTCGGGGTTGTTGTGGTCCAACGGAACCCTGAGGCGAATGTCGTCGGTCAGCAGGCCAGGAATGTTGCGGTTCCACGTCATGGCATTAAGCCTACGAGGCCCCGACACCGACCGAGTCGACTCCGCCGCTCCTCGTCCAGCCCCACACTCTCGACACCAAGTTGTATGTGTGACGATGGATTCGTCACGTCCACGAGCTCTCCTGTGTCGCTTCCTCAGCGGCGCGAGGCTTGCCAGATCCAGAACCCTCAGTATTTTCTCAGCCTTTCCACACTATCCCCCATCCACCACAACTATCGTCGCAGCTTGTCCCGCAGGTTTGGGGTACACATACGGCACGTCCCGAGGTGACACCCGTCCACCTATACTGAGCGGATTTTGAGAATCTCTCAGGAACACGTACAGTTCAACGAGCCTCTGAACCTGCGGCAACGCTCGGAAGGAACATCACATGACCAACACCTCGACCACCGCCGGGACGACTCTCAAGCGCACCGTCGCTCTGACCGCTGCGGCGGGACTCGCCGTCATGGGCACCATCGCCGAGGAGGCTCACGCCGCCCCCACCGGCACCCCTGGAGCCCATGCCGAGAAGGCTCCCACCCAGCAGACCAAGAAAGCGCCGGCCAAGCAGGCCAAGCGCGCCACCCCGTACACCACCCAGTTCGCGCAGTCCCGCGTCCACCTCAACGTTCGTTCCGGACGCGGCACCGAGTACAAGCGGCACGGTCTCGTCCACCCCGGTGACCGTCTCCTCATCGTTGGCAAGGACGTCCAGGGCTGGACCCCCGTCAATTACCGCGGCAAGACCTCCTGGGTCGCCACCCGTTACATCACCAAGGTCACCCGCCCGGTCGGCATCTTCGCCCAGCGCGGCGACCACAATGCCCGCACCAAGGCTGTTCAGCGCGACCTTTCAACCCTCAGCTACTTCCCGAGCACGTGGGTCGGACTGCCGTACGGGCCCTCCACCACCAACGCCGTCAAGGTGTTCCAGAAGGCCAACGCCCTCAAGCAGACCGGAGTCACCGACGCCGTCACCATGAGCCTGCTGCGCTCGAAGGCCAGCTACAAGCGCGCCGCAGAAGCCGAGAAGGCAGCTCAGAAGGACGCCACCGCCCCGAAGTCGACGCAGCGTCACTCCGAGGAGTCCGCGCGCACCTCCCGTTCCTCCGAGCACTCGAGCCGTAGCGCCGCCGACGTCTCCACCAGTGGCGTCGCAGGAAGCTGCGGGGCCTCCTTCTACACCGATTCGCAGACCGCCTCCGGCGAATCCTTCAGCTCCTCGGCCATGACAGCCGCCTCCAAGACCTACTCCTTCGGCACCCGCCTCAAGGTGACCAACAAGACGAACGGACGCTCCGTCGTCGTGCGCATCAATGACCGTGGACCCTACGTCTCCGGTCGCTGCCTCGACCTGACTCCGGCTGCCTTCAACCAGATCTCGTCGCCCAGCGCTGGCGTTGCCGACGTCACCTACGAGAAGGTCTCCTGAGTTCACCAGACGTCGAGGATGTGGCGTCCTCGTACAGCGTCAGCCCCCGATCCATTGCGGATCGGGGGCTGACGTCATGTTCACGACTTCTCAGGCCAAGGACCTCTGACCCAGGAATCAGCCGACTGGAGCCTCCGGACCGTCGTTGAACCACCAGGTGGCCTGTCCGGGAACCCCGGCCTTCTTGGCGTCCTCCGGGGCCTCGACCTTGTCGAGTTCATGGACATTGCCCTCGGCATCCTCCCAACACACCACCTCGCGGCGCACCGGGATCTGCACCGTCACCAGATCAGTGACGACGTAGCGGCGCAGCTTGGCACCAGCCGGCAGACCCATAGCGGGGCCGGGCTCGGAGGCTGGGAGAATCTCGTCATCGGAGTGATCGTCGCTGAGCACCTCGGGACGGTTCTCGTCGTCCTCCTCGCCACCCTCAGCAACCGGGGAGTCCTCGTCACGGGGAGCCGCCGGAACGATGCCCGGAGTGACGGTGGTGTCCTGGCTGACCTCGTCATCGTCGACGGGCTGGGTCTCGACGGTCTCCTCCTCGTCGGCATCAACGATGTCAGGCTCGCTGATGGCACCACGTTCTGGCTGGGCAATGACGATGTCGTTGTCATCGACCTCCAGACCGGAGCGACGAGCGGGCTCCATGCCGTAGTGGCCGTAGACCTCGGCCTCCCGGTCACGCGAGAGGTCGTCCTCCTCGGACGCCTCAGGAGCGGTCTCGATGATGTCACGGGTGAACGGCACGCTGACGTGGCTCGTGGAGTAATCGGCGCCGCGTACCGGAATGAAGTGCTCGTGGCCCTCCGAAAGCACGGTCACGAAGGTCACGGCACCGGTGACCTCGTCGGCAAAGATCTGCTGGATCGTCCCGACATTCTCACCATCGGGCCCGACGACCTCGGCGTCGAACAGTCCGGGGATGTCCTTGGGATCCATGGCGCTGATGTCCATGTATCGACCTCTCGCTAGGGGCTGGAACGTACGCGCATACACGCACTCTTCATGTCACCCTTTCACAGTGCAGGCGCCAACTGGTGCAATGCGTCCGGGCGCGTCTCGAAGTGAGTACGTGCCCGGATCGGGTTGGCATCCCTTCACTTGCGGATCAGGACTCACCAGGCCAATGATCTGACGATCATCAGTCGAACGTCAACGATCGTTGATCGCGGTCACCATCCGGTCGACGGCCTCTGCGAGCAGATAACGCGGGGTGGCGACATTGATACGTGCGTGCCCCTCGCCCCCGGGTCCGAAGGTCGGACCGTCATTGAGACGGACACGGGCGTGACGCAACAACCACTCCCCTGGCGAGGCCGGCAGCTCGTAGGCGGAGAAGTCGAGCCAGCCCAGGTAGGTGCCTTCAGGAACCCGGTAGGACACTCCCGGCAGCTGATCGGCCAAGGTTTCCGACAGCCACACCGCGTTGTCATGGATGTAGCAGTTGGCAGCGTCCAACCATTCCTGACCGGAGTCAAAGGCAGCCTTGTTGGCAGCCATGCCGACCGTGGTGGCCCCTTCGGCGTCGAGCGGATCGACCCTCTGATCCCACAGCGTGGCCTGCTCATCGGTGAAGAACGAGATGAAAGCCGTCATGAGGCCGGGGATGTTGAACGACTTCGACGCCGAGGACACCAGCACCGAGTGAGCGGCCGCCCCCTCGCTGACGCTGGCGTAGGGCACCGAGGCCTTACGCTTCTCGCAGGCCGGGACGAGGGGGCCATGAATCTCGTCGGAGATGACGAACCCGTGGCGACGCTCGACGACCTCGGCCAGGCCGCGCAGTTCCTCCGCGGTGAAGACGCGACCCAGCGGGTTGTAGGGCTGGCAGAGGATGATCGACCCGGCACCCTTGGCGAAGGCCGCGTCAATGCCGTCAAGGTCGAGGGTCCAGCCCAGGTCGGAGTCGACCATCGGCACCGAGATGATCTCGCGTCCTTCCAGCCCCGGCAGCTTCCAGAACGGCATGTATGCCGGGGAGGGGACGATCACGGGGCTTCCGGGAGCGCTGTAGGTACGGATGGCCAGCTGGACTCCACAGAGGACATTGCGCAGGTAGCGCACCTTGAGCGGATCGATCGTCAGGCCCTGAGCCTTCTTGGTCCATGCCGCCCAGGAGTGCCGCAGTCCGTTGTCACGCGGATATCCGTAGGCGTGCTTGGCAACCATGTCCTCAATGGCCTGCTGAATGGGTGGGGCAACCCGGAAGTCCATCTCGGCCACCCACAGCGGGATGACCCCCTCAGCGACGTCTTCCCACCTGGCCGTGCCGCGTGAACGCAACCACTCGACAGTGGGGCTGTCGAAGTCGAAACCAGTCATTGCCGTCCTTCCATAGTCTTCAGCCAGGGCGATGTCACAGACATGCAGCCACATGCCCTTTCATCTCAGCTTGTCACATGCCCCGGGCACGTCTGCCGGGATCGCCGTCGAGAAGCTTGTAGGATCGTCATGTGATCTTCAAACGTGTCGGTGACTCCCGCCCATACCCTCACCACGGGTACACGCAGAAGCAGTGGTCCCAACTGGCACCCGTGCAGGTGCGCCTGGATCAGCTCGTCACGACGAAGAGCAACCTTGACCTGGCCAACCTTCTCGAAGACGACTCCACCTTCTACGGGGACCTCTTCGCCCACGTCGTGGCCTGGCACGGCGATCTCTACCTTGAGGACGGCCTGCACCGCGCGCTTCGTGCTGCCCTTCAGCAGCGTCAAACCCTCCATGCCCGTGTCCTCGAACTAGACTGATGCCCCGTCATGACTCCTGATGAACGTCGCCACTATCTGAGGATGGCAGGCACCCCGATCACCCTGCTGGCCCTCGTCGTCCTCATCGCGGTGGCCATCCGCGCTGGATGGAAGGCCGTCAGCGCGCCCGTCCCTCCGCCACCGATCACCCCCTGCGTCAATCAGGACGTCAAGGGCACATTGACGACGAAGGACGTCACGGTCTCGGTGTACAATTCCGGCCACACCCGCGGGCTGGCGAGCAGCGTGTCGAAGCAGCTTGCCAACGTCGGGTTCGTCATTGACTCGGTGGCCAACCGTGAGCCCACGGTCAAGAAGGTGACGGTCATCGGCCACGACGCCCAAGATCCCGAGGTGAAGTTGGTTGCCGGCTACTTCCCAGGAGCAGTACTGAAATCGGATCCCAAACGCGTCGACCATGAGGTTGAAGTGGTGCTCGGCGATCGCAACCCGAACTTCAAGACGAATGCACCGAAGTTCGTGAAGGTTGGTGGACCAGTGTGCCTGCCGTCACCGTCACCGACCCCATCGATGCTGGCGACGCCGGGGGAAAAGTAGTCCTGACCATCAACCCTGTCAAGGCCACGGATCCATGTGCATCCGTGGCCTTCTCAGTGGGTTCTGGTCAGCTTGTCCAGCGACGCCGTCCGCGTGGTTATTCGGCCTGAATGCGTAACCCGTGCCAGCGCGCCAACCGGCCTCCCCGGCCAATCTCGGTCAGCCTCTCGACGACGTACCGTCGCTGCCCCTGGGGGACGACGATGAGCAGCTCATCACCGTGCTCGAGCTTGGTCTCCGCGCGCGGAGCAAAGGACCGGTCGCCGCGGATGATGAGCGAGACGACGCAGTTACGCGGCAGCCGCAGCTCGCGGACCGTCACCCCGGACAGTCTCGATCCCTCGGGAACGTCAGCCTGCAGGAGGTCGGCAGCGATCTCGTCGAGGGGCGCAACCTCGATCGTCACGTCCTTGGCCATCTGTGGATCGACGACGCCGAGGAGCTTCGCCGCGCCCGGCAGGGTCGGGCCCTGGATACAGGTGAACACGACGACGAGCACCAGGATGACGTCGAAGAACTTGTCCGCACGCTCCATGTGGGACGCCATTGGGACCGTCGCCAAAATGATCGGCACGGCTCCGCGCAGGCCAGCCCAGGACAGGAAGAACCGCTCGTTGCGACGGAACCCGAACCATGTCGTACAGGCAAGGACTGCCAGGGGGCGGGCAACGAAGGTCAACAACAGGCCGGCAGCAACACCGGAGCCAACGGAGGCCCAGGTGAGACGGTCGGGGTTGGCCAGCAGACCGAGCATGACGAACAAGCCGATCTGGCAGATCCAGCCGATACCCTCGGAGAAGGATCGGGTGGTGTGCTGATAGGGCAGGTCGCCATTGCCGATCATGACGGAGGCGACGTAGACCGCGGCGAATCCGGATACGCCAATCCACACGCCGACACCGTAGGCGGTCACGGCCCATGCCATCGCGGCGATGGCGTAAAGGTTTCCGGATGGCAGGTTGATGCGTCGCCCAATCCTGACGGCCACCCAGCCGACGACCAGACCGGCGCAGATGCCACCGGTGAGCTCAAGGGCAATGGATCCAAGAAGGGGGAGTACACCAGCCGTCGACTCCCCAGTCGCGACCCCGGTCAGCGCGATGACGACGAGGACGGTCGGGGCGTCGTTGAGGCCGGACTCAGCCTCGAGCACCGATCTGAGTCGGTCAGGCAAGGAGGCATCGCGGAGCACGGAGAACACCGCAGCAGAGTCAGTCGGGGCGGTGACCGCACCGAGGAGGGCTGCGGCGCTCCAGTGCAGGCCGAGCGCGTAGTGGCCCAGCACAGTCATGGCGCCGACGGAAACGCCGACTCCGACGGTCGCCAACAAGGCCGCAGGGCCCAGGGCCGGTCGAATGTCTTTCCAGTTGGTCGATAATCCGCCGTCGGCAAGGATGAGCACGAGGGCGGCGAAACCGATGGCGTGTGCGGCGCCTAAGTCGTTGAAGTCAATGCCGAACCCGATGGGGCCGAGCAGCATGCCGACCAAGAGGAACAGCAACAGAGCAGGCAATCCCAGACGGGAGCCGATCCGGGCCGCGAAGGCGGCCAGCAACACGACGACGGCGCCGATGAACAGGGCGAGGTCAGAGGGTTGCACGAGGTAATTATCCCAGCTGGACGACGTCCGTCGTGGATCTGGACACCACTCTGTGTTTCGGGCTGTGCCCCAACCCACCACCAGACACAAGGTCCCGGGAACTCCTCAGTTCCCGGGACCTTCTCGGCGGTGACGGAGGGATTTGAACCCTCGGTAGCTCTCGCTACACCCGCTTTCGAGGCGGGCACTTTCGGCCGCTCAGACACGTCACCGTGGACAAGGATAACGAATCCATCACCTCTGGCCAAAACTCGAATGGCGGTGATACGACGATCAGATGTCAGAGCGCGTCAGGGGCGGCTGTCCTCGTCCTCACTGTTGACCTCAGCCTCCTCGGCCGTCTCGACCGCCGGGTCCACCTTCATGTTCTTCTTGTCGAATCTCCTGGCGACCACGAGCGCCAGCCCGATGTAGAACACCAACAACCCAGCCATGATGAAGGACATGCGGTAAATTGTCCCGACCATCGAAAGGTCGCTGAGGTTCAGAAAGGTCAGCGGCACAACCGCGTAGATGATCGCGAAGGCCAGGGCGATCCCGTTGTTGCGGGTCACGATGAACATGTTCGAGATCGGCGACGTGACGAAGTTGACGTACAGCCACGGCACCAGAGCCACCGCAATGTCGGCCGACTGCTGGAACTTCGCGCCCAACAACCACGGCAGCACCGGCGGGATGAGCACATAGAGCAATCCGAAAGGCACGATGCCGATGAGGAACGACCTCACCACCGATTTCTTGACGGTCTGGTAGAACTTCCCGGCGTCGGAGACTGACAGCTTCTGGAAGAACACCTGGGACAACGCCTGGTTGATGACCGAGGCCGGCATCTGCATCAGCGTCCAGGCTATGTTGAATCGTCCGTAACCAGCCGTCGAGAACTTCACCATGATGATCATGTTGACGCCCTGCTGCCGGATGGCGTCGACGATGGCGTTCGGAGCCGTCAACAGCGGTAACTGTCGATACTTGCGCATCACTGCACGCATCGGCATGTCGGATTCCTTGATGCTGCGCAAGTCTGGGCCCAAGCGGCGTCGAAAATTGTTGAGGGCCAAGCACTTGCCCAAGAAGGTCGCGACGACTTGGCCGAAAGCGGCCGCATTGACGGCACACGAGGTGATACGTCCGACTGCCGTCGTCGACTGGCACCACAGCGCGTTGGTACCGATGATGCCGAACTGTTTGCGTCGATTCGCCCAGTAGTTGACGACGTTGACCTGGGTGTAGGCGAAGACGATCGGGCCGACCGCCAACAGCCACCACCGGGCCTGCGGCTTGCCGAGCAGCCCACTGAGGTACCCGCCCAGGGGGATCATCGACAGCATCGCCAACGTCGAGACGATGGCGTTGATCCGCGTCGCCAACCGAAGCACCCGCTTGGCCTCCGAGTTGTCCCGCGGCAGCACGATGGCCATTTCGTAACGCAGGGCTGCGGCGGGGATGACGAACTGGGAGACGGCCATGATGGCGCCGTAAATTCCCCAGTCGGACGGGTCGATGTGGTGGGTGACGTAAAGGGTGGCCAGGGCAGCAATCAACTGGGCCAGGCCGGTACCACTCATGACCTTCGTCACCGAGGCGAGAAACTCATGGCGCTGGATGTAGGCGTGAGCGCGCGGAAAGCGCACCCGTTTCTCCTCGGTTGCCGTGGCTTTTCCGGGCGGCGTCCGCTCCCCGGATTCCGACGGCGTCGATTCCGTTGGCGTGTTGGTCACCCGTCCACGGTACAGGCCCGATGGCTGCCGAAGAACTCGCGCAACAAGGCGGACGACTCCCCGGCCATGACGTCGGAGACCACTTCGGGCCGGTGCGGTAGCCGCGGATCGCGCATCACGTCGAAGAGGGAACTGACGGCCCCGGCCTTGGGATCGAAGGCCCCGAAGACCACCCTCGGGATCCTCGCCGCGAGGATCGTTCCGGCGCACATGGTGCACGGTTCCAAGGTGACGACGAGGGTGCAGTCGTCAAGACGCCAACCGCCTCGGGCCTCGGCCGCACGTCGGATGGCGAGCACCTCAGCATGGGCGGTCGGGTCACCGGTGAGTTCGCGCTCGTTACCGGCCTCGGAGAGGACCTTGCCATCAGGACCGAGAATCATCGCGCCGATGGGGACGTCACCCCACTGTGCCGCGCAGCGCGCCACGTCAAGGGCCCGGGCCATGGCCCCGCGCCAACCCGGCATCGGGCCGACCACGGGTCAGCGCACCGACGTGTTGGCGGCCCGCTCAAACTGCGGTCCGAAGTGAACCCGGGCAGCGATGTCGGCCACGATCTCGTCGGAGTCCTCATCAGTCTCGGCGAAGGCCTCCATGTCGAACTCGCCCAGACCAGCGTCGGCAAGCATGTCGCCGTCGCCCATGGTCTCGGGGTCATCGTCGGGGTCGGGGATGTCCTCGCCCAGGAAGTCGGCGACGTCACGAGCAATCGGCCAGTCGTTGGCCTGGGTGGCGTCGGACAGGAAGACCTGCACGTTACGACCGCGCACCCGGACGATGACATAGAACTGGTGGTCGATGGAAACCATGCCAACGGCCCCCGCATCGGCGGGAAGACGACGCAACTGGGTGATGAGCTCGTCAAGGTCGTTGGCCAGCATCGGCTCCATGGGGACTGCGATGCGCTCGCCATCATCGTTGTAGAGGGCTACGACGAAGTCGATCTCGTCCTCGCCGGCATCCTCGAGGTCGTCGTCGTAATCGTCGTCATCTTCGTCGTCGTAGTCGTCCTCGGGCAACTCGTCGTACTCATCGAGATCGTCGTAGTCATCGGCGTCATCGGCGTCGAAGGACTTGACGTTGTCGTCGGGGACGAACTCGTCATCGCTGAACCGGGACATGACGACCTCCTTGGGGGGCGAACGCCTCCATCGTTGCAGACATCTGGCCGCGGAAACAGTCGCAGGGTCGATTTGAGCATGAACTTGTCAGTGGGTGGAAGGTTCGGAACGCCGCCGAGGGGGGTTGTCCCGGCTGTTATCGGCGAAATCTGCCACGAATTGACCGGATCAGACCATGGCAACGTTATCATCGCGATTTTGTGGCAGATTTCGCTGATGTCTCGGGGCGTGGCTGTTGTCGAACCCACTCCCCACACCCCGAATCCTGTGACCGAGTGCCGCCAATTGCCCCTCATGTGCGAGGGTTGGTCCCGTGGAACTCAATGTCATGGATCATCCCCTCGTCTCCCACAAGCTGACCCTGCTGCGCTCGGTGGATACCCCCAGCCCGGTCTTCCGCCAACTTGTCGAGGAGCTCGTCACCCTCATGGCTTACGAGGGCACCCGCGAAGTGCGCATCGAGCCGACCACCGTCACCACCCCGCTCACCACCACCGAGGGCGTTGCCCTGGCTCGCCCCAAGCCGCTCGTCGTCCCGATCCTGCGCGCTGGCCTGGGAATGCTCGAGGGTATGATGCGCCTCGTCCCGTCGGCCGAGGTCGGCTTCGTCGGCATGGCCCGTGACGAGGAGACCCTCCAGCCGATGACCTACGCCGAGCGTCTTCCCAACGACCTGTCCGGTCGTCAGTGTTACGTCCTCGACCCGATGCTCGCCACCGGCGGTTCCCTGGGCGGCACCGTCGAGTTCCTGGTGCGCCGTGGCGCCGACCACATCACCTGCCTGTGTATCCTGGCCGCCCCGGAAGGCATCGAGAACTTCCGCAAGCTCGTCAGCGACCTTGACGTCCCCTGCCACCTCGTCGTGGCGGGCGTCGACGACCACCTCAACGAGCACGGCTACATCGTCCCCGGCCTCGGTGACGCCGGCGACCGTCTCTACGGGCTGGCCGAATGACGCGACTTCGGCCCGACGACCTGCGTGGTCTGGCAACCCTGCTGGGTTCCCCCGACCCCGGCGACGTCGTCCCGCCGTGCTGGCACTGGGTACTCCTCCTCGACCTGGTGGACCCAGCCAACCTCAACGAGGACGGGTACACGATCGACTCCCCGATCACCCCGGAACCGGGCATGACGAGGATGTTCGCCGGTGGCCGGGTGCGCACCATGACCCCGCTCACCCTCAACCGCGAGACCACTCGCACCACCGAAGTCGCCTCAGTCACCGACAAACAGGGTCGTCGCGGCCCTCTCCACTTCGTGACGATGAGATCCTCCTGGGCCCAGGAAGGCCAGGAATGCCTGGTCGATGATCAGGACTACGTCTTCCTGCCTGCCCAGTCCCCCAACCCCTCTCCTGAGGGCGCCGGCCAGACCGACGGTGACGGCTTCCTGGCCACCGAGCCCCTGCTCGTGACCTTCTCGGCTCTGACGGCCAACCCGTACCGCATCCACTGGGACCGCGACTTCTGCCGCCGCAACGGCCACGACGGACTGGTCGTCCACGGGCCGCTGCAGGCCCTCCTCATGGCCCAGACCCTCAGGTACGAGGACTTCATCGGCAAGGAGTTCTCCTACCGGTTCCGGGCTTGCGTGACCGCTCCGACCCGCCTGACGGTCAGTGTCGCGGACAGCCAGGCCCAGGTGCGTCGCCCCGACGGCACGGTCACTGCGACAGCAACCCTCAAGGAGTTCTGACACAGCGGGCTACTCACCCATGCGCTCCACACAGTTCCTGGATCAGGAGCCTCCAGAGCACCCTCCCACGCGGCGAGCGACCTCAGTTCGCCAGCCCCTCAACGACCTCGGCCCCGGGCAGGGACACCAGGTCAGCCCCACTGACGATGAGCTTGGAGCTGCGCAGCCCCGACCCAATGCACACGGCCTTGGCCTCGGCAACGCGCCGGTCGATCCAGATCGGCCATTCAGCGGGCAGACCCACCGGGGTGATTCCGCCGTACTCCATCCCGGACATACTGACGGCCTCGTCCATGGGCGCGAATGACGCCTTGCGAACGTCGAGCTTCTTACGCACCACCTTGTTGACGTCAACCCTTGTCGTCGCGAGGGCGAGGCAGGCGACGTACTTCTCGACGGCACCGCGCTTGCCCTTGACGATGACGCAGTTGCCACACGTCTCGGGACCCTCGCCGAAGGCCTCGCACAAGGCGTCGGTGTCGGCAATCCCAGGATCGATGCTGAATACGGCTGCCGACGGCAGCTCGGCGGCCCGACCGGCGACCGTCACGGCCAGCAGCTCGGGATGATCAGCAGCGGGCAGGTGTTCAACGGAGTCGTACATGCGACCCACCGTAGTCACCGCCGATCACGCCATGGGACCACCTCTCACACCACGGACGGATACCGTTGACCGTGGTTGTTTCGACGACAAGGAGAACGATGACCGACGACACGACGGCAGCAAACGGCGGTTCTCGCCCGAATGCCAACGATCCAATTCCCACCGATTACGCCGACCGTGCCAAGGGTATGGGCGTCTCGCTCATTGACGGTGGCGCCGCGTTTCGGGTGTGGGCGCCGCACGCCGAGGCCGTCGCCGTCACCGGAACCTTCGACGACTGGGCAGCCCAGCCCACGGGAGATGAGGCCGACGCCGAGAAGGTTCGCTCAGCGAAGTTCCAGCTCGTCAGCGAGGACAACGGCTACTGGTACGGCCAGGCGGCCGGTGCCACGGTGGGCGACGAGTACCGCTTCGTCCTCATCACCGGCGACCAGGTGATCTCCCGCATCGACCCCTACGCCCGCCATGTGACGAGTTCGATCGGCAACGCGATCATCACCGATCCAGATGCCTATGACTGGGAGGATGACGACTTCACCGCCCCCACCCTCAATGAGATGGTCATCTACGAGATGCACGTCGGCACCTTCTTCGACAAGGATCCCGACGACGACAAACCTGCCACCCTGGACACCATCGAGGAGAAACTCGACCATCTCGTCCACCTGGGCGTCAACGCCATCGAACTCATGCCACTCATGGAGTTTGCCGGCGACTACTCCTGGGGCTACAACCCCGCCCACATCTTCGCCGTCGAGAGCGCCTACGGTGGCCCGGAGAAACTGCGTGACCTGGTCAAGGTGTGCCACCGGCACGGGCTTGCCGTCATCATCGACGTCGTCTACAACCACTTCGGCCCCTCGGACCTCGACCTGTGGCAGTTCGACGGCTGGAGCGAGAACGGCAAGGGCGGAATCTACTTCTACAACGACTGGAAGTCCTCGACGCCGTGGGGCGACACTCGTCCTGACTACGGTCGCGGCGAGGTGCGTGAGTTCATTCGTGACAACGCCATGATGTGGCTGGAGGAGTTCCACGCCGATGGTCTGCGCTACGACATGACCCCGTACATGCGCAGCGTCGATGCCGACGAGATGAACATCCCCGACGGCTGGAGCCTCACCCACTGGATCAACACCGAGATCCGCGAGCGTTTCCCACGCGCCATCACCATCGCCGAGGACCTGCACGGTGAGCCCAAGGTCGTCTCGACCGCTGACGACGGCGCCGCCTTCCATGCCCAGTGGGACAACCATTTCGTCCACCCGATCCGCGCCGCCGTCATCGCCGCCTCCGACGAGGCCCGCAACATGGACGCCGTACGCGATGCCGTCGAGTTCTCCTACGGTGACGCCTTCTCCCGCGTCATCTACACCGAGTCCCACGACGAGGTCGCCAATGGCTCGGCCCGGGTGCCCCAGGAGGTCGACGACGGTGACCCGACCGGTTACTACGCCCAGAAGCGCTCCACCCTGGGGGCAGCCCTGGTGCTCACTTCACCTGGCTTGCCGATGATCTTCCAGGGCCAGGAGTTCCTGGAGGGCGAGTGGTTCCGCGACACCGTCCCGCTGCACTGGGACCAACAGGACGAGTTCACGGGAATTTTCCGCATGTACAGCGACCTCGTCGGACTGCGTCTCAACAAGGAGGGCCGCACCAAGGGGCTCACCGGCCAGCATGTCGACACCCTGCACCTCAACCCGGACACCCACGTCTACGCCTTCCACCGCTGGGCTGACGGCGGGGCCGGCGACGACGTCGTGGTGGCGGTCAACCTGGATTCCAAGACCTGGGGCGAATACACCATCGGGATGCCAGCCGCCGGTCGCTGGGGGACCAGGCTCAACTCGGACGCGAAGGTGTACTCGGATGCGTTCGGTGGGGTGGACGTACCTGAGTCGTTCGACGCCGTCGAGGACGATTACGACGGCCACCCGGCCTCGGCGACCCTTGTCCTGCCACCGTACAGCGCGATCATCCTGTCGCGCGATTAAGGCCGTCATCACACCGATACGTGCGACGACAACAGCGTCGCCGGGGCGGAGGGACGTCACGACGATTCTCCCTGCCCTTCTTGCGTCCGAGCTTCCTTCTCTGTTCGATTTGTAGTTGGGACCACGAGGTCCATACTTTTTGGAGTGAGTCGCAGACATGGACGGCAGGCAGTGGCAAAGGCCACCCAGCCGATCAGTGATCCTGAACCGATCCGAGCCATGAAGCCAGAACTGGCCTTGGCTGCGTTGGGAATCGTCTTCGGTGACATCGGCACTTCAGTGCTCTACTCCCTGCAAACGGTGTTCTCCATGGAGAATCATGCCGTTCGCCCTACCCACGGTGACGTCATGGGGATAATCTCGATGATCTTCTGGTCGATCCTGCTGGTGGTGTGCGTCAAGTACGTCATCGTCGTGATGCGCGCCGACAACGACGGCGAGGGCGGCATCCTCGCCCTGATGGCCTTGGTGCGTCGCCTCTTGGCCGGTCACAAGAGCACCGGCATGACGGCATTGCTGCTCGGCATTATCGGCGCCGGCCTGTTCTACGGCGATTCCCTCATCACCCCGGCAATCTCGGTGATGAGCTCGATGGAGGGCATCACCGTCGCCAATCCGGACGCCGAGAAGATCGTCCTGCCAGCCTCTGTGGTCATCCTGACGATCCTGTTCATCGTGCAGAGACGAGGGACGGCGGTCATTGGCAAGGCCTTCGGGCCGGTGATGGGTGTCTGGTTCCTCACCCTGGCGGCCTTGGGAATCCCGTGGATCATCAGCAAGCCCTTCATCATCACGGCCCTGTCCCCGCACTGGGCGATCCTCTTCACCGTCGAGCGTCCCGGGATGGCCTTCATCGCGATGGGCGCAGTCGTCCTGACAATCACCGGCGCCGAGGCCCTCTACGCCGACATGGGTCACGTCGGCGCCCCGTCGATCCGGCTGGCCTGGTTCGCCGTCGTGCTCCCCTGCCTGCTCATCAACTACCTGGGACAAGCAGCTATGATCCTCGAGCACCCCGACTGGATCGACAATCCCTTCTTCCGGCTGGCTCCCAACTGGGCGACGATCCCGCTCGTCGTCATCGCCACGATGGCCACCGTCATCGCCTCCCAGGCCGTCATCTCAGGAGCCTTCTCCATGAGCTCGGAGGCGGCCCGTCTGGGACTGTTGCCGCGCCTGAGCGTGCGTCACACCTCGAAGTCCGAGGGTGGCCAGATCTACATCCCGGAGATCAACTCGATCCTCTTCGTCGGTGTGCTGGCGCTGATCCTCATCTTTCAGACCTCGACGACGCTGGCCACCGCCTACGGCCTGGCCGTCACCGGTACCTTCCTGCTGACGACGAGCTTGTTCCTGGTGCTGGCTCATCGCGCGTGGCACTGGCCAATGTGGGCCCTCGTCGCCTTCGGTGTCGTCGTCGGTGGCGTCGAGCTGTCAATCTTCGCCGCAAACCTGCTGAAGATCGCGTCGGGCGGCTGGATTCCGCTGGTGTTCGCGACCGTCGTCATCGCGATCATGACGACGTGGCGACGTGGTAGCGCCTACATCGCCACGCAGAGGCAGAACGATGAAGGCCGACTGGACGACTTCCTCAACTGGTTCCACGAGACCGCGCCGACCCGCGTGCCCGGACTAGCTGTCTACCCGCATCCGGGCCGGGCGACGACCCCGTTGGCCATGCTCAACAACCTCAGGTTCAACCACGTGCTCCACGAGCACAACGTCATCATCTCGATGGTGGTGGAGAACGTCCCACACGTGCGTCACGTCAACCGCATCGAGAAGGTCGATCTCGGCAGACCGACCGACGGCATCATCCACATCGCCTGTCACGTCGGATTCGCCGACTCCCAGGACGTCCCGAAGGCACTGGCCCTGGCAGCGGACAAGTGCCCGGTGATCAAGGAACACCTCGACGACGCGATCTATTACCTGTCGTTGGTCGACGTGAAGTGTTCCGAGCCGAAGCAGGGGGCGAGGATGGCCGCCTGGCGCAAGATGCTCTACGTGGGTCTTGCACGCAACCAGGCTGACCGAACGCGAGTATTCCGCATTCCGCGCACCCGTGCAGTGGTCATGGGCGAGGTCGTCGATCTGTGACGATCTGGTGCTGGGGTCAGTTCTCCGCCAGGACCCGCTGGGCGGTTGCCGGGTCATTGGTGATGACGGCGTCGACGTCAAGGGTTTGGGCGGCACGCAGGTGGTCGGGTGCGTCGAGGGTCCAGGTACGCACGGCGAGGCCTGCGTCGTGGAACTTGGGGACGTCGTCGCGATCGGCCAGGAGGTGGGCTCCCGGGTGGACGGATTGGACGTCAAGGTGACGGGCGTAGTCCCAGGGATCGACGATGTCGTCGGCATAGAGAATGGCGCGTTCAACCGAGTTGTGGGTGCATTCGGCGACCTCGGCCATGCAGCGGTGATTGAACGACGAGATGACGATGCGGTCGGCCATGTCGTGGGCGTCGATGGCACGGGCGACAGCCTCGATGAGGCCCGGGTAGCGCTCGACGCTGTTCTTGAGCTCGATGTTGAGGCCGAGTGTGGTCGGGGCCAGCAGATCCAGGACCTCGTCGAGGAGAGGAATCTGGACGCGCGGGTGGTCGGTGTGAGCAGCGTTGAGGGAACGGACCTGGTCAAGGGTCATGGAGACGATGGCGCCGTGTCCGTCGGTGGTGCGATCGACGGTTTCGTCATGACAGACGACGACGTGGCCGTCACTGGTGAGTTGAACGTCGAGTTCGATGCCGTCGGCGCCGAGGTCGATGGCGTTCTGGAAGGCGGGGAGGGTGTTTTCCGGAAACTGCAGGCTCGAGCCGCGATGGGCCCACACGGTCGTCATGTGGTCATGATGCCACCGACATCGACCTGGGCGACGGAGCCGGTACGCTGAATGGCATGGTTACGACCGGTATCGTGCTCATCATTCTGTACGCCCTGGCCATTGTTGTGCCGATCGCGCTGTTCATACTTGCCCTGTTGTCGATCCTGGGTTCAGGGATGCTGACGGGTTCCGGGAAGCTGATCTGGACCGTGGTGTGCTTCTGTTTCCCGGTCGTCGGACCGATCGTGTGGTTCATCGCGGGGAAAAAGAGAGCGTTGAGCTGAGTTCCCAACCAGAGGACATGGTGCACACGTCGTGCCAACGGGCGCCAGTGGGGCGTTGAGGCTGCGACGTTGTCGCAGCCTCAAAAAACAACGAGACCCCGCCATGAAGGCGGGGTCTCCATCTTGCGCGCCCGGAGGGATTCGAACCCCCAACCTTCTGATCCGTAGTCAGATGCTCTATCCGTTGAGCCACGGGCGCTTGGCACTGCGCGCGTTGGTAAACGCTACAACGCTCGATCCTGCAATGCAAACTCGAGGGCCTCCGGCCCCTTCACACCCGCTGGAACAGCGGATTTGAGAGCCATCAGCACCTGCTGTCAAACACCTCGACGACGCCTGACGGCTGCGCTCCAGGAATGCACGCGCCCGGCGCCCCCGCAAGGGAGCCACCGGGCATCCGCGGAGGTGGCGGGATTTGAACCCGCGATGGGATTACCTCCCAAACCCGCTTAGCAGGCGGGCGCCATAGACCTGACTAGGCGACACCTCCAAGTGCCGTGTCAGCCTACCGTCTCAACCCCCTTCCCTCCAATTCCAACCCTCCTTCGTCCCATCCGCATCCATATGACAACGCCCCGACAAGCGCATCCAACCGCGGTTCTCCCTGCGCGCGTTGACAATTCGCAACCACCTCGCCAGCCGGTCTCACGTCCCATTGGTGCCAACGGTTACCATGGGGTCCGCCCCATCGACATGCGCGGAAAGGGATGAGCATGGCTGACGAGTCGCACGGCGCCAACCCGCCGTCTCCACGTCACGCCGCCAACCCGGACTGGATGAACGATCCGGAGGCTTACGAGGACACCCACGTCCTGAAACGAGCGGACCTCGAGGCCGCGGCGCCGCAATCCCGTTCCTTCCCGCGCCCGCGTCGCTCGGCCACCGAACCTCCCATCAACACCCCACAGCCCCCCAGCAAGCCGCAGTCTCGTCCCACCCCCGCCCGTCGCGCAGCGTCGTCATCGCCGGCAAACCGGGGGCGACGCACCCCGTCACGGTGGAACGAGGAGGCCAGACGTAACCACGCTTTCCGCACCTGTCTGGGATGGACCGCCCTGGGAGCGATCATTCCGGGGCTGACCCTGTCTCGCAGTCGCACTCCGCGTCTCCGGGTCGCCGGCCTGACAGTCATCGGTCTGCTCCTCATCACGCTGACCATCGCCGTCTTCTTCGTCCTGGCGAATCCAACCGTCGCAGCATCCGTCGTCGTACGGCCGAAACTGCTCACCGCACTGACCTGGGGACTCCCGATTCTGGCCGTCGCCCTGGTCGCCCTGCTGACCTTCTCCCACCTGGACCTTCGCCCACGCGGCATCACCCGAGGACAACGATGGTTGTCGGCTGTCCTCGTCACCGCGCTGTGCATGACCATCGCGACCCCATTGGCCGTCGCCGGGCGTTATGCCTACGACGAGGCGAACATGCTCGGGCGGATCTTCACGGACAAGCGCTCCGGCACCCGTCCCTCCATCGACTACAACCAGGACGTCAAGGCCATCTGGGCCTCCAAGCCACGGGTCAACGTTCTGCTCGTCGGCGCTGACGACACCCAGGCGCGCAACTATCGCGCCGAGAACTCCATGAACACCGACACGATCATGGTGGCGTCGATCAACACCTCCAACGGTGACACCTCGATCTTCCAGATCCCGCGCAACACCGCGAAAATGCCCTTCCCAACTGATTCGCCGCTGCACACGGACTTCCCCAATGGCTTCGTCGGTGAGGACGGTGACGGCCACAACCCCGACTACATGGCCAACGAGATCTGGTCGACGGTGTCGGCCCACTACGCCGATCACATGGGCGAGACTGACTACCCGGGCGCTGACGCCCTCAAACTGGCCACCGGCGAGGCCCTCGGCCTCAAGATCGACTACTTCGTCATGCTCGACATCGACGGCCTTCAGAAACTCATTGACGCCCTCGGCGGCGTGACGGTCAACGTCAACGAACGTCTGCCCATCGCCGGCAACACCGAGGGCAAGAAGCCCGACGGCTACCTCGAGATCGGCTCCGATCAGCACCTCGACGGCTACCACGCCATGTGGTACGCCCGGTCACGCTCGGAAAGCACCGACTACGACCGTATGGGACGTCAGTCGTGCCTCATGAAGGCTGTTCTCGACCAGGCCAGCCCCCAGACCGTCCTGATGCGCTTCGAGTCGATTGCTGACGCCTCAGGCCAGATGGTGGTCTCCGACATCCCGCAGGGTATGCTGCCAGCCTTCGTCGACCTGGCCATCAACATGCGTGACGCCAACATCAACCGCGTCGTCTTCACCAACGGCAAGCACGGGTTCGTCTCGGCCCATCCGGACTACGACCTCGTCCGCAAGCAGGTGAAGGCCGCCATCAATGGCGTCTCGAAGTCCAAGAACAAGAACAAACCAGTGACGGGTGCCTCGGCCGCAAGGCCCAGCAAGCGCGCCACGCCGAAACCGACCCCGAACGGGTCGAAGAAATCCGCGCACAGCGCCACCCCGAGCCCCTCGCCGACCAACCAGGACGTCTCCCAGTCGGTGACTGACGCCTGCACGTACAACCCTCGTCAGCCCTGACGAAAAGCGCTTTGGTACAGCTCACAACGGGTCTCGCCCGCGTCTGACAGCGAGCGGGCGAGACCCGCCGGTCAGTGCTGCGGGGCCGCGGTACTCCCCCGGACGATCAGCGGAGCCGGCACCATCTCGGAGGTGGAATCGCAACGAGGCCCCTGCAACCGAGACATGAGTTCCTCGGCGAGACGCTGACCGATCGCGGCAAAGTCCTGACGCACCGTCGTCATGGTCGGCCACACCACATTGCCCAGGACGTCGTCGAATCCCACCACGGACATTTCGTCAGGCACCCTGACTCCCATGTCCAGCAGACCGATGATGATTCCCGCCGCCATCTCGTCATTGCTGGCCACCACCGAGGTCGCTCCAGCAGCCTTGAGGTAGCGGGCAGCCTCACGCCCTGACGACGCCGTCCAGTCCCCGGTGATGACGTCGGGAATCACACAGGCGTTGGCTTCCAGGCACTCCTGCCAGGCCTGACGGCGCACCGCAGCCTGATGGGAGTAGCTCGGTCCGCTGACGTGATGGACGGTTCGGTGCCCCAGGGCCAGGAGATAGTCGACAGCAGCGCGCACTCCAGCGGCCTGGTCACACCCGACCGTCGGGAATCGACTGCACGGCGAGCCAGCCATGACGACCGGGGTCTCCGGCGGTACCTCGAGCTCGTCAGGTCGATCGAGCTCAAGACCCTCGATGATGAAACCGTCGACCCGACCGGACATCCGCTTCATGGCGTGCCCGTAGGCTCCGAGGGGGTCGTCGGTGGACTCGAGGCGGTCCAGGACGACGGCGAAGTCGCTACGCCGAGTGGCGTCGACGATGGCCTGCACCGTGCGCAGCTCGCCGGTGCGGGAAAGATCCGTGGCAAGGACGCCAATCGCGCTCGTGCGTCCCGAGCGGAGGCTGCGAGCGGCAGAATTGGGCGAGTACCCCACCCCGGCCATGGCCTTGAGGACCTTCTCGACGGTCTGCGGTCGGACCGCATCAGAGTGATTGACGACGCGCGACACGGTCTGCTGGGACACCCCGGCAGCTGCGGCGACATCGTTCATCGAGGGTCGGGACGATCCCCGGCGCCGTTGCTCGGTCATCACAACGTCCTTCACGACAGCGAGCCATCTGCGGGCATCCGGCTCGCCACCGCATCTACCGTCGGACAGGCGTGCAACTGGCGAATCATGCCCCACATCATTGCAACCGGAGCGCGGCAGGGCCCGGGGTGACGACATAGAGATCAGGTGGTATGAACCCTGCGTCGCGGAAAGCCTTGAGGACCTGCGTGGCAGCCTCGTTGCGGACGTCGCGGTCGACCAGGGCGATGGCACAACCACCGAACCCACCACCGGTCATCCGTGCGCCGAGCACCCCGGCCGCGCGGGCTGCGTCAACGGCGGTGTCCAGCTCGGGGCACGTGACCTCGTAGTCGTCGCGCAAGGAGTCGTGGGAGGCGTCCATGAGCGGCCCCACCTCGCGGATGCGTCCGGCGTCGACGAGCTTGACGAATTGGGTGACGCGGTCATTCTCGGTGACGACGTGACGAACGCGGCTGGCCATCTCCTCGTCGTCGAGGGCTGACAGTGCGGCGCCGAGGTCGCCGACCTCGCGCAGGCTGGCGACGCCGAGGATGCGGGAGGCGTTCTCACAGGCACGACGGCGTGCCTCGTACTGGCCGTCGACGAGGCGGTGGGGGGCGCGGGTGTCGATGACCAGGAGTTCCAGGCCGGCGGCGTCGAGGTCGAAGGGGACCTGGCGAACCGACCAGTCATCGCAGTCGAGGAGGAGGGCGTGGCCGTCGGTGGTGCGCAGCGATGCCGTCTGGTCGAGGCCTCCGGTGGGAGCTCCGACGACCTCGTTCTCCGCGGCGCGGGCGGCATTGACGAGGTCGGTGCGGCCGGCGTCAGAGTCGGACAGGCCGAGGTCATAGAGATCCGCAAGGGCCAGCCCGACGCCACACTCGACAGCTGCCGACGAGGACAGCCCTGCCCCCAACGGGACGCAGGTGACAAGGGCAGCCTCGAAGCCACCGACCTCGTGGCCTGCCTCGCGCAAGGCCCATGCGACGCCAGCGGTGTAGGCCTGCCAGCCATTGACGGACCCGGGAGTGATCTGGTCAAGGTCTCCCTTCCAGGAGAGGATGGAGTCGGCAAGCTGGGAGACGAGAACAACCTTGTCGTCGTCTCGGCGTCGGGCGGCGACGTAGGTGCGATGAGGCAGGGCGATGGGCAGGCAGAAGCCATTGTTGTAGTCGGTGTGCTCGCCGATGACGTTGATGCGACCGGGGGCGGCCCAGACGCCGTCGGGGGTGTCGCCGATGTGCTCAGCGAAGAGGCCGCGGGCGCGGTCTGCGCCTTGCTCAGTCGACCAGGCCGTGCCGATCGCGATGGTCTCGGGATCCGCCGCGAGGGCGTCAGTTGTCTGCGACATGAGTGGCTCCTTTGCCCGTCAAACCCTTGTTCGTGAGGAAGACTGTACGCCGCCGACGACGATGGCCACGGATCGGCGGGTACTTCGCTCACCCAAAATGTTAACGTACTCATCAATGGCGGGTCGGAGGCGTCCCTGCCACGCCGGGAGTCTATGGTTCCCCCAGAGGCCGATGTCGACAACGCCGTCACCGCCCTCGGCACAACAGAAAGGACCACCCCACACAATGCCGTTGGAGACGCTCATCAACGCGGGATTCGTTGACTACCTGATCCTGCTCATCTATTTCGTGTTCGTTCTCGGGATCGGGCTGGCCGCCAGGCACCAGGTGTCCGACTCCCTTGACTTCTTCCTGTCCGGGCGCAGCCTGCCCGGGTGGGTAACGGGGTTGGCATTCGTGTCAGCCAACCTTGGTGCCGTTGAGATCATGGGTATGTCGGCGAATGGAGCCCAGATCGGCATCCCGACCGTGCACTACTTCTGGATCGGAGCCATCCCGGCGATGGTCTTCCTCGGCATCGTCATGATGCCCTTCTACTACGGCTCCGGGGTGCGCTCGGTGCCGGAGTTCATGCTCAAACGATTCGGGCCTGCCGCCCACTTGGTCAACGCGATCTCGTTCGCGCTCGCCCAGTTGCTCATCGCAGGCATCAACCTCTACCTGCTGGGCACCATCGTCCACGCTCTGCTGGGATGGCCGCTGTGGGTGGCCCTCATCGTTGCTGCGGTGATCGTGCTTGCCTACATCAGCCTTGGTGGCTTGTCGGCAGCCATTTACAACGAGGTGCTGCAGTTCTTCGTCATCGTCGCCTCCCTGCTACCGCTGGTCGTCATCGGTCTGCACCGCGTCGGCGGATGGAATGGGCTCAAGGACAAGATCACCGCTGCAGCGCAGGCCCATCCCGACGCCGTGACTCCGGCTGCCCAGCAGCTGCACTCCTGGCCCGGCCAGGCGCTGTCGGGATTCGACAACCCAGTGATGTCGGTCATCGGCATCACCCTGGGACTCGGATTCGTGCTGTCCTTCGGCTACTGGACGACGAACTTCGTCGAGGTTCAGCGCGCCATGGCCTCTGACTCGCTGTCGTCGGCGCGCAAGACGCCGATCATCGGTGCTTTCCCGAAGATGCTGGTGCCGTTCCTCACTGTTCTGCCCGGGATGTTGGCGGCGGTTCTCGTGCCGGAGATCGCTCGGATGAAGGCGGGCGAGCAGGTCGCCGGTGGTGCGTCGGGCAACCTCGTCCAGTACAACGACTCGGTGTTGTTCCTCATTCGCAACCTGTTGCCGACCGGCTTGACAGGTGTCGCGATCACGGGCCTGCTGGCGGCGTTCATGGCCGGTATGGCCGCGAACATCTCGGCGTTCAACACTGTTTTCAGTGTGGACATCTGGCAGCATTACGTCATCAAGGACAAGTCTGACGTCTACTACGTCAAGGTTGGCCGGATCGCCACGGTCGTCGCGACGGTCATTGCGATTGGGACTGCGTTCCTGGCGTCCGGTTTCTCCAACATCATGGACTACCTGCAAACCCTCTTCGGGTTCTTCAACGCTCCGCTGTTCGCGACGTTCATCCTCGGCATGTTCTGGAAGAAGTCGACGCCTCACGCCGGTTGGTCGGGGCTCGTCGTCGGTACTCTCAGCGCCGTGACGGTGTGGGTCATGAGCCTGACCGGCGTGTTCACCCTGCCTGGTCAGGGAACTGCGTTCCTTGCTGCCACGGTCGGATTCCTCGCCGACATGATCGTCAGTGTTGTGATTTCGCTGTTCACGACGCCGAAGCCGGCCGCGGAGCTCGTCGGTCTGGTGTATTCGGAGACGCCGAAGGAGAGCCTTGTCGATCCGCGAGAGAAAAGCCTGCCGTGGTATCGGCGCACGGTTCCGCTCGGCATAACCGTGCTTGCCATCACCGCTGTTCTCAACATCATTTTCTGAGGAGGTTGTCATGTCGAACGAAACGCCCGCGGCCCGTCGCAATCGTCGCAAGGTCACCCGCGCGATGGATGTTCGTACCGTCATCGGTGACTTGCTTGCGCTCTACGGAGTCATTCTGACGATCACTGGTTTGGTCAAGGGGACAGACGCTCGAGCCGACGTGTGGGCCGGGATCTGCCTGCTCATCACCGGGGCGGCGTTCCTGATGTGGGTGAAGGTTCGCCCCATCAAGGTGCCGGAGGGTTCCAGAAAGACAGATGCTGGCACGTCTGAGGAGAGCTGACACCAGCTGGCACCTACCTGTGCCGGCTTGTTGGACTCCGTGCTGCGGTGTGGCCGGGCCGTGGATGACGCGGCCCGGCCACGTCATCATTTGACCGGTACCGTCGCTTTCCCACACGCCACCGGCCCCATCGTGGTCCACGACATGCACCGCGCGCCCGATCCGTCCTCACATACGAGTTGGACATGCGGAAGGCCACGGCATACCGAACTACTTCTGGAATGCCACGACCTTCTTGGGTCGCGATGGGGGGGTCAGAGGCTTTGACGATGTCTGCGCGAGTTGTCGAGACGGTGTGCGACGTCGACGGCCAGGTCATCCATGTCCTGCGGGTTCCCGACACCGGGACGAACGATGTGAGTGCGTCCGACGTGGCCGTGGTAGAGCGTGAGACGGGAACGCGACTGCGTGAGGGCTGCCTTGGTGACCTTGTCCCAGGTGCCGCGGCGATCCTGTCCAGCACCATGGATGTGGTAGCCCTCGTCGTCAAGATCGACGTACAGCTTCATGTGAACCATCGACCAGGCAGCAGTGACGGCCAGGGCAATGCCACATGCGAGGACGGCAATGAAGAGGATGGTCACGGCTTCATGCCAGTTGTTGGCGATGCTGACGATCATGAGGACGGCACCAATGATCGAAATGATGCCGGCGATGATGAATCCGCGGATCGGAGGCTCCGGCGACATGACGTGCCGGGTCGCGTCAGGTGGAAGATCCGTGAGGTCCTTCTTGGCCATCCCAATCTCCCGTCACTGCAAGGTTAATCTGTGAGGACTCGGCCCCGGCTGTCAGGCGTGAGGGGCGGACCCTCATGGCGGCGAGAGTGGGATTCGAACCCACGGAGGTTGCCCTCGGCCGCTTTCAAGGCGGCTGCACTCGTCCACTATGCGATCTCGCCAACCGAGCTCAACCCGGTAGTCACATCTTAGCCATGATTCGGCGGTGTTACTCACCGTCTCGCACAAGGGCGAGACATGGGGCCCGCGCATGGTCGTTGACATGAGCCTTGGTTCTCTGGGGTTGCTCGCAGCATCTTCGCCGCACCCCCCTTCCGTAATGTCTGTCCTGAGAGGTGCCCCTTCCTCTCCTCCCCTGCACACAGAACACTTGCCCCCAGGTAGGCCCGCCTTCAGCGACATCCAGCCATCGGGACACTGGCGCGGGTGTCTGAATCGCGAATCCTTCAGGCCTGCTCTCATTGCGTTCCCGGTTTTGTCAGCACTCCGATGAGCTCGTTGACCTTGAGCGGCTTGGAGGACGACCGCGTCGTGACGATCTCGCCTGACTGGTCACCCGATCGCCACCCGACTCTCCAGACCTCAGTCATGCGAAGGGTGTAATTGCCCGGGTGCTGGTAGATGTGGCCGCAATGTGGAGACTGGGCTCGCGGATCGGCGTTTGCGGGACGCGGGGTCGAGTGGGTGCAGCGGATGGTCTTCTCACCGGTCTCGTACACGGTCTCCACCCGTTGCGCGTCGAGTGAGACGACGATTCCATGCCCGGAATCACTCGCGGTGTGATGCTCAGCCCCTGGGTTGTGGAACCACAATGGCTGCCCCACAGCCGTGATGTTCCACTTGTTGGCCGAGGGACGCGGCTCAACGTCAATGACGGGTTTCGCCAATCGAATGCTCGTCGCGATGTCGATGGACCAAGCATTGATCTCGTCAGGCGTAGGGCCAGCGAGTCTCCTTGGTACCGGATGTGGGGCCCGACGACCGGGCTTCGGCTTGCCGTCACGCACATTGAGCCCTGGCAAATACGGTATCCGGTTGGCGGACAATATGGCTGAATCGATGTAAGCGTCACTCACCCACCGCTTGCGTGGTTCAGGCGATCCTGGTGACGTATGGCCACGGTGCTCGTCGACATGAGGGTGACGACGTTTGCGATCGGAGTCCCTGTGGCCTGGGGTCCCGTGCTTTCGACGAGAGACCCCGCCTTTGTACTTAACGCTGATTGATCCCCGGTTTGAATCCTCGCTGACTCCACCAGAACCGTCCGCAAACGCAAGAGTTCCAGTACACAGAATCGAGAGGATCAAAATCGCAAAGACGCTTTTTACGCGTGACATGAATCGACCTCGCCCGACTCAGCCTCAGCCACAACTAGACCATGCCCTTCATCGTCCATTGAAAGCTTATCTCTTCGAATACGACCCGATATCACCTTGTCATCCTTCGAATCCTTAAATCTCCAATCGGAGAAATCAGCACACCCCAGAATTGTGATATCAAAATCATTTTCGTCTGCGACTCGCGAAACCTTGACATCACGGAACGGACGATCGAGCGGCAAGGCTCGATGCCCTCGCTTCTTCGCCTCCATATACGCCTCGAACGTGGCGTCTGCGCCATCCTCACTCAGGATCGCCTTGAGCTCAGGCGACAAGGAATCGCCCGCGCCCTCAACCTCGAGCTTGTAGATCTCATCCAAGTACGTCTCATAAACCTTCTTCGCCTCCAAGAACAGCGCATCCTCCTTCGTCCCCGGAACCGGCGTCGCCGTCGCTTTCACGAACCTCGGCCCATCTGAACTCGAAGTCGCGGGCGAGCTCGTCGTCACCACACTCGGTGCCGGTGTCACTCCGCCCATCGAGCCAGAAGCGCCCCCGGCTCTACCACAGGCAGCTGTCCCCACAACTGCCACGACAAGGGCCGCTGTCGTCGCCACACGCCGTCGGCAGCGTCCGCCGTGCTCACCATTCATCACCATGGCGACAATCCTGAAGGACTGGTCAACCGTTGAGAACCCTCGGAACCAAAATCTGTGGACAACCTCGAAAACCTGTGGACAAGATCACCGGGTCATGTGACCGAACCCGGCATCCACCTCGCCCTGTGGCACGCTTGACGTATGCATGCGATCACCGTCCGCCCAACTGACAAGACAGACTCCAAGGGCCGCCATCGTCCAGGTCCCGAGTGCATCGAATGGACCGAAGTTCCGACACCCGAACCCGGTCCCGGCGAGGTCCTCGTCAAGGTGAAGGCAGCAGGCATCAATCGCGGCGACCTCCTGCAGCGTCAAGGCCTCTACCCGCCGCCGAAGGGCGTTTCCGAGACCATGGGCCTCGAGGTCACCGGGACTGTCTCCTCCCTCGGCACCGATGTCGACGGCTGGTCCGAAGGCGACGAGGTCGTCGCCCTGCTCGCCGGCGGCGGATATGCCGAGTACGTCATCGTCCCGGCCGGCCAGCTTCTCCCCATCCCTGCAGGCATCGACCCGGTCACCGCATCAACCCTCATCGAGGTCGCGGCCACCGTCATCTCCAACATGGACCACGTCAGCCTGTCCGAGGACGAGACCTTCCTCGTCCACGGTGGCGCCGGCGGCATCGGACAGTTCGCCATCCAGTACGCCAAGTCCCTCGGTTGCACGGTCATCACCACCTGTGGCACCACCGAGAAGCAGGAGTTCTGCCGCAACCTCGGCGCCGACGTCGCCCTCGACTACCACGAGGACTGGGTAGCCGGCGTCAAGGAAGCCACCGATGGTCGCGGCGTCGACGTCATCCTCGACGTCATGGGTGCCAAGTATCTTGGCCTCAATGTCGACGCCCTGGCGACCGGCGGCCGTCTCGACATCATTGGGATGCAGGGCGGCGTCAAGGGAGAGCTCAACATCGGCAAGCTCCTTATCAAGCGCGCCCTCGTCACCGCTACCAGCCTGCGCCCACGTCCCCTGGAGGAGAAGGCCAAGATCTGCCGGCGGGTCCGTGAGATTGCCTGGCCGCTCTACAGCAACGGAAGCATCAAGCCCGCTCCCGTTGAGTCCTTCCCCATGCCCGAGGCCGGCAAGGCCCACGCTCGCCTGGAATCCGGCGAAGTGCTCGGGAAGGTCGCGCTGACCCTCTGACCCTCCCCAACGGAGAACGACCTGTCACAGCCTCGGCTGCGGCAGGTCGTTGTGTGTGCACGGCCAT
Organism: Cutibacterium nasicola; assembly: GCF_052654715.2. Taxonomy (NCBI): domain Bacteria; kingdom Bacillati; phylum Actinomycetota; class Actinomycetes; order Propionibacteriales; family Propionibacteriaceae; genus Cutibacterium; species Cutibacterium nasicola. Next base: position 2,505,370 of record NZ_CP199745.2, on the reverse strand, counting down.
GTAGTTCCCACGACCCGCTCAACCAGCCTGCCGACCATCCAGCCTCGACTCAGACCACCCCTCATTACATGACCCCACAGTGGTGATCCGGTTCCTGACCAATCCTTCTGCAGTCCCTTACAGCACCTTTCGCTTGCCCCACCCGATGGAACCCCCTCCCACTCCCGTATGGCTATCAGGGCCATACCCACGGTCTCTGCCAGCTGAGGTGGCACCACCCGCAATCAGCACCCGAATTCCACCACTGCCACTGGATCGCATATCCATTTGAGTATATGCATATATATGCGCTAGAGTGAACGGCGTGTCCAAGGTCATCACTCAGCTTCCCGTCGGCCAGCGCGTCGGCATCGCATTCTCCGGAGGTCTCGACACCTCGGTAGCCGTCGCGTGGATGCGCGAGAACGGCGCGATCCCGTGCACCTACACCGCTGACATCGGTCAGTACGACGAGCCCGACATCGCGTCAGTGCCGGGCCGCGCCCTCGACTACGGCGCAGAGATCTCCCGACTCGTCGACTGCAAGGCAGCCCTCGTCGAGGAGGGCCTGAGCGCCATCGCATGCGGCGCCTTCAACGTCCGCTCCGCCGGGCGACCCTACTTCAACACCACCCCCATCGGGCGCGCCGTCACCGGAACCCTGCTGGTTCGTGCCATGCACACTGACGACGTCTCCATCTGGGGCGACGGTTCCACCTACAAGGGCAACGACATCGAGCGGTTCTACCGCTACGGCCTGCTCGCCAATCCGCAGCTGCGCATCTACAAACCCTGGCTCGACGAGAACTTCGTCGCCGAGCTCGGCGGTCGCGACGAGATGAGCGCCTGGCTCACCGCCCACGACCTGCCCTACCGCGACTCCAAGGAGAAGGCCTACTCCACCGACGCCAACATCTGGGGTGCCACCCACGAGGCCAAGACGCTTGAGTCCCTGCACGTCTCGATCGAGTCCGTCGAGCCCATCATGGGCGTCAAGTTCTGGGACCCCGACGTCAAGATCGACACCGAGGAGGTGACGATCTCCTTCGAGCAGGGTATGCCCGTCGCCATCAACGGCAAGGAGTACGACAACAAGGTCGCCCTCGTCCTGGAGGCCAACGCCATCGGTGGCCGCCACGGACTCGGCATGAGTGACCAGATCGAGAACCGCATCATCGAGGCGAAGTCCCGCGGCATCTACGAAGCCCCAGGAATGGCCCTGCTCCACATCGCCTACGAGCGGCTCGTCAACGCCATTCACAACGAGGACACCCTCGCGACTTATCACAACGAGGGACGTCGTCTCGGGCGGCTGCTTTATGAGGGGCGCTGGCTCGACCCGCAGTCCCTCATGATCCGTGAGTCGCTGACTCACTGGGTTGCCAGCGCCGTCACGGGTTCGGTCACTCTCAAGCTGCGTCGCGGCTGGGATTATTCCATCCTCGACACCACGGGCCCGAACTTCTCGTACCATTCCGAGAAGCTGTCGATGGAGCGCGTCGAGGGCGCCGCATTCGGACCGACCGACCGTATCGGTCAGCTCACCATGCGCAACCTCGACATCGCCGACACCCGCGAGAAGCTGGAGCTCTATTCCGACCAGGGCCAACTCACCAGCCATGCCGACCTCGTCGGACAGCTGGAGTCCGGCGGCGCGGCGGCCATCGCGTCCAATGGATATGACGACGATGACGACAGCCAGAAGGCTCTCGACGCCGCCGCAATGGAATTCGGTGTCGACTGATCATTGGCCTCCTGAGTTCGGGCCGTCCGGGGTCACCTCGGACGGCCCGGATGAGTTACGCCAGCCGTTACCCAGTATTCAGAATGTGGGCTCTTGCACAGAGTCCCCCCTCAGCTGGCACACTATCGCCATGAGCAACAACACGACGCCGCCCAATGACTGGAATAGCTCCACCGGAAATTCCCCATATCAGTCGTCGAATTACCCCTCACAGCCCTACCCACAGAACAATCAGCCGTCTTACCCCTATGGGCCCGCTGGCTCCAGCCCATCGCCGTCTGACAATGACCAGAAGGGATTCTTCGGATCCCTGTTCGACATGTCCTTCAACTACTACGTGACGCCCAAGATCGCGAAGATCGTCTACATCCTGACGATCATCTGCGGCGTTGCGATGTGGATCGGCGCGATCATCACAGCTGGCGGCGTCGGCAGTGCCATCGGGGAAGCCGCTAACGACAGCTCCGGTGGCAGCGGCGTACTCGTCGTGTTCGCGATTCTCCTGGGATGGATCCCGGCATTCTTGTTCATCATTGGCGTGAGGATGCAGATCGAGTTCGTCCTTGCGCTCATCAAGACCAGCGAGAACACCTCCGCTCTCCGCCGGACGTTGAACCGCTGACCCATTCCCGACGGGCCGCACATCACTGCTGGTGTGCGGCCCTTGCCATGCCAAGATCGTGGACGCACGAGTCAGCAAGGTCGTTGTAGAGTGCTCAAATGCACGGTTACCGGGATGTCATCGCCGTCCGGGAGGTGTGGACGACCCTCCTCTTGTCGGCTCTCATCCGGATTTCGATTTTCAGCCTCGGAATCGTCATGAGTGTCCACGTTGTCAGCTCACTGCACCTGGACTACGTACGGGCCGGAGCCGTGACGACCGTTGTCACCATCGCAACGATGATTTCCGGGCCGTGGCGCGGCAGCATGGTTGACCGCAAAGGACTGCGGCGAACGATGCTCCCTTCCCTGGTCATTACGACGATCGCTTGGGGATTGTCGCCTTGGATGGGATATTTCCCACTCCTCGCGCTCTGTGCCATCGGTGGCCTGTGGAACTACCCGATCTTCACCATCCCACGCCAGGTCCTGATGGCCGCCGTACCAACATCCCGACGCCGCGCCGCGCTGTCGCTGGACTCGGTGACCGTGGAGATTTGCTACATGATCGGTCCGACGGTCGCCATCATTGCAGCGACGACCATCGGAACCCGGATCACCATTACCGCGTGTGGGTTCATCGCTGCCATCGGCGCTGCGGGGCTCATGATCCTCAACCCAGCGACCACGGAGCCGACCAAGGTCGATCCGGTGCCGCCCGCCGCACGGACCCCAGCGTCGGCGGCACCGGTCGTTCAGGCCCCTCACGACCGGACAATGGCGTGGCTGTCCCCCCGGTCGGCGTCCATCCTGTTCGCCGTCATCGCAGCCGGCTTCTGCCTGGGCGGGATGGAGCTGACGACCGTCGCAGCGATGAGGTCAATGGGCCGTCCCGAGACGATCGGATGGGTGCTCGCAGCCTCTGGTTTCGGGTCAGCGATCGGTGGCGTCATGTATGGCGCCCTGCCCCGAGGGGCGTCCACGGCGCTTCTCCTCTTCTTCCTTGGTGCGACGACCGCGCTGCCCTCGATGTCCAGCGGCCCTGGGTCGACCGCCATCCTGCTGTTCGTGGGTGGCGTGTTCTGCGCCCCGACGATCACCTCTTCCGTCGATGCCTTGACCGACCTGGTGCCGGCGGATTCTCGAGGAACCATCATCGGATGGCAGGGATCGTGTCTCAACGGTGGTACGGCCATGGCAGCTCCGTTGATTGGCGCCATCATGGACTCTCACGGGTGGCAATGGGGATTCCTCGTCGCTGGCATCACCAGCGCCATCATCGGAGCCCTCGTGTGGACGACGGCCAAGGTGGTGACGAGACGCCAGACCGCGTAATCGCTGATCCGCCTGTCCGACAGGCCCACCCCCCTGTTTCCCGATCACTGTCACCCCGAACCATCGTGGTGATCCTGCAAGCGGGCTACCCCGCTGCCACAACAGAGGGCGCCAGCCCCACAAGCGACCGGAATGACCACGGGGCGGGGAACGGAAGGGCGGGAAGAGGGAGAAGGGGAAAGGAAGAGGGGCTAAACGGAGTCGGTGGAGCGGGCAGGGGGACGACAGGTCCCACCACGGAGAAGGGCCCAAGAGCGACACAACCCCCTCAGGCCCTTCTCCCTCACCACTCGCTCGGCGAGTCCGCCGACATGGGCGACGGTCTTCCCGGACTCAACTCTTCGGCATGGGGCCGTACGGGTTCCTCATCACGCACATCGACAGTTGGCCCGAGCCCAGCCCTTTCCGCGTGGCCCGGGGTCGCACCAGATGGACCGAACCCGTCAGATCCTGCAGAAGCCGCTTTCTCCGCTGCCGCCTTGCGATCGGCGTCGATGCGGTCCCGGACTGCCTCCTCCGAGGACGGAACCGACATCGTCTGACGCTTCGGTTCCTCATCCTCGACAGGTGCAGGTTCCGGAGCATCCTTCCACTCATCGCCCAGGTAAATGATGGTGTCGCCGTCCTTCGGGTCACTCATGTCGATGTTCGCGACACTCACCGCCGACGGCTTGACGACAAACATCACGACTGCCTCGGGCAAGGCTTGGCGGAACTGTTCCCAAGTCCGATTCTCATCCAGCTCGACCCGACGCACCCTCTTGCCGCTGCGCCACATCTTGTCCATCGCCGAGTGGGTTGTCGGCGGGTCGAAGGCCGTCCTCGCCTTGAGAATCTGCGCGGCACCGGTGGTCGCGTCCTCGGCGTCGCCCTCATCCAGGCGCTCGAGCTGGAACACATTCGCCCGCCCCAACGCACGCCGATAATGCACCGATGCGATGGAGTTCGTGTCGTCGTCAGGAGTACACGCCACCATCGACGCGATACCCGCGAGGTCCATGTCCTCAGTCGCGTACTCGGACAGGAAGTCCGCCGCCTCGCACCTGAGTCCTGCTTTCCGGGCCGCGTAGAGGTCGTAAGCACGCCGGGTGACGATGAGGGTGGGAACGTCCAGGTCACGCAAGGTCCTCGCCGTGTCGATGCTCCAGGCCGGTGACCCCGCGAACATCACGCCGCGCGGACTTGCCGACGCCAGCCCCAGCCTCTCGGCGAGCCTGCCGATGCCCAGGCCGTAGATGGCCACCGTGCAGACGATGACGAGGAACACCAGCGGCACGAGTCGGTCGACCTGGCTCGCCATCCCCGCGATCTGGTCGGCGATGGAGACCAGCTGCTTGGCCCGCTGAGGATCGGAGCTGGCAAGCTCCGTGGCCTCCTTCCGGACGTTGCTGGCGGACTCGCTGAACTCCATGGCGAAGATTGACGTCACCGATGCCGCCACGATTCCTCGTGGGGCCATGAAAGCCATCAGGATGCGCTCCTGGCGAGTCGTCTCGGTCCTCATCAGTCCCAGCATCACCGACGCGGGCCGGATCACCAGTACGAGCAGGGCGACGAAGATCAGGCCTATCGGCAGGATGTCGACGATCTGGGAGGGCGTCACTCGTCCGGCCAGCATGATGAACAACACCCCGACGAGCAGCACCTGCAGGTGCTCCTTGAACTCGATGACGGGCTCGAGCTCGAGGTTGCGCTGGTTTGCCAGGTAGATGCCCAGCATCGTCACGGCGACCAGCCCGGACTCCTCACGTAGGAAGTTCGCCCCGACGCAGGTACCGACCGCGACCCCGACAAAGATCACGCCCTGCAGGAAGTCCGGGATGAGATGACGCCTCATCATGGCCGTGACGACCCACCCGATCGGCGCCGCGAACAATAGCCCAACCACCAGAGTGAGCCCCAGGTCCAGCACGCTTTGTCCGATCGAGGACCCATCGATGCTGCTGATGGCCTGGTAGACCAACAGGGCGAGGATCGCGCCCAGCGGATCGACGACGATGCCCTCCCACCTCAGCAGGGCGCTCACCCGTCGGGTGGGCCTCAACTGACGCAGGATCGGGTTGATGACCGTCGGGCCGGTGACGATGAGGATCGCGCCCAACAGCAGGGAAACACGACCGTCGAACCCCAAAGCCATCGCAGCCAGGGTGATGAGAGCCCACGCAATCCCCACGGTGACGGTGCACAACCGAAAAATCGGCCGTCCCAGGTCACGAACTTCGCGAAGCTTGAGCCCAAGTGACCCTTCGAAGAGGATGATTGCCACTGAGAGGTTGACACCGTCAAACAGGAGCTGCCTTCCGAAGATCTCATCGGGAGTAACCCACTGTCCGAGTACGAAACCGATCACCAGGAGGAACAGCAGCGCGGGTAGGCGTAAACGCCATCCGAGCCACTGGGCACCGACCGCAAGCGCGAGTACGAGTGCCATATATGTTGCTGCATCCACCGGGGCACTCTAACCGGCGCAGTGCCGGTTTTCCCACGCGAGGAAGCACGGGGACCGGGTGCCGGTGGGCCCTGACACGCCGCAGCGGCGTATACGAAAGTCGAATGGACTGATGACGGGCTGTCCAAAAGTACAGATCTGACTGTTCCGAAAATCACCTCTGTGATCTGCCCCAGCAGCCAAAACCCTGAAATGAGTACGTGAACATCCGCCTGACCAGGCTTTTTGGACGTCCGATTTGGTCACTGTCAATGTCAAGTCATTCTCTGAAAAGCACTTGTACCATCACAGCCAGTTGACGTTGAAACACGCCGCCTCGGCCCATTGGAAAGGAGTCATCGTGAATCGGACGAACGATTGCACCCTCCCGTCCTGCGCCAGCCTCAGAGCGGTCTTCCAGCACCCCCTGCTCGAGGGTGACAGCACTGCCGCCACACCCGACGAACAGCGTCTGGAGCGCGCTCTGCAGGCCCGCGCTCGAGCTGCCTGCTCCGCCTGCCCTCTCTTCGAACAGTGCCTTGAGAACGCCATCCTCGACCACGACGTCGCTGGATTCGCTGCTGGCACAACCCCGCGTCAGCGCTCCCGTATTCGCTCCTGCCTGGGGGTCCGGGTTCGTCCCGACGACTTCGAGTCCTTGGCCGGAGCCATCGGTCGCGGGCACCAGGTGTCCACCCAGGAGGTCGTCAGGCTCCGTCGGACTCACCCCAACCAACCGCTGAGCTTCATCGCAGACCGTCTCGGCTGCTCGCTGTCCACCGTGAAGCGTCACCTGCGTCGGGCTCGCGACACCTCGTCGGTCCCGCGCCGCAAGGCTCCTGCGAAAGTCAAGACGACCAGCCTGGCCGCTGCGTACGAGTCGGTGACCGGACGCCCGCACCCGAGCCGCGCACGGCTGGCTGCCTGAGAAAGTCACGTCCTGTTCACCGCATGACCATCACACGGTGGCAGTCTGGCTGACATGACATTCAATCCTCGTATGGTGGCCCTCGACATCGACGGGACCCTCGTCGATTTTGAGGGCGAACTCCCGGACTCAATCCGTATGGCGGTCGCCAAGATCGACGTCCCTGTCGTCCTGGCGACCGGGCGAGGGCTCTTCGGAGCCATCCCCGTCCATGAGGCTCTCGGCCTGCAGGGAGGGCATGTGGTGGTGTCCAACGGAGCCGTCACCGCGACGATGTCCCCCGTCAAGGTCGAGTCCCAAGTCACCTTTGATCCGCGACCCATCATCGATCACGTCATGGACGTCTACCCGCAAGCGCTCATCGCGGTTGAGGATGTCGGCGTCGGTTACCGCCTCAACCAGCTCTTCCCCGCCGGGGAGCTGCAGGGCGAACTCCACATCGAGACCATTGACGAGTTGCGCTCCCGTCCGGCCCCGCGCGTCATCATCCGCGACCCGAACGGTTATGCCGACTCCTTCCGCGACCTGGCCCACAGCCTCGACCTGCACAGCGTCTCCTACGTCATCGGCTGGTCGGCCTGGCTCGACATCACTCCGGAGGGCGTGACGAAGGCCTCTGCCCTTGACACCCTGTGCCGTATCAAGGGCATCGATCCCAAGGACGTGCTGGCCATCGGCGACGGCAACAACGATGTCGAGATGTTGCAGTGGGCTGGACGTGGAGTGGCCGTCGGCGACGCCCCCGACTCCGTCAAGGCCATTGCTGACGACGTCGCCCCCTGCTTTGCCGACGGCGGCACCGCAGTCGAGCTGGGACGCTGGTTCTGAGACCGGTCACTCCGCCTGGCTGCCCCCGATAGCCGGGAACCGGCCTCAGTCGACCTGCCCTGCCCGCAACACACCCGGTTCAATGCGACACTCCGCCCCGAGGTCCATCGGGGCGATACGCCCTGCCGCCCGGGCCTCGAAGAGCTTCGGCAGCAGCATCGCGGTCAGAGTCGTCGGGGAGATGGTGTTGACGTAGATCTTCGTCCCGCCCTCGAACCCGGCCAAGGTCGAGATGCGCAACTTGAGGATGATCCGCCACGGCACCGGCACTCCGGTCCTCATCGGACGGTAATGCCACTCCTCATTGGCCGGCACATCATCGCTGACGGCGACGTGGGCGGCGTGCAACAGGTCCGACATGGCGTCAATCCCGTCGTCGTCGACACGCCACGGCTGGTCAGCGCGGCCCGTCGACCACACCTCGACCGAAGGGTATCTGTGGCCAAAACCAACCATCATGACAGCGCCCTCGTTGCGGGCCAGCACCAGACCGTGCTCGACCGCGAAATCAGGCCCCCAGCGATTGAAAATGCCCGGGTCGAGGACGGCCTTGGACAGCACCGACTCGTTGTCGGCTCCCACCTCGTCAATGGCCACCAGCTGCTTGTGCAGATGATCGAACGACGCCCCGGCCGGCTTGAGCCAGTTCTGGAAGGCCACCACATAGCGGACGTGCTTGTTGTGTCGGTGCAGCTGGATCATCGAGTCGACGGTCAGGGCCATGAACGCCCGGTGCTCGTCAACGGTCAGGCTTGCCGATCCGGCAACATCGGCCGTCGTCGTCGCGTCGTCGGTGTAGTGCCGTCTGGCGACGATGACGTCGTGCCCACCGGCGAAAAAGGCCGCAGAGGCCTCCCGCAACTCCTTCGGGTCGAGGTCCTCACCGCGCTTGTCCGCCCCAACCGCCTTGAACTTGGCGTTGAGAACCGACCGGACATGGGCCTCCCCCGCCGGGTTTGACAGGTATTCCTCCTGCCAGTCGCGCGAGGCACGCGGGAGGTCCATCCCCCAGTTGATCTGCCAGTACTGCCACGACAAGATCTCGAACAAGTTGGGTATCCGTCGGAACTCCGCGATGGTGGCGTCGAGCTGGTCCGCCGGGACGCGACGCACGAGGTCGTGGCCCCGCACCCGCCCGCCGTCACGCTTCACCAACCGGGTCTTCTCCGGAGGGGTCGCCAGCAGGTTGTCCGGGCAGAAGGCGCAGGTCGCGCGACGATCGCGCTCGGTCAGCTCCCGAGTCTGCGCGGCTGGTTCACCCAGCGGACGGGCGCCGCGGCCAGGAATCGTCCACACCTTCGTACCCGTGAACGGGTTGACCTGCTTGATGGTGCCGTCGGGCAGTTCCCAGTAGTACGGCTCGTCACTCACATCGACGGCTCGATGAACTCGCGACCACCGAGGTGGGGACGCAGCGCCTCGGGCACACGCACCGAACCGTCAGCCTGCTGGTGATTCTCCAGCAGCATGATGATGATGCGGGTCATCGCGCACAGGGTGCCATTGAGGGTGGCCAGCGGTTCGACCCCGTCAGGTCCGCGGTGACGGATGGAGAGACGACGTGCCTGGAAGGTCGTGCAGTTCGAGGTCGAGGTGATCTCGCGGTAACGACTCTGGGTCGGCAGCCAGCCGTAGCAGTCGTACTTGCGAGCGGCCGAAAGGCCCAGATCACCGGAGGCGACGTCGAGCACCTGGAACGGGATCTCCAGCGCCGAGATGAAGTCCTTCTCGAAGCTCAGCAGCTTCTCGTGCCAGCCCTCGGCCTCCTCGGGCAGGCAGTAGACGAACATCTCGACCTTGTCGAACCAGTGGACGCGGAAGATACCGCGGGTGTCCTTGCCATAGGAGCCGGCCTCGCGTCGGTAGCACGGGGAGAAAGCGACGTAGCGCTTCGGCAGCTCGGCGTCGGCGAGGATCTCGTCGGAGTGGAACGCAGCCAGGGCAACCTCGGAGGTGCCCACCAAGTACTGGTCGTCCTTGGGCAGGTAGTAGACGTCGTCAGCGGCCTGGCCGAGGAATCCGGTTCCCTCCATTGCCGAGGGCTTGACGAGAGCCGGCGGGATCATCGGGGTGAATCCCCACTGCGCTGCCTTCGACATCGCCAGGTTCAGCAAGGCGAACTCCAGCTGGGCGCCGACGCCGGTGAGGACGTAGAAGCGGGAGCCGGAAATCTTGGTACCGCGCTCCATGTCGATCGCGCCAAGGGCCTCGCCGATCTCGAGATGATCCTTGGGTACGAAGCCCTCCGCGGCGAAGTCACGTGGGGTGCCGACGGTCTCCTTGATGACTCCCTCATCCTCGCCACCAGCGGGAACGCCATCGATGACGATGTTGCCAAGGGTCTTGGCGAGCTCGACGAACTGGGCGTCAGCCTCGTCAGCGGCCTTCTTGAGATCGGAGACCTCACTGGCAATCGACTTGGTGCGAGCCAGCAACTCGGCCTTCTCGTCGCCGGACGCCTTGGCGATGCGCTTGCCCAGCCCCTTCTGTTCAGCGCGCAGGTTCTCGTGGGCGGCAATGGCCTCACGACGAGCCTCATCAGCAGCGATGATCTCGTCGACGACCGAGGGATCCTCATCGCGGGCGATCTGGGAGCGGCGAACGGAATCCGGATCCGTTCGCAGGAGCTTGGGATCGATCATGTGGCCGATCCTACCGGTCGGGAGCCTGCGAGGACGATGCGTACGTCACGATTTCCCGATGACCCCTTGGAACCACTTCTCCGCAGCCACGTAGTCCTCGTCGCTGAAGCCGCGGATGACATCAGGACCCTCCGGAGACGCAAGCCCCCTTGTGGAACCGTTTGGATAGGATCCGAGGAAGATCACCTGACGGCTGATCCGGTACAACCCCTTGAGCGCAGCAGCCATCCTTTCGTCCGCGACGTGACCGATGGCGTCAATGGAGAAGCAGTACTCACCGAGACGGTCCTTGGTCGGCCTCGATTCAATTCTCGACAGATTGATTTTGCGGAAGGAGAACTGCTGCAGGATTTCCAACAAGGCACCCGGGTGATCGCTTGGGGGAACGACGACAACAGTCGTGCGGTCGTCCCCTGTGCGAGCACTCATCTGGCCACTTCTCGCGACCAAGATGAATCTCGTGACAGCATTCGGATTGTCCGCAATTGCCTGTGCCACAGCTGTCAATCCATACATCGTTCCCGCAACTTCGGCGCAGACTGCAGCATCATAACGGGACTGTGGGTCCGACACCTCCTTCGCTGCGGCGGCAGTCGACCCGCCCTGGGTGACGTCAACGTGCTTCGGGAGGTTGGCAGCAAGCCAGTCCCGGCACTGGTTCGCGGCATGGGGGTGGGTCAGGACGTGGCGGATCGATGACAGCGTCGTCCCGGGTCGAACGTAAAGATTGAATTGCACCGGGATGACGACCTCACGAACAATGTGCACACCGCCCAGAGTGGCGAGGGTGTCCAGGGTCGCGCTCACCCCGCCCTCGACGGAATTTTCGATGGGGACCAACGATGCCTCGACGTCACCGTCGACGACTCCTTGCAATGCGGCGCCAACCGTCGCATAGGGGCGTGCATCGACATGGCCGAGGGTCTTGAGGGCCTGATGGGTGAAAGTGCCTGCGGGGCCGAAGTATCCGTACACGCGGTCAGACTATCCGCGAGATCACCACAGTGACCCCGACTCCATCAGACGGGCATTTCGCGCAGCCGATCAAGGAGCTGGACGCCGTTCCACGCCGGATCATCGGGGCTCGTCCAGTGCGGAGCCGGACGATCCAGGGCGTCATCGAGGAGATTGAGGTATTCCGCCCGGTCGACCTCAGTGACGCCGAGACGTGCCAGGTGTGGGGTGCTCCACTGCACGTCCAACAATCCCGACCCGAGTTCACACACCAGCCTCAGCAACGCCGTCTTGGAGGCGTCGCGCCCATGTTGAGGGTCATGGAACATCGATTCCCCGCTGAACAATCCGCTCACACTGACGCCGTAGAGCCCGCCCACGAGACGACCCGTGTCGTCCCAGGTTTCCACCGAATGAGCCCAGCCTCGCTCATGGAGGTAGCCATACGCCTCGATGACGTGGTCATCAATCCAGGCGTAGGGGCGATTCGGGTCAGCGCATCGTGCGATGACCTCATCAAAGGCGCGGTCGACGGTGGTTGTCTGGTGCTTGGTCGACTTGCGCAGGCTGCGAGCGACCTTGAGATGACCGGGCAGCAGGATACCTCGGCGCATGGGAGACCACCACGCCGTCGCGCCCTGGAACTCCGGGGGTACCTCGTCATCAGTGATGGGCATGGGAAAGACGCCCTCGTGGAGCGCCGCCAACACCAGGTGAGGGCTGAGAGCTCCCGTGATCGCGATGAGATCCTCGTCAGGCCATTGATCCGGGTCTCCGAAAAGTTCTGGAACCGTCACTGACCTGGCCTCCTGTTGACACTGCCGGTCCATTGTCCACCCTCACAGCGACATCGAGTGCGAGAGGTATCTGGAGCGGGGAGGTGCGAAATCCCCACCCCCTCACATTAGGTAAGGCTCACCTTTGCTATGGTCTCGATTGCTCATGTGACCGCACGGGCACACACCTCACACCACCTAGGAGCCAGGCTCATGAAGTCCTCCATCCTTCGATCAGCGGCTGCCGTCGTCGCAGCATTGACCATGACTGCCGGCATCGGCGGCTGTTCCACCGAGAAGTCCAATCCTGAATCCGGTGATTCCGGCAAGAAGGTTCTCAACGTCGTTGCCTCCACCGGATACCTCGGAGACGCCGTCCACAACATCGCCCCTGACGCCAAGGTCAAGGTGCTCGTCAAGCCCGGCGGCGACCCCCACACCCAAGAACTGTCCACCGGTGACATCGAGGCCATCGAGAAGGCCGACGTCGTGGTATGGACCGGCCATGACATGGAACACCACATGATGGACCACTTCGACAAGCTCAAGGCCAAGCAGGTCCCCGCCGCTGAATCCATCCCCGAGTCCGATCTGCTCCCCTGGGAGGAGGACGGCAAGGTCGAGGGCCACGATCCTCACGTGTGGAACTCCCCCGACAACTGGAAGCACGTCGTGACCGCCACCGCCAAGAAGCTGGGTGAGATCGACAAGGCCAACGCCGACACCTACGAGAAGAACGGCGAGGCCTACAACAAGAAGATCGATGAGGAGAAGAAGAAGGCGGGCGAACTCTTCAACCAGATCCCCAAGGGTCATCGCATCCTCATCACCGGTCACGACGCCTTCAACTATCTCGGCAAGACCTACGGCATCGAGATCCACGCCACCGACTTCGTCTCTTCGGAGTCCGAGATGAGCGCGGCTCAGCTGGACGACCTCGCCAAGCTCATTGCCGACAAGAAGATCAAGACCATCTTCCAGGACAACCTCAAGAACCCTGAAGCCATCAAGCACCTCAAGGAGGCCGTCGCCGCCAAGGGTGGATCCGTGACCGTGTCCGACAAGCCGCTGTACGCCGACTCGCTCGGCGAGGCCGCCCCGGTCGACACCTACCTGGGCGTCTTCCAGTACAACGCGGAAACCATCACCAACGCCCTCAAGTGAGCGGAACAGTGCCGCCCATGACCACGTGGGCGGCACCTGTCTGCAAGGAGAAGCCCATGTCCTCCCCCGAACCAGCAGCCCTCGAGGTTGACGACCTCACCGTCGCGTACCAGGACACCATCGCCGTGTCCCACGCCAGCCTCAGCTTGCCCACGGGTGAGGCCCTGGCCCTCCTTGGCCCCAATGGGGCTGGCAAGTCCACCCTCATGAAAGCCACTCTCGGGCTCATCCCCACCCTCACCGGGTCAGTCCAGATTTTCGGCAAACCCCTCAACCAGATACGTCACCGCATCGGGTACATGCCACAAGCCGCTGACGTCGACTGGGACTACCCGGCGACTGTCGGAGATGTCGTGGCTCAGGGAACCTTTGGCAGACTTGGGTGGTTCAAGCGCCCCGGAGCTGCGGAGAAGCAGATCGTCCGGGAGTCGCTGGAGACCGTCGGCATTGCGAAGTACGCCGACCGGCATATCACTGAACTCTCCGGTGGACAGAAACAGCGGACCTTCATGGCGCGGATCCTGGCCCAGCGCCCCGACTTCTTCTTCATGGACGAGCCCTTCGCCGGCGTCGACGCGGCCAGCGAGCGCACCCTGATGTCCGTTCTTGACATACTCGTCTCGGAGGGCAAAACCCTCGTCATCGTCCATCACAACCTCGCCAGTGTGGCCAGCATCTGTACCTGGGCGTGCCTGCTGGCAGAGGGGAAGGTCGTCTCCTTCGGGCCCCTTGCCGAGGCTTTCACCACCGAGACCGTCCACACTGCCTACGGCATCAGCGACGACATCTTCACGGGGGCACGATGAGCGACCTCGTTCTTGCCGAGATCGTCCCCGCCTCGGAGTTCTTCGGCAGCTACACCTACCGGACGATGCTCATCGGCACGGTCCTCATCGGACTGTTCTCCGGCGGGCTGGGGTGTCTGCTGTACCAGCGGAAACAGTCCCTGTTGGCCGACGTCATCGGGCACTCCGCCATCGCAGGGGTCGTCGGGGCCTTCATCGTGGCGGCCGCGGTGTTCAACGTCAACGGTCGCTCCATGGTCACCTTGACGATCGGTGCCGTCATCTCGTCGGCGCTCGCGGCCCTGCTGGCCAACGTCATCAGCGCCCACTCGCGGGTGAGTATCGACGCAGCGATGGCCATTTGCCTGGCACTCTTTTACGGCGGTGGCATGGTCGGGCTGCGCATCATCGCCCAGTCCACCCTGCCCAACCGTCAGGGAATCAACACCTACCTCTTCGGTAACGCCGCCACTCTGACGACCGAGGACAACATCGTCATCCTCGTCTTCGGGCTCATCGCGGTCGGGGTGGCGACCCTCACCTGGCGTGGGCTGACACTTTTCATCTTCGACCCGGTCTTCGCAACGATGTCCGGATACTCCGGGCGTACCGTGTCGACGATTCTGTTCCTGGTAACGACGACGGCCATCGTCATCGGGGTCAAGACCGTGGGACTGGTACTCATGATCGCCTTGGCCATCATGCCGGCTGCCGCCGCCCGGCTGTGGGTACGCCACATGCACACCATGATCATCCTCGCCGCGATCTTGGGAGCGCTGTGCGGAGCCGCCGGTTCCTACCTGGCCGTGTGCATGGGCCGGGTGCCGACCGGGCCGGTCATCGTCGTCGTGTTGTTCGTCGTGTTCGCCTTCTCCATGCTCTTCTCCCCGCACCGGTCATTGACCCAGATCTGGGTGTCACGGCGTCGCGCACTGGCAGCACAGGCAGAGGAGAACTGACATGCCACTCATCACTTCCATCCTGCTCCTGGCCATCGTCACGGCTGTCACCTGCTCAGTGCCCGGGATCTTCCTTGTGCTGCGCCACCAGTCGATGCTCGTCGACGCGATGTCCCACGCGGTGCTGCCGGGTATCGCCATCGGGGCGCTGCTGTCGGGCTCGTTGAACTCGCCACTGCTGGTTGTCATCGCCACGCTCATGGGGTTGGTCGTCGTCATCGGGGCCGAGTGGCTGGCCCGAACCGGACTGGTCACCGGCGACGCAAACCAGGGGTTGATCTTCCCGGTGCTGTTCTCCATCGGTGTCATCCTGTTGTCGACGGTGCTGACTGAGGTTCACATCGATGAATCGACGATTCTCGCCGGTAACATCAACCTGCAGGCATTGTCGGTGAACCACATCGTGTTCGGGACGATCGACATCGGCCCCATCACGATGTGGAAGGAGATCGTGGTGTGTGTCATCACCGCGATCGTCCTCTTCGCGATGCGAAGGGTGCTTGCGGTGGCGACCTTTGACCCGCAGCTGGCTCGCACCATGGGCCTGCCGGTCCGGCTGTCCAACGGAATCCTCATGTGCCTCATCGCCCTGACGGTGGTGGTGTGTTTCGAGGCGGTCGGATCCATCCTCGTCGTCGCACTCATGATCGCTCCGCCGGCCACTGCCCTCCTGATGGCGAAGACCCTACGCCGGATGGTGGGGTGGACCGTCGTCGTGGCGGTGGTTTCGGCCATTGTCGGGTTCGAGCTGGCAAAGACCTGGGACCTGGCAACCTCGTCCATGATGTCGGCAGTCTCCGGTGTGGTGTTCCTGGCTGTGCTGGCCGGTACGAACATCGCAACGCGCATTCGACAGCGTTCCCTCGCCAAGGAACCACCCCAGACCGAGGTTGTTCCCCACGGCGGTCCGACAGTGTCCACCAAGACCATCACCGACGCTGCGCTGTCCTGACGGCAGCTGACGGTCATCGTCGGTTGCCTGGATGCGGTGTCCGGCGATTCTTGTCAGCTGAGGTCGGGGGAAGGCACTCCCGTGTTGCCTCCCCCACCTCGGCTGACATTTTTCGCATCTGGAGGCAGAGCAGATTACGAACCACACTGACCGAATTACATCTGTGTGAGTTGTCCCCAGTTGGTGGATAACCCTGTGGACAACTCCTGGAGAAGTGGGGTTCCCGCCTCCAGATGCCTGTCTCGCACGCCACAAACCCGGACCCACACACATTTGGAAACACTATTGTTTCTTAATTGATGTAGCCTGGCCACATGGTCAAAGCCCGGCATCTGGCGCGGGTCCGTGAGGTCCGCCACGACATCCCCAACGTCATCTCGATCGACTTCGAACCGTGTGACATGCCACCCATCACCTCGGTCGACGATCACGTCAAGATCGTCCTGCCGTCCAATGGGGCCGACCTCCGCGCACCTGTCAGCGAGGACACCTCCCATCCCCAGCTGCGTACATACACCCGTCGCCGCTGGTCCGATGACGGATCGTGGGGCATCGACGTCCTGCAGTTCGGGCCCGAGACCGAGGCGGACGCCCATGATGGCCCCGGATCCCAGTGGTCGAGAATCGTCAAGCCCGGGGACAAGGTTGCAGTACGGGGCCCGGGAGGCCACTGGCGGATGCCTTCGGACCTCACCCACCTGCTCGCCGTCGCCGACGCGGTCGCTCTGCCAGCAGTAGCGAACGCCCTCGCTGCCCTGCCGGAATCGGCCCGCGCCACGGTCGTCCTCGTTGACGGGCATCACCATTACCCCCTCCCCGGCGACGACCGCATCACAATCGTGACGGTTCCCCGGGATCTCGCGGGGATTGTCGCCACTGTGGGGGACCTCGACCTGCCTGCCGACGTCCACGCCTTCGTTCACGGAGAGGCAGCGATGGTCCGCCCCATGCACCGTCACCTGCGCCTCGAGCGCGGACTACCGAAAGAGAGGGTGCAGCTGTCGGCCTACTGGTTCGCCGGGCGCGACGCCGACGGATGGCGCGCCATGAAACAGGATTTCAACCGCTCAATGGCGGCTGAGTCGGGAGACTGAGGGAGGTCCAATCTGGGTGATCTACGCACACGATGTCGAGGGCCGACCCCGCTTGAGGCAGGTCGGCCCTCGATGCGTCAGATGAGGATCAGGCGGTGACCACGTTCGTCAGGATGAGGCCGATCATGATGAGGCCCACGACGATGCGATACCAGATGAACCCGGTGAACTTGTTCGAGGAGACGAACTTCAGCAGCCACGCGATCGAGACGTAGGCCACGATGAGGGAGACCACCGTCGCCAGAATCGTCGGCCCCCAACCAATCGCGTTGGCGCCGCCGCTGGCGGTGGAGATGTCACTGGTGGCCGAAATGGTCTCGTAGATGCCCGCAGCCACGAGCACCGGGATACCCATGAAGAAGGAGAGACGGGTCGCGGTCGCGCGATCGAACTTACGGAACAGACCGGCAGAGATCGTCGCGCCCGAACGAGAAATACCCGGGAACAGCGGAGCCAGTGCCTGGAAGCAGCCGATGAAGATGGCGTCAAAGATGCCGACTTCCTTCATGCCGCGGTCGAGGCCCGACTGACGGTCCCCCAGCCACATCACGCCACTCCAGACGATGAGGGCAATGGCGACCACCCACAGGGAACTCAGGGTGTTCTCGATGGCGTCCTTGAACAACAGGCCGACGATGCCCACCGGAATCGAACCCAGGATGATGCCCCACCCGAGGGTGTAATCCGGATCGTCGCGATCCTCCTTGTGGGCCAGGCCCTTGCACCACGCGACGACGATGCGCACGATGTCAGACCAGAAGTAAATGATGGCGGCGATAATCGCACCGACCTGGATGATCGCGGTGAAGGCAGTGATCCCGGCACCCTGGATGTCATACCCCAGCAGCTTCTCGACGATGCGGAGATGGCCCGTACTGGAGACAGGCAGGAACTCGGTAATGCCCTCGACAATGCCGAGGATGACGGCGTGCAGCCAGTTCACGGATGGAAACCTCTCGATTGGGGGCCGTGCGGATGCGGCAGACGCTGATCCACGTCAATGCATCCGGGCTAACACCATAGACGCAGAGACCGACAGTTTTGCTACGCAAATGCCCTGTCGCCTGACATCAATGGCCGTGGTCGGGGTTGAGACCTCCCAGCGACGACCACGGTCGTCATGCACACAGCTCTCTCACAGTTACGACCATAAGCCACAACAGGCTGGGCAAGGTGCATCGTCAGGGCGAGCCCCGCGTCGTGCAACGTCATTCAGCGTTCTCAATGGACTCCATGCGAGAGCCGAGCTCGGCGTCCTGACGAGACAGGTCTGGGCCGCCATCGCCGATGGCCTCAATGACCGCTGACGGTAAGTCATGTCAGCGGTGAGTCCGAGGAGATCTGATCGTTGAACGCCTTGACGATGTCATCCGACATGTTCGTGTCTCGAGCCCGTGAGGGCACCAGACAGCCCCAGGGTGACGAAAAATGTCGCCCCAGGATGGAGAGCCATCGCTGCTGTGATCTCCCCCCACCCATGATGACGGTTTTCGCGCTCAGGGCCACAGGGAGTACGTTCGACCGTCCTCGACACACCAGACGAAAACCCCCGTCACCCCGACCTCGAGAGGCACGACGTCGGCCAGGATCTCGACCGCACGCCCCTGGAAGGCAGGCGGAACCTGGTATCCCATCGTGACGTGAGGATTCCACCACCGCGGCCCGTAGTAATTGAAGGTGGTGACTCCGGCCCCAGCCAGCCGATGATGCAGAGCCTCGTGGGGTCTGCGAAGCACCTCCGGAATCCCGGAGGTGCGAAAACCGTCGACCTCGGAGGGGAAGGAGCACGATTCGACACTCTCCCCCGGCGAGGTGTCAGAAATCATCATGGGGACGGGGGTGATGGGATCGCAGACCGCGAGACCCGAGCGAGGGTGGGCAGGGGAGCTGGTGCCGGAGCACCCGGCCTGAGAACGGATGACGTCGGAGCGCGCTGGATCGTGAGGGCACAGCGCCACCACACCGTCAGAATTCGGCAATCGACACGAGGTCGTCAGCATCACTCGTTCCGGCCACCCGACGTCGACGAGATCACGATCAACGCCATCCATGGTCGACACCGCCGCCACCGTGACATGGGCAGGCTCGTGCAGCACCCGAATCCCTGCTGCCATGAGCCGGTTCCGAACACCACGAAGAACCTCTTGCGCCTTGTCATCAAGGACGAGCGACAACGTGTGGGTGAACACCACACCGGCCTGCCAGTCGCCGTCTTCTGCCACGCCTCGCCCCATCGTGTGACAACTCTGTGAACAGTGCCACACTTTTCCACTCATGTGCAGCATGGTTCCACCCACGTCGCCAAAGCCGTCCTACTCATCGGGACCGCCACGTTGGCCCACGATCAGATCGGCACCTGGGGCTGGCGCATCGCCTTCGGCATCAGTGGACTCGCAGTCGTGCTCGGGATGCGCCGTACTGCAGACGAATCCCCTCCCCGAGGAGCGCCTGGAGAACATCCGCACCGGCCTGAACCGTAATTTCGGCACGATACGTACCCTGGTGGTTGAGCGTTACAACCCGCTGATTTCTCAGTCGCCGTGCGGTGACCCCGTGCGGCTGCACAATGGAGTCAGGCTTCGTCATAACTTTCGCCGGTGGTGACGCAACAAAGGGAGGGCACCCACATGGGTGCCCTCCCTCATGCCTGCGTGTGCGTCAGATCACGCGGCAGGGACAGTCTCCACCGTGACGTGACCCTTGATGGCGTCATGCAGCTTGACGCCGACGGTGTGCTTGCCGATGGTCTTGATCGGCTTGCTGATCTCGATGGTCCGCTTGTCGAGGGCGGGGCCACCAGCCTTCTTGACGGCCAGGGCGATGTCGCCAGGGGTGACGGCACCGAACAGACGACCGCTCTCGCCAGCCTGGACGGTCACCTGGACGACCAGGTGCTCCAGCTGCGAACGGACCTGCTCGGCCTCCTCCTTGGACTTGATCTCCTTGGCCTCGCGGGCGCGGGTGATGTCCTTGATCTGGGCCTCAGCACCGCGCGTCCACTTGATGGCGTAGTTCTGCGGCAGCAGGTAGTTACGGCCGTAACCGTCCTTGACCTCCACGATGTCACCGGGGGCACCGAGCTTGGCCACCGGAGCCGTGAGAATGAGCTTCATGTCTTTCTCCCTTCTCAGCGAGCCGTCGAGGCGTACGGGAGCAGTGCGAGCTCGCGAGCGTTCTTGATCGCGATGGCGACCTTGCGCTGATCCTGGACCGACAGCCCGGTGACGCGACGAGCGCGGATCTTGCCTCGCTCGGAGATGAACTTGCGCAACAGGGCAGTGTCCTTGTAGTCGACCGCGCCGATGTGCACAGTCTTGACGGGGACGACCTTCTTCTTGTTCACAGACTTGCGCTGTGGACCGGCCATTGTGGTGCTCTCCTTCGTGTGAAAGCCCGGCTTTCGCCGGAATGTGCCTTGTCCGTGGCCCCATACGGGGCACCGAACCTGATGTTTCTTGTATCGATGACGATGGCGGTCGGAGAATCTGACCTCCCGATCAAAGATCTACCGATCAGAACGGGGGCTCATCGGTCTGGGCCGAGGCCCAAGGATCGACTCCGCCGCCGCGGTTGGCATCACCATTGTTGTAGGACCCCTGATTACCGGAGCTTCCACCCCAGTTACCACCCTGGCCACCATTGCCGCCGGACCAGCCACCCTGGCCACCGCCAGCATTGCCGCCCCAATTGCCTCCGCCGGAGGACTGGTTGCGGGCCACCTTGGCCGAGGCGAACCTCAGTGACGGACCCACCTCGTTGACATCGATCTCGTAGGAGGTACGGCGGTTGCCGTCGCGATCCTCGTAGGAGCGAGCCTTGAGGTTGCCGTTGACGATGACACGCATGCCCTTGGAGAGGGACTCAGCGACATTCTCGGCGAACTGACGCCACACGGAGCAGTTGAGGAACATTGCCTCGCCGTCGCGCCACTCGTTGGTCTGTCGGTCGAAGGTTCGCGGGGTTGATGCCACCGTGAAATTCGCGACAGGCACCCCACTAGGGGTGAAGCGCAGCTCAGGATCGGCAGTCAAGTTGCCAATCACCGTGATGGGGGTTTCGCCAGCCATGTCACTCTCCGCGGTTCGGGGTTTTGCGAATCAATGGTTCCAGTGTGCCGCCCACCTAGGACAGTCTTCGGAATCTCCCCGAAGAACAGAGGCGAACAGCGCGGGTCCTCGATCCTCAGTGGATCTCGGGACGCATGACCTTGGTGCGCAGGATCTTCTCGTCAATGGCGAGAAGGCGATCCATCTCCTGAATGGTCGCAGGCTCACAGGTCGCGTTGATCACGACGTAGATGCCTTCAGACTTCTTCTGGATGTCGTAGGCCAGGCGGCGCTTGCCCCATACGTCGACGTTGTCAACGGTGCCCTTCTCGTCAGTGATGATCTTCAGGTACTTCTCCATGAGGGAATCGACCTGACGCTCCTCGACGGTCGGATCTATGATGATCATGACCTCGTACTTACGCATACGCTGACTCCACCTCCTCTGGTCTCAGCGGCCACGAGTACATCCCGTGGCAGGAGGGCGAATGCCACCGACCGGGGTCTGCCCGACCGGTCAGCTGCCATGACGGGCAGCCAGTTGAACAGCTTACCCGCTGGGTCGTCGTTCTCCGAATCCACAAGATCAGCCCTGACCGTCTCACCCCTACGGCACTCAGAGCCCACGATCCATGCATCAGATAGACACTTAGGCTTTCCTGAGCCATAGGTAACGATTTAATCAATTTCTCCGTCGCGGTCTCACGCTCACCGGGGGCGGTCCGACAGGATTCTCCCTAAAGGCTGGGGCTACGCTCGAGGGTCCGACATGTGGTCACAGTGTCTACTGCGCCGGATCCGTGGACAATCTGTCTGCCATGCATGCGAGCCCGGGAGGTCCGGCCGCAGTGTCGAGGAAAGACGGTCACACATATGCGTACATCTCGAGGAGGAGGGCTGCTCGCAGGCATTGTTGCGCTGACGCTGGCAGCCACTCCGGTCGCGATGGCCACCCCGAGTCCAACACCACCGATCCCCTCTCTCACTCCCGCGACTCAGACGCAGTCCGAGAAGGTCAAGGTCATGGTGCTCCTGAAGGGGCAGCCTTCCGGACGCGGTGTCGAGAAAACCAATCTCGCCGAACTGAGCCGCACCATCAGTGCCATCCAGTCCAAGGTCCCGATCAAGGTTGACCGCCGATTCGGTATGCTCGTCAAGGGGTTCTCGGCCTGGGTCGAGACCTCTGACATCCCCATCCTGGAGACCCAGCCGGGCGTCATTTCCGTCAAACCGGTGCGCGCCTACGAGGCGGTCGATGACGACGCCAACCTGGCGACCGGAGCCACTGCAGCTCGCACGACCGGACTCGACGGACGAGGAACCGTCGTCTCCATCGTCGACACCGGTATCGACATCAAGCACCAGGACATGCGTCTCGACGCCGGGGGCAAAACCGATGCCAAGCTCGAGGCTGCTGACGGATTCACCGACAAGGTGCCCTATGGCTACAACTTCGCCGACCGCAACAGCAACGTCAAGGACACCACTGCGTCCCAGCACGGCATGCATGTTGCCGGCATCGTGGCTGCCAACGGTGGGTCTGACGCCGACGCCGTCACCAATGGACGCGTCAACGGCGCCGCCCCCGAAGCCCAGCTCCTCGCCATGAAGGTGTTCTCCAACGATCCCGCCAAGTCCCGATCGGCCTACACCGACGACATCGTCGCCGCCATCGAGGAATCGGTACGTCACGGCGCTGACGTCATCAACATGTCCCTCGGCTCTGCCAACGGCGTGGACTCCGCCGATCAGGGTGAGGCCCTCGCCATCGCCAACGCCCAGCACGCTGGAGTCCAGGTCATCGTCGCCGCGGGCAACGACGGCCTGTCGACCTCCGCCCAGGGCGACGAGGTCGACGCCCTCGAACTCCTCGACAACGGCGCCCTCGGTAGCCCCGCCACCGCCCCAGCCGCCTGGTCCGTAGCGTCAATCAACAACGCCCACAAGGTCGTCACCGCTGCGAAGGCCAGCTGGGACGGCGGATCGGCCGAGGTCGGTTACCAGCAGCAGGCCGGCCCAGGAGACGTCGAGGTCCACAAGCTGGTGGCCGCCGGCATCGGCAAGCCCAAGCAGGTCGCGGCCGAGGTCAAGGGCAACTGGGCCCTCATCGAGCGCGGTGAGATCTCCTTCGCCGACAAGGTGAAGAACGCCGTTGACAAGGGTGCAACCGGTGTCATCATCTTCAACAATGCCGGCGGCGGGAACGACATCCCCGGCATGGCCGGCATCGACGGTTCCACGGTTCCGGTCTCCGGCATGGGTCACGACGACGGCCAGAAGCTCGTCGCCGTCATGAAGTCCGGCAAGGAGGTGTCGATCCAGCTCACCAGGTCCAACAGGCTGGTCGACAACCCCGACCCGCTGCTCGCCTCGAGCTTCACCTCATGGGGAGCCACCCCGGACCTCAACTTCAAGCCTGAGATCGCCGGTATCGGTGGGTCCGTCTACTCGACCCTCAACGACAACAAGTACGGCCTCATGTCGGGCACCTCGATGGCCACCCCGAACGTCGCCGGACTGTCGGCCCTCATGCTGCAGTCACTGAGGAAGACCAATCCCAGCCTGTCCCGCGTCGCGGCGGATTCCACCCTGCGCACCGCGATGTCGAACACCGCCGAGATCCTCAAGTACCCCAACGGGGTGCCACTGGCTCCCCGCCAGATCGGTGCCGGACTCGCCCAGGTTGACCGCGCCACCAGGACTCGCGTGCTGGCGACCGTCAACGGCCGGCCCAACGCCGCCCTCAAGGAGATCACCTCGGCTCGTGAGGTCAACGTCGTCCTCACCAACCTCGGTGACAAGCCGCAGACCTTCACCACCAGCCAGACCTGCGTCATCAACGAGGACCACAGTGGCGACAACCCGCTGACCTCGTGCTCAACCGCGGAGAAGGCCGCCGCCGGGACTCACACCGTGACGATTCCGGCCCACGGCACCGCCAATGTCTCCTGGACCATCACCCCGAAGACCAGCGACTCCCACTGGATCGGGGGCTGGTTCAAGTTCTCGTCCACCGATCCGTCCCAGCCTGACCTGACCCTGCCCTACATGGGCTTCGTCGGTGACTGGAACGCCGAGAACATCATCGACACCCCCGTCTACTCCAAGGCGCCGTCGCTGATGTCCCAGGTCTTCGGCAAGGAGAACCCGCACAAGACCGTGCTCGCCAGCAAGGCCTTCGACTCGATGACCATCGAGCGCGGTGTGGGAGCCAACTTCTTCTCCCCCAACGGTGACGGGATGCTCGACACCATCTTCGCCCAGACGCTGCTGCTGCGTTCGGCACAGGAGCTCAAGTTCTCCGTCGTCGACGCCAACGGCAAGACCGTCCGCGAGCTTGGTTCCAACCGCGACCTGCAGCACATGCTGCTGAACGACCTCGTCGGCGCCGAGACCAACGCCGCCGAGAGTGACCCCGACCGCGGCTGGGACGGCAAGGTGTGGGACGCCAAGAAGGCCACCTTCGTCACGGCTCCCGAGGGCAAGTACACCTTCAGGGTGCAGGCTCGTCTGTCGCCGGACTTCAGTTGGCAGACCGTCGAGATGCCCTTCATCCTCGACGTCAGTGCCCCGAAGCTGGCCACCTCGGTGCGTAACAACGCCGACGGCACCGCCTCGGTCATCGCCAAGGTCACCGACGCCGGTTCCGGTGCCGGCACGGTCACCGCTCGCGATGGCTCGGGCAAGACGCTGACCGCTGACACCAAGTCGGTACCCGGCGCGACCGTCTTCACCGTGTCGAACCCGACTGCGGCCAAGCACGTGCAGATCACTGCCGCTGACCGTGCCCTCAACACCACGACCTCCGTCGTGATGCTCGACAAGACGGTGCTGGCCACCCCCGACTCCCTGCTCGGGGGAGCCGTCGTCAACGCCGACACCCCCGACTCCTCGAGCATGTCCCAGGTCGAGAACCAGCCCTTCCTGCGCAAGGACAAGACCCTGCCAATCCGTGGCATCGTCTCCGGCGAGGTTGCCAAGGTGACCGTCAACGGGGTTGACGCCACGATCAACGCCGACCACCACTTCAGCGCGATGGTTGAATGGGCCGAGGGCCACAACAGCTATGAAATCCTCGCCTACGACGCCGCCGGCAAGATCCTCGACCGTTCGACGACATGGATCGACGTCGACCTCAAGGGCCCACAGCTCACCGCTGATGCCGCCCGCAACTCGCAGAGCCTCGTCACCATCAACGACGACGGCACTGTCGACGTCTCCGGTAGGGTCTCCGACGACCAGGCCAAGGTTGGCGATCAGCGTCGCCCGCTGACAGTCATGATCGATGACAAAAAGGTCCAGGCGAATGCCGACGGCACCTTCAAGGCGACCGTCACCCCGGGCAAGTCGGCCACCCAGGTCGTAGTGGCGGCCAATGACGGGGGAAACGTCACTACCGTCGCCCTGCCCCTCGACCGCCCTGTCACCGAGGACAACGCCTTGCGCATCACCTTCGACAACCCGGCCATGGCAGATCCGAACTCCCCGTTCGGCCAGCAGGACATCTTCCTTGACGGCAAGGACCCGAACGTCGACACCAAGACGGACCCTCGTACCTACACGATCTCGGGCGCCTTCAACCGTGCACCGAAGTCCTTCACCATCGAGGGCAAGGAAGTCCAGCTCGATTCCAAGCTGCACTTCTCCGTCAAGGTGCCGATCAACCAGGGTCTGACCAAGATCGGCTACACGGTCACCGACACCACTGAGGGAGCCACGACCCTCGAGAGTGCATGGCGAGTGTTCTACGACAGCCGGATCCCCGGTATCCAGCTTGATCGTCCGCGTATCGCCGAGGACGGCGCCATCTACATCACCGAGCCGTCGCAGGACGTCACCTTCGCCGGCAAGGTATGGGACAACGCCTTCGGTTACAACCTGGCCATCAACGGCAACATCGTCAGCAACGTCACCAGCATCTGGGATCCGGGCGCCAACATCAACAAGCGCGGATTCTCCGAGGATGTCACCGCCTCTGATGGCGACCGCATCCTGCTGGGTCTCTACGACCTCATGGGCAATGGCCTGGAGCAGATCATCCCTGTGATCAGCGACACCGAGGCCCCTGATGTCGAGGTTGCCGGCGTCAAGGCTGGTGAGGTGGTGTCCGAGCCGACGACGATCACCGTCAAGGCCTCTGACGCTCACCTTCGCAACATGAAGGTGACCCTGGACGGCAAGCAGGTCGCCTTCAAGGCCACGAAGGTGGTACCCGCCGAGAGTGCCGACGTCACCTTCGAAGGTGAGCCGGATGACACCGGTGCCACCACTGCAACCACCAACTCGGCCGCTCAGGCTGAGAAGGTCGCAGCCAAGGCCGCTGCTGCTCAGGAGGCTGTCGACACGGAGGCCGTCAAGAATGCCGCTGAGTCGGCCAAGACCGGTGAGGGCTACACCCAGCTGACGGTCAAGCTGCCGACCAAGGACCTGGCTGCTGGCGCACACCAGCTGGCCGTCACCGCTACCGACCGTGCTGATCGTCGTACCGACGTCGCCGTGCCGTTCACGGTAGACGCTGCTCCTCGTATCGAAGGGCCGGCTGCCTTGGTCGTCAACCCTGACGAGAACGTCCTCGCCCAGATCCGCGCCGCCTACAAGGTGGTTGACGATGTCGACGAGAACATCGTTGTCAACGCCAATCTGAGTGGGCTCGTCATGGACCAGGCCGTCCCGGTCGTCCTCACCGCGGTCGACTCGGCTGGTCACGCCGTCACCAAGACCGTGAAGATTACCATGCAGCGTCCGGAGCGGACCCTGGCCGGTGAGTGCGGGACGATGACGGGTCGCTTCGCCAAGGGTGACTCGATCTCAATCACCTGCCACGCCGACGCCAATGGGGACGTCATCGTCACCGTGAAGAACGACGGGCCGACCGTCGTCGGGACCCTCGTCCTGAATGTGCCGACCGATCGCAAGATTCTCGTTCTCGACGATGGCAAGGTCATCGGCACCGCGAAGGGTCAGGTCGTTGACGGCAAGGTCGTCCTCCAAGCCCCGTCGAAGATCACTCTCGACTTCGTCGCGAAGAAGGCCGACCCGGGTGACGCCCCGCCGACCATCCCGGGCAAGACGAAGCCAGGACACGGCACCACGCCGGGTCATGGCGGATCCAACGGCTCCAAGGCCCCGCACCGCCGTTACCAGCTTCCCTCCACCGGCGGTGATCCCGCCACTGGTCTGACTGGCCTGGCCGGTCTCACCGGACTGGGAGCGCTGGCCATCATGGCAATCGACGCCATCCGCAAGTCGCGTCACTGACGCCTGGCACCGCATCGCCCCCTCACCTGCGGTGAGGGGGCGATGTTCGTTTGGAAGTTCTGACAGGGGCTGGGACGAGGTCTGCCGTGGGCTGTCGAGTCGGGACCCTGACGGCGATGAGCCGCGGCGCGACGTGTCAGCAGCCGCGCGGTGGCCCAGGAATGAGAATTTCCCCGCCTGCCCGCCATGCGCGCAGGCCGGATGCGAGGAAGTCACAGGTGTAACCCTTCTCCCGTACCCGGTCCACCAGATGACCGGATCGCAAACCGGTGTCACACACCAGAATGAAATGCGGGTCGGGTTCGGCCAACGGGTCATCGCCATAGACCGCGGTGAACGGGTCGGCGATCAACTCCTTGGGATTGGCAAACCTCGCTCCGGGAGCGTGGCCAGCCTCATATTCGCGGGGAGTCCTGACATCGACGAGGACTCCCCCCTTGGAGAGGATGTTGAGGACGTCGGAGAGCTCAAGACCCCCCTCGGCCATTCCATGATTCATCAGCAGGTCGCGCAGTCCCATGTCTGCACAGTCTAGGGAAAGCGACCGCACGGTGATTCACACCGTCTCGTACTGGGTGGCGACTCACCCGATGTCGAAAACTCCCGGCGTGAGACCGCCCGAGGAACAGAGGTGTCCCTACCCCCGGCGGGCTGACAAAAATCGTCGATGCCGGGCGCCACGCCGTCGACCGTTCACGCTCTGATACCGGCCAATACGTTCTCCTTGATGTGGGGGTGCGCTCACCCGGCTGTCCGGGGGCACCAGAATGATGTGACCGCCCCCGTGCTGACAAGAATCGACACAGCGTCGGATCCAGAGGCGCAAAACAGCAAACGGCAGGTCCCTGGTAGATCTACCCATGACCCTGCACTGGCCCGCGGAAGCCGATGTGCCAGCGCATGACCTCCCCAGGTCAGCGCTTCGAGTCTTTCCTCCCGGCCCTCCGCCGGGCCGCAATCCGCGCGTACATGTCCTCAACGGTCTCGGTGAATCTCTTCTCAACCTCGCCACGACGGACCTTCAGGGTCGGGGTGAGCAGACCATTGTCTGTCGTGAACTCGTCCCACAGCACCCGCAGATCACGAATCTGCTCTTGATGAGGCAGCTTCTCGGTAATCTCGGTCACCCGGCGGCGGATCTCTTCCGCGAGCTCTTCGGAGCGAAGCATCTCCGGGCCTGTCATTGAGGCAATGTGCAGCCTCTCGGCCAATTCCTCCACCTGAGGCAGGGACGGCTTGACGAGCAGGGTCAGACACGGACGGTTATCGCCCAGCAACACCGCATGCTCGAAGAGAGGATCCTTCATGAGGGAGTTCTCGATCGGCTGCGGGGAGATGTTCTTACCGTTGAGGGTGACGATGATGTCCTTGAGTCGATCAGTGATGACGAGGAAGCCGTCACCGTCGATGTACCCGATGTCGCCGGTGTGCAGCCAACCGTCCTCGATCGCCGCAGCCGTCGCCTCCGGGGCCTTCCAGTACCCCTTCATGATGTTCGGGCCACGGTAGAGGATCTCCCCTTCCTCAGTCGCCGACATCCGGCTGCCCACCAGCGGCTTGCCAGCAGTGCCGAACTTGCATCCGCCTGGCGAGTTGAAGCTCACCAACGGGGACGCCTCCGTCAGCCCATAGCCCTGGCACACCAGCAGACCGCACGCGGCAAAGAACTCCTCGACCTCCTTGCGCAGTGGCGCACCACCGGCCGCCAGCACGGTCTTGGGCCCTCCAACGGCATCACGGATGGCCTTCAGGACGAGACGATCAGCCATCTTGTGCCGCGCCTCCAGCCAGATGCTGGGACGCCGTCCCTCCTGCTCGGCCTGCCACCACTCGCGCCCGACCTCGAGCGACCATTCGAAGATCCTGAGCTTGGCGGGTGAATCAGCAACCTTCTCACGAGCGACCTTCATCACCTGCTCATAGAGCTTCGGCACCGAGACGAAGAGGGTCGGACGAACCTCTGCCAGCATCTGCGAGATCGTCTTGGGGTTGGGCACGAAGGTGTTGAGGCATCCGTGTCGGATGACCACCATCGACCACCCCCACTCCAGGGCGTGCGACAGCGGCAGGAAGCTCAGCGAGTGATCGGCCGGGGAGAAATCGAAGAAGGCGTCAAGGGCCTGCAACTCAGCCAGAGCCGCACGATGGCTGATCATGACTCCCTTGGGCTCCCCGGTGGTCCCCGAGGTGTAAATGAGAGCGGCGACGTCGTCGGCGCACGATTGCCCCATGCGCTCCTCGACGACGGGCTGCATCTTCTCGGAGACCCCGGCCTCGCGGACCTGTTCCAGGGAAAGCACCGTCAGACCGTCATGATCACCAACGCGATCAGCCGGGTCGATCAGTACGACCGTCTCCAAACAGGGCATCTGGTCCCGTGCCTCGAGGATGCGGTCAAGTTCCTTGGGGCCAGCGGTGACGATGGCCCGAACCCCAGCATCAGTGACGATGTGGACGATCTGGTCGGGAGTCGACGTCGGGTAGATCGGCACCGGGACGACGCCGATCGTCATGCCCGCGAGATCAGCTTCAATCCACTCCGGGCAGTTGCCTGCGAACAGCGAGATGCGGTCCCCTCGCTGCAGACCGTCCTCGGTCAGTACCCCCGGAGTGACGAATGCTCGCGCCAAACCAGTGACGCGCCGACCCGTCTCCGCGTAGGTGCGAATGATCCACTCGCCATCCTGACGAACACGAGTTGCCGGACGAAAGCCATGGTTCGTGACCGTGTCACGGAACATGTGGGCAAGGTGATTCTCGACGAGGTCCTCGCCCGGTACCGGCTGGCCGAGAAGTTCCCCGGCTGGGGCGAGTTCAGCCTTGTAGGACTGATGTGTGCTCGGTGTCATGAACGTTCCCCCTTGCCGGTACAAACCTGACACTCCATCGTAGTGTTCCCGATCGTCCGACGCAGGAAGCTGTCACAAGCGCTCACGCAGCCAGTCGATGTCGCGTGCCTGGCCCCCGGCATCCCCCGGCGTCTCGACGACGACCGGAGCATCCGCAGCACGGATGACGTCGACAAGGGTGTCGGCTTCGCACTCCCCCTCACCCAGGTTGGCGTGGCGATCCCGTCCGGAACCAGCCGGTCCTTGCGAATCATTGGCATGCACGAGATCGATTCGACCTGTGACTCCACGGACGTCATCAACCAGCGTCGTCATGTCGAGACCAGCCGCGAAAGCGTGACAGGTGTCCAGGCAGAATCCGACATTCTCATGACCTGACGCGGCACCGATCGCCTCCCAGGTGCCTTGCAGTCTCTCCAGGTAGCGGGCCATCGCGTTGTCTCCACCGGCTGTGTTCTCGACGAAGAGCGGCACTGGGAACTCGAAGCCGTCGACGGCCTTGCGCCAGTTGTCCTGGCCCTTCTCGATCGACTCCCCGGCACGTACGTGGCCACCGTGGACGACAACCCCGATCGCCCCGACCTCGGCGGCGGCGTCGAGGGTCTGCTGGACCAGCTTACGACTGGGAATACGGATGCGGTTGTTGAGGGATGCAACGTTGATGACGAAGGTTGAGTGTACGACGAGTTTCAACCCGGCATCCTCAGCCGCCTCCTTGAGAGCCTGGGCGCCACCCGGGAAGTCGCAGACCGGCTTCTTCCAGGACTGCGGGTCACCCAGGCTGATCTGGGCGATGTCGGCTCCACGTGCCGCCGCCTGTGCCACGGCGTCTGCGATGTCGACATGGCCGCCAATGATCCACTTCGTCATGCCAAACACTGTGCCACGAGGAACCGACCGTTCTGCGATCGGTGCTTTCGCCTCGGCAGAACGCCGCCGAAAGTCCATGTGAAGATGGTGCCTATCCCGCGAGTGCCGTAGATTGGAGGGCATGGCAACGAGCATGGTCACGGGTGGAACGTCAGGTATTGGCCGCGAGTTCGTCACCCAACTGGCTGCCCGTGGAGACGACATCGTCATCGTCGCCCGCGACACCGAGCGGATGGCCGCCATCAAGGCGCACATCGAAGCCCGGTACGGGGTGTCCGTCGAGACGATCGAGGCGGACCTGTCGCAGCGCGAGGACGTGGATCGGATCGCCGCACGCCTCGAGGACCCCTTCCACCCCATCGATCTGCTCGTCAACAACGCCGGCTTCGCGGTACACACCAAGATCCTCGATCCCGGCGCCCTCGAACTGCAGGACCGCGCCTTCGAGGTCATGATGCGGACAGTTCTGGTGCTCTCAGCCGCGGCCGGGCGAGCCATGAAGTCCCGCGGTCACGGAGCCATCCTCAACGTCTCCTCCTCGAGCGCTTGGATCAACACCGGCAATTACTCGGCTGTCAAGGCGTGGGTGCTCACCTTCACCGAGGGTCTCGCCAATGAACTTGCCGGCACCGGCGTCAAGGCAATGGCCCTGTGCCCCGGATGGGTTCACACCGAGTTCCACTCCCGCGCCAACGTCACTGCCAACCATCTGCCGGACTTCTTCTGGATTGACGCCGAGGTCCTGGTGCGCGAGGCACTCAACGACCTCGATCATGGCAAGGTGGTATCCATCCCCACCCCACTTTGGAAGTTCTTCATCGCAGTGGCCACCCACACTCCACGCTCCGCCATGAGATTCCTGTCACGAACCCTGTCCTCGTCGCGGGACAAGGACGATCACCCACAACACACGTCGGGAGACGAGGCCTGAGATGGCCAGCGTCAAGCCCACCAAGGACCGAGGCCGGTACACCAATGATCTTTCCGCTGTGGCGCGGCAGACAGCGAACATGCTCCTACTACGGCCACTGGTGTGGAAACTGGTGAAGGTGTCCGTGCACGGTGCGGACAACCTCGACGGACTCGACGGCCCCTACGTGGCCGTCGCCAATCACTCCTCCCACCTCGACGCCCCGCTGGTCTTCGGAGCGCTGCCGAGGCGGCTCTCGAAG
Organism: Cutibacterium nasicola; assembly: GCF_052654715.2. Taxonomy (NCBI): domain Bacteria; kingdom Bacillati; phylum Actinomycetota; class Actinomycetes; order Propionibacteriales; family Propionibacteriaceae; genus Cutibacterium; species Cutibacterium nasicola. The sequence goes on along the minus strand of NZ_CP199745.2, from coordinate 2,473,007 downwards.
TACCTGGCAACCGGAGCCGCAGCCGACTACTTCTTCACCGCATGGTGGAAGGCCTTCGCGCCGGTGCTCTTCTTCAATGCCTTCCCGGTTGATCGAGGCAGGGGGAAGACCAAGCGCGGGGCTCGCAACCCGCGCTCTCATCGAGGCATGGCCGGATCCCTGCTGACTGACGGCGTCCCACTGCTGATCTTCCCGGAGGGGACGAGGTCGCGCACCGGAGCGATGGGGCCCTTCAAACCGGGCGCTGCTGCGTTGGCGATCTCGCGCGGAGTCCCCGTCATCCCGATTGCCCTGGTCGGCGCCTGGGCCGCTATGCCCTCCGAACAGGCGGGCCTCCCCAAGGGGCGCCCCCCGATCCACGTCGCAATTGGACACCCGATGGACCCTGTCCCCGGGGAGATCGCCCACGAGTTCTCCGAGCGGATTCGTCGTCAGGTCATTGAGCTCCACGACCAGACGGCCCGCGCCTACGGCATGCCAACCCTTGACGAGTACGGACGCCACCGCGCCTTGAGCCAGGCTTCCGACAGCGGTCACCCGACGTCCCAGACCAAGGAGTCGATGGCCGAGCCATCTCAGTCGAATGGAGGTCAATGATGGATCGTCCAGTCAAGATCAGGGAGGTTGAGGCCACCCGGGTCATCTCGATGACCCGGGTGGTGTCCATCGACGAGCTCGATCCGTTCATGGACGAGGCCTTCAAGGCACTGGAACGCCTCGCCCCCGGCGACCCCGCCCTCGACAAGGCCTCCCCCTTCGTCATCTACCACGACGGTCTCACCGCCGAGCATGACGGCACCGTCGAGGTGTGCCAGCCAATTCAGGGCTCCATTGACGACTCCGTGCTGCCCGGAGACGTCAGTGTACGCACCGTTGACGCCCATCGGGAGGCCTGGGTGACGGTCACCAAGGCCGAGCTCGAGTACCCCGACATCGACGAGATCTACGACGACTTCGGTGACTGGTTGGAAGAAGCCGGAATGGTGCGCACTGACGCCCCTCGCGAGGTCTACTGGGCCAATTGGGACACCACCGGTATGGAAGAGCCGGTCTGCGACGTCTGCTTCCCCATCGTCTGAGGCTGCTCGCCCGAATGCGGGCATCCGTCGCCCGAGCCCACAACCAACAAGAAGGGCCCCGTCACATGACGGGGCCCTTCTTGTAAAGCCTTGAATCAGCTGTAGCGGACGGTCACCAGGCCCTGTCCGGGAGCGATGGCATTCATCGCAGCGGTCGACAGGTCGAGGCAACGACCACCGACATAGGGACCGCGGTCATTGATACGCACGGTCACGGTACGACCGTTGCTGACGTTGGTGACACGAATCGTGGATCCCAACGAGAGGGTCCGCGAAGCGGCGGTCAGAGCCGACGGGTTGAAGGTCTCACCGGATGCGGTAGGGCCACCGGCGGTGCCATCGCCCTCGCCGTAGGTGGAGGCCACGCAGGTACTACCGCTGGTCACCGGGTTCGACGTGGACCCGCCATTCGAACGGGACGCCGCGGATCCGCCATTCGAACGGGAGGGAGTGGATGCAGCCTTCTTGGTACCGACCTTGACAACTTGGGTCACCGGGGCCTTGACGACCTTGGCGGAAACCTTCTTCTCGGAAACCTTCTTGCCGTCCTTGTAGACGACGGTCCACATCTCCTCGTTGGTGCCCTTGACGCCCTTGGTGGTGATCTTGGTCTCGCCCTTGGTCATCAAGGAGTCCTCGACCTTCTTGGTGGGGAAGGGGACTGCCACGCGACGCTTCTGGGACTTCTGATCAACCTTGGTCAGGTTGATCTTCATGCCGTCAGCCAGCGGGGTGGCGAGACCCGGCTTGCTGACGTCATTGGAGTCGTAGGAAACCTTGGCGGCTTTGAGGGCGTCGGCAACGGTTCCGACTGCGGTCACCTTCTGGGTCTTACCGCCAGCGGTAACCGTGACGTCCTTGGCAGTCTGCATGGAGAACGACAGACCGGCCCTGGAGATGTCCAGGGAACGCGAGACCGAGACGAGGTTGTCCGGATCAGACTGGTTCAGCTGATCCAGCACCTCGGAGACGTTCTTGGCAGTGGTCCATCGAACCACTTTCTTGCCGTCAATGGTGACGACGACGCGACGTCCGTAGTTGACGGTGATGACCTGACCGTCGTGGATCTCGGAGTCCAGCGAAGGCTGGACGTCGTCATGGGGACCAACAGTGATCCCACGCTGGGCGAGGGCCTGCTTGACCGTGCCTGGTTTGACCTTGGCCTGCTGGGAGACTCCGTCCACGGAGAAGGTCACGGTGTCTCGATCAAGCACCTGGACCATCGTGAGACCGCCAGCCGAGGTAAGGCTGAGGGCTCCAGCAATCGCGGAGGCTACAACTTTCGACATTCGACCACTTCAGTATCGGGGGCTCAGGGCCCGGTACGGGGATCGGCGGCAGCCACATCTGGCGTGCGCCAACGTGCCTCCGGTGGGATGCACGGCCCTTACACTAGAACAGTTCACCCGGAGAATCCAAAGATTTGCTGAGAAACTTAAGATTCGCTCGCTTCTGGAGCGTGTCATTCGGAGTCCGCGCAGGATGGGAAGCCGGCGCAGAACCACGAGAAACCGCGTCGTATAGCGGCTTATGGGCTCTGTATCGCTGAGAGCGAACTTCGTGGATCCATCTCAGCTTCTCACCGTGAATCGCTCACTCGAGACTCCCAACGCACCAGTCTCATCGAGTTCATCACCACGAAGATCGAGCTGAAGGCCATGGCTGCCGACGCGATGACCGGGCTCAACAGACCAACCGCGGCCACCGGGATGGCCACCACGTTGTAGGCGAAGGCCCAGAACAGATTCTGCCGAATGGTGCGATCCGTGGCGTGTGCCAGGTGCAGGGCATCGACGGCGAGCCGCGGGTCTCCCCGGGTGCAGATGATGTCGCTGGCCGCGATGGCGACGTCGGTACCTGTCCCCATGGCGACGCCCAGATCTGCCACCTGAAGGGCAGCAGCGTCATTGACGCCATCACCCATCATCGCGACGCGGGTGTCGGCCGCCTGCAGCCTCTTGACGACGTCGACCTTGTCCTCGGGCATGACCTCGCTGATGACCTCGTCGATGCCCAGTTCTGACGCCACACGCGCGGCAGCACCGAAATTGTCACCAGTCACCAGCACCGGGCGCACACCGGCGTCCAGGAGACGCTTGACGGCGATGACGGCCTCCGGCTTGATCTCATCACTCACTGCGATGGCACCGAGAATGTCGTCACCTCGACCAACAACGAGCACCGTGCGACCCTCGGCCTGGGCTCGCTCGACATTTTTCGCCAACGCATCGGGAATGGTGTCGAAAAGCGACACCCGACCGGCCTTCGCAGGCAGCCCGTCAACGACTCCGCTCACGCCCATGCCCGGCAGGGCCTGGAAGTCCTCTGCGGGGGCAATTCCAGGGCATGCCTCGACCACGGCCCGCGAAATCGGGTGCTCCGACCCAGCCTCCAACGCTGCCGCGACGACGAGGGCGGTCGGGTTGTCGAAAATGTTCATCACACGTCCGGACTCGTCCCACACGCGGGCAACGGCCATCTGCCCGGTGGTCAGGGTTCCGGTCTTGTCCATCGCGACAACGTCAATACCGCGAGCCCTCTCCAAGGACCGGGCTCCCTTGATGACGATGCCCAGCCGAGCTCCGCGCCCAGTACCGGCAAGCAGGGCCATCGGGGTCGCCAGACCCAGCGCACAGGGGCAGGCGATGATGAGCACTGCGACACCTGCAGTGAAGGCAGCAGTGACTCCCTGGTCCAGCAGACCCCACACGATCATCGTCAGCACGGAGATGGCGAGAACCGTCGGCACGAAGATCGAGGAGACCTTGTCGGCGAGGTCCTGGGTCTCGGAACGGCTGGTTTGGGCGGCCTCGACCAAGGAAGCGATGCGGGACAACTCAGTGTCCGAGCCAACCGCTGTGGCCTCCACGACAAGATGCCCGGACGTATTGACGGTGGCACCGACGACGTCGTCCCCCGGCGTCACTTCCACCGGCAGGGATTCACCAGTGACCAGGGATGCGTCGATGGCAGAGCTTCCCTCTACCACCCAGCCGTCAGTGGCGACCTTCTCCCCCGGTCGCACCACGAAGTGATCCCCCACCTTGAGGGCCTCGATCGGGACGGTGACCTCCTTGCCATTTCTGACAACTCGTACCGATCTCGCGCCCATCCGCAACAGCGCCTGCAGCGCAGACCCGGCCTCGGCACGATTCCGAGCCTCGATCCAACGACCCACGAGGATGAAGGTGATGACACCAACCGACGCCTCCAAGTAGATGGCCGATGAGGGATCGGGGCGTTGTAGTGCCCAGGTCATGTGGTGCCGCATGCCGATCTCGCCGGCATTGCCCCACACAAGCGCCCATACCGACCACCCCAGAGAGGCCAACGACCCCAGACTGATGAGGGTGTCCATCGTGGTGGCGCCGTGTCGCAGATTCGTCCATGCGGCTCGGTGGAAGCCGGCCCCACACCAGAACACGACCGGGAGGGCCAGCGCGAGTGTGACCCACTGCCAGCCGTCGAACTGCAATGCAGGAATCATCGACAGCACCATCACTGGCACCGCGAGGATGACGGCAACGGTCAGTCTGTTGCGAATTTTCGCCGCAGGGTCATCGGAAGGTGCGACGGGTTCAGGCAGAGCGGCGCCATAACCAGCCTTCTCGACCACTTTGATGAGGTCTTGGACGCTGACCGGCCCGGTCGTGAGGACGTGAGCCTTGCTGGTGGCGTAGTTGACGGTGGCCTGGACTCCGTCAACCCTGTTGAGCTTCTTCGTGATCCGGGCGGCGCAGGAGGCGCAACTCATCCCGGTGATGTCGAGGTCGACGGAGGTGGGCTCCGTCTCCTCGTCCGGTTCAGGCTTGGTGCCCGAGTGGGTGAGGGTGGACATGTTCTTCCTTCGTGGACCACCCGTCGGAATCCCGGGCGTCGGGGCAGGCGGCATCATCCGACCGCTCGAGTGGCTGGGAGGCTGACGGGCTGTGTGTTGGGGTAGGAGGAGAGGTCGACTTCGGGGGTCGGGGCCTGACGGCGATGTGCGGTCAGGCCCCGAGGCCCGAGGTCGAGTGGATGCTGTCCTCAGCGGGACGACGCGTCGGTGGCTCAGGCCTTGTGTCCGCCGCAGCCACAGCCACACCCGGACTCCTCGACCGGCTGGGCACCGTGTCCGTGGCCACCGCATCCGCACTGGCCACCCGGGTGTCCGGCGGTGTCAAGGGAGGCAGCCTCGGCAACGGTGTACTCGCCGGCCTCGTCAACGGCGTCGGCAACCTTGCAGAAGGAGATCTCCTCGGCCGAATCAATCGTCATGGAGCCAGACTCCAGGGAGACGGTGACCTTGTCGACGCCGCTGATGGCCGAGACCTCCTCGGTGATGGCGTTGACACAGTGCTCGCAGGTCATTCCGTTGATGGTGTACGTCTTGTGCATTGTTCCTCCAGTGTGCTCGGGATCAGGCCTTGACGAGGCGGGCGATGGCCTGGTTTGCCTCGGTGATCTTGTCCTCAGCCTCCTGTCCACCGGCCTGCGCGGCACGAACCACACAGTGACTCATGTGCTCGGCCAGCAGCTCCAGGGACACTGACTTCAGGGCCGAGGTGACTGCTGAGACCTGGGTCAGGATGTCGATGCAGTACTTCTCCTCATCGACCATCCTCTCGAGGCCTCGCACCTGCCCCTCGATTCGCTTGAGGCGACGCAGATGCATCTCCTTGTGTCCGAGGTACCCGTGTTGGGGGTGGTCATGGCAGCCGCAACCTCCACACGCGTCGCTCGACGTCCATTTCTCGACATCGCGACGAGCGGGGATCGGCTCAGGGGTGTGACAGCAGTCATCCGAGTGGGTCATGGTCCTCCTCCATGAGGAGAATACCCTCTGGGGGTATCTGAAGCAAGGGTCGCCTCACCGATCTCAAGACCCCGCTTGAGAGGAGGGGTGGCCCGACGGCACAGCAGTTCGACGCTGGTTGATGATTTTCGTCGGCTCGCCTCGTCTCGGTTCACCCCAGTGACTCTGCGCTTCCCGGACCGGGGGTTTTCGCAACACACCGACGCACCCGAGCCAACCACCCCCAAATCCCGCTCTGACCGGCCCCACAGGCCACTGTCCACTATCCACAGACGTTGTGGATAAGTCTGCTTACAGGGGGCTTTCGAGCTGGTGACACCACCGTTACCCGCACCCATGACGTGGCTCATCCCCAAACCGACACGCCGAAAACTTTCGTCCATTTCCTCACTACGTCACCATCACCCCTGGTCAGAAGTCCTTTCCAGGCGAGTAATCCACGCCACATCCCCAGATCCGCTGAGTTGTCCACACGGTTTCCCCAAGCAGTCCACACGCATCGACTCCTTACCCACAGGGGCTGTGGAAAACTCACCTGCAGGCGATCCGAAATCGTGACACACTCCCACTCGGGAAGGTGTCGGAGCGAGGTTGGAACGTTGTCCTCGCCCTGACGGTAAACGTCGAGATATCCGTCACCCCGTGTCACCCTGAAGGAGCAGTCATGTCCAGCGCACCCGCCGAACCCGGACCATCCCTGGACCGCAACCCTCCCCAGGACCTTGACGCCGAGAAGTCCGTTCTCGGAGCCATGCTCTCCTCCAAGGACGCCATCGCCGACGTCGTCGAGGAGCTCAAAGGTGTCGATTTCTACCGACCCGGACACGAGCTCATCTTCAACACCATCACCGACCTCTACGGTCGCGGCGACCCGGCGGACACCGTCACCACCGCCGACGAGCTCGATCGTCGTGGGGAACTCGAACGCGCCGGTGGACGTCTGTACCTCGCCGAGCTGCTGAGCAACGTCACCGTCACCGCCAACGCGACGTACTACGCCAAGATCGTGGCCGACAAAGCCGTGCTGCGTCGCTTGGTCGAGGCGTCGATCCGAATCGCCCAGATGGGCTACCAGGGCCAGGGAGAGGTCGCCGACATCGTCGACGCCGCCCAACAAACCCTCTACGACGTCTCCACCCGCAAGACGAGCGAGGACTACCACCCGCTCTCCGAGCTGTTCGAGAACACCTTCGACGAGCTGGAGGCCATCGAGGCCCGCGGCGACGCCATGGCCGGCATCCCCACCGGATTCACTGATCTCGACGAGCTCACCAACGGATTCATGCCTGGCCAGATGATCATCGTCGCCGCCCGTCCTGCCATGGGAAAGTCCACCCTCGCCCTGGACTTCGCCCGCGCTGCTGCGATCAAGAACCATCTGGCAGCGGCCATCTTCAGCCTCGAGATGGGTCGCAACGAGATCGTCATGAGGCTGTTGTCGGCGGAGGCTGGGATCGAGCTGCAGCGCATGCGCTCCGGTCGTCTCTCCGAGGAGGACTGGCAGCGCATGGTCGACAAGACCACCCAGATCTCATCGGCCCCGCTCTTTATCGACGACTCCCCCAACCTGACGATGATGGAGATCCGCGCCAAGGCCCGCCGGATGAAGCAGAAGTTCGACCTCAAACTCGTCGTCATCGACTACATGCAGCTCATGACCTCCGGCAAGAAGGTGGAGTCTCGTCAGCTCGAGGTCTCCGAGTTCTCACGCCAGATCAAACTGTTGGCCAAGGAGTTGGAGATCCCAGTCGTCGCACTCTCCCAGCTCAACCGAGGGCCTGAGCAGCGCAATGACAAAAAACCGATGATGAGCGACCTGCGTGAGTCGGGCTCGTTGGAGCAGGATGCTGACGTCGTCATCCTTCTGCACCGCGAGGACGTCTACGACAAGGAGTCCCCGCGCGCCGGGGAGGCTGACATCATCGTCGCCAAACACCGCAACGGACCGACGCGAACGGTTCAGGTCGTCTTCCAGGGCCATTACTCGCGATTCGTCGACATGCAGCGCTGAGACTCCTGGCTCGGTCGGATGTCAACTGATCGCAGTACTCAATCAACCCGCTCGGCACTACCGTGGGGACATGGAAAGCATGCATGCCGTCGCCGTCACACGCTCCCTGCCCGTCACCGATCCCGAGTGTTTCGTTGACATTGACCTGCCGGTACCCGAACCGGGTCCGCACGACCTCCTCGTCGAAGTACAGGCGGTCTCCGTCAACCCCATTGACGTCAAACTGCGCAACGGAGCTGGCACCCCGTCGACGCCCCTGGTGCTAGGTTTCGATGCCGCTTCCGTCGTACGTGCCGTCGGCTCAGAAGTCCACGACTTCGCCGTGGGTGACGAGGTGTGGCACTCCGGGAGCCGCGGCCATCCCGGCACCTATTCCCAGTTCACCCTGGTGGATTCGCGGATCGTCGCGAGGCGTCCGTCATCGCTGACGATCGCCGAGGCTGCCTCTCTGCCGCTGACCACCTTGACGGCCTGGGAGGCACTCGTCGAGCACATTGGTCTGGGGACCCCGGACCAGCGCAATGACAAGGCATTCCTCATGATCGGAGGGGCCGGCGGAGTCGGATCCGCGGCCATCCAGCTCGCCCGCACCATCACCAGCGGACCGGTCGTCGCGACCTCCTCGCGTCCAGAAACCGCCCAGTGGTGTCGCGACATGGGCGCCACCGGAATCATCGACCACCGCAAACCCCTGGCCCCGCAGGTCAGGGACGCCGGGATTGACGGCTTCGACGGCATCCTGTCGGCCTACACCCCGCCGGCGGCCGTGCTGGCCGAGATCATGGCTCCCTTCGGCCACCTCGTCATGATCGACGGCACCGACTCCTTCGACCTCATGGCCTTCAAACCAAAGTCGCTGTCGGTGACCAGCGAGTCGATGTTCACACGTCCACAGTTCGGCACCGCCGACGTCGCCAAACAGGGACAAGTTCTCGCTCGTATCGCGCAGCTGGTGGAGGATGACCGGATCCGCCCGACGATGACCCGCCAGATCGAGGGACTGACGGCTCAGCACGTCCGCGAGGCCACCGAGCTCGTCGAGTCCGGGGCCATGATCGGCAAGGTCGTCATCACGCTGTGACGATCCTCACCAGTCACCCGCACCGTTGCGGATGGCTCAGAACACAACTGAACCCCCGGTTTTGCCGGGGGTTCAGTTGACGTGCGTAGCTGGAGAAAATGAACTCAGGCGGCGTGCTGGCAGGTCGGGCAGGCGCAGTCATCGCAGGTGCAGTTACCGCAGGAATCGCTGCAGTGACCGCACTCGCACTCCTTGTGATCGCACGTCGGGCAGGTGCACTCCTTGCAGCTGCAGTTGGCGCAGGAATCGTCGCAGTGTCCACACTGACAGGTGGTGCACTCGTCGTAGTGGCCGTCGTGCTCGTGGTGAGCGTGACCGTCATGGATGTAGTCCACGTGGTCGTGGTGGATGACAGCCTCGTGGCCGCAGTTCGGGCCGTGGGTGTGGTGGTGGGTCTCAGCGGGACGATGCTCAGTGGTGACAGTCATGGTCGTGCTCCTTCATGTGGTTGAAGGCGTCCAGAAAGATGGACGCCACATGGTCGTCAATGAGCGAGTACATGGCTTTCTGCCCGTCCTTACGCGCAGATACGAGATGCGCGCTTCGCAACACCTTGAGGTGATGGGAGACCAGCGGCTGCTTGACGCCGACGATCTCCGACAGTTCTCCAACCGATGCCTCACCATCAGTGAGGCGATTGACGATCCGTGCCCGAATCGGATTCGCCAAGGCGGAGAACAGCCGAACGACGGGGTCGAATTCCCCCGATTCCACGTTCTTGCTCATGTCCACGACTGTATATCAGGAGATTTGTATATACAACTATTTTGATGGTTATCATTCTCATCTTCATCTGGGTGGCACCGCCCGGTTCGGTACCTAGACTCGGGTTATGAAGTTGAACAAGGCTGAAGACGTCAACACCGCCGAGGTCGCCGACACCCTGGGAGCGACCTACCTGGGTGCCTTTGGCGCCTCCCACGGATTGGCGAAGAAGATCGGCGCATGGCCCGTGACTGCTGCGACCCGCACCCCCTGCAACATCCTGTGCGACGCCACGAAATGATCGACCTGTCGGCGCCCGCCACTGACGTTGCCCCCTCACTCCTCGGGGCGACGATCTGGCACGGACCGGTGGGAGTCCGCCTCACCGAGGTCGAGGCGTACATGGGGCTCGACGATCCCGCATCCCATGCCTTCCGTGGACCGACTCCACGTGCCCGCGTGATGTTCGGACCGCCCTCCCACGTCTACGTGTACCTGTCCTACGGCATCCATCGCTGCGTGAACCTCGTCTGCTCCCCCGATGGTGTGGCCTCGGCAGTGCTGCTGCGCGGCGGACGGGTGGTCGCCGGCGAGAACGACGCTCGCCTTCGCCGCGGAGGAGTCCCCGAGAACCGTCTCGCCTGCGGACCGGGAAATATGGGCTCGGCCCTGGGAGCAACCCTCGACGAGTCCGGGGACCCGGTGGAGCTCATCAGCCCCGTCGCCACCTCGACGTCGGGATGGCGGCTTCAGCCCGCGGACCACGCGGTCGAATTTCGTCAAGGCCCCCGGGTGGGAATCAGCAGAAACGTCAACGCTCCCTGGCGGTGGTGGATCCCGAGGGACCCGACGGTGTCCGGGCCTCGGAAGTAGGAATCAAGCCAGCCGGGTGCCGTGAAGGACGCCTTCTGGACCACGCGTCTCACACACCTGGCTCACCGTGACGAAAAATCCCGACTCGCGAAGGGTCGTATCACTCCAATGATGTGAGCCCTTCGCGAGTCGGGATTTTTCGACGCCAGGTGGGAGGGAACGTACAAAGGCCGGGACCCGCCCCCACAGCAGGTCCCGGCCGACTCCGGATCACAGGGGTCCGGCGAAACTGAGCCCCACCATCGAGGAGCGGTCTGGCTCAGTAGGTCTCCTCGATCAGTCGAGCAGGTTGTCCGACAGTCCGAGGGAGTGGTGCAGCAACCACACCGGATGGACGATCTTCACTCCCGAGGACTTCGAGATCTGCCAACGGCAGGTCTCGGTGTCACACACGCCGATGCCCTCGTTGTGATCCTGCATGTGCTTGAACACACCTGCACCGATCTTCTGAGCAACCTCGTAGCGCTCGGCCTTCAGCCCGTAGGTACCGGCGATGCCACAGCACGGCTCATTGGACTCCAGCACCTTGACGCCCGGGATGAGCTCCATGAGCTGCACGGCCGGGAATCCCATGCCCTGGCTCTTGACCTGGCAAGGCTGGTGGTAGGGAACTGTGATGTCGACCGGACGGAACTGTGAGGCGTCGAGCTCGCCGTTGCGGTACTCATCCATGAGGAACTCCGAAAAGTCCCGAGAGCGCACCGACACGTCGTGCAGACGAGGATCGTCAACACCCATGATCTCGTGAGCCTCATGCTTCATCATTCCGACGCAGGAACCCGACGAGGACACGATCGTCAGCCCCTTCCCGAGGCTGATGATCTTGTCGCACAGGTTGAGGATGTCTTTGGTGGCACCCTCGAACAGGCCATTCGACTGCTTGGCCAGGCCGCAGCAGCCTTGCTTCGGCACGAGCACCTCGTAGCCCAGGTGCTCAAGAACCTCGATGGACTTCTTGGAGGTCTCAGTCTCGAAGTAGCCGCCAGCGCAGCCCTGGAAGAAGACGATCGGCCCCTTGGTGGCCGGCTTGGCCGGCTTATGATGACGCATCCACTTGCTCAGGGTCTCAGTCTGAGCGGTCGGCATCGGCGCATCGCGGTGGACCTTGATGATCTTCTCGACGGCGATGCGAATCGCCTTCTGCTTGAGGCCCCAGTTGGCCAGCGGAGCAATCGGGGACAACACGCGTCCCTCAAGGGTGGTCAACGGGATGAGGCGGTCACGCAGCGGAACACCATTCTGGTGCTTCATCTTGGCGGAGGCCTGCTCGTTGAGTTCGGCAATCTTCACGCCCTGCGGGCAGTGCAGAGTACAGATACCGCAGAAGTTGCACCACTCGAGGGAGTGATCAACGGAAGCTCCATCGCGGTAACGCTCACCCTGCGGACCGTTGTATTTCGGTCCGGTGTAGAGCGGGGTGGCCTTGGCAACCGGGCACATCGTCTCGCAGATCGTGCACTTGACGCAGGCGTCGAGCGACTGACGCGAGGCCTCGTGTCCGGCGAATGTCTCCTCGATAACACCCATGATCAGTTCCTTTCCTTGGCCGCGGCACCGGCCCCGACCGATGACAGGATGGCATCTGCGGCCTTGATGGCCGAGCCGAGGGCGATGCCCTCACCCGACTTTTCCTGCCACCTGGTGGCACCGGCGATGACGCTGCCGGCGGCGTAGACGTTGGAATGGACGGGCTTGCCCTGGTACGTGACGAGCATGTTGTCATCGACCTCAACGCCGCACTGGAACAGTGGCTGCGCCGAGCCCCAGTAGTCGCCGTGGATCAAATCCTCCTCCTTGACGCCATCCGGCATGGTGACCGGGAGGTCGAGGATGGTCTCGTGCAGCTGGCCGTGGGAGTCGAGCTTGAGGGCTCCGGACTCGAAGCCGCCACCGGCGAGGACGACGGCGTCAGCCTTGATGTCCTTGCCGGAGCCGGCAGTGCCGACATGCACGGAGACGACCTTGCCGTCGACAACCTTGCAACCAGTGACCTTGGAGCCGAGCATGTAGTCGACGCGCTCGTTCTTGGCAATCACGACGAGCTTGTTGTTGAGACGCATGCCGGGCACACAGGGCGGCAGGGAGGCGATCTCGAACACCTTGGCGCCGAGGATCTTGCTGAAGTCGGCCAGAACCTCGTCGTGGTTGTCGATGCCGAGGACGGCCGGCAACGCCACGATCTCACCGGGCTTGATGAACCCCTTGAGACTTTCGGCCAGCACCCGTCGGGTACGGGCGTTGTCGAGGGAGCGAGCCATGTTCAGGCCGGAAGCGTCGTACTCACCCTCGCGGGGCTCGAAGTCGACGACGACGGCGCGGGCGGAGGCATGGCCACCGCCGGGCAGCTCAGTGCGGTCAATGTTCTGGGCGATGAGGCCGGCGTGGAAGTCCTTGTACTGAGCCAGGCCGATGACGACGACCGTGTCGCCGTCCTTGAGGTTGCCATTGATCATCGACGGCGGGACCAGGGCGGTAGGACGGATCGCGCCAACAGCGGTCGGCAGATTGATCGTCGACTCGGCGTCGCCGACCAGGAAGGACTCACCGACGACCTCACACAGGAAGTCGATGCCCTCCTTGACAGCTTCCACGCCGATCTTGGCGTAGGGGTGCTCGGGATGCTCGGAGGCGTACTTCTTGACGGCCTCGTAAGGCTTCTCGACGCGCTCAGGGGTGTAACCGAGGACGTCAATGGTGCCCTGGCCCAGCTGCAGGCCGCCGACACCCTTGGTGACGAGGGTCACACGGGCGCCACCACGGCGAAGACGCAGGGCGGCGGTCAGGCCGGCCAAGCCCGATCCGACAACGACGACGTGCGGCGCCTTGAAGCGGTCGGAGGTCGGCGATGAGGTGGTAACGGTTGCGGTGCTCACAGCTCGACCTCCTGCTGCGGGGTGGGAAGGTGCTCGACGTCGAAGGTGCCCTGGAAGATCCAGTCATCGAGGGCAGTCTGACGAACCTGCTCGCCGTAGAGGATCGGCCACAGGCCGATCCACCGGTTCTTGAGGAACAGACGCAGCAGACCGGTGGCGCGCTCGGCGTCGATGTTACCCTCCTCGACGGCAACGCCGGTGGCGCGCATCGAGCAGAAGCCGCCCTGGCAGGGGCCCATGCCCAGACGCAGCTGACGACGCAGGTCGTCGAAGGTGGCGTCGGGCTGCTCGGCCAGCAAGTCGGTGAACATCTTGCGGCTCATCAGCTCACACTCACAGATGATCTGGTCGTCGAGCTTCTTAGACATCGGGACGGCTTCGGGATCGCCACCGCGAACCAGACCGGTGCTCGCGCGACGCTCCTCGTTCTCGCCCAGACGATGGGTGATGAGGTAGTTCTTGCCGGCGGTCGAACCGGGCACGACTTCCTCGGCGGTGCGGCAGGGACGATCGTCACCCAACTGCTCACACATGACGTCGACGACGTTCTTGGCCATCAGACGGTAGGTGGTGAGCTTGCCGCCGATGATCGTCACGATGCCGTTGACGCCATCGCGGGAACCGTGGTCAAGAATGCTCATGCCGCGAGACATGTGACGAGTGTCGGTGGCGGAGACCCGCTTGTCCTTGAACAGCGGGCGGGCACCGGCCCAGGCGTGCACGGCTCGGGCGTCGCGGAATCCGGGGACCAGGGCCTCGCCGGAGTCGAGCATCTGCTGCACCTCGTTGCGCGGGATGGACAGACGCTCCGGATCATCGGCCTTGACGTCGGTGGTGCCGATGATTGACACGGTGTGCACCGGCACGAGGATGTCGCCGTCAGCCGGGTAGATACAGCGGTTGACAACCGTGTTCACCAAGCGGTGGTTCATGGCGATCATGATGCCGCGACCCGGGACGACGTCGACGTCGTGGCAGCCGACGAGCTCGGCAATACGTCCGGCCCACGGACCGGCGGTGTTGATGACGAACTTGCAGTCGATGCGGATCTGCTCGTCGTGCTTCAGGTCGTGGGCGACGACAGCGCTGATCTGGTCACCCTCGCGGATGATCTCGGTGACAGCGGTGTAGGTCATCACCTTGGCGCCGTACTCAATGGCGGAGTGCGCAGCACCCCACACCATCTGCCAGCCATCCACCGAGCCGTCGCGAACAGCAAAGGCACGCTTGATGCCAGGGTTGAGGCGGGGCTCGCGGCGCAGTGCCTCCGTAGTGGAAATCTCCTCGAAGGGCACCTTGGACTTCTTGGCGCCCTCGACCCACTGATCGGAGAACTCCAAGTCATCCTCGGGGGTCACCACGAAGAGGCCGCCAGTCTTCTCAACGGCATCAGCGTGGATCCGGGTGACGATCTCGTTTTCCTCGGCGCACTCCGTTGCCGACCCGGAATCCGAGACGACATATCGCCCACCGGAGTGGAGCAGGCCGTGGTAACGACCGGTGGTTCCTTGGCCGAGGTCGGCCTTGTCCAACAGAACGGCGCGGTATCCACGCATCGCGACGTCCCGCACGACGCCCGCACCGGTGGCACCGCCACCGATGACGACGACGTCTGCGTCCATGGTCCTCATTGAATGCTCCCTTCGAAAACATCCGGCATGTGGGGTGTGACGTAAGGGGTTATCGCTGCCCCGCCACCGTTGCCAGGTACTCGTCAAGGTTAGGGAAAACAATGGGTCACAACCACTTGAACCGGCTTTTGTGCATGTTCGTGCAGACCCCTGGGAACAGACGTGCAAACGGCCTCATGGCGCGGTTTTCGCTCGCCCGTAGCGCGTTTCCGACGTCGGAATATAGGCAAAAAATAGCTTGTTTAAATAATGGAACGACAATTGCGGGAATAGCCACTCAACCCCGCTCTGGAGTAACTTCCGCCGCGTCATCACGTGATCTCGTCGGTACCGCCCGACACAGCTGAGCCAGGCCCCGACAACACAGCCCTGCCGACAGGAGCCGGGCTCGCGGTCGCAACGCTGTGAGCGAACGGGTCACTCCACCGGAGTCTCAGCTGGCTCCCCGGACAGCACCTTGGCGATGTTGCGAGCAGCCAGCCGACTCATGGCCTCGCGGGTCGGCAGGGCAGCTGATCCGATGTGTGGCAGCAACACGACGTTGTCCATCGTCAGCAGGTCCGCGGTGATCGTCGGTTCGTCCTCGAAGACGTCCAGTCCGGCACCGGCGATCGACCCAGCCTTGAGGGCTTGAACGAGAGCAGCTTCATCAACACATGCACCACGAGCGGTGTTGACGAGGTAGGCGGTCTCCTTCATGGCAGCCAAGGCGTCAGCATTGACGACATGGCGGGTCTGGTCGGTGAGCGGGCAGTGCAGGGAGACGACGTCAGAGGTGGCGAAGAGCTCGTCCAGCTCGACGCGACGAGTCGGCTGGGTGTTCGGGTTGACCGCGTCGATCGCTGCGACATCCTTCTCGTGGCGGGCGTTGTAGATGACGTTCATGCCGAACGCAGCACCGCGTCGGGCCATGGCCTCGCCAATCTGCCCCAGGCCGATGATGCCGAGGGTGGCTCCCTGCACCCCGGCACCCAGCATGAAGGTGTGGTCGTAACGCCAAGGCTTGCCGGCGCGCACCCAGCGCTCCGCCTCGCCGGTGCGACGGGTGACCTCGAGCAGCAGGGTGAAGGCAAGATCCGCTGTGGCCTCATGAAGGACGCCCGGGGTCGAGGTGACGACGACTCCGGCTCGCCTTGCTGCGTCAAGGTCAATGTTGTTGAACCCAGCGGCGCACTGTCCGATGACCTTGAGCTTCTCGCCCTTCCCGATCATCTCGGCGTCGAGAGGGTCGGACAAGCTCGTCAGGAGTGCGTCGGCGGTGGGGATCCGGTCGGCGAGTTCTTGGCGATCCATGAAATGGTCGCCTCCCACCGTCTCGTGACCGGGAAGTTCCTCGTTGACAACGGACATGAGCTGCGGCGTGGTGACGATGATGCGAGCCATGGCATCACTGTAGGTGAGCACGACCCGCCGCCACAGGAGGTCGCACACATTGATGCAGTGTGCAACACTTGCGCTGTGCAGATATCGCAGGGCGCAACGACATCGGAGGGATTGAATCCCAACCATGCCGATGTCGAGACGGCGCTGCAGGCGTCATGGGCCCTCGTCGACGTCGCGGCCCGATCCCTCGTCGAACTTGCCGAGGACGTCAGTGCCCCCCAGTACCGACTTCTCGTTCTCATCGACGCAGGGGTGACGCGCGGGGTCGACCTGGCCCAAGACCTGGAGGTTCACTCCTCAACCATCGCGCGGATGGTCGAGCGCCTCGTCACCAAGAAACTCATCGACCGCTCCCCCGACCCCCACGACCGTCGCGCCAACGTCCTCTCCCTCACCCCGCGTGGCTCAGAGCTCGTCCAGGACGTCAACGAGCATCGTCGACGTCAGCTCATCGACCTGCTCAACCATCTGGAACCAGGACAGATCGAGACCGTCGTCACCGGGTTCACCCTGTTCACCCGCGCCGCCGAGGCCAGTGGCCACGGCACTCCCACTTCCGATCGCTCCTGCCCAGAGGACCCCAGCCAGCAATGACCGAGACCGCCGTCCATCCCGAGGCCCGAGCCGCGTGGGCCAAACGTTTGAGACGTCTGCGCCGCGCCCTCGTCCCGCACCGCCCGAAAGCCTTCCGAGACTCCCTCAACCGATGGCTGCTCATGGGCACGGTCATCGGGATCGTCTCGGGTATCGGCGCCATCATCTTCTTCTTCTGTCTGGAAACCGGTACCCACTACCTGTTGGAGACCTTGGGTGGGTACACCCCGCCGGGCACCCTTGGTGAAGGAGGCGGCAAGCCGGGAACCGGCCTCACCCGGCCCTGGGCCATCCCACTGATCGTCACCGGTGGCGCGCTGGTCTCAGGCATCCTGGTGCACTTCGTCGCCCCCACTGCCAAGGGTCACGGCACTGACAACGCCATTCACGCCGTCCACCACGACCCGACGGCACTCAAGGGCAAGGTCGCGGCCGTCAAGATCATCGCCTCGTCGCTCATGATCGGTTCCGGAGGCTCAGGTGGTCGTGAGGGCCCCACCGCCCAGATCAGCGCCACCGTCATCTCCTCGCTGTGCAAAAAGCTCAAGATCACCACACCGGACGCCCGCATCGCCGTCTCGGCAGCGACCGCGTCGGGCATCGGCGCAATCTTCCGTGCTCCGCTGGGTGGCGCCCTGCTGGGTGCTGAACTGCTCTATCGCGACGACATGGAATCCGACGCGATCATGCCGTCCCTGGTGTCCTCGATCGTCGCCTTCGCCGTCTTCGGATCGGTCTACGGTTTCGAGCCGATCTTCGGATCGCTGAGTGGGGTGCAGTTCTCCCAGCCCCTACAGCTCATCTGGTACGTTCTGCTCGGCCTGGCTGCCGGCCTCATGGGCAAGCTCTACGTCGGCGTCTTCTACGGCGGTACCACGTTGTTCGGCCGGCTCGAGAAGGTTCCTGGCTGGCTCGTCCCCGCCATCGGCGGCCTCGGCGTCGGCCTGCTCGGCCTGGTCATTCCGGCCGCCCTGGGAACCGGTTACGGATCGGTGCAGCAGGAGATGTTCGCCGACAACCTCATGCGTATGCCCCTTCTCATGGTGCTGGCGATCCCGTTCGCCAAGATCCTCTCGACGACCCTGTCGATCGGCTCGGGTGGTTCGGGTGGCGTCTTCGGCCCCGGCATGGTCATCGGC
This sequence comes from Cutibacterium nasicola, assembly GCF_052654715.2. NCBI lineage: Bacteria > Bacillati > Actinomycetota > Actinomycetes > Propionibacteriales > Propionibacteriaceae > Cutibacterium > Cutibacterium nasicola. The sequence goes on along the minus strand of NZ_CP199745.2, from coordinate 2,454,843 downwards.
GGCGCCACCGGAGCTGCGCTGTGGCGGCTCCTCGAAGGCCTGCCGGGTATCCCGTCCTCACCGATGAGCTTCGTCATCGTCGGCATGATCGCCTGCTTCGGATCGGTGGCCCACGCCCCGCTCGGCATGCTGCTCATGGTCGGCGAGATGACCGGGAACCTGTCGATGCTGGCTCCCGGCATGATTGCCGTCGCCGTGGCTGGACGAGTGGTCGCAGACACCTCGATCTACACCTCCCAGCTCAAGGACCGCCTGGAAGGTCGTCGCGTCCACGCCATGGGTCGCGTCACGAAGCCAGCCGAGGCCAAGCCCGAGAACGAGGTGGCCAGCCCGAAGCCGTTCACCGATGAACCGGCAACCAAGAACACCGACGGCACGAAGACCGCCCTGCCGAAGAAACCAGTTCTCGGCAAGCCGATCCTGGGCAGGACAGAGGCCCGGCCCGTCGTCGTGGAATCCCCTGAATCCGCGTCCACGACACCCCAGGCGACGGCAACGGCCTCCGACCGGGTGCGTGCCGCGGCGTCGACCAAGATCGTCCCGGAGGTCATTCGGGCTGGGGACCGCAAGCGGGAACTCCTCGCCCGGTCGCCCGAGCCGCCGGAGGACCCGGGCCCCTCGCCCGCCTGATCTCGACCGGTCCCGTCCGGGTCAGCCCGCCCTCAGTCAGTCGTCGGGCGGAACGGGCTGCGTCCATCGTGGAGCGACCATGCGACCCCGACGAGGTACAGCACGACGACGAGACCACCGGTTGACAGCAACTGGGCGCGCACATCGGGCGCGAACATCCCCAGCACGATGATGCCCATCAACAGGATCATCGAGGCCCAGGACACCACTGGGAATCCCTTGATGCGCATCGGCAGCTCAGTGCCCTCGCTCTCAACCCGACGACGCAGCACGTACTGGGAACAGATCGTGAAGAAGTAGGTGACGATGATCGTCGAGCCGACGATGTTGAGCAGGGTCCCGAGCACGGCGTCACCCCACTTGAAGGTCGCCAGCACGCAGCAGAATCCGAAGAGCACACTGGCGAGGACGGCTACTGCAGGCACCGACCGTCCCCTCGTCCGCGTCGCGGCGCGGGGAGCCATGCCACGCTCGGCCAGGGAGCCGAACATTCGGGCTGCGCCGTAGAGGTTGGCGTTGAGGGAACTGAGCAGGGCGAGGACGATGACCAGGGTCATGATCTCGGAAGCGGCCGGGATACCGGCGCGGTCAAGCACGGCGACGAAGGGGGAGGTACCGAGCTTGGGGTCGTCCCAGGGAACCGCGATGACCATGATGGCCACCGAACCCATGTAGAACAGCAGGATTCGCCAGACGATGGTCCGGACCGCGCGGGAGACGTTGTGAGCCGGGTCCTCGGTCTCGGCAGCGGCCACGGCCATGATCTCGATGCCACCGAAACTGAAGGTCACCATGAGGAGGGCGGCTGCGACACCGGACCACCCGTTGGGCATGAACCCACCGTGCTCGACGAGGTTGGACGCTCCGGCTGCGGGAGCTGCCAATACGCCACAGATGAGCAGCACGCCGATGACGAGGAAGACGAGGACGGCGGCCACCTTGAGCAGGGCGAACCAGAACTCGAACTCCCCGAAGCGGTCGACCCCCAGCAAGTTGATGGCCGTCAGGACGACCAGGAAGATGAGTGTGAGCAGCCACACCGGCGCTATCGGCCACATCGCGACGAGGGTTGCCGCCGCTGCGATTGCCTCGGCCGCGACGACGATGACCAACTCGATCCACCAGACCCAGCCCATTGCGAACCCGGCAGCCGGGCCCATGGCACGCGAGGTGTAGACCGAGAAGGCGCCGGAATCGGGATCGGCCGCAACCATCTCGCCGAGCATGTACATGATGACGATCACGAGCAGACCGGCGACGTCGTATGCCACCAGGGTGGCCGGACCAGCCGCCGCAACCCCTTTGCCAGAGCCGACGAAAAGCCCGGTTCCGATAGCCGAGCCAAGGCTCATCATCACGAGATGACGGCCCTTCATCCGGGGCTTGCCTCCGGCAGGGCCCGTGGACGCCCGCGTGACGTCCGTCGTCTGTGTGGCCATGGTCGCTCCTCACCTGCGTGTGGGTGAGGTTGATGTTAGGGCCGAGTCCACTGACTGGAGACTGCTGTTTCCGTAGGTGGGACGGACCACAACTGACACGACCGACCTTCGAGGGTCATTCAGGATCGGCCAGCTGGCTCCTCTCCTCCTTGACGAGGCCGTCGCACATGCGGCTGAGAATGGTCTCCAGGTCGTCGAGATGACCGTGGTCCAAACCACCGAAGACAACCCGCCGCACCAAGGCCGCATGACCCGGGGCAGCCTGCTGCAACGCCGTCATCCCCTGATCGGTGAGGTGAATGATGGCTCCGCGGCCATCGGAGCAACAGACACGACGCTCGACGAGACCGCGTTTCTCCATACGGGTGAGGTGATGGGACAGCCTCGACCGTTCCCATCCCATGTGCTCCGACAGCGCGACGACCCTCATCTCAGCGTCGTCGGCCTCCGAGAGCCGGACGAGGACCTCGAAATCCTGCACGGACAGCTGCGAGTCGCGCGACAGCTGACGATTGAGCACGGCTGGCAGGGTCGTCGTCACTTCCAACCACAGGCGCCAGACGCGCTGTTGGTGATCATCCAGCCACACGGTGCGATCCTCTGTCACTGTGCCTCCTTTGTCACTGAGTATAGGGGCCCAGTAGGCACGCCAGAGCCCTGGAAACTTCCTGTTATTGACGTGTCACCTTTCTTCTGCCATCATAGTTGACACATCAATCAGAACATCCGGAGAACGAGGAGAATCACATGACTGACGTCACCGCTGTCAACGGCACCTTCACCATCGACCCTGCCCACTCCCGTCTGGGCTTCATCACCCGCCACGCGATGATCACCAAGGTACGTGGATCCTTCGACGAGTTCGCCGGTACCGCTTCGGGCAACGGTTCCGACACCTCCAGCGTGTCCGTCGAGGTCACCGCCCAGACGGCATCGTTGACGACGGGCAACGCCGACCGGGACACTCACGTGACGTCCGCCGACTTCCTCGACGCCGAGAACCACCCCACCATGACGTTCCGCTCCACCTCGGCTGCCATCACCGACGACATCCTCGAGCTGACCGGCGACCTCACCATCAAGGGAGTGACGAAGTCCCTGACGATCCCGTTCGAGTTCGGTGGCGAGGCTCTCGACCCGTTCGGCAACACCCGCATCGGTTTCGAGGGACGCACCAAGATCTCCCGCAAGGACTTCGGCCTGACCTGGAACGCCGCTCTGGAGACCGGCGGCATGCTGGTGTCCGACGAGGTTGCCCTGGAACTCGAGATCAGCGCCATCAAGCAGAACTGATTGCCACAACTCCACCAAAACCTTGACGTGACAAGCCAGAACACTGACGGAACATCCGTTGCGCAGAAGTGTCCGCGTCGTCTCCTACCGTGTAGCCATGACGAGATTCCTCCATACCTCGGACTGGCAACTGGGGATGACTCGGCACTATCTGTCCAAGCGGGGCGACGACGACCCGCAGGCACGATTCACTGCCGATCGCATAGAGACGGTGCGCCGACTGGGCGAGGTCGCCCGGCAGGAAGAATGCGACTTCGTCGTCGTGGCCGGCGACGTCTTCGAGACCCAGAACGTTTCTGCTCAAATCATCGCCCGTAGCTGCGAGGCGATGGCCTCCATCGGTCTGCCCGTGTATCTCCTCCCGGGAAACCACGACAGCCTGGAGCCCGGATGCTTGTGGGATGGAACGGAGTTCACCCGTCGCTGCCCCGACAATGTCCACGTCCTGCGCGATCAGACGGAAGTCGACGTCACTGATGCCAATGGCTCCGTCATCGCGACGATCGTCGCCGCTCCCCTGACGACCCGGCACCCATCGACGGATCCACTGGCAGAACTCGCCACCAGTCTGGAGCCCACCCAGGCCCCTCGCATCCTGGTTGGTCACGGCCAGTTGGAGGGGTTGTCGGGTGACACCCGGGAAGCCCTCATCTCGCGGGCTCCTCTGGACAACGCCATTGCCCGTGGCGCGTTGACGTACGTCGCTCTGGGAGACCGCCACATCGCATGGCCGGTCGGCGACGACCACGCTGCAATTCGCTACAGCGGCACCCAGGAGACGACGAGCTTCGACGAGGACACCGTCGGCACAGCAGTCGTCGTCGATCTCACCGACCCTCTCACCTGCACGACGATCGAGGTTGGCACCTGGTTGCACGCCCGGATCAGCCAGGAGGTCGCCGGCGAGGCAGACCTGGAGGCCTTGACGGACCGGTTCAAGTCCTTCGACCACCGGGACCGCACCATCATCCGCTATGACCTGCACGGCCAGCTCACCATCTCCCAGAAGGCCGAGCTCGACGAGATCATTGCCGACCACGAGACGGTCTTCGCGAGCTTGGAGCCCAGTGAGAACCGCCACGATCTCACCGTCGTCGGGGATGACGCCAGCCTGGCCGGCGCCGATCTGCCGAACTGGGTGAGGGATGCTGCTGAGGAATTGTCAGACATGTGTGCCACCAACGAGGACGCCGTCGCAGCCCTGACCCTCCTGCACCGTCTCGTGAACGCAGAGAATCCCGCGACCGCGACCCACCCTGCGGAGGTGTCCCGATGAAGCTGCATCGCATCCATGTCGAGAACTTCAAGGCCATTGATGAGCGCACCTTGGAGTTGCCCGATGCGGGAATCGTCGTGGCGACCGGCCCCAATGAGGTGGGAAAGACCTCAATGGTCGAGGCGCTGGACCTGGTTCTCGGCACCAAGTACAAGGCCTCCTCGAAGGCGCAGGAAGTCCGACAGGCCCAGCCCTACGGCACGTCGCTCCCGGTCGTCGTCGAGGCCGAGATGACCATCGGTGAGCATCGCTTCGTCCACCGCAAGAGCTTCCTCACGGACAAGGAGTCCTCGTTGAGGTTCATCTCCGGTCCGCGGGCCGGGCAGATCATCACCGGCGACGAGGCCGTCAAGACGATGGAGACCCTGCTCGCTGGTGCGGACATGACGCTGTGGAATGCCCTGCGGCTCATGCAGGCCAGCGGCCTGTCGCCACTGCGGTTGGACTCCTCCACGGCCCTGACAGCAGCGCTCGAACAGACGGGCGGTCAGAAACCCGACGAAGGCTCGATCGGTGGTCTCATGGACCGAGTCCGTGCCGAGTACGAGGTGTACTACCAACCCACCACCGGCAAGGAACGCAAGGGAGCTTTCCAGGAGCGGGAGCAACTGAATGCGGTCAGTGAGGAACTCGAGGAGGCCGCTGCGCGTCTCAAGGAGGTCGACGAGGTCGTCGAGGCCCTGAGCAGGATCAATGAGCAGATCCGTCACGACCACGACGTGGTGGCATCGAAGACGATCGAGTGTCAACAGGCCAAGGCTGCTCTCGACAGTCTCACCGAGTTGGAGGCGGAGGTTGAGGCCACCAGTCGCGCCGCCAAGGACGCGGCGCAGCATCACGCCGAGGCCACATCCGCTCACGAGGTGCGAGTCACACTCGTTGCCAGCCTCACCGCAGCTCGCGACAGACACGAGCAGTGCAAGCAGCTGGCCACCGAGAACACCGAGAGGGGCCGGGCCCTCGCCACTGAACTCGCGCAGGCCCAGGGCGCCCTCGACGACGCCACGTCCAAGGTCGCTGAGGCCGAGACTGCGCAGGAGGAAGCACGACGTACCCTCGCCGCCGTGCGAGCCAGGGAGGAGGCCACCAAGGCACGCAAGAAACTGGACCGGGTCACCGAGCTCAAGGAGCGCATCTCCGCAGGACAGCACCGTCTCGAATCCGAGAAGGTGACGAACCAGCTGCTGACCAAGCTCAAGAAAGCCGTCAAGGCCGACGACCTCGCCCGGGAAGCAGCGGCGCTGGCGAGCACCCAGCTCATCATCGAGCACCTGGACGGGAAAGATCCACTACGGATCGACGGCACCGAGCTTGACCTGCCCGTCGGCCAGACGAGCCAGCGCAGCGTCGACGGCGAGCTCGTCATGGAGATGGGCGATGCCTGGCGGCTGAGAATCTCCCCCACCTCCGAGGTCATGAACCTGGGACGTGACGCGGAGAAGGCGCACCACGCGGTCGTGTCCCTCCTCGCGGAGCTCGGCGTGGCCAGTCTGGAACAGGCCGAGGCCCGCATGGCCGAGCGCAAGGTTCTCCAGTCAAACCTCGCCTCCTGGCAAGAACAGCTGGAGCGTGAGCAGGGCGAGAGCACCATTCAGGAACTCGAGGCGCTGGCCGACCAGGCCAGTGAGGAGGTTTCCCTCCCGGCCTCGGAAGCCCAGAAGCTGGAGGATGACGCCGTCGCCACGGCCAACGACGCTCGTAATGCCGAACGCCAGGCCCAGGCCCGCGTCAAAGCGGTGGACAAACGTGGCGCGGAAGCCCACGACAAGGCATTCCGCGCCAATATCGACCTCGACAATGCGGCTGAGACCGTTGCCCGACTCGCCGAGGAACTTGCCGCCGCACGGGAAACCATCCCGGACGACGCCCTCCTCGACGCCCTCACGACCGCCGAGGAGAAGGACCGCGTCGCAAAGGCCGACGCCGACCGCGCCGCAGCCACCCTCGCCGAACGTAACCCTGACCAGGTCCACGCCGAGGCCGAGGGGAGCCAGCTGGCTCTCAGCAAGGCAACCGCTCGCCTCAAGGAGGACACCGATCGTCAGTTGGAGCTCAAGGGGCAGCTGCTGGGCCTGGGTCGCCAGGAACGCCAGGCCGACGTCGATGCCTTGACCAGCAGGAAGCACCAGCTCTCCCGACGCGTTGCCGGGCTGGAAAGCCGGGCACGATCGACGAAGCTGCTGTACGACACCCTCAGCCGTCACCTCGACCAGGTGCGCCAGTCCTACGTGGCCCCGTTCACCAGCGAGATCGACCGGATCGGTAGGGCGGTGTTTGGTCAAGATCTCCACGTCGAGATCGACTCCACGCTGACGGTGGTGGCTCGCCAGCTCAAGGGCGCACGCCTGGAATGGGATCAGCTGTCATCAGGGGCCCGAGAACAGCTGGGACTGGTGGTCCGACTGGCAGCGGCTCGCCTCATTGACCCCGATGACGGAGTGCCCGTGATTCTTGACGATGCCTTGGTCTACTCAGACCCGGTGAGGGTCAGGCACATCCTCACCGAGGTCGCCCAAGGAGCTCGGACGAGTCAGATCGTCGTGCTCACCAGTGCGCCTGAGAGGTACGACTCGGTTCCTGGGGCCCACCAGGTCCGGTTCGACTGAACCGATCCGTCATTCGAGGGAGCTGGTCCGAGGCCGATCGGCCTCGGACCAGCGAACCAGCCGGAGCTCGCTCAGGCCCCGGTCCGCATCCAGGCATCCCCGTGAGCCCGCCAGGCCAGAATTGCGCAGCGCACGGCCATGAATCCACCGAAGGCGATCCACAACCAGACGACCGCGGCCACCGGGTCTGCCGGAGCCCAAAGATGAACCGCCAATGCCATCGGCAGATACACCACGAACATGATCACCTGGGCCCCCGACAACCAGCGCCCGTCACCAGCTCCGATGAGTACTCCGTCGAGAACGAAGGCTGGCCCAGCGATGACCTGCTCAACAGCCATGACGAGTAGACCAACCGCCACCGCCCGGTGAACTGCCGGATCATTCGTGTAGATGGCAGGAACCCACTGGTGGAATGCTGCCAGAAGAGCCCCGATGACAACTCCGGCCCACACTCCCCACCGGGTCATGGTGCCGGTCAAGGACCGGGTACGGCGAGTGTCGCCAGCTCCCAAGCTCGCTCCCGTCAGGGCCTGGCCAGCGATGCCGAGGGCGTCCATCGTCATGAGGAGCAGGTTCCAGATCGTCATCGTCACTTGGTAGGAAGCCATGGTGACGGCTCCCGCTCGTGCTGCCACCCATGTCGTCACGTAGAGGGCAGCCCGCAGCGCGAGGGTACGAATGAGTAGCGGAACACCATCGCGCAGGCTCGAGGCGATACCACCCAGGTGGGGCACCAGGCTCAACTCCAGACCATGGGTACGTATTCGCAACACCCATACCAGGGCCACCGCCATGGCGATCTGGCACATCAGGGTGCCCACTGCTGATCCCTCGATCCCCCAGCCCATTCCGAGCACGAACCACAGGTTGAGCACCAGGTTGAGGCTGAAGGTGATGACGGTGACGACCAAGGGCGTCCGGGTGTCCTGGAATCCTCGCAGTACGCCGGTGACGGCCATCGTTGCGAGCATGGCGGGCACACCAAACCCAGTGATGCGCAGATATCGTCCGGCCTGTTCAGCGACCACCCCGCTGGCACCGAACCACCCGGCAACCGTCGTCGGTATGACGACCAGCATGATCGCGACGAGGACTCCGATGATGACGGACAGCCAGAGTCCGTCAACACCAGCCTGAGCCGCACCGTGCCGATCCCCCGCCCCCATCCGGCGCGAGGACGTGGCCGTCGTCGCATAAGCGAGGAAGACGAAGAGGCCCGTGAACGTCGTCAGGGCCGCCGAGGCAACACCGAGACCGGCCAACTGGTCGGTGCCCAAGTGGCCGACGACGGCGGAATCAGCGACGAGGAACAACGGCTCCGCCACCAAGGACAAGAAAGCGGGTACCGCCAGATTCAGGATCTGGCGGTACCCGGCCTCAGCTGTGGAGTCCGTATTGTGATCTGCTCGAGCCATCAGGCTCGAGCAATCGCACCACGCAGGGAAGCGCGAATGACGTTGAGGATGTTCTCGACTCGCTCGGAGGTCTTCTCGCCGCGCAGCGGACCGAAGGTCGACAACGAGGCAAACCCGTGGAGCAACGACCACAGCAGGATGCCGAGACCGCGCACATCGACTCGCTCCGAGAGCTTGATGTCAGGGCCGGTGAGAACATTCCCGATGACCGAGTCGGGCAAGTTCGGTGCCGTCGGCCGCTCTGTCTTGATCATGTCGAAACCGGCATCCGAGATGCGGTATGCGACGTCGAAAAGCCCCGGCTCGGCCAGAGCGAAGTCAAGATACGCGCGGCAAGCAGCCACCAGCTTGGCAACTGGTTCAGCTTCATCGTCTCCAGGCTGAACCTCAGCCATGGCGTCACACATCTTACGACCGATCTGCTCGGCAGCCGCCAAACCCACCTCATCGAGAAGGGCTTCACGGTTCGTGAAGTGACGGTACGCCGCGTTGGGTGACACGCCAGCTCGGCGAGTCGCTTCACGAAGCACGACCGCCTCGGCGCCACCACTGCGAGCCATCTCCAAACCCTCTTCCACAAGGGCTTCATGCAGATGGCCATGGTGGTAGGTCTGACGTGTCTGCGACGAGCGATACGACTCCGTCATCAATGATCTCCCGGTCCGTTAGTACTATGACGTCAGCGTGAGTGGCTGAACATCGACGCCCAACCATACGTGACATTGCTGTGGTCTCGGATGACAACCTCTGTGTCCATCCAACTTGCACTCAACTAGGCTGAACGCATGCGTTCAAGTGTTCCATACCTACTAGCGATACTTGGCGAAGGGGTTGTGCCGTCCTCGACCACCGTGTGCCATGGAGACGATCTCGGGCTGCTGCGTGGCGACGGAGTTTTCGACGCGACTCGTATCGTGACCGCCCAAGATGGAACGTCCCGAATCGATCATCTCGAGGATCATCTCTCCCGCTTCGCGCGATCAATCGCCGGCGTGGACGGACCCACGCCCGACATGGACTCGTGGACTCACCTCATCGAGGATGCTGCGCGTAACTGGCGCATCCCCGGAGAGGCCACTCTCAAACTCGTTTACACCAACGGTCGCGAAGTCGTCCCAGGACCTCCGCGAGGGTTCCTCACCATCGCTCCCCTCTCCGAGACCCACAAGGAAGAGCGAGAAGGAATCGATGTGCTGTGCCTGTCGCGTGGGGTCACCAGCGAATCCTTCGCTGATGCGCCGTGGCTTCTCGGCGGCGTCAAGACCTTGTCCTATGCCGTCAACGTCGCGGCACTGCGTCATGCCAAGTCCCAGGGCGCTGACGACGTCATCTTCACCTCGACCGAGGGTTATCTGCTTGAAGGCCCCACCTCTGGGTTGGTCGTCGAAGCTGCCGACGGGTTGTGGACAACCCCGACCGGCGCAACGGGGATCCTCAGCTCGATCACCGTCGATACCGTCTTCGAAGCCGCTGACGACAACGGGCTCAAGACTTCCACCCGCCTCATGAAGCGCGACGAGGTGTTGCGTGCTCAAGGGGCCTGGCTGCTGTCATCCATTCGTGGCATCGTCCCCATTCTGAGCATTGACGGCCTCCCAGCTCCCCAGGACGACGAGATGACCCACCGACTGCGGATGTGGGCCGGATTCGAGGACTGATGCCAGCCTCGGACTCTGCTTCCCCCGCGACCAAAGCCCTTGTCCAGGCCAAGGTGGCTCATGTTCTGCACAGCTACGACCATGACCCCGCGAACCACCACTTCGGTGACGAGGGAGCCGCAAAACTCGGCTTCGACCCGGCCATCATGCTCAAGACCTTGGTCGTCGAGCTCGCCTCCTCAGGAAAACTCGCCGTTGCCGTCGTCCCCGTCAGTGGCCAGCTCAACCTCAAGGCCTTCGCATCCGTGATGGGTGCGAAAAAAGCCGCCATGGCCGACTCCGCGGCAGCCGAGCGCGCGACGGGCTACATCGTCGGGGGAATTTCGCCACTTGGACAGAAAAAGCGGCTGCCCACGTGCATCGACGAACCGGTGCTGGGGCAGCCGCGGGTGCTGGTTTCAGGCGGGCGTCGCGGGCTGTCAGTGGAATTGTCACCATCAGACCTGGTGGCTGTCACCGAGGCCTCGACGGCAAAAATTGCCAGCTGACGCCAGCCTGCATCACTCCCGGGAAGACTTGGCGATCGACTGGGGCAGAACGAGCAACCCGACGACGATGACCACGCCCAGGATCACGTGGATCCACTTGGTTGCACCGCTGCTGCTCATCTCGCCGAGGCCGAACTGGACAAGGACCAGTACCGCCATGCCAATGGCGTGTCCGACGATCGCCGAGGGTCCACCGCGGCGCTTCCACATGACAGCCAGGACGGCAGTCACAATGGCGGCCACCAGGGTCACAATTCCGAATCCCATGTGCACGTCGCCGAGACCGTGAACACCAGAGAGCATGAACCAGGCCAACACAGTCTGAAGGATCACGGAGGCGACCGCGACCCAAGCAGAGATCGTCAGGGCCTTGGGAGGGGTGGGAACGACAGGGTTGTTCTGTGTCATGACTCACACTGTAGGTCACCATGGCCGTCCCGGCCTTGTCGTGAACGGCGTCCTTCCATGACCCACGGCCCCCACCAGACCCCCAGTCCGATGGCTGCCAGGAGGGCAGGCCACGTGACCTCGGCCACCGCTGAGAGCACTGGCATCAAAGCATAAAGACCAGCTGCTCCGAGGAGCACCGTCACTCCCCCGACGATCCCACCGGCAAGACACTGACTCCTCCGCTGCTCCAGTCGCGCACCCAGCAAAGCTGCCAGCACGACGACTGGGATGATGAGGATCACCGTCACGCCCATCGCATAAAGCAGACCGACGAGGAGACTGCCGACCCAGCCACGCACCGGCATTGTTCCGCTGGTGCCATTGGCCCCAGGCGTGACGGCCCAGATCGCCAGACTGAGACCCCACACCACTCCGGTGATGACCATTACCGCGACAAAGGCGCCGGCAGACCTACCGACCCGGGCAGATTCGGTCGTCGCCCCCAAGGTGTCTGGATTGCCCTGGTCAACGTTGTGACCCAGCAACATTCTCAGACCGGAGGAGTTCTCCTCGTCGCGTCGACGACTCACCGCACCTTCACCTTCGTGCCTTTGTGAGCGAAGGAGTAGAGGGCCTCCGAATCGTTCGGCGCCAACCTCGCGCAGCCGTGACTCGAGTACCCCGGAAGGCCCAGGGCGTAGACGGGCTGAGCAGGTTTCTTGGTCTTCTCGTCCCACGGAATCTGGTGGAAGCCAATGCGGCCGACCGCGCCCGGGCGTTGATAGAAAGCCAGGAAATTGGGGATGTACCAGCGAATGCCGTCCTCGGTCGATGCAGCGTGTCGAGCCTTGTACTCGATCTGGTAATCCCCGACCGGGGTCTTCCACGGCTCCGCGGTGGTGAGCATCGCGCGCTTCACCACACCATCGTCAACAAGGTAGACGTGATTCTCCGCCTTGATCCACAACACATAGGTTCCAGCACCCGCCGAGGACTCCTCACCCACTGCCAGAGATGCCGAAGGTGGCGTCAAGCCGGGAATCGAGGGCCCTGGGTCGCCCGACTGAGGGCTGGCGGAGTCCTCGGGCTCGTCGGCACCGCTCTTGACACTCGGTCTGTCCTGGGTTTTCTCACTCGAGGACGCCTTGGCCGTCTGCTCGGGGGATGCCGTCGGGCATGTCACGGTATGGCGGTGACGCGCGCGATGATCGCCCGCACCAGGAACCGAATCGATGCACGCCGTCGCGGCGGGCATGGGTGATCCGCAGCCGGCGACCAGGCACACCATTGCCACCAGGGCAGCGAGAAGGCCACCGCCACGCCAGAGGCCAGAGCCGGCGCACGGTTCCGAGGTCGGGGTATTTCCGGAGGCGATCATTGCATCCAGTCTAGAGACCACATCGGGGCTATTCGAATGCAATGTTGGTAGTAGAACGATGGTTGACCCCTCCGCCAGTACGTCGAGAGCCGTACGAGAGACTGGAGGCAGCACCGGGAGGAGAGACCATGTCCACCGCACTTGTCATCGGGGAGTCACTGATCGACGTCGTCAACGATGCTGGACGAGTGAGCGAGCATCCAGGCGGCTCACCCATGAACGTCGCGATCGGGCTGGCACGCCTGGGACGCGACGTCGAGTTGGCGACCTGGATCGGTCATGACGATCACGGTCGAGAAATCGAGGCCCACGTCGGGGCTGACAACGTCCGTCTCAGTAGCTCTTCTCGAGACGCCGATCGTACGTCCACGGCCACCGCCACCCTGACAGGAGGCCAGGCGAGCTACGAGTTCGATCTCGAGTGGGCGCTGCCGTCGGTCCAGATTCCCGCTGACTGCGTGGTCGTCCACACCGGATCTTTGGCGTGTGGGATCGCTCCGGGACGCCAAGTGGTGGCCGAGACGGTGGCCGCTGCCCGGGACTCGGCGACGATCACCTTCGATCCGAATTGTCGGCCCAGCCTGCTCGGGGATCCGGGTACCGCGCGCCATGGCGTCGAGCAGTTCGTGCGGCTGGCTGACGTCGTCAAGGCCTCCGACGAGGACTTGACGTGGCTGGGAGAAGGCGCTGATCCGGTCGAGATGCTCGCCGGCTGGATGGGAATGGGGCCAAAAATCGGCATCCTGACGATGGGGGAACACGGCGTGGTGGCCATGACGTCCGCAGGTGTTGAAATTCGCGTCCCCGGGGAACAAACAGAGGTCGTCGACACTGTCGGTGCTGGGGATTCCTTCATGTCGGCGACCATTGACGGATTGTGGGCTGCCGGGTTGTTGGGGGCCGAACATCGCGCGGATCTCGGTCGCATCCAGCCTGACATCCTTCGTCAGGTGATGCACAGGGCCGCCCACGTCGCCGCCATCACCGTCTCCCGGGCCGGCGCAAACCCCCCGCGTAGCAACGAACTGGGGTGAACGGGGCTCCCCACCCCGGCTTCTGCGAGACTGGCTCCATGAAGGGGAATTTCCACTCGGCATATGACCAAGGCTTCGCACGAGTCGCAGCATGCACCACGACGGTGCACATCGGTGACCCAGCCTCGAACGTGGCGGGAATTCTCGACACCTGCCGGGAACTCAGTTCCCGTGACGTGGCCATCGCCGTCTTCCCCGAACTATGCCTGACCGGCTACGCCATCGACGACCTGTTGCTCCAGGGCGTCGTCCTGGACGCGGTCCTCGACGCCATCGAAACCCTGCGCCAGGCCTCTCGTGACCTCTTCCCCGTCATCATTGTCGGTGCGCCGCTGCAGCGAGGGAACCGGCTGTACAACTGTGCGGTCGTCGTGCACCGCGGCCAGGTGCTCGGCGTGGTGCCCAAGAGCTACCTCCCCAATTACCGGGAGTTCTACGAAAAACGTCACTTCGCCGCCGGTGCAGGCACCAGCGGAACCATCGACCTGTCGGGCCGACAGAAATCTCGCGTGACCTCGACCGAAGTCCCCTTCGGCCCCGACCAGCTCTTCCAGGCATCCGACCTGCCCGACCTCACCTTTCACGTGGAGGTCTGCGAGGACGTGTGGGTTCCGGTCGCCCCCTCCTCCCAGGCCGCACTCGCAGGGGCTGTCCTCGAGGTCAACCTTTCCGGGTCTCCCATCACGGTCGGAAAATCCCGCCAACGTCACGAATTGTGCAAGGTGACGTCCTCGCGCAATCTGCAGGCCTACGTCTATGCAGCCGCTGGCCCTGGGGAGTCGAGCACCGACCTGTCCTGGGACGGTCAGACGATGATCTACGAGAACGGGTCCCTGCTGGCCGAGACTGATCGGTTCTCCCCTGAACCGGGGTACTGTCTGACTGACATCGACCTTGACCTGCTGCGCCAGGAGAGGATGCGTCAAGGTTCCTTCGACGACAATGCCCTGGCCCAGCCCAACGGCAAGGGCTGGCGCACCAACACCTTCATCCTTGACCCGACTCACGAAGACATCGGTCTCGAGCGGCCTGTCGACCGCTTCCCCTTCGTTCCCAATGAGGCCGGCCAGCTCGCCCAGGACTGCTACGAGGCCTACAACATCCAGGTCTATGGGCTGCGTCGTCGCGTCGAGTCAATTGGGTCGCCCAAGGTCGTCATCGGTGTCTCGGGTGGCCTGGACTCCACCCATGCCCTGCTCGTCGCTGCCAAGGCGATGGACCAGATGGGCCGCCCGCGCACCGACATCCTCGCCTTCACGATGCCCGGATTCGCCACGACTGACCACACCAAGAACAACGCCCTGGACCTGTGCCGAGCACTCGGCATTCCCTGCGAGGTGTTGGACATCCGCCCAGCAGCCACCGAGATGCTCAAGGAGATGGGACACCCAGCCGGTGACGGGGCCGAGGTTTACGACATCACTTTCGAGAACGTCCAGGCTGGCCTGCGTTACGACTATCTCTTCCGCATCGCCAATCAGCGTGGCGGCATCGTGATGGGCACCGGAGACCTGTCCGAGCTGGCCCTGGGATGGTGCACCTTTGGCGTCGGTGACCAGATGAGCCACTACGGGGTCAACACCGGTGTGCCGAAGACCCTCATCCAGCACCTCATCCGGTGGTGCATTTCGTCGGGTCAGTTCGACGAAGCCACGAATGTCGTCCTCGAGTCGGTGCTGGGGACGGAAATCTCCCCCGAGCTCGTCCCGGCTCGCCCCGGGGAGAAGATCCAGTCCACCCAGGCGAAGATCGGCCCCTACGAGTTGCAGGACTTCACCCTCTACCACCTGCTGCGCCACGGCATGCGTCCCAGCCGGATCGTCTTCCTTTCCCATCACGCCTGGCGTGACTCCTCCGTGGGGTCCTGGCCACCCGGGTTCCACGACGAGGACCGTCACTCCTACGACCTTCCGGCCATCAAGGACTGGACGCGGCTGTTCCTGTGGCGGTTCGTCGGAAACCAGTTCAAGCGCTCCACCCTGCCCAACGGACCCAAGGTGGTCGCCGGTGGGTCCTTGAGTCCGCGTGGTGACTGGCGGATGCCCTCCGACGCCGTGGCTCGGGCCTGGATGGACGACCTCGAGACGGTTCCCGACGGGCGCTCCTGAGGCTCGTATGGCCTACGCCCCGGGGGGAAAAAATGCTCACGCGGGTCCATTCGACCCTCCGCCGTGTCACCACACCAGTGACGAAAACTCCCGACCGAAAAACCTCATAGTCACAGTTCACCCCGCGGCCACTCCGACGCGGCAGTATTGAACCGTGCATGTTGATGACGAATTGAGGCTTACCCCCACCCTCCCCGACGGCCATGGGCTGCGCATCGGCATCCTGACCAGCGGTGGCGACGCCCAGGGCATGAATGCCGCTGTCCGCGCCGTGGTGCGCTCTGCGTTGAGCGTGGGCGCCGAGGTCTATGCGATCTACGAGGGCTATCAAGGCATGATCGACGGAGGCAACGGTATCCGGAAGTTCGGATGGGATGACGTCGGTTCGATCCTCAACCGCGGTGGCACCGTGATCGGGACTTTTCGCTGCAAAGCGATGCGCGAACGCTCAGGTCGGTTGAAGGCTGTCCAGAACCTCTTGGAGCACGGAATCGATCGTCTCGTGGTCATTGGTGGCGATGGTTCACTCAGCGGTTTGGACGTGTTGCGCACCGAGTGGACCGACCTCGTCGCCGAGCTCGTCGATACGGGTCGGGTGAGCCCCGAAGTGGCCCGCGAGCACCCATGCCTCATGATCGCGGGCCTGGTGGGCTCCATCGACAACGACCTCGTCGGATCCGACATGACCATCGGCGCGGACACGGCCCTGCATCGCATCGTCGATGCCATCGACGACCTCACCTCCACCGCGGCCAGCCACCAACGATCCTTCGTCGTCGAGGTGATGGGTCGTCACTGTGGCTATCTCGCCCTCATGGCAGCGGTCGCCGGTGGTGCCGACTACGTACTTATCCCCGAGCGCCCACCGGAGGACGGCTGGGAGGATCGGATGTGCGCCGAGCTCAAGCGAGGCCGACAGGCAGGTCGCCGCGACTCGATTGTCATCGTCGCCGAAGGAGCCACCGATCGCGTCGGTAACCGCATCACCTCCGAGTACGTCCGCCAGGTCCTCGAGGACAAGCTCGGGGAGGACGCCCGCGTCACCATTCTGGGCCACGTCCAGCGCGGTGGACGCCCCTCTGCCTATGACCGCTGGGCCTCTACCTGGCTCGGCTATCACGCCGTTCACGAGGTGCTCTCGACGACCCCGGAGGCCGAGGGACGCGTCATCGGGACCAGTGCGAACCGCATCCACCGCTTGCCCCTGGTCAAGGCCGTGGCCGACACCAAGTCGGTGCCGGGCCTCATTGAGCGGGGTGATTTCAACGAGGCCATGAGGATGAGGGGGCGTTCCTTCGTCGAGATGGACGCCATCTTCACCGAACTCAGCGAGCCAGCCCGCACCACGACCGAGGGGGTAGGGGACGCCGATCAGAGGCGGATTGCGATCATGCACGCCGGCGGTCCTGCCCCAGGCATGAACACTGCTGCGCGCGCGGCCGTCCGGCTGGCCATTTCTCGCGGTCATACCGTCATCGGAATCCACAACGGATTCGTCGGTCTGGCTGCCGGGGACATGTCGGAACTGGCTTGGGGCGACGTCGAGGGCTGGGCCGGGGAGGGCGGTGCCGAGCTGGGCACCCGCCGCGAGAGCCCGAGCCCCCGTGACCTCTACGCCGTCAGCCGCGCACTGGAGGACAATCACATCGATGCCCTGCTCGTCATCGGCGGTTACTCGGCCTACGAGGGCATCCACACCATGACGACGGAACGGGACCGCTACCCGGCCTTGCGCATCCCGACGGTGTGCATCCCTGCTTCGATCGACAACAATCTCCCCGGTTCCGAGCTGTCCATCGGCGCCGACACCGCCCTCAATGTCATCGTCGAGGCGGTGGACAGGATCAAGGAGTCCGGCATCGCGTCGCGGCGGTGTTTTGTCGTCGAGACGATGGGCCGTGACTGCGGATACCTCGCCCTGATGTCCGGAATCGCCGCTGGCGCCGAGCGGATCTACACCAACGAGGACGGCATCTCCCTGGACGATCTGGCCAATGACGTCCACTGGTTGCGCGAGTCCTTCGCCCACGGACGACGCCTCTTCCTGGCCGTCCGCAACGAGAACGCCTCTCGCAACTACACCACCGACTTCATCGCTCGACTACTGGAGGAGGAGTCCCACGGCATGTACGACGTGCGCCAGGTCGTGCTGGGTCACATGCAACAAGGCGGATCTCCTTCCCCCTTCGACCGGTTGTTGGCCAACCGCCTCGCCTACCGCGCTCTCAATCTCATTGACGACGAGCTGGCTGCCCGCCAGGACGGGTCGTGGTTCATCGGTGTCAACGAGTCGGGTATGTGTCCCAGCCAGATGGAGATGATGCCGTCTCTGGTCGATTCCGCTCACCGTCGTCCCCGCGAGCAGTGGTGGCTGACGATGTCGCAGGTGGGACGAATGGTGTCCGACGAGGTGCGCTGAGTTCAGACACCTCGGCACTTCCTGGCAGCCGCGGTACTTCATCGTCACCAATGGGATGCTTCGTACCGCGATGGCTTCCCAACGCTGCGTCGTACCCATGACGGCTACTTCGAATGGACCGGAGAGCGCGGTGACAAAACTCCCCACTGCACATGTGGGTCCGGGCTCCTGAGTGCAGCGGCCACCGCCAGGATGCGAAAAATCGACGACAGCTCTGAGAGTCCGACGACCTCGGCGAATGGCGCGATCCGGCCCACCTCAACGTCGCCCATGCGCGGGGGCTGGCCACCCACATCGGCAAGGCACGTGACTTGACTGCCAACGTGCCGAGGGTCAACCAGGTCGGTCACCGCGCCAACTCGGTGGGCGGGACCACCCCGGTCGACCCTCGTCTGATCGGACCGGTGAGCTGACGGTTTTCGTCAGGGGAGGCCAGGAAGCAGTACTCAGGCGACCTTCGGGATCTCCACCTTCTCGTCGTACTTGGAGAAGGTGATGTCAATAGCCATGTCCCCGCCCTGACCGGCGGGCATCGACATCTTGACGCCCTTGAACCGCTTGGAATCGTCAAGCCAATAAGTGACCTTGCCGGTGGTCTTCTTCTCGCCCGCACTCGGCGAGGCGCTCGGGGTCACACTGTTGGAATCTGCCGAGACCGTGGCGTCGTAGCGATGACCCCGGGGCTCCTTGCCGACATAGGTCAGGTTGTCGATACCCTGAGTGAATCCGGCTGCCATGGCGCCGGGAGCGGTTTCATCACTCTTGGTCTGAGACGGAGTCTTCTGCCACTGCGACCCCTGCTTGGTGTATTTCTCATCGCCGATGATCACCTGATCGAGGGTTCCGTTCACCCCAGGGTCCGTCGTGACCATGTGAACCTTGGGCTTGGACGAATTCGTACCGTCGTAGTCCGTGATGGCCTTCATATTCGTCTTCTGACCATTCATCGAGCCGTCCAGGGTGGCCTCCATACGGTAAGTCTTCACCTTTCCCATGGAGGTCTTGACCTCCTTGGAGAACCTCGTCTTGTCGACCTTCCCCTTCTTGAACAGTGGATTAGCTGCTGCGGAGTTGGAATGGCTGTCACCCGCCTTCGATCCGCCATCACACGCAGCCAGAGACAAACTCGTCGTCGCGACCAGCGCCACGGCAGCAACCTTCAACGGGGTACGTGAAAACACTCGCATACATGTTCCGGCTGGGGATGTGCCGGCCTTTCCACCTCCGATGCTAGGCGCTTCCCGGCGCGCCTGGGTCGTCCCACCCCTGACGATGAGGCGACCCAAAACCTTGGTTGTTCACGACGCCGTGAGAATACTGAGGGCCCCGAACTTCGACGGGGTCATGTTCATCGTGACACCAGTGGCCTTCACGGGATTACCGAACCATGGCCCACGCCCACAGCCCGAGAATCGTCACGCCGATGATCGTCACGATGACGACGATCACCCACGTCAGCCAGTCAGGATGTTGGCGGGGCGGGGTCGGGTCGCCTTCAGACATGAGATACCTCCAGGCCAGTTTTCACGCGGTGATGTCCATGAAAGAGTAGCTGGAAATCATGACTGCCTACCCCCATGGAAGGACCGTCCGAGGCCGATCAGCGGGCAGTGAAAGTGCCCACCCAAGGCCCAGCTGACGTTTGGGAAGTCGCCGGTTCAGCGCTGTACCATGTATCCCGTTCATCCTTCCCGCGAAATGGACCAGAGTTCTCATCTCGCACACAAAGCATGGAGGTACTGTGCCGTCGAGACTGACCCGGCGTTCGGTTATGGCCACAAGTGCCGTGGCTCTGCCAATGACTGTTGCTGCTTGTGCCAAGACGTCCCTGGGCGGGGACGGCTTTGGCCCCGGAGACAACGCCGGTAAATCGTCCGCGACCCCGACGCCCACTCCGACCCCAACCCCAGCAGCTCTGACGATCACCTCGGACCACCCGATCACCGAGCTGCAGCCTGGCGACGCCCTGAAGTTCGCCGTCGTCAATGGTGCTCTCAAGGACGTCAAGGTCACCGACAAGGATGACGGGGAGGTCAAGGGAACTCTCAAGGAGAGTACCTGGACCCCGGAGGAACCGTGGAGCCTCAACACCCGCTACACCGTGACGGCGACCCTGACGAACACGGATCCCCATGCCGGGGCGACGACCACTGTGACCACGAAGGTCAAGAGCCTTGACGGTGACGTCAACGTCGCCGAGATGCTCTACAAGGATGCCGCCGTCGGCGTCGGCATGCCTGTCATCATCAAGTTCCGCAAGGACGTCATCGACGCTGACATGCGCGCCAAGATCCAGGAGGCGATGGAGATCGACGTCTCGCCCAACCAAGAGGGGGCGTGGGGATGGCTCGACCAGTCCCAGCTCGCGTGGCGTCCCAAGAAGTTCTGGGAAGCCGGCACCAAGGTCAGCGTCAAGGCTGACCTCACCGGATTACCGACGTCGAGCCACCGCTGGATCACGAACAACGTCACCGGGTCCCTCCGTGTCGGTGATTCGCGGATTCTCAAGGTGTACAT
Organism: Cutibacterium nasicola; assembly: GCF_052654715.2. Taxonomy (NCBI): domain Bacteria; kingdom Bacillati; phylum Actinomycetota; class Actinomycetes; order Propionibacteriales; family Propionibacteriaceae; genus Cutibacterium; species Cutibacterium nasicola. The sequence continues at coordinate 2,434,189 of NZ_CP199745.2, read as the reverse complement.
CGCCAAGCACAAGATGGACGTCGTCGTCAACGGCAAGACCGTCCGCACCATCCCGGTGACGACCGGAAAGCCCGGTGCGAGAACCACGACCCGATCGGGGACCAAGGTCATCATCGAACGCAACGCTGTCAAGGTGATGGACTCGTCGACCGTCGGCGTCCCCAAGGGGAGCAGTGGGTACTACAACGTCAAAGTGAAGTACGCCATGCGAGTGACGAACACCGGAGAGTTCATCCACGCCGCGCCCTGGTCTGCGGGCTCGCAGGGCTCTGCGAACGTCTCCCACGGCTGCATCGGCATGTCCACCGCGAATGCCAAGTGGCTGTACAACCTGTGCTCGGCTGGTGACCCCGTCATGAACACCGGGTCGAACCGACAGTTCAAGCCCGACGAAGGCATCGGTTGCTGGTGCTATGACTGGGAGGGCTGGCAGAAGCTGAGCGCACTCTGAACAACTCTCATCCGATGTGCCATGAAACCCTCTACCTCGATGCAAGGTAGAGGGTTTTGCCGTGTCGGGGTGCCTCACCCCATCGCAACGTGTTTCTCGCCTCATGACGCGGTTTTCCCGGTCATCGTCCACCCCTCATGACAGTTGCCACGACACGCTCAAACCCTCAACGTCCTTGGGTTGAACAGCTGTGGATTCCTAGTGTCCCACTCGTCCCGGAAACGCCGGGATCGAAAGCTCCGATGCCTTCAACGGCGAGAGGAAGTCACACCGTGATCCGCCCCAAGCGCTCTGTCCGAGGTGCTGCCGCCACCATCGCCCTCACCTCTGGGATCAGCGTCGTTGCGCCCGCCGTCATTGGTGCGGTCGCACACGCAGCGAACACGCAGACGATGTACGCGACAACGGATGTCAACGTACGGTCTGCCTCCTCCAATTCCGGCAAGGTCCTCACCATCGCGGCCCGTGGCCAGTCGGTGCAGGTCACCGGCAAGAAGGTGCGCGGGTGGGTCCCCGTCACCGTGAACGGGACCACCGGCTGGATCTACCAGCGCTTCCTCACCGAGGAGAACACCCTCCCGGTGCACTTCGGGTCCGATCCGCTTCCTGACACCATGATCGCGACCGTCCCGGTCAACGTGCGTGACGACTCCCGCAATGCCGGCAACGTTCTCACCGCCGCCGAGCGCGGTCAGGAGGTCCAGGTCACCGGTCGTCCTGACGGCAGCTGGGTCCCTGTTTCCGTCAATGGCAAGTCGGGTTGGATCTACGGTCGTTACCTCACCACCGGCAAGGCAGCCCCTGCTCCCGCCAAGCCGAGCACCGACGCCAAGGGCGACTCCTCGACCAGCCGCGAGAAGGCCCGTCCGGCTCTCGACAACGCCGCCACCCACACCACCGACGGCCTCAACCTACGCGCCTCAGCATCATCAACATCAGCCATCATCGACCACCTAACCAAGAACCAAGGCGTCACCGTCACCGGCAAAACCAACGGCAACTGGATCCAAGTCCACGCCAACGGCAAAACCGGCTGGCTCTACCGCACCTACCTCACCGGCAAAATCCCCACACCCAAGACACAAACCCCAACCAAACACCACAACAACACCAGCCGCGACAACGCCGCCACCCACACCACCGACGGCCTAAACCTACGCGCCTCAGCATCATCAACATCAGCCATCATCGACCACCTAACCAAGAACCAAGGCGTCACCGTCACCGGCAAAACCAACGGCAACTGGGTCCAAGTCCACGCCAACGGCAAAACCGGCTGGCTCTACCGCACCTACCTCACCGGCAAAATCCCCACACCCAAGACACAAACCCCCGCCAAACACCACAACAACACCAGCCGCGAGAAGGCCCGTCCCTCCAAGGGCTCCAGTGGCGTTGGCGGACGCTGCATCGCCTCGTTCTACGACGAACCGCAGTCGACCGCCTCGGGCGAGCAGTTCGACCCGAGCGCCATCACCGCTGCCCACAAGTCCCTGCCTCTGGGTACTCACATCCGTGTCACCAACGTCCGCAACGGTCGCTCGGTGGTCGTTCGGATCAACGACCGTGGCCCGTACGTCGCCGGTCGTTGCGTCGACCTGTCGCGCGCCTCCTTCGCCCGGATCGCCGATCTCGGCCAGGGAACGACACCGATCACCTACACCGTCCTCGACTGATGACGAGGGACTGAGCACACCTTCCCCGTGGGGGCGGTTCGCCGATGGGCGGGCCGCCCCCACCCGCGTCTCCTCAGGCGCCTACCGTTCGTCCGCCGGGCGGGTGTCGAAAACTGTCACCCGACATTCGAGGAACCCTCAACCATGCCGGACAATACGTCGGTTTCTTGGTTATTCGCGTCGGCGAGCCGTAGCCTGGATGTGCCATTGTTCACACCGCGGTGACGCTCGGGAACGACCCCGCAGTGCCGCCCGTCCACGTATGCTCGGCCACCCGTGATGTCCGGACGAGGCCGCCAGGAAGGATCGCACGATGGGTTTGAGTGCAAGGTTCGTCGACGAAGACACCCAACTCGCCTTCAACAAGGTCGTCGCCACGGACGGCCAGGTGGGTTACGACGTTGAGGGTCTGCTCAACGAGACCGGTAACGTCATGATCGACCCGGGATTCGTCAACACGGCATCCTGCGAGTCTCAGATCACCTACATCGACGGTGAGAAGGGCATTCTGCGCTATCGCGGCTACCCCATTGAGCAGCTCGCCAAACAGTCCACCTTCCTCGAGACCGCTTACCTCGTTCTTTACGGTGAGCTACCGAGCAGGGCACAGCTGGAGGGATTCGAGGAGCGAATCCGCCGCACCACCCTCATTGACGAGCGCATGCGCGACCTGTTCCGTTGCTTCCCCCGTCATTCCCACCCCATGCCAGTGCTCGCCGCAGGCATCATGGCCCTGTCGACCTTCTCCCAGAAATCGTCGGGAACCGATCCGGAGCAGGTCGAGGCTGCCACCACCCGTCTGATCGCCAAGGTCCCAACCTTGGCCGCCTTCGGTTACAAGAACTCGATGGGCCAGCCCACCCTGTACCCCGACAACTCGCTGAGCTACGTCCAGAACTTCATCCGGATGAGCTTCGGCTTCCCGACCGAGCCTTACGAGTTCAACGACCAGATCACCAAGGCCCTGGAGACCCTCCTCATCCTGCACGTCGACCACGAGCAGAACTGTTCAACCTCGACGGTCCGCATGGTCGCGTCGTCGGGTGCGAACATGTATGCCGCAATTGCCGCCGGCGTCAATGCGCTGTCCGGTCCGAAACACGGTGGAGCGAACCAGGCTGTCCTCGAGATGCTGCAGTACATCCGCGACTCCGACATGACGACGAAGGAGTTCGTCCGCAAGGTCAAGGACAAGCAGTCCGACATCAAGCTGATGGGCTTCGGTCACCGCATTTACAAGAACTACGATCCGCGTGCCGCCATCATCAAGGAGCACGCCGATCGCATCTTGGAGCTCCACACCGGTCGCGAGGACCTTCTCGAGATCGCCAAGGAACTCGAGGAGACCGCGCTGAGCGACGACTACTTCAAGGAGCGCAAACTCTACCCAAACGTCGACTTCTACACCGGTCTCATCTACGAGGCCATGGGCTTCCCGATGAACATGTTCACCGTGCTGTTCGCCTTGGGGCGTCTGCCCGGCTGGATCGCCCACTACCGCGAGCAGGTAGCCACTGGCGGAAACAAGATCTGGCGTCCGCGTCAGATCTTCACCGGAGCTGACCTGCGCGACTACGTGCCCCTGGATCAGCGCGCCTGAGTGTGCAAAGGGCCCTGGGGCTTCGACTCCCGGGCCTTTTCATGCCCGATGCTCCGGCACGCGGCAACTCTTTGGCGTGTTGCCAGGCACCGGCACTCACCGGACCTCCAGTTTCCGCCGCGAGGCTGACACCATTCCCCACCCCCATGACGATTTCCGTCGGTTCCCCGAGCGACACGTCACTCCAGAGCCGGGGCCACTCCTGGACCGGGAAATTTCGCCCATCAGCGCTGGGGATCGCCGCACGCGGCTTCGCAACGGAGGCCTCGTCGATAAACTCCGGCGCATGGATTTGGCAGAAGCGATGAGTCTTCCCAAGGTTGTGCTGCACGATCATCTTGACGGAGGGGTGCGTCCGGCGACGATTTTGGACCTCGCCGCCGAACACGGTCGACCCGCCCCGGCCAACACGCCTGGGGGTCTTGCCAGCTGGTTCTTCGAGGCAGCTGATTCCGGTTCCCTGGCCAGATACCTCGACACTTTCACCGAGACTGTCGCCCTCATGCAGGATGCTGACTCCTTGCGTCGCATAGCGCGGGAATTCGTCGAGGACATGGCGACCGATGGTGTCGTGTACGCCGAGACTCGATGGGCTCCCCAGCAGCATCTCGAGGGTGGTCTGACCGCCGTCGAGGCCACCGAGGCAGTCCAGATCGGTCTCCAGGAGGGGATGGAGTCCGCCTCCAGCGCGGGCAAAATCATCGTCGCGCGACAGGTCCTGTGCCTCATGAGACATCTCGACGTCCCCGAAGATGTCGTCGACCTCGCCGTCAACCATGCTCCGGGAGTCGTTGGCGTCGACATTGCTGGTCCTGAGGACGGTTTCCCCCTGGCTCCCTTCAGCGATGCCCTGAAGCGCATTCAAGCTGCCGGAATCCACCTGACCGTCCACGCTGGCGAGGCCGCTGGCCCGGAGTCGGTTCTCGACGCCCTCGACCATGGGGCGGAGCGCCTCGGCCACGGGGTGCGCATCATCGAGGACCGCGACGTATCCGGATGGGGGCCGACGGCCCAGCGAGTGCTGTCACACAGGGTGCCACTGGAGGTCTGTCCGTCCTCGAACACCCAGACCGGCATTTGTCACAGGATTGACGATCATCCGCTGTCGGTGCTGTGGCCAGCGGGGTTCAACATCATGCTGAGCTGTGACAACCGCCTCATGAGCCGCACGACGACGTCCCGGGAGGTATCCCTGGTGTCCCAGGCACTCGCCTGGAGTCGCGACGACGCCCTCTCGGTCCAGTGCAATGCCCTACAGGCCGCTTTCTGCACCTCGACCGACAAGGAGTCCCTGGCACCCCTGCTGGTGTGAACCCAGCCCCTGACGTGATCATGGGGCGGTACTCTGAGACACCGCGCCATGATCATTCAACACCTCAGAAGAGTTCGGAGACGCAGGAGACGTCCATGTCGAGGGCCTCTCCCACGCCAGCGGTGTAGAGCCTGCCGTCGTGAGTCGTCAGGCCACGAGCCAGCTCCGTGCGGTTCTTGCAAGCGCCCTTCCATCCTTCGTCGGCAATGAGGACCGCGTAACGCATGGTGGCATTGGTCAGCGCGTAGGTCGAGGTGTGCGGGACGGCGCCCGGCATGTTGGCGACGCAATAGAACACTGAATCGTGGACCTTGAAGGTTGGCTCGGCGTGCGTCGTCGGGTGGGAATCCTCAAAACAGCCGCCCTGATCGATGGCGATGTCGACGAGCACCGAACCGGGCATCATCTGCGCGACGGTCTCGTTGTCGACCAAGTGCGGGGTACGAGCGCCCGGAACCAGCACGGATCCGATGACCAAATCCGACTCCTTGCAAGCTTCCTTGACGGCCAGCAGGCTGGAGAACTGAGTGCGGATACGTCCTCCGGTCACCTCGCCGATGTAGCGCATCCGAGCGACGTTGACGTCAAAAATGGTGACGTCGGCGCCCATACCGTCAGCGACGCGGGCGGCGCAGAATCCGGCGACGCCGCCGCCGAGCACCGTCACTCGACCGTTGCGGACACCGGAGCCGCCACCAATGAGCACGCCATTTCCACCAGCAGGCTGCATGAGGCAGTTCGCCCCGACCTGGGCTGCGAGTCGACCGGCAATTTCCGACATCGGAGACAGCAACGGCAGGGAGTGGTCATTCATCTCGACGGTCTCGTAGGCGATCGAGGTAACCTTGCGCTTCAGGAGCTCCTCGGTGAGCGGACGATCCGCGGCCAAGTGCAGATAGGTGCAGAGGGTCAACCCCTCATGCATGCGATGGTACTCATCCTCGATGGGCTCCTTGACCTTCAGGATGAGCTCGGCGTCATCCCACACCTTGTCGACGTCATCAATGATCTTCGCGCCAGCGTCTTTGTACTCAACGTCCGGGATCCTTGACCCCTCTCCCGCGCCGGCCTGAACCATCACTTCGTGACCGTGACTGACCAACGAGTTAACCCCGTCGGGCGTGACAGCCACACGAAACTCGTTGTTCTTGATCTCTGTGGGGATACCAACACGCATTTCACCTTCTCCTTTGCAGTGTGCTCGTCGACATCATCGTCAACCAGCTGCAGGTAACACCTAGAGGATAGGCACTTACACGGTCCAGCGGCAGCACTCAGCAAGGCAGATTCCTGACTTTTTTCAAAATCGTGCGGCAACCTCGAGAGCCGTTCATCCGGAGCTGGCGCTGTTCGTGATCGCCTCTCTCATGATCTCCGATCGGTGGAGGACAGATGAACTCCCCGGTGGCACGACCGCAGCGACAACTGCTGACCCAACTCCAGCACCCTCGTCTTGTGATTGGGGGATGGTGGCCGTCCAGGTACACCCCAGATTCCACCCGCCCAGCTCCCGGGAGACGTCACACCTGAGCTGGAACTGCCGGTTGGTGAGCAATTGTTGCAACCAGCGACGCAACGTGTTCGCCGAAATGTCCAGGATCCTGGCCAAAGAGGTCCCACTGGCACGTCCGTCAGCCGCAAGCAGCTGTGCCAGCTCACGATCAAGATCGTCTGACGGCACCATCCACAACTCTCCCGACTGCGAGCTCTTGGCAACAGTTTTCTCCAACGTGTTGAGGGCATAGCTGCGCCAGGCGTCCGCCCAATGACGACCGACGTCACAGCGCACTGCGTGACCCATGAACACCGCACAGCCCACCGATCCAGTCGATGACCATATCGGAGAGACACCTAAAATTTTGCCCCTCTGGCCCAGGTGACACGCAGGTCGATGTGCACGACGTTGACGAGCCGTTGGTCTTGCTCTTCGTGCATGTGTCTCCTCCGCCGCCACTGGGAAGATTCCCAAACGTTTCACACCTCGGTTGGAAGTAATATGCGGCAACCCTCCTGGTTCTGCGCACATCTGCAGCACGAGCCGCTGCGTACTTCCAGTGACAAGGTCGTGCCCAGGCGGATCAACGAAGAATCGCCCCCCTGGACGAGAAATCGGTGTACACGATGCCTGACGGCGTCCCGAAGTGCTGAGTTGTGCTGGCATTCTTTGCGATCAGCCTCAGCACCCGCGCCTTGGACCCGACGACGCGAATCGCAATGATTCGTCACGCCGATCTGGTTCATCTTCAGCGGTTCGATGAGCTTCTTCCATCGCCACCGCAAGCAGCTCAAGGAGACACTGGGTTGATCGTCGTCGACCTCTGGAAGTGGCCATCCGACCGAAGCTGTCGGCACCACGGACGCGGTAGTTGGTCGGATGGTTCAATGGTTGTTGATATAGGTTGATCGTCATAGATTCACCCTTATCGTGCTTCACTGTGCGACTCTGACGCTCATTTCATGGAGGCGAGTATGGCTGGTTTTGGCGAAAATCCAGACGGTTGGGGGCGCTCTCAAACGCCAACGAGCGAGGCTTCCCGGACTGCGGATTCACCACATTCCGAGGGACACAGTGAGACACACCTTCATCGCAATCTGAGCAATCGCCACATCCAGCTCATCGCGATCGGTGGCGCCATCGGAACCGGCCTGTTCCTCGGATCCGGCAAAGCCATCCACGCTGCCGGACCAAGCATTATCGTGTCCTACCTCATCATCGGCACCATGCTCTACTTCGTCATGCGAGCCATGGGTGAGTTGCTGATGTACAACCTCGAGTACAAGAGCTTCCAGGATTTCGCGGCCGACCTGATCGGCCCCTGGGCAGGGTTCTTTCTGGGCTGGACGTATTGGCTCTGCTGGATTGTCACAGGAATGGCCGAGCTCATTGGAATCGCTAATTACTGGAATTTCTGGGTCAAAAGCCATGGTCACGCTACCTTATTAGCGGCAGCGACGCTTTCCCTACTTCTCTGCTTGAATCTCATGACCGTTAAAATGTTCGGTGAGCTGGAATTCTGGTTCTCACTAATCAAGATTATCGCGATCATCTCACTTATCATTCTTGCCATCGTTCTGGCAATCATTGCGTTCAAACCCCACTCCGGGAGCGCCGCATCGTTCGCCAACATGTGGGATCACGGAGGATTCATGCCTCGAGGATGGAGTGGGTTCTTCGCAGGATTCCAGATGGCGGCATTCGCATTCGTAGGAATTGAGCTCGTCGGCACCACCGCTGCCGAGACCCAAGATCCTGAAAAGACGCTTCCCCGAGCCATCAGCGCCGTCCCGGCACGAATCCTCATCTTCTACATCGGCTCTCTGGCCGCAATCATGACGGTCGTGCCCTGGAACGAGGTCCGCCCGGATTCATCACCATTCGTGCAGGTTTTGGGGCTCGTCGGGTTCGCTGGAGCCGCCAGCGTGATGAATTTTGTCGTACTCACGTCCGCCGCGTCGTCATCGAACTCCGGAATCTACTCCATCTCACGGATGCTCTTTGGCCTCGCACACAAGAAGATGGCACCGAGACAGTTTGGGCGACTCAGCAAAAGTGGTGTCCCGCGATGGGGGCTCGTCGTCACCGTCTTGGTTCTCAGCACTGCGCTTGTCTTGGCGGCATCGGAATCCTTCGTCGAGGCCTTCACTCTTGTGACGACGATTTCCTCAGTACTGTTCATCTTTGTCTGGAGCATGATCGTCATCAGCTACATGAAGTATCGAAAGATTGTTCCGGACGCCCATTCAGCATCCAAATACCCTATGCCTGGGGGGCGCGGCATGTGCTGGGCAATCCTGGCGTTTTTCGTCTTCATCCTCGTGCTGTTGGCCCAAGAACCTGACACCGCCCGTGCTCTCGCACTCACGCCTTTTTGGTTCGTCCTTCTCGGAATCGGCTGGTTCTTCGACCGCCACCACGCCGTTCGGGACGATACTGGCACGGATGACGCCGATTCGAAAGGGACAGCTGAGCGACGATGATGATCAGCATGTCCTATCGGGGTCGCACCAGACCTTGGCTGGTAGGGATCCCGACCCGAGCACAAAGCCCGATGACACACCGGGTGGGCAACCGTTCAGCAATGACGTGCCCAGGATGAACCGTCCGCCATCCACGCGGACGTGGCTAGCTCCACTATTTCGTCGCGCTTGCCTGTGCTGCCCTCCCCAGTTCGTTGACCGCATCGCAATTTCTGACAGCTCAAAGGAGTTATGACACATGTCAAGATGCCCGTCGCCCTCACATGCCACCATTGACCTGTCTGCCATCGCTGCGAACCTCGCCGTCGTCAGAAAACGGGCTGGTGATCGGAAAGTCCTCTTTGCCGTCAAGGCCGATGCCTACGGACACGGCGCCGTCGAAGTTTCCCGCTATGTCGAAAAGCATCACTACGCTGACTGGCTCGCCGTCGCCACTGTCGCGGAAGGTCAAGAACTGGTGGAAGCCGGCATCACCCTCCCCATCCTCAAGCTGTCCCCCGTTGACCCCTGGGACCTTGACGCCGCTGTCGAATCCGGCATGCGACTCACGGTGGTGGATTTCGACACCTTGGATGCTGTGAACTCTGCCGCTGGAAAACGGGGAGCTACCGTCAAGGTTCACATTGCCGTCGACAGCGGTATGGGGCGTATCGGGTTGCGGCCTGAACAACTTGGCGAACTCACAGCCGCCGCGAATCGTGCCGAGAACGTCGAAGTCGAGGGAGTTTTCACTCACCTACCCATCAGTGACGTTCCCGAAGGTGAGGACTTCACCCGTCACGAGATCGTGACCTTCATGGACGCTGTCTCCCGGGTCGAGACAAGGACCGGGCCTTTCCCGCTGGTGCATCTTGCGAATTCCGGTGCCATCCTTGGTCATGACCTGGGAAGAACGTCAATGGTGCGCGCTGGCATCGTTGGTTACGGATACGACCCTGACCCACACGCCGATCGCGTCGAGCTGCACCCTGCGTTGTCCTGGGTGAGTCACATCACCTTCGTCAAAACCGTCGGTTCGGGCGACACCATCGGCTACGGAAGGACCTGGACCGCAAGCGAGACGACAAAGATCGCCACCGTGCCTGTCGGATACGCAGATGGCCTGTCCAGGGCATTGTCAAACAAGGGGCGGGTACTCATCGGAGGCGCTGCTCATCCTATCGTCGGTCGGGTATGCATGGATCAGTTCATGGTCGATCTCGGCCCTGATTCGACCGTCGCCGTGGGCGATGAGGTAGTTCTCATCGGAACCCAGGGGGACGAGGTTCTGACCGCCGACGACATGGCTGAGCAGCTCGGAACAATCAGTTACGAGGTCACCTGTGACATTTCGAAGCGGGTGGATCGTCGTTGGACCGCGGGCTGACGGGCCGATCTCATTGGACTGCTGGGCAAGGACGACCTCATCCCGATTCAGCCCTATGGCTCCCTGCCCTGGGCCCACAACGCAAGAATCCCCGCCTCATGTGTGGTCACGTCACACCTTTGCCGCAACCACACACCAAACGGGTAAATCCATCGCTGGGCCAACGGCTCGGCTCGCCGGACCAAACCCCTTGGCCAACCAGTCACTCGAAGTGATAGTGCTTGACGACCTTGTCGATGCACGCGCGGGCTGTCCCAACGGCCGGCATCTCGCAGAACACTCGTAGCAGGGGCTCGGTACCGGAGAAGCGAACAATGATCCACCCACCGTTGGCGAAGTACACCTTGACTCCGTCCATGTCGCTGATGTGGTCAATCTCGAGGCCAAAGTCGGGAAGATCTTTCTCCTCGTAGATGCGCTTCTTGAGCGCCTCCTTGTCCTCGGACGCGAAGGAGAAGTCATCCTCCACCATCTCGAGGCGACCGTAACGCTCCTCGATGTCAGCGTAGATCTGGGAGAGCTTCTTGCCCCGTTTGGCGATCATTTCCACCAGCAGGGTGCCCGCGTAGACGCCGTCCTTGCCCGCAATGTGTCCCTTGACGGTCAAACCTCCCGAGGACTCACCGCCGATCACAGCGCCGGTCTCAGCCATCTTGGACGACACCCACTTGAAACCGACCGGAACTTCGTAGCACGTCTGCCCGTGGGCCTCGGCAACGCGATCGAGCAGGTGTGTCGTCGCGAGGTTGCGCACGCACCCGCCCTTCCAGCCCTTGTCCTCCAACAGGTACGTGTACAGCAGGACCAAGATCTGGTTGGGGTGCAGGAAATGTCCCTGATCATCAATGATACCAAGTCGGTCAGCGTCACCATCGGTGGCGATGCCGATGTCGGCTCCCCGCTCGACGACCTCCTGGGTCAACGCTTGCAGAGTCTTGGAGTTCGGGGAAGGAAGACGCCCACCAAAGAGGGTGTCGCGGCGCTCGTGAATGGTGTCGACGTCGCAACGAGCCGTCATGAGGATGGTCTGGAGGCAGGTGCGAGAGACTCCGAACATCGGGTCGAGGACAACCTTGAGGTGGGCGTGCCGGATCGTGTCAAGGTCAACGTTGTCGAGGATCGCATCGATGTACCAGTTCATCGAGGTTTGCACCTCGACCAGCCCGTCGCGAAGGGCGTCAGCGCGGTGTACGCGCTTGATGTCGGATGGGCCGATGGAATTGGCACGACGCTGGATGGGTTCAGTGATCTCCACCTTGGCGTCACGACCGCCCTCCGTGAACACCTTGAGTCCGTTGTACGTCGCGGGGTTGTGGGAGGCCGTGACCGCCATGCCATAGGCACAGTCCAGATCGCGGACAGTCCACATGATCATCGGGGTCGGGGCAGGCCGGTCAATGATCCGAACGGTGAGCCCATTAGCCGCGAGCACTTCTGCCGCCCACCATGCGAATTCTGGGGAGAGGAAGCGTTGGTCGTACCCAATGACAACCGGGCGCTGCTGTTGATTCTCGTCATGTATACGGTCTGATAACGCCTGAGCGACTCGCTCAACATTGAAACGAGTGAAGGTATCCGCGATGATCGCTCGCCAGCCGCCAGTGCCAAATTCGATCTCGTCCGCCACGACTCAAGAATAAGCTGGAAAACCCTTTCAGGTTCCAGGACGACCGCGGTCGCGAAGATCCGCTCACCACCCCTGCGCGATGGCGAGATGGCGATGAGCGGACTCCCGGCTTTTCAGTCCAGGCGCCGAGCAGAGGGTCCCGGACGGGCAACGACAGTCATCGCTTGGGACGCTTCTTCCGGGTACTCGTCGCGATACGAGGCGATCCATTTTTCGGCGAACTCCTTCGACTCCGCGGACGGAACCAACGCCCACACCGAGCCGCCAAAACCAGCACCAAAGGAGGTTGAACCAACCGCTCCGAGATCATGCGCGATGCGCGCCAAGGCGGCGGTCTGCGGAACCTGGTTGCCAAGAAGATCCTCGGCCGCTCGCTGAGATTCCTGGGCCATTCGACCGAACTCCTCGAGGTCGCCACCCGATAGCGCCTTGGACGCCTCCGGGATGATCTTTTCGGACTCGGTCAGGAAATGATCCAGGCGTCGGGTGAGGTCCTCTCGATCCCGCACCACCTCGTAAAGCTTCTCGGCGTCAGGGTCAACGGCAAGGACATCGCCGATGACCGCGTCATGACGACCAGTGTTCGAATTCCACCGACTGACGATCTCCCGAGTTGCCAGGGACGCTGCGTTGTAGAGATCCCGCGCAGCTCCGGTCTTCTCAGCCGCCACCCCAGAAACAATGACGACGAACGACATGTCCTCGGGGAACGGGACTCGTCTCTCCAGTCGGATCGGGCAGAAGCGGAATTGCCCGAGTCGACCGTCCTCGCTGCACACCATCGCCGTGTGGTCCTCTGAGCCGCCAAAAGTTCCCACGCCAGCGGCACCAGCAAGGTTCTTGAAGGTCATGCCGTTCTCGTGGCAGGCCAGGTATCCTGCCAGGTCAACGTCATCGGTGATGTTGTCTTGCCAAGCAGTGGTATCCGACAGCCCGTTGAAATCGGCCAGACCAAGCACAATCGCGCTGACCAGAGCTGACGAGGAGCTCATCCCGCTGGCAAGCGGCAGGTCGGAGGTCAACCGGATCCTCGCCGGGGCCAGGTCGCCAAAATTGGCCGTCAGGCGATCGAGTACGGCCTGGGCGTACCTGCCCCAGTGCCCTGCCGGCAATTTTGGATCGTAGCCAGCCTTCAACGACAACTCACCGGGAGCTGCGTCGGTCGATGCTGTGAGCCCCCTGTCCCCTGGCTCCACCGAAATTGTCACGCCGCGATCCACTGCGGCCACCAACGTCGACCCACCGGCGTAATCGGTGTGCTTCCCGAGGACCTCGATACGCCCTGGAACGAACCAACGCGTCATAGTTTCACCTCGCGACCACCGAGCGCGTCAACCACCGAGGCGATGTCCCCACGGTTCGACATGTCAAGAACGCCCGCTTCGACGGGAACAACGGCAAACCGCTCGCCTTGCTCGACCATCCACCGCACCGCATCGACGATCTCGTACTCACCACGCGCAGATTTCTCGATGGAACGACAGGCTTCGAAAATCCTCGGGGTAAGCAGGAAACAGTTCATCGAGACCAACGCGGTCTCCCCAGCAGCGTCAACAACTTCGGGGGCCGGCTTCTCGATGATGTCGGTGAGCTGACCAGAATCGTCAGAATCCAGCAGAGCGAAGGCACGAATACGCTCCGGGTCGATATTGGACTGATCGATCATGGCACGCTTCGTGAAGCCGAGCGTCGCCGATGCGGGTACTTCGCGAAGCCTGGCAACAGCGTCCTCGGGGTAGAAATTGTCCGAGTTCACAACAAGGACTCTGTCGTCACCGGCGAAGTCCTCGGCAGCTGCAACTGCATCAGCAGTACCTAGCGGCTGTTCCTGAATCGCGTATGTGATCTCGCCTCGTGACTTCTCGCAAGAGTCGTAGTAATCGCGAATCAGATCATGCTCCGGACCGATCACCAGACAGAATTGGTCAAACCCGGCATCTGCGAGGGAAGAAATCACATAATCGAGGAAAGGACGGCCATCCAGACTGATCATTGCCTTGACGCCCGCTTGTGCGGCGCTTGCCTGCTCTGCAGTGAGGGAGACACCCACAGCGGCCTTGCGCATGCGGGTTCCCAGGCCTCGAGCCATGATGACGGCCTTGTGAGGAGCTCGTTGTGTCACGGGATCGTGTGTCATGTGAGTAATCCTAGGAATCGTCTCGTTCTCGCACGCAGCGAGGACGGCACACGGTCACTTCAGGTGATCCCTTTCCATTTTTGCCGGCAGACCGTTGGCGCCAGCAATCACGTATCCTCATGACATGGCCATCAGTAGCAAGGGCACCCCGGGCAAAGGCTCGTCGGCTAGCAAATACTCATCGGCAGTAGTCTTTTTCACCATCCTCCTTTTCGTCATGAAGGACACAGGCTTCGACGGGGCCATTGGGCTGGCGCTACTCGTGACTGTCATCATGTGGATCGTTCAGGCGCAGAAGGACAAGAAGAAACGCAGCACTGGTTGGGACTACGAGCACAAATCTGACGCGGACAACGATGAACCGCTGAGCCCGAGCCCCGACTCCTTGGAGCAGAAGAACGTCATCGAACGTCGACCCCACCCATCGGCGGATGCTGCTGATACGTCGTCAGACCTCTCAGATGACAAGTTGCTCAGCGATTCCTTCACCGCCCTGACTGGTGCGCTCCCGGGCATTCTTGACGACCCCGAGAAGCACGATGAACCTGTACGTCCTCATCATCAGACCCTCCCAACACCGACGTATGCGCAGCCTTCGCCGTCTACTACCCCAGACCCCGATGGGAACGTCCCCGAACCCGTGGGGATTTACAGTTACGAACCCCTTCCATCCGAGATCCCTGCCCCCCGGTTTGATACGGCGAGTCTCTCAGTTCCCGAAGCGCCCCCACTCCCCTTGTGCAGCGCGCATTCATCGGCATCCCCGGAAACTCCCACTACTCAAGGGAAACACCTCTCTGCTGTAGCCGTAAAGTCTCCCACCAGCACCGGCACGGCAAAGGTCGTCGCCGATTATCGCTTCGACGACATCCATTGCGGTTCGGCTGCCATCTCCATGACCCAGGAGCCATCGACCATGCGCCTCCATGACGCTTCGGAGGACCACGGCTCATGTCTGTTGACGTCGTCCATCTTCTCGCAACACTGACAACCTTCGACATGCGGCCGACCTCTCACTGTGAGGCGTGAAGAACCTCCGTTGCACAACGGGATCTACGCGAATTTGCTGCGCCCCTTCTTGAGGTGACAGTTTTCGCACTCGCGTCGCCCCATCCAGGGCCGCTCCAACGCTCCGGATCGAGGCATTGGCAGCCGCGCCTCATACCGGGACGAATGTCCCTCGATGTCGACGCCACAATGCTGACCTGATGGTGTCAAGAACCAGCTCTGGAGCCTCGCGGATCATCGTCGGCGCACGCGGATGACGCGCCACCCAGCCCCTGCCAGGAGGGCATGACGCCGAGCAGTCATCTCGTAATCCCGGGACTTCCCGTGAAAGGCGTAGCCATCAACCTCGACGATCACCCTCTCCTGCTTGAACCAGAGATCGGGGAAGAGCACGCGTCCATTGATCCACAACCTCTCATTCGCCTTCCACCCGCTGATTCGGTACTCGTGCAAGAGCGCATGAAGCTCCCGTTCGGCTACCGACCATGGTCGATCGAGGAGTTGCCGCAGCACCTCTTTGGTGGTTCGAGGTGACGCCTTACGGGCCAAGCGATGTCGGGCGTGTCGGAGCTCCTCAGGACTCACCCATCCTGCGCGAAGGGATGCCGTGGCTGCTTCCCAGTCCCCTCGAAGAGCCAACCAGAAGCACGTGTAGGCGTGAGTCGTCCTGAATCCATCACGGTCGTCAGTGATTGACTCGCATCCGGCTCGGTGAAAACGTAGCCAGCTCCTCCTTGGCAACCGGGGCATCACATGCGGGATTATGACGTCGATCTCCGTGACGTCAATGTCCGTCATTCCTGCTAAGTAGAGCGCGGCACGCCCGGTGAAGATTGCATTCGGCCGCCACAGCATGACAGCCCGCATCCAGGCGTCAGGTCGCCGCGCCGCCTCCATCGTCATCACGATGCGGGGCAAGGGTCTGATGACCCGACCTTCTCGCGCGGCTTTGCGCGCCTGTCGCGCAATCCGGCCCACCGAACTGATTCTCGCCACGCCACCGCTGGCCTCAAGGATGTCGACTAGCTCCATGTCTTCAGTTGTCGTCTCGGGGTGGGCGTTTCCGCCATCCAATGTGAAATCTGTGGATAAATCGTGGATGTGGATTCGGCGTTATCCACAAGCATCTTCATGAGTCGACATCCGAGCCTCGTCTCTTCCCGTCGAAAACCGTCGGTCCAGACGTGTCACCTGCGCCCCAATGCCTGTGGCACCAGCGAGATGACAGTTGTCATCCGAGTCCCCCACCAGGACCGCTACTTTCCGGTAAATCACCTGCCAGGAAGGGACGCCCTGTGTTGTTCCCGCCACTTGCACTCGCTGACGAAAAATCCCGACACCCCACCCGGTCCCATCATGAACCTGCAAAGTAGGCTTGCGGCATGGCAGAGATGCGCACTGAGAAAGACAGCATGGGCGAGGTCGAAGTACCCGCCGAGCACTACTGGGGCGCCCAGACACAGCGTTCCCTTCACAACTTCGAAATCGGCCGTGACACCTTCGTCTGGGGCCGGGACATGATCCGTGCTCTCGGAACTCTCAAGAAGTC
This sequence comes from Cutibacterium nasicola, assembly GCF_052654715.2. NCBI lineage: Bacteria > Bacillati > Actinomycetota > Actinomycetes > Propionibacteriales > Propionibacteriaceae > Cutibacterium > Cutibacterium nasicola. Next base: position 2,417,485 of record NZ_CP199745.2, on the reverse strand, counting down.
CGCGGCACTGGCCAACAAGGAACTGGGGGAGCTGCCGGGCGATATCGCCGACCTCATCGTGAAGGCCGCTGACGAGGTCATCGCCGGAAAACTCGACGACGAGTTCCCGCTGGTGGTCTTCCAGACCGGTTCGGGCACCCAGTCCAACATGAACACCAATGAGGTCATCAGCAACCGCGCCATTGAACTGGCCGGTGGCGAGCGCGGTTCAAAGGAACCTGTCCACCCGAACGACCACGTCAACCGCGGCCAGTCCTCCAACGACACCTTCCCGACGGCCATGCACATCGCCGTCGTGTGCGCCATCAACGAGCGCCTGTACCCCGCCGTCCAGCAACTTCGCGACACCTTCGACGAGAAGGCCAAGAAGTACGACGACGTCGTGATGGTCGGTCGCACCCACCTGCAAGACGCCACCCCGATCCGTCTTGGCCAGGTCATCAGCGGCTGGGTCGCCCAGATTGACTTCGCCCTGGACGGGATCCGTTACGCCGACTCCCGCGCTCGTGAGCTGGCCATCGGCGGCACCGCCGTCGGCACCGGCCTCAACGCCCACCCTGATTTCGGTCCGACCGTCGCTAAGCATGCGACCGAGGAGACCGGCATCGAGTTCAGGCAGGCCGACAATCTTTTTGCTGCCCTGAGCGCCCACGACGCCCTAGTGCAGATATCCGGGTCGCTGCGAGTCCTCGCCGACGCCCTAATGAAGATCGCCAATGACGTCCGCTGGTACGCCTCCGGACCGCGTAATGGTATCGGCGAGATCCTCATCCCTGAGAACGAGCCCGGCTCCTCGATCATGCCTGGCAAGGTCAACCCGACCCAGTGTGAAGCCATGACGATGGTCGTCACTCGCGTCTTCGGCAACGACGCGACGGTCGGTTTCGCCGGGTCACAGGGCAACTTCCAGCTCAACGTGTTCAAGCCCGTGATGGCCCACGCCTGCCTGGAGTCGATTCGCCTCATTGCCGACTCGTGCAGGAGCTTCGACAAGCACTGCGCATACGGCATCGAGCCGAACCCGGACAAGATCAAGGAGAACCTTGACAAGAACCTCATGCAGGTCACGGCTCTCAACCGTCACATCGGTTACGACCTGGCCTCGAAGATCGCCAAGAATGCCCACCACAAGGACATCAGCCTGCGCGAGTCTGCCCTGACGGTCGGTGACATGAGCGAAGAGGACTTCGACAGGTGGGTCGTCCCCGCTGACATGACTCACCCCAGCGCTGCCGAGTGATTTTCGTCGTCCCGACGACGCATCGGACCGGTCACTGCATTGACAGTGACCGGTCCGATGTTTTTGGACACACGAGAACAGGATCAGGGAAAGCAGGCCGTTTCAAATACGAGATGATCCGTCGCACGTCTGGTGGATCCTAAGACAGGAAAACCCACCCAGACATAGGAATCTATGCGGCCGGGGTCCAGTTGGACTCCATCTGGCATCAGCTCTTGACGGCGTCGGCGGCGAGCCCAGACTGTCAGTAACGTTGAAGCACCAGGAGCAAAATCACCAGCGGGATGACGTCAATGACAGTGGCCAGCATCACCGCGCCCTTGCCCGGGCCCTCATGCCGTAGAGCCCTTGGGCCACCGGCGGCACGCTCTCGTTGGTGATCATCAACGGCAACAGGAGTTTGTTCCACGTGGCGACGAAAATGAACAAGAAGATCGTCACCATGGCATGGGCAAGCAGGCGCAACACCATGGTAATGATCGTCCCAGCGGCACCTGCCACGGTCGAGTAGACCAACGAGTGAGGACCCAACGCGGGAACAGCCCCTTGGTCCAAACCATCAGGGAACGCCAGTTGGTGACCCGGCTGAAGTCGCCGAGGGCGAATTCAGGGGTACTCACGAAGTGAGTGTTGTTCTTGGTCGATGCGATAATCAACCAGATGATAGGAAGAAGCAGCAGGCCACAAAGACCAAGATCACGAAAGTGATCCCCCTAGCCGTCCTTGAGGGAGCGATGGAGCGCGGCGGCAGCCCTGCCGGCGACGAACGGTAGCGAATGCCGTTCTTGGTGACGGCAGTCTCGGCGTGAACCATGTCAGTCCGCCTTCCTCTGGACGAGGGCATAGATCATTGTGGGCATTCCAGCGACCAACGCCATCATGATGGACACCGCCGAGGCCGGTCCGGCACCACTCGGGCTGCTGTTTCCATTCATGGCGTTGTAGGCCATCATCATCGGGGTGTAGTCACGCGGGATCCAGGTCGCCTGGGTGGCCACGCTGAAGAGCTGGACGGCGTCGATAATCGACAACAGGACAGCCAGCAGTGCAGCACCGCGAACCATCGAGATCTTGATCTTCGTCACGATCTGCCATCCGGAAGCACCATCGCCTGCAAAGCGGCCAAGAAGATGAGCATGTCGTAGCTGGTGAACGTCCACGTCGTCATGTTGGCCATTGAGCCCAGAATGACGTGAGAGCTCAGCAAGCTGAAGCTGAGATGCCCGACGAACGGCGAAATTTCAGGCAGGTAGAGGTAGGTCCACATGATTGCGCGGGCAAGGCCCGGAACCGCGTAGGGCAGGAAGTAGGAGAGTCGGCAGAACTCGACATGGCGCACCAAATGGGAGTCGATAACCAGGGCCAGGAACAGGACGGCCAGGATCATGATCGGGATCTGGACGGCTCCGAAAGGCCGTATTCGTGCACACCTCGTGGAAGTTCTGCAGCCCGAGCTGTTGCTGACGCAATCATCGCCACCGGCTACGTGCCAAATCGGGCAGTACGGTCGCTGCGGATTCAATCGACTGGCACCGTGGTGCTGGTGGCGCGAGAAAACGTCAACGTCTTCTATACCGAGCCGACCCTTTCTCAGATGGCATCCAGAGCGAGTCTTCGCCTGTCGGAACACGGCTACCAGATGCTGCTCGCGCTCGTCGATTCCCCCCACTCGGCAGAACGCGTCGGACATTGATTGCCGGAGGATCCTTCGACGCGGCAATTCTCGTCGCCATGACCAACGAAGATCCATTGATCCGGCGTCTCATGACGACGACCATCCCTCTCGTTACGGCGTCCCTGCCATTCCCTGGATCTGACATCCCATCGGCGGACACCGACACGTTGGAGGGGCCCGTCACCCAGATGCGCCTCGACGGTTTTCACCAAGGTGCGAAAAATGCCGCCATCGGGCACACCACGGTCAACGGATGGACCCCCGCTGCAGGCGAGCGGGCAATGTCCGAACTCCTCGAGCGCTGTCCGGACCTCGACGGAGTGGTCACGGCGTCCGATTTGCACGCCACCGGCGCGATCCGGGCCCTCAGCGAGGCGGGTCGACGAGTGCCGCAGGACGTGGGCATGGTCGGTTTTGATGACGCACCCGTCGCAGCACTCAACGATCCCCCGCTGTCAACAGTGCGCAGCGATGCCAAGGCAACAGGAGCTGCCCTGGCAGACATGGCCGTTGCGCAGATTCGCGGTCAGAAACTCCTCCAGCGCCACCTCGTTCTACCCAACGACATAGTCTGGCGCGAGTCAGCCTGAGAGATCAGACCGCCGACGGACGTTGCAGGTCGGTGTAATTGACCGCCTTCGCGTCAAGCAGCTCAACGAACGCGTCGAATCCGTTGGTCTCCAACCACTGACGTTCAGCCTCGGTGATCGGCATTCCCAGCAACCAGTGCACCTTGAGGTCGCCGATTTCCACCCGGTCGAGCTGGGGGGTGGTGAATGGATGACACCACATCAGGTGTGGGGTGGTGGAATTCGGCGCGTACATCGACACGACGTCACCGAAGACGATGCCGGGGGCCATCGGCCAATGGTCACGCAGCACCGCAAAGGCACAGGATCCGAGAACCTTGCCCATGACGTCAGAACCGGGAGCTCCGACCACCATGAGCTCGGCACGAATGTCACTGCTGGTGCCGTCGGCGAGGGCAATGGCGTTCGGCTCGACGTGCAAGCTCACGGTCGACCAGGTTGACCACCCCGGCGCCGGTGCGTCCGCGAAGGACAGCACGTCAATGCGAACCTCCTCAGAGGCATCGACCATGCCATCAGCGCGAGGAGTGCCACCGACTGCCTCGACCACCGCCTGGGCGACTTGAGGACCGGTCGAAGGCATCTGCGTCGGTTCGGCCAAATGCTCAGGCAGGTCTTGTGGGTCAAGCGGTCGTTCTGCCGCCGACTGGTCACCGCCAGGAAGGCGTGCTGCAGGGGAGACATTGTCGTCACTCATACCTCGATCCTGTCACGTTGACGACTCGAGCGTGTCCGCGAAGGGGGATTTTTGCCCGCAGTGGGAAGGTGGAGGTGTTGCCAAGAACACTTTTGTCACCTGACCCCGACCGTGAAGGGAGAGCATGCCTCCGCTGAAATCCGACGTGTGGACATGGGACACTCTTATCCACATCCTCATCATCCTCGCTCTTGCGATTGTCGCCCGCTGGCTGCTGCGTAAAGGCGTCGACTGGACCATTCGCCTCATGGTGTCGCGCTCAGAGAAGCGCGAGGCCACTATGCCCGGGCGCACCCGTCGTATCCTTGCGGGGGCGACCGGTGCGAGCCTCGACAGGCAGAATCAACGCACCACAACAGTCGGCGGGCTGCTGTCGAACGTCGGCGTCGCGGTCATCATCATCGTCGCCCTGCTATCGGGATTCAGCACGATCGGCATCAAAATCACTCCGATCCTCACCTCTGCCGGAATCGTCGGCGTGGCGCTGGCCTTCGGCGCACAAACCCTCGTCAAGGACGTCCTGGCGGGACTTTTCATCATCTTCGAGGACCAGTATGGCGTCGGGGACGCGGTGAAGATCAATGAGGTGGAAGGACTCGTTGAGGATGTCGGCCTTCGAGTTACTCGAATTCGAGATTGGAATGGGGCAGCCTGGTATTTGCGCAATGGTGAGATCATCAAGGTCGGCAACATTACCCAGGGGTGGACCACCTCTTGCACCGATATCAAAGTCCACGCCTTGGAAGATCCACATCAGGTAATTCGCGTTATCCGGAAGGTCCTCAACGATCTCGAAGCCGAATTCGAAAATATTCTTCTCGACAAGCCTGTAGTGCTCGGAGTCGGGGACATTACCGGCGACACTATGACGTTCCAAGTGATGACGAAGTGCATCGCGAATGAGCACCCCGCTGTACTTCGGGCGCTGCGTCGCGAATGCAAGGACGCCTTCGACGCGGCGCGGATTCGCGGGGCGTTCTGATCTGACGGGTCGTTTTCGACAAAACATGACACCTGTCATCACCGTCGTGTGATACCGCGCCTCGATAGGTCCTTGGATGGGTTCTGGATCTTCTCATTGAGAAGGGTCGCTCCCAACGGAACTCCACTGGACAGAAACGGCTCATGATGAAAAACCACACGTGGCCCAGCCGGGAAAACTGTTCACGCGGTGACGGGCATCTCCTTCACGGTTGGACGCGGCGAAGTGGTTGCTCTCATCGGCCCGAACGGCACCGAGAAATCCAGGACCATCGACACACTATCGACATATCTCTGGGCCCCACCCGCCCCGACGCCGGTCGCACGGACGTCTTCGGAACTGATCCCCTCCAGGCTGCCCGGTCCGGACTTCCTGATCCTCAATGAGCCGACCGCGGGTATAGACGTCGAGGCCCGCCGCGACGTCTGGGACGAGATCCACAAGGACACCCGACATGGCCGCGGGACCCTCACCACAGTCGCAGCTCGGGAGGCGCACCGCCACTTCTCCATCTCCCTGAAGCGCCTCTGGCGCGAATTGGGCCATCCTTTCCGACGCTCGACGTTGATCTTCAACCCCGCCCTGCCAACGATGCTGTATCTCCCGCTTTTCCGCACCACCCACTCCGCTGATCTTCCGGGAGGCAACTTCGCCATGTGGATGGCGATCGGCATCGCCGTTCACGATGCGGCAACCTCCAGTGCCAACTGTGCGGCGTCGGTTTCTGTCGACGAAGCCAACGGCTGGGCCCACGGCGTCCCGTGAGTCTGGGCCATAAGATTGACGGTGCTTGGTTCAGCTCGGTAGTTTTCTCCGCTTTCGATTGGCCATCGGTCTGTCTTTTCGACCGGATGTCGTCATGCACGTTCCTGCCCTAGTGAGCACCCGGCTCGCCTTCCTCGGCACCTTGTGCTGGTTCACCGATTTTGTGTTCTGGGCCTCCCAACGCTTCACCAAGAGCACCGAACGGCAGCTGTCCCATTGGCCCCATGAACTGACCAACCGTTAAACTCCCGCGTCTTCGCGGGCTTCTCCCATTTCTCGACACCTCTGTGCACCCACGTGTCATTCCGTGCCGCGAACTGACGAAACTCGTCATAGGGCGTGAATGCTTCGCACCCAGCCCGGCCCAAGTGTTCCGGTTGTCAGGCGGTTCCGGTCATCCTCAGGCCCAGAAGCCCCACAGCCCATTGATGGGTGGCGGACTGCCTGAGCGCGCCACCATACTGACTACGCTGTCGCCGGGGACACGAACACGTTCTCCCTCCAACGGCTCCGCGAAGATGCTCATCGTCTCGGGTCCCCGGTGAGATTTTCCCCACCAGCAGCCCAGGACGGGCATCGTGGTGACGGAGGATGCCCATGACGTCAAGAATTCTCGTCACCGAAGACTCTGAGCTCGTAGCTGAGGCACTGCTGCCGACCGAGCCCGAATTCGAGATCATTCATCGCGTCGCACGTGGTGACGGCTTGGTCACGGCAGCCACTGGGCTCATGTCCGATCTCGTCCTCGCCGACATCGACCTGCCCGGGGCGTACTGGTATCGAGGCCGCCAAAATCCTGTGAGGCATGGGGGTACAAAGGCAGCATCATTCTTCTGACGGCGCTGCCAAGCAGCGATCACCTGCACGCCGCATGGCTGCCGGGGCAGACGGTTGCCTCCTCAAATCCATCACTGGCGCCTCCCTCATGAACGCCATTCGTGCGGTGCTCAACGGCCAGTCCGGCATCGACCCGAAATCGCCGCAGTCGCCATGCGCAAAGGCCTCTCACCTCTCAGCCCGCCGACTGTTCCCGCACGGCCGCCTCGACCGCCCGACTGAGCAATGACCCTGCGTGGACCATCGACTCGTGAGGATCCGGCTCGATGTCGGACAGGCTGATGATCCGTTGGAAGGCACCGCGCTTGTCCTCTGGTAGGTCGCACTTGCCGCACACTGCCCAGACGGGAACCCCGGCATCGAGAGCAATCTTGCGGATGGTGTCGGGTAGCTTCCCGAGAAGGGTCTGCTGGTCGAGTCTGCCCTCGCCTGTGATGACCAACCCCGCCCTCGAGATTTTTGACACCGCCTTGGCCCATCCGAGCACTGTGGCTGCTCCCGGGCGATACTCCGCGCCCAGACAACGAAGCGCCCAACCAACTCCACCGGCAGCACCGGAGCCAGGGCAGTCCCGGTATGCGCTACCAATGGTCGCCTCCACGAGATCAGCGAGCTCGGTAAGACCGGCTTCAGCAACCTCAACCCCTTCCTCGTCCAATCCCTTTTGCGGGCCGAAGACTGCCGCTGCGCCGTTCAGCCCCAGCAGCGGAGAGGTGACGTCACACGCCACCGTCAGTTTCACTCCTGCCAGTTTTCGGTTCAGCCCGGACAGGTCGACGCGTGAAAGGTCCGTCAACCCCGCTGCACCGGGAGAAATGGGCGCCAAGTTCTTGTCGAGCAAGCGCACCCCAAGGGCTTCCAACATGCCCGCACCGCCATCAGTGGATGCCGATCCCCCAACACCAACGGTGATGTCAGTCGCGCCACTGCGCAACGCAGCAGCGATGACCTCCCCGAGCCCCTGGCTGGACGCCACCAATCCCCGTCGTGAAGTCGGCGGTCCGGAAACCCTGTCCGCTCGCTCCAGACCGCAACACGTGGCCATCTCGATGACGGCCTCGTCGCCGCGCAAGGCGTAATCGACTTCGGCGAGGTCTCCAGTGGCACCGTGGCACTTGACAGTGACGGCGTGAAATCCGGCTGCCAGGACGGCCTCCACAGTCCCCTCGCCGCCATCCGCAACAGGGATCGTCAGTACATCGCGATCCGGGTCAGCTGCGGAAAATCCCCGCTGTACCGCCCGACATGCCTTGCCGGAGCTCAGCGACCCCTTGAACGAGTCAACGGCCACAACCACGGGCGCATTCGGATCAGAACGCATGCTCTCAGCATGACACGCGAACATGACGTACCCGAAGCTGGCTCCCCCTCAACTTCAATGACCATTTCCCCATCTCAGGTCTGTCTCCGTCACGGGACGTCCCCGACATCCACGATGTCGGCAGTTTTCGTCACAACCCGTAAACTTGGAGGCATGGTGAATCGCGCCTACCTGTCCCTGAGTGTTCTTGCCCTCGTGTTGTGGGTGGCCGCGTACCGTCATCTACCCGGCTGGGCAGCTGGAGTGACGCTGGCGTGCGTTGTGCTGTTCTCCCTGTTCTGCGAGTGGTCCCGCGTGCGAACCTTGGCCCGCATTGGTAAGTCCCGCGGTACCGCCCGCCAGAGCTCGCGCGGTCGTAAGTTGTCGTGACCAAGACATCGGTCAGCGCGACAGCGCAGGCCTCTTCTGCCCCGGTTCCGGCGCTTCCTCTCTCACCTGACACCTCCGTGGCCGGCGAGGTGGCCACTGTCGCGTAGGCTGTCTGCCGCCATGCCTGAGAAAAACGTCAACAGCCCCTCGACGCTGTCCACCACCCTGCGCCCAGCCCCCGACGAGTCGGGGATGACCGTGCCCCAGTTGCTCCAACACCGCATCGATGTGCTTTTTGAGCAGGTGCCGCTGGTCGCTGAACTAGGCGAGGTCTTTGCCCAGGCGGGCCATGATCTTTGTCTCGTCGGCGGGTCAGTACGTGACGCCCTCATGGGCCGTCTGGGACACGACCTTGACTTCACCACCGACGCTCACCCCGACGAGACGGAGGCAATTCTTCGCAAACGCACCCATGCGACGTGGGACATCGGCCGAGCCTTCGGGACGATCGGTGCCCACATCGGCGAATGGGTGGTGGAGGTCACCACCTACAGAGCCGACGCCTACCACCCTGACTCCCGCAAGCCCGAGATCGTCTACGGAGACACCCTCGAGGATGATCTCATTCGTCGCGACTTCACGGTCAACGCGATGGCGCTGCATGCCGCAACTCGAGCATTCTCCGATCCCTACGCCGGACTCGCCGACATCGTGGCGGGAATTTTGCGCACTCCTTTCCCACCGGAGCGGTCGTTCAGCGACGACCCGCTACGCATGATGCGGGCTGCTCGCTTCACGTCCCAGCTCGGCTTCACCGTCACCGATGACGTTCGTGCCGCCATGACTGACATGGCCTCGCGCATCGAGATAATCTCCGCCGAACGCGTCCGTGACGAGCTTTCCAAGACTCTCCTCACCGACCACCCGCGCGACGGCCTCGACCTCTTGGTCACCACTGGCATCGCTGACCATGTGCTCCCCGAGCTGCCGGCCCTGCGTCTGGAACGTGACGAGCATCATCGTCACAAGGACGTCTACGAGCATTCCCTGACAGTCCTGGACCAGTCCATCGATCTCGAGAAGCACCGCAATCACGAGCCAGACCTCACCGGTCGTCTGGCTGCTCTGCTGCATGACATCGGCAAACCGCCGACTCGTAAATTCGAGTCCGGTGGCAAGGTGAGCTTCCACCACCACGACGTCGTCGGAGCCAAAATGGCCCGAAAACGTCTCAAGGCCCTCACCTACCCCAGCCAGATCGTCAAGGACGTGTCAAAACTCATCGAACTGCACTTGCGCTTCCATGGCTACGGTGACCAGGGGTGGACGGACTCGGCAGTGCGTCGTTACGTCCGTGATGCCGGCGACCAGCTGGAGCGTCTGCACATCCTGACCCGCTCCGACTGCACCACCCGGAATCGTCGCAAGGCTGAGCGGCTGGAATTCGCCTACGACGACCTCGAGAGGCGTATCGCCGAACTCACCGCCAAGGAAGAGCTGGCTGCGATTCGTCCCGACCTCGACGGCGAGGAGATCATGGCCACCCTGGGCATCAAACCCGGACCAGCGGTGGGCAGGGCCTACACGTTCCTCCTCAACCTCCGTCTCGACGAAGGCCCGCACACTCCTGACGAGGCAAAGGCTGCGCTGCTGGCGTGGTGGGCCGAGCAAGAGCACTGATCCTCCCGCGGACCGCGGGTTCACCCGACCCAGCCAACTACCATGACAACCGTGTCACCTGCTTCCCGCCTTCGCCCAGCCGCTTGGCTGCTGGGATTGTTGATGGTCCTTGCGACCGTCACCGCAGGATCCTCTCCTGCCCAAGCACGTACCGCACCGGAGTTGGTCAAGGTTGCGATTACTTCCGTCAGCCCACCCACAGGGGATCCCAAAACTCCCATCACCATCAAGGGGACGGTGACAAATACCTCCGCGGTGTCGATGACATGGGTCCAAGCGTCGTTCTGGCGCTCCCAGGACCAGATCAACGACACCCGGGACCTTTCCGACCTGCTGGCATCCCCCGCCACCGTGCCGGTCGGCATGCGGTGGTACCGGGAGCCCAACGAAGCGTCAATTTTCAACATCACCGACCCTGAGGCCAACCAGACCTTCAAACCAGGTGACAGCGGGTCATTCACCGTGACTGGAACGCCAGCCCAGATGGGGTTGACGTCACCCAACGCCGTCTACGCGGTCGGTGTCCACGTGCAGGCGTCCCCCGAAAACCAGTCGCGCAGAACTGTCGGTCGAGCACGAGTCCTCACGGTGCTCTCAGACGCACACACCAGCGCGAACCTTGCTCCCGTCATCGTGCTCTCAACCGTACCCACCCACAGGATCGACGGGACCTTCACTGATGAGTCACTCGCAAATGACATCACCCATCGACTGAAACCTCTGGCCGAGGCGGCACGCACCCGTAACGCGACAGTTCTCGTTGATCCAAGTCTCATCGATGAGGTCCGCGCGATGGCCTCGGGATATCGCGTCGCTGGCAAGGGTTCGGCCACCATCGAGGGCAGGGGCCAGCAAACTGCCAGGGAATGGCTCGACCTCGTCGAACCATTACTGACCACCGGCCAGGCATATCGCCTACCGTACGGAAATGCCGATGTCATTGGAGCGGTTCGACAGGGCCGCCCCGATGTCCTGTTGACGGTGAAACACGCCCTGGACCCATTGAATCCAGCCGCGAAGCTGCCATTGGCGATCGTCGACCCAGCAGCTGAACTCGACAAGTCATCGTTCAAGACCCTCACCAAGGAGCTCTCACCCGCGCTGGTCCTGACGTGTGCGGCATCGGCTCGTGGCGGCGTCCGCGAAGAGGCCGGAGTCAAGGTGATCGGTCTGGCCGACACCGCTCGAACCGACGGCCATCCACAGTCCAACAGCGACCCCCAGCGGCGGGGAATGTTGCTGTCCCAGGCCCTCCTCATGACTCACGAGTCGATTCCGGCGGTCACCCTCGTCACCACCGCAGATGATGTCCAGGCCACCGCACCAGTCGGGTGGTTGCATCTACAGAGCCTCTCGGCAGTTCTCACTGGAGCCAAGCCGGGCCTGCGGCTGCCGGGAACACGCGCTGGTGACACCATCCTGAAAGACCCTTGGTGGCGCGTCCAACATGACGTCGGGATCGACTCGGACGATTGGTCTGACCTCGTGGGAGCCTCGCCAGAGATGACGTCCTTGACCTCGGCGAAATTTGTCAGCAGGTCGTTGTCATCGTCGCTCCAGGATCGCGGGGCATGGGCTACTGACGTCATGCGCCCGGCGACAGCCGCCATGGCCGGCAACGGACTGGTCCTGCATTCGGCCCCGCAGTTCGTGATGTCCTCCTCGACCAATGACTTTCCGCTGACGGTCACGAACTCGCTCGCGCAGACGGTTCACGTCAAGGTCGTCGTCTCTTCGGAAAACCCGCAGCGCATCGACATCCCGGACACCCAGGTCGTCACGATCCAGCCCAAGGAGACACAAACCATCAAGTTCGCTCCCAAGGCGAGCTCGAATGGCGTCGTCGAGATGCAGGCACACCTGTCGACACCATCGGGACGCTCCCTGGAAGCTCAGACCAGTTTCGTCGTCAAGGCGACTCAGATGGACGATGTCGGCTGGATCATCATTGTCGTGTCGGCCTTGGTACTCATCATCGTCACCGTGCTGCGCATTCGTCAGGTGACCGCAAATTCCCGACGTCAGGCCGAATCCGACGGTGAGTCCCAGACCAGCGACCCCACCACTGACTCGACCCCCGATGACATTTCTGACACCACGCCCTCCCTTTTGGCGGTAGAGAGTACTGACACCGCGCCGAACGACGATTCTGGACATCGCCTCCCCACCGGTAAGGACAACCCCGCCGAGTGACAATCCCGAGGTTCGCGAGACGGATCGGTATCGTTGACGATGCACATTCGGATCGATCGGGCAGGAGGTGGCAGTGTCTCTCGAGGACCCCGCCGATCGCTACGGCGGTGAGCACGACTCGGATCTCCATGCCGAGGATGACCTCCCCGATCTTCTCCCCAGGTCCTTTCTGGGCGGGCGTTACCGCCTCGACCAGGAGCTCTCCCATCCCGAGTCCTCACTGACGTGGCGAGCCTTCGACACCAAGCTGCATCGCCCGGTCCTGATCCACGCTCTGGCCCCGCACGGTCGTCGCACACCCGCTGTCCTGGATGCAGCCCGACGGGCCGCCGTCGCCACCGATTCACGCTTCTTGCGGGTCCTCGACGCCGTCGTCGGACCGGGCGACTCCGCATCCTGGGTCGTCAGCGAATACGCTCCCGGGAAGTCGGTCGAGGAGCTGCTCGAGACCGGGCCCCTCTCGGCGTTGGAGGCGGCTTGGATTGCCCATGAAATCGCCGATGCGATGGCACCCTTGCATGCCCAAGGGGTCTTCCACGAGCGCATCAACCCCGGAACAGTGCTCGTCACTTCGACTGGAAATCTCAAGATCAGCGGCTTGCTCATCGAAGCCGCGTTGCATCCTCAACCGGGCGACAATTCTCGTCCGTGGCCGGACCGCGAGGTCGCCGACGTGACGGACATAGGACGGGTTCTTTACGCCTGCCTGGTCTCACGTTGGCCAGTCGGACGTGGCCACCGCCCATCCGTCGAGCCGACCTCGACAATGTCTTGGGGGCTGCCGCCCGCCCCTACTGACTCCCACGGCTGGCTCACCCCACGTGAAGTGCGCTCCGGAGTCTCCCCAGCCCTCGATGTCCTCTGCGACCAGATCCTCTCGCAGGTTCCGCGTTACGACGAAGTGCCATTGCGCACCGCGAATGAGATTGCACGTTCCCTGCGCCGGACCCTCGGCTCAGCTGATGCCGCCGCTGACCTCGAGCGTCGTATCCGGTTCCCACTGGGACCGGCTTCCCGCGCCGGGGAGGAGCCACGGCGATCCGACGAATCCGCCACTCTCGCGCCAGGCCAGGATCAGCCAGAACGGGCAGAGGAGTACGGACCTGACGATGAGGGGTATTGGTCCCCGGACGCTGCCGCCGGGGAGTGGAGTCGTCAGGCAGGTCCGGTGCCGTGGACGAGCAACAACGACCCCCACACCACACAGATCTCCCCCGCTGGGCAGGAATGGCCGGAGGACGACAACGACGAGTCGGCCTTGGCGAAACCACGCCCTCACAACCGTCGATGGCCACCAATACTCATGACTGCCGTTGGCGTGGTCATGATCGTGTGTCTCATTGTCGCAGGGGTGCGCCATTCAGGCGGCAGCGCTCCGGAAGCATCCAGCGAGCCAACGACCGTCAGGATGGCCCACGTCCAGGATTTTGATCCCGAAAGGGATGGTGGCGACGCCCAGGAAAACCACGACGAGGTCAGACTCGCGATCGACGGCGACCCGTCAACGGCCTGGCACACACTCATTTATCACAACTCTGCGAAACTCGGGAACCTCAAGCCCGGAGTCGGCCTGGTCATTGATTTGGGACGCGTCACCGAGGTCACGTCGGTGAAGGTGCGACTGGTTGGGTCCGGTACGGACATTTCCTTGTGGCAGCCGACCAGCGATGTCTCCTCCGATGAAGCTCCTATGACGACGATCAAGGAGTGGACCCAGGTGGCGGCGGTACCGGGGGCCGGATCGACGGTCATGTTGAAACCATCCGGCAAGACGAGGACCCGTCATCTCCTGATCTATCTGACGGAGCTTCCTCCGAAATCAACCGCGCGGTTCCAGGGTGGGATCGCAGACATCACCGTCACCGGGTCCTGACGACGTTTTTCGACGCCACGCTCCGGCGGCCATCCACTCTCCGGCGGGTGCGTCCCAGTGGCGGCACCAGCTGCTGACCGAAGGCTTTCCGACCGAGCCGTCGTCGAGTGAGGCATCCTTGTCTACCGATGTCCGCCACCTCGATGACGAAAACTCCCAACTCGTCGCGCTCCCGAGACCAGGATTCACCAACCTACGCCCGAGCTGACACTTTTCGTCATGGAGTCTGGTCGTTGTTGGGGCTGGCATGAGGGGCATGTGGAGAAAGATTGTGCGGCAGGGGCTCGTCGCGACAATCCCGCAACGGGAAACTACCGGACCATCCACGAAGGCGAGGGCCCCAAACGCAGTGGTGCCCCGTGCTCGCAAGCACGGGGCACCAAGTGTCATCAGTCCATCAGGATCAACTCAGAATCACTCCTTGACGTCGTCGTCCATCCAGTCGAAGGTCTTGGTGACGGCCTTCTTCCAGTTGCGGAACAGACGCTCACGCTCGTCCTCGTCCATCTTGGGCTCCCAACGCTTGTCCTCGGCCCAGTTAGCGGTGACGTCCTTCTCGCCTTCCCAGAAGCCGACGGCGATGCCAGCGGCGTAGGCGGCACCCAGAGCGGTGGTCTCAGCAACCACCGGGCGAACCACCGGAACGTTGACCTGGTCGGCCTGGAACTGCATGAGGGTCTCGTTTGCAGTCATGCCACCGTCGACGCGCAGCTCCGTGAGCGGCACACCGGAGTCGGCGTTCATGGCCTCGAGGACCTCACGGGTCTGGTAGGCGGTTGACTCGAGTACGGCGCGGGCGACGTGTCCACGGTTGACGTAACGGGTCAGGCCGACGAGGGCGCCACGGGCGTCCGGACGCCAGTACGGGGCGAACAGGCCGGAGAAGGCCGGCACGAAGTAAGCGCCGCCGTTGTCCTCGACGGTGTTGGCGAGAGCCTCGATCTCCGGGGCGGTCTCGATCATCTTGACGTTGTCACGCAGCCACTGGACCAGGGATCCAGCAACGGCGATCGAGCCCTCAAGGGCGTAAACGGTGGCATGGTCGCCGATCTTGTAGCAGACGGTGGTCAGCAAGCCGTTCTCGGAGAAGATGGCCTCTTCGCCAGTGTTCATCAGCATGAAGCAGCCGGTGCCGTAGGTGTTCTTCGCCATGCCCTTCTCGAAGCAGGCCTGGCCGAAGGTGGCAGCCTGCTGGTCGCCGAGAATGCCAGCGATCGGGGTGTCGATCAGCAGGCCGTTCTTGCGGCCGTAGCCGTAGACCTCGGAGGAGGACTTGATCTCGGGGAGCATCGACTTCGGAATGCCCATGACCTCGCACATCGAGTCGTCCCACTCGAGGGTCTTGACATTCATGAGCATGGTGCGGGAAGCGTTGGTCGGATCGGTGACGTGCACGCCGCCGTCGGTGCCTCCGGTCAGGTTCCACAGCACCCAGGTGTCCATGTTGCCGAAGTACAGGTCGCCAGCCTCAGCCTTCTCACGAGCACCCTCGACGTTGTCGAGGATCCACTTGACCTTCGGGCCAGAGAAGTACGAGGCGAGACCCAGGCCACAGATGTGCTTGAAGCGGTCAGCACCCTCGTCGCCAGCCAGTTCGTCACAGATCTTCTGGGTACGGGTGTCCTGCCACACAATGGCGTTATAGATCGGGTCGCCGGTGTTCTTGTCCCACACCACGGCGGTCTCGCGCTGGTTGGTGATTCCAACGGCAGCCAGCTGGTGGCGGTTGATGTTGGCCTTGGTCAGCGCGAGTCCGACGACATCGCGAACAGCTTCCCAGATCTCGATCGGGTCGTGCTCAACCCATCCGGCACGCGGGAAGATCTGCTCGAATTCCTGCTGGCCGACGGCCACGATCTGGCCCGAGTGGTTGAAGACGATGGCCCGGGTCGAGGTGGTGCCCTCGTCGATGGCAAGTACAAACTTCTCGTCGCTCATGATGATGCCTTTCAGTGTCGACTATGACGTTGAATCAATGTGGACGGGCCGGGGCCCGGACTCACCAGAAGATGAGGTAGGTGACGGAGGCCAGGACAGCACCGATCATCGGGCCGACGACCGGGACCCAGGAGTAGCCCCAGTCCGACCCGCCCTTGCCCTTAATGGGGAGGACGGCGTGGGCGATACGTGGGGAGAGGTCACGAGCCGGGTTGATGGCGTAACCGGTGGGGCCACCAAGGGAGGCGCCGATCGAGACGATGAGCAGGGCCACGGCCAGCGGACCGATGGCCGTGCCGGAGAATACGCCGGTCTTCAGGTCGACCGAGGCAGCGGCGGTGTAGTTGGAGATGATGACCCACAGGACCAGGACCCAGGTGCCGATGATCTCAGTGATGGTGTTCCACAGCGGGTTGCGAATCTCAGGGGCGGTGGCAAAGGTACCGAGCTTGAGGGCCGGGTCGCAGTCCTCGTCGTAGTGCTGCTTGTAAGCCAGCCAGCAGAGGATGGCACCGACGAAGGCACCGGCGAACTGGCCGAGGATGTAGAGGATGATGTTGGCGGGGGTGGCCGGGATACCGACCGCCAGGTCCTTGCCGGCCAGGGCCAGGCCCACGGTCACGGCAGGGTTGAGGTGACCACCGGTCTTGTAGGCGGCGTAAACACCGAACATCACGCCGAAGCCCCATCCCCAGTTGATCTGGAGGGAACCGGGGGCATTGGCGTGACCCTTACACTTGGGAAGGAGGTTGTTGGCGACGACGCCACAACCCAGCACAATGAGGATCATGGTGCCCAAGAACTCAGATCCGAAGATCGTCGCGGCGGGCACCGCGGTTTCGAGAAGCATGAGGACTCCTTCGTCGTGGTGTCATCCATTGACACCGATTTACTCGCCGGTGGCGGTCAATCCCGTAGGATTCAGCAAACGGGGACCGTCGTCCCGACCCTGTGGGGGCTGGACGTGGCTCAGTCAAACATCAACGGCGCCGAAGAATCGCGATTCTGCACTTATGTGCATGGCAAGGGGGGAGGCATGAACAAATTGTCCAATGATGTGTGGACAGCAGCGTCCATGTATTACATGCAGGGTGAGACAATGGATGCCATCGCCAGCCATCTCGGCACATCCCGCTCGACCGTGTCTCGCCTTCTCAAACAGGCACGTCAATCCGGGGTCGTGCGTATCACCTTGTCAGAGCCGGCTGGATTACGCAGTGGCCTGGATTCCACCCTGACGAGGATGTTCGGGGTCAACACCACTGTCGTACCAGTGAAATCAGGAACCACCGAGATTCACCGTCTTGACCAGGTCGCCAGGATCGCTGGGCAGATGGTCACGGACATGGTCGAGGACAATTCCGCGGTCGGAGTCGCTTGGGGGACAACCCTCGACGCCGTCACCCATTACGTCGTCCCCAAGGACGTCAAAGGGGTGCGCGTCGTCCAGATGAATGGGTCGGCCAACCCAGCAAGTTCGGGGATCCCTTACGTTGGATCCATTCTTTCCAGAATGGCTTCCGCATTCGGCGGCGAAGTCATTCACTTCCCAGTGCCAGCATTCTTCGACAATGCATCAACGAAAGCTGCGATGTGGCAAGAGCGATCAGTTCAGGCTGTACTCAAGGCACACCGTGAGCTCGACTTCACCGTTTTCGGCGTTGGAGCCCTCAACAGCCCGGTCCCCTCTCACGTCTATTCCTCGGGTTATGTGACCGATGAGGAAAAGGCAAGTTTGGTGCGTGCTGGAGTTGTTGGTGACGTCAACACCGTCTTCCTCAAGGCCGACGGCGCCTATGACGTCGAGTTCAACAAGAGAGCGACCGGACTGGCCCCCTTCCAGTTGCAACGCGTACCGCGGCGGCTCTGTGTCGTCGCTGGCCGCGCCAAAGCTGTCGGACTGTTGGCAGCGCTGCGCGCCAGGGTGGCGACGGACCTCGTCGTCGACGATGCAACTGCTCGTGCGGTCCTCGATCTGATGTGACTCGCCAGTCCCGTGCCCGTCACAAGAGTCCCGCAGCTACTGCAGCTGCGGGACTCTTTCCTGCCATGTGACACGTGGTGTCAGGACTTCGCCGTCCCCAAGGTAACGTTTGCGGTGGCCTGATGCGACCCGCGGATGTAGCTGATCTTGACTTTCTGGCCAGGCTTGAACGACCTCACGAGTCCGACCAGTGACTCCCCGGAGGCGATATCGGTGTCGTCAATCTTCGTGATGACGTCACTGCGCTGCAGACCGCTCTTGCCAGCGGGCGAATTCGGCGAGACCGCGGCGATCCCGGCCCCGAGGATTTGGACGCCATCCTTGCTTGCAGCAGCGTCACGCACCGACATTCCGAGGAAGGCGTGAGTTGCCTTTCCGGTGGCAATGATCTGATCAGCAATAGATTTGACAAGATTCGACGGGATGGCAAAGCCGATTCCGATATTTCCCGACGACTCAGATCGGCTTGACGAGAGGCTGGCAATCGACGAATTAATCCCGATGAGTTCACCGTCGGAATTGACAAGAGCACCACCTGAGTTTCCCGGATTGATGGCTGCACTGGTCTGTATGGCATTCGTGACGACCACACCCGACGACGAATCCCGCGAGCTCAGTAAATCCCCTGAATTACTGCGATTCGTGGTGGCGACCGGGCGATTGAGGGCGCTGATGATTCCGGTCGTCACCGAACCTGACAGGCCGAGCGGATTGCCGACGGCCATCACCGGGGACCCGACGGTCAACTTGCTGGAATCAGCAAAGCTGATCGGCTTCATGGACTTCGGCGGGTTCGTCACTCGGATGACGGCAAGGTCCGTCGATGGATCCGTACCGACAACCTTGGCCTCATAGGTCTTGTTACCCATGGAAACCGTCAGCTCGCCGCCCGAAGCGGCGTCGGCAACGACGTGATTGTTGGTGACGATGTTGCCACTCGTATCGACGACGACTCCCGATCCCTCGCCTCCACCATGACCCGTTCTCACGGTAATGGCGACCACCGAATTCGACACGGCGGAGGCGGTGGCGGTCCAGTCCGGGGCGGAGGACGAACCCTGAACCACCTTGGTGACGCTGCTGGGTGACGCCGAGCTCGACGTCACAGCTGAAGCGTCGTTCCTTGTCAGGGAGTGATCGACAAAACCCCCGGAAACGCCACCAACAGCTGCCGCCACTACGGCGACCAGGACAACGGTCCCGCCACGAAAGCCCTTACGGCCCGATCGCGACGAGCCCTTCGATGGGTCGGGAGTTTTGTCACTCGCACTCGAGGCCGGCTGCTCAGACACCTCCCACGCAGGGCGTTGGGTAGTTGACGGATTCCCCTGGGTCGCCCAGGAATCGTTACTGCGCGACCAATATGAATCCTGCGCCGAGCTCTGGTGATTGTCGTCAGGGCAAGCGGGGTAACCCCCCTCCCCGCCATGCTGGGAGGGATTGGGTTCACGCGGCTCACGGGGACCATTCGTCGACTCACTCATGGCTCCAAGTGTTCACGACCGCTCCAAGTGGTCGATGCCCTGTCCAGCAGCGTTTTGCCGTCAGCGGAGAAAGTTCAAGGCCACAGTCCCACCCTCCAACAAATCGGATCCGACCGTGGTCAGGCGCCACGTAGATCGCGTCAGTCCCCAGTCAGGGAGCCCGCCGTCCACACCTCTGATGACTGACGGATCGGCCCGGGTGCCGACAAAGCTGCGCGACACTGGGTTGACGATCTGACCGGCAGCAATCCCGGAGTCGCATGAGAGGTCAGTTTCGACCGGTTACTGGCTCACAACCCGCCACGATCAGACAGAACCCCCGCACAAGCGCTGCGAAACGCCGCTTCGCCATCATTTCCTCACCCCTTGAGGCCGGAACTGGCAACGCCTTCGATGATGTACCGCTGCAAGACTACGTAAATGATGAGGACCGGAACGGCTGCCATCGTCGCACCAGCCATGATGACCGGGTAGTCAATTGTGTAACTTCCTTGCAGGCGGGTCAGACCGACTGGAAGCGTGAGACTCGTGTCGCTGAACAACACATAAATTGGCCAGACGAAGTCATTCCAGTTACCCAGGAAAGACAGCACAAGCAGAGTCGCCAAGGCTCCCTTGACGTTGGGAAGCACGATCGTGAAGAAGGTCCTGAACGGTCCAGCTCCGTCGATCCTCGCGCTCTCCTCGAACTCCTTCGGCAGCGCCACGAAGAATTGTCTGAGGAAGAACACTCCGAAGGCTCCTGCGGTTCCCGGGAAGATGATCGCGGGAAGCGAGTCCAACCACTGAAGCCTTGACATCAACTCGAAGTTCGGCATGAGGAAGATGAACCCTGGCACGAACATCGTCGACAGGACGATTACGAACAGGACGTTCTTCCCGGGCAACCGCAGCCGGGCAAAGGCGTAGGCAGCCATCGCGGCAAACAAGCAGGTCAGTACCGAATTGGCCGTCGCAGCCGCACATGAGTTCAGTACCCATCAAAGAACCGGACTCGCATCATCTACGAACAACAACTGCCGGTAGGCACGCAACGTCCAGGTGCGCGGAAAGAATGTGGCCGGAACTTGCTTTGCCTCGATGTTCGTCTTGAACGAGGTGAGGATCATGACCACGAGAGGCCCGAGGAAGATGACGGCAAGAATGACCATCATCACCCAGAACAGCGGATTTCTCCATGTTTTCCTCATGACGGTTCGCCCTTCCTGGACCGGGCAGCATGACGGAACCGGCGTCGGTCCTTCGCCTCTTTGTGATCGCGTGTGGCGTAGTACTGTGTGATTGAGATCACCACGAGGATGGCTGCAAGGATGTAGCTCTCAGCGGCGGCCTGACCGGCACGGTTCTGGCTGAACCCCAGGTCGGTGATGACCATGATCGCGGTCCGTGTCGACTCAGCCGGGCCACCCTGGGTGATGGTGTAAGACTGGCCGAACATGTTGGCACTGGCCAACACCGTTGTGACAAGGACGAAGATCAACACGGGACGCAGCCCTGGCATGGTCACGTACTTGAACTGCTGCCACCGTCCAGCACCGTCGATGGCCGCAGCTTCATACTGTTCCTGAGGGATATTGGCCAGGCCGGCCATGTAGATCACTGCGTTGAACCCGATCGTCCACCAGACCGTGACACCGACCAGACCAATCCAGGCCCAGGGTTGGGAGGTGGTCCACTGGATGTTTGTGTGGAAGATGGCGTTCACCAGACCGAAGTTGCCGTCCAGCAGGTATCTCCACATGACACCGATGACAGCGACGCCGAGCACGTAGGGAGCGAAAAACACTGCCCGGAAGAACGTCCGCCCCGGGAACTTCATGTTCAGCAGGATTGCGAGCCCCAACGGAAGGCTTACAAGGAAAGGCACACTCGCCACCGTGAAGATACCGGTGTTCGCCATGCCTCGCCAGAACTGCTCGTACTGCACCGATTGTGGGTCAAACAGGTCCGCATAGTTCTGCAACCCCACCCAAGGACGCGCCGGGAGGGTGAAGTCCCAGTCATGCAAACTGATCCAGATGCCGTACACTGCAGGAACGGCGACGAAGACCGTGAACACGACGAGGTAGGGAGCGAGGAAGACTAACGCAACACCCGCAGAGCCCTCGACGCTCTTACGTTTCCTCCTTGTAGTTCCTTCCCTTGAGACCGACATCACTGATACTTCTTTCGGTTCTCCTCGAGAATCTTGTCGGCTCTGCTGGCGGATTCCTTCAACGTCGACTCAATTGCCTTGCCACCAAGCATGATTTCGTTGACAGCGCGATAGAACTCACCGATGACATCACTGATGCCAGGGACGGTTGGGGGAAACACCACATCGTTGATCTGCTTGGCCAAGGTTGACTGGCCAGTCAGCTTGGCGAAACCATCACTTTCGCGGACCGAGTTACGTGCCGGGATCTGGCCGCCCTTGGCCCACTCCAGCGACTGCTGGGAAACCCAGTTGACGAACACCTTGGCAGCATCCGCACGGTTTGAGTTCCCATTGCGCTGTGTCGGGATCGTAAACTGGTGAGAGTTGGCCCAGGCGGCCTCACGCGCACCGATCTGTGGCAACGGGGCGACCCCCCACTCCAGAGCCTTGTTCTCAGCCAAGGTGTTAAGCGACCAGATGCCATTCCAGTTGAAAGCGGTCTTCCCGTTCTGAAGGGCGACGAAGTCCGCATCCTGGGCAACCTTGGCTGGGGAATACCCCTTCTTGACCAAATCCATCCACCACGTCATGGCCTTGATACCCGGCTCTTCGTGCCACGTCGCATGGGAGGCATCCTCCGAGAAGAGTCCTCCACCGAACTGGGACACCAAGCTGAAGACGCTCATTCCTCCGGTGAACTGGAACGGCGATGCCCAGTGCCCAGCAACCCCTTTGGACTTGAGTGTCTCCAACGCAGACATGTAATCGTCCTGGGTCTGCGGCGGCTTGTTGGGATCCAGCCCAGCCTTGTCCATGACGGTCTTGTTGAAGAACAGGCCCATGGGATGGACGTCGAGCGGAATCGAGTACCGCACATCGCGATAGATTCCAGCTGCCCACGGCACCTTCGCAAAGTCGGAGCCTTTCAGATCAAGTGCCTTGGCCACGTCGTCGAGAGGTTGGATGGACTTTCGGGCCGCCATGGTCGCCACCGAGTCAAGGTGGATGACAGCCACGTCAGGGGCCTTGCCCGCTGTGACAGCGGTCGGAAGTTTCTTGTAAAGGTCGGCCCACTGCATGGACTGCATGGTGACCTTGATGTTGTCGTGGCTGGAGTTGAATCTGTTGACGAGTTCCTTCATGAAGGTGCCGTCACCACCAGTGAAGCCATTCCAGAAGGTGAGCTCAACCTTGGGACCGTCGTAGGTCTTTCCGCCATTGCCCGATACCTGGTCGCTCGTCGTGCCACCGGCAGACTTACCGCCACCGCAACCAGTCAGGCCGACTACCGCACCGGCCACCACCGCGCCAGAGAGGAAACCCCGTCGTGTCAGATTTTCAATCATGCTGTGTTCTTCCTTTCCTGTTGGTCAGATCGACATCGATCCACCCATTCCGAAAATCAGTTGTCCTCATTGGACGAGGTCTTCAGCCGCAGGCAATTCCAGCTCGCCGGATTGGCATCGAAAGTGAGAATTCCTGACGTGATGTCGCAGGTAGCGTTGCGCGGTTCAACGCGGTTTGGTCGGTCTGCAGTGTTGACAGCTGCAATGTCCTCATCGTCGAGAGCGAGGCACTCGACAACCTTGCAGTCGCCGAAGGCCCGCAGATCGATCCGCACCCGAGCTCTCTCGTGAAGGTCACGGTTTACGAGGAAGACCACGAGATCATGGTTCTCGGCATCCCACGTCGCCACGGTCCACACCTGATCGGCCCCTCCCCACCGTTGTGTGGAGATTGCCGGTCCCTCGCAGCGAGTATCAAGAACCACCCCGCGAGCGTGTCGTGACATCAACGCGAATGGGTGGAAGATCGTCTGCCGCCAGGCGCGACCACCCTCTTCAGTACGAATCGGAGCGATGACATTGACAAGCTGCGCCTGACATGCGACACCAATCCTGTCCGTATGACGTAGCAGGGTAATGAGGAGGGAGCCCACGACCATCGCGTCCAAGACCGAGTAAGTGTCCTCGATGAGGTGTGGCGCATGCTCCATGCCGATAGAATTCTCCCCACCAAACCGGCTCTGATACCAGACATTCCACTCGTCGAAGGAGATCTTGAGTCGACGGTCGCTGTGATGCATGGCCGCGACGTGGTCGAGGGTGGCGACGACATCACGGATGTACCTCTCCATGTCCTCTGCGCAGCAGGCGAAGGAGGCGACATCATCATCCATGGGCTCGTAGTAGGCGTGGGCTGACACCATGTCGAGGTTGTCGAACGCTGCATCGACGGCGACGCGCTCCCAGCGTCCGAACGTCGGCATAGACCGCGATGACGAACCGCACGCAATGAGGGACAGCTTGTCGTCGAAGCGGTGGAAGGCATTGGCCACCTCGGTCACCGTCCGGGCATATTCGTCGGGCGTCTTGTGGCCCATCTGCCAAGGTCCGTCCATCTCGTTTCCCAGACACCAGGTCTCGACGTTCCACGGATCTTCCCACCCATGGCTCCTACGCAACTGGGGAAGACGGGTGTCGGTATCTCCGTTCACGTACTGGAGGAATTCCATGGCCTCGTTGAGCCCACGTGTCCCAAGATTGACTGCGAGCATCGGCTCAATACCCATGCGTCGACACCATGCGAGAAACTCATTGGCCCCAACAGTGTTGGGTTCAACCGACCGCCACGCAAAATCAAGGTTCCTCGGTCGCTCCTCGAGCGGTCCGACGCCATCCTCCCAACGGTAGTTCGAGACGAAATTTCCGCCGGGATAGCGCAGAACTGTAATTCCTAGTTCCTTGACGAGTGCTGCCACGTCACGCCGAAATCCGCGGGAATCAGCATCGGCATGATTCGGTTCAAAGATGCCGGTGTAGACACAGCGACCCATGTGCTCGACGAAACTGCCGAAGATCCTCCGGTTTACTTCTCCCACCTGATAGGCGGGATGGACGTGGACAGTCGTTGTCCTCATGGATGTCTCCTCTATGCGACGACGTCGGTGCCGTCTCCGTAGCTCCTGTACAACGTTGTAATCCATTCTTACAACGATGTAACGGAACATGCAAGGTACACGCCTGCACTGCCAGTCCGGTGGCATTGCTCGAATCATCATGAGGATCTAAAATCATGACTATGACAGCGCGTCT
Source organism: Cutibacterium nasicola (assembly GCF_052654715.2). Taxonomy (NCBI): domain Bacteria; kingdom Bacillati; phylum Actinomycetota; class Actinomycetes; order Propionibacteriales; family Propionibacteriaceae; genus Cutibacterium; species Cutibacterium nasicola. Next base: position 2,392,685 of record NZ_CP199745.2, on the reverse strand, counting down.
CGTGGATGTCGCCGAAGCTGCAGGAGTGTCCGTCAAGACTGTTTCCAACGTTGTACACGAGAGCCCCCACGTCCGCCCCGGCACTCGGGCTCGGGTCGAGCAGGCCATCAAGGAACTCGGCTACCAACCCAATCGTGCAGCGCGCCAATTGAAAGCCGGACGAACTGGATTCATCGCTCTGGCCCTCCCAGAAATTGAGACCCCCTACTTCGCAGAGCTCGCCTCTCGTATTTCAGAGCGGGCCAAGGAGGAGGGCCTCGTCGCTCTGATGGAACTGACTGGCGCGGATCCCGTCATGGAAAGTCGAGTACTCACTCGGTTCGGCCGGGGTGTCGTTGATGGAGTTGTCTTCTCACCCCTGTCCCTGACCTCGGAGGAGATTTCCGACCATCCCACCAGTGTCCCCATGGTGTTACTCGGTGAGCGGGCAACTCCGCCCGATCATGACCATGTCGCAGTGAGATCTGTCGACGCTGCACGCCGGATGACCGCGCATCTCATTGAAGTTGGACGCCAACGAATCGCCGCCATAGGTCATGTCCCAAATCAGGGCACTGCATCGACGCGGCTCACCGGATATCGTCAGGCGCTCGAAACAGCAGCCCTTCCCTTCGACGACGACCTCGTCGTGGGCGTACCCACGTACTCGCGATCAGCTGGGTTTGATGCCATGAACCGCCTACTCGGCCTCCCGGAGAAGCCTGACGCCGTCTTCTGCTTCAACGACACAATGGCTATCGGTGCGGTTCGCGCCTGCCACGAAGCGGGGGTGCGAGTCCCCCAAGACATTGCAATCGCGGGATTCGACAACACTGAAGAGGGCGCCTACTCAACCCCGACCCTGACCACCATCGCTCCTGACCTGAACGCGCTCGCTGACAAGACCCTGACGATCCTCACCCGACGTATCGGTCAATCCACCAGTGACGCGCACCAGCCCGGAACCGACGTCCCTGTACCCTGGCACCTCATCATTCGTGAGAGCACCGGAGGGCCTACCGTACGCCCCTCAGCCCCTCCGGGAATGCCCTGAATCCTTTGTGCGCTGGATAGGTTGATCCTTGAACCAGCCAACCGACCAGGAGACGCCATGACCACTCAGCCCTTTGTGTCCAACACCATCCTCGGCAACATCTCGCTGTCCGATTCCTCGCAGACCGACACCGTCCAGCCCTCCACCGAGAAGGTCGACACCGACACCCAAGGCGACGACCCCCGTGAGGTCATCATCGTCGGTTCCGGCCCGGCCGGGTACACCGCGGCCGTCTACACCGCGCGCGCGGGGCTGAAGCCCCTTGTCCTCGAAGGGTCCATGGATGCCGGTGGCGCCCTCATGCAAACCACCGAGGTCGAGAACTACCCGGGCTTCTCCGAGGGCATCATGGGCCCCGACCTCATGGCTCGGATGCGAGCCCAGGCCGAGCGATTCGGGGCCGAGCTCGTCGCTGACGACGTCACCGAGGTCGACCTCACCGGTGAGATCAAGAAGGTCATCGACACCAACGGAACGACTCACCAGGCTCGCGTCGTCATCCTCGCCACAGGATCGGCCTACCGCAAGCTCGGGCTCGAGGACGAGGCCCGTCTGTCAGGTCGAGGCGTGTCCTGGTGCGCCACCTGTGACGGGTTCTTCTTCACCGGCAAGGACATCGCTGTCGTCGGCGGAGGCGACTCCGCTGTCGAGGAGGCCACCTTCCTCACCCGCTTCGCCAACTCTGTGACCCTCGTTCACCGTCGTGACGCGCTGCGCGCCTCCCAGATTATGGCCGACCGTGCCAAGGCCGACCCCAAAATCACCTTCGCCTGGAACAGCGAGATCGTCTCCATGCAGGGCGAGTCCAAGCTGGAGTCGGTGACCCTGCGTGACACCAAGACCGGTGAGAAGCGTCAGCTCGAGGTGGCGGGAGTCTTCGAGGCGATCGGACACGACCCGCGCTCCGAGTTGGTCCGCGGCCAGGTCGACCTCGACGACGCCGGGTACGTCGTGTGCGCCGAGCCGTCCACCCGCACCAATCTGCCGGGGGTTTTCGCCTGCGGTGACCTGGTCGACTCCCATTACCAGCAGGCCATCACTGCGGCCGGGTCCGGATGTCGTGCGGCCCTCGATGCGGAGAGGTTCCTCGCCGAGCTGGGACGCTGAGTCTCTCGACTGTTGTCGCCGCATCACTTCGTGAAGGTACGAGGCGATGCGGCGAACTACTGCTCCGGGGTGAATGCCGGCGCGTGCCCGGGTGTCGAAAAATAACGCCTCAGCACGGGCATGAAGCACTCCTGTGAACCGGACCCCGGCGCGATGACAGTTTTCGTCATCTCATCCTTGGGCAGACTCACGCCGCTCATCGCCAGGCGGCCAACCCCAACCTTGATGTGAAGACCTTTGGCTCCCCGGAGATGGGGTCGGTGAATCCCATCTGCCAGGCCTGCAACTGCAGCGGATGGCTGAAGTCGTCGACAGGGGTGTCCAGAAGTACCGGGTAAAAGGGGTCATTGACGATGGGAGCGCCCAGCCTCTGCATGTGGAGACGAATCTGGTGGGTGCGACCTGTCCTCGGTCTGGCCTCGTAGAGACCCAGCCCATCATGCTGGTCCAGCAAAGTGACGTCAGTCACGGCATTCGGCTCCCCCGGGATCTCACGAGCTTGCAGGATGCCCCGCTCCTTGATGATTCTCGACCTCACCTGCCAGCGGTGTTTCGTCACCACGACCACGTCCCCAGCACGGTGGCGCACCACGGGGGCAACCAACCGGTACTTTTTGAACACCTCCCGGCGCTCGAACATCTCCTGGTAGGGCCGACGCCACTGCCTCTCCCTGGTCAGCAGCAGGACTCCAGCAGTGACCCGGTCGAGGCGATGAGCCACGGTCAGTTCTGGCAACCCCAGCTGGGTCCGCAGCCGGACAACCACCGACTCGAGAACGTGCTGACCTCGCGGAATTGACGACAGGAAGTGCGGTTTGTCGACGACCAGAATCCGATCGTCGGCGTACAGGATCCCGATACCCGCCGGGACAGGGGCCTCCTCGGGAAGATCGCGGTGGAAGAAAACAAATGTCTGCGGAGCGAACGGGGAGCTCCTCGTGAACGCACCTCCGGATTCGTCGACGAACCTCTCGCCGTCGAGCATCTCGTCAACCCGCTGCTCGCCCACTTTGACGAGTTTTTCAACCAGATAGTCACGCATCGTTGGCCAGGGCCAGCCGTCGCTCCCTCGTGCGCTCGCCAACCTGCGGCACTCCCCGTGATCGGGAGTGTGGACCCATGCCGATTCCAGGCCGTGACGTTGTGGAAGAGGCGATCGGGGCACCGTGTCAGCCTACGGGTCGCCGACGCGGCCCACCACTCCTCCAGTTCCGGTTCACAAGAACCCCGTCTCGCGGGCTCACAGCTCAAGGCAGTGCTTCAACCGCGCGCGAGGCGGGATTTGGGTTCTCCAACGTGCTCGAGCCACCCCAGATGTCGACCACGGAGGTAACCATGCCCTACAATACCTAGTACCACTAGGGTTTTGTGGAGGTCGGCCCCGCACCTCCCCGGCAAAGGAGCGAACCCATGACGACAACCTCGACCGAAGCTGCTCAGCCTCAACAGGAGCAGTACGCGAGTACCGGCCGTCTTGGTGCAATCATGTTCATCGGACAGTTGGGCTGGGCCGCCGTCGGCGCAGCCTGCGGAACATTGCTGGCGGCGCTGGCAGCCGAGGTGAAGCCTGAGAACAAGGTCGACTTCCTCGCCCTGCTCACCACCACGGGAGCCATCGCAGCTGTCATCTGCATGATCACGGCGGGCACCCTGTCAGACTGCACGAGGTCAAGGTTCGGCCCGCGCAATCCCTGGATCATCGGCGGCGCAATCGTCGCAACCCTGGCCTTCGCGGCCATCGGCCTGACCAGGAGTCCCGCCCTTCTCGTCATCGCGCACATGATCTACCAGGGCGGACTCAACTGCATGCTCGGCGCCTTCAACGCCATTCCGCCGGACTACGTGCCGGACTCCGTCCTCGGCAAGGTGTCCGCCTTTGGCGGCGCGGGCTATCTTCTGGCCCAGATCATTGGCGCGGTCATCGCTGGAGCGCTGGTCACCCGACCATCCCACGGATTCCTCGTCGCGGCATGGATGCTGTTGATCTCGAGCGTCATCGTCGTCATCCTTCTGCCACCCCACCCGCTGCGCAATCAATCCCCACGGCCACCGGTCACCTGGCGTCAGTTCGCGTCCCAGATGAAGCCGCCCACGGACGGACAATTCTGGTGGATTCTGGTTGGTCGGTTCCTTTTCGTCATCTCCCTGTTCATGGTGATGCAGTTCCAGCTCTACATCGCCACTGACGAGATGGGAATGACGCGGGCAGCCGCTGGAAAACTCATTGCCATGAACTCGGCAGTGCTCGCAGTCACTGCAGTCGTCCTCGACGTCATCACCGGGCCTTGGTCCGACAAGATCAAGCGTCGCAAGCCCTTCACGATGATCGCCCCGCTCGTCGCAGGTGCAGGTGTCATCCCCCTCCTCCTCGTCAACGAGCCCTGGACTCTCACCGTTTTCGCAGCCATGGGCGGCGCCGCTTTCGGTACGTACATGGCCGTCGATGGAGCACTCATGGTGGAGGTTCTGCCCAACCGCGACGACTCGGCTCGTGACCTGGGCTTCCTCAACGCCGCCAACTCCCTGCCGATCGTCTTCGCCCCCGGTATTGGCGCGACCCTGGTGAAGACGACGGGCTACCCCGGACTCTTCATCGCAACGATCATCCTGGTCATCCTCGGATCGTTGTGCATCACACGAGTGACAAGGGTGAAGTAAATGAAACTCGATCCACGACTGGCAGAGATCCTGGAGCGTCAGCCCCAGAAGGAACAGACGCTCGCCGAGCAGCGGGCGCAGCAAAATGACTTCGCAGCAAGTCTGCGGGGAAAACTGACACCCGAGATCCCTGACTCCCTCGAGCTCGAGGATCGCATGGTGCCAGGCCGCGATCATCCCATCCCGGTCCTGATCCAGCGGCCGGAGAGCCTCCCTGATCCCACGCCAGTCCTGGTGTGGGCCCATGGCGGGGCCTTCGTTCACGGCTCCCCGCGCACCGTGCTCTCCCGCACGGCCAGTATTGCCCAGCGCGTCGGCATGTGCGTCGTCAGTGTCGACTACCGATTGCTGCCCGAGCACAACTACCCCGAGAATCTGCACGACGTCGTTGATGTCGTGCGGTGGGTTGCCGAAGACGCCGAGGCCGAGGGGTTCGACGCGTCCAGAATTGTCGTGGGTGGTGACTCAGGCGGCGGAAATCTAGCGGCCGCGACAGGAATCACCTGCCGCGACGAGGGCGGCCCAAAGACTCTCGGGCAGATCCTCGAGATGCCAGTTCTCGACCTTTCAGACACTTCTGAGGCGATGGCGGAGGCCAAGCGCGACGCCCCCGATCTCGCGGCCGCGCTGCACCACAGTCACGTTCGTTACCTGTCCCATGGGGCAAGCCTTGACGACCCGTGCAGCAACCCGATCTGCCTGGAGGATGCCACTGGCCTTCCGCCGACGTTTTTGCTCAACTGCGAGGTGGACCCACTACGCGACGACTCCTTCGCGTGGCAGCGCAAGCTGGAAGCGGCCGGTGTACCCGTGCAGCTGACGACTGTCCCGGGGATGGCACACGCCACCCAGAGCTTCACCCTCGCCTTCCCCCAGGCGAAGGAAGCTGAAGACACCATGGTCGCCTGGCTGCGCGATCTCATCTCCTGATGACATACGACGGCCGGGCCCGGGATTTTTCGTCACCGGGCCTGACCGTCGTCATGTCCAAGACAGAGGCCTGAAGACCCCTACGAGAAAAGCCTCAGCCGAGCGGTTCGCCGGCGACGCTGAAGGTCACCGGGGTCTGAGCCTCGACCGTGCGCGAGACGGTGCAGTTCTTGTCGCGCGACATGGCAACGACGCGGTTGACCAGCCCGGCAGCCTCGCGCCCCTCGTCGGTGTCGGGGAAGGTGAGCTGGAAGTCGACCGAGACGTCCCCCAGGGATGCTCGGCCCTCCTCGTCGCTCACCTTGGTGCCCATGACGGACACAGTGAACTGGGTCGGCCCGCCGCGACGGCTCGTCACGGTGTCGACGTCGATGGACGAGCATCCACCGATGGCTGCCAGCAGCAACTCAACGGGGGTGAACTCGGCATCCTGACCGGAGCCGAAACGGATCTGACCGCCACGCGCGTTGGTGGCGGTGTAGTGGCCCTCGCTACGACGGACCAGGGAAACCTTCTTGGTGGCGGACGGCATGATTCCTCCTCAGCGCACGAACTCTTCGATGACCTTGACGAGCGCCTTCTTCGTCTTACCGCCCTGCAGCGACTTGACGAGCTGGCCGCTCTGCCAGACCTGAATCGTGGGCAGGGACATGATTCCCTGCTCGGCCGCAATCCGGGTATTGGCGTTGGTGTCGACCTTGGCGAAAACCATCCGGTCGCCATAGACCCCAGCCAGCTCCTCGATGATCGGGGAGAGCTGTTTGCAGGGGGCGCACCAGTCAGCCCAGTAGTCGACGAGGACGGGCTTGGCAGCCCCGAGAACCTCGGAGGCGAAGGTCGCGTCGGTGACCTCGATGACGTTGTTCATGACAGCCTTTCTAGTTCGACCAGATGAGTCTAGGTCGTGGTGGCTCGAAGGGCACCTCCGGTTCACAACCACCGAGCGGTTACCCGGCCCATCCAGGCAAAACCACTGGAAGCACCCAGCAATCCAGTCCCGGTGCACAAAAACACCGACCCGCGGGGTCGTGAAACACCAGAGTGCTCAAGACCCTCTCGAGTCGGCAGTTTTTGCACCCGCTGCGGTGGGTGCCGACGGCAGATACCAGTGACGGTGGGTGCTCATGGCCGTGGGAAGGTGTGCAGAGCCTCACGGCTCTCGGGCACCGTCACGCCCGCACTGGGTTCCCACCCCCTACCGAGGCGGGCCAGTGATCACCTTTCCCCACCGAAGAACTTCTCCCAAGGCAGGTCAAGCGGCGCATCATGGGCGATGATCTCGTACAGCGCCCGCACCAGCGGGAAATCGGTCTCGGCAATGATCCCGCGCTCGGTCATCCTTCCGATCGCCTCGCCGACGACGCCGATGGCGGCAACCCCCTCGAGGGTGATGCCCTTCATCTTGACGTTGCGGACCTCCGAGAACGGCACCCCAGCCCCGACATAGGTCCCGGCGCGCACATTGCGCCCGCCCATCGTCGTCACGAACATGTCGCCAACCCCACCCAGACCGGTGGCCACCTCGGGATCACCGCCCATGAAGGAAACCATCTGTTTGAGTTCGCGGGCGCCCTCACCGAACAGGGCCGCCGTGTAGTCGTACATGACGTACTTTGCGTCAGTCTGGCCGGCCTTCTCGAGCATGCCAGCCGCAAATCCCCCCCCAAAGGCGAAAATGTTCTTCATGCAGGCGCCGACCTCGTGTCCGATGAAATCGGTGGACGTCCAGACGTGGTAGTAATTGGTGCGATATGCCGCAGCAAGTCTGTCCAGCACCTCCTGTTCCTCGCCGCAGAACACCACACAGGTGTCGCGGTGCACAGCCAGCTCACCGGCAATCGATGGTCCAACGATCGCTGCCCAGTGAACCTCGTTGGCAAGGTCGCCCATGTGCTTCTTCAACACGTCTGGGAGGATGTGAAGGGTACCGTCCTCATCAGCCTGCATACCCTTGGTGACGCACAGGATGGTCTGGCCCGGCTTCGCCAGCTTGGCCAGCTGCTCACCGGCCCAGTCCACGCCGAATGAGTTGACGCCGCTCATGATGATGTCGGCTCCCTCGATGGCTTCGGCTGCGTCAGCAAAGTGGTAGGCCTTGACGCGTTCGTCGACCTTGAGCTCGAGAACAGGATGCTGCCGGGTGGCCTGGATGGAATCAATGATCTCGTCATCGAGGTGGGTGCCGATGAGACGGACTTCATTGCCGTTCTCGACAGCGGGGAAGGTCAGTGCGGTGGCCATGACGCCCGCACCGAGCACTGCAATCTTGAGCATCTTCGTACCTCCGAAGGTGGGTTATGACCCAGCGACGGGCCCGACACCATGCACGCTAACCGCCACTCACACGCGAGTACCGCATTCGTCAGCAATCTGCACTTGCGTGCAGAAATGACGATCCGGGCCTTCCGACCACACCAAGGATCACTGCAGAGCCTGCTCCGCGGCCTCGGCATCGACAACGAGGTCCGTACACAGTCCTCCCCGCAAAACCGTCCCCACGGCCTCAACCTTTTCGGCTCCCGATGCGACAGCCAGGACTCGTCGCGGACGCGAGTTGTCGTGGTCGTCGTCAGTCACCCTGACGCAGTCCACATCCACTGAAATCGTGCGCGAATCCAGTTCCTCATCAACGACCTCGCCGTGGACGTCGACGTAGTGGCTCATGATGTCTGCGCTGGCCCCCTTGCGACGCAGCTCCTCAATACCGTCCTTCGTGACGTGGCCGGCCGTCACCAGGATCGAATCGGTACTGACAGCTCCGGGCGAATAGACGACGAGATCAGCCTTGTGGGCAGCCTCCAGCGGGCGTGAGACCGACGCGTCCTTGCGGAGCATCTCTCCCAGATCTGTCGATTCGACGATCGTCGGGGCCTGCAAGGCGAGAGATCTGCCCGGACCGAGCTCGGCCATCCGCACGACGGAGCGTCCCACCAGGTCGTTCCTCGTGACCGCAACACCGCCGTTGGTCTGGGCGACGACGACATCGGGATCCCAACCGGACCCCAGGTGCTGAGCGAGATGAGCCGTCGTCCGACCCCAACTCACCGCGACCACCCGCGGCTGGGGTCGCCACTCGGACAGCCGCTGAGCTGCCATCCGAGTGACGAGGTCCAGGGTCAGTTCATCACTGGCCTGGACGGGCACGACGACGGCTGAGTGCAACCCGTAGGTTTCCACCAACTCGGTTTCGAGTCGGTGATGCCGGGCCAGTGGGTGGTCGATGGTGATCTTGACCATCCCGGTGCGGCGAGCTTCCTCCAGGATCCTGCCAACCGTCCAACGGCTCATGGAGAGCCGTTGGGCGATCGCGGCATGGGTCATCTGCTCGAAGTAGTACATCTCCGCGACGTGGAGCATCTCCTCGTCCTGACCCGCCCGGCGTCGGTTCGACATCGTCATGCCTCAGTCCGCGTCACAGCACGGACTTGGCGACCTCTGCGACGTGGTCGGCGGTGAAGCCGAACTTCTCGAACAGCAGGGTTCCGGCAGCAGAAGCACCGAAGTGCTCCAGCGAGACCGACGCACCCTTGCAGCCGACATACTTCGACCATCCCATGGCGATACCGGCCTCGACGCTGACACGAGCCGTCACCGAGCTGGGCAGGACCGACTCGCGGTACTCCTCGTCCTGCTCGTCGAACCACTCCTGGCACGGCATCGAGACGACGCGGGTCGGGACCCCGTCAGCCTCCAGCTTCTTCTGCGCTTCGAGGGCCACTGACAGCTCGGATCCGGTCCCGATGAGGATGAGCCTGGGATCGGCGCTGGCCTCGGACACCACGTAGGCGCCCTTGGCAACACCCTCGGCACAGCCATACTCGCTGCGGTCGATCGTCGGCAGGTCCTGGCGCGACAGCACCAGTCCGGCAGGGCGGTCGATGTGCTCCAGGATAGTGCGCCACGCCACCGCAGTCTCGTTGGCATCGGCCGGACGGACGATGTCAAGGCCGGGGATGGCACGGTATGAGGCCAGGTGCTCGATCGGCTGATGGGTGGGGCCATCCTCGCCGACACCGATGGAGTCGTGGGTCCACACGAAGATCGACGGGACCTTCATGAGAGCCGCAAGACGGGCCGAGGGACGCATGTAGTCGGAGAACACGAAGAAGGTTCCGCCGTAACAGCGGGTCAGACCCGACAGGGTGATGCCGTTGAGGATGCCGCCCATGGCGTGTTCGCGCACTCCGAAGTGGATGGTGCGACCGTAAGGGCCACCCGGATTCTCCTCGGAGCAGCGGTCCTCGGGCAGGAAGGAGTCGGCCCCCTTGATGGTGGTGTTGTTGGAACCGGCAAGATCTGCCGATCCACCCCACAGCTCGGGGATCTGAGGGCCGAGGGCGCTCAGGACCGCTCCGGATGCCTTACGGGTGCTCATCTTGCCGGGCTCGAAGGTCGGGATCTCGAGATCCTCGGGCAGCTTGTGGGCACGCATCCGTTCGAGAAGGGCGGCTCCCTCAGGGTTCGCGTCGTGCCAGGCGGCGAACTTCTTGTCCCAGGCCTCGCGCAGGCCCTTGCCGCGCTCGGCGAAGGCGGAACGCACCTTCTGGACCATCTCGACGTCGACGGCGAAGGGCTTGTCCTCGAAACCGAGCTTCTCCTTGAGGGCGCTGATGCCCTCGGTGCCGATCTTCGCGCCATGCACCTGGGCCAGACCGGCAAGCACCGGGATCGGCCAACCGATGACGGTGGTCAGACGGATGAAGGACGGCTTGTCAGTGACGGCCTTGGCGTTGTCGATGGCCGCCATGAGGGCCTCGACATTCTCCTCGTAGGTGGTGCCACCGTTGGTGAAGTCGACGTGCTGAACATGCCAGCCGTAAGCCTCGTACCGAGCCTCGACGTCCTCGGAGAAGGCGATGGTGGTGTCGCCCTCGATGGTGATCCGGTTGTCGTCGTAGAACAGGATGAGGTTGCCCAGTTCCTGGGTTCCGGCCAAGGACGACGCCTCGGACGCGACGCCCTCCTGCATGCAGCCGTCACCGGCAATGGCGTACACGTAGTGGTCGAAGGGGCTGGTTCCGGCAGCGGCGTCCGGGTCGAGAAGGCCACGCTCACGACGAGCTGCCATCGCCATGCCGACGGCGTTGGCAACGCCGGCACCGAGCGGGCCGGTGGTGGTCTCGACGAATTTCGTCACGCCATACTCCGGGTGGCCGGGAGTCAGGGATCCCCAGGTACGCAGAGACTCCAGATCGGACAGCTCGAGGCCCAGACCGGCCAGGTAGAGCTGGGTGTACTGGGTCAGCGAGGAGTGTCCTGCGGACATGATGAAGCGATCGCGACCGAGCCAGTTCGGGTCGGACGGGTCGATGGCCATGATCTTGTGGTAGAGCAGGTAGCTCAGCGGGGCCAGGGAGATGGCGGTGCCGGGGTGTCCGTTACCGGTCTTCTCGACGGCGTCGGCCGCAAGCACTCGTGCGGTGTCGACAGCCAGCTTGTCGGTGTCGGTCCACGTCAGTTCGGTAGCCACGATGTTCCTCTCGTATCGGCTTGTTGGCCTGATCTGTGTGATGTGTTGTCGCTCGTCACGGCGATGAGGGGTGGGGGTTCAGGTCCTCATGAGAATCCTATTCACAACCTCATTGTCATGCACTTGTGCGGATACTGATGTCACAACTGTGCAGCGATGCCGTCACTCGTCACCCATCGTGACTTCCCGGTCCCGCACATGGGCTTTGCGTCGGATCTCCTTGAGCCGGTGCATGACCTGATTTCCGCCACGACCGAAGTAGTCGTGAAGGTGGGCGTATTCGGCGTACAAGGCGTCGTATTGAGCAGCTCTGTCCTCATTGATCTGGTAGACACCATCCTCTTTCGCTCCCATGGCAGCAGAGGCCGTTTTGACATCTGGATAGAGACCGGCTGCGACTGCCGCAAAGACTGCAGATCCGTGCGAACCCGGTTGCTGCGCGGTCCCGACGCTCAGAGGCACCCTACAAATGTCACAGAACAGCTGCATGAGGAAAGCGTTCTTGGTCAGTCCACCAGCGACGACGAGCTCATTGATGTCAACACCCGAATTGCGGAACGACTCAATGATGGTGCGGGCACCAAACGCTGTTGATTCCAGCAGGGCCCGGTACTGATCCTCCGGGGTTGTCGCGAGGGTTTGACCAAGGATCATTCCAGACAGATTGGCATCTGCCAGGACTGATCGGTTGCCGTTGTGCCAGTCCAGTGCAATGAGTCCGTGGGCTCCAACCTCCTGGCCCGCGCACTTCTCGGTCAACAAGTCGTGGATGCCCATACCGCGACGCCTGGCCTCGTCATAGTAGGATCCTGGGACACAGTTGTTGACGAACCAGGCGAAGATGTCCCCGACAGCCGTCTGACCAGCTTCGAAACCCCATGAGCCGTCGACTATGCCTCCGTCGACGACGCCGAACATCCCTGGGACTTCCTTCAACTGCGGCCCCGGGACGACGTAACAGGCAGAAGTTCCCATGATGGCCGTCATCTGGCCATCCTCAACTGCCTGAACAGCTGCTGCTGTGACGTGGGCATCGATATTCCCGGTCGCGACGGCGATTCCTGCCGACATGCCAAGACGCTCCGCAAATTCAGGTGTCAATCCACCGACCCGCGCCCCCAACGGCAGCACGGGTGCATTCATCTTCTCGACGAAGACATCAGCGAATTCAGGGTTCAGGTTGGCCAGGTATTCCTGGGACGGGTACTGGCCGTCTTGATACATACGCTTGTATCCCGAATCCCCCGCCGAGAAGGCGAGGACTCCGGTCAGTCTCCACGTCAACCAGTCCAATGCATTGCAGAAGACATCGGTGGCGTGGTAAACGTCCGGCGCCCACTCCAAGGTCTCAAGAACCTTGGGCATGAGCATCTCGGAGGAGAGTATCCCTCCGTAGCGGGCGAGCCACGGCTCCCGGCGCACTTGTGCGAGCTTCACGATGCGATCCGCCTGGTCCTGCGCGCCATGATGCTTCCACAGCTTCACCCATGCGTGAGGCTCATTACGGAATTCAGACAGCTGGCACATCGGTGTGCCATCCGCCTTCGCGGCCACGACCGTCGCCGAGGTGACATCCAGACCAATCCCAACCACGTGCGCGGGATCGATCCTGGCATCCTCGATGCTCTTGCGAACTATGACCTCGAGTGTCTCCATGTAGTCAGCAGGGTCCTGAAGCGCAAAATCAGGCGGCAATTGTTGTCCGTCCGCCGCACTGAGTACCCGATCCATAACGCCATGTGGGTATTCGTGGACGGCAGTGCCCATTTCGGTGCCGTCGCTCACCCTGACGACGACTGCCCGGCCCGACAGCGTGCCAAAGTCCAGTCCCACCACGAACTTGTCGGTCATGATCCTCTCCTCGATGCAGTCGTGGGGTGGGCCGGGGCGAGTAAGCCGACCTGCACCCCCACGACGGTCTATGTGTCAGTCCTGACGGACCTCGTCAGTCCTGCGGCCAAGGGCGCTGGCCCCAGAATCCGTCAGGCGCGAACAGCGGCTCGACGAAGTCGCTGATGGTCCCCGTCTCGACCAGCAGGTCAAGGAGGGTGTAACGCGACCTGATCATCTGGCACCGGTAGTAGGTGTCGTGGAAACGCTCCCGGGTCAGGCCGATCTGGGCCGGATGGTAGATGCCACCAACGGCCTCAATGATCTCCTCCACACGGGCCGCAGGCATCACCTGAGCGCGGCAGCGCTCCTGGATGGTCGACCACTTCGACTTCACGACCTCCAGACGCTCACGCAGGGCATCGGCGTCGAGGTACTTGTCCATCGTCTGCTTGACCGCCGGCTCCAGCATGTCACCGGAGAAATTCGCGCGAACCTTGGCCTCCATGTCCTCCGCCGTGGGCCATGTGGCGACGGCGGCGTCGACGTCAAGAGTCGTGAAGTCATGCTCCAGCACCTTCTCCCACAGGGCAAGCACCGAGATGGTTCCCAGGCCCACCTTGAACCCGTGGGTCAACGGGGGCTCGTGATCCATACCGAGATGCTCCATCTCCCACAGATGGGAGAACTGGTGGCCGGCACCCGATGCGGGACGAGACGAGATGCGGTACTTCTGCATCGCCAAACCGGACATCACAAGACCCTCGATGAGGCCGTTGAATGCCTCCGGCTTTCCGTTCGCAAGGCCCTCCGGGTCACTGATCGCGCTCGTCAGCGGACCCTGGACCAGGTCCCACACCTCGCGGTCAATCGGCTCAACACCCAGCTCGTCAGCGAGGATCCAGTCGGCTCCGGCCGGGACCTTCTCGATGAGATCACCGAGTCCGGTGGCGGTGCAGCGCTGGGGTGCACCAGCCATCGTCGGCAGATCGGCAATGAGGGCCTGGGGGGCGCGGCAGCTCATGGTGTGCTTGAAGCCGTTCTCGGTGATGGAAGCGCCGAAGGCGGCATATCCATCCATCGATGCAGCCGTGCAGACGTTCATGTAGCGCCGCCCCAGCTCGTCACTGGCTCGCTTGGTGAGGTCATTGAGGGTGCCCGAACCGATGGAACAGGCAATCATCCCGTCAAGATCACGGATGTGGTCGCGGATCTTCTCGACGTTCTCGTAGCAGGCGTAGACGGTGGGACGTCCCGGGAGGATCATCGACTCGACGATCTCGACCCCGTGAGCCTCGAAGGACGCCTTGGTCTGCTCACCGGCAACGGCCCAGGTGCTCTCGTCGGAGATGAGGATTGCCTTGGCGTCACCGAACAGTTCCTTGAACACGCGCCCGGTCTCACCAAGCACGTCATGACCCATGATCACGACGTCGGTGTCATCGCAATCGGCCAATGCCTTGTCAATCAATTCGGACATTGCTTCTCCTCTGATCGGTGTGATCGTCAGTTCTTGTCGGTCTCGTGGTCGACCATGTCATGAATCATGGGACGCAGTTGCGGGTAGGTGTCGCAGTACTTGTCCACGTAGTACTGGTACTCCTCGTGACGTTCCTGGTTGGGCTCGATGAGGTCGATCTCGTGAACCATCTGCCTGGCGGCCTCGGGCAGATCCTTGAACAGACCGGCACCGACGGCGGCGACCATGCAGGTACCGAGCACGACGGCGTCGCCAACCTCGGTCAGAGCGATCGGGACACCTGCGACGTCGGCGTGCATCTGCATCCAGTCGCGGCTCTTGGTGGCACCGCCGCAGGCGACCATGCGGTCAACCTCGAAACCGGCAGCCTTCATGGCCCGCAGGTTGTGGGCCGTGCCGTAGCAGACCGACTCCTGAATGGCGTGGTAGAAGTGCGCCGGGGTGTGCATGAGGGACAGTCCCCAGATGATGCCGCGGGCCTTCGAGTCGGTGTAGGGGGTGCGGTTGCCCTGGAAGTACTCGTTGATGATGAGGCCGTCGGATCCGGGACGAATGTTCCGGGACTGCTCATTGAGGACGTCGTAGGGATTGAGACCGATCTTCTCCGCGGCAGCGGTGTAGTCGGCGGCAAAGCTGTCCTTGAACCACTTGAGCACCGAACCGGTCGAGACCTGGCTGCCCTCGACGGTGTACTGGCCGGGCATGACGCCGTCGGTGTACGCACCGAAGAATCCCTGGCCGTGGATCTCGGTGTCGGACTGGCCGGTCAACACGTGCGAGGAACCGGTGATGAGGGCCATCGAACCCGGGGACAGCACGCCCAGGCCAATCTGACCGGCCCATGCGTCGGCCGGACCCTGGGCAACCGGGATTCCCGGACGCAGCCCGAGCAGCTGGGCAGGAATCGTGCCGAGGGTGCCGACCGGGGTGCCGAGATCAAGGACTCGCTCCGGGATCTTGTCAAAAACGTCACCACAGCCGATGGTGTCGTAGAAGTCCTCCGGCCAGCCGCCCTTGTCACGGTTGTAGTACATCCGGATGGCGGCAGAGTTGATGTTGGTCGTCCACTCGCCGGTGAGCTTGTAGGTCACCCAGTCCGGTGCGTCAACGAGGTGAGCGGCCTTACGGTACGTCTCCGGCTCGTGCTCGCGCAGCCAAGCGGCCTTGAAGGGGTACCACTCGGCGGTGGCCGGGGAGGTTCCGGCGCCGTTGTAGAGGCGGGCGACCGAGTCAGATCCCTCTGCACGAGCGGCCTGCTCGGTGGCGCGGACGTCCATCCACATGATGGCCGGACGCAGCTCGTTGCCGCGCTCGTCCATGGCAACCATCGTCAGGGTCGTGGCGTCGTAGGAAATACCGGCGATGGCGGCCGGGGAGACTCCGGCAGCCGCGATGGCACGGTGGCAGGAAGCCTGGAGGGCCTTCCACCATTCCTCAGGATCCTGCTCAGCCCAGCCCGGACGGGGGTGGGTGGTCTTGTACGGTGTCGCCGCGAAGGTCAGCGGACGTCCTTCAAGGTCGAAAATTGCCACCCGGCACGATTCGGTGCCGTAGTCAATGCCCAAGAGGTAGGGGCCGTTGTTCAACATCGTTGTCTCCTACGAGAGTGTCTTGAGGGGGCTGCGGCCGCGATGCTTGCAGCCCCACCGTCGTGTCAATCGTTGTCTTCGGTCCAGCCGAGTTCCTGCCATACCGCGGCAGGAATGAGCCGGTCAATGCGATCCAGGGTCCAGGTCGGACGGTGCTCGGCGTCCAGGGCTGCGACGTCATCCGCGGTGGCCTCACCGGTCAGCACGCAGGCTGACCTCATGCCGGTGTCGAGGGCCATCTGGATATCGGTCTGCAGTCGGTCGCCGACCATGACGCACTCCGACGGATCGACGTCCAGCCCGGCCAGCGCCTCGGTGAGCATGACCGGGGACGGCTTGCCCAGGCTGACTTTGCACTGTTGTCCGGTGCACGCCTCGATGGCCGCTGTGACGGCAGCGCAATCGGGCTCGCCGCGGCCGCCCGGGAAGGGGCAGAACCGGTCCGGGTTGGTCTGGACGAGGAAGGCGCGCTTGTGGAACCAGATGGCGTCGAAGGCAATCTGCAGCTTGCGATAATCGAAGGTGCGGTCATACGAGGCGATGACGATGTCGATCTTCTCGGGGTCCTCACACAGTTCGATACCGGCCTTCTGCAGGCTCCGCTTGAGGGGCTCCTCCGCAATCGCGAAGACCTTGGCGCCAGGGTGGTTGTTGACCAGCCAGCGGGTCGTCGTCACGACGGTATTGGAGATGTCCTCGATGGCGGTCGGCAGCCCCAGCTTCTCGAGCTTCTCAACGTACTGACTCGGATCCTTCGTCGGGTTGTTCGAGAGGAACCTCACCGGGATCTCACGGCGACGCAGTTCCTCGATCATGCGGCGGGCACCGGGCAACAGGTGGTCACCGAGGTAGATGGTGCCGTCCATGTCGAAGACATAGGCCTTGGCGAATTCGGTTGGTGCGTCGATGACGTCATTCATGGTTGCTATTTCCTTGGATCAGATCAGGCGAACAGGGCAGCCAACGTGACGACCACGGTGTTGCTCAGCCAGATGGCAGCAGCAGGCGGGTCGATGTGGCTGGTGCCGCGGTCGTACCACAGCCGTGCGCAGAACTCGCCGAGGCCAGCAACAAAGATGCCGAAGATCGCGGCGATGAGCAGGGCGACCGCTGCCATTGCCCAGGTGTGGGAATCCCACGTCGAGGTGGCCGTCCAGGTGTAAGTACCGATGTTCTCGCCCATCAGCAGCGGGAAGAACTGCACTGCGGCCAGACCGGCGATGTTCGTCACGTGGTGCTGGACCGGCATGTTCCGGTTGGTGATGAGGAACAGGATGATGACGGCCGAGATACCGAAGCAGAAGCTGTTGGCGTTGAAAGCAGCCAGGTTGTTGTCGAAGCCCATCGTGGTGAGGCGTGCACCGACGTTGGCGGCCAGGAAGAGCGACGCGCCACCGGCGAAGATGCCGAAGAGAGAGCCGATGGTCAGCAACTGGCTGGGCTTCTCCTGCCATTCCAGCCAGCGTCCATTGGGGCCTGGCTTGATCTTTGCGGGGAAGGTGGTGGCGTCTTCGTGGAAGAGCTCCGGGTTGTGCAGGGAGCCGCGGAACAGACCCTCTCCGGGGACACCGCCGAAGACGAGGCGGGCGAGCAGACCGGAGATCAGCACCGTCAGGGCAACTGAGTCAGTGTGTTTGCCGAACCACGGAATGTTGGAGATGCCAATCTGGCACAGGTATCCAAACACGCCGAAGAGGGCACCAACCAGGAGGATGTCGGGGCGACCGATGCCGGCCAGCGGGGTGTTGACGTCCTTGCCGTCATCGAGACGGCCGTGGTAGCGGGCGTAAATGGCTCCCGCGACGCCGCCTGCAAAGGCGATGTGCGGGCCCATGAAGGGGCCGAAGGCCAGGTAGTCCAGGCCAAAGGTGTTTCCGGTTGCGGCGAAGACTCCCCAGGAGGCCAGCACGCAGAAGCCGGTGAGGACGAAGGCGTAGTTGCCGCCAATGGCAGCCCCGACAGCGCCGCCGGCGATGGCGGCAAGGAGTCCGAAGATGAAGACTCCGACAGAGGTGGTGAACATCGGTGTTCCTTCATGAGGGCGAGGTGAACCCGCGATCGGATGTCCGTGGGCGACGACGGTGCCGCACACGTTGTTTCTGGGTGTCCTGGAGGTTGTCCCCAGGGGTGGGATGGCTCAGATGTGAGTGTGGCTCGGGCGCCCGCGCCACACTGTGTCAGCAGCCGCCCGGGGCGGTCTGCCCGTCGCTGGCGCCTGACTCGTAGGCGGTGATGAGGTCGACGTTGGTCTTGGAGTGAGAGCTCGGGTCGAAGGTGTACCCGATGAACTCGTGTACCAGACGACGAGCCAGCTCGAGTCCGATGACGCGCTGTCCCAGGCACAGGACGTGAGCGTCGTTGGACATGATGAGGCGCTCCACGGAGAAGGAATCGTGGGCGGTGCAGGCCCGGATGCCCGGCACCTTGTTGGCGGTGATGGCCATGCCCATTCCGGTGCCGCAGAGGAAGATGCCTCGATCGGCCTTGCCGTCCTTGATGACGTGGGCTCCCTTGACGCCGATGTGCGGGTACAGGGTGTCATCACCCTCCTGGACGCCGACGTCGATGACCTCGTCGACTCGCGAGTCGGCCTCAAGGTCGGCCTTGATGGCGTCCTTGTACTGCACTGCCGCCGGATCCGCAGCGACGACGATTCTCAGTCCCATGATCCCTCCATGCTTCGTTGCCGTGCGTTGGGGAGTCTCACTCGCAAATGCGAGAAGCAACAACTCATGGTGTTGATATTAACACCATTCATGTGAAAAGGAAGGGTTCAGCGTGTGGATTTCGCCACAGTTGGGTACCGCGCTCGGGCGCAGGCCCCAGCCGCGCGATGTCAAGACGTCACATGCCCCTGCTACCAGGTCTGGCTCGAGGGATGGCAGGGGCATTGCGAGAACGCATCGGGTCAGAGCGTCACACCTGACGATGCCTCCGCGGTTCCGTACCGATTGGTGTATCGGTCATGGTTCGCATCGATCTCGGACTGTGGCAACGACGAGATCTCCCCGATGAGCTTCGCGTAGGTCACCGTCCGGGCGACATCCTCCACCATGACGGCAGCCTTGACGGCCTTCTCCATCGACGTGCCCACCGTGAAGACACCGTGCTTCTTCAGCAGGACTGCAGGGCACTGATCAACGAACCTCATGATCTGCTCACCAATCTGCTCACTACCGATCTGGGCATAGTCACCGCACGGCACCGGCCCACCGAACTCATCGGCAATGGCTGTCAAGCAACACGGGATGTCCTGGCCGGTCGCGGCCCACGCCGTCGCGAAGGTCGAGTGAGTGTGAATGATGCTGCGAATGTCAGCACGCCGGCGGTACACGTACAGGTGCGACGCCGTGTCGGACGAGGGTCCGTGCACCCCTTCGACGACCTTGCCATCAAGATCGACGACGACCATGTCGTCGGGCGTCATCCCTTCATACGACATGCCAGATGGCTTGATGACCACCAACCCGGTCTCAGGATCACGGGCTGACAAATTCCCCGATGTCCATGTCACAAGGCCGTGGCGTGGGAGCTCGAGGTTACCATCGCAGACCTCGGCCTTGAGATGCTCCAACATGACTGTTCTCCTTCTCTGGACAGGTTGTGCGCCCTGTGTCGGCCGATGACGACAGGTGATCCGACACGCTGTGCTCAGCAGGCATCTTCCCTCAGTGACGTTCTCGACCACAGTGGAGGGTAGGACGTCGTCACCCCGTCGAACCCGACGCGAAACAGATCCTCGACAAGCTGCGACGCCCGGACAAAACCACCCGCAAGCAATGTGCGATCAGGACCGGTGGCCCGGATGTGTTCAATGACGGACCTTGCCATTGGCCCCGGCAGGATCTCCACGGCATCGACGTGAATGTTTCCCAGCGTGCGTACCGCGCTCCGCAGCGCAATTGAGTCAAGCAGGAACACTCTGAATACTGTCTGTAGGTGCTGGCGGCGAGCTGCCTCGATGACCCTGGCATTGGTACTGATGATCGTCTCAACTCCGCAATGGTCCTTCAGGAACGCCAGCCCCGCTGCGTTTGGGTGCAAGCCTGATGTCATATCAGCGTGAACAATCGCGTGCTTACCGGCTCCCAGCACGTGTTTCGCCAGTTCTGGGAGCTCGTCAAGAGCCACATCAGTCAGCAGGACATTCGGCGAGGGAGCCGCAAGGGCAGCCTGCAACGTCTGGCTCGTGGCAGATGGTATAACCATGCCGCGTCCGAGCTTCGGCATCTGCGTTCTCCTTCTGTTCCGGACGTTTCAGGGGCTGAGGCAGAGCAACGTCATTCGGGATTCTCAGCCTTCATCGACAGCTTTCGGCTTGTAACCGGCAATCCCCTGCGTGGCATCGGCGATGTGCTCGTCATCAAGTACCTTGATGGGACGACCAGTGGACATCGCGCGGAGGTGTACCTCACAAATGTACTCGAGGTAGGGAAGCAGGCAGAGAGCCTTGTCAACCGTCGGCCCCGTCGTGATCGCACCGTGGTTGGCCATCAGAGCTGCGCACCGTCCCTCGAGCGCCTTCGTGACGTTACGTGCCAGCTCATCGGTTCCGAACTCGGCGTACGGTGCAACTCGGACGGTACCGCCAAACATTCCGGAGTAGTAGTGGGACCACGGAATCTCGTCGACGACGAGGCCCAGAGCTGTTGATGCCGGGGCATGGTTGTGCGTGATCGCCCCTGCGTCGCTGGCTCGGTAAACACTCAGGTGCAACGGAAGCTCAGAAGAGGGCTTGTACTTCGCCTCGATGGCCTTGCCCTCCATGTCATGGACACCGATGTCAGCCGCAGTCAGGTTCTCGTAAGGCACCGCAGACGGTGACACGACCACCATGTCGTCGACGCGAATCGACACATTTCCTGCAGTTCCCACGACCAGACCCTGGGCTTGCATCGTTCGGCATGTGTCCACGACAGCCTGTCGTTGTTGTTCCAAGAGCATGATGTTCTCCTAACTCACTCAATGACGTCGGGGTTGGCAAGATATGTGGGAGTGTGTCCCTGCACCAGAGCGGCGACGTCGTCAGCTGCAATACGCGCCGCAAGTTCTGCGGCCTGCTTGGATGCTCCGGCGATGTGCGGGGTGAGGACCACACGCGGGGTGTGCAGCAGCCTGGAATCCGGCGGCAACGGTTCGTGGGGTAGACAGTCAAAGGCGGCAGCGTGAAGATGGCCACTGTCGATGGCATCACACACTGCGTCGTAGTCGACGAGCGAACCGCGAGCACAATTGACGAGCACGGAACCCTCAGGCATTTCCGCAAGCTGCCCAGCCGCAATCATGTGATGGTTGCTCTCGTTGGCGCGGGCATGAAGCGTGAGGATGCGACTCACCTTGAGCATCTCGTCGAAATCCTCGCAGACCGTGATGCCATCTGGCATCGCGTCGGGATCGACCCAGGGATCGAACACCCGCACCGTGGCTCCCATGGCTGCCATGACCCTGGCAACCCGCGAACCGACCGCACCATAGCCGACGACTCCTACGTCATTTCCGCTGATCTCCATGCCCACACGGTCGTACCGGTATGCGTCGCCCTCCCAGGTGCCTGAGGTCAGGGTGACGTGGTGAGCAGGGATCTGCCTCACCGCGGCCATGATCATGGCCACGGTGTGTTCCGCGGTTGCCGTCGCATTGCGACCCGGTGCGTAGGTCACCAGGACCCCATGACGGGTGGCCGACTCGATGTTGACGTTGACCGGACCACCCCGGGTGATGGTCACCTGTTTGAGTTCAGGGCAGGCGTCGAACACCTCGTCAGTGAATGGATAGGTGTGGCTGACGCACACGTCGATCCCTTGAAGCGCCTGAATGAGTTCACCCACGTCACCGGCTGCCTCGTGCACTTCGTCGACGTCACCCATTGGCGTGATGGGCCACTGCGATGACAGCTCAGTGATCTCGGCATCGGGAACAGCCTTGCGCAAGGCGTCTTCAAGCACCTCGACGGTCTCGAACTGATCTCCTGCCACAAGGACCTTCACCGGACACTCAACGCTCATTGTCAGCCTCCTTGATCTGTCGAAGGGCTCTCATCTGGGGCCACACCGGCCTGATGGCATTACGGGATTCGGAATACACATCCGCGACGGCCTGGTAAATCTCACCGCGCTCCGGATGCGGGTCGAAGGTCTCGAAGGAACATGCCATGGCTGCAGAGGCGTCCCCGATCGTCTCGTAACGGCCGGCCGCGACCAGGGCAAGAACAGCTGCTCCGCGAGCTCCGGCCTCCGGCGCGCTCTGTCGCACCACACACTTGCCCGTAATGTCAGCGAGAATCTCGCAGACCAGGTCGGACCTGAACCCACCGCCGGACACGACGAGATCGCCACTCATCGCCAAGTGTGAGACGCAGTCGGCCAGGGACAATGCAACGCCCTCATAGACGCTGCGCAACACGTCCTCGGGGGTCGTGGTGAGCGACATCCCCATCCACGATGCGCTGGCGTTGGTGTCGACGAAGGGCGCGCGCTCGCCCCCAGGGGAGGCATAGGGCAGGTACACGACGCCATTCGCCCCAGGGGTGGACCGGCGAGCGCGGGCCTCGATGCTCTGCCAGCTCTCATCGGCCAACCCCAGGGTCCGTCGGATCCAGTCAAGGTTTGGCGTGCCCGTCATGGGCGCCATGAATTCCAGCACCTGGGTGCCACGACCGGTCGCCACCAGCATGGACTCCTTGGACCTACGGTCCTCGATGGACGGCAGCAGGGTCCCGACGAATCCAGTGGTTCCCAGAATCAGCCAGCCATCCCCGTCATGAGCCGCGCCCAGACCAACGCCAGTGACAGCGATGTCGAGCATGCCCACTCCGACCGGAGTACCGACCGGAAGCCCTACCTCATGGGATGCCTCTTCCGTGAGATAACCCCCGATGTCCTCGCAACGTCGAATGTCCGGAAGAAGGTCAAGTAATTCCGATTGCCCCAAGTCCTCCGCCAATCCGCGCGAGAATCCCTGAGCAGTCGTCGCATCCAAATATGATCGGGAGGCCTCGGTGTAATCCGTGAGACGATTCCCCGTGAGTTTGAATCGTATCCAGTCCTTGCAGTTGAGATGAGTCGCTGCACGGCGGACACGAGATCCATCAGTCTCCAACAGCTCCTCCATGAGGACGGGGAAGAGCCCGCCGAAGATCTTCGTCCCTGTCACGTCAAAGACCCGGGACGCTCGGCCATCGTCATTCCACTGCTCGACTCGTTCGCTGGCCCGACCGTCCAGCCACGTTGCCGCAGGCCGGACAGGAGTCCCATCCTCGTCTATCAGCCACGCTCCGTCGCCCTGACCGGTCAGACCGACCGCCACGACGTCGTCCTCTGGGCCCAAGGCATCCGCGACACCGTGGATACAGGTTGCGACAGCCTCCCAGATCTGATTCATGTCCTGCTCAGCCTCGCCATGATCGCCGTACCTGACTGGGACCGATTCATGACGGGTCGAGACGACGTCGCCCGAAAGACTGAATGCGACCGCCTTGACTGCGGTCGTTCCCCCATCGACACCAATGACGATTTCAGCCATGGCCACTTCCTCGTGAGTGTGTTTGCTGGTCCTTGTCGCCGGAATACATCCGATCGACATCTGTGACCACGTGGTTTCTCGGCTCGGCGTCCACGCGGACGCACTCCACCGATCACCCTTCGCAAACCCAAAACCAAGGCGAGAGGGTTGCCCGCCATCAGCGGGTGTCACCCCATCGTGTCACCCCATACGTTCCAGATCAAGGGGATTGGAGAACAATGCCCCGCCAGTAGTCACGACTTCTTCGTAGGACTTTCTGCCACCATGAGGTGAACCCCGAGATCGCGCAGCTGGTCAAGAATCCCGTGCGGGGTGTGGGCGTCGACGACGACGTGATCAAACTCTGTCAGATCGGCAAATTTGAACAGCGCGCGTCGCCCGAACTTGGTGTGGTCGAGCAGCAGGACCCGTTTCTCGGCGGACTCGAGCATGGCCCGCTTGACCTCAACGACCTCCTGGTACGGGTGATAACAGCCGGCGTCGAAAATCCCTGAGGCGGACAGGACGCACAGATCCGCGTGCATGGAACGGATCATCCGAACCGCCGCGGGGCCCATCAACGACTTTGCCCACGACTGGTACTCGCCACCTGAGACGACGAGCTTGTCCGAACCATTGGCAATGACCTCGTCGGCCACCAAGAGGGAATTGGTGACAACCGTCAGTGGCGAATGGTCTCCGAGGGAGCGCAGCAGCCACACTCCCGACGTCGAGTCGTCAAGCATGATCGAGCATCCTGGGCCAATGAGATCACCAGCAAGGTCGGCCACCGCCTGCTTGTCCGTCGAACTCTGCTCCAGTCGAAATGTGGCGTCCGCCTCGTGCAAACCGTTGGCCACCGCAACGACCCGGCCACGGTGGCGCTGCAGCACTCCACTGGCTTCGAGGATCGCAAGGTCGCGATAAACCGTCATGGCAGACACGCCGGTGGCCTCAACGAGATCCTCGACGGTGACCGACCCCGCTCGAACGACCGCCTCTGCAATCGCAAGCTGACGCGCCCGCGGCCCGTCCTGACCCTTGGGAGCCGTGGTCCCACTGCCGGCCATCACTCATCGCCTCCCAACACGTCCAATTCGCAAGAATTCTATCGACAAGATGGTCGCACGCTGTTGACAAGAGCAGAGATCGGCGGTTGACCACGAGTGATGCCAGAACCCGGCACCATTGTCCGCCGCCACCCCACACATCACGAAGGTTGCTGAGTTCAGCGTGGTGACGGCGTGCCAAGCTCGATGGCCTCGTCGATGGTGAGCCTGGGCAGCCGCTGGGGTGGGAGTGAAGGACGACTGCCCTTACGCCCACCCCCGCTCAGGCCCATTGCCCTTCTGACCATTCTTCATGGAAAGCTCACGAACTCAGGGGACAATGGATCCATGGCCACCCAAGCTCACACCGACTCCGTGAACCTCAGATTGGCGCTCAACGGCCTGCCACTGCCGACAGCCGCGCGCGCCTCCGACATCGACGTCGTCGCCCCAGTACTTGCTCGTCAACGGGAGCTCAGGCGAGAGGTCCCCGAGCTCCTCTGCCCGGCTGACCGACGCATCCAAGCATTCATCGACCGTTACCTCGGTGAGGACTCTCCCGTCCATCCCCACCTGCCCGAAACCACCCTGACTCTCGATGAGCCCGGTCTGGCCCGAGCCCTTTCCCTCCCCGTCGATGGTGACGAGTTCACCTCCGACCTGGTCGCGAGTTACCGGGTTGCCAACGGCGTGCTGCACAACCCGCGCAATGACCGCCGCACCACGGCCGGCGTCTTCCACGTCGCAGAGGGCGGGCTGGCAATCCCCGACGACAAGAAGGCCGTTCCGATCGAGGTCGTCGCTCGCCTCCTCGACCTCGCCTTCCAGGCCCCACCGGAACACACCCTGCTCCCCTACACCTCCACCCAGCCCGTGGAGCGTCAGGCTCACACCTGGGTGTCCCTGCTGCTCCGCCCGCTCGTGGTTCCCGAGATTCCCGACTTCGTCTCCGAGCGTCGGATGGAGATCCGCTTCTTCGCCCCCGGTGGTCTGGTCTCCAACCTCGATTTCGTCGAGGGGATCTTCGGCAATGCCGGCGATCCGCTGCTGCCGGGCAACGACTCCGCCCTCGCCCCCGCTGGATGGACCGGCCACAGCGGCAGTGTCATCCTGGCCCCGCACCTCAACCTCGTCCGCAAGGTCGACGTCGGTCTGCCTCACATCGACCAGGCCACCGACCGGCAGCGTCGCGACGGAATGTGCTGGTCCGATGAGTCCGAGCTCTACAACGAGGGCAAGCCGTTCAAGCTGTGCGCCCGTGACGAGTCCGGAGTCATCCTCACCATTGTCGCCGACAACTACTTCGGCTACTGCAAGAAGGAGGTCAAGACCCAGATCTCCTACTCCGCGAACCTCTTCGGACTGGCCGAGGAGGAGCACTCCGGCGGTGCCCGCGCCTACCGTTCCCACAACCAGGGCCAGGAGTACGCCACCCCGAGCTGCCAGCAGACGGTCGCCGACGTCGTCGCGGACAACCCGGATGACTTCGAGATGCTCGACAAGGGCCATGCGAAGGTCCTCGGCATCGACAACGTCCTGCTGGTGCCCGGCGGGACTAAGTTCAGCCTGCGGGATGGCACCGTTTCCTGGGATGACGGTGCACAGTCCATCCCGATGCGGGCCGACACCGAGTACCTCTCCCCTGACGGCTACCGCATGACGATGATCCACAACGAGGCCGACGACCAGTGGTACCTCAAGGGCACCTACGGTGAGTCGACGACCCTGCACAAGTGCTGCACCGTCTCCGGTGGAGGCAAGTCGGAGATCTCCAAGGCGATCTCGGACACCTTCCTGCAGGGCAACGCCTACGTCCCGGACTTCGAGGCCGACATGGATGCCGTCGAGGACATCCTGCATCGCGACTTCTCGACCCGATTCGCCGATCCCGAGCTCAACGGCAAGGATCACCGTCCGATCCTGTCGGCGGAGCGTTCTGTCGGGTCGGTCATCAAGCTGCTGACTCCGTCCTCGGACTTCACCGATTGGTACAACGACTGGATCAACTCCATTCCGTCGTTCCGCAAGGAGCTCGTCTTCACCATCAAGCGCTACTACAAGCCGGAATGGGGTGACGACTGGCGCTCCCACTTCACCGTCGCGCCGACGAATGGTCGGCACGGCAACATGGTGCGACTCGACGGGCAGAAGATCCTAGTGAGCATGGCTCGCGTCGGTTTCCAGCCCGACGGTTCCTGGCGTCTGTTCACCCTGCGCCACGACTACGCCCCGGCCATCAAGGTGCAGACGGAGGACGACATGACGGCCTCCATCGTCACCTCCCCCGGCATGGTCACCGGTCCGGAGGGCCTGTCGCGCAAGGTCGTCGCCAACTGTGAGGCTCTCCTCTTCCAGCGTCCTGACGACGCCATTCACCGTGGCTATGACACCCAGACCGAGCGCGACATGAGTGAGCGTGGCCTGTTCATCTCGAATTATCAGCCGCTGACTCGCGAGGACGTCACGGCGATGCGCGACGATGTGGTCGCGTTCTCGAAGTTCACCAAGCCGATGCGCACCTTCCTGTCGAATTTCGCCGACTCCGATCCTTCCGAGGCGCCGAAGTACGTCGTCTCCAGTGCGGACCCGCGTCTCATCGACGGGGTGCGGTCGCGTAACCCGCGTTACCTGCAGGTTCGTCCCGACATCGCGAAGCCGCGCGAGACGGCCATCGCGAACCTGGCCAGCCACTTGTACTACGACCGTCGGGTCAACGAGCCGCTGCCGCTCCCGGTCGACGTCGTGGCCGCTGGACGCCGCAACAACCCGCCGGAGGACAAGATTCCGGCTCTGTGCGCCTACAACCCGCTGCACTACATGGAGCTGCCGGAGCTGTTCATGGAGTTCATCTCCTCCATGACCGGCAAGAGCCCCTCGACGACGGGTGCCGGTTCGGAGGGGGCGCTGACGAAAGCTCCGTTCAATGCCCTGCCGGCGGTCTTCGACCTCAACTCCTCCTTCCTGTCCTTCGTGCTGTCGGGTTACGACGGCTGGCTGTCCTCGGCCGGGTTCATCGGACCCAACGTCGAGGTGGCCCACGACATCTCCCTGCTCGTTCCGGAAATCTTCTCCCGGATGTCGCCGGAGGAGAGGGATGCCAAGACCCTCATCGAGGGCGGGTACCTGGAGAAGATGGAGGACTTCGAGAAGGACGGGGAGGTCATTCTTGCTTCCCGTCTGGGCTACCGCATGACCGAGAAGTTCATGCGCGCCTACTTCGGCCGCATTTTCCTGCACCCCGACACGGTCTTCACCCCGGAGATGCTGCGTCCGGAGCTGCAGGATGCCGAGATCTTCGCTGATTCGGTGCGGACGATCTCGATGACTCACGCCCGGGTGGCCAAGGCCTACTTCGACGACGGGACGATCTCACTGGCCGTGCCACCGATTCGGGCCCTGCTCGAGGTCATGGCCAACGGGACCTGTTCGGAGGGCTGGACCCTGGACGATCCCGAGTTGCGAGAAATGTTCACCCACGAGTCCGTGCTGGCCTCTGACTGGTATGCCGAGCGCCTCGACGCCAAGCAGGCCGAGGACGTCCGGCGCTCCGAGAAGGGCATTGCACAACTCGAGGAGTTCATGGCTGACCCGCGCAACGCCGCTGCCTGCGAGGAGATCGACGTCCAGGCTCGCCTGAACCACGTCCGCAGGTTCCACGACCGGGCCGTCAGCGTGGAATATCGCCAGCAGTTGGTGGGAACTCTCGGCCGACAGGTCAACTTCCGCTGAGATTGACGGCTCCAGGTGATGTCACCGGGAGCCGATTTCTCTCCCCGGGGTCATTCACAACCACCCTCTGCCCTCTTGGTGACAAAAATCCCCGCCTCAGCAGGGCCCGACGCAGACGAGTGCATCAGCCCTGTCCGGGGCGGGGGTTTTCGCACCTGAGACCCACTGCTGCCCAAAAACAGGCCCGTGACTACCAAATGGCCCCTCACTGCGAAGAACCAGCCCTTTCCCGGCACTCTCCTCGTCACCCCGGAGGTCATGGGACGTCGCATCAACCACACCCATGAGGCCCTGCTGGCCCAGCGTCACGAGGGAAAGGCCGGTCACGGTCACGACGTCGCGGCAGCCTCAGGCCCGGTTGCCCGTCGAGTCGCCTTGTCCGCCACCCAATTGGGGATTGTCGCCAGGCTCGTCGTATCCGTGGTCGCGGCTCGCACGCTCGGCCATGACGTCGATTTCCCCCGATTGGAGGATCTCTGGTTCCAGGATGTGCTTGCAGCCCCCGTTCCGATCTCGGTGTCCTGGAAACCTGGACCAGCCAACATCACCGACTCGGCGGTGAGACGAATCACCGATGCCTTCATCGACGCCGGGCTGAGCAAAGCTGTCGCTCTCGACAACCTGGCCTCAGCGGTGAGCACGTCGGTCGTCATGATTTCCCGCTGCCGTCCCGATCTACGGCAGGCGGCCATCAATGCTGCAACCGAATTGTTGGTCATGGTCGACCCTCGCCCTGATGTCACTGCCGGTCCAAGGTTTCAGCGACGCAGTTGCTGCCTCTACTATCAGGTGAGCGGCTCGCGAATCGCCTGCTGCAAGGACTGCGTCCTGGTCTCAACGGTCGCCGTCGGTTCATGATCCTGGCGCGCTGAACCCGTCGGCCATCGCAACCGTCCGACGTCCGCCGGGGCGAGCCCGTTACCGCGCAGCCACCCGAACCAGCGTTCCGCCCAGCTCTCCTCAGCCTTGACTGACCTGCGCAGATCCAGCCTCATCCGTCGAACGGGCCCCGCGCACATGGGGTCGGTCTCCTGAAATCCCCACGACTCCAACCAGGTCACCGGCGCGAGCCGTCGATCACCACACGGTCCGACGACACCACCGGCTTCGATGACCGGAACTGACCCGTACAGGCGTGCTGCCAGGAAAGAGGTACGCACTCGTCCCCAAGAAACGTCATTTCGATGGGGCAGGAAGCCCACCAGAACCGCTCCCCCCGGTGTACGGGGAATTTTCGAAATCGGGTGTTCGAGGGGAAGACAGGATTCGGGGGCCACCAGAATGATCCCGTCGAACTCGTCCCCGTGCCGACTTGCGACCCCGAGGAATCCCCAGGCTCGGCACGCGGCGTCAGCCCAGTCAGGAAAGGGCGAATCGGCGTCGATCCCCCAGGGACGAAGATTTCCGGACCTACCAAGGGATGCGACATCCTCCCTTTCCAGGGTCGTCAGGTGTCTGACTCGCACGATGCCTCCTCCAATGAGCCCCATGCATGGCCGGTGGCGATGAACACTACCGACAGGGCCTTTTGTCACGTCGCGGTGGGTGACATAGACCACATCCGTATGAGTGTCATTCTAGATTTCCGAAGCATTGGTGGGGCACAGTGAGGGGGTGAGCAGCACAGACCACATCATCAGGCAGCCCGCCCCTTCGACCGATGACGTGCGCATCAATGCCGCCACTGCCGCTCCCAAGGCCGCTGGGGCCACCGCAACCCGTCGCGTCGACACCACCTTCGACAAGTTCCATGATCGCTACTCCGTCCGCACCCTCGGTCTCAAGACCTCTCCGGTTCGAGCCCTCTTCGCGGTGGCGAATCGGCCCGAGGTTGTCTCTCTGGCCGGTGGCATGCCGAACATCGCCGACCTACCCCTCGACGTCGTCGGCGAATCGTTGAAGGAACTCGTCGACACCCGCGGCGCTATCGTCATGCAGTACGGATCAGGCCAGGGCGAGCCGGAAATCCGCGAGCACATCTGTGAGGTCATGGCCGTCGAAGGTCTCGTCGCTGACCCCGACGATGTCACCGTCACCTGCGGGTCCCAGCAGGGACTCGACCTCGTGACTCGAGTCTTCTGCGATCCGGGCGACGTCATCATGGCGGAATCGCCGTCCTACGTCGGGGCTCTCAACACCTTCGCCTCCTACCAAGCTGAGGTCATCCACGTTGACATGGACGACGACGGCCTGGTGCCGGAGTCGCTGCGCGAGAAGGTTACGGACGCCCGTCGCAAGGGCAAGTCGGTCAAGTTCCTCTACACGATTCCCAACCACTCGAATCCGTCGGGAATCTCCCAGTCTGCCGACAGGCGACGTGGGGTCCTGGCCGTGGCGGACGAGCTCAACCTGCTCGTGGTCGAGGACAATCCGTACGGTCTGCTCAATCTTGACGGGGATCCCTTGCCGACCCTGAAATCGATGGATCCCGAGAACGTCGTCTACCTGGGATCATTCTCCAAGACCTTTGCGCCGGGGTTCCGCGTCGGCTGGGTGCTCGCCCCGTCCTTCGTGCGCGACAAGCTGGTCCTCGCCCAGGAGTCGGCAACCTTGTGCCCGCCGGTCTTCTCTCAGTTCGCCATCTCCAGCTACCTGACACATTGGGACTGGCGCGGGCAGATCCGCAGCTTCATCGACATGTATCGCGTCCGTCGCGACACCATGCTGACCTGTCTGGCCGAGCACATGCCTGAAGGGACGACGTGGACTCGTCCATCTGGTGGGTTCTTCGTCTGGTTGACGATGCCGGGAGCGCTTGACTCAGCGGCAATGCTCCCCCGGGCCGTCACCAAGCTCATCACCTACACTCCCGGAACGGCTTTTTACTCCGACGGACGAGGACAGCGAAATATTCGACTGTCGTTCTGTTACCCGACGCCTGAGCGGATCAAGGTCGGCGTCGAGAGACTTGCCGGTGTGATGCGCGAGGAGCTCGAGATCGCCGAGACCTTCGAATTGGCTGACGGCCAACGTTATACTCGCGATCTTGGCCCAGGACCGAACCTCACCTAATCCCCCTACGGGCGCGAAGTCTGTGAGAACCTTGCCCGTGGGCGCGACGCCACGTCTGGCTGACTGGGCAATGATTCATGGGCCGCGAGAGTGACGTGGTCGTCGACCAGAAAACAACGATTTGTCGATTTATCTGTGAATCGATGTATGTGAGCCGCGTCTGTTTAGGGCTGTGTGCCCTGTCTGGCTGACATGGGGGGTCGGTATCCCTGTCCTCGTCTCGACGCTGGTTGAATGGTTCCATGTTGCAGACAGTCGTCGTCCTTGCAGGGGGACTCAGCCACCAGCGCGACATTTCCTTGAAGTCAGGTCGCACCGTTGCACAGGCGTTGCGCCGAGTCGGGCATGAGGTCGTCGAGGCCGACGTCGACTCCTCCCTCATTGAGACCCTGCGTGCCAACGATGGAGCTGTTGTCTTCCCCCTTTTGCATGGCGGCCTGGGAGAGAATGGTGCCCTTCTTGATGTGCTCACGCTCATGGGTGTTCCCTATGTGGGGTCGGGACCGGCGACCTGCCGCATTTCCTTCGACAAGTCCATCACGTCACGAACTGTTGCTGCCGCGGGTGTCACCACACCGCAGCAGGTTGCTCTTCCCCACGGCATCTTCCGAGAGCTCGGAGCTCGGAGCGTCATCCAGTCCATCGCGGAACGGTTCGGACTCCCAGTCGTCGTGAAACCAGCTTGCGGCGGCTCGAGCTTGGGAGTCACGAAGGTTGACGATGCCGTAGATCTCCCCCAAGCCATTGCCAACGCATATTCCTACGATGACATGGCAGTCGTCGAGGAATTCATCACTGGCACGGAGCTGGCAATCGGCATGATCACGACCTCTCAAGGGACGCAGGTGCTGCCTGCTGTGGAAATCCGCCCGGTCGGCGGGTTTTATGACTACTCGACGATGTATACCGGTGGCGAGGCTCGTCTGACCGCTCCCGCCGACATCAGCGATGACGCGGCAGAAGCTGCGACCGAGATGGCCAGGATCGTTCAACGTGAACTCGACTTCTCAGGTATTTCACGAGTGGACGCCATCGTGGACGAGTCGGGTCGTCCAGTCTTCCTGGAAGCCGGAGCTGTTCCAGGCATGACGGCAACATCCCTTGTCCCTGTGGCCATGGAAGCTGCTGGTTTGGATCTTGGCGAGGTGTGTTCGGAGCTCGTTGACGATGTCGCTCATAGCCATGGCTGAGATCGACCAGATTTCACGGACCGTCCTTACCACTCGCATCGGGCAGGCACCCATCATGCTGGTCGGCATTCTCTTGGCCGGGGTTGATCAGGTATGCAAGGGTAAGAGAGTGCCCATTCCACCCAGCGCACGGTCACCTTGGCAGAAGGTGCTGACGACGGTCATCACGACTCCGTGATCTCGACCGTTGTACTCCTGACTTCGACTGGAAGTGTTGGTTGGCCGGCCTCAGTACTCTGTTTCACGTGCAACACGGCGACGACGTGACCGGCGAGACTCTTGGCTGGCCCTTTACAGGCGCGCCAAAAAACGTGCGTGGCACTGGCAGGGATGCCACTGACGTTCGCACTGACCGGTCACAGCGGTGTCGACGATTGATCACCCACGCCCGACTACCCGATGACATTGACGACCGAGCCTGCGTATGTCACCATCCATACACGCTTCTCCAGCACCTGAAGCCACCGCCGGCACGGCTGTCGCAGATACCGTGTCACTGTGACAATTTATCGATAAGTCGTTCTAACTCTTCATTGCTATTGAAGGCCATGGTGACCGTGCCCCGACCGTTGCGCCGCTTCACCTTCACCGCGGTCTGGAAACGTTGGGACAGCTCATCCCCCCACTTCACGGCCTCGGCGTCCCTATGCGGCTTCTTGCGCTGATGGGGCTTGACCTCCGTCGTGTCATCCAGGGTCTGCCGAACGAGTTCCTCCGTCGCTCGCACTGACAGACCCTCATCCACAATACGATCGGCAATCCTGTTCTGGAGCTCCGAATCGTCCAACGACAACAGTGGACGAGCGTGTCCGGCAGTGATGTCACCCTCGAGGAGATGCTTTTGAACACCTGCGCTGAGCTTCAACAGTCGTATCGTATTGGCAATCTGCGACCGAGACCGCCGAATACGTTCCGACAATTCATCCTGGGTGCAACCAAAATCGCTGAGCATCTGCTCGTACGCGGCGGCCTCTTCCAATGGATTAAGTTGGACACGATGGAGATTCTCGAGAAGGGCATCTCGCAGCATGTCCTCGCTCGCCGTCGTTCGCACGATCGCAGGAATCGTCGCTAGACCAGCTTTCCGGGCTGCACGCCACCGTCGCTCGCCCATGACGAGTTCGTACCCATCGTCAACTGGCGTGACGATCACAGGCTGCAAGACGCCCACCGTCTTGATCGACTCAGCCAGCTCCGTCAGCTCATCATCGTCGAAGACCTTGCGTGGCTGTTTGCTATTCGGCCGGACTTTGTCGACCTCAATGAGCCTGAATCGTGAACCTTGGATGCCATCTTCCGCAGATGCATCCGCGGAGTCGCCGTCCGTGTCAAGGATCTCCTCATCATCGTCATCGAGATCAGTCCTCTGGAAGAACTCGCCGAAACCACGGCCCAAACCGCTGTGCTTTGCTGGCATCGTCACTTCTCCTTCGCATCGGAGGTATCAACTGGCGAGTCACCGCCATGCTCGCTGGAATATGGGGCAGGTGCGTGCCGTTTGGCGAACTCCGCGGTCGCCTCTCGGTACGCGACGGCGCCGGCAGAGTTTGGCTCGTATGTGAGGACACTCCGACCGTAGCTAGGTGCTTCTGAAACCCGAACAGACCTCGGAATCCGTGTCTTCATCGTCTCACGTGCGAAATGGGTGCGTACTTCCTCATCCACCTGTGTGGACAGCCTGGTCCTGCCGTCAAACATCGTCATGAGAATCGAACCCAGGCGGAGATCCTTGTTCATCGCACGACGGACGGCGTCAATAGTTCTCATGAGCTGAGTGACACCTTCAAGGGCGTAATACTCACACTGGATGGGCACAAAGACTTCATCAGCGGCGACAAGCGCATTAAGGGTCAGCAAGCCAAGAGACGGCGGGCAGTCAAGAATGACATAGTCGACGTCGTGAGTCTTGAGGTACTTGCGCAGCGCCTTCCGAAGGCGACGCTCTCGTCCCTTCACATCGACAAGTTGAAGCTCTGCTCCGGAAAGATCAATCGTCGCAGGTACGACTTCGAGTCCGGGCGCCTCCGGGCTCTCCATGGTGACGAGGGCAATGTCCTCCTCATCAATGAGGACCTCGTACGTTCCAGGTGTCCCTGCCTCATGCTCAACTCCAAGGGCCGTCGATGCGTTACCCTGAGGGTCGGTATCGATGATGAGCACTTTTAGCCCGCTCATGGCCAGGGCGACGGCAATGTTGATCGCTGTGGTTGTCTTACCCACTCCGCCCTTCTGATTGGCCACAGCGATCGTCGTGGCTCTGGTGGGACGGGGGAGTGTCAATGGTACAGCAGACGCCCTCGAATCGTCGACGCGATCGGCCGCTGGATCCGGTGCCTCAGGCACCTCGGGCCCATCAAAGGCCGCCCGCTTAGGTGCTCCGTCATAGATGGGGACCTCGTCGATCATGCGCATCCTTTCAGTTGCGAGCGAGAGTGATGTTTCACGTGAGACACCGTCGTCTGGTCACTCTACCGGGCACCTCCCGCAGACTTAGAGACATCTCTTCGCCTGTGGATAACTACACACCCCAACCACGAGATCCTGTGGATAACCTCATAGCGCAGGTGGATAACGGTGACTTAGATAATTGAACTGAGAACATGCCGACTCAAGATTCTCTTCGGCCTCTTCCGCCACGAACCCCCAGGCCAGGAATTGTCTCGACTCATGTTGGCTGAAGACTACATCAATTCACGAGTCCCCAAGACAGACTGCCCCTGTGTGATCCGGGTCGTGGAAATGCATCGCGTTCCGGCCTCAAGAACCATCCCGTTATACCAAGTCTTTCGGTCGAACTTCCATGATGCGTGCCTCACACCTAGAGTCACTCGAGATCACCCACCGGGTCCAGGATCCCAGTCGCACCGTGGTCTATGTCGCATGATCACTTTCCCCTGGTTGGTCAAGAACTCGCCCAGTAGCAATCTTCCGTCGAGCCCGGTTGACACTTGAATTGTCCGATGAACCTGCCTTTCCAACTGTTGACTCAGTCGATCCGACCGGCCCGCCACGTGACCAGATCACCCCTCATGCGCCGCCTTGGAGAACTACCTCCAGTGCCTCATACCGCCACGCGGTCGACAGTAACCTTTCTGACTACATAAGTCCTCAGAAAGTTTCGCTTCCTCCTTCGACTCGGTGTTGGTGTTGCCCCTCAACGCTGCACCAATACAGTTGGCAGCCACGTGGGGGTCACCTGTGGGCAACATCACCAACGATCTTTGTTGCGCAGTACAGAGTCATGCACGCACCAACGGAGGACTTTACGTTACTGGCCATGTTGATGGGGACGGCACCAGGGGTTACTCCAAGTCGACCAGTACGAGGTGGTCGGCACGATTCGCCAGCGTCATGTCGATCGGTACCGTGAGATCACCAACAACGCATGTGGAGTCGTGTTTCACGTGAAACAGGACCGGTCCATCTCAGTCGGGTCGCGGTCGAACTGTCTGATCGCTCGGCGATGCAACCAGGATCGCACTGCACCGACCAAGCTCGGTCACTTCAACTTTCGGCCATACACGCTACAAATCCCAACGACGCTCGCTGCGCCAATCACTCCGTGGCGTCAGTTTCTTCCGCGCACGGAGCATGGCTGTGAACCCAGGTCTTGCCCTCGCCCCCACAGACCATTATGTCAACCACACCGCACGACGGTGCCACTCTGGCAATGGGCCACCCCACCACTGAGGCACCCCACCACACCGCCTCGTGAACCAACTGGCATCCTGACCTCAACGAAGGACGCCCAACCTCGACCCAGCTCTCATAGCAGATCTCCCGCTATCGAGGTTACGAATCCAACCTAGTCAGACAGCGATCACGCAGACTTTCGTCGGGGATCTCGACTTTGAATCTCGCTATTGGACAATCACACCGTTTCAGGCAGATTCAGATCGACGGACACGCACTGCGCGCGTCACTTCCGACGATCTATCAGCGCGAACGAGAAGTACCTCCGCAGAAAGATGACGCTTGGAAAGTTCCTTCTTCGCTTTGGCCACTTCTTCATCGGCAGACTGCCCTTTCAATGCCAGAAGACAACCAGTCCGTCCGAACAAATCAGCCGTCCACGCAATAAGGGTGACCAGCTTCGCAACCGCTCGGGACACGACAACGTCGACCGAAATGCCTGCGTCTTCGGCACGGTCCCGCACAACCGTCACCCGATCGCTCAGCTCAAGTTCATCAACGGCGTCAGTCAAGAAGTTGTAGCGTCGCAGCATCGGCTCAACGAGGGTCATCTCCAGGTCTGGTCGCAAAACCGCTAGTGGAATGCCAGGCAAGCCTGCGCCACTTCCCACGTCGGCAACGTGAGATCCTTGCGGAATCAGGCTTTCCAGCGCCGCACTGTTGAGGACATGGCGCTCCCACAACCTGTCGACCTCACGGGGTCCAATCAATCCCCACTCAACTCCGCGATTAGACAATATATCGACATATCGTTTAATTGTCTCATATCTGGCGCCGTAAAGCCGCTCGGCTATCGCATCGTCTGTCACCTGGGTCATGGCAGACATCCTGCCATGCCTGCATACAGTGAGCATGATCGCTCTCTTCCAGCACTTCGATACCACGGTGGCAAGTTCCAGCGTCCTCGCGATCCGCCGACACCACTCGTTCCGCCCACCCCCGACAGAGCTCATCGCGACTCTCAGGTCGCCTCGAGGGTATCAGCCACATCACGTTCCCCCGAGGACCCTGGGTTTCTCGACCTTCCCATCGTCGCGATTCCATCACACCGCGAGCTCCTTGTTCCACGGACGCGGGCCCAGCCACCGGTAGTACCGGGCATCCCCATTAGACCCAACCAAGCCCATGATCACCTCCACAAGCCTCAAGGCGGTACCATGACCACGTGTCGACACTGGTTGCCCCACACCGGGGGAGTAGTCACCGACGCCCTTGAACTGTCCTCCCGTGAAGGCCGACCATCTCAGGGTCTGCCCCAGTTGTGCCAACAAGTGTGGCGCGCTGCCTCAACACAGACTCGTCGCGGTGAGGCCGCGGCTCACGCGAGGACTGGACGTCCTAGCTCGTAAGACCCACCCAGTGAGGCCCATCCAATTCGTCACCCATACTTCTACTCAAATTCAAGATACCACTGGTATTCAATAACTTGTGCACGACAGAATTTCAGCCATATGTTTCAGTCACCCATTGAGTGGCGCTTCGAACATTCGGCTCCAGCATGACTCAGTGATGCCCGAATTGTAGAGTCCTCAGGACTCAAGTTGTGAACACATCGTCCTCTGATTTATACGATCGGCACACCATGGAGCTCGGTTTCGTACGGTCAGCCGGCGGACGGACCATCGCATCTTCACGTATCGCTTCTGGTATCCCATCGACAAGACCGGCAATATCCAGGCATCGGCTACCAACGACACCCTTCAAGAACTCGAACGTGTCGCGTGGGACAGACTCCAGCTATATAGCTGTTTATCGATAAATATCCTATCCGCGCTGGGTCGGTGATCCATGTGCCCGAGCGAGACCTGCAAGTTCCGACCTCTCCCCCAGCCAGACGTCCATGACCAAACAGCACGCAGGATTTTGGCACCGCGGCCATCCATACAGCTCGGCGGTCCCCACAGGTTGGCGATGACAGCAGGAGAGTGGCGCCACCACCGACTCACCCTCAGCACGTCAGGGCGGCTCGCACAAAGGTTCTACAACCGGGGCCCTGCAGGTCACCTCAGCAGCTGGTTCAAGCCCTCGAAGCTCGTCCTCGGTCTTGAGGGTCCCGTCCTCGTGGCGCAACGCAAGCTGGACGTTGAACTGTGGCTTTCCGGCGGCAAGTCCGTGGCCACTCTGAGTCCCCTGTTTGAGTACCGACGTCACGCGCTGGCCTTCAGGGGCCGTGACGTCCAGTTCCACCTCGGTTAGCGAGATGCCGTTGTGATTGGTGATGGCGTCCCTGATCGTCTTGGTACCCCAGATACGGTGCTCGGCAATGTCGTTGCGGTACTCGTTGAGGACCGGTCCTCCTGGAAAATAGGCCAGGTAACAAGGTGAGTTCGTCACCGTCGTAAGACCCGATCCATTCACCTCGCTACTGCCCCTTCACCTGCACCCGAGCCGGGGTTTGCAAAAAGAACGTGACCTTCGTGCCGCAATGAACTCGAGCATCGTAGGGACGGGAATGAGGCGAACGGAATTGTCTTCTGACCACAACGTCGGAATAATCCCTTCATCAAAGATGACAGCCATGTCTGTCGGCTTGACCTGCTCACTTCGGGCACGACTCATGCACAAAAAGGGACCCGGCGGGTGTCACACCCGCCGGGTCCCACGCTCATGACTCGACTGAGTATGGGTCACTGTTCCTGCGTGATGACCACGTGACGCTTGGGCTCAACACCCTCGGACTCGCTGACGAGTCCCGCGGCCGCAACCGCGTCGTGCACGATCTTGCGCTCAAAGGGGTTCATGGGAGCCAGATGGGCTGGCTCACCGGTCTCCTTGACCGACTGAATTGCCTCGGTTGCCAGGACCACTAGCTCCTTGCGACGCGACTCCCGGTATCCGGCGACATCAAGCATGAGGCGGGAGCGATGCCCGACCTCAGTCATGACGGCCAGGCGGGACAACTCCTGCAGGGCCTCCAGGACCTTGCCGTCCTTGCCGACGAGGATCTGGGAATCCGTGACGATGGAGATGTGGGCTCGCCCGCTCTCCACATAGGTGTCGATGTCACCATCCAGGTCGGCGATGTCGAGGAGCTCCTCGAGATAGTCAGCGGCGACGTCACCCTCCTCATCGAGGGGGTCACCAGACTCCTCGCCGCCCTCCTCATCGTCGTCGACGTCATCCTCCGACTCGAGGTCGACGTCGTCGTCCTCAATATCCTCGACATCAAGACTGCCGCGATCCTCAACTTGATCGACGTCGAGCTCCTCAATACGCTCGCTGCTCTCGCTCATCGTTGTTCGTTACCTCTCAAGATCAACCAGTCATGCTGGTCCGTGGAATGGTTCGTGGCGGACCGGGGCCCGACCTCACTTCTTGCGTTGGGCTCGCGTCTGCTTGGCAGGCTGTTGACGACGGACGACCTGACGACCACCACTGACGTCCTTGCGCACCGTCTGACGGGTGACACCCTGACGAGCAACCATCGGTTTCTCGCCATCCTCGGCGGTTGCCACCGCAGTGGGGGCGACGACCTTGCGGCGACGCTTCTCGCGACGGGCACGCTCGATCTCGTCAGGGTCCTTGCCCTTGGCAATCATGCGTTCACGCCAGTCGATGTAGGCCGGGGTGTTCGGCGTCGGGTTGTTACGAATGAGGATCTCCTGCTGACCGAGGGTCCATAGGTTCGAGGTGCACCAGTAGAGCATGACGCCGATCGGGAAGCTCACACCGGAGAACAGGTACATCGCAGGGAAGAGGTAGATCATCATCTTCTGCTGCTGTGCCATCGGGCCGGTCAGGGACTCCGGCGGCATGTTCTTGCGCATCAGCTGAAGCTGGGTGTAGAACAACGTCGCCACCATGATGATGATGAGGACCAGGGCGACGATCTGGGTGCCACCGAAGCCGTTGTTCATCGGCAGGAAGCGGCCGGCCAGCTCAGCGCCGAAGAACTTGGCATGTTGCAGGGACTCCATGAGTCCCGGGTTCTCGGTGAAGAAGTGACCGCGGGCGATACCGCGGGAGGCACCGTCGAGCACGCGGAACAGGGCCAGGAAGATTGGCATCTGCAGCAACACGGGAAGACAGGACGCCGCCGGGTTGACCCCTTCCTCGCGGTAAAGGTTCATCATTTCCTGACCGGCACGTTCCCGGTCATCGCCGTACTTCTCCTGAATGGCCTTCATCTTCGGCTGAATCAGCTGCATCGATCGCGCAGAGTTGATCTGCTTGACGAACAGCGGCACCAACAGCAGACGGATGAAGATCGTCAGACAGACGATGGCCAACGTCCACGACACGCCAGAGTCGCGACCGAACAGCGGCGACCACAGGTAGTGGAAGAGGACAAGTAGGCCGGACACCGCCCAGTACAGCGGCACCATGATGGCGTGACCCATCGCATGTAGGGCGCCGCCCAGGCCAAGTATGACCATCGGGTTGAGCATCAGTTCTCACCTCGGGTGTGGGAAGGGGTACCCATGTGGGTACTCCCCGGATCGGTGTGTCCGGGGATGGTTCGTGGGGCCGATCCGTGATCCCTCGGGTCATCACCCGTCAGGTCATCGGTCGATTTCTTTGTGGAGCGCGCCAGCTCGGGGTGCAGGTCACACCATTGTCTCGCCTCGCGGGTGCCCGGCACAGGGTCGTACCCACCGTTGGACCATGGATTGCATCGCAGGATCCGCCAGATGATCATCGGCGTCGCCCGGAACACTCCGTGCACCTGCAGGGCTCGCAGACCATAGGAGGAACAGCTCGGTTCGTACTTGCAGACATCACCGTAGAGTGGCGAGATCAAGGCCCGCCAGCCTTTGACGAAGCCAATGGCCAGCCATGTGAAGGGGCGAAAACGTCGCGGCGTGCCCCACAGACCACTGCTGTGAGCCGGACGCCGTGCCGGTACCGTTGCAGTCATCATCGAAGTTTCCGCAATGCTTGGTGCCATGCCCCGTCGAGATCCTTGGCAACCCGATCAGGTTGGGTTGCGGCAGCTGGCAGGGCTCGCACGACGACGACGGTGCCATCCTCGAGTTCGTCAACGAAGGGACGACACAGGTGCCGCAGACGACGCTTCACCCGATTGCGGGTGACGGCATTGCCGACGGCTTTGGAGACGACAAAACCGACCCGTGGCGCGAGCTCGGGTCGGGAAGTTGTCGGTCCGTCGGACGCTGGTGGCCCACCGGTACCACAGTTGTCCACAACAGCTGTGGACAACTCGGTGATATCGGTCGGTTCAGGCTGACCGTATGCACATCGTCCAGCGTGGACGACGAGAGTGGGACGGCCTGATCTAACGCCCTCGCGAACCGCGGCGCGGAAGTCACCAGGACGGTGCATCCGCAACCGGGCGGGCAGCATGGAGACTCAGGCCGACAGCTTGGCG
Organism: Cutibacterium nasicola; assembly: GCF_052654715.2. Classification (NCBI taxonomy): domain Bacteria; kingdom Bacillati; phylum Actinomycetota; class Actinomycetes; order Propionibacteriales; family Propionibacteriaceae; genus Cutibacterium; species Cutibacterium nasicola. The sequence goes on along the minus strand of NZ_CP199745.2, from coordinate 2,351,086 downwards.
CGACCCTTGCGACGACGAGCGGCGAGGATGTCGCGGCCGGCACGGGTGCGCATGCGGGAACGGAAGCCGTGGTTACGGGCACGACGACGGTTGCTGGGCTGAAAGGTGCGCTTCACGGGGATGTTCTCCCTTGTGTCTCGGGGATCACCCGGGGGATCGACACGAGCCGGTGCCTCCGGGGCGCCCGGATGGGCGCAGGGGAAGTGGACGCTGAGGACAGCGACCGGACAACTCTACGTTGTCAAACCCGTTGTCGGCAAACTGGCAATCTCGCCACGAACAGCTACTGAACAACATCCATGAAACCACAGTGATGTAGTGCTCTGACCCGCCTGACAAGCCATTCAAACCGGTTGCGGATGGACCCGTGACTCACTAGCGTTCGACAGTACGGCGCCCTTCCGGTGCCCTGTCACACGGGTTGTGGAAAACTGTGTGGACAACTCTCGACGACTTTCTAAGGGAACAGGTGGTGGAATGTCCGACACCCCGTTCGGCGACGCCGACCACCCTCGTCCCGCGCCGATTCATCCGGACGCCGTGCTGCCCCCACCGATGAGTTCGCAGCCGAGCGACAGTGATCCCATCAAGGCCCTCAACACGGCTTGGGACGAAATCCTCAAGAAGGTTTCCAAACCCAACCGCGCGTGGTTGTCCAACACCACACCAGTGACGATGCACGGGTCGACCGTCATAATCGCCGTCCCCAACGAATTTGCCCGTGAACGCGTCGAGTCCAAGATGCGTCATGAACTCGAAGAGCTCCTCTCCGACCAGTTCCACAAGGGCATCCGACTCGCCATCACGATCGATTCCGATCTGGAGTTGGCCCTCGGTGCCCCCGAGCATGACGACGAGGAGGAAGAGACTCCCGTCCCACCGGCCCAATTCGTTCCCAAGGTCACCGTCGGAGCGGCTGAACCCTCCACCCAGCCAACCCCAGGCGTTGATGATGACGAGGGCAACCGACTCAACCCCAAGTACACCTTCGACTCCTTCGTCATCGGCGCTTCCAACCGGTTCGCCCACGCGGCTGCTGTCGCCGTCGCGGAGGCGCCCGGCAAGTCGTACAACCCGCTACTCATCTATGGCGGCTCCGGACTGGGCAAGACCCACCTGCTGCACGCCATCGGTCGCTACGTGATGTCCTACTACGACAACGTCAAGGTGAAATACGTCTCCACCGAGGAACTCACCAACGACTTCATCAACGCCATCGGCACCAACCGCACCAGGGAATTCCGTCGCTCCTACCGCGACGTCGACGTCCTGCTGGTCGACGACATCCAATTCTTGGAGTCGAAGATCCAGACCCAGGAGGAGTTCTTCCACACCTTCAACACCCTCCACAACGCCCAGAAGCAGATCGTCATGACTTCCGACCGGCCGCCAAAGCTGCTGGAGGCCTTGGAGCCACGTCTGCGCAGCCGGTTTGAGTGGGGCCTGCTCACCGACATCCAGCCCCCCGATCTCGAGACACGCATCGCCATCCTGCGGCGTAAGGTCGCAGCGGAGAAGATCACCGTTGAGCCTGAAGTACTGGAGTTCATCGCTAGCCGCATCCAGACCAACATCCGTGAACTCGAGGGCGCCCTTATCCGGGTGACGGCCTTTGCCAGCCTCAACCAACAACCGGTGGACATCTCCTTGGCGGAAGTCGTCCTCAAGGACCTCATGCCAGAAGGCCGGGAGACCCCAGTGACTCCCGAACGAATCATTGCCGAGACCGCCGACTATTTCGACATTTCCACCGATGACCTGCTGGGCACTTCACGCACTCAGACCCTTGTCACAGCCCGACAAATCGCGATGTACCTGTGTCGGGAACTCACCGATCTCTCGTTGCCCAAGATCGGTGCTGAGTTCGGTGGCAAGGACCACACCACGGTGATGCACGCCGACCGCAAGATCCGCGCTCTCATGGGGGAACAGCGGCAGATCTTCAACCAGGTCTCCGAGATCACCAACCGCATCAAGCAGTACTGACCGTCTCTCCACGATCCCGGCGTTTCTGAGGAACCGTCATCGGTCGCCCCTCCAACCCTGCCATGCTGATGCCTGTCCGCATCCAGCCGAAGCACGTGCGCGTTCCAAGACCCATTCCTGCTTCTGCGGATGCCTTACCCACGCATCCATACGCCCATTCCCACACCCGTGTGTGGAAAACCGGTGGACACTCGGGGGACAACGTCGACCGTCCACAGACACCTCTTCGGCACACACATCCGATCCACGTCGTCATCCACACCCTCAAAGACTCTGCGACAAGGGTCTTCACGGGTTATCCACAAGATCCACAGGGGTTATGAGTATGAAGAAAAGACATACATCTCCATCCCTTGAAAGTCTGTGGGTGTGGATTTGGGGACAAGGCCTCCTTCGCTGTTGCTCAACCCCACAAGATCTACTGACGGTAAGTTCCCCCAGATCGTCGACCACACCCTCAACATTGACATCACCTGGGTGCGATTCGCCCTGTGGCATGGATATGATCGACCTGCAAGCACCGTGGGGTGCAAGACGCTAAGTCAAGGGGACGCAGTGAAAATCCGTCTGGAACGTGATGTCATGGCCGAAGCTGTCGCCTGGGCTGCCCGCAGCCTGCCGAACCGGCCGACAGTGCCGATCCTGGCTGGACTACTCGTGCGCGCCGAGAACGGCTCCGTCGTGATGTCTGCCTCCGACAACGAGACCAGTGCTCAGATCACCCTTCCCGGCCAGGTCGACGAGCCTGGCGAATCCTTGGTTTCCGGCAAGCTGCTGGCCGACATTGCGCGCAGCTTGCCCAACAAGCCGATCCAGATCACCACGGATCCCGCCAAGATGGATCTTGTCTGTGGATCTGCCCGCTTCACCTTGCAGGCTCTGCCGGTTGACGAGTACCCTGACCTGCCGCAGATGCCGGCTGCCACCGGCACCGTTGAGGCCGATGTCTTCTCCCGGGCTGTCGCCCAGGTCGTTGTGGCTGCTGGCCGCGACGAGTTGCTGCCGGTCTTCACCGGCGTGCGCGTCGAGATCAATGGCGAGGTCCTCTCCCTCCTGGCCACCGACCGTTACCGCATGGCCCTCAAGGAGATCACCTGGAACCCGGCCACCACCGACGCCGAGGCCACCGCGCTGGTGCCGGCCAAGGTCATGAATGAGACCGCCCGCTCCATGACCTCCGGTGAGCACGTCACTGTGAACCTCTCCTCAGGCGAGAACGGCGAGGGCCTGGTTGGTTTCGAGGGTGATGGTGCCAACGGCATGCGTCGGATGACCACCCGTCTGCTGAGTGGGGAGTTCCCCAAGGTTCGCCACCTCATGGACATCAAGGCCACCCGATCGGTGCGCGCTCGTACCGACGAGCTCATCAACTCGGTGCGTCGTGTCTCCCTGGTGGCCGAGCGCAACACCCCCCTACGCATGGTCATCAATGACGACTCGGTCGCCCTGTCGGCTGCCACCGGCGACCAGGCCCAGGCCTCCGAGGCCATCGAGGCCATTGTCACTGACCACGTCGACGGAGAGCCCACCATCACGGCGGCTGGATTCAACCCGCACTACCTGTCTGACGCCCTCAGTGCCCTGGACACCCCCTACGTGCATTTCTCCTTCACCGCTCCCGGTAAGCCGTGCCTGGTCACCGGTCTCAATGATCTCGACGGCAAGCCGGAGACGGATTACCGTCACGTCATCATGCTGATGAGGTTGCCGTCCTGACGTCGCGGCGAGTCACGAGAACGCTGATCTCAGCCTAGTCGTGTCGGGCCATAGCACTGTCCCTTGTTCCCATGTGTTATGGGGTGCCAGGTAACTGTCCTGGACGGATTGCCACACTGGTTCCATGACAACCATCGCTGACGTCAGGACTGAGGTTAACCGCGTCTTCGATGCCCTCAATGCGCCTTCCTGGCCCGATCCCCACGCTGACAACCCGATTGCGGCCGAGGAGGAGTACAGCAGGGTCACCGATCCACAGCGGTATCGGGCTCTCGTGCTTCGTCTGCAAGCCTGGCAACAGGCTCTTTCCATCCTGTGCGACGTCGACGTCGACACCATGACCAAGGGGGAGGACCGGTTGCAGCAGCGCTGGTCGAGCCCGCACGGAGACACTCTGCCGCTGTACGTCTCCGTCGTCACCTTCGACCAGGTCCCCTTCCTCGGGCTGTCGGTCACCTCCGACGCCGACCCCTTCGACATCGTCCCCGATTGTGCCTGTGATGCCTGTGACTCCGGGTCTGCGGACCTGCTGGCCGTCCTCGACGACGACATGACGGCCCTCGTCGACGGCAGTCTGGTCTCCATCGTCGCCCCGTCGGACTCGGATCGGTCGGCGTTCCGACTGGTGGCCACCAGCCGACGCTGCGCGTTGGACTGGGGAGGGGACGGTCCTGCTCCGCTGTCGGAACCGGAAGCCGTCGTCGACGCGATCCGCAGCGGTGATGATCCTCTCCTGCCCGAGGGTTGCGTCATCCTGCACGGTAGGCCGTGGCTGTGACCATGCCTGTCCGGTAACCTGACAGGTTGAGCATCGGGGGAGGTTCGGATGTTTGTTGAGCGCCTCGAACTAGTTGATTTCCGCTCGTACGTTCGTGCCGACGTTCCGATGACCGCAGGGGCCACGACCTTCATCGGATCCAACGGTCAGGGGAAAACGAACCTCGTAGAAGCGGTGGAATACCTTTCAACGTTGTCGTCGCATCGCGTCAGCAACGACACCCCATTGGTGAGGCTGGGAGCCGATCAGGCAGTCGTGCGAGGCCGGGTTCGTGCCGGAGTCGACGATGCTCGCAGCTTGTTGTTGGAGGTGGAGGTCAATGCTCGTCGCGCGAATCGGGCACGCATCAATCGTGCTCCGCTGACGCGTCCTCGCGAGATCCTCGGGGTGCTGAGAACGGTGGTGTTCTCACCCAATGACCTGGCAGTGGTGCGCGGTGATCCGTCGGATCGTCGAGCGTTCCTCGATGGCCTGGTGGTGACGCGATGGCCGCGGATGGCTGGGGTGAAGGCGGACTACGAACGCGTCCTCAAACAGCGCAATGCCCTGCTCAAATCACTTGCTGGCAAGGGACCATCGGCTGGGGCTGAGATCGGCGCCACAATGGAGATTTGGGACGATGAGCTGGCCACGATCGGTGCCGAGTTGCTTTCTGCGCGCTTGGACACCTTGTCGACTGTGATGCCGTTGACCTCAGTTGCCTACCGCGAGATTGCTCCGGTGAACGACTTGGCCACAGCGTCATACAAGTCGACGATTGATCTCGACGGGTTGTGGTCGCCTCCGCAGGAGGGTCACACTGGTGCCCCCATTGACCGTGGTGAGCTTGCGAATCGGTTTCTGAACGCCCTGGCGAGGCGCCGAGGTGATGAGCTCAGTCGTGGCGTCACCCTCGTTGGACCACAGCGCGACGACATCGTCTTGCATATTGGTGAGATGCCGGCCAAAGGATATGCCTCACATGGTGAATCGTGGTCGCTGGCGTTGGCCTTACGACTGGGGTCGTTCCAGCTACTGCGTGACGATGGGGTTGAGCCCGTTTTGGTCCTTGACGACGTTTTCGCCGAGCTGGACGCAACGCGCCGGGATCGACTGGCATCGTCAGTGGTGCAGGCCGATCAGGTGCTTGTGACGGCTGCGGTGGCCTCGGACGTCCCCAAGATTCTGCGAGGGGAGAGGTTCGACGTCGGTGGTGGTCAGGTGTTGGCTCATGAGGGGAGTGACGATGACTGACGGAGTTGATCCGCGAGACCGGGTCGTCCCTTCCGACGAGGACCGTCGTCTGGCCGCCGATCATGATGACGAAGGGGTCGACGTCGCCCTGACCATCGCCCGGGCTGCCCGTGGCGAACCAGCAGGAACCCCGCGTCGTGACGATGACGGTGAGGTTCTGCTACCACCCCCTCGGCGCGCCACGGCGAGGAGACGTCATCGTCCCCCCGGTACCCCGACATGGTCAGGCCCGGGAAAGGACGCCCGCGACCCGATGGCCCTGGGAGATGCCTTCACCAACCTTGTGAAGTCCAAGGGATGGGGACGTCAGGTCAACCTGCACCTGGTCCTCTCACGCTGGCCAGAACTCGTCGGCCCGACCAACGCCGAGCACTCCCGGCCGGTCAAGTACCAGGGCACGGTTCTCACGGTGCGTACCGAGGCGACGGTGTGGGCCACCTCCTTGCGCACCATCGCCCCACAGCTGGTCGCCGAACTCAATCGCCGGCTGGGGGAGGGGACCGTCACTCGTGTTGTGATTGAGGGACCGAATACACCGAGTTGGAGGCATGGGCCACGGTCAGTGCCAGGACGTGGGCCGCGAGATACCTACGGATGAGGCGGAAGTCCAGTCATTGTGATCGTGTTCTCGAGGTGTGGATGATGAAAAGCAATCTTTCCATGTGGTCAAGCGGAATTGTCATCGCGGACATCGTGACGCTCGTCGTTATGATTATGGTGTCAGCTGACAAGAGAATCGATGGCTCGTTAGGTTATGCTTGTGTATTTGGGATTATTTTCACAATCGCGTGTGTACTGGGTGTGTTGGCAGCCGTCAAGGGACCAGGGTCTCGTGCATCACGGTGGGTTCACGGCATCGGGTGCGTGGTCCTTGCGGTTGCGGTCGGTTCCTTCCTTGTGCACGATGAACCGACGACCATCAACGTTTTCGGATTCTCGGGCGTCATCGGCGGGGTGATCCTCATGATCGTCGGGACCATTCTTGTCCAGATGACTCGACCACGATAGGCGTGATGAAATTGGGTCATGCGTGCACTGACAGGCCGGATTCAACACTACGACTGGGGTTCAGCCGACGCCATCCCCACCATCCTCGGTGTCACACCCGATGGCACCCCGTGGGCCGAATATTGGCTAGGTGCCCACCCTAAAGCGCCGTCAACCCTGCCTGACGATTCAGCGTTAGACCAGTGGCTCGTGCAGCACCCCAACGAGTTGGGCGCAGAAAGCCGTGAGGCTTTCGGTGATCGTCTGCCCTTCCTGCTCAAGATCTTGTCGGCCTCCCATGCCCTGAGCATCCAGGCTCATCCGTCGCGTGAGCAGGCCGAGGAAGGATTCGCCGCCGAGAACGAGGCTGGCGTGCCCGTCGATGCCCCCAATCGCATCTTTCGTGACGATTGGCCCAAACCGGAGATGATCGTCGCCCTCACCGATTTCGACGCCCTGTGTGGATTCCGCGAGTCTTCGTCATCCCTGGCGCTGCTATCAGGCCTGGGCAAGGTTGACGGCCTCGACCACTTGCTGACACTGCTGAGCAGGGACGATGGCCTGGCTGAGTTCGTGGCGACGGCGTTGTCAGGTGGCGACGCGGTGACCTCGGTCGTTGAGAGAGTTGTGACGGCTTCGCGCGCATATCTCAGCGATGGAACGGACGAGGACGTCCGTAGTCTGGCTCACACTGCCGTCGACCTGTGGCGAGACCATCCCGGCGACCCGTCGATTCTTGTCGCCTTGCTCATGAACCGGGTCAGACTGGCACCCGGCCAGCACATCCATCTTGGTGCTGGGACCCTGCACGCGTATCTGCGGGGCACTGGTGTGGAGATCATGGCCAACTCCGACAACGTCCTGCGCGGTGGCCTGACCAGCAAGTACATCGATGTCAAGGCCTTGCGTGACCACGCCATCATGAGTCCTGTGCCGTGCGTTGGTGAGTATCCACAGCAGATCTCCCCTGGAGTGGATTTGTACCGCACTGAGTTCCCGGAATTCAGGCTCTGGTCGGTACAGGGCGGCGACGATCCGATCACCCTTCCTGCTGTCGAGCTGGGGCGGATTGTTCTTATTACTGAGGGCACGGTGGTGGCCCAATCCAATAGTGACGACCTTGAGCTACACCGTGGCCAAGCGGCGTGGCTGGCCGCTGGTGAACAGGTCACGCTGACAGGTCAAGGGCATGGATTCTTGGCGAGTGCCGGAGTGGACACCGACCACTCCTGAGTGAGACGTGGCACGCACCGCGGACCGAACCCGGTGCGGTGGGCAACCGCACCAGGTTTGCGAGTCAGTGGGGAAGAACGGCGGCAATCCAGGGTGATCTCTCGGTGTGCTCTCGGAGCATCTGTTCGGCAACCGTGACCGAGTCGACCAGCGGGTGAATGGCAAGAGCCTTGACCGCTGCCCGACGGTCCTTGTCACGTGCGGCTTCGATGATGAGCATCTCGCACTCCTTGACGGTGGCCACCAACCCGAGCTGGTGACCACTCAACTGATGAGGGTGCAGTGCTGCTGGACCTGCTGCGTCGACGGTGCACGGGATCTCGACCACGGCGTCGTCAGGGAGACCGGCGAGGGCGCCGTCGTTGCGTGTGTTGAGGATGATGGAGGTCCGGACGTCCCGGGAGATCGCCTTCATGATGGCGACGGCCACCCTCTCGTACCCACCACCGGTGATGTCCTCCTCGTCGCGCTCCTCCCCGTTCCCGCGGGACTCCTTCATGTACGTCGCGTCGCGGGAACGATGCACGTCATTCCAGATGTCGAGGGAATTTCGCTGTTCCGCAGATGCCTCCTGATAGAAATCGTGCTGGGTCCGGCGCAGGTATTCGCCGCGTGTTTCGTCAGCCCGGGTGATGGATTCAATGGCGTCACGATTGAAGTAGTAGTAATAGAGATATTCATTGGGAATGGAGCCGAGGATCTGTAGCCATTCCGAACCGAAGAGACGACCCTCCTCCGTGGTGCGCAACCGGTCGGGGTCGGCCAACAGCTCGGGGAGGACGTCGCGTCCCTCGTGACGCAGCTCGTGGAGCCAACCGAGGTGATTCAGGCCCGAGTAGCGGAACTGGGTTCGTGCCGGATCCAGGCCCAGTGCGCGTGCGGCCCGTCGACCCAGTCCGATCGGTGAGTCACAGATGCCGATGACACGGTTGCCCAGCACCGACTGCATGGCCTGGGTGATCATCCCGGCCGGATTGGTGAAGTTGATGACCCAGGCGTTCGGAGCCGTCCGGGCCACGGCATGGGCGATGCGCATGGCCTCCGGAAGGGTTCGCAGGCCGTAGACCAGACCTCCGGCCCCCGTTGTCTCCTGACCCAGCAGGCCATGACCGAGGGCCACTCGCTCGTCGCAGCAACGACCCTCGAGTCCTCCCACGCGGATCGCCGAGAAGACGAAGTCGGCCCCCTCTAGTGCCCGGTCCAGATCCGTTGTGATCGAGGGATGTCGGGAGGTTCCCATCTCCTCGGCCTGAGCCACGAGTACCGACCTCATGATCTCCAGACGGGGCTGCGAGGTGTCGTACAGGCAGATGTCGTCAATGGCACACTCGGGGTCACTCAGCACTGCATTGTGCACGAGTGGGACGCGAAATCCGCCGCCGCCCAGAATTGTGAGTTTCATGCCAACAATACCTCCACATCAGCTTCACGAATTTCATTGATGACGCCGTCCGGAGTGGCGGAGTCGGTGACGAGTACGGAGAAGTCGCCCACGGGTGCGACCTCGAGATTCCCGCTCCCGGGGAACTTGTCGTGATCGGCCAGCAGGACCGTCCTGTCCGCATGGGTGAGGATCGAGCGTTTGATTCCCACCTCGACGTAACTGGTGTCGAGAACCCGGCCCCGTGAGACACCGCTGGTTCCCAGGAAGGCCCAGTTCGCCGAGATCCTCGCCAGGACGTCCTCGGTGATGACGCCGACGAGACTCTGGTAGGACCGCCGGAGCTTCCCACCGATGACGATGACCTCGGTCGTGCTGTCATGACGGAACTCGTCGAGGACGGGCAGGCTCGAGGTGAAGACGGTCAGTGGTCGACCGACGAGGTAGTGGGCGAGCCGGCAGGTCGTCGTCCCGATGTCGATGATGACCGAGTCGCCGTCCTTAACGAGTTCGGCGGCTCTCCGGGCGATGGCGTCCTTGCTGGGGCGGTTGTGGCTCAGCACGACCTGGAAGGGGTTGTTCTCGTCGGAGTCGGACCGGTCGTGGGCGGCCATCGCGCCACCACGAACCCTGCGAATACGTCCACTGCGGGCCATCTCGTCGAGATCCCTGCGTACCGTGGACACACTGGCGTCCACGGCAGCGGCCAGTTCTGTGACGGTGCAGGTGTCGCGGCCGGCGAGAAGGGTTGCCAGTTGGTCCTGTCGCATCTCCTTCATGGTGATCACCCTAACACTCAAAAACGCTCATGTTGTTCCAAACATGATGGAATTTCGGCGCAAATGGTTGCGATCCGGATATCGTCGTTGCATCATGAGGTCAGATGGACTATCCAACGGAGGACTCCGATGACGCGACCAATCGCCTGTCCCACTGGCCGACACGGCTGGACTGATGTCGCGCTGTGCGGCCAACTCTTCGTCGACATGGTGTTCGCTGATCTGGCACGCCTGCCCGAGGGCGGTGAGGAGATCTTCACCACGACGATGGCCATGGCTCCCGGTGGCGTCGCGAATCTGGCGGTCGGCCTGGCCCGACTGGGAGCCCGCGTGGATCTGTCCACCGACGCCGGGGACGACCTGCTGGGCCACCGGATGCTGGCGATCCTCGATGACGAGGGTGTCGGCCTGCAGAACGTCGCGACACATCCCGGCTGGGTCACACCCGTGACCGTCTCTCTGGCACAGGCGGACGATCGCCGAATGATCACCTACCAGACCCCCACGCCTGATTCCCACGACCGGAGAATCGTCGGGCACCCTCGTGCCGTGTTCGTCGACCTCGACCCGCGACGTGACCAGCACGTCGACATTCCCGAGGGGGCGATCGTCGTGGGGGATCTCGGTTTCGACGAGTCGGGCAGGTGGGACCTTGACGCGCTGTCCCTGCTGGACCGTTGCGACATCATCGTTCCCAATTCCCTGGAGGCCCGTGCCCTCACCGGGGTGTGGACCGTTCAAAATGCGGCCGCAGTTCTCGCGTCCCGGGTGCCGACGGTCATCGTCACCGACGGCGCCAACGGTGCCTGGGCGGTTGATCCGGACAATCCCGAGGGATTCCCGGTGCGTCCCGTTGAGGCGTCCATGGTCGACGCCACCGGGGCTGGCGACGAGTTCGACGCCGCAGTGCTGTGGGGAACCCTGAACGGCTGGCCACTGGCACGCACCCTTGACCTCGCGAGTCTGTGCTCGGCCCTGACCGTCGAGGGACTCACCGGTTCCCTCTCGACCCCCGGCTGGACCGAGATCCATCAGTGGTGGTGGACCATCGGTCGCTCCGACGAGGAGTTGGCGACGCGATTCGCCTTCCTCGCCGACTGCCCGGAGGGCACCGGACCAGCCCGTCGACCGAACCCCACGGTGGCCACACCCTGATCACATCGTCTTCACCATCGCAGGCACACCACGCCAAGGAGGGCACACCATGAGGAACAACCAGGTCAGCAGAAGGACGGTCATCGAGGGGTTGGCGGTCGCCGTCCTCGCCGCTGGATGTGCTCCGGGTTCCAACAGCGGATCCATCTCGAGTCCGAAGGTCGAGCCCTCCTCGGTCAAGACCGACGCCAAGGCGATGGGCGACGTCACCCTGACGGTCTGGGACCAGGAGGTCCGTGGTGGTGGCAACGCTCAGATGACCCGTCTCATTGCGGATTTCGAGAAGAAATACCCGAACATCAGGATCAAGCGGGTGTCGAGGTCCTTCGACGACCTCACCAAGACCCTGCGCCTGGCGCTGTCCGGCAATGACGCCCCCGACGTCGTCCAGGCCAACAACACCCGATCCCAGCTCGGCCAGTTCGTCAAGGCCCGTCAGCTCATCCCATTGGACCAGTACGCCAAGGCCTACGGATGGGACAAGCGCTACCCCGAGTCGGTGCGTGCCACCGCGTCCTACTCCGACGACGCCAAGACCTTCGGAGCCGGCAAGCTCTACGGTCTGCCCCAGGTCGGCGAGGTCGTCGGCGTCTACGTCAACAAGGCCAAGCTCAAGAAGGTCGGCCTCGAGCTGCCGAAGACCTGGGACGACTTCGAGTCCGCCCTGGGCAAGGCGAAGGGCGCCAACGAGGTCCCACTCATGCTCGGAAACCTCGACAAGTGGCCTGCCATCCACGTCCTGGGTGCCGTCCAAGGGCATTTCGAGGACCCCGAGGCCGTTCGCAAGCTCGGATACGGCAACAAGGGAGCCACCTGGCAGAGTGACGGCAACCGGAAGGTCATGGAGAGAATCCAGGAATGGGTCAAGAAGGGTTACTTCAACTCCGGGGTCAACGGACTGGGCTACGACCCGGCCTGGCAGCAGTTCTCCAAGGGCAAGGGCATCTTCCTCATCGGCGGCACCTGGTTGGGTGCCGACCTGGCCAAGGCTATGGGAGGTGACGTCGAGTTCATCCTTCCCCCGCCCGCCAAGGCCGACGGGGTCTCGTACACCACCGGTGCCACCGGTCTGCCCTTCGCCGTCACCAGCAAGTGCAAGACCCCCGATGCCGCTGCTGCCTTCATCAACCACATCACCAGTGCCGACGCCATGGAGGTCATTGCCGAGACCGGAAACCTGCCGGTGGTCGAGACGACCGACCAGAAGGCTTCCGACGACATGACCGAGGATCTCCTCGACGCCTTCGGCAAGGCCTCGCAGGACAACTCCCTGCTGCCCTACCTCGACTGGGCGACCCCGACGATGAGCGACACCCTCGGGGCGGCGTTGCAGAGTCTGTTGGCAGGTGAGGCCTCCCCGGAGGACACCCTCAAGACCCTGGAGAAGGACTACGAGGACTTCGTGGGGAACCAGAATTCGTGATGAGAAGGAACACAACCCCCAGCCGAGGAGCGCCGGGTGAGCCGAGGCGGGTGGCATGGCTGTACCTGCTGCCCGGCTTCCTCATCTACGCCGCCTTCTTGCTCTACCCCCTCATCCGGTCGGTCCAGATCTCCCTGTACGACTGGGACGGGATCACCCTGGGTACGTGGGCGGGACTGGGAAACTACCGGGCGATCTTCTCCGACGAGAAGCTCGGCGTCGCCTTCGTGCACTCGGCTGTTCTCATCATCTTCTTCGCCCTGATACCGCTGGTCATCGGGCTCGTCGTGGCGGCCATCATCGACCGGGGCAGGATCCGGGGAATTCCCTTCTTCCGGACGGTGATCTTCGTGCCCCAGGTCGTCGCCATGGTTGCCATCGGTGTGGCATGGCGCCACATCTTCGAGCCCGACGGTCCGCTCAACGTAGCGCTGCGCGCCATCGGACTGGGAGTGGCCACCAAGGCGTGGTTGGGGGACAGGGGCTGGGCGTTGCCGAGTGTCGGCATCGTCGGGATGTGGGTGGAGATCGGTCTGGTGACCGTCCTTATGCTGGCCGGGATGAGCAGCATTCCGCGCGAACAGTACGAGGCCGCCCGCCTCGACGGTGCCGGACCGATCCAGGAATTCCTGAGCGTCACGCTGCCGTCGGTGCGTCCGCAGATAGCGGTGTCCCTGACGATGACCGTCATCGCCGCGCTCAAGACCTTCGACCTCGTCTACGTCATGACGAAGGGCGGGCCGGGGTACAGCACGACCGTGCCGTCGTATCAGGTCTACCACCAGGCCTTCGAGCTGGGCCGCGTCGGACAGGCCGCGGCCGTGGGCGTCTTCCTGACCCTCATCATCTTCGTCATCTCGGTCGGAGTCCAGCGCATCGGGAAGGAGGGCTGACATGCGAACCCGTACCAGTGAGACGGTCGTCAACTACGTCATCCTCGTCCTGTTCTGTCTGTTTGCCCTGCTGCCCTTGGTGATCCTCGTGCAGGCCGCGATGGGCCATGACGCCGGGGCTCCGGGAGGTCTGGTGAACTTCGGCCAGGCCTGGACCCAAGGACATTTCGGGCGCTCGATGCTGGCCAGCATCACGGTGTCCCTGCTCGTGGTCATCATCGCCACGGTGGCGTCGATCATGACCGGTTATGCCTTCGGGACGATGCGTTTCCGCGGCTCGACGGTGATGTTCTATGTGTTCATCCTGGGGATGATGATGCCCAGTGAGGCCATCATCGTGCCCCTGTACTTCGACATGAGGACGGTGGGTCTGACCGACACGATCTGGTCGGTGGTGGCACCGCAGACCGCTCAGTCGATCGCCTTCGGCACCTTCTGGCTGCGGACCTACTTCCAATCGGCCGACCGCTCCGTCGTCGAGGCTGCCCGGATCGACGGCCTCAATTCCTGGCAGACGCTGTGGCGGATCGTCGCCCCGCTCGGGCGTTCCTCGATCCTCACCCTGCTGGTGCTGGAGTTCATGTGGACGTGGAACGAGTTCCTCATCCCGCTGGTCATGACGACCAAGGACTCCCTGCGAACCGTGCCTCTCGGGCTGGCGTTCTTCCAGGGGCAGTACACCCAGGGATTCACGTTGTTGGCCGCCGGCTCGGTGATCATCTCCCTGCCCGTCGTCATTGCTTACGTCATCCTGCAGAAGTACTTCATCGCGGGCATCACCGAGGGTGCCGTGAAATGACCTCGCCCGGGGCCCGGATCGTCAGGGTCACGGCGTCTCGTCCATGACGGGCCGCGAAACGCTGCTGAAGCGGTGACCCCCGACTCCGGACCCGGTGGTCGGGGTAGGGGGTCGAATCGCTCTCAGGGCCTTTCAAAGTCCGTCTCGCGGATTCCACTGTCCGGTACCGCGCAGGATTGCGGTAGCATTAGGGCGTTGAGCTCTCCGTCGGCTCACGACATCCGACGGTGACGCCAGGCCCGGAGGTCACCGTGACCTCTGTAGAGACACAGGAGCGCATTGCCCGTGAGCCAGCCCGAGATGCCCGAGTCCGTGACCAACGGGGACACCCCCGAGGACCTTCTCATCGACGCCACTGATCATCCTGACGTTCTCAACTCGGATCTTCCCCCGACGACCGTCGACGGGTCCTATGACGCCGGTCAAATCACCGTCCTGGAAGGTCTGGAAGCCGTTCGGAAGCGTCCTGGCATGTACATCGGTTCCACCGGTGAGCGCGGCCTGCACCACTGCGTCTACGAGATCGTCGACAACTCCGTTGACGAGGCGATGGCCGGTTACTGCGACACCATTCGGGTCGAGCTACTCGATGACAACTGGTGCCAGGTCACCGACAACGGACGTGGTATTCCTGTCAAGGAACACCCCATCGAACACATCCCCACCGTCACCTTGGTGCTGACCAAGCTCCACGCCGGTGGCAAGTTCGGCAATGGCGGCTACAAGGTCTCCGGCGGTTTGCACGGGGTCGGTTCCTCGGTCGTCAACGCCCTGGCCTCCCACTTCGTCGTTGAGGTGAGACGCGATGGCTACCACTGGCGTCAGTCCTTCAGTCTGGGAGAACCGGACGGCTCATTGGAGCAGTGCGAGGCCCTCGGCCCCGACGACCATGAGGGCACCACGGTGCGTTTCCAGCCGTCTGACGAGATTTTCGATGCCATCGTCTTTGACTACGAAACGCTGTCAAACCGGTTCCGCGAGATGGCCTTCCTCAACAAGGGTTTGCGGATCACACTCACGGACCGTCGTGCCGACCACGCCGATGACGAGGGAAACCCGGTCCACGAGGACTTCCTCTACAAGGAGGGCCTCAAGGATTACGTCCGTTTCCTCACCGGCACCCGCGACGTCATCAACCCCACCATCATCTCGTTGGAGTCCCACCGTCCCGAGGAGGGCATGGGTCTGGAGATTGCGATGCAGTGGAACACCTCGTACACCACCAGCGTCCACACCTTCGCCAACGCCATCAACACCATCGAGGGTGGCGCCCACGAGGAGGGCTTCCGTGCTGCCCTCACCAACACCGTCAACCGGTGGGGCGAGACCTGGGGACTCATCAAGAAGCGTGAGGACCGCGTCTCCGGTGACGACATCCGCGAGGGACTGACCGCCGTCGTCTCCATCAAGCTCACCGAACCGCAGTTCGAGGGCCAGACGAAGACCAAGCTCGGCAACGCCGAGGCCAAGTCCTTCGTCCAGAAGGCCCTCAACGAGAAGCTCTCCGACTGGTTCGAGGAGAACCCCAATGAGGGCAAGAACATCGTCCGCAAGTCCCAGGCCGCTGCCCAGGCCCGAGTGGCAGCCCGCAAGGCCCGCGACCTGGCTCGTAACCGCAAGGGTCTGCTGGGCTCGACCTCTCTGCCCGGCAAGCTCAAGGACTGCTCCTCGACCAACCCAGAGGAGTGCGAGATCTTCATCGTGGAGGGTGACTCCGCCGGTGGATCAGCTTCCCAGGGCCGCGACCCGCGAATCCAGGCGATCTTGCCGCTGCGAGGAAAGATCCTCAACGTCGAGAAGGCCCGTCTCGACCGCGCGCTGAGCTCAGAGACCATCGAGTCGATCATCAACGCGCTGGGAACCGGCGTCCACGAGGACTTCGATCTGGATAAGTTGCGCTACCACAAGATCATCCTCATGGCTGACGCTGACGTCGACGGCGCGCACATCCGCACCCTGCTGTTGACCCTGTTGTTCCGGTTCATGCGTCCGGTCATTGACGCCGGGCACGTCTACCTGGCCCAACCACCGCTGTTCCGGCTGCGCTGGACGAACTCCCCCCATGAGCTGGCCTACTCCGACGAGGAGCGCGACCTGCTGCGCACCGACGGTCTGGCCCATGGCAAGAAGCTGCCTCAGGTCAACCCGATCCAGCGCTACAAGGGTCTGGGCGAGATGGACGCCGAGGATCTGTGGGACACCACCATGGACCCCGACAAGCGCCTGCTGCTCCAGGTGACCCTTGACGACGCCGCCCTGGCCGACCAGATGTTCTCCATCCTCATGGGTGAGGACGTCGAGCAGCGCCGATCGTTCATTCAGCGTAATGCCAAGGACGTTCGTTTCCTCGACATCTGAACATCCCCTCGAACCTCCCTTCATCCACTGATCATTCAAAGGACACTCCATGGCTGACGACGAGAAGCCCGACGAACAGAACCAGGCGGACCGTCAAGGATTGGTGACCGGCCGTCACGTCGGAATCCAGCCGGTCGAGATTCGCAACGAGATTCAGAGCGCTTACCTCGACTACGCGATGAGCGTCATCGTCGGGCGAGCCCTGCCCGATGTGCGCGACGGCCTCAAGCCGGTGCACCGTCGCGTCATTTACGCGATGTACGACGGCGGATATCGTCCCGATCGCGGGTGGAACAAGTGCTCCCGCGTCGTCGGCGACGTCATGGGTAAGTATCATCCCCACGGCGACTCGGCCATTTACGACACCTTGGTGCGACTGGCTCAGCCCTGGGCGATGCGCTACAAGCTGGTACAAGGCCAGGGCAACTTCGGTTCCCAGGGCAACGACGGTGCCGCGGCCATGCGGTACACCGAATGCAAGATGGCTCCGCTGGCCATGGAGATGGTCCGCGACATCGACCAGGACACCGTCGACTTCCAGCCCAACTACGACAACAAGGAGACCGAGCCGGTCGTCCTGCCGGCCAGGTTCCCGAACCTGCTCGTCAACGGTTCCTCGGGCATTGCCGTCGGTATGGCCACCAACATCCCGACCCACAATCTGCGCGAGGTCAACGAGGCTGTGCAGTGGTCCCTGGCACACCCTGAGGCCTCCCAGGAGGAACTGCTCGAGGCGTGCATGGAGCGGATCAAGGGCCCGGACTTCCCCGGTGGAGCCCTCATCGTGGGTCGTCAGGGGATCGAGGACGCCTACCGCACAGGTCGTGGCTCGGTGACGATGCGCGCCGTCATCGACATGGAGGAGGACAAGAAGGGACGCCAGTGCCTGGTCGTCACCGAATTGCCCTACATGTGCAACCCCGACAACCTCGCCACCAAGATCGCCGACCTGGTGAACTCCGGTCGCATCAACGGCATCGCGGACATTCGTGACGACTCCTCGGCCCGTACCGGTCAGCGTCTGGTCATCGTCCTCAAGAGGGACGCCCAGCCGCGCGTCGTCATGAACAACCTGTACAAGCACACCGCGCTGCAGGACACCTTCGGCTGCAACATGCTGGCCCTGGTGGACAACGTGCCGCGCACCCTGCGTCTGGATCAGTTCATCAGTTACTGGATCGATCATCAGATGGAGGTCATCCGCAGGCGTACCGAGTACCGTCTGGCCCAGGCCGAGAAGGACGCTCACATCCAGCGAGCCCTCGTCAAAGCCCTCGACATGCTCGACGAGGTCATCGCCCTCATCCGTCGCTCCCCGAACACCGAGGCCGCCAGCACCGGCCTGCAGGAGCTGCTCGACATCGACGAGATCCAGGCTCGCGCCATCCTCGACATGCAGCTGCGTCGTCTGGCCGCCTTGGAGCGCCAGAAGATCATCGACCGTCTCGAGGAACTCGAGCGTCTCATCGCCGGGTACAAGGCCATCCTGGCCAGCGAGGATCGTCAGCGCGAGATCATCTCGACCGAGCTCGCCGAGATCGTCGAGAAGTACGGTGACGAGCGTCGCACCCGCATCATCGCGGCTGACGGGGACTTCTCCGAGGAGGACTTCATCCCCGACGACGATGTCGTCGTCACCATCACCCGTGGTGGTTACGCTAAGCGCACGCGCACCGACCTCTACCGCGTGCAGAAGCGCGGTGGCAAGGGTGTTCGCGGTGCCAGCCTGCGTGCTGACGACGAGGTGGCCCAGCTGTTCACGACCACCAACCACCAGTGGATCCTTTTCTTCACGAACATGGGCCGTGTCTACCGCACCAAGGTGTGGCAGCTGCCGGAGGCCGGCCGTGACGCCAAGGGTGGTCACGTCGCCGGACTGCTGAGCTTCCTGCCCGATGAGAAGATCGCCCAGGTCATGACCCTGCGCTCCTACGAGGACGCCGAGTACCTGCTGCTGGCAACCCGTAGGGGCCTGGTCAAGAAGACTGCCCTCAAGGCCTACGACTCCTCCCGTCAGGCCGGCGTCATCGCCATCAACTTCCGTACCGAGGACGACGAACTCATCGGTGCCGAGCAGTGCTCGGCCGAGGACGACGTCCTGCTCATCAGCCGCAAAGGTCAGGCGATCCGGTTCTCCGCCGGTGATGACCAGTTGCGGCCGATGGGTCGTGCCACCTCCGGCGTGACCGGCATGAAGTTCCGTGGTGACGACGAGCTGCTGTCGATGTCGATCATTCACTCCGACATGCCTGAGGACGACCGCTTCATCTTCACTGCGACCGACGGTGGCTACGCCAAGCGCACCGCCGTCTCGGAGTACCGTCAGCAGGGACGTGGTGGCCTTGGCATCAAGGCCATGGCCCTGAACGAGGAGCGTGGTTCCCTCGTCGGTGGCCTGGTGGTCAGCGAGGCTGACGAGATTATCGCCATCAAGACCTCGGGTCAGATCACACGGTCGGCCGTCTCCGAGGTTCCCGCCAAGGGACGCTCGACGATGGGGGTGAAGTTCGTCTCCGTGCACGGTGACGACGCCGTCTCGATCATCGCGGTGAATCCCGAGCACGAGGTCGAGGAGGACGTCGAGGAAAAGGCTGTGGAAACCGCCGAAGGTGGTGCCACGCAGACCGAATCCGGGGATGTGCTTCCGCAAGGCGATACTGTGGACGACGACCGTACCGTCGATACGGCGGAAAGCGACATGAAGCCGGAGGACAACGGTGAGTGACGAGAAGAAGGTGACGCATCCGGGTCCCGACGACCCAGAGGCGACGCACTGGACTGCCGGTGAAGCTCGTCGTACCTTCCAGCAGAAGGGCCAGCAGCGCCGCGACCCGCGTCAAGAGTCTGATCGCAAGCGGACGACGGCGTCGACCCCTGCGGTGAAGCGCGCCGACGCGAGAGCGACGACGTGGGAGAAGGCGCCCAATCAGCCGGATTCCCGTCCCGCCCAGGCGCATCAACCCGCCCGCGCTGCCAGGCGTACCCGTAAGGCCCGGCTGCGTCTGACGCGGGTAGACCCGTGGTCGGTCATGAAGACCTCCCTGCTCTTCGGTGTCGCCGGTGCCATCATCTTCTTCATCGCGACCTGGATCATCTGGGGCATCATCGGTGCCTCGGGTGCCTTCGACTCTATGAACAAGGTCGCCAACGACCTCATCAGCTCCCCGAGCTCGAACTCGAAGTTCCAGTTGTCCGATTACGTCAACACTGGCCGAGTGCTGGGTCTGACCGCCCTCATCGGTGCCATCAACGCGGTGCTGTTCACAGCCATCTCGACCCTGTTCAGCTTCCTGTACAACCTGGCCGCTCAGATCATGGGTGGCTTGGAGGTGACCCTCGCGGAGGACTGAGGACTTTGAAAGTGCGGAAACGTCCCCGGATGCGTGAGCATTCGGGGACGTTTTGTGTTGTCCGACGCGACGTCACATACCAATCCCACTGGTCTGACGAGGACCGCTGCCAATTCCCTTGACACGGGGTTCCTCGTTTGCTTTCATTTATGCCATACATCTGTGGAAACGTTTCCACGGGTGAGGTCGGGGACAGGCCCCGGCGACCTCGGACTCGATGACGAGAGGAGGGAAAGGTGGATCGCAAATCGACGATCAAGGACGTCGCCAAGCTGGCCGGTGTGTCCCTCGGGACAGCATCTCGCGTTCTCAATGGCAGTTCCGCGACCTCGGAAGCGTCGCGTACTGCAGTGCGCAAGGCGGCCAAGGAGCTCGGTTATCTGTCGAACGCTCATGCCAGGTCGCTGCGTTCGGCCCACACCGGCGTCATTGGTCTGGTCGTCCCGGACATTCGAAACCCGTACTTTGCCGAGCTGGCATCAGTTGTGGAGAACGCCTGCCTGGCCCATGGCTGGGCCACCTTGCTGTGCAACGCCGATGAGTCCCCTGACCAGTTCAACCGATACGTCGACACCCTTCGTCGTCAGCGAGTCGACGGTGCGATCGTCACCCCGACCGGCTTGGGAGAACTTGCCGTCAAGGACCTGGTCGACGACGGGGTCCAGGTGGTCTGCGTGGACCGTGAGGTCGCGGGGTCGTCACTGCCCTCCGTCACCTCTGATCCGTGGAACGGAATGGGGGAGGCCGTCGATCACCTGTTGGAACGTGGGCACCGCAGGATCGGTTTCATCACCGGCCCCCAACAGACGTCGACTGGTTTGGAGCGTTACCAGGCCTACTGCCAGCTGTTGGCCGAGCATGATGTCGACGTCGTCGATGACCTCGTGGTGGAAGGTGACTACCAGGAGGAATCGGGACGCGTCGGTGCCGGACAACTACTCGATCGCGGTGCCACCGCCGTCTTCGCCTCCGACTCGCTGATGTCGATGGGAGCCCTGCGAACCTGCCTCGACAGGGGAGTTCGCATCGGTGAAGACATCGACCTGGTCGGTTTCGACGACCTTCCGGTGTTCAGTCTCACCAATCCGGCCCTCACCGTCGTTGCCCAGGACATCGACGCCATGGGAAAGGTGGCCGTTGATCTGCTGGACCATGCCATGGCTGGTGAACCGACCAGCTCCGCTCGACTGGACACCCATCTCATCGTCAGGGCATCAACCCGAATGGTCAAGGAGGACCAGTGACAACATCGCCAGTACTTCGACTGGACCACGTCAGTAAGGCTTTTGGGCCCGTCAAGGTCATTGAGGACATTTCCGTGGACGTCATCCCGGGCAGGGTGCGCGTCCTCCTCGGTGAGAACGGAGCCGGAAAGTCCACCCTCATCAAGATGATGAGCGGTATCTACCACCCAGACTCGGGATCCATCGTCATCGATGGCAACCCTGTTGACCTTCCCACCGTCAAGGCTGCTGAGGCCGAGGGCATCGCGACGATCCACCAGGAGCTCAACCTCGTTCCACAGATGTCGGTGGCCGAGAACATCATGCTGGGACGTACTCCCAGCCGTGGTGGACTCGTCAGTTGGGGTCCGATGCGAGCCCAGGCCCGTGCCGCTCTGGAGCGGATTGGCCTGGACGTCTCCCCGGATCGGCTCGTCGGGTCGCTGAGTACTGCGCACCAGCAGCTTGTGGAGATCGCGAGAGCTCTCTCGATGGATGCCAGGGTGCTCATCCTCGACGAGCCCACCGCTGCCCTGACTCGCAAGGAATCCGGTCAGCTCTTCGAGGTGATGGACGACCTCAAGGCCAAGGGCGTGGCGATGGTGTTCATCTCCCACCACCTCGACGAGATTTCGCGCGTTGGTGACGATGTGTCCGTGCTGCGCGACGGCACCCTCGTCGGTGAGGTTCCCGCCTCCACCACCGAGCGCGAGCTGGTCAAGATGATGGTCGGCCGTGACATTGACGACCAGTTCCCGCGCCACCGCGGCGAGGTCGGAGAGGTGCTGCTGTCAGTCAAGGGACTCAGTCGTGAAGGGGCATTCCAGGACGTCGAATTCGAGCTGCATGCCGGCGAGGTGTTGGGTCTGGCCGGCCTGGTGGGAGCCGGACGTACCGAAGTCCTGCGAGCCGTTGCCGGGGCTGACAAGTACGACTCCGGCACCGTCCGCGTTCATGGCAAGGAGCTTCCGGGCGGAAAGGTATCCCGCGCGATTGCCCATGGCATCGGCCACGTGCCCGAGGAGCGCAAGTCCCAGGGACTGGTCCTGGACGCCTCGGTCAACGAGAATCTCGGTTACGCGACCATGAAGTCGACTTCCCACGCCGGTCTGGTTGATCGATCCGGCCAGCGACGACGAGCCCAGGACGTCGCCGGGAAACTGCGGGTGCGGATGGCCGGTCTGGATCAGCCGGTGCGCAACCTGTCCGGTGGCAACCAGCAGAAGGTCGTCATCGGTCGCTGGATCCTCGCGGACTCGTCAATCCTGCTGCTCGACGAACCGACCCGAGGGGTCGACGTCGGTGCGAAGGTCGAGATCTACCAGCTCATCAACTCCGTCACCGAAGCCGGGGGAGCCGTCCTCATGGTGTCCAGCGAATTGCCCGAGGTGATCGGGATGAGCGATCGAATCCTCGTCATGGCCCACGGACGGGCGATGGGGACCCTGGATGCCAGGACGGCCACCGAGGATGCCGTCATGGAGTTGGCAGTGGCCTCCGTCGATCCCGTCGATGAAAAACCAGAATGACCATTTCTGAATCCGAAAAGTATTGAAACAATGTCGTCTTGTCTCGATCGGCGATGATCGGGAAAGGAAATATCATCGTGACCACCGCAACAACAGCCACCACTCAAAAACCGTCAGTCGGTAGGAGAATTGGTTCCTGGGCCCTCAATCATGGTGCCCTTGTCGGTCTTATCATTCTGTGTATTGCCCTGTTCATTGCCACCCCGGTGTTCCTCACCGTGCCGAACATCATCAATATCGGCATTCAGGCAGCCGTGGTGGCCATCATGGCCTTCGGTATGACCTTCGTCATCGTCACCTCCGGCATCGACCTGTCGGTCGGTTCCGTCGCCGCGCTGTCGGCCATGGTCTCGGCGTGGATGTTCTCCAACGTCGGTCTGCCGGGATGGCTCACCCTCATCATCGGCCTGCTCATCGGTCTCCTCGCCGGGGCCGCCTCCGGTCTGGCCATCGCCTACGGAAAGCTGCCGGCCTTCATCGCGACGCTGGCCATGATGAGCGTCGCTCGTGGCCTGACTCTCGTCATATCCGGTGGAACACCGGTTGCCACGTCGGATGCGGTGGACCACCTGGGTGCGGACCTCGGTCCGATCCCCGTCCCCGTCATCATGTTGGCTCTGGCTGGCGTGGTGTGCTGGTTCATCCTGTCGCGCACAGTGCTCGGCCGGTCCCTGTACGCCATCGGTGGCAACGAGGAGGCTGCTCGCCTTTCCGGAATTCCGGTGCGTCGCATCCTCGTCGCCGTCTACGCCCTCGCCGGTCTGTTCGCAGGCTTGGCCGGCCTGGTGCTGGCCGGTCGCCTGTCCTCGGCTCAGCCCCAAGCGGGTATGGGATATGAGCTGGATGCCATCGCCGCCGTCGTCATTGGTGGCGCCTCCCTGTCGGGCGGTTCTGGAAAGGCCAGCGGTACCTTCATTGGTGCTGTCCTTCTGGCTGTCATTCGTAATGGCCTCAACATTCTCAATGTGTCCTCCTTCTGGCAGCAGGTCGTCATTGGCTGCGTCATTGCCCTGGCTGTCGGATTCGACGTCCTCAGGTCCAAGAAAGAGTCCTGAGCACAATATTGGCAACTGAAAAACACTGTTGAAAGATGAAAGGTGGAACGATGAAGTTCAAGACTGCTCACAAGGTCCTCGCGACGGCGGTCGTCGCGTCGATGGCTGCCACCGGTTTGGCGGGCTGCAACCGCGACGGCGGATCCGGATCGGCCGCCACCGGGACGGTCGTGCTGGCCGTCTCCACCCAGACCAACCCCTTCTTCGTCCAGCTGGTTGACGGCGCCGAGAAGGAGGCCAAGGCCAAGGGGGTCAACCTCCAGGTCCAGGATGCCTCCGACGACGCCGCCACCCAGGCCAACCAGCTCGCCAATGCGGTGTCCACTGCGGCCAAGGTCGTCATCGTCAACCCGACCGACTCCGACGCCGTCGCCCCCTCAGTCAAGGCCCTCAACAAGGCCAGGATTCCGGTCATCACTGTCGACCGCAGCTCCTCCAGCGGTGACGTCGCCTCTTTCATCGCCTCTGACAACGTGGCTGGTGGTGCCGAGGCTGCCAAGGAGCTCGCCAAGATCATGGGCGACAAGGGCGAGATCATCCACCTGCAGGGGACCCCGGGAGCCTCGGCATCCCGCGACCGTGGCAAGGGATTCACCGAGGAGATCGCCAAACACCCGTCCATCAAGGTGGTCGCCAAGCAGACCGCCAACTTCGACCGCTCCAAGGCCCTCGACGTGACGACCAATCTCATGCAGGCACACCCGAAGGCGGCTGGCATCTTCGCCGAGAATGACGAGATGGCCATCGGCGCCATCTCCGCTCTGGGATCGAAGGCTGGCAAGGGCGTCAAGATCGTCGGCTTCGACGGCACTGCTGACGGCATCAAGGCCGTCAAGACTGGAACCCTGGGAGCGACGATCGCCCAGCAGCCCGCTCTGCTTGGCAAGGCCGCGGTGGACCAGGCCGCCGACATTCTGGCCGGCAAGACGGTTTCCAAGACCACCCCGATCAAGGTTGTGCTGGTGACCAAGGACAACGCGAAGGACTACGAATGAGCGATGAGTGTGTGACATCTTCCGGCAAGGTTGCCGTCGTGGGGTCGATCAACACCGACATGAGGGTCGGTGTGGAGAGGTTCCCAGGACCTGGGGAGACCCTGGCCGGGGGAGAGGCCACCCTGACCCCCGGCGGCAAGGGGGCCAACCAGGCCCTCGCGGCGGCGCGTTGCGGAGCCCAGGTGGAGATGGTCGGTGCCGTCGGGAATGATCCGACCGCACGGACGGCCCTCTCCCTGCTCTCGGAGTGCGTCGGCCTTGACGGTGTGGAGCATCGAGACATCCTGACGGGGACCGCCGTCGTCATGGTGGCTGATTCCGGGGAGAACTCGATCATCGTCATCGCGGCTGCCAATGGGACGGTTGATGGCCAGAGCGTGCGTGCTCAGGCCGAGAGGGTGGAGGGCGCTGACGTCGTGGTCTGCCAGGGCGAGATCCCGCGCGACGGGATCGCCGCGGCGGCCCGCTGCGCCAAGAGGTTCGTGTTCAACCTGGCTCCGGTCATTGACGTGGACCCAGAGGTCATCCGGATGTCCGATCCACTGGTGGTCAATGAGCACGAGGCTGCCCTTGTCGCTGCCGCGCTGGGGTCGACGACACCTCGCCTCGAGGAGGATCCTGATGCCGCCCTGCGTGAGTTGTTGAACCTTGGGTGTCGCAGCGTCGTCATCACCCTGGGATCGGCCGGATGCATTGTCGGCGGACCGGAAGGCTTCGACTCCGTGCCGGCAACGAGCACTGTTGCTGTCGATACGGTCGGTGCGGGTGACGCCTCCGTCGGTGCCTTGGCCGCTGAGCTGGCTCGCGGCCATAGCCTTCTCGAAGGTTGCCGTTTTGCCACTGCGGTGGCGACGGCGACGGTGACCAGACGAGGGGCACAGACCTCCTACCCCAGCGTTGGGGAGATCGAGAGCCTTCGTCAGGGGGATCAAGCATGAGGAAGAGCGGATTGCTCAACCCTCAGTTGTGTGCGGCGGTGGCCAGGTTGGGGCATACCCAGACCTTCGTCGTCGCGGATGCCGGGTTACCGATTCCTGCGGACGTTCCGGTGATTGATCTGGCCCTGGTGCTGGGAACTCCGAGGTTCCAGGAGGTTTTCGACGCCATCCTGGATGAGGTCGCCGTCGAGGGGGCCACGATCGCCACCGAAGCTGTCGGCCACGAGCCGGAGGAGTGGGTGAGGAATCGGATCGACGAGGTCAGAGCCGTCAGTCACGAAGACCTGAAGAAGGCACTTCCGAGTGTCTCCTTCGTGGTGCGAACCGGTGAGACGACTCCGTACTCCAACGTCATCGTTCATTGTGGAGTGGCGTTCTGAGTGGAGCATGACACCTCGATCGGATGCCGATTTGCCCTGAACGGTAAGTATCCATTAGGGTCCTTATTCGCGGCCGGTAAACCGGTCGAGGTTCGGGCCTATAGCTCAGTCGGTTAGAGCGCCGCCCTGATAAGGCGGAGGTCACTGGTTCAAGTCCAGTTAGGCCCACGACACAAAACCCCTTGATGACAAGGGGTTTTGTTGCGTCTAGATGGCGTCTCACTGGCGCTGTGCGCCATGCTTGTCCGCAGTGGAGGCCTTTTGGGTCGGTAGCTCGCTGTGTGTGAGGAGGGGCCATGCCCCTGACCAGTGGGATCCGGACGAGGGAGCCGTACCCGGGCAGCGACAAGGCGGCCTGGAAAAGGTGGTTGTTGTCATGGCATGGCTGAGTCTTGTGGTGCTCGGTTCCTTGGGGCCGTCTGAATGACGGTAATGGGTCGATCCGAAGGATTCACCAAACCCGTCCCGAGCGTCGTTGTCGGGTGTGCCGTGAGCATGCTCGGCGTGGCGATGGCACTGAAGTCCGTACGTGTAGGGACGGCCTGTGCCGTGTGGGTTGGAACGAGGCCGTTGTCACGGTCGTGTACGCGATGATCATCGGCGTTGAGCCGGGCTGGGTGGTCAGGGTTCTGCTGCTGGGCGGGATCGTCGGGTGCGTCATTGGTCTCACGCTCGTGGAGTGACGTAGGTGTCCATGTTGTCGCCCACGCACGAGACAAGTAGTGCGGTGCGGATCGATGACTCCGCACCGCACTGTTCCTGTCACATCGTCAGGGCTTGACGGCGGCAGCTACAGCCTTGTGGACGTCGTTTGCCTCCCCGGAAAGGATGCGGGCCACGGTGTGCAGCAGTGGGACCGTCTTCTCGTCCGCACCAAGTTGATCGGCGAATCGAACGGCCAGCGGAGCTGCCGGGTACCCCTCGACGGTCTGTTCGAGCTCATTCATGGTCGCCAAGGCGTCATCGGGGTGTTCCCCCTTGCCGAGGCGAACGCCGTACAGCTTGTTTCGGCCGGACAGACCGGTGACCTCGAGGTCTCCCACCCCGGCGAGGCCGTAGGGAGTCTCAGCATGACCACCGGCATGGTCGACGAGGATGGACATCTCCCGGACGGCCTGGGCAAAGGTCGCTGCCTTGAGGTTGTGACGCGGGATGCCGCTCGCCTCCCCCAGACCGTCAGCGATGCCCAGGGCAATGGCATAGACGTTCTTGAGGGCAGCACACAGCTCGACGCCGACCTCGTCGTCACTGGGACGAATGCCGTAGGTGGCGGTGGACGCATCAGCTGCCAGTCCCTTGGCGATGTCGAAGTCGGTGCAGGCGAAGGTCGTCGCCGTCACCTCTCCGGCAGCGCACTCATTGGCCTTGACAGGTCCACCGATGGCGACGATCGGGGGAAGGGAGACCCCCTTGTCAGCTGCGATGGCACGAATGGCGTCGGGCAGCAGTGTGATGCGTCCTTCGGGATTGGTCCAGAAGCCCTTGGCCGTCAGGCACAGAGCCCGCAGATCTCCGAGGTGTTCCAGCACCATCTCGGTGACATGCGGCAGGCCGTCAGACGTCACGGCGATGTCGATGACCTCAGAGTCCGCGAGGGCCGCCGCGAGCTCGTCGCAGCGATATGTCTTGATTCCCGGTGCTGCCTCGACCTTGATGCGGGGATGGGACTCACCCTTCTCGATGCAGTCGAGCAGGTGGTCGTCCAACCATGTCCCCCACAGATGCACCTCCCAACCCGATTCGATGAGGGGTTTGCACAGCGCGGTGCCCATGGCTCCTGCGCCCAGAACGGTGAAAATTGACATGTTGCATCCTTCCTGTGTTCGCTGTCGATCACGAGGCGGACGGTGTCGCGAAGGATGTCAGATCTGGCACCTTCAACCCCACCGTAGTCTTGCCCCTCCTCAGCACGACAGCTTGGGTGACTCGGGCTTGGTGCTGGGGTATCTGTTGGCCAAGGTGTGGAGGTCCTCGAAGACCTCCTGAAGCTGCGGGTAGAGACGATGCTGGAGTTCGGCGATGTCCTCGTACTGCTCGTGCAGGGACATGTCGGGCTCGGTGGTGTCGCCGAAGTGAGCCATCGCCGTGGCGGAGACGGCGACGTCATGGCTGCCATGTGCCTCGATACCGGCCATGGCGAGCACAGCGGCACCCAGCGCAGAAATCTCGTCCTCGACGCATGTCGTGATGGGCACACCGGCGGTGTCGGCCATGATCTGACGCCACAGCGTGGAACGAGTTCCGCCTCCCATGGCACGCAAGGTCGTGATGCGGACGCCCGTCTGTTTCTCGATGCAGTCCAGGTTGAAGCGCATCTCGAATCCGATGGATTCGAGGATGGAGCGATACATGTGTGCACGGGAATGAGTCCCGCGCCAACCTACCACGGCTCCACGGGCGACCGGATCCCAGTACGGAGACTGCACGGCATTCCAGTAGGGGAGGGTGATGAGGCCCTCACAGCCAGGAGGGATGGTGCTGGCAGCCGCCTCGAGCTCGGGATCTGGCTCACCCAGGAGACGTGGATCACCGAGCGCCTCGCGGAACCACCCGGCCAGGTAGGAGCCGGACGACTGCAGAACCTCGAAGACGTACTCACCAGGAATTCCGGACACCAGGGTCCGTACCGCGGAGTCGTACCTGTAGGTGGGGGATTCGACGCCAGCGTTCACGGCGGTGCCGAGGTTGAGGTAGGCGATGTCGGGAGTGATTGCGGCGGCGCCGATGCCGGCTGCCTGACCGTCGCCAAGCCCCGCTATGACCGGGATCGTACCGTCAAGTCCCCAGTCCGCGACAAGCTCGGGGCGTAGATTGCCAATGACATCAGCAGGTGGGACGAGTTCGGCCATCTGGTCGCGACGGACACCGGCGACCTCGAGGAGTTCGTCGGCCCACGTGCGCGATTCGATGTCGAACAGACCAAGGGAGTCGGCGGACGCCTCCGACGTGGCCCACCTCCCGGTGAGGTTGAAGCAGATGTAGCCGCCGACGTCGATGACCTTGTCGGCCGGGGCGAAGGCGTCCGGTTCGTATTGCTTGAGCCATGCCATCTTGTAGATGGCAGGTGTGACGCCTGCCGGTTTTCCGGACAACTGGTGGACGCGATCAGTGCCGTAGGTGCGAATTTGCTCGGTGGCGCGGCCATCCAACCACAGAATGCCGTTGCGCAGTGGTGTGCCGTCTGCCTTGAACGGGGCGAAGGACTCTCGCTGCTGTGTCACGCCAATAGCGCGGACACGGGATCGATCTGCAGGACTGAGACCAGAAATGACCTCGCTGATCGTGTCGCGCGAGGTTTCCCACCAGCGGATGGGATTGTGCTCGTACTGATCCATTGCAGGGGTGTGCAACTGGATGGGACGCTTGGCGGTGTCCAGCACATTTCCGTCGACATCGACGACGATGGCCTTCGTGGAGGTCGTTGATGAATCGATGGCGACGACAAGGGGCCCGTCAGTGCTCTTGTTGTTCATTCTTCAGCCTTTCCAAAAACAACTGCAACGACGAAGTCGTCTTGGTGATCCCGATCACATGCCGAAACAATCAGGATCGAATGTGAATACAGCGCGACGTCATGAGCGACACAAGCTCATTCTTTTGTCGTGGCATGATGTCGCGCTGCACAATCTGGTATGAGATTCAGCGCCAGCTGTCGTCAGGCAGCTTCGGCATCAGAAGGTATCATCGCCCTGACGAGGGAAACGATCTCTTCTGGTTCGGTAGCGCTCCTGATCGTTTTCATGAGATCGCCATCCTGAATGGATTTAACGATGTTCTGAAGCATGCTCAGATGATCGTCCGCATTCGACAAAGCCATGAGAATGACGACGGACACTGGAACCTCATCCTCTTCTGATCCTCCCATCTGACCGAAGAGAACCGGTGTACGCAAGGTCGTGACAGCCAGGGCATCTCTCGTGACATACAGAGGATCTGTATGCGGGATGGCTACGCCGCCACTGACAGGCAGGCCGGTTGGGTAGTCCTTCTCTCGTTTCAAGAGGGCTTCCAAGAATCCTGGCCTGGTTACCCCGGACTCATCCAGCTGGTCAGCCATGGTTGTCAGGACGTGATCACGGTCGGTGGCGTCGATATTTATGCTTGTGAGCTTGGTGTTCAGAAGTACACTCATATTGTTACTGCTTTCACAGGCTCGGAAATAGCCGCGGGGATACTGTGCTCCGTCAGATCAGAACATCCGGTGGATGAGCGAGATGATGACGTTGGGAAGGTTGTAACCGAAGAATGCATCAGTCACAGAGCCGGAAACCTGAACGCCGGTGGCGTGCATCATCGCAGTAGCCTCTGGCGCGAAGAAACTGGCACCCCACTCAACAAAGAACATGTAGATCGTTCCAATGACGAGAGAGCGGAACATGTTTCCGTTGCATGCCAGACAGATCATCGGCATCATGTAGACGATCACGGTGAGCATCCCGACCGGGAAGTAGTTCATTCCAGGAATGATGAATGCGAAGGCAATGCACAGCGGGATCATGAGAACGGTGATGGTGATGGCTGCCGGGTCACCGAGTGCCAGAGCGACATCCATGCCGATGTTGAGCTCGCGTTCACTGCCATCCTTGTTCTTCCCGAGGTGGTGCTTCATGAAGGCCTTCGCACCTTCACCGACCGTCGACAGACCCTCCATCATGACCGAGACCATTCGAGGCAGGAGCACCAGAACGGCGGCGATTCCCATACCCATGATGAGGACGCCCTGCCAGGGCTGACGGGTCATGAGTCCTAGGAATACACCAACGATGAGACCGATGAAGGCGGTGTCGCCGAAGAATCCGAGCTTGTCGCCGACATTCTCCATGGAGATGTCGATCTTACGAACTCCGGGAATTTTGTCGATGACCCAGTTCAATGCGATTGCGATGGGCCATGCCGATGTGATGTAGGAAAGAGTCGAACATGTTGTTCCTGTGAGACCATAGTATTCCTGCCACTTTGGTGCGACATGCTGAGCCACGATGAGATCAATGACCGAAAGCACCAAGACGACACCCAGTCCTATCCAGGCGTTGTTCGTCAGTGCATAGGCCAGCGTCCCGGGGACCAGGAAATGAATGAAGTTCCAGATGTCGACGTTGAGTACGTTCGTCATCTTCGCGAGGATCATGACAACGTTTATGAGGACGACAAGGAGGATGGCGGGAGCGGCAAACGGTACTCCGAATGATGCCGCACCAACTGCTGCCCAGCCGACATCAACCGTCGTGAATCCACCGCCCATGTGCCGGTAGTAATCCACTGCCGGCTGCACGGACGTCATCAGGAATCCGATGACCAGGGACAGGCCGGAGAATCCGATACCGATCATCAGACCGGCCTTGAGGGACTTACCGAAAGGCATCCTGAAGATCAGGCAGAGGATCAGCATGACGATCGGCAGGATGACCACGGCGCCGATGTCAAGAATATCCTTGATGATTGACATGATAAAATGCTCCTAGAAGATCATTTCTGGTTCAAGACATCTCGACACGTGGAGATGATTTCTTCTGCCACCGCGTCTTGGTTGATACCGGAAATGAGACCGAACACTTGAATGACGGGCTTGTTCAACGGCTTGCCGTAGCGGGTCGTCAACATGATGACATCGACTCCGTCCTGGAGAGTCGGCAGCTGTCCCACAGTCCCTTTGGTGATCTTTGCGGGTATTTTGGCGTCTCGCAGGATTTCCTTGACCTTTTCCTGAGCGACCGTAGACGTGGCGATTCCTGAGCCACATGCGATGAGAACTTTGACTTCACTTGTCATGGTGTTCACCTTCCTTTTCATGGGGTACGAGGACCACCTTCAGGGCCTCGCCGGTACGGGTGAGTTCGATAGCTTCGTTGATCTGACTCAGTGGCACAACGTTGCTGATGACCTGTTCGGCGGGGAACTTGTCGTCAATGGCGAGTTCGAATGCCTTTTGGACCTGAACACTGGTTGCCCCATAGTGGCCGTAGATCCACATGCCCTTGTAATGGACGGAATTGGAATCAAGGCTGACACAGGTCCCCTTGGGGACACCACCGAAGAAGACAGCGGTTCCTCCGGGGCGAGTCATCTCGACGGCTTGTTGCTGGCCAAGAGCGGTCGGGTTTGCTGAGATGGCCTTGTCTGCGCCCAATCCGTGCGTGAGCTCACGGACAGCGCCGATCGGATCAACATCGCTGGAGTCAATGATCTCGTCGACTCCGAAATCCAGCCCGCGCGTCAGACGGTTCTTGTTGATGTCGATCAGGATGATCCGCGATGCCCCGCGCAGCTTGCTCAGGATGGACAGGAAAATGCCAACGGGGCCAGCTCCGAGGATCGCGACGGTGTCCCCGAGCTTGACGTTGATGTTCTCAACACACGAATACGCCGACGACAGGGGCTCGGCCAGGCTGGCACGAACCGGTGAGATTCCCTCGGGTACCCGGAACGTTGCACCGCGCTCGACACGCTTACTCGTGTACGAAACGTACTCTGCGAAACCGCCGGGGCGGTCCACGTAGTGTTCGACGTCAGTGCACAGGTTGCTGTGTCCCGAACGGCAGTACTCGCATTTCAGACAGTGTGCTTCGGGGTAGACGTAGATCCTGTCGCCAGTCTTGTACCCGGCCACGTCATCGGCCGTCTCGCACACCGTCCCCACGACCTCGTGTCCGTAGATGAAGGGATAGTCGCCCTTCCGGGAATCCGTCGTGAGATTGCGAACGTCTGAACCACACAGTCCCACGGCATCGACCCTCAGAATGAATCCTCCGGGAGGGCACGTGGGCTTCGGTACCTCTTCGACACGAATGTCGCCAGGTCCATACATTAGTGCAGCGTTCATCATCTCGGCCATTGAGTAACCTCCTGTCTTCGCCGCGGTGCGATGTGGTTGCCGTTTTGTCCTCGGCACTGGGTCAGCGATGACCCTTCCTGGACGACAATGATGGTTGAGGCCGACGAGCATTTCATGCCCCATCGGTTCCAGGAGTGCGGATCAGATTCGTTGCCGTCCAGGGGGAAACGCTTCGTTGCCAGTGCCGAGGCAAAACCCGAATTCCACCGCACAAGGATCTATGACATGATGTGTCGTTCCAGTGATGATACGTCGATGTCAGGTGTGTTCTGTTGATTCGTTTTTCACAGCGGCAGGCTCTGTTGCTGCAGCTGCTCAGCGAGGTCGATCACTCCATCAAAGGGACCGACCTCGCGGGGCTCCTTGGTGTCAGTACGAGGACGCTCAGATACGATATTGCGCGGATCAATGGGATCAGTCGGGAAAATATTATTGAATCAACGACGAACGGATATTCGGTGGAGCAATCCGTGTACACCGAGGTCGTTGCAAGGAATTCAGAGTTTTCAACTCAGCTCGAGCATCACGAACGGATACTCCTGTATCTGCTCGACACTCCCGACACCACGATCTATGACGTCATGCGTGATTGCTATCTCAGCGAGTCTGTCATAAAAGCATCGCTGAAACGTTTGAAGCCACAGTTCGAAGATCATTCGTTGCACCTGTCGGTGAAGGGTTCAGAGATTCAGCTGGATGGCGACGAAGTTCATTTCCGAAATTTCTTGGGAAGCCTCGTGAATACGGCCATGGACGCTGTTGTCGGCCAGAATGACAAGGTGGCCAGGTATCTGCCAGATGTCAGACTGGGTGATATCGAGAACTTGGTCGTCGAAACGTTGTGTGATCACTACCTGGAAATTGATGACATACGACTCAGCAACATGGTCGTGAACATCGCAATATGCGTACAACGGTACAGTTTTCCGATCGAGGACGACGCGGCGACGGATCTGGTGATGAGTAACCAATCTGAGATGTTGTGCGATCAGTTTCTGGTTGGATTGCGGAAGTTGTACCCTGATCGCCCACTGTCATCCGCTGATGACGCCTACTTGAGGTCAATCATTGGAGCGACCCTCGGACTTGGGCATGGCGAACCCGATCATCACTCTGATTCCTGTGACATTTGCTCGACAGTGAGCAGGTGCCTGGATGACACGGTTGAACACTTCGGGTTGGTCATCGCGAAGGAAGAGCTGTACGGCAGTGTTTCGAAACATGTTGAACGACTCATGGCTCACGCTCCTTCAATGCCCTATTTTCGCAATACTCTGCGTGAGTCATTGAGATCACGGTCACCATTCCTTTATGACGCCGCCGTGTACTTGGCTGACAAGCTTTCGAGGCTGTTGGGAATTTTCTTCACCGATGACGAGATCGGGCTTTTGGCCGTCTACATAGGACTGTATTCTGAACCTGCGCCGAATCCGAGTTTGGTTACAGCAGTGGTGGTCTGTCCTCGTTACCGGGCACTCCGTGATCTTCTATTGACCGGACTGGTCGACCATTTCGCGGATCGGATGAGAATTGTGGACATCGTCTCATCTGTCGCGGAAGCAGATACCTGCGATTGCGACATCGTGATATCGACGACTGAGGAACCATCGCACCGTCATACCTGTGTTCCCATCAGTGCGTTGATGTCGGATCTCGATCTGTCGGCGATTGATTCTGCACTCTTGAGGGCTAGTGAGAAGAAGTCGCGGATTGCCACTGCAAGCGCGATGAAACGTTTTCTCGATCCTACATTGTTCTTCACTGGAAGATCCTTCGACTCATGGCGTGAAACTCTCGACTTCATGTGTGAGGCGATGGAGGGGAATGGTATTGTTCCCGACACCTTCAGGGAAAGTGTTTTTCTGAGGGAAGGGTACTCATCCACGGTCTTCTTCCGGAGGTTCGCGGTCCCACACGCGATGGACTTCTTGGCGTATGAGACCAAGATTGCGATCCTCATACCGTCAACTCCGATCGACTGGGAAACGTCAGATGTTAGCTTGGTTCTCCTGCTTGCCATCAATGAGGGGGACTATGATGATTTCGTGAGGTTCTATCAGCCGTTGATTCGTGTCCTCTACGATCAGGAATTGTTCACAGAATTACGGTCAATTTCGTCGTATCATGAATTCATGAAATTTCTCGACAAGCAAATATCCATGTGAGGTCTCCGGGGCCGTCGCCTTCGTTCCGGTCATCACGTCCGGCCGGCACCGACCCCACCATCACCGGTACCGCCGGCATGTCCCTCGGCCTGCTGCGCGACGTCATCCTGCGGGACACCCTACCCGAGACGAAAGGCAAGAATTGCACCACCACGAGCTCGCCTGATCAGCCGTTGGAATGGGCAAAGGCGCGCCTTCCCGGGCAGGTGCGCTCCGTGGCACCTGACTTGTTGCATTGGCTTAGTGCCCCGCATCGGACTCGATCGCGTTGATGATGGCGCGGGCCTCGGGTGTGGTCTGGGGCTTGATGGTGTGAAGCGAGCCGTTGATCTCCAGGGTCGCTGAGCGTAGTGGGGCGAGGGTATGGACGATCCGTTTGACCGACAGGCCGGTGACCTGTCGTAGGTAACGCGAGACTGCCAGGGCGGCGAATGCCGTGGTCAGGTGGGCCTCGATGGAGTCAGAGAGCCGGTGGAAGATGGGCCGGGCCCGCAGGTCGGACTTGGCCATGCGGAAGGAGTCCTCGACGTGCCAGAGGTCGTGGTAGGCCCCGATCACCTGGACCGGAGTCATCACCGATACTGGAATATTGGTCACGTATCCCTTCAACCCGACCAGTTGGCGGGCCCGGTCGATCGCCTTGTGATCCAAGGACAAGCCGTTCGCCGATGCGCTGACGAACCGTGGCTTGCGGGCCGGTCTGTCACCGTCGACCACGGCTTTGGCGCGGTTCTCCTGAGCCGTCAATGTGGCCGAGTCCCGCACGGCCCGTTTGCGGGAGTACTGCCAGACCGCCCGCCAGCTATCGGTGGACCCGGCTGGATCCCAGACCGGCTCGGCCCGTCTGCTGCGAGGGTGGCAGGTCTTCCTCCTCACTGTGCGGGGTGTGATCGTGTCGATGATCTGCCCGTCATCGAAGGCCGTGCCGTTCCAGTGGAAATGGCCGGCCAGGTCGCTGGGGGCCTTTACCGACCGGGATCCCACGATGAACCGCAGACCCGCACCGTCCAGGGCCTCCAGATTGGAGGCCGACAGCATGCCGGCGTCTGCGACCACCACCATGTCGGCGATCTCGTGGGCCGACCGGTAGGCCTCAACAATCGGGATCAGGGTCGTGGTCTCGGCCTTGTTGCCGGGAAAACAGCCAATCTGGAGGGGAAAGCCCCAGCGGTCCACGAGGAGCCCGACCACGATCTGGGGATCAACCCGGCGTTCCTTCGAATAGCCGACCTTGCGCAGACTGTCCTCGTTCTCAGCCTCGAAGTACAGGGTGGTCACGTCATAGAGCACCAGAGTCACCTCCCCGCCACCGGCCGAGTACCGGTGGCAGGCATCAGTGATCACGGCACGGTAGTCGCGGTCCTGGGCACGAGCCAGGTGCCGGTAGATCGTGGTGTGATGCGGCAGGTCCTGACCCAAACCGGTCAGGACCCGCCCGACAGCCAGTTTCGAGGTGGGTTCGACGATCCGGGCCACAACGACCTGCTCGAACACCTGATCGGCAACCGCGTCGAATCCCAGGCGGCGATAGGCCCTGTCCAGCACAGACCACAACAGGTCCGAGGCCGTCGAGACGACCTGCGCAGGCCTGGCAAGCGCTGAACTCTCATGGCGTCCAGAGTCCTCACCGGTCAACCTGTCCTGGACCACGGGCTCGGTGAACGACTCCTCGACCGCAACCGGGATCTCCACGCCCAGGTCCAAGGGCTCCTGGCCGCTCAACTGCTCGATCCTGGCCCAGGCAGTGGTCTTGAGTACCGCCAGTTCCTCGTCACTGTGAGCCGAGCCCACATACTCCACGATGATGCGCCTGCCCCGTCGCTTCTCAGCGATCTGGACCGCCACCGCACCCGAACCCGTGCGGACCGTCCGGACATAGGTCATGACCCCCACAATACGGGCCCCCAGGACCGTCTTAGTGCCCCAAAACAGCCACGATCGAACACGAAACCCCTAGCCAGACCAACACACCCGACCGAACCCCGAAAAACTGCATCAAGTCAGGCTTACTGCCCGCCCCACCTAAGCGAAAGAACACACCGCTACACCACTACGAGGGACTTGACCGGCCGTGCCCGCGATCGCCGCCCCGAGGTAGCCGACGGTCACGCTCGACTGCGACGGGGCGACCTTCACGCGCGACAGCCACCTTGGCGGCATCCTGCACCAAGCGATGCTGTGGGCGGCTGCCTCCCTCCGATCAGGTGAGGAAAGGGCCTCCACCACTAGACTCGTCCCTACACACCGGCTGGCCATACTTGGTCATGCCGGGAGGACGGAGGAGAGTATGGCCCGACGACCCCTTGCCGACGAGGCCATCGACGCGATCTTGGACCACATCGTCGACGGCACGTTTGCGCCCGGCGAGGCGTTGCCGTCGGAACAGGACCTTGCGAATCTCCTTGGTGTCTCGCGCCCGACGATGCGAGAAGCGGTCCGTGCGCTCACCGACCGTGGCATCCTCAACGTCGTGCACGGCCGTGGCACCTACGTCACCGAGCAGCGCGAGTGGCGCGACCTGCCCACGTTTATCAACGTCGTCGCCCGCACCACCTCACCCCGGGAACTCGGCCGTCAGCTCACGGAGGTGCGGCGGATGATCGAGGTTGGCGCCTGCGGACTTGCTGCGCAGCACCGTACAGACGAGGACCTCGACGCCCTGCGAACATGCCTCGCAGACTATGATCGGGCTGCCGCCAGGGAAGACATCGAAGAGGTCGTCCGCCTCGACCTCGACTTCCACGAGTGCATTCTCCGCGCGACAGGCAATCCCTTCCTCGCCCCCGTCATGCACTCGCTGACCGATGCCCTCCAGCGTTCCCGTCGGGTCACCTCGGCGCAGGTTGAGGTGCGGGAGCGCGCGACGCGCCACCACCGCGACATCCTCCGGGCGATCAAGGTCAGGGACGCGGAGGCAGCCAAGAACGCCATGCGGGCACACATGACGCAGACGCGCGACGACATCGCGAAGTTTGCCTCGGACCACTGAGCCGGCCAAATCTCCGACGATCCCTTGCGCAACATTCTTCGGTGTGTCTACCATCAAGCAAAGACCTCAGAGGTCTGAGCACAAAGGAGTGAGAGCATGGCTTTCCTGTTGGCCGAACTCTTGGACGGGATGCCCCCAGCGCGTGAGCTGACGGCAGCGGACGTCGTCGAGGCGCGTACGAGAGCGAACGACACCACCACCTACGTCGTCCTCGACGACGACCCCACCGGCACGCAGTCCGTCGCCGATCTTCCGGTGCTCACGCACTGGGAGGTCGAGGACTTCCGCTGGGCCTTCTCGAGCGGGAAACCCGCCGTCTACGTCATGACCAACTCGCGGTCGCTGGCCCCCGACGACGCAGCGCGCGTCAACAGGGAGGTCGTAGCCGCCGCGATCGAGGCCAGTCAAGGGCACCCCGTCGCTTTTGTCTCGCGCTCGGACTCCACGCTGCGCGGGCACTTCCCGTTGGAGCCCGACACCATCGCCGACGAGCTAGCTCGGCATGGAGCGCGCCCCGTCGACGGCGTGGTCATCGTCCCTGCCTTCGGTGACGCGGGCCGAATCACGGTACGCGGTACCCACTACGCCGGATCCGTGGCCGAGGGGTTCTCACCCGTCGGCGAGACGCAGTTCGCGCGCGACGCGACGTTCGGCTACTCCTCGTCGCACCTGCCTCGCTGGGTGGAGGAGAAGACCGACGGCGCCGTCCCCGCCGCCGACGTGCTGGTGCTCGATCTCGCCACGCTCCGCGCCGACCATGAGGGCGCCATCGCGTTGTTGCGCTCGGCGACGAACCGGCAGCCGATCGTCGTGGACATTGTGGAAGAGAACGACCTGCGCGCTCTGGCGCTCGCCCTCATCGCGGCAGAGTCCGCTGGCTCACACTTCGTGTATCGCGTAGGTCCGCCGTTTCTCCGCGGCCGCATCGGACAGGCTGTCAAGGAGCCCGTGAGCGTCGACGAGATCCGCGCCTCCCGCAGCGGTCGTGACGTTACGCCGGGCGGACTGATCGTCGTTGGGAGTCACGTGGATCTCACCACTCACCAGCTCAACCTTCTCCGCGAGACGCAACAGCCGTTCGAGCTCGAAATCGAGGTGGCGCAGATCGTCGGTGAGGGCCGTCGGGATGAGCATGTTCGTGATGTCGCTGCCCGCGCGGCAAAGCACCTCGCCGAAGGGAATGTGGTCGTCCGCACTTCCCGCGCCCTCGTCACGGGCCCCGACAGGCAGGCGTCGCTCGACATCGCTCGGAGAGTCTCGGAGGCCGTCGTCGAGGTGGTGCAGCAGGTGCTGGCGAAGACGTTGCCGCGGTTCGTCGTCGCCAAGGGTGGCATCACCTCATCCGACGTGGCGACGCACGGGCTCGGCTTCCGGCGGGCTAACGTCGTCGGTCCGATGCTGCCGGGCATCGTGTCGCTCTGGTCCGCCCAGGACGGCCCCGCAGCCGGCATTCCGTTCGTCGTGTTCGCTGGCAACGTTGGGCAGGCCAATTCGCTGGCCGAAGTCGTCGTGAAACTCACCCAAGCTTGATCCCACCACCATCGCTGTTCCCCTCCAACCGAAAGGATTTAACCATGAACATCGCCGTTCTCGGCCTGGGTGCCATGGGACTGCCCATGGCCACCTGGCTTACTCAGTCATTCACCGTGACGGGCTTCGACATCGCCGACGAGCGCGCCCAGCTCGCAGCCGAACAGGGGGTCACCTGCCGCGCCAGCGCGCGAGAGGCCTGCGCCGACGCGGACGTCGCCCTTGTCGCAGTGCGCAATCAGGCCCAGCTCGAAGAGCTCCTCTACGGCGGCGCGGGCATCGTCGAGATGTTGCCGAAGGGCAGCGCGATCATCCTCACCTCCACCGTCGGTATTGCTGCTGTCGAGCAGGTCGCGCAACGGCTTGCGGACGACGGCATCGGCCTCGTCGACGCGCCCGTCTCAGGAGGCCCCGTCCGCGCGGGCAAGGGTGACCTGCTGGTCGTCGTCGGAGCGTACCCCGACGTGTATGCCCACGCCCTTCCTGTGCTCGAGGCCAT
This sequence comes from Cutibacterium nasicola, assembly GCF_052654715.2. Classification (NCBI taxonomy): domain Bacteria; kingdom Bacillati; phylum Actinomycetota; class Actinomycetes; order Propionibacteriales; family Propionibacteriaceae; genus Cutibacterium; species Cutibacterium nasicola. Next base: position 2,310,880 of record NZ_CP199745.2, on the reverse strand, counting down.
GGCCTCCAACCTGGTGCTCGTCGGTGAAACGCCCGGCAAGGGGCAGGCCATGAAGACGGTCAACCAGCTCCTCTGCGGCGTCCATATCGCCGCCGCAGGCGAGGCGCTGGCGCTCGCGGGCCAACTTGGCCTGGACCAAGAGAAGGCCCTTGAAGCGCTCATGTCCGGCGCTGCCGCGTCTTTCATGCTGGGCGACCGCGGTCCCCGCGCCATTCAACGCTATCGCGGCGAGGAGGCTGAGGTGAAGTCACGCGAAGACATCTTCGTGAAGGACATGGGGATCGTGACGGCCACCGCCAAGTCGGTGGGCATGGCCGTTCCCGTCGCGGCCGCAGCCGAACAACTTTACCTGCTCGGCTACGCGAACGGTCAGGCTGCGCGCGACGATTCGTCGATCATCGACGTCGTCACCCCAAAGCGGGGCTGACATGGGAGCCGGAGCGCTGCTCGGCATCGCACTCGGTGCCATCGTGCTGCTGTTGTTGCTGGTTATCGAAGTCAAGATGCCAGCATTCGTTGCCATGCTGCTCGTGTCATTCGGTACCGCGTTGGCAGCGGGTATTCCATTGCTCGACATCATCCCGACGATGACCACGGGCATGGGCAACACACTGTCCAGCGTGATGATCGTCGTCGGTCTCGGCGCGATGTTGGGGCGCCTGATCGAGACGGCCGGCGGTGCCGACTCACTCGCGCAGCGCTTCTCGGCCGCGCTGGGGCCGAAGCGCGTCGTCGCCTCCGTGACTGCGGCCGCATTCGTCCTCGGCATTCCCGTGTTCTTCGATGTGGGGTTCATCATCCTTGCTCCGATCATCTTCGGCTTCGCTCGCGCAGCCAAGATCAATCCCCTGCGCATCGGCCTCCCCGTGGCAGGTGCAATGCTGACGGTGCACGTCGCCCTGCCTCCGCATCCGGGCCCGGTTGCTGCTGCGGGTATCACGGGTGCCGACAACGGCATGTCACTGCTCATCGGCCTGCCGATTGCCGCTGTGACCACGGTGATCGGTTTCATAGCCGCAAAGCTGTTCAAGCTCGAGAGCGTCACGCTCGGGGAGTCGCCGGCCACCAAGCAGGCGGAGCCTGTCGACGGCGGAACTCGCCAGCCGCTGGGGGCCGGGACCGTCGTCGCGCTCATCCTGCTGCCGATCGTGCAAATCATGATCGGCACTGTGGGCAACATGATGCTCGCCAAAGGCTCGATGCCGCAGAAACTCGCGGCAGTCATCGGTGCCGCCCCGCTCGCACTCCTCACAGCAGTGATCGTGGCCTACCTCGTCGTCGGCCATCAGCAGCGGTGGGGGCTGGCGAAGCGAGGGTTGGTGCTCGACTCGGCATTACCGGACGTGGCAGTAATTGTGTTCGTCACCGGCGCGGGCGGAGTGTTCGCGAACGTGCTGGTCACGTCGGGTATCGGCAAAGCATTCTCCGAAGTGCTCATCGGCCTCCACATGCCGGTCATCCTCGCTGGCTTCCTGATCGCCGCCGCGCTGCGCGCTTCGCAGGGCTCGGCCACCGTCGCGATCCTCACCGCCGCTGGTCTGATGGCGCAGCCAATCGCCGACGTCGGCTACAGCAGCACCCAGGTGGCGCTCGTAACGCTCGCGATTGGCTTCGGTGGCCTCGGCCTGTCGCACATCAACGACTCTGGCTTCTGGATCGTCACGAAGTACCTTGGGCTCAGCGTCAAGGACGGCCTGCGCACCTGGACAGTCCTGTCGACGATCTTCAGCCTGACAGGCTTCCTGCTGACGTGGGGAGTGTTCGCGCTGGTCTCCTGATCAGGGTGCTGTAAGGCCGCCGTCGGAATGGGCGAAGGCACACCCGCTCGGGTTTTCCCGGGCGGGTGCGCCTTGTGGCACGAATGCGGGAAGGCCCCCGATATCACTACGATTCCCGCCGTGGCGCCACAGCGGCGTCAAGTTGGGAGAAACCGCATGATTCACGTGTCACAGCGGGTCAGACGACTCATGGGTCTCATCATGGCTGCCTTCGTGGGCCTGGTGACCCTCATGGGTTCCGGAATGACCCAGGCACATGCCGACGACTCCTCGTCGGTCAAGGGCAAGACCTTCATCATTGCCACTGACACCACCTTCGCACCGTTTGAGTACCGTGACTCCTCCGGTGAGATGGTCGGTATCGACATGGATCTCATCCGCGAGATCGCGAACCGTGAGGGATTCAAGGTTGACATCAAGGCGATCGGCTTCGACGCTGCGCTCCAGGCCGTCCAGGCGAAACAGGCCGACGCCGTGATCGCCGGAATGTCGATCAGCGACGAGCGCACGAAGGTTTTCGACTTCTCTGATCCGTATTTTCAGTCCGGCGTGCAGATGGCCGTCAAGAAGGATTCGGACATCTCCGGGTACGAGGACCTCAAGGGCAAGACGGTGGTCGCCAAGACTGGCGCCGAGGGCTTGATGTATGCCAAGTCCATCGCGACGAAGTACGGATTCACCGTCAAGGCCTTGGACAAGGCGGACACCATGTACTCCGAGGTGCAGACCGGTAACGCGGTCGCCGTCTTCGACGACTACCCGGTACTGGCCTACGGCATTGCCCAGGGCAATGGCTTCAAGACCGTCACGCCCAAGGTGGCTGGCGGGTCCTATGGTTTCGCGGTCCTCAAGGGCACCAATGTGGCCCTCATGAATGCCTTCAACAAGGGCTTGGCAGACGTCAGGGCCGACGGCACCTACGACAAAATGGTCGACAAGTACCTCAAGGCCCCCGACGCTGAGGCCGACCAGTCCTTCTGGCAGCTCTTCGTGAGCAGCTTCCCTGCGCTCATGAAGGGTCTGGGAATGACCCTGGCTGCCACTGCGCTGAGCTTGCTGTTCGCAGCGATGCTCGGCGTCATCTTCGGGTTCTGCAAGGTGTCCGGTATCGGGATCCTCAAGGTCATCGCGGCCATCTACGTCGACGTCTTCCGAGGGACACCGCTGCTGGTCCAGGCCTTCTTCTTCTACTTTGGTCTGCCCACGGTGACCGGGATCAAGATCGGCGTACTGACGGCCGGCGTCCTGACCCTGTCCCTCAACGCCGGTGCCTACATGACTGAAATCGTTCGCGGCGGCATCCAGTCCGTTGATCCCGGGCAGATGGAGGCGTCCCGATCCCTGGGCCTGAACTGGATGCAGTCGATGCGCAAGGTCATCGTTCCGCAGGCGGTCAAGATCAGCACCCCGGCTGTCATCAACCAGTTCGTCATCAGCCTCAAGGACACCTCGCTGCTGGCTGTCATCGGATTCGCCGAGCTGACCTATCAGGGCCAGCAGATCATCGCACGGAACTTCCGGTCCTTCGATATCTGGCTGATGGTCGGCATCATCTACTTCATCGTCATCTTCGCCCTGACGAAGCTGTCGAACTTCGTCGACAGAAAGGTGAACAAGTGACCACCGCAACTTCCTTTGACGGCCCCATGATCGAGGTCATCGACCTGCACAAGTCCTTCGGGGAGATGGAGGTGCTCAAGGGCATCTCGGCCACCATCACCAAGGGTGAGGTGTTGTCCATCATCGGCCCTTCCGGGTCCGGAAAGTCAACGTTCCTGCGCTGCCTTAACCTGCTGGAGGAGGTGACGAGCGGCACCGTCAAGGTGGAGGGCCAGGACCTCACTGCCAAGGACACCGACATCAACAAGGTGCGCCAGAAGGTGGGAATGGTCTTCCAGCACTTCAACCTGTTCCCGAACATGACCGTTGCCGAGAACATCATGCTGGCTCCGGTGCAGCTCAAGAAAGCCAACAGGAAGGAGGCTGCCGAGCGTGCCCGTCAGATGCTGGAGCGGGTGCACATGGCCGACAAGGCCGACGTCCGTCCCTCACAGCTGTCAGGTGGTCAGAAGCAGCGTGTTGCGATCGCCCGTGCCCTGGCTATGGATCCCGACGTCATGCTCTTCGACGAGCCGACCTCGGCCCTCGATCCCGAGATGGTCGGTGAGGTGCTCGACGTCATGAGGGACCTCGCCGAGGGCGGCATGACGATGGCCGTCGTCACCCACGAGATGGGATTCGCTCGCGAGGTCGCCGACAAACTGATGTTCATGTCTGACGGATACCTCGTGGAGGAGGGAGATCCGGTCGAGGTGCTCTCCAACCCTCAGCACGAGAGGACGAAGAACTTCCTGTCGAAGGTGCTGTGAGACACCTCTGAGATCTGACGTGGCGACGCTCCCCAGCGTCGCCACGTCCGTGTCTGGGGGCGTTGGTGGCTGGTGAGAGGGTGCCTGGGATCGCGTGTGGTAATTCGGTTGCTGACGGTCGGAGCTACTATTCACGGTGGCAGGGGGACCGATCACAAACCCGTTCTCCACCACCATGCCGGGTGCCGCCAGACGAAACAGCGTCAGCTCGGAAGTCAGGGTGTGAAAGAGTTCCCGAAGCGACGATGGGAGGACGACGTGAGCCAGAGTCGGCGGGATGTTGTTCGAGGACTGCCGCTGTACAAGCAGGGGGCCGCTCCCGGTGAGGGGACCGTCAAACTGTCGTCCAACGAGAACCCGTTCGGGCCGTTGCCGAGTGTCGTCGAGGCCGTCACCCGGATGCTCGTCGGGTTCAACCGTTACCCGTTGATGAGTGCTGAGGAAGTGCGCTCGGTCATCGCTGAGCATGTCGGCGTCGACATGCGCCAGGTGGCCGTCGGGGCTGGGTCGACCGAGGTCGCCAGCCAACTCATGCATGCCGTGTGCGGTGCTGGCGACGAGATCATCTTTCCGTGGCGCTCCTTCGAGGCCTACCCAATCTTGACCCAAGTCGCCGGGGCCACCCCTGTTCCGGTGCCGTTGACGAAGGATCTGCGTCACGACCTCGACGCGATGGCTGCTGCGATCACCGACCTCACCCGACTCATCTTCCTGTGCACCCCCAACAACCCGACCGGGACGGTCCTGCACACCAACGAGGTGGAGGAGTTCCTGACCAAAGTGCCCGAGGAGGTCGTCGTCGTCATGGATGAGGCCTACTGCCACTTCAACAAGGAGGAAGGCGCCGTAGACGGGCTCAGCCTTCTCGACCACCACCCGAACGTCGTCGTGCTGCGGACCTTTTCCAAGGCTTATGGTTTGGCGGGTCTACGTATTGGTTTCGCGATCTCCACCCCCGAGATCAGTGACGACCTGCGTCGTGTCGCCACCCCATTCACGGTGACCTCCCTGGCTCAGCAGGCTGCAGTCGCGTCGCTGGCCGTCGAGGACGAGCTCAACGAGAGGGTCCAACAGATCATCGCCGAGCGCACCAGGGTCTTTGATGCGCTGGTCGGGCAGGGGTGGCAGGTCAGCCCCTCCCACGCGAACTTCCTGTGGCTGGCAACAGGGGACGACACCGATCGGGTTGACGAGGCGTTGGCTTCCCAGGGCGTCTATGCTCGGTGCTGGAGTAGCGAGGGGATCCGCTTGTCGATGGGGTTGCCTGCGGAGAACGACCGGGCGATCGAGGCGCTGGCTGTTGTGGCCAAGGGCTGAGTTTCAGACCCCCAGGAAGTCCTGCCATTTCGGAAGCTCGGCGTTGACCTGCGCCATTCCGAGGGCATAGGCCTGACGCAGTCTTGTGACGTCCTTCTCCTTGTTGGTGACGGGCATGACGCGCGGGTAGAAGACGTAGGCCTTGCCATCGGCCTCGAGGTCGCGCAGCATCTCCCGGGCGGCGTCGATGGGGATGCCACTCGCGTCACCGATGGCTCCGTCGACGTACTCGACGCCGTCAATGGTCATTGGGGGCATGAAACCAGGCATCGTCGAGCAGGCCCGTACCCGCACCATGAGGTCGTCCATGGTGGTCATCTCGTCGCCGGTGAACCATGTCTGCTGGCCGTTGTCGGTACGGGTGGCGTCAATACGAGATTGCTGGGTGGGTTCGGAGAAGGTCTGGAAGTCGAAGGGGAGTGCCTGGTTGGGCCTACCGGTGCGCTGATAGATGTATTCGGCGTGGAAGAATCCGCGCCCGATGATCCAGGTGCCGAGATTGCCGAATCGGGGGTCGGCGAAGTCGGTGAAGCATTGCCGGGTACGCCAATGGTCGCGAGAGATGTAGTTGACGGGTGTGTGTTGCCCCAGCCGAGATGCCGGACACGTGTGGGAATTCCCAGCCCATGTCCAAGAGTCTGACGATGACGGCGCTGGTGTACGAGGAGCGCATCCCACCCCCTCGAGGACCAGAGCTGTGCGTTCCATGGGAGTGGTCATGCGTCCAGCCTGCCACGCTGCGGGTTGGGATTGGCGGGCAGAATGGGGGAGTGATTCCTCCAACCGATGTTCCTCGTGGTGGCGACCCTGAGCGGGTCGGAGAGGTTGATGTCCGGCCACTCGTGGAGGCGGACCTGGAGTGGCTGTGGCACTGGGATGTCGAGGTTGTCGATCCGCAGTGGAAACAGTGGGACGGGCCGTATTTCGGGGCTGACGATGACCGTACTTTGGAGGAATTCGCCGAGGAATGGCGCTCGGGCCTCATGACTGGCCACCGAGCCGTGGTGACGGTGGACGGGAACCGCGCTGGATTCGTCTCCCGGTTCGAGCTCCCACCAGCTGGAGACGGCTGGTGGGAGCTCGGAATCGTGTTGTTCCGACCTGATCTGTGGGGACGAGGGATGGGTCGTCGAGCGTTGCGATTGTGGACTGAGGAGACCTTCGCGACGACGGATGCGCTGGTGGTGACTCTGACGACCTGGAGTGGCAATGACAGAATGATTCACTGTGCCAATGCTGTGGGATACCGAGAATGTGGCAGGATTCCGCAAGCACGGTCGTGGCAAGGACGTCGGTGGGATTCGGTGACGATGGCCTTGTTGCGCGCCGACTGGACGAGTTGAATGAGGTGGGGGGTGAGCAGATGCGCCGCAGCGTGGTGGTATGTGCCCTGCTCCTCTGTGTCCTCATCTGTGGATGCAGCACCCTCAAACCTTTGACGGATCCGCAACCCACTCCGACATCCTCGGCGAGTTCGCCGACCGTCGGGACTGATGCTCATCCGTCCTGGGCTGTCACGGTGACGCGATCGGGCACGAAACTGGGGAGCTTTGGCGACGACCGCATCCGCATCGAGGTCGAGCAGGCCGCCATCGTGAAGGCTCCCAAGGATTCCGTCATGGTTGATCCGGATGACGGTACGCCGGTGGTGCGCAAGGGATCGCCGATTGTGCTGGTTCGTTACATCATCACGAATCTCTCCACCGCACCGATCAACCTGGGGCTGGGAACTGTGACGATCACTGCGCGTTACCCGGACTGGAGTTGGCGTCAGCCCTTGGTGTCGGTGCCGGCGCCAGCGGCCGATGCCATGCACAAGGTGGTGACGACTCCTTTTGCTCCCGGAAATGCTCGGCCGCCATATGTGTTGGGACCTGGAGAGTCATTCATGGTGGGGGCGAATTACCCCTATGAGACAGCAGAGCAACTCGATGTGACGGCCAAGGTCGTGGTGTGCGATTCGGCAGGGGCGGTGGACCCGGGGTTGGGGTGGACCCTCACCGGTCAGGTGCATTTGGCGTAGCCATGAGGAGTTGGGAGCTCGCCCCCGTATCAATGCGGCGTGTCTGAATGGCACAATCGCCATGTTCATAGGCCACCTTCTGACGGGTGGCGACGGTCTGTGGTGTGATACGCCATTCACTCATGACCATCCCGACAGGGGCGCCAGGGCAGAGTCCGAGATGTTGTTGTCCACAGGAGTGTCCACAACTGCGGTGCCAAACTGTGGATGACGATCGTGAGCGGTGTGATCTGAAACACCCATGAAACTGTTGTTCACAGATGTGCTGTGAGTCTCTTGAGAGCAGCCGAGGCGCGCACATAGCTTCACGGCCATGTCTGCGACGACTCCTGCACACATGGCGACGCCGGCACCTCGGCTTCGTCGCTCGCCCCGTCTCATCGCCATCGGGGTACTCTGCGCCTGCCTGGGCGGCCTGGGCGGAGCATTCGCCTGGCACAGTGCAGCCCATACAGATCAGGTTCTCGTCATGACGCGAGCAGTGGGGCAGGGCGAGATCGTCCGCAATACGGATATCGGTCTGACATCTGTGGCCGTCGATCGGGCGGTGACGACCATCCCGGCATCTCAGCTCGACGAGATTGTTGGCCATCATGCTCTCGTCGATCTTTCTGCCGGCCAACTGCTCGGCTCCCACTCGGTCGGCGAGCTTCGGGTGGCATCGGGGCGCGCTCGGGTTGGTCTCAAGCTCGCTGCTGGACGTCTACCCACCGTCTCCCTTCCCGCCGGAGCTCAGGTGATCTTGGTGGAAACCAGCTCTGACAAGGAGCCCGAGACCGTCTTACAGCTCTCGAAATTTGACGCCGTCGTCGTGGCAGCCCCGAAAGGTACCAGCGATCACGGGGGCTGGCTGGTCGACGTCGAGGTGGATTCCGGCAGTGCGGCCCGGCTCGCTGACCTGGCCTCACTGGACCGCATCGCCCTGGTTGAGAGGGGACGATGATGGCGATCCTGCTTCTCACCAGCTCTGGAGGAGCCCCTGGTCTGACGACGACCGCCCTGGGTCTGGCATTGAGCTGGCCACGCGACGTCATTCTCATTGACGCTGACCCGTGCCCAGGCCACGCCATCGAATCAGGATTCCTGGCAGGACGTGTCTCGCCGCGCCCTGGGCTGATCGGATTGGCCGCTGCTTGTCGTGACGGTGCCGATCCGGTCCAGGCCATGTGGGAGGAAAGCATCCCGCTTCCCCACGATGACGAGAATAGGATGGTCGGGCTCATCAGCGGTTACGGGCATCTTGGGCAGGCGTCTCTCATGGGTGCTGCCTGGCCAGGTCTTGTCAGCGCCATGACCGATCTCGGTCAGGCCGGGGTCGACGTTATTGTCGACGGTGGTCGAATCGGTCCACAAGCCTTGTCCGAGAGCCTCATTTCTCGCTCCTCACTCATCGGAATCGTGACGGGATCGCGTCTGCGACAGCTTGCCGGGCTGTCCATGCGATCGAAGGAGATTGAGGCGATCTCCTCAACCACCACCGCAACGGTGGGACTTGCTGTCGTGGGCTCTGGGCATCCGTACAGCTCGCACGAGATCGGACATCAATTTGGCCTGCCGGTGTTGGGAGAGGTGGCTCGGGATCCTCAGGCTGCGGCTGTCCTGTCCGATGGCGACCCGGCGGGGAAGAGGTGGAGTCGTGGACGGTACGCCTCGAGTCTGCGGGCCCTCGCCGAGACGATGGAACTCAAACTTCGTCGCTCCAACGAGACCATCAACGGGCCACAGCCCATGACCTCGTTGGCCGTGGGGGCGGCGTCATGACGATTGATGAGACCTCTTCGGCGGTATGCCGGTACGCCGATGACACCCCGGTAGCCACCATCGAGAGCCGGGAAGACCTTGCTGGTCTGTTGTCACGGATGTCGCCGTCCGTGACGCCTTCTCCAGCAACGGCTCCTCGCCCCACGCCAAGACGACTCGAGACGACTGACGTTGACTGGCGCACAGTTGTCGTCCTGCGTCGCACGGCGTCGGAGCGCATCTCCTCGGAACGAGCATCGCATCGTGAGCGCAACGGAATCGATCTCAGCGGCGATGACGTGAGGATGCTCGGTCGGTCGATTGTGCGCCAGGTGGTCGAATCCCACGCCGAGAAGCTCACAGTCGAAGGCCAGGCGTTGTGGAGTACGCGCACCAAGGAGGCCTATATCAACGCCGTCATGGACGCGATCTTCGGGTTCGGGCGGCTGCAGCCCCTCTTTCAGATCACTGATGCCGAGAACATTGAGATCAACGGCTGTGATCGGGTCTTCATCCAGTACGGAGACGGACGACGTGAATCGGGCCCACCGGTCGCCGACAGCGATGACGAACTCGTGGAGGCGATCCGCTTCCTGGGAGAGTCCGCCAACCCGCCGCGGCCCTTTGACGACGCCCATCCGACGATGACGGTGGCTCTCGGCTCGGAATATCGTCTGCACGCCATCGGGTTCGGGCTGTCCTACCGGCCCTCGGTCGTCATCCGTCACCACACCCTGACGAGGGTGACGATCGATGACCTCGTCGCCACCGGAATGATGCCCAACCACGTCGGAATGTTGTTGCGCGCGGCCGTGCTGGCCCGACGATCCATCGTCATTGCGGGAGACCAGGGAGCTGGCAAGACGACCCTGTTGCGTGCCCTTGTCGACACGATCCCGCCCACTGAGCGGTTCGGAACCCTCGAAACCGACTATGAGTTGCTGACCCACCTCAACCCGGATCGCGACAACATGGTCGCCCTACAGGCCACCGTCGGGCTCGGGGAGAAGGTGGATGGTCGCTCCCTCGGTGAATTCACGGTTGCTGATCTCATCCCGGAGGCGCTACGTCAGAATCTGTCACGCCTCGTCGTCGGCGAGGTTCGCGGTGTCGAGGCAGCCGCCATGTTCGAGGCGATGCAGGCTGGGGCCGGAACCATGAGCACCACCCACTCCCATTCCGCGACCTCGACCATGGATCGTTTGGCTGGACGAGTCGCCATGGGCGGGGTCATGACGATCGAAGAGGCGTACCGCCAGATCGCCCACAACATCACCTTCCTCGTCCACGTCACCTTGGTCGACGACACCTGGCGAGGAGGAACCCGGAGTCGTCACGTCACGGAAATACGGCAATTGACCGGTGCGTTGGAGAACGGTCGTCCCATCACTCATCTCACCTACGCCGCACCGACTCCCACGAGTCCTGGGCTCTTCCACCCCGACCCGGCCCTCGTTGCTGAACTCGCCCACTACGAGCCCGAGGTGACGAGATGGGCATGAGTACACCAGTCGCCGCGTTGCTGGGGGTTCTGCTGGTCGGAGGACTGACTCTGGTCGTCATCGGGGCAGCCCCAATCCATCAGTTGTCCACAGGTCAATCCACAAGCCTGTGGACAACGGTGGACAAGTGGTTTTCCCGATTGCCCCGCCGCAGCCGCGTCCACGGACTCACTGGTCTGGGGATCGGCGCCCTCGGGTACCTGGTGACGGGCTGGGCGGTGTTGATCGTCATCGTGCCGGTTCTGGCTGTCGTCGTCCCTGCCTTGTTGGTCGACCCGCCACGGCATGACCTCGATGTCATGCGCGCCTTGGAACGGTGGGTGCGTCTGGTCAGCGGTTCCGCGTCGACGGGCAAGTCTGTCATCGACGCCATCCGAGCGACGCGTCGTCAGGCCCCGGAAGTGCTTGTGGAACCGCTCACTCGCATGGTGGCGCGGCTGGATTCGCGATGGGACACCCGAACTGCCCTCCAAGGCCTTGCTGACGACCTCGACAGCGCGGACGCCGACCAGGTCATTGGCGCGATCATGATGGCAGCCGAGCGAGGGGGAACGGGAGCCACCACCACCCTTGATGCGCTGGCCGCATCCCTCCAGGAACGGATTCGTGCAGCTCGAGAAATCCGGGCTGAGCGAGCCAAGCCACGAGTCGTCGTCCGCCAGGTCAGCGTCATCATCGCCGTCGTGCTGGCTGGCGCATTCGTCCTGGGACGGGAATATGTGGCTCCTTATCGCACTGGTGTCGGCCAGCTGCTGCTGTGCTGCTACGCCGGGTTGTACCTCGTCGGACTCATCGCCCTGTCGCGACGCAGCAGGCCTCGACGGCGCGCCCGGATCCTGCTGAGACGGGAGGCCGACCATGACTGAATCCACCCAGGTCCTTGCCGCGATCTGTGGAGCACTGCTGGCATCCGCTCCCATCGTCGTCATGGCGGGAAGACGTGGTGCTCCTCTGAGGCTGTCTGACGCTCTGGCAGGGTTGTCCGCGCCTATCCGGCAGGACGCCGTCGCCGGTCCAGCCTCCGAGGATGGACGGCTGGAGAGATGGGGAGCACGCGCTGCGGCACGGTGGCCACGTCTCATCAGTGAGAAGTCTCGTCGAACCCTCGCGCTGCAGGGCCGGACTCCCGGTGACTTGGTCGCCGAGAAGGCTGTCATGGCGGTGGGCGGAATGACGATGCCCGTCCTCGCCCGAGTCGTGACAGCGATATGGGGTGACGCCCTCCCGGTGACTCCTGTCGGACTGGCGGTTGTGCTTGCCATTCTTGGATGGTTCATTCCTGACACCCGGATCAGGTCACGCTCCAGAGCGGTCCGCCAGGATGCTGCCGAAGCGGTACTGGTCTACATTGACCTCGTCACATTGGCGAGGCTGGCAAATCAGTCGGCACCTCGAGCCCTCGTCGAGGCTGCACAGATGAGTGATCACCCGGTCCTGGCCCGGATCCGCACCACGCTGGAGCGTTCCCGATTGGAACAACAGTCGCCCTGGGCTGGCCTGGAGACTCTGTCCGAGGAACTGGGGCTCCCGGAGCTGGCTGAGCTCGTTGAGGTACTTCGGCTCGACGATCAAGGGGCCTCGCTGGCCGAAACTCTGCGAGCACGCGTCAATGACATGAGGGACGCCCATCTCAACCGGGAGAAGGTCGAGGCCCAGACGACCTCCGAATCCTTGACGATCTGGATGGTCATCCCAGTTCTCGTCCTGGGCCTGGTGCTCATCACTCCACCGCTTCTGATCATGGCTGGGGTGGCGTCATGACCACGCCCTGCACCCTCAACACCCTGCCCCACAACAGGGTTCGTGACGTCACCGGAGAGACCGGTGCGAATGACCAAGGAGGTCGCCATGAAACATGTCAATACCGTCGCGTCCGTCGTCCTGCCGATGATGGCCGGCATCCCGCCGGTCGTCGAGAAGCACGACGAGAGGGGACTCAGCCAATCAACCGAGAACGCCATTCTCTTGGTGGGTGCTGTGTCCATCGCAACGGTGGTGGTAACCGTGATCAAGGGATATGTGACCTCGAACCTGCCGAAGTGAGGTCGAGACAGGCGGACCGACGAACCCGGGAGCGCGGGGTTTCCGAATCCCTTCAATGGTCGCTGGTGTGGCCTGTGGTCCTGCTCGTGGTGGTCGGGGTCGTGCAGACCTCGGTCGTGCTGCAGGCTCGGGCCACAGCCACCGAGGCAGCCCGGGCAGCAGTCCGGGTGCAAGCCTTGCGTGGCTCCCATGGTGGTGATGCCGAAGCTGCTGCTCGTGACGTGGCCCAGGCCTCCAAATTGGCCGATGTCAGGGTACGGGTGTCAACCACTGACTCCTTGGTACGTGTTGACGTCGAGGGCAAGGCAGCGACGCTGTTCGGAGCTGTCGTCCCTGTCAATGGCCACGCCGTCGCCGTCGAGGAGGGGACATGATTCGACATGCTCAGTGTCGGGGACATCAGCGCGGTGCACTTGCCGTCGAGGCTGCGCTCATTCTTCCCAGCCTTCTCATGATCGCCGCAGTGGCGACAGGGGGTTGGCGGCTGTCCGAGGTGCGAGCCGATGCCCAGTCGGCTGCCGAGGTAGCCGCACGCGCTGGATCGGTCGCCTCGACGGTCGGCGAAGGTCATGCGGTGGGCCAGCGAGTCGCCATGGTAGAGCTCGCCGGTACGAGGTGCAGCGACCCTGCCATCACCATCGATTCATCGGCCTTGGCCGTGCCAGTGGGGTCCACGGGACTCATCTCGGCCCGGGTGAGGTGCACCGTCAGGCTCGCTGACCTTCTCGTCCCAGGAATGCCGGGAGCCCTCCACGTCGAGTCGAGGGCACATTCCACCGTCGACAGCCATCGGGAGCGACACGCATGAAGAACACATCCCTCCGCGCCAGAGTGCGCGGTCTTGCGGCCTTCGTGGCCCTCGTCATCCTGGTCCTCGGTTCCCCGGCCGCCCTGGTGGCATGGGGACGCCTTGACGCCACCACCATGCTGCGTCCGTCAAGCTGGATCACCCCTGACGACGGGACGATCCTGCTGGTGATTGCGACCGTCGTCGGTTGGCTGGCATGGGTGGTCTTCACGGTCTGTGTGGTTGCGGAGGTTGTTGGGTTGGTGACCAGTCAGCGTCGCCACATCAAGCTTCCGGGACTGGGCACAGTTCAGGGCATCGCCGCCGGACTGCTCGTGGCGAGTCTGACAGTCCTGTCCCCTCTGACACGCTCGGCTGTTCCGCCCACTCCGGTGCCGATCGTGGCGACGGCTGCCGCGGCGCCGCAGCCTGTAGATGCGGTGCAGGCGAGGGCTGAGGGTGAGTCCGCCCCTGACGAGGAGGTCATGACTGTCACCATCGGTGCCCATGAAGACCTGTGGACGATAGCCGAAACCTGGTACGGGGACGGCACCTCGTGGCGACGTATCGCAGCCGCCAATCCCGGGATCGACGTCGACCACCTGGCCGTCGGTCAGGAACTCGCTCTTCCCGGGGTCACCATGACCGTCCCCAGCGGTCATACTGGCGCTGGCCGTCCTCTCGATGCTGACGAGCTCGATCGGCTCACCCCGTCAGCTGGAGACCATGGCGTCCGAACGATCACTGTCCAGGAGGGGGACACCCTCAGCGAGCTCGCACGGACCTGGCTCGGTGATGCCGCAGCCTGGCCGACTCTGTGGCATCTCAATGGGGAAGTCATCACAGATCCCGACCACATCGAGCCGGGCTGGAAACTTGTGGTGCCGGGCCCGCAGCCTCAGCAGGCCACGACGACGTCAGCGCCCGACATGGACGAAGCTGCCATCGTAGAGCCGCAGAAAACCTTCCCCGACCACGACGGCGAGACACCCGATGCAGAGATGCCCCAGAGCGCACTGCCGCCGGATGCGCCTGCAACAGATGCCCCATCTGCTCAACCCGAGACAAAGATGGTCTCCGCCGGGGTCGGCCAGGACCCTGCCGAGATCCTCCGTACCGGGCTGGCGGGCCTGAGCCTGTTCTTGGCCGGAGGGGTCGCCGGGACGGTCACTGCCCGCCGTCAACAGCAGCTCTTCACCCGCCCGATGGGACGGCGGATTCCCACCGTGTCAGGACCACCGCGTCGCGCCAGGAGAATACTTGACGCCGCGGCAGATCAGGTGGATGACGCACCAGTGCGGGGCAGCGACGCCATGGCCACCGAGCCCGTGTGCGCCGACACGCTGACTCCCACGACCGTCGTGCTGGGAACCACTGACCCGCACACCCCGGTCCTGATCGATCTTGCCGACATCGACGGTCTCCTGGGGATTGACGCCACCGCCGAGTTGGCCTCCGCGATGGTGGCATCGATCGGCCTGTCCCTGGTCGCGGCGCCGTGGTCCGGCGGAATCGACATCGTCGCCGTCGGTGACGACCTCGCGTGGTTGTCACGGACCGGCAGTGACGATGTGCAATGTGCTGGCGCCGATGAAGTCGTCAGGGGGCTGGCAGGCCTGCCTGACCGGTCCAGCGGTCATCACCCATCGATCAGCAGGGTCGTGTTGTCCTCTCGGCCACTCGACCTTCCTACCTCGTCGTCTGTGGTCGAGGCGGGAATCGTCGTCGTCATGCCGAGTGCATGTGGTCGGACGGTCGTCGTCACCGACCCCGACCATGCCGAGCTGGACGGTCAGGCTTTCACACCCCAGATCGTCACCGCACCGATGCGCCGTGCCGTCGTCGAGCTGCTCGAGACCACCGCTCGAACTGATACCGAGCCTGCCCCCTGGTGGGGGCCACGGCGAGGGGAGGGGACGTCCAGTCCTCCGCCGATGGTTGCCGAGACCTGCGTTGTACTACCGCCCAGTGATGCCCATACGACCGTCGAGGAGGAACACGTGCTCACGCCCACTGCACTGAGCGATGTCGCCCAGTTGCCCGTACCCGTCGGCGAAGTGCCCTCTCCCGTCCTGCGCCTCCTTGGCCCGGTCGACCTCGTAGGAGCTCGCGGAAATCCGCCGACCAAGGCCCGTCGGCAGTGTCTCGAGTATTGTGCCTGGTTGCTGTGCCATCCGGGCGCACGGTCGGTGCAGATGGCTGACGCCCTCATGGTCGCCGAGCCGACCCGACGCTCCAATGTCTCCCGACTGCGGCGATGGCTGGGCACCGACGATGACGGTAGGGCCTATCTGCCCGAAGGGTATGACGGTTCCCTGCGTCTGGCAGATGTCGTCAGTAGCGACTGGGAACGGCTTGAACTGCTTGTTGCAGGAGGGGTCTCGACCGCTCCGCTGGCCAACCTCCTCTCGGCCCTGGATCTCGTTCGTGGGGCTCCGTTGGCTGACGCCGCTCCCGGGCAGTGGCACTGGGCCGAGGAATGGCGCATCGACATGATTCAGATGATCCGTGACATCGGGGTGGAGGTGGCTCGTAGAGCCACGGAGACTCGCGACTTCGAGCTGGCATCTCGAGCCTTGGCACGTGCCACCGTCGCCTGCCCTGAGGACGAGGTGCTGTTGGTGGCGCGCATCAAACTCGCTGACGAACTCGACGACCGTGGCGAGGTTGAACGGTTGGTCTACGTGCTGTCGCGCCAGGCTCGTCGCCTTGGCGTCGATTTGTCGGAGGAGACGATCTCAGTCCTGCAGGAAGCGATGGAAGGCCACGTTCGAGCCCGGGTGGTGTGAGTTCAGTCCTGAGAACTGCCCGTGGGAAGACCTCCCATGGCGCTGCCCTTGTCGAAGACATCGTCACCGTGCGCGCGGGTGGCCAGGGTGAAGACTCCGGCCACCATCAGGTACGCCAGTGCCAGACCAATCATGTGCGGTCCCGACAGTCCGTGCACCGGCAGCACGAGCGCCGCCAGGGCCGAGCCACCCACGAACAACGCGTTGTAGACCATGTCGTAGGCGATGAAGACCCGGCCCTTGTAACCATCAGAGATGTGGGCCTGGCAGATGGTGTCGACCCCGGCCTTGAGGGACTGGGCAAACAAGCCGATGAGAAAGCCGGCGACCAGCAGACCCCAGCGGTTCGGGACGGCTCCCGGGAACGCCTGAATGACGGCGGTGCCGACCAACAGGCTGATGAGGGCCTTCCTCATGCCCAGCCTGTGCACCAGCATCGGCATGAATCCGGCCGACAGCACGAAGCCGGCACCCATGGCCACCGCCCAGATCGTCATGTCAGCCATGGCGCCGTTGATGTCGGACTGCACGTGGAAGCGGTTGCGGTAACCCAGGATCATTGCCACCGAGTACACGCCGAACAGTGCGCGCTGGGCGCCGATGAGAGTGAGGGAATGACCCACCAGGGGCGCCCTTCCCAGATACCGGAAGCCGTCAACGACCTCCCCGGCAACAGCACGCATCGTCCGGGAGCGGTGCACCAGTGGTGGCCCGAGCTCTCGGCGCGAGAACTGCAGCCCGAGTGCCACTGACATCGCGAAGAGGACCGCCGAGATGCAGAAGATGATCGTGTCGGCGTGGTGAACCGGCATGTAGCGTCCGGCAATCATGCGAACGGCAGCAGCGACGACGGCACCGATCATGAGTCCCAGAGGACCAATCGTCGGCATGATCGAGGACGCCGTCAGGTAGTCGCGTTTGTCAATGGTGTACTCCAGCCCCGCCACCAACGCCGTGAGAAGGAAGCGGTTGAGGCTCATCGCGATGAGCAACCCGATGAGCAAGACCAGATGAGAAGGTCGGTCACGTGCACCGTCCCAGACCAAGATCCCCAGCCCAATCGCGATGAGGCAGCGCAGGCCGTCGGTGTAGACGAGGATTCGCTGACGTGACCAACGGTCGAGAACGACAGAGATGAAGGGCCCGATGATGCTGAACGGCAACAAGGTGATGGCCAGCACCATCGCGATCGACCACGCGTCAGGCTGCTGCTCGGGAGAAAGCAGCACGTAGGAGGCCATCCCTACCTGCAGGGTGCCATCGGCCGCCTGTGTGGCTACGCGGACTCCGAGGATCTTTCGGAAGTCGTGGCGTCGCCACAGGTGGCACAGGTTCTGCCAGAACACATGGTCTCCTTCAGGGCCGGCCTGCCTCGATACTAGAGGGTCGTGGGAAGGAGATGCTGAACGGATCCGTCGCTGTGTGCGCGAGCATGACTGGTGTGGGACAGCCGAAAGGGGCCCAAGAACGTCGCTGCATGAGGAGTTCACCGAAGACAGGGTGTGGACCTGGGAAGGTCAGCCAGATTCCAACCACTCGTATCGGTCGGTGTTGGATCGACGCCGTGTTCACCGCATGCGCAACCGCCCCACGGATGCCTCTGTCGTTCTGTCTGCAACAATGTCGTTCACGTATCCTAATTGATGCCGTGCAATGCAATGCGGTGTTGGGCTGACAATGAAGGAGATACCGTGGCTGAACTCAAGAAGGGCCTAGGATTCTTCCAGCTCCTCGCGCTCGGGGTAGCCGGATTGATCGGCTCGAGTTGGATTTACACAAACTCGAAATTCTTTGACAGGTATGGCGCTGGCGGCATGATTTTCGGCATGCTCCTCGGAGGTTTGCTTGCAGCTTGTATGGCTCTGGCTTACAGCGAGTTGACAACGCTGTTTCCTCGAGCTGGAGGCGAGGTCGTCTACTGTTACGTCGGCCTCGGGAGAGGGGCATCCTTTGTCACGGGTTGGCTCCTCATCGGCGCTTATCTTTCGTCCACCGCCTTTTACGTGACGGCTTTCGGATATCTCTTGGAAAAGATTTGGCCGAATTTGGGATCCGTGCCGCTGTATTCAGTGAATGGGGAATCAGTCGACTTGACTGTGTTGATGATCGGCGTCGTCCTGACTCTCATCATCGCGGCGATGAACTGGTTCGGAGTGAGCCTTTCCGGTCAGATCCAGACCATCCTGTTCGTGGCCATGGTCGTCATCGGACTGGTGCTGGTCGTCACGGCACTGGTCTTCGGAAGCCCGAGCAACTTCATCCCGCCCTACCGTGCCGATGCCGACGCTGTCGGTGACACCCTCCGCTTCGTCGTGCCCGGTATGACCTACATGGCGGGCTTCGGGCTGGTGGCAGCGCTGGCCGAGGACGCCGACATCCCCGCCCGCAGGATCGGTCGCATCACCGTCCTCACCGTTCTGACGGCCACCCTGTTCTACTGCTTGGTGCTGGCCTCTTCGGCCTGGATCGTTCCTTGGCAGGACGTCGCCAAGATGAACCTTGGCACCATTGACGCCTACACCGTTGCCGGATTCCCGATCCTCGGTTGGGGAGCCTGGGTCATTGCCATTTGCGGCCTGCTGACGAGCTTCCTCGGCCTGTTCATGGCGGTCTCCCGCATCGTCGTCGCGATGGCAAGGGCCAGGCTCCTTCCGGAGGGCCTCGCCGCCGTCGACGAGAGGAGCGGGGTCCCGCGCAGGGCCATCCTGCTCACCACAGTCATGACCTTGCTGCTGGGAGCCCTCGGCCCGGGCGCCATGCTGTGGTTCCTCGACACCGGCGGCATATACCTCGGACTGGTGTGGATCATTGTCGTCATCACCTTGTCCGCCCTGCCGAAGAAGTACCCCCACCTGCGTTCCAGCTACCATGCCGGATGGTTGCCCTGGGTGGGAGCTGTCGGCGCCCTCGTCACGGTCGTCATGGCGATCTGGCCGGGAACGAACAGCTCACTGGTGTGGCCGGGTGAGTACCTGGTCCTGCTCGTCTGGGCCGTCATCGGTGTCATCCTGTGGCAGCTGGCCAGGCCCATGAGCGAGGACGAAGCCCTCGGCAACTTGCTCGGTTCCTACGCTGATGACCTCAATGAAAACCTGGGTAATGTGGAAGAGACCACGGTCAAGAGCTGACGACGCCTGTTCTCAAAGGTGTGCAAAGGGCCTGACAACACGCCATGATGGGAGACATGACAATGAAGTCGGATCTGGAAATTGCTCGTGAGGCCCACCTTGACCCCATTGAAAAGGTGGCGGCTCGGGCCGGCATTGAGGAAAAGTACCTCGAGCCCTACGGGCGTGACGTCGCCAAGGTTGATCTCGATGTCATCGAGCACAACAGAGACCGTTCGCGTGGCAAATACGTCGTCGTCACGGCCATCACCCCCACACCCCTTGGTGAAGGCAAGACGACCACAGCCGTCGGTCTGGCGCAGGGCTTGGAGAAGATCGGAAAGCGTAGCGTGCTCGCTCTACGCCAACCCTCCATGGGCCCGACCTTCGGCATCAAGGGTGGTGCCGCCGGGGCTGGGTATTCCCAAGTGCTGCCGATGGAAAAACTTAACCTGCACCTGACCGGTGACTTTCATGCCATCGGCGCGGCCCACAACCTGCTGGCCGCCATGATCGACAACCATCTGCACCACGGCAACGAGCTCGACATCGAGCCTCACTCCATCTCATGGCGTCGCGTCGTCGACATCAACGATCGGGCCCTGCGCAACACCATCGTCGGCCTCGGGTCACGGATTGACGGAGTCCCCCGTCAGAGCGGATTCGACATCACCGCTGCCAGCGAGGTGGGCGTCATCCTGGCACTGGCCACGTCGTTGTCGGACTTGCGCGCTCGGCTGGGCCGTATCGTCATCGGGTACAACCGTTCCAAGGAGCCGGTTACCGCCGAGGACCTGCATGCCGCAGGATCGATGGCTGTCATCCTCAAGGACGCCATCAAGCCGAACCTGTTGCAGACCACCGAGAACAGCCCGGTACTCGTCCATGCAGGCCCTTTCGGCAACATTGCCACGGGCAACTCGTCGGTCATCGCCGACCGCGTCGGCATCGGTTGCGGCGACTACCTGCTGACGGAGGCCGGATTCGGCGCCGACATGGGTGCCGAACGATTCTTCAACGTCAAGTGTCGCGTGGGCGGCATGCGTCCCGACGCCGCCGTACTCGTCGTCACCGTGCGTGCGCTCAAGACCCACGCCGGTCGCCACCAGGTCGTTCCGGGAAAGCCGCTGCCCCCGGCCATGCTCGAGGACAATCCTGATGACGTCCTGGCCGGTGCCGCCAACCTACGCAAGCACATTGAGATCGTCCGCGACTTCGGTGTCTCCCCGGTGGTGGCTCTCAATGTCTTTCCGAGTGACCATCCCGACGAGATCGATGCCATCCGCAAAGTGGCAGAGGTTGCCGGTGCTCACTTCGCCGCCTCGACCCATGTCATCGACGGTGGCGACGGTGCCGTCGATCTGGCGCGCGCGGTCGTCGCGGCGTGCGACCAGAACACCGATTTCCGCTACACCTACGACCTCAAGGACTCCCTGGTCGACAAGCTCACCAAGGTGGCCACCAAGGTCTACGGGGCTGACGGAGTCGACGCCGCCCCGGCTGCTGCCAAGGAGCTCGCTCACCTCGAGGATCTTGGCTACGGCAATTTCCCGGTCGTCATCGCCAAGACTCATTTGTCCTTGTCCCACGACCCCTGCCTCAAGGGAGCCCCGACCGGGTGGCGGCTGCCCGTCCGCGAGGTGAGGGCCGCCGTGGGCGCCGGGTACATCTACGCGATCTGTGGTGACATGCGGACCATGCCGGGCCTGGGTCGTCACCCAGCCGCCGAGCGCATCGACATCGACGACAACGGCGAGACCGTCGGACTGTTCTGATCGATCTTGATCATCGGGGCTGCCGACGAACTCCGCGGCCCCGACCTTTGTCCCCTCGTGCCGACAAAGACGACGTCCCTCGGCGAACAGGACCGCCGGTCATCGGACATGGCTCCCATTGATGGTGCGGTGTGTGTCCCAGCCGTCAGGACATGGCGATGACATCAGACCACCGCTCGGTCATTCGCGTGTCGCGTTCACGCCGCCCAAGGTCTGCGCCAACTCCGAGGTGCCGTACCCTCAATCTGTGAGCAGCAAACGCGCCGAGGACGCCCGACTTCGCATCGAACTCGAGGAGGGGGCTCGCCGACAGGAGGCTGCCCAGGCTCAACGGCTCATTGACGACTTCCTCGCCGCCGCTCGGGCCAAGGGCATGACACCCGAGCCGCTGCGCGCCCAACTCATGGATGGCCATGAGGCGCGCACGGACAAACGAGGCTGGTACCTCAACGCCAAGCACTCCCTGGCCATCGGCGAGAACGGTGAGTACTACCAGCTCGTCGTCCCGGGTGGCCTCATGGAGCAGATGCGTGGGGTCACGCTGGAGCCTTCCTTACCGCCAATGCACATTGGTCGTGGCGGACGTGACGGTGAGACGGGCGATCTCAAGGAGTTTCTGGGCTGGCTGCTGGCCGATTGAGCCACTCTGGTGGGCGAGAGGCCGTCGCTGCTGACGATCACTCCGTGACGGTGGCTGGCGTCCGTCGGTGTGACGTGATGCGACGGCGACGTTGAGGCTTGAGGTGATCACGCCAGAACCAGGCTGCCATGAGGGCAGCGCAGGCCAAGAACCCCCACGGGACGAGACGCAGACCGAGGATGGTGCGGTCGCGCACGGTGACGATGGTGTCCTCAGGGCGCCCTGGGGCGGCCTGGACAACCAGATCGACCTGCTGTCCGACCTGGTACTTCTTGACGTCGCGATACGGATTCGACGGCACGGTGTCGGTGACACCCTCATAGGTGTATGTGATGGTGGCGACGTTGCCGCCTTCGGTGTGCATGAGGTACCTGGTGGCTCCGGTATTGACGGGGTCGTGCAGGTACACGGCTGTGACGGTTCCCCGGATGATCTGACCGTTGCGAATGAAATCGTCGCTGCGTTCGGCCAGCACCAAGTACAGGCATCCCACCGTGGCCAGGTAGATGACCCCCAGCAGGGCCATGACACGCTTGAACTTCGTCACGGCGAACAGCATACGTCGCAGGTATGACAACCCCATTCATGACGCGGCGAGCAGCTCGTCACGACGCTCCCTCATGGCTCGACTCGCCCGCGAGCATCGGGCACGTACTGCCTCTGGACTCGTTCCGTGGCGTCGTGCTGCGGATGCGGAATCCAGGGCGTCCACCCATACGCTGCGCAGCACGGGCGCACTGGTTGAGGTGATGATTCCCAATTCCTCGGCGGCGGTGAGCAGTTTCGAGGCAACCTCACCGGGGTTGTCCGGCATCTCAGGCGTACTGATCTCCATGATCTCGACCGGCGTTTCCTTGTTCGCCCCACGTCGCCCCGACGAGAGGACGTGCAGACAGTCCAGGGCCAGATTCGTGCACACCTTGCGGTTGCGCGGCAGCGGGAAATTGACGATGACCAGCCATGCCTGACCGACATAATCGTCCAGACATGCCCGCCGATCCCTGCGCGCCATGATGACGAGGGCTGGCAGGATCGCCTGGATCAGTGCCATCCCGGCGAACTCGGATGTCTGGCCCGCACCACTGCGAGCAGCGATGAGGGCCCGGATGGCAGCCGTGTCGTCGTCACGCAGTGTCCGAGGAAGGTCGGCGGGCGTACACCCGGTGCAGAAGAGGTTGGCCCGCCATTCGGCGCGGGGGTGAGCGCACATCTCGGCCCAGTGGGAGTTCAGACGGCTGTCGATCATGGTTGTCATAGCAGCACCTCTCGGGATCGGGGATGAACCCAAGTCCACCGAGAGGACGTTGCCCCTGGTGTTGTCTGCCGGGATCAGGATGTTGCCCATGCGGAGCTCAGTGTTGTCCGTCTTCACGTGAGTGTTGTCCGGTGCCATGACGACAAGACTCTTCCATCAAGACGACCGGCCGTGCCCCGAAGGACACGGCCGGTCGTCATCACGCAGATCGGGCGGTGAAAGACTCACTCGTCGGCCAGCGTCTCAGTGGGGGCAGCCATGGCAGCGCGTCGCCCCGGGAGGACCGATGCCAGGCAGGCCGCCACCAAGCAGATTGCGATGAGACCGAGGGTCCAGGGCCAGTCGATCGAGAAATGCACCGGAACCGTGTCCGAAGCCACCCGGAATATCGACCGGATGCCCAGCCAGGCGAAGTAGAACCCCGCCACCATTCCGACGACGACACCGACCATGCCGACCTGGATCGACTCGTAGAGCAGCATCAGCCGTAGCCCGCGCCGCTGCATGCCCATGGCTCGCAGCAGTGCCGACTCGCGCCGTCGCTCCAGTACCGACAGGCTCAAGGTGTTGGCCACACCGATGAGGGCGATGAGCACGGCAACACCCAGCAGAGCCGTCATGACGATGAGCAGGGCCTTGAGGACCAGCTCGATGATGCCGCCGATGAGGGCGCCACCACCAACCTCCGTGTGCTGCGAATCGGTGCCCGCCGACGTCGAGGAGACCATCACCGTCAGCACCGAGGACAGATCGCTCCGGTCCTCGAGATGGACCCAGGCAGCCTGGTCGCCCACGGAGGGAACGATCTGCCTCATGTCCTCCTCGGTGAGAAGGACGTCGGAATAGGGGAGTCCGTTGACCTTCTTGACCTTGAGAGACGTTTTTCCCCTGGGCGACGAGAAATCCATCGTCTTCGCAGGATTGCCCATTGACGTCACCAGCGCGACCCCAGGCTCCATCTCCTTGGCAATCGAGGGCGCGACCTTGGCGATCTTGTCCTTGTCGGCAGAAACGATGTGGGTTTGAGGAGACATGTCAGTCTCGACGAACCCACCCTTGAGGATGACGGATTCCTTGACGTTCTGCAGGTTCTGCACCGCCTTGGTGGCCGACGAATCGAGGGTTCCCGCCTTGGGCTCGCCGGTGCTCGGGTCATTGCTGGGAAGGTTCGTGAAGGTGATGTCGATCGGGTAGTGATCGTCGATCTGATCCATGACCGTCGTGCGGGTCGTGGAGATGCCGACCTGCAGGGTCACCGACAGCCCGATAGCCAGCATGAGGGATACCGCCGTCAACGAGGTACGAGTCGGGTTACGGGTGGCGTTGGAGGTCGAGAGCCGAGCCGTCGGCCCCAGCGGGCGCAACAGGAGTCCGAACCCCTTGATGAGCCACGGCACGTACAACGGTGTGGCGATGAGGAGGGCCAGCGACAGGCACATGGCCGACACGATGGCCCAACCGACGATGGCGCTGCCGTGGCCGGTGATCGCCACCACGGAGGTGGTGACTCCGATCACTGCGAGCAGGGAACAGGTGATTATCCGTGCCAGACCGACCCGGCGCTTCTGCTCCACCGTCGGAACTGGGCGCAGCGCCTCCAGAGGTGCCACGCGAGTGGCCCGCAGCGCCGGCAGGAAGGCGGCCAGAACCGTGATGACGATGCCAATGAAGAACTCAATGACGATGTCCATCCACGGCCATTCCAACCCGAAGGCCAGGGCGCCCGTGTAGGCAGCGCCAGCGACCGTCAGCAGGATTCCGAGCACGATGCCCAGGGCCGATCCGATGGCACCCAGCAGGATTGCCTCGCCGAGAACCCGCTTCTTCACCTGGCCACTCGACGCTCCGACAGCCCGCATGAGGCCGATCTGACGGCGTCGCTGGGCCAACAGGATGAGGAAGGTCGTCGTGATGATGATCGCAGCCACCAGCAGAGCAATGGCCCCGAAGACCATGAGCAGGTACTTGGTGACCTCGACTCCCTGAGCCAGATCAGTGACGGTCTTCTTCTGATGATCGGGCGCGGTCTCGATCGTCGATCCGTACTTCTCGCCGGTGTTGAACTTGGGGGCACCCTTGATGGTGGGCAGGGTCTTCTCAAGGTTGGTGACGAGCTGGTCGGGAGTCGTCCCGTCCTCGGTCTTGACGACCCAGGTGTGAGGGAATTCGTCGACGTCCTCAGTGCTGTAGGCCGGAGCGGTCTGCAGGGCGTTCGCATCGTCGGTGATTCCCACCACCTTGATGCTGTTCCCGGCGATGTCGATGGTGTCCCCGACACTGACGTTCAGGTTCTCGGCTGCTGCCTTGGACAGCGCGATCTGACCGGGCCCTGATGGCCAGTTGCCCGAGGTCACCGAGGACCAGCGGAACGGTTCGACCGGCGTCTTGTGGACGTCGATCATCGTGGAGTCCTGGCCATGGGAAGCGGCCATGGTGGTCGACTGGACGACGTCGACGGTCTGGACGCCGGGAGTGTCGCGAATTCCCTGAGTGATGTCCTCGGGGCTGGCCTCGAAATCGGCGTTGTAGACGACGACGTCAGCCTTCGAGGTGGCAACCGCCTGTTCCTTTCCCAGGGCCATTCCCTGGGTTCGTACGAACATCGAGATGCCGACGAGAAACCCGACGGACACCGCAATGGCGATGAGGGTTGCGGCCATCCTGCCTGGATGCTGACGCAGCTCTCTGAGAGCCTCGGTGAACATCAGCCCTCCAACCCGGCCATGGCCTCGTTCACCGCTTCGGCGGTGGGGGAGGCGATGTCGTCGACGATGCGACCGTCCAGCAACATGAGGGCGCGATCGGCATAGGAAGCGGCCTTGGCGTCATGGGTGACCATGATGATCGTCTGCCCCAGGTCGTCGACGCAGTGGCGCAGGTAGCTCAACAGGTTCGCTCCCGACTTGGAGTCCAGAGCACCGGTGGGCTCGTCGGCGAAGACGACGTGGGGCTTGGTGATCATGGCTCGGGCACAAGCAACACGCTGCTGCTGGCCACCCGACAACTCCGAGGGACGGTGCTTGAGGCGATCAGCGATCCCCAGGCCGGTGATGAGCTGATCCCACAGGGCCTTGTCCGGCTTGCGTCCGGCCAGGTCGAGAGGGAGCAAGATGTTCTCCTCGGCGGTGAGCATCGGCAACAGGTTGAATGACTGGAAGATGAAGCCGACATTGTCGCGACGCAGCGTCGTCAGCTTGGGATCAGGAAGGCCCGAGATCTCCTGGCCAGCCAGGAACACTCGACCGGAGGTGATCCGGTCCAGGCCAGCGAGGCAATGCATGAGAGTCGACTTGCCGGATCCGGATGGGCCCATGATCGCGGTGAAAGTGCCGCGGGTGAAGCGAACACTGATGGAGTCCAGGGCAGTGACCCGGGTCGCTCCTTCTCCGAAGACCTTGGTGAGGTCGATACCGGCGGCGGCGTCCGTCTCGAAGGGAGTGTTCAACAGCCCAGGAGCCAGACCATCAGAACGGACCGTACCGCTCGAGCTGAAAGGCTGGGCAGGCCCAGCCTTTGTCGGGAAGGGCTCGGCGGCGCGAGCCGATTGGGGATCAGGCGATTGTGACCGTCCCCACGGCTGACCCGGCTGTCGGTCCTGCTCATCGCTGGGCTGGGGCGAGGGCTTGGCCCACTCCGATGGGGCACCGTGCTCAGACGGGGCACCGTGTCGCGGTGACTCGAAGGATTCTGGCTCGCTCGAGGCCGCGTCGCTCGGCTGCCAGGGCTCTTCAGATTCATAAGGTCGGATGTGGTCGCTCATGATGCCTTTCATGGTTCCCGAGGAGGCATCGACGGGTGGACGACGCCCCTCACGCCTGAAGTGACGTGAAAAATGATGTGGATACTAGATGCATCCAATATCGAATATATGTGTGTGGTCGGAAGTTGTCAGAGAAGGCCGACTTCATGCGCAAAAAGCACGAGTCCAACCCGGTCTCGACACTCCAATTTCGATAGTAGCCGGCCAATGTGAGTTTTCACGGTCCCTTCCGCCATGTAGAGGGTCTGGGCGATCTCGGCGTTCGTGGCCCCCTTGGCGATCTCCACTAACACCTCCCGCTCGCGGTCCGTCAGCACAGACAGCCGCTTGTCGGCAGCCTTGGGGTCATTGGGCAGGGTGGGGACGACGTGGTCGAGCAGGCGTCGAGTGGCCGATGGTGCGACGACCGCGTCGCCAGCAGCGACGTTGCGGATCGCACTCAACAGCTCGGTGGGGCGGGCGTCCTTGAGGAGGAACCCAGAGGCGCCGGCCTTGAGGGCGGCGTAGACGTACTCGTCAAGGTCGAAGGTGGTCAGAATCAGTACCTTGGTGTCCAGCGGGGACGCGGTGATGCGTCGAGTGGCTTCGACGCCGTCCATCTTCGGCATCCGGATGTCCATGAGAGCGACGTCGACCGGCATTCGACGCAGCACGTCAAGGGCTTCGACGCCGCTGGACGCCTCCGCGACGACCTCCATGTCGTCCTCGGCCTCGATGAGCATGCGGAATCCCGAGCGGACGAGGGACTGGTCGTCGACGAGGATGACGCGGATCGAATCAGGCATGGCACCTCCAGGTACTTGCCAGTAATGGTAGAGCCTTGCCGTTGCGGGACAGTCCGTGCCGTGCGGGGAAGAAGTCACGACGAGGGCCTCCGACGGTGACGTCCTGATGTCACATGGCCGGTTGATCTGTCGACGAGGACAGGTAGCTCGCAGCCATGCTGAGGACCCTGTCTCCTGCGAAGGGCACCTCCCAGGCCCGGGTCGATGATCGTCGTCCCCACGACACCGATCCGGTGCGTCCTTCCGTCATCCACCACGTTCTGGGGCAACTCGTACCTGACCTCCCGCATCCACCACGGCTGGCGGCAACCCCGTCAGGTTGCAGGATCTCATGTGTGGTGACCACAGCTTCGAGTTCCTCACGGACCTGTTCAGCTGTCCTGGCGTCTCACGCTGCGGAAATGGGAATGACGGCCTGAACCCGGAACCCGGCCTCGGTACGCGGACCGGCCTCCAGCCTCCCTCCCATCGACGTCACCCGCTCACGCATGCCCTGCAGGCCGTGGCCTCGTCCGTCTCCCTGAACGGCCGCCCCATACCCGTCGTCGAGGACCTCCACGTCGATCGCGGTGGGCGAGTAGGCCAGGGTCACCGAGGCGTGGGCACTGGGGCCAGCATGTTTGAGGACATTGGTGAGGGCCTCCTGGACGACCCGGTAGACCACCAGACCGAGGGCCTGGGAGACCACCGGCTCCTGTCCCGTGACGGTGAAGGTGACCTTCACCCCGGACTTCTCGACGAGTTCCGGAATCTCCGCCAGTCCGGGAGAGGGGGAGTACTCAGCATCGGTGTCCTGTCGCAACACCCCGACAATGCGGCGCATCTCGACGAGGGCCTCGCGACCGGTCTCGGCGATGGTGTCGAGGACCTCAGGACCCTTCTCCGGCTTCTTCGTCGCCAGCGCCTTGCCGCCCTCGGCCTGCACGATCATGACGGACAGCGAGTGCGCGACGATGTCATGGAGCTCACGGGCGATCTCGCTGCGGGTGCGCTCCTCGGCGACCCTGGCCTGCTGTTCACGTTCAGCGAGGATGGCTCGGTACCGCTGGGCCTTGACGATGCGCTGTTGGGAGTCGATGAGGGCCGACTCGCGCAGTCGTCGCCCCACCGCATAAGGGGTGAGTACCAGACCTGCACAAACCATCATGGCCAGGATCAGCAGCACCCAGGGCTTCCCCGAAGAGGGATCGTATCCAGCAGCGATGGTGGGTTGCCATCTCATGGGGCCGACGACCGATCCCAGCGCTCCGATCCACAGCACCCAGCGAGACTGGTGACCGTCCACCCATCTGGCCACCGAGTAGGAGGCGATGGGGACGATGAAGATGCTCAGCACCGGGAAGGGCACGAAGATGAATTGGATGCCCGCGCCGAAGGCCACCAGGGCCATCATGAGCAGGGGGTGATCACGGCGCATCGGTAGTGAGGCCACCATGATCATGGAGGAGATGAGGGCCGCCGCGTACTCGGGATGGGGATGTTCCGCCAGGCTTACGAGGTAAGGGACGATCGTCACCACGGCCATGGCGAGGGTGAGGGTGACATCTCCCCACCACGCCTTTTCAGTGTCTGCCGGACGACCGTCGTCGAGCTTGGGGTCCAGCACCTCCTCCATGCCGGGGATGGAGATCTGCGGAACGTTGTTCCGGGTCGGGTTGAACCGGTTGAGTCGGGCGCGCACACCAGATCCGCGGGACCCGGTGGAACGGTTGTCCGCGGTTGGGGTCTGCGAGCCGGTCTCCTCCATGTCCGCCAGTCTAGGAAGGCCGACCAACCATGGCGGATTGGTTCCTGATGCCAGGTGATGCCATCTGTGGTGGCAATGTGCACGATGGGCGACCACTTCACCACGCACGGTTCGCGCCTGCTGCTCAGGCCAGTGAACGGCCCCTAGAATTGAGGCCGAAGATCACGGCGACACGGAAGGTTCTCATGAAGATTCTCATCACCGGCGGGGCCGGTTACATCGGATCGACGGTCGGTTCGGCATGCGAGGAAGCAGGACACGAGGTCGTCGTCCTGGACGACCTGTCCGCCGGACGCCGCGAATTCGTCCGCGACCGCACCTTCTACGAGGGCGACATCGCCGATCAAGACCTGCTCGATCGCGTCTTCACCGAGAACCAGATCGACGCAGTCGTGCACTGCGCGGCCAAGATCATCGTCCCGGAGTCGGTGGATGAGCCGCTGACTTACTACGACAACAACGTCGGCAAGACCGTCGCCCTGCTCAAGGGCATGGAGCGCAACGGTGTGCATCGCGTCCTGTTTTCCTCCTCGGCGTCCATTTACGCCACCGACGAGGAGTTCAAGGTGACCGAGGAGTCCCCGCTGGACCCCGGTTCCCCTTATGCCACCACCAAGTTCATGGTGGAGTTCATCCTGCGTGACGCCGCCCACGCCTCCGACCTCAAGGCACTCAGCCTGCGTTACTTCAACCCGATCGGTTCGGACCCCAAGCTGCGTACCGGTCAGCAGATCGAACACCCCACCCACGTGCTCGGCAAGATGATCGACGCCTGGATGGAGGACTCCACTTTCACCGTCACGGGTGTCGAGTGGCCCACCCGGGACGGCTCCGGCATCCGTGACTTCATCCACGTCTGGGACCTGGCCCAGGCCCACGTCGCCGCTCTGGAGCACCTTGACGAGGTGACCGTCGACGAGCCCTACCAGGTGTTCAACATCGGCACCGGGAACGGCGTGACCGTCAAGGAGCTCGTCAAGGCCTTCGAGGAAGGTACTGGCAAGGCTCTCAATGTCGTCTACGGCCCGTCGCGCCCCGGCGATGTCGCAGGCGCATACACCGTCTCACACCGTGCCAAGGACCTGCTCGGTTGGAGCGCGGAGTTGACCCCGGCCGATGGCATTCGGGACGCCGTCGCCTGGCTGCCCCGTCGCAAGGAGATCCTGGGTTACTGATCCTCCGAACCCCCGACCTGTCACTGGCCTCGCACTCGTGCGGGGCCAGTGGTGTTTCCCCGACCCGTGTCCCAGGGCAGCCAGGTTCGTGTCGACGTAGCGGCTCAGCACCTCCCGCAGCTCGTCCTTTGGAATGACGTTGGGGTGGAAGGCTCCGAGGGTGACACCAGTCTCCTCGCAGGTCTCCTCGACGGTGGGTCCCGGCACACCCATGCGGGCGAAGGTGGCGATGGGTATGACGCTCCTGGGGACCTCGATCGTTGAATACGATGCAGTATCGGGTTCGGTACTGCATCGAATACATACTTGTGTCGAGTGGTGTGCGGGCGAGTTCATTGCGGGGTGATGATGTCCTCCTTCCTTCACGATCTTGGGGCCTGGTGCTTTCGCAGAGCAAAGACCGTCGTCGCCCTGTGGCTGGGCCTGCTGGTTCTGCTCGGGCTAGGAATGGTCGCCCTGCACAGCGACTACGACGATTCCTTCACCATCCCGGGTGCTCCCTCCCAGTTGGCCTACGACAAGCTCCAGGTGACCTTCCCGCAAGCCTCCGCGCTGAGCGCCAACGTCGTCATCACCGTGCCCGATGGCACCGACATCTCCTCGACACCCATTCGCTCCCGGATCGAGAAGGGGGTTGAGGAGCTCAAGGACCTCAAGGACGTCGCCGGGGCGACGTCACCGTGGAGCAAGTACGTCACCGGGATGGTCAACAAGGACCACACCGCAGTCGTCATCCAGGTGGAACTGAGACAGGTCAGCGCGGTGACCTTCCCCGATTCCGGGCGTGACGACCTGCAACAGGTGGGTCACGACATACAGGCTGGCCTCCCGGCGGGGTCACACGTCCACGTCGGTGGCCAGGCCTTCGAGGCCATGCTGCCCTCCTTGTCGATCACCGAGGTCATCGGCGTCGGGGTGGCCCTCGTCGTCCTCGCCATCACCTTGGGATCCCTGGTGGCAGCCGGGATGCCGATCATCACAGCCGTCCTCGGGGTGGGGATCACGTACTTGATCATGGCGATCCTCACCCGGTTCACGACAGTCAACTCAGTCACACCGATGCTTGCCGTCATGCTGGGGCTGGCCGTTGGGATCGACTACGCCCTGTTCATCCTGTCGCGTCACCGCGACCAGTTGCGTGACGGCTTTGAGGTGCAGGAATCGGCCGCCCGAGCCGTTGCGACCTCGGGTTCGGCGGTGGTGTTCGCCGGGGCGACGGTCCTCATCGCCCTCATTGGCCTGGCCATCGCCAACATTCCCTTCCTCACCGTCATGGGCGTCTTCGCTGCCATCGGTGTCGCTCTGGCGGTTGTCATCGCCCTGACAATGCTGCCGGCCTTCATGGGGCTCATGGGAGAGAGACTGCGCCCGTGGAAATCTCGTCGCGGACGGGGGTCGAAGCCAACTGCGATGGCAACCGGGGCGAACAGTGACGACAATGCCACAGCTGGTGGGGACGCACCGTCGACCAGCACCACTGCGGTTGGCAAGGGAGAACGCTCCGGCGGGATCTTCGGGTGGTGGGTGCGCACCGTCACCCGCGTCCCACTGGTGACCATCCTCGTCGTCGTGGTGGGGCTGGGGGCCCTGGCCGTTCCGATGAAGGACCTCCACCTCGGCCTGCCCACCGCCGCGGAACTGCCCGCCGACAACACCGCCCGTCAGACCTATGACGCCCTGGAGAAGAAGTTCGGGCCAGGATTCAACGGCCCGGTCATCGTCACCGCCGACATCGTCACCTCGACCGCCCCGATGAAGATCGTCAATGGGCTCAAGGCTGACATCGAGAAGCTTCCTGGCGTCGACACCGTCGCCCTGGCCGTTCCGAACCAGAACGCCGACACAGCCATGATCCAGGTGCTGCCGACCACCGGTCCCACCGACGAGGCGACCAGTGACCTGGTTCGCGAACTGCGCGGCCACAAGTCCGAATGGCACGACAAGTACGGGGTTGACACCGCCGTCACCGGACTGACGGCCATCAAGCTCGACGTCTCCGACCGTCTGGGAGCCGCCCTGCTGCCTTTTGGAATCTTCGTCGTCGGGCTGTGCCTGGTGCTGCTGACGGTGGTGTTCCGGTCGATCGCGGTCCCCATCAAGGCAACCATCGGTTACCTGCTCTCGGTGCTGACCGCCTTCGGAGTCGCACAGCTGGTTTTCAACCGAGGCATCGGCCTGTCCGTGGTCAACCTCGACCGTCCTGTCCCGATCATCTCCTTCATGCCGATCGTCGTCATGGGCATTCTCTTCGGCCTGGCCATGGACTACGAGGTTTTCCTGGTGTCGAGAATGCGCGAGGAGTACGTCCACACCGGTGACGCCAAGGGTTCGGTGATCAGGGGATTCATCGGTTCGGGCAAGGTCGTCACGGCAGCCGCTGTCATCATGGTCTCGGTCTTCGTCTTCTTCATCCCGGAGGGCATGAATGCCATCAAGGAGATCGCCCTGGCCCTGGCCATCGGCATTCTCGCCGACGCCTTCCTGGTGAGAATGACCCTCGTCCCGGCAGTCATGAGCCTGCTCGGTGACAAGGCCTGGTGGCTGCCGACATGGCTGGATCGCCGCCTGCCCCGACTCGACATCGAGGGGGAGGGGATTGCCCACGAGGAGCAATTCGCAGAATGGCCCACCCCTGACCACACCGAGGCCCTGCACGCCGAGGGGATCGGGGTCGACGGTCTCTTCGCCGGCCTCGACCTGCACGTCGAGCCACATGAGGTGCAGGCCGTCGTGGGGTCACCGGGCTCGGTCACGGCCGTGCTGCTGGCGGCCGGGGGACGACTTGCCATCGACCACGGTCGGATGAGGTCGGGTGGCCGTCTCCTCCCCGAGCGGGCCTCCGTGGTGCGTCGGGTGGCATGGCTCATCGATGCCGCCGGCAAGAACCTCACCGAGGAACTGCAGGAAGCCGTGTCAGCCCTCACCCATCCGCCGCGACGCCCACCGCGTCTGTTCCTCATAGACCACGCTGATCAGATCGTCGAGCAGTCCCACCGCGACCAGCTGGAATCCCTCATTGTCGAGGTGAACCAGGCCGGTGAGGCCGCCGTGATCCTGGGAGCCCAGCGTGCCGGCCGCATTGACTGGCTGGAGCCACAGGCCGTTCATGACCTGACCGAACACCAACCCGAGCCATCCCTCGGAGGTACCCGATGATGACCGAACGTTCCCACTCCACGATCAGATTGCGGTGGCCGGCGGTGGTCGCCCTGATCCTCGTACCGTTGGTGGTGGTGGCCGGCCTGGTCGGCACCACCTGGCGGACCACTGACCGGCTAGGCCAGGTGAAGGCGGCGGTTGTCAACGAGGACAAGGCCGTCAAGGTCGGTGGACGACTGGTTCCCATCGGACGCCAGCTCACCGCGGAACTGGTCGATTCTGGCTCTCACATCACTGACGGCCACACCGTCGACTGGACCTTGACCGACGCCGACGGGGCCGCCAAGGGGCTGCGAGACGGCACCTACTCGGCGGTCGTGACGATCCCAGAGTCCTTCTCGTCCGACGCCACCTCCTACTCCGCCAATGACGCCACCAAGGCCAGGCCGGCCCTCATCGACATCACCACCTCCCAGACCTCACCGGTCTCCGACACCACCATCGCGGCCCTCACTGCCCAGGTGGCGCGACGTTCCCTCAACACCACCCTGACCTCGGGGTATCTCGAGAACGTCTACATCGGCTTCAACCAGTTTGCCCAGCGGATGGGCACGATGGCCGACGCCGCCGCCAAGCTCGATGACGGGGCGACGAAACTTGCCGATGGCACGAAGACGTCAGCCGCCGGAGCGAGGACCCTGGCCACCGGCATGACGAAGCTCAGTGGTGGAGCCCGGCAGTTGCAGGCCAACGGGGGCACACTCACTGACGGCGTCTCCCAGCTCTCGGGTGGCCTCAACGCTCTGTCTGAAAAGGGCAACCAGCTCAGTGACGGTGCGAATGGGCTGGCCAGCGGGGTGGCGACCTACACCAATGGCACCGGCAAGGTCGTCGATGGAATCGGTCAGCTGTCCGCTGGCCTGACGACGATGGACCAGAAGGTCAGCGCGGCCACCGGCAAGATCGACACCTCCCAGCTCAACCAGCTCACCGACGGGGCCAGCCAGCTGGCAGACGGGATCGATCAGTTCACGGATGGCCTGGTCGGGTATCGCACTGAGATTCATCAGTACGCCTCCGGGGAGAAGACTGCCGAACTCAACAAGGAGGCCCTGTCCCATGTTGAGGCGGACTTCCTGGCGCGCTGCACCAAGAAGCACACCGCGCAGGATTGCCAGAACCTACTGCCTCTCGTCCACGACGCCATGACCGACGGGTACGTCCTCGGCGTGCGCGCTGGCTCGGCGGTGGCCGTCAAGGCGATGGCCATCAAGGATCCCAACTCCGGCATGAGCATCGACGACGGCATCGACCAACTGGCTGACGGCTCCTCGCAGTTGTCCCAAGGGGTCGCCACGTTCACGGCTGAGATGCGTACCGGGCTGCCTACGATGGTCGGCCAGATCGCCCAGCTGCGAGATGGCATCCACCAGGCCGCCACCGGCGCTCAGACCCTGGCCACCAAGTCCCGGCAACTCAAAGCGGGCGGGGCCAGGCTCTCCGCCGGGGCTGCGACCTTCGCCGATGGTGTGGACGCCTACACCGGTGGGGTCTCCAAGGCTGCTGCCTCAACCCCGAAGCTCGAGCACGGGGTCAACCACTACGTCGGCGGTGTGAACCAGCTCTCCGACGGGGTGATGAAGGCTTCCGTGGGGGTCGGCACCTTCGCGTCCGGGATGACGAAACTCAACGGTGGGGCCCAGAAACTGACCGACGGCACCGGCACGTTCGCCAGTGAGCTCGCTGCTGGGGCCAAGAAGGTGCCGACCTACTCTCAGAATGACCGCACCAAGCTGGCTGACGTCGTGTCCGCTCCCGTCAATGGGGATGGGCCTGCCATTGCGACCTCGGTGGCCGCGGTGGCGGTTCTGCTCATCCTTGGTGCCTGGCTCGCCGCCCTGGTGACCTGGCTGGTGGCTCGCACGGTCCCCTCGCGAGCGCTGAGCTCCGCGCGCTCGACCCTGGGGCTGCTGGCCCGGACGATGTCGGTCGGCGTCATCGTGACCGTCGCGGTGAGCATAGGGCTGACCGTCATTGCCGCGGTGGCGCTGGGGCTGTCGGTGCCGAGGTCGATCGGACTGGGAGGATCGCTGCTCCTCGTCGGTGTGATGTTCGGCCTGGTCAACCACGCCCTGGCCGCATGGTTGCATGGTCTGGGGCGGCTCATCAGCGTCGTCCTGGTGACGGTGAGTGTTGCTGCCGGGCTGGCGAGCACTGTCCCCGCCCCGGTGTGCTGGGGCGACGCCGTCTCCCCGCTGCGACCTGCGTTGCAGGCTGTGCAGGCCGTCGTGGCCGGGAACAGTCCCAGCTTCGGATCCTTGCTGGCCGTCGTCACATGGGCGGTGGCCGCTCTCCTCGCCAGCCTGCTCGCGGTGGGACGACGGCGTAAGACCAGCGCCAAGGAACTTCTGGCGGCCAGCGCGGCCAGGGAGCGCCGCGGCGATCTAGAGTGACACCATGAACAAACCCCTCCTCGCGAGTCTTGCCGTGCTGGCCAGTGCCATTGCCGTGACCAGTCGGATCCGCTCGGTCCGGAGGGGTTGGATAGACGAGGTGTGGCGATTCGGCATGGAGGGGATCGACGAAGGCCCCGACGACGACCAGTGGAGCTGATCGTCGATGCCAGGCGGCCCCTCATCCGGTTCGGTCTCATTCAGTGCGTGCCAGCCCGTCGTCGAGCACCCGGCTCATGGTCGGACGGGTCACCCACAGGCCAAGTCGCACCATGCCTGAACCGATGAGAATGGTGCCGACCGTCACGAGGATCGTCACCGGCCTCACGACGAGGGCCACCCCCACCATCGGGACGACCAACAGCCCGGTGGCGACCAGGCCTGTCACCATGGCAAACCTCATCGGTGAGATGACGGTGATCCGTCGCACCTTGTCCTGGGCGGCCAGATCCATCCCGACGACGTCCAGACCCACCTCGACCGAGCGACGGTCGAGGATCGCAGAGGCCTGATTGACCCCCACTGAGCAGGCCACCGTGGCGAAGGCGAAGACGATGAGCAGGATGGTGCCGGTTTGCAAATCCTGCCCGATGATCCGGGCAGTCGGGTCAGCGCCGGTGCTCGCCGCCTGCATCATGGCGGCCCCGGTTCCTGCGAGCATTCCCACCACGCACACCGCTGCCAGGGAGGCGACCTGGGTCCAGGCAGCGCGCGGGTTCTCCAGCACCTGACGGGCAGCGACCAGATCGGTCGCGCTCCTGGCTTTGTCGAGGCGGTGCTTGAAGTACATCGACAGCAGCTTGGGGCCGATGATGTTGGCGAGCTCGACGACGGCCGCCAGCACGATGGCGAGGAAGACGTACACACCGACCACGCCGGTCTGACCTCCCAGGACACTGAGCACAGTCTTCGAGGAGAGAATGACGAGGACGATGGCACCCCCGATGGCCAGCCGAATCCACGACACCGAGCGGGGTTGACTACGCATCCGCACCCCGAGGGGAGAGACGTCGACGCGGCGCAAGCCAATGGCGGAACTGATGAGGGCGAGGAGTA
The DNA here is from genome assembly GCF_052654715.2 of Cutibacterium nasicola. Lineage (NCBI taxonomy): Bacteria > Bacillati > Actinomycetota > Actinomycetes > Propionibacteriales > Propionibacteriaceae > Cutibacterium > Cutibacterium nasicola. The sequence continues at coordinate 2,273,680 of NZ_CP199745.2, read as the reverse complement.
CCAAAGCCAGGATGACCCCGGCCACCGGCGCAGGTTCGAGCAAGACCGATCCTGCCCCGATCTGGCTGCCGTTGAAGGACAACCGTCCCAGTGGTGGTACGCAGATGAGGTAGCCGACGATGCCGAGCAGGGATCCGACCAAGGCCTGCAGGCCAGCCTCGGCCAGGGTGATGACTCGCAGCAGACGGGAGGACGCGCCGACGAGTCGCAGGGAGGACAGCCGGTCGTCGCGGCGTCGGGCGGACAACCGTGCAGCTGAGGAGGCCAGGGTCGTCAGCGGCAACACCAGCAGAATGACGGCGATCGAGGACGTCAGCCGGTAGAAGACGGCGTTCTCCCCAGACAGGTGCCACATCATGACAGCACCGCCGGTGACGTCAAGGATGATCGTCGTGATGACCGCGAAAGCGACAACCGGGAGCCGCCAGGTGGAGTGGTCGGCGGCCGAGGCACGCAGGGTCATGGTGAGGATTGACGAGGTCGCCGGGCGTCCCGCTGTGGCCCCGAGTGGTTCGGGGATGCAGATCGACGGGATCTGCTGATCCGCGGTTCCTGGTTCAATGGCGGGCGTCGTGGTCATGGTCACCACTTCCCGTCGGAGTGACGCATCTCATCGGAGACGATCCGGCCATCCTGCAGGCGCAGGATGCGCTGGCAGCGACGGGCGACGCCCTCGTCGTGGGTGACGACGACGAGGGTCCGTCCCCGCCCGGTCGTCGCGGAGAGCAGGATGGACATCACCTCGACAGCGGTCGCCGAGTCGAGAGCGCCGGTCGGTTCGTCGGCAAAGACGATGGCCGGGTCGATGACCTGGGACCGCGCGATGGCGACCCGCTGGGCCTGGCCACCTGACAGCTGACCGATGCGTCGGTCCTCCATGCCTCCCAGCCCCATTGAGCTCAGCCACTGCGCCGCGTACCCGATGGCCTGCGATCGAGAGGCACCATTGAGCATGAGGGGAAGGGCGGTGTTCTCCACAGCGGTGAGCTCGGGCACGAGCATCCCCTGCTGGAAGACGAACCCCAGGGACTGGCGACGCAGCTGCGCCCGACCCTCATTGGAGAGGCTCTCGACGTTGATGACGCGGTCGGGCAGACCCAGCTCGATACTTCCGGAGTCGGTCGAGAGGATCCCCGACAAGCAGTGCAGCAGGGTGGTCTTGCCCGATCCGGACGGGCCCATGACGGCGACCGACTGGCCGGCCGGGACGGCGATGTCGACGTGGTCGAGGGCACGAGTCGTCCCGTAGGTCTTCGTCAGTCCGAGGGCGCGCAGGTCAGCGCCGCGGACAGATTCGGCGACGGCGTGAGGGTTGGGGCGGGTTGTCGTCAACATGTCATCCACTGTGCCGTCCGGGCCCCTCGTCGCACATCGTGCTGGCGGTCGAATCGGAGCGTCCTCCCGTGGTAGGAGGATGGCGATGCCACAGGATTGGTCCCGATGAACATGGGAGGCGCCGATGAGGATCAGTGATTACTTCGGACTGTGGGAGAACGATAGGAGATCGGACCCCGCGCGCAGATCTTTGGAACAGGAAAAGGCGTTTTGGCATGGGCACGCAGCGGTCTACGACCAGCACGCAGGTTTGACGTGCAGTTCCCTGGCTCAGATCGGCACCGTGACCAGCATCGTCGAACCTGAGTCATCGATCCTTGACGTTGGCGGCGGAACTGGACGGTTCGCGATTCCGCTGGCACAACGCGGCTGCCGTGTGACTGTCGTAGACCGTTCAGAGGACATGCTCCGTGTGCTTTCGGAGAATGCTGAAGCCGAGGAAGTCAAGATCGAGACGATCCAGGGGCAATGGCCCATGGACACAGGAAGGGTTTTCGACACCGTTCTTGCTGCATGGTCCTTGTACTGGGTCCTCGATCTGGCGGCGTCCTTGCGAGCATTGGTTCGGCAGGCTCGACGGCACGTCATCATTATTGACACCACTGGATCACCGACGGCCTGGGATCATGCCCTTGCAGCAGCACAGGGGGAAGATGTCCGTGTTTCACAGGCTCGCCATCTACTCCTTGCAGGTGGCCTCGCACAATTGGGGATTCCAGCAGAAATTAGAATTCTCGAGGAATATCGAGTTGTTTCTGAAGATGAATTGTACCATGAGGTCCAGACTCGAGGAGGTAATTTTTCCGAGGCGATCAGGATCATGGATTCCTATGCGATTGGATTCCCTCGCGGATGGAGGTGTAGACGCACAATTGGTCTGGTGCATGTAGATGCGAAGGGCCTTGTGGGGGCCCTGCCCGACATGCCTGTGTGAGGGGAGTGTCGATCAGTTCAAGGTCTTCATTGATAGGGTATGTGTGTCGGTAACCCAAATGGGTGTGAGGGAACTCCGGTGTGACTCCGGGGCTGACGCGCAGCGGTGACGGTGACCGTCTCGGCGTATGCCACTGGGCCAGTGAGGCCTGGGAAGGTGCTGAAACGGGTTGAACCCCAGTCCGAAGACCTGCCGATGAAAATCCACTCGACACAAGCTCGCGTCATGGCTTTTGGTTGGAAACCCTTACGTGGGGCCCATCTGTGACCGTTGGCGTGGGAACGGAAGGACCATTGCGATGGCGCGAAGGTACACGCGGAGGGTCGCTCTTGTCGCTGCATTAGTGATTCCTGTCTCATTCATGGCTGGTTGTGGGAGCGCCGTCACGGAGCAGAACGCCTCGACGGCGTCGTCCCACGCAACCGGTTCGAAGGCCGGGCACACGTCATACCCGCTGACGGTGGAGAGCTGTGGGGTGAAGCAGACGTTCGATTCCGCCCCGACGCGCGCAGTGACATTGACGTCGACGGCGACTGAGACGATGCTCGAGCTAGGGCTGGAGAAGAGCATGGTCGGGACGGCATACCAACGCACTCGCCCCATCGGTGCCCAATACAAGGAGGCCTACGACTCGGTGTCGGTTTTGGCCGCTGGGCAGCCTTCCATGGAGAAGCTTTTGTCCGTAAATCCTGATTTCGTGTATTCCGGGTACCCGGACGGTTTCTCAAGGAGCAACGGTCACACCCGGGAAGACCTACAGAAGATGGGGATCAAGACGCATCTCAGCCCTGTGGGATGCACCAATGAGGTCAAGGCCTTGGATGATGAGACCAAGGAGATCAGGACCATCGGCCAGATCTTCGATGTGAATGACCGAGCTGAGGCATCGATTCGAAAGTTCAACGACAAGGTCAATGCCGTCAAGAAGTCCGTGAAGGGGAAGGAGCGCCCCAAGGTGTTCCTCTACAACTCAGGTGAGGACGCCCCGACGACAGTTGGTGGGTGGGCCTATGCATCGGTGATGATCGATGCGGCGGGAGGCGAGAACATCTTCGCGAATGAACCGCTGCGGTGGGGAAAGATGTCGTGGGAGCAGGTTGCAAAAGCTGATCCAGACATGATTCTGATTTACGACTACAAGACCCCGAGTGTCGATCAGAAGATCAAGACGTTGAAGTCAATTCCGGCACTGAAGGACACCAAGGCCGTCAAGAACAATGCCTTCCCGGTGATCAGTCTCTCGTTGGCACAGCCCGGCCCGCGTTCGGCTGAAGGTATCGAGCAGCTTGCCAAGCAGTTCCACGGCTGATGATGGGTGCACGTGGTGGCATTGATGAGTCATCCACGGCTGTGAAACGGCAGGACGAACTCGTTGCTGTCCTCAATGCCCTTCCATCCGAGTCGGCATCTGTCGGGGAAGACAGGTGGCGTGGCGATTCGCATCGTGGACACCTGGTCATAGTCTTGTCCGTACTGGCCGTCACGTTGATTCTTGTCCTGGGACTCGCGCTGTCAATTGGCTCGGTTCATGTTCCCTTCGTCCAAGTATGGAAGGTCGTTGCGCACCGGGCTCTGCCGGCAGGTGTCGTCACCGTTGATTGGACTGCGTCGATCGACAGGATCGTTGCTGATGTCCGGCTTCCTCGTGTGCTCCTGGCGGCAGTCGCAGGGATGGCGCTGACCACTGTCGGCACAGTCGTGCAGGCGCTGCTTCGCAACCCACTGGCGAGCCCCACGGTGCTCGGCGTGTCGTCGGGAGCTGCAACCGGAGCCATTACCGTCATGCGGTTTGGTCTGCTCCTCGGTGGTGCGGTCTCTCTCGGGTTGGCCGCGTTCGCAGGCGCGTTCCTGACGCTTCTACTCGTCTTGGTGATCGCCAGACGGAGGCAAACCCTTTCTGCAGGCACGTTGGTTCTCACCGGCATGGCGGTTTCGGCCCTGTTGTCGGCAGTCAACAACTTCATGGTTCTGACCTCCCCGGATCCGCAACTGGCGTCGCAAGTCCTCTTTTGGAGTCTCGGAGGCTTCGGGGCCGCCAAGTGGGAGAACCTTCCCGTCCCCACCCTCGTCCTCGCTGTGGGAATGCTCTTATGCCTGGCTGAGGCGTCAAATCTCAACCTCCTTCTTGGTGGGGAAGGGACAGCGGGTTCTCTCGGCCTGGACGTTGATCGGTTCCGAACCTGGATGTTCGTTGTGGCAGCTGCAATTGTCGGTGTGACAGTTGCGGTGTGTGGCGTCATAGGATTCGTCGGCCTGGTGATGCCGCACATTACGAGGATGCTGGTTGGCGCAGATCACCGCCGAACCCTTCCCGTAGGACTGCTTCTGGGTGCGATTTTCACCGTGCTGGCGGATGTTGGGGCGCGGATGGCCATTGAGCCGCAGGAATTGCCGGTAGGTATTGTGACCGCGCTTGTCGGGGCTCCATTCTTCCTGTTCCTGTTGCGACGCACCTTGGGGGAGACGTCATGATCGTCAGTGGTGCAGAACTGGTGGTCGCGGGCCTGGGTGTCGACATCGAGGGGCGCCACATCGTCCAGGATGTCGACTTCGTCGCCCATCCCGGTCAGGTGGTGGGGATCCTCGGCCCCAATGGGAGCGGCAAGTCGACGATGCTGCGCTCAATCTTCCACTCGAGACGCCCTACGAAGGGGACGGTGACCGTCGATGGTGTCGATGTCTGGGCGCGAGACACGAAGTGGTCCTCCCGGCACATTTCGGTGGTTCTCCAAGAGACTCCCGCGGAGTTCCCGCTGACGTGCGGGGAAATCGTCCGGATGGGGAGGACACCTCACAAGAAGTCGTGGCGGTCGCTGAGCGAGGGCGACCTTGCCCTGTGCGGCGCAGCCATGGAGCTTATGGAGGTTGGAGATCTCGCGACGTCGACATTCTCACGGATTTCTGGAGGAGAACGGCAGCGGGTGACAATCGCGAGGGCGCTGGCGCAGCAGACCGGCCTGCTGATCATGGATGAACCGACGAACCACCTTGACATTCATCATCAACTCAAGGTGATGGAGCTGTCGCGGCGCCTCAGGTCGACGGTGGTGGTGGCACTTCACGACATCAATCTGGCCGCACGATTCTGCGACACCCTTGTACTGATGTCGAAGGGCACATGTGTGGCAGCGGGTGCGCCATCGGCCGTGCTGTCTCCGGGAATCCTGGACGACGTCTACAAAGTGTGCACTCATCTCGGTCGACACCCGAGTGGCGCTGTTCAAGTAACCGTCCTGTGATTGTCGGTGGTGCCGGCCGTGTTCCCCTCCCCGTGAACACCGAACTCCCTCAAAGCGTCGAAACCCCGTCGTAGGGTGGGTTCATGCCGACCAACGACCGCTCGCTTCCCCCTGATCTCCCCACCCAGCTGCTCATCGACGGAGAATGGGTGGACGCCGAGGCGTCGCGCACCTTCGACGTCCTCGACCCCTCCACCGAGAAGCCACTCGTCGCCATCGCCGATGCCACCCTCGACCAGGGCACCGACGCCCTCGACGCTGCTGTCCGTGCCCAGGGGTCCTGGGCCGACACCGCCCCGCGTGAGCGTGGCGAGATCCTGCGCAAGGCTTTCGAGCTCGTCACCGAGCGCAAGGACGACTTCGCCAAACTCATCACCCTCGAGATGGGCAAGCCGCTGGCCGAGTCCTACGGAGAGGTCACCTACGGCGGGGAGTTCCTGCGTTGGTTCTCAGAGGAGGCAGTGCGCATTCGCGGTGACTACGGCCTGCTCCCGGAAGGCAAGGTTCGCCAGCTCGTCACCAAGCGTCCCGTCGGTCCCTGCCTGTTCATCACCCCGTGGAACTTCCCGCTGGCCATGGCCACCCGCAAGATTGCCCCAGCCCTCGCCGCCGGCTGCACCGTGGTCATCCGCCCGGCCTCGGCCACCCCGCTGACCACACTGCTCTTCGCCAAGACCCTCGTCAACGCCGGTCTGCCCGCCGGGGTCGTCAACGTCATCACCGGTCGTGACCACGCCGTCACCGACGCCATCCTGGAGGATCCACGACTTCGCAAGCTCTCCTTCACCGGGTCCACCGGAGTCGGCACCAACCTGTTGGAGAAGGCTGCCAAGCACGTACTGCGCACGTCGATGGAGCTGGGCGGCAACGCCCCCTTCATCGTCTTCGAGGACGCCGACCTCGACCAGGCCATTGCCGGGGCCAAAGGCGCCAAGATGCGCAACATGGGCCAGGCCTGCATCGCCGCCAACCGGTTCATCATCCACGAGTCGGTGGCCGAGGAATTCACCAACCGGATGGTCGAGATGATGTCCGACCTCACCGTCGGGGACGGTCTGGACGAGAAGTCCGAGGTCGGACCCATGATCACAGAGCAGGACCGCGAGAAGGTCGACGGCCTGGTTCGTTGCGCGGTCGAGGCCGGTGCGACCGTCCGCTGCGGTGGTGAGGTTCCGGAGGGCAAGGGTTGGTTCTACCCACCGACGGTGCTTTCCGGTGTGCCCGCCGATGCCGAGATCATGCAGACCGAGATCTTCGGACCGGTCGCCCCGATCACCACCTTCAGCACCGAGGAAGAGGCTCTGGCCATCGCCAACTCCGTCCCCGTCGGACTGGCCGGTTACGTTTTCACCGGTGACACCGCGCGAATCCTGCGGATGGGTCAGAAGCTGGAGACCGGCATGATCGGTGCCAATCTCGGTGTCTTTTCCAACGCAGCTGCCCCATTTGGCGGTGTCAAGGAGTCTGGTCTGGGTCGAGAAGGCTCCTACCAGGGCATTGAGGAATTCCTGGAGACGATTTACGTTGCTTTTCAGGCGTGAGTCAACGGACGTGATCTCGAGGGTGGGACGGTAGCGTCTGTCAGGTGGGCACCTCACGTCTCCGATGCATCGCCGCCGTCGTCCTGACGGGGCTGGTGTCCGGACTCATCGGTGGCCTTACCAGCGAGCTGTCGCACCTCATCGAGTCCTGTGCCTTCGGTGCCCCCCTGTCCTTCTCGACCACCGGTGTCGGCGAGGTCGTCCTGTGGCGACGATTGGTTGCCCCGGTCGTGGGTGCGGTCATCGCCGGTCTGACGTGGTGGTGGCTGCGTCCGTCAGGCTCGATCATTTCGGTACGCCAGGCTGTCGACGTCGCCTCCCCGAAGCGGTTGCGGCCGGTCGAAACGATCGTTGACGCTCTTGCCCAGCTCGTCGTCGTCGGGTCGGGAAGCTCCTTGGGCCGAGAGGCTGCGCCTCGGCAGATGGCTGCCCTGGCTGCCCAGGGCCTGTCAGATGGCTTTCGCGTCGACGCCGCGACGAGACGAGTGCTGTTGGCCAGCGCCGCCGGGGCTGGCCTGGCGTCGGTCTACAACGTGCCGGTTGCTGGTGCCCTCTATGCCGTGGAGCTGACGGTGCGTCCGAACCTGCGCACCCGCCGTGGTTGGGGACAGGTGGGGAGTGCGGTCGTCATCTCGGTGCTCTCGACGGTGACGGCATGGCTGTTCAACCACGATCGACCCGTCTACCGCTCCCCGGTGGTTGAGGTCACCCCGTCCACTCTGGGATGGATCGTCCTTGTCGTCGCCGTGGCCACCCTCGTCGGAGCGGGGATGGGCGTGCTCTTCGGGCAGATGAAACGTTGCGTCCCGATGACCTCCCGACTGTGGTGGACGGTGCCGCTCGGATCGGTCGGAGTGACGACCATCGCCCTCATGGCTCCTCAGGTGGTCGGAAACGGCCAGGTCATCGTCAATCTGGTGCTGGCTCACCCCGTCGCCCCGGCCACGTTGGCAACTCTGCTCGTCGGGAAAATCCTCGCCACCACGGTGGCACTGAGGTCGGGAGCAGCCGGTGGTCTGCTCACCCCGTCCCTGGCGTCCGGTGCTCTCGTTGGTACCCTCATCGCGGCAGCGGTGGGAATGGAGTCTCCCTCCCAAGTCGCAGTGATGGCCATTGTGGGAGCCGGTTGTGTGCTGTCGATGACACAGCGCGCGCCCCTGTTCGCGGCCGTGTTCGCCCTGGAGTTGACCCGTGCCGGAGCATTGGGCATTCCGGTCGTTGTCGTGGCGGTTCTGCTGGGGTGGGCTGGCTTCGTCCTCATCGGCAAACGGGGGCTGGGGTTCCACGGCGGGATCGGTCGTGCTCCGGGGAATACGTCAGATTCGCGATAGTCTGACTGGATGTACCAGCCGCCGCGCGGCGATCCTCCCAACCAAGGAAGGGCACATGACTCAGGATCTGACTTCAGCAATCACATCCCAGGTGCGATCGACCTCGGGACGTTCCGTCGCCGCGTCGACCCCCATGGAGGTGTGGCAGGGACTGTCAGCCTCCGTCGTGGGCCGCATTGCCGACGACTGGGAGGCCACTGACGCCGTCTACAAGGCAGGACGTCAGGAGCACTACTTCTCCGCCGAGTTCCTCATGGGACGAGCCCTGCTCAATAACCTGTCGAACCTCGGCCTGGTCGACGAGACCCGGGAGGCCCTGGCCAGCTTCGGCATCGACCTGTCCCAGGTGCTCGAGCAGGAGCCGGACGCAGCCCTCGGCAACGGTGGCCTCGGTCGTCTGGCCGCCTGCTTCCTCGACTCCTGCGCCACCCTGGAACTGCCCGTTACCGGCTACGGCATCCTCTACCGTTACGGCCTGTTCAAGCAGCTCTTCGACAACGGTTTCCAGACCGAGCACCCGGACCCGTGGATGGAGGAGGGCTACCCCTTCGTCATCCGCCGCGAGGAGCAGCAGCGCATCGTCCGCTACGCCGACATGTGGGTGCGTGCCATCCCCCACGACATGCCGATCACCGGTTACGGAACTCGCAACGTCGGAACCCTGCGGTTGTGGAAGGCCGAGCCGATGGAGCAGTTCGACTACCAGGCCTTCAACTCCCAGCGCTTCACCGACGCCATCGTCGAGCGGGAGCGCACCTCCGACATCTCGCGTGTGCTGTACCCCAACGACACCACCTTCGAGGGCAAGGTGCTGCGGGTCCGTCAGCAGTACTTCTTCTGCTCGGCCTCCTTGCAGGAGATCGTTGACAATTACGTCAAGCACCACGGCGAGGACCTCGCCGACTTCGCCAAGTACAACTCCATCCAGCTCAACGACACCCACCCGGTGCTGTCCATCCCCGAGCTCATGCGCATCCTGCTCGATGAGCACGGCATGGGCTGGGACGAGGCTTGGGAGATCGTTACCCACACCTTCGCCTACACCAACCACACCGTGCTGGCCGAGGCTCTTGAGAAGTGGGAGATGCAGATCTTCGATCGTCTCTTCCCGCGCATCTGCGAGATCGTCCGTGAGATTGATCGTCGCTTCCGTGAGGACATGGGCAAGCGCGGCCTCGACGGCCAGACCATCGAGTACATGGCTCCGGTCTCGGGCAACCAGGTGCGGATGGCGTGGATCGCCTGTTACGCCTCGTACTCGATCAACGGTGTCGCCGCCCTGCACACCGAGATCATCAAGCGCGAAACCCTCAAGGAGTGGCACGCGATCTGGCCGGAGCGGTTCAACAACAAGACCAACGGCGTCACCCCGCGGCGTTGGCTCAACCAGTGCAACCCGCGTCTGGCAGCCCTGCTGACCGAGGTCACCGGGTCCGACGCCTGGGTCAAGGACCTTTCGGTGCTCGCCAACCACACCGACTCCGTGGACGACTCGGTTTACGACCGTATCAACGAGATCAAGCACGCCAACAAGGTCGACTTCGCGACCTGGGTGGCCGAGCGCGAGGGAGTCGAGGTCGATCCGGATGCCATCTTCGACGTCCAGATCAAGCGGCTGCACGAGTACAAGCGTCAGCTGCTCAACGCCTTCTACGTGCTGGATCTGTACTTCCGTCTCAAGGACGACCCGACCCTCGACGTCCCCAAACGAGTCTTCGTCTTCGGAGCCAAGGCCGCTCCCGGCTACATCCACGCCAAGGCGATCATCAAATTCATCAACGAGGTGGCTCGCCTGGTCAACAATGATGAGGACATCAACGGTCGCATCAAGGCCGTCTTCGTCCACAACTACAACGTCTCCCCAGCCGAGCACATCATCCCGGCTGCCGACGTCTCCGAGCAGATCTCGATGGCCGGCAAGGAGGCCTCGGGCACCTCGAACATGAAGTTCATGATGAACGGCGCGCTCACTCTGGGCACCCTCGACGGGGCCAACGTCGAGATCCTCGACGCCGTCGGTGACGAGAACGCCTACATCTTCGGCGCCACCGAGGAGCAGCTGCCCGTACTCAAGCGCGGATACGACCCGCGCTGGTACTACGAGAACGTGCCCGGTCTCAAACGAGTCATCGATGCACTGACCGACGGCACCCTCGACGACAATGGTTCCGGCTGGTTCCACGACCTGCGTCAGAGCCTCATGGAGCCCGGCTGGGAGGGCCCTGACGTCTACTACGTGCTCGGTGACTTCGAGTCCTACCGCACCGTCAAGGATGCCATGGCTGCCGACCATGCCGATGACCGCGGCTGGGCCCGCAAGGCGTGGGTGAACATCACCAAGTCCGGCCGGTTCTCCTCGGACCGCACCATCCGCGACTACGCCGAGCAGGTGTGGAAGCTGGATCCCACGCCGATATCCTGAGAGGGGGTCGGCCCACCCGGGTGTCGGATCAGCAGAGCGCTCGAGCGGTTAGTGCGAGTAGGCAGGCCCACGATGCCGACGTCATCGGTCCGATGATGAACTGCTCGATGGCTGCGCTCGATTCCTTGTTGGCTTGCGTTGCGTCTGACCCTGAGGTGGGCTGCCGCGATCCTCGTGGCTACGGGCATTGCGCCTCCTGGGCTAGATCGACGGCGACCTGGGCCACTTGGCAGAACCGGCGCATCTCGTCGGTGCCGTCGGGGCGTACGTGAATTGCTGCCCGACGTCGGCGGCTGTGGTGATTCGGTGGGAATGGGGGTGCCGTGCCACGGGGAGTGGCATCCTCCGCCGTTCCTCGCGGGTTTACCACGGTGGGGGCGGGCGCCTGATACCCGCCGTTCGAGTATTGACGGGTGCGGTTACCCCGCACCCGCCGCTTCTCCTTGTCACCGCTGTGGCAATCATGCTGGGTAGGGCGCCGCCTGCCACAACGATTGGCAACCGACGTGACGACGAACCCGATTGCCACGGAGACCGGCAGCATCGTCGACACCCTTCAGCTGGTGACGCCATTCATGGAAGGATGGAGCACACTCGACACAGATCAGGAGTCGTCATGTCCAAGAAGAAGGTCGGCATCCTCACCGCTGGTGGTGACTGCCCTGGACTCAATGCCGCAATCCGTGGATTTGGCAAGGCAGCCATCCGACAGCACGACATGGAGCTGATTGGTATTCAAGATGGCTTTCTCGGGCTGGCGGACAACCGCACCATCATTCTGGGGCCAGGTGCCCTCTCTGGCATCCTGACTGTCGGGGGAACCATTCTTGGAACCAGCCGTGACAAGGTCAATCGCATGATCATTGATGGCGAGGAAAAGGACATGGTCCCCACCATCGTCGACAATTACGAGAAACTGGGACTCGATGCCCTGGTCACCTTGGGTGGCGGTGGCACGTCCAAGAATGCCTACAAGCTCGCCAAGGCTGGACTCAACGTCCTACACCTGCCCAAGACCATTGACAACGACATCGTCGGGACCGATGACTCCTTCGGATTCTCGACGGCGCTCGAGATCGCCACGGACGCCATCGATCGGCTGCACTCCACCGCCCACTCCCACCACCGCATCATCCTGGCCGAGATCATGGGCCACCGTGCTGGCTGGCTTGCCCTAGGGTCTGGCATCGCCGGTGGGGCCGACGTCATCCTGTTGCCCGAGGTGCCCTACAAGGTTGACTCCATTGTCGAAGCGGTGGAGAGCCGTCGGAAGCAGGGGCTCAACTTCTCCGTGATCGCGGTGGCCGAGGGAGCTCGTGACGAGGCTGACTCGGCTGCCATGGCTGGGGCTCGGGCCCTCGTCGACGCCTCCAAGACCTCGGAGACGAAGGCTGCCGCCAAGAAGGCCAAGAAGGATCTCGAGCACTCGATGCGCGACAACACCCTCAAGCTCGCGGCCCGGCTCGAGGAGGCCACCGGTCTGGAGTCGAGGGTCTCGATCCTGGGTTACGTGCAGCGCGGCGGTATCCCGTGTGCCCACGACCGGCTGCTCGCCACCCGCCTGGGAACCATGGGTGCCAAACTCGTCGACGACGGTGAGTTCGGCATCATGGTGGCCGCCAAGGGTGGGGACACGACGACCGTTCCCCTTAAGGAGGTCGCGGGCAAGGTCAAGTACGTGCCCGCGGACCATCCGTGGGTTGAGGCAGCCCGTGAGGTCGGAACGGGCCTTGGCGACTGACCTCCTTGACTGAGTTGTGATGCCCGCGGCCCTGCCCTGTGGGCACCATCCGTTGTGTCGACGGCTTCCAGGCGACGGTGTGGACCACGCACCGTGTCCCTGGATTGGCGTCGATGGTCGCCGCTTTTCCCGTCACACCCTCAACGACCCCGCAGTGCAGGGCACAGACCACCTGTGGGTGATCGAGGGCGAGGTCCAGGAAGGGGCAGTGACGCAGCACAATTTCTTCCTCCTCGGGGGCGGGGGAGAAGCCCATGTCGTCAAGGACTGCGACGAGGTCCCCGAGACGGTGACATCCCCAGCGCTGACCTATGCGTGTGGCTGTCGAGATGGGATCGTCGCTGGTGGCAACGTCCTCGACCAGCATCTGGGCCAGCAGCCGGTAGGCGCGCGGTCCCTCGTCGTTGACGAGGGTGAAGACGGTGTGTGGACGGCCTCGAGTGGCGCGATGCTCACGAGCGGTCCCGACGCGTCCCTGTTCGACGAGGCGGTCGAGGTGGAACCGCGCCGTCGAGGGGTGGATCCCCAGGTCAGCGGCCACTTCAGCGCTGGTGGCGGACCCGCCTCGTTTCTGCAGCGCGTCGGCAACCTTGTCGACCCTTTTCTCGGACCCTGGGTCGACCAGGCTGGTCTCACTCATGCCGTCACCTCAATGATTCCCCGGGCACCGCGCTCCATCTCCACGAAGGAGTGGTTGACGAAGGTGTAGTGGCCCGGCTCCTTGAAGACCATCTCGACGAAACCACCCTGGGCACTGGACAGGCCGAGGGCCTGGCAGCCCCCGCCCTCCGGATTGCCACGCTTGAGGGTGTAGGCGCCCTCCTTGAAGACGGTGTCGAACTGGGTCCCGACGACGTGGAAGGAGCACCCGCGGCTCGGTCCGGCTGCCAGCACCCAGATGCGTACTCGCTCCCCGGCCTTGGCCTTCAGCGGCTCGAAGACGTACTGGTTGGCGTGACCGTTGAACATCGTCAGGTCAGGGGTCTCGTTGGCTATCTTGGCCATGTTGACCTCGGCCCCGTTGTGCTCGCTGAGGTAGGTCTCCGACTGCACCAGGTAGTACTCGCGATCGGCGCGCGGCAGGTCGTGTGGGGCGACGATGACGGCGCCGAACATGCCAGCCGCGATGTGGGCAGACATCGGCATGGTGGAGCAGTGGTAGAGCCAGATCCCGGCGCGGTGCAGGGTGAAGTTGTAGTCCAGTTCCTGGCCCGGTGCAATGGTGCGCATGACTTTGTCGGGCGACACGGTGCCGGCGTGGAAGTCGAGAGAGTGTCCCATTGTCCCCTTGTTGACCAGGTGCACGCGCATCTCGTCTCCGATCCGGGCGTGGACGACCGGGGCCATGTAGCGGCCGTTGTAGGTCATGGCGTCGATGGTCGTTCCCGGGGCGATCTCCTGCACCGACTCCTTTGCGGTCAGGGTCATCTTGTGGACGCGTCCGGCCAGCAGCGGGGGGACGACGGCGTCACGGGTCTCGAACCCCTTGCCGGGAGCCTTGGTGAGGTCGATCGTGCGGCGAGGATCCGTTGAGCCCATGTGGTCGTCGTGCTCGCCGGCTCCTGACACCCCGCTTACCTGAACCTTGAGCACCATCCCCATCGACTTGTGGCCGACGATGGTGCACCAGCCCTCGGTCGGGCCGGTGATGATTCCAGCATTGACGGTCGCGCGGGCCCCCGGGTCGAGGCGTGGTGAATGAGCGCCATTGGCGAACTGCAGGTCGTGGACTTGGTTGCGGTCCGTGTTGGTGATCTCGACGACGAGCTCGTCACCGGCCGGGACGCTGATGGTGCTGGGGTGGTACTTCATTCCCTCGGCAGTGACGCTGACCGTCGTCGTGTGGCCGGTGGGGGACACCTTCCCGGCGACCGCTGTTGGGCCATCGGCGTCCTCGACAGGCGTGTTCTGGTCCAGTCGGTGACCGACGGCGGCTGCTGTCAGGGCGGTGGCAACACCGGCAAAGGCTCCGACGAAGGAGCGACGATCAGTCGGAGCGGTGACAGCCGGGTCGACACCCTTGGGTGTGATCCCGGCGACGGCGGAACGGTTCGGTGCGTCGGAGCCTGTGGACGTGGTGTCTGCGGGCTTGGCAGCAGACGAGACGGTCGCCTTGCCGGAGGAGACCGTGGGTGTCCCCTTCTCGGCAGCGGCCGTCCTGCCCGCCATCTGGCGTCCCTTCTCCTTGAGGAGGGGAATGCCGGTGCGCACCATCGCTGCGGTGGCAGGCAGGAATGTCGCCAGCCCGGCGACGGCCATCACCATGCCGATGCGACGAGTCCAGGTGCCTATGGCGAGCACCCACAGCACGAGCCCGGCGTTGGTGATGGTGGCTCGCAGCGATCCGAAGGCGTGCATCTTGGCATTGGTGGCCCGGACGATCTTCGGCCCGCCACCCATGACCATCGGCATGAGGTAACTCATGGCTCCGACGAGGAGCTGGAGCAGGAAACCGACGATGACGGGCACCGAGAGGGTGAAGATGTCGTCAGCCAGCAGCCCGGTTCCGTTGACTGCCAGCTTCCACGTCAGCCAGACAAGCCACACCAGCATCCAGCAGATGGCGGCACCCATGGTGAATCCGGGGAAGTCGCGCGGCGGCTTGTGGATGGCGCAAGCCACCAGGTCGCCCAGCACGATGCAGATCCCGACGATGTGCGCCGTTACCCCAAGGGCTGCCAGCCACCACAGCCCGGCCAGCGCCCCGGTGGTTGTCACCACAACCGCACCGAGCATGATGTAGAGCGCAATCTTGCCGTGGCGATCCTGGGAAGGCTGCATCTTGGTGCGCAAAACCGTGGGCCATAGCGTGACCAGGGTGCCAACGACGGTCAGTCCCACGAACCCAAGCAGGTTGAGCGCCTGGTGAGCCACCAACAGACGAGTCCGCCACGGTTCAGTGGGAGAAAAGGCCATAATCGCGCCGAGAGCCGCTCCCAGCGGCAGCACACTAGCGGCCGCGCAATAAAACCACACCGTGGAGGCGAACCGTCCCGGCAACGCGTGGCCGACTTGGCGAGCCAAGGCGAAGGCGTACCACGTCAGCACGCATCCGACCACCACTGCCCCGCCGACGGTCACCCACGGCCACGTCGCCACCATTCCCATACAGGTGACGATGATGCCGACCGTCAAGAGTCTGATACGCAACACTTGGCGACGACGGTCGGTGTCAGTGAGGCTGTTGTGCAAGATCGCCTCGGTGAAGTATTGCCCCCACACCATGATTGACGTCGTCGCGACGCCCAAGGTGACCATGTGTACCAACAGCCAGCGCGACTGTGGGATCCACGGGCTCGTGATCGCCACGATGAGTAGTGCCGCTAGCCACCCGGAGACCGGACGTGAGGCTTTACGGTGCCAATTGCGTTTGTTGGTGTCGGGTTTGTGACCGACGGGGGAGATTTCAGGCATGAGCCTCTCCTGACTGGACGCAAGGTGTGGATTGCGGGTGTGGTCCGGACTGGTTGCGGGGTCGGACGTGGGCGGCGACGACGGCCACCAGGGCTACGAGGCTGATCACATTGATGACGCCGCCAGCTTGCACAACGGCGGGTCGGCCCAGGCCGTCACCGATTCCGACACGTGCCAGCAAAGAGGCCTCCAGCAGGAACGCTGGCAGCCAGAACCATGTCGTCCACTCGAGTCGTGCGCGCAACACAGCCGGCAGGATGATAGGGGCGTGGCCGAGGATCATCCCCATCGTGAATCCAAGGAATACTGAGTGGACGACGGCATCGTAGGCTCTACCGGAGGTGACGGGTCCGCTGACCGCCCATGCAAGGCCGGCCACCCCGAGCCACAGATAGCCGACCATGAGCAGGATGCCGATGTAGGCGCCCTGACCGCCGCGGCGCACCCCACCGCGGGCGACGTCGTTGCGACACAGCCACGCCGCCAGAGCGACGAGCACGACTCCCAGTACTCGGTACCCGATCTGTGGGCTCACCACGCAGACGAGGAGGGCTGCCACGACTGCCAGACACAGTCCCGGGAGGGCGCGATTGCGCGACATCGTGAGACGAGAAAGCTCGAGTCTTTCCCCACAGATCGTCAGGATGAGGTAGCAGGCCAACCATCCGACGACGTCGGGCACCTCGGCCCCTGAGGTGAGGAGGGCGGCGGCACCCGCGGCGCAGAATGCCCCCGTGATTTGGATGACCGTCGCATCGTCGTGGCTGCGTCTCCACAACGGGACGTATATGCCCAGCAGTCCGAGTTGGGCCAGGGCGAGCAGGGCCAGACCGAGCCATGGCGGGCTGGGCGTCAGCAAGACGATGACACCGAGCCCTGAAATGGCCGGGACGCAATAGCCGAGACGTGCCCCGAGGGCGATCGCCCGTTCCAGGCAGATGACGGTGCCGATGAATCCGAGGACCATGAGAGGGCCGTGCCAGGCGGCCAGCCGCGACGACATCACGGGCGACCACACACCGAGGAGGAGCAAGGCGCCATCGAGACCGGCCAGGAGAGCGACGCCGGCCCCGACCATGAGCCAGGCGCGACGCGATCTGGTGGAGTGCGATCCGGTGGAGGGCATGGGCACGAGAATCCTTTTTCGACTATCGGATCCTCAAAATACTATGTGTGCTCCCGCCAGCTGCACCAGCCCCGTGGTTCCGAGCTGAGTTCAGGCCACATTCGCGGGGTGGTCGGGATGCTTGTCCAACCAACCCCTGATAAAGGAACAGTCTGGTCGCACCGCCAGACCCTGGGAGGCGATGTCGTCAAGGGCGAAGCGGGCAAGCGCGCCTCCAACACCTTGACCACCGAAGGCGTTGAACACTTCGGTGTGAGGCATGACGACGACGTTCCCCTCGTGTCGAAAGTCGGCAAACCCGGCGAGCCCACCGCCAATGTGAGCCTCGTACCGCGACTTCTGGTCATTCCTGGTGACGGTTGTCATGGCTCCATTGTTGTCCGCGGCCTTCGGTAGCCCAACGTTGATGGCGCTCGTGCCGGCGTGTGGTAATCCCGTTCGGGACGGGGACCACTGCCACCTCTGGTGGTGACCGGGGTATTACTACACACGTTTGCCACAACGAGCCGCGGTGTCGAGCGCGACGTGACTGCCCCCTTGGATACAGCCTGTCACGGGGGCAGGGTGGGACGTACCCGATGAACGGAGGCGTCATGCCCATTGATCCCAGCAAGCCGTCAACCACTACGAACGGTTCCCCGGCGCCCAGCGATGAATATTCCCTGACTGTCGGCGCCGACGGTCCGGTGCTACTGCACGACGCTCACCTGGTTGACACCCTCGCACACTTCAACCGCGAGAACATCCCCGAGCGCAAACCGCACGCCAAGGGCTCCGGCGCCTTCGGCCACCTCGAGGTCACCGCAGACGTCTCGGAGTACACCAAGGCCGGTTTCCTGCAGAAGGGCAAGGACACTCCGATGCTGGCCCGGTTCTCCACGGTCGCAGGTGAACTCGGCAGCCCCGACACCTGGCGTGACGTTCGCGGATTCTCGCTGAAGTTCTACACCGACGAGGGCAACTTCGACATGGTCGGCAACAACACTCCGGTGTTCTTCATGCGCGATCCGATGAAGTTCCCGCACTTCATCCGTTCCCAGAAGCGGCTGCCGAACTCCGGCCTGCGTAGCCCGAACATGATGTACGACTACTGGAGTCTCTCCCCGGAGTCGGCGCACCAGGTCGCCTACCTCATGGGACCGCGAGGCATTCCGCTCAGCTACCGCACCATGAACGGCTACTCCTCGCACACCTACTCGTGGGTGAACGCCGAGGGCAAGATCACCTGGGTGAAGTACCACTTCATCAGCGACCAGGGCGTCCACAACATGACCGCCGACCAGGCCAAGGCCATCGTCGGCGATCACCCTGACATTCATCGCGAGGACCTGTTCAACCACATCGCCGACGGGGACTACCCGTCCTGGACCGTCAAGGTGCAGCTCATGCCCTACGAGGACGCCAAGGATTACCGGTTCAACCCGTTCGACATCACCAAGGTGTGGCCGCACCAGGACTACCCGCTGCACACCATCGGCACATTCACCCTGGAGCGCAATCCGGAGAACTTCTTCGCCGAGATCGAGCAGGCGGCCTTCTCCCCGTTCAACACCGTCGAGGGCACGGGTCTGTCACCCGATCGCATGCTGCTGGGTCGCGTCTTCGCCTACAACGACGCCGCCCGCAACCGTCTGGGCGTCAACTACGAGCAGCTGCCCGTGAACCGTCCGACCGTCGCGACGAACCAGTACACCTTTGACGGCCAGATGGTCTACGAGCATGCCGGTTCCGCCCCGACCTACGCCCCGAACTCCTATCGCCGCGACTACGCCACCGGCTACCGTCTCGGCTCGGAGACCAGCTGGGAGACCGACGGCGACCTCGTTCGCGCCGCCCAGACCCTGCACACTGAGGACGACGACTTCGGTCAGGCTCACACCTTGGTCCATGACGTCTTCTCCGATAAGGAGCGCAGCGACCTCGTCGACACCCTGGTCGATCTGCTGACCAACTTCGACATGGAGGAGCCGGTCATCGGCAACACCCTGACCTACTGGCGCAACATCGATGCCGGTATCGCTGACAAGGTGGAGTCCACCATGTGATGTCGCTCTGACCCACTCGTGGTCCCCGGGGAATGGAGGTTCTCGGGGACCATCTCTTTCCAACTGCGCCATTTTTTCTGTCAGTTGCGTCGGTCGTTCGCGGCGTAGGCGTCGGACGGTGGCGCAGCTGTGTGGCTGAGAGCGGCCCAACGCTGGCTCGACCACACCTGCCACAGCTGGGCGAAAGGACCGTCGCCCGCGCACAGCTGTTCGGGAGGCCCGACCTCCACGATCCGCCCGTCCTCCATGACCGCGACCTCGTCGGCCATCGCCACCTGGGACAATCGGTGAGCGACCACCAGAGCGGTCCTTCCCGTGACGACCTCAGCGGCGGCTCGGTCGAGGGCAGCCGCTCCCGAGCTACCGGCTTCGGCTGTCGCCTCGTCCAGGATGATGACTGGGGGATCCGCCAGCAGGGCCCGGGCCAGTGCCACCTGTTGGGCCTGGGCCGGGGAGAGCCGAGTTCCCAGTCGTCCCACCACGGTGTCGACGCCGTCGGGCAGATTCTCCACCCACTCGGCACCGACCTGTTCCAGAGCGTCCAGGACGGCCTCGCGAACCTGGTCGTCAGACCAGTCCTCGACGGTGGTCGGCAACCCGAGCGCCACGTCGTCGAGAAGGCTTCCCGAGAAGGTGTGGATTTCCTGGCTGATGAGCACGGTTCGGGCATGGGCTGGGGACATGGCGACCTGACCAGACCGAGGTTCCAGCAGGCCTGCCACGAGTGCTGCCAGAGTCGACTTGCCAGCACCGGACTCCCCGACGAGCACCATGGTGTGCCCGGCAGGAATGGTCAGGCTCACCTCGTGCAGAACCTCCGGACCGTCCTGATAACCGAAACTCAGCCCTTCCACGTGAACCGACGTCGGGCCCTGGTGGGTGTGCTCGACGACGGTCGGCTCCTCGTGACGGGCATGGATGACACCCACCACTCGCTGCAGACACACCCACGCGGCCTGCAGGTTGTTGAGGAACATCAGCAGGAACCGCGCTGGGGAGAACACCCTCAGCAACACCAGGACCGCCGTCGCGGCCGCACCGACGCTGAGCTTGTTGCTGGCGACGAGCAGGTATCCCGTCCACGCGACGCCAATGGTTGCCACGGCCTCCCCGGCCAACAGCCTGACGACCAGCGTGTTCCCGAGGAATCGTCCGCGAAGGCCCCATCGGATGGCCTGCCAGGATCCGCCTGCCACCGTTCGAGTACGCAGGTTCTCCAGCCCGAAGGCCCGCACCACGTCGAGCCCGTGGATGGTCGAGAGGATGTGCTGCGACTGGGTCGTCGAGGCCCGTCTCTCAGCTCGGTACACGGGCGGGGCAGTACGCAGGAACTCCCGGATCGCCAGGCCGTAGAGAACCCCCGCGAGGAGCACCGGGATGAAGAAGGCCGGATGCAGGCTGGCCAGCGCACCCACTGACACGATGACCATGATCATGGTGTTGACAAGGCGTGGAAGGGCTCCATTCGCCGCATCGCGTACCGCTTGGACGTCGTCGGACGCGCGCGAGACCAGGTCGGCGGTACCGGCCCTCTCCACCCGCTGCTGGTCCAGCCCTAGTCCGACCTGGATCATCGACTCCCGTAACCGGGTGACGATGGTCGTGAAGAAGGAAGGCGTCAGGGCCTGGGCCGCACCATTGCAGATCCCCGACCCGACCACTGCAACGGCCATGGCGAGGGCAGGGGTGAGCAGGGATGATGGCGGACGGTGGGCCCGGGCGGCGTCAATGATCCACCCGGTTGCCATCGGCACGGCCAGGTCCAGCAGGGCCGCCGCCGTGATCACCATGATCGCTCCGACGAAGTACCCGCGCACGCCACGTGCTGCCCGTTGGACGTCCTGACGAACCTGGGCGGCAGTGGCGAGTGGTAGCCAATGGGAAGTGCTCATGACAGCATCCCCCGGTAGTTCTCGCGGGTCAGCAACTCGCGGTGTGGGGCGCGGGCGACCTCGCGACCGTCGCCGTCGAGCATGACCACCTCGTCCATCCGGTCCAGCAGGGCCGGGGAGGTGGTGGCGATGACGGTGGTGCGTCCCTTCCTCAACTCGTGCAGCCGCTCCGCGATGGTGGCGGTCGTGACGGCGTCGATGCTGGTGGTGGGGTCAATCAGCACCAGACCGTCAGGGGAGTGCAGCAGCGCTCTCGCCAGGGCCAGCCGCTGACGCTGGCCTCCGGAGACATGACGTCCGCCCTCTCCGACCTCGGTCTCCAGACCACGCGGCAGCACCTTGGCGACGGTGTCCAGAGCGGCGGCGGCGACGACGGCGTTGAGCTTGGCCACCGTCGTCTGGCGCTCCAGCACGATGTTGGACCGCGCAGTGTCGTCGAAGAGTTCTGGGCAGCGTGGAGCCACCAGGACCAGACGTCGCCGCTGGGAAGGGTTGAGGCGGCTGGCCGCCACCCCGTTGAGAAGGGTTCGGGGGCCATGGTCGATGGCGTTGGCGAGGGCATCACACACGTGTTGTGGAGCGACGATCCCCAGGTGGGTCCCGGCGGGGACGTCCAGACAGAAGTCCGGCTCCTCGACAGGAACGTGGAGCGACACCGGGCCGTCTCCGGGAGTGGTGCGAGCCCCGTCGTCGGGGTGGACCGGCCAGGCAGCCGGACTGTCCCGAAGCTCGCAGAATCTGTCCCCGGAGGCGTTCGCACTGGCCAACATGGATGCGGTGTCGACGCCGAGGGCCCGAAGCGGCGGGCCGAGAGTCTGCGCCAGACCCACCACGGTGACGAGCTGTCCGACACTGATGTGACCCTTGAGGGTGAGCCATCCGGCGAGCACCGTCAGTGCCGTGATGAAAACCCCGACGGAAGCATTGATGATGCCGGTGTAAACCCCCTTGACCCGCCGGTTGCGCAGGCTGGCCGCCAACCCCTCTCGGCTGACCACCCGAAACCGCTCGGTGGCGCGATGCTCGGCTGACAGACCCTGGATGACGCGCAGTCCGCTGGTGAGATCGGCGGCGGACCCAGCTGCCGCGGCCTCGGCTCGTCGTTCCCGGCGGGTGCTGCGTTTGACCGGGGCGACCCCCTTGACCGACAGCAGGATGAGCAGCGGGACGATGCACACCGTTGCGAGCACGAGCCAGCCGTTGATGAGGGCCATCGCGACGAGGGAACCGAGCAGGGTGACGATGTTGCCGGGGATCGAGGCCAGGGCGATGAAGGCCCGTGACACTGCCCGGACGTCGGTGACGACGACGGCGAGGAGATCACCGGGAAGGCGGGACCTTCCCCCGATTCCCTCCGGGGCGGTGATGCGGTCGAGGGCCTGGACGCGAAGGTCGTGCTCGGCCAGTGCGGCACCGACATTGGTCTGCATCCGCACCGTCTGGGCAACCGCGCGGGCCACGTAGGCCAGCGCCACCAGGGCCAGCCATCCGGCGAGGACAGCGGCGTTGGCCGCGACCACTCCGTCATCGATGGCGCGGCCAAGGGCCATCGGCACCCCGATGTTGACCAGGCTGACGAGGGCTGAGGCGATCGAGCCGGGCAGCAGCCACCGCTTCCCGTCGTGAGACATCTGACGCACCACGGCCCGGCCCTCGTGGACCTCGTTGACGTTGATGAGGGAGACGTCAAAGGGTGGTGGGGTCTGTTTCGGGATGTGGGGCAGCCACCTCAGCCTCGGCCGCCAATGACGGTGGACAGTACGTATCACGCTGCCCCCGGCCCGCCGACCGACTCGAGGGGACGCCGCCTCATGCGGTGCGGCAGGACGAGCCGGGCGGCCTGGGTGAGGTTCTCGGTGGTGATCGTGGTGCGTTCCTCCCACGCTGCCAGGGCACGAGCGGCCCGCACCATCATGATGTCGGCGCGGTGGCCGTCGACATGGGCGTTGATGCAGGTGCGGGCGACCGTCATGAGGGTCTCGTCGTCGATCTGGACCTCCTTGACGAGCTCGGTGGCGTGCCCGATCCTCTCGCTGATCTGGTGGCCCTGCTGTTCCCACTTGCGCGTGAAGTTGGCCGGATCATCCTCGAAGGCCAGCCGACGCCGGATGACCTCGATGCGCTGCTCGGGGTCGTCCTCCCCACCGACGGTGACGCACAGGCCGAACCGGTCGAGCAGCTGGGGACGCAGTTCTCCCTCCTCGGGGTTCATGGTGCCGACCAGGGTGAACCGTGCCGGATGGGTGACGCTGACCCCCTCGCGCTCGACGGTGTTGACCCCCATGGCAGCCGAGTCCAGCAGCAGGTCGACGACGTGGTCGTCGAGCAGGTTGACCTCGTCGACGTAGAGGATCGCCCGGTGGGCCGCAGCCAACAGACCGGGTTCGAAGCGACGTCGTCCCTCCCGCAGGGCAGTCTCCATGTCGAGGGTGCCGGTGACGCGATCCTCGGTGGCCCCCACCGGCAGGTCGACGACCGGCACCTGGACGGTACGCGGCTCGGGCATGGTTGCCGGCAGGCCAAGCTCCTCGGCGTGGGCCGAGTACTCCTCGGGGGACAGGTGGTAGGCACCGGAAACCTCCCGGTGCTGCGGGAGCAGGGCTGCCAGACCGCGGACCGCAGTGGACTTGGCGGTGCCCTTCTCGCCGCGGATGAGCACCCCGGACAGGTCGGGGCTGATGGTGGCGAGGATGAGGGCGAGTTTCATCTCCTCCTGTCCGACGATGGCGCAGAAGGGGTAGACGGGACGTGGTGCCATGTCAGCAGTCCTTTCGGGGAGCAGTGGGGTCGAGTTGGCAGACGACGTTGACGAGGTCGTCGGCGCGCAGGTCGTCGATGTGCAGGCACGGCCCGCCCAACGCGGCGGCGATGTCGCGAGCACGGGACAACCGGATGCCGCGTGGATCCTCGGTGTCGATGACGACCCAGCTGAGACGTCGGTCGGCACCGATCTCGGTTGCCAACGCGATTGCCTCGTCGGTGGCTCGACCGTTGGGTCGTGCGTCCAGACCGACGTTGCCGCGTCCGTCGGTGACGAGCACCAGCAGCGGCCGCAGCTCGGGGTCCTTGAGCAGCAGCGGGCGAACCACCTCACAGGCCTTGACCAGTCCAGCTGCCAGTGGGGTGCGTCCGCCGACGGGCAGCTCGGCGAGGCAGCGCTGGGCCACCTCCACCGAGGAGGTCACCGGGACCAGCACCTCGGCCCGGTCCCGACGAAACCCGATGAGGCAGACCCGGTCACGTTTGACGTAGGCGTCGAGTAGTAGTGAGAGCACGGCCCCCTTGGATGCGGTCATCCGGCCACGTGACCCCATCGACCCTGAGGAGTCGACGACGAGGATCACGCAGGAGCCAGCTCGACCGACCCGCACCTTGGCACGCCAGTCGACGGGTTCGATGCGAATCGCCCCGCTGGAGGGCGTCTTGCCCGAGCGGTGCGGGCCGGTCCGCCGCGACTTCTGGTGGATCGCTGCGGCTCGCAGGGTGGCGTCCAGGGCGAGATCGTCGGGACGGTCGGTGGGGCGGGACGAGACGTAACGGCCGCGACGGCCCTCGCTACGGGTGCGCAGGCGTCGCCCCGAGGCCCGCCGGGAGAGGCGATCCTGCTCGGGTTCCAGGGGGCGCACGGCGAATGCCTCACCCAGGGCGGCCACCTGGTCGCTGCCGTGGGATGGGTTCTTGGTGCTGTCGCGATCCGCGTCGCGCTGGCCCTCGGACTGCTGGTTCCCGCCTGCCAGATCGTCATCGGGGTCGCTGTCCTCGGCGTTGCCGTGGTCATCGTGCGCGTGATCGCCCGGTGTGCCACCTGAGGTGGCAGCATCGTCGTTCCCATGCAGATTTTCCACGCCTGGGTCGGGGCCCTGCTCCGAGTTCTGAGGTGGATCGGACCCCTCGGGGGTGGAATCAGGATTGCGGGAGGGGTCCTCGGGCCGGTCCGGACGGTTCTCGGGGTGCTGGTCTCGCGGTGGGGGAGGGTCAGCCGGCGTCTCGTCACGTCGGCGGTGTCGCAGCACCATCTCGCTGACCGCCAACACGTCGTCCTCGGTGGCAGTCCTGCGGCCGGCCAGGGCAGCATGGGCACGAGTGGCCTCTGCCATGACGACGTCGCCCCGGTGCCCGGCGACGTGGTTGTGTCGGCACAGCGAGCAGATGAGCTCGGTGACGGTGCGGTTCAGCGCGATCTGGTCGACGATGCGCTGTGCCCTGCTGATGGCCGCGGTCTGACGTTCCTGGTCGTCCTGCCAACGGCGTGCGAACCCAGTTGGGTCGGCGTCGTGGTCGAGACGACGACGGATGATCTCGGCGCGGGTGTCCGGGTCCGACTCGCCGTGCACCTCGACGCACAGTCCGAACCGGTCCAGCAACTGGGGGCGCAGCGCACCTTCCTCCGGGTTCATGGTCCCGACTAGGACGAAGCGGCTTGCCAGGGTGGCTGTCAGGCCCTCCCGCTCCACCCGGAGTGTGCCGGCGCAGGCGTCGATGACCAGGTCGACGAGATGGTCGTCGAGGAGGTTGACCTCGTCGACGTAGAGCACCCCACCATCGACCTCACTGAGCAACCCGGGCTGCAGCACTGGACGGCCGGTGGCCAGGGTGGCCTCGAGATCCAGCCCACCGACGAGACGGTCCTCGGTGGTCCCCAGTGCCAGGGTGCGCATCACCCGACCGGGAAGCAACTCGGCCAGGCCACGGACCACCGTCGACTTGGCCGTCCCCTTCTCCCCGCTGAGCAGCACCCCGCCAATACGAGGATTGACGGCGCACAGCAGCAGGGCGCTCCTGGCCTCGTCCTGCCCGACGACGGCGGTGAACGGGTAGATCATCGGAACAGACGTCATCGGTTCAACCTCAGTGAGGTGAGGTTCAGCGCGGCAAGGTCCAAGCCCCCGTCGGAGGTTTTTGGTGGGGCAGTCTCGGCCGGGCTGGTGGTGCTCGTCGAGCCGTGGGAGTCTCCGGTGCCGGTGGTATCCCCAGAGCTGATGGGGTTCCTGGGGCGGATGGGGGTGCCGCCGGTGCCCGAGCACGGGTCGTCGGAGACCTCCTCGATGGTCCCCTCGATGTCGGCGTAGGTGTCCTGCAACTCCTCGACGGTGCCCGGGTCGGCCTGCCAGATGTTGCGCTGGGCGGCGTCAAGGAGCTTGTCCACGATGTTGTGCAGGGCGTGCGGGTTGACCTCGTGGAACCACTCCTGCATCGCCGGGTCGAGGGCATAACGACGCGCCACCTTCTCCCACAGGCCGTCGTCGACGACGTCGGCGGTGGCGTCCCAGCCGATGAGGATGTCGAGCACCTTGGACAGGTCTCCGGCCCCCTTGTACCCGTGGCGCTGCAGACCCTCGATCCACGACGGGTTGAGGATTCGGGAGCGCAGGATGATCCGGGCCTCCTGCGTGGTGGTGCGTGTGGCGATCCGGGCAGGATCGGAGGAGTCACCCACGAACGACATCGGTGCCTCACCGCGCACCGTCGTCGCAGCGACGATGAGCCCGCCGTAGTAGTTGTAGAAGTCGGTGCAGCTGAGCATGTCGTACTCGCGGGTGTCCTCGTTCTTGACGGTGACGTCCATCCGCGACAACGCAGCGGTGAATCGCTCGGGCTCCACGTCCCCGAACACCCCCTCGCCGTAGGCGTGGGAGGAGGCCGCGATGTAGGCCCGACCCAGATCGGCCTTGTCCTGCCACGCCTTGGTCTCGATGAGTTCCTCCACACCGGCGCCGTATCCGCCGGGTGGGCAACCGAAGACCCGCAGCGTCGCCTTGCGGCGAGCCTGCCCGACGTCGATCCCGCGAGCGATCATGTCGGCGACGTCGGCCTCGACGTGGGCACGCAGCATGTTGTCGTCGCCATCCTCCGGCAGGGCGGCGACCATCCGAACGGCCCGGTCGACCATCTCGACGAGGTTGGGGAAGGCGTCCCGGAACAGCCCGGAGATGCGCGGGGAGACGTCGATGCGAGGACGTCCCAGTTCATCCGGGTCGATGATCTGCAACCCGCTGACAAGGCCTGATGACTCCCAGACCGGGCGCACCCCCATGAGGTACAGGATCTCGGCGATGTCGGCCCCGCCGCTGCGCATGTTGGCCGTTCCCCACACCACGACACCGACGGTGCGCGGCCACGGCTGGTCGGGGTGGGCCTCGGCGTACCCGGCCAGCAGCTGCTCGGCGAGCTCGACCCCCTCTCGCCAACCGGTTGGCGTCGGCATGGTCTCGGGGTCGAGGGAGAAGAAGTTTCGACCGGTCGGCAGGATGTGGGCGTTGCCACGGCTGGGCGCTCCCGACGGTCCGGGGGAGACGAATCCACCGTCCAGGGCCGTCATGATCGACTCGATCTCGTCGGTCGTGGCGTCCAGGCGCGGCATGAGGTCGGTGGCGACCCAGGTGAGGGTCTCGACGACGTCACCCCGTTCGGCACCGAGCTGTTCTCGGCACAGCTGGACGGCGAGGTCGTGGGCCCCTTCGGTGTCGAAGCATCCACCGTGGTGACAGGCGACGACTGGGGCCAGCAGGTCGACGCACTGCCGGTGAGTGGCCTCGATGATCTCGCGTCCGCTGAGCCCGTCGGGCAGGTCAGCGGTGACGGTGACCGGCTCGCCCGCCTTGGTGCTGACCTCGTCGAGACTCGTTCCCCAGGCATCCAGCACCGCCTCGCGCAGCGACGGCACCTGCCCGTTGGGTTGACGGGTGAGCTGGGCGACGTACTCCACCTCGGCCGCGGCGGGGTCGTCCTGGCCGGCGACGAGTTGTCCGAGGACGTGCAGACCGTCGGAGATCTCGCGATCCTGCAGCTCGAGCAGGTGGTGATGGACCTTGTCGAGCAGCTCGGCGGGGTCTGAGTCGACGTCACCTGCGGTCAGGCCCAGATCGGTGTCCAAGCCGGCCTCGACGACGGCGTCCCACACCTGCTCGGCGACGAGGCGGGCGCGCTGCGGGCTCTGTGACTGCGCCCCGGCGTGCTCGCGCAGGATGCGGTCGATCTCGGCGGTGGAGTCGTACAGGCCGGCCTGACGCATGGGTGGGGTGAGGTGGTCGACGAGGGCGGCGGCACTGCGCCTCTTGGCCTGGGTGCCCTCGCCGGGGTTGTTGATGATGTAGGGGTAGATGTTGACCATCCGATCCAGGGCGAGCTCCGGGTAGCACTCCTCGGACAGGCCCAGCCCCTTGCCGGGAAGCCATTCCAGACTGCCGTGCGTGCCCACATGGATGACGGCGTCGGCCTTGAAGACGTCACGGATCCAGCGGTAGTGGGCCAGGTAGTGGTGCGGGGGAGGCAGCACCGGGTCGTGGATGGCAGAGTCCGTGACGGCCTCGAATGTCCCGCGCGGTGGCTGGATCGTCAGCAACACGTTGCCGTCGAGGTGACCGGCGAAGGAGAACTCGTCGTCGTGGACGAAGAGGGTGCCCGGATGCGGCCCCCAGTTGCGGTCCATGCACTCCCGCACGGAGTCCGGCAGCCCCCGGTACCAGGGACGCGAGATTTCCAGATCGGCGTGGGCCTCGGCCCTCTCGTGCATCTGCTCGGGGGTGAGCCAGCGCTGGTCGCAGGTCAGGCACGACAACAGCATCTGGGCGATGTCGTCGCCGGTCTCGAACTGTTCCGGGACGTCGTACCCCTCGTCGGCCATCCGGATGAGCAGCTGACGCACCGACTCGAAGGTGTCCAGACCGGAGGCACAGCCGATGCGATCATTGCGTGGCGGGTGGTGATGGAAGACGATCGCCACCTTGCGCTGACCGGCTGGGGTGCGAGCCAGCCGGGCCCAGGACAGGGCCAGCTCTGCCATCGCCTGCGCCCGGCCCAGGACCGGGACCATGCGGGGCACGACGGCTCCGGTGAGGTCGTCAACGGTGTCGACCTCCCGGGTGGCCAGGAACTTGGTGATGAGGGCGCCGTCGAACTCCGGCTGCGCGGCCTGGGTGGCGACGTCCATTGACCCCATGCCCTGGGCGGTGGCCTGCCAGGCAGCTCGTGGGGCGTAGGAGGTGAGGGCGTGCAGCACACTCACCCCCAGATTCGGGTAGGCGTCGGCATTGGCGGGCACGCCAGCCGTCATGGACATCCCGTGGACGTCGACCAGGGTGTCGACGACACATCGGCCCTCGTCGTCACGCAACAGATTCTCCAGAACCTGCGCCATGCCGGGGTTGCCGCGTCGCGCGTCGGGCAGCCGCAGGCAGAAGAACGGCACCGTGTTGGCGTCGAGCTCCTCGACGGCGGTGACGAGGGCCTCGATGTGGGCCGTGTTGTGCTCCAGCCAGTAGCTGCGCGGGAAGGTGATCCCGACAGTGGGTCGGTCGGGGTTCAGGTGCTGCCGATACTCGGCGAGGCTGGTGAACAGGCCGTGACGCGGATGCCAGATTCCCTCGGTGGGGGCGGGGACGACGTCGGGGATCGGGGCCGAGCCTCCGTGTACCCGGTCGACGAGGACTCGCAGTGCCGACTCGACGTTGACCGGACCGTTCATCCCCAGCAGCCCGACAAGGCCCTGCCAGGTGCCGTCGTCCAGGCCACTGGCCCAGTCCTGGGCGGCCAGCAGCCCATCGTCGTCCCCGGAGGTGGGTTGGACGTGGATCCACGGCAGCGGCAGGCCGCGGGAGCGACGGTCCTGCCAGGCCTCGACGAGGTCCGACCACGCCGGGCAGGAGGCCGTCCCACCGTGGAGACTCAGCACGACGGCGTCACTGCGAGCGGCTGCTCGGGCGAAGGCGCGGGACAACTCCGGATCGAGGAGTTGGTCCTTGGTGCGGCCGAAGAGGGTGACGTTGATCCCGTCGGCACGCATCCGAGCCAGGGCCTGGCTGACGAGGGTGAGTTCCCCTCCGGTGGCTGAGAAGAAGCACAGGGTGGTCATGACGCGATCTCCAGACGGGCAAGGGTGTCGTCGATGAGGCAGGTGAGCGGGGTGTGACGGTGTTCCGGGTCGGCCAACGCATTCGCCTCCACCCGGGACGGGCAGTCGCCGGGGCACCGGTCCGCCAGGGCGCAGCGATGACACGGTCCACGCAACGTGTGGACATCGTGCGCGAAACGACGCCTCAAGCCATCCCAGTCGACGTCGTCGATGGTTCCGACCCGGGACGCCACGTCTCCGACGGCCTGGGAACAGGGGTAGACGCTCCCGTCGGGAGCCACCGCCAAGGATTCGCCGACCGCCGCATGACAGTACGGTCGGTTCGGCATTGCCAGTGGCAGAAGTGCTCGCCCGGACGGGTCGACCACGTCTGCGTGGCAGTTGACGTCGTTACGAACAGGATTGCCACGAGGGCTCGACGTGCCGGTGTGGCTCGAATCGTCGGCGGGTGTTGGTGTGCGGATGCAGCAGGGGTATGTGGATCGGATCCGGGACGTTTCCCCGGTGGCTGGTGGACGCGGTTGTCCTGGCCCGGGGCGAGTGGGACCGCTCGGCGCGCGACGCAGCGCTGCCCGAACGGTCTCCAGCTCACGCCAGCGCAACGGGTCGGCCCGCATCGCGTTGACCTGCGCGAGGCATCGGTGCAGGGCGGTGACCCCCGCGACGACGGCCTCCTCGGACGGCACCAGATCTTCCCGACCGGCCGCGCTCCCGATCGGCACCAGTGGGTCGAGTCCGAACCCGGTGACGTGGGGAAGCCCGCCCAGGGTGACCGCCAACTCCCCCAGATGGTCGACGTTGAGGGCCGAGAGCACCGTCGTCACTCGCACCGGGACATCAGCTCGAGCCAGCTCAATCAGGCTCCGGAAGGTCTGTGCTGCCGACCCACGCGCCTGCTCCTGCACCTGTGGCGGCCCGTCAAGGCTCACCCCGACACGCACCCGATGGCGTCTCAGCATGGCGACCATGTCGCCATCGAGGTGGATGGCATTGGTCTGTATGCCGCAGGTGACCCGCCCGCCTCGAATGGCTGCGACCCGGCGGGCGACGTGCTCGACGAGGTCCGGCACCAGGGTCGGCTCCCCGCCGGCCAGCTGGACGTGGGCAGGCCGACCGGTGCCGCGCACGCCATCGGCGACGAGATCCAGTGCCGCGTCCGCCACCTCGATGCTCATCCGGCCGCCCCGGCGGTTTCGTCGGTAGCAGTAGGGGCAGGCGAGGTCACAGGCGGCGGTGGGCCACAGCACGAGGTAGCGGACGGTCATGACCGGGTGCTCTCCTCCCGACGACCAGCGAGATGATCATGCAACTGTGACAGGTTCGCCAGCACGTGACCGTCGACCTCCCAACCGCCATCGGAAACGCTCACCGTTACTTTCGCGTCCGCAGGGTCCTCGACCACCCGGTACCCGGATCGTGCTAGGGTGTGATGAGCCAGGTCGGCGTCCACCCCCGACCCCACGACCCGCGCCGTCGGGCGTCCATCGTCGGACTGCCAGAAGGTGAGAGTGCGGAGATCGAAGGTGATCCCCTCGGTCCGGAAGGCCTCCTCGAGGGTGCCGGTGCGGGCCAGGTCCTCGGGGGCACCGATCGTCACGTCAGTGCCGGGACCGGCCACCCACAGGGTGTCGGCGTAACGCATCACCGGCTCGATGTCGTGGCTGCACACCACGACGCCGATGTCCCTGGTTGTACACACGTCACGCAGCATCCCGAGCAGGGCGATACGGCCCGGCGGGTCGAGGAAGGAGGTCGGCTCGTCGAGCAGCAGGATGGATGGCTCCTGGGCCAGCGCCCGAGCCACCATGACTCGTTGACGTTGCCCGTCCGACAACTCGCCGACGAAGGCCTCGGCCAACTCGGTGGCGCCCACCGCGGCCAAGGACTCGTCGATGACGGCCTGGTCGTGGGGCCTCAGCCGTCCCCTGATTCCCGAATGCGGATGACGTCCCAGCGAGACGACGTCGCGGCAGGTGAGACGGGCCACCGATGCTCGGTCGGTCAGCACCGTCGAGAGGGTCTGGGCGATGTGACGACGTGACATCCTTGACGTCGGCGTGCCGTTGAGGGACACCTCGCCACCCAGAGTCGGCTGTAACCCGGCCACCGACCGTAGCAGGGTGGACTTACCGGCCCCGTTCGGCCCGACCAGCCCGATCATTCGACCGGCCTCCACCGATCCCGTCACCCCGGACAACACCGTCGTGACGTGGTGGCCCGAGGTGTAGCCGACGGACAAATCCGTCATGGCAAGACCGATCACGTCGCCTCCGCATCCCGATACCAACGGATGAGGATGACCATGACGACCGGAGCGCCGAAGACCGCGTTGACGGCATTGACGGGCAGGACGTCATCACCCGGCAACTGGGCCAGGATGTCGGCAATCAGGGCCAGGGAGCCACCGGTGAGGATGCAGCCGGGCAGCAGATGGCGGTGATTCGCGGTGCCGAGCACCCCTCGGGTGAGGTGGGGGATGGCGATGCCGAGGAAGCTGATAGGCCCGCAGAAGGCGGTGGCGGCGCCGGCGAGGATCGCGGTACTGGCCACCAGCAGGGTGCGCACCGCCTTGAGGTTCATTCCCATCGTCTGGGCGTAGCGTTCCCCCAACAACAAGGCGTTGAGTGGCTTGGCGAGCAGCAGGCTGGCCAGGATCATGACCACCATGATCGGCACCATGACTCGTAGGTTCTGCCACGTCACGCCGTGGTAGCTGCCGAACTGCCAGCGGGTGTACTGGGCGATGAGCTCCGGACTGGCTCGCGACAACAGCACGGTGACCCCCGACGACACGAAGTATCCGATCATGACGCCGAGCAGCAGCAGGATCGTCGAGGAGTGGATGAATCGTCCTGCCAGCATGACGATGAACAGGACGACGGCCGCTCCCAGAGCGGCTGCCACCATGATCAACAGATCGGGTCCTATACCCAGTCCGGAGGCGAAGGTCGCCGCACCCACCGACGACGCCGTGCCGAGCACGACGAGGGCGACGCCCAGGCTGGCACCCGAGGAGATGCCGAGCACATAGGGGTCGGCCAGCGGGTTGCGGAACAGGGTCTGCATCTCCAGGCCGGCGATCCCCAGGGCCGCCCCGACCAGCAGGGCGGTGATGGTGCGTGGCTCCCGGACGTCCTGGACGATCGTCAGGGACACCGGGTCGACGCCGGTACCCCCGGTGACGATCGTCATGACGTCACCGATGGGAATGTTCACCGACCCCAGCGCCAGCCCGGCGATCGTCACCACGATGAAGATCACCATGAGGATCGCGAAGCGGACGGGCAACGGCAACCCACGCCGCCGTTGCGTCGTCCGTTGCGACGCGGTCACTTGGCTGGTGCCTTCTTGTAGAAGGTGAACTCGTGGTTCGGGCTGAGCTCGGGATGCAGGATGGCGGACAGGTCTGCCAGTACCAGATCAGGACGGACGACGCCGGTCTGCCAGTAGTCGTTTCCGTGCTTCGGGTCATCACGCAGGACGGCGTTCCAGACGCTGCCGGTGCGCACTGCCTTGAGGGCCTTCATGCGCGGGTCGTCCTTGACGATGGCCGGAAGGGAGGCCTTTTCCGACTCGTTGATCTGACCGTCGATCCAGAAGTCGGCGTCATGGGCTTTCCTGAGGATCGTCTCGGTGTCCAGTTTCGATGAGACCACGCCGTGGACGTCGGTGAAGACGTACTCGCCGCCTGCGTCACGCAGGAACTGGATGGAGTAGTTCTCGTTGGACTTGATGTACCAGACACCCTTGAACTGGTAGCCGTAGAGCACGCTGGGTCGCGTCTTGACCTTGGCCGTGAGCTGGGTCGTCTCGTGGTATTTCTTGGCGATCTCGTCGTACTTCTCGTTGGCGACCTTCTCGGTGTTGACGAAGAGGGCGTCGTACTTGATCCACTCGGCTCGTCCCAGCGGCGTGTTCTCGAGGAAGTCGGGCTCGGCGACGACTGGGGTACCCATCTCCTTGACCTTGGCGAACTTGCCGGGGTCGTCGTGGCCGCTGATGATGAACAGGTCGGGACGCAGGGCGGCCAGCTTCTCGGTGTTGACCTCGGTGGTGCCGTCCCCGACGCCGAAGTCAGCGACCTTGTGATCCCTGAGGGCCTGACGGGTCTTCGGGTCACCGACCTTGTCCACACTGGCCATTCCGACCACGGCGTCCAGTTTGTTCATCATCTGGAACTTCATCGGCTCAGTGGTCGAACCCAGCGCCACCTTGGTGGTGGGGATGGTGATCCGCTGTGCCTTGGCGAGGTCACCGTCCAGCTTCGGCTGCGGGGCGCCGCACTGCACCAGGACGTACTGCACGGGTTTCTTCGCGGTGTTCGACGGGTTCTTGACCGTCACCACCTTGTACGACTTGTGGTACGACACGGTGAGGCCACGGGCATCACGGAAGGTCGCCTTGTCGGGGAAGTAGTCCTTCGAGGAGTCGAAGTCCTTGATACAGCCGGACGTACTCCCGCCGGTGTTGGCGGAGGACGATGCCGCCGGCTTGTCGCTCGGTGTAGGTTTGCCCTCGGAGCCCGAGCATCCTGCCAGCGCGAGGCTGGGGGCTACGAGGAGGGTGATGAGGGCCGAGATCTTCCTCGGCGTGGTCTTCGGGGTACTCACGCGGTTCTCCCTGCGGTCATGCCGCAGGACTCGCTGTGACACGCGCGTTGTGTGCCCGGCAGACTCCTACGGCGAGAGTCGTCACCTGCCACTCCGCAGGGAGTCGACCGGACTGAGCCGTGAGGCATCACCGTTGCGCGACAGTGTCGGATTCTCACCGACTTCGCTCGCTGAGGAGTGCCCCGGACCGAGTCCGATTCGAGGCAATCGCAGAGTAACACCCATGTGAACGGTGGTGAGCAAGGGGTGTGGTGATCCTCAGGTATCGAGCCCTCAGGATTCTGATGCGAGCCGACCAATGACCGTCCATGGCCGTCGCGGGGCCACCAGGGCGTGCAGTTCCTCGACGGCACCCGGACCACAGGCCAGTACGAGGCAGGTCGAGGGTCCTCCCGAGTGCATCAGGTCAACCTCCACCTTCCGCAACTCAGCCCGTAGTCCTGCGGCGGAGGCGAGCTGCGCCGCCTCCCAGGCGATCCCATGAGAACCCACCGGGACGCAGTCGTGGACCTTCCCGGAGGCAAGCAGGTCTCGCACCTCTGACACGGTCACGATCTCCCTCCGGCCTGGGGTGACGTCGTCGTCAGGGGCTGAGATGGGTGCCCCCACGCAGATCAGCACGTCACCATCATGAGCCCTGGGTGGCTCTCCTTCCGGCATGACGCCGATGACTGTCACGCCAATCCCGGTCTGGGTCGTCGCGACGTTGTCCTCCGTTGAGCCCGTGACCGCCTGGGGGTCAATTCCGGCGGTGACCGCGCAGTGGCGGAACTCTTCGATCATGGGCTCGGCGGACCTTCGATCCTGGCAGAGGGTGTCGACGAGGATGAGGGGGTGCGCACCGGCACACAACACCTCCAACAGCGGCACCCGCGCTCCCAGATGAGCACACCACACCGGGTCAGCCGGGTAGGAGTCGTCAGGACGCGGACCGATGCCACCGACGGTGTCGCAGGCGATGACCAGGCGAGACGCCGGGACATCGGCCATCAGCAGGTCACGCAGTCTGGTGACGGGCAGCGGGGACGAGGGGACATGGTTCGGGGCGGTCACGGTGCCATTCAATCGCGACCGCCCCGAAGCCGCACTGTCAGGGCGTCATGACGTCAGCACGTCACGGCAGGATGTCCTCGAAGTAAGTATTGTGCAGCAGCTTCGACAACAACCATCCGCCAGGCAGGCGTCCATCATTGAGTGTCTTGGCGGAGGCCAGCAGGGCCCGGATGTCGTACTGGGCCGGCCAGATCGGCGGGATGTCACGGTCGAGGTCGAGCAGCCCGTAGACGGCCATCATGGCGGTACGGGCCGATCCCTCGGTGGTGAAGATGCAGTCGTCGGGGGTCTCGACGAACTGTCCCAGGCAGGCCAGGTTCACGCAGCCGTCGGGGATAACCTCGGGTCGGTCGCCCTTGCCACGCGGCATGAAGAAGGCCGTGACGTGGGGCATCGTCGCGATGCGCACCTTCGTGTGGGCCTTGATTTCCTCGAACTGGTCGAGCAGACCGAAGTGGTAACAGTATTCCTTGAGTAGCTCCTCGCCGGTGCATTCCAGCATCGGCTTCTTGATGAGGTCGCCCTTCTTGAGCGGGTACAGGCCGTAGGCCCATGCGACACCCCAGTCCTTGGGCTGGCCATGGAACTGTGGCTGACGGTTCATCGTCAGGGAAATGCACCACGACGAGTCTTCGGCGGTGATGATGCCGCCGGTCACCGTGCGTCCGGACAGCGGATCGTTGCCCGTCAGTTCCTTGATCTTGCGCAGGAACGGGTGGTCGGCGCCGATGAAGTTGAAGCTGATCGACTGCCACACCGTCTTGTCGGCGTCGGCGCAGAAGACGTCGGGGCGCCCGAAGACCGGGGAGCGCTTCACGAGGTTGCGCCACAGCTCCCATCCGGCCTGCATGTCCTTGTGGTAGGGGGCAGGGGTGTCCATGTCGCCGTATCCGGTGCATTCAGTGAGCGAACCGTTCGTCACGAGGACGAGGTCCTTCGGCGTCATGTCGATGCGATGCTCGCCGCCTTCCTTGTCGCGCCACAGAATACCTCGGGCGATCTTGCGGTGGGCCGTGATCTCCAGGTCGACGTCGAAGACCAGTGACTCGTACTGGAAGTTGACGCCCTGGTCGGTCAGCCAGCGAACTAGCGGCACGACGAAGGAGTCGTACTGGTTGTACTTGGAGAACCGCAGGCACGACAGGTCGGAGAACCCGGGCAGGTATTGCAGGAAGCGGTGCATGTAGCGCTTGAGCTCGGTGAGCGACTGCCACTGCTCGAAGGCGAACATCGTCTTCCACAGGGTGTAGAAGGTCGAGTTGAGGAAATCGTCGTCGAACCAGTCCTCGATGGACTTGTAGTAGGTGTCTGACTCCTTGGCCAGCAGGAGCTTGACGATCGCCAGCTGACCTTTCTTGTTGAGGCCCATGTGGTAGGCGTCACGTTTGTGTCCGCAGTTGTTGATGATGCGGCAGTTGTTGACGTTGGGGTCGTTCTCGTTGGTGATGCGGAACTCGTCAAGTACCGAGTATGGGGCCGGCATTTCCAGGGCGGGAATGTCCTGCATGATGTCCCAGAAGCACTCGAAGTGTTGACCCATCTCGCGGCCACCGCGGGCGATGAAACCCTTCTCGGTGTCGCCGTTGCCGTCGAAGGCGCCGCCGGGAACCGTGAGTTCCTCGAGGATCGTGATGTTGGCGCCGGGCATCTGGCCGTCGCGGATGAGGAATGCGGCAGCGGTCAGGGCGGCGATGCCGGACCCGACGATGTAGGCCTTCCGCTCGGCGACGTCGTCGGGGGGAACGGGCCGGTTGTGGGTGTAGGTGCCCAGGTCGTTGTGGACGTAGGCGTTGCCGTCAGGGCTGACCGGGTAGCTGCGCTGATAAATCTTTTGGAAGTTCGTCATGATTCACTCCTCATACGACTTCGCCGGAGAGTTCTCCGGTGAACTCCAGCGTTGCCCACGATAGCGCCGATCGGCTGCGATGGACCCCCATTGTCATGAGACGTTCGCATGAGTTTTCTCAGGTGTTCTGCGTTGCCAGGGCTCGGGGGCAACCCCTCGTCGTAGCCGGGTGCCATACTTGGTTGTGGACACGGGGTGCGCCGTATCGGCGCTGAGATCACACCCGTGGAACCTGATCTAGTTCGCACTGGCGAAGGGATGTCCGCGATGACTTCTTCCATACCCATCAATTCGTCGCAGGGCTCAGCCCCGCGCGTCCTCTCGATTGCGGGAACGGATCCCTCCGGGGGCGCCGGCACTGCTGCCGACACCAAGTCCATCACCGCGGCTGGCGGGTACGCGATGGCCGCCGTCACCGCCCTGGTGGCCCAGAACACCCAAGGGGTGCGCGCGATCCACACCCCGCCCACCGAGTTCCTCACGCAGCAGTTGGCGGCGGTCAGTGACGACGTGGCGATCGACGCCGTCAAGACCGGCATGCTCGGCACCGTCGAGATCATCGAGACGGTCGCCGGGTTCCTTGACGAGCACCGTCCGCCCGTTGTCGTCGTCGACCCGGTCATGGTCGCCACCAGCGGGGACAGGCTCCTCGCCCCTGACGCTGAGGTGGCCATGCGCGAGTTCTGCCTCCGGGCAACCGTCATCACCCCGAACATCCCCGAGCTCGCAGTGCTGTGCCAGAGTGAACCGGCGAAGGATGCCGAGGAGGCCCTGGAACAAGCGCGCGGCTGGGCCAAGGAGACCGGGGTCGCCGTCATCGTCAAGACCGGCCATCTCGACTCCTCGCGCGTCGACAACATCTGGGTGACCCCGGAGGGGACGACGTACACCGCACAGATCACTCGGGTGGAGACGACGAACACCCACGGCACCGGATGTTCGCTGTCCTCGGCCCTGGCCACTCGGCTGGGTGCCGGGGACGCTCCCGGTGACGCCCTGGGCTGGGTCACCAACTGGCTGCACGAGGCGATCCAGCACGGGTCAGAGTTGAAGGTAGGCCGGGGACACGGTCCGGTGGACCACTCCCACCGGGCACGACGACTGTCCGCCGATGCCTCGGCGGTGGCCTGGTTCGGGCCGATTGAACCGCTGGCATCTCCCGAGACCCTGGTCGGCTCGTCGGAATCAGCACCCACGGCTGCGGTGGCCCCGGTTGGTCCGTGGACGACGGCCCTGTGGCAGGCCAGCGAGGATCTGGTCCGTCAGATCCAGGCATCGGACTTCGTCGCTGCCCTCGTCGACGGCACCTTGACAGGACACGCCTTCAACTTCTACCTCGGGCAGGACGCCCAGTACCTGGCCTGTTACTCACGAGCTCTGGCCGCTCTTGCGGCTCGCGCCGTCGATCCGCAGGACTCGGTGTGGTGGGCGCAGTCATCCCAGACCTGCATCGTCGAGGAGGCCGCCCTGCATCGCACCTGGTTGGCGGGACGCGATCATGTTCCGGCTGGTCCGGTGACGACGGCCTACACGGATTTCCTACTGGCACGAACCCTGGGTGACGACTACGTCGTCGGGGTGGCGTCGGTCCTGCCCTGCTTCTGGCTGTATGCCCAGGTGGGAGCTGGATTGCCGCAGGTTCCGGAAGGCCATCCCTATGCGTTGTGGCTCGACACCTATCGGGACCCGGAGTTCACCAAGGCCACCTCGCACACCCTCGATGTCGTCGAAAAGGCCTTCGAACAGGCCGGCCCGGCTGCTCGGGCACGCGCGGCCCACGCCTACCTGACTGCCTGCCGTCATGAACTGGAGTTCTTCGACCAGGCAATGCGCGTCTGAGTCACCATCACCCCACTTCAGACACACACCATCTTTCAAGGACCTGCCTTCATGACCACCACAACTTCACTGCGCACCGCCACGAACACCTCGTTGACGATGCCTCCCGAAGGACGGGCCGCCCTGCGTGCTGGCGTCGTCGGCAACTGGATTGACAACATCCACGTCTTCCTGCCCCTGACGGCCCTCGCCCCTGCGATGGCGGTGCTCGCCGGGCCCTCGGCCAGCGCCTCCATGGGCGCCCTCGTCGTCATCGCCATGCTGCTGGGGCGCCCCCTCGGCGGGATGATCTTCGGACGCATCTCCGACCGGCTGGGACGCACCCGCACCACTCGGGTGGCCATTGCCGGCACCGCGACCTGCGCGGGGCTCATTGCCGTCATGCCCACCCACCAGCTCATCGGGGCGTGGACGATTGGGCTCATCCTGCTGCTGCGATTCCTGGGCGGGATCTTCGTCGCCGGTGAGTACTCCGCCGCCATCCCGTTGGCGATGGAATGGTCATCTCCCAAGAAACGCGGCTTGGCGTCCGGGGTCATCCTGTCGATGGCTCCCTGGGCCCAGGCATCGATCGCCTTCGCCGTCGCCGTCATGCTGGCCGCTCTCGGGCCGGACCGCTACGCCGCATGGGGATGGCGCATCCTGTTCGTCATGGGCGCTGCGATGAGCATCGGGATGATCGTCTACTACTCCCGGCGAGTCTGCGACGCCCCTCTCTTCCACCGCTCCGACAACTCCAAGGAGGCATGGAAAACCCTGACCCCCGGTGTGCGTGAGGTCATCGCCGGGGCGTGGGCGCCGGCCTTCTGGCAGGTGTTCACCCTCATGACGGGGCTGTGGCTGCTCACCGACACCACCGTGCTGATCCTCACCGCGCGACTGCGTACCGACGCCGGGTTGACGGCTACGGCGACCTCCTGGGTGATGGGAGTCGCCTCCGTTGGTCAGGCGATCTTCATGGCGCTGGCCGGGCACTGGTCCACGAGGGTGGGACGACGCCGTCTGCTGGTGTGCTGGGGAATGAGCGCGGCGGTGCTCGGCCCGCTGCTGTGGTGGGGAGCGATCAGTTCCGCCTCGGCCGGCAGGGCAGCCGTCTTCGCCGTCGCCCTCCAGGTGGCGACGGTGTCGGCCTACGGTCCCATCTCGGCCTACCTGTCCGAGAGGTTCCCGACCGAGGTGCGTTCCACCGGTTACGGCATGGGGTACAGCCTGTCCCTCATCCTGCCGGCTCTGTACCCCTTCTACCTGCCGGGTCTGGAGAGAGTGTTCGGACACCTCGGTGCGGTGCTGGTCCTCGTCGTGCTGGGTGGTTTGCTGGTGGTGCTGGGCGCCGCCCTCGGACCGAGGCTTTCGGGGGCTGACATTGACGCTGACATCGACGAGGTGGCGAGGGTGGCATGACGATTGACGAGGTGGTGGCGGCTGCTCGAGGTAATCCGCCCATGGTTCACTGCCTCACCGCGACGGTGAGCATGTCACTGGTGGCCGATGGCCTGCTGGCTGCCGGGTTACGCCCGATGATGACCGAGACCCTCGAGGAGGCTCCGGTCGTCGTCTCGGCTGCTGACGCCCTGTCGGTCAACCTGGGCACCCTGTCCACCGATGGCATGGTTGGTATTCCGGCCACTGTCGCCGCTCGGCCCAAAGACATCCCGTGGGTCCTCGACCCGACCGCGATCGGGCTGGCCCCGGTGCGTACCCGGATGGCTCGGGAGTTTCTGAACGAGGGTCCCGACGTCGTCAAGGGGAATGCCTCCGAGATCCTTGCTCTCGTCGGAGGACGAGGGGGACGCGGGGCCGACTCCGCCGACACCCCCGAGCACGCCGTTGACGCGGCCGTCGAGGTGGCGCGACGAACCGGGGGAGTCGTGGTGGTGTCGGGGCCGACCGATGTCGTCGTCACTGCTGACGGAGTGGCCGAGAAGATCTCCCGAGGCCATCCGCTCATGGCCCGGGTGACCGGAACAGGCTGTCTACTAGGGGCATTGACTGCCGGATGCCTGGCGGCAGTGGACGATCCGATGGAGGCGGCGGTCGCGGCCGTCACCTGGTTCGACGTCGCCGGCGAGGTCGCGGCGGCCCGTGCCGGCGAGCCCGGTAGTTTTCGTGTGCAACTGCTCGACGCCCTTGACGAGGTCGCGAGAACCGGAGTGGAGGGGACGAGATGACCCTGGACCTGCGTTGCTACCTGGTGACCTCGGGAACCGACCGTCACACCGTCGAGACGGCTGCGCTGGCCGCCGGGGCCGGTGCCGGAATCGTCCAGGTGCGAGCCAAGACCCTGGCCACCCGGGACCTGCTGTCACTGGTCCTTCGGGTCGGCGAGGCGGTGCATCGTGCGAACCCGAAGACGCTGGTTGTGGTCGATGACAGGGCCGACGTCGCCTGGGCAGCGATGCGCGCCCGCGGGAACGTTCACGGTGTGCACCTGGGAGTCGAGGACCTTCCGGTGCGTGATGCCAGGGCCATGCTCGGGCCCGACGCCATCGTCGGTTACACCACCGGAACCCTGGACCTGGTGAGGTCGGCTGAGCCCTTCGCAGACGCCTTGGACTACCTAGGTGCCGGCCCCTTCCGGCCCACCCCGACGAAGGACTCCGGACGCCCGCCGCTGGGGGTGGAGGGGTACCCGGCTCTGGTGCAGGCGAGTTCTCTGCCCATCGTCGCGATCGGCGACGTCCAGGTTGACGACGTGGCTGCGCTGGCGACGACGGGCGTCGCAGGGGTTGCGATGGTGCGCGCCGTGATGGCCGCCGACGATCCTGCCACCGTCGTCGCGCAGGCCATCAAAGCATTTGATCGCGGTCGGGAGGGCTGCTTCCCCTCAGCCGAAAGGTGACGCCCATCACGCGTTCTGAACCGCTCGGCGCTCGTCCGTTGGTAAACCGTGAGGATCCCGTACACCCCCGTATGGGATCAGTGGGGGCGGGGCGGCGACCGCTTTACGACACGGTTACGAGATCCTGCTGGATCTCGGCATGCCGCGTCTGGAAGGGGTGCAGGTCATTGAGACGGTGCGGGATTGGTTCCAGGCGCCGATCCTGGTGATCTCTGGGCGGTCGGGGTCCGTGGGAGGTAGAGGGCCATTGAGGCCGGGGCTGACGGATACGGCACCAAGCCTTTTTGATGGATGAGTTGTTGGCGCAGATTCGGGCCCTGACGAGGAGGATCGGTCAGGACGAAGGAGGATAGCGAGCCGGTCATCCTTTCGGGTCAGTGCAGGCTGAGCTCATCTCGCACACCGTGACTCGCGAGATGATGCTGAGCCTGATCTGGGGTCGGAGTACGCTATCGGCACCGGGTATTTGCGGTTATACATTTTCCCAGCTGTGCACAAAGTTGGAGCCCGGCCGAGCAACCCTCGGTATCTCATCACCGACGCCAGAACGAGGGATCGGTTGGTGCTTGATCTGCAGGAGTGAACTCAGGCCCTAGTCTGAGCAGTCCATCAGGCGAGGTGTCCGTCAAGATGGCCTCCCACTCGCGTCGTGCGCGTGTCACAAGTCGTTGACGAGGTGCACGAGCTTCTCGGAGGTGCCATGGGCAAGGAGGGGAGAGTCCTCGATCTTGAGAGTTTGCGACAAGGGGTACACCCGCCAGGGATACACTCGATTGTAGGGACGACAGGTCCGGTACCGGCGGGTGTGCCCAAACCACCAGGGCGGCGGTTGGCCAGGGGATGTCCGTCGTGAAGCGCATGAAGTTGCCGGTAGCGACCCACGTGGATTCCGCTGCGAGCTGGGTGAGACGGCCGTGAAATCAATGGTCAGTCCGGGGTTCCCACATATCGTCGAGGCGCAGGATGTCGAGTTCCACGTGACGTATGCCAGGTTCGACCACTCGACATCCCCTCGGATGCCATCTGATGACTAGTCGAGCGGCGGCGAGCCATGCAGCGATCTGGCTCACCAGACGATAGTCTTGTATAGCCCGAAGAGTTCACCAGCTGGCCGAGCAGAAGAGGGTTGACATATGGATCTCGACAAGAACGAAGCCGCAGCCCTTAGCCGTCTCTTTTCTGCAGCGGTACTGCGAGACTTCAGCAAGTACGCACGCTCTCCGCTATTCGCAAGGTTACTTTTCCATACCCGCCTCAGCGCATTCGTGCCGTCTGAAGCGACTGTGGGAACCGCATTCAATCAAGCATTCGAGCTACTCAGTAAGTCAAAATTTCGTGACGACTACGTTTACCGGACTGCGATTACAGAGAAGATCCTCCTTGGCCGTCACAACTTGAACACTGCCACGCTTCTCAGCGAGGTTCGTGCTGGCTCATGCAAGGCTGACGTTGTCGTCCTAAATGGGACCTCTACCGCCTATGAGATTAAGTCTGAGCGCGACTCTCTGTCTCGACTGAGAAACCAACTCGAAAATTATCGTCAGGTGTTTGCTGCGGTAAATGTGGTGGTTAGCAAGTCGCATTTGCCGGAGGTTCTTCGCATTACGCCCGAGGATGTGGGAATCGTCACCCTATCTGAAAGGTATAGATTTCAGACCACTCGGGATCCTCAGAACAAGCCCGAACGCGTTAATCCGATGATGATCCTAGACATCTTGCGAATTGATGAAGCGACATCAATCTTGTCCCGTTTGGGGCGGGAAGTTCCGGACGTACCGAATACAAAGATTCGCTCTGAGCTTCAGCGCATCTTCGCCACTCTCGAACCGACCGTCGTCCACGAAGAGACGGTTAAAACTCTCAAGGCTAGCCGATCGCAGGCCAGCTTAGCCTCATTCATTAGTTCCGTTCCCGCTTCGGTGCGAGCGGCCTCATTAGCCGTAAACCCGACCCCCAGCAACAGAGTCCGCATCAAGGAAGCTGTTGACACTCCACTAGCCACGGCTCTTGCCTGGAGATGAGGATCGCATGTACTACCCCTATTTCCGAGGTAAGCAGTTTGAACTAATCGCAATTCGCGAATCGGTCGCTCTGCTCAGAGAATCCGGTTTCGTTCCCATTGTTGAGCCGGTGCGCGCATCCCTCGAAGGTCTGGACAAGACACTCATGTCCTTGACTGATGTCGGGGCTCAGGCGGTGGTGGTGGTGAATCCGCGATACGGAGATCATCGAGAGAATTGCGAGAAGATATTGGAGCTTCTTGAACGGAACTATCAAGGTAGTGACGTAATAAAAGGTGGAATTCTCCTCACGAGTGAAACTAGCCTAGATCAAGCACTTGATCTGATAAGTCGGGTGCGTGGTCTGGCCAAGGAACCCGAGAGACTTGAGGCAACCCTAATTCACGCTGGGTTTACAGACCCACGAGCCCTATCGGATCAACTTGGAGGAGTTGCAGAGGGCTTCCGAAACGTCTTTTTGACTGATCACGCGAATCGCCTCTATAGGAGACATTTCCAAGGAAAGCCGCGAATTTTGGTCAGCGATGGTTTCGTCCA
Organism: Cutibacterium nasicola; assembly: GCF_052654715.2. Lineage (NCBI taxonomy): Bacteria > Bacillati > Actinomycetota > Actinomycetes > Propionibacteriales > Propionibacteriaceae > Cutibacterium > Cutibacterium nasicola. The sequence continues at coordinate 2,229,064 of NZ_CP199745.2, read as the reverse complement.
GATGAGGAATGCGGACTATCCACCCGTTGAGGCATTCTCAGACCTGCATATTACTTTCCCGGAGGAAGGGATGGACGGTTATGGGGACTTTCTGACGGTTGGAGACAGCTACAGTGAAGGAGGCGGCCCCGCGTATGCTGTCGCTATCCATCTGACCTTCATTGACCCAGATCAAGATGACGCGATGTTCATTTATCATTTCAAGTCTGATACGAACGACACGCCAACCGATCCGGCCGGAAAGTTTGCACAGGCCTTGGGTAAGATGATCATGAAACTTGATTCTGGCGATTCGAAGCTTCTGGAGACTAGCGCCATTCGTGAGTTCCGAAACCTAAACGAACACGGCCACTTTCCTGGATTAGGGTATGTAAAGAAGCTTTCGATTAAACACCACCTGGAGACGCTCGCCAACTATCATTACGTCAACCGTAATGACTGAGAAATACTGCTGCGCAAATTGTTTCGGAGATCCGGGGCTAACCCAGAGTATTATTCCCAAGGTTATTGGGGATGGCACCGGTCAGCCTCGTGATGGCGACTGCGGCTACTGCGGAACTCGGAACACAATCACCATCAACCCTTCTGCATTGAGTCAATGGTTCGAGATGTTGGTCGATTGCTACGCCGAAAAAAGCGAGGGTAGATCTCTGGCAGCCCTGCTCGCAGAAGACTGGAGTCTATTCGATAACCCTAGTATGGATGAGGCGCACGCCAAGGAACTCCTTGCCGAGATCCTCAATGATGGCGAGATCGTCCGGCGTTCCTTCGTTCCTGTAAGACCGCGGATCAATGAGAAGCCTCAACAATGGGATGCTCTCCGTGATGAGATGATGCACCGTAACCGTTGGTTCCTCGATAAGCCAATTGATCTCGAGCGTCTTGCAGAGATGCTGGAGTTGCTAGTCGCGCCAGCCGGCGCGCTTAAGGAGATCACCGACGTGTGGCATCGCGCTCGCTTACTCTCGGATGACAAGCCCTTCTTTCTCTCCGAGATGGGCGCCCCGCCCGCTCACCTCGCCGGGCACGGGCGCGCAAATCCTGCAGGAATTCCATATCTATATCTCGGCTCAACTGCGACAACGGCAGTTTCTGAGGTCCGGCCGCATACAGGTGAAAAGGCTTGCATTGCGACTTTTCAAGTTCGCCCTATCCGGGCAATCGATCTCCGAGATCCCCGAAAGAGTGCCTCCCCGTTCATACTCGAGAATGCGGAGCAGATCATGTCGCTTAGATCTGGACTCCCGTTACTGGAACGCTTAGGTGAAGAGCTCACGAAGCCCGTGCAACCCCGCAGCGCAGCATATGAGTACATACCAAGTCAGTACCTATGTGAATTCATTAAGAAGCGAGGATACCAAGGAGTTATCTACCGGAGCTCCGTTAGCGACGGTGTCAACTTGGCACTCTTCTCCCCGGAGCACGCCTCCCCTGTGGAGACGAAGGTCATTCTCGTGGATCGTGTGACGGTAGTCATTGCAGGCGCTGCGTGAGCCTGATCAAACCCTCGAGCTAGAATCAACGTTCGCTGCGGGTCGGCCAATAATCAACTCTCGCCCCGCACAACAACTGTGGAGTGGTACATCTCTGGAAGATCGAGGTTCCGGCCCGTCGGTTTCGGCTCGACGAATACACGTCCAGCGACCATTCCTTGCAGGGTCACGCATCGCCCAAAGGGGCGTCGTTCCTCGATCTGCAAGACGCGTGGCAGTCTTCACTGGTGAGTTTATGCGGCTACGTCAACCCAACGTGGGCCGCGTCGCCAGGGCTGCTGCGAGGAGAGACGGGAGTAGGCCGGGGAACGGAGCTGCGAGTCCCTTCATGCGGTGACTGAGAGTGGATTTAGAGACCGGGGCATCGATCTCACCCCTCTCACCATCGGAGAGCAGTTGAACGATCCCCGGCCGTAATGGGTCGGAGAGCGCGGCCAAGACACGGATCAGGGACAGCTTCCCGCAGCTGGGGACTGATCCACGGAGTGCCCTGGCCTCAGGCCCCCGACTCTAGCTTGTTCGATATTCGTGAAACATAGAACACTTTTGTGTCCGTGACCATCTTCGGGGAAGCCCATGCCTCGAACATCGTTATGGCTCTCGGCTCTGCCCATCGCCATCTTTGCCTCTCGTATCGCTGGCGTCCTCAACTGCGTTGCTGCTGACCTCAACACCACGCCCGGAACCGCCGGGCAGCTCCTCACCGGATTCACACCTGCCTTCGCATTCGGTGCGTCCATGTTTGCGGTGTTGTTCGATTGTTTTCTCACACACAAGAACGTATTCATGGCAGGACTGACGATGTTCGTGATCGCGAACCGGGGTTGTGCACGTGCGCCGGCCTGTTCAGCCTGCTGCTATTCCGGATCATTACTAGCCTGTCCGCGGTCGCGGTGTCTATCACTGCGTTCACGGTCGCTGCCCAAGGAGCCTCGAGGGGCAAGCAGGGGACCTTCCTGTCGGTGGTGACAGCGGGGTTTACGGTCGCATTGTTCAAGGGAGGTCCGGTCGGCACATGGTTCTCGCGATCTTCCTGTGCGGTGCGGTGGGCTGATGTTCTATAACTACCTCGGTCCTATCACCCTCACCCTCCTTGGCAGCGACAGCTTGATTCCTCTTCTGCTTCTGATCGTGGACTTGGATGGTATACGCTCTGCGCTACCCGGCGGGCCCTTGGCCAACATCATCGGTCCGCGCCGCGCACGTCTGGCAGTCTTGACACGTACTCGCACTCATCGCCACGCTCAGCACCCGTTACCGCAGTGGTAGGCATAGGTCGATGCAGGCCAGCACCGTCGCAGCCGCTCTCGAGACAGCCATGGCCGCCGGTTCACTGAACATCTCCGGCCTTTATCTTGGCACAGCCGTCGCCGGAGCGCTCGGTGCGCCATCGTCGACAACATCGGGCAGGTCCGCTACCAAAGCGCTCTCCAACCTGGCGCTCACGAACCCATCGTCAACCCCGAAACCTGGCAGCAGGTCCAGACCCTCCTGGGCACCCCGCCACCGCCCCTGACTGCAGACACCTGCAAGTCGCGATTGCAGGGCGACTAACGCTTGCAACTTATTTTGCGTGCGCTTCGCCTGCTACATCTGCACCGGACGAGCCACCCGCACCACAACGTGCACGAGGAAAGCCGTACCTGTCGGCATTACTGAACAACTCGTCGCCGGTTGCCCCCAGTATGTCGTCATTGCCCCGGCTACCTACGCGCAGGTTGCAGCCGCCTTCGAGCAGCGGTTCGCTGAGCGGTCTCAGGCCATCACGACCGCACCGCTACCAAACAGCGACTGGAGGCTGCCGTGGCAGCCATGCCCCTCGAAGCCTACTCAGCGGACGCTATCGGCCTCCTTTACCCCTGAAACGTCACCAAGATCAAATTTGCATCGCCCTGGCGGACGTCATCAAAAATGCCTGGACACTGGGCGGCACGACCACGAGGGTCCCGCTAGCACGTCGCCGCCGGCCCCACATCCGGCTGATGTCAGGTGTGCTAATACGTCTGATCTGGTGGAGCATAGGGGATTCGAACCCCTGACCTACTGCTTGCAAAGCAGCCGCGCTACCAACTGCGCCAATGCCCCGTGGACTTGGACAGTCTAGAGGAACATGGGGCGTTTGGGCGAGTCACATCCTGGGAGCAATCAGCCAAATCTGCCAAAAACTGCCATGGTGACGTTGCCATCCCGCTTTTCGGAGCAGTTTTTGGCAGATTCGCCTGACACGTTCGAGTTACGACAGCACCTCGGTGGGGCTGACGACGACTGCCTCCAACCCACGCTTGGCCAATGCCGGAGCCAGATCCTCCGCTCGACCGCAGATACCGATGCGCCAGTCGTCGGGGTTGAGAAGTTGGCGCCACGCAGTGTTGGCTGACCATTCCTGACCATCCGCCTTCACCGAGGCCACTGCAGCCAGGTGATCGTCGACCCAGGTTGGCGCCAGACCCGCCCGCACCAGAGCAGCCACCTGATGAGCCACCGAACCGGCGGTGTCGTACTGCAGCGGAGCAATCCCCACCAAGTGGTCACGGGCGGAATCAACCTCGTCGTCACGCAGGTCGTCCTCGGACGTGAGAATACTCAACGCCTCGGCGACGGCGTCGGCCCCGACCTCGGTCCGGAAGGACCCAGCGACCGTCGTCACCCCGCCGTCAGGCAGTGGACGAGCTGACATCCCGACCCCATAGGACCATCCCTTGTCCTCGCGCAGCACTTGGTTGAGCCGCGACCCGAAGGTTCCGCCCAAGGCCCCACACGCCACCTTGAGGGCTCCCCACCCAGGGTGGGCTCTCCCCACCGTGGCCTGCTGGATCCTCACATCGGCCTGCACGGCGTCGGGGCGGTCGACGAGGATCACTCGTGGCCCACCGACCCGAGGTGTGGCCGGAACGATCTCCGCCGCTGACCCGGTGGCCGTCCATTGCTCGAACACCGACAGATCGAGGTCCTCGACCCCTTCGCCGGCCACCACCAGCACGGCATCGCTGAGGGTCCAATGCGCGGCCCAGAACTCCCGGACAGCCTCGGCGTCGAGCTTCTCTACCGATGTCAGGGTGCCAATGGTTGGTAACGCCGACCTCGACCCCTCCGGCCACAGGGCACGGGCGGCTGCGAGCCCGGACAAGGCCGATCCACGCTGAGCCGTCTGGGCCAGGGAGGCTCGTGCCATGTCGATCTGGCGGGAGACGTCGGCCTGGGCCAGGCTGGTGATCCGCAACAGCTCGACGAAGAGCTCGGCAGCGGCATCGAACCTCGTGGCGGGAACGTCGACGCCAACGTGGCTGCCGGCCAGACCAGCCGACCCGTCGTAGCTGGCCCCGATCGATTCCATCACCTCCGCAAAGGCGGCGCCGGGGTGAGGGCCGGTCGACTCGTCGGCGGTGCGGACGACGAGTCCGGCCAAACCTTCGAGACCAGCAGGCTCGACGCTCAGGGGCGCGTCCAACCCGATTTCCATGGTGATGATGCGCTGACCGGGCATGGGCACGCGCACCACCGTCAGTCCGGTGGACAGGGTCTCGACGATGCACTCCGGGAAGGACCACGGCGAGCCGGGCCGCACATCGGGACGATCATTGAGGGTCTCCATCACGCCTCCTTGTGGACGACGGTCGATGACTGGTCGGGGGAAAGCCACCGTTTCGCGGCCTCGGCGACCTGGTCGGGGGTGATCGCACGCACTCGGTCGAGGTGGGTGTTGACAAGGCAGGCGTCTCCCAGCAGGGTCTCGTGCATGTTGAGCAGGTCGGCCCGCTCGTCGACGACGGCGAGGGACTCCAACCAACCCCTCTCCACCTGGGACCGGGCTCGCTCCAGCTCGGCCTCGTGCGGTCCATTGGTGGCGAAATCGGCGATGATCTCGTCAACGACCCCGGTCAGCTCCTCCTCGCGGACTCCTGGCTTGAGGTGGGCCGACACCAGGGCCGCCGAGGACCCCCGCGACAGCCCGAAGTCGTTCATCGCGACGCCGTCGACCAAGTGACGTTCCCTTTCCAGGATGCGGATGAGACGCGAACTCATCCCGGACCCGATGACGTCCATGGCCATCGCCACGGCGAGGCTGTCGAGATCGGTGATGGGCGGGGTGGCCCAGCACCGGGTTACCGCGGTCCGAGGCACCGGGCGCTCAACGACCACCCGTCGGTTGTCGTGGCGAATTGGTTCCTGAATGCGCGGCGGGAGATCTCCGGTTGCAGTGGGTACCGCGCCCAGGTACTTCTCGGCGAGAACGAGACCTTCGTCAGCCTCGACACACCCGGAGATGACGAGAACAGCGTTGTCGGGTCGATACCAGGTGGAGTGGAAGGCCGTCACGTCGTCGAGGTGGGCGGCGTCGAGGTCAGGCACCGAACCGATGGCCGGGTGCCCATACGGGTGTGCCTGCCCGAATCGCCCGTCCAGGAGCAGATCGAGCAGGTCGCCATAAGGGGTGTTGTCGTAGCGCTGGCGCTTCTCCTCCTTGACGACCTCCCGCTGGGTGGCGAGGTTTTCCTCGGTGACGGCCAGGTGGGCCAATCGCTCGGCCTCAAACCACAACGCCAGCTCCAACGCCCCGGCGGGAACCGTCTCGTAGTAATTGGTGCGGTCGAAGCTGGTGGACGCATTGGCCGACCCTCCCACCGCCTCGATGGTGGCCAGGTGCTCGCTCGACGCGATGCCGCTCGTGGTGCCCGAGAACATCAGGTGTTCGAAGAGGTGGGCGAAGCCGAAATGGCCGATCTCCTCGTCGGCCGATCCCACCTGGTACCAGATGTTGACGGCAACACCGGGGGAGGTGGTGTCCGGGTTGACGACCACGCGCATTCCGTTGTCAAGGGTCGCGCGGTGGAGATGGAGGCCTTCTGACATGGGTTCGAGCATAGGGGCAGCCGGTGACGTCGTGGGGCAGTCCGTGGTGGTGATGTGGTTTCTGAACTTCGGTGTCGTCACCGCTCGTAGCACCGCCCACGATCATCACCCCGATCACCACAAGCGGGCAAGAGGGCCTTCAAAGCCTCTCCTGCACCCCGGTGCACAACACCACCTGCGTCGCTTCGTCCTCATCGCGCCGTACCCTGGAGGGTATGCAGACGCAGCGAAACGTGGTGTCCCACGCCTTGCAACGCCGTCACACCCTGGAGGCGTTGCTCAGCCCCCAGGTCGACCTCAATGCCCCTACGGCGTGCGACGCCGACCCCATGCTGGTGCGCGCCGCCATGCACCACGGCGAGTCCCTCGACCACGACTGCCCGGTCTGCGAGTCGCCGCGGTTGGTCCTGTTGCGCCACGTCTTCGGCCACCAGCTGGGTCAGTACTCGGGACGTATCCGCACGCTTGATGAACTGGAGGAGATGGAGCACCAGTTCGGTGAGCTCCACGTCTATGAGGTCGAGGTTTGTCCCGACTGTCTGTGGAACCACATCCTCGTCGACTACGTCCTGGGGGATGGTCGACGTCGTCGCCCACCTCGCCATCAGCCGACCGTGGAGGACATTTATGGCTGATCACAAACCTGCCAAGAGGCCAGTCCGACGAGCAGTTCCCGCCACCAGGCCGAAGCGCAACCGTCACGGCAAGCTGAAGAAGTTCCTGTGGGGCCTGTTGGTGACGATCCTGTCGCTGGCGATCATCGCCGTCATCGGCGTCTTCGTCGCGTATGAGCACACCGAGCTGCCCGACCCCAACCGTGACTTCCAGACGAACACCTCGTTCATCTACTACCGGGACGGCAGTCGGCTGGGGTCCTTCTCGGTGCAGAACCGTCAGTCGATTCCTTATGAGTCGATGCCGAAGGACCTGCGCAATGCTGTCGTCTCGGCTGAGAACCGCACTTTCTGGACTGATCCCGGCATCTCGGTCAGGGGCATGGTTCGTGCCACGTGGGCCATTGCCCGTGGTGGCGAGATGCAGGGTGGCTCGACGATCACCCAGCAATACATCAAGGTGTTGTACCTGACCCAGGAACGTACCATGAGCCGCAAGTTCACGGAGCTCTTGCTTGCGGTCAAGATGGGTAAGGAAGTGCCCAAGGAGGACATCCTCGCCGGATACCTCAACACCATTTACTTCGGTCGTGGTGCTTACGGTGTTCAGGCTGCCGCCAAGGCCTTCTTCTACACTGACGCGTCCAAGCTCACCTTGTCCCAGTCGGCGGTGCTGGCCTCGGTCCTCAACAGCCCGGTGAACTTCGACCCGAGTGCGGGAGTGGCTGCTCGCGAGAGGCTGTTGCAGAGGTACCGCTACGTTCTCGACGGCATGCTCGAGGCCGGCAACATTACTCAGGCCCAGCATGACGAGGCCTACCGTGAGCTGCCGAAGTTCCCGAAGGTCCCCGACTACAACCGGTGGGCGGGTACCGACGGTTACCTCATGAAGATGGTTCATGACGAGTTGACTGCCAAGGGGTTCTCCGACCAGCAGATCAAGGGGGGTGGGCTGAAGGTGACTACCACCCTCGATCGCAACGATCAGAAGGCAGCCGTCGCGACTGGCCAGAAGTACAAGAAGATCGCTGGTCGCAATGCTGGGGAGAAGGGTGCCAAGAACCTTCATCCGGCGCTGGCCTCAGTCGACGTCAGTACCGGCGGAGTGCTTGCCCTTTACGGTGGCGACGATTACATCTCCAACACCCGCAACTGGGCACGCACCCCCCGCCCTGCTGCCTCGACCTTCAAGACCTATGCCGTGGTCGCGGGGATGCGTCACGGTTTCAGCCTGCGCTCCCGTCTCGAGGGTGACCCGTTCACCCCGGACAGCGACAAGACCGAGGTCCGCAACGACAACAACGAGAGTTTCGGTACCGTCAGTCTGTATCGGGCCACGGAGAAATCCATCAACACGGCCTTCGTCGACTTGGTGGCCCACACGAAGCACGGCCCGAAGGAGGTCGTCAAGGCCGCGACCGATGCAGGGCTTCCCAAGGGCACCGGCTGGGACCTCAACAACCGCATCGCGCTGGGTACTGCCGAGGTGAGTCCGCTCGCCCAGGCTGGCGGCTATGCGACGATCGCCAACGGTGGCAGGCAGGTGACCCCGCACGTGGTGGCGAAGGTGGTCGATCCCTCCGGCAAGACGGTCTACGAGGCGTCCAAGCCCTCCAAACAGACCATCCAGGCTGACATCGCCCACGACGTCACCTATGCCCTGCAGTCAGTGGTCAGGGGAGGTACGGGGCGAGCCGTCTCCGACTTCGGCCACGAGGTTGCCGGCAAGACGGGAACCGCCGGTGTTGAAAAGCAGGTGACGGCGGCATGGTTCGTCGCCTACACCAGGCAGGTCTCGACCGCGGTCATGTTCGTCGCCGGTGATGGCGGCAACGAGGACCTCAACCGCTACGCCAGGGAGGGGGCGTCGAGCTTCTACGGCGGCGGGTATCCGGCTCAGACCTGGGTGGACTACATGGCGACGGCGATGAAGGGAATGCCTCACAAGTCATTCGCCGACCCCGATTGGGTGAACCTCTCCGGTAAGCACTATGGCGACACTGAGCGGCCAGTGGTGCCGGCCGAGGGCAAGTCTGACGACAACGAGAATTCCGACTCGGGCTCGTCGAACTCGTCGGACTCCTCGACCGCGACGGCGTCTCCCAGTTCCATCCCGACGACGTCGAGCACCAGACCGACGGCTTCGGCCACTCAGGAGCCTTCCACGCCGTCACCGACCAAGACCGAGACGACCCGCATCCGGCGTCCAACCCATACCGTCCGACCGACGCACACCGGTCATCCCACGACGGGAGAGACGACGCGCGGCGGGCTCCAACCCGGTGGTCCGGGCCACAATGGGTAGCCTGACGACGTGACCATTCCCGATCCGAAAGACGACGCCATGGTTGCCGACAGCCGTGCCGTCGCGCACCCGAATGGCGGATCCATGGGTTACGCAGCCCGCCGTGCTCTTGACGCCCCGAAGCGATCCCGCGTGTCCCGACTGGGGCTGGATCGCCGTCTGGGTGGGCGTATTGGTCGCCATGCCTGGCCACGAGGCGTCTTCTTCGATCCCGGCTGGTGGGCCATCATGAGCGCGATCGTGGTCTGGTTGTTGACCATCTACCGGGTCACCCCATGTGTGCAGCATGACGCGGCGAAGGCGGTCGATCCTTACCAGCGGCAGTGCTACTCGGACATCCCGACGATCTATCGGTCCTCGGGGATGGGTCACGGTGGAGCGTTGTTCTCGAACCCCGACATCGCTCAGCCCCCTCTCGTGACCGTTCTCATGGCGTTCTGTCGCCGAATGGTGTGGGCCTTCGGCGCACAGGTCTCCCCGAAAGCCACTGACCAGCAGGTTCTCGACGCCGCGAATGCTTATTGGGGGGTCGCCCAGGTCGTGCTCTTCGTGGCTTTCCTGGCGGTCGCCATCTCGGTCATGCTGCTGGGTCGCGGCTCAGACGCCAACCTTCCGGTCGGCGGGGAGAGCGGCCCCACCCAGGCTCGACGCCGTTCCTGGGACGTCTTCTGGGTGGTGCTGTGTCCGGCGGTCTACCTGAACGGTCTCATCGACTTCTCCATGGTCCCGGTGGCCCTCGCCACGACGTCGATGCTGGCGTGGTCGCGTCGTCGGCCCTGGTTGGCCGGGATCCTCATCGGCCTGGCCTGTGCCGGAAGCCTGCAGGCTGCCGTGGTGGCCTTCGCCGTACTGGTGTGCTGTCTGCGCGCGACCCGGCTGGCGGAACTCGGACGGTACCTGTTGTCGGGTTTCCTCGTGCTGGTGGTGTGCCACGTCGCTGCGGCGTGGTTGGGCCTCACCTCGTGGTGGACCTGTCTGCGGTCGGTTTTCTGGTCGGGCACCGGTCTGGGAACGATCTGGTATGTCATCCAGGACTCCTCGGGCGGTACGATCCCCGGGATCGGCTGGATCACCGGTGCCTTGACGATTGGTGGCCTGCTCGGTCTGGCATGGCTGTCGATGACGGTCCCGAGGCGTCCGCGCATCGCCCAGGTGGCCTGCGCAGCCCTGCTGATCCTCTTCATCACCAACAAGGTGTACTCGCCGCAGTGGGTGCTGCTGCTCGTCCCGCTGGCGGCCCTGGCACGTCCCGACCTTCGCGACTGGGCCGTCCTCATGGTGGGGGAGTGCTTCTACTCGTTGGCCGTCTGGGCCCATCTGGGCGGGCTGTCCCTGCCCGGCGGTTCTGACGCCGACATCGTCTACTGGGCCTCCGTCCTGCTGCGTCTGGCCTGTGAGATCTGGTTCGTATGGGGTGTTGTCGACGACATCCGACGGCCATGGAATGACGTCGTCAGGGCGGGGTATGCCGACGATCCCACCGGTGGGGTGCTTGACCACCTACCAGACCCGGCGCTCGAGGATGAACCCGCCGCGGGGGCTGCCCGGTGACGCGCACCGGAGCAACGAGGTCGACGCGAGTCGCGACGTCATTCACCCCCGCCGATGATGGACGCCTGGTGACCCAGACATGGTTGGGGAGCCGAGCGATCCTGTTCATCGTCGCCGTGGCCATCATGGCCGGGTGCCACCGCACCTTCTCCCAGGTGATGGCCAACTGGGACGTCCAGCACTTCATGTCCATCGCCCGTAATGGGTACGCCGATCCCGTGGAAATGGCCTTCTTCCCCGGACTCCCGGCGCTGCTCAGGGTCGGCAGCCTCGTCGGTCTACCGATGGAGGTCACCGGAGTCCTGCTCGGCCTGGTCGGGTCAGCCTTGGCGGCCTGGGCGCTGTTTCGTATCGGTGGGACGGTACCGGCGTGTCTGTGGCTGATCGCCCCGACAGCGGTTTTCACCGTCGTCGGGTACACCGAATCCCCATTCTGCGCCGCTGCATTCTGGTCCTGGGAGCGTGCCCGGTCCGGGAAGTGGTGGCCAGCCGCGTTGCTTGCCGGGCTGGCGTGCACCTTCCGTGTCTCGGGACTGTTCCTCGTCGGCGCCCTGGCCGTGATGGCGGTCCTGGGTGACGGCGACCGGCATCGTCCCACCAGTCAAGCTGCTCGACGCCGCCGTACCACCGAGATCGTCAATCGGCTTTCGACTCTCCTGGTGCCAACCGCTGTTCTCGTCGCCTTCGTGGTGTGGCTGCATCGGCTGACCGGGTCGTGGACGGCTTGGTCCCAGGCGCAGACCAAGGGATGGGGACGTGGGTTCACCACCCCTGTCGAGACCTTGCGACACACCATTCCCGCGACCCACCCCGAGACCTTGGAAGTCACCTACGGCTCCGGGGCAGCCGGAGTGGCGGTCGTGTTTCGCCTCGAGCTTGTCTCGGTCGTGCTGGGCATCCTCGTCGTGATCTATTGTCTGATCCGTCGTCGTTGGGCCTCGGCATCCTGGGTTGGTATCCAAGTCGTGGCCTTCTCGATCGGTTATTGGTACATGAGCGTCAACCGTGCCACTCTGTTGTGGTTCCCGCTCTTCGTCGCGCTGGCTGAGCTCACTCGTGGCCCGTCCAAACCGCCCGGTCTGGTGTTGCTGTGGCGCGGAATCATGGGCATCATCGTCGTCGCTGATCTCGCCGTCATGGTGTGGTGGGGCTGGCGCTTTTTCACCGGGAGGTGGGCCAGTTGAGGCTGGAATACGCGCGCAGGGTCGGGAGTCTTCCAACCCTCGAGAAGGTCGTCGTCGCCGTCGTCGTCATCACCCTGTTCGCGATGCAGCTCATCGACACCCGGCATGGTCTGTGGACCCCTTGGACCGTCTCGATCCAGCTTGTCGGATGCGCCGTCGTGACGATGTGTCTGGCGCCAGCAGCATGGCGACGACGTCATTCCATGAGTCGAACCGGCTGGATCTTCATCGCCGAGATCACGACCATCATGATCTGGTCCCTGATCTCGGCGATGGTGGCCCCGAAAGCTGTCGTGTGGCGGACGACGGTGCCACGCATCCACCAGGTCATGCCAGCCGTGACAGCCTTGGTCACCTTGATGGCGGCGGTGGCAACGGTACTCGTCCTGTCTCGCCATGCTCGTCGGCTGGCGACCCTGGGGGGGTCTGCTGCGGTGCTTCTCGGCGCTCTCGTGGACTGGCCGGTTCAGGCGTCCATCCACCGCAGTCCCAGGCTTGCCAGCGCTATGGGTGGCTCGGCGGTTGTCCACGTCGCGATCATCCTGGCAGCTGGTGTCTTCTTCGACGCTTCTCGGATGGCTCGCACGCGTCCGCGGCAACTTGCCCTGGCCATGGTGGGATGTCTTGCCGTCGGCATGACGATCGCCACCGGTTCCCGCGCCGCCCTCATCGTGCTGTTCATCTTCGGCGCCTGGGCGCTGGCAGCCTGGGGACGACACCATCCGCGCATCGCGGGGGGTGTTGCGGCTGCCGCAGCGGTGATGCTGGTCGCCCTCGTTATCCGTGTACCCGCTCTGCAACGTCTGGCCACATGGACCTCGCCGGCCCGTCTTCATGCCGCTTCGGTGGGATGGGACGCGGTCTCCAGCTCCTGGACGTACCTGCTTCTCGGCGTGGGATCCGGTCGGGTCTTTCCGTGGTATTCCATCGAGGACAAGTTCATTGCGGCCCCGGGAGCCGGCATCATCGGCACTCCGTTCGGGGTTGCCCTCAACTCTGCTCATTCGGTCTTCGTCGCGGTGCTCACGGAGTTGGGCGTCCTCATGTTCCTGGTGTTGTGCGCAGCCGCCGTCGTGCTGTGGGTCAATGCCTGGCATGACGTCCGCCGTCGCTCCACCTGGGCGGTGACCTCGATGGTGCTGGCGGCCACCACGGCTGCATGGGTTTTTGACACCTATCTGCTGAAGAACTTCGCCGTGTCGACGTGGTGGTGGTTGATCGCTGGCTGCGTGTTGGCATCTCATGGCTGCAACGCAGAGCGTGTTGGCTCGGCAGTGGCCTCGCCGGAAGGGCCCGGCACCGTGGAGCCGAGCGGTGAGGAATCAGACGACAGGAGTTCGACCAGCCCGATGTTGTGACGGCGGCTCCGGGCGGCGATTCGGGCGCCGACCGCGTTGAGGAAGTCGTCAAAGATGTGGCGGTTGCCGGGAACCGGCAACCGCCACATGAGGTCATCCAGGAGCCCCTACTTCTTACGAGCGAGCACCACACCATCCAGGTGAGCGTGGCACATTGACAACAGCTCGAGGTGATCGCTCAGTTCGCGCTTCGAGGTCACTCCCTCCCCCACGACGGCGATCGCTGAGGTGGTCTTGGATGCGACCGTGAGGGAGTCAGAGGCCTCGAACCCTGCTGAGGCGTTGACGATCACGTTGTCGTAGCGACGGCCCAGCTCGTGCAGGAGAGTCGTCAGCGCCTCGCCGCCGAGCAGCTCGCCGCCGTTGGCGGTGGCCGTTCCGGCCGAGATGAAGTCGGCCTCGTCTCCCTTGCCGCTGACGAGGACGTCGCCGTCATGAGCGCGTCCGGCGAGCAGATCAGACAGCCCAGCGCAGGTACGGTCCAGACCACGTGCCTGGGTTGCGCTGCCATGAGCCAGATCGGCGTCGACGAGCACCGTCCTGGTACCGGTGCGGGCCAGGCTGTCGGCGACAGCCGCGGCAATCACTCCGGCCTGGGTGGGTCCGGAGCTGGGGCACAAGGAGACGGTACGAATGCCGTCTCGTGACGGCATGAAGGAGATGTTGTGGGCCAGCGGTGTGATCTCGCTGGTCGTCGGGGATGCCGAAACGCGGCCCAGAACCGAGGAATCGACGACCTCGGCGACGTCCTCCGGCGAATGAATCCTGGTGTTCAGGATGGCTCGGACGAACAGGTAGATGAGAGCGACGAGGATGCCGATGAGCACACCGACGACCATGCTCTTGGTGGCCGAGCGCTCACTTCCCTGCACCGGAGAGATGATGACGGTCGCCTTGGAGATGGACAGTACCGGCTTGTTGTTGCTGGCATGCGGCACCCGGGCAACGGCCTTCTTGAGGTCCGTGACCATGGTGTCGACGACCTTCTTGGTGTCGGCCTCATTGTCGCTGGAGTAGATGATCTGCAGGAACATCGGGGAAGGGGTCACCTTGATGGCCTGCTCTAGCGACTTTGACGACACCCTCGGGTCCAGGCTGGCGCCGAGGGGCTCCAGCACCGCGGCGGAACTGAGGTAATCGGCATAGGAAGCGACGAGGTGGGTGGTGTATTCCGAGGCCGCCGCCGGATTCTGGAACGTGTCAAAGGCCTCTGACGTGAACAAGACGTCGGCCTCGGCCTCGTAGCTCGCATGGGACATGGCGTAGTGGCCGACCCCAGCGACGATCGCGACGATGACGGCGACAATCGCCGATGAGGCCAAGAAATGGCGCGCGTTCCGGAACACTGTACGTAGCTGCATCCAACGACCGATCTGTCAGGGGTGGAGGTGTGTATAGGCTGGAACCACCATAGCCCGTAGGACAACCAAGGAGCATCAGCCATGCGACGATCCGGCGCACTCTCCGGCGTGGTGGGACGCGCGAAGCGCTGGCTCGCGCAGCGGGTCCGCCGTGTCCGCCCTTCCCAAGGGGTTTCGCGCCAATCAACCGGTCGGCACCATGACAAGCCGCTGGTCGTCCTGGTGACGTCCCGGTTCCCCTACGGATCTGCCGAGCAGTTCATTGTCGCGGAATTGCCCCACTGGACGGGTCGCGACGTCGACATGGTGGTCTTGCCGGAGAAGAACGACGCGCCGAATGTCCAACCCCGTGATCTTCCTGCGGGCGTCACCCTCGACACCCGCCTGTTGAGGAAGTGGGGAAGCCAGAAAGGGCGTGCGCTGTCAGTTCTTGACGCCCTGACGTCCGGCGTCTTCTGGCGAGAAGTCCGCGATCTCGCCAACTTGGGCCGTCTGGACCGTTCTCGCTTCGTCTTCGCCTTGCGGTCCTGTGCCCAGATCACCATGGTTCGACGCACCTTGGCCGAACTGTCAAGGGAACACGGCGGGATCGAACTCGTCTACACCTACTGGCTGGCCGTCTCGACAGTGGGCGCTGCGCTGGCGAAGAAGCAGGGGGCAGTGCGCCGCGTGGCCTCCCGGGCTCACAACGCCGACATCTACGAGGATCGTCATCCCCTGGGCCATCATCCCGCGGTGCGCCAGATCGTTGACGAGGTCGATCTGCTGGCCCCGATCGCCGCCGATGGCGCCGAGTTCTGCGTGAGCCGCTATGGATTTGATGAGAACCACGTGGTCGTCAGCCGGTTGGGTGTCGACATCCCCTCGTGCGGGGAGTGGTCCCGGCCCAGTCCCGACGGCGTCTTCACCGTCTTCTCCGTCAGCACCATGACACCTTTCAAGCGGCTCGATCTGCTCATCGACTCCCTGGCGGAGCTGTCCCAGCGATGCGGATCGACCACGCTGCGCTGGGTTCACGCCGGTGAGGGACGTCTCCATGACGAGCTTGCTGCCCGGGTTTCCGAAAGGCTCGAGCCTCGCGGGGTCGAGGTGGAGTGGCTGGGCCAGCTCGGACACGACGAGCTCTTCGACTGGTACCGCACCCACGAGGCCGACGTCCTGGTCAACACCAGCTCCTCGGAGGGCATCCCGGTGTCCATGATGGAGGCGATGGTGCGCGGCGTGCCGGTCATCGGTACCGATGTGGGCGGGGTTCGTGAGATCCTTCCTCCGGACTGGCTGATGCCGTCCGATCCGTCAGCGTCAGAGGTGGCTGAGTTCATCGCGACGCGGATGAATGATGTCAAGTCCGAACGGACTCGTCAGGAGGTGGCCCGTTTGGTGGCCGAGAAGTACGACGCCGATCACAACTTTGACGTCTTCGTCGACCGGATGGTAGCGGTGGCACAGGCATGACGACGATGGCTCAGCGGGCTGCTCTTGCGAGCTCCCAGCCCTCCCGGTTCGCAGTGTGGTTCGTGAAGTTCTTCCTCATCCTGTTGCCATTCGCGTCAGCATGGGCTTCGACGATCACCCTTGCCGGACTTCCCCCGGTGCGTTTGCTGGTCATCGTCCTGATGTTGGCAGCTCTTGCGGCGCGCCCGCGGGTGGAGATCGTCTCCCAGGTCCTCATCGCCGTCGGCATGTTCTGGATCGCCATGGGCCTGTTCCTGATGCGGGATGCTGAGGGGTTCAAGGAAATTCTGGGGGTTCTCGTCGGTCTGGTGACGATGATTTCCGTGACCCTCGTCGGCCACGGGCTGTCCTGGATCATCCTCATGTGCCGGGCCTGGCTGGGAGGCGTCATCATCGCGATCCTGCCTGGCTTGTTCGAGATTGCCACTGGCAAGCACATGCCCAACTACCGGTTGGGTGCCCCGGCCTATGTCCGCAGGACGGCGACCGACATCGCCTCATTCATGGTCAACCCCAACCTTTTCGCCTACTTCATCACTGCCGGCATGGTTGCCCTCATCGTGGGATGGCAGCTCGAGAAGGGCGGGCTGAAGTGGACCTACTTCATCGTCGCGCTCCTCGTGCCGCCGGTGACCTGGTTCACCGGGTCTCGACTCTGCGTGGCAGCTTGTCTGGTGCTGGTGGCCTGGATGTGCGTGCGCTCCCGGGTTCTGACGATGATCGCAGCCATCGGGGTGTGCGTCGGTGCCATCGTCGTCATTGCCTCCGGGATGATTCCCAGGCTCATTGACGCTTACAACACTTTCATCGTCAACCTCAACTCGAACTCTGGTCAGACCCGTCTGCACCTGTACCAGAACGCCGGATGGATGTTCGTGAACACCAAGGGCGTCGGGATCGGACCGGGTCGGTACACGGTGGAGGTCGCTGCTGCGCCGTGGCGCACCTACGGTGCCATCGACCCGCACAACGGCTTCACCGAGGTCTTCGTCGGCTACGGCCTGCTCGTTGGCGTCGTCCTCGTCGCTCTGGCCCTGGCTGCCCTCGTCGCAGCCATCCGCCGTGCCGGGGGACATCCCGGGTACACCGAGACGCTCCTGCTGCAGGCGGTTGGTGTGAGTCTGCTCCTCTGCCCGCTGTTGGCCATGGCCAACAGTTCGTACCTCAAGAGCCCGGTGGTCTGGTGCCAGATGGCCACCATTGCGCTGTGGTGCCAGTACCTGCTCAGACCCGGCCTGGCTCCGCGCAGGTCTGAGAAGTATCAGGGTGACGACGTGCGGCGGCTTCCGCGTCGACGCCGAGTTCTGACCCGAGCCATCTCAGTTGGCCAGAAGTGAGCCCCCGCCACGTTCGAGAGCCGCCGTCCTGTGACCTGTCCGGCCTACTGAGAGTGCCCCTGTCGGCGTCGTGTCGTTGGCGCGAGTACGCTGGACCCGATGCAACCGGCATGAAAGGCTTCCCACATGGGTGAACCACGGATCATCGACACCGCTGACCTGGACGACGGTGTGACCATCGGCGACGGTTCGTCGATCTGGCACCTGTCCCAGGTGCGCGGCGGAGCCGTCCTCGGCGAGAACGTCGTCGTCGGGCGTGGCGCCTACATCGGCGAGGGGGTGCACGTCGGTGACAACTGCAAGGTCCAGAATTACGCGCTCGTCTACGAGCCTGCGCAGCTGGAGGACGGCGTGTTCATCGGCCCGGCGGTGGTGCTCACCAACGACCACTTCCCGCGCGCCATCAACCCCGACGGCTCCCTCAAGTCGGCTGACGACTGGGAGCAGGTGGGCGTGACCTGCAAGCGCGGCTGCGCCATCGGCGCTCGCTCCGTGTGCGTCGCCCCCGTCACCATCGGTGAGTGGGCCACGGTGGCCGCCGGATCGGTCGTCACCAAGGATGTCCCGGCTTACGCCTTGGTGGCTGGTGTACCGGCTCGTCGAATCAAGTGGGTGGGCCGTTCCGGCTTCCCGCTGGATCCCGACGGTGAAAACAAGTGGATCGACTCGCGAACCGGGGACCGATTCGTCGAGGATCCCGACACCGACACGCTGACCCTCGTCAGCGAGGGCGAGCAGGCCTGAGGTCGTCGTCGCCCAATTCAACCCCGTTGTGGGTGCCGCGGCGCCCACAAACCGGACATCCCGTCCGAACAGTTAGGAGCTTTCAACGTGACTGCCCAGTTCATTCCACCTGCCAAGCCGATCCTCGGTGACGACGAGCACAAGGCCGTTGACGAGGTCATCGCCTCCGGCATGGTCGCTCAGGGCCCTCAGGTCCACGCCTTCGAGGAGGAGTTCTCCTCCCAGGTCGTTGACGGAGTCCACTGCGTGGCCGTCAACTCGGGCACCTCAGCCCTGCACATCGGCCTGCTGGCCGCTGGCATTGGTGAGGGCGACGAGGTCATCGTCCCCTCGTTCACCTTCGCCGCCACCGGCAACTCCGTCGCCCTGTCCGGCGCCAAGCCGGTCTTCGCCGACGTCGACCCGGTGACCTTCAACCTGGATCCGGTCTCCGTCGAGGCTTCCGTCACCGACAAAACCGCCGCGATCATGCCGGTGCACCTCTATGGTCTTCCGGCCAACATGCCGGAGATCCTCAAGATCGCTGAGAAGCACGGCCTCAAGGTCTTTGAGGACTGTGCCCAGGCTCACGCCGCCAGCATCGACGGCAAGCATGTCGGCACCTTCGGCACCTTCGGCGCCTTCTCCTTCTACCCGACCAAGAACATGACCTCGGGTGAGGGTGGGATGATCACCACCTCCGATCCGGAGGTCGCTCGTGAGGCTGCCATGCTTCGCAACCAGGGCATGGAGAAGCGCTACGCCAACGAGTACGTCGGTCTCAACAACCGCATGACCGACATTCACGCCTCCATCGGTCGCGTTCAGCTCACCAAGCTGGCCGGCTGGACGAAGACCCGTCAGGAGAACGCCGCCTTCCTGTCCGAGAACATCACCGAGGCCGTCACCCCCGCCGTCCCGAAGGGCTACGTGCACGTGTACCACCAGTACACGATCCGCCTGGAGGGAGCCACCGGCGAGCAGCGCGACCGCTTCGTCACCGCCCTCAAGGAGGAGCATCAGGTCGGTTCGGGTGTCTACTACCCGATTCCGAACCACCGTCTGCCCTCGCTGGCTCCGTACGCCCCGGGTCTGGAGCTGCCGAACACCGAGAAGGTTGCCGCCGAGTGCGTCTCGCTGCCGGTTCACCCGTCGCTGTCCCAGGCTGACCTCGAGCGCATCGTCGCCGGCGTCAATTCGTGCGCGAAGGCAGGTGCCTGATGGCGAACCTGCGCGCCGGCATGGTCGGCATCGGCTCGATGGGCAAGAACCATGTTCGCAACCTGCGCGCCATCGACGGCGTCGACCTGGTAGCGATTGCTGATGCCTCTGGCAAGGACCCGTTTGGGGTCGCTGGTGACTTGCCTGTCCTGCCCGACGTCGACGCCGTCATCAAGGCTGGGGTCGACTACTGCGTTGTCGCTGCTCCGACGAAGTTCCACGAGGAGATCGGTCTCAAGCTGGCTGAGGCGGGTGTTCACGCCCTCATCGAGAAGCCGCTTGCCTACGACACCGCCGCTGCCACCCGTCTGGCCGAGGCCTTCCAGAGCAAGGGCCTGGTAGGTGCTGTCGGTCACATCGAGCGGTACAACCCGGCCTTGCAGTCGCTGCGCAAGCGTCTGGAGAACGGCGATCTCGGTGACCTCTACCAGGTGGCCACCCGCCGTCAGGGCCCCTTCCCAGCCCGTATCGCAGATGTCGGCGTCGTCAAGGACCTCGCCAGCCACGACATCGACCTCACCGCCTGGGTCACCCAGCGTGAGTTCGAGCTGGTTGCTGCCCGCACCATGTTCAAGGCTGGTCGGGACTACGAGGACATGGTCTCGGCGACCTGCCAGCTCTCTGGTGGGCTCATGAGCAACCACCTCGTCAACTGGCTGACCCCGACCAAGGAGCGTCGTACCTTCGTGACAGGTGAGAAGGGCATGTTCGTCGCGGACACTCTGACCGCAGACCTCACCTTCTACTCCAACGCCAAGGTTGCAACGGTGTGGGACGACATCGCCAACTTCCGTGGTGTTGCCGAAGGTGACGTCACCAGGTTCGCGATCCCCAAGCCCGAGCCGCTGCGCACCGAGCACGAGAACTTCCGTGACGCCGTGCTGGGCAAGGACTCCGACATCGTGACGATGGCCCAGGGCGCCAAGGTTGTCCAGGTCTGCGAGGCGATGATCAACTCCGCCGCCACCGGGGAGTTCATCAGGACCTCCTGACACATTGGTCATGATCGGGCCGGGCCGATTGCGTTCATCGATGCGTTCGGCCTGGTCCGGGCGACCGAATCACCAACAACCCCAAGGGTAGAATGGCTGGCATCTTTGGTTACCACGACTCCTCTGACGACCTGCGGGTCGTGACGTCATTGCGCTCGGTCGACCCCGCCCAATGGTTCAGCTGGGGGGCCGAGGTGGTCGTCGCGT
Source organism: Cutibacterium nasicola (assembly GCF_052654715.2). NCBI lineage: Bacteria > Bacillati > Actinomycetota > Actinomycetes > Propionibacteriales > Propionibacteriaceae > Cutibacterium > Cutibacterium nasicola. Next base: position 2,208,412 of record NZ_CP199745.2, on the reverse strand, counting down.
GCCTGTTCCTCACCTGTACCTATGTCATGGTGGCCCAGCCATTCTTCGGCAATGGCGCGTGCCCTCTGATGCTCCCGCTCTTCGGAGCGGCTGCTGTGGTGCTGGAGGTGTTGTGCATCGCCAGGGATGCACGGGGGATACCGACTCCGCGGGAGTGGTCTGGCCCCCTCACCATCGTGGTGTGCAGTTTCCTGGCTCTGCTGGTCTGGGCGGCGGCCTCAATCCCCTTCCATGACCATGTCGTCTATGACGATTCCATGGGGGTCATCAGGGACATGCCGCTCTATGCCCTCGTCGTGCCCCTGGCCGAGGCGACGATGACGATTCTCGTCGCTGTCTTCGCGTGCCGACTCATCGCGGTGGAGAACCTCGAAGGAGCGCTGTGGCGACTGTCCATTCTGATGGCGATCGCGAACCCAATTGGGCTCGTCGCCGAATACTCAGTCGGTAATACGACCGGATGGCGGGTTGCCACCAGGCTCGGTGGCGCTGCGATCTGTCACGTAGTGCTGATCCTCGCCTTGGCCGTCGCCGTCGAGGCCGTCATCCGGAACCGTCACCGGATCATCTCGAGCGTGGCCGTCGTCAGCCACCTGGCCTGTGTGGCGGCGTCCGGGTCCCGTGCCGGGATCATCTGCCTGGCCCTGTTCATCGTCGGTCTGTTTTTCTTCGGACGCCCTCATCGCGGACGAAGCCATAAGCAATGGGCCATCCTTGCGATCCTGGGGATAGCGGTGGCCGGAGTTGCCATGTGGCTCGTCTTGACGCTGCGGGCGGGGTCGCTGGTGGACCCAGCGCGGGCGAGGACGTGGGCTCTGGCGGGGCGCGTCGTCCTTGAGTCACCGGGGCGTTTCCTGATGGGAACCGGCTATGGGACCATCTGGCCATGGTTCGTCTTTGAGTCCGCCTTCATGCCCGGGGCCTCCCACGGCATGCGCCAGACCCTGTACGGCTACAGTCTTCCGCACGCTCACAGTGTTGTGGCCCAAGTGCTGGGGGAGCTCGGGGTGATCGGCCTTGCCCTGGTGCTGGTCTCCCTGGGCACCGTCATCGCGGTGTGCATCAGGGGGATTGGCGGAGACTGCCCGGTGTTGTGCCTCGGGGTGCTCGCGACGATACCGGCCTTCCTGATGGACACCTACCTCATCAAGAACTTCCCGATCGCACTGTTCTGGTGGTTCTTCACGCTGGTTGCCTGCCGCCTGGTGACGACTGCGGGGAACGATCCTGCTGAACAAGTGTCCTCAGACCGCTGATTCGTGCGGGAAATCCGTGCTCAGCCGTGGTTTTTCGGGGTGAATCAACAGACAGTACGGCTGGGTACTAGCCTGAACCCGTTGTCAGCTCACATTTGTGACGGCTCTGGGATACTTCCTGACGATGTTCCGCTCCCCGAAGGTCACCGACCGGGAGCGTGGTCACCTGTGGTCCTTCCTCCCGCTGTGGGTGGGCCAGGTGCTCTTCATCATGCTCTTCGAGCAGGTGGCCGGAAAGATGGCCCCGTCGCCAAGGACAGTACCGACGGCCACATCGCAGGTTCCGCCCTTCTCAAGCCCGAGCCCAGGTGATCAACCCAGCCACCGTGCTCATCCTCGCCGGTTTGTTGAGCGTGTGGTTGCTGGCAGCGGCTTGCGGTCAGGGTCTGGCTGCGGTGACGATCGTGCTCTTCGCCATGGACCCAGTCGAAGATGCGAAGATGGGGGACGTTGAGCAGGTGTCTGAGGAGGCCGGGGGCGAGTCGACTGGGTTGTGTATCAGAGGCACCCAGCCTGACATGCCTTGGCCAAGGTGCCTCCATCGTGTGTGGCGATCGGGTTGCTGACAGCTCCTGGTGCCATCCCAGGTGGCAGCCGATGGGATCAGGAACCGATTTTCCACCAACGTCCAGCGTCTTGGTCCAGTCCGAAAGCCAGACGGGAGGTGGTAAGGACCGGTCGGTCGACGTTCCGACGACGTTCGCATCCACGCGGACGTGGAGAGGGCCGCTGTCATCGCGACAACGGCCCTCGTCGTGTATGGAGCGGGATCAGGCGTCGAGGTCGGACTCGATGAGATCAGCGATGGTGTTGACATCATCCTCGTTGTCACCGGCGACCGTGACGGAATCGCCAGCGCCAGCGCCGAGGGTCATGATGCCCAGCACGGACTTGGCGTCGATCGGCTCTCCTTCCTCAGCGGCCAGGGTGACGGTGGAGCCGAGCTTGGCAGCCTCCTGTGAGATGACGGCGGCGGGACGGGCGTGGAGTCCGACGGAGGATCCGACCTTGACGATTCTGCTGGCCATGATGGTGTTCCTTTCGGGATTGTGTGTTGTGGTGTGGAGATTTCAGGCGGTGGCCTCGGCCTTGCGCTTGGCCGATGCCTTGAGGATGGTCACGAGCAAGGCTGCCACGACGGTACCGACGACAATGGCCAGAATGAAGGCCCAGACCCGGTCAATGGCGAAAAAGACGAAGATTCCGCCATGGGGGGCCTTGGAGGCCGCGCCCAGAGCCATCGACAGGGCGCCGGTGACAGCTCCGCCGACCATCATCGAGGGGATGACGCGCAGTGGATCAGCGGCTGCGAAGGGGATGGCACCTTCGGAGATGAACGAGGCACCCAGCAACCAGGCAGCGGTACCGTTCTCCCGCTCGGCCGGCTGGTAGAGCTTCGGGCGCAGGGTCGTCGACAGGGCCATCGCGAGGGGCGGGACCATTCCTGCTGCCATGACGGCGGCCATCACCTTGAGAGACCCGACGTTGGAGACGGCGAGGTTGGTCGTGGCGAAAAGGTAGGCAGCCTTGTTGATGGGACCACCGAGGTCGGAGCACATCATGAGGCCCAGAATGATTCCGAGGATGACCGCCGAGGCCCCGTTCATACCACCCAGCCAGTTGTTGAGGGCGTTGGTGAGGGCGGCCAGAGGCCGACCGAGAACCACGTACATGAGGCCACCGGCAATGAGGGATCCGACGAGCGGGATGATGACGACCGGCATGAGGCCACGCAGCCAGCGCGGCGGGTTGAGGCGGGTGAACCAGTAGGCGACCAGGCCGCCCAGCAGACCGCCGATGATGGCGCCGATGAACCCGGCCCCGGTGACCCCGGCGATGGCACCAGCCACGAACCCAGGGGCGATGCCGGGGCGATCAGCCATACCGAAACCGATGTAGCCGGCCAGCGCGGGAAGCAGGAAGCCGAAAGCCGCTTGGCCGACGGCAAAGAGAACCGCGCCGATGTAGGTCATGGCGGCCGATCCACCCAAGGCATGGGCCGTGGGTGCCGGAAGATTGTTGAAGGTGTTGTTGAGGGCGATGTCCATGCCGTCCGTGGCGATCTCATATCCGCCGAAGAGGAATCCCAGGGCGATGAGCAGACCACCTGCCGCGACGAACGGAATCATGTAGGACACACCGGTCATGAGGGCTTGCTGGATGCGCTTGCCCCAGCCAATCTGGGAACCAGTCTGCTCGGACTCCTGGCGTTCCCCGTGGCTCGCGGGAACGCGATGGGCGTGGGGATCCTTGGCTGCCGCGACGGCCTCGGCGACCATCTTCTCGGGCTCGTTGACGGCGCGCTTGACCCCGGACTCGATGACCGGCTTGCCGGCGAAGCGTTCCCGACCTTTGACGCCGACGTCAGTGGCGAAGATGACGGCGTCAGCGGCCTCGATGTCGGACGAGCTGAGAGGCTCGGTGGTGGTGGAACCCTGGGGCTCGACCTTGACGTCAACGCCCATTTTCTTACCGGCAGCCGTGAGGTAGTCGGCGGCCATGTAGGTGTGGGCGATGCCGGTTGGGCAAGCCGTGATGGCGACGATGTGGCTGGTGGGCGTCTGCTCGGGGGCTGTCAGGTCGGTCCCGGCTGCGGTGGCGGTTGCTGATGCAGGTGCGTCCTCCTGAGGGTCGACGACTCCGCCGATGAGGTCGACGACCGTCTGGGCGTCGGGAGCTTGACGCAGCTGCTTGACGAACTCGGGCTTGACGAGGGCGCGGGCCAGCTTCGTGAGGAGCTTCATGTGGTCGGCGCCACCGTTCTCGGATGCGGCGATCATGAAGACGAGGTCAGCGGGCCCGTCAGGTCCGTTGAAGTCAACCCCGGGGGACAGGCGGGCGAAGCCGAGTGAGGGCTGGGACACTGCTGCGGAGCGGCAGTGGGGGATCGCGAATCCGCCGGGCATGCCGGTCGGGCTCTTGGACTCCCGCTCCAGGGCGTCGTGGGTCAGGCCTTCGGCATCCGCGCGTCCGGCCCGGGCGATGATTCCGGCGACCGAGGTGATGACTTCGGTCTTGGTCGAGCCCAGATCGGCGTCGAGCGACACCAGTTCTGGGGTGATGAGAGGGGCGTTCATCGGTTCTCCGATCTCACAGGTGGGTAAAACTGACGTGGATGGCGTCGGCCTGGGAAGGGGTCGGCATGGTTGATCCTGGGAGGGCTGCGGCGGCCGTGCCCCAGGCGACGGCGGTGCGCAGGCAGTTCTCGGGCTGGTCACCGCGGGTATGGGCCAGCAGGTATCCGGCCAGGGAGGAGTCACCGGCGCCAACGGTCGATTTCACCTCGACCGGGTCGGGCCAGGCGTGCCAGGCATCGGTCTCGGTGACCAGCAGGGCCCCCGCTCCTCCGAGGGTGACCAGCACCTCGCCGATGCCGTGCAGACGTCGGGCGGCAGCGACGACGTCGTCGAAATGGCCCTGTTCGGCAGCGGCTTCCAGACAGTGGCCGTCGATCCCGCAGAGCTGACCGAGCTCGACGGAATTGGGCTTGACGAGGTCGGGAGCTGATTCGGGGAGTTCTCGGGACAGCTCCTGCAGGGGCTCGTCAGAGGTGTCGACCGCGACCTTGACCCCGGTTTCGTGCAGACGGCGGGTCGTGGTGGCGTACCACTTCGAGGGGACACCCGGGGGTAGCGACCCGGACAGGACGATCCATTCGGCGTCGGTTGACGTCTCGAGGATGACCTCCTCGACGGCGGTCAGTTCGTCGGGTGTGAGTGCGGCTCCGGGTTGGTTGATCTTGGTTGTGGTGCCGTCGGGTTCGGTGATGGTGAGGTTGACCCTCGCCGACGCTGAGATCGGGACGGCAACGTGTGGGATCTTGTCGTCGGCGAGGCCGGTGACCAGCTGGTCCTTGGTTCTCGCCGGAACGACGGCGCAGGTGTCGACTCCAGCGCCGCAGAGGACTCGGGAGATGTTGACGCCCTTGCCAGCGGCAACCTCAGTGGAATTACCGAGTCGGTTCACCTGGCCGCGCTGCAGCGGCCCAGGTAGGGATGCAGTGCGGTCGATGCTCGGGTTGAGCGTGACTGTGACGATCACGTGGACTCCTTCGTCGCTTCTCCCAACGGTCCCGCGGATGTGAGAGGCCTTTCAATGTTGGGATGTGTGACACTCTAAACCAAAAACACACGGAAAGCAACAACAAAACAGATATTTTGTGTTGTAAATGTTGGATGCGCACTGCGCTACCTCGTGGTCGATGCCCGCCGGGCTCGTCTCGATACAGTCCGCCGTGTGGTGATCGCGGTTGTGAATGGGGTTGTCTGCCACCTGTAGTTGCAGGAGTCGGTGTCAGCAACCGAAATACCACACATGGTGGGGGTGTACGTGTCACGGCGGGCCGACGGACGGGTGACCTCGTGGCGGATGCGCGATGGCGTGTGACGAAGAACGCGCTCGGTGGTGGACGACCTCAGGCGATGACGATCTCGACGCCGGACTTCTGCAGCATCTCGACCTGGTGTGAGGTCACCCCGGAGTCGGTGATGATGACGTCCACGTCACCCAGCTCCGCGAACCTCATCGTCGACTCCGCCCCCATCTTTCGCGAGTCGGCCAACACGACGACGTGATGGGCGCTTGCGATCATCGCCGCCTTTGTCGCGACCTCGTCGGCGTCGGGGGTGGAGAGGCCATGTTCGGCAGAGATGCCGTTGGTACCCATGAAGGCGACGTCGACGCGCAGCCGTGAAATGGCATCGACATTTCCGACGGTCGCCTGAGTGGTCGGGCGTAGTCGCCCTCCCAGGAGGTGCACGTCGCAGGCGCTGTGGGTGGCCATGGTACTGGCGATCGGCGATGAGTTCGTGAACACGCTGACGCGCCTCGTGGGGGGCACGATTGCGGCGAGCCGACCGGTCGTCGATCCAGCGTCGAGGATGATCGACCCCGTGTCTGCTGGTAGGTGGGACAACGCAGCCCTGGCGATTTGCTCCTTCTGGCTCACTGCGGAGGAATCGCGGGTGTCGAGAGGTTGATCTCCCAGCAGGTCGAACTCGATCGGGATGGCGCCACCATGGACGCGTCTCAGCATCTTCTGGCTGCACAGCTGATCGAGGTCTCGCCGAATGGTCTCCGGGACAACCCCCAGGGCGGTCGACGCATCGGACACCGACACTCGACCGGTCTCACGGGCGGTGTCGATGAGCCACTTGTGTCTCTCGGCGGGATACACCGGCCCTCCTCAATGAAAACCACCCAGCGCAAACAGGATGAAACTCCTAGTCAGACGCATGACATGGGCAAGACTGTGATGGTGGGAGCATAACACGAACTCATTGTGGTGGTCCTCCCGGATAGACTGACGGGGTATCCGCGAATCCCAAGGAGTTCAGGAATGAAAATTGCCGTCGTCGCCATGGGCAAGATCGGGCTTCCCCTGGCCGTGCAGTTCGCCGAGAAAGGTCACGACGTCATCGGCGTCGACGTGCAGCAGCGCGTCGTGGACGAGATCAACAAGGGCAACGAGCCCTTCCCCGGTGAGGCCTACCTCGACGAGAAGCTGAAGAAGCTCGTCCCGGCAGGCAAGCTCACCGCCACCACGGATTACTCCAAGGCGATTCCGGACGCCGATGCGATCGTCATCGTCGTCCCGCTGTTCGTCAACGACGAGACCTGGGAGCCGGACTTCGGTTGGATGGAGGCCGCCACCAAGTCGCTGGCCGCCCACCTCACTCCGGACACCCTGATCTCCTACGAGACCACCCTGCCGGTCGGTACCACCCGCAACCGCTGGAAGCCGATGATCGAGGAGATCTCCGGTCTGACCGAGGGCAAGGACTTCCACCTCGTCTTCTCCCCGGAGCGCGTCCTCACCGGTCGTGTCTTCGCCGACCTGCGTCGCTACCCGAAACTCGTCGGTGGCCTGAACGACGAGGGCACCGCCAAGGGCATGGAGTTCTACCAGCAGGTTCTCGACTTTGATGACCGTGACGATCTGCCGCGCGTCAACGGTGTCTGGGACATGGGTACCGCCGAGGCCGCCGAGATGGCCAAGCTCGCCGAGACCACCTACCGCGATGTCAACATCGGCCTGGCCAACCAGTTCGGCAAGTACGCCGCCGCCAATGGCATTGACGTCTACAAGGTCATCGACGCCTGCAACTCGCAGCCCTACTCTCACATCCACCGCCCCGGTATCGCCGTCGGTGGCCACTGCATCCCGGTCTATCCGCGCCTCTACCTGTGGACCGACCCGGAAGCCACCATCGTGCGCACCGCCCGCGAGGCCAACATGACGATGCCGCAGTACTGTGTCGACCAGGTTGCCTCGGTGCTGGGTGATCTGTCCGGCAAGAAGGTCGTCGTTCTCGGCGCTTCCTACCGCGGCAAGGTCAAGGAGACTGCCTTCTCTGGCGTCTTCCCAACGGTCGAGATCCTGGCCAAGGCCGGCGCTGACGTCAGCGTCCACGACCCGATGTTCACCGACGACGAGCTCGGCAAGTTTGGTTTCAAGGCATACCACGTCGGTGAGCCCGTCGACGGAGTCCTGCTGCAGGCCGACCACCCCGAGTACGCCGAGCTGACACCCGCCGATCTGCCCGGCGTCAAGGTCCTCGTTGACGGTCGTCACGTCGTCGACCCGGCCAGGTGGGACGGCGTCAAGGTCATCGTCGTTGGTGACGGGGAGGCCTGAGTATGTCCCTTGCCCGCGTGTGTCACGTCTCGACCGTTCACAACCCACGCGACGGGCGCATCTTCCGCAAGGAATGCGCCAGCCTGGCCAAGCGTGGCGCCGATGTGTGGTTCATCGGTGCCCAGGACGGTGACGAGATCGTTGACGGGGTGCATGTGGTGGGAATCGGCAAGGCCACCAACCGCATCGACCGTCTGACCCGCCGTCAGGCCAAGGTGTGGAAGGCCCTCGACCGGGTGAACCCTGATCTCGTCCACATCCACGACCCCGAGCTCATCCCGCTGGTACTGGCGTGGAAGAAGCTGCGCGGGCGGGCAGCAGTCTTCGACGCCCACGAGGATCTCGTCGCCCAGATCGACGGCAAGGAGTACATGTCGCCGAAGGTCAAGCCGGTTGCCCGAGCGGTCGCCAAGACCCTCGTCACCACGGCTGACAAGTGGTTCGACGGTGTGGTCGCGGTGACCGATGGGGTCGCCGAGGACTTCGGTCACCGCAACCAGAAGCTGGTCCACAACTATCCGCTGCTGTCGAGCTTCGACACCACGGTGGAGGGGGAGAAGACCCCAGGCCAAATCGTCTACGTCGGCATGCTGTCCAAGGGACGTCAGACCGACAAGATGTTCGACATGATGGACCTGATGGACGGTGACGCCCGTCTCGTCATCGCCGGCAAGCAGGACCCCGAGGTCGCTCATCTGTTCGACCAGCTTGACAGGCATCCGCGCGTTGACTACCGCGGATCCATCCCGGTTGATGAGGTGCCCGGTCTGCTCGGGTCCTCGGTCGTCGGCCTGGTTTTCCTCGAGCCGCTGCCCAATTACGTCAACTCGCTGCCCACCAAGCTCTTCGAGTACATGGCGGCTGGAATCCCGTTCATCTCGACCGACCTGCCGTTCCTGGTGAACATGCTCGAGAAGTGGGACTGCGGAGTCTTCGTCGACACCTCGAAGGACGCCAAGGCCGCGGCCGAGGCTGCCAAGGAGCTGCTGGCCGATCCTGAGCGCTGCAAGCGTCTCGGTGAGAACGGTCGGCGCGCCATTGCCGAGGAGTTCAACTTCGAGGCTGACGTCAACGCCCTCGTCGCGGTCGAGGAGCGCGCCCTCAAGCGTCAGGACTCCCAGATCGTTGAGGCATGACCCGGACCCTCACCCGTGTCCTGGTGGCCCTGCTGCCGTTGACGGTGCTTTTCGGCGCCTACGCGGCGGTGGGGTCCTTGACGTCCTTCCGGGCAGTCGTGGCCGTCCTGGCCGTGGTGGCGTTGATCGAGGGGACGTCGTGGTCGCGGCAATGGCCGTTGGTCATCTTCGGGGCCGCCTGGGTGGTCATCGCCGTGGTGTCCGGACTCATGGTGTCCTGGACACCGGCCTGGGGTGACCTCGCCAACCTCGTCATCGGGCTGGTGCTGGTGTGGGCCCTGTCCAGGGTGAGGAGTGACGAAGCCCTGGACGACCTGGCTCTGGGGTGGGAAGTCGCCATCCTCATCAGCCTGCCGATCGCGCTGTGGGAACACCGCACGACGCGCCACCTGCCGCAGTTCATCAACGGTCTGTGGCGGGGTCGTCCTCTCGTGTACCCGTTGCCGGGAACTTTCTTTCCGAACCCGAACTACTACGCCCTGTTCCTCGTGCTGGGGCTGGGACTCATCGTCTGGCACGCCGTCGTCAAGGGCGGTTGGCGGCGTTGGTGCCACGCCGTTGTGGCCGTGGCAGGCTTCTACCTGCTATGGCTGACGGGGTCGAAGCTGTGTCTCATGGGTGCGGTGCTGATGGCCGTCGGAGCAGCTCTGACGTGGAGATTCGGTCGGTTTGCCGTTGGTGCGGCAGCGGTGGCAGTCGTCGTTGTTGCCTTTGGGCCAGGACGGGCGACGCTGGTCTCGACGTGGAATGATGTCGTCGCCGTGCTGGTGCACCATGCCAATCTCGGCTCACGCTCCTGGCCGGTCAGACTGTCCCTGCTCGGCTTCGGTCTGCACCTCATCGCGACGCACCCGTTGGTCGGGGTCGGACCCGGTGGGTTCGCCCATCTGTCGCGTCACTTTGCGGTGTATTCCCTGCACCACAAGACCAATCCCCACAACGGACTCATCCATGTGGCCTCCGACTACGGTGTTCTCGTCGCTGCTGTACTCGTCGTGGCATGGGTGTGGGGGATCGTCGGGGCGTTCCAGCGATGTGCGCATCATTCGGGACGAATCCGCCAGATCGCCAGGCTGTACATCGCGATGATGTTCGCGGTCCCCGCGCTCATGATGGCCAACAGCGTTTTCGTCGGGCCGAACGTTGTTGCCCTGTGGATGGCCGTACTCGTCCTGCTCGACACCATGATCGGATCCCGGGACGCGGTGGTGCCGAGACGTGCTGCCCGCGAGGAGGCGTGAGTTGGCGGCGCTGGACGATAGGGTGGGCTGACGTACGGTACGTGGGCAGGAAGGTGCATCAATGCGCGTCGTAAGCATCGTCGGGGCTCGTCCCCAGTTCGTGAAGTTGGCTCCGGTGGCCAAAGCCTTCGCGACTGAGGGGATCGATCACAAGATCATCCACACCGGTCAGCACTACGACGTCAACATGTCCGACTCCTTCTTCGTCGAGCTCGGCATCCCGAACCCTGACTTGCATCTGGGCGTCGGCGGCGGCTCCCACGGCGTCATGACCGGCCGCATGCTCGAGCAGCTCGACCCGGTGCTGGAGGACATGAACCCGGACTGGGTGCTCGTCTACGGTGACACCAACTCGACCATTGCCGGCACCCTATCGGCGGTCAAGATGCACCTGCCGGTGGCCCACCTCGAGGCTGGCCTGCGTTCCTTCAACCGCCGCATGCCTGAGGAGCACAACCGCGTTCTCACCGACCACGCCGCTGACCTCTGCCTGGCACCGACCGAGGTTGCCATGGGGCATCTGGCCGACGAGGGACTGGCTGCCCGCTCCGTGCTCGTCGGTGACGTCATGACCGATGTCTGCCTGCAGGTGCGCGACTCCGTCCTCGCGAACCCGCGCCCGGTGCCCGGTGTGAAGGATGGCGAGGAGTACGTCATGGCGACAATCCATCGTGCCGACAACACCGATGATCCGCAGCGCCTGACCCACATCCTCGACGCTCTCGGCAACGTGGATCGTAAGGTCATCCTGCCGGTGCATCCGCGTCTGCGTGCCCGCGCCGAGGCCGACGGCGTCACCATCGCTCGCGGCAACCTCACCACCATCGACCCGTTGGCCTATCCCGACATGGTCAACGCCGTCACCAATGCCGCCGGCGTCATCACCGATTCCGGCGGTCTACAGAAGGAGGCCTTCCTGCTCGGCACCATCTGCACGACGGTGCGTACCGAGACCGAGTGGGTGGAGACCGTCGAGAACGGCTGGAACGTGCTTGATCCCGACGCCGAGCATCTCGCCGAGCACGCCGTCCGTCAGCATCCCGCGGGCGATCCGGGGCACCCGTTCGGCGACGGTAAGGCTGCCGTCAACGTCGCCACGGTGCTGCTCACGGCCGGCAAGAGGAACTGATGACCGATTCCCCTCACATCGGCAGGGTGGTGTCCCTGTCGACGGTGCACCACGGCCACGACAACCGGGTCTTCAACAAGGAGGCGCGAGCCATGGTCGGGGCCGGCCACGACTATCACCTTGTCATCTCCGCCGAGCACGACGGGGTCGACCAGGGTATTCCAGTCGTCGCTTTGCACCGCGAGGAAGGGCGAGTCCGTCGGCTGGTCGTCAGCCAGCGGGAGGCGTGGCGTCACCTGCAGACCCTTCAGCCCGAGGTGCTGCACATTCACGATCCCGAGCTCATCCCGTTGGCACTGCTGTGGGGGCGCCGTCACCGCTGCAAGGTCATTCACGACGCCCACGAGGACCTCATCGGCCAGGTCGACACGAAGCCTTATCTGGGCAAGGTGACGCGGCCACTGGCTCGGTTGGCTGCTCGTGGTCTCGTGGGGCTGGCCGACCGTGGGGCTGATGCCGTCGTTGCCGCGACCCCGACGGTGGGGGAGAGATTTCACCACTCCCCGGTGACAGTGGTGCGGAACTACCCGTGGCTGCGCAATTACGACGTGATGCCTGCCCCAGTGCCGGGACGCATGGTGTACGTCGGAGATCTGTCGGAGGAGCGCAAGCTCTCCTTCATGATCGAGGTGACGCGCAGGGTCCGTCAGAAGGTACCGGAGGCCCATCTCATGCTGGCGGGGCGGGTCCTGCCGCGCTGTCAGAAGGTTGTCGATGACGCCGTCGCCGAGGGCTTCGTCGAGCATCTGGGGTTGATTGGCCCAACCGAGGTGCCGAAGGTGTTGGCCAGCGGACAGGTGGGGTTGGTGTTCCTCAAACCGTTGCCGAACTACGTCGCATCCCTGCCAACGAAGCTGTTCGAGTACATGGCCTCCCAAATACCGTTCGTGGCATCCGATTTCCCGGCATGGCGGGAGATGTTCGACGGCTATGGTGCCGGCATTTTCGTCGACACCGACGATGCCGCTGCGACCGCTGATGCCGTCTGCGTGCTGCTCGCAGATCCGCAGCGTTGTCGCGAGATGGGTCGGGCCGGTCGCCGGGCTGTTGAGGCGGGACTGAACTTCGAGTCTCAGGCCGAGGCGCTGACGGGGCTGGTTTCTCGCCTGCTCAAGGGGTGATCCTTCGGAGCCAGGGCACGGTACCCGTCGTCCTTTCTGCCTCGGTTCAGCACTTGTTCCCGTTCACCGCAGTATCGACTCATTCCGGCCAGGGTCAAGGTTGCCCGGCGCTGATCCAGGCCACCCCAACCCTTCCCCACCCTCATCTTTCCCCACCCACTCTGCTCCAGCGCGCCCGCACTCACAGCTGCTGTGGTAATTGGGGTGATGAACATGCGGTGAGCCATCCCTCGTAGCGAGGATCGGGTTAAGAAGACGGTTTTCCACAGGAGCTTCGGCTACCTCAACCACAGTTGTCCACAGAATCGACATTGCCTGGCGGAAATGGCGGGTCTCGCCGACAAATTGGGATGTGAGGAACCTACAAGAACGACTCGACCGCCGCGGCGTTGCCCGCATCCACCGTCACAGCTACATCCGTGGGCAGGCCGACCGGGCGGTGGCACGAGGAGACGCGGTCCGCATCCTGCCAGGAGTGATTGCCGCGACAGCGCTTGCCAGAGACCCCAGGACCATCCTTCGCGCGCTGCTGTTGTGGCACCGCGACGTCGTGATCGTCGGGAAGGCCGCCCTCCTGCTGCTCGGGATGACGGCTCCTGGCGCCAACAGGCCCATGGATTTGCGAACCATCAATGAGGTCGAGGCCTTTTCCTCGACACGGCGGTTGGTCCGCCCGGGCATTCGGGTGCGTCGTTGGCACGTTCCGCACCAGTTCGTGACTGAGCGGGAGCAGGTTCGGATTGCCGCCGCCGAGGTATCGGTCCTTGTCCTCGCCATTCAAGGGGAGTGGGAGTGGGTCTGCGAGGCGCTGCGGCAACGCCTCGTTACTCCTGAATCCTGCCGTCAGGCACGCAAGAGCCTGACCGGGCGGTACCCAAAGGCCGACGTTGATTCCGCGGTGGCTGACATCCTCCTGGCCGCGTGGTCGATCCCGGAACTGGAGATGAGCAGGGTGCTTCGCGCCACCGGGATCACCGGCCACAAGCCTAACCACAAGGTTCGGGTGGGAGATCGCCATTACTACCTGGACCAAGCCTTCGAGGCTGAGAAGGTCGCCCTGGAGATTGATGGCCGATCTGTTCACGGCACCGCCGAGAGCTATGAGGAGACGATGATGAGGTCGGCTCATCTGGACCGTCATGGCTGGAAGGTGCTCCACGTCACCCCGACGATGTTCCGCAAGAACCCGAGATTCGTCCTGGACTGGCTCGCCTTTCACCTGCATCGCCGGCATCGGCCAAGAACCATGTTCAGCGAATCCGTCCTGCGCCAGATCATGGGCGGTGTCGCGCCAGCCTGAGGCTCGTGGATCGAACCTCGTGGCGACGACGCAGGGCAACCATCCCCTGGCGGGTCGTGATTTGGCCCATTCACCGACCCCATGCGCCCCAGCCCAGCCTGACCTTCGCATTGTTCTGCTGTGGAAAACGGGGTGTCGCTGAACTCATCTGCAACGTGACGCTGCACCACCGACCGTCAGAAACCTCATTGCCATAGGAGGGCAGCGGTCATCCCGTGGCCCGAGGCACGGGATGGGGGACTCAGACTTGCCGGGCTCACGAAAACGGTCGGGCACGCTTTCGCGTCACCCTGACCGTCAGCGAATCGTCACTTGTAGGTGTAGAAAGCCGGGGCTGTCGGAACACGCCCGGCGCCATCCATCGGGGTGGCATGGCCGTCATGACGACGGCGAGCCCTCCGTCCGTCGGCTGGCTTGCCCTCGGACAGGCGCTCGGACAAGGACGGGTCGTGGGATCCCGCCTTCTTGTCCTTGGGCGCCTTGCGCGCTGCCACCAGCGCGATCCCGACGACGGCGACCGCAGCCACCGTGACGGCAAGCAAGGTCCCCTTGTCGATCTCGGCAGGGTTGATCTCGGTCGTGCTCATGTGCATCACTTCTCCTTGTCGATGGAATTGGCGCCCTTCGTGTCTTCCTCACCTTCCTCGGTGAGGACATCGCCGACGATGGCTCCGGCTTCGCGATGAAACGCGATGTACCGAGCGCCGAGGTTGATCATGGCCTGCAGACGGTTACGACCGCCCAACAGGGTGTAAATGTGTACCGTCACCCAGGCCAGCCATGCGCCAATTCCGGTGAACTTCAGCTTCTCGGACAGCTGGACGACGGCCGAGTTACGACCGATCGTTGCCATGGTGCCCTTGTCCTGGTACTCAAACTTCTCCAGCGGCTCACCGAGCTCGAGGTGGACGATCTGACGGGCGACGCACTCGCCGCCCTGGATGGCGGGCTGAGCCAGCTGAGGCTTGGGGTCCTCGGTGTTGATGGCACCGTCGCCGACAGCGAAGATGCGATCGTGACCGTTGACGCGGAGGGTTCCATCGGTGGCGATACGGCCGCCGCGACCCTGCTCGAACCCCCAGTCGGCAACGGACGTGTGGGCGCCGACACCCGCTGCCCAGATGACCATGTCCGCAGGAAGCGTCTGGCCGTCCTTGAGGAGCACCGAATCCTTGCGCACCTCGGCGATGGCGGTCTTGGTGCGCACGTCCACGCCGCGCTTCTGCAGCTGGCGGCGGGTGTAGTGGCGCAGAGTCGGGTCGAAGGGCATGAGGAGGTGGTCAGCCATCTCGACGAGGGTGACGTGGACGCGGTCGGTGGACACGTCGGGGAAGATTGCAGGGATGCCGATCGACTTCATCTCGGCCAGGGTGCCGGCCATCTCGACACCGGTTGGGCCACCACCAACGATGACAACGTCAAAGGTCTTGTCACGTTGGGTGTCGAGGTCCTCGAGGTAGGTGAAGATGGCGTCGCGTGCGCGCAGCGAAGATGCGCGGGTGTAGATGGTGTACGAGTGCTCTGCGGCACCAGGGGTACTGAAGAAGTTGGCTCCGACGCCCTGGGACAAGATGAGGTAGTCGTACGAGATCGGGTCGCCGTTGTCGACGTTGACGACGCGGTTCTCGGTGTCAACGTCGGTCACAGAGGCACGACGGAAGTGGGTGCGAGGACCGTTCTGGGCGGCGAAGGAACGTAGGCGGTAGGTGACGTCACCTGGGTTCAGGCCACCGGTGGCGACCTGGTACAGCAGGGGCTGGAAGGTGGTGTAGGGATTGCGGTCGATGAGCGTGACGTCGCACCCTGCCTCGGCAGTCTTCTCGGCGGCCGCCATGCCACCGAAACCAGCACCAACGATCACGACTCGAGGCTTGGAGCCCGTCAGGACCGGTTTGCGACCCAGGCCCGGCAGGCCAGTGTCCGAGAACAGGGTATTAATGTCCATCTGATCCTCCGAATGGTGGTGGTACACGCGGATTGTCCCAAAAATGTGCTGTATTTCGCAAAAACGTGAGTCTCATGGGTAGGGCGGGGCCGGGCGCCTCAGCATGCAGCGTGACAGGCTTGGACCATGCCACATCTCCATACCCAGCCACATGGACATGACGTCACGATCAGTGCGTGGATCTTGAGGAGGTTTCCGTTCGACAGCCCACGTGGCTGGCGGTGGAAAGCCCTTGTGCACAAACACCGCAAGATGAATTTGTGGATTCAGCCGGGCGGACACGTTGAGCACACCGAGAACCCTTGGCAGGCCCTTGTTCACGAGCTCCATGAGGAAGCTGGCTACCACATCGACCAGTTGAGCGTCCTGCAGCCCTGGAATCGGCTTCCTGACGGGGTCCATGACCTCATTCACCCGACGCCGGTGCTTCTCAACACCCACAGCCCTTTCCCAGGGCACTTCCACTCCGACATCGTCATGGCGATGGTTGCCGATGGTGATCCGGCGGAGAAACCGCGTCCTGGCGAGTCTCTGGAGCTTCAGTGGGTTAGCCCTGACGAGTTTGCCGCGCTCCCGAGCGCCGAGCCCGATGCCGTCATGATCATGACGATGATTGTCGAGAGGGTGGCCGATTCCTGGATTCCTGTTCCGGCGACGGATTGGTCACTGGAGGACGCCCCGGAGGAACCGATGACGAACCGTACGATCGCCGAAGCCACCGCCCCTGATCCCCTGGACGAGAGGGAGACCAAGGGGTGGGGGACGACCCGGTGACGCGGGGTCCGGACCTTGACGCAATAGGAGCCGGGCTCCCGGTTGCGGACCAGCGCGACCAGATCACCACAGCCCTGGCTACTGGCAGGGCCGTCATCGTCGCCCCGCCGGGAACCGGTAAGACAACATTCATCCCACCTCTGGTGGCCTCGTGGAAATCTGGTCGGGTCATCGTCACCCAGCCACGACGGGTGGCAGCCAGAGCCGCCGGACGCCGACTGTCCACACTCACCCGAACCCGCCCCGGCGAGTTCGCCTCCCACACCGTTCGCGGGGAGTCGACGACAACTCGCGACACCAGGGTCGAGTTCGTGACGACCGGGGTGTTGCTGCGTCGCCTGATGCGCGACCCTGACCTCACAGGGGTCGACGCCGTCATTCTTGACGAGGTTCACGAGCGTCACCTCGACGCTGACCTCGTCGTCGCGATGGTGGATGAGGTGGCGCAATTGCGCGAAGACCTGACCGTCGTCGCAATGTCGGCGACCGTTGACAGCTCCGGGTGGTCGACCCTTCTCGGCGGTGCCGAGCCGGCCCCAGTTGTCGAAGTGGCATCTGCGTTGCACGAACTCAAGGTGGAATGGGCGCCAGCCCCTGGCACTGCTGTGGAATCTCGGGGAGTACGTCGCGAATTCCTCGACCATCTTGGCGCCGTGACCGCCGACTCACTTCATCGCCACACGGAAGGCTCGGCGCTCGTGTTTGTCCCTGGTGCCCGCGAGGTCGATCACGTCGTCGCGGATCTGCGCTCCCGCCTCGATGACGTCGAGGTTGTTGGGCTATCAGGGTCGATGTCGCCGCGTGAGCAGGATCATGCCTTGTCAGAGCCAGGTGATGTCCGCCGGGTCATCGTCTCGACAGCCGTTGCGGAGTCTTCCCTGACGGTGCCGGGGGTGAGACTCGTCGTCGATTCGGGTCTGTCCCGGGAGCCGCGCCTCGATCGCGGACGAGGCATGACGGGGCTCGTGACGGTTCGGGAGTCCCGAGCATCGGCGACCCAACGTGCCGGACGTGCTGCTCGTCTTGGTCCTGGAGTCGCGGTGCGGTGCCTGTGTTCCCAGGACTGGTCGGGTATGGACGCCGACCCTGCCCCCGAGATCGACCACGCCGACCTTGTGGCACCTCTGTTGTCACTGGCGGTCTGGGGCTCCCCTCGTGGCGAGGGTATGGCTCTACCAACCCCATTGCCACAGGACCGGGTGGTCGAGGCCGAGGAGGAGCTTCGTGATCTGGGCGCCGTTGACTCTGAGGGAAGGGCCACCGAGCGAGGCCGTCGGCTCGCGACGGTTCCGGTCGACCCGCGTCTGGCAAGGGCTCTGACTGATGGCGCACCGATCGTCGGGTCCCGTCGCTGCGCTGAGGTCGTCGCCATGCTCGGTCTTGACGGCAGAGATGTCGATCTGGTCGCCCAGTTGCGTCAGCTGCGGACCGGGCGGCACCCGGGCGCGAAGGTCTGGCGCCGGGAGGCCGACCGACTCGCTCGCCTCGTCGACGACGTCCCCGCCAGCCACATCACCGACGATCACGCCGTCGCCACGGTCGTCTCGCTGGCTCGCCCGGGGTGGATCGCTCGGAGTCGGGGAGAGGGGTCGTCGTCCTATCTGCTGGCGTGTGGCACCGGAGTTGAACTGCCTCACAACTGCTCACCTGGGTTGCTCGGACAGTCCTGGTTGGCCGTCGCCCGAACCTCCCGCACTACGAGCGGCGCCCTCATCCGGGCTGCGGTTCCGCTGACGGAATCGGCTGCCTTGGACGCCGGCGCAGCAATGCTTGCGACCGAGACGACGGTTACCTGGGATGGTTGCAAGGCTCGCGGTCGACGCGTTTCGCGGCTTGGTGCCATTGAGTTGTCATCCACCCCGGTCCAACCAGGGAGTGATGAGGCTCGTCGCGCCGTGCTGGAAGCAGTGAGGTCTCGCGGGCTCGGGACAGTGGATCTGACGAAGAACGGTGAGTCCCTGAGGCGTCGGCTTGCCCTGGCCCATCGGGTTCTCGGTGGCCCTTGGCCGGATGTCAGCGACGCGGCCCTGCTGTCCCGCGCCGAGGAGTGGCTCGACCTGGATGGCCTGGCGGCCGGGCGCGGGAGTGACGCCACCTCTGGCCTTCGTGGGCTGTTGGGGTGGCAGGAGTCCGCTCGTCTCGACGAGCTTGTCCCCGAGACCATCACGGTCCCCAGCGGGTCGCGAATCCGCGTCGATTATCCGGAACCCGACAGTGACGCCGCCCCGGTGCTCGCGGTCAAGCTCCAGGAGTGTTTCGGGTGGACTGATGACCCGACGATCTGTGACGGGAAGGTGAGGGTGGTCCTTCACCTGTTGTCGCCGGCCCGGCGACCATTGGCAGTTACCGACGACCTGGCGAGTTTCTGGGCGAACGTGTATCCCGGGGTGAGGGCTGAGAACCGCGTACGCTACTCCAAACATCCGTGGCCGGAGGATCCCATGACGGCCGTCCCCACCAAGCACACCAACCGTTCTCGGTAGGCAGACTGACCTGGTCGCCCCGGAGCGCGGCGCGTGTGGTGAAGTGGTTTGCGATGTCGTGGAGAGCCGCCTGGAATGGCGTGGGGGAGTATCTGCATCACGATTGCCACAATCGTCTGAGGGCGGTGAGGCAGCGAAGACTCCTGAGGGGGAGTGCGACCGGTGGCCACGATGGTCCACCCCCCATGTATCGCAGGCAGTGGTGGTCTTGTCGTCCCCGTGGCTATGATCGGGGGCGACGACAGGGGAGCATCATCGGATGCTGAGAGTGGGCACCGCCCAGACCCTCGAACCTGAACCGGTTAGGACCGGCGTAGGGAGTCGGGCTCTTCGCGCATGTGCGCCCCCTTCCGAATGAACGGAAGGACTTCCATGACCAGCGACAAACCTGCCATGCGGTATCGCACCATTGACATCGTCACCCCAGTGATGATCGCGGTGGCCTTCGGCGTCATCTTCCTCGGTTACGGCGCTCTCTACAGCCTCCTCAAGCCGGTGTCCTCGGTGTATGTGCCAGCCGAGGGCATTCTCACCGGCATCTGGTTCCTACCCGCCCTCATCGCCGGCCTCGTCGTCCGCAAACCGGGCGCTGCCCTTCTCGCAGAGATTCTTGCTGCATGTATCGAGGCGGCTCTGGGAGGCCCATGGGGTCCAGGCACCATCATCTCCGGAGTCATCCAGGCTCTGCCGATGGAACTGTGCCTGCTTGTCGTCGCCTATCGCAAGGTTGGCCCGAGGCTCGCCATAGTGGCCGGAGCTCTCACCGGTTTCGCTGAGGGCATCTACGAACGCATCGCCTACTATCCGATGTTCCGCGTTGGCGACACCATCGTCTACTTCATGTTGATGATCGTTTCCGGAGCGCTGCTTGGCGGGCTGCTGGCGTGGGGAACCGTCCGCGGCCTGGCGGCTGCCGGTGCCCTCAACCCTTTCGCGGTCTCCCGCGACTTGCGTGGCCCCAAGACCGCCAAGGGTGCGAAGGCGACCCGGAAACTGTCATGACTGATGTGTTGACCCGGGACGACCAGGTCGGCAAGGTTTCCGGTCGTCGCGCGGTTCCGGTGGATGTCGAGGGGTTGACGATCGGCGTCCCTGACCGCGACGATCCGATTCTGGGCCCCATCGACCTTCATCTGGCAGCCGGGTCGCGGGTCCTCATTGCCGGACCGTCGGGTGCTGGCAAAACCACTCTGTTGCACGCCGTCGGCGGTTTGCTGGAGGAGGAGAGCTACGACCTGACGGGTCGGGTGAGTACTTGGTCCGGTGGTGTGAGCGTTGGTCTGCTGCAGCAGGAACCGATTCATTCCGTTGTCGCTGCCACGTGCGGACGAGATACCGCCTTCGGGCCGGAGAACCACCGAGTCCCACGCCAGGACATCTGGCCCATCGTCAAGGATTCTCAACGGCGAGCCCGGTTCACGATGCCCGCGGACCACTCGACGACGAAAATGTCCGGCGGTCAGATGCAGCGCCTAGCCATCGCGGGGATTCTTGCCACCAACCCTGGCCTGCTGCTGCTTGACGAGCCCGTCTCCATGTTGGACGAGGAGTCCGCCGCGGCAATCCGTGACGAAGTTGCCAGGATGGCCCACGACCGGACGGTTTTCATCGTCGACCACCACCCGGATCAGTGGGGCGAGATCCTTGACCAGGTTGTCGAGTTGACCGATCACGGCACCCTCAGTCGGATCTGGGATTTCGAAGACTACCTCGACTCGCGTGAGCCCACCGACCTGCCGTGGCATGCCGCCACTCCCGGTGAGACGGTGGCCCGTGCCGTCGCCCTCGACGCTTACCGTCCCCAGTCCGACGACGTGCTGCTGCGTGGGGTCGACATCTCGGCCCGGCGCGGTCACGTCACGGTCTTGTCAGGACCCAGTGGGGTTGGCAAGTCCACCCTGCTGAGACTGCTTGCCGGACTCGACGCCCCCGCCGCCGGTGAGCTCACCCTTCCCGAGCCCGGGCACACCGCCTGGGTACCGCAGAACCCGGAGAACTACCTCGTCGCCCGCACGGCAGCCGACGAGCTCTTCGCATCCCCGGTGGTCCCCGAGGATGCTGATCTGCGCGACCTCGTCAGGACCTTCGGCCTCACGCCGATCCTCGACTCCCACCCCATGACGTGCTCGGGTGGCGAGAAGAGACGCCTTGCCATTGCTGCGGCCCTCGCTCAGAAACCCGATCTGCTCCTCCTCGACGAGCCGACAGTCGGCCTCGACGACGACAGCGGTGCCAGCGTGTTGATGGCCATCCGTGCTGCAGCAGAGTCCGGGGTTGCCGTCGTCGTCTCCTCCCATGATCCTCAGGTCATCGAGATGGCTGACGAGGTCGTTGACGTCGCTTCGTGTCGCGTTCCGGATCCAGCCCCTGACGAGATGCCCCAGGACAGCTCGGCCTTCCTGGCGACGATCAACCCGCTCGTCGTCCTCCTCATCGCTGTTGCGGGCATCGTCGGGTCCCTCTTCGTGAGGTCCCCGCTCATCGGCGTCATCAGCCTCATCCCGGCCGTGGTCATGGCTCCGATGTGCTCGCATCGCGTCAAACCCTTGGTGGTACGGACGGTTCCGGTCCTCATCGCCGCGGTGATGCTGGTGTGGACGACCCTGCTGCTCCACAACGGGTTCACCACCTCAGCTGTCTGGAGCGAGGCGACTCGGCAGGGGTTGAGGATCCTCGTCTTCGTCCTGCCTGGCGCGCTGGCCTCGGCCGCGGCCGATCCCACTCGCTTCGGCGACGCCCTGGCTCAGCAAACCCACCTTCCACAGCGCCCGGTGGTGGCGTCGGTGGCAGGTGTGGTCCGGATGGGGCACCTGGGCGACCAGTGGCGCATCCAGTCCGATGTGCGTCGCCTTCGCGGGATGGGGCCAAAGCGCTCCTTGTCCTCCCGGGTCAAGTACTTGTCGTCAATGACGTTCGCGATGGTGCTGTACGCCATGAGGTCGTCGGAGGTGCTCAGTCGAGCGATGGACTCTCGCGGCTTCGCGACGGCGACTCGTCGTACCTACGCCGTCGAGTCGCGCTGGCGGGTGCGAGACCTCTGGGGTGTCGCGTTGGCTGTCCTCATCGTCGCCGTCCCGGCCATTGCAGCGGCGCTGCTGGGCTGACGGTCTCCGACAACGTCCAAGAGCGGCCGGGGTTGTCCACCCCAGCCGCTCGTTCAACCTCAGCGGTACAGCGCCTTCCCCAGCACCGTTTCGAGCCTGTCGACCGATGCTTGTAAGGAGTACTTGTTCGTCATGAGCTCGCGAGCCCGCTCGTGCCAACGTTTCATGGTGGCCTCGTCGGCGTCACGCACTCGCTCGATGCCGGAGACGAGCTCGGTCGGGTCGACGCAGGCGCCAACCTCGTCATCACTGATGACGTCGCGGATCGGCACCTTGGCGTTCGACACGACGGCCAGCCCGGCGGCCATGTAGTCGTACAGCTTGTTGGGGCTCATGCCCTTGTCGAAGACCGACTGCGGCGAGACGGTGTGCAAACCGACGTCACAGGCCGAGAGGATGCGCACCAGTTCGGACTTGGGCACCTGGTCATGGAACTTGACGTTCGTCAAGCCCAGCTTCTTGACCTCGTCGATGGCCCACTGCTTACGAGCTCCGGCACCGACGAGCAGGAAGTTGACGTCGGGTAGACGGCGTGCGGCATCAACGATGAGGTCCAGTCCAACGTAGTTGGCGTGAGTTCCCGAAAACACCGCGGTGAATCCCGAGATGCCGTACTCCTTGCGTAGCTCTTCGCGGGACTCCTCGACCTCGTACTCGGCCAGGTCAGCGCCATTGGGGACGACGGTGACCTTGTCAAGGTTGATACCAAGGTCGCGGAAGTGGTCCTCCCAGCCCTTTGTGACGACGACGATCTGGCGGGCGTGGGCGTAGATGGTCTTCTCCAGCCCCTGAAGCACCTTGTGAAGGGCTGATCCCTCCTTCAGCGCGCCGCCGGAGACCAGTGACTCCGGCCACAGGTCGCGCACCTCGACGACGAAGGGCTTGCGGCGCAGGGCGGCGACGACCATTCCAGCGGCCGGTGCCAGGATCTGCGGGGAGGAGGCGAAGATGACGTCGGCCGGGCGCACCAAGGCGCGGGCGCCGGCACCGGCGGCGAAGGAGATCCAGCCGAGGACACGCTTGGCGCCGTTGCCCTTGTACTCCGGGATCGGGACGAGGGTGTAGCGCGGGTCATCGACCGTCATGTGTTCGCCGGAGGTGTGGTTGATGCTGGCGGCGTAGAAATGAGGTTGCCATCCGCGCAACCGAGAAAACATGTCGAAGTTACGGGTGATGCCGCCCGATCCCGGCGGGAAGGCGTAGTGGTTGATCACGCTGACCTTGCGTTGCGGCATCGTTCCTCCTGGGTTGGGGCGCACACTAACCCTACCGGGCGCGGCGGCTGCTCGTGGGAAGCGCCGCGCCCGTAGTAGTGGCCGATCAGTCCTGCCGGGTGCCTTCCAAGGCCAGGCCCACCAGGATGGGCTGGAAGAGCAAACGAATCGCGCGTTTGCGGTCGTCGTTGAGCCCGAATCCGTCCTTGTGCTCGACGAACTGGGCGACGTTGCCTGGGAAGATCGCGGTGAAGAAGGCGGCAGCACTGCGTCCCCAGAACTTCTTGTGACGCCCCGAGAGCAAGGCGGCTCCGAGGACAATTTCGGCGGCACCTGACAGCAGGACCACCGCGTCGTCGTCTAGGGGTACCCATTCGGGTACCTGAGCCTGGAATTCCTCGCGGACGAAGGTGAGGTGACCGACACCGGAGTAGGCCAGAAGACCGCCCACGCCGAGGCGGTTCAGTGTGCGCAGCGGGTGGCGCTTTGAAGGCGAGGGATCGGTGAAGTGCGACGAGCGTGACATGGCATCCTCCTGACAAGTGGAAGCGGTACCCCACCGATGGTAACGCGTGGAAATCGTGGTTCTTCGTGGCCGAGGGGCCATCGTATGTCGCACGGTGGCCCTTGCGAACCCCAATTACCACAGCTGGTCGTCAGGACCGGCCGACTCGTCGTGTCACCGATTCCGGCACCGGTGCATCCGACCATGGTGCGCGGGCGGGGTCTGCGAGGTTGCGGCGGATCGGGATCACTCCGGCCCCGGCATTGGTCTGTTCTTGCGTTCCTCCGCCGGAGCCACCGATGTCGCTGTGGCAATCGGGTGGCGATGGCTGGATCAGCCACGTGAACTGGCAGCGCGCACTGTTGGTACCCGAATTACCACAGCGTGGGTGAGTGCCCCGACGATCGATGTGGGGATGACATGAAGCGAGGGCCGGTGGCAGTTGCCACCGGCCCTCAGCACATCCGAGGATCAGGATCCGTAGGTTGTCTTGGCCTTCTCAAGGGCCGCGACGTAACCGTTGCGCTCGTACTCGGCGGTTGAGGCATCGTCTGGGATGGCGAGCGTGCCGCGCAGCGTGTTGAGGTCGAGTTCCTTACGCTGCAGGTAAGACTCCAGCCCCTTCTGCAGCTCGGCTGTATATCCGGCACCATGGCGCACCAGGGCCGAGGTGGTCATGACGACGTCAGCGCCGGCAAGCAGGTACTTGACGACATCGTCGGCGGTCTCGACACCCGAGGACGCAGCCAGCGAGGCATTGACACGACCCGACAGGGCGGCGATCCACGTCAGCGGCAGACGGGCATCCGCTGGCGAGGAAAGCCACACACCAGGCTCGACCTGCATCTTCTCGATGTTGATGTCAGGTTGTAGGAAGCGGTTGAACATCACCAGGGCGTCGGCCCCTGCGGCATCCAGACGGGTGGCCATGTTACCCAGGGCCGAGAAGAACGGCGAGAGCTTGACGGCGACCGGGACGGTCACAGCATCCTTGACGGCCTGGACGATCTCGACGTGACGGTCCTCGACCTCCTCAGCCGACTGCTCAAGGTCACCGGGCACCATGTAGATGTTGCACTCGATACCCGCGGCGCCGGCATCCTCCATCCGCTTCGCGGTGTCGACCCAGCCACCGTTCGTCGCGCCGTTCAGCGAGGCGATGACAGGGATGTCGACGGCGTTGACGCTGGCCTCCAGGTGGGCGAGGTAGCGCTCGGTGATGCCGCCCTCGTTGCTGGCTACGGTCGGGAAGAAGCTCAGCGACTCGGCGAACGAGTTGACGTACTCGAGTTCGATCTCAGTCTGTCGAGCCTCCTCGTGCCTCACCTGTTCCTCGAACAGGGAGTACATGACGATGGCCCCGACCCCGGCGTCGGCGAGAGCCTTGACCCCGTCAACCTTCTGTTGGATGGGGCCGGCGGAGGCAACCAGCGGCGACCTCAAGGGTAGTCCCATGTATCTGGTGCGTAGATCACTCATGACACGTCATTCCTTCGTGGCTGTCAGGCGCGTTTGGATGAGGCGGCGAATTCGGACATGCGGGCATCGACGGCGAAGTCCTCGGCGCTGCGGGAAGCCATCTCGGCGTACTCGGCGTAGCGACGCTCCACCTGACGCTGACCCAGGTCCAGCATACGTTCGGCCTCCTTCGGATGAGCCTTTTGGAGCATCCGGTAACGCAACTCCAGCTTGGTGTACTCCCGCCACGTCTTGTCGGGCTTGGGGGAGTCGAGCAGGAACGGGTTGCGTCCCTCGTCGGCCAACACCGGGTTGTACCTCATCAGCGGCCAGTGCCCACAGTGGACGGCCTTGTACTGCTGGTCGAGGCCGTTGCGCAGGTCGTAGCCGTGGGCAATGCAGTGGCTGTAGGCGATGATGAGGCTCGGGCCCGGGTAGGCCTCGGCCTCGCGGAAGGCCCGCAGGGTTTGCTGCGGGTCGGCTCCCAGGGCCACGCGAGCCACGTACACCGATCCGTAGGCGATGGCCTGCATGGCCATGTCCTTCTTGGCGGTCGGCTTACCGGCGGAAGCGAACTTCGCGACGGCACCGAGTGGGGTCGACTTCGACGCCTGGCCACCGGTGTTGGAGTACACCTCAGTGTCGAGGACCAGGACGTTGACGTCGCGTCCGGAGGCGAGCACGTGGTCGACGCCGCCCGAACCGATGTCGTAGGCCCAACCGTCACCACCGATGATCCACACCGAGCGACGCAGCAGGTGGTCGGCGACGCTCATGAGGTCGCGCACCGCCGGGGTCTGCTCCATGACGGCGAGCTTGGCCTGCAGCTGCTTCACACGACCCTGCTGACTCTGCAGGTCATGCTCGGTGAGCTGCGGGGCGTGCAACAGGTCGTCGACGAACTCCGGGTCGAGCTGGTCGGAGACCTCCTGGAGTCGACGCTTGGCCAGGTCGGTCTGGACGTTGGCGGCCATCCGCATGCCCAGGCCGAACTCGGCATTGTCCTCGAACAGGGAGTTCGACCACGCCGGACCACGGCCCTGGGCGTTCTCGCCCCACGGGGTTGTCGGCAGGTTACCGCCGTAGATGGAGGAGCAGCCAGTGGCGTTGGCGACCTCGGCACGGTCACCGAACAGCTGGGTGATGAGCTTGACGTACGGGGTCTCGCCACAACCCGAGCAGGCTCCGGAGAACTCGAAGAGTGGCTCCAGGAACTGGGTGCCTCGCACCGTGGCGAAGTCGACACGGGAGCGGTCGTTGACCGGGATGGTCTCGAAGAACTTCACGTTCTCGCGCTGGACCGTCTTGTCGAGGTGCTCCTCAAGGTTGATGGCCTTGCGGTCGGGCTCGCCCACGGGGTGGGCCGGGCAGGCCTCGACGCACAAGCTGCAGCCGGTGCACTGGTCGGGGACGATCTGCAGGGTGTAGCAGGACTCCGGCAGGCCGGCGGCGTTGAGCTCGGCGGACTGGAAGGACTCCGGGGCTCCCTCGAGCTGGGACTGCGGGTAGTACTTGGCGCGGATCACACCGTGCGGGCACACGAAAGCGCAGTTGCCGCACTGGATGCAGGCGTTGGGCTCCCAGGTAGCGATGACGTCTGACAAGGTGCGCTGTTCGTACTTGATGGTGCCGGCGGGGTAGGTGCCGTCGTCAGGCAGGGCGGACACGGGCAACAGGTCACCGAATCCCTCGATCATTCGGGCAGTGACATTCTTGACGAACTCGGGGGAGTCCTCGCGCACGGCCGGGATGAGGCTGTGGTTGGCGGTGAACTGGTCGGGAACCTTCACCTGGTGCAGATGCTCCAGTGATGCGTCGACGGCGGCGTGGTTCATGTCGACGATCTTCTGGGACTTCTTGCCGTAGGTCTTCTGGATGGAATCCTTGATCTTCGTGATCGCCTCGTCCTTGGGGAGCACACCCGAAATCGCGAAGAAACAGGTTTGCAGGATGGTGTTGGTGCGGTTGCGCAGACCCACCTTGCGGGCGACGGACAGGGCATCAATGGTCCACACGTCGAGGTGCTTGTCGAGGATGTGACGCTGCATGGTGTCGGGGAGCTTGTCCCACACCTCGTCGGCGTCGTAGGGGGAGTTCAGCAGTACCGTGGTGCCCTCGCGAGCCATCGTCAAAACGTCGATGGATTCTAGGATTCCCCAGGCATGGATGCCAATGAATCCTGCCTGGCTGACCAGATAGGGGGCCTCGATCGGCTTGGGTCCGAAGCGCAGGTGGGAAGTCGTCCGCGATCCGGACTTCTTGGAGTCGTAGACGAAGTAGCCCTGGGCGTAGGTGTTGGGGTCCGAGCCGAGGATCTTGATGGTGTTCTTGTTGGCGCCGACGGTGCCGTCAGAACCCATGCCGTAAAACACCGCGCGAATCGTCTTGGGATCTTCAATATCGAGTGGTTCCCACGGCAAGGACGTTCCGGTGACGTCGTCCTCAATGCCGATGGTGAAGCGGGGACGCGGACGTTCCAGTTCGAGTTCAGCGGCGATACCAGCGACCATGCCGGGGGTGAACTCCTTGGAGGAGATGCCGTAGCGACCACCAGAAACGATCGGCATGGTGTTGCGGGTGCCACGGGAGTGGGCCTCGGACAGGGCGGCCAGCACGTCGAGGAAGAGGGGCTCGCCATTGGAGCCGGGCTCCTTGGTGCGGTCCAGGACGGCGACGGTGCGGGCCGTCTCCGGGATGGCCTTGACGATCTCGGCGGCCGGGAAGGGACGGAACAGGTGCAGCTCGACGAGGCCGAGCTTGTGTCCCTGGGCGTTGAGGTGGTTGATGGTGTGTTCGATGGTGCGGGCACCGGAACCCATGCAGACCATGACCTCGGTGGCCTCGGGGTCACCGAGGTACTCGACAAGGTGGTACTGCCGACCGACGACGTGGGCGAACTCGTCCATGAGGGACTGGACGATGCCCGGCACCTTTTCGTAGTACTTGTTCGCGGCCTCACGAGCCTGGAAGTGGATGTCGGGGTTCTGCGCGGTGCCGCGGATGAACGGGTGTGCCGGGGACAGGGCGCGCTCCCGATGAGCGTGGACGAGATCATCAGTGATGAAGTGACGGATGTCGTCGTCCGACAGCATCTCGAGGACGTTGAGCTCGTGGGAGGTGCGGAAACCCTCGAAGAAGTGCATGAAGGGCACCCGGGAGTGCATCGTCGCGGCCTGGGCGATGAGGGCCAGGTCGTGGCATTCCTGCACTGTCGAGGAGCACAGCATGGCGAATCCGGTCTGGCGGCAGGCCATGACGTCCTGGTGATCGCCGAAGATCGACAGGCCCTGGGCAGCCAGTGAGCGGGCGGCCACGTGGAAGACTGTGCTGGTGAGCTCACCGGCGATCTTGTACATGTTCGGGATCATGAGGAGCAGGCCTTGGGAGGCGGTGAAGGTGGTACTCAGGGCGCCACCCTGCAGAGCGCCGTGCATGGCGCCGGCGGCTCCACCCTCGGACTGCATCTCCATGACGGTGGGGGTGTCTCCCCAGATGTTCTTTCGTCCGGCGGCGGACCACTCGTCGGCGGTCTCGGCCATTGGGGAGGACGGGGTGATGGGGTATATCGAGCACAGCTCGTTGCAGCGATAGGCGACCGAGGCGGCGGCGGTGTTGCCGTCCGCAATGGTGCGGACGCGGGAGTCGGAGTTCGTTGCCATGGTCAGTCCTCCTTCTCAGTTCTCGGAGTTGACGGTGAACTTCATCGAAGCTGACCGTTGTGGATTGGGTTCATGACGCACCGCCCAGCCAGGGGTGGGGTTGCCGGATCCCTGCACGGTGGCCGGATCGGTGCGCTCGGGGATCATCTCGATGGCATGGACCGGGCACTGGTCGAAGCAGGTGGCGCATCCAGTGCACTTGTCGTAGTCGAACTCGTAGCGGTGGCCCTTGCCGAGCTTGATGATGGCGTCCTCGGGGCAGGAACCGTAGCAGCCGTCACACTCGAAACAGTTGCCGCAGGACAGGCATCGTCCGGCCTCGAAGTGGGCCTGCTCCTCGGTGAGTCCACCGACGACCTCGTCGAACCCGACGCGCTGGGTCGGGTCGAGTTCGGGCTGGTTACGACGCAGATGGTCGCCGAAGTACCACAGATTGAGGTCGTTGAAGCCCACCGTGGTGTTCTTGGGCGCCGGGTAGGCCTCCTCCCGGCGCAGCCACAGGTCGATCTGGCGGGCGGCGCGCTTGCCGTGGCCCACGCCGATGGTGACGGTGCGCTCGCTGGGGACGGTGTCGCCGCCTGCGAAGATGCCGGGCACGTCGGTCATGAGGGTGGAGGGATTGACGTCGACGACGTCGTTCTTGAAGCGCAGTCCGGGCAGCTTGTGGAGGAAGCCGGTGTCGGCCTCCTGGCCGACGGCGAGGATGACGGTGTCGGCCTCCAACTTCTCGAAGCGGCCAGTACCGTGGGGCTTGCCGTCCTCGTCGAGTTCCATGATCTCGACGGTGAGGTCGTCGCCGACCTCGGTGATGGTGCGCAGCCAGCTCATCTGCACGCCCTCGCGTTCGGCCTCGGCGCGCTCCTCGTCGTGGGCTGGCATCTGCTCGGCGGTGCGCCGGTAGACCACGATCGACTCCTCGGCCCCGAGTCGCTTGGCGACGCGGGCTGCATCCATCGCGGTGTTGCCACCGCCATAGACGGCGACGCGGCGCCCGATGAGGGGCTTCTCGCCGGAGGAGACGTTGTGGAGGAAGCTGACGGCGTCGACCATCCGGGAGGCGTCGACGGTGGGGATGTCGACGCGTTTGGACAGGTGGGCACCGATGGCCACGAAGATGGCGTCGAAGCGGCCCTTGGCCTTCTCCTCCATGAGGTCGTTGACCGGGTGGTTGAGGACGATTCGCACCCCTAGGTCGGTGAGTCGCTTGACCTCGGCATCGAGGACCTCGCGCGGCAGCCGGTACTCGGGGATGCCGTAACGCATCATGCCGCCGACCTTGTCGCCGGCGTCGTGGATCTCGACCTCGTGGCCCAGCATGGCCAGGTGGTAGGCCGCCGACAGGCCGGCGGGGCCGGCGCCGATGATCATCACTCGGTGGCCCGACTTCTCCGGAGGCGGGTTGAAGCTCCAGCCCTTCTCGATGGCGAGGTCACCCAGGTAGCGCTCCACGGAGTGGATCGAG
Organism: Cutibacterium nasicola; assembly: GCF_052654715.2. Lineage (NCBI taxonomy): Bacteria > Bacillati > Actinomycetota > Actinomycetes > Propionibacteriales > Propionibacteriaceae > Cutibacterium > Cutibacterium nasicola. The sequence continues at coordinate 2,177,988 of NZ_CP199745.2, read as the reverse complement.
ACGGCGCCGTCGAGGTCGGCACGGTTGCAGGCCACCTCGCAGGGGTGGTAGCAGACACGACCGTGAATGGCGGGGAAGGGATTGTCGGCGGTGAGCTGGCGCCACGCCTTCTCCTCCTCGTGGGCCTTGATGAGGCGCAGCCATTCCTGGATGTTCTCTCCGGCGGGACACCCGGCGTTGCAGGGGGGGAGCATGTCGAGGTAAAGGGGGCGGCGGGCACGAACCGGGGCGACGCGACCGGCGGTGCGTGCCAGGTCAGGGCGTTCGGTGAGGTCCTGTTTGTCCCTCACGACATAGCCGTGGGGGTCGATGGCGGCCTCGGGGCCTTCCTGCGTGTCCGGCGGATTGACCGGGGTGTCCGTGCTCATTGCCTGACTTCTCCCTTGTGGTGACGGGGTGGCCGGGCCAAGCAGGGCGGTGGCCACCGGTGGTCGTGGGGGCCCAAACTCGGCCGCGTCGGTGAGTGGATCAAGCGGTGTCAATGACACCTGGCTCGGTCCACTACGGTCGATAGTAGACCCTCGGTGGGAGGGTGTGCACGATCAGGGGAGCACAATGCAATTGTGTGCAGGGAGGCTTGCGATAATCCCCCCCGTTCTGGGCCCGAGGCCAGGCGTGCCCCGAGGCGGCGGCAGTATCAGCGCAGACCACCCTTGGTGAGGCGTCTACCGGCCATGCGACGGGATGCCGCAGGATCGGCCGCGTCCCAGCGGCGCCGTGCTGTCACCTGGGCGGGCAATCTGACCTGTCCAGCTCGGCCTCCAGTCGCTCCAGTTTGGCTGTCATCTCGCCGCTTCTTCCTGGCCTGATGTCGGCCTTGAGCACCAGTGACACTCGGGTCCCGTACTGGCCGACCGCCTCGGTGGCACGCTTCACCACGTCCATCACCTCCTCCCAGGAACCCTCGATCTCGGTGAACATGGAGCTGGTGCGGTTCGGCAGGCCGGACTCCCTGACGATGCGCACGGCAGCCGCCACGGCGTCGGCGACGCCGCCGTCCTCGCGGGAGGCGCGACCACCACTGGGAACAAGACTGAATGCAACGATCATGTGTCTAGCCTGCCTCGTGGGGCGCCAGGGGGAGGGCAGAGTCCAAATTGAGTTCATCTTGACCTGTGGTCGAAGCCGGGTCGTTGCCGTCCTGCGGCCTTGCAGTGGTGCGACGAGGGGCTCAGCGCTGAGTCACGCTTCCAGACGAAGTCGTTGCGCTCCGGCTCAGTCAGTCGGCCCCCAGGAGGGTTTCGTAGGCGTTGCGAATGTGGGCCTCGGTGGCTTCAGCCGCCCGAACCGGGTCGCCGTTCTCGATCGCGGTGAGCATCTCCTCGTGGTCGCAGACCAGGCCGTCACGCCATGTCTCCCAGCCGACGAGGGAGTGCTCGGCCTCCAAGATGGGGCGGTGGACGGCCTTGCGGATGGCCACCGTCAAATCGCTCATGAGGCGGTTGTCCCCGGCCTCGGCGAGGGCGACGTGAAAAGCGGTGTCGAGGGCATTGAAGGAGTTCGGCTTCAGGGCCCCGTGCATCTGACCGAGGAGGTTGGTCGCTCGTGCCAGCGGTCCAGGGGCGCGGACCTTCGCCGCAGCCGCGCAGGCTGCCTTCTCCAGGGCCACTCGGGTTTCGGTGAGGTCGGCGAATGAGACGACGTCGAGGGCCAGTTGCAGGCGCAGGATGCGGCCCATGGCGTCGGAAGGATGCGCGTCGACGCGAGTGCCGTTGCCTCGGCCAGTGCCCGAGGTGAGGATTCCTTGGGCCTCCAAGGCGCGGATGGCCTCCCGGACGGCTCCCCGACTGACGCCCAGGGTGGCGGCGAGTTCTCGCTCCGGGGGCAGGCGCGAACCATTGACCCAGGTCCCGGTGAGGATCTCGTCATCGATGTGATGCATGACGACGGAGAATCCGCCCGACTTGGTATCAGTGTCAGCGCCTGAGCCGGGGTTCGATCCTGACGCCCAGTGTCCGGGATGTGCGCCTGGCTGGTTGGCTTGCGTGTCGCGGGTCTGTGTCATGGCTGGGATCCTCGTCAGTGAGTCGCTTCATCGTCACCGAACATGCATCGTATGGCCAGCAACGTCGTGAGGAGGAGTGGGTGCTCAAAGAGGACCTTGGAATGGGTCTTGAATTTAGGCAAACCTTATTTTTTGCACAGATGGCTGACCGTCCGTTCATCAAATGAAAGGAAGTTCTTGACGTTTGTAAGTAATGGTCCTACCGTACTATTGGTCGGACCAAATTGGCCCGATATTGCCAACGGTTCGCCGACCGGAGGCAATGGTTGAACAACGGAGTTCTTCGATGGTTCTTCTCCAGACCTTCACCCCATCGGCCAACCCGCTGGGGGCACAGTGGCTCTCGGCCCTCCTCGCCGTGCTGCCAGTGCTGGCCATGCTCATCACCCTTGGCGCGCTGCGCTGGAAAGCGCATCTGGCTGGCCTCTTCTCGTGGGGCATCGCCCTCATCGTGGCAGTCACCGCATTCCACATGCCGATCGGCATGGCATTCTCCTCGAGCATCCAGGGATTCCTCTACGGTCTGTTCCCGATCTCGTGGATTCTGCTGGGCGCCATCTGGATGTACCAGGTGACGGTCATCTCCGGGCGTTTCGACGACCTGCGTCGCACTTTCTTCCTCATCAGTGACGACCCGCGCGTCCTCGGCATCCTCATCGCCTTCTGCTTCGGCGGTCTGCTCGAGGCTCTCGCTGGATTTGGCGCCCCGGTCGCCATCGCGGCTGCCATGTTGATCGCCATTGGCTTCGGCAAGCTCCGCGGTGCCGTCACCGCCTTGGTCGCCAACACTGTCCCGGTGGCCTTCGGCGCTGTCGGTCTGCCGGTGCTCATGGCTGCCAAGACCGGTGGTCTGGACGTCTCGATGGTCGCCCCGGTGACCGCTCGGATTTGTGCCGTCCTCTGCCTCGTAGTCCCCTTCCTCATGCTGGCCATCATGGACGGTCGCAAGGGTGTGCGTGAGTGCTGGCCGTTCGGTCTGTTCGTCGGCATCGTCTTCGGCGTCACCAAGATCATCGTCGGTGGTACCCCGGTCTACAACCTGACCGAGATCTTCGCCGCCGTCGTCACCGTCGCCCTCTCCCTGCTCTTCCTCAAGGTCTGGAAGCCGAAGGGTGGCCGTGAAGCCGCCGAGCGCATCGGCATCCCGATGGACCCGGCCATTGAGACCGAGCTCGTGCAGGCTCAGGAGGTCGACACCTCCGACCTCACCGGCAACCGTATCTTCATGGCCCTGGTGCCCTACATCCTCGTCATCGTGGTCTTCGGTATCGCTGCCATCCCGGCCGTCAAGGAGGGCCTGAAGGCCGCCGACACCAAGATGGCCTGGCCTGGCCTGGCCGGCCTCATGACCACCGGTGGCAAGGCCGCGGCCCACCAGTCCTACACCTGGCAGTGGCTGTCCCAGCCGGGTTTCCTGCTGGCCATCGTTGCCATTCTCGTCGGCCTCATCTACAAGGTGTCCCTCCCCGACGTCTTCACGGAGCTGTGGGTCAACGCCAAGAAGATGAAGTTCTCGATGCTGACCATCGGTCTGGTAGTCGCCCTCGCCTATGTCATGGGTGACTCCGGCCAGACGCTGGCCCTTGGTATGTTCATTGCTGGCGCTGGTGCGGTCTACCCGTTCCTCGCCCCGATCCTTGGCTGGATCGGTACCTACGTCACCGGATCTGACACCTCCGCCAACATCCTGTTCTCCGGCCTGCAGAGCAGCGTCGGTCAGCAGGTCGGTGCCGGATCTCACCTCGGTGTCGAGGGTATGCGGCACCTGCTGGTCGGCGCCGGTGCCTCCGGTGGTGTCGTCGGTAAGATGATCTCCCCGCAGTCGCTGACCATCGCGGCCACCGCGATTGGCCTGGCTGGCGGCGAGTCGATCATCCTCCGCAAGGTCTTCAAGTTCTCGATCATCCTGCTCATCCTGATGTGCATCCTCGTCGGCCTCATGTCGACCCCGGTGCTCGGATGGATGGTTCCCTGATTCTGCTGACGGTTGACACCGCCTGGCATCCGTTCCTCATCAATGGAGGTCACCATGACAACCACTACGAGCCCTGGTACCAGGGCCGCCTCGCCCGGCTTGCCGGGGGCGGGCATGACCGTCGGGCTGTTCATCACGTGCATCAATGACGTGATGTTCCCCCAGACCGGCGTGGCCGTCACCACTCTGCTGGAGCGTCTGGGCTGCAAGGTCGAGTTCCCGCGTGAGCAGACGTGCTGCGGCCAGATGACGACCAACACCGGATACTTCGACGAGGGTGTTCCCACCGTCCGACAGTACGTGCGGGCCTTCGGGGGCTACGACTACGTGGTTGCTCCGTCCGGATCCTGTGTCGCCGCCGTCCGTGATCAGCACCCGATGCTCGCCGAGTACGCTGGTGATTCCGGACTGCTCAAGGAGGTCGAGCACACCAGCCAGATCACCTATGACCTGCCGGAGTTCCTCGTCGACATCCTCGGCGTCACCGACGTCGGGGCGTACTTCCCACACCGAGTGACGTACCACCCGTCCTGCCACGGCAAGCGTCTGCTCAAGCTGGGGGATCGTCCCTACGAGTTGCTCAAGAACGTCCGCGGCATGACCCTGGTCGACCTACCGATGGCCGAGCAGTGCTGCGGATTCGGCGGAACGTTCTGCATCAAGAACCCCGACATGAGCGCGGCAATGGCCAACGACAAGGCCCGTCACGTTCGTGAGACGGGGGCTGAGTACGTCGTCGCCGGCGACAACTCCTGCCTCATGAATATTGGTGGTGTGCTGTCGCGTCAGAACTCGGGCGTCAAACCGATTCACATCGCTGAAATCCTCGCCAATACTGAGGAGGACTGACTCATGAGTACCGAATTGCGTCGCGTCACCTATGGAAACCACGGCGTCGCCCGGCTCACTCCGGCCCCCGACAAGCCTGGTTCGTACATGGGTATGCCGAAGTTCTCGAAGGCCGTCAAGAATGAGCTGAACCTGTCGGTGCAGCGCAAGAACATGCGTAATGCCACTACGACGATTCGCAACAAGCGTGCCATGCGTGTCTCCGAGTCCCCGGACTGGGAGGATCTGCGTAATGCCGCCGAGGCCATCAAGAATCGTGTCGGCCGGCACCTGGATCACTATCTGGTCGAGGCGGAGAAGAACCTCACTGCCAACGGCGTCCACGTTCACTGGGCCCGCGATGGTGAGGAGGCGAACCGCATCGTTGCGCAGATCGCCAAGGACAAGGGGGTTGACGAGGTCGTCAAGATCAAGTCGATCACCAGCCAGGAGACTGACCTCAACGAGTACCTCGAGGAGCAGGGCATCGCGGCTTGGGAGACCGACCTGGCCGAGCTCATCGTGCAGCTCGGACACGACCGTCCCTCCCACATCGTGGTGCCGGCCATCCACCGCAACCGTGCCGAAGTCCGCGAGATCTTCCTTCATGAGATGAAGAACTACGGTCGTCCCGCCCCCGAGGACATCTCGGAGAACCCGCCGGAGTTGGCCAATGCTGCTCGTCTGCATCTGCGCGAGAAGTTCCTGCGCGCCGAAATGGCGGTTTCGGGTGGCAACTTCGTGCTCGCCGATACCGGTTCGCTGGTGATCGTCGAATCTGAGGGCAATGGCCGGATGTGCCTGACCCTGCCCGACACCTTGGTGTCCATCGTCGGCATCGAGAAGGTGCTGCCGAGCTTTGACGATCTTGAAGTCTTTCTCAAGCTGCTGCCGCGCTCGGCCACCGGTGAGCGGATGAACCCGTACAACTCGGTGTGGAGCGGCGTGACCGAGGGTGATGGCCCGCAGGAGCAGCACGTCATCTTCCTCGACAACGGTCGTACCGACGTCCTGGCCGACACGCTTGGTCGTGAGGTGCTGCGGTGCATCCGGTGTGCCTCCTGCATCAACATCTGCCCGGTCTACGAGCGTGCCGGCGGTCACGCCTACGGCTCGGTGTACCCCGGACCGATTGGTACTGTGCTCAACCCGCAGCTGCGTGGCGTCGAGCACCCGGTTGACCGGGGCCTGCCGTACGCCTGTTCCCTGTGTGGCGCCTGCAACGAGGTCTGCCCGGTGAAGATCCCCTTCACCGACATCCTCCTTGAGCTGCGCAACAAGGCCGTCGAGTCCGAGAAGGCCGACAGGATCCCGCAGGACTACGAGGTCGCCGGTGAGATGGGTCTTATGAAGACCGCGTCGTGGGCGTTCAGTGACTACAAGCACTTCGAGGCGATCCAGGTTGGCTCGCGCGGTGTGGGACGTGTCCTGCGTGGCAAGAAGATGGGACCGGTTCCGGTGCCGGTGGCTGAGCGGTGGCTGAAGTACCGCGACGTCGACGCGCCACCGACCGACACGTTCCGCACCTGGTGGAAGAAGAACAGGGAGGAAAAGCGATGACCACCATCAGCACTGATCCGGTGGCGCGTACCGAGATCCTTGCCCGGATTCGTCGCGCCAGCTCGGACATCACCACGTCCGATCCGGTCGCCGATGTGCCGATCGACTGGGAGTACGGCACCGGTATCGAGATGGATGACGTCGTCGGTACCTTCGTCGAGAAGGTCATCGACTACAAGGCCACCGTGGTGCGAGTCAAGGGGGCTGATGTTCCCAAGGCCGTTGTTGAGGGGCTCAAGGCCACCGGGGCCGAGCACAGCGCAGTCGTGTCGGTCGGGCTGGACAAGTCTTGGGTCGAGGCGATCGAGGGTGCCGGTCTTGACGTTCGCGTTGACGATCCTCAGCTGTCCAAGCAGGAGCTCAACGGCACCGACGCCGTCGTCACTGCCTCGGCAGCCGGCATCGCCGACACTGGTTCGATCGTCCTGACTCATGTCGAGGACCAGGGGCGTCGAGCCATCACCCTCGTCCCGGACCGCCACGTGTGTGTCATCAAGGCCAGTCAGGTGGTTTCTGATGTTCCCGAGGCCATCCAGATCGTCAAGCCGGCGGTCCACGAGGGCCATCCGTTGACCTTCATCTCCGGTGGCTCGGCAACCTCCGACATCGAGTTGGCACGTGTCGATGGTGTCCATGGGCCCCGTCAGCTCTACGTCATCGTCGTGGACGATCAGTAATGGTGTAGCCGTCAATTACTTCCACTGGATTGAGCAGAGAGCCAAAACATAGCTCAGTCGATTCTTCGAATCTCATGGCGCTCCGTGACAGGAGTAGGGGACGAGTGGTAAGGTTTGGCTAGGGTTGTTTCACACCGGTGAAACCCAAGTACTCAAAGGAGATTATGATGCTTCTTTCGAAGCAAACTTCCAGAGTAGCGGCAGTTGCTGCGGGTCTCGTTGTAGCTGCATCTGTGGCAGTTCCGGCATTCGCCGAAGGCAGTATCAACAGCCACATATCGAATGGGAGAGTGGGATTTGAGACTCGAAGCTGGTGGGACGGCGATTCTGATGGAGTCTCAACTAGCGTTTCACACTATTCCAAGTGCAACGCCAAATCAGTGAGCTATGAGCTCATGCATGAGTATTCGTGGCGTCCTGATGCTAAGTTGGGTACTAAGACGCTGCCATGCTCAAAGACGGGATCGCTGTACTGGGGACGTCAAGTCAAGGGTGACTACCATGTGGTCATCCGCGGTATCGGGGGGAAAGCTTCGGTCTCGGTCAACGACTTCCGCATTAAGTACTGACAATTAGTGGCCATGATCATCGGTGACGTCTCTTTCTCCTACCGGAGAAATCATGAAGTCTTGCATGGTGTGAATACCGAGTTCACGCCGGGTAGGACGGCATTGCTTGGTCCTAATGGGGCGGGTAAGTCCACCCTGTTTGCGCTGTGTTCGGGAGTCACGGTGCCTCAGTCAGGGAAGATCACGTTGGGAACCGGTGAGGCTTCGTCTCGGACGTTGCGTCGGCGCGTGGGATTCATGGGCCAGGCCGTCCGGCCCATGCCGGGACTGACAGTGCGCGAGCAGGTGACGTACTGCGGGTGGCTCAGGGGATTGAGCGTTCGTGAGGCTTCCGTCAAGGCTGAGCGGGTGATTGAAGACGTCGATCTGATGGAGAAGGCCGACGAGCGCTCCTCCCAGATCTCGGGTGGCCAGTTGCGCCGGGTGGGCTTGGCTCAGGTCCTCGTTGGACAGCCAGAAGTATTGCTGCTCGATGAGCCGACTGCTGGGCTCGACCCGGCTCAGCGAATGCGTTTTCGTGAGGTTCTTGAGCGAATTCCAGATGACCGGGTCACCGTCGTCTCAACTCATCAGGTTGATGATCTCGCTGACGGGTACGACAGGGTGATTGTCCTGTTCTCGGGGCGCGTTGTCTTTGATGGGACTCCTCACGAGTTCCTCGATCTCGCACCGGAGGATTCGCAGCATCGTGCTGAGGCGGCTTATCTGGGACTGGTGACCGGCGAATGAGGTTTACGACACGACTGCGAACTGCGCCTGGGATCTGGCTGGCACCTCTCGTCGCGCTCGTGTTCATCATGGTCGACCAGAATGCTTCTAGCGAGCCGTACTGGCTTGCCCAGATGGTTCAGGACACGGCCAGGGTCATGGTCGCCAATGGGCTATGTGCTTTTGCGGGTGCTTTGGAGGGTAGACGACTTAAAGCTGTTGCCCTTACGGGTAACCGAGTGAGGCCGTGGTGGCGTGTGTTGGCGGGGCCCATAGTAGCTTCGGCGGCAGTAACTACCGTGCTGACGGTGATCTTCATGGTCAAGCATGGATTTGCCTCCCATCCTTTGGGGTGGGCCATCCTCGGCGTGACCCTGTTGTCGGTGTGGTCCTGGACGATTGTCGGGGTCGCGTTGGGGATCTGGCTGCCCGTTGCCGTGGCCGCGCCATTGGCTCTGGCGATACCCGTCGCGTGGATGATCTTTCCGCCTGGGATGTCGATTTACTGGCTCCGTCACCTCACTGGCACGTGGATGAGCTGCTGCACCATCACGCAGACACTGAATCCGGTCGTCGTGACAGGAACCCTGGCTGTTCAGCTTGGTCTTCTGGTCGGAGGTGTCATCGCTGCATCGGCCCGGGTGGCACGGCGTGGACGCTGGCTGGTTCTGTGCCTGGGAGTGTTGGCCCTCGTCATGGGGTTCGTCGCCGGCGCCGTCCAGGTCAGAGGTCTCAACGCCTTTCCGACCCTTGCGCGTGAAACTGCCGTGAAGTGCCACGCGGTAGACGACGTGGGCATCGACCTGTGTCTACTCCCGGAGCACGAATCTGAGCGGACGACGATCGAGGCAAGCGCCAAGCGTGTATTTCCAATCTGGAGGCGTGCCGGAATAACTCTCCCGGATGTGTATTCCGAGCAGGCCCTTCCAGGACGCACGAACGTCGTCGACCTCAGTGTTGCCTCAGGGATGACGGGAGAGTCGGAAGTCGTTACCCGCCTCGCGGCAGCTACGGGAAGCCCGTTCTGCTCGACCCCAGATGACGAGGGGACTCGGCCCATCGAGATCATCCAGTACAGCGGTCGTATTGACGCGTGGCTGCGGCAAGTGGCGCATGCGGCTGGCGTTGAGGTTACGCAGGCGGGGGTAGCGGCAGATGATTCTGCTTGGGCCACACAAATGCGGACCAAGGACGCCGCGGTTCAAGCCAGTGCAATACGGAAGATGCAGGAATACCTGCGTGGGTGTCCTCGGTGAGGTACTGGTTCCGCAATCGGATGGCGGGATTCCAGCTTGCCGTGACCGGTGTCCTCGCGACGGTGTGTACTCTCACTGACCCGGGGGAGGTGGCCGTGCCTCCCATTTTCGGCAGTATCAGTGCGGTGATGGTGTTGAACAACGTGTTCGGCCTGGTACTTGCGATTATCTACGCTGTCGGTCTTGCTCGGGCTGATCTGACTGTCGAGGACAGATCCTTGCGTGGCACGGGGATTCTTGACGCCAGCTTGGGGGTAGCGATGTCAGCGATCATGCTGCTGGGGCTCCTCGGCGGGCCAGGAAATGCCAGTGTTGTTCGCGATGTTCCGATACTCCTTGGCATCACGATGGTCGCGGCCCGCTGGATGCCGCGCAGTCTGGCCTCACTGCCTTCCATCGCGTATTTCTTCGTTGGCCTCCTAGTGGGTCGCAGCTACGACGGCGAAACCTGGTGGAACTGGTCAGTGTCTAGTCCATCGGGATGCGTGAGCCAGGGATGGATTATTTCCTCGGTTGTCCTCGGGGTGCTTGCCCTCGTGATTCCGACTCGGAGAGTTCGGCAACATTTCGGCGCGGATGCCGATTGAGCAGCCGTGGGGTCGGGTCACCCTGTGAGTTGTTTTCTTGACGGCGGATCGTGTCGCAGAAAACCGATGCTGATCTGTCGTTGCTGACTAGTCATCGGCTGCTGCGACGCTCGTGCCACTGGCATTTGGACTTGGCAACCGACGTGTGTGGTAAATCGGTAGGGAATTGGGTCTCATGCCAGTTAAGGTGGTAATGCTGGGTTTTGTGCACCGGATTTCCACGGCAGGGGTCGGGGATAACGCGGCGCCTCGGTGGGCACGGTTGGCTGGCGGGGTGGCGTGGCCTGTGACGAGGATGCGGACGGCTGGACCAGCGCCGTCACCTGATGTGCCACACTCGGTCACACCGGGCCATGACAGCGGGATCGTGGGTGATGACAAGTTTGGCGGCTTTGGGGGTGGACGCCCACAGGTCATCCATGATGACGGTGGCCGTCTCGACGTCGAGGTGCTCACTCGGTTCGTCGAGGATGAGGACATCATGGGCCGAAGGGTCTTCGGATGTGTCGTGGTTGACGAGCACCCTAGCCAAGGCGAGCCTTTGTGCCTCGCCACCGGACAAGGTTCCGCCGTCTTCGGCCACGACCCTTTCCGGCGGGATGGTCAATCCGGCTCGGCCCAAGGCCGTGACGACCTCCGACTCGGTGGCGTCCCTGCACCCGATGCGCACGTTCTCGCTGATCGAGGTCGCGAAGACATGAGCGTTCTGGGCCAGGTATCGCACCCGTCCGGTCGTCGTCACGGAACCGGCCAGCGGCGGGATGAGTCCCATGATGGTTGCGGCGAGGGTCGTCTTGCCGATACCCGACCGCCCGACGACGGCCACCGATTCCCCGGTAGCAACCGTCAGATTCACATCGGACAGCACGGGGTGGCCACCCGGCCACCCGACCGTCAATCCGTCGATGACGAGGGAGGGCTCCTCCTCAGATGCCCCGGCGGTGGGGGAGTCTCCTGTCCCGACTTGCGGGGCGTCCAACACCTCGACGACCCGCAGTAGTGCTGCCTTGGCACGGGTATGAGTCTGGGCGGCCCCCGTGAACGCTCCGAACACCTCGTGGAGGGCCAGTGGGGTCAGCACCAGCACAGCCAGGATTCGCCCACCGATACGCCCGTCGGCAACCGCATTGCCACCGATCCATAGGGCCGAGACGACTGCTAATCCGGCTGCCAGGATCTGACCTGCGGTGCCGAGACCTCGTCCCCATGCCGCTCGTTGCTCGGCGGTGCGCAACCGGGAATCGACCTCCAATACATCGGCCAGGATCGCGTCCTGAGCTCCGTAAGCCACCAGATCAGGGGCGCAATGGGCCAACTCGCGAGTGCGGTCGGCCAACTGACCACGCAGCGGCACCAAGGAGGAGTCGGCAGCCCGGGACAGGCGTTGGGTGATCGCCGGCATGACGACGGCCGCCAGTAGGGCCGACAGCAGTAGGACCGCAGCCGAAGCCAATGAGAACCGGGCCAGCAGGACCGTCGTGCCAATGATGACGAGACTTGACGCGCACGCCGGAACGATCACCCGCACGACCATGTCCAACACCGCGTCGACGTCGGCAGTAACCCGCACTAGCAGGTCACCCCGGCGACGTCCCAGCAGGGTGGTACGTGAAAGCCGGTCGTAGACCCGCATCCGCAATGCCCCCTGCATCCGCAGAGCCAGGTCGTGGCCTACCAGACGTTCGGCGTAGCGGAAGACACCGCGGGAGATGCCGAAGAATCGCACCCCGACGGCTGCGGCCTCCAGGTATAGCACTGGTGGCATCTCTGCGGCTCGAGACAGCAACCACGCTGACACACCCATGAGGGCCACCGACGCCCCGGATGCACATGCGGCGAGCAGGGTCGATAGGACGAGTAGCCAGCGACCTCGCGGGACATCCTGCAACAGAGTCTTGAGCAACTGAGTGGTTCGCGCGTTCATGCCAGCACCTCCAGGTCGACGACCACGTCAGCTGCCGCGATGATGTTGCGACGATGGGTCACGACGAGCACTGACGCTCCCGAGGCTCGCACCGCGTCAAGGACCGTGGCCTCGGTGGTGGCATCGAGACCTGCGGTTGGCTCGTCGAGGACCAGCAAACCGGCCCTGGCCTGTTCGACTCTGACCAAGGCACGTGCCAGGGCGACGCGACGTCGCTCGCCGGCCGACAAACCCTCGGCGTCGTCGTCAACCCGCTTGTCCAGCGGGATGGACACGGCACCACAACGATTCAGGGCATCGCGAAGCACAGCGTCGGGGGCCCCTGGGTATCCCAGCTGCACATTCTGCGCCACCGTCCCGGCCATCATCGCGGGAGCCTGGGGCACATAGGCCAACTGACGACGCCACGCCTGCCAGACGGACTCGTCGGCCCCGACGAGCTCGTGGTCACCGACGAGGATCGACCCGGAATCGGGGTCGATGAATCCCAACAGGCATGACAGGGCGGTCGTCTTGCCACCACCGGAGTGTCCGGCCAGGGCGACGAGGTTCCCTGGATCAATCCGCAGGGACAACCCATCCGGCGCCGGGCGATCGGCGCCCTCGTAGGTGTGAGTCAACCCACTGACGACCACCGGAACATCCCTCGGTGAGGGCATGTCGACGTCGCTGCCAAAATCCATCGGTCGTCCCGACTCGATGAGACCGAAGGACACCTCGGCAGCGGCCATGCCGTCGGCGGCGTCGTGGAAGAGGGCGCCCACCTGCCGCACTGGGAGAAAGACCTCGGGGGCGAGGATGAGGATGAAGAGGGACGTGCGCAGGTCCATGCCACCGGCGGCCACCCGGAAACCGACGGTGACGGCCACCAAGGCCACCGACAGGGTTGCCAGCAACTCGAGGACGAAGGAGGACAGGAAACTGATGCGCAGGGTGCGCATCGTCTCGCCGCGGTTGGCCGCCTCGGTGCGGCGCAGACCCTCGAGCTGGGCGTGGGCTCGTCCGAAGACCTGCAGAGTCGGCAGCCCAGCGACCAGATCAGCGAAGTGGTTGGCGAGTCGGGTGGCTACCTTGAACCGTTTCGCTACGGCCGCCTCAGTGCGCCAGCCAATGAGGGCCATGAAAACGGGGATGAGCGGGATCGTCACGACGACGATGATGAGGCTCGTGATGTCTTGGAAGCCGATGGCGGTGGCCAACACCACCGGAACGATGACGGCCAGTACAAGCTGCGGAAGGTACTTCGAGTAGTAGCCGTCGAGGGCGTCCAGACCTGTTGTCACCAGGCTGATGAGGGTTCCCGATGGCATCGTCGCGTCGGTGGGACGCGACAACCTGGCTTGCAGGATGTCGCGCCGCAATTGCGACTTGACTGACGCTGAAGCTCGATGAGCCAGGGATTCTTGCAGCCAGGCGAGGCAAGCTCGACCACAGAACACCGCCGCAAGCAGTCCGCACCAGATTGCCACGCCGTCGAGGCGATGGGTGGCGAAGACCGACGAGATGCCGCGGGACAACAACCAGGCCTGCGTGAGGATGAGCAGGGCCGTAGCCACACCGACCACGCACAGACCCGCAAGGAAGGGGAGAGTGGCCCGCGCCCGGCGAACCAGGCGCGGGTCCAGCGGAGCTGCCACGGATCAGACAGCCACCGCGGCGTCCGGGATGGCGTCTCGGGTGAGGCGCTTGCGGAACACCCAGTAGCTCCAGATCTGGTAGGCCAGCACGATCGGCACGAAGACGCAGGCGCTGATCGTCATGATCTTCAGGGTGTAGGGGGTCGATGAGGCGATCCACATGTCGAAGGGGATCCCCGACGGGCGGTACCCAAGGTTGCCGTACATGGCGATCATGCAGGCAACGATCATGAGGGCGATGCCCAGCCCGGTGCACAGGAAGGCCAGGCCCTCGCGCCCCTTCGCGACGACTGCAGAACCAGCGGCCAGCAGCGCGACGACGAGCAGGCAGAGGATCCAGGTGAGTACCTGGCGACCATCCGTGGTGACGTACATGATGTTGAACATCAGGGCCCATACCAGGGCGACGGCGGTGGCGATCCACCCCAGCTTGGCCGAGGTCTTACGAGCCCGGTCATGCATGTCACCCAGCGTCTTCAGGGCGATGAAGTTGGCGCCGTGGGCGCAGAAGAGCACCACGAACAGGATGCCGCCGATGAGGGCGAACGGGGTGAACAGGCCCCAGAACGAGGTCGTCACCAGCGGGGCGACGCCACCGTCAGGAGTCTGGTGCGGGCCGACGGCCAGGCCACGTACGAAGTTCGCGAAGCCGACGCCGAGCACCAAGGTGGGCAGGAAGGATCCGATGGTGGCCATCCAGTCGAAGGTGTTGCGCCACCTCGAGGACGGGTGCTTCGAGCGGTACTCGAAGGAAACACCACGGATGATGAGGCCGAGTAGCACCAGCAGCAGCGGCAGGTAGAGGCCGGAGAACATCGTGGCGTACCAGCCGGGGAAGGCCGCGAAGGTGGCGCCACCAGCGGTGAGCAGCCACACCTCGTTGCCGTCCCAGGTCGGGCCGATGGTGTTGACCATGAGGCGACGGTCCTTGTCATCGCGTCCCAGGAAGGGAAGCAGCATGGCGACACCGAAGTCGAAGCCTTCGAGGAAGAAGAACCCAACCCACAGGACGGTGATGAGGATGAACCAGACGATCGTCAGGGGCGAGTGAGCAGCAGTTTCAAGCACAGGAAGCATATCGGTGACCTCCTCAGTATGCGAAGGACACCGCGGTGTCCTCGTCCTCGACAGCAGGCTGACGACTTGGCAGTTCGGGCAGACCCTTCTTGAGGGTCTTCCAGAACAGGCTCACCTCGACGACAGCCAGGATGCCGTACACCACGGTGTAGGCGATGGTCGAGAAGAGCACGCTACTGGCGCTGACACCTGGTGAGACTCCCGCCGTGGTGGGTAGTACGCCGGCGACGAGCCAGGGTTGCCGTCCCATCTCGGAGAAGATCCAGCCGAAGGAGTTACCGAACAGCGGTAGCAGCGGCAGGCAGATCATGACGAAGGTCAGCCAGCCGTGGGGCTTCGGGTTGCGGTCACCGCGCATCGCGATGAGCATGATGAGGCCGACGAGGCCACCGATCATGCCAAGGGTGATCATGATGCGGAAGGTCCAGTAGGAGACCGGGACGTTCGGATCGAGCTTGATGCCATTGGCGTCGATCTTCTGGCGCAGCACGTCCTGGTAGGAGGCCTGCAGAGAGGTCTGCGAATTGTCCCTGCGGTGGTAGGTGTACTCGTGAACCTGGTAGTTCTTGAGCTCGTTGACACCCTTGATGTCCTCGCCCCACGTGCCGGTGCTGAGGAATCCGAGCATACCGGGGATCTTGATGGCCCACACCTCTTCGGAGCCGTCCCGGTTGCCGATGGTGAGGACGGAGAAGTCCGAGGTGTTTTCGAAGGCACCTTCGGCGGCGGCCATCTTCATCGGCTGAGTGTCGGTCATGACCTTGCCCTGGTAGTCGCCGCTGAGCACGATGCCGACGCAGGCGACGATGAGCACCCAGGCGCCGAACTTTGAGGCCCAACGCCAGGTACGTACGGTCTCGACTTCTTCGCTGTCAGAGATCTGGGAGGTGGCACGTCCACGGGCCACCTTGGACAGATGCCAGAAGGCGATTCCAGCGATGAGAGCTCCAGCGACCAGGTAGGAGGCTGACATCTGATGAAGGAAGGTCGACTTGAAAACCGGATTGGCGAGGACAGCACCGAAATCGGTCAACTCGGCCCGGTGGGTTGTGGGGTTGTAGCTGGCCCCGACGGGGTTCTGCATCCACGAGTTGGCCGCCAGGATGAACACCGCAGAGATCATGGTGCCGATGGCGGTCAGGTAGATGCAGGCCAGGTGGACTCCCTTGGGGAGCTTTTCCCAGCCGAAAATCCACAAGCCGATGAAGGTCGACTCCATGAAGAAGGCCACCAAGGCTTCGAGGGCCAGCGGAGCGCCGAAGATGTCACCGACGAATCGCGAGTACTCCGACCAGTTCATGCCGAACTGGAACTCCTGCACGATTCCGGTGACGACGCCAAGGGCGAAGTTGATGAGGAAGAGCTTGCCGTAGAACTTGGTGAGACGAAGGTAACGGTCGTTGCGGGTCTTAAGCCACACCGTCTGCATCACGGCCACGAGCATCGATAGCGCGATCGTGATCGGGACGAAGAAGAAGTGGTAGACCGTCGTGATCCCGAATTGCCATCGGGCGATCAGTTGGGCATCCATGGCGCGCACCCTACTAGTCGTCAGTACCGGTTTGGGCATTCTGGGTCGTGTTGCGTCAAAACGGATGAAAAATCGTGCACCAACGTCTGCCGACAGCGGCGTGGCGAGGCCGGAGGCATGTACCGTTTCCCGCCCCGCTTGCCATGTGTGAGGCCGCATGGATGACTGCGGTGATGAAGAACAGGCACAGGAAGGTGATCGTGGGGGAAGGCCATCGAGCCGCCCACCCACGGTCGGCTGGGGCCGGCCGGACGCTGTGCCCCCTGTGGACACCTGATCCACCGCAGGACCCGTTCCTGGGATCGGGGTTGGCATCTCATTCGGCAGCGGCTGCGTCGAACTGCGCCTGGTAGAGGTCGTGATAGTGGCCTTTGCGCTCCAGCAACTCAGTGTGGGTTCCCTGTTCGACGATGTCGCCGTGCTCCATGACGAGGATGAGGTCGGCGTCCCGGATCGTGGAGAGGCGGTGGGCGATGACGAAGCTGGTACGCCCGTTGCGCAGGTGCCCCATGGCTTCTTGGACGAGCATCTCGGTTCGGGTGTCCACCGAACTCGTCGCTTCGTCAAGGATGAGCAAGTCCGGGGCGGCAAGGAACGCCCTCGCAATGGTGATGAGCTGCTTTTGCCCCTCCGACACATTGGATCCGTCTTCATCAATGACGGTGTCATAGCCGTCGGGAAGGGTGTGGACGAAGTGGTCGACGTGCGCAGCTTGCGCGGCATCAAGGACCTCTCCCTCGGATGCCTCCGGGCGACCATAGGCGATGTTGTCGTGGATCGTCCCGCTGAACAGCCAGGCCTCCTGCAGCACCATGCCGATCCGGGAGCGCAGTTCGCCGCGGGGGACCGTGGAGATGTCGACGCCGTCG
Source organism: Cutibacterium nasicola (assembly GCF_052654715.2). NCBI lineage: Bacteria > Bacillati > Actinomycetota > Actinomycetes > Propionibacteriales > Propionibacteriaceae > Cutibacterium > Cutibacterium nasicola. The sequence goes on along the minus strand of NZ_CP199745.2, from coordinate 2,160,785 downwards.
AGGGTGATGGCCCCGTCGTCGATCTCGTAGAACCGCATGAGCAGGTTGACCAGTGTCGTCTTGCCGGCACCGGTGGGACCGACGATCGCCACCGTCTGGCCCGGCTCGGCGACCAGCGAGAGGTCGGTGATGAGGGGTTTGTCAGGGCTGTAGGAGAAGCGCACGTGGTCGAAGACGACTCGTCCCTCGGTGGCGGGAAGGCCACCGTCGGCCTCTGTGGACAATTCGTCAGCATCGAGGACCTGGAACACCCGCTCCGCGGAGGCGACCCCGGATTGCAACAGATTTGCCATGGACGCAATTTGGGTGATCGGCTGGGTGAACATTCGGGAGTATTGGACGAAGGCCTGAACATTGCCCAGCGGCATCTGGCCCTTGGCCACGCGCAGACAGCCGATGAGCACGATGACGGCGTAGTTGGCGTTGCCGAGCAGGAACATCACCGGCTGGATGAACCCGGAGATGAAGTGGGCCTTGGCGGTGGCTTGACGCAGCTCCTCGTTGCGCTCGTGGAATTCGTGGGCGACGGCTTGGGTACGGCCAAAGGTCTTGACCAGGGCGTGGCCTGAATACGCCTCTTCCACGTGGGAGTTGAGCTCTCCGGTGGCCTTCCACATCTGGGCGAACTGTTCCTGGGCCTCCTTGCCAATGGCTCCCGCGATGACTCCGGCAATCGGGATGATGACCAGGGAGACGACTGCCAGCAACGGGGAGATCCAGAACATCATGATCAACACCCCGATGACGGTCAGCAGGGCGTTGAGGAGCTGCTGGAGGGTCTGCAGCAAGGTCTGCGAGACGTTGTCGATGTCGTTGGTCATCCGGCTCATGAGCTCGCCGTGGGGCTGACCGTCGAAGTAGGACAGCGGCAGCCTCTCCAACTTGGAACTGACCTGACGGCGCAGGTCGTGCATGGAACGCTGGATGGCGGTGTTGAGCAGGAATCCCTGCAGGAACATCAGCAGGGCGGCGCAGGCATACAGGCCGAGCGCCCAGGCCATGATGACGCCGAGTCGGTGGAAGTCGATGCCGGAACCGATGACGACGTCGGGATACTGCTGCAGCAGGGTGATGATCTTTCCACGATCCCCACCCTGGCCGGTCTTGCCGAGTGTGTCGATGAACTCACCAGCCGGCATGCCGCGCGCTTGCGGGACGTGTGCGCCCAGCTGTTTTCCGACGATCCCGCCGAAGATGACGTCGGTGGCGCGCCCCAGGATCTTGGGACCCATGACGTTGAACGTCACCGAGACCGTAGCCATGATGACGACGATCGTCAGGACGAGGCGATGAGGCTTGAGCTGGCCGAGCAGTCGCTTGAGGGACGGGCCGAAGGAGATGGGTTTCTCGGCGACCCGGCCCCCGCCTGGGCCGCGTCGTGACGAGGCTCGCGCGATCTCGGCATGGTCATTGCGGGTGGGAGCCTTCTCGACCCTGCCGCTCATGCCGCCTCCTCGATGGAGAGCTGGGAGTCGACGATCTCGACGTAGGTCGGGCAGGACTCGATGAGCTCGTCATGGGTTCCCTTGCCGACGATGCGTCCGGCATCGAGGACGAGGATCTGGTCGGCATTGCGGATTGTTGAGACCCGCTGGGCGACGATGAGCATTGCGGCATCGCCCTGATGGGCCTCCAGGGAGGCCCGTAGTCGGGTATCGGTGGCGACGTCGAGGGCGCTGAAGGAGTCGTCGAACACGTAGATCTCGGGGGCTTTGACCAGAGCTCGGGCGATGGACAGTCGCTGTCGCTGTCCGCCGGAAACGTTGGTGCCGCCCTGGGAGATGGTGGCGTCCAACTCTCCGTCCATCCGGGAGACGAAGTCGTCGGACTGGGCGATGCGCAACGCGTTCCAGAGATCCTCGTCGGTGGCGTCGGAGCGGCCGTCACGCAGGTTTGACGCCACCGTGCCGCTGAAGAGGTAGGGACGCTGCGGCACCATTGCGATGCAACCCCACAAGGTTTCAAGGTCATAACGGCGGACGTCGGTCCCGTTGATGCATACGTGGCCACTCGTCACGTCGACGAGTCTGGGGATGAGGTTGACCAGGGTCGACTTCCCCGACCCGGTCGATCCGATGATGGCCGTGGTCGTGCCCCTGTCCACGGTGAAGGAAATGTCGTGGAGAACCGGCTCGCTGGCGCCGGGGTAGCTGAATGTGACGTCCCGCAGCTCCAACAGGGTTGGATCATCAGGCAGGGTCGTCACGGGTTCGGGGTCGATGGTGAGCGACGACGAGGTGTGCAGTACTTCCTCGATGCGGGTGGCGCACACCGAGGCGCGTGGCCACATGACGACGAGCATGACCGCCATCATGACGCTGATGAGAATCTGCATGAGGTATGTGGTGAATGAGGCCAGGACGCCGACTTCGGTCTGCCCGCTGTCAATCCGTGCTGCTGCAAACCAGAACACCGCAATCTGGGACAGGTTCATGATGAGCATGACGAGCGGGAACATCGCGGCCATGGTTCGTCCGACGCTGACCTGGATGTCGCGCAGGGAGGAGTTGGTGGCCTCGAAGCGGACCGCCTCATGGCGCTCCCGGGCGAAGGCTCGCACCACGCGGATGCCGGTGATCTGCTCGCGGACGACGCGGTTGAGGTCGTCGATGCGTTTCTGCTGGCGCTTGAACAGCGGACCCATGCGGGAGACGATGAGCCCCGCGCCGATGCCCAGCAGCACGACGGCTACGGCGATGATCCACGACAGGTGGACCTCGGCCCGGATCGCCATGACGACACCGACGACCATCATGATCGGCGCCCCGATGAGGATGGCCAGGGTCATGAAGACCAGCATCTGCACCTGCTGGACGTCGTTCGTGGTGCGGGTGATGAGGGACGGCGCCCCGAACTGGTTGACCTCGCGGGCGGAAAAGTCGAGGGTGCGGGTGAAGACGGCGTCGCGGATGTCGCGTCCCATTCCCATGGCGACCTGGGCGGCCAGGAAGACTGCGATGACCTGGCAGATCGTCTGTCCCAGGGCGACGGCCAGCATGAGGAGGGAATGCGAGGTGACGTAGCCGGTGTCGACGCGGACGACGCCCTTGTTAATGATGTCAGCGTTGATCGTCGGGAGGGTCAGCGCGGCGATCTGGGCGCAGACTTGCGCCACGACGATGACGGTCACCTGCAGGCGATAGGGCCGTAGATGCCGGGCCACAAGTTGTGTCAGCACGAGTGCTCCTCGGATAGTGACATGTGCAACCGGCGTGAGAGGATCTGCCGAGCGGCACGATCGACACCCTAGAGGAGATGGGCAGTGTTGTCCCGTCGGACGAGTCGACCGGTCGGTAGGCTGTGAGCCACCGAATCTGCTGTGATGTGAGGGGTGATGATGAGACGCACGCTGGCCCTCCTGGTGGCAGGGTTGCTTCTCGTCGGCACAGTTGGGTGCGCACAGACGTTGACTCCATTGGCCAAGCCCAGTCCTGACGATTCGGTCGAGGTGTGGCACCGGATGTCCATGGCGCCTGACCTGCCGAGCCTGGAGAGCGCTGGTGACGAGTATCAGCGTCGCCATCCCGGTGTGACACTCAACCTGCATGCGATCTTCTCGACGACCGACAAGTACCTCACCGCTCTGGAGACGTCGGTCGAGGAGGACAAAGCGCCTTGTATGGCCCAGGTGCCGAGCAGGTCGGTGGCGAGACTGGCCCATGACGGGGTGCTGGAAGATGTCACTCAGTACGCCGAGCAGTATCGCGACAAGTACGAACGCGGCCCGATGTCGCGGGTCACCTACCAGGGGAGGACGTACGGGCTGCCGCTGGACACCTCGCCGCTGGTCCTCTTCTACGATTCCGACGCTTGGTCGGAGGCCCATGTGGCTCCGCCCAAGACCTGGGAGGAGCTCCACGTCGCAGCCACGACTCTGGCGTCCACGGGAAAGGCGGTGTCGGATTTGCCAGTTGAGGAGACCGAGTGGCTGGCTGCGATGTCCGACACAGCGGGATCGCCATGGTTCGTCCCGGTGAATGACACGACGTGGAGGGTTGACATCGATTCAGACGGGGCGCGCAAGCTCACCGACGAGCTGCAGCGGATGGTTGCCGCACAGCAGCTCGTCATCTCCCATGGGTGGGAGTCGGTGCACAGTGATTTCTCATCCGGGAAGATCGTGGGACACATTGGTGCTCCCGCTGATCTTCCTCATCTCAAGACCGCCGTTGGGGCTGGGCAGCATCATTGGAAGGTTGCCTCCATTCCTCCGCTCGAGGGTCATGATTCCCGGGTGTCGTCGTATCAGGGCTCGTCGTGGGTGGTGCTCAAGGGATGCAGGACTGCGCGGCAGGCACTGAGTTTCGCTGATGCCCTCGACAACCAGCCCGAATTGCTGACGGGACGCGGTCTCGTCCCGGCTGGCAAGGCCGAGGGGATGACGACGCCGGCGTCCCTCGAGACCTTGGTGGGCAACGAGGACGTCGTCGGTGACCTCGCTGATCTGGGCCGCAGGATCGACGATGACTCCTCGACCTCTCCGGTGTGGGACGAGGTCGCGGTGGCCTGGCGTCCCAATGCGAAGTTGTGGGGGACGAGGACGAAGGTCAGCGGGAAGCTTCCTGTGTTGGCTTCGACGGCAAGGAGTGCCCTGGCCGCTGGCGGGTTGAAGGTGGCTGAGGGGTAACCCTCGCGAGAGCAGCATTCCGTGACGCAGCCGCACGATGACATCCAGGAGACCGAGAGTTGGGTTGGTCAGCGGTAGGTTTTGAGGGTGGGCTTGATGTCCTCGCTGACCATGGTCTGGTCCTGATATCTGAGCCGTGGCAGATGAGTAATTTCTGACTTCAGCTCGCCCAGTTTATATGGGTGGACTCCGGGATACATATGAATCGACACAACGGATTACTCGACATCAGTAATAATAAATTCTGAGTTTCATTTTGCTCCTCCGATCACTGGTGGATGGTGAATCTGCCGTGCGCATATTATGCACGCGAAGCATGTGGATGAGGCGAGTGACAGTTGTCTGCGCGAGAACGCGGGTATTGGCCAAAGTCAACCTAACATGGCTCAGGAGAGATATTCGCATCGACATCGGGCATGAAGCCACGTGCTGACCTTCACTGCCATTACTCGGAGGAGGTCGCGGGGCGGCGCGGATGATAGCCGTAACTGTTATCGGGTGTGTTGCGCCACCAACCTGCGACAATAGTCACAAAAATACATGCGGCCGATGTGATCCATGAGTAGAAATTAAGGACGAAATAGCTGTAATGGATAGGAGAGTACAATGTGAATGGTATTACAAAAACTGATTGGAATGCAATCTTCTTCCTTGTTGGCCAGTCGATGAGGCCAAGGCCCATGATGACCGGCAACAGATACCAGGGGCGCCCAGGCGGGCCGACGAGGACCAAGGTTGTGAGAGTAATGATCACAATGACTTCTGGCCTGTCCAGGATGCGTTTGAAGACAGCTGTGATCATGATTGCTATCAGTGCCAGAACGCACAGGGGCTTTCCTGCCATATTCCATGCGGAGTCGGTGGTCGGGGCGTATGCGTGAAGTAGTGCTCCGGTCATGGCATAGAGGGACGACGAATACGGCGCGGGATCACCCGTGGGTCTGATCCAATACGCTCCTAGCGGGGAGATCGCAGACAGCCCGATGCACAAGAGGGCAGAACCGGCGCAGGCAATTCCTGAAAAAATGAGTGCACGGAATTGAGTGACCAACTCGCGCGGATCATGGTTGCGATAAATCGACGATGCGACCGGTAGGACGAGCACGATCAGTGCTGTAGGTTTGATCAGCGCGCCACACATGACAACAAAGAATCCTGCGATGGCCTTGAGTTTTGAAGCGCGGTATTGATAGATCAATTCTATTCCGACGGCCGAGATTCCTAGAGCCAATAAATCATTGTGACCATGATTGATTCCGTATACAAGTAGAAAAGGATTGGCGCAGACAAACCAGAATGCGGCTTCAGGTGACGCCTTGGTTCGCGCTGCAATGCGTGGGGTGGCCCATGCCAAGAACAGCCATCCTACAATCCCGAGTATCCGCATGTTCGTCAGAGCCAGCCATGGCTGGTTGAAGGAGAGGGCGACGGCCAGCGCCTGGGTGTACAGCGCCAAGGGAGGGTATCCGACAGTGGTTCCCTTCCATGTATTGGTCCATTCCGTGTACGGTCCTTGCATTGAGCCAGCTGGCAATGTGGTTGGATTTCCGCCATGAAGGACTACCCATCCCTGCTCGACATAGTTGTAAGTGTCATCCCATATCGGTGGAAAGACGGTGAGCAGTAGAATCCATGTGGCAACCAACCACCGGTGGCTTGACTTGCTGGTGTGTCTCAGCAGGATCCATGTGATGTACCAAATTATCGTAAAAAGGGTACATGTGTGTGCGAGTTCTATCCCTGTGTGTCCATTGAAGACACGAAAGAGTTTCCATGCCCCACCTGGTCCATCGGGTATCTTGGGGTTTCCGCTTGGTGAAAGCGCTGCGATATACATGACTGTCAATATTGATAACGCAGCGGAAATTTTCATCCTAGGGTTGTTCCTGAGAGCCGTGTTTGTTTCAGAAAACCAGTTCCTCGGATGTGTGGATGTCTGATGTGCTCGTTGCATGGGGTTTAAACCTCGGTAGGTTGGTTGAGTTGTGCAATATCAAGAGTCTGGTCTCGGGGCGACGACAAGGTCTGAATCGCGATTCTATCGCGGTGGCAACGTCAAAGGCCCGTTGCTCATGCATTCAAAATTGAGATGTCTCGATGGTATCGCCGGGATGTAGGTGACATGGCTCACGCCAGAATGCCAGGTCGTGAGGGTTCCTGTGTGGGATCGTCGTGGGCGGGGCGATACTGCGATGGTTGTCCGATTGTGTGACGCCGTCGCTGCGGTAGAGGACACAGAACATCAGGCCTTCCCGGGAGTAGGCGGGTGCTGTGGACAGCATAGACAGAATCGTCCCTACCCCTCCTTTTCGATAGGATTACCCGGTGAGTTCTGACACCGTTTCCAGCCAGTCCCCTGACGTCTCCGAGCAGATGCAGGTCCGTCTTGACAAGCGGGCCCGGATCATCGCCGACGGAGGTCAGGCCTACCCGGTCGATCTGCTGCGCGACCACACCCTGGCCCAGATCCGTCAGAAGTACACCGATGACAAGGGCGAGTTGATCCTGGCTGTGGGCGAGGAGACGGCGGATGAGGTCACCATCGGCGGGCGCGTCGTCTTCGTCCGCAACACCGGCAAGCTCTGCTTCGCCAGCCTGCAGGACGGGTTCACCGAAACCTCCAACGGCGAGCGTCTGCAGGTGATGCTCTCCAAGGCTGAGGTGGGCGACGAAGCCCTGGCGGCCTGGAAGTCCGACGTCGACCTGGGCGACCATGTCTGGGTGCGTGGACGCGTCGTCGTCTCCCGTCGTGGCGAACTGTCCATCATGGCCTCGCAGTGGCGGATGGCGTCGAAGGCCCTGCGTCCCCTGCCGACCCTCCACAAGGAACTCTCGGAGGAGACCCGGGTACGTCGTCGTTACGCGGACCTGGTCGTGCGCGACGAGTCCCGTCGGATGGTGCGCACCCGCGCCATTATTACTCGCGCGGTGCGCCACGCCCTCGACGAGCGTGGCTTCCTGGAGATCGAGACACCGATCCTGCAGCTGGTCCACGGTGGTGCGACGGCTCGTCCGTTCAACACCCACCTCAATGCCTTTGACACCGACATGAGCCTGCGCATCGCTCTTGAGCTCTACCTCAAACGCGCGATGGTGGGCGGCACCGACCGCGTCTACGAGATAGGACGCGTCTTTCGCAACGAGGGCATCGACTCCAGTCACTCGGCCGAGTTCTCCATGCTTGAGGCCTACATGAGTTGGGGCAACCAGTTCACGATTGCCGAGGTCATCAAGGACATTATCATGGAGGTGGCCGACGCCCTCGACATCCACCAGATCGAGACCCTCAAGGGGACCGTCGACCTTGACGGCGAATGGCGCTGGGTGAGCGTCTACCCGGGGCTGTCGGAGAAGCTGGGGCGCGAGGTCACCCTCGACACGCCGTTGGAGGAATTACACGCCATCGCCGTCGAGCACGAGATCGAACTCGATCCGTCATGGGAGGCCGGAAAGGTCGTCATGGAGCTCTTCGGCGAACTCGTCGAGCCAGAGCTCATCAACCCCACCTTCGTCTGCGACTACCCGGCCATCGCCCAGCCGCTGGCCCGCCCGCACCGTGACGACCCGCGCATGGTCGAGGCCTGGGACCTCATCATCGGCGGCATGGAGCGCGGCACCGGATTCTCCGAACTCGTGGACCCTGTCATTCAGCGTGAGGTGCTCACCAAGCAGTCATTGGCAGCTGCTGCTGGCGACCCGGAGGCCATGCAGCTTGACGAGGACTTCCTCGAGGCCCTGGAGTTCGGCTGCCCGCCCATGGGTGGTCTTGGGCTCGGCGTCGACCGTCTGGTGATGTTGTTCACCAATGCCGGTATCCGCGAGACGATCCTCTTCCCGCTGCTCAAGCCCGAGCACTGACGGTGTGAGGCCCGCCGGGAATGGTCCCGCGTGCCTTCGTGGCATCAGAAGGGCAAGTGTTCCAGGACATGCTAAACGGCACAGATGCCCAGCACCTGCGCCGTTTAGCGTCAGCTCATTTCCACAAGGTGGCGACGCCAAAAGCGGCAGCCATGAGGCACATGCCGATGAGGACGCTCCAGTCGCCGAGATCCTTCATGCCGGGGATCTGGTTGCCGGCGATGTAGTAGACGATCAACCACAGCACACCGAGCAGGAAAAGGGGGACGAACACCTTCGGCACCCAGGAGCGGTCAACCGGCGCGGCCTTCTTCTCGGCCCGACGCTCCTCGACCTCGGCCCGGTTCTTGGCCTGGGCCTTCTTCTTGGCTTGCGGTCTGACCTTGGATTCGGGCACGGTGACAACTCCTGAATTTCGAGGACACGCCCACCGAGCGTGATGGGACAAGTCTTACGTGACTAGCCTAGAGGACGATCGCCAATTCCGGCGACACAGGTCGGTCTGCGAGGAGGGGACGATGAGCGACGACAACGACGCCGGGCATCCCGACCCTGCTCCTGCCGCCGAGCCCGAGAAGATGGCGGAGGACGCCGTCGGCGGACCCCTCATCCAGGACATCCGATCGGATTCCCGCCATCCTCGCCTGGCCAGATTCGCCACGGTGCTCGTCATGGCGGTGGCGGGTTTCATGATGACGACGGCCGCGGTCAATTCGCGTGGCCGTGACCTGCGCCCCGAACGCGATACCGACATGGCCACCCTCGTCCGTAACCAGGCCAGTCACAATGCCGCCCTGCAGGAAGAGGCAGCCAGCTTGCGAGCTCAGGTTGACGAGCTCTCCAAGGCCGACCAGGCCCCGGGCATCACCTCTTCGGCTGTCTCCTCGACGTCAGCGTTGGCACCGTCGGTAGGTCTGGGAGCCGTCAGCGGCAGAGCTCTGCGGGTCACCCTTGATGACGCTCCCCTCAGTGAGAATCCCGATGGGGTCGACGCCAACATGCTCGTTGTCCACCAGCAGGACATCCAGATGGTCGTCAACACCCTCTGGGCCGGTGGAACCGAGGCCATGACCATCCAGGGGCAGCGGGTCATCTCGACCACTGCCGTGAAATGCGTCGGCAACACGGTCGTGCTGCACGGGGTTGCCTACGCCCCGCCCTATGTCATCGAGGCGATTGGGGACCGCGGCGCCATGGAGCAAGCCCTTGACACATCCGAGGCGGTGCGGATCTACAAGGAATATGTGAACGCCTACCAGCTCGGATGGTCGGTGGAGCGGCTCGGTTCGGTCACGATGCCGGCCTACGCTGGCACCGTCGCCATGGGCCACGCCACCCCGCGTTGAGACTACCCGCCTGACACAACCTGAACACGATGGCATCTCGACTCCGGCCTGCGACACAATGACCCCATGACAGCCAGGGTTCTCGTCGTCGACAACTACGACTCCTTCGTGTGGAATCTCGTGTCCTACCTGGGACAGATCGGGGCGGAAACCACCGTGGTTCGCAACGATGACCCTCTCTTCGAGGATGCGCAGTGGTGGGATCCCTTCGACGGCATCCTGCTCTCACCCGGCCCCGGGCATCCGGAGGACGCCGGAGTGTGCGTTGACGTCCTGCGTGGTGCCCATCGACCGATCTTCGGGGTCTGTCTGGGTATGCAGGCCATGGCCATTGCGTGGGGAGGCCACGTCGGGCGTGCCGAGGAGCAACTGCACGGCAAGACCTCGCTGATACACCACGAGGGCAAGGGGGTTTTCGCTGGCCTGCCAGATCCGCTCGTCGTCACCCGTTACCACTCCCTGGCCGTGGACGAGATCCCGGCCGAGCTGGAGGTGACAGCACGCACGGACACCGGCGTCGTCATGGGTCTGCGTCACCGCAGCCTGCCGGTGGAAGGGGTGCAGTTCCACCCCGAGTCAGTACTCTCCCAGCACGGTCACCAGATGCTCGCCACCTGGTTGGCGGAGTGCGGGGATCCGGAAGCTCCCGCGCGCGCCAGCCAGATGAGCCCGCTGATGAGTGCGACGAACCACTGATTCAGCCGTGAGATGACGGGCTGGGCGTCGATGTCGGTGCCGGAGCGATCGACGAGGTTGACGGGTCCTCGCTCGGGGCAGAGCTCGTGGGGGCCTCGCGAGTCGGTTCCGGTGCGACGGCGACGAGCACCTTGATGGCAGTCGACCTCTTGGCAGCGGCCCCGTAATCCGGGTCCTGGCTGAACACCGTTCTCGGAGCAGCCGAGGACGTCGTCTGACGCTCCACGGAGATGGAGAATCCGCTCGAGCTGGCGGCGGCGTTGGCCTCTTCGACGCTCATACCCTTGAGGTTCGGGACGATCGACTTACCGGTCGCGATCGTCAGGGTCACCTGCTGTTCAGGGGTCAGCGACGTTCCAGCACTCGGGCTGACGGAATCAACCGTGCCTGCCTTGGCGGTATTCGGCTCAGTTTTGGGGTCATCGTTGTTGACCTTGATCTGGTTGTCCGAGAATCCGGCCTCCTTGAGGGCTTTGACGGCATCCGACTTGGACATTCCGACGATGTTCTGCGGGATGGTCAGCTGCTTCGGTCCGTCATTGACGGTGATCGTCACCTCGCTGCCCTCGGGAACCTTCTGGTTGGCAGCAGGATTCTGGGAGACGACCTGGTTGGCCGTGGACTCATCCTTCTGGACGTGTTCGACCTTGACCTTGAGGCTGGCGTTCTCCAGGGTCGAGGTAGCTCCCTGCTGGCTCAGACCAGTGACCGCCGGGACATCCACCATCGTGACGGTGCTCGACGGCGTCGGGGACGGCGAGGGGTCCGAGGAGGGGCCAAGCGTTTTGTACAGCCCGAATCCGATCAGAGCGACCAACACCAAGACCAGGATCGTCACGAGGACGATTCGCCAACGTTTGCGCTGGGGCTCTTCAGGCTCCTCGGGGTCGTCGTCTCGAGCTGGAGTGACACCATTTCGCTGTGCAGCGGCAGCCGGAGCGGGACGAGTTGCGGCGGCAGTCGCCGCGGCAGCCGGGATGAGGTGGGTCTGCTCCTGCGTGTCGGCCTCGGGATCCGCGTGAGTCTGCATTGCCAGTGGTTCGCGTCCCGACAGCAAACGATCAATGTCGTCATGCATCTGTTTGGCGGTCTGGTAGCGATCGGTCGGGTCCTTCGCCAAGGCCTTGAGGGTGATGGCGTCCATCTCACAGGTGATCTCGGAGTCCAGCGAGGACGGCGGGGCCGGGATCTCGCGAACGTGCTGGTAGGCCACCGAGACGGGGGAGTCGCCGATGAACGGCGGGCGTCCGACCAACAGCTCGTACAGCAGGCAGCCGGTGGCATAGATGTCGGCTCGGTTGTCCACGGTCTCGCCGCGAGCCTGCTCCGGGGAAAGGTATTGGGCGGTGCCGATGACGGCGGCCGTCTGGGTCATGGTGGCGGAGGTGTCGGCGACTGCGCGGGCGATGCCGAAGTCCATCACCTTGACGTATCCCTCACGGGTGAGCATGACGTTGGCCGGCTTGATGTCACGGTGGACGATACCGGCGGCGTGGGAGTAGCTCAGCGCATCGAGCACACCTTGGGTGAACTCCAGGGCACGGCGGGGAAGGATCTTGCGGCCGTCACGCAGCACGTCGCGCAGGGTGTGACCGTCAATGAGCTCCATGACGATGTAGGGCACCTGCAGGCCAGTCGTCGGATCCTTCGTCTCACCGGTGTCATACACGGCGACGATGTTCGGATGGTTGAGGCGCGCTGCTGACTGCGCCTCACGCTGGAACCTCGCCTGGAAGGTGTCGTCGCTGGCGAGGTCAGCGCGCAGTCTCTTGACGGCGACGTCGCGGCCGAGACGGTGGTCGCGGGCCTTCCAGACATCGGCCATGCCGCCACGGCCGATGAGGTTCTGCAGTTCGTAACGCCCGGAGAGCCAACTCTCAGTGCCCATTGAGGGATCTCCTTCGTGGTGAGACGTGGTGGAATGTGTTGGTTGATTGTCTGATTGTCATCTCATCGCCTCGATGACATCTCTGGCGATGGGCGCCGCGAGTCGGCCTCCGTAGACCTCGTCGATGGCGGTGTCCGAGGATTGGATGAAGACCGCCACTGCGACGTGTGGCTTGTCCGACCACCCCACGAACCACGCGTAGGGGGCCTTGCCCCTCATCGTCTGCGCAGTACCGGTCTTGCCGCCGACGGTGACTCCGTCGATGCGTGCCCTCTTACCGGTGCCGTTGTTGACCACCGAGACCATCATCGACTTCAGCTGTTCAGCCGAGTCCTTCGTCATCGGTTGGGACATCTGCCGAGGTTGATGTTCGGAAACCACCTGAAGATTCGATGCCCGAACCTGCGCGGTGAGATAGGGGGCCATGAGCTTTCCGCTGTTGGCAATGCCGGCGGTGACCATGGCCATCTGCAACGGGGAGGCGGCGACGTCGAACTGCCCGATGGAGCTCTGTGCGAGCTGGGCGTCGTTGAGCTCTTGGGGGAACTTCGAGGCCACCATCGAGATGTCGGAGTCGACGGTGTCGCCGAATCCGAACTCCTTGGCCTGGTCACGGATCTTGTCCTGCCCCAGCGTGACGCCGAGTTTTCCGAAGGCGGTGTTGCAGGAAACCGTCAACGCCTGAGTCATGGTGATCTGTTTGCCGCCGCAGTACTCGTCATTCGTCAACGGTGTGCGGGAACCGGGCAGGATCCACTTCTCGGGGGCATCGATCTTCGACGTGTCGCTGTAACCATTCTGCAAGGCGGCAGCGGCGGTGACGAGCTTGAAGATCGACCCGGGTGCGTAGATCTCTCGGGTGGCGCGGTTGGACAACGGAGACGACTTGTCGGCAACGAGGTCCTTCCACGCCTGGCTGGTGTCGTCGAGGCGATGGGAGGCCAGATCGTTGGGGTCATAGGAGGGGGAGGACGCCATGGCCAGCACCGCGCCGGTGGTGTAGTCGAGCGCAACGACGGCGCCCTTCTTGCCCTTGAGCCCCTTCCATGCGGCGTCCTGGGCCTTGGCGTCGATCGTCGTGGTGATCGATCCGCCTTCAGGCTTGTGACCGGACAACGTTCCTGTGATTCGGGAAAGCCACTGGGCATCAGAGGTTCCGGTCAGCTGGGCGTTCTGGGTCTGCTCCAGCATGGAACGTCCGTAGTAATAGGAGTAGTACCCGGTGATGGGGGCGTACTCCGGGCCGGAGGGATAGACGCGCTGGTAGGCGAACTTGCCGTCGCTGGACGTGGTGGTCGCGATGGGCATCGAACCGACGAGGATGTCGCCACGGTTCTGGGAGAACTCGGCGTCTCGCACGCGAACGTTGCGGGGATCATTGTTGAGGCCGGCCTGCCGGAAGATGGCCGATCCGGTGAGATTGACCATGAGGGCGAGGAACATCAGCCCGGCGAGCAGGGAGACCCCGCGAATCTGCTTGTTCATCGCGTGTCTCCATTCGAGACGACGGCGGTGGCTGTCTGGGCTTGAGGGTCAACGGGAACGGTGGCGACGAAGTCGTCGGCCGGCCTTCGGTTGCGGTGCGACACGATCATGATGAGTGCGACGATGACCCAGTTGGCCACCAGGGACGACCCGCCTTGGCTCATGAATGGCGTCGTCAGGCCAGTAAGTGGCAATAGTCGGGTGACGCCACCGATGATGGCGAAGACCTGGAGGGCAAGGGTGAAGGACAGTCCAGCGACCATGAGTTTGCCGAACTCGTCTCGGCAGCCGAGGGCCGTGCGCATACCGCGAGCAGTGAGGATGAAGAACATCACGATGACGGCCATGAGGCCGGTGACGCCGAGCTCCTCGCCGATCGAGGAGGCTATGAAGTCGCTCCATGACAGCGGCACCATGCCGGGACGTCCAAGCCCCCAGCCACGCCCGGCAAGACCACCCCACGCCAACCCGAATTGGGCCTGGATGATCTGGTAATTCTGGCTGTAGTCAGTGAAGGGGTGCAGCCAGGAGTCGAAGCGGATGCGCACGTGACCGAAGAAGGCGTACGCCAGTGCAGCGCCGCCGACCAGGCTGATCGCTCCCAGGATCGCCCATCCGACCCGCTCGGTCGTGATATACAGCATCACGACGAACATGCCGTAGAAGAGCATTCCGGTGCCCAGGTCGTTCTGGTAGACGATGACGAGCATCGTCGCCACCCACATCACCGCGATCGGGCCGAGGTCACGGGCGCGGGGCAGTGTGATGCCCAGGAACGTGTGGCCGGCACGGGAGAGCACGTCGCGGTTGTCGATGAGGTAGGCCGCGAAGGCGATGGCCAGCACCACCTTGGAGACCTCGGCGGGCTGGAAGCTGTAGGGGCCGAGGTGGATCCACACCCGCGATCCCAGCACGGCCATCCCCAGGCCGGGAACCAGAGGCAGCATGAGAAAACCCAGTCCGACGATGAACAGCACGTAGGGGTACTTCTGCAACTTGCGGTGGTCGCGCAGGATGAGCAGGGTCGCCACGAAGAGGACGATGCCCAGGGCCGTCCACAGGGCCTGGGTCTCCATCCGGTGATAGTGCGGGTCGGGGATGAGGTCGATGCGGTGAATCATCGCGAGCCCGAGCCCATTGAGGGTGACGACGATGGGCAGAACCACCGGGTCGGCGTAAGGAGTGACGATCCTCACGAAGACGTGCGTGATGACAGCCATTCCCAGCCAGAACCCGCCGACCATCATCCACGTCTTGGGCAGCTCATGGTTGATGTTGAGCTCGGTGAGCACCCAGCCGGCGAAGCCGATGGCCCAGGCCATGAGGAGCATGAACAGCTCCGTCCAGCGCCTCTTGCTCTGGACGACGACGGTTCCGTCACCGAATTCCTGTCCGATGCTCATCAGCAATCCCCCGAGCTGACGGCGGGGAGGTCCACCTCATGCCCCGAGGCGTTCGGTGAGGGCATCTCGGAGGTCGGCGACGGGGCGGCAGGGGTCGGCACTGTGGACGGGCGAGGAGTACCAGAACCACTGGCAGGCCGTGGGCTCGTTGACGGTGCTGTCGAGGGTTTGGTCGGGGCAGCGGGCGGGGTCGCGGCCATGTCACGCACAGCCCTGCATTGCTCAGCTCCGGTACGCAGTTCGGCAACCGTGGCGTGGGCGGACTCCATTGAGGAGACACGGATGTTGCCCGAGACACGATCGCGGTAGTAGCGGGGAAGATCAGTGGTCTTGATGTCCGTCGTCTCGGCGACGTGGGAGAGCTGGATCCACGCCAGGGAGTCCGGCGATCCCTGGTAGATCGCCACCGCGTTGCCGTCGGTGCCCACGTAGTACTGGGTGTTCAGGTAGGCGCGAGTGCCGAAGATCCCGCCGGTCACGACAGCGGCGAGAGCGAGCATGACAACCGGCCACAGCCAGTAGCGATGGTGGCGAGTCCGGGAGTCCACGGGGGCATATCGCATGGACTCCTCGGCCTCGGAGTCGAAGAGCACGGTTGACGCGCCGTCGTCCTTCGTCGCGGAGGACGGTTTCTCGACGGAGAGCGGAGCGGTGACCTCGTGCTCGGGAACCTTGCGGGTTGTCGCTGCCCCGATGATGTGGGGTTCGGAGGCGTCCAGGGTGGGATCAGCCTCAACGACCTCGGCAACGACGACGGTGATGTTGTCGGTGCCGCCAGCGGCATGGGCATCCGTCGTCAGCAGGTCGACGACATCGTCGAGACTGGTGGTGCCGAGGTGCTCGGCGATTTTCTCGTCGTCAACGAGACCGCACAGTCCGTCAGAGCAGAAGAGGATGCGGTCTCCCAGCCGAAGATCCACGATCTGGGTGTCCGGGACGTGCTGGGGCTGGCCATTGAGCACCTTGAGAAGGAGGGACCGATGCGGGTGGACCGCAGCCTCCTCGGGGGTGATCCGACCATCATCGATGAGGGACTGCACCCACGAGTGGTCGTGTGTCATCCGCTTCATGCGGCCCTGACGCAGTAGGTAGCCGCGGGAGTCACCGATGTGGACCACACCGAGCTGGGTGCCTGAGAACATCGCTCCGCAGAAGGTCGTCCCCATGCCCTCCAGAGAGGAATCCCACGCCACGAGGTCGGCCAGTTCGTCATTGGCGTCAGCCACTGCACCAGCCAGAATGGTGAGCATTTCCTCGCCCTGCGGGCGGCCCGGGGAGTCCTTCCCGGAGAACCTTTCGTCAGCTCGAGCGACGTGACGCACGGCGACGGTGGAGGCGAGGTCACCTGCGGCGGCACCACCCATGCCGTCGGCGACGACGAGCATTCTCGGGGAGACGTACCCCGAGTCCTGGTTGTTGCGTCGTACCAGGCCAATTTCGGAGTGGCATCGAACATCGAGGGAGAAGGCCATGGCTCACCACCCGCCGGTGACGGTCATGACGGTCCTGCCAATTCGCACCTCGTCCCCCACCGACAGGCGCGTCGGATCCTCGATGCGCTCACCGTTGACATGGGTGCCATTTGTCGAGGCCAGATCCTCGACGAACCACGCACCGTCGAGTCCGGGGCTGAACTCGGCGTGACGAGTGGAGGCGTAGTCGTCGTCAATGGGCAGGGTGCAGTCGTTTCCGCGTCCCACGGTGACGGCGTTGGCCAACGGGACATGAGTGCCGGCCCGACTTCCCGAGATGACCTGCAGACCCGTCGGTACCGGGGAGACCTCGCGCCGACGAGCCTTGCGGGCCTTGCCGCGTCGTCCCGAACCCACGGCAGCTGCCTCGGCATTACGAGGAACTCGATGGCCATAGATGTCGGTACGAATGACGTTGGTGACCAGCAGGATGAAGATCCACAACACCGCCAGATATGCGATGCGCAACAGTGCGACCAGGAATTCGCTCACGATCACATCCCCGTCGGAGAGTGAACCAGCATCCGCGTGGAGCCGATCTCGATGCGTGACCCGTCGCTGATCTCCGTGCTGGAGACCTTGACGCCGTTGACCGTCACGCCATTGGTGGAGTTGAGGTCTTCGATGGATAGGCCAATTCCGTCGCCCTGGGGCCAGACATTGATTCGGGCATGGAGGCGAGAGATCCCCGGGTCGTTGATCCGGATGTCAGCGTCGGAACCACGACCGATCGTCAGCCCCGGAGGAGTGAGGGGATGACGCACTCCATTGACCTCCAGAACCAGCGGTGCGCTACCGCCGGCCGTGGCCTCGGCATGGTTCTCCCCGGTCAGGACGGTGAACTTGCCGACCGGCAGGGAGTCGTTCAGGTCGTACCGGATGTGGATGGGCCCGTTGAAGACGTAGTGACGCTCACTGGCGTGATCGCGCAGGGTCGGGATGATCTCGGCGTTCAGGGTCTTGGTGTAGGGAACAAGACGTTCATAATCTCGGCTCGACAGCTGGACGACGAAGTCGTTGGGAACCAGCGACTTGTCACGGGACAGGATCTGAGCCTCGGAGTCGAGTTCGCGCTGCAAGCGACCGGCGATCTCCACCGGCTCGACCTCACCACGGAAGGCGCGCGCGAAGACACCGCTGACGGCGCCTTCGATCGACTTCTCGACCTTGTCCAGGAAACCCACCCGGCTCCTCCTTCCGGTTCACATGTCGGGCTGGGTGGCCCGTTTCACACGGGCCACCACCATGCGAGTGTACCCAGAAGGTCTGACGACGCCCCTGTGGCGACCGTGTTCCGCGTGGCGAGCGCCATCCCCGAAGGCTTCTTCGGAAGCGCCACCGGGGCCGGGGTGCCCTGGAGGTCGATGACCTCGTCGACATGGCTGGGATCGGTCACAATGATGGCGGATTGTTGGTCGAGGCTCTCGGCGAGGTGCATGGTGGTCATTCTGCCGCGTGTCGGGGCTTTACGGGGGCCAGGATGTGTTCCAGGTCATCGGGGAGTCCGTCTGCCGCGCGGCGGGGCCTCACGGGGGTCAGCATGTGCTCCAGGTCCTCGAGGAGCCCGTCCAATGTGTCGGCGCAGGCGCGTACGACCTCACTGCTCTGACGGAAGGGGTCCTCGATGTCGTCAGTTACACCGACTGCGGAGCGATTCTGAAATGCTGTGTCAATGACCTGGCGAGGGTCCATCGTTGGGTCGTCCCAGGTCAGGGCACTGGCGATCGCGACGAATTGCGACAGGGTGAAGGTCCGTTTCATCACTTGTGGCCACCACCCGATGATGGCGTCGCGCTGTATCGCCGTCATGGTGAGTATGAGGTCCGCGTTCTCGGCGTCGTCGATCTCGATCTGGTGGGAGGAGGTCGCGATCGCCTGGGACTGACGACGCTTGAGCTCGCGGCGCATCCGTCCCCACATCGGCAGGCCTTCCTCAGCCTGGCAGCCTGAACTGGACGTCTCGAATCGCGAGGGATTGAACAAGTGAGCTGCGCGGGCCTGGCAATACGCTGAGCGGCAGATATTGGCGGTGCAGACGAAATGGATTCGCAGCGGGTCCGTCGAATGTGCGTGTTCGGTCATGATCGTCAACCTTTCGCGGTCACGATACCGAGGGATTCCAGGTGGCGCAGGTAGCTGATGACGTCCTCACGGATGTGGTCGGCAGATACGTCGACCAGGGCAGCGACGTCCTCAACGATCTTCTCGGTCGTCGCTCCCGGGTGTTCGGCGACCGCGTCCCAGATGATTCTGCCGCTGCTGTCGAGGCGATACACCTGGGTGTCGGGGACGGTTGCGACAGCCACGGCATCTCCGTCGTACGTCCATGCCACATTGGGTCTGATCCGCCACGTCATCGGCGGCCCTTTCGGCGGTGCGAGCCCAGCTGCTTCCGGGCCTGTCTGCGAGCCACCTGGAAGACCTCTTGGGAGGCCTTCACGGTGCGATCCCAGTAGCCGCGGGCGATGTCAGCACGGGTGAGCTCGTGGCCGAGGTTCATGCGCAAGTGCGGTCGGTTGAGGGCGAGGGACCTCAGAATCACCTGAACGGCGTCCTTGCGGGTGGGGGCGGCATGGATCCGAGCGCGCCACTCGTGCAGACGACTGGGGTCCCCGGTCGAGAACTGTCGCCACAGGTCATAGGTGCGGTGTCCGCGAAACTGGTCCAGTTCGCCGATGACGGCGGCCAGAGCGACTTGGGCGTTGAGATCGCGGGCCAGGGTGCGTACGGCCCGACGGTCGTGGTCGTCAGCATCGTCCCAACAACGCACCTTGTCAGGATGGTTCGGGTTACCACTACGGGCTGCGTGCAGCAGAAGGATGAGGCGCTGGTCGGTCACGCTGGGGGTGTGGATGGGGGTGTGGGCGATGTCGATTCCTTGACGACGGGTCCACAGCGCTTGGAAGGCCTGCGAGGGTGCGATGTCGATCCCCGGAAATTGTCGGTGGACGTCGGCGTAGCCAAGGAACTCGTGCCAGTAATTGGCCGCATGACCGAAGGCTGAGCCGTCACGGAAATCAGCCACCTTGTGCCAGCCGTGGTTGGCGAGTGTGTTCTCGAACTGGGCGAGGTGCTCGGGACGCACGAGGATGTCTGCATCCGTGGAACCGCGGGGGATGACGGTGTCCTTGCCGTCTACGAAGCGGTGCCCCAGGAGTTCTGGGGAGACGGCGGGGCCTTTGACATGCAGCACGTCGGCACCGCATCGGTCGGCCAGCCGTTGCAGGACGCCGTGGGTCAGCTCGATGCGACTCGCAGTGCCAATCGTCACCTCGGTCACGCCATTCATCGTCTTGGAGCTTATCAATGAGTGGCGTCATGATTTCATCAATATCCCGTTGCGGGTCATGGTGTCGACGAAACTCGTTAGTGCCTCGGCCAGGGTACCGTCGGGCGGCGGCCCGAAAAGGGCCTCGAGTTCGCGACCCAACTCGTCGAATTCGAGTGGGGTCTCGAGAATGTCCCATATCGCGACGGCGAGGGGTGTGAGTCGGAAAATGGCCTCCTCAATGATGACGAGTGCCTCGTCGTCCTCGAACCAGATGTCTGTGACGTCGGCGCGCTGAATCAGCATGGCGCCCCCAAAAGGTCGTCGATGAACGGGTCGAGGGTGCCATGCTCGGCATATTGGGCTCGCCAGACGCCTCCGGCGTGCGAGATGAGATCTGCCAGCAGGCACAGTGGCTTGGGGAGCTTGTAGATCGACGAGGACTGTTCGGCCATCGTCACCATGGCGTCAAGACGCCGCACGGGGGTGGTGCGAGTGTCGTGGGAGTCGTCTCGTGCCAGCAGCACGAGGTGACTGACGTGGGGATCGGGGTGGCAGGTCTGCAGTCCCAGGTCGTCGGGGCTGAGTTCTGCCTTCTCCCCGGACAGGTCGGGACGACGAGTCGACAGCGGCTTGGGGTAGGGGAGGATCCGCCAGGTGCCGGGCTCGATGGCGACCGTTTCGTCGCTGATGTACCCGTAGCGTTGCCCTAGGTGGGTGGCGAGGGTGGTTTTCCCGGTGCCACCAGGGGCGACGAAGACGACCGAGTCCCCGGTGACCGGGTGACACACGGCACCGGCGTGAAACATGAGGAGGCGGCCAATCTGACGTGAGATGAGTTTCCGGGTGATCTCCTGGGTCAGGGAGGATGCCGACATCGGACCGGGGGCGAGCAGGACCGGTTCGGGATCCGGGGCGCTGAGGCAACGTGCCCACGCGTGGCGGAGCTCCTCCTGGTCCAGCCCGGTCCCGGATGCGTCGACCTGCACCGTGGTGCCGAGGGCTGCCAAATCCATCACTTGGTCACGCCCAGGTACTCGCGCAGCCGGTCAGCAGTCGTGGCCGGAGTGAACCCGCTGGCCTCGATGCGGGACAGGTCAAGGGTGGAATGCTCGGGACGCGGGGCCAAGTCCTTGCCCTTGCCCCATTCGGCTGAGGTTGTCGGGGTGACGGTGCCGTCGGCTCCCAACAGGGTGAAGATCTCGCTCGCGATGTCGAACCAGGTCTGCGTCGGTCCTTCATTGGAGATGTTGTAGCTGCCGAAAGGCGCCTCGGTCGTCAGCAGGTGGACGATTGCGGCAGCAAGATCTCGGGTGAAGGTGAGACGGCCGTGCTGGTCCGAGACGACCTGAGGGCTGATGCCGCGACGCGCCAGATTGGCCATGGTGTTGACGAAGTTGTCGCCCTCGCCGACGACCCAGCTGGTGCGCAGCACATAGTGGCGCGGATACGCGGTGACGATCTCGTCGGCAGCGGCCTTGGTGATGCCGTAGATGCCCAGCGGGCTGAAGGTCTCGTCCTCGGTGTGGAGCGGGTTGGTGCCGTCGAAGACGTAGTCGCTGGAGACGTGGACCAGGGCGGCGAGTCGCTCAGCGGCGATCCGGGCCAGGTGGGCGACCCCGGAGACGTTGGCAGCCCAGACGGTGGCCCGGTTGGCGGGGTCCTCGGCAGCGTCGACGGCGGTGTAGGCGGCGGCATTGATGATGGTGCCGACCCCACTCCAGTCGAAGGCGTCAAGGCTGGCCGGATTGGACAGGTCGAGGGTCTCGCGGGTCGTGAACTCGGCGTCGGGCAGGAGCTGGCGCAGGGCCCTGCCGAGCTGGCCGTTGGACCCCAACACGACGGTGCGCGGCTTACGGAAGGGGATGACCCCGCTCAGCGGCGGGTGATGGCGATCAGCCTCGGACAGCTCTGCCTGGTCCACGCAGATCGGCCACTTGATGCCCAGTGCCGGGTCGGCGAGGTTGACGAAGGTGTAGGACTTCCTGGCCTGGGCCGACCAGTGGTCGTTGACGAGATAGCTGTATGTCGTGCCGTCCTCGAGAGCCTGGTAACCGTTGCCGACTCCTCGGGGGACGAAGACTGCAGTCTCGGGTCCCATCTCGACGGTGACGACGGTGCCAAAGGAGTTCCCGTCGCGTAGATCCACCCAGGCGCCGAGGATGCGCCCAGTTGCCACTGAGACGAGTTTGTCCCACGGCTCGGCGTGCATTCCCCGGGTGACGCCTGCCTGAGCGTTGTGTGACACATTGTTTTGTACTGGTCCGAAATCGGGTAGGCCGAGAGCGGTCATCTTCGCGCGTTGCCAGTTCTCCTTGAACCAGCCGCGGTTGTCGCCATGCAGGGGAAGGTGCAGGACGAGAAGGCCCGGGATGTCGGTGGTGTCGATGCTCAATTCACTCATCACTGCCCCTTCGCTGCGTAGGCGGCCTCGGTGGCCTCCTTCTGGGGACGCCACCACGACTCGTTGTTGCGGTACCAGTCGATTGTCGCCGCCAGGCCGTTTCGGAAGTTCGTGTACTCGGGTTGCCAGCCGAGTTCCTCGCGCAGCTTGGTGGCGTCGATGGCGTAGCGCAGGTCGTGGCCGGGGCGGTCGTTGACGTGGTCGTAGCCGTCGGTGGGCTGGCCCATGAGTTCAAGAATGAGTTCGATGACGGTTTTGTTGTCGAGCTCACCGTCGGCCCCGATGAGGTACGTTTCGCCGATCGTGCCGCGTTCGAGGATCGTCCACACTGCCGAGTTGTGGTCGTCAACGTGGATCCAGTCGCGGACGTTGAGGCCGCTCCCGTAGAGTTTGGGGCGTCGTCCCTCAAGGACTTCGGTGATCTGACGGGGGATGAACTTCTCGACGTGCTGGCGTGGGCCGTAGTTGTTCGAGCAGTTCGAGATGGTGGCCTGGACTCCGAATGAGCGTACCCAAGCACGTACCAGAAGGTCCGAAGAGGCTTTGGAAGCTGAGTAGGGCGACGACGGGTTGTATCGAGTCTGTGGGGTGAACTTGGTGGGGTCGTCGAGCTGAAGGTCGCCATAGACCTCGTCGGTGGAAATGTGGTGTAGCCGCGTTTCGTGTTTGCGGACGGATTGTAGCAGGGTGAAGGTGCCAACAATGTTGGTCTGGATGAACGGGGCCGGACCGTCCAGGGAGTTGTCATTGTGGGATTCAGCGGCGAAGTGGACGACGGCATCGTGATGGGAGACGAGCTCATCGACGAGGTCAGCATCACACACCGATCCTCGTACCAGCTGGAAGCGGTTACGGGGCAGCCCTGTCAGGGAGGCCTCGTTGGCGGCGTAGGTCATCGCGTCCAAGACCGTGACTGTGGCGTCAGTGTTGTCGATGATCCAGTGGGCAAAGTTGCTGCCGATGAACCCGGCTCCGCCAGTGACGAGAAGGGAGTGCATAACAGGCAGTGTAGAGGAAGCCATGCCCGATGGTTTTCCCATCGCTGGAGCAGCATGGCTTCGGGGTGAAACCGGCCTGACATCAAGCTGTCCTCACGGGCAGTGGTAACTCCACTGTTGGCGGCCCGGCACGTGAGAACCAGCATCA
Organism: Cutibacterium nasicola; assembly: GCF_052654715.2. Taxonomy (NCBI): domain Bacteria; kingdom Bacillati; phylum Actinomycetota; class Actinomycetes; order Propionibacteriales; family Propionibacteriaceae; genus Cutibacterium; species Cutibacterium nasicola. The sequence continues at coordinate 2,137,192 of NZ_CP199745.2, read as the reverse complement.
TCCTCATGCCATGAGGGCTTTGTCGTCCGCTCGAGGACGGACCGTTGTGCTGTGAGCAGGTGCCAGGTACGGCGTCCGGTGGGACAGGCGTTGACCAACCTACCGAAGACAAAGGAGGGGGAAGGTGAATCTGATTCACCTTCCCTCCCGTTGCCATGAGGACACCCGAGAGTGCCTCAGCACTCGTCGGTGTAGTCCTTGGGCTTTGTGGACATGTCCTCGGGAACCCAGAAGCTAATCGTCACGTTCCCGGGCTCGCCATAGTTCTTCGGCAGACTGGGTGCTATGTGCACTGTGCCATTGGTGCGCACGCCACCAGTGTCGGGGAAGTCGATCTCCCCGGTCGCACTGAAACCATTGTCCAGACTGGGTGCGAGGTAGCTGCTGCCAGCACCGCCGGCACCAATGGCCCCCAACTGTCCAGGGACGTCGCTGGCAGCCCACTTCAAGATCGGGTCGCGCGAAATGACGACGAGTGCCCCGGAACCACCGCCGGCGTAGCCGCCGCCACCCGCGGCCGTGGACAGCGCGATGTAGTCATCAATGTGACCGTCCCCGCGCACGCTACGCTTGCGCTCGAACTTGACTGGCGCACCACCGTTGCCACCACCGTGGTTGCCGCTGCCGTGGTTGCCACCCGACTGGCCTGGAATGATCTTGTCGAACTCGAGGTCGCTGGGCATGTACGAGGTGTTTGCCTTGCTACCTCCGTTGCCACCCTGACCGCCGTGGGCTCCCGAACCTCCGGCTGCAGTGACCTGGGCGTATTCGGTCTCGTAGTGGGACTGACCGCCATCGGCGCCGTCCCAGCTCTTGCCGCCGTCACCGCCGTTGCCGCCCTCTCGGACAGGCCAGACCGTGGACCCCATATTTGCCGCCTCACGCGAATACGTGCCTGTACCGGCGGCTCCACCGCCGCCGGCCACCGCCACGAGCTGGCCCGACCCCTCGGGGTCACCGCCGATGGCTATTGCCGAACCGGCGCCGCCACCGTGGCACCAACGTTCAGACCATTGCTCAGTTGAGACGGTACTGGTGTGGTAGGGCACACCCATTGACGGACCGCCGTTGCCGTATCCGGTTGCGAACTCGACGGCGCCGTCGTTCCATGCAGCCGTGGGCCCGTAGCCGCCGGCCACACCCCAGATGGTGAACTCCTGTGCGGCAGCCGTACCTTCGCCGGGCCGATGGATCTGGCCCTGCACCTGGGCACCGGATCCGCCGCGTTCGCCCCAGCTGTCCTTGGGGCCTGCGCCGCCCGCTCCGCCGCGGATGGAATAGCGGATGTCGGTGGCTTCGGCTGGTACCCGTACGCACTGGACGGTCTCATTGTGCTTTTTCGCGTCGAAGGTGATTGTGACCTGTTTGCGTTGCGTGCTGGCCGCGAAGGCCGGCACCAGTGTCATGCTGGTGATCGCCGGTACCGCCCACGCGGTGCCTTTGGCCACTGACCGACGCGATACTTGCGACGGCCCAGTTGCGTGGACGGGTTCTTGTTTGCTGGTGTCCATGTCTGCTCCTCGAAAAATGACAAAGGTTCAGTCGAGAGTTGTAGGGTCCTGTCGCCAGTTACGGCAAAGTACATGGAAAATGTAGCACGTGTGCATGGTTCACATGGATGGGCCTGGCCACAGTGTGAAACGATACCTCATACAGCTGTCCGGCTTGTCTTCCTGACTGTGTCCCGTTCATCCGGTTGCTCATGTCGATGACGACTGGAAGGAGCAGTGCATATTGCGCTACGCCACGATCATCAGTCTGGCATGACATGATGGGGACATGCGAGGCATCATCTTGGCCGGTGGTACTGGCTCCCGACTCCACCCGGTCACACTCGGGACGAGCAAGCAGCTCATGCCTGTCTACGACAAGCCGATGATCTACTACCCGCTGACGACCTTGATCTTTGCCGGTATCCGGGATGTCTTGGTCATCACCACCCCTCATGAGGCCGAGGCTTTTCACCACCTGCTCGGTGATGGTTCCCAGTTCGGGATATCCATTGAGTTCGCAGTGCAGCCCGAGCCCAAGGGGCTCGCTCAGGCGTTCACCATCGGAGCTGAGTTCATTGGCAGTGATTCATCGTGCCTCATTCTGGGGGACAACATCTTCTCAGGGCCGGGGTTGGGAACTCGCCTCCAGGCCAAGGCTCAATCGGTGGACGGAGCCCTCATCTTTGGCTACCGGGTCGCCGATCCGAGCGCTTACGGCGTCGTCGAGATTGACGATGATGGGTTCGCAGTGTCCATCGAGGAGAAGCCGGAACATCCGAAGTCACATTGGGCGGTGCCTGGACTTTACTTCTATGACAACGATGTCATTGAGGTCGCTCGTGGTCTCAGGCCGTCGGCGCGTGGTGAACTGGAGATCACTGACGTCAATCGGGTTTACATGGACCGTCATCGTCTTCATGTCGAACTGTTGCCGCGCGGCACGGCTTGGCTGGATACGGGGACCTTCGAGTCGCTGAACGATGCCGGCAATTTCGTCCGCGCAATTCAGGCTCGTCAGGGTCTGCAGGTGGGTTGTCCAGAGGAGGCTGCATGGCGCCGGGGATTCCTGTCAGATGATGATCTCCTCGCCAGGGCGGGGAAGTTCGAGAAATCTGGATATGGTGCTTACCTGCGTAGCCTGTTGACCAGCTGAGATCAGGTCCAGGGGTTTCCGATCTGGCGAGTGCCTTCGGTCATCGGCTCGACCAATTCCGTGACGAAGTGGATCCTGGAAGTGCGGGAGACTCGAACCAGCCGTTGGTGTGGACGACCTCGATCTTGATGGAGGGAACATGACGGTTGTCATGTTCCCGGTGCTGACGGCGAGGAGCTCGCCGTTCTTGGCTGTACGGGACTGTGGGGCAGGCTGTTCAGCACGCCGGGCCCTTTTGATGAGGGGTCTTGCCTCCAACTCGCTCGATGTCACGCCAGACTGTAGGCTGTCCGTGCCGGTTGAGAGGCATCACAGCGCCTGCAGCCCCAGAATTGGAGGAGTCCAATCCCCGTGACAGTCGTTGACGTAGTCCGCATTCTGCGGCGCAATCTTGCCCTGTTGATCATCTGCACCGTGATAGGAGGATTGATCGGCGCGGCATATCAGTTGACCCGCCCAGAGGTGTTTACGGCCAAAGCGACAGGCATGGTCGTGGCTGGTGACTCTGCCTCCGTCGGCGGAGCCATGTCGGGCAACACGATCGCCCAGCAGCGCGCAACGACCTACACGAAGCTCGTTGAGACGCGAACCATGTCTCAAAAGACAGCCGAGATCCTCAGGAAACAAGGTATCCCAGAGGCTGCGAGTGGCCATCTGACAGCATCCGCGCCAGGTGACACTGCCTTTATCGACATCAAAGCGACTGGCGACACTGCCAAGAACGCTCAAGCCCTTGCCAATGCGGGGTTGGAGGCGCTCATTTCTGAGGCCCTGCGAATGGAGACCTATGGTCAGACTGCCGGGTCGGGCAACAAGAGCGATGCCCAGTTGGCCAAGATGACCTCGGTGCATGTTCTCGGCTATGAGTCCGCCGGCCTTCCAGCCGGTGACCGTGGGAAGTCGCTGGCACTGTTCCTTGCAGCTGGTTTGGTGATTGGATTCCTTATCGGTGCGGTCATCGCAGTTGTTCGGAAGCAGTTCGACGTCAAGGTCAGGGACCAGGCGACGGTTGAAGAGCTTACGGGTTCGGGAACCCTTGCCGTCGTACCAGATGACAAGAAGCTTGCGGAACAGCGTAAGAAGTCGATTGTCCATCTCTCCGGCGTGACTGGTGAAGCGTTCCGCCAGCTTCGTACGAACCTCAGATTCGCTAATGTTGACAACCCTCCTCGTTCGGTCGTTATCACCTCCGCAAATCCGGGAGAAGGTAAGTCGACGATCTCGACTCACCTCGCGGTAGTTATGGCTCAGGCTGGCGAGAAAGTTGTCCTCATTGATGCCGACATGCGCCGTCCGGTACAGCACAAGGTTTTCGGCACTGAAGCGGGCGTCGGGCTCTCGCAGGTACTTGCCGGTGACGTAAGCCTTGATGACGCACTGATGCGAACCGAGACCAAGCATCTCCAGATGTTGGCCGCGGGGCGTATCCCGCCGAACCCGTCCGAGCTGCTTGGCTCTCAGCGGATGAAGGATTTGCTGACCGAGTTGCGCAGGCAAGGCTATTTCGTTGTCATTGACGCTCCGCCGTTGCTGGCCGTCACGGATGCCGGCTTGCTCGGGACGATAGCGGACGGCACGATTTATGTGGCTGTGGTTGGGGAGACTCACCGCGATCAGGTGTCCTTGGTGGTCAAGCGTCTGGAGCAGGTTGGAGCTCCGCTCCTGGGCTCGGTGCTGACTCGTGTTCCTCGTAAGAAGATGGGCGACGTGCTGTATGGTTATGGTGCGGCCGGTTATGGGTATGGGTCGTACTACGGTGATTATGGAAAGCATGGCTACTACACGTCTTATGGCACGGAGGAGCAGGACAGCCAGGAATCAATTGCCGTTGTCAAGGACGATCGTCAGCCGAAGGAGAGGCTAGTCCGAGTCCAGAAAACGGAACCCGTTGACACGGACCCAGAGCCCACTCCACGTCGAGCCAAATGATCGAGCTGGTTGCTGAAGGGCACACCGGGTCCGCCGCTGTGGCGGGCCAGGGTAGGGGTATGGGCACCAAGGTCCGTAGTCTTGCCGATCGTGTCGGCAGTACGCGGGTTCCTGACTTCTTGTTGGGGTGCAGCCTCATCCTGGGTAGGTGGGACGCGGGTCTGCCGGTTCCCATTGACGTCATTCTCGTCGCAGGTGCGATCTTCGTCTGCGCTTTCGTGCGTCCGACCATCAAGGTACGAGGTTTTGGTTTCTATTTGCTCATGTGGGCCACGGTGCTCGCATGGGTCATCGCGGTCTCGATCCACGAGGGTGAGCCATGGCTGCAAAGGTCGTTCCGGTGGTTTCTCCTGGTTCTGTTTTCGGTCTGCCTGGCGCAGCGGCGGCTGCTGTGGCGTTCCCTCATCGCTGGTTATGCATTCGCCCTGGTCTTCATCAACATCCCGGCGAACTTCACATCGCTGCGAGGCGCTAGATATGAGGGCTTCCTGCTTGGTTTCCTCGGCGACAAGAACGTGGCCGGGATGGTCTATGCGGTGATCGGCATCATGGCCTTGGCCATCCTGCGTACGACGACGACCCGCACGATTGCATTCTTGGTATTTAGTGCGACTGCTGTTGCGACGGGATCTCGGACCTCCATGATGGCGTTTGCGGCAGGGTGCGTCTGGGTGTTCATCCGTGACCGTCTTGGTTTAACCTTGCGCCTGGTTTTGGCGTTCCTTGGCTGGAGTGTAATTCGCTATGTCGAGGAGAACCTTGCCCGGACCGGTGTCTTCGCCGGCAGGGCCGGGACGGACTGGTTCCGTAGTGTCATCGACGTCGCGACGGTGGCCAAGGTGCATGCAGCTCCTTGGTACGGCGAGGGTCTGGGCACAGCATGGGTGTTGGTCTTCGACGACCGCCGGATGTGGTTTCACGACTCCTATGCGGCCCTCCGGGTTGAGGGTGGTATTCCGCTGTTGGTCGCTGTCGTGGGTCTGTTCGTCCTCGTGGTCTGGGGCCTCATGGACCAGCGAACGAAAGTCTCTGACGAGCAACGGGTCGTGGAGGGCGCAGCAATCGCCATCCTGGTGTGTGCGTGGAAACTGGGTGAGGTGTTCTTCACTGTCCCGGCCTTCATCGTCATCGGGGTTGCGCTGTGCGAGCGATACGGTTCGCCCATCAAGGCGCAGGAGCAGTTGTCTTTGGACACTGGCCAAGGCATGGCTGTGGTTCCCATCACGAAGGACGCGCAGTGATGACCGACTCGCTCGATGTCGTGCAGCCGTCAAAGAGTCCGCTTGGGTGGACGCGAAACCGAGATGATTCCTTAAGGATGGTGAAATGATGCGGCTCCTCGTCGTAACCCCCAGTTTCCATGGCTACGGGGATGCCATTGGTGACGCGTTCGAGAGGACCGGTTACGACGTCGTCGTGCATCGGTACGATGCGGCCCCGCGCGTCGAGAAGGCGTGGAACAAGCTGAGGTATGAGTTGCCGGCCAAGATCCGCGGCACCGAGGGACACCTGTCAGCCGAGGTCGTGACGGCCAGGGCGATCGAGCGTGTGCGTTCTGTCCGTCCCGACCTTGTACTCACCGTCCGAGGTGATGTTCTCGGCGAGGCCTATTGGGATGAGATGAGACGGCGCACAATACGCTCGGTCGTCTGGCTGTACGACGAATTGCGTCGCATGGCACTGGACATCGGCAGGGTGGCGTCCGTCTCCACCGTCGCGACGTACAGCCGCGATGATACTGTGGAATTGCAGGGGAAAGGAATCGACGCCCACTACGTTCCAATAGGATTTAACACGTCGACCGTGCCTTCCGGCCGCTGGCCACGACGTGACATCACTTTCGTAGGGTCTCATCTTCCTGCCCGTCAGCAGTTCCTCGCTGCTCTCGTCAGCGCTGGGATTCCCGTGATGGCATATGGTAGGGAATGGTCTGACCACCCCCTCGACCGTCTGAGGACGTGGCGGATCACGTCCACCGGTATTCCGGCAAGACGAGATGTTGGCCTGGGCGAGGCCTACGGCATCATGCGAGATTCGGCCGCGACGCTCAATGTGCACGGTGATCAGGACGGCTTCACCATGCGTACCTTCGAGGCGTGTGGTGTCGGTGGGGTCCAGATCGTCGATCGTGACGACGTCAGTGAGTTCTACGAACCGGGCAACGAAGTACTCGTTCAACACAGTGCTGAGGAGACGATTGAGCTCGCCCGACAGGTCCTCTCGGATCGGACCCGCATGAGTGCCATGCGTCGGGCTGCGAAGGCCCGCACCCTGGCCGAGCACACCTTGGACCGCCGTGCTGCTGTCATTGAGGAGTTGTGGTCATGACAGGTCCAGGACTCGTCTTCCCTGACGATCTCGACGCGTGGTGCCGGTGGTCCGACAGCCGGAACCGGGTGCGGTTCGGACTGGCAGCTGCCAAGAGGTTCGTGCGACATCAGCCGTCCGTCACTCCGGCGAAGCTGTACCTGCCGGTCGAACGTCCCACGACCTTGGTCGTGCTTGACCAGGTCTCGGCGAGTTGCTACTACGCGACCTTCGACCCCTTGGAGCACCTCGACCCTGATCGTACGGCCGTTCTCTCGGCGCATTCCGAGGCCCGCGAGGCCGCGACCGGGGCAGTACGCGTCATGGAGTGGAACGAGGGTGGGTGGCTGCCACCCTCGATAGAACAGGTACTCACCCTGGGAACCTTCAATCACCTGGCTCGCCAGGTGAAGCCCTGGGCCACGAGGCACAATGCCAGGTTCTGCGTCGTCCAGCACGGATTGTTGACGCCCTGGGCGCCTCCGCTGAGCCCGGGGGACCACCTGTTCGCGTGGTCCGAGGCCGACGCCGAATACCAGTGCGCGGGCCGCTCCGACGTCACCAGTGAGGTGACCGGCTCCCAGATGCTGTGGAAGGCTTCGAGGCTGCCCAAGGTGGAGATCCTTGACGAGACGCCCGTGATGCTGGGACAACTGCACGGTGCTGAACTGGGCCGAGCTGCCAAGCAACGGATGTACACGGAGTTCTGCACCTCGACCGGTGCGATCTACCGCCCCCACCCCAACGAGGCGGACGTCATGTCGCGTGTCCAGCATCGCATCATGGCGAGGGCTGGCGTCATCATCAAGGCATCAGGCAAGTCCTTGGTCGAGGAGGGGCGGCCGGTCGTCTCCATCTTCTCCACCGGAACCCTCGAGGCCGCATGCCGAGGTCTGCCGGCATGGGTTCACCATCCGGCCCCACCGGCCTGGATCGAGGATTTCTGGAGTCGGTACAACCTTTCCAGGTGGGGCGACGAGCCGACGATGCCGATTGATTCGTCGGGGGACGAGCCCGCCTCGATCATTGCGAAGACGTTGTCCGGTCAAGGAAGGAATGCAGGCTGAGGTGACTGTCGGCGCTGTCGAACCCACACGGGTCAGTGACGGGCCGTTCGCATCACGCTCGCACGACGGAGGTTGAGTCATGGTGAAGGACACACGGATCGCGCAGGGACCTCTTCCTGCTCTGATCGGCCGCGTACTGGACAAGGGCCGGGAGTTCCTGAGGAACCACCACCCCGGAGCTGGCGTCTGCGCGTGGAGGCCGGTTCTGGACCCCCGACGCAACGCCAGTGTCGCGGGGGAGCGGGGTCCGGGTTCGCGTGGGCCAGCCATCGTCTTCATGCCGTATCTGCAGCCCGGCGGTGGAGCGGAACGCTACGCCGTTGTGACCGCGGCTGCACTCGCGGAGCGCGGCCACGATGACGTCATTCTCGCGAACGCCGACGTCACACACACCTGGCTGGAAAAACATTACGGCCTTGACCTGTCCGGGGTGAGGATCCACCGAATCAAGGATTTCAGCCGGATGGAGCGGCAGGTACCGGTCGCACTGTGCCGCCTCATCGAGGACTGGATCTGGAAACTACAGCTCCGTCCACTCCATGCTGACCTCTTCATCAACTGTGCTTCCAGCAATGAGACCCCGGGGACGGCGCGAACGAACATCTACGTCTGCCACTTCCCGCACAGACGGGACTACCAGTGCACGACCTTCCTGCACCGCCTGTACATGGGTGTCATGACCGTTGCGCGGAAGGTTCTCGTCACCTGGACACCGTTCCCCCACAACTACCAGATGGTGGTGGCGAACTCCCACTTCACCTCCGGACATGTCAGCCGGCTTTGGAACGTCGACTCGACGGTTCTTCCTCCTCCGTGCCCGGCCATGGCGGTTGACGGTGTGGCGAAGGGACGCGACATCATCACGGTCGGGCGCTTCGAACCCGTTGTTCCGAAGGTGCCGAACAAGCGATTCGACGTGCTCGTTGACGCCTTCGCTGGCATGGAGGACCTCCATCGCGAGGGTTGGACACTCCACGTCGTCGGAGCGTGTCCACCGGCCAAGCAGCAGGTCGTGGACGGACTTCGTAGGAGGGCTGGTTCGGCACCCGTCGAGTTCCACCCGAATGTTGACTTCCAGGTGCTGCGGGAACTCTATTCGCGAGCGACGATGTACTGGCATGCGCAGGGCTACGGCGAGGACGCTGATGCCGATCCCAAGACCCAGGAGCACTTCGGGATCACGACGGTGGAGGCCATGTCAGCCGGATGCGTGCCCGTCGTCTATGCGACGGCAGGACCTCGCGAGGTCGTGGAAGGACTCCAGGACGCCGGCCTGTGGCGGACGGTCGAGGAGCTGCGGGCCGAGACGGTCCATATTGCCCACCTCTCCGAGGACGATCAAGAGGCTGCGTCCCGGGCCGCTCGGAAAAGGGCAACCGAGTACGACCACGAGCATTTCGGCGATCACCTCATGGAGGTCATCGATCGCGCTCGGACACAGAGCTGACGTCTCGCGCGGGTGGGTGCGTCCGTCCGTGACTCGTGTCAGCCCTGTGCGCCGTGCCTGGCCCAGTAGTCGAGAACGACACGGATGCGTTCGACCTTGATGACGACCTGTTGGGCCCACACCTTGAGGTCCGGCACGCTCGTCGGCCACCTCTTCGGGTTGACCACCGTCTTCACCAAGTCGGACGTCAGGTCTGAAAGGCGGACACCGTGGCCGCCCGCCTCGACGATGAGATCGCGGTACCCCGCACGCAGGAGCGCGTCGTAACCTGCCTATCCGATGGACTGTCGCACCTGCTGCCAGTACATCTTGCGGGAACGATAGGCAACGGTGCAGTCGGTCGGAGCGACGTCCCAGCCCGCCAGATGAGCGCGAACGCACAGGTCGATGTCCTCGGCGATGGGCAGCCGGGTGTCGAACCCGTCAAGGAAGTGGAAGAGGCTGGCATCGATGGCCATGTTCGCCGCCGCCCCGGTCGGGCACAGGTTGTTCCACACCTGGAAGTTCGGGAATTGCGGAATGTCGGATTTCTCCGGGTCGTCGATGAAGGGATTGAGCGGACCGACGACAAAGGGGTGACGGTCGAGGGCCGCGATCAGCGTCTCCGCCCAGTTCGGGGGAACGATGTCGTCTGCATCGCAGAAGAGCAGCTTGTCGCTCGAAGCGCGCTCGGCACCCGCGTTGCGCGCCGCCGATGGACCGTGCGGCCCGTCAGGACTTGTGGAGATGACGTCCAGCCGGCCGTCGATGGTGCTCCTGATCTTGGCAGCACGCGACCTCGCCGTCTCGGCGGTCGAGTCGGTCGACCGATCGTCGCGACGACGATGACCTCCAGGTGTTTGTCCGTCTCCTGCGTGCACAGGGCGTCCAGTTGGGCACCGAGAGTCTTCGATGCGTTGTGTGCAGGGACAATGACGCTGGCGTCAAACATGGATCACTCCCATTGGTGTGTGCTGGCAGCTGCGCGTTGAACGAAGCGATGGTTCATCGTGGGTCCGGGGACCGTGGCGAGGCCAGCGACTATCGTTCGTCACGGGGGACCTCACGATCGAGGGAGCCCAATTCGACCAGCCGTGCGAAGGATCTCGACGACTTCTGGACCTCGGAGAAGGTTCCCCGAGCGGCGATGTGCCCGTCCTCGAGGTAGATGAGCTGGTCGACGTCGCGGACGGTGGACAGTCGGTGTGCCACCAGCACGGTGGTGACCTCTCCCTGCAGGGAGTGGATCGTGTTGCTGATGGCAGCCTCGGTCTCGTTGTCGAGAGCCGAGGTCGCCTCGTCAAGGACCAGCACCGACGGGTTCCGGTACAGAGCCCGAGCGATTCCGATGCGCTGACGCTGGCCTCCCGAGAGCCTGGCACCACGTTCTCCCACGCTGGCCAGACGCCCGCTCTCGAACTCGCTGGCGACGTCGGTAAGCTGGGCTGCCTTGATGCACTCGACGATGCGCTGTCGGTCCCACGCGTCCTCGGGGATTCCGAAGGCGATGTTCGCGTCGATCGACGAATCAAGGATGTAGACGTCCTGTGGAACGTATGCGACATGGTCGTGCCACGACCTCATGTTGTTCTGGATGTCGATCCCGTCGAAGGTGATGACTCCGTGGCGGTACGGGATCAGGCCCAGGAGGATGTCGATAAGGGTCGTCTTGCCGGACCCGCTCAATCCACACAGTGCAAGGGAGGTGCCGGCCGGGATGTCGATCGTGATGTTCTGCAGCACCGGGTCCGTCCCGTCGGGGTAGGTGAAGGACAGGTCGGTTACTGAGAGGGGAACCGGATGCGGCTGTCCGTATCCGATGCGGTGCACCTGCTTGATGACGTCCTCGTGCGTGGGCAGGGGGCTGTCCGACCGGAACTCCTTGTTGCCGCTCATGTTCTTGAGCGTCCTGACGGTGATGTCGAGACCGCCGGCGCCGAAGCGGACCATCCCGATGCTGGCCGTGATGGCGGACATGTTGGGCAGCAGTTTGATGGCAGCGGCGACGAAGACGGTCAGCGTGGCCATTGCCGACGAGGGATCCGAGGTCATCGAGACGATGGTGAGGGCGATCGCGATGAACATGATCGTGAGGAATTCCAGGATGATCTTCGGAAGACCGGTGTAGAAGTTCGCCAACCTGCTGGCATTGGCGTTCTCGGCGTTCTTCTCAGCGTACCGCGCGATGAACTGGGTGTCGCACTCCTGGACGTTGATCTCACGGAACCCATTCATGGCCTCGACGAGAGCCTTGCTGGCCTCCCACGCCGTCTTCTGGGCGAGATGTCCGGCGTCGGCATTGCGGCGGCCGAGGGCCTTCTGGATGAAGAGGATGAGAATGCCGAAGTAGATGATCGCGAGGAGTGTCGGGAGCGGGGTGATGATGAGCAGCAGGATCATCACCGTGACGCTGGAGAACACCAGTCCGGAGAGGTTCATCATTCCGCCCAGTGACTGGGTGTGCGCGGCCTGTACGGCCGGACCGACATTGCGAATGACCTCGGCGACGTCCCTTCTCTTGTGTGACAGGTAGTCCTCGTGGAGGAAGGCGCTCAGCAGTCGGGACGAGGTCCCCACGGACAGTCGTGCGACGAACCCGGTGGACCACCACGACAGCCATGTCCCGACGACCGCCTTGACGAGGAAGGCGAGCACCATCGCCACGCAGAGTTCAATCGTGAACGTTCCGGTGGACGGGTTTCCCAGCATTCTGTGGGCCACTCCCAGGTAACCCTTGTCGAGGTCGGCCCCCATGAGGACCTGGGTCACGGGCAGGACCATGGCGATTCCGACCATGTCCATCAGCGAGATCAGGGCCTGCGCGCAGAGGTAGAGGACGAGCTTGACCTGGGTCGGGCGGGAGAACGTGGAGATGAGGAACCTCAGGTTCTTCAGGACGCCTCCATGTTTGGGAGCGGTTTCGGTCTTGCCCATGTGTCAGAAGTCTCTCTCCGCGGTTTCGGTGGTCTCGTATCCCGCGATGCCCGACGCCTCGACAAGCAGCGCAATGGCCTTTTGTGCGACCGGGGCTGGGAGACCGGGCAGAGCAGCGTCGAGGCTCTTGGCCAGGGCCTGGATCCGGCGGTAGGACAGGTGGGGGGCGGTGGAGCAGACAAGCTGGTTCCACCTGCTGTCCTCTACCGGACGGACGGCGCCGGAGGTGCCTGGTCCGTGAATCTCGTCGAAGGTCCGACGGGCCTGACCGGAGCGATAACTTCGGCTGACGCGGGCAAGCGTCGAGACCGCCGCTGCGTGGTGCCTTGTCGCGAGGGCGGGATCGACGACGATGGGGATGCCGGCCTGGTGGAGACGCCAGCCGTAGTCGACGTCCTCCCACCCGTAGGCCTGGTAGTGGTCGTCATAGGGCCCGACTTGCTCCCAGATGGCCTTGGTGATGGAGACGTTTCCGGCCCAGTAGCGCCAGGTCTGGTCGTCATCGGCCCGGTAGGCGCCGGCCCGGACCCGCTCGTCCGCCTCAGCTCCGTACACGGCGGTGTAGCGGTTGTCGGGAAGGACGTTGAGGCAGATGCCGATGGTTCCCTGCTCGCGATCGGCGTGGTTGGCGACGTGACGCTCGACGTAGTCGGGCGCCGGCTCCAGGTCGTCGTCACAGCGAATGAGGACGTTGCCCTCGGCGGCTTCGTGGCCGGCGTTGAGAGCCGCGACACGGCCACGATTCTGCGGGAATACCAAGGACCGGATCGGCAGATGGGAATACGTGGCGACGATCCCCTCCGAGCCGTCCATGTCCCCGTCAATGACGACGATGGCCTCCCAATCCTTGGCGGTCTGTGCCGCCAGTGCGCTCAGCAGGCGCGGCAGTCGCTGTGCCCCCCGATACGACGGGATAATGATCGATGCAGTGGTCATCTCAGTCCTTCTGGTTCTCGAGCGGCTGGGCGCTGGGCCCTGATGACCTCGGGGAAGTGCGGCGAGGTCGTGCGGTCATGGTTGAGGGGCTCATGACGGGATGGACCCCACGTCCGGCGATCGCCACCGTGGCCAACTTGAGGTCCTCCTTGCCGGGGAGCGATGCAACCCGGTGCGGGAGCGGTGAAATCGGCGCAACGGGGCATCGTGCACCCAGACGAGAATACGCTGCCTGGAGTTGGTTGTTCCACCTCGTTACGACGCCACTTCCGCGGGGCCGGCGTGGACACTCGGATTTCCGTCATCTCTGCTCAGGCGTGGCCGCGCCACATGGTCAGGCCAATCTCACGTGCCACGTTCCGGACAGTAGAGGTCCTCCCGGTGCGGACCACCGAGGCCTTGGCGAGATCCTTCCGGGAGCGTCGGAGGTCGTTCTTCACGCGATTGACATCATCGACGTCCGGTGACGCCGCGAGGTCCTCGAGCTCCCGGAGGTTGATGGTGCGGGTGAGATCAGCGCGACGCTGGTCGCTGGCCATCGTGTGGTAGGCCGTGTGATAGTCGTTGAACTTGAAGTCCCCGGTGTCGGACTGTGCGTCGGGACGTCCCCAACACGCCGGGATCTCCAACGAGTCAGCCACGATCAGGCCGTGCAACGACGTGGTGAAGATGTGGGAGCAGCTGTTGATGGCACTCACGACCTTGCGGGGCTCTTGGCAGACGTCGATCGCGATCGTGTCGTCGTGCGTGGTGAGTTCCTTGATGAACAGGTGACGCTTGTCCTCGAAGTGCGAGACGATGCCCCACCTGTGCCTACGTGCCCGTGGCAGTCTGATCCGGTCGGTGTACAGCAGCCCGGGATCCCCCAACGGAGTGGTCTCGGGGAGTCCGGCCACGTCACGGGTGAGACAGCCACGGACACCAAAAACCTTGCGGTTCTCGAGGACCGGGGCGTCGGGAGTCAACATGCCCGAGCCCCAGATCCAGGGATGGGGCTTGGTCGGACGGTGGTTGAAGACCGATCCGATGCACAGTAGGGCGGCCTGGGAGAGACGCCTGGAGAACGCGAGGATGCCGCCGTCGGCGAGGACACGGCACGACATGAGGTCGCCGAAGTTCTTCACATGGGTCCACTGGTACACGGTGGTGCAGGGTGCCGAGGGATGGAGTCTGCTGTTGGCCGCCGTCATCGCAGCGGACCTCGAGGCGTGTAGGCGGCGCTGAATCCCGGTCAACTTGCTTGGTGCCATGAGGTTGAAATCTCCCGTTCGTGATGGGATGTCGGGGCGACATCGTTGGTTGAGTTCGGTTGTGGGTGACGTCCTCGACCGCAGGGGAACCCAATGGGGTCCTGGGCTGGGGGCGCCCGTCTACACCTGGTCGTGGCAAGGACTGGGGCCGCGCTCGGGTGCCGGTCGTAGGTGCAACCTGATGGCCCTCGCGAAGGTCTCTGGGGAGAACTTCCCCGCGTGCTCCAATACGGTGCGCTCCTCGAGAGGGTTCTCGCGGAACTGGCGGATGGCCTGCGTCACGGCTCCGGGGGTTGCGGAGTCGAAGAATCGTCCGGAGACGCCGTCCACGACGGTGTCCAGGTAGCCACCGGCATGTAGCCCCAGGCAGGGGGTTCCGAAGGCGAAGCCCTCCACGGGGGTCAACCCGAAGTCCTCCTTGCTCGGCGCGATGACCGCCGACGCGTGGGCGTAGGCCCAACGCAGCTGGGCGTCACTGATGCCTTCGAAGAAGGATACGTTGGCGGGGGCGAGATCGTGCAATTCATCGCGCAATGGCCCTGACCCGACGACGACCAGATGCTCATCGGGCAGATCCACGAAGGCATTCAGCACGATGTCGACATTCTTGTAGGGCATGAGGCGGCTGACCACCAGGAAGAAGGAGGGATGATCCAGTCCCGGTAGTGGCTCCTGGGGGCCGGTGGGATTCAGGGAGTACGGCGGATGCACGACTGCTGCCTCGATCCCGTACACGTCACGGATACGGTCGCGAACCACTGTCGAGTTGCACAGGTACTCGTCCGCGGACGCGGCGGCCCTGCGATCCCAACGTCGTAGCGGTGGGGTGAGCACCTTGAGGACGATCCCCTTGGGAGATCGCCACCAGTGTCCGCCGAGGTAGTCGTCGGCCAGGTAGAGGAAACGGGCGGGGGAGTGGCAGTAGACGACCTTGCGGCAGTTCGGTGGGGTCTTGACCCCGTGCGCGAAACCGGTTGTCGAGACGAGAACGGTGTCCGTCCCCGTCGGCACCTCGGTGTGGTCGAAGGCCCAGTCGTAGAGCGGAAGACCGGCTCGAAAGTGGCGACGGAGCCATCCGATCTTGTTCAGCGGAGAGGTGATGACCTCATGAGTGGAGAACTCAGGGTAGGTGAGGTCCGATTCATACACCGATGTGATGATCGGGGCCTCCGGGAACATTCTGGCGAACTGGGTGACGACACGTTCTGCACCACCTCGTTGCGTGAGGTAGTCGTGGGCGATGGCGACGTGCGGGGCGCCCTGGTCGGGCTCCGGATCGACGTCAGCCAGGATCTCCGCGAGACGGGCGCGTCCGGCCTCGGGGGAGAAGTTCTCCTGCCAGCGGTCGTGAGCTGCGTCCAGGAGACCCTTGTTGTAGCCCTCGGCGGCCCTTTCGATGGCATCGGCCAGGCTGGTGGCGTCGTCCGCTCGCGCCACGAAGGGATGATCGGGGCCGGCGACCTCCTGCAGTGCCCCGGCATCGGTGAGGACGAAGGGGCAGCGCGCCGACATTGCCTCGGAGACGACAAGGCCGAAGGGCTCGGGCCATACAGATGGGAAGACCGAGAGATCGACTGAGGAGAAGAACTCGTCACGGTCCATCCAGCCGCGGTGGTCGACGAGGTCGCCCAGACTCGCGATGCGACGGGCGACGAGTTGGGCGTCGGCCGGGTCGACGAACCGGGATTCCCCGGCCAGCAGTAGCCTGAATCGCCCAGGGTGCCGGCGCTTCAACTCGGCCATCGCCTCGCACAGTCGCGGGACCCCCTTGTCGGATGACAGTCGACCGAGGAATCCGACTGTGACGGTGCCCTCCACCGGGCGAGGAGCACGGTGGCGTGCTGGGGGATTCCAATTCCACATCACCCGGGCGTCGGAGACCGCCTCTGCCATCGATGCCGAGGGGACGACCGTTGCCAGGGTCCCATGACGGGCCACGACAGCCAGGGCGCGCAGCTTTCCGAGTGGGCGTTGGTGCAGGTGGACGACCCGGTCGGGGTGCCCCGAGGTGGCGAAGGCCGGGCGCAGCCCGTTGCACCACAGCAGCCCGGTGCGCTCACTCGCGTCCCAGCGACGCAGATTCTCCAGGTACTTCCCGGTGGTGTCGCCGTGGATGGCGATGACCCGGAAACCCCGCTTGCGGGCTTCCTCAACAACGTCGCCGGGAGTCTGGGGTGCAATGATGGTGACGTCGCGTCCCAATTCACGGGCGGCCTCGGCGATGGCGAGCATCATGACCTCACCGCCGCCCATCGTGCCTTGGTTCGAGGCGATGGTGAAACTGGTCATGCCACAACCTTTCGATAGACCCCGCAGATGCTCTCAACCATGTTCGCCACGGTGGGAATGGCGTCGGTCAGGGTGGGGCGGTTGTCCAGATGGAGTCCCTGCCGGATGGCCACTTCCGCCAGCGCTTCGACGTCATCGGCCTCGGCGATGCACCGGGCAGGAAGGATCTCTGGGTTGCCGCCGACCGGGCTCGCGGCCACGCCCATTCCCTGCGCGAGGGCGTCGAGGAGGGTGTAGGAGCAGTTGTCCGACTTTGAGGGTTGAACGATGACGTCATGGTTGGTCATCGCCTCGCCGGGACGGACGAAGCCGGGGAAGCTCGCCTTGTCCTCGAGGCCCAAGCGGCGCGTCAGGGTCTTGAGAGAGGCTTCCTCACTCCCGGTCCCGGCCACCGTCAGGGTCGCCTCCGGATGCTCACGGGTGATGTGCTCGAAGGCACGAATCGTCGCGGAGATGTTCTTCTCCTTCGACAGTCGCGCGAGGGACAGCAACCGCAGACCAGGCTCGCGGGACGGCGGGGTGGTGGGACGGTCGATGCCGTTGAGCATGACCGTGATCGGCCCCTTCGCATGCCACTGGTGACGTATTTCCCGTTCTGTCGCCTGAGACACGGCGATGACATGGGCGAATCGGTGCAGCCGGACACGGTGGGCTGTCTCCATGAAGACTGCCGAAGCCCGGTTCGGGTGATACATGAACCGGTCGGACGGGATGGTGTGCTCGGTCGAGACCAGCTTGACTCCGGTGCCCACCGAAGCCATTGCCGACAGGAAATCGGCCTTGGCCAGGTGGGAGTGGATGATGTCAGGCCCGAGTTGCTGAACCGTTGCACGCAAGGATCGGACCGCGGTTCCGGTTCCGGTCTCGACGGGAAGGTCGACGACCTTGACGTCCATCTCCCGGAGCTTGTCGGCGAGAGGGCCGGAGGGGCATGAGACGACCATCCGCCAATTGGGGATCCCGACCTGAGCGACGTCGAGGATATGTCGGGCCACCCCGGCGAGGTTGCTCACCGGGGATATCCATAGGGCAGTCGGCTGGTTCATCAAAACCACTGCTCCAGGCGCTCGAGGGCCGTCCAGAATCCCTCACCGTTGTTGACGTGGCCCTGCCAGATCTCCGGGATGAATGTGACTCCTGGAGCCAGCTCGTCGAGCTGTTTGGCGGTCATCGGCCAGTCGATCTCGCCCTCACCGATCTGCGGGCCCTCCCCGTCGACACCTTCGGCGTCGACGATGTGCAGGTGGTCGCTGAGCGGTGCCAGTTTGGCGATGTACTCGCTGAACGGGATCTTGTTGAAGTTGGCGGCCAACTTGGAGTGGGACAGGTCGAGGGTGAGACGACGTCCGTACTGGTTGCAGAAGTCGACGGTGTCGTTGAGGCCCATGAAGAGGTTGTGGTGCTGCTGGCCACCCATGAGCCACGGGTAGGGCGGCAGGGTCTGCGAGGTCAGACGGACCCCGTCCTCGTCGATGCGCTCGAGGGCCTGGGCGATCCGGGCGTACATGGCCGGGCGCTCCTCGGGGGCCACGAAGGCGTCCTTGGTGAACCCGCCCATGGTGCAGATGACGACCGGGGGCTCCTCGGCGTCGAACCACGTGTCGAGGTCACGGGCGATCTGGATGACCTTCTGGACCTCGACGATCGAGCGCTCCCAGGGGTACGGATCCGACGCCACCGTCATGCCCCAGACCCAGGAGCATTTCGGGATCACCACTGTCGAGGCGATGTCGGCCGGCTGCATCCCCGTTGTCATTGACACTGCGGGGCCGCGCGAGGTCGTACTTCCGGTGGATGGGGCTGGACGTTGGTCGACCCCTGAGGAGCTGCAGGCGCAGACTCGAAGGATCGCGTCAATGACTCCGCAGGACCGTCATGAGCTGTCCGCGCGGTGTGTCGACAGAGCGTGCGTCTACGACCCTGACCACTTCAAGGAACGGCTTGCCGACATCGTCCTGATGGACATCAGGACGAACCGAAGTCCCCGACGTTGACAGGAACGAGCAGAGAATGACGACCCTTTCTGAGGCCATTGGGGGAGCCAAGGCCCTAGTGCGCAAGTATGCGCCGAAATCGCTCATGTGGCGTGTCGCGCCGATCAGGCTGTACTGGGCCGGGAGCAACGACGCCAATGCCAATTTCGGGGATCAACTCAGTCCGCTGCTGATCCGAAACCTCTTCGGCGCGGAGGTCAAGTACTCGGGTATCGGTGCTGCGGACATGGTCGCCGTGGGCTCGATCCTCGAGGGGATCCAGAACTTGGCCGAAACTTGTCCATGGATCTGGGGCAGTGGCTTCGTCGAGCCCGGTGCCTCGTGGAACGGGCCTGATATCAAGGTGCTGGCCTTGCGCGGCGCCCTCAGCATGGAACGGTTCATAGAGGCCGGGCACTCCGAAGTACCGCTGGGTGATCCAGGCATCCTTGTGCGTCGGGCGCTACCGCATCTGCAGTGGCAGCCCTCCGACAGGATTGGTTTTGTGCCGCACTTCACCGAGCGAGACAGCGAGAGGAGCCGAGAAATCGCTTCTCACCCGGCGGTGAAGCTGATCGACGTCTGTGCACCGGTCGAGGCTGTGGTGTCCGAGATCCTTCAGTGCAGGCTGGTGTTGTCCTCCAGCCTGCACGGCCTCATCGTGTCCGACTCCTTCGGCGTCCCGAATCAGTGGATCGAGCCGGGGCCGGATATCACAGGTGGTCGGTACAAGTTCGACTACTACTACTCGGCCTTCAGTGTTAAGCGTGACCCCGTCGATCCGGTCGAGATGGTGCGTGAGGCCGACCATGTCGTCTCGTCGTGGCATCCGTTGCCCCATCAGGCAGCCATCGAGACGGGACTCATGAAGGCTTTCCCGATTCACCGTCAATGAGCTCGTTGACGATTCCCGCGAACGCGTCCGCAATGCGTTGCGGTTCGTGAGCTCGGGCAATTGTCGACCGTGCCGTCCGGCCGGCACGGTGAAGTTCCTCAGGTGAGCCGAGTACCCGCTGAAGAGCCTCGCAGTAGGCACCCTCGCTGACTTCCTCAACGAGCCAGCCGGCACCGTCGGACAGCAGCCCGTGAACCCCGGGGGAGACGTCGAAGGCCAGCGAAGGGACACCGTGAGCGGCTGCCTCGATGATGGTCATGCCGAATCCCTCCGAGGAGGATGCCAACAGGTTGAGGGCCGCCCCTTGGTAAACCTCGGAGATGCTCCTCGTCGGCGGCTCGACGACCACACGGTCCTCGGCCCGACAGTCGCGGATGGCCGTACGGATGGCGTCCTCCTCGGGGCCCGCGCCATGGATGTGCAGGGTCCAGCCGCCGTACTGACCGCTGGCGGCCGCTTTGGCGAACGCGCGAACCATGAGCGGCAGTTGCTTCTCCGGACTGAATCGCGCCAGAACGACTGCCCGGCGTGACGTCAGCGATGACTGTGGTGGGTCGATGAGGTCGCTCGGAAGGGCGTTCGGCAGTCCGAAGCAGGGGCAGCCGACCAAGGTATGGAATTTCTGCGCGTCAGCATCGGTGAGGGCTGTGAAACCGTCGACGGACGAGAACTGTGCGGGTATCGCCTCGTACAGCCAGGGTTCTCCGGTGAGGCTCTCGTACTGGGAATGGTGCTGACCGATGTGCAGGCGGGCGCCGTCGGTGGGGAAGTGATGCTGCTGAAGTGCTTGGGCGGCGAGTGCGTGACTGGTGACGAGCACGTCGTGACCGCCGAGGAGTGGCACTGTCAGCCTGAGCCTCAAAATGTCGGCAAGGTGATCGACTCGCTTGAGCGCCACCTTGAGGAGGCTACGCATGATGCTGTGACCTCCACCGTTGCGCAGGGTCGGTCCTCGGTGGAGCTCAGGATCCCGGATGATGGTCCTGGTCGGGACCGGGGAGACACCGGTGCCCGGTTTGACCGACAGGTGCCTCACCTCGATTCCACGGTCCACCAACGCCTCGGAGAGGTTCATGACGGCGGTCGACCCGCCGCTCATCTCGGGCACCCGAGGAGCGAGGAAGACGACTCGGTGGATCTGGTCGGGGAGGTTGACAAGATCAGGGATGTCATCACCAGGGTTGAGTCGCTGCTCCTGCTCACGGACCTGCCGCTGGAGTGCGGTCATCTCGGTTCGAAGCGTCGGCGTCCAGACGCTCAGTCGGTTCGAGATCCTTGCGAACGTGTGGCGCAGGTCATGGGTGAGGTCATCGGAAGGGACCGAACGGGTCACCCACACATGTCCTATGCGCTCGAGATCGTGCTCGGAAACGGACATCACATGGTCCGAGTCGCGGATGACCCAGCCGAACACCTGGCCATGACGTGCCCGGATGGCGGCTGCCAGGTCGGGGAGACTTGTGGCAACCACCAGGGTGATTCGTCGCCGCGCACCTGCCAGGAGCGCATTAGCGCGGCCGGATGACTCGGGTTGCAGCACGGTGGGGCTGGGGACCTCCCACAAACGTGCGGCGAGGGCGGCTGCCTTCTCGCACCGTTCATCCTGTTCAGGGATGCCAGACGGAACCCAGCACACCTCCACGCGTCGGGTCATGAGGGGTGGGCCTTCGTACGGGAGTCGAGATCACCGAGCTCCACCAGTCGCGCGAACGACGGCGATTGCTGCTCGACCTGCGCGAACGTTCCACGAGCGGTGATCTCCCCGTTCTCGAGGAACAGGAGTTGATCGACGTCGCGAACGGTCGACAGTCGGTGGGCGACGATGATCGTGGTCACCTTTCCCTGAAGGCCATTGATCGTCTTGGTGATCTTGGCCTCGGTGGCATTGTCTAGGGCCGACGTCGCCTCGTCGAGGACCAGCACCTGGGGGTCCCGGTACAGGGCACGGGCGATACCGATTCGCTGACGCTGACCGCCCGACAGCCGCGCGCCCTTGGGGCCGATGCCGGTGTTCAGGCCTTCGGGCAGCTCGTCGACGATGTCCCTGAGTTGGGCGGCGTCGATGCACGCGTTGATGCGGTCGTCGTCCCATTCGGACTCAGGTATGCCGAAAGCAATGTTCGCTCGTACCGAGTCGTTGATGAGAAAAACATCTTGTGGGACGTAGGCGATGTTCTCGTGCCACTGGGTTTCGTTGGTGACGATGTTCATGCCACCGAAGGCCACGCTTCCGCCGTTCGGCTTGATGAGGCCGAGCATGATGTTGACCAAGGTGGTCTTTCCCGATCCGGAAACACCGCACAACGCGAGGGAAGTGCCCGGAGGGATCGTGAAGCTCACATCGTTGAGGACGGGCCGGTCCCCGTCCGGATAGCTGAAGGTGATGTCACGCACCTCGATGGTGTGCGGGTGCTTCTCGTACTCCGGGGGCAGATCAGCCGACGGGTAGTCACACTCTGCCGAGGTGTCGATCTGGTGGGACGCGATGAGGGGGCGCAGGGTGTTGACCGTGATCTCGAGACCGGTCTTGCCGTAGTTGATGGTTCCCATCGTGGCGTTGATGGCGGACATGGACGGCAGCAGTTTGATGGCTGCGGCAATGAATACTGAGAACGTTGCCATGAGGGCCGGCGGGTTGGGGGCATTCGCGATGAAGACGAGGATCACCGACAGGAAAATGATGGTGATGACCTCGAGGATGGACTTGGGAAGCCCCGTGTAGAAGTTCGCCTTGCGGACGGTTTCCGCATTGTCCAGGACTGCACGGTGGTACCGATCGACGAAATACGGCTGGGAGTCGTGCATCGACACCTCGCGGAACCCGTCCATGGGCTCGATGAGTCGCTTGCTCACCGTCCACGCCGTCTCCTGTGCCTTGCGGCCAGCGGTCGAGTTGACCGGACTCAGGAAGCGTTGCAGGAAGAACATCGACACGCCGAAGAAGACGATGGCACCGAGGGTTGCAGCCGGGGTGATGAGGAAGAGCAGGATCAGGATTGCGAGGACCGACGTCAACTGGCCAGTCAGTATGAGCACGCCCCCGACGACCTGCATGTGGGCCGCGGTGACGGAGGGGCCGACGGCGCGGATGAGTTCTGGTACGTCCCTCTTCTTGTGATCGAGGTAGTCCTCATTGAGGTAAACCTTGAGAAGGTTCGCTGAGGTTCCCGCCATGAGACGGGTCACCAAACCTGTTTGCCACCAGTTCAGCAGGATGGTTCCAACCGCCTTCACGAGGGATTCCCGAAGATCGACGCCGCGACGCCGATGTACCCCTGATCAGTGGGAGCACCCATGAGGATCTGGGCGACCGGGAGGATCAGCGCGATACCGGCGAAGTCCATCAGTGCTATCGCTGCCTGCCCGATGACAGATGCGACGAGTTGCGGTTTGGTGTCGTCGGGGAAGGTGCTTATCAGGAAGCGAAGCTGCTTGGAAAAGGATTCTTTTGGCTCGGTCATTCAGAAGTCCCTTTCGGCGGTCTCGCTGGATTCGTGGCCGGCGATGCCCGAGGATTCCACGAGCAGGGCGATGGCCTTGCGGGCCACCGGGACCGGCAAGACGGGAAGGGCGGTGTCGAGGGCCTTGGCCAGGGCCCGGGTTCTGTCATAGCTCAGGTGATCGGCGGTCCATCCCACTAGACGGTTCCACGTTGAGTCGTCCGTCGGGCGACCGGGTCCGGAGACTTCCGCGCCATGGATCCGGTCGAAGAGCTGTCTCGCCTGGCCGGAACGATAGGCACGGGGAGCACGGGATGCGGTACTGACAGCGGCGGCGTGATGCCGTGTCGCGAGGGTGGGATCGATCACCACCGGAATGCCGGCCTCGCGGAGTCGCCAACCGTAGTCGACGTCCTCCCATCCGTAGGCTTGGTACCGGGTGTCGTAACTGCCGATGCGGTTCCAGATGTCGCGCGTCACCGAGACGTTGCCCGCCCAGAAACGCCATGTGGTGTCCGCAGAGGCGTTGTACGCACCTGCACGGAACAGCTCGTCCGCCTGGGCCCCGTAGACGGTCGTGTATCGGGTGTCGGGAAGGACATTGAGGCAGATGCCGATGGTGCCTTGGTCCTGCTCAGTGTGGCTGGTCACATGACGTTCGACGTAGTTGGGAGCCGGCTCCAGATCGTCGTCGCACCGGATGAGGACATCCCCGATCGCGGCCTCGTGGCCGGCGTTGAGGGCCGCAACCCTTCCGCGATTCCGTGGGAACACCACGGAGCGGATGGGCAGGTGGGAGTACCTGGCCACGACTTCCTCGGAGCCATCCATGTCACCGTCGATGACGACGATGGCCTCCCAGTCGTCGGTCGGGGCCGCAAGGGCACTCAGCAACCGGGGGAGACGGTCAGCTCCCCGGTACGACGGGATGATGATCGATGCAGTGGTCATCTCAATCCTTCTGGCTGTCGGAGGAGAATTCGACGTGGGCCACGATGGCCCTCGCGAAGGTCTCTGGGGAGAACTTCCCCGCGTGCTCCAATACGGTGCGCTCCTCGAGAGGGTTCTCGCGGAACTGGCGGATGGCCTGCGTCACGGCTCCGGGGGTTGCGGAGTCGAAGAATCGTCCGGAGACGCCGTCCACGACGGTGTCCAGGTAGCCACCGGCATGTAGCCCCAGGCAGGGGGTTCCGAAGGCGAAGCCCTCCACGGGGGTCAACCCGAAGTCCTCCTTGCTCGGCGCGATGACCGCCGACGCGTGGGCGTAGGCCCAACGCAGCTGGGCGTCACTGATGCCTTCGAAGAAGGATACGTTGGCGGGGGCGAGATCGTGCAATTCATCGCGCAATGGCCCTGACCCGACGACGACCAGATGCTCATCGGGCAGATCCACGAAGGCATTCAGCACGATGTCGACATTCTTGTAGGGCATGAGGCGGCTGACCACCAGGAAGAAGGAGGGATGATCCAGTCCCGGTAGTGGCTCCTGGGGGCCGGTGGGATTCAGGGAGTACGGCGGATGCACGACTGCTGCCTCGATCCCGTACACGTCACGGATACGGTCGCGAACCACTGTCGAGTTGCACAGGTACTCGTCCGCGGACGCGGCGGCCCTGCGATCCCAACGTCGTAGCGGTGGGGTGAGCACCTTGAGGACGATCCCCTTGGGAGATCGCCACCAGTGTCCGCCGAGGTAGTCGTCGGCCAGGTAGAGGAAACGGGCGGGGGAGTGGCAGTAGACGACCTTGCGGCAGTTCGGTGGGGTCTTGACCCCGTGCGCGAAACCGGTTGTCGAGACGAGAACGGTGTCCGTCCCCGTCGGCACCTCGGTGTGGTCGAAGGCCCAGTCGTAGAGCGGAAGACCGGCTCGAAAGTGGCGACGGAGCCATCCGATCTTGTTCAGCGGAGAGGTGATGACCTCATGAGTGGAGAACTCAGGGTAGGTGAGGTCCGATTCATACACCGATGTGATGATCGGGGCCTCCGGGAACATTCTGGCGAACTGGGTGACGACACGTTCTGCACCACCTCGTTGCGTGAGGTAGTCGTGGGCGATGGCGACGTGCGGGGCGCCCTGGTCGGGCTCCGGATCGACGTCAGCCAGGATCTCCGCGAGACGGGCGCGTCCGGCCTCGGGGGAGAAGTTCTCCTGCCAGCGGTCGTGAGCTGCGTCCAGGAGACCCTTGTTGTAGCCCTCGGCGGCCCTTTCGATGGCATCGGCCAGGCTGGTGGCGTCGTCCGCTCGCGCCACGAAGGGATGATCGGGGCCGGCGACCTCCTGCAGTGCCCCGGCATCGGTGAGGACGAAGGGGCAGCGCGCCGACATTGCCTCGGAGACGACAAGGCCGAAGGGCTCGGGCCATACAGATGGGAAGACCGAGAGATCGACTGAGGAGAAGAACTCGTCACGGTCCATCCAGCCGCGGTGGTCGACGAGGTCGCCCAGACTCGCGATGCGACGGGCGACGAGTTGGGCGTCGGCCGGGTCGACGAACCGGGATTCCCCGGCCAGCAGTAGCCTGAATCGCCCAGGGTGCCGGCGCTTCAACTCGGCCATCGCCTCGCACAGTCGCGGGACCCCCTTGTCGGATGACAGTCGACCGAGGAATCCGACTGTGACGGTGCCCTCCACCGGGCGAGGAGCACGGTGGCGTGCTGGGGGATTCCAATTCCACATCACCCGGGCGTCGGAGACCGCCTCTGCCATCGATGCCGAGGGGACGACCGTTGCCAGGGTCCCATGACGGGCCACGACAGCCAGGGCGCGCAGCTTTCCGAGTGGGCGTTGGTGCAGGTGGACGACCCGGTCGGGGTGCCCCGAGGTGGCGAAGGCCGGGCGCAGCCCGTTGCACCACAGCAGCCCGGTGCGCTCACTCGCGTCCCAGCGACGCAGATTCTCCAGGTACTTCCCGGTGGTGTCGCCGTGGATGGCGATGACCCGGAAACCCCGCTTGCGGGCTTCCTCAACAACGTCGCCGGGAGTCTGGGGTGCAATGATGGTGACGTCGCGTCCCAATTCACGGGCGGCCTCGGCGATGGCGAGCATCATGACCTCACCGCCGCCCATCGTGCCTTGGTTCGAGGCGATGGTGAAACTGGTCACTGTGTCAGTTACCTCCAGACAAGTACGAGATGAGGATGTTGACGGTGGATGAGTGTCGGTGTGGGGCCACCCGGAGGGCATTGGTTGAACGGCGCCATTGCGGTCTCGGGAGGTTTTGGCGCCCGCCGGTGGTGTCATCGAGCCCTCTCAAGGGTCACCGTCCCGAACTTGGAGACCTGGTACCCGTCGTGGACCTTTATTTTGTCCGTCGGAGCGATGATGAAGTCCGGTTTGGTCCGGTCCTCGTACTTCCGGGTGGCGTTGTCGACGTCGATGTGGATGATCCGGCATGTCTCGTCGGGGCAGGCCATCCGCCACCACCAGTACTCGTGGACGTATGAGTGCTCGCCGGCCAGCGCGACCACGCTGTCCTCCCGGGCGTGGGAGCGGACATGGGCGGCCGTGTCGATCCAGCCCGCTCTCTCCTCTGGTGGAACTGACGCGAGGAGCTCCCGAGCGTCATCGGTTTTGATGACGGAGCTTCCGCCGACCAGCGGGCGCCACTTCTGTGCCACCAGCCAAGGGAGGCACTGGAGCGCACAGCCGGCCACCACGAGGAGGGCAAGCACTCCCCGTACCTTGGGCTTTAGGGGTGTTATGGCCAGGGCGAGACCGACGGAGGAGAGCGCCAGCAGCGGGAGCATCAGCCGCCCGATCCAAGTCTGGTAGCACACGACGGCTGAGAAGAGCGCGTAACTGGCCAGTAGCAGGACCGCGGGTATCCATGCCAGTCGCCGGGATCTCGGATGGAGGGCGACGAGGAACAGTATGACGATCGTGACGACGAACTGAACGACGTTCGCGGCTCGGTCCTCGTTACGCTCGGAATCCAGTGAGTATCCCTGAGTGAAGGAGTATCGGGGATCGTCAACGTCAACCCCGGAGACGGCCTCCGATGCCTCTTTCAAGCCTTCGGAGAGATACGAGTTGATCGATCCGAGGGCGGACCCTTTGCCTTCCGGCAGCGGTAGGGCGAGGTTGGGGCCGAGATTCTTGATCGAGTTGGCTGCCAGCGCGCGTCCCGGGTTCCCGCTTACGGTCAGTCCGAGGTCCGGCCCGGTCAGGCGTCCGAAGGTCTCGTCGTTGCGAATCGCCCAGCCGACGTTGAGGGCTCCCACCGAGACGATCGAGACGATGAGGGCCCCAATGATCGCCTCCTTGCCGTGGCGGATGATCCTCGCCACGGCCCACACGATCACGGGGGCCAGGATGAGGGCCGCGGTGGGCTTGACAGCCAGGGTCGCACACGCCGTCGCCGGGGCAACAGCTAGGGCAGCTGCGCGGCCGTGATCCTCGGCCCGATGGCTGACGAGGGCGACCGTCAGGGCCACGAAGGCCGTGGCGACGAGGTCATTCTGGGTTGTCGCGGACTCGCCGATCACCAGCGGGGCCGACAGGAGAAAGGCCCCGGCCACCCACGAGGACGTCGTCGACGCCCCCAGGTTGCGGGACGCACGGAAGATCGCCAGCGCGGTGGCCAGTCCTGCCGTCCATTGCCCGAGGAACATGAAGTGGTCGGATCCGAAGATCGCCAGCAGCCAGGCCGTCATGATCTCCGCGCCGGCCGGCAGGTAGTACTGGGCCGGGTAGGGCGTTGCGAAGTCGCCGAGGGTGCTGTTCTGGAACGCCTGTTCCACCTTAGGTAAGTGGTACGCCAGCGAGTCGATGTTGTTCGGCGCCGTCGCGACCCCGGTGACGAAGGTCACGATCGCGAGGATGCCGATAAACAGCAGGGCGAGGCGTCCGACCCACGACGAGCCACGCCACTGCCGGCCGACGGCGGCGAGGAAGTATTCGGGGTGCCGCCAGGAGCGCGTCAACACCGCGGTGATGATGACCGCGATCGACAACACCGACGCGATGACTGTGAGCCACACCTCGGTGAGGATGTGCAGTGCCGAGAGTCCCTCCCCGATTGCGATCGCGGGTATCGCGGCCGCCGCGAAAGTCATGGGGACGGACAGGGCTATCGTCCAGATGCGGGCCATGAGGCACAGTAGGCCGTACAGGCCGCCCAAGAGCAGGGCGGCGGTGATGATGTGCAGGGCGACGGTCATGTCAGTTCCTCCTCCCCCACCGCCGGGAGGAGCCCTCGATCACCTGCTGGTAAACCCGCGAGATGCCCTCAACCATGTTCGCCACGGTGGGAATGGCGTCGGTCAGGGTGGGGCGGTTGTCCAGGCGGAGTCCCTGCCGGATGGCCACTTCCGCCAGCGCTTCGACGTCATCGGCCTCGGCGATGCACCGGGCAGGAAGGATCTCTGGGTTGCCGCCGACCGGGCTCGCGGCCACGCCCATTCCCTGCGCGAGGGCGTCGAGGAGGGTGTAGGAGCAGTTGTCCGACTTTGAGGGTTGAACGATGACGTCATGGTTGGTCATCGCCTCGCCGGGACGGACGAAGCCGGGGAAGCTCGCCTTGTCCTCGAGGCCCAAGCGGCGCGTCAGGGTCTTGAGAGAGGCTTCCTCACTCCCGGTCCCGGCCACCGTCAGGGTCGCCTCCGGATGCTCACGGGTGATGTGCTCGAAGGCACGAATCGTCGCGGAGATGTTCTTCTCCTTCGACAGTCGCGCGAGGGACAGCAACCGCAGACCAGGCTCGCGGGACGGCGGGGTGGTGGGACGGTCGATGCCGTTGAGCATGACCGTGATCGGCCCCTTCGCATGCCACTGGTGACGTATTTCCCGTTCTGTCGCCTGAGACACGGCGATGACATGGGCGAATCGGTGCAGCCGGACACGGTGGGCTGTCTCCATGAAGACTGCCGAAGCCCGGTTCGGGTGATACATGAACCGGTCCGTCGGGATGGTGTGCTCGGTCGAGACCAGCTTGACTCCGGTGCCCACCGAAGCCATTGCCGACAGGAAATCGGCCTTGGCCAGGTGGGAATGCACGATTGCAGGTTTGAGCCGCGAGATCGTGGAGCGCAGGGTGGTCACGGCAGTTGTGGTGCTGTTTTCAGTGGGAAGATCAACGACCTCGACGTTCATGTCGCGCAGCCGGTTGGCCAACGGTCCAGCGGGGCACGTGATGACCATGCGCCATCCGGGAATCCCAACCGAGGCGACGTCAAGGACATGGCGAGCTACGCCGGCAAGATTGCTTACCGGACAGACCCACAAGGCTGTCGTGTCATTCATGGACGGGCCTCACCCCCTGGATCGTTGTGATTTGCGTGTCGAGTTCGGCCATCGCCCGTTCAAGGGTCGGTGTCGAGACTCCCATGGACGTGGAAATGTCAGCGATCCGGTGGCGCCAGTCCAGGTGTGTCAGGGCATGGGCTTGCAGGCGACGCGACAGCGTGGGAGTCCACGACGTAGCGGCGTCGGTGAGGAAGGTGATGCCTTCCTCCCGCGAGGATACCGGCATGCGGATGAGGCCTTCCTCAGGAAGTAATTCAGCGGCTTGACAATGCGGGGGGGTTCCTGCCACGAGGGTGCCGCATGCAGCGGCGTCGGTGAATCGCGCCGAGATGTATTCGCGAGTCGGGTGGGTATAATTCGCTGGGCTGGACATGTTTCCAGATGCGAGGACGATCTTTGATCGCAGTAGATGGGAAGTAACGGCTGCTTCATTCGACGCGCTGTCCGGCTGTCCGGGGAACGTCCCCTGAAAGGACAGGCCTGCCGCTTTCAGGACGTCCCGTGAAATGTCGTCGTCCTTCCAGGCGTTGGGCTGACGCCCGAGACGGAGCACGTCAATGTCGCGATCCCTTGGTTTGATCTTGGACCAACGCAGTGCATCGGTCCCCCACGGCGCCCAGGACACCGGAATGTTGACTCTCGTCTGGTAGTCGTCAATCAGTTCCCCATCTGTGATCCACAGGTGGTCGAGGATATGTCCTTGGCGGGCGAAGCGGGGTAGTAGGTGGTCCCAAAAGGAGTCAATGATCCACCCATGAATCGTTCCATATCGGCCGGCGAGAACCTTTGAGCGAGCCAGAGAGAGTAGGTCTCCGGGGTTGGCGCAGATGACAAGGAGAGGATCCTTGCCTCGGTGTCGTGGTGACATGGCCAAGGCCTGCCGCCACATTGGCGTTGCCGACTCGCTGGAAACGATCGTCAGATCGGTTTCCCACAGTTGGGCGACGAGATGTCCTAATTCGGTGACTGGTGCCCATCCCGTTGGCGTAGTGGTGGGGAAGACGCACCAGACTTGCGGTGTATTCAGAACCATTGTTCGAGCCTTTCGAGAGCCGTCCAGAATCCCTCGCCATTGTTGACGTGGCCCTGCCAGATCTCCGGGATGAATGTGACTCCTGGAGCCAGCTCGTCGAGCTGTTTGGCGGTCATCGGCCAGTCGATCTCGCCCTCACCGATCTGCGGGCCCTCCCCGTCGACACCTTCGGCGTCGACGATGTGCAGGTGGTCGCTGAGCGGTGCCAGTTTGGCGATGTACTCGCTGAACGGGATCTTGTTGAAGTTGGCGGCCAACTTGGAGTGGGACAGGTCGAGGGTGAGACGACGTCCGTACTGGTTGCAGAAGTCGACGGTGTCGTTGAGGCCCATGAAGAGGTTGTGGTGCTGCTGGCCACCCATGAGCCACGGGTAGGGCGGCAGGGTCTGCGAGGTCAGACGGACCCCGTCCTCGTCGATGCGCTCGAGGGCCTGGGCGATCCGGGCGTACATGGCCGGGCGCTCCTCGGGGGCCACGAAGGCGTCCTTGGTGAACCCGCCCATGGTGCAGATGACGACCGGGGGCTCCTCGGCGTCGAACCACGTGTCGAGGTCACGGGCGATCTGGATGACCTTCTGGACCTCGACGATCGAGCGCTCCCAGATGTCTGCGTCGGGGGAGGCCAGGTTGATGATGAAATCGCCGGCGTAGAGGTCGGGGCAGTGGACGGTGTAGCTCATCCCTTCGAACTTGCGGTTCTCGAAGGCCTCGGCGATCTGCTCGGCCGTCATCTCCACGTCCTTGTAGGACAGGTGGAACTCCAGAAAGTTCGGGTTGGTCTCGGAGTGGGACAGCAGCTTGCGGGCGTCGTGGTAGCGCACTGGCAGGCCCCACGGGCGACGGAAGGTGTAGTTGCGGCCTTGGGCGACGGCGTCGGTCAGGTCGGTGTCGTAGAAGAAGTCACCGGCGTCGATGTCGCGACGCATGGTGCGACCGACCAGCTCGTCGAGGTGGTTGGGTTGCAGGCCGCGGCCCGGGGACTTGACGGCCACGGCGTCACGGGTGATGACCTCGCCGTTGTGCAGGGCCCGGGTCGCCACCAGGGACTTGGCGAGGTTGGCGCGGTTCATCATTTCGCCGGTTGACACGACTCGAGCGTGATCTGAGCCCAAGGCCAACTCGACCTCCCGGGTGCGAGCCACCATTTCGGAGAATTCCTCGGGGAGCAGCGAGACCTGGTGATCATTGCCCTCGAGGGTCTTGTCAATGGTGAAGTGTTTCTCGATGATGTGGGCACCGCGTGCTACTGCGGCAATCGGCACATGATAACCACGTTCGTGCCCGGAATAACCCACTGGGCAGTTACCCAGGGCAGCGAGGCGGTCCATGTAGCGCAGGTTGACGTCCTTGAACGGGGCCGGGTACGTCGACTGGCATTGCAGCAGAGCGAACTGGGCGCCGACGCTGCGCAACACGTCGACTGATCCGAGGATCTCGTCCTCGGTCGACATACCCGTCGACACCAGCATTGGCAGGTGCTCGGCGGCACAGGCCCGTAGCAGGGAATGGTTGGTCATGTCGGCGCTGGCGATCTTGAGGGCCGGGACGCCGTAGTCGGCCAGCACTGTGAGGCTGGGGAGGTCCCACGGCGTGCAGAAAGCGTCAATGTCGACGGCCTTGCAGTGGTCGAAGACATCGATCATCTGCTCGGGGTTCAGGGAGAACCGGGACAGGAGGTTGAGGGTGTATTGAGCGCCGAGATCCTCGCCCGCGGTGGCACCGTCGGCTTGACGGTACAGAGCGTTCATGTCGCGCAGCTGGAACTTGACGGCGTCGGCCCCGGCCTCCTTGGCGAGGTCGACGAGGTGCTTGGCCAACGCGACGTCACCTTGGTGGTTGTTGCCGATCTCAGCGATGAGAAGACAAGGGTGGTCATCGCCAATGGTGTGACGACCGATGGTCATCTCGGCGGCACCCTCAGTGGCGACCGCCGTGAGATGGCCACGCTCGTCAACGAGGGGGATCACCTCCACGCCGGGCCGAAAGAGTTGGGAGATGGTCGAAGCATCGGCATCAAGAGGTGCATGGGTGCAGTCACGATTGGCAGCCACCTGCACCGGCGTCGTCATGTCGCCGTCTGGTTCGGAGGTGATCCAGCGACGGAAGTCGCCGTCGGAGAAGGACCCGGTGAGAATGCCGTGTTCATCAACGCAGAAGACGATGCCCGACTTGTTGTCGGTGATCTTTGTCAATGCGGTGAGGATGGTGTCCTCACCAAAGACGGCGAAGGGTGTGGTCTGACGATTGACGATCATGGGCGCGGATAACCTTCTCTTGGGCTGGGTATCGGTGAGGTTTGGCGTGCAAAGTGTTGCAGCTCGACGGCTGCGACATCGAAATCATGTGGGGAGTCAATGTCGATTCCCTCGATCGGATCCATCACGAACAACTCGATGCGGCCACCAAGACGGTTGTGGGTGTTCTGGTAGACCTCGGTTTTCGTCAGGTAGAGTGAGCCGGTCTCGCGGTAACGCAACTGGTCAGGCGTCATGTCCTGGCGACGGGGACGGTTCTCATACGAGTAGTGGGCGACGACCTTCGGTTCCTTCTGCCAGATGAAGATCGGCTCGGGAACCACTCCGACCATGGAGTCGGCGCCGGATGCGACGAATTCGTCAAGGGCGCGCCTCATGGTGGTCGGCAGGCGTAGCGGAGAGGTGGCCTGCAGCAACATCACCTGGTCCGGGCGGTGGCCTTGCTCGGTGAGGACTTCGATCGCGTGCTCGACGACCGGCTCGGTTGCGGTGGTGTCCTGGGCCAGCACGGCGGGACGGTCAATGACACCGGCGCCCACGCGCCGGGCCACCTCGGCGATCTCGGCGTCCTCGGTCGAGACGTAGACGTCGAGGCCCGGGGTGGCGAGGGCCTGCTCGATCGTCCATGCCAACAGGGGTTTCCCGGCCAAGTCCTTGAGGTTCTTTCGGGGGATCCCTTTGGACCCACCCCTGGCAGGGATAATCGCGAGGGTTGTCGGACTCACTGGTCCTCCTGTGCGGTGCTCGTCATGCCGTGCTCACTCAGCTCGTGAAGAGCGTCGTCCCAGGCCGACGCTTTGGCTCCGGGTTTGTCCCACCCGGCAACGATGAAGTCCTTGACGGCATTCGGGGTTGACCAGGTCGGCTGGGGAACCCCCAGGCTCTGGGACAACGACATGTCTGCACAGGCGTGATCGATGTCGCCGGCCCGTACCACGTCAACGTGACTGATCCCAGAATCGCGATGAACGGGAGCGCCATCAATGCAGTACTGCGCCAGCTCGGTGAGGGTCGTGCGTACACCGGAACCCGCATTGAGAATCCGCGGGGACCCCAATTGTGGCGGATTGGCGACCGACCAGGCGATCATTCGAGCTAGATCGTCAACGTGGATGAAGTCGCGGGTCTGGTTGCCCTCACCGTAGACCGTAATGGGGCGGTCTTCTTTCAGCATCGCCAGCCATGCAGCTAACACGCCAGTATACGGGTTGTGTAGAGCTTGGCCAGGGCCAATGACGTTTTGTGGCCGGTAGATCGTCACAGGGATGCGATCGGCAACCTCGGACAAAATGGCCTCAGCCTCAGACTTCGTCTCGCCGTAAACACTCAGGGGGCGGTGCAAGTCGGTTTCACAGGAGTCCTCCGGGGTCGCGTCAGGGCTTGAGGGGGTGCCACACTCGACGGTGCCGTCAGGAAGACGCCAACGGCCACCACCATAAACAGCCCGCGAACTCGTCATGATGATGGGACAACCCCACCGGAGCGCCGATTCGGCGGCCAGCCGGGTGCCGTCGACGTTGACTCGACGGTACCGGTCGACCTGATACATTGACTGTGCGGTGCCGGTTTCCGCCGCGAGGTGGATGATGAGATCTGGACGGCTCAGGCGGCTCCATGTCTCGGGCTCGCAAACGTCTTCCTCAACGACCTGCCCGGGGAAACGCTCCCGGTCAGCGTCAACGTCGGTGTGCGTCTGTGGCTCGAGAATATCGAGCGCGATGAGATCATGACCGTGCAGGCGACGAGCCACATACTGGCCGATAAACCCGGCCCCTCCCGTGATGACAATGTTCACTGGTGTGTATACCTCTCGGATGATTCGCGATGGGGTGGATGAGACGGTGAGTGCAGTCGGTGGCTGAGCCGCCGCTGTAGACCTGCGGCGAGGCCTGCCCCTAACCAGCCGCCTGCGGCGTTCTCGACGGCGTTCGACACCAGAGGGCGCCGACCTAGTTGGGAAAAGGCATACTGAATTGATTCAGAGCCAGCCCCGATAATCGTGGCAGCGATACCCCATATCCACCAATGTACCTGTGGCCACCCGAGAGTTGCCAGAAAGGTGAGGGGAAGGAGCATGAACGCGTTGAGGGCGTGATCCCCGATTGCCGCGACCTGTTCTCCGCTGAGTGGACGGTTGCTGATCGGAACGACGCCGCTGGTCAGTCTGTTCCCGATGCGCCACTTGAGGGTCCCGATGTGGGTACCCATCGGGACAAGCACTCCGACGCCGACAGTGACAACGTAAAGACACGTCAGGGCCCGGGCAACTTGCTGGATTCGTGCGACCATCAATACGCCCCTGAGGAGGTGAATACTGCGCCGAACGTCTTCGCGAGAATACTGACATCCTGCAGGATTGACCAGTTGTCGACGTAGTAGAGGTCCAGTCTAACGGTGTCCTCCCAGGACAAGTCGGAGCGGCCGGACACCTGCCACAGTCCGGTGACGCCGGGACGGACGTCTAGGCGCCTGCGGACGTGGGATTCGTAGGCGGCGACCTCATCTTCGAGGGCGGGGCGCGGCCCCACCAGCGACATGTCGCCACGCAGCACGTTGTAGAACTGGGGAATCTCGTCAATGGAGTAGCGTCGGTGGAATTTTCCGCACTTGGTGATTCGAGGGTCGTCCTTCATCTTGAACAGAACACCGTCGGACTCGTTTTTGTCGGCCAACAGCTTGGCCTTGATCTCGTCGGCGTTGACAACCATCGAGCGCAGTTTGTAGCACTCGAAGACTCGGCCTTTGCGTCCGACTCGACGTTGCTTGTAGAACACAGGACCGCCATCCTCATGTTTGATGGCGATAGCAGCGAGAAGGATGATTGGGGAGGTGAGAATGAGTAAGAGCAGCGATCCGATGATGTCGAAGGTCCTCTTGAGCCAGCCACTGGCACGTTCGGCCTGGGGCTTCTCGATGTGCACCAGGGGTAGGCCCGCTACTGGGCGGATATGCATGCGCTGTGTGGAGATGTCGGAGAGGGCGGGAATAATAATAAGTTCGGTGTCGTGGTTCTCGAGAGTGCGGGCCAACCGATTGAACTGATAGGCTCGCGAGAAAGATCCTTCTGTGAAAATCACGGCCGCGGCGTGAGTATATTGGCAGGCGGATACGACATCCTCAGGTTCTCCTAGGACTGGCACGTTGACATTGTGGCACTTTTCTTGCCCGCGAGTTAACACGCCAACGATATCGTATCCCAGCCATTTCTCACGCTGGAGTACTTTGGTCAGATCGTCAATATGGGTGCAGTCGCCGGCGATGATGACGCTGCTACGGAACCGGCCGCGGCGTCTTTCGTGGTGCAACCAGCGCCTCATGAAGAACCGTTCGAGGAGTAGGGCGGGAATGCTGAAGAGGAACAGTAGGAAGTAGAAGCCACGGGGCAGTGGATACATGAACAGGTATGCTGAGACCCCGAGCAGGGCAGCTGTGATGGCAGAAGCCTCGAAAACGGCGCGGTACTGCGCCGCGCCCGCGTCCAAGTATTTCGTCCGGTACGCGCCGGCGATTCCCATGACGACCAACCATGCGACAATGATTCCTCCGGACCACGGAATGACATTGTCCTGAACGTCGGTGTTCTTTGGGAATACGGTCATTGCTGTTCGTGCTCGCACCGCGATGAACGATGCCAAGGCGATGACGATGAAGTCAGCGATGACGATGCGTACCCGGTACTGACCAAGATTGTCTCGGCTGTGGTGTCGCTGTCGTGGACGGGGACTACCGGCTGGATGCGGAGCGACTGCGTGTTTGGGAGGGAGGAGGCTCGGTGATGACATCAGCCAAGAATCTCCTCTCTGATGCTGTGGACGGGATTCGTGATGGGCACACCGTTCGGGGTGTCATGTGCTGCTGGCAGCACAATTCCTCTCAGGCGCAGAGTATCACCTGGCTGCTGATCATCATCATATGTCGATTTTCCACAACTCTGCTTGAAGGCTGAGGCCGTGCGCCGCGCGCATCAGGACCAGGCTTCAGGTCTGTGTGTAGCTGGTCTGAGGGGTGATAGTGTCAACGGGGTGTTCCCTCATGAGGGGTCCGATGGAGAGTTCGGCTACCAGTTTCGTGTGCAGTAAGCTAGCGGCCAGCAGCTGTCACTGGGCACGTGACTTGACAGTCATGGAATGACCATGTGAGGATTTACGCGGTATGTGGCGCGTTGCGTCTGACCCCAATTTGATTCTCGACAGCGTTATCTCGCATCCATGGGAGAGAAATGAACAACAACCTGAGTCGACGTAATGTGGTCAAGGGTGCGGCGTGGGCTGTACCTGCGGTAACTGCCTCGACTGCGCTGCCCTCGGTAGCTGCCAGCCAGGACTGCGTGTACACGGGGGCGCATTGGGAGAAGAGCTTCGTTACCCCCGAGCTGGTGGCACGAAGGGAAGCACGCCCGGGTGCGAAAATCACCACCGGCGGTCTCTATGCATCCAATTTGGATGGCGACATCATTGACCCGCGGGGGCTTGCCAAGGTTAAGAGTGATTACCCTTGGGTCTCCGAACTGATTGCCATCGCTCAGAATGGTGACGGCACTGCTGGTAGTTTGCTGCATGTTGACTTCTCTGGCCCAGCCAGTTGTGTGCAATTCTTGCTTCATGACATCGATTCACAGGGCTCAGGCAAGAAAGATCACTATCGGGATTCTGTGACCGTTACCACTGATGGTGCGCCGATCACGGCGTCGCCTCTTGAGCCAGACTTCCTGCGCGTCACTGGCGATGGAAGTAATCGTGTCAAGGTTGAGTCTCCTTTCGAGCACAAGCTGCTTGACAAATCGCATGAGTGGAATATGGACCGCGACACCAAGGGGACTGTGCTCATTAAGATCAAGGGCCCGATCAATCGTTTCTCCATCCTGTACCTAAATGAGGACACTCTTGAGGATACCGTCCACAATTACCAGCAGATTGCTCTTAGTACCATCCGCTGGTCGAAGGATCCCTGCGGCTGCGAGGTGTGAGAGGCATCGGGCCGACATCATTGATCGGGGATGGCCCCGGATATGAGAATTGGTGCCAGAAAGACGAGGGATGCCCTCGTCTTTCTGTCTTTGTCCTGTCATTGCGGCTGAAGAGATTCGCTCAGTACAGGTAAAGCTCGCGCATGGCGATGATGGCTTCGCCCGCTGAGCTGGGATGTGGTTCTGCGTCTCGGCGTCATAGGGTGAGCTCACACTGCCCACTGGGCATGGATCCCCAGATCAGTCTGGACGACGCACCCTGGGCCACGCAGGGTGAGCGAGCTGTCCTTGACGTCGTGGTTTCCCATCGCCACAGTGTGGGCTGGATCGTCAACCAGACCCGCGACCGTGACAGGAGCATCGCTTCGATTCGCCACGACGATGACACCGGGACGCCTCATGACGACGGCATCGGGGGAGATCACGGTCATCGTCGTGGCCGTCAGGCTATGAGCGACGTGGGGTGGAAGTGATGCGCGGATCCCTAGCAGAGTGCGGTACCAGTCGAGCATCCGTGCGTGTTCTGGGTCGTGACGCTCATCCCACTTCAGTCGCGCTGACCGGAAGGTCATCGTGGCTTGAGGGTCTGGGATGGCCCCCTGCCACGCCATCTTCTGGAATTCTTGACGGCGTCCAGCAGTGATCAAGGGGCCAAGATCAGGGCCCAGGTCGCTGAAGAATGGGAATGGGGTTGAGGCCGCCCATTCCTCGCCCATGAAGATCATGGGAGTGAAAGGCCCCAGCAGGTACAGTGCGGCGGCTGCCGCTTGAAGATTCGGGTCGGCTCCGTTGTGGCCCAGACGGTCTCCGATGGCGCGGTTGCCGATCTGATCGTGATCCTGGATGAAGCTCACGAAGGACGAAGCGTCGTAGTGAGTGCTGTTGACGTCAACCGGGGCTCCCCAATTCTGCTCCCGGAAGGACGACCAGTCGCCGTCGTGGACGAAGACTTTGGTGAAGGCCTTGGCCAGCGTCTCGGCGCTTCCGAAGTCGGAGTAATAGCCGTCAGTCTCCCGTGTGAAGAAGGCATGCAGACAGTGGTGGATGTCGTCGTCCCACTGCATCGTCATGCCGCGGGCCCCGGCGGTGACACCGACGGGAGTGACCATGTCGGCCTGGTTGAGGTCCGATTCAGCGATGAGGGCTAGCGGACGGGCCACGTCGTGCGACCACTCAGCGACTCGGGTCGACAACTCGGCGAGGATGTGGGTGTCGGAGGTGTCAACGAGGGTGTGGACGGCATCCAGCCGCAGCCCGTCAATGCCATATTCGACGAGCCACTGGTGGGCATTGTCGATGACGAATTGACGTACGGGCAGGTTGTCGTCGCCATCGAAATTCACCGCGTCACCCCAAGGAGTCGGGTGGTGATGGTTGAAGTAGGGGCCAAACTGTGCCAAGTAGTTCCCCTCTGGCCCCGGATGGTTGTAGACGACGTCGAGAATGACCCCAAGCCCCTTGGAGTGGGCGGCGTCAATGAACTGTTGGAACGCCGCCGGACCACCGTACGTGTTCTGGGTGGCGTAGAGGCCGACCCCGTCATAACCCCAGCCGCGGGTACCAGGAATCTGGGCGACGGGCATCACCTCAACAGCCTCCACGCCCAGCCCAACGAGGTCGTCGAGGTGGTCGATGGCAGCGGTGAAGGTGCCCTGTTCGGTGAAGGTGCCGATGTGCATCTCGTAGAGCACCCGGCCTTTCAGGTCAATACCCTGCCAGGGGGCTGGCTTGTGGGGCGTGTACACCTGTGATGGCCCGTGGACGCCCTGAGGCTGATAGCGGCTGCGCGGATCAGGCAGCGGATCCCCGCCATCGAGGACAAACTGGTAGTGCTGGCCATCAACGACGGGCTGCGGAAGCGTCCACCATGCGCCGTCCCTGGTCATGTCAAGGAGTTCACCGTCAAGGAGCGTCTGGACGTTCGTGGGGGTGGGGGCCCAGACCGTCACCTGGTTGGTCATCATCGTTTCTCCCTCGCCAGCAGGGCGACGGGCATGTGGTCAAGGAGATCAGCAAGCTTGACTGTGCCTCCCCGCCGCGTCTTTCCGGTGATGACGTCAGTGAAGGTGCCTTCCGGCAGCACGATCTGGTGGTCGGCCCAGCCACTGCGTCCCTCCAACGCCCCGGCGAGTCGGGTGGCCACGGTGATGGCCGTGGGAGGTTCGTCGTCGATTCCGCGGGCGAAGGCCACTGCGTGACCAGTGGTCGTCGCAACGGGTCGGTAGCTTGCGTGATCGCCACGGAAGGCGTCGCGATGTCGGCGTCGCACCTGTAGAGCTCTGTGGACGACAAGCAGCTTTTCCGCGTCCAGACGATCTTCTGGCGCTACTGCATCGAGGCCGTTCTCCACGGTTTGCAGGAGCCGGTGGGAACGACGGTGGTCGACCGGGCGGCGATTGTCTGGATCCACCAGCGACAAGTCGACGACCTCACAGCCCTGGTAGGTGTCGGGTACGCCGGGCATGGTCACCTGCACCAGGGCTCGCCCGAGGATCGCAGCTCGTACCGCGAGGCTGGTCGTCTCGGTGAAACCATCAAGGGCCTGCGCGACGGAATCGTCGGTCAGGCAGAACCGTGCCAGATCCATCAGCGCAGACTCGTAGTCCTCGTCCGGGTCAGTCCAGGTGGTGTGAGATTTGGCCTCTCGAACCGCCTTCGTCAGGTAGGCGACGAGCCTGTCCTCGGTGATGGGCGTGGCTCCCGCAGCCGTCCCGGGTAAGCGCCAGGTTCCGGCCAATGTCTGCCACAGCAGGTTGATCGCTGCACCGTCGAGTAGCTCAGAACGTTGATCAGTGGTGGCCGCCTCCAAGGCGGCGACGGTGTGATCCCAGTCATGCGGGAATTCCGTCAGGCTGGCCAGGCGGGCGCGGACGTCGGTCGACCTCTTCGTGTCATGGGTTGACAGGGTCGTCATGGTTGTCGGAAAGCTCTCGCCAAGATGGCTTGCGAAGTCATGGAAGTCATCAACGGAAATCCCGGCCACCTCAGGGTCACAGCCGACTTCATTGACCGCTGTGAATCGGGTATGGCGATAGAACGTGGTGTCCTCCTTCGCCTTCGCCATGACCGGCCCACAGGTTTGGGCGAAGCGCACCATGAACTCGTCGCGGCTGGCCTGCACCACCGGATCGGTGGAGGGACCGAGGCGTCCACACACCATGTCCACGACCAGCTCGAGGGTGTCGTGCTCCTCTTCTGGTAGCTCTAGACGGGCGAGGCTTGCTGCGGTTTCGATGACCTTGACCTCGCCGGGCCCCGGAACGCGACCGGGCTCGAGGTAGGCGCGGTACCGATCCATCGCGACGAGGAGCTCGGTGATGGCCCTTGTCAGCTGGCGGCGGGTGTGGTCACGCAGCATGATGTCGGAAGCGCAAATGTCCACAGCGACATTTGCCAGCCGGTTGAGTTCGGTGACGAGCATGTCGTCTAAAACCTCACGTTTGGCTGTGTCCAGCGCGGCAGGGAAGGATGCCTTCGAATCGTCGTCAGCGCAGACACGTTCGTAGAGGGTGCCCAGAGGCGCCAATCCAGCCGAGTCGATGAACAGCCCGTCAACGCGCAGCAAGGAGTCATAACCCGTGGTGCCTGCGCACGGAAGCTCGGCCGAGAGGGTCTCGGAGGGGTCCAGGATTTTCTCGATGACGACCCACGCGCCGTCGGTGGCTCGTTGCAGATCTGCCAGGTATGTGCGCGGATTGGCCAGGCCGTCCGGGTGATCGATGCGGAACCCGTCGATGAGTCCGGCACGGTAGAGTTGCAGTAGTTTGGCATGGGAGATGGCAAAAACGTCGTCATCCTCGACGCGGATGGCTGCCAGGGTGTCGACATTGAAGAAGCGGCGATAGTTGAGTTCTTCAGTTGCGACCTTCCAACATGCCAGCCGATACCACTGGTGATCGAGCAGCTCAGCCAGCGGCAGCGACTCGGTACCTGGACGCACCGGAAAGACGTGATCGTAATAGACGACGACGGGCTCGGCGTGGGTTGTGCCGTCGGAGTCGGGGATGTCCCGGGTCTCGACGTGGATGGTGCCGGCAGTCAGTTCCGTGCCGATGCGGTCGCCGAGGATCGCCATGAGAATCGACAGGGATGCAGAGACGTCGACGTCGAACCATGTGGCGTACGGGGAGGAGGGGCCATCGCGCAGTACACTCCACAGCGCGTAGTTGTGCCACAGCGGCGTCGGCACCGCCATGTGGTTGGGGACGACGTCAACGATGATGCCGAGTCCGACATCATGGGCCTTGGCGCAGAGACGATGGAAATCCTCCTCACCACCGCATTCCTGTGAGATCCGGGAATGATCCACGACGTCGTAACCGTGGGTGGATCCGGGCGCGGCCTGCAGAATGGGGGAGCAGAACAGATGGCTGACACCCAAGGCTGCCAGGTAGTCAAGCTGAGCGATGGCGTCAGCGAAGGTGAAGTCCTCGTTGAACTGCAGACGGTATGTTGAGGCGGGTGCGGCGGACGGGGGAGTGGAAGTCGTCACGTTCCCACCTTAAGGGACTCTCCCACGGGTCGGCGCCCTTCCGTGTTCTGAACTGAGCGGTTGTTCGGCGATCACGCGAGATGTTCGGAGGCCCACAACCAGGCGCGCAGCCTGCTCGCCCGCTCGCGCTGGAATTCGCGAAGTTGCGGCATTCCAGCGGGGTCAGGCTTGCGGCATTCGCGCTCTGAGATCCCTAAGACGGCGACGAGAAGGTCGACGATGGGTTCGACGGCTGGTTCGCCATGAGTGGACGGGGAGAACTCGGCTGCGACGTGTTTGACGAGGGCATCGGCGCGATTCCACCGCGGGGCGTCGATGGGATCAGTGTGAATGATGTCGACGATGAGCCCAGCGGCATCGACCCACGCAGGGCCGATCAGAGCGTGGGACCAATCGACGAGGACTGCTCCGTCAGTGCGTAGCAGCACGTTGTCGGATCGGACGGCACCGTGGATGACGGTGTCGCCGTTGGTGTGACGGGTGAGTCGCTCGACCCGCCCGGCGAGGTCGGGCAGGCGCTCAATGAGCCAAGGGTCGAGGTCAGCTGGAGCGTCGGTCATGAATTCTTCCCACACAGATGGTGTGTTGTGCAGGCGTGCCGAGAACGACTCCCACGGCTGGAGGAAACCAGCCGTCACCTCGGCCAAGCGGGACAGGCTCGCCAAGGCGGTGTCGATGTCCTCGTCGGACCAGGGAAGCTGGGGGTGGGGGCCCTCGATGTCTGAGGTGACCAGGCCTACCCAGCCGTCAACGTCGATGCGGCCGAGTAGGCGCGGGGATGGTGCAGTGTCGGGGAGCAGGGACAGCAGGGTGGCCTCGCGACGGTTGAGGCCGGGAATGTCCTCATTGATGGCGCAGTGACCAACCTTGACGAACGCGTGGGAACCGTCAGCGGTGACGACGCGCGATGCCACCCCAGGGGTGGTGCCGTGGGTTTGGAGGGTATCGACGGAAACTGGGGACCCGAGGATTTCAGCGACTCTGTGGTGAACTGAGCCGGGTAATTGATCCCAGCGGACTCGTGACGGTTTCATGGACGCCTCCTCATGACCCTGCCCCTTACGGTAGTTCACGGCGCGGTCGTTGTGGAGGTGACGGTACAGCTGCGTCGAGCGGTGGCAGCCAGCCGACAAAAACGACGACTGAGAAGGCACGGACATCAACCGAGGCCAGCGCGCGAGACGAATGAATCGCCACTGCGGCCCCGGTTGCCTCAGCTCAGTGTGCCCAGCCTTGCGCCGGTGGTCGGACGAGGGTGTTGAGCTGGGCCAAGGCGTCAGGGTGCGTGGCGTAGTAGCTGGTGTGGTTGTCGTAGATGGCGGTCGCGAAGATGTTGCGCCAGTGTTGGGCCCAGGTGGGCCAATCGGGATGGTCGGGGGAGCCTTCGGGAAGGTCGATGGGTCGGGTGTGGAGAGTGACCAGAAGGTGGAGGACTGCCCGGTCGACGTCGTGAGCTCGATGGTTCACACGCACCCGGTGCCCCGATTCGTCGGTGATGACGTAGCAGTTGGGTGTGATGGCCAGCTTCGTGATGCGATGGGCGTCGACTTTGCGACGGAAGATGCCGATGTGAACGGCGATGGTGTCGTCATCGATGTGGGTCCGATACAGCAGGCGGTAGAAGATCATGATGTAGCCGGGAAGCGTGA
This sequence comes from Cutibacterium nasicola, assembly GCF_052654715.2. Taxonomy (NCBI): domain Bacteria; kingdom Bacillati; phylum Actinomycetota; class Actinomycetes; order Propionibacteriales; family Propionibacteriaceae; genus Cutibacterium; species Cutibacterium nasicola. The sequence goes on along the minus strand of NZ_CP199745.2, from coordinate 2,093,461 downwards.
CGGCTAACTGACAGCAGGTTGTGAGAATAGGGTGACTGATGGGTTTGGCAATGACGCGCCACATGAAGGGCGTGGTGATGACGGCGATGATGAGTCCCCACTTCAGCCATTTTCGTGGGGGACGCAGGTGCTGGGGGCTGGCCGGATCCTGGGCCGACGTGTCATCAGGCATGGAAGTGTCAGGCTGACCCCAGGGCTGCGAGGCCCATGGTTGGGAGAATGTGAGGGGTTCGGCGGTCATGGTCATCCTTTTGTACGAGGCAAGGCGCCTCCTGCGTGACAGATCTGTTAGTCATCGTAGTGGTCGGGTGGGCCGATGAGGGTGTTGAGTTGTGCGAGGTGTTGGGGGTGGGTGTCGTAGAAGTCGCGGTGGTCGAGCCATACGTCGGCGGCGAGGAAGTTGCGTCTTTGTTGGGCGTGGTCTTCCCAGTCAGGGTCGGTGATGTCGGCGTCGGGGAGTCGGAGTTTGCGGTGGTGGAGTTCTTCGAGGAGGCGTATGTGGAATAGGGCGTAGTCGAATCGGTCGTATCCGATGTTAATTTTGGTTTTTCCGGCCCAGATTTTGTAGTGTTCTATGCCGATGTCGAGTCGGGTGATGTCGGTGAATCGGATTTCGCGGTGGAAGGGTCCGAATCGGGTCCAGACTTTGTCGTGGTCGACTCCGGGGTGGAGCCAGAGTCCTTGGGATATGGGTATGTATGCTGCGGTGAGGGCTCCGATTGCGACGGCCCATCCGGAGAAGCTGTCTCGGATGCCGTCGCTGTTGTCGATCAGCATCGAAATGAATGACCATGTGAGGCCGGCTGTCAGGGGTAGGAATACGGGGAGCATGAGGTAGGCGAGGGAGAAGACTCGGGGGTGGTGTGGGTTGTGGCTCATGCGGCGTTCCATGCGGGCGATGCCGTAGATGCCTTTTTCCTCGTATTGGAGGGGTGGGTTGTCCATGTCTGCTGCGAGGTAGCGGGGTTCGACGTTCATATTCATCGGCCTGTGTGGTGTAGGTGGGGGACGGTCCAGTTCTCGGCATGTGCACCGGAGAATCCGGCGTTGATGGACTCCCCAGTTGTTTCGGCGCCATTCTGAATAATGGTACTGGGGGTAATGTCTTCATGGTCCATCAGGCTTGACAGACAGTCTCTGGTGACGTTGCCCGCTGCCGACCAGGCTGCCTCGCGGGACGCCTCCCCCAAATGCCGGGCGAACCGGTGAAGCTGAGGATGGGCGGCGGTAGACACTGTGCTTCGCGTGGGAACACTGAGACGTACAGCCAGCCGTGTAGAACCCGGCAGAAGAGCCGAAAAAGCGCTTGCCGTGTTAGCTGTCATGAGGCCGGTCACGGTGAACTTCTTGTGGTTGATGACAGAATCAGAAATATATTCTACGCCGGATCCTAGTGGTTGCGCCACAAGATCTTCAATGAATTCATTGGAAATGTTTTCCGAGACGGCTTTACCCCAACCTTTATTGACGGCCATGCTGAACGCGCGCTGAATCTTTGATGCCCCATTGAGCTGAGCCCAAAGACTATTACCAGCATCGCTGATTTTCTCAATGTTACCGAATTGAGTTACCGCGCTTTTGGCTGTTTCGGACAGTTTAAGCATTTGGGAATTGACGAAATTTCCAGCACCAGCGGTCGCCGCACCAGCGATAGCTCCAATAGCGGCTTGTTTACGCACGTCGGCCCAGTTTACGTCGCCGGTGGAATATTGTTCGATGGCCATGGTTGATCCTCCGCCGATCAAGGCGCCGCTGGATGCTGCTGCGAGGAGGGCGAATCCAGTACCAGCCCCGATGCCGGTGGCCGTCAACCCGATACCGATGCCGATGAGGATTGCTCCGCCGATGAAGTGCTTGGACAAGATGCGGTGTTTGTGGGTGGCCCACCAGTGTCTCACGGGGTGGGTGAGGCCTGCGAGTTGGTCATCTGTGACGGGGTGGGTGCCAAGAGGGTCGGTGAGGGTAAGAGGGTTGTTGTTGGCGTAGTCGTAGGGATTGTTGGCCCATAGCGCTCCGGCGGGCGGAGTTTCTGGGTCGGGGGTCAGGAAGGTGGTGGTGGCGGGGTCGTAGAGGCGTGCTCCCCACCAGGGATGGCCATCAACGACCAGAGTGTTCCCGGCGAGTCTGATGGTGTCGGGGACTCCCTCGATTGCGGCGCTGACCGGTTGGTATGGGTCTTGGGGCTTGACGGGTGTGGTGGCTCGCCAGTGGTCGACCTCATCGACGGGTGTGGTGCCGAGGGTGCGGCCTGCTGGCAGGGCCAAGACGGGGTGGCCATCAATGGAGGTGGGAGCTCCGGTGACGAGGTCCCAGTCAACATGCACGTGCTGGTCCTGGGTAGCGACCCGGCTGGGATGTCCGAGTGCGTCGACGTGGGTTGAGACGGTGGTGGTGTCGGTGGTGACACCGGACAGCCAGCCCCTCGTGTCCCAGGAATATCGTCGATCACCGCTATCGCCTGTGGCGCTGGTGCGTCATCCTGCCGTGTCGTAGCCGTAGTGCGTGGTAGCGGTGTCGCCATGTGCACAGGTGCGGGTGTCGATGAGACGGCCGTGAGCGTCCCAGCTGAATACCGTTTCGCACCGGGCAGCGCCTTCAGAAGTGGTGTGGCTCGTGAGCCGGCCGTAGACGTCATGGGCCCAGGCGTGATGGGTGCGAGGCCCGATTGCTGTCATCAGTGACCCCGCCTGGTTGTAGCTGTAGGACCACACGCCGTCGGGCGTATCCAGCCCGGTTACGCGTCCCTGGTCGTCGCGTGTGATGCGGGTCGTGCGCCCATCATGGGTGTATCTGCACAGCAGGCCGCTGTCGTGGTCCCAGTGGTCGTGGTGGCCGGGTGTGGTGATGTCGGTCAGGCGCCCTGCATCATCCCATGTCAACGTCGCGGTACCCAGTGTGGAATGAGTGATACGGGCTGGCAGTCCATCATCGTGGTAAGCATACGAGACGCTGGTGTGGGTGTCGTCGGCCCGGACCAGACGACCTTCACGGTCCCAGTCCCAGTGGTGGTGGCTGATGACCTGGCCCTCGGCATCGGTGGTGGTGTGGTCGCAGATCAGCCCGCGTACATCGACGCCAATCAGGTGATGAAGCGGGGCTGCAGGGTCGGTATGAGAGGCAAGGCGACCGGCCGAGTCCCAGGTGTAGCGATGGATTCCGCCAGCGGGATCGGTGGATTCGATGATCTGGTCGAGCTGGTTGTACCGGTAGGTAGAGATAGCGTCAGTGCCGGTGGTTGCTGTCACGAGGCGACCACGCTTGTCCCAGGTGTAGCGGTGAACCTGGCCAGCAGCATCAACAGCGCTGATGAGCCGTCCGGCCTGGTCGTAACGGAACGATCGTTTTCCGGCAACCGGATCCCACGTACGTATTGGCCGTCCACAGGTGTCATAGTCGGCGCTGAAGGTGACGCGGCCGCCGACTCGGGTCTCGGCGAGACGGCCGACAGGATCCCAAGTGTAAGTGGTAGCCACCCCGGTTGGATCGACCACCTCAACGAGGCGAGAATCTGCGTCGTAGCGGTAGCAGGTGAGCGCGCCGGTCGGATCAGTGGTGCTCGCCAGACGCCCAGCCTCGTCATAAGAGTACTGCTCTTCCAACCCGGTGGGACTCGTGACAGCTGTTAGGTGCCCGGCCCGGTCGTAGCCGAACCGGATGTCCGCACCGAGAGAGTCAGTGAGCACGGCAGGCAGGCCTGCAGTGTTGTAGTCGATGCGGCTGGTGGCGCCGAACACATCAGTGGCTGAGACGACACGCCCGTAGTCGTCGACTTGAGTGGAGGCGATCACCCGACCGGCCGCGTTGGTGACCTGGGTGTGGTGGTCGGTGGTGGCGGCGTGCAAACTTGCCCCCGTCGGGTCGGTCAGCGAGGCAAGCTCACCGGTGACGGTGTAGGAAGCGCGCCACGTGCCCCCGGCAGGATCTGTTACCCCACACAACCGCGCCATCGCGTCGCGCAGGAATGCCCACCCTGCCCCATCCGGCAGTCCGATCCCTGTCAGGTCTCCGACCTCGTCATACGACAGGGTGGTCGTGGCGCCGGTGGGGTCGGTGATTGTGGTGATCTGGCCATCAGGACCCCACGTGTAGCAGGTGCGCCCACCATCGGGGGCTGTGGCCGTCTCGAGGTGCCCGGCGTCATCGTAGCTGTAAGACCAGCATGCCCCATCGGGGGCGATACGCTCGGTCAGGTGTCCAGCCTGGTCGTGGGCTGTCTGAGTGCGATATCCCAGTGGGGTAAGTATCTGGGTGACGTATCCGGCCAGGTCATGGCTGATGTGCCAGGTGGCGCCGACCCCGTTCGTTATGGCCGTGACCTGGCCATACTTGTCATAGTCGATACCGAGGCTGGTGCCCGTAGCATCGACGACTCTTCTCAATAGACCATGGCGCCACGTCATCGTCATTACGGTGCCGTGGGCATCAGCGAGACGTACCGGTGTGGGGTGGCTACCCTCGTAGCCGAGGCGCACCCGCAACTGACCGCCGCTTGAGACGGAGGTCAGCCGATCAGCTTCATCCCAAGTGTAATCGATGACCCCGCCTGTGGGCAGTGTGGTGTGGGTGCGATGGCCCCGTTCATCGTAGGCGTGACGGATCACTTTGCCTGCCCGATCCGTCGCCCCCACAAGATTGCCGTATCGGTCATACAGCATGGAGGTGCGCTGCCCGTCGGCATCAATGATTCCGACGGTACGGCCCCGCCCATCACTGATCCAGGTATTGCAATGATGACCCTGCCCGTCATCGGCAACCGTCACCCCACCCGGTAGGTATGTGAACCGTGTCAGATGTCCAGTCGCATCCAGCTGGGTGCGAATCCGCCCGAGGTCATCAAACGTGTTGACGCATTGAGCCGCCCCAGATGTATCGATGACCTGGGTCAGCAGCCAGCCATCCCATCGGTAACTGCAGACCCCGTCAGGGCGAGTCGCCTCTACCAATCGACCATGGTTGTCATAGACATAGTCCACGCTGCGACCATCATTGGCCACAGCCTTGACCAGACGTCCCTGCTCGTAGAGCAAATCTATTGATCGGTCCCACTCGGAATGCAAAGCGGCAGCCACACCCTCATGGCGTTCAACCCAAACACCATCACTGGTGTCGGAGCCCGAACCTACCCAGGCGCCAGCAGCGGTGAAGACCCATTTCTCGCCGGCGTTGTTACCGACAATCCACACCGGCCCACTCACGCCTGCAGGTTGAGCCACAGCCACATCGGCGGCGTCGCTGCGCCACAGCCACACATTGTCCTGAACTGCCCGCCACGGCCCATTCTCGTCGCCGTGGCAGACATTGGCTCCGGCGACCTCGCCAGCGCTACCAGGAGTCAGAGAAAACACAATCTCGCGACCATCATCACGCACCCAGCGTGCCTGGTCATCGTCGACGAGCAGGCGCTGATCCAGGATTGTCGACCAGCCAGGCCCCAGCACCCCGCACTGGGCAGAGCCATCGTAGGTGGCTGCCAGCGTCGAGTTGTACATCCGGGACATCACGAGTCGCTGGCTCAGTCCCCCATACGCCAGATCTGTCTCAGGGAGGACGAAATTGCCGGTCGTCGAGTTCACTGGGTCTTCGATGTACCCGGTGGCAGGGTCGATTCCACCCAGGGTTGGCGAGGAGACCTGAACATCCGCTCGAGTCACACTTACCCCGGCCGCCTTCAAACCGGCCTCCAAAGCCACATCGGTTAGCTTCACGGCTCCCGAGCCTCCAGCAGCGGCGAACGCTCGCCCCACGGTCTCCAGCCACGCGACATCGGCATCGTTGAGGCTTATCCATTGCTGGTACTGGCTGAACAGGCCATCCACCGTCAACGATCCATACTGGCAACTGGCGCAAAACTGTTCATACAGAGTTTCTAGGGCTGACGCGGGCAGCAACCCCCGATTTGCTCCATGAATGAGGCGGGCCCCACTGGTCAAGTGCGTCGGAACCGCACTCGAGACACCCCCCGAGGGTCCACGCAGCCCCTGATCGGTGTGGCGCTGGCCTGTCTGAGGCGGGTTCACCCACCGAGGAGCGGGTGGATTTGGCTTCGGCAAAGGCGCAGTACCACCAGTCCCAAACATGAGGTGCTCTACTTTGCGTCCGGCTTCGGCAGCCGCGTCTTCGAGTGCATGCAGTCCATGCTTGAACCAGTTCTCATCGGCGTGGGCGGTCACGTAGTCACGCACTTGCTGCCGTCGCGCGTTCTCCTTGCGAGCCTCTTCAGCCAGGTACTCCACCTCCATGGCGGTCTGGTTGAATGCCTGTGTGAACTCGGCTGCGTCCGTCGAGCACACCTGCATGTTCCGTCGAAACAGGTGCGAGAAGAACCCGCGGAATTCGGTTGACGCCACAGACTCGGCGTGGCCACGTTCACTGTCGAAGACGGTCACCTTGCCTGCAGCGGCGCGGAGCTTGGTCGCGAATTCGGCCGCTACCCCAAAGTCGAAGGTGACAGGATTCTGGTAGTCACCCAGATCACTCGTATCAGACACGGAAACCTCACACTACCGACGCACTACGTTTGGGAAATAATCCCGCGCCTCAAACCCTGGACGGCGCGGATGTAACAATCGTCACTCAAAAGTTTGAAAAGTTTACCGTGACGCCATGTGACGGTTGCATAGCGTGGCATCACTGTGCACAGAAACGAGACAATAGTACGGAGAATGGTGGCGAGATGACGTATCATCTCGCCACCGGGTGAAAGTATCCTTACTGGCCGCCGCCAGCAGTGAAAATGTCCGTTGCGATTTTCTGCAGGTTTGCCCGCAGCTGCTCCAGTTCAGCCTTCGCCTTCTCCAAAGCGCTCCGGGTCTCAGGCCACACCTGACCGCGGAACTGGGCCGCCAAGGGGCCATCCCACACATCAGGGGCAGATTAGTGACGACCGGATCAATGGCACCCGGCGCTGCATTGGCGGTGACCCGTCAGGTGGTTGAGGCCTTGTCTTACGCCCATGGGCGTGGGGTCGTCCATCGTGACATCAAGCCGGACAACATCATTCTCACCAATCCCGACGGCATCCAGAACCCTGGGGTGAAGGTTGCAGATTTCGGAATCGCGAAGATCCTTGGCGAGTCATCGACGGCTACGCACCTGGTCGGAACAGCGCACTACCTGGCGCCTGAACTCATCAGTGACAATGTGGTGAGCCCGAGTGCCGATGTGTATGCCTTGGGCGTGACGCTTTACCAGATGGTGTCAGGTCAGTTGCCATTCGGCACGGGCGATGACAATCCGTACTCCGTTGCTGAGCGCCATGTGCACTCCACCCCGGCGGTGATTCCGGGGCTAGACGGCCAGGTGTGGGGCCTTGTCAGAGGGATGCTCGCCAAGAATCCGGTCGATCGCCTGTCAGACAATGACGTCGTCAACCTGGTGGATGACATCATTGTCGACGTTGAGGGGCAGCCGCCGCTAGCTGTGCCCGAGGGGACATTGGCTCCCCATACCATGACCATGCTTCGGCAAGCGACGTCACTGACGACTCCAGGGAGTGACGAGAAGTCGCTCGCCAAGCTCGACGATGGACAAGCCCCCATCGATCTGGAGCATCTGCGCACCCTTGGTATTTCTGCCTCGGCCACTGTGCTCAAGGCCGGTCCGGGGATAGATGGGGAGACGCTTGATGACCTGCCGGTAGAAGAAGCGACCGAGAAGTCGTGGTGGTCGAGCCGCATACACCGAATCATCATCTATGCCGCAGTAATTCTCGTCATCGCGGCAGTGGTCATCGTATGGATGATGGCTGGCAGCGGCTCGGGAAACGCCGACAAGCAGGGGACGAAAGTGGTTGACGGACTGAGCGCCTCGTTGCCGATGCAAACGTACCCGTCTGGGCTGAATGTTTCGCGAGCAGCGACAGTCAGCAAGGGGACTGTGAAGTACACTCTCACCTATCGCACGATCAAGAAGCCCGTGAGGGGAGATGTGCTCGAGGTGGTCAGCTCAGCCCATTCATGCCCCGATGCAACATGGGACGACACTGTCAAGGTTGCGTCACACAGCCCGGCCCTGACTTCCATCGACGCCAAATGTGGGTGGACAATCACGCTGGAGGCTCTTTCACAGGAAGAGCCGGTGACGGTCACAGCGAAATTTTCGGCAAAGGAAGCCGCGATCAGTAATCAGGAAAACCTGCAGACGTGGCTCCAAGATCAGCAGCAAGCTACCGACAAGGCGTTAAATGATGACGCTGACACCTCGACCTCGTACTCTTTGCAACGGCTGCAGACCATGAGGATCAAAATACCTTCGCGAGTCAAAGAAGGATCGGCGATACCAGTGACGATTCTAGGAACGTGGCCGGCGGGTGAAAATAAGATGACGCCGATCTACACCACGCCTTTCAACTCAAATCCGACGAGCATCCTCACCGACATCACAGGAGGCAAGTTGGAGAACGTTCGGCTCACGGATCGTTGTTCGGGCGCAGTGTCCATCACTCCGGACGGCCACGACGTGAGTGCTCTGCATCCGGCTTCGTGCAGCATCGGTGCAGAGATCGGGAATTATCAGGTGCAGGAGAGCCCGATCACCATTGTTGCTGGTGGATCGTAACGAGGCCGGCCGAAACATGAAGTTTGTGGTTTTTGGGAAGGGTTCCCACGGGCATCGTTGTTGGTATTGATCTGAGAAGCCGTGGCGATTGTGGGAAGCTGGCCGAACCTGATTCCGTAGCGGCTGGGGGGATTGCGGCCAAAATGTGACGCAAGTCCGTGCGAGGCTCTGTGCGGTATCTTGAATTGTGCTATATCGAGGAATTCTCCTTGACTGCCGGTTGGTATATCCCCGTGCAGTCGAGGAACTGAGTCATCGCTACTTCGCACGTCATGAGACTGCCATCACTGATGCCCGCTGCTCGCCAGATTGAGCCGTGAGCGCCACGCTCAAACCTGAAGGCACAGGTCTCCCGTTCATGATATAATATGGGCTATGTTCAATCTGCCGCGCCCGGTGAGGTGCTGTTTGGTGGTTCTGCTTGCTCCTGTCGTCATGGGTGCCGCGAAATTCAACTATGGCATGGAGATTGGAGACGAGGATCACGTCCGCTCCACGTTCGTCTACGGTATCTCTAGAGTAGACGTAGAGAAGGCAGGGAAGAAGCCCTCAGATTTCTCCGATTGCGACAAGATGCTCGATGTGTCTGCCTCAGACAAGCAACGCGGCGCAAAAATTGAGTTCGTCGAGGACGAGGAATACATTGGCTGCAAATACACGGTGACCACCACTGCAGATGACGCGCGGGGCGTTGGATTGGGATTGACTTTTGATGCGGACAAGGTGTCACTGTCCATTGGTAAGAAATTTTTCGACGGTGTTGAGCTTGATAAAAGCACGATAGGTGACTTTAAAGTCTCGGTAACGTTCCCTGGTAAGGTGATTAGCCACTCGGGTTCAAGCAGTGTTGACGGCAATACTGTCACGTGGACTGATTTCAAGGACTCTACATCGGGGTTGAAGGCAGTGAGCGAGCGACCTGCCGGTGCGGCGGCGGGTTCGTCTTTTTGGAGGGGCTACGGGAGACATGGCATCAGAGGGGGCCTCATTGGCCTCATCGTGGGTATTGCCTCCTACTTTGGTAACAAGAGACGTGCGAAGAGGATGCGAGCGAAGTCTGGCGGAGCTCCCGCGACCACTCAGTACCCGGGATATGGGCAACCGCAGCCCCAAGAATGGCAGGCTCCGGGCCAGGACGGTCACCAGTATGGGGAATCGATGAGCTCCGGGGGTAACCAACCTTATATGCAGGATGGTCGTTACATCGGAGACCCGTGGAGTGCAAATTCGACGAACACTTCAGGGTTTAACGAGAAACCCAATCCAAGATAGATGCGCACCGGGGCGTTGCTCGCCCCAGCGTGGTCTGTGGTAATTCCCTGTGGTGAATCGTTGAGTCGTGTCAGCTTCTATGCCGCAGGTGAGTAGGGTTCGGGTTCGTCCACCAGTGATAGCGGATCTAGCAGGGTATTCTCTGCGTAGTTGACGTGCCCTGTTGCGATTTTTTGGTGGATCTTGCTTTTCTCGCGGCTTGCGAAGCTTCCTTTCGCTGTTTGATGTTTGGTTTACTGTTAACGTAGCCATGTTTTGGGGACGATGTGGTGCCACCACTTGGGTACGACGGGTTCGTGGCTGAAGGCCCACGACCAATCATTGAGGATAGTGCGATTCGTGCAGTCGAATATGTCAACATAGTTTGATCCAGTTATCCTGCTTGTGTCATCCACATGATTTATGCGGGTGTAGGATATGGTCTCAGTGCTTGTATATGCGCACAAATTTTACTGACTGTATTGCGTAAATCGGTTTTTGGATATTTAAGAGGAATGGCTCGACCATCTGAATTTCCAGGTGTGTATTCGGAATGTAGTCGTATTTGGATGGCCTAAATGACAGATCTCCTGGCCTTCCGATGCATTCAGAATCGACGTAAATTTCGGACAATTTTCCTATAACGAGCGGTCCGATTTCTGAAAGGCTAATGATTCTGTACGGTGCTTCTATTTCTTCGTTTCCCATTGATTTTTCACCTGCTTGTCGGTGATGAGTATTTGGTTTCCGCCTCCGGGTAATTGGCCTAAGGTGTCTGAGTCTTCGATGGCTTTGACGGGTTGCACTCCGGCTGCACCTTCGTAGAATGGCGCGAATTGTGGTATCTCGTATTCGGAGATGTGGTTAGCCTTGTTGCCCCATTGTGGGGCCAGTGCTAGGTCGAGTTGGGTTTGGAGGGGTCCCGCTGGTCGTGTCCGGGATACGTAGCCGCCGACCTCGTAGTTTGGATTACTCCAGCTACGGTAGGTTGTGATGGGTTTTATGGCGATCTTGCTTTTGAATGTGGCTCCACGGAATGATGTTGCCTCGTTCAGGTTTAACTGGCCATTTCTGTGGTATCGTGCGAGGAAGGTTGTTGGCTCTTTCCTAACTCCAAGGGTTGTGTTATGGGGTCCGAAGTGTCCGGTGGGTATTGAGTCTGGGAGTGTGTCGTATGTTTTTCCTCCTATCGTGGCGGTGGTGCCTCCGAAGGCGGCACCGCTGAGTGTTTCTCCGCCTACTTGCTCTAGGTAGGTTTCGGCGTTGTGGGGCCCGGGTGATGTTATCCAGTGGTAGTTGCCCATCACGTAGCCTTGGGTTGCCGGCTTCTATCCCGCGGGAGAGGAGAGTTTGAGTTCCGGGACCTGCGATTTTGCCGGATATGGGGCCTGCGATGGGTTCCAGGACTCCCGATAAGACAGCCTCTCCGTAGTCGACGTGGCCGTGTGTAATCTGCTGGAAAACCATTTCACTTTCGGCGTTACCAATCCAGTGAGAGAGCAGCACTGTTTCATTGAGTGTGTCGACTATATGCTAATAAAGCCATTTATCAGGAATGAGGTGGTGCCACCAACTAGGCTCTATAGGCTCATGACTGAACGCCCACGACCAGCCATTAAAGAGGCTCCGCTTTGTATAATCCCCTATGTCCACGTAGTGGATTCCTGTTATTTCGCTTCTCTTGTGTCCTTCATGCATGGCGTAGTGGGATATAGGACCAGCGGCGTAGACCCGCACGAACCAAACGGCTTGTATTGCGTATTGCGGCTTTTTTATATCTAGAATAAATGGCTCCGACATCGTTATCGTAAGTCGAGTGTTTGGAATATAGTCATACTTGATTGGAGAGAAAAACAGGTCTCCTGGCTTTCCTATGCATCCGGTGTCCAGATTTATCTGTGTCAAGCTGTTTATAATAATGGGTCCTACTTGGGATATATCGATTTCTCGAAAGGGACGTTCTACTTCTTGGATTTCCATCGGTCTAGTACCTGCTTGTCGATGATGAGTATTTGGTTTCCGCCTCCGGGTAATTGGCCTAAGGTGTCTGAGTCTTCGATGGCTTTGACGGGTTGCACTCCGGCTGCACCTTCGTAGAATGGCGCGAATTGTGGTATCTCGTATTCGGAGATGTGGTTAGCCTTGTTGCCCCATTGTGGGGCCAGTGCTAGGTCGAGTTGGGTTTGGAGGGGTCCCGCTGGTCGTGTCCGGGATACGTAGCCGCCGACCTCGTAGTTTGGATTACTCCAGCTACGGTAGGTTGTGATGGGTTTTATGGCGATTTTGCTTTTGAATGTGGCTCCACGGAATGAGGTTGCCTGTCCGAAGTCCAGTTTGCCGTTTCTTTGGTATTTTCGAATGAACGTCTCGGGCTGTTTACCAACGCGGAGTATCGTGTTATGGGGTCCAAAATGTCCGGTGGGTATTGAGTCTGGGAGGGCGTCGTATGCTTTTCCTCCCATCTTGGCGGTGATGCCTCCGAAGGCGGCGCCGCTGAGTGTTTCTCCGCCTACTTGCTCTAGGTAGGTTTCGGCGTTGTGGGGCCCGGGTGATGTTACCCAGTGGTAGTTGCCCATCACGTAGCCTTGGGTCGTGCCGGCTTCTATCCCGCGGGTGAGGAGAGTTCGAGTTCCGAGACCTGCGATTTCGCTGAGTCCCGAGCCTCCCGTAGGTGCCAACGCTCCGGACAAGGCAACCTCCCCATAGTCGACGTGGCCGCGTACGACTTGCTGGAAAACCATGTCGCCTCCGGCGCCGATCAGCATCGCCCCGGGCACCTCAGCCCCAAAACACATCAGGACTCCTCCGAGGGCAGCCAGACTAACACCCCCGAGAGTCTCCCACGAGAACACGTTGCGGATGTGGCGGTCCCACAGGTTTCGGGTGTCAATAGTGCCAGCGAATTGGCGCATCTGGGCATCAGTGACGGGTCTGAGGCCTAATGGATCGGCTAGCGCAAGGGGATTGGTGGCGGCGTAACCGTAGCTGGCGGCCTCCCACAAGGATCCTGGTGGCGCCGCAAGCGGGTCAATGGTCAGGAAACTCGCCGTGGTGGAGTCATAAACGCGCGCTCCCATCCATGCCAAACCAGCTACACCAAGATGACCTCCCGTCATACTGATGTCCGCCGTCAGGTGTTCTTGGATCAACGTATACGGGTCGAGGGGATCGGTGGCTGGGCGACGCCACGGCTCATCCTGATCGCTGTCTGCGCTCACTGGTGTCAGAACACTGCCGTCGGGAAGTGGCAGTGCTGGTATGCCGCCAACCTGGACTAGCTGAGGTTCACCGGTCGCAAGATCCCACGCAATCGGGGTTCGTCCGGCAGGACCGGACACGTCGGTCAGGCATCCGAAAGCGTCGACATGTGTGGCAAATTCCTGTGAGCGACCTGCTCGGAAAGTCATCACTCCCGCCAGCCAGCCCCGTGAATCCCACCTGAACTCCTCGCGCATCCCAGCCGAGGATGCAGCCTCGATTCGTCGGCCGCATGGGTCGTATCGGTAGTGCGTCTCTACTGTGCTGTCACCAGGCCCCAATTGCGTCACCGTGCTGACGAGTTCGCCGGCGAGGTCGTAGTTGTAGTGACAGGTTTGACTGGTGCCGGCGTCCTGACACGTCGTGGTGACGAGCCGTCCCGCCGTGTCATAAACCCATCGGCGGCTCGATCCATCAAGGCCGTCGGCGGACGTGAGCGAGCCGGAATCGTCATACCCGTACCGGAAATCCCCGTATGGTGCGCTCACCCGGAGTACTCGGCCCATCTCGTCGCGACTGATGGTCGTGGACCCGCGGGAGGAGGTGTGGCTAGTGACGAAACCACCAGTATACCCCCACTGCTGTTGATCCAGAGGAGTGCCTAGCTTCGCGAGACGACCGACCGCGTCCCATTCCAAGCTCACCTCACCCAATCGAGAGTGGCGAATCGACCCCCAATACACCGGTGTTGGTGTATGCGTAATCGATAGAATCACCAGTCAACGTGAGATGACGTACCCGACGCCCCTCGGCGTCGTACCACCACTGTTCGGACGAGGTGAGTGGCCCCTCGTCCACAATCGATTCGTCTCCCGGCACGGGGACGACGCTGTGGGTCAACAGCAGCCCACGAGGGTCGTACCCCAACAGGTGGCGCGACGGGAAAGCAGGATCGGTGTAGTCATCAATAGTGACCGTGCGGGTGGTCGGCGTGATGAGGATACGACTGACCAGCTGGTCATCAATGTATTCCTCGACGCCCTTAGGGCCGAGACGACGGCTGACAACCGTGCCATCCGGGCGGGTGATGGCGGCCAGGGCTCCGGACTTGTCCCAGGTATATTCGGTAATTCGCCCCAGTGGGTCGGTGGCGGCGATTATCTGCCCACACTCGTCATACCGATACGTGGTGAGGCCACCACCCGGATCGGTGCGGGTGACGAGTCGGCCACACCGGTCGTAGCCGTACTGCGAGACGCCACCAGCCGAGTTAGTCGCTGCCACCAGTTGGCCAGCAAGGTCGTAACTGAAATGACGCTGTCCATACACTAGATCGCAACTGAACACGAGTCTGCCGCATGGGTCATATCGGTACTGGCTCACTCCAGCGCCAGGAACATGACTGAGCACAACACGTCCCATGGCGTCATACTCGTAGCGCGCGGTCTCGCCAGTTGGATCAGTTACTGTCGCCACCTGGAAATCTGAGGTGTAGGAATAGCGCGTCACGCGGCCTGCGGGATCGGTGACATCAACCATCCTCCCACACGCGTCATAGCTGTAACTCGTGCGCAGCCCGGTGGGGCTGACGAGGGCCACAATGCGGCCCGCTAGATCGCGCTCCACATGGGTCACCGCGCCAGACTCGTCCTGAAACTCAACCGGTCGGCCACACAAATCACGAGCGACGATCTGCTGGGCGCCAGTGACATCGGTGACGGCAGTAGTAAGACCGTAGGGATCGGCATCGACGCGGTGGAGTTGGTGCCCGTGACTATCCGAGGCGGTGCTGGCAGTGAGACCGTCAATAAAGACCCTGGCGAAACCGGCTGGATCAGTGACGCCGGAAAGATTGCCATCAACGTCATAGGCATACGTCCACCTGGCCTCGTCCGGTGCCACCACCTGCGTCAACCGCGATAGCGCGTCATGGATGAAGCTCCAAGCGCTGCCGTCGGGGAGCTGCATGCCCGCCAGGTTCCCCAAGTGGTCGTAGGAGTGTTCAATGACGCGCCCGAGAGGATCAATGACCCTGGAGATCTGACCGTCTGGGTGATACTCCCACTTTGTGACCCCACTATCGGGGGCAACCAACTCGATCAGATGACCGGCCACATCATAACGATGCTCCCATGTCGCGCCATCCGGTGTGACCACGGCAGCCAGGCGGCCAGCATCGTCGTAGCTGAACCGCGTCGTGGCACCACCCGGCGAGATCGTTTCGACGATCCGTCCCGCCTCGTCACGGATGAGGCGGGAAGCCTCCCCATGGGCATCCTCGACGCGCACCAATTCTGCATGATGGTCATAGGAAAACCTCAGGCTCACCCCGACAGGATTCGTGGCGCGCAGAAGCAATCCATCCTTCCACTCCGCAGCGGTCACGCCACCGCACGGATCCGTGACGCGCACTGGATCACGCTCGGTGCCGTCATACTCGAAGGTGGTCTGGGCACCATTGGCCAGGGTTGTGCTCACAAGCCGGTCCAGATCATCCCACGAACAGTCGATCATGCCCCCAGTAGGAAGGTCCGTGTGCGTCAGTCGCCCCCGCTGGTCATAGCGGTGTGAGGTGACGTTTCCAGCCCGATCGACACAACGCACCATATTGCCGAAGGAATCGTAGGCCATCGAAACCTGGCCACCATGGGCGTCGACCACACCCGTGGTGCGACCGTGAGCATCACATATCCAGGTATTGGCATTGGTGCCATCCGCATCGCTGGCGGCGGTGACGCCCCCAGGCAGATACCTGAAACGGATAGTACGACCGTTAGCGGCTTGTTGGGACGTGATCCGGCCCCGGTCGTCGTAGCTGTTGATGCACTCCGCGTTGCCACATGCATCCACCACGGTCGTGATGAGCGTGTCATCCCACTCGTAACGCCGTGAACCGTCGGGCCTGACCACCTGTACGAGTCGCTCTTGGTCGTCGTAGGAGTACCGGCAGCGACGGCCATCACTGGAAACAGCCGACATCACTTTGGTGCCGTCATACGACACCGAGATCCTGTAGCCCCACGACGTTTCCATCGCGGTCACGCGATCGCCTTCCCGCACGGTATGCACGACGTCTCTTTGCGAAGATCCGCTGCACACCCATGCGCCACCTTCAGTGAAAACCCATCGACCTCCCCGGTTGTCCGAGATCACCCACACCCATTGTGATGTGGCCGGATCGCGAAGGAACTCCGGAAGTTGGGAAGCAGAGACCCGACTGAGCCACAGATTCTCACCCTGAGCTCGCCACTGTTCGACAGGCTTTTCGTCTTCCTCTGCCGGATTGGGTAGCTGATTGGTCGTCGGTAGGACTGCTGTCGGTGCAGCCTCCACCGCGAAGACGATATGCCTGCCATCCTCACGCACCCACTCGACGCACCCCGGCTTGACGAGCAGGCACTGGTCAAGGATGCTGGCCCACCCCGGGCCGAAAACCCCACCCTGTCCCCGAACAGCCTGGATAGAGTTGTACATCCTGCTGAGGGCGAGGGGGGATGACGCTGCCGCGAAGGCCAGATCGGTCTCGGGCTCGATGAAATTCCCGGTTGCCGAGTTAATGGGATCCTCAAGGTACCCAGTGCGCGGATCAATACCCGACAGCCCCGGGGATGTGATGTCGAGATCGGTACGCCACAAAGGGGTTCCAGCAGCTCTCAAGGCGGCTCGCAGGGCAGAGTTAGGCAAAGTAATAACACCAGAGCCAGCAGCTTGAAACGCCTTGGCTACCGCGTGCAACCACTCGACGTCTCCGTCATTGAGGCCCCGCCACCGATCCAGCTGCACGAACAGATCCCCGACCTCCACGGTGCCGTACTTGCACTGGGAGGTGAAGTCGTCGAACCAGCCCGCCAGGACTGATCCCGAGGGTACCTGTGCTGCGGCTTCCCCCAACACCTGTGCGGCACTGGTGAGATCCTTGGGGTCCGCCGCAGATACTCCACCCGATGAGCCTCGGATCGACCGATCTTGCTGACGCTGGCGTGTCAAAGGCAGGCGGAGCAACTGGGGCGGCGGAGGCTCGGCGGGCGTGAGATTGGGCGGGACATCCACACCTGTGAAGAAATCCCGCACATGATCGCCAAAATCGTCATGCTGCGCCGCGAAGTCGCGGACCTTTTGTCGTCGCTCGTTCTCGAGTCGAGCCTGCTCGGTAAGATAGTCCACTATGTCAGCGGCGGCAGTCAATGCCTCCGACAACGCCTCGGCATCCGCCGAGCACACCTGCATGTTCTGCGCGAAGACAGTCGCGAAGAAACCTCGGAATTCTCTTGCAGCAATGGATTCGACACGAGGTGTACGCGCGTGGAAGATATTTATCCGCTGTGAAGTCCACCGTAGCTGGGACGAGAACCCCTCGGCGGTTGAGAAGTTGAATTCCACCGGATTCTGATAGTCGCCGAAAATACTGAAATCGACCACGTCATGATCCTTGCTGATCCGAAAAGTCCTTTAGCTGATGGCGAAAGATTACCACCAGCCAAGACGAGCAGGCCGTGCGCACGCCCATCGCACCAACCCGAAACAAAACGAGCCCGCCCCTGGCGAACCGAGGGGCGGGCTAACCGCGGAGGATACGAGATTCGAACTCGTGAGGGCGTGAACCCAACCCGCTTTCCAAGCGAGCGCCATAGGCCTCTAGGCGAATCCTCCGCCGAGTAAGATACATGGGTTCGGCGCGCGGCGCCAATTTGCCTGCGGGTTGTGCTCCGGGACCGACGATGGACTCTTAGTAATGGGAGTCCCGACCACGGAGCCGATCAATCTCGCGACGGTCCTTCTTGGTCGGTCGTCCAGCCCCACGGTCGCGGCGAGCAAGGGGAGCCGACAGATAGGCGGGTCGGGGAGCCGACAGGTCCTCGTAGGCCTCGACCGCGAGTTTGGCGCCGACCCGCTTGGCGATCGGGTTGACAACCTTGAGAACCCGGTCCCATCCCGGGGTGTGAATGGTGACGGTATCGCCGGGTTTTACGTCGTGGGAGGGCTTGACTGGATCCCCATTGAGGCGAATATGGCCGCCTTTGACGGCGTCGGTGGCCAACGATCGGGACTTGTAAGCGCGCACCGACCATAGCCACACGTCGATCCTCGTCATCATGCCTCCCTTGCTGTGGAAAACGTGTCAGCAATGCTATGGCGAGCCACGCGTTGTTGCAGCCGATGATGATGCGCGCAGCATTACCACGGGTTGTTCCCTGGATAGGGCGTCGGTTAGAGTGGGACTCGGTTCCCCGTGCGGCGGCACCTGACTGAACTCCCCCAGGACCGAGAGGTAGCAAGGGTAGGTTGGCTCTACCGGGTGCGCGGGGAGCCCTTTTCATGTCCGCGGCAGCCGTGCCTCATACGGTTTCGATCAAGGCTCGGGAGGAGGGTCGCCATGGACGATCAGCGACGCATCATCACCACCGATCGTGCCGGTTCGATATGGGCAGGCATCACCTGGTGCTCGCTGCTGCTCTTTGCCGTCGCCGGCATCCTGGGAATGATGGCCCAGACGATGCTTCCGGCCAATCTCGGTTACCCCCAACTCCACGACAGTGGGGTGCCAATGTGGCTCACATGGACAGTCGTCGGCATAGACGTCGTAGCTTTCTTCATCCCCCCGC
This sequence comes from Cutibacterium nasicola, assembly GCF_052654715.2. Lineage (NCBI taxonomy): Bacteria > Bacillati > Actinomycetota > Actinomycetes > Propionibacteriales > Propionibacteriaceae > Cutibacterium > Cutibacterium nasicola. Next base: position 2,074,853 of record NZ_CP199745.2, on the reverse strand, counting down.
TGGTGACAACGTCATGCGCTCGTAAAGCCAAGCGCCTCGGCCACCCGGTGCGTTCTGCGGTCCAGATCGCATGGACCACCTTTGCGGTTGTGGCAGTGGTGAGTTTCGTGCTGGTCTTCTTTGGTTGAGTCGCTGTCTGAGGCTGTTTCGCGCCCTCCCCGCAGGACCGATGAGGCTGTGTCGTGGTCGTCAACTAGGGTTTCCCCTGTGGATGAGACGGTGCCTGAGCCGGGCATGGAGGATGAGGCCGTCGAGCCTGAGGCCTTCGAACAAGACGGTCCCGATCTTTTCGGCGACGAGGAGTCGCCGCGTCCCGTCATGCCCCCTGACGAAGCCACCCCTGACGACGACCTGCCCTCTGACCCGCGTGACCCTGGGTTGCTGGACGGTCCCGAGACCCCTGAGGAACCCGATGGTCTCGAGACCGACGAGGATGAGGAGGATGGCGTAGACGTCAACGAGCGAGTCCGGGAACTCATGGTGGAAGACCCCGAGACCATCGTTGATGACGATCTGCCAGAGCCTCCCCTGGCCCTCTACCGGCGTTACCGTCCCGAGGTCTTCGACGAGGTCATCGGTGAGGACCACGTCATTGAGCCCCTCAAACGTGCCATCGCCAACAATCGTGTCAATCACGCCTACCTGTTCTCAGGACCGCGTGGCTGTGGCAAGACAACCACCGCTCGCATCCTTGCACGAGCGCTGAACTGTGAACAAGGTCCGACGCCGACTCCTTGCGGAAAGTGTCAGTCCTGTCGCGACCTGGCCTGCGGCGGCCCCGGATCCATTGACGTCATCGAGATTGACGCGGCCTCTCACGGTGGCGTGGATGACGCTCGGGACCTGAGGGAGCGCGCCTTTTTCGCCCCAGTGCATTCGCGCTACAAGATCTACATCATCGACGAGGCCCACATGGTCACCCCGCAGGGCTTCAATGCCTTGCTGAAACTCGTTGAGGAGCCCCCGCCGCACGTTAAGTTCATCTTTGCGACGACAGAACCAGAAAAAGTCATCGGGACAATTCGCTCCCGGACTCACCATTACCCGTTCCGCCTGGTGCCTCCGAAGGTTCTCGTCGATTATCTGGCTGGGCTGTGCAGCAAGGAGGACATCGACGTCGACCACGCCGTCCTGCCGCTGGTGGTGCGCGCCGGCGGCGGGTCCGTGAGAGACAGCCTTTCCGTGCTTGACCAGCTTCTCGGCGGTGCCGCTGATGGCCATGTCAGCTACGAGCAAGCCGCGGCGCTACTCGGCTACACCCCAGATGCTCTCCTCGACGAGATCGTCGACGCTTTCGCCGCGGGGGACGCCCACCAGGTCTTTGCGACCATCGACAAGGTCATCGAGGTGGGTCAAGATCCCCGCCGTTTCGGCGAGGACCTGCTGCGGCGGATGCGTGACCTCGTCATCATCTCCGCGGTGCCCGACGCCTGCCGGAGCGGACTCATCGACGTGTCACCAGAGCAAGCCACCCGACTTACCCATCAGGTGGCCGGATTCGGCCCAGGCGAGCTCACCCGCGCGGCTGAGGTGCTGGCGACGGGGCTGACACATATGCGAGGCACCACGGCCCCGAGGCTCCACCTGGAGCTGATGTGCTCGCGGATCCTGCTGCCGGGAGCCGACACCGATGGTCGGGGCATCCATGCACGGTTGGAACGGTTGGAGCGGAGAATTGGTGTCTCTGGCCCCGTCGACACTGCCGAAGCCGCCGAGACCACGGCCCAGTCTGCCTCTCGGGACACGTCGCTGCAGGACGATTCTCCGCAGCACCGACAAGCGGAGAACCCGTCAACCCCCGAGCGCCGGTCCGAGCCGGAACACCGCGACGTCCCGGCGGTTGGAAGGCGTCAGTCCGGGCGTCCGCGACCCAGCCGTAAGGATTACCGGCCCAGCAATCACTCGACGGATCAGCCGCCGTCCCCGCAGCACTACCGAGGCCAGCAGAATCAGGTGCCACAGAGGCCAGAGCAGCAGACTGGCCCCTCACCTAGTCAGCAGCAGCCTCAGGCGCAGGACCATCAGCCCTCCGATCATCAACTCGCCGACCACCAGGGTTCCTCGCCAGTTCAGCCCCAGCAGGCTGAAAGTGGCGCTGACAACGCCATCGACATCACGATGCTGCGTCGCGAGTGGCCGCAGGTACTTGAGGCTGTCAAGGATGGCGGGCGCGTCGCATGGATGGTCCTCAGCAGGTACGCTCAGGTGCTCGAGGTCCACGGTAACCAAGCCACGTTGGGATTCAACAACACGGGCGCCCGGGAAAACTTCGCTTCCGGTAATTACCCGAAGATTTTGCACGACGCCGTCGTGAAGGTATTGGGTGTGGACTTGACCTTCACCGCAGTCGTCGGGGAGCCTCCGGCAGCCGTCCGGCCCGAGCCGCAACGTGGCGAGGCCCATCTGCAGGAGGTCCCGCCAGTTGCTCAGGAACCACCCGATGATGGCCCCTGGGAGCAAGGGCCGCACCGCCAAGGACCGAATCGGGGCGATGGCCCGCCGGACCCTACCCGTCCCGGTCGGGATTCCCAGGGCCGACAGGGCAACCGTCAGCCGAGTTCTGACGACGCGCCTGGGGAGGCGCCGGGAACCAGCTCCCATCCCAGCGAGCAAGGGGAGGACGGCTCTGCCCCCGACACCACGACCGAGGACCAGTCCGGAGATGTTCGCGATGACGTCGTCGAATCGGGGCCCGTGACTGGCGCCCTTAGGTGGAGTGAGCGCGCCAAGGGAAGCGTGCGGTCCCTGGAGACGACGTCGCAACCGGTCCAGATGGAAGAACCGCCTGATGACGACGGGGATTGGGACGACACCGTGTTGGAGGAGTCCGCCGAAAGCCCTATTGACCTCATCATGCGCGAGCTAGGCGGGGTCGTCATCGACACTGACGGCGAGACGGCTGGATGAATGGCGGTCGAACAGCTTCGGCTCGCGATCTTGTCGTCGCCGGACGGCTACTGTGGGTCACGACACCGCCCCACCAGCGAGGACCAGGGGCCACACACATACGGGAGACACCATGACCACTGGAGGATTCGACCTCAGCGGAATCGACATGGGCGCCTTGCTCGCCCAGGCTCAGTCCGTCCAGGGCCAGCTCGAGGCGGCCCAGAACCAGCTCGCGGAGAGCAGCTTCGAGGGTACTGCCGGCGGCGGACTTGTCCGTGCCACCGTCACCGGAACTGGCGATCTCGATGCCCTGACGATCACTCCCGAGGCCCTCGAGGGCACCGATGCCGAGATCCTCGCCGATCTCGTCGTGGCTGCCGTCAAGGACGCCACCGAGCAGGCCCACACCATGCAGCAGTCCCTCATGCCACAGATGCCGGGCCTCGGGCTCTGATCCACCCCCACACGTCAGACAGGAGAATTGATGTACGACGGTCCGCTGCAGGAACTCATTGACGCCCTTTCCCGGCTACCCGGGATCGGGCCGAAGGGTGCACAGCGGATCGCCTTCCACATCCTCGACGCCCCGGCAGAGGAGGTCAACGAACTGGCCGACGCCCTGCGCGAGGTCAAGGAGAAGGCTAAGTTCTGCAAGATCTGCTTCAACGTCTCCTCCGACGAGGTGTGCCAGTACTGCCGCGACCCGCGTCGGGACCGGTCAATGATCTGCGTCGTCGAGGAGTCCAAGGACGTCATCGCCGTGGAGCGCACCCGTCAGTTTCGTGGCCTCTACCACGTCCTGGGTGGGGCCATCTCCCCGCTGGATGGCAAGGGTCCTGCTGACCTTCACATCCGTGAGCTGTGCCAGCGCCTGGCCGACGAGACGGTGACCGAGGTCATCCTGGCCATGAACCCGAACCTCGAGGGGGAGGCGACGGCGACCTACCTGTCTCGTCTCATCAGCCCCATGGGTGTGACGGTGTCGCGTCTGGCTTCCGGCCTGCCCGTCGGCGGCGATCTGGAGTACGCTGATGAGGTGACCTTGGGGCGTGCCTTCGAAGGACGTCTCCATGTCGGCGCCTGATCCGCGATGTGTCTCACCAAGTGGTCAGGAGCGGCGATTCCTTGACTAATGGATACCGCGTATGCGACTCTTGACCAAGATTGCATCACGTCACCCGGAGGTCACATGTCCATCAGGTTCGCCATCCTCGCTTTACTGGCTGAGAAGCCCCGTCACGGCTATGAGATCAAAAATGAGTTTGATCGCCGTACAAATCACACCTGGCCCCTCAATATTGGACAGGTTTACACAACCTTGGACCGCCTCGAGCGTGATCGGCTGTGCTTCCGGGGCGACGAGACCCCCGATGGCCGGGTCATTGCCACCATCACCCCGGAGGGTCGCGAAGAGGTGCGCAAGTGGTTCGCCACCCCGATCACCCCGGCAAATCCGCCGCGTAACGAGCTGGCCATCAAGATTGCCCTTGCGGCCACCTCGAAGGAGGTCGACGTCGCTGCCCTCATCCAGGATCAGCGCCGCGCCACCATGCACCAGTTGCAGGAATACCGCCAGGCCCGCCGCGGTGTCGCCGAGGAAGACCTCGCCGGCCAGCTCCTCGTTGACGGAATGATCTTCGTCGCCGAGGCCGAGATCCGCTGGCTTGACCACTGTGAATCCAAGGCCATCCAGACCTCCCGCTGCCGCCATGACGAGCCCGTCGAGGCCGTGACCGAAGAGCCCAAGGTCACCCAGGAGGCCTGAACCGCATGACGTCGACCCCGCCGCGCGCCGCTGACGAGATCACCCTTCCGGCGCCTCGCACCGTCTTGTCCCTGGACCACGTGAGTCGTTCCTTCGGTGAGGGCGAGCAACGGGTCGACGCCATCATCGACGTCAGTCTGGGCATCAATCCCGGTACCTTCGCAGCCGTCATGGGGCCATCAGGCTCGGGCAAGTCCACCCTGCTCGGCCTCGCCGGCGGACTGGATCAGCCCACCTCCGGCACGGTTTCCGTATGTGGAGAGCCGCTGGGGGGCATGTCCCGTGACGACCTGGCACGGGTGCGACGCCGTCAGCTCGGCTTCGTCTTCCAGGATTACAACCTCGTCCCCACCCTCACCGCGGTCGAGAATGTCTCCCTGCCCCTTGAACTCGACGGGGCATCGGCCAAGCGTGCCCGCAATGCGGCTGAGATCGCCCTGGAACGTGTCGGTCTGCCCGACCTTGCTGATCGTCACATCGAGGAGATGTCGGGTGGACAGCGCCAGCGGGTCGCCATCGCGCGCGGCATTGTCGGGGACCGCCGGGTACTCCTCGCCGACGAGCCCACCGGTGCCCTTGATTCTGCGACGGGTGACGACATCATGGCCCTCATCCGGGCGCTTGCCGACGAGGGGGTTGCCGTCGTCCTGGTGACCCACGAGGCACGCCACGCAGCCTGGGCAGACCGCGTGGTCTTCCTGCGTGACGGCCAACTCGTCGATGAGTCCCAGGTCGTCAGCGACCCCATGGAACTCCTCAGCCACAACCCGAAGCGCGGGGAGTGGTGATGGGAACCGAGAACACCCCCGACAGCGGCGCCACCGTCCGACTCTCCGGAGAGGTCGTCGCACGTGGACGATCCCACCGCCGTCTCATCACCCGGTTGGCCGTCCGGGACATCCGCAAGCACAAGGCGCGTTCCCTGCTCATCGTGCTGCTGATAGCCCTGCCCGTGGCCATCATGTCCGGGCTGGGCACGATCTTCGAGGCCGATGGAACCACCACGGAGGGCCAGGCCGTCTCGAAGTATGGCGACGCCGACATGCTCATCATGCCGATTGAGGACTGGGATGGTCATTGCTCCCAGTACGGTCCGGATTCCGCTCACTGTGGCGTCCAGGGATCGCCGACTCCCGAGTTGCACGCTCGTCAAAGGCAGGCGATGGAGAACCTTCACGTCGCGGGCCACGAGCTGTATCCGTTGCGGACCCAGACTGTCGACGTGGCATGGCGATCTGCCACCTTCGAGGTCATCGTCAAGGGGATGGACGTGACCGCCATGCGTCCTGATCGCATGGAGTTCCCGAGTGGCCCGATGCCTCGTGGCAACAGCGTCTGGGTCTCCGGGGACGCCGCGAAGACGTATGGCTGGTCCATCGGCTCACACGTCACCATCGAGGGTCGTCAACGTACCATCACAGGGCTGACGCGGGACCGGTCCAGCTACGAACCGACTTTCTGGGTGGGACCCGAGGATCCACTCGTCATGAATGGGGATCTCATCTATTACGTCAGAGGTCCGCAGCTCGCCAAGGAACAGATCGCGAAACTCAACGCGTCGGGCCTGGGCGTCGAGGACCGGAAATCCGACAGTGCCTCTGACGATGACGGCCTCGTCGCCGGCCAGATCTTCGCCCTGGTCCTGGCTGCCGCCGTTCTCTCCTCGATCGTCACCGCCACCATCGCTGCTGCTGCCTTCTCCATCGGGGCTCGCCAGCAGCGTCGCATGCTCGCTCTGTTGGGAACCACCGGTGCAGCCCGACGAGACCTCATGGGTGTGATGATCGGCCAAGGACTGTTGCTCGGCTCGATGGGCGCGGTGCTCGGAGTAGTGCTCGGCATCGGAGTGGCCAATGCGTTCGTGGCCATCGGACGCCGAGCCAATCCCGGATACCTCCTGACCTACAGCGTCGACTGGGAGTACGCAATCATCGGCCTGGTCATCGGTCTGTTGGCAGCGGTGGTCGCCTGTTGGTTCCCGGCGCGGGAGGTGGCTCGGCAGGACGTCCTCATGGGGGTTCAACATGCTGAGGCAGCTGCCCCTCCAGCACGTCGTCCGATCGCAGCGACCGTCGTGGCGATCGTTGGAGTGCTCGTTGGGATCGGTGTCGTCGTCTACGATCTCGTCCACGTGTCGGGCTCCGACGACGTCATCCCTCTCAACATCGGGATCGTCGTCACCATCGTCATCTTGTATCTGGCCGCGATCTTGGCTCTGCCGCGGCTTGTTGACAGGCTGTCTGGGCGGCCGTCCTCGCGACTGTCGCTCCGCTTTGCGCTGCGCGATCTCAACCGGAATCGGGGAAGGGCGGTTGCCGGAGCAGCGGCGTCGATGGCCATCACCGTCCTGGCATGTGCCTTCGTGACGTTGGCGGACGGCATCGCCATCCAGGAGCGAAACAACTACCAGCCGACTTATGCCGCCAACGTGGCGGTGTTGGCTGGGGACGACACCGGTGGGCATCATGTTTCTGGAAAACGCATGAGCAAGGAGATCAAGCAGGTTGAGGCAGTCTTCGGGCCATCCGTGAAGTACCAGCGTGCGGTGGAACCTGTCACCTGCGACAAGGACGGACAGAACTGCAGCAACAGTCTCGATATGAATGTGAGCAATCTGTACATCCCATCGGTGGTCATTGACGATGGCACCCTCTACGAGTTGCTGACTGGGCAGGATGCCGATGATGAGGTCATGAAGGCCCTTGACGAGGGCATCATCCTCTTCCAACCCGATGCGCGAGAACGATCCCGGGAATCAGTCTTCCAGGACGGTGGACCGAATGGGGCCCATGACCTCGAGGTGACGGCGATCAGGGCCCCCGAGAACTCTCTCGGCCTCCAGATGCCAGCCCTCATCGGACGCAACACTGCTGCCAAGGTGCTGGGAGTCAGTCCCGACGACATGAAGACCCAGACGACGGACACGTGGCTTCGTCTGCCACACCCCCCGACCTCGGAGGAGGGGGACCGTCTGCAGCGCTCCCTGATGGACATCACCGGAAGCACCTCCGACTTTTTCTGGGAAGAGGGATACGCGGACATCTCGGGAACCGTCGTGCGCTGGGCAGCGATCATCGGGGCGCTCCTGGCCACCTTTGTGGGAGCCGTGGTACTTGCCCTGACCTTGTCGGACTCTAACGCCTCGCGTACTGCCATCGCATCGGTGGGAGCCTCCACCGCGACGCTGCGACGCATGGTTGCGGCACAGGCCTTCGTCACGACAGGTATCGGCCAGGTGCTCGGGTTGATCGTGGGATTCGTGCCCATCGTCATCATGATTGCGTGTGCCGACACGGTGCAGCCTGTCGCATGGCCACTCGGCTGGCTGGCACTCATCGTGGTCGTCCCGCCGGTCCTGCTGGGGCTCGTGGCCAGGTGGTGTGTCCCGGTGCCCAAGGCCCGGATGACCCGGGTGGACTGAGGACGGCGTCGGCCAGGCGCGCTACCTCGCCCAGGTTCCCGTCATGGACGGGTCGTTGTCGGGATTGTTGAGAGCCGGATGACGCGGATCAGCCGGGGGCTGGGACCGACGGCGACGCCGTTCGCGCGGAACGGCCTGGCCGGCACCCCAGGAAGCCAGGGTTGCCAGCCGGGAGCGCAGATCCTTCGGCAAGGTGAACGGGCGAGTGATGAGGGCTCCGAAGCTGCCGCCCACGGCCAGCGCCACTCCCACCAGTAGGGCCTCCAGAAAGAGGGCCCAGCCGTTGTCCGTGGTGACGCCGGTCTCGTTGCGGGCGTTGACGATCATGTACAGCGCTCGGTACATCATGACACCGGGCATCAGGGGGACGATGGCGATCGTCACCAGACCGAGTTGCGGCACCTTCCAACGTCGGGCCCCCAGGGCGGCGATGATGCCAGCAACCATGGCGCCGAGCCCCGAGGCTGCCGCTACCGACGTCGTCAGGTGCATCCCCAGCAGGTAGCCTGCCCAGGCGATCGCGCCAAGGGCAGCGCAAATGGCCAGAGTACGGTATCCGGCATGGGAGGAAATGCCGAAGGTCACAGCGATGACTGCGGCAGCGACCATCTGGAGGATCGGGTTGGTGGAGAATCCCAGGGAGGGTGAGATGTACCCGGGCACCCCGAGTCTCAGCCCGATCCACATCGCCGTAATGACGCCAAGAATGATGCCTCCGGTTTGAACAAACCCCTCCAGGAATCGGCCGGAACTTGTGACGACGTAGCCGTCGAGGGCGTCCTGGGAGGCCGCGACGAAGGAACCGCCTGCCAGCAACGAGACGATTCCAGCGGCGACGATGAGAGACGGAGACAGTGACAGCGGGTGATCGGCAGCTGCCATGTACACCATGACGACAAGGGCGAATGCGGTAGCGATAGCACCACCGGCTGCCTGGGCGAAGAAATTTGCGATCCTCTTGCGCGCCATCGCCTGGACGGTCGCGTCGACAAGGCACGTCGAGAAGAAGCTCAGCACACCGTCCAGCGCACTACCGCCAAACAGGGTGGACAGTCCCGCCCCCATGAGACCGATGTTCATCGTGACAAACCACTGACGGTACAGCCGTGGGCTGCGCGTAATGGCAGCCAGGCGGTCAGTGGCCTCCTCAAGGTCAACGGTCTTGTCGCAAATGTCGTCAACGAGTAGCTGTAGCTCGCCGAGGCGCTGGTAATCGCTGCTGCGGGAGCGGACCACCCGCAGCCCAGTGATGGGGTCCTCGTCGAGTCCGCGATGCTGGGTGACGATGACCGACGTGTTGGTGATGTCGATGTGGACGGTCACCCCGTAGGTTGCGGTGATGCGGAGGGCCATTGCGACGGCCTCAGAAGCGGATTCTCCCACCGAGATCGCCATGACTGCGATCCGGGTGACGAGGTCGACGACACGACGGGCCTGCATGGCCGCCATCTCGGCGTTGCCCAGATTGAGGGCCAGGGTGGGCTCCACCGGCGTCTTGGCCCGGAACAATTTCTCCAGCGGCACGTGTCGTGCCCGGTGTGCTTTGGGCGGCCTGGAATGGTGGGATTTCGCCTTGCTGTTTCGTGGAGTGACCGTACCAGCGCGGGTCAGCGGCCATGACGTCGACGCGTGGCGTAATGAGGCCATACGCGTCGCGTTGTCCTCCTCGACCGGGGGTTCGGGAGGGGTAGCGGGCTGCGCAGAAGGCTGGCCCGGGCGGAAGATCCGGGCGTCGATCCCGTCAGCAGTTCGCGGGATGGGATCGTCGTTGCGCCAGGGGCGCGGATGGTTTCGGGACGTGAGTCCACCACGAGCACCCGATCGCTTCTCCGCCATCTGACACCCTCCTCACGTCGCGCAGGATTGCCCTGCAACACCATTGTGGTCGCCCGCACCGACGGTACCCAAACGAGGACGGATTCTGGACTTCTCGGTAGGGTGGCGGCGTGCTCATTGCGACCGATCTCGACGGAACGTTCCTCAGCCTCGATGCCACGGTGTCCCCTCGAAACCGGGTCGCTGTAGAAGCCGCTGAGGCAGCGGGTATTCGCGTCGTTCCGGTGACGGGGCGTGCCATTGGCGGGCTGCGGATAATTGGGCCGGTCTTTCACCAGCATTCCTTGGTCTGTAACGGTGCCGTCGGGGTAGACATGTCCACTGGCGAGACACTCTTCACAGCGACGATGCCGGTCCACACCGTGAAGTCCTACGTCGACCAGGTGACCGCCGAGCTTCCAGGGACGGTGTTTTGTGCGGAAGTGGGGGACTCGTCGGTGTTTCTCGTTGAGAAGGGGTACGACGACATCGTCCCCGCCTTCGAGTCCGAGAATGATCCTGCCGAGCACGTCCGCGTCAGTCGCGAGGAACTATGTTCCACCGAGGCTGTCAAACTCATGGTCGTGCACCCGACAGTGCCTGCTCAAGACATCTACCAGGCATCCCAGCGTCTGCAGGTACCCGGAGTTCATGCTACCTGGTCCGGGTTCACAGTGGCTGAGGCCGGGCCGGCAGGTGTGACGAAGGCGAGCGGTCTCGAACGTATCTGCCACCTCCTCGGGGAGGATCGCGCAGACGTTGTCGCCTTGGGGGATGGCGCCAATGACGTGGAGATGTTGCAGTGGGCTGGGACCTCCTACGCGATGGGCGGTGCCCAGCCGGAGGCTATCGCTGCCGCTGACAGGCGCGCTCCCTCCTGTCAGGAGGACGGTTTCGCCGTTGTCGTCGAGGAGCTACTGGCATCTCGATAACCTCGCAGTGTGCTCATCGCAACAGACCTTGACGGAACCCTCCTGACCACCGACGGCACCATCAGCCCTCGTACTCGCGATGTCATTGATGCCGCGGAGAGAGCCGGAGTGCCGGTGGTGCCGGTCACGGCCCGGCAGATTTATGGCATTGAGAGATGGCAGGACGACCTGGGTCGCTGGGCACTGTGCTCTAACGGCGCCATCTGCTGGGACCTTCAGGCCCACACAGTGCTGTTTCGTCAGCTCATGTTAGCCACCGTGGCAAACGAGTTTGCTCATCGCCTCCTTGCTGTGGCTCCTGGCATCCGCTTCCTGACGATCAAGGATGACGGCCTGACCTTCGCATCTCAGCGCGGCTATGCCGAGCTGACGACCTTCGCCGATCATTCCCGTGATCCGTCCGAGATGCCTGCCCTGGATTTGGACGAGGTACTTGACGGAGACTGCCTCAAGATGGTTGCTCGCCACCCGGACCTGCCCATTGAGGAGATCCTTGCCCGCGCCGAGAGCGTCGGGATGACTGATGAGGTGCACGTCACGACCTCGGGGAAACCGATGCTGGAGATCAGTGCCAGAGGGGTTACCAAGGATTCCGGTTTGTCGATGCTGTGCGATCACCTAGGTATTGACCGAGGGGACACGGTGGCTTTTGGCGATGGAGCCAATGACGTCGAGATGCTCGCTTGGGCAGGGGACTCCTACGCTATGGCCAATGCGGTGCCGGTGGCGGTCGCAGCAGCTCGTCACCGGGCGCCGTCGAATGCTGAGGACGGGGTTGCGCAGGTCATCGAGAAGTTGCTCGCGGCGAGGGGGTTCTGAAGCGCACCGCCCTGGGTTGGTGCGGTGCTTGAGACACCAGGTCGGTGGGCGACCTGCTGCGTGTGGTGTTTCGGTGTGTGATGGGCCTTGGTGACACCTGCGGTGGCATCGGCGATGCGTTGCTACACAATTGCCACGGCGGCGCCCCTTGGGTCCGCCGCACTCGTCCTTTCGTGGAGTAGGATGCTTGCGACCGCAAGGCAGTGATGGGGCGATCACCCCGGAGTCGCCGGAAGAACGGGCGAGTGCATGTACCGCCTCAGTAGAACCAGCAGCGATCGACGAACCGAGAGGCCGACGTCGTTGACGTCGTGCAAGGAGGGTGGTACCGCGGGTACCCGGAGAATCCGGTGTGCTCGTCCCTCGGAGACCCGAGACGAAGGACCCACCCGCCGCGATGACCGATGTGAACTCAGTCCGCCCTGACACCTGCCGGCAGTACAACTGCGTGCCGCCGCAGATTGACCTTCCCGCGATGGACCACGAGATCATGGATCTGTGGGCCCGGGAACACACTTTCGAGAAGACCCTGGAAGCCACCAAGAACGGCCAGCCGTGGACCTTCTTCGAGGGCCCGCCGACCGCCAACGGTCAGCCTGGCACTCACCACGTCGAGGCCCGAGTCTTCAAGGACGTCTTCCCCCGTTTCAAGACCATGCAGGGATTCCGTGTCGACCGCAAGGCCGGTTGGGACTGCCACGGTTTGCCCGTCGAACTGGCCGTGGAGAAGGAGCTGGGATTCTCCGGCAAGCCCGACATCGAGAAGTACGGCGTTGAGCCCTTCAACGCCAAGTGCCGTGAGTCCGTCACCTGTCACGTTGACGCCTTCAGTGAGCTCACCGAGCGGATGGGTTACTGGGTCAACATGGACGAGGCGTACTGGACGATGAACCCGTCCTACGTCGAGTCGGTGTGGTGGGGCCTCAAACGGATCTGGGACAAGGGTCTGCTCGGCGAAGACCACCGCGTCGCCCCGTACTGCCCGCGTTGCGGTACCACCCTGTCCGACCACGAGCTGGCCCAGGGCTACCAGGACGACCGCGACCCGTCCATCTATGTGCGCTTCTCGGTGACCTCCGGTCCGCTGGCAGGCCGAGCCAAGCTGCTGGTGTGGACGACCACCCCGTGGACCCTCATCTCGAACACCGCCGTCGCGGTGCACCCCGAGGTGCGTTACGTTGTCGCCCACCAGGATCCGGTTCCGGAGGGTTCCGACGCCGTCGCCACCACGTCCGGGGATGACCCGGTCTCCGAAGACCTCGTCATCGCCGAGCCGCTCTTCGAGAAGGTGCTGGGTGAGGGCTGGAGCCTCACCGGTGAGTCCTTCATGGGCAGCGAGATGGAGTTCTGGACCTACGAGCGTCCGTACGACTTCCTGGAGTGGCCCAAGACCGAGCGCGTCACCACCGACGGTCGTCCCACCCCGGCTGACGCCAACTTCATCATCCTCGCCGACTACGTCACCACCGAGGACGGTACCGGTCTGGTGCATCAGGCTCCGGCCTTCGGCGCCGATGACCTGCTGACCTGCCGCAGCTACGGCCTGCCTCTGGTCAACCCAATCCGTCCCGACGGCACCTTCGAGGACTCCGTGCCGATGGTTGGTGGGCAGTTCTTCAAGACCGCCGACAAGGCACTGTGCGAAGACCTCGACAAACGCGGAATCCTCTTCCGCCTTGACATGCACTGGCACTCCTACCCGCACTGTTGGCGGTGCGACACCCACCTCATCTACTACGCCCAGCCGTCGTGGTACATCCGCACCACTCGCGTCAAGGAACAGCTGCTCGAGCAGAACGAGGGCACCACGTGGTACCCCGAGACCATCAAGCACGGCCGCTTCGGCGATTGGCTGGAGAACAACATCGACTGGGCCGTCAGTCGGTCGCGTTACTGGGGCACCCCGCTGCCGCTGTGGCGCAACGACGACGATCCTTTCGACATCATTTGCGTGGAGTCGCTCGCGGAGCTGTCCCAGTACGCCGGACGCGACCTCACCGGAATGGACCCGCACCGTCCGTTCATCGATGAAGTGACCATCACCCGTGACGGTCACACCTACCACCGCGTCCCCGAGGTGGCTGACGCCTGGCTGGACTCGGGCTCGATGCCCTTCGCCCAGTGGGGCTACCCACACGTGCCGGGTTCGAAGGAGAAGTTCGAGTCTCACTATCCGGGCGACTTCATCTGTGAGGCCATCGACCAGACCCGCGGCTGGTTCTACACCATGATGGCGGTCGGAACCCTCGTCTTCGACGAGACCTCGTACCGCAACGTGCTGTGCCTGGGTCACATCCTCGCTGAGGACGGCCGCAAGATGAGCAAGCACCTGGGCAACATCCTGCTGCCCATCCCACTCATGGACGCCCACGGTGCCGACGCGGTGCGCTGGTTCATGGTGGCCGACGGGTCCCCGTGGAGCGCTCGTCGTGTCGGTGACGACACCATCCAGGAAACGGTCCGCAAGGTGCTGCTGACCTATTGGAACACCGTCAGCTTCCAGGCCCTGTACGCCCGCGCCAACAGGTGGTCCCCCGACACAGGTCTGCAGCGCGATGCCGTCCCCGCGAGGGGGTCCGGGGGGGTTGTCCCCCCTGCTGTCGCACAGCGTCACGTGATGGATCGTTGGTTGGTCAGCGCCACCAACGTCCTCGTCCGTGAGGTTACCGAGGCATTGAACAACTTTGACACCCAGCGCACCGGAACCCTCATCGCTCAGTTCGTCGACGAGCTGTCCAACTGGTACGTGCGTCGTTCCCGTCGTCGCTTCTGGGATGGCGACCAGGCTGCCCTGTGGACTCTACACGCGACTCTCGAGACGCTCACCCGTCTGATGGCCCCAATGGTGCCGTTCATCACGGAGCGCGTCTGGCAGGACCTCTTCGTGACGACGAATCCGGAAGGCCCGAAGTCGGTGCACCTGTCGACCTGGCCGGTTGCCGACGAGTCCGTCATCGACGAGTCCCTCACCGAGTCGATGGACCTGGCCCGACGCATCGTCGAGCTGGGGCGTGGCGCTCGTGCTGAGGCCAAGGCCAAGATCCGTCAGCCGCTGTCGCGCGCCCTCATTTCGGGGGCCGCTCTGGCCAAGCTGAACGCGGACCTGCAGGCCGAGATCCGCTCCGAGCTCAACGTCATGGCTCTGGACTCCTTCACTGCGGCCGGCGACCTCGTTGACCACTCCGCGAAGGGCAACTTCCGCTCACTCGGCAAGAAGTACGCCAAGGCCACGCCGAAGGTTGCTGCCGCCATCGCCGCTGCCGATCCGGAATGGCTGGCCTCCGAGCTGGCCTCCAACGGGTCGGTCGAGTTGGAGGTGCCTGAGGTCGAGGGCGGGAAAGCGGTCGTGACCGATGACGACGTCATCATCTCCGAGCGTCCGCGCGAGGGCTGGAGTGTCCTCAACGAGCAGGGTGAGACGGTGGCTCTGGACCTGGAGGTCACCCCGGAGCTGGCCCGCGCCGGTCAGGCTCGCGAGGTCATCCGGTTCATCCAGGACAGCCGGAAGAAGGCCGGCCTGGACGTCTCCGACCGTATTTGCCTGTCCTGGCAGGCTGATGATGAGCTCGCGGGGGCCGTCGAGGAGCACCTCGACGAGATCTCCGGCGAGGTGCTGGCCACCTCCGTCAACCGCTGTGAGGCCGACGACCAGTGGTTCCGTGACGAGGAGCTCGGTCTGGCCGTGAAGGTCGAGAAAGCCTAATCGCACCCCTGATGGACCCATGACATCGGGCGGCCACCTTTCGACGGTGACCACCCGATGCGCGTTGTCGATGCGTGACCGTCAGGACGGCAGCTCGGTGTCGTCGTGATTCTCGACGCCGAGCTGGTCGAGGATGGCTGCCATCGTGCGAGCCACCGCCAGGGTGTCGTCCAGCGGCATCGTCCGGCTCTCGGTGCGCCCAGCCCGAAGGCACTCGCAGACCTCGATGAGCTCGTGGGCATAGCCGCGTCCCAGGGCAGGGGTGTTGTGGACCTCCGGGATGACCCCGCGACGATGGATGAGGATGCGACTGGGATGATGGAACCGCGGCTCCACCTCGATCCATCCGTCAGTGCCCTGGATCGTCATGCGTCCTGGACCGTCAGAGGTCAGAGAGATCGCCAGCGTGGCGAATTTGTTCTTCGGGAAGGTCAGCAGCATGGAGGCGTCAGAGTCGACGCCGTTGGGGAAGTGCTTGCCACGAGCGATGACCTCGGTGGGTTCGCCGAAGAGCCGGATAACGAAATCGAGGACGTAGACACCGAGGTCAAGGGTCACTCCGCCGCCCAGCGCAGGGGAGAAGAGACGGTCCTCCGGGTCGTAATCGCGCAGGGCAAACAAGTCCCCCTGAACACCCGTCGGCTCCCCGATCGCACCGCTGTTGACGGCATCGATCATCTCCGTGACGACGGGGAGGAATCGGGTCCAGATTCCCTCCATCGCAAAGACCCTGTGGGCCCGAGCAGTCTGCGCCATTTCGGTCGCGGCCTCGGCAGTGGCGGCGAAGGACTTCTCGACCAGGACGGCCTTGCCCGCCTCGATGGCCGCCAGGGCTATCGGGCGGTGCTGAGGATGCGGAGTTGCCACATAAACGACGTCGACAGCGGGGGTGGCGATCATGTCGGCATACGAATCGTGAGCGTCGGGACGTGGTGTGCCGAGCTTCTGGGAGACGAGATCGGCGAAGGCATTGGCACGCGCGGGCGACCTCGACGCGACTGCGCAAATGCGTGCCCCAGGCACGTGTGCGAAGTCGTCGAGAACCGTGCGGGCGATGCGTCCGGTGCCTGCGATTCCCCATCCAGTGGTGGGCGTGGTGTCCATGACACAACTTTAGACTCCAGTGTGGGCACCACCACGAGTTGACCCGCTGTGCGGTCGATTCGGAGGTGCCGTGCCTTGTCAAGAGGCATCCTTACCGCGTACCGTGAGGTTCGTGGGAAGCAACGAAGCTGACGATTGGACACTCCGGGCGAATTGTCGCGGAATGGCAGATGCCCTCTTCCCGGACGGGAAGGAGCAGCGCCGCGCCCGGCGGATCTGTACTGGCTGCCGCGTGCGTCCGGAGTGCCTTGCCGAAGCCCTGGACAACCGACTTGAGTGGGGGGTCTGGGGAGGAATGACCGAGCGCGAGAGGCGACGCCTGCTGCGCGAGCGTCCGGACGTGACGAGCTGGCGTGACGTGTTGCTGGCCGATCAGGGCTCTCAACCGAAAACCGCCAAGGTGACGTCATGACCCGGTGGGAGTACTTCACGGCACCAATTCTGGTGCACGCCTCGCAGCAGATCCTCAACAACTTCGGAGCCGACGGCTGGGAACTCGTCCAGATCGTTGCAGGCCCCAACCCGGAATCACTGGTGGGCTACTTCAAGCGCCCGCTGCCTGAGCAGGAGTAGTCCCGATGAGTGCCACGACGAAGTGCGCTGAACTGGGAATCACCCTCCCGCCGGTCGCGGCTCCGGTGGCCGACTACGTGCCGGCCATCCAGACCGGGTCACAGATCCTGACCTCTGGCCAGCTGCCTCTCGTCAACGGCGGGCTGACCGCTGTCGGCAAGGTGGGCGACACCGTCTCTGCGGAGCAGGCCACCGAGGCCGCTCGTACTGCGGTCCTCAACGCGATCGCGGCTGCCTCTGAGGTCGCCGGTGGACTTGATGCCATCAAGCGTGTCGTCCGGGTTGTCGTCTTCGTCAACTCCGCCCCGGACTTCACCGGCCAGGCCGGGGTCGCCAATGGCGCCTCTCAAGTGCTCGGACAGATCTTCGGCGACCAAGGCCGTCACGCCCGCAGCGCCGTCGGTGTGGCCACCCTGCCACTCGGATCGCCCGTCGAGGTTGAGCTGACTGTCGAGGCCTGATCACTCACAGATCAATGAGCATCCGGGGCCAGGTTTTGTACTTGGACCCGGACGTTTTCGCTGTTCTGGGAATGTCTGCGTCCCCGGAGGGGCAGACATTCAACTGGGCCTGTCACTGTGCGCGTGCCGCCAGCTTCTCGGGCTCCATGATCGTGACGACCTTGGGACGTACGGCGATCCAGCCGCGCGCGGTGAAGTCGGTGAGAGCCTTGTTGACGGTCTCGCGAGAGGAACCAACGGCTTGGGCGAGCTCGTGCTGGGTGAGGTCATGACGGACGACGATGTGGCCCGTCGACGGGTTCTCGTTGCCGAACCGGTGTGCCAGGTCGAGCAAGGTGTAGGCCAGACGGCTGGGAACGTCACCGGAGACGAAGTGGGCGGTGTTGTCGTCAGCCCGACGCAGTCGTTCCGACAACCGACCCAGCATGGCTAGGGCAACATCGTGGCGGGTCTCGACGAGTTCGCGCATCTGCAAGCCGGGTGCCTTGAGCAAGCTGCAGCGGGTGAGGGCGGTGGCCGTCGTGGAGCGCATGCCACCGTCGACCAGTGACAGCTCCCCGAACATGTCGCTGGGGCCCATGAGCCACAGCAGCGAGTCTCGAGGGGTGAGGTCTTCGGCAGTGGTGGAGCGGGTGAGCTTCACCTTGCCCTCGACGACGAGGTAGAGGTTGTCGGCTGGATCGCCGGCCTCGAAGATCACCGTGTTTCGCGGACAGACCAAGGCCTCGCACATCGCCATGAGTCGGGCGGCAGAGGCGGGGCCGAGAGCTGCGAAGAACGGTTGGGTCGCCGCTGCTGCCACCACATTTGTCATTCGAACGTCTCCCCTCACGAGCATCTGCATCGTCCGACCATCGGCGGCCGGATCACCGCATACATGTCCCTGTATTGTGGCAGGTGTCACATTTTGCGATGGCACTGGGGGCCATTTCCCCCTTCTATGCTTGGAATCATGGCAGCCACATCTACCACCTCAGTGCGTCGGGATCAGTGCAGGAGGCACGCTGACGAGGTGGCCGAGTTGTTGGTCGAGGCCTACCCCGATGCGTGCTGCGAGTTGCACCACGACAGCCCCTACCAGCTCCTTGTCGCCACCGTGCTGTCGGCTCAGACGACTGACCGACGGGTCAACACCGTCACCCCCACCCTGTTCTCTCGCTGGCCCGATCCGCAGACCCTCGCGAGCGCTGATGTCGGCGAGGTCGAGGCGGTCGTGGCACCCTTGGGATTTGGGCCGACCCGCGCGGTGCGGCTGGTGTCAATGGCAGCACAACTGGTCAACGAGTTCGGTGCCGACGTCCCCGAAGACCTCGACTCCTTGGTGATCCTGCCGGGCGTGGGCCGCAAGACCGCCAATGTCGTCCTCGGCAATGCCTTCGGAGTTCCCGGGATCACCCCCGACACCCACGTCATGAGGGTGGCGCGACGACTCGGGTGGACTGACGCGACGACTCCGGCGAAGGTGGAAAGCGATCTTGCCGATCTCTTCGACCCGGGCGACTGGGTGATGCTGTGCCACCGCCTCATATGGCACGGTCGTCGTTGCTGCCATTCGCGACGACCAGCATGTGGGGTCTGTCCAGTGGCCGAACGATGCCCCTCCTATGGGGAAGGTCCAACCGACCCCGAGGAGGCCGCCGCCCTCGTCAGGGAGCCGCGACGATGAGGAGGACGGCAATTCTCGGCGCGGTCATGACTGGTTGCGGTGGAGACGCCGACATGGTCATCGGGAGGACGTCATGAGCCATCTGAGTACCCTCATTGCCAGCCTGGGTCGCGACGACCCCAGTTTCTCGGTAGGCCGTCGTCCCGGTGGTGGACGGTCCTCAGCAGTACTCGCCCTCGTCAGTGAGACCGACAATGACATCATCCTGACACGGCGCCCACTGTCCCTGCGCCACCACGCCGGTCAGGTGGCCCTCCCGGGCGGATGCGCGGAGGAGGGCGACGACACCATCGTCGACACGGCCTTGCGTGAGGCCCGTGAGGAAGTCGGGCTGGACCGAGGTCTCGTCACCGTCAGGGGAGTGCTCCCGGCGGCCCACGTCGCTGCCAGCCAGTCCGACGTCACCACCGTCGTGGCGACCTGGTGTGGGGAAGGGGATGTCGGCGTCGTCGATCCTGCCGAGGTTGCCTTGGTGCAACGCGTCAGACTGGCAGACCTGGCCAATCCGGCCGCTCGCGCCACGACCTGTCACCCGTCGGGGTATCGCGGGCCCGCTTTCGTGCTTCCCGACCTCTTCATCTGGGGATTCACCGCGCACGTCCTTGACACCCTCCTCGACCGCGGTGGCTGGTCGCGTCCGTGGGACCGTGAACGAGTGGTGGAGATTCCGGAGAGCTATCTGGGGGCTCGGCGTCTGCCGGAGGGCACCACCCCCTGACGACATCGCCTGATCCGCGAGGTCAGAGCACGAGATCAAGGTACACAAAACGACGCTGGCCCTCTCACATTGCCGTGGGAGGACCAGCGTCACACCTGAGTTCAGTGGCGGGTAGCCGTGGCGCCGCTGGCGCGGCGAGGAGCGGCTTCAGACGAGGATGTCTCGACGGCGTCGATGCTGTTGCGGGCAGTGGCGTTGTACTTGCCACGGGCGAGGGCCGACTTGACGGCCTCGAGGGTGGACCTGGCCTCGTCGACGACGCCGGTTGGAGCCTTGACCCGGGAGATCTGACCCTTGCCGATCAGGGCGAGGATGCCGGCCAGGATGAACATGACGACGGCCATCGTCGCGAAACCGACGACTAGGGACAGCAGGATGCTCCAGTCACCGATGTGCTGCCACATGAGGGAGAAGGCGAAGGCGCCGCACAGCCAGAGCAGCAGTGCGCCGATGATGCCGAAGTAACCAGCACCGCCGAACATGCCGGCACCAATCCCGGCGTGCTTGGCGGCGGGCTTGATCTCCGCCGTCACCAAGGACTTGGAGTCCTGGACGAACTTCTGGCCGTCCGTCTTGAGGTTGTCGATCGTGTCGCCAACCGGGAGCTTGTGTGCCATGGGATGCCTCCGCGTCATGAATGTGGTGATCTCAGCCTAACGGGAATCGGATCGATCTGCTGGATTCGGGTTGAGTTGTCGTCGAGGGAACGGGTCAGCCGCTGGTGTTCGAGGTACCGGCAGCCACCGGAACCTCGTGAGGATGCTTCTCCTGCCACAGACTGTGTCTCTTGCCGCGATGGTGGAGCAAACCACCCCCGAGGATGGCTGCCAGGAAGGAGGCCACGAGCACGGAGGCCTTGGCCTCGTCGGCGAAGTCGTGGTCCTTCGGGAAGGACAGGTCGGTCATGAGCATCGAGACCGTGAATCCGATGCCGGCGAGTATGGCGACTGCGATGATGTCGCGCCACACCACACCTCGACCCAACTCGGCTGAGGTGAATCGGGCAGTCAGCCAGGAGCCCAACGTGATGCCGATGACCTTGCCGCCGATGAGGCCGCAGATGATGCCCAGGGAGATGGGGTGGGTCCACAAGCCGAGGAAGGTTTCCTTGCTGACCTGCACCCCGGCGCTCATGAGGGCGAAGAAAGGGACGACGGCGCCAGCTGACCACGGTTCAACCTTGTGCTGCCAGCGGTCGATGGGGTCGTCGAGGACGTCCTCCTCGGTGCGGGTGAGCAGACCGAAGGCGACACCGGCGATGGTGGCGTGGACACCGGAGTGGAGCATCGACCACCAACCGACGATGAAGATCGGGACGTACCACCAACCGTTGTCGACGTGGAAGTGCTGCATGAAGCCCCACAAGGCGATACAGGCAATCGCGCCCAGGAGCCACCAGATGTTGATGCCGTGGGAGAAGAAGACCGCGATGACGATGATGGAACCGAGGTCGTCAGCGATGGCCAGTGTGAGCAGGAAGGCTCGTACTGCTTGTGGCAGACCAGATCCGACGATGGCCAGCACCGCCAGGGCAAACGCGATGTCGGTGGCCATCGGGATGGCCCACCCTGCTGGATGTCCGTCAGAGGACAGCACGTTGAACAACGCGTAGATACCAGCTGGGAACACCATTCCGCAGACGGCGGCGACGATGGGAACCAGGGCGTCGGCGGGTCGCGACAGTGACCCCTCGACGAACTCTCGCTTGAGCTCGAGACCCGCGATGAAAAAGAAGATCGTCAGCAGACCATCAGCTGCCCATTCCTCGAGGGTGAGCGGGCCAACGGACAACTCGCGGAAGAAGTGGTACGAATGCTGACCGAAATTGGCCCACAAGAGGGCTGCGACCGTGGCTGCCAGCATCAACATGCCGCCGGTGGTCTCGTTTCGGAAGATGTCGGACAGGTGAAGGGCGTTGGGGCCCGTCACCGGCCGGAGGATGCTCATGCGAGGCCGCTTGTTCTTGTGGGAATCCGTCATGAATGCCTTTCGCGCACCCGTGGCACAGGCTCAGCGGGGATAGGGGACACGGTCACGCCGACCAGACTTCCCGGCACACCTCGCTCAGAAACCTACCAAATGGGTGTGGCGGCACCCACCGATGCTCATGTCGTGGACTGACGGAATCGTCACGTCACAGGTCGAGGTCAGAGGGTGATGGTGAGCCCGTTGTCGTCAGGGCGGATGGGGGTGGTGAGTTCGTCGTGGTCGACCCAGGCCCGCCAGCATTCCAGCTGGTAGGGCAACCTCAAACCGCTCGTGCCGGCAGAATCGTCAGCAAGGGCAGCGACCTTGGTCAGCAGCTCGGAGCGCGAGTCGGCGTCAAGGTCCTGGACGGCAGGAAGATTGGCCGCCATGGTGATGAGGACGTCCCGGTCGACCGGGACCCAGAGGCGCTTGGTGGTGTGTTCGTCGTCGGGGAAGTACGTGTTCGAGATCAGGCCCTGCACCGACTCGGTGCCGTAATCGCCACTCATGGCGTTCTCGTCAATAGTGCGCAGCAGGGCTGCCAGCCTCTTGACCCATGGAACGGTGTCGTCGCGCACCAGCCAGGAGACGCCCAGCACGCTACCGGGTCGTAGGACACGTGCGACCTCGGGCAGGACGAGCCCGGGAGCGAGCTCGTGGAATCCCTGATGTACCAGGACGGCGTCGAAGCTGCAGGGGTTGAGCGGCAAGGACTCAGGCGATCCGCAGACAGCCATGACGCCGGGGATCCGGTTCAGTCTTGCTGCCGTCCCAGGGTCGCGATGGACGGCCATCACGTCGACCCCGTGAGCGGCCACGGCCCGGCAGTAGGTGATGGTTGGACACAGCACGATGACGCGATGGCCCGGTTCCAGGCACCCAGCAGTCAGCCATTCGAGCGTGCCACTGGGCAAACGCGGGGTGGAGGAGACTGCCATGGGCCCGATTGTAGGGGGAACTGCTGCGGTCGGGGTTGTCCACAGGGGTTCCTCGGCGGTTTGCCACGGTTGTCCACAGGTCCAGGATTTGGCGACGGATTTCGAGTCCTGCGACGAGAACTGAAGGTATGAGGATTCTTGGAGAAGGACGGGACACGGCGCCGCGCCGGCCTGCCGAGGACGTTACCTCCGTGACCTTGGTGAGCCGAGACAACCGATTGTCCGAAGTTGTCGGGTCGGTGGCGGCCAGTGGCGGGGTGGTCGTCGAGGTCGTGGCGGATCGGGACGCCGTGTCGCGGGCATGGTCGCGGTACGGCCCGCTGCTCGTTGGCGCCGACATGGCCGGGACAGTGATGGCCTGGGGCCTGTCGTCTCGGCCGGGAACCCATGTCGTCGGTTTCGACGCCGAGGAGGCTGCGCGGTGGTCGGCAGGCCTGTCGGCCAGTGTCATCGTCGTGCCGCGGGCCAATCAGGTACTCACCGAGATCCTCCATGACGACATGGTCGCGACCTCGAAGGCCACCGTGGTGCAGGTGGACTCGAGTGGCGGCGGCACCGGGGTGAGCACCCTGGCGGCCGGATTGGCGTGGGCCGCTGCGAGATCAGGGATGAAGGTTGGACTGGTCGAACTCGATCCCCACGCCGGCGGGATCGATCTGTTGTTGGGCATCGAGAGGACGGACGGATGGCGGTGGCCTGAGCTGGCCTCGGCGCGCGGGGTGACGACCGATCTGGGCTCCCACCTGCCGTCCATTGACGGCGTCGAGGTGGTCAGCGCGGGGAGGGCGGGTGCCCAGGTGCCTCCAGCGGCACGCCGGGCTGTCGTGGATTCCTTGGCGGGGGATCACGATCTCGTCGTGGTGGATCCGGGACCCATCTCGGCTCCGGAGGTGTCCCTGGACGTGCGGGTCGGTGTGGTCGCGGGCGATCTCAGGTCCGTCATGACGGCGAGAGGCCAGGACCTTCCCAACCTGCTGGTGACCAGACGTGGCCCAGGGCGATCGATGCCGGACGAGGACATCGAGTCGGTACTCGGAGTGCGACCGGACCTCGTGGTGAGGGATGACCGCCGGCTGGTTCGTGGGCAGGGTCATGCGGAGGCACCGTGGGTGGTGGCTTCGCGGCGATGGTGTCGTCGATGCCAGGAGCTGGCTGAGTTGGTGATGGGCTCATGAGTGGCAACGAGTCAGACCCTCAGTTGGTCGAGCAGGTGCGCCGGCAACTGGCCGGTCTTGGCCGCGACTGGACGCCGATGGACGTAGCCCACGCGATCCTCGACTGCGGTCAGGTGGCCTCCGACAAGACGGTGCTGGCCGTCGTCGAGGAGCTGCGGCGCACCAGTACCGGGGCCGGTCGCCTGGAGCCTTTGCTGGTGATGGACGGGGTGACGGATGTCCTCGTCAACGGTCCGGATCAGGTGTTCGTCGATCGCGGCAAGGGTCTGGAACTGACTGATGTCACCTTCAGCGGGCCGGAAGAAGTGCGGGCGCTTGCGGTGCGCCTGGCGGCTGCGGTGGGACGCCGCCTTGACGACGGCAACCCGTGGGTGGATGCCCGGCTGCCCGACGGCACCCGAGTTCATGCCGTCCTCGACGTTCTGGCCCGGCCGGGAACCTGTCTGAGTCTGCGCGTGCCGTCGCGACGTCGTCTTTCCCTTGATGACTGGGTGTCCTGGGGGTCAATGACTCCGGGGTGCAGACGGATCATCGACGAGGTCCTGGCTCGCAAGCTGGCCTTCCTGGTGACCGGTGGCACCGGAACCGGCAAGATGACCCTGCTGTCGGCGATGCTGACGAGCCTGCCGAGGGATCAGCGGCTCGTCATCGTCGAGGACTCCCGGGAGATCTGGATAGACCACCCTCACTGGGTGTCGATGGAGGCTCGGGCCGCCAATTCCGAGGGCAAGGGTTCGGTCACCCTCACAGATCTTGTACGTCAGTGCCTGCGCATGAGGCCAGATCGGATCGTCCTGGGAGAGGTGCGAGGGGCGGAGTTGCGGGACCTCCTCATGGCCTTCAACACCGGCCACGAGGGCGGATGTGGCACGGTGCATGCAAACGGTGTGGCCGAGGTGCCAGCTCGGCTGGAGGCCCTGGCGGCCCTGGGCGGCTTGTCACGAGAGGCGGCCTCGGCCCAGATCACCGCGGCCCTGCAAACCGTCATCCACCTGGAACGGGGACCGGCAGGGCGACGAGTGGCCGAGATCGGGGTTTTCACCGACGTCAATGACCGAGCGGTCGTGGTGCCAGCCGTGCGATGGGACACGAATGGTGCGGCAACCCTTGAGGCGGGCGCGGGGAAACTGTCTGAGCTGCTGGGGATGGAGGTGGCCCCATGACGATCTTGATGGCCGCGGTGCTCTTGGGCGCGGCGGTGTGGATGGTGATCCCGCCGCCCATGAGGCGACGAGAGGGACGACGTATTCCAGCGTGGTCGGCGGTGCCGGCCGGGATTGTCGTCGCCGGGTTGGTGTGGGGTGCCAGCGGTGTGGCGTGGGCCGTCATGGCCACCGCCGTGGGTGAGACGGTGTTCATCGTCGTGCGCAGGCAGCGGCGACGAGCCCAGACCCTCAAGGGCGGACGGGAAGTGGCTCGGGCCACGAGGGCTCTGGCGGGCCGAGTGTCGGTTGGGGAGATTCCGTCGGCGGCCCTGGACCACGTTGCTGATGACGTCGAGGTGCTGGCCCGGGCCAGGAGGGCCCAGGCAGTGGGCGGAAGTGTTCCCGACGCCCTCATCGCCACCGCTCGGCAGCCGGGCATGGCGGGCTTGGTACCTCTGGCCCATGCCTGGCAGTTGGCTGCGACGACGGGTGCTCCGCTGGCCCCGGCTGCCAAGTCAGTCGCGGAAGGAACCACCCGACGGGCTCGTCTGGAAGCCACCCTGGACTCCGAGCTCGCTGCGGCCAGGGCGTCTGGACGGATCATGGGCCTGCTGCCCTTCGTCGGATTGCTCATGGGACACCTCGTCGGGGCACGCCCGACGGTCTTCCTGACAACCACCTGGTTGGGCAGGGCCTGCCTGGTCGGCGCGACCCTGCTGGCCTGCGCCGGGGTGCTGTGGAGCGAAGCGCTGGCGGATCGCGTGGCGAGGGAGGCCTTGCCGTGACGAGTATCAACATGGGAAGAGTGCTGATCGCGGCGATGCTGATGGCCGCGGCGGCGGTCTGGCTGGTCATCCCGCCAGCGGTGGACATTCGAACGGAACGTCGCACACCTCTGCCAGCCTGGCTCGCTCCTCGCAGTGGAGCCCCCGGGCCCGAGGTTCGAGTCGTGGCAGGCCTGGTAACGGGTTGCGCAGTGATGGCAGCGGTTCCTTGGTCTGTGTCTGTGGCAGTTGCCGTGGCCGTGCTCGCCGGAGCCGTGGTGTGGTGGGGATCCGGTCAGCTGGAGTCCTCGGCCCATCGTCGGGAGGAGCAGCGCCGGGCTGCCCAATTGCCGGAAACCCTCATGATGCTCTCCAGCGCGATGGAAGCCGGCCTGCCGCTGCGATCGGCAGTGAGGACAGTGGCGGAATCCGTGGAGGGGCCCTGCGCGGAGGACTTGAACCGGTTGGCGTCATCCTTGGCCGCTGGGGTGCCGGACTCCACGGCGTGGAGCACCCTCGCATCGGTGCCGGTGTGGCGGGATCCGGCCCAGGACGTCTCACGTGCCGTTGACTCCGGGGAGGGGATCAGTGAGCTGTTGTCGGCTCACGCCGCACAACTGCAGACAGCCGCCGCCGAACAGGCCGAGAAGAAGGCACGCAAGGCCGGTGTTGACGCCATCGGCCCGCTGGTCTGCTGTCACCTCCCGGCCTTCCTGCTGGTCGGGGTGGTTCCGATCATCGCCGGGATGGTTCTCGGCGTGTTGTGACGAGGGCGATGGCCGTGTCCGAGGACGCGGTCGGCATCGTCATGCCCGTGGCAAAAGCGGTTATCCACAAGGGGCTGAGAGGTTCGTGCGGAGGTTGTCCACAGAAATGAAGAAGATGACGGATTTCGAGGGTACCGACGACAACTGAAGACGTGAGGCGTGGGCCTCGCGGCGGTCGGGAGTGGCCCGGACGCACGAACAGACAGGAGACGACAGTGTCTGAGAAGAACCCAACGGCGGAACCCGTCATCTGTGCCAGGTCCCTCGACCTGGTTGGCGCCACCGAAGCTGCGGTGGAACCACCCGCTCACCGGCGATGTCGAGTGGTCCGCAACAAGATCGTCGATCGTGGCATGGCCACCGCGGAGTACGCCGTCGGCATGCTTGCAGCCGTCGCGCTCGCATTGGTCTTGCTCAAGGTCATCACCCATCAAGAAGTTTTCACGAAGCTCCTCAAGCTAGTTGTCAGCATCATTGGTAAGGCGGGAGGCATGCTGCCGTGACCAACCTGACTCGTCGTGGTGGGCGTCACGGGGCGTCCGCCACGCCGGGTCGCTCCCCGTGGCGATCCGGTCAGCGCGCGTCGCGGGGAATGGTGACGGTCGAGATGGCCGTCAGTCTCATCACAGCTGCCTTGATTGTCGTGACCAGTTGCTGGGTGGTGGGATTGATAGTCGTTGAGGACGCCTGCCGTACGACGGCTGCTCAGGTAGCACGCCAGATGGCTCGTGGGGACACCGCGTCCGCTCGTCAGGCCCAGCAGCACGCACCCTCTGGAGCACAGGTGTCAACTACGACGTCGAGCGGCTGGGTCAATGTGACAGTTGAGGTGGAACGCTCGTTGGGACGGATAGGTCCAGTGCATCTGCGCGGTCAGGCCCGATCTCCGATGGAACCGGGACAGACATGACCACGTCAGCATTGCGGCCCGGGTCAACGCTGCAGAGTCATTCACGTGCCGACGCGCGTCGGGAGCGGGGCTCAGGAACCCTGTTGCTGGCAGCTGCAGCGGTGGGGTTCATTGCGGCGGTATGGCTGTCCGTCGTTGTAGCAGGCTGGTGGTCAGCTGGTCATCGGGCCGAAGACGTCGCCGACATGGCCGCCTTGGCGGCTGGACGAGCTGAGGCCACTGGTGAGGCCGCATGTCTGGTGGCTGAGCAGACAGCCAGGGCAAACGGGACGCAGCTGATCTCGTGCCAGGTGCACACCGCACCGACGGGGTTCACGGTCACCGTTGAGATCGGGATGCACGTCCATCGCGGATGGGAGCTTCCTGGCATGCCTCGGATGGTGGTGAAAATGGCCACAGCTGGCCCGATGGAATGAAGGAGCGCGAAGCAACACAGAGATGGAGGCATGCCGGTACAGGGCTCCGCGCGCCGAAACTCGCCGGTGAGCCTCATGATCGTCGCGGAGCTTGCCGAAATTGGAGCGCACTCCGGAGCTGGTGGGAACACGCCGCTTGATGGCGTCATGGAGATTCCACGACGGTATTCGTAGGATCAGTCCTCGCCAGCTCGTCAACCTTGCGTCGGCACATGCACCGATGTCATGGCTCATGACGGTCGTCGTGAGGCATTCGGCAGGTGGTCAACCCGAGGCCTGAGTCACGATTCGGATGGTGCGAGATGACTGACCAGGCCAACGGGTCCAGGGCCGCCGTCAGTGCGGCGGCCCCGGCTTTGTCGAGCCGTTGGTTGGCGTTACCGCACTTCGGGGAGACGACACATGCCGGGCATCCAGTCTCGCACGTACAGTGCGCCAGCCGCTGCGCGGTGGCGTGCCACCACATCTCAGCTTTTTCGAAACCGGCCGCAGCGAATCCCGCTCCACCGGCCTGACCGTCGTGAATGACGATGGTGCATGCCCCCGTGTCGGGCAACATCACAGTCGACACGCCGCCAATGTCCCAACGATCACATGGTGAAAACATCGGCAGTAACCCGATCGCGGTGTGCTCTGCCCCATGGGCCGCTCCCGCCAGACGAACAGGATCCAGTCCTAGTTCATCGACGACCTCGTCGGGGATCACCCACCAGCAGGCCTGAGTGATCATGGTGTGGGTGGGCATCTCGAGCGCGACAGAATCCCATACGTCATTGGTGATGTCGTCACGTCGCAGATAGCCGATGACCTGCTCGGTCAACTCCACCTGCCCGAACGCCACATACCCAGTCCCGAAACCCCGACGGTGTTCCTCGTGGAGGATGCGCACCGTTGACGCCGACTGGGGCTGGGTCCAATATCCCGGCAGGTCCTGATGAACCAGGGCGTGGTGCTCATCGGGAGCGTATTCGTCGACCAGCCATTGGTCACCCTGGTGCAGATATACCGCGCCGGGGTGCACCGTCCGGTCCGCGGCGGCCTCGTCGACCACGCCAATGACCCTTCCGGTAGCTGAATCGACGATGTCGATCCCCTTGCCTGCTGACGATCGTAAGTCGATGGCATCGACGGCCCGCTCCGGTCTGGTCCAGAAAAACCGGTTCCCACGGCGTCGTAATACGTGTTGGTCAGCCAACATCTTGCACATAGGCGAAAAAGCTGGACCGTAAAACTCCTCGTCGTCGGGGGATAGGTAAGCCTCCTGTGCAGCTGCCGCCAAATGTGGACCAAGAATATAGGGGTTGTCCGGATGGAGGACAGTGGATTCCACTGAGGAAGAAAATAATGATTCCGGATGATCGAAAAGGTAATGGTCGAGTGGATTCTCCCGAGCCATGAGCACTACCAGCGCGTCACGCCCGGACCGTCCGGCGCGTCCGGCCTGCTGCCACAGAGCTGACAGTCGTCCTGGATATCCGGCGATGACGACAGCATCCATACCGGAAATATCCACCCCCAATTCCAGGGCATTCGTTGCGACGACGGCCCGAATGGTACCGCTCTGCAAGCCCGCCTCAATGGCTCGGCGATCCTCGGGTAAGTATCCGGCTCGATAGGACGCGATCCGTGCACCGTTGATCACCTGATCCTGGGCCCGGGTCGAAATGATCTCCGCCAAAGATCGCGAGGCAACAAAACAGATCGTCTGTAACCCAGCGTCGGCGAGATCAGCCACGACACCGGTGGCATCGCTAGGCACCGTTTCAGCAGGTTGCCACAGCACGACGTCACGGCCGGGGTGCGGGGAGCTGTCCTCGTCGATGACCTCGACCGTGTCCACACCCAGCAATCGAGACCCAGCCTCATGCGCATTGGTCGACGTTGCGCTGGACAGCAGAAACACCGGATCGGCCCCGTGCATCCGACATATTCTGCGAAGCCGCCGAATGATCTGGGCCACATGCGCCCCAAACACCCCGCGATACCGGTGGGCCTCGTCAATGACGACGTATCTCAGGCTCCCCAGCAACCCAGCCCACCGAGAATGGGACGGCAGGACCGTGTAGTGGAGCATGTCAGGATTCGTCAGAACGTACCGTGCCTGCTCTCGGACGAAACGACGCTCGGCGGCGTCGGAGTCACCGTCGAGGGTGGACACCAGCCAGTTCGGTGGCCCGACCTCGCGACACACCCGGGCCTGATCGTGGGCGAGGGCCTTCGTCGGCGCCAGGTACAAGGCGCTGTTGCGTTTCAGGTGATCGCGCAGGGAGGCTGGCAGATTCGGGGTGGGCGCCTTCGGCAGAACCGGGGTCGTCGATGCCGTCGCCGCCATGATCGGCAACAGATACGCCAAGGTCTTGCCCGATGCCGTCGCCGTGCAGACAGCGGTGTGATGGCCAGTCCTCGCCAATTCTGCGACCCTCGCCTGGTGCTCCCACGGGCGCGAGATGCCGGCCTTTTCAACAGCCTGACGACAATCCTCGGGCAGCCATGATGGCCATTCACAAGTGCGCTCAGCCGTAGCGTCACGGTGATCGACATGCACGACCTGGGGGCTGGCCAGTAATCGCGACACAGTCCGGCCGTCGTGCGTCGACGGGACAGGTGGAACGGTCACGCGCCAAGATTGCCATCATGGGCAGACACCTCATCGATGACGAGATCGAACAGCTGCGGAACACCCTCATTGACATCGGCTACCTCACGGACCCCGTCATGGCAGCCATCGGAGAGTCCGGACAGCGTGGACTGACGAGGAACAGCACCACCCCGGCATCCCGGGCCCTGGCGGGCCGCACTGACCCGCTGGCAGGAGTCATCCGGCTGTGGCTACTCCAGCAGGCGGTTCCCGTCGAGCAGCTCTCCCCTCTGCCGGTGCGCACCCTTGTTGAGGCAGGCATCGTGAACGTCGATGGGGAGACGGCCCGCGCCCTGGTTGACCTGCGTCCCTATGGTTCTCCCGACGACGGCGCCTCCGGCTGGACCGTCTCCGACCTCATTCCTGGCCTGGACAAGGTCATCACCAGGACCCTCTCCGACTACGTTCTGGGTGTCTCGCCGGCATCGGTGTCCCTGGCCCAGATGGCCATCCCCACCCACGTCGGAAGCGCCTTGGACATGGGCTGTGGCTGTGGCGTGCAGTCCCTGCACCTGTCTCGCCACGCCGACCGCGTCGTCGCCACCGACATCAATCCACGGGCCCTCGAGATGGCTGAACTCACCTGCCGTCTCTCCCATGTCGACGTGGATATCCGGGAAGGATCCCTCTACGATCCCGCCGGAGATGACACCTTCGACCTCATCGTCACCAATCCGCCATACGTCATGGCCCCTCCCAGCCCAGACGGCCAGCGTCTGGTCTACCGCGAGGGCGGATTCTGTGGTGACGGCTTGGTGGAGGCCGTAGTTCGCGGCGCTCCCGCCCGCCTCCGCGACGGCGGCATGCTCCAGGTACTGGCGAATTGGGCCCACATCGGCGACCAGCCCTGGTCCGAGCGGCTGGCCACCTGGGTTGAGGGGACCGGCTGTGATCTGTGGGTCGTCGAGCGGGAACATCTCGATGTCTGTGAGTACATCGAGACCTGGCTGACCGATGCGGGCCTTGACGGATCCTCCCAGTGGCGTACCCGCTACGACGAATGGCTGTCCTACTTCGATACCCTCGGCGTCACCGGTGTCTCCCTGGGATGGATCACCCTGACGAAGACCTGCCGTGACACGCCGGATTTGTCCTTCGAGGAATGGCCATGGCAGGTCGCGCAGCCCATTGGAGGAACGCTGGCCCAGCGCACCCAGACCGTCACCTGGGCTCGTCTGAGTGACGAGGACCTGTTGGCGCGACGCTGGCGGATCGCCTCCGACGTCGACAACGAGACCACCGGACGTCCCGGGGCC
Organism: Cutibacterium nasicola; assembly: GCF_052654715.2. Taxonomy (NCBI): domain Bacteria; kingdom Bacillati; phylum Actinomycetota; class Actinomycetes; order Propionibacteriales; family Propionibacteriaceae; genus Cutibacterium; species Cutibacterium nasicola. The sequence continues at coordinate 2,043,010 of NZ_CP199745.2, read as the reverse complement.
ACCGACCCCGAGCACATCGTGCTGCGACAGCGTCGGGGACTGTGCCGGGCCGTCGAGATGACGACGGCCTCCGGTGGAGTACTGGGAGCCTGCGACGGGGAGCTCACCCTCGGCCAGATCACCGGAGCCGTCTCGGCGATCCTCGAGGTCGACCATGGCGACCTCCTCGCCGAGGTGCTTCCGCTGGTCCGCACGTGCCTGCGTCACGGCATCGTCGAGGCTGCCTGAGTCCGCACGAACGGGTGGACGTCGACCACTGCGAGTCTCCTGTGGCAAGGGTGTTCCGCGATGCGCTATTTTCTTGAGAGAATCGTCAAAAAGGAGAACCGATGACCGATCACCAGGAAATCCCGCTCACCGAGACCCATCACTGCAGCTGCGGTGAGAGCAACGCCGGACTGCCCGAGCTCGACGTGCGCACCATTCCGCACGCCATCCGCCACGGTGCCGTCATCGGTGCCTTCGCCCAACTGCAGCCGGGTGCCTCGATGGTCCTCATCGCCCCGCACAACCCGCTGCCCCTGCTGAGCCAGCTCGAGCAGATCAATGGATCGCTCGACGTCGAGTACCTCACCGAGGGGCCCGAAGAGTGGCGCATCAAGCTCACCAAGCAGGGCTGAGACCTTCTCGCAGGACGTGAATGCACCCTGCCCCGACCTTCTGTCGGCCAGTCTGAGACAGGCCGACAGAACAGGCTCGTCACGAGCAGGGTGTTCTCGTTCCGGGCGGACCCGAGGTGCCGGATCCGACGGCTGTTGTTACGGTTGACGCGCGGTCACCGGCGACGGTGCCGCTCATTGGGCCGCGTACCGCCCCCTCGGGTCAGCCCGGCAGCCCACGTCACGTCAACGGAGAAGGCAGGAATGTCACCGACCAAGAGCCTCGTCATCGTCGAGTCACCCCACAAGGCCACGATGATCGCCGGGTACCTGGGACCCAAGTACACCGTGCGAGCCAGCCAGGGTCACGTGCGTGACCTGCCCACCAGCGCCTCCGAGGTGCCCGCCAAGTACAAGGGCCAGCCCTGGGCGCGCACAGGAGTCAACGTTGATGATGAGTTCACCCCCATCTACGTCGTCTCCCCGGAGAAGCGATCGACGATCCGCGAGCTGAAGAGCCTGCTCAAGGAGTCCGACGAACTCCTGCTCGCCACCGATGGTGACCGCGAGGGAGAGGCCATCGCCTGGCATCTGCTCGACGAGCTCAAGCCCAAGGTCCCGGTGCGCCGGATGGTCTTTAACGAGATCACCGAGAAGGCCATCAACGACGCCGTCGCCAACACCCGTGAACTTGACACCGACCTCGTCGACGCCCAGGAGACCAGGCGCATTCTCGACCGTCTCTACGGCTACGAGGTCTCTCCTGTGCTGTGGAAGAAGGTGCTTCCACGTCTGTCCGCTGGTCGTGTGCAGTCGGTGGCGACCCGTCTGGTCGTCGACCGCGAGCGCGAGCGGATGGCCTTCATCAGCGCCAACTACTGGGACATGGAGGCCACCCTGGCCACCAAGTCCGATGAGTTCCAGGCTCGCCTCGCGGCACTGGACGGCACCAGGATCGCCGCCGGGCGCGACTTCGATTCCCACGGCAACCTCACCTCCAAGGTGCGTCGCCTCGACGAGGCCACCGCGACCACCATCGCGAAGACTCTCGAGAAGACCCCGTTCTCCGTCACCAAGGTCGAGTCCAAGCCGTACACCCGTCGTCCGTACGCCCCCTTCCGCACCACGACCCTGCAACAGGAGGCCGGCCGTAAGCTCGGCTTCACCTCCCAGCGCACCATGTCGGTAGCCCAGGAGCTCTACGAGGGTGGCTACATCACCTACATGCGTACCGACTCGGTGGCCCTGTCCCAGGAGGCCATCCACGCGGCTCGCGGCCAGGCCGCCGAGCTCTACGGTTCCGACCACGTCCCGGACAAGCCGCGCATCTATGCCTCCAAGGTCAAGAACGCCCAGGAAGCCCACGAGGCCATCCGTCCCGCCGGTGAGCACTTCCGCACCCCGGCTGAGACCGGCCTCACCGGCGACAGGTTCAAGCTTTACGAGCTGATCTGGATGCGTACCTTGGCCTCCCAGATGGCTGACGCCAAGGGCGAGACCCTCTCGGTGACGATTGAGGCCACCCCGTCCTGTCCGATCAGCGTTGCCGACGGTGACGTCACCACTGCCACCTTGACGGCATCCGGTCGCACCATCACCTTTCACGGCTTCCTGCGCGCCTACGTCGAGTCGGTCGACGAAGGAGCCTCCGACGACGCTCAGAAGCGGCTGCCCCAGCTCGCGCAGGGCCAGGAGCTGGATCCGCGCGAGGTGACGGCCAACGGTCACGACACCCGCCCTCCGGCCCGCTACACCGAGCCCAGCCTGGTGGCGAAGCTCGAGGAACTGGAGATCGGTCGTCCGTCGACCTACGCCTCGATCATTCGCACCATCACCAGCCGCGACTACGTCTTCAAGAAGGGATCAGCCCTCGTCCCGACCTGGCTGGCCTTCGCCGTCACCAGGTTGCTCGAGGAGCACTTCTCCAACCTCGTCGACTACCAGTTCACCGCTGACATGGAGGAGACTCTCGACCAGATTGCTCGCGGTAACGCTGACCGCGTGACGGTGCTTTCGGCCTTCTACTTCGGCCAGACCAAGTCCGACGACGGTGACGTCCCGACGCCCACCGAGGGTCACGAGGGTCTGCACCAGCTCGTCACCGAGCTCGGGGACATTGACGCCCGGTCCATATGCACCTTCCCGCTCGGGGACTCCGACGTCGTCGTCCGGGTTGGTCGTTATGGCACTTACGTTGAGGACTCCGAGGGCAACCGGGCCAACGTTGACGACACCCTTCCCCCCGACGAGCTCACCATCAAAGCTGCCAAGGAGCTGCTGGCAAGCCCGAACGGTCAGGATCGCGAGCTCGGGCTGGACCCGCACAGCCACCGTCCGATCGTGGCCCGCAATGGCCGTTTCGGTCCCTACGTCACGGAAGTACTTGATGAGGACGAGGCCACCGAGGTCGTCGAGACGACCGCCAAGGACGGCAAGAAGCGTCGCACCAAGCGCAAGGTGAAGCCGCGCACCGCCAGCCTGTTCACGTCGATGAGTCTCGAGACCGTCACCCTTGACGAGGCTCTCAAGCTGCTCTCCCTGCCGCGCGTGGTGGGCACCGCTGCTGACGGCACAGAGATCACCGCTCAGAACGGACGCTATGGCCCGTACCTCAAGAAGGGCACCGACTCACGCTCCCTGGGCAGCGAGGAGGAGATCTTCTCCATCACCCTGGAGCAGGCCGAAGCGATCTACTCCCAGCCGAAGCGGCGTGGTCGGGCCGCCGCCAAGCCGCCGCTGCGCGACCTCGGTGAGGATCCGACCTCGGGACGCCCGATTGTCGTCAAGGATGGTCGTTTCGGCCCCTACGTCACCGATGGCGAGACCAACGCAACCCTGCGCAAGGACGACTCCGTCGAGGAGATCACCCCCGAGCGTGCTCAGGAGTTGCTGGCCGAGAAGAGGGCGAAGGGGCCGGCCAAGAAGCGGACGACGCGGAAGACGACCACTCGCAAGACCACTGCGAAGAAGGCGACGACCAAGTCCGCCTCGAAGTCCACATCCTCCAAGTTGACCACGACGAGGAAGACCGCCGCGACGTCGTCGTCGGGAAGCTGAGATGACCGCCGCGTGGCGTTCGGGAAGCACCGAACCGTTGTACTTCGAGTTGGCGTGGGCGGCTGCCCGGCCGGTTCCGGCTGACCTGCACACCACCGTCGCCGCTGTCGGGGCGCGTCGCACCATCGAGTGCGAGATCACCCTGCTCGACTCCCCGGACCACCGGCTGCTGAGGTCGGGAATCGTGATTGCCCACCGCGTCGTGGACGGACTGGGGGAGTGGTACATGGACGCTCCCGAGTGGTCGCCATGGCTTCCGGTGGCCCGCTCGGTGGCCCTCGACGCGGCTGGTGAGCTGCCCCAGGACTTCGCCTGCTTGGCTCGTCCTTTTCTGCGGGGGGCAACCCTGTGCCCGGGTGCGGCCTTGTCGTGGGAGCGCAACGAGACCATGCTCGAGGCCCCCGATTCCACCAAGTTGGCCCTCATCCGCGACGACCGGATTGCCGTCGTTCAGTCCGGGGTGACGACCTCGCGGGTACGTGAGCTGACCATCAATCCATGGCGCGGGCTCACCGAGGGACAGCGGGAATGGCTCACCAGCCGCATCCTGGCCCTGGGCGGGGTGCCCGTCACACGTCATCCGTCGGTGTTGCGACGCCTGGGCCCCGGTGCCGGAGCCCTGACCGATTACCCCCGTCCCCATCTGCATGACGGCGCCGGTGCGCAGGCCTGGGTGTCGGCCCAGGTGGCCGGGCGGCTGCGCGACGTCGTCGAGGCTGATCTGGCCGTACGGTGCCACGGAATGGACCTCGGATCGACCGAGACGAAACGCACTGAGCCGCGCGTCCTCCCCGAGTCCCCGGACAGCACTGACCTGGTTGGCATGGGGTATGACCCGGTGACGACCTCGGCTCCCAGCATTCACGACGGCGCCCACGGGTCTATCAGGCCTCTTCAGAAGGCCATTCACGCGCTGTCGGAGACACTCGATGCGATGTCGGGCCTGCTCGATCCGTCATGGGTCAAGCGCGCCCAGGACCTGTGCCTGCAGATGATGGAGCTGGATCCCGGTCACATCAGCATCCACAGCCTGCCTCGTGAGTACTGCCAGTTGCTCGAGGAGATGACGACGGCGGCGCGGTCGCCACGAGTCACGGTTGATCCTGACCAGCCGGCTCGTTCTACGATGAAGCGGATGCTCAAGGAATCGGTTGCCCAGGCGGTGGCAGCCAGCGACGGCGTCGAGGATTTTCAGGGATGGGTGGCGGCAGAGAGGTCTGCTCGCCATGCTGCTGCAGTTGCCGACATTCTTGACACTGGTCGAGCCGAGAAGGTGGCCAGGCGGCTGCGTCCGGTTGTCAAAGAATTGGCTCGTCTCAAGGGCAGTATGAACGAAGATGTTGACGTCTCCGAGATGTCTGCTGAGGATGCCTTCGAGGCTGGACGTCAGGTCGAGCGGTCCCGGGCAGCCCTGTCTGCGGCCCGGCAGTCGTTCCGCGACGACTGGCCACAGCATCGTCGCAAGATTTTGAAGGCTCTCCATGACTGATCATCAGACTCGAACCGGACGCGACCTGGGCGGCCTCTTCATCGTCCTCGAGGGTGGGGACGGTGCCGGCAAGACGACTCAATCCCGACGCCTCGACCAGTGGCTGACCTGTGAAGGTGTGCCGCGTCTCATGACCCGTGAGCCCGGTGGTTCCGGGCTCGGGCAGAGGATTAGGGAACTGGTGCTGTTTTCCGACGCAGCGGAGATCTGCCCACGTGCCGAGGCCCTGCTTTACAACGCTGACAAGGCCCAACACGTCGAGCAGGTGGTCATGCCGGCTCTGCGCGAGGGCAAGGTCGTCGTCTGTGATCGCTACGTCGACTCGACGATTGCCTATCAGGGGGCCGGGCGCATCCTCGGCCCTGACGAGGTTGCCCAGCTCGCGAGCTGGGCAACCGGCGGCCTCGTCCCCGATCTGACGGTGCTTCTCGACGTCGATCCCTCCGAGGGCGCCGGGAAGATCGCCGCCAAGGACCGCATGGAGGCTGCCGGTGAGCAGTTCCACCAGCGGGTGCGTCAGCACTTCCTCGATCTCGCCGACGCTCACCCGGAGCGCTATCTCGTTCTTCCCGCCCGCAAGAGCCGCGACGAGATCAGCGCGGCCATCATTGAGCAGGTGAGCAAACTCCTCGACCGGTGAGTAACTGGATGCCGTCACCATGAAGGTGTCGGCACGATCTGCAACGATAGCCCCGTGAGCGATGTGTTGACCGGCGTGTGGGCCGATCTCGTGGGCCAGGAGAAGGCTGTCGAGGTGCTGCGCCGTGCCGCTGAGTCGCAACCGGGTCGCTTCTCCCACGCCATGAGCCACGCATGGCTCATCACCGGTCCGCCGGGATCGGGTCGGTCCAACGCGGCGAAGGCCTTCGCGGCGGCGTTGCAGTGTGCCGATCACGGCTGTGGGCGGTGCAACGCCTGTCGAACTACCTCGTCAGGTGCGCATCCTGACGTCACCTTGGTTCGCACCGAGGCGCTGTCCATCGGCGTCGACGAAGTGCGTGAGCTGGTGCGTCGGGCGGCGACGAACCCGGTGCATGGTCGTCACCAGGTGGTTGTCGTCGAGGACGCTGACCGCATCACTGAACGCGGCGCCGACGCCTTGCTCAAGGCCATCGAGGAACCCGCCCCCAAGACCGTGTGGTTGTTGTGTGCGCCCACCCCTGAGGACGTCATCGTGACCATCAGGTCCCGGTGCCGACGTCTCCACCTGGCGACTCCGCGCGACGAAGCCGTGGCAGACCTGCTCACTCGGCGCGACGGGATCCCCCCTGAGATGGCCGCCGAGGCTGCTCGGGCCGGCCAGGGCCACATCGGTCGGGCACGACGTCTTGCCCGTGACGAGGAGGCGCGAGCCCGCCGCAACACCATCGGTGAGCTCCCCACCAGGTTGCGAGGCCTCGGAGATTGCCTGCATGCAGCTGAGGACCTCGTCAATCAGGCCAGCGAGGAGGCAGCAGCCGCAACCGCCGAGGTCGACGCTGCCGAGCGAGCTGAGTTGGAGAAGGCCTTGGGGTTCGGGTCATCCGGGGCTCGTCCACGCAATGCCCAGGCCGCCATCCGGGATCTGGAGAAGCAGCAGGCCGCGCGAGTGAAGCGCCTTCAACGCGACGCCTTGGACCGTGTCCTGACGGAGCTGACGGCCTATCACCGCGACGTGTTGGCCATCCAGACCGGGGCCGTGCGTGCGGAGGAGGAGAACGCCCTGCGAGGGGCTCGACTGGTCAATGCCGGTTGGTCAGCCTCCCTTCACCGGGTGGCGCAGTCCCGGAGTCCCGAACACACCGTCGCCACCATCGACGCCATTTTGAGCGCGAGGAGTTCCCTCGAGCACGGCGTCACCCCGTTGCTCGTCATGGAAACCCTCCTCATCGCCATGACGCGAGCAGACCGCGCTCCGTGGTGAATCCCGCCTGTCAAGGCCTGACAAAGTGAATGACAACGGTGTGTTGCACCGCTGCTGAAGCCAGTTTCGTGACACAGTGTGAGTGTGCCGTGCCGTATCCTCGGTGCGGTCCCCAAGTCGTGAGGATTGAGCGTGAGCAAGGCGATCAAGAGGACTGCAGCGGACTCCACCGACGCCGAGACCACCCGGGTCATCCGGACGGGAGCCTCCCGCGCGGATTCCGATGCCAACCGCGCTGAGGTCATCAACTCCAGCGATTCGGTGGACTCGGAGCGCACCAGCGTCATTGACGACGACGTCTTCCGTTCCGACACCGAGGAGACCCGCGTTGTTGATGATCGTGAGTTCGAGGAGGAGCGTCGCCGCCGCGAGCTGGCTGAACAGCGTGCCCGTGAGCGTGCTGACCGCCAGGCGATCGAGGCTGAGCGTCAGCGTCGTGCTGCCCATGCCGAGCCGGAGCCGGAGCCAGTCGTTGAGCCGGCCCCCAAGCGCACCACGGACAAGGCCATGGCCTCCCTGGGGATGTTCCTGTTCCGCATCGTCGTCGGCGGCATCCTGGGCATCCACGGATTCCAGCACCTCACCCAGCGTGATCTGACCCTGCGCGCCGTGCAGACCCTTCCGCTGTCCAGCGGATACGCCCAGGCTGGTGTGTGGGTGCTCGGCATCTGCGAGTGTGTCGCTGCCGTGTGCATCGTCCTCGGCCTGTTCACCCGCATTGCGGGAACCGGTGTCGTCATCATCATGGTGTTGGCGCTGGTCTTCATCTTCTGGGGCAGTTTCGCCATCTTCAAGACCATGGGCTTCAAGGGCGAACTGGAGCTCCTGCTGGCCGGATGTGGTGTTCTGCTGCTCTTCCTGGGGGCCGGCGGTTGGTCGATTGACGCCGCCTACCGGCACAGCCGTGCCGCTGCGAAGACCGAGGAGGTCGGCTACTGAGCCGAGTCGTAGCGGTCGCCTTCCGCGAATACGGACAACTTTTCCACCTCGACGTCGGAACTCTCGACGTCGAGGTGGGTTCATGGTTGCTCTACCCCACCACTGAAGGCCCACTGGTGTGCCGGTGTGTGTGGGGGCCGGAAGAGGTTGTTCCCGACGCAGCGTTGCCGGTGTGCCCAGGGATCGCCGACGACGAGGCCGTTTCCGCGGCGGCTCGGGATCGACACCGCCGGGATGAGATCTTGCAGACTGCCCGCCGCACCGTCGAGGACTTCGACGTCGAGATGGAGGTCCTGGCGATCGACGTGGTGGAGTCCGACGATGATCGCCTCATTGCGGTGTACTTCCGTGCTCCCCGTCGGGTCGAGTTCGCCACCATCGTCGGTCCGCTGGCACGACGGCTACATGCACGCATCGACCTACGTCAGCTGCGCGGTCGGGACACCGCCCGAGCTGTCGGCGGGGTGGGAGTGTGTGGCCGTCCGCTGTGTTGCGCGACCTTCCTGCCCGAGCCGTTGTCGGTGCCCAATCGTCTCGTCACCGAGCAAGGAATGGCGTCCAACCCCTTGGCTGTGACCGGCGCATGCGGCAAACTCATGTGCTGCCTGCGTTACGAGTCTCCCTATTACGCTGATTTCGAGGCTGCCTTGGGAGAAGCCAGCGGCCCGGACGGTCCGGGTTGTCCACTGGTGTCGGCCTGCTCGACGGTCGGACGACGCCGGCTTCACGAGGAGCGCGAGGACACCTGACCGAGGAGGCCCCATGACTCGACGCGATCCGCGACGGCGCACGATTGCCGCGGCCTTGGTCGCCTGCTCCTTGCTGTCGGTGACAGCCTGTACCGGTGAGGAACCCACCTCGGGGCCGACGATCACCCAACCCGCGTCGACGGGCCAGCTGTCCGCCACCCCGAAACCCATGCCATCGCCGTCCGTGACGGCGTCAGTCAAGCCAGCCCAAAAGACGGCTGATCCGAACCCTCCGGTCGCCTCGTTCGACCCCAAGGCCCACGCCCACATGGAGGGCCCAGAGAGCCCGGACCGCCAGACCATGCACCCCGCATCGCAGGACGACAAGCAGTTCAGCAAGCCGCCAGCCGGTAAGGGGATGAACCGATACCTGTCGCGCAAGATTTCGTGGCATGCCTGCGGGAACCACCAGTGTTCCAAGGTTCTCGTGCCGCTGGACTGGGACGATCCGAATGGTCCGGCGATCACCTTGGCCCTCAAGCGCAAGCCAGCGGAGTCGTCGTCCAAGGCGACCCTCTTCGTCAATCCCGGTGGGCCCGGCGGTTCCGGCCAGGAGATGGTGGACAACTTCAACTCCACGGCATTCCCGAACCACGACGTCATCGGGTGGGATCCGCGCGGGACTGGACAGTCGACCCATGCCGATTGCGGTCCTGCGAAGACGATGGACGCTTTTTTCGGCCTTGACGCGTCCCCCGACGACGAGGCTGAGTGGAAGGCACTCGTCCGTGGTACGAGGGATTTCGCGCGCAGTTGCCGGGCGCACTCCGGAGAGCTGCTGGACCACATCTCGACGATTGACACTGTTCGTGACCTAGACTATCTGCGCTATCTCATGGGCGACAAGAAGCTCGACTACCTCGGCATTTCGTACGGAACCTTCCTCGGTGCGACTTATGCCGAGCTGTACCCGGGACGAGTTGGGCAGATGGTGCTGGACTCCACGGTCAACATCACCAACCACGACACGATCAGCCAGATCGTCGGATTCGACCGGGCCTTCGGCGACTTCGCCACGTGGTGCGCCAAGCAGGGGGAGCGCTGCGCAGTGGGGACGAGCGAGGCCGAGGTTCGCAAGACCACCCTGAGCTTCCTCAACCGTCTCGACTCCCATCCGTTGAAGGTCGAGAACCGGGCCTTGACGCAGAGTCTGGCAGCGGCTGGCATCGCGTTGTTCCTGTATTCAGGCAAGGAGGCGTATCCCTACCTGGCGGGCTCCTTGCTGGGTGCCATGAAGAACGGGAACGGCAGCTACCTGCTGACGGCAGCAGACCTCCTGAACGGGCGTGGCAAGAACGGCCAGTGGGAGACGATCGCCTCGGCCTTCCCCGCGATCTCCTGCCTGGATCAGGCCGATTTCGGTCTTAACCACGCCCAGAAGGAATGGCCCAAGGAGGCAGCCAGGGCGCCGACCGTCGGCAAGGCCCTGGGAGTGACACCGACCTGTGAGGTCTGGACGGCTCACCCGACGTATCAGCTGTACCTGACGGCCCAGGGCGCGGCGCCGATCCTGGTTCTGGGTGCCACTGGCGATCCCGCCACCCCTTATGAGCAGGCCGAGTGGATGGCTGGCCAGCTCAAGTCCGGTGTGTTGCTGACCTGGCGCGGCGCCGGGCACTCGGCGTGGGAGCTTGGCAACCAATGCGTCAAGGAGGCCGTCAAGGGTTACGTCAATGACGGGAAGGTCCCCAAGGACAAGACGGTGTGCTGACGTAAGGGCCTGGTGGCAGGCGTTCTGGTGCGACGGTATCCGTCCTCGGCCGTGAGCACAGACGTGCGCGCCGCGCTGGAGGTTTGGGAGACGTCGTTACCCTTGTCGTCGTGAGGAGGGATCGCTCATGACGTTGGGTCAGCGCCATGCCATTGGCATCGTGTTGCGCATCACGGGGTTGGCCTTGCTCGCAACCGCGCTCCTTGCGCTGGAGTGGGCGTGGCGGTCCCACGCATGGAACGATCTGGAAGCCGTTGACGGGCATTGCGTCATGGTCGGGGCGCGGGTCGATGACGGACGTGTCCCGAAGGTGGGATGCGAGGAGGACGGTGCCCGCTACGTCAAGGACGTTGTCAAGCCCGGTACGAACTGCCCGCAAGGATTGACGCGGGTGTCAGTGCGACACGAGCTCAGCCACGACACCGGGTACGTCGGTGCCTTGTGCGTGCAGAATCCCTGATCGAGCACGGTTTGACCAGCGCGGTCAGAATCGCTGTCCAGGCCACCTGACCTGATCGCGCCAACCAATTCGCGGCCAGCCCGCGGGATCTCAGGAATGAGTCGTCAGGAGAGCACCGCTCGACGCAACACGTCAAGCGGCAGGGCTCCCATCCGCAGCACCTTGGTGTGGTACCTCTTCAGGTCGAAGTTCGGGTCCTTGGCTTTCGCGGCCTCGCGCAGTTCCAGCCAGGTGCGCTCACCGAGCTTGTAGGACGGGGCCTGTCCGGGCCAGCCGAAGTAGCGGTTGACCTCGTAACGAGCTGATCCCTCGTCCATGGAGACATGGTTGTTGAAGAAGGTCCACGCCTTGTCCCAGTTCCATTCACCGCCGCCGACTTCCTCGGGTGCCTCGAACTGGCAATGGAGGCCAATGTCGAGGACGACGCGGGCGGCACGCATGGACTGCCCGTCGAGCAGGCCCATGAAGTGACCGGGATCGTCCATGTAGCCCAGATCAGCCATCAACCACTCGGCATAGAGGGCCCAGCCCTCACCGTAACCCGACGTCCAGTAGTTGCGTCGCCACGAGTTGAGCTCGTCACGGGCGGCGATGGCCGAGGATGTTTGCAGGTGATGGCCGGGTGCGCCCTCGTGGTAAACGGTCGTCAGTTCTCGCCACGTCGTGAAGATGTCGACTCCTTCCGGCACCGACCACCACATCCGGCCAGGACGGGAGAAGTCGTCGGACGGAGGCGTGTAGTAGACGCCTCCGTCCTGGGTCGGGGCGATCATGCCTTCGATGTGACGAGCCTGCTCGGGAACGTCGAAGTGGGTGCCGTCCAGGAAAGAGATGGCCTCGTCGGCGCGCTGCTGCATCCATGCCTTGAGGGCCTCGGTGCCGGAGATCTGGTAGGCCGGATCAGCGTCGAGGGCTGCCATGGCTTCCCTGACGCTGGCCCCCGGACGGATACGCTCGGCGGTCTCGCGCTGCAATTGCCCGATGCGGGCGAGTTCCCGTTTGCCCCAGTCATAGGTTTCGGCGAGATCGACAGTGGTGCCGACGAACTGGCGGGAGGCCAGACGGTATCGATCGATACCGACGGCGTCGGTATCGGTAGCCAGCGGGGCGATGTCGGTGGCGAGGGTCTCGGCGGTGCGACGGAAGTTGGCCTTGGCCGCGTTGATGCCCTCGGCAAGCGCCGACCTCACGGAGCCCGGCAGGTCGTCGGAGGCAGTCCGCTTGAGGTAGTCGTCGAAGAATCCACCGTCGGAGGTCCAGGAGGTGATCTGCTCGACGAGGAGGCTCACCTGACGGATGGCAGGCGCGATGCCGGCATCGATCGAGGCGCGCTGGGTCTTCAGCCAGCCGTCGAGGGCCGGGGCGGTGGCGTGCAGACGACGTGCGACCGTCGACACCTGATCGGGGGTCTCGGTGGGCATGGCGTCGTAGACCTCGCGGATCTCGTGGACGCCCGAGGCAATGCCGTTGAGGGTGAGGAGGTCGTATCCCCTGTCGTGGCTCTCTGCCTCCAGACCCAGGTTGGAGCGCATGGCAGCGACGGTGATCTCGTCGGTGTCGTCGGCGGGCATGGTCTTGTCGAGACGGTCCAAGGTGTCCATGACGAGCTGGTACCGGGCCTCCATGCCGGCGGGGGACAGGTCGTCGTACTCGTCCTGGTTGAGGTCCAGGCCGAGGGCGGTGGCCACGATCGGGCTGGACGCGACGAGGGAGTCCCAGTGGTGGTCGGCAACCTCGTCGACCTCTGACCCCATCTGGTGGGTGGTGTGTGCGTTGTCGTTGGTCACGGTGATGACGCTATCGCGAGTCGTGGACAGGTGGGAGTCGCGTGGTGTTCCAGAAAGAAGCGTACCGGTTTCGCGACGAGGTCATCATGCCGGTATAGTCTTGCGAGCCTGCCATGGCAGGCGTGCCAACTTAGCTCAGTCGGTAGAGCGACGCTCTCGTAAAGCGTAGGTCACGGGTTCGATTCCCGTAGTTGGCTCCATGAGCGCCCGGCCAGGAATGCTCGCATGGGTCGTCAGGAATTGACGACGGCTCCCTGTCTTGCCGATGGATCCCCGTGGTGATCTACGGTCGCGGTGGTGACCGCTGCGAACACGCGAGGGCCACTGACGACCTTGGTCAGGTGAGTGATCGCTGCGGGCTTCTTGGCGTGGTCAGTGGGGATCATCCGACAGGCCAGGATTGTGGGGGTACTGGCCTCAAGGTCACTAGGGGTGGTCGTCCGGTGCTCGGTATCGGGTAGAGCGATGGTCCTCTTTCCGCATGAGTGGATGAAGTTGGCGGCGAAGGTCGTCGGCATTGCCGCCATTGTTGGCAGGAGAGCGTGGTTGCGTCGCACGCTCGTGGCAGGGATGGCGATCGGCCTCCTTCTGCGCTCTGGCGAGTGGAAGTGGAACCGTCGTTTGGGGGTGCAACTCGCTTATAAAATGACATGTAAGACACGAGGAGCCCCTGATAAGTATTCCGTTTATCTGTGATTTTATTCTGTCTAATCTGTGGTGATCCTGTAGATGGTATACATGGCATTGCCCACGCTGGGTGGGTCGCCAATCTTTGGTTGGTGAGTACTCGAAGAAGGGATACCCAATGCAGAACACTCTGACTCAGTCCAAGTCATCTCGAAGCACTGTTGGCGTTGCTGCTTTGGTCGCAGTTATCGGCGTTGTGCTGTCGACCTTCACTGGCGCTTACATTGCCGGTATGTTCGGTCTTTCCACCTCTGCGGCTAGCCAGATCGTGAACGCGGTTTCGGTTGGTGGTGCCGCGCTGTCGATCGCCATGGCCGTCGCCTCCGGTGGCATTGCTGGCGCCGCCGTGGCCACTGCCAAGTGGGCTATCAAGAAGTGGGGCAAGAAGGTCGCAATCGCCTGATGTCCGTCTCTTGTCGAAGGTGGGTGCACATGAGGAACTGCGGTTTCATCGCATCCTTCCTCTGTGCGCTCGCCATCTTCGCGGTGTCGGCAGTAATCGCGTTCGGCACGCTCGACGGAGCGACACCAGGAGGTGGGGGTATGCTTGGCAAGCCCCTCGGGGGCTCCGGAGATTCGCTCTTCATTTCGATCCTTGTGCGAAATGCCTCGGTTGTCCTGAGCTTATATGCAGGCGTCATCTCAATCGGAATTATTGCGATGGTCGGCATCGCCTCTCTCGGCTTTTTGATCGGAGCAAGCACGGCGGCAGCTGCCAATGAAGTTGGGCTGACGATGGCGCTGTGGTCCGTGAGTGGTTATGCCGTCGTCGAGATCTTGGCATATCTGTTAGCTGCGGCGGCTGGATTACTGCCAGTCAGTACCGCGGTGCTGACTTCTGGACCTCCCGCGGAAGAGAAAGTTGTCACCCGTTATCTCGCTCCATTGCGCCAGTCATTGGTCCTTCTGGCTGTCTCGTTGGTCCTCGTCGTCGTGGGGGCTGGGCTCGAGGCGGCGATCATCCAGTCAAGAAATGGTTGATATCATGAGCTTCACATCAGCGGGCTACGTTTCCGATGCTGTCGGGCGTCTCAAAACGGATAGAGCGGTCGTGTGGATCGCGGTGGTGATGACAGGTCTTCTCATTGCCATTCGCCTCTGGACCCAGTTGGCTGATCGCATCAGCCAGGTCGGCTGGACACGAGGCCACACGTCGGGTCTCGAGGACCCGGCGCTTGCTCAGCTTGCCGTCCGTCTCGGAATAGTCTTTGCAATGATTCTCTCGACCGTATTCCAAGGGCTGTATCTCTTTCTGTGTGCAGTGGTGGACGAGAAGATTCTTCAGGGCACCATGGTGCCCGTCAGAGAGGACAAGGGCACCGACGGAAAGACCGGGTTGGGGCCCGCGGTTTTCGTCGGGCTGTGCGCCACGGTCCCGGTGCAATTGGTTGCCTTGATTGCCAATGTGTCCGCGCCGAAAGAGTATCCGGCAACGTTCGTCTGGCTTTTCGCGGTCGCGGTTGCCACCATAGTGTGGACGTGGAGGCGGCCCGCAATGGGCCGGGCTGGAACACGTGGAAAAGTAACCTCAGCCGCGTTGTTGCTTGCGGTTGGTGCGATTTCTCTCGTGCTGTGAGGAAATGAGGAGCATTTATGCAGGTTTTGTACATGCGTTCCCGGCGGATTCTTGCGGGAGTGCTGGCCGTCGCCCTCAGCGTGTGTGCGGTGATGACGCTGGTCAGAGATCCGCAGGTCGTGGGCGTAGTAGTGGGCATCGTCGGCATCGTCGTGGCGGCGTTGCTGGTACTGGTGGCCGTCCTTCCCGGGATACGCCTCCGACGTGATACTTCCGCATTCCTCAGTGGAGCGATCTGCCTTGGTGCTTGCCAAGGAACATTGGGGAGAACACTCAGTGCTGCTGGGTACATGGTGGTTCCTGCTGTCGTCGTCGCCATTTGCTGCGCAACGGTCGCGGTCATGGTCCAGGCGGAAATTGATTCTCAGAGTACCAAGGATCGCCTGTGAACGCGCTGACCTTCCGGGCGGCACATGACATCTGCGATGCTTCCTCCCTCGACGCCCTTGGGTGGAGGCTCTCCCTCAAGGGTTATCGAGTGATGCGCGTTCTGGTCGCCTTCGTCGCATGTGCCTTCGCGGCTGCGGTGGCGGTCGTGGGATGTGACTGGCTCGTCAATCGGCTTGCCCAGGGCGGCGTCGTCGTCGGAGTCACACTGCCGCTTGCCGTGAGCCTGTACGTCCTCATCCTTCACGCCGTTCGGGAGACGCTGACCTCTCGCAGAATCCGACTGACGAACCACCCATGTGCTGAATTCTTCCGTGCTCTGGACATCTCGAGGTCCGACGTCGTCGTGGCGGAAATGCTCGAAAGACTCGTGATCACGTCTGCGGTCGTCGCGGGGCTCTCCTGGGGTGCCGGATTGCGAGTGTCGTTGACGGGAATACCGCCCACCGCGGTAGGTGCTCTGGTGATGATTCCGGTCGCCACCGCTCTGGGCATGGTGGCCATCACGACATGGGTCGCTGCGAAGCTCAATGACTCTCACCGTCCCAGTCAGGTGGGGGCTGCCTGCAGCGGAGCTGTCACCGGAATCATCCTTGCTCTGAGTGTCAGGTGGGTGGCTGATGTCAGTCTTCAGCATCTTCACGCCATACCGGCGTTTACGTGGACATGGGTCACCGTCGGCGTCGCTGTGGCGACGACGGCAACCGGCATCGGGGCGGTGACCGGATGCGTCACCCTGCGATCTGCCCCTTTCCTGGTGCGAAACAGTGTGTCTCATGAAAAGGCCAGGGTCCACCTGCGCCGGTCGAGAGGAATCAGCCCGTGGGTGCGCGTGGTCATGAGTGATCTGTCACCAGTTCCGGTTGCGGCCGCGTTAGCGCGTCTTGTCTTCCTCGTGTGGAGCGTTGGTGCGGTGGTCGTGGTCATCGCTGTGACGGCACTGGGTGGATCAGGGCTTGATCTGCCGGCGCGGAGTGTCACTCAGCTCTCGGCCATCCTGCTGTTGATCCTTGGCCTGGTGGTCTCGGACCTACTGTCCACACGTATCGGTCCTGCGGCATTGGCGCCACGCTGGAGGATGGCGTGGGAGCTGGGTGCCAGTCCGACCCAGCTGGCGATCGCGCCCCTGGGCGTTGCCCTCCTCTTTGGTGTTTTCCTCGTCGCACCTGCCGCGGTGGCAGCTGGTGTGCTGGGCGGTGATGCCCTCATTCCTCTGCTCGTCGTGTGGGCGTCGATCGCGTGCGCCTGGGTTGCCGCTGCTGTCGTCGCCAGTGACGCGGCTCTTCCAGACGGCACGGTTCCGACCTCGACGTCCGTAGGGTTGCTCAGTGTCCTG
The DNA here is from genome assembly GCF_052654715.2 of Cutibacterium nasicola. NCBI lineage: Bacteria > Bacillati > Actinomycetota > Actinomycetes > Propionibacteriales > Propionibacteriaceae > Cutibacterium > Cutibacterium nasicola. The sequence continues at coordinate 2,026,330 of NZ_CP199745.2, read as the reverse complement.
GCATCCACGGCGATGATGGCCGTCATCCTGATGACGGCCTTGCACGGGGTGGGCTGGATCGGCTTCATCCTGACCTTCGTTCTCCTGGGAGGTGCAACATGGGTGACGAGACGACGCGTTCTCGCCCTGCCATCGAGGCCATTGGCCTGACGCTCGGTTATTCCCCGGACCGGCCAGTCGTCCAAAGTCTGTCGTTCCATCTCCAAGGTCCCGCGACAGTGCGACTCGATGCACCGAACGGGACCGGTAAGTCGACCCTTATCGAGGGGATCTCCGGCTACCTCCGTCCCACTGAGGGCAAGCTGATCGTCTGTGGCAAAAAGGCGTCGGACCCCGCAGCGCGGAGGCGACGACGAGTGTGTCGCGCTAAACCGTCACTACATCCCCATCTGAGCATGGTTGATCACCTGACTCTCGCCGCTCGATTGGCAGGTTGCGACAGGGCTGAGCCGATGGCGCGTGCCAAGGACATCGGCCTCGACGAATGGTTCGACTACCGCACATCCACCTTGTCGACAGGAACCGCGAAACGGCTGTGGTACCTCATGTGCACGACGGGCAAGTTCGACGTCGTCGTCCTCGACGAGCCGTTCAACGGGGTGGACGAGGAGTCGAGCCGTGTGATGGTCTCTGACATCAACGAATGGCGTAAGGGGAGCCTCGTCCTGCTGGTGGCCCACGCCTTGCCCGACGGTCTCATGGTCGACGAGGTCTTGGGCCTGCCCCGGACGACGGATAGTGCACACTCCTCGCCAACCCAGTGACGATGCCGCGACCGGCTTGGCGCGACTCGGGTCTCAAGACGGTCGGCATGTGTCGCTTCCCCACCAGGACAGGATTCGAGTGGGCGCGCAAGGCCGTGTTGAGCAGGTCTCAGAGGCGCTGGCGAGTGACGTCGACGGGGATGACTCTCCTGCGAGTACCGGTAGGACTGAGTTCGTGGTTTTGTGGATCGTCGGCAGTGCTGCCCTCCTGACGTGCCCGCAGCTTCGCCGCACGGCGTGCGGCTCGTGCTCGCAACATGCTCTGCACCTGTGACGACGACAACTGCAGGGTCCACTCCGAATTCTGGGGCAATACCCACCGACGACGATGTGCCAAGGCTGTGAATCCCAGACCGATGAGGGTCGCGACAACCATTCCGAACGAGGGGAACCCACGCTTCTGCGCCACGACCATGACAATCGCCGAGGCCAGCGCGGGTGTTGCATACAGATTGTTGCCACCGAAAACTTGCGGCACATTTCCTGCGCAGACGTCACGAATCATGCCGCCACCGACGGCCGTCATGAGCCCCAGGAGCACTGCGGGCATGATGCTGAACCCAGCGGTCAAGGTCTTGAGGGCGCCGGTGGCCGCCCAACAGCCCAACACCATGCCGTCAGCGAGAATGAGGGCGATCCTCCAGGGTCGGGAATCCAGCTTCCATAACATCGCCACGCCAGCGCCGACGAGCGCGACCGTCAAGTAGCGCGGGTCGGTCAGGGCAACTGGGGGAGCGGCTCCCAGCAGGACGTCACGGACCATCCCGCCGCCCAACGCACTCGTGATCGCCAACACACAGAAACCCACAGCATCGAATCGCTTGATGCGTGCCAACCTGCCACCCAACACTCCGTTGAGGAGCACGCCGGTGAGGTCAATGGCGCGGAACAGTTCGGGCAACAGGGAGTTGAACTGGGAGAGCATCGCGGACAAGGTACCGCACCAGCTCACTCAACTCAGATTTGCTCACCGGCCCAGCAAGCGCGAACCGGGGTATCGAAGCGGGTCGACACCCAACGCGACAGAGGGCCCGGTACGATCGAGACACCACGATTCATAGGTCGCGGCCTGACTTCTCGGTTCGGCCGTCCAGCGGAATTGCAAGGGGACGCATGTACGACAGCATCATTATCGGCGCAGGTCTTGCCGGACTGACAGCCGCCGAAGAACTCGCATCCGCAGGACACTCAGTGGTGGTTCTGGAGGCTCGCTCCCGAGTGGGTGGGCGCCTCGAGAATGCCGAGTTGTCCAATGGCCAGGTCGTCGAGTTGGGTGGTCAATGGGTCGGTGCGGGCCATGAGGAACTTCACTCCCTCATCGCCTCGCAGGGTCTTGAACTGGTCGACTCCACCGAGGGCGACGTCGTCGTCAAGGCCCGTGGGCGGGTCTCCCACGTCACCAATTCGTCCAAACCGTCTGCCCACACCCTCACCCCCTTCGAGCTTTCTGATCTCGGTCAGGGCCTTCTCAGGTTCCGCCGTCTGGCCGATCGCGTTGCCAACAACAATGGTTGGACGACGGCTAACGGCACCTGGCTGAATCAGTCCCTGAGCCAGTGGGTGGTGTCGAATGTGCGTACCGACGCCGGCCGCGACTACATCACCAATCTCCTCCGCCGCGCCTTCGGGGTCTCTCCCGACGACACCACCCTGCTTGAGGGGCTGACGAAGGCCAACGCCGGGGTGGACTTGGAATCCCTCGTCGCCGTCAACGGTGGACTCAAGCAACAGCGCGTCAAGGGCGGTGTCGTGCAGGTCGCCCGCAACCTTGCGGGGCGTCTCAGTGATGACCTCAAGCTCTCCTGCCCGGTTCGCTCCGTCCGCGCAGATGACGACACCGTCACCGTCACGACGTCCGACGGCACCGAGTACCAGGGCCGCAGCGTCATCGTCACCATCCCGCCGCGTCTTCTCAAGGAGATCGAGTTCGAGCCCGCCCTTCCGGCAGAGCGTCTGGAGATGGCTGAGAAGGTGCCCGCAGGCAATGTCATCAAGGCTTTCCTCGTCTACGACAGCCCGTGGTGGCGTACCTCTGGTGCCTCCGGCCAGATGGGTGCCGACGAGGGCGCCGTTCGTGTCATCTTCGACACGTCCGACGACGAGACCGGCAAGGGAGTCCTGATGGGCTTCTTCGAGGGCGCCGAAGCCTCTGGCTACGGCCAACTCTCGGTTGGTCTGCGCCAGCGCGCCTTCGAGGAGGTCGTCGAGTCCGCCTTCGGCGAGGCCCCCAGCTCCCCGATTGAGTACCTCGATCGAGACTGGTTCGCCGAGCCCTACACCGGTGGCTGCCACGGAGCTCACTTCGCTCCCAGCCTCTGGACGACCACCGGCCCGGTCCTCGCCCAGCAACTGGGCAGGGTGCTCTTCGCCGGCGCCGAGTACGCCTCCTCCTTCAACGGTTACATGGAGGGTGCGCTGCGAGCCGGTGCTCGCGCTGCTCAGGAGGCCGTCGACCTGCTCTGACACTCAGACGCTCTGGACTCCTCGGTGCGTGGCGAGATCCTCTCCCTGCCGCACACTGCGTGATCGTCTCGGGGTGCCTGCCCTTGTCATCACACACGACCTCGGGTCGGCGTGAAACCTTACTGCTATGTATCAGGAGAGGATCGTCGAGTGGGACCCGACGGCCACCCCAGTCCTGATGAACGCATCGAGATTCCCAAGGGCCGGGTGGCCGATTCGGGTCTGCTCTACCGAGTAAGGGATCACAGCCTCACGGTTGCCGACGCTTTCCTCCTCGATCCGCTGGCCCATGTCGAGATCGAGTACCGGCAGATGGTGCTGCGTCACAAGACCGTCCTGGTCCTTCATCTCTGACGCTGCTCTCCCCACCCGTGGCAATTGGGTTCCTGATGCGATGCGCTGCAATCAGGGCTGGCAAGTAACCCTCGTCAGAACCGAGATCGCCACCATGAAGGCGGTAGGGCTGCCGCAAGGGTGGGTGTGGCATATGGGTTTCTACTGGAATCTGCTCCCACCTGGCGTGGCAGCGACCCCTGTCTCGACCCCAATCACCACCGAACCCACGCGGGAGCAAAGCCAATCCATGCGGACCCGAAGTGCCGATTCACAGAATCGGCCAGCGTTGCGGAACCGGTCGACTGGTCTTACGGACGTGTGAAGAATCGCGATCTTGTGTTACGACGGTGACAGGAACGTGACGCGGAGACCTTGAAAACATGCCATATCCTTGATGCGCCACTCACGGACGGAGATGAGACTATGTTTTGTGCGCGATGCGGCACCCAGGTGGGTGCGCACGATGCCGCCTGCAGACAATGCGGGCTGGACCTGCGCCTGCCCGGCGCCGTGCGCATGACAGACCCAGGCTCCTTCGACGAGACGGTTGTGCGGCGCCCTGCGAGCCCCAATGAGGCTCCGACGAGGGAAATCCCTCGAGTGCAGACCCTGTCGGAGCCGCGAGATCGGCAGGACGTGACGCCGACCCAGCAGTGGAACACCAACCAGCAGAGGTCCGACGGCCAGCCCTGGTCGGATCAGCAGCCTCCGCAGGGCCAGAATCAGGGATCTGGCGATTCTCATCTGCCCAATGACTGGTTCCGTGACCCTGAGGCGGAGTGGACACGCGCGATGGCGACAGTTCCGGAAACCCCCGTCTTCACCCCACCCCCACCACCGTCTACTCCTGCCACGGCATACCCTCCGCCGCCTCCGGAGGATTCGTCTCGCCACCGCAATGTGCTCATCGGCTTGGTGATCGGGCTACTCGTGCTTGTCGTCCTGGGTGCGATTCTGCTCTTCGCTGGCGGTCTGAAGGGGTCCTCGAGCGGGGATCCCGCGCCGGCGGCGACGCCGTCGACCAGTGCGCAGCCCGAGCAGCCTGCCTCGGAGGAACCTCAGGAGGACGCGGCATCCGTTGATGCCACCCCGAGCTTCCTCGAGTCCTCGCCTGCGACCGCGGCCAGTTCGACTCCGTCCACCCCGGAATCCCCGGCCTCGAGTGCGCGCCACGTTGCCGACAAGCTTCCTGACGGAGACACTGTTTGCTCCTCGACGGTTGGCGCGGTGGGCACGACGTCATGCCCGTTTGCGCTTGAGGTGGCCAAAGTGATTCCTGACGATGCGCAGGGCGAGTACGAGGTGAACGCCCACAGTCCGGTGACGGGCAAGGACTACACCATGAAGTGCAGGACGCAGGAGACCTACACCACCTGCACCGGCGGTGTCGCTGCCGAGGTTCACATCCTGCGCTGAGCGAGGACCGGGGCAGCCATCACATCGGTCGTTGGACTCCGACCAGGTGCACCTTGTCGAAGTACTCGTCCGTCAGATCTGCCCAGTTACCGTCGACCGAGACCTCGGTGAGGGTGGCTGGCGGGTACCAGCATCCGACCTCCTCCTCGGCCCCGCTCATTGCGGCCAGTTGCGCCGCCAGACCGGGGATCGTGGGGGCATGGGCGATGACGAGCAGGTTGTTGACGTCGTCGTCGATCTCTCCGATGCGCTGACGCATGGTGTCGGTGCCGCAGTAGTACAGGGCTCGCATGAATTCCACGGGGCAAGTCAGCTGGAGGCAGTCCCAGGTCTGCCGAGTGCGCAGAGCGTCGGAGACCAGCGCATGGCCGACATTGCGCAGTCCAAGGCTCATTCCGGCCTCGCGGGCCTGACGGCGTCCCAAGTCGGTGAGTGGACGCTCCCTGTCGCCACCGGCGGCGTGGGATGCAGGCTGGGCATGTCTCATGAGGAACAGGGTGTGCATGATTCCATCGTTGCACCACGTGGCCGAGGTAGCCCTACGATGTTGGCATGCCGCTCACGGACATGGGGATTGACGACGCGCGCAACTACCGCCCGGTCGTCCCTGAACCCGACGGTTTCGACTCCTTCTGGGCCGAAACCCTCGACGAGCACGCCGGGATCCCACTCGATCTGACGGCGGATCCGTTCGACAATCGCCAGGCCCTCATCAACACCTGGGACGTGTCATGGGCGGGATACCACGGTTCTCGGGTGAGTGGTTGGTTACATGCCCCTGCCGGGGCGAATGGTCCGTTGCCCCTTGTCATCGAATACATCGGCTACTCGGGTTCGCGTGGGGTCCCCATCGGGTCGGCCTTCGCGGCAGCCGGGTACGCCCACGTCGTGGTCGATCCGCGCGGTCAGGGGTGGGGCCATCCTGCTCTGACCGAGAACTCCCCGGACACCCATGAGGGTTCCGGCGCTCCAGGATTCATGACGCAATCCCTGTCTGACCCGCGCGGCCACTACTACCGCCGGTTGTTCACCGATGCCTTCCGGTGCCTTCAGGTCGCTCGGGAGATGGAGATCGTCGATCCCACCAGAATTGCCGTCCTGGGCCACTCCCAGGGCGGTGGTCAGACGATCGCGGTGTGCGGGTTGGCGGCCATGCGTGGCATCGAGCTGGCTGGTGCTTTCGTTGATGCCCCCTTCCTGTGCCACATGAGGCGCAGCTGCGACATCGCCACGGATGGCCCGTATTTCGAGGTCGTCAAGTACCTGGCGGCTCATCCGTCCATGTGTGGCAAGGCCTTCCAGACATTGGGTTACTTCGACGGTCTGCACTTCGCCCGTCGCTCCCGCACCGCCACCTGGTTCTCCGTGGCGATGATGGATCAGCTGGTACCTCCGTCATCCGTGTGGGCGGCTTACAACGCCTGGGGCGACGGGATGGTTGCGGACAAGCAGATCGCCGTCTATCCCTTCGCAGGGCACTCAGCTGGAGAGAACGTGCAGCGCTGGAACCAGCTCGGCGTGCTGGCCCAGCTCTTCTCCTGAGCTCAGCTCTTGACGGCGACGACGAGGTCGCGATGGATCGACGAGTCGACGCGGTGGCTGAATTGACGCCACAGGTCGTCATCGAGGGCAGTCAGGTCAGCGTCGGACAGGATCGCCACGAGATCCTCGCGGGACAGACCAAAGGTGTTCCACGACATTCCCAGCGCACCGCCGTGGCGCAGCTGTCCGGCCCACACCGGAACGGCCTCGCACAGTAGATCGGCGGGGGAGCGACGTCGCGACGATCCGCTGTGGGACCCGTGTACGACCCCGTAAGGGGCATCGGTGACGATGGCATCGAAGGTCTTGCGTCCCCACAGGTTCGCCGAATCGACGGCGTCCCCCGAGAACACCCCCATCGTCAGGGGTTCGGCTCCAGGGAGTCGGAGCTCGGCGTCAAACCGCTTTCCGATGGAGCGGCCGTCGCGGCGTACCGGATGGGTGCCACAGTTGTGCTTGAGGCGCTTGCGTCGCAGCCAGGTGGTGACGTGGGCGGCCATCGCCTCGACGGCCTTGGTGTCCTGCTCCACCCCGAACCCGTTGTGACCGGCCATCCATGCGCACTCCAAGGTGGTGCCACGCCCGGCCAACGGGTCGAGAATGGCCAACCGTTGGCCCTCGTCGCGACGAGTGGCGCAGCGACCGCTGAGGCTGGCAACGGTGAGGTTGAGCAGCAGTCGGGTGAATTGCTCATTGGTCTTACCGCGGTACTTGGGGATGGTCACGAGATCCTCATCGACCACGTCGACTCGTGGCAACTCGAGGGGAGCCAGCAGGTCGTCGCGACGTTCGAAGCAGGTGAGAGCTGCCGAGGCTCGTGCCACCGCACCCAAATCCTCAGGTCCCAAGGGTTCGTCGCTACTGACGGCGAGGTACCCGACCCCGGCCACCGTCACCGGTGAGACCGACGTGGCATTCGGGCAGGTGAGGGTCAACTCTGCAGCGCACAGGCGGCCTGCCTGCCCGGCATATACGTGGTTGGCGGCAGGGGCGAGCAGGACGAGGGTCTTGGGCATGGCTGACATTGTGTCATGCCCTCCGTCCGAGTTGCCGAGGAAACAGCGATCGACGACCGCTGCGTTGCGGTCGCCGATCGCGGTGTGCTGGTGAGAACTCGCCTCCCGATGTCGGGGCGGTGTCGGGTGACGAGGTCGACCTGTCAGGCCAGGTTGACCTGCAGGTGCTCGTAGGAGGTGCCCTTGGCGCGCTCGAACGAGGCCTTGATCTCGGCCTCGGCCTCCTCACGACCTGTCCAAGTGGCGCCCTCGACCGACTTTCCGGGTTCGAGGTCCTTGTAGACGGTGAAGAAGTGCTCGATCTCCATGAGGGTCATGCTGCCGACGTCGTCAAGGTCGATGAGGTTGGTACGGCGAGGGTCGTCTGCGGGGACGCACAGCACCTTGTCGTCGCCACCCATCTCGTCCTGCATCTGGAACATGGCCAGTGCCCGGCATTCGATGAGACAGCCGGGGAAGGTGGGCTCGGTGAGAAGGACCAGGGCGTCGAGCGGATCGCCGTCCTCGCCGAGGGTTCCCTCGATGTACCCGTAGTCGTACGGGTACTGGGTAGAGGTGAACAACGTGCGGTCAAGGCGAATACGACCGGTCTCGTGATCCATCTCGTACTTGTTCTTGGTGCCGCGCGGAATCTCGATCGTCACATCAAAGTGCAAGCTATCGGGCTGTTCTCCCTGGAATGGGTTGGTGAAATCATCAGTCACGAGGGGCCCCTCTTCTTGTATTGGACACGGTAATGATCGACACTGTATCCGTTTGCAGGAGGGGATTATTCGTGCCACACCCAGATCAACGTAAGCCGAAACGTGCTGTGCCCAAGCTACGACGTCGTGTGCCGGCATGGGTTCCAGTCGTAGTCGGGGTCGCCGTGATCGTCATCGTCGTGATTGCGGTGGTCGTCAGTTCGCTACGAACTGGGACGTCAACGAACGAGGCGGAGCGCGGACTGTTGCCTCGCCGTCACGGGAACACCGCGCCTGCGGTGCAGCCCGGTCGTGGGGTTGTCGCTGCGGTGGCCCCGACAACTCCGTCAGCCAAGCCGCTGGCCGCAAGCGTCGCCGCTCGTGTGAAGGCTGCCGGTGCGGCCCCGGGCGTGATGGGTGCCGACATCATGGATGCGGCGACTGGTGAAACCCTCTATCAATCAGGGCAGACCACCCTGATGACTCCTGCGTCGAACCTCAAGGTGATGACCGCGGTTGCGCTGCTTGATTGCACGGATGCCGGGCACCGTTACACGACGAAGGTTGTCACTGACGGGTCGGCAGTGACCCTGGTCGGCGGTGGCGATCCCTACTTGCGTTCCACGGCGTCCGCCGAACATCCTGAGTACCCGTCGATGGAACAGCTCGCCAAACGCACGGCGGCGGCCCTCAAGAAGGCTGGCACGACGTCGGTCACCGTCAGTTTTGACGACACGCTGTTCTCCGGTCCCGCCTGGAACAGCGCGTGGCCGATCGCCAACTACGCCGATGAGGTCACCCCGATTACCTCACTGTGGGTTGACGAAGGAATGGTCAACAACGACCGGTGGAATCGAAGCAGGACTCCTGCGGATCTGGCGACGAACACCTTCGTTGGGCAGCTGCGCAGCGCCGGGATCAAGGTCACGGGATCGGTGGTCCGGCACAAGGCGGGCGAGTCCGACACACAGATTGCCGCGGTGCAGTCGATACCTGTGGAAGACCTCGTGACCCGCACCCTGGAGGAGTCAGACAACTCCGCCGCCGAGGTGCTGAGCCGTCAGATGGCCCTCGCGAGCGGGAAGCCGGGGTCCTTTGCCGGTGCTTCCCAGGCCCTCGAGGAGCATCTCAAGAACATGGAGGCCTGGCAGGATGGCGCGGTCGTTCAGGACGGATCGGGCCTGTCCCGAGGCAACCAGATCACGGCGGCCATGCTGTCCCACGTCTGGCGGAAGGTTCTGGTGACGCCGAAGCTGCAGCCGGTGGCCAATGCGGTTCCCGTCGGTCGAGTCTCGGGAACCCTTTACGCGCGTTTCTCCGAGCCGAGCACGGCAGCAGCTCGTGGCGTGGTCCACGCCAAGACTGGCACCCTGCAAGGGGTCATCTCGATGTCGGGATGGCTGCGTGACGCCGATGGGCGGATCCTCGTTGCCTCCTTCATCATCAACCAGACTGACGGCTCTGCCCGATCCTGGCTCGACGTCGTCTACGGCAATCTGGCCGGGTGCGGCTGCACCCGCTGATGGCACGACGTGAACTGGGGCCAGCAGCCCTGACTATCGCCCAGGCCGTCGAGCGAGAGGTCCGTGGAATCGATCGATTCGTCGTCGGGTGTTCTGGTGGGCCGGACTCCCTCGCCCTGGTGCTGGGGTCGAGGTGGGCATCGCGACGTTGTGGAGTCGAGATGACGGTCGTCATCGTCGACCATCAGCTGCAGGACGGCTCGGACGAGGTGGCAACGCGCACTCGAGACCTGCTGACCGACCGTGGGATGGACGCCTGTGTGCGTCGCGTCGAGATTGATCCGAATGCCCCTGACGGCCCGGAGGCAGCAGCGCGAACCGCGCGCCGAGCAGCGCTGGTCAACGTCGCCGGGAAAGCGCCGATTCTGCTCGGTCACACCCTCGATGATCAGGCTGAGCAGGTCTTGCTGTCCTTGGCCCGTGGCTCCGGGGCGACGTCGCTGGCCGGTATCCGGCCACGGACAGGCCAGTTCTGGCACCCGTTGCTGGCGGTGCGTCGGGCCCAGACCCTGCAGGCCTGCCAGGAATGGGGTGTTGAGCCCTGGCACGATCCCCACAACAGTGAGCCCCGGTTTCTCCGTTCCAGGGTGCGTACCGAGCTCATGCCGGTTCTCGAGGAAGTCCTTGGGCCGGGGGTGGCGGAGTCCCTGGCCCGCAGCGCGACCCTGTTGGCCGGAGAGGACGCCATCCTCACGGGTGTGGCTGGTCAGTGGGCACGAGACCACGAGGTGACCGACGACGTTCTGCCCGGGCTGCGAGAGGTGGAACCCGGGTTGGCCCGGCGGGTCGTCAAGAAGTGGTTGCCCGAAGCGGCGATGGTGCACGTCGACGCGGTGCTGGGTCTCCTGGGCGGTCCCGGAGGCGCTGGGGTCGACGTCCCGGGTGGTCGCGTCGAGGTGAGACGCGGGACCCTGTACCTCACCCGGCGCCTGTGACGGATCGGGAATCGGTAAGGTGGACCCGTGCGAGCTTCTGACATTCCCGGAGATTTCGACCACGTTCTTCACACCGAGGAGCAGGTGGCCTCTCGAATCCGCGAGGTTGCTGCCCAGATCGACGCCGATTATTCCGGGCGGGAGATCCTCATGGTTGGCGTGCTCAACGGTGCTGTCATGACCATGGCGGACCTGTGCCGTGCGATGAAGTCCCACATGTCCATGGACTGGATGGCTGTGTCGTCCTATGGCGCCGGCACGAGGTCCAGCGGCGTGGTGCGCATCCTCAAGGACCTCACCAAAGACATTGAGGGCCGCGACATCCTCATCGTCGAGGACATCATCGACACCGGCCTGACGCTGAGTTACCTGGTGCAGAACCTGCGCAGCCGCAACCCCAACTCCATTGAGATCATGGCGATGTTCCGCAAGCCGGAGGCCGTCACCTGCCCGCTCGACGTCAAGTACGTCGGCTTCGACATCCCCAACGAGTTCGTCGTCGGATACGGCTTGGACTACGCCGACAAGTACCGCAATCTCACGGATGTGGCGACGCTGGCACCGCACGTCTACAAGTCCTGAGAGCGGGATCCCGCGTCGCGACGTCGTGCCAGTGGTTTATTCCTGTTCTGAGCTGTCCGCGAAACGTAGCAAGGGCTGAATGTTGTCATGCGCTGGTATCGTGACGCTCTGAGTTCCACCCATCATGCCTCTAGGTAGTCTATGAAAAACGCGTCCCGCATCTTCAAAGGTCCTCTGATCTGGATCCTGTTGTGCATCGGCTTGATCATTGTGTTCCTGCAGTTCGCCGGGTCGGGGAACGGGTACAAGGACATTCCGACTTCTGAGGCTGTCAGCATCATCAACAGCTCCAAGAAGCTGGATGACGTCACGCTGACTGACGGTGACCAGGTCATCAAGATCACTGAGAACGACGACAAGAAGTACCGCTCGTACTGGGTTGGCAATCAGTCCGACCAACTCGTTGAGAAGCTCGACGACCGGGTCCGGGCGAAGACGCTGAAGTCGTGGCAGGGGGAGAATCCGGGGCAGAGCATCTGGAAGGCTCTGCTCATCAACTTCTTGCCGTTCATCATCATCTTGCTGTTCTTCCTGTGGGCCATGAACGCGGCCCAGGGCATGGGTGGCCGCGGCGGCGTCATGGGGTTCGGTAAATCCAAGGCCAAGGTGGGCAGCAAGGACACCCCCAAGTCGACGTTCGCTGACGTCGCCGGCTGCCAGGAGGCGATCGACGAGCTGCAGGAGATCCGTGAGTTCCTCGCCGAGCCGGCGAAGTTCCAGCGGGTCGGTGCCAAGATCCCCAAAGGTGTGCTGCTGTACGGCCCGCCTGGCACTGGTAAGACGTTGCTGGCCCGTGCCGTGGCCGGCGAGGCCGGGGTGCCATTCTTCTCGATCTCGGGTTCGGACTTCGTCGAGATGTTCGTCGGTGTCGGTGCCTCCCGTGTGCGTGACCTCTTCGAGCAGGCCAAGGAAGCCGCCCCAGCCATCATCTTCATCGACGAGATTGACGCCGTCGGTCGTCACCGTGGTGCTGGCATGGGCGGCGGCCATGACGAGCGTGAGCAGACCCTGAACCAGTTGCTCGTCGAGATGGATGGCTTCGACGTTCACGGTGGAGTCATCCTCATCGCTGCCACGAACCGTCCCGACGTCCTCGACCCAGCCCTGCTGCGTCCCGGTCGATTCGACCGTCAGATTGCGGTGGAGGCCCCGGATCTCGACGGTCGTCTCAAGATCCTCCAGGTGCACGCCCACGGTAAGCCGATGGCCGACAACGTTGACCTGGCGTCGATCGCCCGTCGCACCCCCGGCATGACCGGTGCTGACCTGGCCAATGTGCTCAACGAGGCTGCTCTGCTGACGGCTCGGGCCAACCTGCCGGTGATCGGCAATGCTGAGCTCGACGAGGCCATTGACCGCGTCATTGCCGGCCCCCAGAAGAGGACTCGTCTCATGAACGAGCACGAGAGGCTCGTGACGGCCTACCACGAGGGTGGACACGCCCTGGTGGCGGCGGCCATGCCGGGTACCGACCCGGTGCAGAAGATCACGATCCTGCCACGTGGCCGGGCACTGGGCTACACGATGGTCATGCCTGACTCGGACAAGTACTCCCAGACGCGCAGTGAGTTGCTCGACTCGATGGCCTACATGCTTGGTGGCCGCGCGGCCGAGGAGCTCATCTTTCACGACCCGTCGACGGGTGCCTCCAATGACATTGAGAAGGCCACCAAGGTGGCCCGGGCCCTCGTCACCCAATACGGCTTGTCGGCCCGTGTCGGCACGGTGCAGCTGGGGTCGGGAGACGCTGAGCCCTTCCTCGGCATGACTGCTGGTCAGCAGCGTGACTACTCCGACGAGACAGCCAAGATCATTGACGACGAGGTACGTGACCTGCTTGAGAACGCCCACCAGGAGGCTTTTGACTGTCTGGAGGCCAACCGGGCGGTGCTCGACGAGCTGGTCCGTCAGCTGTTCGCCAAGGAGACGCTGAGCAAGGCCGAGGTCGCCGAGATCTTCAAGCCGCTGAATCGTTGGCCCGAGCGCGGCGCCTTCACCGGTTCTGACAAGCGCGTGCCGTCGTCCATCCCGCCGGTCACGCCGCCGCAGATTGCTGGTGTGGACGAGGATGCTCCCCAGGTGGGTGCCGGGCGTCGTGGTGTCATTGCTCCGCCGACTCCCGAGCCCGGTGGGGATGTTCCGGGGGACGACAATCCCGGTGGGTGGCAGCCGCCGTCCGACTGGGAGCCGCCGAGTGTTGGGGGAGGCAAGCCGCCTCAGCCCCCGACGCCTGGGCCTACCCAGCCGGGTGAGGGTCCTCAGCCGCCCTCGAGTGGAAATCCGTGGGGGCCACCGAGGTCTTGATGATCGTCACGGCCTGCCGGAAATGGCCCGGCAGGCCGTTGTTCTAGGCTATCCGCTGTGACGTCGACCAATCTGCCGCTTGACCCCGACCAGGCCCCACGGGGTCGCACCAGCCTGACGGTTTACGCGGCCATCGTCACGTACAACCTGTTCACGGTGGTCGGCGTCGTCGTGTTTGACTGGCCGGTGGGCAACATTCTTTTGCTTGGTTGGTGCGAGAATGTCATGTTCGTTATTGCCGCGACGCTGGCCAATGGTCGTGTGCAGCGGGAGTCGAGGCGCACCGGCTTACCGATCCCGGTAGATCCGTCGGCTGTACAGGCTGGCAATATGAGTCTCGATGCTACCGCTCCGCCGTTCGCCTACTTGTTATCCAATCTTTTCTTCTCCCTCGGTCACCTCGTGTTTGCTGGCGTGTTGGCCGTATTCGTCGGGGTGAAAATGACTATCACTGCGGCTGGTGTTCCTTTTGTGCTGGCTGTTGTGCGTCATATCGTCGAGGCGTTCAATGATTTCTTGGGTGATCCCGCTGTGCGGCGTGCCAAGGACTTGCGGGCCGCTCGGGATGCCAACTGGCGGGTTGTGGTCCAGCATGTCTTCATTCTCGTCGCCTGGGGGCTGTTTATCGGCGCGCTCAACCTTGCAGACGACCACCTGGGGCACTCTGGTGGGTTGGGACACATGAACTTCGAGGCCAGGTTGCATGTCGTGGCGGTCGGGGTGCTCTTGCTCTACGTCACTGCCAAGATCGTCGTTGAGGTGCTGATCACTCGGGCTCGTGACCGCGTGCAGCCGCTGTCGAGCCTGGCGGATGCGCTCTGAAACGGCTCTCGGGCCTGCCGAGCGCTGCCCTAGAATCGTGCGGGTGAGCGAGTCCATGCCAGAGTTACCCGTCGACGTGCCTCGGGCCGAGGCTGCGGTGCGCGAATTCCTTCTGGCCATCGGAGAGGACCCCGACCGGGAGGGGCTGCGCGAGACTCCGTCGCGCGTGGCAAAAGCCGCCCAGGAGCTGTTCGGGGGTCTCACGCAGGATCCGGCTGAGCTGCTGGCGACGACCTTCGACATCTCCCACGACGAGATGGTGTTGGTGCGAGACATCGAGGTGCAGTCGACCTGTGAGCACCACTTGTTGCCGTTCATCGGTGTGGCACATGTGGGTTATATCCCGGCTAAGGGTGGCCGGGTCACGGGTTTGAGCAAGATCGCCCGACTCGTCGACGTGTATTCCCGACGCCCCCAGGTCCAGGAGCGGTTGACGACTCAAGTTGCTGACGCCATGGTCCAACACCTGAATGCCCGTGGGGTGATTGTTGTTGTTGAGTGTGAACACATGTGCATGACGATGCGCGGCGTGCGCAAACCGGGGTCGAGGACGGTGACGTCGGCGGTGAGAGGGATTCTTCGTGATCCGGCCACACGCGCCGAGGCGATGGGGTTGATCACGCGCTGACGTACGCGGGAGGATCCTGGCTCGCTTTGGGCCTGTACTTGGGTCTTGGGCCCCATCGTCACAAGTTGCTGTCCACATAGCATCAGGACAGTGTCGAGTCCTCTTGGCGTGCCGGCTGCCGCATCTATCGGCGCAATTATCGGAGCCACCGAGGGGGCACTCGTACTTGCGTTGGCGACCCCGAAGCGCTACCGGCGACCCGACGAGTGTGGTCTACCGGTCCGACGCCGCGCGTGGGTTCCGTTGTGGACCACGGTGGTATGCGCCCTTATCGCCGTGTCCTGGCGGTTGATGCCGGCGTTCCTTTCAATTCTGCTGATGTCGGTCGCAGTCATGGTCGCGGCCTGTGTCGTCGACGTTGACGTGCACCGTCTCCCCAACATTCTCACTTTGCCGCTACTGGTGGTTCTTCTGGCCCTTCTGGGCGTTCTGGCGGCGGTCACGGGCGCCTGGTCGGCGCTGGGGCGGGCTGTACTCGCTGCGGCCGTCGTCTTCCTGGTCTTTCTGCTCCTAGGACTGATCGGACAAGGCGGAATGGGCATGGGGGATGTCAAGCTCTCCGCGTCGATCGGCCTGCTCGCGGGGTATGTGTCGTGGGTTCACGTCATTCTGGGCGTGCTCGCCGCGGCTCTCATCGGTACTGTGTGGGGGCTGGGTCTTCGAGTGGTGCGCGGCCGTGACGCCTCCCAGGATTTCGCGTTTGGTCCACATCTCGTCGCGGGCCTGCATCTAGTGCTCTGCCTGCCGGTGCTGACGGCGGTGTGATCGTGATTTCCTTTGACTGGATAGCCCGGGTGGCACCCGTAACCTCGGGTGAGTTTCCGGCGGCCGTGCAATGCCTCTTTCAACCTTCTTTGGCCAGCACGCGTCCGAAGTGGACTAGCAACGCCATGCCGAGCAGGCCGATTCCCGCGATGGTGACGACGAGTGCTCGGAAGGGCACTCCGACTCGGGTCGGCAGCAGCCACACCGCCCCTGACGCGACTGCCGTCCCGGAGCATGTCATGGATTCATTGCCGTCGGTGGTGCCGACGGCCAACACCGGGCGAAGGGCATCTCGATGTCTGGCACGCTCACCGATGGACGGGTCTGCAGGCGTCGTCATGGATGTGGTTGACGAGTCTCGGGTAAGGGTGCAGGTCAAGACCTCGTCCGGGCCGGTGCCGTTGAGCTGCACCTGCTTGGATACGAAGATCACCTGGCCCTCAGAGAGGGGTGGGGAGCGATGCAGCTGCACCGGCTTCCCGGCTGTGACGTGCACCTCTGGCGTCTCGGGCAGACTCCAGGCGGCGATGCCAAGTCCCAACAGCCCGACCGAGCACAGCGCGAGGACGGTGGTGAGGATGAGCCGGGCTGTCTGCGTTCGACGCGAGTTGGTCATCCGCCGCCAGCCGCGACGGTGGGGTGGGGCGAGGTGGCGGTCCATCTGTAGTCCTATTCGTTGGTACCGGAACGCCATGACCATACCCGACAGGCCTACATATACATCACGTATTACGAATGATCGGGCAATGACCCGTACCGCAGTTAAAATTGGCCCGGAATGCCGAAGAGTCATGCCCGTATGCCCAGGCCAGAGGCTGATCTGGCCCGACAAGGGCTCGCACTGGGCTTGGTTCGACCGACAGAGACCGTTCCGACACGAATCACACGAGAAGGAGGCGAGTTGACTATGAACGATGTCTTCGTCGTAGTGGAGGCCTACCCGGTTCATAGCGGCCTCACTGCTTGGCGGGGCGACGACCCGACGGTTCTTGTCATGGGGGCCGATGACCCGAGCTTGCTCGCCGCTTGGCTGAGGTTTTATCCGGTCGATTCCGTGACGCTCGTGTATCGTCCGGCCGTGGCCCGGCAGGCACGGTTCGCTGCCACCTTGGCCAGCGGAGCCGTATCGGCCGTCCCCGTGGCGCATGTCACGCATCGCGCTTCGGCCCTGGCTGCAGTCCTGGCCTGCTCGGCGGTTGCTCCTCGCCGTGAACCGCTAGTGGCGAAGATCGAACAACTCGAGCGTGTCTTGACCACCTCGAGGTCCGGCGTGGTCCTTCGCTCGCTGTCCGGCCTCAATGACCCTTCCCCCGGGCTTGGGCGCCATCTGGCATCCCTGCTTCCCTGGGGAGGCGTATCGGTCGTCCAGTTCACCCCCGAGGTTCACTTTTCTCGAGAGTCTAAGGCCGGGACCGGTAGTGCCGACTACTGGCTCCAGGCATGGAGGGTTACCGAGGGGGACTGCCCACTGGTTGGCCCACTGCAGTCGGCCACGGTGGAACGGCCTGTCATTGACGTTCGAGCCGAGTACGGCAGCCGAGGTCGAGAGTTTGCCCTCCTCGGCTGGCCTACCGACGTCCGTGAACCGTTTGGTAGGTGCCCAGTGTGCGCTGCCGATTGCCTGCGCCCGGTGTGCCCGGTGTGCCATGTCCATGTCCTCAATCAGGAGAGTGTCGCGTGAACCCTCGTCAACGTCGTGGTCTCATCTACTTGCTCATTGCGGTCGTCGTCGCCATTGCGACCTTCCTGACGGTGACGCGGTATGTGTCCTCGGTTAACAGTCAGGTCGGGTCGCGCGTGACCGTGTACCGGGCCAAGGCTCCGATCAGCCCTTACACCCCGCTGTCCGAGTCGCTTCTTGAGCCTGTCGAGGTGCCTCGCCGATGGACCTCTGATTCCTCAATCGTCAGCATGTCAGCCTTGAAGGGACGCCGAATCGGCTTCCGTGTGGAGCCTGGAACCGTCATCACCCGCGACATGCTCATCGCTCCTTCCGATCTCAATCCAGACGAGCGTGAGATCGCCATCAACGTCAACTCGGTGACTGGAGTCGCCGGGCGAGTCAAGCCGGGCGACAGGGTCGATATTTACGCCGTCTTCGCTGACGTTCCCGGCCTGCCGAAATCGGTTCGTGTCCTGACACGCAACATCCGCGTGGTGTCCATTGCGGGCAAGATGAATGTCACTAACCAGTCCGGCAGCGGCCTGGCTGAGACCGAGGTCATCCCAGTCACCCTCGCCCTCACCCCGAATGACGCGACGGCCGTCACCTATGCCGCCGCCTTCGCGAAGGAGGTTCGTCTGGTGGCGCTGCCCACTGATGCTGGGGCCAACCGCAATGGTGAGAATAGCGAGTACGACGCCTCTAGTTTGGGTGGCCAGGCCGTTCCGGAGGGCAAGAGGTGAGCACCGCAATTATTTGCCACGCCGACCGGAACGTCGTCGGTGACCTCCAGACCCTCCTGTCGGAGCTGCCCGATCTGGCGGTCACCGACGTCGTGGCGACAACCATCGAATTGAGGAAGGCCGTTGCCCGGTCGGCACCGGACCTCGTCCTCATTGGTGACCAGACCGGCCCTGACCCTGTCGAGGATGTCTGCCGGTCGTTCCTGTCAGCTCATCCCGGGACCGCCGTCGTTGAGGTCATGACTCACCGATCCGACTCGGCGGCCATGCACGCCATGGAGTCGGGTGCCCGTGCCGTCATCAGCCAGCCTTTCGTCTACGAGGATGTTTCGGAGCGCGTCGCCAATGCCCTCGAATACGCCGAGACGATGCGCACGGTCATTGCAGGTACCGCGGCCCAGTCCCGTCGGCGTGGACGCTTGGTCTGCGTCGCCGGTGCCAAGGGCGGAGTCGGAACGACGACTCTGGCGGTTCACATGGCGGCTGATTTCCTGCGCGTTCACCCGAACTCGCGGGTGTGCGTGGTCGATGCCGACGTGGAGAAGGGGGATGTAGCCGCGATGCTCGACATCCGTCAGTCGGTGTCCATCGCCGATATCGCCAAGGTCTCCTCCGACCTCTCGGCGTCGACCGTGGCCGATGCCGTCATCCAGCACGAGAGTGGCATCCACGTCATGCTCGCGCCCAGCGACGTGCGTGAGTCCGACTACATCACACCCGAGGCCATTCGTGCCGTGCTGGATCTGCTGCGTTTTGAGTTCCCTTTGGTCATCGTCGACGCCGGCGGCCATGTTTCGCCCGGCCAGGCGGCGGTGGCCCAGATGGCCGACGAGATGGTCGTCGTCACCACCCCCGACGCCTTGGTCATGAGGGCCTTCCGTAAGCGCGCGGCAGCCTGGGAATCGCTGGGTGTGCGTGACGAATCGGCTCTCAAGGTGGTCGTCAACAAGGTCGACAAGAGGTCGGTCTTCCCGGCGTCGGCCGTGGCCAAGCTCACCGTCGCCAAGGTGCTGGACGTCATGTTGCCGTTCATGCCCAGGGCTCTGGAGGTTGCCTCGAACGATCGCGATCCGCGGGCCCTCACCGAGGTGTCCTGGTGGCGGCTCATCTCGGCTCTGCGCCGCGAGGCTGGTGCTGATATCGAGTCTCCTGAGCCAGCCGAGGAGGCGGTGACGGGCCGACGTGAGCGAGCTCGATCAGAGACGGGCCGGCAGAGTGCTACCGCACGACGTGCGGCCCGAAGGAAAGCAGACAAGGACAGGGGCAAACGATGACGACTGTGATGAGTGCGATGCGTGGCTCTTGGTGGCGCGATGACGCCGGTGGGGTCGCCCTGGAGGACGTCGGCATCCTGCCGATCGTCCTATTGGTGGTGCTGGCGGGTTGGCAGATGCTCGTCGTCGGGGTTTCCGATGTCATGGTGGGCCGTGCGGCGGCCGCGGCCTCGCGCGAGTATTCCGTGTCAGGTTCCCTGACCTCGGCCACTAACAAGGCTCGCGGCGCTTTGCCTCGTCCTTTCGACGACGTCAGCGTTAGTGGCGGAAGTTCCATCACCGTCAAACTCAGGGTGCCTGGGTCTCTCACCGGCGTGTGGGGTGCCATGCACGTCGTAGAGGCATCGAAGAGTGTCGTAGAGGAGCCTCGATGAGTAACCGATTGAACCGCAGGGTGTGGGAGGATGACAAAGGTGGTGCCGCCATCGAGGTTATCGGGCTCCTGCCGTCGTTCCTCCTTGTCGCTGTTGCCGCCGTTCAGCTCGGCCTGGTCGGCTGGACCTCAGTCGAGACCACCCATGCTGCCCGGGATGCTGCGCGAGCTGCGACTCTCCACGAGGACCCGACCTCAGCCGCGCAGAATTCTCTCACTGGGGGTCTTCACGTCGAGTCGATGTCGGTCGGTGGTAGTGACAGCCGCCGGGTGAGCCTCACCGTGCGCATCCCTTCCCTTATCGGGTTCCAGGTCGGGACGGTGACCCGCGCGGCGGAGATGCCGAGGTTGCGGCCATGAGATCGTATGCAGCCTTCGAGGACGCCCGCCCGCACACGGCGGAGTCCGATGAGCAGAGGGAGTCGCTGGTCTCGGTGTTTCGGCGCCTCCTGCTTGAGGAGGTCGATCTGGGCGAACTGTCAAAACTCGACACCGCTCAGCGCAAGGTCCGCCTGGAGCGGGTCATCGCGCACCTCGTCTCCCGCGAAGGGGTCATTCTTTCCACCTCGCAGCGCAACCAACTTGTGCGCCGAGTCGTGGATGAGGCTGTGGGCCTGGGTGTGCTCGAACCGATCCTCTCCGACCCGAGCGTCAGCGAGATCATGATCAACGGACACCAGACGATCTACGTCGAGCGGGCTGGCAGGCTTGAGTTGTGGCCCACTGCCTTCAGTTCCGAGGACCAGCTCATGCAGTCCATCGACCGGATCGTCTCCACCGTCAACCGTCGCGTTGATGAGTCCAGTCCGATGGTTGACGCCCGCCTACCACCCGATCCCCGCATGCCTCGCGGCGCTCGAGTCAACGTCGTTTTGCCGCCGCTGGCCCTCAACGGTCCGACGGTGACCATTCGACTGTTCCCCCAGGCTCTCAGCCTCGAGGCGATGGTCGAGAAAAACTCCCTCGACCTAGCTACCGCGCAGTTGCTGCGGTCTTTCGTCCAAGCCAGACTCAACGTCATCGTCTCGGGGGGCACCGGCTCGGGCAAGACAACCCTGCTCAATGCCCTCTCAAGTTTCATTGATCCGTCTGAGCGGATCGTCACCATCGAGGACGCCGCAGAGCTCACCTTGGACCAGCCTCACACCATCCGACTCGAGACTCGGCCGCCCAACGTTGAGGGTGGCGGTCAGGTGACGATTCGTGACCTGGTGCGCAACTCGCTACGTATGCGACCGGATCGAATCATCGTCGGTGAGTGCCGTGGGGGAGAGGCTCTCGACATGCTCCAGGCCATGAACACCGGCCACGAGGGGTCACTGACGACCGTGCATGCCAATTCCCCTGACGACGCTCTGGTCAGGCTGGAGACCTTGGCCTCGATGAGTGACGTCGGCATGCCTTTCCAAGCCCTCCACGACCAGGTGAACTCGGCCATTGATGTCATTGTGCAGCTGCAGCGCACCAGTGACGGCGCCCGCCGGGTGACGACCGTCGCCTATGTGTCGAGCCGTCGTCAGGAACCTTTCAGACTCCAGCCGATCATGGAGTGGGTACCTTCGCCGTCCAACCCGGGGGACGGCGCCTTCCGCACCTGCGAGATTCCGGACGCTCTTGCTGCCCGACTGGCTGCGGCCGGGGTGGGCCTCGATCACCAGGAGGCCGCATGATCTGGTTCTGGTTGTTGTTGCTCGAGGCCGGTACCATCGCTGGGCTCATTCTGTTTGCTCTGCGCGACTTTTGGTGGGTCCGGTCCCAACGTCGACGTGCCGTCAGAGGCGCAGCCTTCGTCGGGTTGCGTCCAAAGACCGCCTTCGGTGATCTCAACGCCCGGTTCGTGCAGACCCGACCGGGCCGATGGCTGGCGCGCGAGCTCGAGGCCGGTGGCATCACCCAGCCGCCTGCCGCTGTGGCTCTCATCACGGTGGCCGTCTCGATTCTTGTTACGGTGGTCTTCTACCAGATCCTGGCCCCGGCCCTGGCAGTCCTCGGTGTCGTGCTGGGGCTGGCCGGGTTGTGGGAGTTCGTCCGACGAGCACAGCAGCGGCGCACGGCGAGGTTCGTCGACCAGCTTCCGGAGCTCGCCCGTCTCCTGGCCAACGCCAGCCATGCTGGTTTGTCGCTGCCGACTGCTATTGCGATGGTGTCTGAAGAACTCGGAGAGCCAGCCCGGAGCGAGTTCGCCGCGGTCGAGAACCGACTCAGGTTCGGTGCCCCACTGCAAGCGGCCCTCGATGAGCTCTCCTCCCACATGCGCTCGCGTGAGGTGTCGGTCCTCATGTCGACCTTGGTGGTGTCGGCCCGTAGTGGTGGCTCGCTGGTGACGGCCCTGCGTGGCATCGCTGACTCTCTCGAGGAGCGCAAGGAGACTCGTCGCGAGGTGACGACGATCCTGTCGCAGGCTTTGTCCACGGCTTATCTCATCATTATCATCGGACTGGGCCTACTTGTTGCGCTCAATTTCCTGAGCCCCGGCACTGTCGAGCTCATGACGAAGTCGATGGTGGGGCGGATCTGCCTCATCGCGGGCCTGTCATTGTTCGCGGTGGGGTTCGTCATCATCCGCCAGATGACGAAGGTGAAGTTGTGAACTCGATCCTGTTTGGTCTCATCCCAGGCTTCGTTGCCCTGGGAGCTGTCGTTCTTGCCATACGAGGCATCTATCTGGCGACCTCGGACCCGGCCGAGGCATTGGACCTCGACGAGGTGGCTCTCCTCAAGAAGACCGAGAGTGCTCGTCGTGCCGGCCCCTTGGAGTCACTCGCCCTGACCATGCTGCCGACTGTCCGCAATGCCCTCCCAGAACGCGCCGTCACCTGGATCCAACGTCAGGTCAACGCCGCTGGACGTCCCGATGGGATGACCGTTGACACGGTGATCACCGATATCCTCAAGTGGGCGATTCTCGTGGTTCCCCTAGCGGTGGTTCTCATGGTGCGGGGAATGGGTTTCATTGCTCTGCTCGCGCTGTTCATCCCGATCATCCTCCCGCTGGGCAAGCTCACTGGTGATGTCAAGCGCCGTAAGGAGCGTATCGATGACGACCTACCGAGCTTCATGGATGTCTTGGCGGTGACGGTCACCGCTGGTATCGGCTTCCGACGCGCTTTGCGGACTGTGTCGGAGCGTTATGGTGGCCCACTCGCCGAAGAGATCCAGCTCACCCTTCAGCACATCGACAATGGCGCGAGCATGCGTCAGGCCTTCACCGCCCTGCGCGACCGGACGGGCTCGGCAGCGGTGGACGAATTCGTCTCGGCTTATGTGCAGTCAGAAGAACTCGGTGCGCCACTCGTCGACACCCTCAACCACATTGCCGCCGACATGCGACGCTCTGCGGCCCAGGCTGCCCGCCAGCGGGCGGCGAAGATTGAGCCTCGGGTGTCACTGGTGACGACGACCGTCATGGTGCCGGGTGTCCTCGTTCTGCTCATCGGTGGCCTGCTCATCGGGACTGGCATGCTCGACCAGATTTCGGGGTTGTTCAAGTGAGCGCTATGCCCCGGCCCGGGATAGGTGGCTCCCAGCTCCATGAGCTCACCCGGGCGGCGCTTTCGCTGCGGCTCGTCGCGGTGTTCATCGCCCTGCTCTGCCCCTTTGGCAGGAACCTGTCCATTCTCCAGATCGCGGCCGTTGTCGCCATTGTGGTGCTGTCGATCTTTGAGGTGCGTTCCCCCGAGTCCTTGTCGCTCCTGGAGGCCCACCCGTTGTTGACGCTGGTCGACTTGACTGTCGTCGTCGGCTTCGTCGTCGTGGCTGGGGCGGCGGGGGCGTTGCAGCTGACGGTGCTGACGACGGCCTTCCTCGTCGGCGTCTGGGTGGATCGTGTCGGTGGGCTCGTCACGATGGTGCTTCTCCTCGTCCTGTATTTCCTCGGGTGGAGGACGAGATCAGGGCAGGACGGGTCAACCGGGCTCATCATGTCATTCATGCTCATGGCGATGTGGTTCCTCGGTCTTGTGGTGCGCAAGGCTGCTGATAACGAACAACGTAGTCACAAGGTTCTGCAAGCCAGCATCATCGCCACCACAGCGGCCGAAGAACGCGCCAAGCTCGCCACTGAGTTGCACGACAAGCTGGCCAAGACGATACAGAGTGTGGCTCTCACGACTTCGGTCATCCCTGACGCCGTGGAGTCCGATCCGTCGCGAGCCATCATGGTCGCCAAGCAGGCGCATCAGATGAGTGCGCAAGCCGTCTCCGAACTGCGTTGCGTGATGTCTGGGTTGCGCGAGGATTCCACCGAGCTCGTTTTCGGAGAAGCCGTCATCGGTCTGGTAAGTGCCTGGCAGTGTGCCGAAGATCGTCACGTCCGTCTCAGCATCGACAAGGACATGGTCCTCGAGCGCCAGGATGTGCAGTTTGAGGTATTGGCCGCGATCAGCGAGGCCCTCGACAACATCGCCCAACATGCTGGTCCTTGCGACGTGTCGGTCGTTGCCAGCAAGGAAGGGCCAACCCTGAGCGTCGTCGTTCGGGACACGGGTAAGGGGTTCTCGGAGCCGGAGTTGCGCGCCTGTCAGCGTGCTGGTCACCAAGGCGTGCTCGATATCCAGCGTCGTTTGTTACGTGTTGGGGGAAGGGCCGAGGTCTCGAGTGAGGTCGGAGAGGGGACGACGGTGACGATGGTTGTCCAGGATAAGCTTTGGGAGGAACGTGAGTGAGCCCGAAGTGACCACAGTCATGGTGGTCGACGATTCTGCGGTCATGCGTGTGGGGCTGCGTACGCTGCTCGAGCAGGACGGCGCTCTTGAGGTCGTCGGTGAGGCGGCCGATGGTGATGAGGCGTTGCGCCTGGCCGAAGAACTCAAACCGAACGTCATCTTGCGTGACATTCGGATGCCGCGTCGTGACGGCCTGTCAGTCCTGCCGCAGCTTGCTGCCGGGTCGACGGTCATCATGACGACCTTCACCGACGATTCGGAGTCGATTCGTCGCGCCCTGGCCGAGGGCGCTGTCGGGTACCTTGTCCATGGCGCCTTCGACGCCCAGTCCCTGGGCCACATGATCCGCAGTGCCAGGGCTGGAGCCATGACCTTGACTGCACCGGTGATGAAGACCTTGGCCGAAAAAGGGCCTGCTGCGCGGACAGGGGAGGGGTCGGTTGCGGGGGAGCCCGTTCTCCCCCGCAAGACGACCATGGGCCTTAGCAGTCGGCAGGTCGAGGTCATGGAGCTCATCGCCGACGGCAAGTCGAACAAGGAGATCAGCAAGACGCTGTTCCTGGCTGAAAAGACGGTGAAGAACCACATCAATCAGATCTTCGCGACCCTCGGGGTGACGACACGGGCCCAGGCCATAGTGCTGTGGCTCCACGGTTCGGGCCCTCACGGACTCCCCTGACAGTGGGCTCAACATGGGCACATAGTTGGGCCTTGGGACCCTGTGATGGGCTGGTGAGAATCCGTAGGTTTTTCCATGTCAGGTGAGGGAGGGATTTCACCAGATGCCTTCTCTCGGACACCTCGGAGGAACATCACACCACAGGGAGAGGAAACCATCATGAACGATCTGGTTCTCGCCACCACCGTCCGCACGCAGCTCGCCATGAAGTCGATCGCCGACAAGCTTCGTCAGGAGCGCGGTGCCAGCGCCCTCGAGTATGTTGGCATGCTGCTCATCGGCGCCGTCATCGTGGGCGCCGTCCACGCGGCCATCAATCCGGGCACTGTCGGGAAATGGGTTAAGACCGCCACCGACGTCATCGGTAATATCCACCCGTGATCTTGGAGATGACGCAAACCAGTCGGAACGACACCGTAGCATGATGTCCCGACTGTGGTGTGGCGCGGTGGATGCATATGGCGTCCACCGCGTCGCCATGCCTCGGGTGATCCGAAGTCAACCCACAGCGGGGAGGTAGGCCGATGAACTGGAGACGCGACGATGGGCAGGCCAGCACGGCGCTGCTGGCGGTGTTCACTTTCGTCATCATCATGGTGGCGGTGCTGGCAATCCCGCGGTTTGCCACTGCGGGGACCGAACGTACCGGTCTGGACTCTTCGGCGGACGCGGCTGCCCTTGCCGGAGCGCAGAAGGTGCAGGACATGCTTCCGGAGATCGTCGACGCGTACGCGAAGTCTGGTGGGCTCGACGCGCCGGTTGGCGACGCTGGAGCGGATTCGGCCATTTCCTTTGCGCAGCGAAATGGCTCGGATGTCATTTCCTATCAGTACACACCGGAGAACGGTTTGATCACGGTGTCGGTCCGAAGCCGTGATGTGCAAACCAACGGTCAACACAACGAAGGGCATGCTGTCGCCGATTCTCGATTCGCCTTCGGTTTCGGTTGCAGTATCGACATGGAACCAGCGGAACCGAAGGAGGGAGAGACATTCTCGCCTTCGGCAAACGGACATATGGTGTGCAATGGAAAGTCGATAGACATCGTGATGGACGGGTTCGGGAAGATCACCGTGACGACGCCTCCTGAGCAGATCAAGACCCTTCTTGTCGGCGATGACAAGGCGTCCCTGGTCAAGTGAGTCGACATGTTTGTGGGCGTCGGTTCGCGTCGTAGGGCCGATGGTTAATGGAAGTTGGCCGGGTATCACCGCAACGGTTCTCTGCGCGAGGGCTGCCTATTCTGGTGGGCTGTGGACGTGACCCGGCCTCTATCGTAGGGTCATTATTATGCGTAAGTTGAACGTTAGAGCCAGTGGGCTCCTCTGCGGGCTCACTATGGCGGTGGTTTCGGCGGTGGTGCCGGCACAAGCCGACGACGCGACGCCAGGGCAGGTGCCGATCATCGGTGCAGTGGCTGTGAGCCATGGGGACGTTGAGAAGCGTCGGGCTGCGAAGCCGGGCTCGGTGGTGCTGGCGTTGCATGCTGTGCGGCGTCTGCCTCAGGCGACTGTCGTTTATTACTCGCTGACCGTCGACTCGTCGGCGTCCGGGCCGATTGATGGGGGCTACTTGGTCGGCGTGCCCGGCACCCCGCGTTACAGCGGGATTCTGGAAGCCGATGGCGGCATCCTTGACGTCCGCAATCACAAGTTCTACCGCACGATCGTGGACCCCCCGGGCTGCAAGATGTGTGTCCAAGAGTGGTGGAACTCAGGGTCCCTGGGGTACACCCAGCCTGGGCACGCGACGGTTGGCTGGTTCAGTACTCCTCGGGTGCCGTCTGATGTTCAGCGGGTCGATGTCGCGGTCGGTAACCGCCTCTTTCATGATGTGCCGGTTGAGGATGGTCCGCTTACCCCCACCATCGACGAGGAGACCGCGAAGGACCAGTGGCTTGACGGCCTTCCTTTGGGGGCGGCTTGGCCTGCCTTGGATCCAAGCGTTTTGTCGGATGTTGATGTGGCTTCTTATGTCAACCCGCTCATCATCACGACGGGGGAGGTCTCCGATGCCAAGCGTAAGCGGGTGATGGGGGACACTACGAACATCGATTTGGATTCGTCGGTGTTGTTTGATCATGATTCCGACGTCGTCAAGCCTGCTGGGCGTGCTGTCATCAATCGGGCGGCCAAGGATCTTGTGGCGGCCAAGGCGACGGGGAAGGTTGAGGTCACTGGGTATACCAGTAGTGAGGGTGCCGCTGAGCATAATCTTGATCTTTCGCGGCGTCGTGCGGGGTCGGTGGCCAAGGTGTTGGGGCCTCAGTTGCCGAAGGGGGTCACGTTGGTGACGGCTGGTAAGGGTGAGGCTGATCCGGTGGCTAGTAATGACTCTGAGGCTGGGCGGCGTCTCAACCGTCGGGTGACGATCACCGTCAAGGAGAGATGATGAAAGGGCGTTGTGTCGCTATCGGCCTTGCCGCTGTTTTGGCTCTGAGTGCCTGTGGAGGTTCTGACAAGCCTACTGGGTCGGAGACCCCGAGGCCGTCGGTGTCTGTTACGACTCCTTCCACGGCTGTTACGACGTCGGGTATGAGTTCTTCTGTGACACCGAGTGTCATGAGCTCGGCTGAGGTGGCGTCCCGGGAGTCGGCGGCCGCCCAGCAGGTCATGGGAAAGGTCAAGGATGCCGGCGGGCCTCTTCCCAAGGAAGTGGCCACGATCCCCTTCCACCCCTATCTCTATGAAACGCAGCAAGCTACACTTCACGTTGCCTCGGTCAAAGCCAGTGCCACGGGCACCGTCCTCACCTTCTGGCTCACCTCGAACGACATGAGCTCCTTAGCCATGTCTTTCGTCAACCCGGAGGGCTACCCCTCCCTGATCGACACCGCCGGGGGTGTGAAGTACTCGGTCGACTCCTACCCTGCCGGATACAAGAAGAGGTTCGTTATTGGGACTGACTCGCCAGAGGTGGGTCCAGATGGGGTTTACGTCATGGAGGCGGCCTACCCGCCGTTGCCCGACTCAGTGAAGAAAGTCAAGGTTACGGTCGGATCGGCGAAGACGTCCCCCGATATCCCGGTGACCCGCTGAACGTGCTCTGTCTTCTGGGCCCACATTTGGGGCCACGGACTCAGGTGTCCGGGGTGGTGTGTTCCTAGGCTCATTACCGGTTCGCGACACCGTCGAGAGGAAGACCGATGTGGGCCAAGAATGAGCGGGGTGCCGCGTCGATGGAGTATGTGGCGATGCTTCTTGTCGCCGCGTTGTTCGCCGGGGCCGTGGCCGTCAGCATCAAACCTGAATGGGTGCGGTACAAGGTGTGCCAGGCCCTCGTGGCCATTTCTGGGGAAGGGTCGTGCAGCGCCCCCGCCAAGCCGCCGGCCCAGACCCCACCCAAGGTGTGCACGATCAACAGCTCGACCGAGTCCAATACGTGGTTTGCCAAGGGCAGTTTCAAAGTTGTTAACGCTGGCGGCGAGGATACTTTCGGATACCGGTTTATCCGGTACAGCAATGGCACCGTCGATGTCGAGCTGTACCGCTCCGGCAAGGGAGAGGTCGGTGCCGATTGGGGGCTCGGCGGAAACGGGAAGGTCGGTGCGGATGTCTCGCTTACTGGGTCGGGCAAGTATCAGAAGGGCGAGGTCTTCCACTACGACAGCCTTTCTGCCGCGCAGGCTCATGTGGCTGACTTCAGGCGGTACGTCGAGGAAAGGGCCTTGGAAAAGTCTGGGGGTGGGGAGCCGAAGTTGGAGGGCGCCAGGCACACTGCGACCTCCAAGGTGTGGGAGTATGGCCTGGGTGGCGAGCTCGACGGTGGGCTCAACCTCGGCGGTGGCGCCCATAAGTCGACGGCTGCCGGACTCGATGGGAAAGCCGACGGTAAGGTGTTGTACACCAGCAAGGAAGACAAGCGGACGGGGGCGAAGACGACGAAGGTCGAGACCGTCGGGGCGCTCAAGGGTAACGCCACCGTCAATACCCCGGGCTCGGGGCCCCACCTGTCGGCCAATGCTAACGGTCAGAAGGATGGCAAGACTTCCGTCTCGGTGACCAAGGACAAGTCGGGCAAGATCACCGAACTCGTCATCACCCAGAGTGAGGCCGGAGGCAGCGGCTTTGGCCTCGACGTGGGTGAGGGCAGTACTGGCAAGGGCAAGTACAAACCCAAACATTCAGCTGGCAAGGCGGCCAAGGGTTCTTCGGATCCTGACTACAAGCCTCGTCATGCGGCCGACAAGAAGCGTCCCGACCCCAAGTTTGCCCTCAAGTCTGGTGTGAACGGAATGGATCGTACAACGACGACCTACCGGCTCGCCGTCAACGACAGCAACCGTGCCGAGGTTACCAAGTGGCTCGGCGGTAACGGTATCTCCAGCAACCCCGTGGACGTAGTTGGCTTGCTCTGGAAGGCGTCAAGCATCCACCCGCTCGATGCCCACCCCAGCGACGGCTTCGCGAAGTTCCTCCGCGACTCCGAGGATGCCCAGTTTGACTCTCAGACGACCACGGAGAGCAGTTCGTCCGATGACCACAGCGTCAAGCTGATCATTGCCTCGGGCGGTAGCAGAGACGACACTACGTCGTCAGTGTCGATGGGTCAGAAATATTATTCCTTGGAGAATGGCCAACGAGTGTCTCATCCGGTCGTTGGTTGTAAGTGAGTGAAGGAACACGAGGACTATGAAGATGACCGCTGGTGACGTCATGTCTCGCCGTAGTGTTCTTGCTGGGGGTGCTTTGGGTGGGCTGACCATTGTTGGCGCCGGTCTCGTTGGGTGTTCGAGCTCACAGAATGCAGGTGCGCAAGGGGACTCGAGTTGGGTCAAGGCTGAGGTTGGGCGTGTGTCGGTGCGTCATCCCGCCGAGTGGGTCGAGAAGCCCTCTCACAGCAAGGTTTTCACGAAAATGTTCACAGACGAGACCGGCTGGATGTATATCGCTGGTGACTACAGTGACAACACCGATCCCGTGCTTGTTCAGGACCGACTTGAAGTCCGGATGACCGGGAACGTGGATGGGTTTGAGGCCAAAGGCTGGGATGAAATTACCGTCAAGGGGGCTGGGGAGGCCGTCAAGTGCCCGTTTGTGTTCAACCGGGAAGGCAAGAGGGCCTACGGTTGGTGGCTCATTGCTTCGCTTCCGGCACCCATCGGTGGCACCAGTGTCGTGAGTATCAATTTGCTCACCGAGGATACCGACTTCGTTGACAAGGTCATACCAACGATGGAGCTGCACGACCAATGAGAGGCGTGGGCCTGGGTGCTCGGCAGCGACGTCAGGAATCGGCGTGGTCTGATCCGGCGTTGGCCCAACCGGCGTCGCGGCGGTCTGGTGCGTGGCATGTCGCGTGGTTGTGCGTGCTCACCTTCGTGGCGGCTGGTCTGGCCGATGTTGTCGTCGTGTGGACGGGAGTGCGCGTCCACCACCCACAGGTGGGATCGGCCCTGCTTGGGCTTATTGCTGCCCTGCCGTTGGCGCACTCGTGGGCTGCGCGCCGGGCCTCGACGACCGTGTGGTGGGCCTGTGCGGTGATTTTGCTTGCTCTGGCTGGGATTGCCGGGTACGCCTGGGTTCGCATAGGTTTCCCCCCGACGAACCCGCGTCTCGTTGCGGTGCTCGTCTCGATTTTCCCGCTGGCAGCGTGCAGCGCCTTGGGCCTGGGATATCTGTGGAGGCTCTGCGAACGCCTCCTTGCTGATCACCGCCACCTGTGAGCTCGCCCTAGACTTCACCCCATGATCTCCGTGGACCCCACGAACACCAATCCGCACCCCGCCCGCACCCTTGTCATGGGAGTCGTCAACGTGACCCCCAACTCCTTCTCCGATGGAGGCATGTGGGCCGATCCCGAGGTGGCCATCCGGCACGCCCGCGACCTCGTCGCCCACGGGGCTGACATCATTGATGTCGGCGGCGAGTCCACTCGCCCTGGCACCGAGCGCACCCCCGAGGACGAGGAACTGCGTCGCGTGCTGCCTGTCGTCGAAGCCCTGGTAGCCGACGGGGCCACTGTCTCCGTCGACACCATGCGCGCCTCAGTGGCGGAAGCCGTTGTCGAGGCCGGAGCCACCATCGTCAACGACGTCTCCGGGGGCAAGGCCGACCCGGCCATCCTCGACGTCGTCGCCGACGCCGGAGTCGACTACGTGCTCATGCACTGGCGTGGCCAGTCGGCCACCATGCAGGATCTCATCCACTACGACAACGTCGTCGCCGACGTCATCAGCGAAACCTCCCAGCAGGTCGACGCCGCCATCGCCGCCGGAATCGCTCGCGAGCGCATCATCGTCGACCCCGGTATCGGCTTCTCCAAAACTGTTGAACACAATTGGCAGCTCATCGACGCCGTCGACGCCTTCCAGGACGGTTTCAAGGATCTGCGCGTGCTGTGGGGAGTCAGCCGCAAGCGCTTCCTCGGCGAACTACTTGCTGACAACGGCCAGGACCGCCCTGCCCTGGAACGCGATGCCAGCACGATGGCCCTGTCGACCTACCTCGCCCTCCATCGTGCCTGGTGTGTGCGCACCCACGAGGTCCGTGCCAACCGCGACGCCATGGAGACCGTCGCCCGCCTCCTCGCCTGAGCCTGCGCTTCTTGCTGATTGACGCTGTGCCTCTCCTCGCAGACGTCGTCGACAAGCCCAATTGCGGTGTACAGGTAACCTTCCGACATGACCGATGGACAGATCACCCTGACGGGCATCCGCGCCCACGCGAACCACGGCGTCCTCGCCAGCGAGCGTGAGCTCGGCCAGCCCTTCAGCGCTGACGTCACCCTCGACGTCGACATGGACACCGACTCTGACGACATCACCAAAGCCGTCAATTATGCGACAGTCGCACAGCAGGTGCTCAACGTTCTCGCAGGGGAACCGGTGAATCTCATCGAAACCTTGGCTGGCAGGATTGCCGACACCGTTCTCGCGATCAGTCCGCGAGTACGTCATGTCCAGGTGACCGTCCACAAGCCGCACGCCCCGGTAGGAGTAGCCCTCGACGACGTGGCCGTCACGTGCCGAAAGGATGCCGAGTGAAAGCTGTATTCAGCCTGGGTTCCAACATGGGAAACCCCTTTGCTCATCTGCGAGACGCCGTCCGCCTCATCTCCGAAACCCCCGGTCTTCACGACGTCGTCGTCTCGCCCGTCTACGTCACTGCCCCTGTTGGGGGAGTGCAGCAGGACGACTTCCTCAATCTGGTCGTCGTCGCAACCAGTGACCTTCCACCATCAGTCTTGTTGGAGCGTGCTCACGTCATCGAAGACGCCCACGGGCGTGAGCGCACCATCCCAAATGGTCCTCGTACCCTCGACGTTGACCTCATTTGCGTCGGCGATGAAACCGTCACTACTGACGAATTGACGCTTCCGCACCCCCGAGCACATGAGCGCGCATTCGTCCTCGTGCCGTGGTCCGACGCCGACCCTGAGGCCGAATTGCCCGGGTACGGACGGGTTGTCGATCTGCTGGCCCGCTTCGACGCCGACGACGTAGCCAACGCCGTCAAGCCGTATTCACGCCAGATTGACGTGGCTGGTGTCACCGTTGCGAGAGGATGGGACGAGAGGCGCGAAGAGGAGGATCTAGAAGAGGAGGATCTATGACACGGAGCCTGCCACCGGACTGGGATGACGATCGACGCCCCGACGGCGGCGATGATCCCCACGGCAATCTCGCTCCGACCGACTGGAAGGTCGTCATCGTGGCAGCTCTGTGTGGAGCTGCCCTGGGATGGTTCACGCTGAGCATCTACCAGGTCAGTGACAACACCGTTCCGATCCTGCCCTGGTCGCTCCCGGTGGTCATCCTTGTCGTCGCCGTCGCGACATGGGGATATGCCAGGGCCTTTCGCGCCAAGGTCGTCGACCCCAAGCGAGAGGTCGAGGCGAACCAAGGCCTCGTGTCACTGGCACTGGGAAAGGCCATCACCTTGTCGGGTGCTGCTCTCGTCGGGGCGTGCATCGTGTACGTCCTCACCTACGTCTGGCACCTCAACATCCCCTACCCCCGGCAGCGGACCATCGTCGGGGCGGTGACAGCCATCACCTGCGCGGTCATGGCATGGGCCGGGTGGTTCCTCGAGAACGCCTGCAAGGTGCCGAAGGGTCCGGAGGATCCGGACGAGCGCTCCAAGAGGTGACAGCGACCACAAGATCGCGACTCGCCAGTGTTCAGTGCTTGACGCGAGGCCCAACGGACTGTACTTGAGGACGCCTCACGCGATATGATTGATTGCGTGAGCGGCGTGCATGATCTCAAACGGGTTGAAAAGGACACTGGCGAGCGCAAGGGTGTGCTCGTCATTCTCATCGCGGCAACGGTTGTTGCCATTGCGTGTGGACTGATTCCCTCCATCTGGGCGGTCCGGGCTGGCGTGCTCGTAGCCCTCGTCGGAGCGTGGGTCTCGGTCTTCATGGCGTGGCGTCAGGTCGATGCCATTCGCCAGATGCATTACGACACCATCAAGGAACTTCGTCACGCTGCATCCGAGCAGGAGAAGCGTCACCATGCTGAGTCCATGGAGATGATCGACACCTTCTCGCGTCGTGTCGGCTCCATCTCGAAGACCCTCGCCGACACTCGCGCCAAGCTGGATCACGCCGAGAGCGAGTTGTCGACCCTCCGTGGCGACAAGGCTGCTTTGCAGTACAAGGTCACGGTCGGTAATAAGAGGGTCGCTTCGCTCGAGATGCGTATCACCGAGCTGGAGACTGAGCTTGACGCCCTGCTGGCTGACGGTCGTTCGGGACGCCTGGGAACCCTGCGCACCGTCACTGATGCGGGCGTCCCCACCGCTGAGGAGATCTGGGAGCGCGGCAATGACGCGACCATTGCTGATCTGTCTCGCGTCGCCTTCCCTCGCCTGTCTGACGAGACTCACGTGACCCGCCGCCAGGCCTGACACTCCGCCACCGAAAACCTCACGTGGGGCCCAGCCACTTGGCTGGGCCCCACGCTTGTCGACCTGAAGGGGATCTGGGGGTGTCATGCCCCGTCCTCACTTGTCAAGATCTCCCAATGTCCATCCCAAGGACGCGATGGTGGCCTCGAGATCGTTTACCCGAGTCCCCGGCAGAGTGGCTTCCAAGACTTGGACGTTGGCAAAGGTGGGAGTGCGCAGCGCCATTCTCCACGGCGTCGTGCCGCCGCGAGATTCCAGCAGGTACCCGGTTCGTCCCCAAGGTGCCTCCATGGCCGTCCAGGTGCGTCCCCGGGGAACCTTGACAGCCGTCGGCAGGCGCGTCTCCAGTGGTCCGTCTAGAGCTGGTAGTCGGTCCAGGACCTGGCGGCACAGGCTCGACGACACCGTCACATCGTCGCACAGGGCCGCCAGTCGCGAATAGGCGTCACCCTGAGGTTCGGTGACGGTCGCAGGCCAGGTCAGTTCATCGTAGACCGGTGAGCTCTCACGGGTGTCCAGGTTGATTCCGCTGGCGCGGGAAACCGGCCCTGAGAGGCCGTAGGCGTCAACCATCTCGCCTGCGATGACGGTGACCTCGCGAATCCCTTCGGCGGCGTCGAGGGCGGCCCGTAACCGGGGCAGGAGAATGTCAGCCTCGTCGAGCCATTCCCGTAACCCGGGGCACCACTCCTGTTCAGGATGGATCTCAAGCCCTCCGATGCGCGTGATCATGGGATGAATTCGATTTCCTGAACACCATTGCCAGATCGTTCGTGAATTTTCAATCGTGGAGGCAACCTCACTCTCAAGGCCTGGATCATCACAGTGGTGGCCCAACCAGGACAAAAACGTGAGGTGTGAGGTGATTCTGCTGAACTCCGTGAGCAAGGTGCGTATCCATGCCACCCGAGTCGGCACGGTAATGCCCATCGCCTCTTCGATGACATGGGCTGCGCCGGTCTCACCGATGAAAGGTGACGTCCAGTCATGGCGCGATGCAAGCATGGGAATCTGTCGGTAATCTCGAACCTCGAACAGTTTTTCATCTCCGCGATGAAGGTTGCCGACATTCACCTGTGCAGAGGTGATGAGCTCGCCGTCGACGGTCGTGGCAATGCTGACGAGCCCCGGCCTCGTCGGGTGAAGTCGCCCGAGGTCAAGCCGGATCACCTCGTATTCCCCACCGGATTCGCCATCCGGCGTTTCTGCGGGAGTCGCTGACATCACCGATCCGACGGCAAACAAGATCTTTCGCGTGGAACTGAACACACCCTGAGGATGCCTCATTGCGCTGCCAGATGCATCTCCGGGACAGCCATTCGGTGAAAATGGGACAGAAGTCGTCTTGTGATTCTCTTTGCCATGAACATAAACTAGGCTTTGAAAGCCGAGGTTGTATCTACAACGCAAGTCTGAAAGGAATACCATGGCACAGCGCGTACGTGTTGATCTTGTCGACGATGTGGACGGGAGTCCTGCTGAGGAATCCGTCAATTTCGCCCTTGACGGCGTCAGCTATGTGATTGATCTGTCCGCCGAGAACGCCTCCAAGCTGCGCGATGATCTGTCCACGTGGACCGCCAATGCTCGTCGCACCGGTGGCCGGCGTACTCGTGGTCGTCGTCCCACCGGAGGACCAACTGCCAACGAGGTCCGTCGGTGGGCCAAGGAGCACGGCTTCGAGGTCTCGGAGCGTGGGCGCGTCTCCAACGAGATTTGTGAGGCCTACGATCGAGCTCATTGATCCCAGTTATGTGATCGTCTGACAAGGC
This sequence comes from Cutibacterium nasicola, assembly GCF_052654715.2. Lineage (NCBI taxonomy): Bacteria > Bacillati > Actinomycetota > Actinomycetes > Propionibacteriales > Propionibacteriaceae > Cutibacterium > Cutibacterium nasicola. Next base: position 1,990,531 of record NZ_CP199745.2, on the reverse strand, counting down.
GTGTCGGTGACGGCGCCGGAGCAGGAAGGCTCCGGCGCTGTTCTGTTCCACCCGGGGTTGTGCCAGCGGCGTAAGCGGGTATCTCAGATCTGTCGTCAGCGGTTACTAGACTGACCACACAGGCCGACAGTCCAGTGCTGTCGGTTGGTTGCATGAAGGTTTCACGCGACCGCGGGTGGATCCGTCCGCCGGTGTGTCCGGTGGTTGATCTGCCCCACATACAAGGAGAGTTCATGTTCGAACGGTTCACCGATCGGGCCCGTCGGGTCGTCGTCCTGGCCCAGGATGAGGCCAAGGCCCTGAACCACAATTACATCGGCACCGAGCACCTGCTGCTCGGGCTCATCAGCGAGGGCGAGGGCGTTGCGGCCAAGGCCCTCGAGTCCCTCGACATTTCCCTGGAGGCGGTCCGCGCCCAGGTGGAGGAAATCATTGGCCACGGCTCCTCGACGCCGACCGGCCACATCCCGTTCACTCCGCGCGCCAAAAAAGTCCTTGAGCTGAGTCTGCGCGAGGCCCTTCAGATGAATCACTCCTACATCGGCACCGAGCACATCCTGCTCGGCCTCATCCGTGAGGGAGAAGGTGTCGCCGCCCAGGTCCTGATCCGCCTTGGTGCCGACCTCAACACGGTGCGCAACAGCGTCCTGCAGTTGCTGCAGGGCTACCAGGGGGACGAGCGTCAAGCCGCCACCTCCGGCGCACCCGAGGCTGGTCCGCAGCAGTCCTCGGCGACGATCCTGGACCAGTTCGGTCGCAACCTCACCGATGCAGCCCGTGACGGCGAGCTCGACCCGGTCATCGGGCGTGAGACCGAGATCGAGCGGGTCATGGTCGTGCTGAGTCGCCGTACCAAGAACAACCCGGTTCTCATCGGTGAGCCCGGTGTCGGCAAGTCCGCCTGCGTCGAGGGCTTGGCTCAGGCCATCGTGCGCGGCGACGTCCCCGAGACCCTGCGGGACAAGAAGATCTACTCCCTGGACCTTGGCTCCATGGTCGCCGGATCGCGGTACCGCGGCGATTTCGAGGAGAGGATGAAGAAAGTCCTCAAGGAGATCAAGAATCGCGGCGACATCATCTTGTTCATTGATGAGATCCACACCCTCGTCGGTGCCGGCGCTGCCGAGGGAGCCATCGACGCTGCCAGCATGCTCAAGCCGATGCTGGCTCGCGGTGAGTTGCAGACCATCGGTGCGACGACCCTTGACGAGTACCGCAAGTACATCGAGAAGGATGCCGCCCTGGAGCGTCGTTTCCAGCCGATCCAGGTGGCTGAGCCGTCGATCCCGCTGGCCATCGAGATCCTCAAGGGTCTGCGCGATCGCTACGAGGCTCACCACAAGATCACCATCACCGATGAGGCCATCGCCTCGGCGGCCAACCTTGCGGCCCGTTACATCCAGGACCGCTTCCTTCCTGACAAGGCCATCGATCTCATCGACGAGGCCGGCGCCCGGATGAACATCCGTCGCATGACGGCCCCGCCGGACCTGCGCGAGTTCGACGATCGGATCGCTCACGTGCGCGTGGAGAAGGAAGCCGCCATCGACGCCCAGGACTTCGAACGTGCCGCCGGGCTGCGCGACGACGAGAAGAAGCTTCTTGCCGAGCGCGAGGCCAAGGAGGAGGAGTGGAAACAGGGCGACGAGTCGGTTCCGGCCGTCGTCGGTCCTGACGAGATCGCCGAGGTGCTCTCTGGAGCCACCGGCATCCCGGTCTTCAAGCTCACCGAGGAGGAGTCCCAGCGACTACTCCACATGGAGGACGAGATCGGCAAGCGTTACGTCGGACAGGAGGACGCCGTCAAGGCGCTGTGCCGTTCCATCCGTCGTACCCGCGCCGGCCTCAAGGATCCGAAGCGTCCGGCTGGCTCGTTCATTTTCGCCGGCCCCTCTGGTGTCGGCAAGACCGAGCTCACCAAGGCGCTCACCGAGTTCCTCTTCGGTGACGAGGATGCCCTCATCACACTGGACATGAGTGAGTACTCCGAGAAGCACACCGCATCCCGGATGTTCGGTTCCCCGCCGGGATTCGTCGGTTATGAGGAGGGCGGCCAGCTCACCGAGAAGGTGCGCCGCAAGCCATTCAGCGTCATCCTCTTCGACGAGATCGAAAAGGCCCACCCCGACATCTTCAACTCCCTGTTGCAGATCCTCGACGAGGGACGTCTCACCGACGCCCAGGGTCGTGTGGTGGACTTCAAGAACACCGTCATCGTGCTGACGACTAACCTCGGTACCCGTGACATCTCCAAGTCGGTCAACCTTGGCTTCTCCAAGGCCAACGACGCCGAGTCCAGTTACGAGAAGATGAAGGCCAAGGTCACCGAGGAGCTCAAGGGGCACTTCCGCCCCGAGTTCCTCAACCGTCTCGACGAGATCATCGTCTTCCACCAGCTCACCCAGTCCGACATCCTACGGATCGTCGACCTCATGGTGGACCAGTTGGAGGAGCGTCTGGGCGACAAGGACATGGGCATCGAGGTCACCCCGGCCGCCAAGGAGCTGCTGTCCAAGCGTGGCTTCGATCCGCTGCTGGGTGCCCGTCCACTGCGTCGCACCATCCAGCGCGACATTGAGGACGTCCTGGCCGAGAAGATCCTCTTCGGCGAGGTCAAGCCCGGTCAGATCGTGGTTGTCGACGCCGCTCCGGAGGGTTCCGAGGAGCCGTTCGTGTTCAAGGGCACGGAGCGCTCCGAGCTTCCGGATGAGGTCCCTGAGGAGCTCACCTCGTCGGCAGGGGACAACAACAACGGTCAGCAGGACTGATCACTTGAGCACGTCACTGCGGCCCGGCGCTCGATGCGCCGGGCCACAGTGTCGTATGGGGAAGAGTTCGGGGCTTCGTCACACATTGATGTGTTTGTCTGGATTATCGAGGAGCGGCTCGAGAAGGCTGATTGCTCCCCCTCGGGAAGCGGCCCAGCGCTCCGACGCATCTGGAGAGGTGATGAACCGTACTGGTCGGGGCCCTAAAACTCGCTGATCGAGTTCGATGCGCGCGGACGGTTCCAACGCAGGCAGAAGCGTGGCTAGTTCGCCGCCGAAGATGACGTCATGAATGACGAGGAGATTGGCGATATCTGCGATGGCTCGGCCGAGCGCTCGTCCAGCTAGGGAAAGTGTTTGGATAAGTTCGGGAAGGGGCTGGCTGGAGAGCATCCCGGCAGCCGTCGTGGAACTAGGCAAGTGGAGTGTACGGGCGAGCGCACGGTGGCCTACGAAAGCCTCAAGACAACCTGTTGAACCGCAGGAGCATGTCGGTCCAGCTGGATCTACACAGACGTGGCCTATCTCACCTCCCCATCCTTGTCTGCCGATGGAAGGGCGCGAATGGGCGACGATGCACCCACCGACGCCGACATCGCCGGAGATATAGAGAAAGTTCTCAGGACCGTTCGGGACACCGGGAGAGAGCCTTGCAGCACTCCACGAGGCGAAGGTCGCTTCATTGCCGACCTGGATGTCGCCGAGCTCTTCTCCGGGATCGAGCAGAGGTGCGGGGGTTACGTGTTCCCACCCAAGGTTGGGGGCCTTATATAGGGTGTCACCGACAACGATGCCGGGTAGAGCGAGCGCTGTTCCTCCAAAACTAATGGCCGATGAGCGTAGCCGGTTGACCATGGCGGAACCCATTGCGCCGAGCTTAGTCAAGACGGCCTTAGGTTCGCTATGACGGAAGTCCCCGGTCCGTGCCTCTTGGAACAAGACCTCACCAGTTAGATCCATCGCTAGAGCCGTCAGGTAAGACACGTTCGCCTCTAACCCGATCGTGAAGACAGCTCCCGGCCGGATAATGAGAGGCGTTGCGGGTCGGCCGGGGGTGCCATTGTTCGGAGCGTTGAGTTCCATGATGATGCCGCTGGACAACAGACTGTCCACTAGCCGGGAAACAGTCGAGCGTGTCAGACCGACTTCATCGGCGATGTCAGCACGTGACAGGGCAGTTGGGTGGGTGGCAATAGCCGAGAAGACGCTGGCTAGGTTCGAAGCACGGACGTCTCGAGCGTTCATGCTTATCGTGCGTTGCTCAGGGGATGCCGGGTTGCGTCGCTTCGGCCTAGGCATGACGACAACACTAAACCACAAAGCCTTCATGATAATCGAACAGAAAAACAAACAGGGGGATTCGGTTGGCTGATCTGATGTGAATATGGGACTTGTTTGGATAGGGCGGTACGGCCAGACTGGCGCCTGACGAGGTGGCGGTGACGCCTATGTCCACTCGGATGTCGACATACTCCAGAGCGTAATAGCTTGTCAGAGCCGTAACTATGGTTGTGTTGGGATGCCTGGCTACAAAAGTGCATGGGGCGATCAAATCTTGTAGACGAGGTGCTTGCGGGGGGTTGGAGAGATGGGTTACGCTGATGTTTGTAACATCGAAAAACAAATTATGGAGCGACTGCCTACCCAAGACGCTCGCTCGGATGTACAAGGAGGTACGCACAGCATGTCTGGACTATGGAATGTTGATCCCATCCCATTCGTGGGCCCTGAGGATCTCAAGCAGAATCTGGGCTTCCGCTACTATCAACCCGATCGCATCGTTGCTGGGAAGCGCATGGCTGAGTGGCTGCGCTTTGCTGTTGCCTATTGGCATACTTTCGATCAGCGCCTGGTTGATCCCTTTGGGGATGGAACTGCGCAGCGTCCGTACGACCACTTCACTGACCCGATGGATCTGGCATTGGCGAAGGTGGACTACGCGTTTGAATTCTACCGAAAACTTGGTGTGGAATACTTCTGCTTCCATGATCGTGACATCGCGCCTGAGGGCGACACTCTACGTGAGACGAATAAGAATCTCGACCGTGTCGTTGACCATATCGCCGATCTTCAGGCTGAGACCGGTATTAAGCTGCTCTGGAATACCAGTAACCTGTTCACGAACCCGCGTTTTGAGGCTGGTGCCGCCACGTCACCGTTCGCTGACATCTATGCCTACTCCGCTGCCCAACTCAAGCACAGCTTGGAGATCGCAAAACGTCTAGGCGCCGAAAATTACGTATTCTGGGGCGGTCGTGAGGGCTATGAGAACTTGTGGAATACCGATCTCAAGCGTGAGCAGGACCATCAGGCTTCATTCTTCCGGTTAGCTGTGGATTACGCCAAGGAAATCGGTCTAGGAGCGCAGTTCTTAATCGAGCCCAAGCCTAAGGAACCAACGACTCATCAGTATGACTATGACGCTGCTACGACGATCGCATTCCTGAAGAGCTATGAGCTGGATGATCACTTCCGTCTTAATCTCGAGGGAAACCACGCTAACCTGGCAGGACATAGTTACCAGCACGAGATCCGTGTGGCTCGGGCTGCCAACATGCTTGGCTCTTTGGATGCTAACCAGGGCGACAAACTGCTCGGGTGGGATCTCGACGAGTTCCCGTCTGACCTGTATGAGGCCACCGCTGTGATGTGGGAGATTCTTGACGCTGGTGGTATCGGCCCGCATGGCGGCCTCAACTTCGACGCTAAGCCACGACGTACCTCGTTCGCCCCAGAAGATCTCTTTGGTGCACACATTGTTGGGATGGATACCTATGCTGCCGGTCTGCTCGTAGCGGCGAAGCTGCATGAAGACAAGTACATCGAGGACGTCATCGCCGATCGCTATAGCTCCTACGAAGATGGTCTAGGCAAGAAAATAGACGAGGGCAGTGCAACTCTGGCTGAGCTTGAGGAACACGCTCTAGACATGGCTCAAAGCCAGCTTATAGCGGCAACCCATTCCGATCATGCAGAAGCTGTGAAGGCTACTGTCAGCAACTACGTTGTGGCGGCATTAGCCCAATCCTGATCGCACGCGTGGCTCGGGCCGGCGGTAGCTGTCGGCCCGGGGCCCACGGATTTCCCGAAATCTCTAATTTAAGTCCCTGATGCTTCAGAGCCTCGGGGCACCCTCGCGACGGTGCGAGGTAAGAAACGCAAACCAACGGCGGTGTGTGATGCAGAAGCATAAAACTCCCATGGGGTTCATCTACGTTTTCGGGTCCTTGGGCGGACTCCTGTTCGGTTATGACACGGGAGTCATTTCTGGCGCTATCCTATTCATTCAGGATCAGCTCCAGTTGCAATCTTGGGGCCAGGGCTGGGTTGTCAGTTCTGTTTTGCTTGGTGCGGTACTTGGCTCAGCATTTATCGGTCCAATGTCTGACCGTTACGGCAGGCGCCGGCTCATCCTGCTCGCATCGGTGATTTTCTTCATCGGGGCGCTTGGGTCTGGGTTGGCCCACTCGGTGACCATGCTCATTATTGCTCGCGTGATTCTTGGCATGGGTGTAGGTATCGCATCGGCGTTGATTCCGACATATCTCTCGGAACTTGCCCCCGCGAGCCGCCGTGGCTTCCTTACTGGGCTGTTCCAGCTCATGATTATGACAGGAATCTTGCTGGCTTATGTCACTAACTATGCTTTTGCAGGGTTCTACAGTGGCTGGCGTTGGATGCTAGGCTGCGCTGCGATTCCATCGGCAATTTTATTTTTCGGAGCCCTAGTGCTTCCCGAAAGCCCGCGGTTTCTAGTACGTGCGGGTAGAGAGGACGAGGCCACCGTCATCTTGCGAGGTATATACCGAGATAACGACGAAGTTGTTACCGAAAAGATTGCCGGGATCCGTCAACAAGCTGCCGTGGAAAATGGTGGGCACAAGGAGTTGTTCGGCAAGACGGCTCGTCCGGCTCTCATCGCAGCCATCGGTCTGGCGGTGTTTCAGCAGATCATGGGCTGCAACACAGTACTGTACTATGCACCCACCATTTTTACTGTCGTAGGATTTGGAGTCTCAGCAGCCTTGTTAGCTCACATCGGTATTGGTGTGTTCAATGTTATTGTCACTGCACTAGGGATCTGGCTTATGGATAAAGTCGACCGCAAGGTGATGCTCATTGCTGGCGGTTTGGGTATGGCTGTTTCCCTCTTCGTCATGAGTTTTTCCATGCGTTTCGCTGAGGGGTCGTTGGCCGCTGGGGTGATTTGTGTGGTTGCATTGACGATTTATATCGCTTTCTTCTCAGCAACATGGGGTCCGGTGATGTGGACTATGATTGGTGAGATGTTCCCTCTCAATATCCGTGGGCTGGGGAACTCCTTCGGTAGCGTCATCAACTGGGCGGCCAATGCTATCGTCTCGCTGACTTTCCCAGTTCTACTTGGTTCGTTAGGTACGGCCAACCTGTTTATTGGGTATGGCGTGTTATGCCTCGCTGCGTTGTGGTTCGTGCACGCTAAATGCTTTGAAACCCGTAATCGCTCCTTGGAAGAGATCGAAGAGGCGCTACGTGCTGCCTCTGCTAAGGACGACCCCAATCTAGCTCACGCCTGAGGATTGATGTTTCAGCCGCGGCGATCGGATACGTCGACGCGATTTTGTGACAATGCCGACCTGTAAACGAAGGAGGAGAGACGATGATTGCCACGGCATCTGGTCGATTGGAACACAACGTGCATCGATACGTAGCTGGGGTGGACACCTCGACCCAGTCATGCAAAGTGCTCGTTATTGACCCGCGGTCTGGACGGGTCGTGCGAGGGGGGCGGGCAGGGCATCCCGACGGCACGGAAGTAGACCCGCAGGCTTGGTGGCGAGCATTTCAGGATGCGGTTGCACAGGCCGGCGGGCTCGACGATGTGGCCGCACTTTCAGTCGGGGGCCAACAGCATAGCATGGTCTGCCTCGACGAAAATGGCGATGTCATCCGCCCGTCACTGCTGTGGAACGATACCCGATCGGCGCAAGCGGCGGAGGCTCTGATCCTCGAAGCTGGTGGAGGAGATCGTGAGCGTGGAGCTGCGTGGTGGGCGGACGCCGTTGGGTCTGTACCCGTGGCATCACTCACGGTGACGAAACTTCGGTGGCTAGTTGATCATGAGCCTGACAATGCTGCCAGAGTTGCTGCGATATGCCTGCCTCACGACTGGCTGACTTGGAGGATCTCGGGTAGTCACGATGTGAATGACTTGATTACGGACCGCTCTGAGGCGTCGGGTACAGGGTATTTCGATGGGAGAGATTCGACATATCGGCGAGATATCTTGATGGATGCTCTGCGCGTCAGTTATGAACGAGCAGAACAGATTGTTTTGCCGCGGGTCCTCTCACCGTGGGAACGCGCCGGAAATGGGGACTCGAAGCATGATTGGGGGCACGTTATCCTCGGGCCCGGCTGTGGGGACAATGCTGGAGCTGCGCTGGCTCTTGGATTGAAGCCCGGACAGGCGATGCTCTCGCTCGGTACGTCGGGAGTCGTGGCTGCGGTATCAGAGCATCCGACTGCCGACGGTTCTGGATTGGTGACTGGATTCAGTGACGCAACAGGACGATGGTTGCCGCTAGCCTGCACCCTCAATGCCGCGCGCATCATTGACGCAATGGCTTCGATTACCGGTATTGGTACTGACTATCAACGTTTCAGCGACTTGGCGCTGTCGGTTCCGGATGCTGGCGGACTTATTCTTACCCCGTACTTCGAGGGGGAACGGACCCCGAATCTTCCTGATGCCACCGCAGCTCTGACCGGGATGAATCTGGCGAATAGCGACCGTGCCCATGTGGCTCGTGCATCGGTAGAAGGCTTACTCAATTTAATGCGCGGAGCGTTGGATGCTCTCCGTCGGCTGGATGTCATCATCGATGAAGTGGTTCTCGTCGGAGGAGGGGCCCGCTTGTATGCAGTTCAACAGCTTGCGGGCTCCGTTTTGGGGTGCAAAGTGAGTATTCCTGAACCAGGGGAGTACGTGGCTCTTGGGGCGGCGCGGCAGGCTGAGCGGGTGCGTATGTCAGCTAGATGACCTCGCGTTCTCGCACTGAGGTATGAAACTATTGAATGGGACTGTTAGGCGGGCGAAATTGTCCTGCGAGCCATGTGTTCGGGAAAGCGAACAGGACAGTCCGATAGAGTTGCCAGAATCCTAACCCGGGATCATGCACACGCCATGAGTGAGATGGGTGAGCGTATTAAGAAAGTGCTTGGTAAGCGGCCCATGGATCAACAGGGCCTTGCCGATTGAATTGGCATATGCAAGGACAAGCCGGGGTAAGTCACTCAATGGCGTCAGGTAGTTCACAGTTGGTGAAGCGAATGTATCAGTCAAGTACTTGACATTGATCTGGGTTGGCTCATTGACGGGAGTGTTGATGCTAAGATCATTCGCACTATATTTAGGCATAAGTATGACTCTGATGGAGTAGTGCATATTCTTTCAGATGCTATTGGCTGTGCAGATCTGGAATTGGTTGAGCCAGCCTTGCTGCTGGCTGATGTGACCGGTGACACTATATTCGATGTGCTTGCTACAGTGTAAGTGCCGCGAGCGACCCGGGGAAAGAAGTCCGCTCGTGCGTATAGCAAGGTGGGTCGCGGCGGAGGACGAGCCTTCCCGGCTCCGGTCATTAACTTATCTGGTTTTCTTTCGAGTCTTGGCGTGGATTTAGTGTTCTTGTCTCATGTCCACGCGGACCTAGTTTAAACTTATTCGGTGGTGGTCTGTGGTCGAAGAATTGTCATCGTGCACACGACTTCTGCATGGTATTCGGCGGTTTCAGGATATTCTACGAGTTGGTGCATTTGCTTTTTTGGCGTGGCAGGGTTCAAACTGGGGGGCAACCCCGATGTCCAGTTGAATGAAGAAGTAATTGTCAACGGGTTTGCCGCTGACTTCCTTATGCCTCTGGCGACGTCGTAGGCCTCAGTGAAGATGCCGATGCGTCCGAATATTGCGGATTTCTGTTGGGGTTATACCATTGGCGTGGCTGCGCTTCGCATCCGTTGCGATAATCTTGGAAATAGTCTTTCGATTCTAGCCTAGTCGGAGTTTGCTGAGTTATGGAACAAGAAGAATCCAGTTATAGCATCGGATCACACTCGACTATTGCGGGTTCCAATAGTCCCACAGTGGATCATTGAGCGGCATGCCGATCTTGTCAGTGAGGTTGCCATCTCCCTGGCGCCTTGACAAAGATGACCGCTACACCGGTCGAAGACCTTGTAGCGTCGCCGGTTCCCGCAATGCCCGCCTTTTCAGAGATTTCGGAGATTGGATTGTGGCATGATTCGCATTGTCGTCTCTGATACGTCGCTGATGCGAAATATTCGTGACTTGGGACGGCTCCATTTCATGGAGATGCTTTTCGATGAGTTTAATAGATCGTGGACTTGCGATGTGGAGGTGGGATGTCAAAAACAACGTCTAGACCACGATCGGTTGGAGGGAACTTTCGATCCTTCAATTCAGGTGAATCCAACAGAAGTGATTAATTCTAAAACTATGTGGACGATGTGTTTCGGAGGCAGGTTAACGGCCACTAGCCCTCGGACACCCCGTAGGAAGGACATGGGGAAGTGTGTCACTCTAGCAATATGGGCTGACCGCTCTGCAGTTGGCGACAAGTTCCTCATCTTGGCTGAGGATCGCTCGGTCGTGCAGTTTTGTCGGTATGCCGCCATTCCCTGCACTGCGCAGGCACGTTTTATGGCAGGACGGCTCAGTTCCTGTGACGACTGCGGGCTCCGTGGCATCGCTTGCCTTTCGGTACGCCGACTTCCTGGATACTAACGCCGAGGCGGTGCACCGCATGCATGACCGTAGAGGCTGAACGTCCCCGGCTGGGACGTAGTCGTGATATCACATTTCGCTGATATCAGGTGTGCCTCGTCACACCAGCAACGCCTGGAGGGCGAAGGACACCAGCCAGTGGGTGGACATGAAGTCGCCGTCAGTGATTTGGGAGGCCACCTCGCTGATCTGACGATTAGTGGCCACCTCGATGCGGCGACGAGCGTCGTCGTCGAGCCATGGTGTCAGCACCCGCAGCTGCCAGGCCCGCGACAGGCTCAGCCCATACAGGTGGGCGAGCTTGCCGTCGGTGCCGTCGGTCACCTCGGCGACATCCAACAGGTTGTCGTCAGCCTGTCCCAGATGCGGTAGGAAGGCGTGCAGCCAGGTGCCAAACTCATCGGAGCGACCTTCGGTCCGGTAGACCCGCGCCATGAGGTGGGCTTCGCTCAACGCCGCCGACAAGAAGTCATTGCCGCTGGGCTCCCAGGACGACGGGTAGTCGGTGTCGGCGTCGAAGAAACGGTGGGAGTGCTTGACAATGGCATCGACGACGTCGCTACGTCCCAGGGCCTGGGCGGCATCGAGGCACAGGCCAATACCGAAAGCGGTGTTGTCGTGGGTTCCGGTGCGGACGGGGAAGGTCATCGTCGGCAGCCATGCCAGCAGGTTGTCGAAGATCTGGCGTCCGACGATCCGAGTCGCGGACGCCCACTCCGGCGAATTGCTCGTCATGGTGGCCAGCGCTGAACACTTGGCGGACAACAGTGCCGCCCATCCCCAGCCGTAGGGACGCTCGTACCCGCGATGAACCCGCAGGTACTCCGCCTCCACCTGGGCATTCTCATTGGTCAGACGCGCATTGAGAAGGCCAACCAGCTCGTCAATGGTTGCGCAATCGATCGACTGGTTTGCGTGCTCGAGCAAGGTGAGGGCCGACCACTGCATGTGTGCCGAGGAATGCCAGTCCAGACACCCATGAAAACACGGATGGAGACGCCATGGCGTGACGTCGACGTCGTCCGGCCCCTGGGACTGGTGGGCTGAACCCCATGGGAAGGGCCGATTCAGGCCGTCAATGATCGTCGTGGCCCATCCTTGGGCGTAATCGTCAACGTTCACAGCAAACCTCCTGGGAAGCAGCACAGATACATGATGAGAATGTTGCAGAACAGCAGTGGAACAGCGGTGGGGATCTGCGCCTTGATAGGACCATAACTGTCATCAAGCTCAAGCAAAGCTGCCGGGACCAGATTGAAGTTCGCGGCCATCGGGGTGCACAAGGTGCCGCAGAATCCGGCCAACATACCCATTGCGAAGATGGCAGCCATGTTGCCGTCGAAGTGCTGGATGAGTAGCGGCCACCCGACGGCAGCCGTCATCACCGGGAATGCCGCGAAGGCGTTGCCCATGACGAGGGTGAACAAGGCCATGCCGATGCAGTAAACACAGACCGCTGCGAAGAGACTTCCGGACGGCAGGATCCACGACGTGATGCGTCCCACTGCGTCACCGACGCCGGCATTATTGAACAGGGTGCCCAGGGTCGCCAGGAACTGAGGCAGGATCGCTGCCCAACCGATGTGGCCGAGCAGCCGGTCACCTTCCTTGAAGGGCACCATGGGGGAGCGCACCTTGAACATGATCATGGCGACGACGAGGGAGATCAGCGAAGCAGCTCCTAGACCGATGATGGTCGCCATGCCGGTTTCCAACACCGGATTTCCGCCGAAGGACAGGTCACGCATGCCGGCCACCGCGAAGATCGCGGCGACGATCGGAATGATGAGGGCGGGCACGAACAGTTTGTTGCCGAACCTCTCGGAGAGCTCCTCCCGCTCGGCGTCAGTAGTGGTCTCGTTGGAGCCGCGGCCCGGGAAGCCGCATGCCGCCAGTACGACCAGGAGGAGGACAGCGACGCCCTCCACGAGTGCCGGTGCCGTCTTGTCGACGACGAAGGTGCCGTAGCCGAAGCAGAAGGCCAGGATCGCCCAGAAGGCTGCTGATCCTAACCGCTTCCTGTCATCGCGATCGCGCATCCGGATGACGGCGATGATGAGGAAGAGGATTCCGCACAGCCAGTAGAACCATTCCACCTTGATCATTCGCGGACCCCCTGCTCAGGATTGCCGCCCGAAGGCAGACTGACGGTGCGGCCAGGCTCAGGAGTGGTGTCGACGCCGACGTCGTCCCCTCCCTCGGCGGCCATCTTGGCGAGCTTGCGATCCAGCAGCCACATCCGTGGGGCATGGATGAGGAAGGCGCAGATAGCCGTCGGGATGGCCCACAGGGCGATCTGGAGGGCTTCGAGCTTGAGGTTGTAGGTGGCATCGACGAAGCCGGTGATGAGCAGGATCGACCCGATGGCAATGAAGACGTCCTCACCGAAGAACAGTCCAATGGTGTCCGCCGAGGAGGCATAGGAGCGCAGTTTCTCCCGCATCTTGCGGGTGTAGCGAGGGTGACTGCGTCGGGCGGCAGCCTCAGCCATCGGCACGACGAGGGGACGCACCGCCTGGGCGGGTCCGCCGATGGATGACAACCCCAGTGCAGCGGTGATCTGGCGAATGGCGAGGTAGATGGCGAGGAGCTTCCCAGCCGTCATGGATTTCATCTTCGACATCAGGCGGCCGGCCTGTTGCATTAGGCCGTGACGTTCTAGCAATCCGATGACAGGCAGCACGACGATGAAGACCGTCACGGATCGAGAACTGGCAAATCCGGTACCGAAAGTTTCGATGATCTTGACCGGCGACATGCCGGCAATGAGACCGGCAGCGACACCGGCGACTGCGACCACGAGCATGGCGTTGAGCCGCAGCGCGAAGCCGACGACGACGATCGCCACGGCAAGCAGAACCCACATGGTTCGCTCCTCTCCTGGGTGTTTCTGGGGATTTTGTCGCGTCACTCTAGAGAGCGTGTCGGGAGTATTTCACGTCTCCATTGCCGGATCTGTCACGACGGCCAGGCAGATTGCGGCAATCTTGGGTCATGACAACTGTTGATCTCAATGCAGACATGGGGGAGTCCTTCGGGTCGTGGAAGATGGGTGACGACGAGTCCCTGCTGGGAATCGTCACCTCGGCGAATGTGGCCTGCGGGTTCCATGCCGGCGATGCCGTCGTCATGGGACGCACCTGCAAGGCCGCCGCAGAACGCGGGGTGTGCGTGGGGGCCCATGTCGCCTACCGGGACCTCGCCGGGTTCGGTCGCAACTTCGTCGACGTAGACCCCGGACGACTGCGTGACGAGGTCATCTACCAGTTGTCGGCGCTGCGCGGGGTTGCCGCGGTTCACGGCGCGTCGGTGCGCTACGTCAAGCCTCATGGCGCCTTGTACAACACGATCGTCCACCACGAGGCGCAGGCCAGAGCTGTCGTCGAGGCGATCGTCGCCGTCAATTCCGCCACGGATTCTGACGTGGCCATCCTCGGTCTGCCCGGCGCCCTCGTCCTCGACCTTGCCGAGCAGCAGGGGGTGCGAACCCTGCGTGAGGCCTTTGCTGATCGCGCCTACAACCCGGACGGCACCCTGGTGTCGCGTAGCCAGGAGGGATCGGTGTTGCACGACCCCGACGAGGTCGCCGAGCGGGTCGTCAAGCTCGTGACCCAGGGGGCGGTGACCGCCATCGATGGCACCGAGGTGAGTATCCAGGCCGATTCGGTGTGCGTTCACGGTGACACCCCGGGGGCTGTCACGATGGCCACGGCGGTGCGCGATTGTCTTGCTGCTGCCGGTGTCGAGCTGCGGGCTGTCGCATGAGACTGCTGCCGGCCGGGCGGACGGCGGTTCTCGTCGAACTGGACGACGCCGGTCAGCGGCGGCGTCTGCATCGCGCCCTGAGCGACCACCCGGCTGAAGGGATGGTGGATCTCGTACCGGCCCAAACGACGGTGCTCGTCCAGGTGGAGTCCGCTGACCTGTTGCCGGGAGCCGTCGCCCATGTCCAAGACCTGCTCGCCGGGGGATTGGACGCTGTCGAGGAGGGATCGCGGGAGCCCCTCCCAGTGCCCGTGCGTTACGACGGACTCGATCTGTCGGACGTGGCAGATCTGCTCGACATGACGACCGACGAGCTGGTGAAGCACCACAGCGACCAGCTGTGGACGGTGGAGTTCGCGGGATTCATGCCTGGGTTCGGGTACATGTCCGGGGTGGACTGGCCCTACCGGATTCCACGTCGCTCCAGCCCCCGAACCCGGATCCCACCGGGCAGTATCGCCCTGGCCGACGGATTCACCGGGGCTTATCCGCAAGCGTCACCGGGCGGTTGGCAGATCATCGGGACGACGGAGATGACGCTGTGGGACGAGAACGCTGACCCGCCGGCCCTGCTGTTGCCGGGTGCCGTCATCAAGTTCGAGGCGGTGACCTCATGACTCACTTCGTCGTGGAGATGGCCGGGCCCAGAACCCTCGTCGAGGATGCTGGACGTCGCGGATGGGCCGATCTGGGGATCAGTGGCTGCGGGGCGTGGGATCGTCGCGCCTATCGGGAGGGAGCTCGTCTCGTCGGTAACGCAGCCGGTCTCGGGTGCCTGGAAGTTCTGCTCGGTCCAGTGCGTCTGACGTGCATCGGAGAGCCTGTTCTTGTTGCTGCGACAGGGGCAGACGTCGAGATTGATCTGGATGGATCACCACGTCCCAACGGCCGTGGATTCCTCGTCGCCGATGGTCAGACGCTGACGGTCGGTGCGCCGGAAACGGGATTACGGAGTTATCTGTCCGTCACCGGAGGCATCAGTGCGACGCCGACCTTTGCCAGCGTCTCGGCCGACCCGACCCGAGGGATGGGACCAGCCCCGCTCAAGACGGGAGACGTCGTCACCGTTGGGGATGGGCCAGCCGGCGTCATCACTACGAAGCCTGTCAACGTCGGTCCCGCGCCACAAGAACTCATCCTCCACGGCGTATGGGGCCCGCGCGACGACTGGTTCACTGACGCTGGCCGACGCGCGCTCGAGGAGACGACATGGCGGGTCGGAGAGGCGAGCGACCGCGTCGGGACGCGGCTGGAAGGGCCGTCCCTGGAGCGAGCAGTGACGGGGGAGTTGACGAGTGAGCCGGTGGTGCGAGGAGCGATCCAGGTGCCCACCTCGGGTGTGCCCCTGGTCTTCGGCCCGGATCATCCGACGACCGGTGGGTACCCAGTCATCGGGGTTGTCGACCCCGACGACGCAGACCGTCTTGCCCAGGCTCGAGCCGGGGTCGTCGTGAGGTTTCGGATGTCATCGCAGCCGTGGCGATGACACGTTCCCGGGGTAATCCGCCGGGGTATCATCGGCCCTTGCCCTAACCTCTTCGCCCCCTAGGAGACCTCTTGTCGTCCGAGCAATCGCCAGTCGTGGACGTCGATCGCCTTGCCCGGGACCGAGATGGAAATGTTGTCTCCGAGAGGCAGGCATGGAGCGCTCTGTGGGCCCTCCTCGTGGGCTTCTTCATGATCCTCGTTGACACGTCGATCGTCACGACCGCACTGCCAGCGACCATCCGCGCCCTCAACGCCAATCTCAACCACGGCGTGTGGATCACCAGTGTCTATCTGCTCACCTACGCCGTCCCGCTGCTGATCACCGGACGTATGGGTGACCGCTGGGGCCCGCGTCGCATGTACCTCATCGGCATGCTCGTCTTCGGAGTCTCCTCGCTGGCCTGCGGTCTCTCCCCGACGATCGGCGTCCTCATCGCCGCCCGTGCGGTTCAGGGCATTGGCGCTGCCTTCATGACTCCGCAGTCCCTGTCGATGATCACTCGACTCTTCCCGCCGGAGAAGCGTGGCGCCGCCATGGGTCTGTGGGGAGCCACGGCAGGTGTGGCCAGCTTCATCGGCCCGGTTCTTGGCGGCGTCCTCGTCGACACCCTGGGATGGGAGTGGATCTTCTTCGTCAACGTCCCGATCACCGTCATCGGGCTCTGGTTGGCCATCCGGAACGTCCCTGCCCTCGAGACCCACGGCCACGCCTTCGACTGGCTCGGCGTCATCCTGTCGGGTATCGGCATGACCCTGTTGGTCTTCGGTATCCAGGAGGGCGAGCAGTACAACTGGGGGACGATCACTGGCATCATCTCGGTGCCCTTGCTCATCATCCTCGGCGTGGTCTTCATGGTGCTCTTCATCGTCTCGCAGACCCGATGGGCACAGACCCATCTGCACGCGCACGCGAGCGACTTCGAACCGCTGGTTCCGCTGCGTCTGTTCACCAAGCGCAACTTCGCTCTTGCCAACATCGCGATCTTCCTGGTCGGCATGCTCGTGACTGCCTACTTCCTGCCAACGGCTGTCTATTTGCAGAACGTTCGTGGGAAGTCTCCGACGGTTGCTGCTCTGTTGCTCATCCCGACCGCCATCTTCTCCGGTTTGCTGTCGCCGGTGGTTGGGCGGGTTCTGCAGCGCCGCTCGTCGGGACGAATGGCTGCCATCGGCGTGGCTCTCTACGTGATTGCCTCGATCGGATGGTGGCTGTTCACCGTGCCGTCGACAGGTCTGTGGGTCTTCCCACTGCTCTCGATCATCACCGGTATCGGTTCGGCCATGACGTGGAGCCCGATTTCTCTCGTTGGTACTGACGACCTCGGACAGGCTGACGCCGGAGCTGGTTCGGGGGTCTTCAACGCCACCCGCCAGGTCGGTTCAGCCCTTGGTTCGGCGTTCATCGCCATGATGATGGATGCCCGAATCATGGCTCGTCATGATCTGGGACGAGGGCTCGGCGAGTCGATGTTCATCACCATCATCGCCGGTACGATCTGCGGCATCGTCTGTGCCTTCTTCGCGAACTTCCAGCGTTCGCGTCAACACAATTGTTGATGACAACAATCCGTTACGGGGCAGGTGGACGGCACGAGGAGCCTTTCGCCTGCCCCGTAGGATGGCCATATGAGGGTTGCCATCGGAGGATTTGCCGGTCTCATCGGCACAGCGCTGGTTCAGCGGCTGCGCAAGGGAGGACATGACGTCGTCACGCTGACTCGTCATGAAGCCATCCAACCCTCCGACCGCAGATGGGACCTCGACACCCTGTCCATCGCCCCGCCATTCCTCGACGATGTCGACGCCGTGGTGAACCTGGCTGGAGCACCCATCGCGGAGGGACGTTGGACTGAAGAACGCAAGACCCGCATCCTGGCATCCCGCATTGACTCCACCCGTCTCATCGTGCGCGCTCTGGCATCCTCACCACGCTGCCGGGTTTTCATCAACGGATCAGCCGTGGGCTATTACGGCCCTCGTGGCGATGAATGGCTCGACGAGAATGACCCCGCTGGCGAAGGGTTCCTGGCCGAGGTCTGCCAGCGGTGGGAAGCAGCCGCGTGCGCCGCTCCCGAGGGAGTGCGCGTGGCAACCCTGCGTACCGGTCACGTCATGAGCTCGTTCGGCGGCATCCTCGGCAAGGAGCGCCCACTCTTCCGGCTCGGATTGGGCGGCAAGATCGGTGACGGCAGCCAGTACATGTCGTGGATCAGCCTTCATGACCATGTGTCGGCCATGGTGCGGATCCTCACTGAGGATTCCATCAGTGGACCGGTCAACCTCGTCGGACCGAATCCATGCACCAATGCCGAGTTCACGAAAACCCTGGCCAAGGCGATGCATCGTCCGGCAGTGGTGCCATTCCCGGTTCCGGTGGCAAAGACGATCTTCGGGTCGCAGCTCGTTGACGAGACATTGTGTGCAGGGCAGAGGGTCAAGCCAGCCAAGCTCCTTGAGCACGGATTCGAGTTCCGCGACACCTCCATCACCGAGTCAATCACCTCAGTACTTGCAGGACGCCGATGAGCCAGAACAACCAACGTCCCGACAATTATTCCCGCCCAGACGAGTGGGGTTCATGGGCGGACGAGCCGAAACATGACGAGTCCTCCTGGGCACCTTCGCAGCCAGATTCCGGGCAGGCAGAAAGGACGTCGAGACCGGAGTCCGAGCCATATCGCTCGGGGGAGGTCGATCCCTCGTGGGAAGCACCCTCGGCGTCGTACCAGCAAGCCGCGCCCAAACCCGTTGCCCGCCCTAAGCGACGCAGCGACGCTCCGGTAGCGACGTGGACCCTCATCGGCGTCTGTTTCCTGGTGTGGGCGGGGGAGTGGGTCAGCCCTCAGATCCGCGACGCCGTCGTCCTGGCGCCGATCGAGGGGTTCCATGAGCCGTGGCGATTCGTCACGTCGATGTTCGGACACGCGCTGAGCATCTTCCACATCGGCTTCAATATGTACGCGTTGTGGGCCCTTGGCCGATCTCTGGAGCCCTTCCTCGGACGCGCCAGATTCCTCGCCGCCTACCTCATGTCCGGCCTGGGCGGGGGAGTGCTGTTCTGCCTGATGGCCTCCCCGCACGGTGACGGGACGCTCCTGCCGAACATGAATGACGGCGTCGTCGGCGCATCCGGCGCGATTTTCGGCCTGTTCGGAGTGCTGCTCATCGTGCAACGCAGGCTCGGGGCGTCGACCCGCGACCTGTGGATCGTGCTGGCCATCAACGCGGCACTGCTGTTGTTCATCTCCGGGATCGCATGGCAGGCCCACCTTGGGGGTTTTCTCGTCGGAATGATGTGCGGGGTTATTTTCTTCGAGGACCCCAAACGTATTCAGGCTGGCAAATCCGCGCAGACATGGCCTCGAATGGTTTTGTTACTGCTTGCCATGGTGGCCGCGCTGGTGGTCAAATATCTGGTGGTCTGATACGCGTTTGGTGGCGGTCAGGAAATGGTGAGATCAGCGAGATCAGCTGGTCGGTGACGTGCGATGTGTAGCCCCTCCTGAATGGCCCACATGGCCCACTGGTCGCGAAATTCTGGGTTCCGGGTTAAGGCTCGGTGGCGCCTGAGCGGTGCCGAGACTTCGCACCACACTCGCAGGGATGCCAAAGGTGCATTCGTCGGCGTCAGTACCCCGCAGCCTTCGATAACGAGGGGACGATTCGCATCTAGGATGACTTCGTCGTCGAAGCGGTTTTGATACCAGTCCCAGCGCCGGTACCGGCGTCTAGCGACGAGATCACGCAGGTCCCACACCGATGACAATCCGGACCAGCCAGGGTACAGGTCGTCAGCGTGGACGAGCTGCCAGTCGGCATGGTGACAGATGAGGGTATTGGCTAAGGTGGTTTTTCCTGCCCTAGAGCGCCCATCGATGAGGACAACCGGCTGCCCGTGTCGTAAAGGTTCGGCAAGGATGAGTTCCTCCAGAAGGTCAAAGCGGTCGGCGTCAATGAGCACCTCACTAGTCTCGTCGCCTTGGGCCAAGGAAAGCAACGATTGGGGGCGGTCAGCCCGTCATCAGGTGAGTAGTTTCACGCAGTGGCCCCAAGTTATCAGCGCCGTTGCGCTTATGCAGCAAGATACCCAGCCCGCTCAACGAGTACCGCAATGCGGACTCGACTGTCGACGTTGAGCTTGGTCTGAATCGTCGACAGATGCGCCTTGACGGTGCTTGCCGAAATGTTTAACCGCGCGGCAATGGCGTCATTGGTTAGTCCCTCGGCCACCGCTATTGCAACCTCTCGCTCCCGGTCAGTGAGGGCGGAAAGGGTCTTGCGGGCAGCCCGGTGGCCCTGTCTACCAGTGTCGCTCCGCAACTGTTCTAGAAGTTGGCGGGTCGACGTCGGGGACATGAAGGCATCTCCAGTGTGGGCCGCACGCACGGCACTGACGATGTCCTCAGGTGAGGAGGTTTTCAGTAGGAACCCCAATGCCCCGGCGTGAATTGCGTCGGTGATGGCCGCATCGGTGGTGACGGTAGTGAGGACGACGACCTTGGGCGAGCTCGGGGAATGGGTGATTCGCGATGTCGCCTCCACACCACTCATTCCGGGCATTCGCAGGTCCATGAGGACCACATCGGCCTGGGGAGCCTGCCTCACGGCTCCGTCGCCGTCACTGGCCTCACCGACCACCTCAAGGTCATCAGCGGCCTCAAGGATCTGGCGTACAGCTCTGCGTACGAGCGT
The DNA here is from genome assembly GCF_052654715.2 of Cutibacterium nasicola. Taxonomy (NCBI): domain Bacteria; kingdom Bacillati; phylum Actinomycetota; class Actinomycetes; order Propionibacteriales; family Propionibacteriaceae; genus Cutibacterium; species Cutibacterium nasicola. The sequence goes on along the minus strand of NZ_CP199745.2, from coordinate 1,970,032 downwards.
GTCGTCGTCGACGAGTAAGACGCGAACGGGCAGCATGGCCACATCCTATGATGTTCACCGTTTGCGATTCGTTGCGGCTGCACCGTGGTCTATTAGGAGCAGGCGGGGATGATTATCACCGCCACGGGATGTCCACATGGACGTGGAACAGATCGTCGTCAAGACCGTAGTGAAGGCTGCCCCCAAGTAGCTCGACACGCTCGGTGATCCCCTTAAGCCCGCGGGAATGGGCACTCGGTCCTCCAGCCCATCCGCCGATGTAGCCGTTCGTCGCGTCGATGCTGATTCCGTCTCGGGGATTCCCGCGTACGCGCAGGGTCGTCGTCTGCCCGGGTGCGTGCTTGGCTGCGTTAGTGAGCAGCTCCTGAACGATGCGGTAGACGGCCCTCGACACGGCGGGATCGACCCGATCGGCGTCCTCAATGAAGACGCTCGAATTGAGGGGCTGACCGGCGCCGAAGGACTCGTCAATGACCTCGGCCAGTTTCGACAGGGGCAAATCGGGTGTCACGCGGGACTCGGTAAGTACCGACAACAGGGAATGCAGGTCATTGACGGCTGCAGCTGCCCCAGCCTGTACCTCGTGGGCGGCCTTGACGGCGTCCGGATTGTCCCGAAGTTGAGTCTCTAGCGCCCCGGACTGCAGGCTGAGAAGGGACAATCTATGGCCGAGTTGATCGTGGATTTCCTGGGCGATGCGCTCGCGTTCCTCGCGGCGTGACAATTCGTCGCCGAGTTTGGCGTTGGTGGCCTGCGCGACGTCGCGTTCCCGGGTAAGTGAGGTTGTGGTGCGTTGGGTGCGGCGCCACAGCCCCGAACCAATGGAGATGATGAGCCCGGCGGCGATGAAGGCCGCAACGGTGAACCAAGAGACCGTCAGATCAGCAGTGTCAGGGGTGTTTGCTGGGGACAAGAGAGTTTTGATCGTCGACGCGGCCTTCGGAGACCTGGCGGCGTCCACGACTCCTACGATGGTAGTCGTGATCGTCACGGCCGCGGTGGTCCACCACGGTGCCGCGCCACGTCGTCGTCCCAGCAAACATGCCAGGGCGATAAGAGGAACGGTGTTACCGATCGGTAGCACCAGGCTGATTGCCGCTGTGACGAGGGTGATTGTGAACGGTTGACGATGTCGCCATAGCAGCCAGACGGGCAAAACCACATCTGCGACGAGGGTAGCGATTCCGTGCAGCACGGTGAGACCGGAGGGGTTCTGCGCCGTCATATGGAGGGCCAGTGGACAGAACGCGGTCGAGGTGAAGCATCCGAGTATTCCGATGGCGATGAGGACGATGGACAGCCAAACGGCGGGCCTGCGATCGTCGCCCACGACTTCGTACTCGATCATGCCCTCATCCTAAGGGCGGTTTCGGTAGGGCTGCCTCGACCGGATGGACGAAAACACCTGCCCAATCGGCCACCTGCGGTCTGTCCGTTCGGCCGATGCGGGAGGGCCCGATCCTGGGATGCACTGGTGTGGAGTCGAAAGGAGACACCAATGTCCAATGACCAGCAATCACCCCACTACCCACAACCGCAGTACCCGGGAGAAGGTCCGCAAGGTCAGCCCAACTTCCAATATGCCCTGAACTCGAGCGGGATGCCGCCGTCGAAGCCAAAAAAGCCGATCTACAAGCGGGTGTGGTTCTGGATTGTCATCGCCGTCGTCATTCTGGGGATTTTCGCAGGTCTGGAAGGAGGGTCGAAAGGAGGTGACGAGCAGAAGTCCGGTAGCGACAAGGCCGCGTCCGCCCCAGCTACGAGCCAGGCCAAGCAGGTCGAAAAGCCTGCCGCGAAGACCACCGACGAGGATCAAGTTAAGGGCGACCTTGCCCTGCTCAAGGGTTGGAAGTTGAAGAAGGACGAGTTCACGGTCCATGTGACGGGGTACGTACGCAACAACTCTGACGAGTCGATCAACAACTACGTCCAGATCGAATTCAACGCCTATGACGCGTCCGGCAACAACACGGACACCTGTCTGGCCAACGCCAACTCTATCGATGCTCACGGCAAATGGAAGTTTGATGCGATTTGTTCCCAAAACCCTAGTGAGATCAAGACCGTGAAATTTAAGGATATCACCGGAATCTGATCAGCCCGAGGTTCAGCCGCTGCGATGGATCGCAGCGGCTGAACCTCGTTATGTTGCGGTGGGAGTTAGGCACGCATCTGGATTTTGATCTGGTGACTTTGGTGCTGGCTTTCCGGCAGGAGGGTCATCGCCATTTTTGTGTATTGACCGCTACCGATGAGCCTTAACAGGTGCGCGATCGTCAGTCATCCATCCCCATCACCTCGTTGTAGAGCCGGGTGGTGTGTAAGGCGATGTAGTTGATTTCGGCTTTCGTCAGGTCGTTGCCGATTACTTTCGACATGTGCTCGGCCACTTGGCTAGCTGCCAATGTGGCTTCTGGGTAGTGATCTGACATGAGTCCCACAATGTCCAGGTCAACGTGAGAGAGCTGCTTGTTGTCCGAGGCCCGAGCGAACAGATAGCGAAGGTGGGTGACGAAGCGGGATGCGCTCATGGACGAACGGTCGATCTCAACGTGCCACAGGTCCTCCAGCTCGGTGAAAACGTCGCAGATCGTCTGAGTCATCGACATGGTCCGCGAAACGTCTCTACTGTCCCACCGCTGATTGATGAAGTGCAGGGAGAATGCCACCCATTCCTCGGGTTGCAAATGGATTCCGAGAGCACCGTCGACGATTTCGACAGCGCGTCGGCCCAGTTCCGCCTCATCGGGATAGAGCTGACGGACTTCCCATTCCAGGGGAAAATCGATGACGGCCCCCTGCTTAGCTCGGTGCACAGCTGCGACGAGGTGATCGAGGATGGGCAGCATCATCCGTCGGGCATGGGGAGTGCCCAGCTCTTTGCGCGCCAATTCGACGATTGCCTGTGCCACTCGCACCTCGGTGTGAGTGGCGTTCGTTAGCAGTGATGCGATGGCGGTCGTGCGATAGGCACCCTCTGCGACATATCGCTGGGCCGATGAGGCATCGACGATCTCCCCGCGGTGTCGTCCATAGGCGATACCGCGAGCATTGACGACTATTTCGGTCCCCGAACCGTTGACGCCGAGAAGAACATTGTTGTTGTAAATCTTCTTGACGATGACGTGCCCTGGTCTGAGCGATCCCTGCTTCGTCGTTGCGTGCCGTGAGCGATCCGAACGTTGCACCGGGTCATCCTGCGGTGACTGAGAGCACTGACGCCGGATCATTGCTGCGTTCCGAGATGGTGAACCTGGCCGCGTTGGTCACGACCACGGGGGAGATCAGCGACGGTACGTGTGGCCGTATGCTGTCCAGATCGACGCTCAGGAGCAGATCGCCGGTCCTGACCCAGTCGCCCTCGTTGACGTGGGCAGTGAAACCTTCGCCCTTCAGCTCAACGGTGTTGACGCCGACGTGGACCAGAACCTCCGCCCCATTGTCTGCGCGCAGGCCAACGGCGTGGAGGGTCGGCGCGACAAGCATGACGATGCCGTCGATGGGCGAGGTGAAGTCGCCCGAGACCGGGGCGACCGCAAAGCCTGGGCCCATGTGCTTGCCTGCGAATACTGGGTCCGGTACGTCAGCAATATCGATGATCTCGCCCGAGACCGGTGCTGCGATGGTCAGGGGTGTGGCCTTGCGGCGCTTGCGAAAAATGGACATGTCGACACCTTTCAGTCGTCGATTCCGAGTTGGGCGTTGATGGCGTTCTTGTAGAGGATGGCTTTGGCTCCGTAGACGGCCTGGACTCCGCCGCCGACCTCGAAGACCTCGGTCGCTCCGAGATTCTTGAGTCTGGCTTTGTTGACCTGATCAGGCACCTTTACTGACACACGCAGACGCGTGATGCACGCGTCGACGTCCTCGATGTTCTCGGCACCGCCCAAGGCAGTGATGATCTCCGCCGCTGTCTCGTCGATCCCGTTGTTCCTCCGCTCGGACTTTTCCTGGGACCTTCTGTCGGTGGGTGTGGCGGCAGTCATGGTGTCCTCGAGATGTCCCGGAGTGGCGATCCGGAATTTCTTGATGAAAAAGGTGAAGGAGAAATAGTAGATGACGAACCAGAGCGCGCCGACAGGCAACACATACAGCCAGTGGGTCTTGGCCTCACCTTGCAGCACACCGAACAGGAGGTAGTCGATAGCACCACCCGAGAAGGTATTGCCAATACGAATGTTGATGAGGTCCGCCACCAGGAAGGAGACGCCATCGAGGACCGAATGGAACACGTAGAGCAGGGGAGCGACGAAGAGGAACATGTACTCGATCGGCTCAGTGATTCCCGTCAGGAAGGACGTGAAGGCGACCGAGGCGAACAGGCCGGTGTACTTGGCACGACGCCCCTTGGGCACGCACTGCCACATCGCCAGACACGCGCCCGGCAGACCGAACATCATGGTGGCGAAGCGGCCGGCGAAGTATCTGGTCGAATGGGTGAACAGTCCGACGTGGTTCGGGTCGGCGAGCTGGGCGAAGAAGATCTTCTGCGCGCCGACGACGGTCTGTCCGGCGACGACCTCGGAACCGCCCAGCGGGGTGTACCAGAACATCGGGTAGATCATGTGGTGCAGACCGACGGCACCCGCCAGACGCATCAGGAATCCGTAGAAGAGGGTGCCGATGACGCCCCATCCGGCGATCGCGGTGCCGGCGGACACCATTCCGGCCTGGATCGGCGGCCACACCAGGAAGAAGAACGCGCCGATGATGATTCCGGCGAAGGCCGTGACGATCGGCACGAAGCGCGAGCCTCCGAAGAAGCCGAGGAAGGCCGGCAGCTCGATGTTGTGGTAGCGGTTGTGGAGCCACACCGCGACGGCGCCGATGACGAGTGAACCGATGACGCCGGTGTCAATCGTCCGGTCGGGGTTGGAGGACAGGGAGACGAGGGCCTTGGTGGTGGCTGTCATGACGAGGAATCCGGTGATGCCGGCCAGTGCGGCGGTTCCCTTGTCGCGTTTCGCCAGGCCGATGCACAGGCCGATCGACAACAGCAGCGCGAGGTTTTCGAAGATGACATTTCCAGCTGCGCTCATGACCTGGAAGATGTCCTGGAGGATGGGATTGCCGAGGGCGGGGTAGCTCTTGACGGTGGTGGGGTTGGACAACGCGCCACCGATACCCAGCAACAGGCCTGCGGCTGGGAGGATGGCGATCGGTAGCATGAAGGCCTTGCCGATTTTCTGCAGGGTCTTGAACATGTCAGTTCTCTGAGGGGGTCTGGGCGGCGCGGGCGTGGATGGCGTCGACGAATCGGGTGCAGATCTGGGCGGGACGGGTGATTGCGCCGCCGACGACGACGGCGTGGGCCCCGGCGTCGAGGGCGGCCACAGCGAGGTCGGGGGTCGAGATGTTGCCCTCCGCGATGACGGGGATGGACAGGTCGGAGGCGAGACGACGCACCAACTCGAGATTGGGGACGGGGGAGTCCGCGGAGGCGGCGGTGTATCCGGAGAGGGTGGTTCCGACCAGGTCGACTCCGCACTTCTCGGCCGTGACGGCTTCGTCGTAGGTGGAGATGTCGGCCATCAGAACGGCAGTCGGATGGGCCTTGCGGATCTGGGCGATGAAGTTCGGCGTGGAGACATCGTTCGGATGGACGCGGTCGGTGGCGTCGAAGGCGACGATGTCGGCCCCGGCAGACAGGACTGCCTCGACGTCGTCGAGGGTCGGGGTGATGTAGGGCTCGAAACCGCCGTACTCCTTCTTGAGCAGGCCGATCACCGGTAACGGGACGGCTGCCTGGATCTCCTTGATGTCTCGGACCGAGTTGGCGCGAATGCCACCGGCACCGGACTGCGCAGCGGCAGTCGCGAACAGGGGCATGACGCCACCGTTCTCGGAATACATGGGTTCGCCGGGCAACGCCTGGCAGGAGACGACGAGTCCCTTTCTCAGGGACTGCACCACTGGATTCATGAGTACCTCCGGCAACGTGGGATACCGGCGTGGACACACTCGTGCCCGCCGGTGGATCAGGTATTGCCGAAAGTCACAAGCCTGAGATCCATGGAATGTTGCAGGAACCGTAACACACCCTTAGTTGAGTGCCACGGGGAGGGGTGCGTCACTGGGTGAGGGTGGTCAGATCCACCATGACGTCAGCAAGCTGCTCAGGATGGTGACGAACTTGGTGAAGCCTCTCCTGGATGGCCCACATTGCCCACCAGTCGATGAAGAACTCGTCACGTCCCAGGGCTCGGTCGCGGCGTGCGTCATAGGGGCAGGAGCACCACACCGTCATCGAGGCGTGCCTGGTATTCGTCGTGGTGAGGACCCCACACCCCTCGATGACGAGGGGACGATGCGCGTCGAGGGTGACCTCCTCGGCAAACCGGTCCTGGTACCAGTCCCAGCGTTGGTAGTGGTTCCCGACGATGAGCTCGCTCAGGTCCCACACCGCTGACAGGCCGGTCCAGCCGGGGTAGAGGTCGTCGCCGTGGACGACCTGGGTGTTCGGGCTCATCTCGGCGACGCGGTTGGCAAGGGTCGTCTTTCCCGACCCCGAGCCGCCGTCGATGAGGACAACTGCCCGCCTCGCCGCCGCGTCGATGTGCCCGGCAATGGCCTGGGCAGCGGCAACACTTCCCGCGATCGTGCTCACAGCGTCACCAACTCCCCGCTGCGATGGACCAGACCGTCGTGGAGCAAGGATTCCAGGCAGCGCGACGCCTGATCAGATTCCGGCCACGCGGACAGGGCCACATCAACCCTGACGCCGTGCGGACTGTTGCGGACGACGTCCATGATCACGCCACGGCACTGACGATCGGTGCCCTTCCACGGCTGTCTCCGGCGGGCCGGGGCATTGTCGGGCTTACCATCAGCTACCCACCGGCAAACACCCTGGATGGGGCACACCTCGCACAGCGGAGACCTCGCTGTGCAGACCAGCGCTCCCAGCTCCATGGAGGCCACCGCCCACCTCGCGGCCCGGACGTCGTCTGTGGGGACAAGCGCGTCGGCAACCACTCGCTCTGCCTTCGTCACCGAGGTGGGGCAGTTCGCGATCCCAGACTCTGCCCGGGCAATGAGGCGGCGCACATTGGTGTCGAGCACGGTGGCGCGGCCACCAAATGCGAAGGAGACTACTGCGGCAGCGGTGTAGTCACCGATACCTGGCAGCGCAACGAGGTCGTCATAATCGCTGGGTACGACCCCACCGTGGTCGGTGGCGACAGCCACGGCACACGCATGCAGCCGAAGGGCTCGACGCGGGTAGCCCAGTCGCCCCCACGCGGCAACCGCTTCGCCAGAATCCTCCTCTGCCAGGTCGTCAGGGGTGGGCCAACGGTTCATCCACTCATGCCACGGGCCGATGACCCGCGACACAGGTGTCTGCTGGCTCATCACCTCGCTGACGAGGACGCCCCACGGGGAGGTGCCTGGCCGACGCCACGGCAGATCTCGTCCGTTGACGTCGAACCAGTCACAAACCGTCTTGACGGCGTGCGGACTCAGCCCGGTTACAGGTACCGACATCCGATCTCAGCCGGTGACCCTGGCGGCGGCCTCGGCAGCCTTCGGCAGGGCCTTGCGGAAGATCTCGAAGGCCTCGTCGTCGTGGGTGTCGGAGAGGAACCAGGCCTCGAAGCACGAGGGCGGCAGGTTGACCCCGGCTCCCAGCATGGCGTGGAAGAAGGCGGTGTACGCCTCGGCGCTCTGGGCCTTGGCATCGTCGTAGTCGCGCACCGGACCATCCACCCCGAGGAAGACGCTGAAAAGGTTCCCGGCGTTCTGCAGGCGGTAGGAAACGCCAGCCGCATCGAGGGCGGCGACCAACTCGCCGCGCCACTGCTCGGAGCGGGCATCGAGACGCTGGTACACCCCGGCGTCAGCCAGTTGCAGGGTCGTGACCCCGGCGACGGTGGCCAGCGGGTTACCCGACAGGGTACCGGCCTGGTAGACCGGACCGGTCGGTGCCAGCAGATCCATGACCTCGGCGCGTCCACCCAGGGCAGCCAGCGGCATGCCGCCGCCGACCACCTTGCCGAAGGTGATGATGTCGGGCGCGAAGGCTTCGCCGGACTGCTGCTGCAGACCCCAGAATCCCGACGCGCTGCACCGGAATCCGGTGAGCACCTCGTCGGTGATCATGAGGGCGCCGTGCTCACTGGTGAGTCGACGAATCGCCGCATTGAAGCCGGGCTCGGGCGGGACGATACCCATGTTGGCCGGGCAGGACTCGACGATCACAGCGGCGATCTGGTCGCCACGCTCGGCGAACACCTCCTTGAGGGCCTTGACGTCGTTGTAGTCCGCGACGATGGTGTCAGCGGTCGAGGCAGCCGGGACACCAGCTGAACCAGGCAGACCAGCAGTGGCCACGCCGGAACCAGCAGCGGCGAGCAGGGCGTCGGAGTGACCGTGGTAATTTCCGGCGAACTTGATGATGGCGTCACGCCCGGTGGCGCCACGGGCCAGTCGAACCGCTGTCATCGTCGCCTCAGTACCTGTCGAGACGAAGCGCACCTTCTCCACCGGGGCCATTCGCTCGATGATCGCGTCAGCCAACTCGGTCTCGGTGCGGGTCGGAGCACCGAAGGACAGCCCCTTCGACGCGGCCTCCTGAACGGCGGCGACGACCTCGGGGTGGGCATGACCCAGAAGGGCCGGACCCCAGGTGCACACCAGGTCGACGTACCGGGTGCCCTCGACGTCCCAGATCCACGGGCCCCGGGCCTTCTCGATGAAGCGGGGAACCCCGCCCACCGATCCGTAGGCCCGCACCGGGGAATCCACCCCTCCGGGAATGACGGTCTGTGCGGCGGAGAACAGTTCGGCGTTGGAGGTCATCTCTTCCTTCCGGTGCTTGGGCTCGTGGTGGGCATGATCATCAAGGATCAGAAGTCTTCGCGGAACATCTGAGCGGCCTCAATGGCCCAGTAGGTCAAGACGAGATCGGCGCCCGCGCGCACGATCGAGGTCAGGGACTCGTTGATGCAGCGACGACGGTCGATCCAACCTTTGGCGGCAGCGGCCTCGAGCATCGCATACTCGCCGGAAACCTGGTAGGCGGCTACTGGCACCTGGGAGACCTCGGCGACGTCGGCCAGCACATCGAGGTAGTGAGAGGCCGGCTTGACCATGACGGCATCGGCACCCTCGGCCAGGTCGAGCAGCGTCTCGCGCATGCCCTCACGACGGTTCGACGGATCCTGCTGGTAGGCCTTGCGATCACCCTTGAGGGAGCAGTCCACGGCGTCGCGGAAGGGTCCGAAGAAGGCGGATGCGTACTTGGCCGAGTAGGCCATGATCGACACGTCGGTGAACCCCTCGCGGTCGAGGGCGTCGCGGATGACGGCGATCTGGCCGTCCATCATTCCCGACGGGGACACCATGTGGGCTCCGGCCCGAGCCTGGGAGACCGCCATCGCGGCATACAGCGGCAGGGTGGAGTCGTTGTCGACGCGGCCGTCAGGAGTCAGCGCACCACAATGGCCATGATCGGTGAACTCATCCAGACAGGTGTCGGCACAGATGACGAGGTCGTCACCAACAGCCTCGCGCACCGCAGAGATACCGGCATTGAGGATTCCGTTGGGATCCCAGGCCTGGGAACCGATCTCGTCCTTGTGCTCGGGAATACCGAACAGGTCGATACCGCCGATGCCGGCCTCGGCGGCCTTGGTGGCGAGTTCCTTGATGGACTCGATGGAGTGCTGGTACTGGCCAGGCAGACTTGTGATCTCGACAGGGGAGTCGATGCCCTCCTTGACGAAGACCGGCAGCATGAGCTGGGCCGGGGCGACCCGGGTCTCCGCGACCATGCGTCGCATCGCAGGGGTGGTGCGCAGTCGGCGTGGACGCGACACCGGGCGAAGTTCTTCGGGCAGCGGCTTGACATCGGCCATGCGGAGATCGCTGGAATCAGGCAGGTACAGGTTCATGATCATCTTCCTTCTTAAACAGGTCGTCGATCAGGCGACCAAGGATTCGACCGCCTCGAGGACGGCTTGGGGGGTGGGGGAGGAGGCCACCGCGTCTGATGGGTGGCCGAGCTCCTTGAGGGTCTTCGCAGTGGGTCTGCCGAGAGCGACGAGCTTCTGACGACGCCATCCCAACGGTTCGACGAGGTCGATCAGGGCACGTCCCACCGAGGATGCAGTGACGACGACGAACCCGACCGACGGCCAGGACTGGGCGATCACCTGGGGCAGTTCCTCAACGGCAGCGGTGGTGTACACCTCGAGCCGGTTGACGGTGCAACCGGCCCTCGTCAGTCCTTCGGGGACGGTGTCGGCGGCCAGTTTCGAGACCGGGAGTAGGACGTTCGTGGCACCACCCGGCCATTCGGCGACCAGACCGGCTCCGCTGTGGTCCTCCGGCACGAAGTCGACGCCAGTACTGCGCTTCTCCAGGGCCCTCGCAGTAGCTGCGCCCACGGCTGCCACCTTGATGTCAGGGTTCGGCAGTGGATCGGGCAGCAGCCCGACGGTGGTCTTCGAGGTGACGACCAGCCAGTCGGCCTGCCACAGGTCGGCCTCGGAGAGCCTATCGGCGTCCGGGAGCTCGACGGTCCGGGTCAGCGCCTTGTGGATGACCCCGTAACCGGCCTGCTTCAAGGTCGTCACGAATTTGTCGTGGGAGTCGTCACGGGGGACGACGACTGGGGGTTTGATGAGATCAGCAGGGTTCGTGGTCATCGAGTGCTTCCTGAGGCCTTGAGGTCTGCGACATCGGCGGCGCCGTCGTCCAGCAGCTCCTCGGCGGCCGTCACTCCCAGGGTATGCGCCGCGGCCAGTGCCGGCTCGACCTCCTCAGGCAATTCGACGCTCACCTGTTCCCGAATGGTGCGCGACCCGTTGACCGCAGCCACAACGACGTCCAGGGTCAACACGTCTGGGGACCTCCCGGGGGTCGGCGTGAGATGGGCCAACGCGCCGATCGGGGCGGCGCACCCGGCCCCCAGATGGGACAGCACGGCTCGCTCGGCGGTGGCCGACAGTCGCGTGCCGTGGTCGTCGATTCTGGCGAGGGCCTTGGCGAGCTTGCCGTGATGCACATCGGCGGTCCGACACTCGACGGCCAGGGCTCCCTGGGCCGGAGCCGGCAGCACGACCGACGGGTCGAGAAGCTCGGTGATGACGTCACTGTGACCCAGACGAGCAAGCCCTGAGGCAGCCAGCACGACGGCGTCGAGGTCCTCCGTGCCGCTGTCCTTGGCGTAGTGACCCAGACCCTTGACCCGGCCCAGACGGGTATCGACGTTGCCGCGGATGTCGACGATCGTCAGATCCGGTCGCACCGCCAACAGTTGGGCCACTCGCCGCGGCGAACCGGTTCCGACGCTGGCCCCCTGTGGCAACTCGTCGAGGGTGAGACCGTCACGAGCCACCAGGGCGTCGCGCGGATCCTCGCGAACAGGGGCGGCACCAATCGTCAGTCCGAGCGGGCGTCCGGTCGGCAGGTCCTTGAAGGAATGGACAGCGATGTCGGCTGAGCCCTCCAACAGGGCAGCGCGGATCGCCGAGGCGAACACCCCGATGCCACCCATTGACGCCAACGAGGCCGTCGAGGTGTCACCGTGGGTGGTGATCGTCGTCAGATCGACGTCGAGCCCCTGCGATCTCAGCAGCTCTGCGACCATCTCGGATTGAGTGGTGGCCAGGGTGCTGGCACGGGTTCCCAGACGGATTGAAGACATGCCCCCATTGTGGCACCCGGATCCGACGCCTCCCCTGCTCTCAGACCAGTTGACGAGCCGTGTGGCGGGCCTGCGGCACCAAGGCGGCGATGCCGGAGCCCGACGCCCACGCCCCGACCAGGCCGATGCGGCCTCGTCCGGACTGGTTCAACGCCTCGAGTTGACGGTGCAGGCCGTCGCGCCACGCCCTGGTCTGTGGGGTCAGTGGGGCCAGTGAACCCGTCCAGTAGATGATTTGGGAGTCCACCACCTGGTCCGACGACAATTCCACACCGAGCAGGACCGAGGCATCTTCCAGCGCCCGTTCGACGCTGAACTCGACGTCCGTCTCCCCGGATCGTCCATAGGAAACTCGCAGCAGGTGCAGACCGTCGGGGCAGGACTGGCTCAGGCTTGGCCACTTGGCCGACATGTGCGTCAGAGCCTTGGCCTTGACGCTCGTCGTCCCGGGAGCCACCAACATGCCGTTTCCCCGCGGGCAGTCGTCCAGCTGCGGAGCCTGCAGGGCCAGATTGACGTGACCAATGGGGGCGCCGGGAACCATCCCGGGGCCGGACACGTCAATGATGCTGCTCATCAGCTCGGTGGCAGAGCCAGCCGAGCAGGCCACCACGACGCGCGGGGTCAGGAAGGAGTGCACCTCGCCGTCGGGGATGGGAGGCAGGGACGGATTGGGATTGCGTGAGGTGTCGGCGGCCTCGACGAGCCACTGGTCGCCATGGTGGGTCAGCTCTCGCGCACCTACTCGGGTCATGATCGTTGCACCGGCCTCCTCGGCCTGACGGCGCAGCTCGGCCGGCATGGTGAACATGCCACCGGCAACTGACGCGACGACCGGCCCCTCTGGCATCCGGGAGCGGCACAGCGCCACGCCGGCTGCCAGGGATCCGGTGGTCCGGGCGGCAGTTCGCAAACCGGGGGAGACGACGTCTGCCGAGAGCAGGTGCGGATCGGCGGCATGGATGCCACCGGCGATCGGCGTGACGAGTCGCCTCAGCACATCCGGACCCATGCGGGACTCCACCAGGGTCCCCAGATCTCGGGGAAGCTCGTCGGGCATCGGGGCGTTGTCGAGTTCGGCGGCGCGGGCGGCCTCGTCGACCCCCAGCGCCATCACGACCGCCGGATCCGACAGATCGGCTGGGATGCCCAGGATGGCATTGCCGGGCATCGCGAAGCAGGCGTCGTCGAAGTACACCCAGGACGGGGCAGTCCTCGGCTTCTCGACGGTCACCCCCAGTTCCTCGGCCAGCTCGGCGGTGTCGGGAAGACGAATGGCCCACCCCTCGGCGCCGATGTCGTAGCTGATCCCCGCCAACGTGGCCCCAACCACCAGGCCGCCGGTGTACCCGCGGGACTCCACCAGCACAGGGTGCAGCCCTTCCTGGGTGAGCTGCCAGGCCGCAACGAGCCCGGCCATGCCACCACCGATGACGACGGCGTCGACGTTGTGTGGATCAGGGATGCTCATCGTCACTTCCTCGCAATTGTGGTTCACAGTGAGTGCACCAGCTCCACCAGTCGCGTCAGGACGTCGGGGTCAGTGTTGGCGGGCACGCCATGGCCCAGATTGACGACGTGGCCAGGGGCCTGGCGTCCAGCCGCGACGACGTCGCGAGTAGCGGTCTCCAATGAATCCCAATCGGCGAAGAGCAGGGCCGGGTCAATGTTGCCCTGTACCGGCATGTCCATTCCGGAGACCATGAGGGTGGCGCAAGCCTCGTCGAGGCTGATGCGGTGGTCGATGCCGAGCACCGGGTTGCGGGACGCCGTCGCGGCCACCTGGGCCAGCTCGGCGAGAAGATGGCCGGCATTGACGCCGAAGTGCACCACAGGGGTGTCCGGGTCGAGCTCTGCGAGGGCTCGCTGGGAGAACGGGGCGACGCTGGCGCGGTAGTCGACGGCGTTCAGCGAACCGGCCCAGGAATCGAAGAGCTGGACGGCACGGGCCCCACCGCCCACCTGGGCGGCCAGGAAGGCGGCGTCAAGGTCGGCTACCCACTCCATGAGCTTGGCCCAGGCCGGGGGATCTGAGTGCATCATCGCGCGGGCGGCCAAGTGGTCGCGGGAGGGTCCGCCTTCCACCAGGTAGGCGGCAATCGTGAACGGGGCCCCGACGAAACCAATCAGGGGCGTGGTGTCACCGAGTTCTTCCACCACCAGTCGGGCAGTCTCTTCGATGGCCGAGGCATCACCGGGTTCGCGTTGGGTGATTCGCGCGACGTCGGCAACGGTGCGAACAGGCTCGTCGAGGACCGGTCCGACTCCCGGCTCGATCCGCACCCCCACCTCGGCCAGGGCCAAGGGCACCATGATGTCGGAATAGAGAACTGCCCCGTCGACGTGGTGGCGTCGCACCGGCTGGCAGGTGATCTCGGCTGCCAGCTGAGGGTTGAGACAGGAGTCGAGCATCGTCGTGCCTTCGCGGGCCTTGCGGTATTCCGGGAGCGAACGGCCCGCCTGACGCATGAACCAAACCGGCGTGACGGCAGGGCGATGCCCGGTCATGGCCTGCAGAAGCGGCGAATCGGCTGTGAAGGTGGTGGTTTCAGTCATCACCTCGATTGTGCCCCACGTCGTCGAGAGGCTGTTCATGGGGCGGTTGTTGGGCGCGAGGCTCATTGCTACTGGGGCTCGTCGGAACCGCATGGTTGAATAGCGCTTCGTGGGATTGTGTGTCTTGACCGTGGATTATGCCGAGCAGGGACTCGGCGTCGTTTCCGAGGCGGCCGCGCAGGTCGATGGGCTCGCCCTGGCACTGACTGACCATCCCCAGATCCGTGGCGCTCTCGTGTTGTCAACGTGCAACCGAGTGTGCCTGATGGTGGAGACTTCTCCTGACTCTGCCGCTCAGGGATTCGACGAGGCCGCACTGCGGTCCTGTCTCGCCGACCAGGGGGCGGCTGTGTTGGCTGACTCGGCCCAGATCTTCTGTGAGACAGACGCCGTCTGGCGAGTTTTCCGGGTAGCTGCTGGTCTGGAGTCGATGGTTGTCGGTGAGCGCGAGGTTGCCGGACAGATGAAGCGTGCTCTGAATGAGGCGCGCAAGGAGCAGACGGTGTCATACACCATCGGCCACCTCGTCGAGGAAGCGCTCAAGACCTCTCGTCATGTCGCCACCGAGACCGCACTGGCTGCCGGGGGACGCACCGTGGTGGCCGTTGGACTAGACCTCGTCTCCCAGCAGATGGACCTTGGTGGGGCGCGTGTCCTCGTCATGGGAACGGGTTCCTATGCCGGAGCATCGTGCGCCCAACTGAACTCGCGTGGCGTGACTGAGATTCAGGTTCATTCCGCTTCTGGCCGTGCCGCCGGATTCGCTCGCCGTCACCGTGTGACCGAGGCCGTCGATCTGGATGCCGCGTTGGAGCAGGCCGACCTCGTCGTCACCTGCCGTGGCTCGGGTGTGCCTGCCCTCTCCACAGAGGTCGCCCGACGTGCAGTGGATGCTCGCGCCGGACGCGACCTGCTGGTGCTTGACCTGGCCGTCAGCGGAGACGTCGAGGAACCTGTGCCCGCCGGGGTTGAGGTCATCGACCTGGAGACCATACGTCATGCTGTTCCCGCCTCGGCCGAGGCCGAGCGTGCCGCCGCCGAGCACATCGTCGCCACCGGTGTCCGTCATCTCGCCATTGACCTCGAACGCCGCCGGATGGCACCCGCCGTCGTCGCCTTGCGCGACGTCATCTCGGATCTGGTCACCGCCGAGCTGGAGCGCCTTCCCGAGGAGGGATCCGTGCCGGTCGACGAGGTGGCAGCATCGTTGCGTCGTCTTGCTGCGTCCATGGCGCACATCCCGTCGGCGCGAGCCAGGATGGCCTCTGAAAAGGGCCTGGGGGATCGCTGGCTCAACTCGTTGTCGGACGTGTTGGGCATCGACGTCGAGATCGCCGCTCCCGTCATCGACATGTCAACCTTCACCAACGCTGACTGCATGGTCTGCCCGGTCACCGGCCTGCGGGTGGAGGACCTTGCCGCGGACGCGGCCCACCGAGGTGAGGAGAAAGACTCGTGACCGCCAACCCCTATTCAGCCCCCAAGGATCCGCTGGCTCCCTATGACGCGGTGCTCATCGCATCTTTCGGTGGGCCGCGTTCCCCCGAGGAGGTCATGCCCTTCCTGAGGAGGGTTTCCAACGGTCGTATCCCGGACGAGCGGTTGGCCGAGGTCGCCCACCACTATGACCGGTTCGGCGGGGCCAGTCCCATCAACGTGGCGACGGATGCCTTCGTCAACGCCCTGAAGGATGAGCTTCACCAGCGCGGAGCTCGAATCCCGGTCTTGCTGGGGAACCGCAACGGCTCACCTTTCCTTGATGACGTCCTGCCGGAGATGCACAACCACGGTGTGCGTCGAGTTCTTGTCGTCGTCACCTCCGCATACGCCTGCTACTCCGGTTGTCGGCAGTACCGTGAGGAGATTGCTGCCGCCCTCGACAAGGCCGGCGTCACCGACATGCAGATCGACAAGGTACCTCCCTTCAACGAGGCGCCCGGCTTCATCCGTGCCAATGCGGAAGCCCTCATGCAGTCCTTCATGCGCATCCCGCCGACCCCGCTCGAGGCAACTCGAGTCGTGTTCGTCACCCACTCCATCCCTGATTCCATGCAGGAGGCGTCCGGGACGGGACAGCCGGGGACCGACTACGTCTCCCAGCACAAGGCGGTGTGCGAGAAGATCGCCGACCAGGTGCGTCAGACCTTCGGCAACATGCCGCAGTGGGATCTGGCCTATTGTTCACGATCGGGACGACCGACCGATCCCTGGCTGGGTCCTGACATCAACGACCACCTGCGCACCCTTCCGGAGCAAGGAGTCAAGTCCGTCGCGGTTGCGCCGATCGGGTTCATTGCTGATCACATGGAGGTCGTCAATGACCTCGATCACGAAGCAGCCGAGACGGCGGCCGAGATCGGACTGGCCTTTGCCCGAGCTGCGACCGCTGGCGCCCATCCGGCCTTCGTCGCCGACATGGCGGGCCTCATCATGGCCCAGGCAGCGGCTGCTCGAGGAGAGGGTGGAAGTCTGACCTCCTGGCCCACCCCCTGCGCGCCCGGATGCTGCCGACGTTGCCCGGATGCCAAGGACATTCCGGCCATTTCTGGAAGTGACATCGCCGAGCCTGACGAGAGTCAGGCCTGCGAACTGGTCGCCGCCTCCGCGGTCTGCGAATCGGAGCCGGAGTCTCGGTCCCCTTACGACCTTCTGACCAAGGAGATCCCCATGACTGATCCCTCGAGCCCCGACTCGGTGCGTGAGGAGCCTCGCGACGACGAGGCCCCCGCCGGTTCCTACACCGCGCCGACTGACCCGCGTGACCACGCCGTCGTCCCGGAGGAGGTCAATTCCTCCAGCAAGTGGGCCATGTACTCCGTGTTCCGCGTTGCCACCCCGCTGCCCGCTGATGATGTCGAGCGTCGTCAGCTCATTGACGGTTCTCACGAGTGGGTCGGACGGTCCGGGGTCGAGACCCGTGGCTGGTACGACCTGTCGGGTCTGCGTGCTGACGCCGACCTGCTGGTGTGGTGGCTGAGCGACGACCCGGCTGCACTGCAGGACGCCTACCACCGCTTCCGTGGGTCCGGCCTGGGTCACCACCTGGACCCGGTGTGGTCGAACATGGGCGTGCATCGCCCGGCAGAGTTCAACAAGTCTCACCTGCCCTCCTGCTTCGCCGGAGTCGCTGCGCGACAGTGGGCAGCCTTCTACCCCTTCATCCGATCCAAGGAGTGGTACCTGCTTCCGGCTGCCGACCGTTCTCGGATGCTGCGCGAGCACGGCATGGTCGGTGCCGCCAGCTCCGACGTCAAGGCGTCCACCTTGGCTGCCTTCGCCCTGGGCGACTACGAGTGGATTCTCACCCTGGAGGGTGACGACCTCGTCCGTCTCGTCGACGTCATGAAGGACCTGCGCTACGTCGAGGCTCGTCGTCATGTCGACGTCGACACCCCCTTCTTCACTGGTGAGCGTGTTTCCCCGGTGGTGTGGGCCGACCGTCAGATGAGAGCCTGATGGTGCCTTTGCATGGCCTGACTGACCCAGTGGGTCCGGAATCACCGCAGACCTATTGGGTGCGGCGTCTCGTCCTGCTCATCGCCCTGGTGGTTGTCGTTGTCCTGGTGATCGCGGGTATGTCCAAGCTCATGGGTGACTCGAAGGAACAGGCTGCGCCGGTGGCATCCTCCGTCACCCCGAATCCGTCATGGACGGACACCGCATGGGGGCAGGAGGCTCCGACTTCCGCGGGTTCAGCCAGCTCCAACACGTCCGCTTCCCCATCGGAATCCCCATCAGCGTCGTCATCTCCATCCGCGCCGACCGTCGGCAAGCTTTGTGACGGATCTCAGCTGGCGGTCAAGGTTACGGGAGACACCGCGAAACCCAAGGTGGGTGGCACCGAGACTTTCACCGTGGAGGTGAAGAGCTCGTCTGACTGCCGCTGGGACACCCAGAAGGTGACGCAATCCCTCACCGTGACGTCCGGAACCGATCGCATCTGGTCGACCGAGGACTGCGGGTCCTGGGGGCCGAGGGGAGTCCACGAGATCACGTCTAAGAATCCGTGGACCTACAAGGTCTCATGGCCGACGAAGCGTTCCACCGGCAAGTGCAAGGTGTCGAAGGAACCCCTGGGTGGTGGCTACTACATTGCCACCGTTGAGATCGACGGCGGCTCAAGCGATCGATTCGTCATGCAGGTGAGTGAGTGACCTTCTGACACATGACATCGGTCCCAGCTCATGAGCTGGGACCGATGTCATGTGTCAGTGGAAGCGGTGGGTGCGTTGGTCGTTCTCGAAAATCGCCTCCAAGGCCTGCCTGATCTCGCGTGCCCGTTTCAGACCGACTCCCTTGACGTCGCCAAGTTCCGAGGTGGACGCCGAAACCAGACTCTGCAGGTTTGAGAAATGATCTATGATCGCCTGGATCGTCAGGGACGACAGATCGGCGACTGATGCCAGCTGGCGGTGGCCGCGTGGCTGCATGGGGGCGTGGAGAGGATGCTCGACGGGATCGAGGTCGATGGCTTCAGCCACCTTGGCGACGTCGAGAAGGTCCTCCCACGGCAATTCCTGTAGCCCGGACAGGGAAAACTCGCCCGGGGCGACGGTCTCAGGCCGGTAGTCCTCGGTGAGGAGACGGCCCAGGTCCTCCACGCCTAGGGACAACTCGTTGCGCTGCAACTGGACCAGCCGACCCTCGACGCCGAGTGCTGACACATAACTGCGGACCTCGGCGTCGATGCGACGCCACATCTCGACTCGTTGAGCGACAGCGGCGACGTCGCGAACCTGCACCTGGTCGCGGACTTCCAGCATGGTGAGGTTCTCGGCCTCCTCGACCAGACGTGCGCGATAACTCGACAGGGTTGCCAAGGCCTGGTTCGCCCGAGCCAGCAGCTGCTCCGGTCTCTCGATCGGGTAGCGGCGACCATTGAGGAACAGCGACATCACTGACATGGATGACGAGACGACGACCACCGGTGCGCCGGTCTGCTGCGAGAGTCGATCGGCGGTGCGGTGACGTGTGCCGGTCTCCATCGTCGGCAGATTGCCATCAGGTACGAAGTGAACCGCAGCGGCTGTGATGCGCTCGTGGTCGCTGGAGACGACCAGACCACCGTCCATTTTGGACAGCTCGCGGAGCGCTTGCGGGGTGAGCTGGATGTCAAGGGGGAAACCGCCCGAACAGACCTCGTCGATCTCCGGGCCGTTACCGAGCACGATGAGGCTACCGGTACGCCCATTGATGATCCGATTGAGTCCCTCCCGAATAGGTGTGCCAGGGGCGAGCAGAGCCATCAGGTGACGGATCCGCGCGGCCTCCATCTCCCGGTCGCTCTCGGGGGCGGGCTGGGCATCGCTCATGAGACGACTCTAGTTCTACCCACCGAAGTTCTCACCTCCGGTGTCTTGTCATGCTGGCTCGCCTGGCGCTGGCGCTGCCGACGCAAGTTGAGCACCGACAGGGCTTCGGCCACGCTGCCGACCTCGATGACATGGAGTCCGTGCATCGTCGGGACCTTGGTGTGCGCCTCCCGGGAATTGCGTGGCACGACGGCGAGGTCGAAGCCCAGACGTGCGGCCTCCCCGACGCGCCTTTCCAGACCAGGGACTCGTCGCAGATCACCGGCGAGTCCAACCTCTCCCAGGGCGACGACTCGCGTCGGGAAGTTGGTGTCGAGAATGGCCGAGGCCACCGCAACCGCGATCGCGAGATCGGCTGACGGGTCAGACACCCTGGCTCCGCCCACCGTCGAGACGTAGACGTCCCGGTTGCTCAGCGGTAGGCCAGCCTTGCGTTCCAGAACGGCCAGAATCATGGCGACCCTACCGCCCTCGACCCCGTGGGTGGTGCGACGCGGGTACTTCTCGGACGCCGATGGGGCCACCAGGGCCTGCACCTCCGAGAGCAGGGGACGGCGTCCCTCCATCGTCACCGTCACGCAGGTGCCCGGCTGAGGATCGGCATTGTCCGAGGTGAACAGTCCCGACGGATCGGGGACCTCCATGATTCCGCTGTCGGTCATCTCGAAGCAGCCCACCTCGTCTGCCGGGCCGTAGCGGTTCTTGGTGGCGCGAACCATCCGGAATCCGGAGTGACGGTCGCCCTCGAAGTTGAGGACGACGTCGACCAGGTGCTCCATGGTGCGCGGCCCAGCGATCGACCCCTCCTTGGTGACGTGACCGACGATGATGACGGCCATGCCACGCCTCTTGGCCACCCGCACCAACGCACCGGTGACCTCCCTCACCTGGGAGACTCCGCCGGGGGAGCCGTCCGCCTGACTCGTCCCGACTGTCTGAACCGAGTCCAACACCATGAGGGAGGGCTCGGTCTGCTCGATGTGTCCCAGTACCGTTCCCAAGTCGGTCTCGGAGGCCAGGTAGAGCTCATCGGCCAGGGAATTCGTACGGCCAGCGCGCAGCCTCACCTGGGCCGCCGACTCCTCGCCCGTGACGTAGAGGGTGCGTCGTCCGGCCTTGGCCCATTTGGCGGCGACGTCGAGGAGCAGGGTCGACTTTCCGACTCCGGGTTCGCCGGCAAGCAGGATGACAGCTCCAGGTACCAGGCCGCCTCCGAGTACCCGGTCCAGCTCGCTGATCCCGGTGAGGTGACGGTTGGTGGCCTGCTTGCTCACCTCACCGATGGGCACGGCCTTGGACGTGGGCGTTGATGAGGCGACCTCGGTGAGTTTCGCTGTCCCCTTCTCGACCACCGAACCCCAGGTCTGACACTCACCGCACCGACCGACCCACTTGGACGTCGTCCAGCCGCACTCGGTGCACATCCACGTCGGAGTCTGCGTCTTCTTCGCCATGGCCCATACCCTGCCAGCAGGAGCTGACAGGTCCGACGATGGTGGTGTTCTCCTCAGACCTCATCTCGAAGGTCTCGATGGCTGTCGGGAGCCGTCCGATCAGCCGGTGATCCAGTCATTCCGCACGGATCAAAGCCGTTCCCGAGTCGTGATCGGGGTCGTCAGGGGTTCGGATATCCGGAACACGGCACACTCCCGGTGGTGACGTCTTTTCGTGCACTACCGGGAGGTGCTGTCAGGTGTTTGACGTCAGATGCGAACTCGTCCGCGAGACGGGGTGTTGAAGGTCACGGCGTCAATGCCGGGGTGACCATTCGGGCTGGTGAATTCGAAGGAGATGCCCTCAACCTCGTCGGGAATCCTTTCTCCCAGCCAGTCCTCGACGCGCTGACGCGACCCGGACACCTCGACCGAGGCAAGGGTGACGTTTCCGCTCAGGCTGGAGGGCAACAGCGCGACCGGGGAGGTCCACTTGATGAAGAAGGGAAGCTGCGGGTCAGCCATCAGTCCCTTGACGCCGATCTGACGCCACTCGAGGTGGCGGCCATCGGGGAAGGTGCGCCTGCCGGGCACCGACTCGCGCTCGAGTCGCGTCTCGTACGGGGCGAGATCGTCGACGGAGACGGACCACCCCATCCATCCGCCGCCCTGCTCCTGACGGGCGCGCACGGCCTGGCCGAAGACGGCCTTCTCGGCTGCGGGGTGGTCGAGCACCTCCACAACCTCGATGTAACGCGGCCCGGCCAGCGGCAGGATGCGGTTGCGGGTGCCGAAGCTCGGATGGACTCCCCCGTTGATGAATGAGGTCCCCAGGATTTCGCCCAGGCGAGCGGCATCCTCATCGAGACCTGCAGGGCCAGCGGCGAACATGAGATGGTCGACGTGCATGGCAGTATTGTCTCCTGTGTCCTGCCCATGATGAAATCCGCCCCCGGATGGCTGCAACGAAGCGGGTTCGAGTGAGGTCATGAGGGAATGTGGACGAGGTGCGCATTCCCTGGCTTGCGACACGCGGTCGATCCCGACAAGGTAGGTTGAGCATGTGCCTGACAGTGTCGGACCTGACAATCCCTCGACCACGGCTGCTTCCAGTGTTCCTCGCGTGACGTTGTCGACGACCTCGGTCTATCCCGAGTCAACCGCCGACGCCTTCGCCCGAGCCAAGATCATTGGCTATGACGGTGTGGAACTCATGGTCGGTATCGACCCGGTTGCCGCAGATGTCGACCGGATCGTCGAATTGTCGGCAGAACACGGCGTCAAGGTGTGGTCGATCCATGCGCCGTGCCTGCTCGTCACCCCGAATGTGTGGGGTAGCGACTCCTGGGGCAAGTTGGACAAGGCTGCCGAGGCCGCGGGGCGACTTGGCTCCGAACTCATCGTCATCCATCCGCCTTTCCGCTGGCAGCGCGATTACGCGAGCCGGTTCGAGGAGGGAATCGCCGAGCTCAACGAGAAGTACGCCCCACTGGTTTTCGCCGTCGAGAACATGTACCCTTGGCGTACCCCGGCCGGTCGTTTTGCCGCATATCTGCCGGGATTCGACCCCACCAAGCTCAGCTACGACCACCTCGTCCTCGATCTGTCCCATGCCGCCACGGCGCAGATGGATTCCCGCAAGCTCGTGGACCTGTGGGGGTCGAGGCTGCGTCACATCCACCTGACTGACGGATCCGGCACCTTCAAGGACGAGCATCTTCTGCCTGGTCAGGGGAATCAGCACGCCTGGAAGGTCGTCGAGCGTGCCGTGGCAGGCGGGTTCAACGGGGACATCGTCCTGGAGGTCAACACCCGTAAACTTTCCGGGGAGAGGGCTGGGCAAGGGGCCCGGATCGAGGCGCTGTCCGAAGTTCTGATGCAGACCCGCATGGCCGTCGATCGTGGCGTTTTCGCGCGTCGCGACGTCCAGGCGCGACAGGAGGCCCATCGGTGACCGAGGATCGACACGATTTCCGTGGCGGAGCCCTGCTGGCACGGGGTCGACGACTGGCGATGCAGCTGGCGATGGACCCGACCATTGCCGACAAGGTTTCCCAGTCACGGTTGGCTCGCGAGATCGCCGCGACATATGTCGCTGGTGAGGACGTCGAGACGGCAGTCGAGAAGGCCGCCGATCAGGTAGTCAAGGGCCTGGACGTCAGTTTGCATCCCCTCGCCCCCGACGCCGTTGACGTCGCTCAGGCCCGCCGGTCGACGGTCGGACTGTGCACGGTGATCGAGAAGCTCGGCGCCGACCCGGCGTTTGACGGCCACAGCGAGGTGTCCATCGGCCTCGCGGCACTGGGACTGCGAGTTGACGACGATCTCGCCTGGGAGAACGCCAGGCAGATCTGCCAGACTGCTCGCGACAATCATGTCGCCGTGACGGTGGACGACGAGGGCCCCGACATCCACGATCGTTCTCACCGTATCGTCATGGATCTGCTGGAGAACTACGAGAACACCGGCATCGTCATTCAGGCGGCCCGTCACGACTCCCTCGTCCAAGTGAGAAGACTGGCAGCTCCCGGGCGACGCATCCGGCTGTGCAAGGGTTCCTACACCGGTCCCCGCTCGGTCACCCTGATCCGTCCCCATGACGTGGATCTGAGGATGTCGGCATGTCTGCGCGCCCTCATGACCGGTCCCTCGATGGTGATGCTGGCCAGCCACGATCCGGTTTTCGTCGCCCTCGGGGAACAGCTCATGTCGAGCCTGGATCGCCCCCTGGAATTCCAAATGCTGCAAGGAATTCGTCCCCTCGAGCAACGAAGACTGGTGGACATTGGCCACCAGGTGCGGGTTTATCTGCCTTATGGCCACGATTGGTACCGGTACTGCACCCGACGGATCGTCGAGAGACCGAGCAATGTGTGGCTGTTCGGAAGGTCGCTGGTGGAGAGGCGTTGAGGATGTGGAATGGCACGAGTACCGTCCCCCCTCATTCGCGCCGGGACGAGACTCCTTGCCGGGGACTCTCGGGGGATCGCTCGACTGATCGGCGCCTGCTGTGGGAGACGATATTTCTCTTGGCCGTGAGCCTGGGGCAATCCGCGTGGTACTCGATTCTGCGAATGATCGAGAGGCTCACCCGTGGCGTGCCGATGGATCAGCAGACCTCTGAGCTCAATTCCTCGGTGACCCCCGGACGTCCTTGGCTCGATCTGCTCTATCAGCTGTCTGACATCGTCTTCGGTGTCGCGCCGGCCTTCCTGGCGTTGCTCCTACTCGCCCAGGTCAAGCCGCCTCGCAAGGGTGTTCGTCACGCTCTTGGCCTGGAAGGTCCAGGATGGGGACAGGATGTCGGGGCCGCAGCGATTCTGGCCGCCATCATCGGCATTCCTGGCCTTGGTTTCTACCTCGCTGCTCGCGCCCTGGGCCTCAACACGACTGTTGAGGCCTCCCATCTTCAGCACGTCTGGTGGACGGTTCCGGTACTCGTCGGCCTGGCCCTCATGGATGCGGTCCTGGAGGAGACCGTCATGGTCGGCTACCTCTTCACGCGGTGGCGTCAGATCGGGTGGTCGACGACGATGGTCATCGTCGTCTCGGCTGTGATCCGTGGCACCTACCACCTTTACCAGGGGTGGGGTGGGTTCCTCGGCAACATCATCATGGGCCTGTTCCTCGGGTGGGTCTTCTCCACGAGGCGCAGACTCCTGCCCCTCATCGGCGCCCATGCCTTCCTCGACATCGTCTCCTTCGTCGGATATGCCTGTCTGGCTGGTCACGTCAGCTGGTTGTGAGCCATTCGGACACTGCGCGGTCCTGTCGTGTCATGCCCCTACCATGGGCGGCATGAAGCTTGGAGTCTTCGGAGCCACTGGACAGGTCGGCCGGGTCATGCGCACCTTGCTGGCGGAGCGTCATTTCCCCGCTGACGAGGTGAGGTTCTTTGCCTCTGCTCGTTCAGCTGGACAGAACTTGCCGTGGGGAGATGGGAAGGTCGTCGTCGAGGACACCGCTACTGCTGATGTCGCGGGCCTAGACATTGCGATCTTCTCCGCCGGTGGCGGCACTTCTCGCGAGTTTGCCCCCAAGGTGGCTGCTGCCGGGGCTGTCGTCATCGACAACTCGTCGGCCTGGCGACGCGACCCTGACGTCCCGTTGGTCGTCAGCGAGGTCAACCCCGAGGACGTCGCCAAGCGTCCCAAGGGGATCATCGCCAACCCGAACTGCACGACGATGGCAGCCATGCCGGTGCTCAAGCCGTTGCATGACGCTGCCGAGCTGACCCGTCTCGTCGTCGCCACCTACCAGGCCGTGTCCGGGTCGGGTGTCGCCGGGGTGCGCGCCCTCACCGAGCAGACCGCAGCCATTGACGATCCCTCCGCCCTGGCCATTGATGGACGAGGAGTTCCGGTCGACGACCTCGGGCCCTATGTCGCCCCGATCGCCTTCAATGCCGTGCCGGTTGCCGGCAACCTCGTTGACGACGGCACCGGTGAGACCGACGAGGAGCAGAAGCTGCGCAACGAGTCGCGCAAGATCCTCCACATCCCGAATCTGCCGGTGGCCGGAACGTGTGTGCGAGTGCCGGTGTACAGCGGTCACGGATTGGTCGTGCACGCGGAGTTCCGCGACGATCTGAGCCCTGAGAAGGCCACCGAGCTGTTGACGAATGCTCCGGGAGTCAATGTTGTCGACGTCCCGGACCCGCGGTCTGCCGCCGGAACTGATCCGTCCCTGGTCGGGCGTGTCCGTGCTGATCAGTCCGCTCCGGCAGGCAAGGGGCTGGTGTTCTTCTGTACCGCCGACAACCTGCGCAAGGGTGCTGCCCTCAATGCCGTGCAGCTGGCCGAGCTGGTGGCTGCCGAGTGAGCGGGAAGATCGCGGTCCTGGGTTGCGGAACGATGGCCGGAGCCCTCATTGGTGGGCTCATCGACGCTGGCACGGTCACGGCGGACGACGTCGTGGCGACGGCGCGTTGCGAGTCACATCGCGACGAGATCGCCTCAACTCTGGGCGTGAAAACGACGGCGGACAACGCCGAGGCCGTTCGCGACGCCGAGCTCGTCATTCTCGGGGTCAAGCCCTATGCCGCTGTCGATGTGCTGGAGGAGGTCGCGGAGTACCTCACGGATGACGCGACCGTCATCTCCATCGCTGCCGGTGTGACCACCGAGAAGTTGCTGGCTGCTGGGCAGGCCAAGGTCGTGCGTGTCATGCCCAACACCCCGGTTCAGGTGGGCAAGGGTGCGTTCATCGTCAGCCCTGCACCAGGTGCTGAGGGGGCTGGCGAGAAGGTCGTCAAGATTCTGGAGACGGTCGGCACCGTCGTCGAGGTGCCCGAGAAACTGCATGACGCCGCCACCGCCGTGTCGGGTTCCGGCCCTGCCTACGTCTTCCTGGTGGCGGAGGCGATGATTGACGCCGCCGTCGCCATGGGACTACCGCGAGACAAGGCGAGCCAGCTCACCGTCGCCACTCTGGTCGGCTCAGCCGAATTGTTGTCCGGTGGGGAGCATCCGGCAGTGCTGCGATCCAAGGTGACGAGCCCCGGCGGTACCACCGCTGCTGCCCTGGCCAAGTTGGAGGCCGGGGGAGTGCGAGCCACCTTCGCTGATGCAATGACGGTATGTCGCGACCGTGCTGCTGGCTTGTCCTGACGGGTCGGTGCGGCGTTTTTGGCTCGATTGCAGGTCACAGCGTAAAGTAACCCTTTGTCCGCCTTGTCGGTGGGCCAGGAACTTCGCACCCACCCGGGTGCACCAGACTTCCAGTTCCAACGAAAGAGGTTGACCGTGGGATCCGTGATCAAGAAGCGTCGCAAGCGCATGGCGAAGAAGAAGCACCGCAAGCTGCTCAAGAAGACGCGTATTCAGCGTCGTCGCGCCGGCAAGTGACACTTCGGGCGGTTGTGCATGTGGCGATGGCATCGGCATGACACGACTGCCTCTCGTAGTGGTGGATCACGGCCCCTCGACCCGCCGGTCGAGGGGCGTGTCGTCATTGTCACCCGCCAGTGCCGTCATCTGCGCGATGAGGCCATCGAATTCGTTGCACGGATGAGACAGGATTACCGCAGTCTCGGATGCGAACCGACGATCGTTGACGTTGCTGAGGGCCTGCGCTCCCGCTGGAGCGATCACGTCCCGGTGACCTTCGTTGACGGCGACCCCATTTCCTACTGGACCCTTGACGTCGACGCCTTCATGCCGACCCTGCGTGATGGTCCCACTCTTCCAGCGGTGCTGCCCTGACATCCGGAATGTTCAGTGAGCGGGCAGGTTTGCGCCTTTCCTCACAGACCAGCACTATTGACCTCGATGCCCAAAGCTGGAGCACACCGCCCGGCATGACGGCAGACACCGGAAGGACTCCAGATGACTGACGAGGCTCACCAGCCGATGCCGCAGCCTGCCGGTGATCTGGGCACCGCGTCGGCCCAGGCCCGGGTTGAGTTCGTGGGCACTGGCCCAGGAGACCCGAATCTGTTGACCCTGGGAGCCGTTGACGCCATCAATCGCGCTCAGGTCATCGTCATTTCGTGCCCGGAGCACCGCATCCTGCTCGGCAGTGACTTCTTGGAGCTCCGCCCTGACGTCAGGATCGTTTCGGCTGGTAGTGCCGACGAAGAGGAAGTCGTCCTGCCCAGCCAGCCCGGAACGGGTGCACCCATTCCGGTCGACGTCAACGAGCACTGCGCCGACGTCACCGCCACCATCATCGATGCGGCCTCCCAAGGACTTGAGGTCGTTCGCCTCGTCAGCGGGGATCCTTTCCTCGACGGGGATATCGGCGCCGAGGCTGCTGCGGTGGCTCGCGCCGACCACGACGTCGACGTTGTTCCCGGTGTCACCGGCATGACGGCAGTCCCGGAGTACGCCGGTCTGACCCTCCATGGCCATGACGTCCAGCTCATTGGCGACGCCGCTTGTCAGCGAGACATCGCCGGCGACGGATCGACGTGGTCGGCCAACGGATTCATCGTCGTCAACACCTCGGCTGGCCGGATCAAGGAGGTCGTCAAGTACGCGGTGGTCTCGGGCCGCAGCGAGGATGAGCCGGCAGCCCTCATCTGTCACGGCGCGACGACCCAGCAGACCACCCACACCACGACCCTTGGCGAGCTGCCGCAGACCGCCAAGTCCGCTCGACTGGCCAACGCCGAGTCGATCCACATTGCCATCGGCAAGGTCGTTGAGGCTCCTGAGCGAGAACAGCTGGACTGGTACGAGTCCAAGCCGCTGTTCGGCTGGAGCATCCTCATTCCGCGCACCCGCGACCACTCGGCCACCCTGCCCTCGCGCCTGCAGAGCTACGGCGCCCATTCCCTCGACGTCCCGACGATCTCGATGGAGCCCCCACGCACCCCGCAGCAGATGGACAAAGCCATTCGCGGTCTCGTCGAGGGACGCTACGAGTGGGTCGTGTTCACCTCCGCCAACGCCGTGCGGGCCGTCTCCGAGAAGCTGGAACAAATTGGTCTGGACGCCCGCGCCTACTCGGGCCTGCGCATCGCCGCCATCTTCGAGTCGACGATCAACGCCTTGGCCGAGTGGGGAGTGCGACCCGACCTGGTGCCATCCAAAGAGCAGTCCACCCGGGCCTTGGCCGCAGTGTTCCCGGCCTTCGACGACGCCCTTGATCCCATCAACCGGGTCTTCGTGCCGCGCGCCGACATTGCCACCGAGTCCCTGTCAGCCGACCTGTCCGAGTTGGGCTGGGAGGTCGAGGACGTCGTCGGGTACCGCACCGTTCGTGCTGCACCGCCGCCAGCCGAGACCCGCGAGGCCATCAAGACCGGCAAGTTCGACGCTGTCGTCTTCACCTCCTCGACGACCGTGCGCAATCTCGTCGGTATCGCCGGCAAGCCACACAAACACACCGTCGTCGCTGCCGTGGGTGTGCGCACTGCCGAGACCTGTCGGGAGCACGGCCTGGCGGTTGACGTCATCGCCCCCGAGCCGACGGCGTTGAGCCTGGCTGACGCCCTCGCTGATTTCGCCGCAAAGCGTCGTGACGACATGGTCATCAAGGGTCTGCCGGTTACTCGGCCTTCCCAGCGCAAGCGTCGGGGCCGTCACCCATCACGCTGAGCATCCCCATGACGTAGGGTCATGGGCAGAGGTGGGCTGCGGCCCGCGAGTATCGGAAGGGGAGACGATGAGCGCCATGACGACCGTTCACCTGCTGCGCCACGGTGAGGTCGACAACCCGACCGCGGTTCTGTACGGATGCATGCCCGGATATCATCTGTCTCCACTGGGGCGACGGATGGCCGCTCGCGCTGCCGAACATTTCGCTGATGTTGAGCTGTCTGCCCTGGTGAGCTCCCCGCTGGAGCGCGCCCGGGAGACGATGGCCCCGATCTCTGCGTTGCACCCGGAGCTCGAGGTGCGCATCGACTCCGAGGTCATCGAGGCGGCCAATGTCTTCGAGGGCCAAGTCTTCGGCAAGGGCAACAAGGCCCTGCGCAACCCTCGTAACTGGCGTCACCTTTCCAACCCGTTCACTCCGAGCTGGGGAGAGCCCTACGTCGAGATCGCCGAGCGGATGACACGGGCGATCCTGCGTGCTGCCGAGGAGGTTCCTGAGGGCGGACAGGCCCTCATCGTCTCCCACCAGCTGCCGATCTGGATTGCACGGTGCTCAGCTGAGGGGCGACGTCTTCCCCACGACCCGCGATCCCGGCAGTGCACCCTTGCCTCGGTGACGAGCTTCGGTGTACTCGACGGTCGCATTGTGCGCATCGACTACTGCGAGCCTGCTCGCGACCTCATCCCGGCCAAGGACCGTCGGGCCAACATCTCCGCAGGCGGTGCACCCAAGTGAGGACTCGGCTTGTCGCTGTCCTCGCGGCGGTCCCGATGGTGCCTGGGGCCTCGACGTGGTCGTCGACCCTGGCGGTAGCCATCATCGCGATCATCGGTGTGGCCTGTTCCTGGGCCAACTTCATGGGTCTCAGCCCGGTATTCGGCGGCTCGCACTCGTATGCCGGAGCCTGACATGAAGGGTTCCTTCTCCGAATCCCGTGACGATTGGCTTCCCGAGCTTTACCAAGAGAAGTGGGACGCCTTCGTCAGGTTGGCCACCCTGTTGCTGGCAGACCAGCGGGCGGCCGAGGACGCCGTCATAGCGGCCTTTGCCACCAGTTACCGACGTGATTTGCGGCTGCACTCCCATCAGCATGCCGTGTCGTACCTGCGCACCGCCGTCGTCAACAAGTCCAGGGGACGACAGCCGGCTGAACGAGACACAACTCCTCCCAAAACCCCCGACAAGTTGGCCTACTGGTGCCTACGGGGACTGCCAGCCCGACAGCGTGAGGTGCTGATCCTCAAATTCGCAACAGTGGAGTTGTCGGACGACGAGATCGCCGAGACCCTGGGCATGAGCGTCAACGGCGTTCACAACAATGAGACGAAGGCTCTGACCACCATCGGCGAGACTCTGCGTCCTGGTTCCCACACGAATCCCGGCCATGCCGATCCCAGGGTTGAGGCGGTTGTGCGCTCGGCCCTGGAAACCATCGTGGATTCGGTCCACCCGAACTCCCGCTACGACGCCATCATCTCCCAGATTTCCCGGAAGACGTGGCGGGGCCGTCCCGCCACCTGGATCGTCGCCCTGACCTGTCTGGTGGCACTGGGGCTGGGCATTCTGTTCCCCCTGCTGGGCTCGAATCACAGCTCGACGACGAATGATTCGGAGGCGGCGCCGGCTGCCCGAACCCCCCAGGCCAGCGATCGGTCTCTGTCAACCGTTCAGACCGGGCTGGACGTCGTCTACCTGGGCCGTGACGACGGGTTCATCCACCGTGAGCTGCGTGACCTACCGACTCTGGGCGATCGATTGGGAACAGCGGTGGGGGCCGTACTCAACGTCGCGCCCCTCGACCCGAATTACACATCCGGATGGGCAGCTGGCCAAGTGAACCGGGCGTCGGTCGAGGGAAAACGTATCACCCTCGACCTTTCGGCATCCGCTTTCAGCCAGTTCAAGAATGGCGAACAAGTACAACGAGCCATCCAGCAGCTCGTCGTGACCGCGACGGCGGCCGTCGGTGACCGCACTGGGGACAAGTCGGTGCGCATTCTCGTTGATGGTTCGCCGAACCTGCCGATCATTGGCAAACCCGCCGCGGATTTCGTTGACGAGGGTCTTGCCCAGTGCGCCCCGGTGTGGGTCGACGCGCCCCAAGCCGGTGCCAATGTGTCGTCCGGCAAGATGACGATCAGTGGCCTCGCCCAGCCGACGGTTTCCGCCATGACCTACGAAGTGAGATCTCCCAAGGGCGGTCACATGGTCACCAGCGGGCAGATCAACATCTCCGCCACCGACGGTGACAACTGGCGCCCGTGGAGCGCCACCGTCATCATGCCCAAGGGGGAATATGACGTGGTGATCCGGGAAGGAAACCGGATCGCTGACGAGAAGGTTGTGACGGCGAAGTAGTCGTCGAACAAGCAATCGTCGACGCAGCGGTCGTCAGACCTTGAGGTACTTCTCCGCCTCGGCCATCACCAGACGCGGTGGCAGGAGCGGCACCAGCCGTGCGACGGTACGGTTGAGGAACCCGTCGATCGCGTAAGGACGATGGTGGGCCAGTGCGTCGAAGGCGGTGCGCACCACATCGTCGGGTTGGCGACGGCTTCCAGCTCCCATCTCCGGCACACCTGCGACATCGAAGAATCCGGTCTCCGTCGGACCAGGACAGATCGCCGTGACTCGCACCCCAGTGCCATTCGTCTCGGTCCACAGCGCCTTCGTGAACGACAGCACGAAGGACTTCGACGCCGAGTAGGTGGCGAACTGAGGGATGGGCTGAAAGGCAGCGGTGGAGGCGACGTTGATGATCGATCCCTGCTTGGCCGCGATCATTCCGGGCAGCAGCAGACCGCACAGGTGGACGACGGCCTCACAGTTGACCTCCACCTGGGAGGTCTGGCGAACCGGGTCGGTCTCGGCGATCCGGCCAGCTGCACCGAATCCAGCGTTGTTGACGAGAGTGTCGATGACGATGCCGCGCCCGGTGACGTCCTCCACCAGGGCCAACCGGTCAGATGCCGAGGCGATGTCGCAGGGATGGACGATGGTGCGGATCCCGTATCGGGTGGTGAGTGTGGTGGCAAGATCGTCAAGGACGTCTTGACGGCGTCCCGTAAGGACGAGGTTGACTCCGCAGC
Organism: Cutibacterium nasicola; assembly: GCF_052654715.2. NCBI lineage: Bacteria > Bacillati > Actinomycetota > Actinomycetes > Propionibacteriales > Propionibacteriaceae > Cutibacterium > Cutibacterium nasicola. The sequence goes on along the minus strand of NZ_CP199745.2, from coordinate 1,937,949 downwards.
TGGCCAGGTGACGGCTGAAGGCCTGCCCCAGACCACCACTGGCCCCGCTCACCAGTGCCCACGGGCGTTCGTCGCGAGTCGCATCCTTCTCAGTCATGTCACAAGTCTTCCACGCAGCTCTCAACGCTCCCGGAGGAACATCTGATAAGAGGGAGAATCCGAGACATCACTCCACGGGTACCCGATGTCGTCAAGGTGAGCCGGCAGGTCTGGGTCGTCAGCGGCACCCTCGAACCCGGCCAGCACCCGGCCGGTGTCCATCGCGAAGGAGCGGTAGTGGAACAGCGAGATGTTCCACCGGGCTCCCAGGGTTGTGAGGAAGTGGGTCAGCGCTCCCGGAGACTCTGGGAAGACGAAGGAGACAACTTTTTCCCCGACGGCCCGCGACGGATGCCCACCAACCATGTAACGGACGTGGGTCTTGGCTGCCTCGTCGTCGGACAGGTCGACCACGCGGTGTCCAGCGTTGCTCAGGATCTCCACGATCTCGGAGCGTTCGTCGCGGTGGGCCAACTGCACGCCGACGAAGATGGCGGCGGAGTCGTCGTCAGCAAGGCGGTAGTTGAACTCGGTGACCATGCGGCCACCCAGCAGTCTGCAGAAGTCCAGGAAGGCTCCTGGGCGTTCGTCGATGATGACTCCGAACATCCCCTCGCGACGCCCACCGATCTCGGCGCGTTCTGCGATGTGACGCAGGGATCCGAAGTTGAGGTTGGCCCCGCTGAGGACAGTGGTGAGCTGCTCGCCGTGGATGCCGTGGGCATGGGCGTACTTCTTGAGTCCGGCCAGCGCGACGGCACCGGCTGGCTCGGCAACGGCACGCACGTCGTCGAAGAGATCCTTGACGGCGGCGCTGATCTCGTCCGAGTCGACGGTGACGACGTCGTCGAGGTGATTCATGAGGATGCGGAAGGTCTCGTCACCGATCCGGGCGACGGCAACGCCCTCGGCGAACTGGGAGACCCGGTCCAGGGTGACGGGTTCACCGGCCGTCATCGCAGCCGCCAGACATGCCGACTCAGCCGGCTCCACACCGATGATCTTGACCTGAGGCATGAGCTGCCTGACGAGGACCGCGATCCCGGCGGCAAGGCCACCGCCACCGACCGGCACGAAGATCCGGTCGACGTCGGCGGCGTCCTGGATGAGCTCCAGACCGATGGTTCCCTGACCGGCGATGACCATTGGGTCGTCGAAGGGGGCGACGTAGGTCAGCCCCTCGTTCTCGGCCAGGTCCAGGGCGTGAGCCTTGGCCTCGTCGAAGGACTCCCCGGCCAGCACCACCTGGCCGCCGAGCTGACGCACCGCGTCAACCTTGATCGACGGGGTGGGTTTTGGCATGACGATCTTCGCGTTGACCCCGAGCCGGGCACCCGACAGGGCAACGCCCTGGGCATGGTTGCCGGCTGAAGCCGTCACCACCCCCGCGCGACGCTCCTCCTCGGTCAGGTTGCGCATTCGGTTGTAGGCGCCGCGAATCTTGAAGGAGTGGACTGCTTGACGGTCCTCCCTTTTCACCAGCACGGTGTTGTCGAGGCGCTTGGAAACATTGGGCATCGGCTCGAGTGGGGTCTTCTCGGCCACCTCGTAGACCGGTGCTCGCAGCACGGCACGCAGGTACTCCTGGTCACTCATGACAGACATCGGCGATCTCCTCACTCAGCCACTGGGCGCACCTGGGACAGGTCGCGCACCCCACCGCGGTCGGCGGAGGAGGCGAGCATCCCATAGGCACGCAGAGCGGCGGAGACGTGACGCGGGCGGGGTGTGCGTGGCGTCCAGGCATCGATTCCGCGAGCTTCCTCCTCATCGCGACGACGGGCCAGCTCGGAGTCATCGACGTCAAGTCTGATGGTGCGGTTGGGGATGTCGATGCTGATGGTGTCGCCATCGCGGGCCAGGCCGATGAGACCCCCGGAGGCAGCCTCGGGGGAGACGTGACCGATGGACAACCCCGAGGTGCCACCGGAGAACCGGCCGTCTGTGAGCAGGGCGCACTCCTTGCCCAGGTGCATCGACTTCAGGTAGCTCGTCGGGTACAGCATCTCCTGCATGCCGGGGCCGCCCTTCGGGCCCTCGTGGCGGATGATGACGACGTCCCCGGCCCTGACCTTCTTGCCGAGGATGCCGGTGACGGCGTCGTCCTGGGACTCATAGACGACGGCAGGCCCGGAAAAGGTCAGGATGGACTCGTCGACGCCTGCGGTCTTGACGATGCAGCCGCGTTCGGCGATGTTGCCGAAGAGTACCGCGAGGCCACCGTCGGACGAGTAGGCATGCCCGATGTCGCGGATGCAGCCGTTGTCACGGTCGGTGTCGAGGCTCTTCCAGCGCGAGGACTGGGAGAACATCTCGGTGGTGCGCACCCCACCGGGAGCGGCTGCGTAGAGGGTGCGGACGCCCTCGTCGGGATCGGACATGAGGTCGTGGTGGGCGATCTCGACGGACATCGTCGTCGGGGTGCCGTCGGGGGACCACACCGTCGAGGTGGTGGTGTCGAGCAGCCCGCCTCGGTCGAGCTCGGCGAGGATGCCGAGCACACCGCCGGCACGGTGGACGTCCTCGACGTGGAAGACGCTGGTCGAGGGGGCCACCTTGCACAGGTGGGGGATCTTGCGCGACAGGGAGTCGATGTCGGCCATGGTGAAGTCGACCTCGCCCTCCTGGGCAGCTGCCAGCAGGTGGAGGACGGTGTTCGTCGAGCCGCCCATCGCGATGTCCAGACTCATGGCGTTGTTGAAAGCTGCCTTGGTGGCGATGGAGCGGGGGAGCACGGAGGCGTCGTCCTCGTCGTACCAGCGCTTGGTCAGGGACACGATGGTTCGTCCCGCGATCTCGAAGAGCTTGCGACGGTCCGAGTGGGTGGCTAGCAGGGAACCGTTGCCGGGCAGGGAGAGGCCAAGCGCCTCGGTCAGGCAGTTCATCGAGTTGGCGGTGAACATGCCCGAACAGGACCCACAGGTGGGGCAGGCGTTGGCCTCCATGAGCTTGACGTCGCGGTCAGCTGCGGTCTCGTCTCCGGCGGCAACCATGGCGTCAATGAGGTCGAGCTTGTGCTCCCCGTCGGCCAGGGTGGCGTTGCCGGCTTCCATCGGGCCGCCGGAGACGAAGACGGTCGGGATGTTGAGGCGCATGGCGGCCATGAGCATGCCGGGGGTGATCTTGTCGCAGTTGGAGATGCAGACGAGGGCGTCGGCACAGTGGGCGTTGACCATGTACTCCACCGAGTCGGCGATGAGCTCGCGGCTCGGCAGGGAGTAAAGCATGCCGTCGTGGCCCATGGCGATGCCGTCGTCAATGGCAATGGTGTTGAATTCCTTGGGGACGCCGCCAGCGGCGCGAACGTGCTTGGCGACGATCTTGCCGACGTCGCGCAGTCCCACGTGGCCCGGGACGAATTGGGTGAAGGAGTTCGCGATCGCCACGATGGGACGGCCGAATTCGTTGTCCTTGGTGCCGGTGGCACGCCAGAGGGCGCGGACTCCGGCCATGGCACGCCCGGTGGTGCTGGTGGCGGATCTCAGCGTGGGCATCGTGTTCCCCTCGACAATTGCGTACACATGACGACGCCCTCCATCCGGAAGTGGAAGGAGGGCGCGCGGTTGGATTCCGGTGCGTGGTCAGACCGCGCGTCCGGTAATGAGACTCCAGCCGTTCATCATGGGTGTGACGCTAGCAGTTTTCGGGACAATGACACGGTCGTTCATATCCCGAGACATCACTCAGGAATGACGATGTGCCATGAATGGCATGATCAGTGTCGGCAGCGGGTTGGGCGATCTGTCATTGCCTGGGATGACACACTGGGGTCATGGAGCACTACGACATCGTCGTCATTGGTTCGGGCTCGGGAAACACGATCCTGGACGAGGAATTTGCTGACCGGCGCGCCGCCATCATCGACTCGGGCACCTTCGGAGGCACCTGCCTCAACGTCGGCTGCATACCGACGAAGATGTTCGTGATTCCGGCCGACCTGGCAACCTCGCCGTCCGAGGCTGCCAGGCTGGGGGTCAATCTGCAGTTTCGCGGGGCATCCTTCACCTCCATCCGTGACCGAATCTTCGGACGCATCGATCCCATTTCTCAAGGCGGGCTCGAGTACCGCCAGGGCCTGGAGAACGTCGACGTCCACACCGGCGAGGCGAAGTTCGTCGATCCCCACACCATCGAGGTCGGGAGCACATGCATCACAGCTGATCAGATCGTCCTGGCAGCCGGGTCGCGTCCGCGTGTCCCGGATGTCCTCGGTCTCGACGACCCGAGCCTGGCGGGGGCAATTCACACTTCCGACACCATCATGAGGTTGGATGAGTTGCCCCATCGCCTGGTGATTCTCGGCGGTGGGTTCATTGCTGCCGAGTTCGCACACATCTTCTCCGCGTTGGGATCCAGCGTCACCGTCATCAACCGGTCCGGGCGGATGCTGCGTCATGAGGACCGGGAGATCTCTCAGCGGTTCACCGAACAGATTGGCCACCGCGTGAGGCTGCGGATGTCCGAGGGCTTGGTGGGCATCGATCGTGATCCGGGTGGTCACCTCGTCGTCCTGACGGTTGACGGTGATGGGGTCGACTACGACTATCCAGCTGACGTCGTCCTCAACGCCATGGGTCGGGTGCCCAATGGTGATCGTCTCAACCTTCCGGCTGCGGGGGTTGACGTTGACGACGACGGATTCGTGGTCGTCGACGAGCATCAGCGCACCAGTGTGGACCACATCTGGGCGCTCGGCGACGTGTGTTCCCACTGGGAGCTCAAGCATGTGGCCAACCATGAAGCTCGAGTGGTGCGCCACAACCTCTTGCACCCCGACGACCTGACCAGTTCCGATCATCGCTTCGTGCCGCATGCGGTGTTCTCGAATCCGCAGGTGGCGTCAGTAGGTGCCACAGAACAGGAATTGCTCCAGTCCGACACTCCTTACGCCGCCTACCTTCAGGAATACGCGGACGTCGCCTATGGCTGGGCGATGGAAAATGAGGGACACTGCGTCAAGCTGTTGGGAGACCCACGGACAAGGACGCTGTTGGGTGCCCACATCATCGGACCGCAGGCATCAACCCTCATTCAGACGTGCATCCAGGCAATGAGCGCTGGCCAGACAGTCGACCAGATGGCGCGCGGCCAGTATTGGATTCATCCTGCTCTGCCCGAGGTCGTCGAAAACGCCCTGCTGGGACTCGGTAAGGAGATGGACGGTGCACAGTGACATCTCTGAGCGCCCTTGAGGAGCGCTCAGAGATGCCGGTGTGTCATTGGCTCATGGTCACTTCTTGTCCGTGATGAGATCGTGCAGTTTCTCTGTACCCTCGATCGTCAGCGGGGTGGGAGGGTCGGTCAAGGCGAAGGGCATCGTCACCACGTGCCCCTTCCTGACAGCCTTGAGCTCGTTGGCGCCCTTGAAGGACAAGAAGGTGGGTTCCACCTTTGACATTGCGCCACCACCGGCCAACAGCACGATCCACTCCGGGTCCTTGTGCAGGACGTCCTCCATCGCGGCGTCGAAGACCCGGGTGGTGTTCGAGTGATACATGTTGCGCAGACCATTGGCGGCAAACATCGGCTCAATCATGCTCGAGGATCCGTAGGTGTAGAAATCGGTGCTACCCGGAGTGATGTAAAGGGCGACGGCATCGGCCTTGCTCTCCGACGCAGTGTGTTTTTCAATGGTGGAGATCTTGGTGTCGAGATCTTCATTGATCGTGGTGGCCTTGTCCGCAACGTTGAAGATCTGCCCGACTTTGGTGACCTCGTCCTTGACCTGGGAGAAGGAGGCCGGGGCGGGTGGTTTCTTGTCGGGGCACATGGCGTCGGTGCTGTACACCTTGACGCCGGACTTGCGCAGAGCGTCGCGATTGACGCCGGTGTCGTAGCCAATGACGAGGTCTGCGTGCTGGTCGAGGATCGTCTCGGTCGATATCTTGGCCCCGCCGGTGTCAAGCTGCTGCGATGCGATCGTCGGGATCGCCTTGAGCTTGGCGAGGGTCTTGGCGTCATAGGCGTCCTCCTCGATGTGCCCGGCCCTGGCGACGACGCGATCGAGTACTCCGAGGGCGTTCATGGTGGAGGCGTCGGTGTCTCCCATCATGATGACGCGCTTGGGTGGATCGGTGAATGTGAGCTTCTCATTGCAGCTCATGACGGTGCGGCCTGCCGTCGAGGAGGCGCCAGGGTGCTCGGTTGAAGACCCAGCACAAGCAGTCGTCAGCAGGCACAGACCGGAAATTGCAGCCGCGGTGACGCGTGCGCGCGATGGTGACATCGTGTTCTCCTTCATTGGGGGTTGGTCTCGATGTAGCGCACGCCGAGGGCTTTGGATCGGCTGGTGCGGTAGATGCCCGTGGCTAGGTCATCGGTGGCTAGCGGCCATAGCGGCAGCCACATCTGTTCCCACTGTTCTGCGGATGCCGCGTCCATGAGACCAGCCAAGCACGAAAAGAATCACCTGTCGAGAGTACGTCCCGAAGAGCCAAGTCAGATAGTTCTGGGGTCTGGGGGCTCCCCAGGGGGATCCTCTGCAGGAGCGAAGCGACTTCCTCCTTCCTGGTGGGCTCCTGCGCGGCCCACCCAAACTCGAGCGTGCCTCGTGTCGGCGACCGGTTAGCGGTCCCGATGCCAAGAGAGTGTCCTCCTGTTTTGTCGAGTAGGGATACCCCCCTCACTCGTAAGCTCGCTCAGGGTCCTCTAGGCTCGTCGCACTATTTGCACAGTTTGTGCCGGGGGTAGTGGATATCGTCCGGCGGAAATAGATTGGGGTCATGGCCTGCTACTCGTCGCCCCGAACATGTCCCCGGTGTGGACGCCGAATCGAGTCCCGTTCGGGTCGAGGCCGACCCCGGATCTGGTGTTCGGACGAGTGCCGTCGACGTGCCCGAGATGAACGCATGGTGGCCCGAGGAGTGTCGGTTCCGGTGCGTGTAGTGCAGATCGAATCGGGGCGAGTCCCACATCTGGAATCGCAAACTTGCCGATGTGCGGGCGCGTCTAGCTGAAGCTCACACCCAGCTACGAGAGGCATGCGTTCGAGCCGAAACAGCGGAACGAAAACTTGCTAAATCAGATCGCGAGCGAAGCCGGTTGGTCAACCAAGATCGGACGATGCGTGCCCGGCTTCGTGGCCAGTATCGGCCTGGTTTGTGGTCGTGACATGATCGATCCGCCGCACGATCCGGGCCGGATCGTGCGGCCTTGGCGCGTGTGGTGTGTGTCGTCTGTCGGGCGAAAAACTCGGGCAGGCGTCAAGAATGCACTAGGTGCGTCGGAATAGGGGATGGTGTGCCTTGTTCTGGTTGTCGTCTGCAGTGTGTTCTATTAGCGACGACGTGTGCGTATGCTGCTGTGTGTGCGTCCCGAATGCGTTGAAGTACGGGTTAAGTGTGGAGCAGGTTCGGCAGGCGTATGAGACGGGTTCTGGTGGTGCTCGGGTGCGTCGAGGTGATGAGGATGTTGAGCCGGTGCGATGGGCCACGATCGGATTTGATAGTGCGGGGCGGGCGATCGAGGTGGTGTTTGTTCGTGGCGCTGACGGGTCCGTATTGGTGATTCACGCGAATTGGTTGACGAAAGGGTTTCTGGCTCAGATGAGGAGGGCGAGATGAGTGAGTTTGTTGCCGACAATGGTGTTCGAGTCACCGACGAGATGGTGCGCCAGTGGGCCAGTGAAGCCGAGTCAGGTTTTGAGGGGATGCAGGTCGACCCCTTCGAGGGTCGAGCTTGGGAGGAAGTGGAGACTGAACCCCTGGAGCCTCGCACGATCCGAGTGAGTGCCAGCGTGTGGAGGTTGATTGAACGGGATGCTTCTCGGTAGGGCATGACCGTGTCTGCGTGGACTCGTCAAGCGCTCACCCGTGAGGTTACCCAGACCTTCAAAGCTAGCTGAGGGTCCAAGAGCCAGGGGCGCGTGGAGTCGTTCTGGGGGCCGTGGTTTCCGTCGAGGCTGACGTGGGTCAGGTGCTCGAAAACGGCAGACCAGATGTCATGGTGAGGCCTGCTGGCCGAGGTGCGAAAAGTATCGAGATGCGCACTGGCTCGTGCTCAGACCGCAGAGGGAAAACTCGCTACGTCCGAACGTGGACGTGCCCGACGTATCGACCAGAACCGGGTTTACCGGACACAGTTGCGACACGATTCCTGGACATAGACCACCTCCGAATCGGCGACCCGTTGCCCTCATGTGCTAGTATTATATCGCTTTTCGATTAAATCGACAGAAAGAAAAACAATGGATCTCATTCTTAGGGGGGTAATGGGTGGATCACCCGCGGCAAAAAGGGTCACATGTGGGTATCTCGTACTTCAAGCGGGTGGAGGAAGTATGCCATCAAATCTAACCGCTGCGCATTTATTAATCCTCCGTTGAACATTAGCTCAATTTCTCTCTACTGATAAATTTATGAGCAAACGAGAAACTCTCCGCAGGGAACAAGAGCGCGAATCACTCAAGATGAAGCGCCGTAAGATCATCTATGTCGCCGCAGGTGTACTGGCCCTCTCCCTTATTATCGTTGGCACGGTACTTGCTATTAATAAGTCCCGCCAGGGTCCCGCTATAGAGACTTCCCAGGGTACGATCTCCAAGGCGATTGTCTCCATCCCTAAAAGCGTTTATGACAAGGTTGGCCCCGGTTCTTCGGAGCTTCAGGTCACCAAGACTGGGAATAAACCTGACAGAGACGGCAAGGTAAAGCTCTTCTATGTAGGGTCAGAATTCTGTCCCTTCTGCGCGATGGAAAGACTCCCTCTCGCGGCAGCTTTGTCTCGATTCGGAACCTTCAGCGGGCTAGAAGACACCCTGTCAAGCCCGGCAGAAAAGGAGCTTTCCAATATTCCTACGATTACTTTTAGGAACTACAAGTACAGCAGCAAGTATGTTGACTTGGATGCCTATGAGTTAGCCGATAGAGAAGGTCGACAAATAGCGAGCTTGCCGGAATCTAAGCAGGATATATTTAGCAAGTACAACCCAGAAGGAGGCATCCCCTTCGCCTACTGGGGCGACATCACCACATCGAATCCCAGCTACACGCCTTGGATGGCGAGGGAAGATCCGAAAAACGTGGTAAAAGCTCTTTCTAATCCAAATTCAAAAGAAGCGCAAGCGATCGTAGGAGGGGCGAATCTCTTCACTGCCGAAATCTGCTCTAGGACTGGTAACAAACCTACGAACGTCTGCACGTCGCCTGGCGTGAAGGCAGCAGCTGAAAAACTGAGGTGACCCGCGGCCTTGGTCTAGGCGCAGAGCAAGACAAAACCCCTCCTGAGCAAGTCCAGTTCAGGAGGGGTTTCTGTGAGTGCAGGCTTGGTTGGGGGTGTGGTTCAGGCCGTGACTTCATCGTCTACGGGGTGTCTTGATCGGGTCGAGTCTGGAGCTGGTTGCGGAGGGTGCGTTGATAGGGCGTTAACAGCGCCTCGGGTATGTGGGTGACTTTGAGGGCTTCCATGGTGGTGTGGTCGTCGGCGCTGATGTGGGTCTGCATGTGGTTGCGCCCGGCTGTCGTAGCGAGTCGGCTGCTGGTCACGTTGGTGCCGACCTCGCCGCACACGGGGCATTCCCATCGCGTGCCGGCCCCGGAGGGCAGGACCACCGCGTCGAGGATCTTGCCGTCGAGGTATTCGCGACGGAGGCGAGTCCATGCCCGGCCCATGCTTTTTCTGTTCGCCGTAGGTGCTCATGTCATGACACCTCGTCGTCCATGACGTCGAACAGAGTTGGCCCCTTGGCGGCTTCCTCGGCCTCACGGGCTCGTTCTTTGCGGGTGCGGTAGGCAAGCTGTTTAGCTGTCGACTCGGTGATTCTGTAGTGGTTGGCAGGTTGTGGCCAGGTGTGGCCTTGATTGTCGTGGTAGGCCCGAATCGCTTCGCGTCGTTGCTCTTGGTCGCGGAGATACTGCTCTCGAGTTCGAGAGGTCCAGCGTTGCATTGTCCTCATCGAGAATCCAGACCGTACTGCTAGTTCACGGGCGGTCAAGGAGCCACGCATGACACGATCCTCAGGACGGATCATCATTGGTAGCCTTCGCGAGCTCTTGCATGGTTGTTGCTCGTCTCATCTCTCCGCTGCATGTGCCGCCTTTGTGTCCGCGTGCGGATTGGATGGTGGTGAAGGTGGTTTGCGTGACTGTGCTGGATTGCACCCACAGGCGGGATTCTGTGGTGATCCAGTCGGTGATGGACCGGGCGATGCAGGCGGCCTCGGAGTCGGGTAGGGGCTCTGCGTAGTGGGCGTTGAGGACGGTTCAGCGGTCTGGGGGATTGAACAAGAGGTGGATACGACCGTTGTGGGTAATGTGCTCGACGTCGACCCGGTAGATCTCGGACAGCAGATCGGGACGCAAAACCTCCTCGCAGGGGCCGGAGGCAACCAGACAACCTTTGTTGAGAAGCACCAACTGGTCTGCTACCCGGGCTGCCAGGTTGAGGTCGTGCAGCACGATGATGGTGGTTGCGTCGATCGTGTGGACGAGATTGAGCAGGTCAAATTGGTGGCCGATATCGAGATGATTGGTGGGCTCGTCGAGGAGTAAGTGGCCAGCTTGCTGGGCAATGGCGCGAGCGACAAGAACGCGTTGACGCTCGCCACCTGAGAGCTGGGTGACAAGGCGACATGCCAGCCTGGTGAGATCGGTGCGCGCTAGGGCATCCTCGACGATCTCGCGGTCAGCCGCGTCCCCATATCCCATCAGCGAGCGGTGCGGTAACCGTCCCAGACCGACGGTGTCGCGGACTGTCAGCGGCAGGGCCTGATCTGGGGTTTGCGCCACGACAGCTACCTCGCGGGCGATGTCGCGGCGACTCATCACAGCCACGTCACGCTCGCTGACCGTGACCTGTCCGGAGCAGATGGAGACGTTGCGGTACAACGCAGACAACAAGGTGGACTTGCCCGCGCCGTTTGGGCCAATAATCCCAATCGTCATACCTTGGTTCGCGGTGACATCGACCCTGTCGAGGACAATCCGCTCGCCGCGACGGACAACTACGTCAGTGGCGCAGATCATGTCAGCGTGCCTCTCCTCACCAAGACCAGTAGGAAAGGAGCGCCAAGAAGACCGGTGATGACGCCAATCGGCAGTTCTGCCGGACTGAAGACGGTACGGGAGAAGGTGTCGGCCCACACCAGGAAGATGGCGGCGGAAATGGCTGAAGACGCGACCAGCCGACGGTGCCCGTGGCCGATGAAGGATCGCATCAGGTGGGGAATGACCAGTCCGACGAATCCGATCCCACCCGAGATCGCGACAGCCATGGCCACCCCTGCCGAGACTGGGACGAGGAGGATGACTCGTATTATCGCTGGGTCGATTCCCACCGCAGTGGCGGTGGAATCGCCAGATGCCAGCGCGTCGAGCCATGGTGCGCAGGCCCACATCAGTATCGCAAGCACACCAGCGACGACGATGCTCGTCCATCCCTGCGTCCAGCTGGCGCGGGAGAGGTCGCCGAGCGTCCAGAACATGACGGCTCGGGCCGTCTCCGGGGAGTCCGAGGAGAAAATGATGAAGTTGGTGGTGGCCTGAAAAATGAACCCGACTGCCAGACCGGCGAGGATGAGTCGCAAGGTTGACGAATTCCGTCCTCCCCCCATGAACAACACGACGGCGGTGGACAGCAATGCCCCGAGGAAGGCCATTCCGGCGACGCCGACGGCTGACGAGATGCCGATGAGAATGATGGCGGCGGCGGCCCCGCACGATGCTCCAGCGCTGACACCGAGGACATATGGCTCTGCAAGCGGGTTGCGCACCACTGCTTGCAGAGCGACACCGGATATCCCGAGGATCGCCCCCACCCCAAGGCCAGTGACGATTCGGGGCATTCTGTTCTGCCACACGATGGCGTCGGTAATGGCATCCCACGTCACATGCACCGGGATGCCGCAACGGTCAGCAAGGACGCCCAAGACCTGGCCAATAGGTATGGGGGCGGCGCCAAAGGCGATGGATAGTACGGGCGTGAGGACGAGCAGGGTCGTCAACAGTGTGAAACGCGCCGGTATCCGGTGCTGGGGTCGAGCCAAGGAAGCCGTCCTCGTCAGGGCCGAGTCGCGCGGCCGTCGGGTAGATCCAGTCCGAGAGGTTTTCGGACTCGGCATCATCCGAACGGGCGCCTTCCCGGGTTACCCCAGTGGCCATGTGCCTGTTCGTCCGCCTCACCGCTGCGCGTCAGTCCTCGAGTTGCACGAGGTTCCCTACGTCGAACGATCGGTAGCCTAGCATCGCCTAACAATGGGTGCTCGGCGCCCCCTGCATGGGGTCATGGCCCTGCCTCCAGTAGCCCATGAAGGCGATGTGAGGCCCGGGTGATCAGCCGAAGCGGCCTGAGATGTAATCCTCGGTGGCTTTCTCCTTCGGGTTGGAGAAGATCTTGTCAGTGGAGCCAATCTCGACGAGGTGGCCGGGCTCTCCCTGGGCCTTGAGGTTGAAGAAAGCGGTCTGATCTGAGACACGGGCTGCCTGCTGCATATTGTGAGTCACGATCACCACGGTGAAGCGGTCCTTGAGCTCCCCGACGAGGTCCTCGATGGCGAGGGTCGAGATCGGGTCCAGAGCCGAGCACGGCTCGTCCATGAGGAGGACCTCAGGCTCGACGGCGATGGCGCGGGCGATGCACAGACGCTGCTGCTGGCCACCAGACAGGGACGCCCCAGAACGCTCCAGGCGATCCTTGACCTCGTTCCACAGGTTGGCACCGCGCAGCGACTTCTCGCAGGCTTCGTCAAGCAACGTGTTGTCGCGCACACCATTGAGCTTCAGACCAGCCACGACGTTGTCGCGAATCGACATCGCCGGGAACGGGTTGGCTCGCTGGAAGACCATGCCGACGTTGCGGCGCACGGCCACTGGGTCGACGTCCTTGCCGTAGAGGTCGACGCCGTCGAGCTCCACCTTGCCGGTGCAGTAGGCGCCGGGGATGACTTCGTGCATGCGGTTGAGGGTCCGCAGCACCGTCGACTTGCCACAGCCGGACGGGCCGATGAAGGCCGTCACGGTACGGGGTTCGACAGTCAGGTTCACCGACTCAACGGCGTGGAAGGAGCCGTAGTAGATGTTGAGGTCCTTGACCTCGATCCGCTTTGCCATGTTCAGCTCTCTTTCGTGTCACTTGCCCATGCGACGCATGTAGCGGCGGGAGATGCCACGGGCAATGAGGTTGAGTCCCATGACGAGGATTATCAGGGTGATCGCAGCGCCCCAGACGACCGGGGTGTCCACGCCGCCCTGGGTGTAGGCGTTCGTGATGACGGTCGGCAGGGTTGCGAAGTTCGGGGTCGACGGGTTGAAGGTCAATTCGGTGTTGAACTGCAGCAACACGATGAGCGGTGCTGTCTCGCCCATGACCCGGGCCAGGCCGAGCACGATGCCGGTGAGAATGCCGGTCATTGAGGTCGGCAGGACGACCTTCATGATCGTCTTCCACTTGGAGACGCCCAGGGCGAAGGAGGCCTCGCGCAACGAGTCCGGCACCAGCTTGAGCATCTCCTCGGTGGATCGCAGTACCGTCGGCACCATGAGGATCATGAGGGCCAGGGAAGATGCCCAGGCCGACTGAGTTCCACCGAGGGTGGTGACGACCACCGCGAAGATGAACAGGGCCGCGACGATCGACGGCACCCCGGTCAGGACGTCAACGGCGAAGCTGATGACCTTGGCGATCGTGGTGCCTCGTGCGTACTCCACCAGGAAGATGGCGGTCAGCAGTGCGATCGGCACGGAGATGATCGAGGTGATGAGACCGATCTCGATGGTTCCGACGATGGCGTGGATGGCACCCTGCTCAACGAGGTCCCAGGACGGGTCCATCGAGTGGGTCCACCAAGAGGCATGGACGAGGGATGCGATACCGCGTCGGACGGCAGCGAACAACAACCAGACCAGCGGGATGACCGCGAGCAGGGTGGCGACGATCATGAAGATCGAGGCGCAACCGCTCTTCGTGGTCCGCTTGCCGGACGGACGGGAGAGGTCCAGCGTCCCGACCGTGGGCATGTCCTCGGCGCGTGCGGGGATGTGATCGGGGGTGGTGGCGCTCATCGCTTGACTCCCTTCGCTGCGATCAGGCGGGCAGTTGCGTTGACCACGAAGGTGATGACGAACAGGGCCAGGGCCGACGCCACCAGGGCGCCCAGTGAGGTGGGATCGCTGATGGCCTCGGAGAAGTTACCGGCGATCTTCGAGGCGAAGGTCTCGCCGCCGACGAAGATTGACAGGTTGAGTTTCTGTTTGAGGGCCATGGGGCTGATCGTTTGCAGGATCAGGGTGACGGCCAGCGTCTCGCCGAGAGCGCGCCCCAGACCGAGCATGGCTCCCGAGATGATTCCGGAGCGGGAGTGGGGGAGTACTGCGAGCTTGATGACTTCCCAGCGGGTCGACCCCAGGGCCAGCGCAGCCTCGACCTGGTCGTGCGGGGTCTGGGCCATGACATCGCGGCTGACGGCGGTGATGATCGGCAGGATCATGATGGCCAGAACCAGGCTGGCGAGATAGACCGTGCCGGTGGCGGAGGACCAGGACGGATCGTCCGAGAAGATCGGGATCCAGCCGAGTACCGCGATGATGATGTCGCGCAGGCCAGTGACGACGCCCGACGATCCGAACACGATGCCGCCCCACAGGCCGAAGACGATCGAGGGCACAGCGGCCAGCAGGTCGACGACGAAGGCGACGGGGCTGGCGAGATTCTTGGGCGCCAGCTGGGTGATGAAGAGGGCGATACCCACTGAGAGGGGAACTGCGATGAGCAGTGCGAGCACAGACGAGATGAGCGTCGTCCACAGCAGGGCCTGAATACCGAAGGCCGGCGGATTCTGGTCGGTCGTCCAGGCGCGAGAGGTGAAGAAGTTGTCGGTGTTGGCCGACAGGGTCGGTGCCGCCGTCTTGATGAGGAAGATGAACATCAGGATGACGATGATGGCCAGCGCAATGGCTATGACCGACGAGGCACCGGCGAAAATCCTGTCCCCGACCCTGGAGACCGGTTTCATGCGAGATGCGGCTGTTGGCCTTCGCTGCGCCGTCGATGTGGTTTCAGCCATGGGCTTCCTTCGTCGCGTTCATGGTTGTTCTCGTGGGTTGGGGCGGGAGGACGTCGCGTGTCCTCCCGCCCCAGAGCACCGGGGCCAAATTACCCGGGCGAAGTTGATCAGGAGAGGGCCTGAGCGGCGGTCAGCACCTTCGAGGCAACATCGGAAGGCAGCGGAGCGTAACCGAGATCCTGGATCTTCTTCTGCTCCTGCTCGGAGGCGTAGAAGGAGAGGAAGTCCTTCAGGAGGGCAGTCTTGCCGGCATCCTGGCCCTTGGAGCACGCGATTTCGTAGGTCACCAAAACCGCGGGGTACACGCCAGCCGGGGTGTCCTTGTACTGGAGTTCGAGCTGCAGGTCGTTGCCCTGACCCACCACCTTGGCGGCCGAGACGGCCTTACCAGCGGACTCGCCGGTCAGTTTGACCGGGCCGTTGCCGTTGTCGATGGCAGCCATGTCAAGGCTGTTCTTGGTGGCGTAGGACCACTCGTCGTAGGAGATCGAGTTCTTGGTGCTCTTGACGGCCTGAGCGATGCCGGCCGACTTGTCAGCACCCTTGCCAGTGCCCTTCCACGTCTTGGAGTGCTTCTCGGTCCAGATGTCACCGGCGGCTTTGTTGAGGAACTTGGTGAAATTGTCGGTGGTGCCCGACTCGTCCTTGCGGTAGAAGACCTCGATCTGGGAGGACGGCAGCTTGGCGGAGGGATTCTCCTTCTTGATGGCCGGGTCATCCCACTTCTTGATGGCGCCGGAGAAGATTCTGGCGAGGGTCGGGGTCGAGAGGGTCAGATCCTTGACGCCGTCGACGTTGTATACCACGGCGATCGGGCCGGCAGCCATCGGGAGGTGCCACGGATCGGCATTGCAGCGCTGCTTGGTCTTGTCGGGCTCGCCCTTGTCCTTGTTGAGGACGGAGTCGGAGCCCGCCCAGTCGGTCTGTTTGCCGATGAAGGACTTCACACCAGCGCCGGAGCCGGTGGGAGAGTAGTTGATGGTGGCCGAGGAGCACGCAGCCTTGTAGTCAGAGACGACCTGGTTGATGGCGTTCAGCTGGGCCGAGGAGCCAGCACCGGAGATGTTGCCACCAGGGCAGGCCGGCTTGAACGAGGCGGCATCAGCCGAGGAGCCGCTGGACTGGGTGTCAGCGCTGGTCGCCGAGCTGGCGGCAGCCGAAGTGGCCTCGGACGACGAGGCGGAGCTGGAGCCCTTGTCGCCGTTGGCGCCACAAGCGGTGAGGGAGATGGCGCTGATAGCAGCCAGGGCAGTGATCTTGGCGAGACGATTCGTCACGGCACATCCTTTTCGAGTGATCTCCTGGAGCCGCCGTTGCGGTCCTTGGTACAGGGCTGACGCTAGGGTTTGAACATGTCGCAACAACCGCGTCAAGGTGAACCCAAGGTGAATACCGGCGACATCCTGATTGAAGAAAGTCCCTCAGGGCCCGAATGTGACCTCCTGTGTCAGTACTTTGAGCGGTACCACTCCTGGCGGATGGTGTGTCCGGCCTCGTCCAGGTGAACGATCAGGCATTCCGCGGTCGACATCGGGTGATTCGCCCCGCTGAGAGCGTCCCGCATGGTCGGCAGAACTGGCCTGTGACCGCACACCGCGATGGGATGTGAGGGGTCGGAGAGGGCGCGACCGGCAATCTTCCTCATGGCGGACACGGTCTTGGCGGGATTGGCCTCGTGAGCCTCCTCGCTCAGCGCGTCGATCGCGACGATGTCGGCCCCAATGCTCTCGGCGTACGGCTTGAGAGTTTGCATGCATCGGGTGGACGACGAGCTGGCAAGACGAGACACCCCGAACGCGCCGAGCAGGTCAATCAACGCCTTGGCCTGACGACGTCCACGCCTTTCCAGCGGACGCCTGGCGTCCTTGGCCTTCTTCTTGCGAGAGCCCCATTCCTTGCGCGAGACGGCCTTGCCATGACGTACCAGGACGACGGTCGACGTCGGCGGTAGCTCCAGGGCCTCCTCGAGGACCTGGACGTCGGTGGGATAGCTGAGTGCCTCCAGAGCCTGGTCGGTGGGCATCCACAATGCGCCGTCGATCTCTTCCGGGCTGGCCGTCGCCTCCTCGATTGATCCGCCGACAGCAACCCCGAGCCACCACGACACCACCTTCGCCCACGACTTCGGCTTGCCGCCGGCGGTGGAGGACTTGACGGTGTATTCGGTGGGTTGCAAAGGCGCCGACAACCGAATGTTGATCCCGGTTTCCTCGGCGACCTCACGGACAGCGGTGACGGGGAGATCCTCTCCCCGCTCGACCTTCCCCTTGGGCAGGGAGAGGTCGTCATAGGCGGGACGATGAACGACGAGGACCTCACGGGTGCCCTCGGTGCCGTCAATGTCGCGAAACACGACGGCACCAGCAGCCTGGACAGGGCCCTTGTGTCCTCCCATCTCGGCTCATCGCCTCCTGTCACGGGTTCGTCGAATGAGTTCTTCCTGAAGGTCGGTCAACACCTTTCCGTCGGGGCCGCGGGAGACCTCGGTCCAGGTGCGGTCGTGCAGGTGCCAGGACACCGTCCCCGCGTCGAAGGCCATCTCGAACAACTCCTCGACCTCGGCCACGTGTTGCTTGTTCGACAGCCCGACGAGGGCCTCCACACGGCGGTCGAGGTTGCGGTGCATGAGGTCGGCTGATCCAATGGCAACCATCGGACGACCACCGTTGGCGAACCAGAAGATGCGGGAGTGCTCGAGGAACCGTCCCAACACCGAGATGACGCGAATGTTCTCGCTCAAACCGGGCACCCCGGGGCGGATGGCGCAGATGCCGCGCACCCACAGGTCCACTGGCACTCCGGCGCGAGAGGCCCGGTAGAGGGCGTCAATGACGCGCTCGTCGACAATCGAGTTGACCTTGATCCTCACGCCCGCTGGCAGACCAGCCTTCTTGCTCTCGATCTCATGCTCAATGGCGTCAATGATGCCGCTTCGAATGCCCTCGGGGGCCGCCAGCAGTCGGCGGTACTGCTTCTCGGCGGTCATCCCGGACAAGTGGTTGAAGAGCCTTGCGACGTCCTCGGTGATGATCGGATTGGACGTCAGCAGGCCCAGGTCCTCGTACTGACGAGCGGTCTTGGGGTTGTAGTTGCCAGTGCCGATGTGGGCGTAACGACGCAGACCCTCACCCTCGTCACGGATGGCCAGGGCCAGCTTGCAATGGGTCTTGAGGCCGACCATGCCGTAGACGACGTGGACTCCGGCGCGTTCCAGGACCCGCGCCCAGGTGATGTTGGCCTGTTCGTCGAACCTGGCCTTGATCTCCACGACGGCCAACACCTGCTTGCCGGCCTCAGCGGCGTCAACGAGGGCATCGATGATCGGGGAGTCGCCAGAGGTGCGGTACAGGGTCTGCTTGATGGCCAACACCTGGGGATCGTGGGCGGCCTGCTCGATGAACCTCTGCACGCTGGTGGCGAAGGAGTCGTACGGATGATGCACCAGGACGTCCCGACGACGAATTGCGGCGAACATGTCTGCCGGACGAGCCGTTTCGACCTCGGCCAGGTGCGGATGGGTGATGGGCAGGAAGTTCGGGTAGGACAGGTCGTCACGGTCGACGTCAGCAAGGGAGAACAGACCGGTGAGGTCGAGCGGAGCAGGAAGTCGGAAGACCTCCTTGTCCTTGATGTCGAGCTCACGGGTGAGCAGGGCGAGCATCTCGTCGCTGATGTCGTCCTGCACCTCGAGGCGTACTGGGGGACGCCCCACCTTGCGACGCAGCAACTCCTTCTCGAGGGCGAAGAGCAGGTTCTCGGCGTCGTCCTCCTCGACCTCGAGGTCCTCATTGCGGGTGACGCGGAAGGTGGTGTGCTGCAGCACATGCATGCCGGTGAACAACTGGTCCAGGTGACGGCTGATGATCTCCTCAAGGGGAAGGAATCGTCCTTTGCCGAGGTTGACCAGACGCGGCAGCACCGACGGCACCTTGACCCGGGCGAACTGCTCGGCCCCGGTGATGGGGTTGGCCAGCATGACGGCCAGGTTGATCGACAGGCCGCGGATGTAGGGGAAGGGGTGTGAGGGATCGACGGCCAGCGGGGTGAGGATCGGGAAGATCCGCTCCGAGAAGAGGGTACGCATCCGGCCCTTCTCGTCGTCGGTCAGCTCCGACCAGCGCAGAATCTCGATGCCCTCGGCGGCCAGGCCGGGACGGACCTCCTCGGCGAAGACGCGGGACTGCTCAGCGACAAGCTCGCGGGTCCGAGCGAGGATCGCGTCATGGACCTCGCGGGGCAGTAGACCGGCAACCGACGGGACGGCGACCCCGGCGTCGATACGACGTTTGAGTCCGGCGACGCGCACCATGAAGAATTCGTCAAGATTGGATGAGAAAATGGCCAGGAACTTCGCCCGTTCCAACAGTGGAATGCGCTCGGCATCTCGGGCAAGATCCAGCACCCGCTCGTTGAAGGCGAGCCATGACAGTTCGCGATCGCTGTAGCGATCCTCTGGCAGCTCGTCGGAAGGAGTTGGGGAAACTCCGGGGTTGGACTTCTTGGCCATGGACACACTCCTTGGAGATCTGTCCGCCCGCGACGTGGTGGGCGTAGCAGGACACAATCTATCTGACGGTAGCTGTTCACAACGGGTGCAACCCGACGTCCGCTCGGAGAATTGTGTGAACGAACTCAGCGTTCAGCCTGGAATCGGTACCCCACAGATCGCACCGTCTGGATGTGCCCCTCGTACTCGGGGCCAACCTTGGCTCGCAGACGACGGATGTGTACGTCAACGGTTCGGGTGCCGCCGTAGTAGTCGTATCCCCACACGTCCGACAGCAAGATGTCGCGAGTGAGCACTCTCCCGGGGTGGCTGACGAGGTATTTCAAGAGCTCGAACTCGGTATAGGTGAGGTCAAGGTCCTTGCCACCGACGGTCGCGGTGTAACCGTCCTCGTCAACGGTGAACGGTCCTACGACAAGCAGGTTGGTCACCTGGACGGTGAACAGGCAGCGCAGTCGGGTCTCCACCTCGAGTGGGGTGGCCGAGTCACATAGGAAATCGTCCATCCCCCAGTCGGGACTGATGACTGACAGGGTGTCCGGGCTGGTCAGCAACAGGATAGGAACTCGTCTCTCATGAGATGACAGCCGAAGGCACGCCTCCCGGGCCTCGGCAGGTTCGTCATGGCAGTCGACCAGGACGATGTCGACTCCCTCGAGGTGGGACAGGCATTCCTGTAGGTCGTCGTAGCGGGTGATGCTGTGTGGAAGGAGTTCCAGGGCCTGGGGAAGAGGAGCGTCCAGGGGGCCCAGCAGGGACAGTCGTGCCATCTGGATGCCCTCCATGTCGTCTAAATGCCAGAGCCGTGATGGCCCCATCATCCCACGACCATCTGGGCCTTCTCATGATGTCAGCACTACCATGGCTGGAGTGACGAGGATGCCTGACGAGTGGTTCCGTCCGGACGAGGAGGATTCCGGGCCGGATGAGCCTCGTCGTGCGGACGAGTCCGAACCGTCGTCCGAGTCGTCCGATTCAGCCCCCCGGCACTCTGACACAGGGGACAGTTCTGTCAGCACGACGACAAATGGGTCGATCCGTGTCGTCAGCGACGACACCGGACCAAGCGTCGTCATCGGTCACCCCCACGTCACCGGGGCGACCGCAGCTGTCCGGCGACATCGATTCCCCGTCTGGACACTGATGGTCGCGGCAGCCCTCGTCGTCGGTTTGGTACTGGGCACCTTCATCACCCAGTCCCGCGACGATACTGACGCGGTCAAGACGGCGCCGATCCCGGTCTCGCCTGCGTCGACGGTCTCGGAAGCGATGCCTTACCAGGGCGCGGGCAAGCCCATTCGTGGTCTCAAGGCGACGGCCTCGTGTGTGTCCGATCCGGCCGTCGACTCCGAGCATCACCTGGTGAGGTACGACTCCGAGTTCTTGGTTGACGACGAACCGCAGACGGCCTGGCGATGCAACGGATCCGGCGAAGGTCAACAGATCACCCTGACCATGCCGCGGCGTTCCCGGATCGTCGGGGTCGGATTGATCAATGGCTATGCCAAGGTCTACGGCGACGTCCACCTGTATCCGCAGTATCGACGGGTGCGGACGATGCGCTGGACGTTGCCGGACGGCACGTGGTTCAACCAGGACTTCACCGATGACGACGAGTCGATCCAAAAGGTCATGATCTCCCCACACACCGTCAAGGGGGACATCACATTGACCATCATTGCCACAACCGAGCCGGGGCTGCTCGGAGAGCCAACGCGCGACTCCGTCCTCATATCCTCGATTCAGATTTATGGGGAGGACTGACGGGCGGGCCCAGCGACACTCATCAGCGCCAGTCGTCGGTGTCGATGAGGATCGTCATCGGGCCGTCGTTGACCAGGCTGACCTTCATGTCAGTGCCGAAGACACCGGTCTCGACATGCGCTCCCAACCCACGCAGGTGGGAAACGAAGTGGTCGACAAGAGGCTTCGAGACGGGTCCGGGCGCGGCGTCGCTCCACGACGGTCGGCGGCCCTTTCGTGTGCGTGCGTAAAGGGTGAACTGGCTGACGACAAGGACCGGGGCGTCGATGTCGCTGGCTGACCTCTCGTCGTCAAGGATGCGCAGGCCCCAGATCTTCTCAGCGAGTTTCTCGGCGTCGGCAGCGGTGTCGTTACCGGTCGCTCCCACCAGCACGACGAGTCCGGGACTCGCCAGGGTACCGACCGTGTGACCTTCGACGAGAACCTCCGCACTGCTTGCTCTCTGGATGACGACTCGCACGGAAATCGAGTCTACGCAGCAAACCTCGTAGAATCAGGGTGTGGCTGTGGCTGATCTCGTGGTTCTGGTGACCGTCGCTGTGATAGGCGCTGTGGTGCCGCTCGTTGCTGTGACGCGAGTTCTTATGGCAGCCTGGCGCGGTTGAATCCGCCACTCCCAGTACCTGACGAAACTGCTACCCGACACGAGGACCCATGCCCTTCCAGATTCCTGACGACCTGAATCGTGATCTCATGCCCTTGGCCTGGATGATTGGCCATTGGGAAGGTGAAGGACACGGCAACACCCCCGAGGACGGTGAGTTCAGCTTCGGGTGCCAGGTCGACTTCACGGAGAACGGTGGGGATTACCTGCACTACATCTGCCAGACCTTCACCACGAACCCCGACGGCACCCCGGCTGCTCCGCTGCGTATGGAGACCGGTTTCTGGCGTCCCAATGTCGACACGCGCAAGATCGACGTCCTGATGGCTGCCCCGGAGGGCTGGGTCGAGGTCTGGACAGGAAACATCGATGGAGCCAAGATCGAGCTCGTCACCGATGCCGTCGCCCGCACAGAGGACGCCCTGGTGCCCTATACCGGTGGTCAGCGTCTCTACGGCCAGGTCGAGGGAGACCTGCTGTGGACCTTCGATCGTGCGACCACGGAAGCCCCGCTGCAGCCCTACATGTGGGCTCGCCTCAAGAGGGCCTGACATGGCTGGTCCCGTGTTGCTGACCGACGGCCCCGACGTTGGTCTGGTCTCGCACGTCGCCAATCCGGTCGCTGAGCAGCGTCTGATGAGCGACGGCGGCGGATGGTTGGCACTGTCCAACCGCGAGGTCTTCACGGTCACCGGTGCTGACCGACTGGGATGGTTGCACTCCTTGACCTCTCAACACCTCGACGGCCTGGCGCCAGGTCGCACGACGACGAGTCTGGTGCTCTCCCCGAACGGCCACGTCGAGCACGTCATACACGGTGTCGACGACGGCGAGACCTTCTGGGGCTGGACCGAACCGGGACGGGGAGCCGACCTCGTCGCCTGGCTGGACTCGATGCGTTTCATGATGCGCGTCGAGGTGGCGCTGCGACCGGACATGACCGTTCGCTGGCTCGGGGCGAGGGTTGCGACGCCGACGGATGCCGTCATCCTCGATTCCGAGGTGGCCAAGGGACACGAGGCCATCGCCCTGGTCGGTCGTCCCGTCCCTGATGCCGTCGACCAGGTCGGGGTGCAGGCATGGGAGGCGCTGCGCATCGCCGCCGGGATTCCCCGCATTGGCATCGACACGGACGAACGCACCATCCCCAACGAGATCGGCCTGTACGGCACCCACCTCGACAAGGGGTGCTACCGCGGTCAGGAGACCGTCGCCCGGGTGCACAACCTGGGACGTCCGCCGCGTCGGCTGACCTTGCTGCAGCTCGACGGGTCCGGCGCTGAGCTGCCGACCGTCAGTTCTGAGGTCCACGCAGGTGGGCGTCGTGTCGGCGTCATGGGATCGTCTGCGACTCACCATGTCGACGGCCCCATCGGCCTTGCCCTGGTGCGTCGCGGGGTCGACGTGAACCTGGATTTGGAGATTGACGGGATCGCTGCTGCTCAGGAACCGCTGGTCGACCCGGAGGTCGGCTTGCATGTTCGCCCGATAGTGTGAGCCTGTGCCCCTGTGATCAGCAGGGCCGAGGAGGAAATACGTGAAAAAGGATTATTTCAACCGCACCCAGAAATTTGTGACGGTCCTTGTCGATGTCATCGTCTTTGTGGCTGGAATATTCCTGTCGTTCTGGATGCGTTTCGGAATGGTCATTCCGCAGAGAAATCTGGACGACGGAAAAGCCGCGTTGATGGCGTCGGTCATCGCGTTCCTCATTATCAACGTTCTGTCAGGCGTTTATGTCTTGTACAACAAGACGCTCCTTGACATCGGGATCATCACCGTCGTGGACCAGGTCATGGTGACGATCGTCATCATGGCGCTGACATTTTTCGGACGCTGGTTTGCCTTCCCGCGCTCGGTCCTCCTCATCAACCTGCTGGTCGGGATAATTCTGCTGCTCATCTGGCGCAGTATCGAGTTCGTTGCCTATCGTCGCCTGCGAGGGGCCAAACGAGTGATGCTGCTCGGTCCTCCGGCAATGCTCAATCGGGCCGTCATGAACTACATGGCCAACAAGGCCACCCGCCATCGCCTCACCCATGTGGTGCGTGGTCACTACCTGGAGCAGATTCGGGCTCACATTGATGAATTCGACACCGCCCATGTCTCCGATGACATTCCTGCGTCCGAGCGAGTCGCTATTTATGACTTATTGCTGAGTGAGGACAAAGAAATCTTCATGTCGACCTCGTTTGAGCATATGGTGCTCATTAATCCGACAATCATGTCGATTGAGGATGAGACGATCATTGCTGCCAGTCCTTTCAAGATTCCAGCAGAAATGGATATCGTCAAGAGGGTTTCCGACATTGTGCTGTCGTTGATTGCCCTGGTGATCCTCTCGCCCATCATGCTCATCACTGCGATCCTGGTGAAGGCCAGCTCTCCCGGCCCGGTGTTCTACCGTCAGACCCGTATCACCAAGGACGGCAAGGAATTCAAGATCCTCAAGTTCCGCTCCATGGGAGTGACGGCTGAGAAGGAATCCGGCCCGATGCTGGCCACCTCCAATGACCCGCGCGTCACCCCGGTCGGCAGGTACCTGCGCAGCCTGCGTATCGACGAGATCCCGCAGCTCATCAACGTGCTCATCGGCGACATGTCGATTGTGGGGCCGCGCCCGGAGCGTCCCTTCTTCGTTGATCAGTTCCAGGAACAGAACGCCCACTACAAGCTGCGCCACAACGTGCGTGCCGGCATCACGGGTTACGCGCAGGTCTACGGCAAGTACGCCTCGGACTTCGCAGCCAAGCTCAACTTCGACCTCATCTACATCAAGCAGTACTCGCTCGTCCTTGACATCAAGATCATGATCCAGACGATCAAGATCCTCTTCGACAAGGTGTCCTCGCGAGGCGTTGACGAGACGGCCGAGCCCGACGAGAGCATTCATCTACCCGCCCAGGTCCAGCAGCTGGACTGATCCCTGCAGCTGGAGTAGCGGGTCCCTCGGATCACGACTCGCGGGCCACCTTGTACTGGGCAGCCTGAGCGCGGGGCCGGACAATCATGCGGTCGATGTTGACGTGGCCGGGGAGTCCGGAAATCCATCGCACACACTCGGCAATGTCCTCGGCTGCCAGGGGAGAGTCAACTCCCTGGTAGACGTTGTCTGCCTTGGCCTGGTCGCCGTGGAAACGGACGAGGGAGAACTCCTCGGTGTGCACCATGCCGGGGCTCACCTCGCAGACCCGTACCGGATGGCCACACAGCTCCAGGCGCAGTGCCTCGACGACGGCACGCTCGCCGGACTTCGCGGCGCAGTATCCGGCACCACCCTCGTAGCCCCACTCGGCAGCGGTGGACGTAATCGTGACGATGGTTCCCTCGGCGACCTCAAGAGCTGGCAGAAGGGCTTTGGTGACCCGTCCCATGCCCAGCACATTGGTGTGGTACATCGTCGTCCAGGCGTCGAGGTCGGCCTCGGTGACCGGCTCCTGTCCGACGGCGCCTCCGGCATTGTTGACGAGAAGGTCAAGCTTGCCGCCAATGGTCTCGACGAGATGGGCGACCGACTCGTCGCTGGTGACATCGCAGACCACGGCCTGCCCGTCGATCTCAGAGGCAAGGGCCTCGATGCGTTCGACGCGGCGAGCCGCACAGATGACATGCCAGCCATCCTTGGCCAAGGCGCGTGCCGTGGCCGCGCCGATTCCCGAACTTGCTCCTGTGACCACTGCAGTCTTTGTCATGGCCCCATTGTCCTGCAGGTCAAGGGCATGTGAAAGCCCCTGCCCGACGAGACAGGGGCTTTCACAAGGATGACGGTGACGTCAGCTGACGAGAACCTCGACACTTGTGTCCGCCAACGCCAGAGCGGCCTCGCGGGCCTCCTCGGGGCTGGAGGCAGCCAGCGCGGCCTCGGCGATCTGGTGGCACTGATCCAGGTTGTGGCGCGACAAGGTGGCCTTGACGGCAGTGATCTTGCCGGCAGCCATTGACAGCGAACGTACGCCGACGCCGACGAGAACCAGGGCCAGCAGTGGATCACCGGCAGCCTCACCACATACTCCGATGAGACGCCCGTCCGCTCCATCACAGGTGGCCTTGACCAATTGGATGACGGCAGGCTGCCACGGCGTCAGGAGCTCGGCCAGCTCGCCCTGCAGACGGTCGGCGGCCATGGCGTACTGGGTGAGGTCGTTGGTGCCGATGGACGCGAAGTCCACCGACTCCAGTACCTGGGCCGAACGCAGGGCCGTCGAGGGCACCTCGACCATGATGCCGACCGTCTTGATCCCAGCGGCGCGGGCACGCGAGGAGAACCACTCGGCCTCAGCCTTGGTGGCGACCATCGGAGCCATGACGTAGGGATCACGACCGGTCTGCTCAGCAGCCTTGGCCAGAGCCTCGAGCTGTGCGTCGATGAGGTCTGTGCGCACCTGGGACAGACGCAGTCCTCGGCGCCCCAGGGCCGGGTTCTCCTCCGGGCCGAGGTCGGCAAAGGCCAGCGGCTTGTCGGCACCAGCGTCGAGGGTGCGGAAGACGACCTTGGCTCCCTCTACAAAGGTGTTGAGCACGGTGGCGTAGGCCTCCGTCTGCTCGTCGATGGTCGGGGCGTCCTGGCGATCCAGGAAGAGGAACTCGGTGCGGAACAGGCCGACTCCTTCGGCGCCCTTCTTCTTTGCCGTGGGGGCATCGGACGGGTTGCCGATGTTGGCCAGGACCAGGACGCGCTCACCGTCGGATAGCGTGGCGTCGCCCTCAGGAGCGGATGCAAGTATCTCAGCGCGACGATTCGCCCGTGAGGTCAGCTCGGCGACGGCGGTTTCATCGGGCTCGACAAGGACGGTTCCGGTGACTCCGTCGAGGGCCAGCGGGGTGCCGTCCTCGATCTCGCGAGCATCGCTGCAGCGGACGACGGCTGGGATGCCGATCTGGGAGGCCAGGATCGCGGTGTGGCTCGTCGGCCCGCCAGCGGCAGTGATGAGACCGCGGACTAACTCAGGATTGAGGGTCGCGGTGTCAGCCGGGGCGAGGTCCTCGGCGACGAGGATCACGGGTGAGTCAAAGGACGGAACGCCGGGCTCAGGCAAACCTTGCATGACCGCGACGGCGCGGTCTCGGACGTTGCGCAGGTCGGTGACGCGCTCGGCGAGGTAGCCGCCGGCAGCACTCAGCTGGGCACAGAAGTCATCGAAGGCTGCCCACAGAGCATGGGCCGGGCCATGGCCATCGGCCAAGTGGGACCTGATGCCGGTGAGCAGTCCCGGATCACGGGCCATCATCGCGGTGGCCTGCAACACGGCCAGAGCCGACGGATCGGCGTGCAGGGAGCGTTCGTCGAGCCGATCGGCGACCTTGTTCAGCGCCGATTCGATTCGGGCCATGTCGGCCTCGGCGCCCTGGCTGGGATCAGAAGCGGGCAGTCCGGGGGCGGGGGAGACGAGAAGGGCATGTGCCTGTCCGACTCCGGCCGAGACCCCGAGCCCCAAGAGGGTCCGCATGGGTATCAGGCCTCCGGGTCGGTCTGCAGGTTGGCGACGAGGGCGTCGAGCACCTCATCGGCGTTGTCTCCCTCAGCGGTGAGCTCGACGGTCTCGCCGTGCTTGGCGCCAAGACCCATCACGGACAGGATCGAGCGAGCATCCACTGGTTCTTCGCCAGGACGGCCGATCTTGACGGCCAGGCCAGACTTCGAGGCGGCCTGAACGAACATGGCGGCGGGACGGGCATGCAGGCCACTCGCGGCTGCAATGGTGGTGGTGCGACTCGGCATGGTGTGCCTCCTTGGTGGGGTGAAACGTCAGGGTCGACGATAGCCGACGACAGGAACGCATTTTAAGCCGCCCTCGGCGCGTGTGTGCGGGAGTTGTGACGAGATGGCTGACGCCGTGATCGGCGAACCTGCATCTCGCCCGGGTAAAATTGCGCAATTTATCTCGAAAGGTATTGCTCGAGCTTGTGCGCTGTGGCACGATGGCAGTAATGCAAAACGAACCGGTAGAACTGCAAATTATTGCAGTTCCTTGAGACGAAGGAGTCTCCAGATGGTAACGACGGCAGGGGCTGGTGCACTCGCGCACGGTGCCCTGTTGGTGCCATTAGATGCTGGATCCAATCCGGTAATGAAGGGCATCACTTGGGCTGCCACTCACTTCATAGGTCTGTTCAACGCGTCGGCAAAGAGCTTCGTGGACATGGCCACGGGGATCATTCCGTTGCTCCTTGTCCTGCTCACGTTCATGTATGCGGTGACAACGTGGATTGGTGAGGAGAGAGTCACCCATGCGGTCCAGTGGGCCGACAAACATGCCGTGACGCGGTACACGATCATTCCCCTGATCGCGACGATCATGCTGACCAATCCAATGTGTTACACGTTTGGGCGCTTTCTTCCAGAGCGGTACAAGCCTGCGTACTACGACGCCACCGTGTCATTCGTGCATCCAGTAACAGCATTCTTCCCGCATGCAAACGGCGGAGAACTCTTTGTCTGGACAGGAGTTGCCGCTGGAGTCATGAAGGTGGACAACGGCGCCTACGCGCGCCTGGCAGCCCTTTACTTCCTCGTTGGTCTTGTGGTCATCTGCATCCGCGGAATGGTTACCCAATGGATCACCAACATTCTCATCAAGAGAGGTGGTCACACCGAGACGTTCAAGCGATATGACGTCGAATACGCAGCTGGCCACGTCCAGGGCCCTGAGGGGAGCCCGGCATGAGTACCGAACGGGCTGTCCGTGTCAACAAGGGACCGGGAGGTTGGGGTCCCGGACTGACACTCCAGGTCAACGGTGAGCGCAGTGTCGTGCTGTCCGTGACCGGTGGTGAGATCCACCCGGTGGCCCGCAAGATCGCTGAACTCACCGGCGCGGAGGCCATCAACGGCTTCAACACGTCGGTGCCAGAGGATCGCATCATGTGCGCCGTCATCAACTGTGGTGGCACCGCAAGGTCGGGGATATACCCCAAGAAGCGGATCCCGACCGTCAATGTCTTTGCCGGGTCCCCAGGTGGGCCACTGGCCACGTTCATGACCGAGGACATCTTCGTGTCGGCAGTCGGGCTCAACCAGGTTCAGCCCATCGATCCGACGTCCGTTGTCAACAGTCACGAGGAGTCGACCGAGAAGGGAGCCACGGCAGCGGCCTCCACCGCTGTCGCCGCGGACACCACGACGCGGACGAGTGGAGGGCCCAGCGCCGAGGCGACGCCCAAGAAAAAGGGGTTCTCTGCGTGGGTGGTTCGCTTTGGCACCGCCATCGGAAGCATCATCACGACCCTCCTCAACTCCGGTCGCGAGTCCATCAAACTGTGCCTCAACACAGTGTTGCCCTTCATCTGTTACGTGGCGCTCCTCATCGGGTTCGTCAACTACACCGGGCTGGCGAACTGGATTGCCCGGGGCGTCTCACCGCTCGCGGCGAATCCTTTGGGCCTGATCCTCCTGGGACTCATCACGGCCCTGCCGTTCCTGTCACCATTCCTTGGGCCGGGAGCAGCCATCGCCCAGATCATCGGCGTCCTCATGGGGACGCAGATCGCGCAAGGAGCCCTGCCAGTTCAGTATGCGCTGCCGACGCTCTTCGCGATCGACGGCCAGGTCGGATGCGACTTCGTCCCGGTCGGTCTGGGACTGGGAGAGGCGCAGACGGAAACCGTCGACGTCGGTGTCCCGGCGGTCCTGTTCTCCCGGCTCATCACTTCACCCGTGGCGGTCGCCCTGGCATATGTCGTCAGCTTCCTCATCTGAGGCGGCCAGAACGACCAACGCCAATCCTGACAACACCAACGATGACAAGGAGGTCAATCATGTCGACAACGCTGTGGAACTCGACCGTCGACAGTATCGGCGCTGATGCGGCCGAGATGCTGGAAGCAGGAGTCGTCATCCTGTTCGGATCGCCGGTCCCTGATGAGCTCGCAGAGGTGAGCCTGGTGCATGGCCTGGGGGGTGACCGGGCGGTGCCACCATCGGAGGATGTGGTCCCCGGTGACCGGGTCAGGCTCGGGGCCGCCGAGTACGTGATCGACGAGGTCGGGTCGGAGGCCAATCCGAACTTGGCGAGCTTGGGACACGTCGTCGTCTACGTCAACAGTCCGGATCAGCCCCTGTTGCCTGGAGCCGTCAAGGCCTCGGGCCCGGAGCTGCCCACGATGTCTGTGGGCAACCCGATCGCTTTCGTGCGTGGGTGAGGTGACGACCGTGGAATGGCAGTTCGCACTGTTCCTGGGTGTCGCACTCGTGCTCTGCGGCGTGATGTCGGTGCATCAATCACGTACTTTCCAACGGGCGGTCCGACGTGCCGCCGCCGAGTACTCAACTGGGGATCACGTCCTCGTGACCGGGAGGGGCAGGGGAAGGCTGCGTGGAGCCATCGTCCTACTCGTCGTGGAGCGGGCTACCAAGCGTGTCGTCTCGGCCAAGGTCATGTCGGGATCGACGGTGCTGGCGCGACTGCGAGGAGTGGACCAGCTCCTGGGACCACTTGACGACATCGCCACGAGGACACGTGACAAGCAGGTGAGGCGAGCCCTGGCTCAGGCGACCGAGCAGTTCGACAACGTCGCTGGCACCTCGTCGCCCAAGATGATCCAACGCATTTCGGTCCCCGTCGTGGCTTGAGACACCGACGCACCACACACATCCGTCATCAACACACCTTGTTCGGAGAGGAAGATAGTTATGGGATACACCACAAGACTGCTGGACAGGCAGGCCAAGCTGGGACGACCGGTGAGGGTCGGTATCGTCGGAGCCGGGCAGATGGGGCGAGGTCTCATTGCGCAGGTCCACCTAGCCAAGGGCATGGAGGTCGTCGCGGTGGCGGACATCGACGTCGACCGAGCGACAGGAGCCCTCAAGGATGCAGGGTGCGATGACGTCGTCTTCGCCCAAGATGTCGAAGAGGCCGCCCGGCTCATCGAGGAGGGCAGGTCGGTCGCCATTGACGACGGTCTCACCATGCCGAAGTTGCCAATCGACTTCGTGCTCGAGGTCTCCGGAATCCCGGAGGTCGCAGCTCAGATCGCCTACGCCTCCATCGTCAACGGCAAGGACGTCGGACTGATGACCGTCGAGGCGGACGTCACTGTCGGCCTGCTGCTGTCCTCGATGGCCAACTCCGGGAACTCGGTGTACACGGTCTGCCGAGGTGACGAGCCGATCGAGTGCGTCAAGCTCATCGAGTACGCCGAGGATCTAGGTCTGGACGTTGTCGCCGCTGGCAAGGGCAAGAACAACCCGAACCGTCCCACCGACGTACCCGAGGATGTCATGGCCGAGGCACATGACAAGAAGATGAACCCAAAGATGCTGTGTTCGTTCACTGACGGCACCAAGACACAGATCGAGATGTGCGCTCTATCCAATGCCTCGGGCTACAAGGTCGAGGTACCGGGCATGCATGGAATTGAGTGTGACGTCGACGACCTCACCAAGAAGCTCGTCCCGGCGAAGGATGGGGGCATCATCGAAGGCAAGGAGAAGGTCGTCGAGTACGTTACCGGTAACGTCGCTCCCGGAGTATTCGCCATCGTGAGGTCCGACAGCCCCGTGGTCACCGAGGAGCTGCAGTACCTCCACCTCGGCGACGGCCCGTACTTCGCCCTTTATCGTCCGTTCCACCTCGCGTCGATCGAGGCCGACCTGTCCATCGGCGAGGCCGTGCTGGATCGCAGCGCGTCGTTCCAGTCAAAGACGTGGACCTCCGAGGTCACGGCCCGGGCCAAGACCGATCTCAAGGCCGGTACGACGCTGGAAGGTATCGGTGGGCACCACGTCCATGGGTGGACGATCGACGCAGCGGATGCGCGGGACAAGCACGCGGTCCCGATTGGTGTCGTGGCCGGATGTGTGCTCAAGCGTGACGTTCCGGCTGGAACGATCCTGACCGAGGACGACGTTGAGATCGACGAGACCCGTCCCATCGTGGCAATGCGCCGTCTGCAGGACGCCCTGTTGGACAACGGCACGATCGGCTGACCAGCGGTCTGGCTGGCGGGGCAGGGGAGAGTCGGCCCCTGCCCCGCCCTTGAGCGGCTGGGAGCGAAAGAGCTCAGGAATGCTCTCCATGCGTTGTCACGCCCCCCGATGACATCAGCCTGGAAGAGGTCTGGGAGTCGATGACCCGAGTGATGACGATGGGGCACGAAGATCGTAGGCAGGGTGGTTGGCGGCTGTTCGACTGACGAACGAGATCTCCAGGGAGGTATGGGGCACCTCGTGATGGGGGAGGGGCTATTCTCCAGTCACAACAAGAGGGCGATGATGAGTGACGGGAGAAACCATGGCTGGCAGGCGTGACCTGGGTACCCTCGTCGAGGTTGCCAAGATGTACTACCTCGACGGTATCAACCAGTCCCGTATCGCCAAGACACTGGGAATCTCCACCTCGTCGGTGTCCCGAATGCTCAACCAGGCCCGTGAGACCGGTCTGGTGACAGTCGCGATCAACGACCCTCGTGAGGGAGTGGGCCGTAGGGAGGACCTCGAGGAGGCCCTCGCAGCCCGCTTCTGCCTGGAGTCGGCGTACGTCGCAGCCCACCGTCCCGGGGTCGCTCCGATGGATCTCGTGGCTCGGCTCGCCGCGGAGGTCGTCAACGGACGGCTTTCCCAGGTCAGTTCAATCGGGCTCAGTTGGGGCCGGACGGTCAGCGCCTTCGCCCACTGCTTCGAGCGGCCACGCTCCATGACCCCGTTGGACATTTACCCGCTTTCCGGTGGCATGTCAGTCAAGGACTCTGACGTCTCGGGGAACGCCTCGGTGCAGGCCCTGGCCCGACGCTGCGGTGGTAAGGCCCACCGGATCGACGCCCCGGTCATCGTTTCGTCGGCGCAGGTCTGTGCGGCCATGCTGGCCGAGCCGATTGTGTTGGAGGCCCTGCGTGACGCGGCGTCGTGTGAACTTGCTGTTGTCGGTATCGGCAGCATGGGTGTTCACTGGTCGGCGACGCTGTCACTGGCTGCCGTGCTGTCACCGGCAGAGATGGCCGAGGTGAGGGCCGCTGGAATAGCTGGCGACGTGTGCGGACGAACACTCAATGATGACGGCGAGGCGGTCCGCACGTCGGTCGACGACCACCTCATCGGCCTGACTCTCGACGAGTTGCGGGACATACCAGAGGTCATCGGGATTGCTGCGGGCGCCGAGAAGTCACGAGGCGTTGCCGGGGTCCTGCGGTCCGGGATTGTGCAGTCGGTCGTCGTCGACGAGCAGCTTGCGGATGTGGTCCTGTCGACCTGACCACACCAGGACGTGAGCGTGGGCCGGAACCCATCAGGGCACCGACCCACGTACGGTGAATGGCCTCAGCTCGCGGTCAGGGCGGTGGCGAACGCCTCGACGTCCTTCTCGATCGCATGGGACGCACGGGCGGCGACGTCGGAGAAGACGAGGACCTCCGGATCGTCTGTGAGCATCGTCCTCGTGGCATCCAAGGCTGCCTTGACCGAGTACGTGTAGTAGTTGATCTTGCGAACACCGTGCCGGATCGACTGCTGGTACTCCTCGATCGACAGGCCCGACCCGCCGTGCATGACGATCGGGACGCCCGTGGTCTCACGAAGTTGTGTGATGAGATCGAGGTTCAGGTGGGGTTCGCGGTGGTACAGGCCGTGAACTGTGCCGAAGGCCGCTGCGAGGGCGGTGACCCCGGTGCGCTTCACGAATTCGCCGGCTACCGCAGGGTCGGTGAAGAGTGCGGAGTCCGCCACCCCTTGGCTGGGGTCGCCGTTCTCATTGCCCGTCATGACTCCGAGTTCACCCTCCACACCGTGCGGGCCCACAAGTTCTACGGCTGCGCTGGTGATCGCGATGTTTTCCTCGAACGAGAGACGGGACCCGTCCAGCATGAATGAGTTGAAGCCGACGTCGAGTCCCTTCTGGAGGTAGTCGAGGTCTTCACCGTGGTCGACGTGGACCACGCAGGGCACACTGGACCGTCGGGCCAGTGCGACCATGGCTGGGCCGATGTCCTCGATCCGGTTGATGCCCTCGTGACTTTGCGCGTGGGCGAGGATGATCGGGGTGTCGTGGCGTTCGGCGACGCGTATCGCCGCGGTGAGCGACTCGAAGATGGGTGTGTTCACCGCTGCGACAGCGAGGTGGTGCTGTTCGGCCCACGTCAGGGCCTCTGACAGTTCGACGAGCATGGTGTCACTCCCCGATCACGGCCACCTTGACCTTGCGATCACGCTCCCGGTTGGGGTCCCAGTCCACGAAGTAGATGTAACCGACGGCGCCGATCTGGGGCTCGCCATCCTCGATGACGAAGGTCTGCGACGCGCCGATGAGGGTTCCTCGCAGGTGTGCCTCGGTGTTGAGGAGGCTCCCGAGGTCCGGGACGAGAATGGTGTCACCGGTGGCATGGCCGGCATCGGTCATCGCCTCGACGGCCTCCACGTGGGCTGGACCAGGATGGTAATACTGGTTGTTCGTCATGCACCGGGGGAAGATTTTGTCCAGCCCCTCGTTGAGGTCGGCCTGGAGGTACTCGTCGCCCGCGAAGTCGACGTCGTGGCAGTACTCCTCGAAGAAGACCGAGCACGTCGTGTGGGTCGATGCAACGGTGCAGATGCCGTTCTTGATGCCCGACTCGGTGATGATCCTGCGGACGTCATTGGTGATCTCGAAGTAGGTCGGGCGTCCGGCCTTGGAACGGACCTGGATGGTGTCTGTGTGGACTGTCATGATGGTGCCTTTCTAGTTGTGAAGGTGTGGATCAGCTGTTGCGACGGTTCTTCTCGGCCTTGAGCGGGATGAGCATGTCGGTGATGCGTTCTCGCCAATCGGGTGCGCAGACGATTCCCGACGTTCCGCCCGATGCATCTGCGCCCAGTGACAGCACTCGGGCGACATCGTGCCCGGAAGAAACTCCAGCGCCCTGGAGAACCATGATGGATGGATTGACCTTCTTGACTGCGAGAGTCGAGTCTGCGATGTAGTCGTCTGCCGTAAGTGCGCCTTTACCGATCTGCGCAGTGGGTTCACAGATCATGACGTCGGGGCCCATTTCTGCGACGACGCGACACTGCACGAGGGTGTCTGCGCAGACAACCGTGAGAAGCCCGACTTCGCGGGCGCGCGTGATACTGGCATCCAGGTCCGCCAGGGTCAGCGGATGCTCAGCGTGATTCAGTACGACCGCCTTGGCACCTGCTGCCACCAAGGACTCGGGAAGGACATGTCCCATTCCCCGGCCCGGCGTGATCGGGTCCATGTGTTGGGCTGCCACGATGATGTGGTTCGTCTTCTCGGCGATAAGACGGAGGTCGGTGTGCTGGGCGGTCACCATGATGTCAACACCGTGGGTGGCTGACAGTTCGTCTGCCAACATCGCCATGCGAAGCATCTCGTCGCCGAAGAGGTATGCCTTGGGGTTGATGATGAGGAAAGGTGCCTGTCGGATCATGACGCGCCTCCGTTGGTGCATAAAGTTGCAGTTACAGTGGGCAAAGTTGCTATATGGCAATTTTGACATGCTCGGATCCAAGGTGCAAGAGGTTGCGCAACAGATGGTGATGATCCCGTACTGTGGGTCGGGCGGAGAACTCGCGTGCGTTGGTGGTCCGAGAAGGTCACACATCTGATCCGGTGACGTCGCGACCGCCACCCTTCCCGGTCGTCGCGACCGCTATTGTTCGATCCATGACACCTACACAATCCGTCACCGCTACGCACCCACGAGTGGCGGTTGTCGTTGCAGCCGGTCTGGGAACACGGTTCGGTGGTCCTGTCCCCAAGCAAGTCACCTCGTTGACCGGGAAGGCCGTTGTCGCGGTTGCGGTGGAGTCCCTGGCCGCTGGAGGTTGCGATGAGGCCGTCGTGGTGGTGAAGGAAGGGATGCACAATCATCTGCAGCTGGCATTGGCTGCGTCTCCCATCCCGGTTCACTTCGTGACTGGAGGGGATACGCGTCAGGAGTCGGTTCGTAACGGCCTGAGGTTCGTTGCGAAGCATCATCGTTTGGGCGCAGCCACGACGGTGCTCATCCATGACGCGGTGCGGCCATTGGTGCCTGCGTACGTTGTTGAGAACGTCATCGCGAAAGTCGAGAACGGCGCTGTTGCAGTGACTCCTGTCATCGATGTGGTCGATACCATCCGCCAAGTTGACGGGGATACGTCGTCGGTCATTGACCGGTCCACCCTGCGGGCAGTCCAGACCCCACAGGGGTTCAACCGGGCCGTCATCACCGAGTGTCATGAGCAACTGTTGATTGAAGGTGGGGCGGTGACCGATGACATTTCCTGCTGTGAGCGGTACGGTCACCGAGCCACCCTGGTGGAGGGCTCGCGGATGGCGCTCAAGATCACTGAACCGGTCGATCTCGACATCGCCGAGGTCCTGGCCAAGGCTGCGGCTGGGGCCGGTCACCATTCTGGTCGTCGCGTCGGTCGGATGTTGCGGGCGGTCACCCCGAGCAATGTCGTCGACAAGTTGGGCCACGGGGGCAAGGAGTGATGGAAATTCGGACCGGGATCGGGACCGACGTCCATCAGCTGAGCGACGGCGTGCCGATGCACGTTGCTGGCCTTCACTTCCCTGACGAGACGGTCGGCCTGGCCGGTCATTCTGACGGTGACGTCGCCTGCCACGCCATGTGTGACGCCCTGCTGTCGGCTACCGGACTGGGGGATGTTGGCTCCGTCTTCGGAACCTCGGATCCGCGATGGGCCGGAGCTGCCGGAGTGGTTCTGCTTGGCCGCGTGATTGAACTCGTCACCGCCGACGGATGGACGATCCAGAACGCCGCGGTGCAGATCGTGGGACAACGCCCGCGCATGGCGGCGCGCCGGGCTGAGGCGGAAGCCACGCTGGCGAAGACGGTGGGTGCCCCCGTGTCAGTGTCTGCGACGACGACCGATCATCTCGGATTCACCGGACGTGGTGAAGGGGTGGCAGCAATCGCATCAGCCCTCGTCACTCGGCAGGCTCGATCGTGAGGATCGCGCCCTGGTCAGGCAACTGCGGCTGAGGCCCGGAAACCTTGATGGCCCCTGCGAGCAGGGACTGGTTGGGGGAGTTGAAGTACAACACGACGTGGCCAAGGTCGCCGAGGTTCGAGGTGGCTGACTGCCCGACCTCATCGATCGTGAAACGAGTGCCGGCGACGTTGAGGACGTCGCCGGGAACGATCTCGCGCCTGGGAGGCATGGGGGTGCGGCCACCGCGGTTGTGGAGCACGCAGATGTCCGACAGGGCATCAGGCACGGGTTCGCCGAACAGGACGACGACGCCAGTGTTCAGCATGTCCTGAGCTCCGTTGCCGACGCGGAGCACCACGGCATTCCACAGTGTGCTGCACGTAGTCGCCATGGCGGACCCCTCCTTGAGATGGGCGCTGTGCCCGTGACGGCACGGTACCATCCCTCCCAGTCTTCCAAAGACCCGCTGTCACCAGGGGACCCACCCCCCATCGAAGTGCGTGGACGGGATGCGTTTACCATCATGAAGGAACCCCTTGGTGGACCACATCCAAGGGCGACGAGGTTTCCCTGAGGAGGGGTGGTCACCATGATCGAGAAGAAGGTTCTCGTCTGCTGTGGCACTGGTATCGCGACGTCGGTGCAGGTCGCCAACAAGCTTCAGCGGCTATTGCGTGAGCGCGGAGTCAACGCCAAGATGGAGCACTGCCGCGTTGCAGAAGTGCCGCGAGTCGTCGAGGAATTCAGCCCTGACGCAATCGTCTCAACGACTGCAGTGAAGCAGCCCAATGAGAATGTCAAGATGTTCCGTGGCGTTGCATTCCTCACCGGTGTTGATGAAGGCCAGTTGGCAGACGAGATTGCAGACACGCTGAAGTCGTCATAAGCCCGTGACACAATATCGGGCACAAGTAACGGGGGTTCACCACAAAACAAATGTGGTGAACCCCCGTCACACAATCAGGGTGAACAGCCTCAGGAGGCGAGAATCTCGTCGAGCATCTCCTCGGCCTTGTCGTCCTCCACCTTCTTGGCGAGGGCGAGTTCGGAGACCAGTATCTGGCGAGCCTTGGAGAGCATTCGCTTCTCGCCGGCCGACAGGCCGCGGTCGCGCTCCCGGCGCCACAGGTCGCGAACAACCTCGGCGACCTTCAGGACGTTGCCGGAGTGGAGCTTCTCGAGGTTGGCCTTGTAGCGACGAGACCAGTTGGACGGCTCCTCGACGTTGGTCTTGCGAAGAACCTCGAAAACCTTCTCGAGGCCCTCGTCGTCAACGACGTCACGAACGCCGACAAGGTCGAGGTTGCTGGCTGGCACTCGCACAACCAAATCGTTCTGCCCAAGAATTCTCAGAACGAGGTAGAGCTTTTCCTCTCCCTTGATAGTGCGAGTCTCGATGTCTTCGATCACAGCAGCGCCATGATTTGGGTAGACAACGGTTTCACCAACGTTGAAAGTCATGTGTGTGGCCCCTTTCGATAAATTAATTATATCACATAATAGTTAGTGAAGTCAATTGTTGTTTCGCACGGGCCTCCGAAACGGTGCTACCGTTGTTCGTCACGTCGTCGACGCAGTGGGGCGAGAGGTCCTCGGCTGTCTGGATTGATCAGGGACGCACAGCAGACGCCAATCCGGCTCAACGCAGCAGCGATGAAGCACCCTGGGGGAGGAGACTCCACGATGATCGACCTTCGCTGGACGACCGCTGCCCTTGCTGCCGTCGGAATTACTGGGTAGCCGCTCAACTCGAACAACTCCCTGACGGATCCCTCGAACATACGACACGGCCCCGGTCAGGGCCGGGACCGCGTTCGCCGTTTGGTGGAAGTCGTCTCACGCCTGGAACTTGTAACCGAGTCCACGCACGGTGATGATCCGCACCGGGTGAGAGGAATCCTCCTCGATCTTTGCACGCAACCTCTTGACGTGGACGTCGAGGGTCTTGGTGTCGCCGACGTAGTCGACTCCCCAGACCCGGTCGATGAGGGACGCCCGGGTCATGACTCGTCCGGCATTGCGCAGCAACACCTCGAGCAGGTCGAATTCCTTGAGAGCGAGGCGCATGGTTTTCCCGTCGACACTGACCTCGTGGCGCTCGACGTCCATCCGCACCCCGTTCTCCTCAAGGACGTCGGGGGCGACCTCGATCTCTGGGCAACCGCGACGGGTGACGGCATGAATTCGCGCGACCAGCTCGCGGTGGCTGAAGGGCTTGGTGACGTAGTCGTCAGCTCCCAGCTCCAGACCGACGACCTTGTCGATCTCGGAATCCCTGGCCGTCACCATGATGATCCCGACGTTGCCACGCTGACGCAGCTGCCGACAGACCTCGGTCCCCGGGATTCCCGGCATCATGAGGTCAAGCAGGACGATGTCGGCGCCATTGCGGGAGTAACTTTCCAGTCCGTCGGTGCCGTTGGCCGCGGTGTCGACCTCAAATCCCTCCTTGCGCAGCATGAAGGCGGTGGCCTCGCGGTAGGACTCCTCGTCCTCGATGATGAGTACGCGGCTCATGACTCCTCCTGAGCGGATTCGTTGTAATGGTCGGCGTCAAGGGTGGGAAGTCGAAGGGTGAACGTGGACCCCTGGCCCAGTTTGCTCCACACGTCGACGGATCCCCCGTGCGCCTGGCAGGTGTGTTTGACCAGCGACAAGCCCAGGCCGGTTCCACCGTTTTCCCGGGAGCGGGAATAGTCAACCCGGTAGAACCGTTCGAAGATGCGTTCCTGGTCGGCCTCACTGATGCCAATTCCGTTGTCGGCGACAGCAATCTCGATGACGTCGGTGTCGACGTCACGGACTCGTCTGGCCGAGACTGCCACCCGTGCTTTCGACTCGGAGTACACGATGGCATTCTGAACGAGGTTGGCGATGGCCTCGGTGAGCTGATTCTGGTCCCCGAGCACCCACAGGTCGTCGTCGCAGCGTGCTACCAGGGAGACCTCCCGGTTGGTCGCCAGTTCACGATGGCGGGAGACGGCCTCGTCGATGATGTCGGCGACGGACACCGGCTCGGCGCGGAGCAGGGGCTCGTCCGCCTGCAATCGTGACAAGTCGATGAGTTGCGTCACGAGGTCGGACAGCCTCGTCGACTCCGCAGTCAGTCGCTGGGAGAAGTGGCGGACGGCGTCTGGATCATCGGCGGCGCCCTCGATGGCCTCGGCGAGGATGGACACGGCGCCGATGGGGGTCTTCAATTCATGGGAGACGTTGGCGACGAAGTCCCGGCGTGTCTCGGCGAGCCTGATGTGCCGGGAGCTGTCCGTCGCAGAGATGATCGCGTTGCCGTGGCCGTCAAGGGGGCCCACGCGGACGGTCAGGTTGAGGTTGGCCCCGGTGGATGCCCGCTTCACCTCCAGGGTGTCGACGATGTCGCGGTCTTCCCGTCGTGCGGTGCGCACCGCATTGAGGAGGGCGTCGTCGGCGATCCGTGAGCCGCGCACGAGTTCCATTGACCGGGCGCCCACAGTGGTGTGGAGCACCTCGTCATGGGGTCCGGCGATGACGGCTGCCTCAGTGGCCAGGTCAAGTGCTCGGGCGAGAGTCGGATCGACCTCGAGGGCTTCAATCTCGGTGGCGAGGGTGTCGACGGGGTGACGAGATGAGTCCACTGCCCGGATGATGAGGACCGTCAATCCGGCGCCGACGACGGCACCAATGATCGTTGCCAGAATCATGCCCACACTTTGCATGATAGGGGGGCGGTCGTCATCCTTGTCACCCACTGTCACAAAGGGATGCCATGGTCACTGGCCGTTCACTCAAGGTTCACAGCGGCGCCACGTGGGAGAAACATCCTGGTCGACAGGGTCGATAGGCTTGGTGAGAGCCCACTACGGAAGGACACCGGCATGCGCGAGAGCTACCACGACGAGCTCAATGCCACCAGTGGCAGGATCCTGACGATGGCCGAGTTGGTCCGAGTTGCCGTCAAGGACGCCACCGCGGCTCTCATCGGAGCGGACCTGACCACCGCCGAGCGCGTCATCTCTGATGATTCCAAGGTCGACGCCCTCAACGGGGAGATCGAGCGTCGTTGCTTCGATCTGCTCGCCCGTCAGGCCCCGGTCGCCGGTGAGCTGCGCACCGTCGTCGCGATGTTGAGGATGTGTTACGAGCTCGCTCGAATGGGCGACCTCGCGGCCCACGTCGCCAAGATCGCTCGTCTGCGTTTCCCCGAGGTCGCGGTGCCGCCGGTCGTGGCCGACGAGTTCGTCGAGATGTCGAAGATCGCCGACTCCATGATTGTCAAGGCTGAGAAGACCCTCGCCGATCGCGACGCGGAGGCTGCCGAGTCCCTGGCGGCGGAGGATTCCAAGATGGACGAGCTGCGTCGTGACCAGTTCCGTCTGTTGCTGGGTGACGACTGGACCTATGGCGTCGAGAGTGCTGTCGACACCGCTCTGCTCGGCCGTTACTACGAGCGCATTGCAGACCACGCCGTTGCCGTCGGTTCTCGCGTCATCTACATCGTCACCGGCCATGGGCCGGCTGGCGAGGACTGGCCCACTGCCTACTGATCGCATCGAGGCGTGACGCATCCTGCGTCGGCTTGTACTGCCGGTGACATGAGGGGCGTGTCGCGAATTGGGACACCTCGTACTGAGTACCTAGAATCGGGGTGCCCAACCTGCCGTGGTACACGGCTGATAGTTTTCAGTGAGGTCTCGTCACATGGCTTTTGCCTTCCGCAGAAAAACGACGGCTGGAGCTGTCGTTCTCGTCACCACCGTTTCGATGGCCATCGCCGGGTGCGCCAGTAGCGATCCGGAGTCTGCCAATTCTCCGTCGAAGCCGGTCGCCAGCTCAGCCCAGTCGGCATCCAAGGCTCCGGCATCCAAGGTCCCGACTTCCAAGACTCCTGCCGCCAAACCCAGCGTCTCGAGTGGCGCGAGTGTGTCGGCAGGAATGCCAAGTGGCCCGGTGCCCGCTGGTAAATATGGCGTTGGCGCCGCTGTGACGAAGCCGGATTGCGCAGAACCGCCCTCGAACTACTCGTCCTTCAAGGCCCCCGGCACCGTGGTCAAGGACATCGACGGCCTGGAGCCCGGAACGAACCATGGCACAGCTGCTGACAAGTACGTCTACCCCGCTTCCGTGGTGAACGAGTGGCTGGCGAAGCCGTCGACCCAGCCGAAGGACAAGAAGATCGTCTTCGTGACCTTCGACGATGGTCCGACGACCAAGTTCACCGCCGAGCAGCTCGACAACCTCGAGAAGGCCGGTGCCCGTGCGACCTTCTTCATGATCGCCCCGCAGCTGCGTGACGTAAGCAAGGAGATGCTCAGCCGTTCGCTCAAGATGGGCAATGCCCTCGCCTCGCACTCCTACTCGCACGACTACGATTACCTCTACCCCGGCCACGCCGCCAACGCCAAGCACATCAGCTGTGACTGGGACTGGGCCACTGCCCAGTCGCGGGCAATCCTGGGATCGAGCTACTTCTCCTCGGCCTTCCGCTACCCGGGCGGTCACATGTCCTGGACCAAGCTGTCCCAGGCTGACCAGGCTCTGGCCAAGCGCGGCGTTGCCTGGATCGACTGGAACGCCATGAGCGGCGACGCTGACGTCCAGCGTCCCAAGACCGTCGACGGTTACCTGAAGATGGT
This sequence comes from Cutibacterium nasicola, assembly GCF_052654715.2. Lineage (NCBI taxonomy): Bacteria > Bacillati > Actinomycetota > Actinomycetes > Propionibacteriales > Propionibacteriaceae > Cutibacterium > Cutibacterium nasicola. Next base: position 1,895,556 of record NZ_CP199745.2, on the reverse strand, counting down.
CAAGAAGACCATCAACGAGTCTGGTGACCCGAATGTCGTCGTCATCCTCAACCACGACACCTACGGAAAGCAGATGACGGCCGAAGCCATGCCGTCCATCCTCAAGTGGCTCAAGAGCGAGGGCTACGAGTTCGGTGTGATCTCCTGATCCCACCTTCATCTGCACATGGAGCGGCGCCCCGGAGATGATCTCCGGGGCGCCGCTCCATGTGGTTCCAGGACTTGGATGCCGTCACGAACTCACTTGTTTCCCTGGTTGGCGACGGCCTTGGCGCCGGCGGCAGCAGCCTCCGGGTCGAGGTAACGGCCACCCTTGGTGACGGGCTTGAGGTTGTCGTCAAGCTCGTAGAGCAGCGGGATACCGGTTGGAATGTTGAGTCCGGCGATGTCCTCGTCGCTGATCTCGTCGAGGTGCTTGACGAGGGCGCGCAGGGAGTTGCCATGGGCAGCCACCAGCACCGTCTTGCCTGCCTTGAGGTCGGCAGCGATGTCGGAGGTGAAGTACGGCACCATGCGGGCCACGACGTCCTTGAGGCACTCGGAGACGGGACGCTCGGCCTCCGGGATGTCGGCATAGCGCGGGTCATTGAACTGGCTGTACTCACCATTGTGCTCGAGGTTTGGCGGAGGGACGTCGTAGGAACGACGCCATGCCATGAACTGGTCGTTGCCGTACTTCTCCTTGGTCTCGGCCTTGTTCAGGCCCTGCAGAGCGCCGTAGTGTCGCTCGTTGAGGCGCCAGGAGCGACGCACCGGGATCCAGTGACGATCGCAGCCGTCCAGAGCCAGGTAGGCGGTGTGGATGGCGCGACGCAGCAGGGAGGTGTGGACGACGTCGGGGAGGAGGTTCTCCTTCTTGAGCAGGTCAGCGGCGTGGCGGGCCTCGCCCTCGCCCTTCTCATTGAGATCAACGTCCACCCAGCCGGTGAAAAGGTTCTTGGAGTTCCACTCGCTCTCGCCGTGGCGGAGCAGGATGAGCTTTGCAGTCATGCTTCCACCATAGTGCGCATCGGCGACGGGCTCGCAGGTGGTCTGTGATCTGTTCACGGAATCAGCGCGTACTTCGCCCCGTGACCGGCAGCCATGTCCTCCAGGCTCTCGACCAAGGCGTTGAGGGGACGCTCCTCTGTGACGAGGTCGTGGCCGTCAATGATTCCGCTTGTCAGCATGTCCAGCGCGGTAGCCACGTACTTCGGGGTGTGGTGGAAAACCCCCTTGACGAGGTACTCGTTGTAGTGCATTGCCGTGGTGTCGAGCGGCAAGCTTGATCCAGCCTTCGTGCCTCCGAACATGATTGCGGTCGCCCCTGGACGCAGACATGCCATGTTCTGTTCCCACACAGGGGCATATCCGGTCGCCTCGATGCCGATGTCGGCCCCGCGCCCAGCAGGGGTGCGCTTGCGAATGATGTCCCCGTACTCCCGCGGCATTCGGCCAGGGGCCAGGGCGACGATGTCGACCGCACCTGCATGGCTGGCCTGCTCGAGACGGGACACACTGGTGTCGACGCTGATGACGTGGGCACCGGACGCGGTGGCCAGGCGCACGAACATGAGTCCGATTGGCCCTGCGCCGTGGACGACGACGGTGTCCCCGAGCTGGATGCCAGCTTCGGCGATGCCGTGAACGACGCATGCCAGCGGTTCCAGGGGAGCTGCCGCGGAGAAGTCAATGTCGTCAGGTAGCAAATAGGTGTTGCGAGCGGTGATGCCAGCGCTGATGACGAGCTGCTCGGCAAAGGCGCCCCAGAGGAACTCGAGGTTCTCACAGAGGGATTCCCGGCCCTTCTGGCACGCCCAGCAATGGCCACATGGCACGGTGTTGGCGGCCACCACGCGATCACCGGGCTTGAACTTTGTCACCCCCTCGCCGATGGACTCGACGATGCCCGAGACCTCATGTCCGAACCGGCTCGGAGCTGGAGGCATGAGATGGTGCCCGCGGCGGTACGTCTTGAGATCTGTGCCGCAGGTGGTGGCTGCCTTGACGTCGATGCGGATCTCCCCGCGGCCCGGCGCCGGGGAAGGGACGTCGTCCAGGCTGACGTCTCCGGGACCATTGTAAATCCATGCCCTCATCGTGCACCCGGCTTTCCCAGACAGCTCGATCCGGTGATTTCGACCATTGCTTCGTCGAACTGCTCCGGGGTGAGAAGGGACGGGTTTCCGGCAGCGCGGGCGATGACCCACACCTTGCACACCCACTCCAGGTACTGGCAGAGGTTGTAGGCCGATGCCAGGGTGTCGTCCCAACATGCGGCCCCATGGTTACGTAGCAACACGGCTTTGCGGTCGACCATCGCCGTCGCGATGTTGTCTGCCAATTCCTGGGTGCCGAACCGGGCGTAATTGGCGACCCGTACCGGCCCGCCATGAGGGGCCAGCATGTAGTGGATGAGGGGGAGCTCGTCGCACAGCGTGCCTGCGACGGTACCGAAGACCGGATGCGTGTGGATGACCGCCCGGGCATCAGTGCGGGAGTAGATGAGTTCGTGGAACGGAACCTCGGTCGAGGGCTTGAGGCCTCCCTCGATGACGTTGCTGCTCATGTCCAGGACGCAGATCGAATCGGGGGTGAGCTGGTCATAGGGAACTCCCGATGGCGTGATGACGACGTGGTCGTCGACACGTTGGCTGATGTTTCCGGACGTCCCGAGGGTCAGTCCGTCCTCCGTCATCTTGAGGCAGTAATCAATGACCTGTTGTCGCTCATTCTTGTGCAGCATCGTCAATCCTCCACGGTTGCCAAGACATCCACGAGCTTGTCGGCGACCTCCTTGTGGCCGCCGTGCAGCAAGATCTGGTAGGAGGACTCGTCCTGGATGAGGGCGATGACAGCGCCGAGCATCCCGACCTGGTTGGCAGGATCAGTGACGAGAGGCCAGATGCTGAGCTGGACGTCGATACTGCGTTCCGGGTCGTCCATGGCATGGAAGGCGGTGCTCTCGCTGTTTCGACAGATCAGCACACCCGGGGAGATGACATGCTCGGGGTCGATGTGGGGAATGGCGATGGACACGTAGCCGAAGTCGAGCCCGGTGGGGAATTTCTTCTCTCGAGCGCTGACAGCCTCGAGGAAGCTGGGCTTCACCATGTTGTCGGCGGTGAGACGGTTGTTGACCTGGGCGTAAAGGCCATCCTGGGTGGTGGCGGTCACATCGGCCACGATGAGACGGGGCGTCGTCATTGCTCAAACTCCTGTTCGGATTGGACCTCGTGCCGGCGAGCTGTGGTCGCCGGCACGAAGGTTGGGGTCAGCGGGCACGGACGCGTCTGCGTGGTTTGGTCTGGGGTCTGATGCCCAGGACGTCGTCCCGGAATCGGATGAAATAGTTCGGCATTCGCGTCATGTAGACGACGAGGGCATCAGCATCACAGCGCTTCAACCACAGACCGTTGGCTGCTGGCATCCAGCGATGTCGGGCAGCTTCGGCGCGGATGATCGGGGTGAGGTGATCAGCCAACAGGTTGGGGCCTGCCCGACCCGCCTTGGACCACGTGGTGATCTCGGACCTCATCGCCTTCTCGGCCTCTTTGACGACGCGATTTCCGATGATCATGATGGCCATCCATGCGAGCAGCGGCACCATGAACCAGAGGAAGTGTTCCTGAAACCCTTCGATGGCTGAGCGCCACCAAGGGCCGAGGACCATGTCGAGCATGGACTCAACCATGGGGGATCACCACCCTGCTTCCGCTGCTTCTTTTTCGGCTGCGAGTTCTTCCTTGCTCATGTACATCTCACGGTCAGTAATGCCGGGGGTGTTGCCCTTGGCGATGTAGACGAAGAAGGCGATGTAGCAGACGACGGCGAAGGCGAGCAGGAAGACGCTGAACACGATGAACGCGGTGCCGTAGGCCTTGGCCTGTCCGAATACGAAGAAGAAGGCTATGAAGTACGCGATCAGGTGAGCTCCCGAGTCAATGGCGGAGATTTGGCTCGCACCATTGGGGATCGTGAAGTTCGCCTGGCGTGCCAGCTCGGTGGTGGCCGGGGCCATGAAGGTTCCGATGGTCAGCATGCAGGCGACGAAGAAGGACCCGATGACTGTGCCTCGGGCGATGTTCCCTCGGCACCACGTGGTCGCCCACACCGCGAAGAATGGGGTGTCAGCAAGGTCTGCGAAGGGAAGCATCTGGTTGAGGTGCAGGTAGCTCATGAGAATGCCGAGGGCCAGCGTGATGGGCACGAGGATGATGGCGACGGACATGTTGGCCGGGTAACCGACGAGGATGGCGGCGTCAAGGCCGATGTTGAGCTCACGATCCGGGTAGCGCGACTTGATCCATTCCTGGGCTGCGTCGGACAGTGGGATGAGGCCTTCCATGAGGAGACCGACCATGCGAGGCAGCAAGAGCATGACGGCGCCCATGGAGATCGACACCGTGAGGATGTCCTTGATGGCAGTTCCCCATGCGCCGTTGAACTGCGGATAGTACGCGAGGACGCCGATGACGAGGCCGAGCAGGGTACCCATGACCATGGGCTCAGCCCAAGAACCGTACTTTTCCTGGATGTGCTCGGGGGTCATCCTGTTGTTCTTGAACCCGGGGACGTGGTCGAGCATCTTGTTGATGGTCCAGCCCACCGGCGCCCAGGACACGGTGTCCGTGTGGGCCGTCGTGACACCTGGGATCTTGTAGTAATCCTGGATGACAGGGGCGACGATGTCAGCAAGCTTGAGGACGACAACGAGGGTAACAAGACCTGCAGCGAGTCCTAGCCAGAAGTTCCGCGTCACCATGTAGACGAACGCCGCGGAGAAGATGAAGTGCCAGAAGTTCCACATGTCGACGTTGAGGGTGGTCGTCCACTTCAACGCGATCATGACGAGGTTGATGGCAATTCCGATGATGAAGATCCACGGGACGATCTTTGCCGTTCCGAAGGAAATGGCAGCGGCAACCGGCCAGCCGGCGTCGATGATGGGGAGGTCGAGGCCAGTGTTGCGCACCATTGCCTCGGCAGCCGGGCCGAGGCTCTTGGTGAGTAGGCCGATGACCAAGTTGATGCCGATGAATCCAATGCCGATGGTCAGAGCAGCTCGGATGGCCTTGCCGATCTTCATCCTGAAGAACATGCTCAACAGAAAGATGATGATGGGAAGGACAACGCTGGCACCCAGGCCCAAGAAGTATTGAATAACAGTTGTGACGTGGTCCATGGTGGGGGATTCCTTCTGCCAGGTGAATCCTCGACCGTCGTGGGCAGCGAGGATTCCGTCAGTATGGTCGGTGCGCGCTCAGCCCTTGAGGTAGGCGGCAATGTCGTCAGCGAGCTTGTCGGCGCCGACTCCGGTGAGGAAGGCAACCCCCTTGAAGACCTTGATGCCTTCGTCAGGAGACTTGACCATCGTCGTCGAAACGATGGCATCCGGATGGAATGATGCCGTCTGAGCAGGCACCTCCATGGCCTTGCACTCCTTCATGACAGCGTTGATCCCGCGCTCCTCCAGCATCTTCTCGAGCTTGTTGGCCACTTGGACCGAGGTCGCGATGCCGGTGCCGCAGCAGACCAGAACCTTTTTGTTGGCCATCATGTGACTCCCTTGATCAGAGGTGAGCGAACCTCGCTCCACCTGTCGTGATGGGTGGACGCAGCAGTGAGGCGTCAATGCCTCAACCGCCGGGTGTCTGACAGGATGATCCTGCCTCACAGTGAGGAAGACCAACCATTAATGGACGGTCAATGCACTTATGTGCAGACCTTCATGATGATCTGGCAGGAAACGGATGGGGAGGTGCCATGCCTGTCCCGCCGTCGCGTGTGGACATCAACGCAGGAATCGATGGCTCACGCCTTGAGGTCGTCAGCGATCTGGTCGGCGAGCTCATCGGCGCCTACGCCAGTCAGCAGCGGGGTGCCCCGGTAGACCTTGATCTCCTCGTCAGGAAGGGGGATGGCGGTGGTGGCGACGATGGCGTCCGGCTGGAAGGTCTCCACCTGAGCGGGGACGTTGGCCGTCTTGCACTCCTTCATCGTCGCGGCCACCCCACGATCGCGCAGCATTCGCTGCAGCTTGTTGGCCACCTGGACGGAGGTGGCGATGCCGGTGCCGCAGCAGACCAGAACCTTCTTGTTGACCATCAGTACCTCTCCTCGCGTAGATGACGAGCCCACCTCGTCAGTCGGTCTGGGTGTGGTGGTGGAGGGGCGACAGTGCCCCGTGACCACCTGTGATGCATCCATGATTATTCACATCTGGGGGCAGTAGCCAGCCGTATCGGGAAACTTCACAGCAATTCGTGACGAACGTGCAGTCATCCGTGGTGCCGGTGGGAAAGTGCGGCACTCAGATGCTGATCTCCCCGGCGACATCCGTCTCGATCCATCGTCCCAACTCCTTGCCGCGCAGGCCCTGGGACAGCAGGAACACGAGCTTGGCGTAAAGGGCCTCAAGGGTCATGTCATGGGCGCTGATGGCTCCCCCTGCCGTCAAAGCATGGCTCGATTGGTATCGGCCCAGCAGAACATCGGCCTGCATGCATTGGGAGGCGACGACGACGGGGGTCCCGGCATTGATGACGTCGAGGATGGCGTCGACCAGGCCCGGCTCGTCGCTGGGGATGTTCCCGACGCCGAAGGCTCGTAGGATGACGGCCTCGGGCAACGGGTCAAGGACGGCGCGCAACCGTGCCGCGCTGATTCCCGGGGAGAGATCGACGACAAGGACGTCGTGGCGTCGGTACGGCTTCGGATCCAGCCAGCCGCAGCCGGTCGAGTCGTTCTCGACCCATTGCCACGGTGCACCGGTGCGGGCCAGTTGGGGCACAGCGGGGGAGTCGAATCCGTTGTAGGCCCAGGAGGACAGCTTGGTGACACGGTTTCCGCGCAGCAGTTTGTGGCCGAAGAAGACCGCGACACCGTCGAGACGTCCGCTGGTGACAGCGCGCAGGGCGCCGGTGACATTGGGGGCAGCATCGGTTCCGACGACCCCCAGCGAGTACTGCGCCCCCGTGACGACGACCGGCTTGCCGAAATTGGTGAGGGCGTAGGACAGCGCGGCTGAGGTGTAGGCGAGGGTGTCGGTTCCGTGCAGGACCACGAAGGAGTCGGCGTCCTCCTGATGCTCCCACAGATCGTCAACAATCCGACGCCAGTCGTCCGGCGTGGCATTGGCAGAGTCAATGAGGTGCTCAAAGCTCAGGGTCTCGAACGTTCCCGCGAGTTCTGTGCCCGAGAGCAGCTGACCGAGCCATCCCGTCAGGTCGGCCCCAGGTGCCAGTCCGTCTGGGGTGGAGACCATGCCGAGAGTTCCCCCGGTGTAGAGGATGTGAGTACGCATGATTCAAACCCCTGGGGAGTTCTTGACGGCGTTGTCAGACAACACATCGTCTCGCACGGAATACCAGCCTATGACTGTCGCTTTTGCCACGAGGGCGGACAGGAGAAGGGTACAGTGGCCCGGCTCCTTCGTGATATTCCGCACGACGATGATGAGGGACGACGACGAGCAAGGCCAGGGAGACCCACCTGGTTTGCCACCCGCCGTGATTTTTCACGCGGTGTTCCAACCGTGACTGTGGTGCCAGGTTCAATGGTCTGGCTAGGTGGCCCTTCTGGTCTCCATGGATTCACATGATCGAAATCGCAAGATCGGGATCGTGTCGTCGAATGGGAAAAGGCACCGACGAGAACTCGACGGTCCATGTTCTGTCTCGGGGAACACGGACCGTCGAGGGATCGATATCACAGTGTGTGGAAATTAAGGCGTGCGAGAATTGCGCCACAAGGATTCCAGCACGAGGACGTCACAGCCCTCAGGCCAGATCCAGTCCCGGGTAGAGCGGGAAGTTCCCGAGCAGCTCGTCCGCGGCGTCATGGACCTTCTGGGCCACGCCGTCGACAATCTCGTACTTGGCCTTGCCCGGCTCACCGCTGGATGCCGTCACCGGGGTGGTGGCCTTCAGAGCCGTGACGATGAGCTCGGCAACGTGGTCGAACTCGTCAGCGCCGAATCCGCGCGAGGTCAACGCCGGGGTGCCGATACGTACCCCAGAGGTGTACCAGGCACCGTTCGGGTCGGCTGGGATGGAATTGCGGTTGGTCACGACGCCGGAATCCAGCAGGGCTGCCTCGGCCTGACGACCGGTCAATCCGAAGCTCGTGCTGACGTCGAGCAGATTGATGTGATTGTCGGTGCCGTTGGTGATGAGCGTGACGCCGCGCTTCATGAGTCCCTCGGCCAGGGCCTTGGAGTTGTCCGCGACGCGCTGGGCATAGTCGCGGAAGGCCTGGGTGCGGGCCTCGGCCAGGGCGACGGCCTTGGCAGCCATGACATGGGACAGCGGGCCGCCGAGGACCATGGGGCAACCACGGTTGACGTCGTCGGTGTACTCCTTGGTCGTCAGTACCATGCCACCACGCGGGCCGCGCAGCGACTTGTGGGTCGTCGTCGTCACCACCTGGGCGTGGGGGACCGGATTCTCGTCCCCGGTGAAGACCTTGCCGGCCACCAGGCCGGCGAAGTGAGCCATGTCGACCATGAGCACGGCTCCGACCTCGTTGGCGATCTCACGCATCTTCGCGAAGTTCACCCGACGCGGGTAGGCGGAGTATCCGGCGACAATGACCAGGGGCTTGAACTCGCGGGCCAACTCAGCGACCTTGTCGTAGTCGAGCAGACCGGTCTGCGGGTCAGTGCCATAGGAACGTTGGTCGAACATCTTGCCGGAGATGTTCGGACGGAAGCCGTGGGTGAGGTGGCCGCCGGTGTCCAGGCCCATGCCAATGGCGCGCTGGTCATTGAAGCGGTGGCGCAGAGCGTCCCAGTCGTCCTGGGTGAGGTCGTTGACGGTGCGAGCGCCGAACTCCTCAAGGGCGGGGGTCTCGACGTGATGGGCGAGGATCGTCCAGTAGGCGGTGAGGTTGGCGTCAATACCGGAGTGCGGCTGCACATAGGCGTGCTCGGCGCCGAAGAGGGCGCAGGCATGCTCGGCAGCAATCGTCTCGACGGTGTCGACGTTCTGGCAACCGGCATAGAAACGGTGCCCGGCTGTACCCTCGGCGTACTTGTCGGAGAACCAGGTGCCCATGGTCGCCAGGACCGGCAGGGAGGCGTAGTTCTCGGAGGCGATGAGCTTGAGGGAATGACGCTGATCGGTCAGTTCGGCTCGGGTGGCTTCCGCAATCCGGGGCTCAACCTGTGCGATCGCGTCGAGCATGGTGCGGTAGGCCGGGGCCAGCTTTTCAGCGATGTCGCGGGCGGTGGGATCGACGGCACTGGGCTCACTCACGGATGGCTCCTGTCATGACGGGATGGTGAGCACGAATCTACCCGTCCTCAAATTGACGTGTCTCCTGGGGCCGTCAGGGGCAGGCCTCAGCCCTCCGATGCGTTGCCGCGCACCCTCGACGCCTCGTACAGCGCGATCGATGCTGCCACCGAGGCGTTGAGGGACTCGACGTCACTACTGATCGGGATCGACGTCAGCACGTCACAGGACTGCCGGGTGAGACGGGCCAAGCCCTCACCCTCGGAACCGACGACGAGCACCAGTGGACCATCCAGACCGGGAGCGGCAGCGATGTCGGAGTCGGCCTCGCCAGCCAGCCCGACGATCATCCAGCCGGCCTCGGCGAACTTGCCGAGGGCCTGGTTGAGGTTCGACGCCATCGCCACCGGGATGCGTGCGGCAGCCCCGGCGGAGGTCTTCCACGCCGCAGCGGTCATCGAGGCCGAGCGGCGAGACGGGATGAGCACGCCCTGGGCGCCGAAAGCGGCAGCCGAGCGGATGATCGCTCCCAGGTTGCGTGGATCGGTGATCTTGTCCAGTGCCACGACGAGACCGCCGCGATAGGCCTGGGCGCCGGCATCGATGATGTCGTCGACCGTGGCGTACTCGTACTCGGGAAGGCGCAGGGCCACACCCTGGTGATTGGACCCACCCGTCATGCGGTCGAGCTCACCACGAGTGGCCTGCATCAACACGATGCCGTTGTCAGCGGCGAAGGAGAGGATCTCTCGCAGCCGGGAGTCGTGCTCGGCTCCTTCCGCGACGTAGGCGGTGCGCACCGGAAGACCGGCGTGCAGGGCCTCCAACACCGGATTACGACCGATCACCCACTCCGGGCCGGCACCCTTAGCCTGCTTCTCGGCTGGCTTGCGGTTGCCGCCGCGAGCCAGCTTCTCCTGCTTGGCCTTGTACGCCTTGTGGTAAGTGCGATCCTCGGCCTTGGGGGTGGGTCCGCGGCCCTTGAGGCCCCTGCGACCTCGGCCACCGGACCCGGAAGCGGAACTCTTGCCCTTGTGTCCTGCGCCGCGGCGCTTGGAATTTCCTGCCATGTCGGTCTCCTCGTCAGCTCAGCGACCAGTGGGCGCCGGTGGGGGTGTCCTCGATCGTCAGTCCGAGGTTGGTCAAGGTGTCACGAATCGCGTCGGCAGTCGCCCAGTCCTTGCGGGAACGGGCCTCGGCACGCTGATCAAGCATGGCCTGGACCAAGCCGTCGACGACTGGTTCGAGGCGGGCCTCGTTCCCGGCGGTATCCGCCCATTCCGGGGCCTGCGGATCGAGCCCGAAGACCGCGAGCATGGCACGTACCCGAGCTATGTGCTCACGGGTGGCGTCGACGTCGTGGGCAGAGACGGACTTGTTGCCCTCGGTGATTTCGCTGAAGAGGGCTGCAACCGCCTGCGGAGTACCCAAGTCATCGTCCATCGCCGTGACGAAGGCTTCCGGCAGCTCCTTCGACGCCGCGACCTCCTCGCCGACGAGGACGTGGGCGCGGTCAAGGAAGGAATCGATGCGTTCGATGGCCTTGGTGGCCTCGTCAAGGGAGCCCTTGGCGGTCTCGTCGGAGGGGCTGAACTCGATCATGGAACGGTAGTGCGGGGCGAGTAGGAAGTACCTCACGGCTCGCGGGCCGTAGGTCTTGGTGACCTCGGTCACCTGAGCGGTGTTGCCCAAGGACTTGCTCATCTTCTCCCCGGACATCGTCACCCACGCGTTGTGCATCCAGTAGTGGGCGAAGGGACGCCCGGCTGCCGCTGACTGGGCCAGCTCGTTCTCGTGGTGGGGGAAACGCAGGTCGATGCCACCGCCATGGATGTCGAAGGCATCACCCAGGTACTTCCCGGACATGGCAGAGCACTCGAGGTGCCAACCGGGTCGACCGCGCCCCCACGGGGAGGGCCAGGACGCCGTCTCCGGCTCGTCGTCCTTGTGCCCCTTCCACAACGCGAAGTCGCGCGGGTCGCGCTTGCCACGCGGGTCGGAGTCCTCGACCGGGACCATCTCGTCGACGCGCATCCCGGACAGCTCCCCGTATCGCGGCCAGGACCGGACGTCGAAGTACACGTCACCGGAGCCGTCGGGGGCGGGGTAGGCGTGGCCCTGTTCGATCAGCGTCTCGACGAGTTCGATCATCTCCGGGATGTGTCCGGTGGCGCGCGGCTCGTAGGTCGGCGGACGGCATCCCAGGGCCTTGTAGGCCGCGTGCAGCTCGTTCTCGTAGTGGTAGGCGTGAGCCCACCACGGCACACCGGCGGCAGCGGACTTGGCGAGGATCTTGTCGTCAATATCGGTGACGTTGGCAACGACGGTCACCTGGTAGCCAGAACACTCCAACCAGCGCCGCAGGACGTCAAAGACGACCTCCTTGCGGATGTGGCCCAGGTGCGGACTGGACTGCACCGTCATGCCACAGTGGTAGATCGACACCTGACCCTTGTGGAGGGGTTCGAAGGTCTCGATGCCATGGGTAGCGGTGTTGTAGAGCTTGAACGTCACGCCTCAAGGCTACCGGTGTACCCCGACACATCGCCTACCATGGCCGCATGGCCGAGATTCGCAAGCACAAGCCGTCGTCCAGCCCCATCTCCCGGGCCCTGGAGGCCGCGATGGGTGAATCCATCAAGCCGGTCGTCCCCGGATCGCGTCCCGACGAGGACGTCGAGGAGTCCAGGACGAAGCCTGAGGCCGGTCCCTCGCCGGCAGCAGCTCCCACACAGTGGGGACCTTTCGACGGTGGATCGTTCACCCTGACCACGCCCCCGACCTCCTCGCAGTGACGAGGGTCTCTAGCCCTCCATACGGGCGCGCAAGGCGTCGATGTCGAGACGAGAGGCCGATTCCACGTCGACGGACTCGGTATTGGCCTCCCAAGGGTCGTAGGGGGCATCGTCCTCCTCATCCTCGACGTATCCCAGAGACGGGTCATACACGTTGACCAGCTCGTGGCCGTTACGAGGTTGCGACCCATCGACGGACACCACTGACTCGGCACTCATGGCCTCGTCAGGAAGCTGGGCCAGGATGTCGTGAACGTATCCTTGGGCAGCCTCGATGTGAGGAACCTCGCGTTGCTGGCGCTGGGACTCGTACCAGCGATAGTCGAGCACCTCGTGGTAGAACTGCGCGAGCTCGCGCTTGCGGGACAATTCCGGGGGAATCTGCTGGACGACAGGCTCGAAGCACTCGGTGAGCCAGCGATGGGCAGCCACCGCCTCGTCGACTCCCTGCAGCCCATTGCGGGCCCGGAAGGTGTCGAGGTCATTGAGGAGGCGTCGCGCCTGGAACTCCTCGGTATCCAGGCCTGTCAGAAGCAGCAGACGACGCTGATGGTGCCCTGCATCGACAACCTTGGGCTGGATGCGTAGTCGCTGGCCGTCCGGCGAGGTCTGGATGTCCAGCTCAGCGACGTCGAAGCCCAGTGCATTGAGACGACGCACCCGCGACTCGACCTGGGAATAGTCACCTCCGGCGAACTCTTCAGCTGCGGTGAGCTCGTCCCACAGGTCGTGGTAGCGGTCCTCGATGATCGTCACCAGGCCAAGCGGATCGAGGGCGGCGTCGAGCATGTCGCCCTCCTCCAGGTCGAGGAATTCGCCGTAGAGGTTGGTGCGGGCGATCTGCAGGTCGTGTTCCCGCTGTCCGGTGGTGAGGCGGTCATGGAGTTCGCCGGTCTCGGCGTCGACCAGATAGGCGGCGAAGGCCTCGGCATCACGTCGGAACAGCACGTTCGACAGCGAGATGTCTCCCCACAAGAATCCGACCAGGTGTAATCGTACCAAGAGGACGACGAGGGCGTCAAGCAGTCGCATGACGGTCTCCTGACGCACCCCGGAGTGGAAGAGGGACCGGTACGGCAGCGAGAACTGCAGATGTCGGGTGAGGATGATCGGTTCGAGGGGCTCTCCGTCGGCGCGGTAGCGGTCGGTGATGACGCCGATGGGCTCGACGGAGGGGGTGTCCAGACGCATGAGGTCGTGCAGCAACCGGTATTCGTGGATCGCCAGGTTCTCGACGACCTCCTTGGCGGCGTAGACGTCGTCACCAACGGTGATGAATCGCACCACGTGACGGGAGATGCCTCGGGGCAGCGCGACCAGGAGCTCTTGCGGCCACTGTGCCAGCGGTGTGCTCCACGGCAACGGAAGCAGGCGGGAGTCGGGCTTCGCGCTGAGGAAACGGGTCACGGGTGACAGTGTGCCACCCACATGACCCGCGCATGGGCATGGGCCTGGTCAGCACGTCATTGAGCCCTCGAGAACTCAGACGGCAGCGGCCCTGTCGAGAGCCTCGGACAAGCAGGTGGCGAGGTCTTCGACGGGGTCGATTCCCGGACTCATCCGGATCATGGAGTCATTGACCCCAGCGGCATCCCGGGCCTCCTGACTCATGGCCGCATGGGTCATCGTCGCAGGATGGCAGACCAGGGATTCCACACCTCCCAGGGACTCGGCGAGGATGAACCCCTCCAGTCCGGTCATGAAGGCCTTGACAGCGGGTAGCCCGCCGGCCAGCTCGAAGCTGAGCAGGGATCCGAAGTCCTTCTGCTGACGTGCGGCCAGGTCATGACCGGGATGATCGGCCAGCCCGGGCCAGTGCACCGCTACGACGGCGCCGTGGGACGAGAGGATTTCGACCATCCGGGCAGCGTTGGCACAGTGGGCCTTCATCCTCACACCGAGGGTGCGCAGGCCACGCAGCGTCAGCCAGGAATCCAGAGGAGAGGCCGTCAACCCCATCATGTTGGCGTGGAAGGCCATCAGGTCGACGTCCTCCTGGACAGCGGCGACGACGGAGCCGCCGATGACATCGGAGTGGCCGTTGAGAAACTTGGTGTCGGAAGCGATGACGAGGTCTGCTCCGAGGCCCAGTGGCTGCTGCAGCATCGGCGAGCAGAAGGTGTTGTCGACGGCCACGACGGTGCGCTCGCCGTTCGAGGAATGAGCCAGGTCGGCTGCGGCAGCGATGTCGGTGATGCGTAGCATCGGGTTGGATGGGGTCTCCACCAGGAGTAGGTCAGTGGGGGATTCCAGGGCGGGGCGCAGCGCGTCGAGATCGGTCTCATCGACCCAGTCGACCGTCAGGCGTCCGACAGTGGCCCAGGTGTCGAGGATGCGCCAGGTTCCGCCGTAGCAGTCGTGTGGCGCTATGACGTGCCCTCCAATCGGCACGAAGGCCTGCAGAACCAACATGATGGCCGACATTCCCGACGAGGTGACGACAGCCCCCGTGCCACCCTCCAGCGTCGTGAGGGCGTCGGCGAGCAGGGCCCGGGTGGGGTTGCCCCCGCGACCATAGTCGAAGGTTGGGCGCTCCCCGAAGGTGTCGTAGAAGTAGTTCGAGGAGAGGACGGCGGGCGGGGTGACGCCGGAGTGGGCGTGATCCGAACACAGCCCGGTCGTCAGTCCCTGCATGGTGGTGGACGTCGGCATGGTCCCTCCTGTCATCGGGTGGTTTCGAGGGTAGCCGAGGACGCTCAGGAAATTCTTTTTGCCCAATTCTCGGATTCAACGTGACGATTCGGCTCGCCGAGCATCCGAACATGTGAAAGTCGCCACAGATCGAATGGAGATGAGCCGACATGGCTGACAACAAGACTGCTTCCGCAAAAAATGACGAGACCAAGACCGAGAATCTGCCGGACACCACCAAGGAGTCCTTGGCCCCGTCACCGCTGCACACTGACCACGGCTCGACCCTCATTGCTGAGCAGGTCGTCCAGAAGATCGCTGGTATCGCGTGCCGTGAGGTTCCTGGCATTCACGCCATGGGCTCCACCGGACGTCGCATGCTGAGCTCCATCACTGACCGCATCCCGGGTTCCACCACCAACGTCTCCAATGGCGTCCAGGTCGAGAAGGGCGAGCGCCAATGCGCCATCGACCTCTCCGTCGTCATCGATTACGGCTACTCGGTCGTCGAGGTCGCCAACAAGCTCCGCGAGACCATCATTGACGCTGTCGAGTACGGCACTGGCCTCGAGGTTGTCGAGGTCAACGTCCAGGTCACCGATGTGTACATCCAGGGCGACGACGAGGACGACGACGACCAACCGGCCCAGGTTGCCCCCCAGCGTAAGAACACCGAGCTTTCCTGAAAGGTCACAGTATGAATGCATCGCGCATCGGAGCACTCGTCGGTCTGTTGCTGGGTGTCGTCGCGGTCTGCGTTGGCGTGTGGCAGGCCATCGTCGTGCTGGTGCTGGGTCTGCTCGGGCTGATCACGGGGAGGATCATTGACGGTCAGCTTGACGTGCACGACATCTTCGGCAAGCCAAGTCAGCGGAACCGTTGATGTCTGCCGGCACCACACGCGTACGTTCGGTGCCGTCGCTGGCGGTCCACAACCGTGAGAAGGCCAGCCGCGGAACCTTGACGGTGTCCACCGCGGTTGTCGAGAAAGTGGCGGCCCGCGTGGCGGCCCAGAGCGCGGGTTTTGGGGCGCCCACCTCGTCGATGTTCGGATCGGGGTCGCGTGCCGACTTCGACCGAGGCCCGAAGGTGAGTGCGGTTCTCACTGGCCGTACTGCTGATCTCGAGGTGGAGGTTGCCATCAGCTATCCCGCCCCCATCCAGGCTCGGTGTGACGACCTGAGAGCCCGTTTGACCGAGCAGGTTCCGACACTGTCCGGGATTGAGATCGGCACCATCGACATTCTGGTGAGCCGAGTTGTCAACAAGGCATCGACGACGAGGGAGTTGAACTGAGATGAGTCATCGATACATGTCTCCGCCACTCGTTCGTCGTCCCTCCCGGACGATTCCGGTGACGATCCTGGGTGTCCTGCTGATGGTGGCAGGAGTGGTGTCCATCATCGCTGCCGTCCACCGGCTCCAGCACGGATCCTTGCCACAGTGGTTGGACTGGGGCCGTGGTCACATGACCACCGCCTCGTGGCTCAACGACACCGCGCTGACGGTTGCCATCGTCATCGGCGTCATTGCCTTGGTGTTGGTGATCTGGGCATTCACACCGGGACGCACCTCTGGTGTCTTCCTCAAGGCGGCTGAAGGCGCCCCCGACAATCGAGAGATCGTCATGGACAACTCCGACCTGACGGGCTGGCTTTCTCGCTGGCTTGACGGGGAGGACGGGGTCGCAACCTCGTCGGTGAAGCGTCGCGGCAACACGCTCGTCATTGACGTCGAGACCGACGTCAATGAGCCTGAGGTGATTCGGGAACAGCTCACCAGGAGGATTGCTGATCGCGTCAACTCGCTCGACCTGGAACAGTCCCCGAGCGTGAAAGTGAGGTTGCGATGAGGGGCCGCGCAAACAGAACACGACTTGCCGTCGTCGGGATCATCTTGTTGCTGGTGGTCGCGTGGTTCATGCTGGTGCGGTTCAGCATCGCCTCGTCGTGGGGATGGTGGCAACCTGAACCCGACGCGCCCATTGCCGACGTGCCACAGGCATGGCGCACGGACTACGCCTCCTGGGCCCTGCTCCTCGTGGGCGTCCTGGCTACGGCGATTGGGTTGACCTGGCTGCTTCGGCAGTTCTCGTCAAGCAATCGCGCTCACAGCTACGGCATCAGCCACGAGACGGACCATGGATCCACGGTCCTGTCCACCGATGCCCTGGGACGGGCCATCGAGGAACAGATCGAGGATTTCCCCGGAGTCAGCAGCGCCAATGTCAGGTTCTTCGGAGCCCGTGTTGCTCCCGAGATGATGGTCCAGATCGACCTTGACGACCGTGCTGACGTGCGAAAGCTCGTCAATTGGCTGGAGTCCGAGGTCGCTCACGACGTCGAGACCACCCTGGATGCCACGTTGGTGCGCTTCGGGGTGAAGTTGCGGACGGGGGCGCACGTGACCGGAATGGGCGTGAGCCACGTCGGCGTGACTGAAGTGTCCAATGTCGACGAGTCCGGGGACAGCCTGCCCGCCAATCCGATGCCCAAGCCCACCTTTCTCAACGAGAAGTCCGAACGGACCAAGCCTCGGACTCGTGACGGAAAGGTGCTCGCCTGAGCTGCGCGCTAGCGGTCGAGGACTCAGTAGTTGTCCTCGACCGCTGCTAGCGTCGAATCCATGGTCAGAGGGGTCGAAGGTGACGACGGCGACGAGATCGTTTTTGCAGACATAAGTGCTGCTCAGGACGGAGATGCTGCGGCATACGCTCGCGTTGTTGAGTCATGGGGCGGGCCGCTCCTGAGGTTCTGTCACAACCACTTGCCGGCCACGATTGACGCGGAGGACGTCGTCCAGGACGTTTTGCTGACCGCCTGGCAGAAGCTGCCCGATCTCGACGATAGGTCCCGGTTCAGGGCGTGGATGTACACCATTGCTCGGAATCGTTGCCGGGAAGTCATCCGGACCGCCGGGCGACGCGCAACCGATCCGGTGGCACCGGAAGAAGTTCCGGTGAGGATCGACACCCTTCAGGACCCAGCAAGGGCACACACCAGGGATGCCGCGATGAAGGCGTTGAGGAAGAGTGTTGTCCGGCTGCCGGACAACCAGAGGCGTATCTGGGTCATGGCTCAGATCGACGGTCTCGGATACGCCGAGATTGCTGAGATTGAAGAATTACCGGTGTCCACCGTCCGTGGCCGTTTGGCCCGGGCGAGGGCCACCATTGCGGAGGAGATGGAACCATGGAGGTGAATCTCGCGTGTGGCGCGGACATGAACCACGTCTGGGACAACGCGACACAGCCTCCCACCGAGCACGAGGTCGAGTGCCCAGCCTGCCAGGCGGTGCGCACCGTGGCCGTTCGTGCCGGTCAACTGCGTGACGACGCGGTTGCCGAGGATGCCAAGACCAAGGTAGTCGTTGATCCACCGAAGCTGTCGTCGGTGTGGAGGTCCTACAGCGCTGATCTCTCGCCGCGTCATTGCATCGTCAGTGACGACGATGGCGACATCGAGGTCAGAGAGACCGTGCTGACCACCATCGTGCGCGAGACCCTGGCTGATTGCGAGGATGGCAGGTTGAGCCGAGTTCGTTTCTCGGTGCCTCATGCCCCGTTGAGATTGCGCATTGATCTGTCGGTTGCGCACGGTGTTCGTATCCCAGAGTGTGCCGATCAGGTGCGTCAGAGGGTGTCGTCGGAAATGTATCGGCAGCTGGGCGGACGTCCGGAAGCCATTGACATCAGTGTGGGGGATATCCATGCCTGATCTTGAAAATGACGTTGTCGTCTCCGGGACTGTCCTGACGGGCGACGACACCAGTGATGATCTGGAAGGGGTCATCGTCATCACCGTGCTTAACACCCCGGGAGTGACTCGGCTTGTCCGGCCGTGGTGGCGTCGGGTCGGCACATCCGACGATCGCTGCGCAATCCGAGTGAGTGAGGAGGATGGGCATACCGACGTGGGAATTGAGGTCACTGTCGATCTGACGGTGCCTATCGTGCGGCTCACCCAGGACCTTCGTCACCGGGTTGCCACGGCCATAACCGCTTCCGGACGCATCCCGGGGAAGATCGACGTCACCGTCTCCAAGGTTGAGCGCAAGGACGGGTGACGGCGGGCTGAACCGGCCCTACGCCCTGGATTATGAAGCGTCGCTTTGGCTCCTAAGAGAGACGCGGTAGCCATGGTTTCAAACTGGTGGCGAAGAGCAAATACCCATGAGCCAGGACTACCACCTGCTCACGGACCCGCTGCGCCTGGCGCTGCCGACCAGACACGACGTTGCGTGACTACGGCGACCAGCTGGTGAGGGGGCGCGTGAAACTTCCGCTGAAGCGCATCCTGGCCGTCGAACTGCAGTGAATTCGTTGCGATTATCCGAGCGGATGATGAGAGACTCGGCCGGTAAGGTTCACTGGTACGAAAACAAGCAGGAAGCTTTCATTTACTGTGTGTGATGCGATGAAGCTAAGATATCTCTTAGTTCGGGTGGGATGTACTGGATTGACTCCCTGAGGCGGGGCAAGTAGTCGCGCAAATGACTCGAATATAAGATTTCCGACACGGAAAGTTTGCGCTTGACTTTTGCGTCCTCGCGTCGGGACCACAGACTACAGTTCATGCAGTAGAAGAGTGGAAATGGTTTGGCTTCGCTGCGGTTGGGCTCGGGGGAATCCTTGCCGCAACGAGGACACCGATAAAAAGCTATCCAGTATTCCACCCCTTCGTTCTCTCTGATGTTGGGAATGTTTGACCGGGAAGTTTCGCGAACTACGATCCCTATCGCCTCGAAGAGGCGTTTCTGGGCTTGGCGCAGTTTCTTGAGGGTCTCCGGGATCTCCTCGGCAGCTGGTTTTGAGAAGGTGATCCCGTTGACGGGGAGGGCCTCTCCCAAGCCTGTTCGGTAGGAGCTGCCAAGGGGCCGGTGGTGGATAATCTGATCCCGGATCTTCGTGACTTCGCGGACAGGGTAGTCGCGAACGAGGCGCTTGACGTCATCCAACCATGTTCCTCGCGCAAACTTCTTGTCGGTCTTGCTGAAGAACCTGTCTGCTCGAGCTCCAACCTGTACGTAGTCGAGCTCCTGGCGACGGCGTCGAATATCACGGACTGCCTGTTGTATCTCACGTGGTGTGTATTGGACCTTGGTCCCGGTGGGGCCTGGAATGAATTCCACGTCGTAGGAAGAGAGGCCGAGTATGGCGTTGTAGTCCGCCTTGGTTGCTGCGACTTCTTCCTGGAGCGACAGGATATAGGTGAGCATCTGGAAGAGATATTCCCACGCACAACAATGGCGCGTGATGGCAGATTCAAGGAGGTAATACTGTTGATCTATAGGGGCATTTTTTGAGCGGCACCACTCCAGCTCTGCCATGCTGATGGCAAGCTGATGATTCGCATATTTGCAGACGAGGTCGTGCAGTGAATGATATGTGACGGCGAGCGCGAAATCCAGCTGCCTGCCATCGTCGGTGCAGTCATAACGTTTCATGTTTTTTCCGAGAAACTTCTGGAATCTCCCGTCGCGCTCCACGGTAAGCCATTCCATGGATTCAGTATCGGTTCGCGGCTGTGTCGGGCTGAGATATTTTCCGAGTCTCATGCTTGGAAATCCGGTGCGATTGCCTCCATCTGTTCGAGCACCAGTTTTACCGCTTCGGGCTGTTTGCTGGGCGGATACTTGTGCCGGCGCAAAAGGCGTTTCACCGAGCTGCGGAGCTTGGCCTGTACGTCGTCGCGCCTGGTCCAGTCGGTGCGGGAGTCCTTGCGCACGATGGCGAGCAGATCGCGGGCCATGGCTGCCAGCACATCGTCGCCCATGGTCTCCAACGCTCCTGGGTCATTGGCGAGCGCGTCGTAGAAGGCGATCTCCTCGTGGTTGAGCGGCGGGTCGAACTTCGCGCCGCGAGCGTTCTCCTCGCTGATGCTCTTGGCTAGCTCGGCAAGTTCGCTGATCACCTGGGCCGAGGTGAGTTGCTGGTTGGTGTAGCGCAGCATCAGTTCGTTGATGCGCTCGCTGAAGTCGCGGTTGCGCACTAGGTTCTTGCGGGTGGCCTTGTCGGCTTCCTCGACGAGCAGATCGCGCAGGGCCTCGATAGCCAGGTGCGGGTTGGTGGCATCCTTGAACTGCTGCACCATTGCCGGCGTGAGGTTCTGCAGGCTGGGCTTGGGGATGCCTGCGGCCTCATAGATGTCGGTGATGCCGCTGCTGACAGTGGCGTCGGCGACCAGACCGCGCAGCAGTCGCAGGACTTCGTCGGGGACGGGCTGGCCGTTGGCCTCGCGTTCCTTGGCGTCATACTTGGCCATCCAGACCCGCACCTCCTCGTAGAAATTGACGTCGATGCGCTTGTCGTCGAGGGTCTGGCTGCCCGCGGACAGCGCCCACATGCGGGCGAGCCTGGCCGACAGTTTGCGGTAACGATCGGCCAGGGTCTCCTCGCCGTCGTCGACGCGGTTACCCGGTGTGCTGGGCGAGCGGAGGTACTCCACTGCGCCGGCTACGGCGTCGCGTCGGGCGCTTTTGGTTCCGGAGCGGAGCACGCCCATCCAGTCGTAGCCGGACAGTAGCCGGTCAAGGGCATTGAGGAGGTCGCGGGTGGCCCCGGCGGCCTCGTCGACGTCACGACCGACGGGGCGGGTGGTCTTGTCGGTCTCGGTGTACTCGTCGAGTGCCTCGCGCAGGTTCTCGGCCAGGGGTGCGTAACCGACGAGCAGGCCGTCTTGTTTGCCGCGGAAGGTGCGGTTGACCCGGGCGAGGGTCTGCATGAGCAGGGCACCCTTGAGCGGCCGGTCGAGGTAAAGGGTGTGCAGGGGCGGGGCGTCGAAGCCGGTAAGCATCATGTCCTTGACGATCACCAGCTCGACCTCATCATTGACGTCGGTGAGGCGTTTCTTAATTACCTGGTTTTCGGAGTCGCGGCGCACGTGGTTGCGGATCGGCTCCGTGTCGGTGGCATTGCCGGAATAGACGACCTTGATGCGCCCCTTGGTGATGTCGTCGTTGTGCCACTCGGGTCGCAGCCGAGTGATCTCGGTGTAGAGGTTTGCGCAAATCTCGCGGGTTGCGCCGACGATCATCGCCTTGCCGTGCGGGGTGGTCGCGGAGTCGCCGTCGCGTAGGGCGGGCTCGACGGTGGCGCGTCGGGCCTCCCAGTGTGCGACGATGTCGGCGGCCAAGGCGTGCAGGCGCTCGGGGGCGCCGTAGATGGCGTTGATGACCAGCACGGATTTCTCGATGCGGCTGCGTTCGGCGTCGTCGAGGCCTTCGGTGGTCTCGTCAGCGATGCGGTCGAGGTCCTCGGAGGTCATGTCGGGGGTGAGTCCGACGTTGATTAACCGTTGCTCGAAGTAGACGGGCACGGTGGCACCGTCGTCGACGGCTCGGCTGAGGTCGTAGACGTCAATGTATTCGCCGAAGACCGCGCGGGTGTCATGGTCGGCGGTGCTGATGGGGGTGCCGGTGAAGGCAATCAGGGTGGCGTTGGGTAGGGCGTCCTTGAGGTGTCGGGCGTAGCCGTCGAGGTCGTCGTAGTGGCTACGGTGGGCCTCGTCGACCATGACGATGACATTGCGCCGGTCGGTGAGCATGGGGTGGTCGAGGCCGGAGTCACGTTCGGCTGCGGAGCGGCCGAACTTTTGCAGGGTGGTGAAGTAGATGCCGCCAGAAGCGGTGTTGGCGAGCCGTTCGCGCAGCTCGGACCGGCGGGTGACCTGCACGGGCGTCTCGGGTAACAGGGTGGAGCGACGGAAGCCGGCGAACAGCTGTCCGTCGAGCTCAGTGCGATCGGTGATGACGACGATCGTGGGGTTGAGTAGCTCGGGGTGGGTCATCACCAGGTTGGCGTAGAGCTCCATTTCCATGCTCTTGCCGGACCCCTGGGTGTGCCAGACGACGCCGGCCTTGCCGGTGGAGTCGATGGCCTTGAGGGTGGAGTCGACGGCCTTGCGCACGGCGAAGTACTGGTGGGGTTTGGCAATGCGCTTCGTGATGTGGCCGGAGTCCTCGTCGAATGCGGTGAAGTTGAGGACCATGTCGAGGAATCGGCGCAGGTCGAACAAGCCGTAGGTGAGGGTCTCCAGCTCGGGGGTGTTAGGGCCGGTCTCGACGGGGGTGCCGAAGTCGTCCACCTTCCACGGCGAGTAGTGGTTCAGCGGGGTGAACGGCGTGCCGTACTGAGCGCTGATCCCGTCGCTGATGACGGTGGTGACCACGCTACGGAAGGCGGTGCCGAACTCTGCCAGGTAGGTTCCGATCTGGGCGTGGGCCTTGGCGATGGTGGCATTGGCTGCGCCGGCCTGCTTGAGCTCGACGACGGCCAGCGGCAGACCGTTGACGTAGAGGACGACGTCGAAGCGACGGCTGTTTTGGCCGTGCACGATGCGGACTTGTTGTACCGCATGGAAGGTGTTCTCGTCGGGGTTGGGGCTGACCAGGCGCAGGGTGGGGGTCTGTTCGGCACCCGAGGAGTCGACATAGGCGAGCCCGTGGAAGCCGTGCGCGAGCAGGGCGTGGAAGGCCTTGTTCTCGGCCAGTGCATCTTGGCTCTTCGGGGTAAGCATCTCGGCCTGCGCCTGGGCGAGGAAGGTGTCAGGTACCCCCGGGTTGAGGCGGTGCAGGGCGTTCAGGAAGACGTCGCTCAGCACCAGGTCGTCGAGGCCCTTCCGCCGGCCCTCGACGGCGGAACCGGTGGTCGGCTCCCAGCCGAGCTCACCGAGCCAGTCAAGCATGGTGGTCTCCCACTCGGATTCCAGGATCATGGGTTGGGTCCTTTCGGCATAGAGGAGAGGGCTGCGACGGCGCGGCGTAGTGACGGGGAGTTCTGGGCGGCGGCTTCGACGTCCCAGTGGTGGGTCGCGAACTCGTTTAGGTGCAGCACGAACAGTTCGCCTGCAGTGGTGGAGTCGTGGGCCACCTCTTCTCGGATGTCACGACTCTTGCTGCGCAGGCATAGTGTCAGCAGAGTGTGCTTGGCGTGTTTCTTAGGGTTCTCGACGTTCCGGGGGATTATGTCTGGCGAGACCTTGAAGTAGTGGGCGAATCCTTCGGTGTCCGCCATGAGCCACGACTCGGTCATGCAGTGGACCAGCCTC
Organism: Cutibacterium nasicola; assembly: GCF_052654715.2. NCBI lineage: Bacteria > Bacillati > Actinomycetota > Actinomycetes > Propionibacteriales > Propionibacteriaceae > Cutibacterium > Cutibacterium nasicola. The sequence goes on along the minus strand of NZ_CP199745.2, from coordinate 1,871,868 downwards.
AGGGTGAACAGCCGATTGTCTGGGATCCCGTGCAGGAGCTGCTGGCGCAGGGCCACGGGGCATTTGGTGTCGGTATCGCGGAAGACAACCCACGGTTCACGTCGGGCTGCGCGCGCGTATTTAGCGAGCTTGGGGTCCAGCTTGGTCTTACCACCTGCGACATGAACCCGGGTCACGGGGTGGCCCGCGTGTTCAACGACCGCGCGTGCTGCGCCTCCGTCGGAAGGGCCTTCGACGACGATGTACATGGTGGCTACTTTCGGGCTGCCCGCATGAGCCCGGACATGTCGCCGGGGGAGATCAGGTCCGCGGTGATTTCGCTGAGGGGTAGACCCGCCTCGACTTGGTCGATGGCCTCGTCGACCTCGCTGAGCGGTGTGGCGATAGTGCCGTCGTTACCCACCTGCAACACCAACACTTCCTCGGGGCGAATGCCCTCGTCGTCGAGTAGTTCGGGGGCGTGTGTGGACATCACGACCTGCATCTTCGAGTCCCGCTGGGCTAGGGCCAGAAGAGGCGCGAGCTTTCGGACGATGGCACTGTTGAGGGACAGTTCGGGCTCTTCCAGCAGCAGCACGCCACCAGTGGCGGGAGAACTGACGATCGTCCACAGCAGGCCTATCAGGCGGAGGGTTCCGTCGGAGAAGTCTGCTTCCTTCTGCTCGACGGGATGGGACCGCCAGTGGCGGTAGTCGGCGATTAGGTGTGGCTGCCCGTACTTGTCCACTTCGAGTTTTAGGCTTTCGAATCCGGGGACTGTTGACTCCAGAGCCTTCTGGATGCGGCCCAGCCATGCATTCCTTGTCTTCTCGGGCGTGCCATTCATGTCGGCGATCATGGTGCTGCCGAAGGCTCGAGTGGTGGCCGTATTCATGGGCTGCGGCTGCCGAATCAACTGCGGCACCAGGTGGAAGTAGTTCGCCTTCGCGAAGTGCTCGGCTACAGGGCGGAATGCTTGGTTGGCAGAGATTTGTTCCAGGTGCGTTTGGGTCAGGCGCTCCTTATCCGCCTTGTCGGCGTCATCGGGGCGGCTGAGCAGTACTGTGCCATTACGGGTGACGGTCTCCTCGGCGACGATGGGGCGGTTGCGACCGCTGCCTTCGCCTTTAACCGCGAGTCGATAGGTCCAAGTGATGTCGTCGTCGACGAGTCTTGTCTCGACTATCAGCTGGCCTTTGGCGTTGTTGTGGGCGAACAAGGAGCGTGCGTTCGAGAGCCCGCCCCGGTCGGTGAGTGCGGCAGACAGGCCACCCCCTGGGCGAGAGATGTCGGCGAGGAAGCGGAACAGGTCGAGCAGGTTCGACTTACCAGCCGCATTGGGACCCACGACGATGAGCCGATTACTCAAGTCGAAATCCAGGTTTTTGAAGTTGCGCCAGTTGTGGGCCGTGATGTGGGTGATCCGCATGGGCTCAATCCTTCCATTGCGTTGTTGTCAGGGTCGGGTTATGGGGTGCGGTCATAGTGCGTCCTCTGCAGCTTTCTCAGCATCCTTAACGCGCAGCGTTCCGTCCATGAGAGCGGGGAGCAGGGTGTCGCGGAGAGCGGCGAGGGTGGCGGACTCATTGATCAGCGAAGTCGCATGCTCAATCCCAGCGATCGCGGCATCACCAAACGCAGCTAGTGCAGCCGTGTCCTGGGTGATGTTGATTGCGAAGTCTGTGAGATCGTTGGCCTTTAGCCGCTGCCGACCAGAGCTGCCCACCATGCGTTGGATTGCTTCTGCTCGGAAGGCCTTCTCGGTGGCGACGAAGTAACTCAGGGGGAGGGGAAAACCTTCCTTCGAGCGCAGTACGATGTATTCCGTTGATCCAAATCCCACTTCTCCGTCGGTAAGGTTGCTTACATATCCAGTCTTGCCATTCTCGAGGCAGGGGGTGATGCGTGCGAGAAGTGTGTCGCCATTGGTGAATCGAACACCACCGTTGGGCTCGGCGTAGGTGGCCTTGGGGATTGCTATCCCGGGGCTGGGAAGGTCCTGCATGGTGATTTGTGGCGCTTTTGATTTTGTGATCTTGCGCTTCGGGTTGACGTCCAGGATCTTTGAGATCGGCGTGTCAGGAGCCTCAGCATCGAGGATCTCGTGCTGGTACTGTGCACGCAGTAGCTCCTCCATGGTCGAGACAAGAGCGCGGTTGGCGGCGATCTTGTCGTCTAGGGCGCCCAGGACGTCCGCGATTGCCTGTTGCTCTGGGAGAGGAGGCAGCGGGACTTCCAGCGTTCCGAGAATTCCGAGGTTGATATGGGGGACGCCCGTGCGAACTGCGGAGTGATCGATCTGGCTCATAAAATCCGAAGTCTGAGCGGCGTAGTACACGAACCGCGCCTCTGCCTTCTCGGGGTCGAGTCGGACACGCATCTGGCTCTGGCTAATGACATAGGTGTCGAACGGGCCTGCGGCGAGGGAGGTCTGTCCTAGAGTGCCCCGCTGCGTGAGAACGAGATCTCCGGGCCGTGCAACGTTTCTGCTTAGATCCCGCTCCACTTTCTCTGCGGTGACGTATGTGTAGGGACCTCTTACGAAGCGATCGCCCATGTTGGACCCCCGTATGACAGGAACACCGCTGGAGACGTAGTCAGAGCCCACAAGCGATGACCCGAATGGGCCTCCAACGATTCCGCCCGGTGTGGCTAGATCAGCGAGACTGACGCGCTCCATCACAACCTCCCCAGTTGCTCACGCACAACCGCTTGCAGGCGGTCGGACTCGGCGAACTTTTCCTGGAGCTGGGCGGTGAGGCGGGCGATCTTCTCGTCGAGCGGCTCGTCGTCGGCCGCGGCCTCGGCCATGCCGACATAACGACCCGGGGTCAGCGCGTAGCCGGCCTCCTTGATCTCGGCGAGGCTCACCGAGCGGTAGAAGCCCGGGATGTCGCGGTAGGCTCCGTCCGGGAAAGTGGTCTCGACAGGCTCAGTACCTGTTCCCGTCCCCTCGGCGGACTCAGGAGCCGGGGAGGAAGACTCGGTCGCCGTGGCGTCCTTGGTGCCCAGATCGAGCACTTCCATGCCGCGCCACAGGTGGTAGGCGTCGGCGATCTGCTTGATGTCGGCGTCGCTGAAGGCGCGCTCGGCACGGGTAACCATGTGGCCTAAGTTGCGCGCATCGATAAACAGCACCTCGCCACGGCGGTCCACGGAACCACCCCGACCGGCCGACTTGTCCTTGGCAAAGAACCAGATGCACACCGGAATCCCGGTGGAGCGAAACAGCTTCTCGGGCAACGCCACCATGCAGCTCACCAGGTCGTTTTCCACCAGCTGGGCGCGGATCTCACCTTCGCCGCCCGACTTCGATGTCATCGACCCATTGGCCATCACCACGCCCGCCGTGCCAGTGGGCTTCAACTTCGAGATGATGTGCTGAAGCCAGGCGTAGTTCGCGTTCTTAGCCGGTGGTACGCCGTAGGTCCAGCGGCTGTCCGACTCCACCCGGTTCCAGTCCTTGATGTTGAACGGCGGGTTGGCCATGACGTAGTCCATCTGTACGCCCTGGTGCAGGTCCAGCGAGAAGGTATCGCCCCAGCGCGGCCCCAAGTTGCCGTTCAGGCCGTGAATGGCGAGGTTCATCTTCGCCATCCGCCAGGTGCTCTCCACGTTCTCCTGCCCGTAGACCGACAGCTTCATCGGGTCGTCATCGTGCGCGGCCAGGAACTTCTCCGCCTGCACGAACATGCCGCCCGAACCACAGCACGGGTCGTAGACCCGGCCTTCGCGGGGCTGCAACACCTCGACGATGGTGCGCACAACGCTGGCCGGTGTGTAGAACTCGCCACCCCGGCGTCCCTCCGACAAGGCGAACTTCGCCAGAAAATACTCGTACACCTCCCCCAGCAGATCCCGCGCCCGGCTAGCACCCTGCCCGCTGAACCGCAGCGAGTTCAGCAGGTCCAGCAGTTCTGCCAGCCGACGCTGGTCGACGCTGGAGTTGTTGAAGACCCGCGGCAGCGTGCCCGCCAACGACGGATTGTCTGACATCAACAGGTCCATCGCCTCGTTGAGACGCTGGCCGATCGTCTTGACATCGTTCACCTTCGCCATCTGCACCAGATGGGGCCAGCGGGCATCCTCGTCCACCCAGAAGACGTTCGAGGCGGTGTACTCGTCACGGTCTTCCAGAGTCTCGGCGATTGCCTCGGCGTCATAGCCTTCCTCGGTCAGCTCGGCGGTCAGCGCGCTAGCCCGCGCCGTGAACGCATCCGAGACGTACTTGAGGAAGACCAGCCCCAGCACCACGTCCTTGTACTGAGAAGCATCCATCGAGCCGCGCAGCTTGTCGGCAGCCTTCCACAGGGTGTCCTTCAGCTCCTTGTCGGTGCTGGGTAACAGTGCGTCCTGTTTCTTCCTGGGTGCCATCACTGGCCCTCCTTCTTCTCGGTCGTGGTGAGCGTCACTGCACCACAGGGCACGCAACGCATCACCACGCGGCGGAGCTCGTCCACCACATTCTGTCGGTCCTGCAACTGGCGCTCGCACCGCTCCAGCAAAGCCAGCGTGTCGTCGGTAGCCCTGCGGTCCCGGGCTATGGGGACCTGCCAAGTACGCCACGCACCGCACCCGGCAGGAAGCTCATTGATGACGGCCGCGACGGACCGCGGTGAGATGGGCGCACGGGAATCGAGACGGAGTACCCGCGCTGGATAAGCGACGACTGCGCTACCTTCGTCGTCCACCTGGGCGACCGGCTTCCCGGTCGAGCAGAAGACCACGTCGCCAGGCTGGGTCACCTTCGCCTCGGGAGCCTGCCGGGTCAGCTGCAGCATGTCGACGGGTTGCGGTGCGCGGCGGGCTAACCCGGCAGCGGTCCACAGCCTGGACGACCCCTCGGGGAGCGCCTCGACGTTGAGGCGCGTACCGGACACCACCTTCGCCAGCCGCTGCTGGGCCAGCTCACCCAGCACCACCAACGATGGTGTGCGGCCGGTGGCCACCCGCGCCGTGATGCCCTCCATCGGACTCGGCTCGGAAACCGTGAGCCTGGTGAGCAGTTGCTGGATTTTGGCCGCGTCATCACCGGGGGCACTGGGCAGCCCCACCGGCACGGTCTGGCCCAGCGTTACCAGCGACCTGGAGCGCGTTAGGAGGGAGGGGAGTGCCACCGGGTGCAGCAACTCGATGCAGCGGCGACTGTCTTGCTGGGCCACAGCCACCAGATCATCCAATAGCCGCTGGCGTAAGGCGCTGTTCAACGGGGTGCCACTGAGGTCACCGACGAAGGGGCGGGCATCCGCCGTTCCATCCATCAGCCACAACGCCAGATGCCCCCGCGCCCCATCGGCCAAGAGACCCTGGGGGAGTCGCACCACAGCGCGCACCAAGTGGTCACGCAGGACAGCGTCGCGACGGCTCGTGGAGCTGCCCAGCGGGTCGACGAGGATCTGGGCTGGACCAATCACGAGGGCACGTGTGCCCGGCGCGAGTTGGAGCGAGAGCTGGTCGAGGTCATCTAGTGCTGCGTGCACGTCGGACTCCAAGCGGGCGAGGATGACGCTGCCTTCGGCTAGCTGCCAGTCGTCGTCGAACGAGGGTGTGCGCGCGACGAGGTGGCGCACCGCCAGACGCTGTCGCGCCATCCGATGACCGGCACCCTCGCCGGGCAGGACTAGCCCGACATCCTGGAGGTCCTCGTCGCGCATCAGGTTCACCAGCACGTCGTTGGCGGTCCCGTTAACGTCCACGAGCTCCCCGCCCGGGGACAGCAAGGCCTTGGCGGCTGTGCTAACCAGGGCGACGAAGTCTTCGGCGAGGCGGGGTGTGTTCGCGGTCCGACGCGTCACCTCCTGCACCAGCCGGTCGTGGGCGTCGGAGGTTGTCCAGGCTGCCTCGACTAGCGCGTCAGCCTCATGAGAGAGCCTCTCGACGTCGAGCGCCTCGACCTCCGACCAGAGCCAGTCATCGTCGGGGTCGGCCTCCTCGACGGCATCGAGGAGATCCTCGGTGTCCATGCTCGCCAGCGGGCAGTCGACGATGCTCCGGGCAGCCACCATCGCGGTCAGGGCTTGCATTTCCTTCGTGCCACGGCCCGCGTTGAAGGTGGTTTCGAGGGCGAGGTCGAGTCGGGGCTGGGGATTGTTGCCCCGGCCGGTCCGCTCCAGCCAGTCGAGCACCTCGTCGGCTGCATAGCGGCCCGTGGGGGACGGGGAGGGAAACGGGGCGCCGGCGACAGGGCGCTTGAGCCACATCGTCGCCACGGCGCGCTTGACGTGGCACAGCCGGGCGATCTGCCCCAGAGACAGCGTCTGCTGAGTTGTCATGGTTCCTCCTTCCGCTGCAAGCAGCTTACTGGAGTAGCCGCCTTTGATATATGAAGTAGCTGATAAGGCGACTTATCAAAGTGATGTAAATTGAAATAAGCACAGGCTGTATCGACGTTCGGACATAGCCGCAGCAGCTCGCTGAGGGGCCGTGTCACACAAGCAGAGATGAAAGAGTTCGCTGCGTTCGACGGCGAGAATCAGGGCACGCCCCCCATGGCCACACAGAACACGACGAGGCCCTCGGAAGAACCGGGGGCCTCGTCGTGTCTGCGGAAACCGAGGATCAGGAGATGCGCTCAGTGGTCTCCTGGCTGAAGACGTGCACGGCGGCCGGGTCGACACCCAGGCGCACCTGCTCGCCACGCTGCGGAGGACGACGAGACGAGATACGAGCGACGACCTGGTGGGCCTCACCATCCTCGATCGAGGCTTCCTTGCCGGAACCGACGAGGGAGCCGTAGAGGTAGGCGTCAGCGCCGAGTTCCTCGACGACGGCAACGTCGAGTCCGATGCCCTCGCTGGCGAGGGTGAAGGCCTCTGGACGGATGCCAAGGGTGAGCTTGGTCTCGTTCGGGGCCTTGGCTAGGACCTCGCGGGAAACCGGAACGACGTAGTCACCGAGCTTGACGCCACCATCAACGACGTCGCCCTCCATGAGGTTCATGGCAGGGGAGCCGATGAAGCCGGCGACGAAGAGGTTCTTAGGAGTGTCGTAGAGGGCCAGCGGGGAGTCGACCTGCTGCAGGATGCCGTCCTTCATGACGGCAACGCGGTCGCCCATCGTCATGGCCTCGACCTGGTCGTGGGTCACGTAGACGGTGGTGACACCGAGGCGCTGCTGCAGGGCAGCGATCTGGGTACGGGTCTGGACACGGAGCTTGGCGTCGAGGTTCGACAGCGGCTCGTCCATGAGGAAGACCTGAGGGTTACGAACGATGGCGCGACCCATGGCGACACGCTGACGCTGACCACCGGAGAGAGCCTTCGGCTTGCGGTTGAGGAAGTCCTCGAGACCGAGGAGCTTGGCAGCCTCGAGAACGCGCTGCTGACGCTCAGCCTTCGGCACGTTCTGCATCTTGAGGGCGAAGCCCATGTTGTCGGCCACGGTCATGTGGGGGTACAGGGCGTAGTTCTGGAAGACCATGGCGATGTCACGGTCCTTCGGGGGCAGATCGGTGACGTCGCGGTCTCCGATCCAGATGGAACCGGCATTGACCTCTTCGAGGCCGGCCAGCATTCGCAGGGAGGTCGACTTACCACAGCCAGACGGCCCGACGAGGACCATGAACTCACCATCGCCGATCTCCAGGTTGAGCTTGCTGACGGCTGCGCGATCGGTGCCCGGGTAAACCCGAGTCGCCTCCTTGTACTGCACGGTTGCCATAACCGTTAATCCTTTCCACGGGCAGGTACGTGCCCGACGATCCGTTGTGGAAATCCGACGACCAAGGGTGCCGCCGGGATCCCCGCGGGTATTGCGAGGACCTGGTGTCGATCATAAGGGACATTGCCCGCGATGGTGGCAAGAGGCTGGCTGGAAGAAGTGTTTTGCCTTGTCGGCTCGCGCACCTCGGGGCTGAGCCGTGGGCCACCCTGCGTGTGGGTGCGGCCCACGGCCCGGTGGGCCGCACCCATATCGGGCTACGAGCTGGGGGTCAGGGCTGCTCCCACAGCGGGCCCCTGCACTTGAGCCCCGCAATGATCGTGGCGTCGTACCACCAGCACATCACTGCCAAGAGGATGACTTCGACAATCAAGATGATCATTATTTTCTTTGACATTTCACAGCCTCACTGGAGCCGTTGTCCAAGCATGAGCCAATTCCATTGACTTGGCCCCAGAGGGACAATACAAACAATACCATGACGACCGTTCCCAGAACCCATGCGAGAATGGTCCAGTTCTTTTCATTCTTCATCCGAGCACCAACTTGGCTTTATATGATGATTTTATGGAGCGCCAATCTGTTATGAATGTCATCGGTCCATGCAATGTGGAATTCTTGTGTCCTTGGACAATGCCTGTGACCTTGACAGTGTTTCCGAAGTTTGCGAAGACCGTTCCCCCGGAGTCTCCGGGGCGCGATGTAGTTCCTCCTGTAAGGGCAATGACATTTCGAACGCATTTGCTGCCTGTTGGTGTCCAGCCACACGTATTTGCATTGTACATATGAACTTGGTTTCCGCAGTTTTCACCGCTGGTGATACCTACAAAACAGACGCGGTTGCCAACGCCGGCAGTTGGAAAGTATTCCCCGCGCACCGGTTTGGTTTTTGTTGATTGATTGCCTCCAGTAAAGATGCTGGCGGAGTATGTTGATCCAGAAATGAATTCTGCATCGACATTTGGGTAGGTGTACGAATGGGTGACGGTTCCGGCGTATGAGCCAGATCCGGTCAGGACTCGTTGTCTCAAGTTGAAGCAGTGTGCCGCTGTGAAAACCCCTCTGGTTCCCTTGGTGTTCGTTGCCACGATTCCAGACGTACAGCTGAATTTTGATGTCTTCAGCTTTCCGCCTCCTCTGACGGGAGTTCCCATCGTTAGGCGGCCCTTGGTTGGGCTTCCGGATGATGGAAAAACTTGGTGTGTGTCAGATGGTAGCTGGGCGGCTATTTGGTTTGCGATGTCCGGGTCAGCGTAGACGACGATCTTATCTAATGAAGGCTCGTACATGTATGCGATGAAGTCATTTTCGTGTGCTGTGTTGGTGTAACTATTCTCTACGTCAATCAGTCCGCTTTCTAGAGACTTCTTGGTGAATTGAGATGATATTTCATTTACATGAAAATTCGATATCTGATCGGCGAGTGATTTTTCGGATGTGCCGTCTGGCGGTGTGGTGTCTGTCGCTGCTCGTTCTGTGGCTGCAATGGACGGGCTCATCTTGGGGTAGGAGGTGACGGCTCCGTGGATAGTTGCAATGGTTATGGTTCTGTTGGTTGTATCAACGACATAGGGAAAGCCATTTTTCATGGCGTCAATTAACTGAGTGCTCGCGGGCTGTGTCATCTCACTCGGGGGCGGGGATGCGTTGGTCTTTGGTGCTAGTGCAGCACTGATAACCAACACCCCCGCTACGGCCGCAACTGTTGTCTTTCGTCTGCTGGGCATCGTGTCCTTCCTCTCCAACAGAGCACGACATCAGGTTGAGCAGGCAGATCGTCCTTGCTCAATCTAGGCGCTGGGTGATGCCATCACGCTACTGCGGTGCCCCAGCTATTGATACGGTGCATCGCGTTTTCTTAGGAGATTTTCATTTCTCTTGGACAATTTTAGGGATGCGCGTCAAGAATTGATGTGCGCAGTCGTCAGCACTCGACGATATTGACCGCGAGGCCACCCCGTGCCGTCTCCTTGTATTTCACCTTCATGTCGCGCCCGGTCTCCATCATCGTCTTCATGACCTGATCCAGGCTGACGATCTGGGAGCCGTCACCTGCCATGGCCAGACGGGCGGCCGTCACGGCCTTGATAGCACCCAGGGCATTGCGCTCGATACACGGAATCTGAACCAAGCCACCGACGGGATCACAGGTGAGACCAAGGTGGTGCTCGAGACCGATCTCGGCGGCGTTGCAGACCTGGGCAGGCGTCCCGCCCATGACCTGAGCCAGACCGGCCGCCGCCATGGAACATGCCACGCCAACCTCGCCCTGGCAGCCCACTTCAGCTCCCGAGATGGACGCCGACTGCTGGTAGATCTCGCCGATGGCCCCGGCAGCCAGCAGGAAGTCGACGATGAGGTCGTCGTCACCGGTGTTGACGCCGGGAGTACCCGAGTCAATGTCGGAACCGGGGGAGAGGAACTTCACCGCAAAGTGCAGACAGGACGGGATGATGCCGGCTGCGCCATTGGTGGGAGCGGTGACGATACGACCACCCGCGGCGTTTTCCTCATTGACCGCCAAGGCCCACACCGTCAGCCAGTCGACTGATCCGAAGGGTTCTGGCTTGCCTGGGGTGATGCGCTCCCGGGTAGCGAGATCGCGGTGCATCTTCATGGCGCGGCGACGCACGTGCAGTCCACCTGGGAGAACGCCGGAGCGGGAACAACCACGCTCGACGCAGGCGTGCATGACGGCCCAGATGTCCAGGAGTTCGCCGCGCACGTGTTCCTCGTCGCGGACAGTCATCTCATTGGCCATGGTGACCTCGGGGATGCTCATCCGGTAATCAGAGCACTGTTCCAGCAGTTCCTTGCCTGTCTTGAAGGGGTAGGGGACCGGAGCCGAGTCACGGACGATGGCGGGATGCTCGTCCTCACCGTGTTCGACGACGAAGCCACCGCCGATGGAGTAGAAGGTGCGCTCGGCGACGACCTCCTGACCCGACCACGCCGTGAATGTCATGCCGTTGGGATGGAAGGGCAAGGACCGGTTGCGATGCAGGATGAGGTCCGTCGTCACGTCGAAGGAAATCTCCCGGCCGTCATGGATGGCATCGAGGGTGATGCGGCCGCTGTTGGCGATAGTGGCGGCCCTAGCTGGGGTCTGGTCGGTGTTGACGGTGGCGGGGTCTTCTCCTTCCAGGCCCAACAGGACGGCGGCCTCGGAGCCATGTCCGTGCCCGGTCGCCCCCAGGGAACCGAAGAGTTCGGCGCACACCCGGGTGACCTCGGGCCACACCGGTGATTGAGCCAGATCAGTCACGAAGATCTGTGCGGCTCGCATCGGGCCGACGGTGTGGGAACTGGATGGGCCAATGCCCACCTTGAAGATGTCGAAAACACTGACTGCCACGGCATTGATTTTGCCAAAGACCGAGGCGCAATGTCAGTGAAGCACAATGATGCCGTGGCACTGGGTTGTCCGCCGCTGAAGGGGCCACCGCAAGGCATCGTGATGACGAGTTCCGACAAACCCCTTGACCAACTCGCCGTGGTGGTCCATTCTCTTTCCAACAAGAATTGAAACCATGTTTTGAAATATGCCTTTACAAGGATCGTGAGGGCATGGACCCACGGTGACCTTGGTCGCGGAGAAGGAGTGGTGACGGTGGCGAAGCGTGATCGACGCAGTGAGAGAGCCGACGACATCCTGCTCGAACTGCGTGCCGGAGAGGCCATGAGCGCGGCCGATCTCGTCGAGGGCACCGGGTTGTCACGTCCGACCGTCATCTCAATCCTCAATGACCTCGAGTCGTCCGGATGGGTGGTCCGTGGCACCTCCGATGGTGGCGGTCTGGGGCGCCCTGCCTCGGTGTGGTCGTTGGGTGAGGACGTCGGAATCGTCATCGGGGCCGACATCCTCGTCGACTCGATGCTCCTGGTGGCGGCCACTTTCGGCGGGACGATCCTCGACGCCCGTAGTTCTCGGCTCGACCAGCACCGACCCGAAGCCCGTCTCGACACCGTCGTGAGCGCGATCGAGTCATTGCGAGATGCGTGCGGGGACAAGGGGCCGTTGCTGCACCTGGCGGTCTCGACGACGGGCGTCATCGACGGCGATGGTCGCATCGTGCGAAGCGACCTCGTGCCGCAGTGGACCGGGTTGGACTTGGGCCGAACGCTCTCCCGGCGCCTTGATGTCCCGGTCACCGTCGACAACGACATCAACATGGCTGCTTATGGCGAGTTCTGCCAGCGTCGTCAGCGCGGTCGCCTCGACACCGATGCTGACATGCTCCTGGTGCGGATGACCCGCGGACTGCACACCGGACTGGTCCTCGACGGACAACTGCATCGCGGACGTACCTGGAACGCCGGTGAGATCAGCGACGTGCTCGATCTTCGCCTGGACGGCGACGAGATGCCCGACGACGACTGGATCGATCGAGCAGCCCTGACGACCGGTTCGGTCGCGGCCGTCATCGACCCGGACGTCATCGTCATGTCTGGACCCACGAATGCGTCGGTCACGGTGATTCGCCGCATCATCGCTCGGCTCATGGCTCGGCGTCCTCTCGACTCGGAGGCGATGACCGCCGAGGTCGAGGAATTGGGGCAGGCTGCATCGGTCGTCGGGGCCCTCAACACCGCACTGGAACTGGTGACGAGGAAGGCCCTCGGTACCGGACACCCGCATCCCGTGGCCTTGCGTGGCATGGCCAAAGTCGTTTCCGAAGTCGAGAAAGGACAGCACAGCGTCATGACGACAACCCATCGAGAAGGACACACTGGCGATCGCATGAGGGTAGGCGTCGTCGGCGTCGGCGCGCGCTCGCGCCTGGCTCTCAACGCCGAGCTGGAGGGCAACGACGGCCTCGTGACCGCTGTCTGCGAGCCCCATCACCTGGCCCGCGAGCGGGTGGCCGACCGGCTCGGGAAGGACCCCGACTCCATCACGATCACCTCTGACGTTGCCGGGCTCATCGCATCGGGAATCGACGTCGCTTTCGTCACCTCCCCTGACGACACCCATGCCGAGGTCACCTGTCAGCTGTTGGAGGCGGGGATCCCGGTGTACCTGGAGAAGCCCCTGGCCATCACGATGGATTCGGCGACCAAGGTTCTCACCACCGCCTACGAGACCGGGACGAAGCTCTACGTCGGTCACAACATGCGCCACATGAACGTCGTGCGGTCGATGCGCGATCTCATCCGCTCTGGCCGGATCGGCGAGGTCAAGGCCATCTGGTGTCGTCACTTTGTCGGGTCGGGCGGTGACTTCTACTTCAAGGACTGGCATGCCACTCGCGAGCATGGCACGGGTCTGCTGCTGCAGAAGGCTGCCCACGACATCGACGTTATGCACTGGTTCGCCGATTCCCACACCACTGACGTCGTCGGGATGGGCGGGCTCACCCTCTACGACCGGATCACTGATCGTCGCGACAATTCTGACCAGCTCATGGGCGACTGGTACTCCCTCGACAACTGGCCTCCGCTGACCCAGAAGGGACTCAACCCGGTCATCGACGTCGAGGACATCTCGATGATGCTCATGCGGATGGAGTCCGGCGTCTTCGCGTCCTACCAGCAGTGCCACTACACCCCGGACTACTGGCGCAACTACACCGTCATCGGCACGGAGGGGCGCATCGAGAACTTCGGTGACGGTGAGGGAGGTGTCATTCGACTGTGGAACAAGCGAACCCACTACAACGCCGACGGTGATGAGACCGTCCCGATCATCGGGGACGCCAATGGACACGGTGACGCCGACGTGTTGACCGTCACCGAGTTCCTCAACTTCGTGAGGAACGGAACCCGTACGGATACTTCGCCGTTGGGCGCCTGGTATGCGGTCGCAGCGGGGATCGAGGCCACTGAGTCGTTGCGTCAAGGGTCGACGCCGCGCCAGGTGCCGACGCTGGACGAGGGGATCGTCCAATACTTCAACAACAACCAGGTCAAGTGATCACAACGAGACAGAGAGGTCAATCATGGATCGCAGAGGTTTCATCATGGGAGGGGCGGCCCTCGCCACCCTGACCATCGCCGGATGCTCGTCGTCGAGCAAGAACGACAAGACGGACGTCTCGCCAAGCGTCGACTCGAACACGTCCGCTGAGCTGACCCTGGCCTACTGGGACAAGAACCAGACGAAGACGATCGAGGAGAACCTCAAGTCCTTCGCCAAAAAGTACCCGAACATCAAGGTCAAGACGAACCTGGCCGGGTTCAAGGATTACTGGAACAAGCTGCGCACCCAGGCCCAGGGCAACGAGCTTCCCGACGTGTTCTGGATGAACGGTCCCAACATCCAGCTGTACGCCGCCAACGGTATGCTCGCCCCGATCGACAAGATCACGGATGCCGGCGTGAAGTGGTCGGACTACCCGAAAGCCCTTGTCGACCTCTACACCTACGAGGGCAAGCATTACGGAGTGCCGAAGGACTTCGACACCATTGGCGTCTTCTACAACAAGAAGATCTTCAAGGAGGCCGGAGTCGACTTCCCGACCGCTGACTGGACCTGGGACGACTTCCACAACAAGGCCAAGAAGATCTCCGACTGGGGCAAACCCAGGGGCATCTACGGATGTGCGACCACCATAAACGGCGACGGACAGGGCACTTATTACAACACGATCGCCCAGGCCGGTGGTTACGTCATCAAGGACAACAAGTCCGGATTCGACGACCCCAAGAGCATCGAAGGACTGCAGTGCTGGGCTGACTGGGTCAAGGATGGATCGGTCGCTTCCCCGAAGGTCGTCACTGACACCAAGCCGTCCCAGATGTTCAAGAGCGGCAAGTCCGCCATGTTCTGGACTGGTGACTGGACGGCCTCCGAGCTAGCCGAGGAGTTCAGGGGCAAGGAGGACGACTACGACGTCATCGACCTGCCTAAGAAGGAAAAGAAAGGCACCATCATCCACGGTCTCGGATGGGTTGCCTCCGCCAAGAGCGAGAACAAGGCAGCAGCCCTAGCCCTCATTGCTCACATGTCAGGCAAAGAGAGCCAGGAGGTCGAGGCGAAGAACGGCACCGCCATCCCAGCCTTTAACGGAACTCAGGACGCGTGGATCAAGAGCTACCCGAAGTGGAACTGCAAGATGTTTGTCGCCGCCGCGACGAGCTACGCCGTGACTTACCCGGTTAGCCGTAACACCGACGCCTGGGTCAACCGTGAGGCTGATTTCCTCAACCCGGCCTTTGCCGGCGAGACCCCGGTGCCTCAGGCTGCCAAGAAGCTGGCAGCCTTTATGAACGACGCTCTGAGCAAGGAGAAGTGATGCCACGGCCCGGTGTGCGAGGCAGTCAGGCGGCTGCCTCGCCCTCCGGGTCGGGATCCCACCGGCCCGGACGACCAAATCCGACGAGCGTCGGAGCGTGGCCCATCCTCTTCATCGGTCCGCTCATGCTCGGCATCGCGGTGTTCTACTACTGGCCCATCGTCAAGAACATCGTCGCCTCGGTGCAGCAGACCAATGCGTTCGGAGGAAATCCCGAGTTCGTCGGACTGCAGAACTACAACGACCTGTTCTCGAGTCCTGATCTGGGCTCGGCGATGCTCAACACTTTGCTGTATACGCTCATCGTCCTGCTGGGGATCCCACTGTCGGTCATCATCGCGTCGATGATTGAACTGCCAGGCCTGAAGTTCAAGGGGTTGTATCGAGCGCTGTACTTCATGCCTTACCTGGCCATGCCGATGGCTGTCGCCCAGGTCTGGAAGATCGTGTACAACGGCCAGTTCGGTCTCCTCAACCAGATACTTCGTGGACTTGGTGCAAGCAATCCTCCCTATTGGCTCGTCACCCCGGGATGGGCGCTGTTCGCGGTTGCCCTGTTCGGGCTGTGGGCATCCATTGGTTTCAACGTCATCATCTTGTCGGCAGGTCTGAAATCGATTCCTCGAGAGTTGTACGAGGCCGCATCCATTGACGGTGCCTCGAGATGGCGCCAGTTCCGGTCAATCACGGTTCCGCTGTTGTCACCGTCGATCTTCTTCCTGGTGATCATGACGACGATCAGCGGATTCCAGCTCTTCGATGCCTTATACGCCATGATCGGTACCGGCAATCCGGCTGAGCCCAGAACGAGGTCCTTGGTGTCCCTGTTCTACCGGGAGGCCTTTGTCAACAACGACCAAGGGGTAGGCGCTGCGATCGCCATTGTCATCTTCCTCTTGGTCGCCATCGTCACCTTCATTCAGTTCCTGGGTCAGAAGAAGTGGGTCAACTATGTCTGAGATCACGCAGGCTGGCGAGGGCTTGAGTGAGCAGGAGATCGACCAGCTCGTCAAGAAGGGCGACCGAAACTCCCAGAAAGGCCTGGTTGGCGTCCACATATTACTGATCATTGGCGGCATCTTCATGGTGTTCCCGTTCGTCTACCAGGTGCTCATGTCCTTGTCGACGAACGCTGAGATTCAGGCCGTTCCGCCCAAGTTCATCCCGGACGAGTGGCAGTTCAAGAACTATGCCGACGTTTTCACGAGGTTGCCATTCCTCAAGCAGTTCGGTGTCTCGGTGACGATCACCGTCCTGCGAACCGTCGCGCAGTTGATCCTGTGCGCCATGGGTGGATACGCCTTCGCCCGGATGAAATTCGGAGGCAAGTCCATCCTTTTCGGGTTCGTGCTGGCCATCCTCATGGTGCCCGGACAGTCCTATCTCATTGGCCAGTACCAGATCATTCGTGACCTTGGCCTGCTGGAGACCCCGTGGGGCATCGTGTTGCCAGGTTTCTTCTCGGCCTTCGGCGTCTTCCTGATGCGGCAGTCGTTCATGAGCCTGCCCGTCGAGTTGGAGGAAGCAGCCCGCCTTGACGGGTGCAATCCGTGGCAGACCTTCTGGCGAGTCATGGTCCCCGTCGTCAAGCCAGGCTTGTTCGCCGTCATGATTACGACCGTGTTGTGGTCCTGGAATGACCTGCTGTGGCCACTCATCGTGACCACGCGGGAGGAATCCATGCCGTTGAGCGTGGGTATAGCCACCTTGGCCGGACAGCACTCCAGCGAGTTCGCCCTCATGATGGCCGCCTCCGTGATGGCCATGGCACCGATCTTCCTGCTGTTCTTCTCGATGCAGAAGAGGGTCATCGAAGGGCTGGCCAGCTCGGGTTTGAAGGGCTGAGCCCCGGAGTTCACCACCCGACGTGCAGCACTGTTCGGGTAGTGGCACAGTTGTGTCGTCACAAAGATGTGGTTGAGGGGGTCACGCCCCGGAAAGGTGAGGGGCCATGAAGGCCTTGGCGAAGACCCGGCCGGAACCGGGGCTTGAACTCATTGACATTCCCGACCCGACCCCGGGGCCGAACGATGCCGTCGTCAAGGTGTTGCGCAGTGGTATCTGCGGCACCGACGTACACATCGACAAGTGGGACGGATGGGCTTCCAAGACGGTGCACACCCCGCTGGTCCTCGGACACGAGTTCTGCGGCGAGATCGTCGAACTCGGTTCAGAGGTCAATGACCTGGAGATTGGCCAGTTCGTCTCCGGTGAGGGCCACTACGTCTGCGGGCGCTGCCGGGCCTGCCTGGCCGGCAAACGACACCTGTGCCGCAATACCCAGGGCATCGGATATGCCGTTGACGGGGCCTACTGCCAGTACTTCGTGATGCCAGCCAGCAACATCTGGGTCCATCACATCCCGAACCTCGACCCTGATGTCGCGGCGATCTTTGACCCCTTCGGTAATGCCGTTCACACGGCGTTGCAGTTCCCCTGCTTGGCTGAGGACGTCCTCGTCTCGGGAGCCGGGCCCATCGGGATCATGGCGGCCCTTGTCGCTCAGTTCCAGGGGGCGCGTAACGTCGTCGTCACCGACCTATTCGACGAGAGACTCGAATTGGCCCAGAAACTCGGCCTGGACAACACCGTCAATGTCTCCTGTGAAGGGCTGGAGACGGTGTGGAACCGCGTCGACATGAAGGAGGGCTTCGACATCGGCCTGGAGATGTCCGGGTCGGGTGCCGCGTTGACCTCCATGATCGACAACATGACTCATGGTGGCCGTATCGCCCTGCTGGGAACCCCGAGCCGGGGCATCACCCTCGACATGGCCAAGATCATCTTCAACATGATCACGATCCAGGGAGTCACCGGTCGTCAGATCTTCGAGACCTGGTACACCATGGCCTCCCTCATCCGTTCCGGTCTGGACATCTCCGGGGTCATCACGGACCGATTCCCCATCACGGAGTTCCGCGAGGCATTCGACGTTGCCGGCTCGGGGCATGGCGGCAAGGTCGTCATGAACTGGGAATGCCTCGACTGACGAACGAAGGAAGGACAAGCACCATGTACGGATCCATGAAGGACGAACTCAGCGCCAAGATCACAGCCCTCAAGGAGGAGGGGCTGTACAAGGCAGAGGCCCCGTTGACCGGCCCGCAGTCGGGCGAGATCACCGTCGACGACGGACGCGAGGTCATCAACCTGTGCGCCAACAACTACCTCGGTCTGGCCGACTCCCCGGTGCTCATTGACGCGGCCAAGAAAGCCCTTGACGAGTGGGGCTTCGGTATGGCCTCGGTGCGATTCATCTGTGGCACCCAGACGTTGCACCACAAGCTGGAACGGGCCATCACCGAATTTCTGCACCCCGACGACCCTGACGACTGGGACACCGTGCTGTACTCGTCCTGCTTCGACGCCAACGGTGGTCTGTTCGAGGTGTTGCTGGGACCCGACGACGCCATCATCTCTGATGAGCTCAACCACGCCTCGATCATCGACGGTGTCCGGCTGTGCAAGGCACAGCGTTTTCGCTATCGCAACCAGGACATGGCCGACTTGGAGACCCAGCTCAAGGACGCCCGGGCCAAGGGTTGCACGCACATCATGGTTGCCACCGATGGGGTCTTCTCCATGGACGGTTTCGTCGCCCCGCTACCGCAGATCTGTGATCTTGCCGAGAAGTACGGCGCGATGGTCATGGTCGACGACTCCCACGCCGTCGGATTCGTGGGCGAGACCGGTGCTGGCACGCCGGAGCGCTGGGGAGTCCGCGAACGTGTCGACGTGCTCACCGGCACCCTCGGCAAGGCGTTGGGGGGAGCCTCGGGTGGCTACACCTGCTCCCATCGCGAGGTCGTCGAGATGCTGCGTCAGAACTCGCGTCCCTACCTGTTCTCCAACTCGCTGGCACCGTCGATAGCCGGTGCTGCCCTGGCAACCCTGGAGCTGCTCAAGTCGAGCTCCGACCTGCTGGATCGTCTGCGCGACAACACCGCGTACTTCCGTGCCGAGATGACCAAGCGTGGATTCGACATCCCGGAATCGGATCATCCGATCTGCCCGGTCATGATCGGTGACGCCGTCAAGGCCGCGAAAATGGCTGATTCCATGCTGGCCAAGGGCATCTACGTCCGCGCCTTCAGCTACCCGGTGGTTCCCCGCGGCAAGGCCCGTATCCGTACCCAGATGTCTGCTGGGCTCACCCGTGAACAGCTCGACAAGGCCATCAAGGCCTTCGAGAAGGCTCGCGAGGAGATCGGCTGAGAATCCTCCAGGGGAGGGGCTGGCGATCAGGCCAGCCCCTTCGTGTCCAACCAATCCTTGGCAATGGTTGACGCCGAGGCCTTCTCCTCCCCCTGAGCTCGCTGGTTCATGGTGATGAGATCGTCGGTGGTCAGCGACTTCGAGACCCTGGCCAGCTGATCGCGGGCCTTGTCGTTGACCTTTGTGTTCATCAGCGGGACGACGTTCTGCGGCACGACGAGGTGTTTGGGGTCCTTCAGGACGACGAGGTTCTGTTCCCTGATCGCCGGAGTCGTCGTGTAGAGGTCGACGAGGTCGACCGTTCCCGACGTCAACGCCTTGACGGTGAGCGGGCCCGAGGAATCCGAGAGGGCGGTGAACTTGATCTTGGATGCCGGAACCCCGTACTCCTTCGTCAGCCCCGTGGGGCCGTAGGGGCGTTCCTTGAGCTCAGGATTTCCACCCACCTTGACGGTGTCCAGCGTGGCCAGATCTGCCAGGGACGTGACCCTGTGCGCAGTGGAGAACTCGGAGGTGACGCACCAGGAATCAGCGTCCTGAGCCGCTGATGGTTCGCCCAGCGACATGCCCGACGGCACCGTCTTGCGCAGGGCAGACATGACGGACTCCTCGTCAGAGGCCGTCAAGGACCCCTGGAAGAACTGAAGGAGATTCCCGGAGTATTCCGGGACGAGGTCGATGGAGCCGTCCTTGAGCGCCTTGACGTAGACGTCGCGGGCGCCGATCTGCATCCGACGTGTGACGGTGACGCCGGCTTTCTCGAGGGCCTGGGCGTAGACCTCGGCGATGATCTCGGACTCGGTGAAATTCGCCGAACCGACAGTCACACCTGCTCCGCCGGAACCGGAGTCGTTCGACGCGAGAGGATCGTGGGAGGAACACGCCGCCAGGCCGGTCAGCAATGCTGCTGTGACCAGTGTTCGGCGAGTCATCGTGGTCATGCTTGCTCCATTCGACGAGGGGTCACTGTGGGTTGAGGGCCAGGGCGTGTCGTACACCTGAACTGGTGAGTAGACGCGTTGCCAGCGCGAGCAGGCCGTCGATGACAAGGGCCAGTCCGATGATGACGATGGACCCGGCGAGCATCTGCGGGTAATCGGAGACCGCCAGACCGTCAAGGACAAGACGTCCAAGACCACCCATACCCAGGTACGAGCAGATGGTCGTCGTCGCGATGACCTGCAGGGTGGCCGACCTCAACCCGCCCAGCAGCAGGGGAGCAGCCAGCGGCAACTCGACGCGGCGCAGGACCTGCATCCCGGTCATGCCGCAGGCTCGAGCTCCGTCAGTCACCTCGTCGTCGACGGCTTCAATCCCGGAGTAGCTGCCGGCCAGCAGGGGCGGGATCGCCAAGATCGCCAGCACGATGGTGGCCGGGACGATGGGACGCTCGATTCCCATCGTCGTCGAGATGGCCAGCAAGGTGAGCAGCCCGAGGGACGGCAGTGCGCGCAGAGCCCCTGAACAGGTCACCGCGACGGTCCTTCCGCGGCCGGTGTGGCCAATCGCCAGACCAGCGGGGATCGCGATGACCGAGGCGAGGAGGATGGCCAACAGGGTGTACCAGAGATGCTCGCCGATCCGGACCCCGATGGCTCCTGGGCCACTCCAGTGCGACGAGGTTGCCAACCAGGTGAAAGCGGCTGCAATCTGATTCATGTCGTCACTTCCTTGCGACGCTGCCACGGCGTCAGCAAGCGACCGACGACGACGATGATGAGGTCGAAGACAATCGCCAGGAGGAGGGTTCCGATGACCCCGACCCAGATCTCGGTCGGGAAGGAACGCTGATAGCCGTCGGTGAAGAAGTAGCCCAGAGAGGGGACCCCGATGAGGGCACCGACGCTGACCAAGGACAATGTGGACGCCGAGACCACCCGCATTCCCGCGGTGAGGGCGGGTACTACCAGTGGCAGGGCCACCCGCCAGAAAACCTGGGGATCGGAGTGCCCCACGGCGATGGCGTCACGACGCACCGAACGTCCCACCGAGTCGAAGGCGTCGGTGGCTGTTCTCACCAACAGGGCGATGCCGTAGAGGGTGAGGGCGACGATGACATTGATCGGATCGAGGATCTTCGTGCCGAGGATGAGCGGTAACAGGACGAACAGTGGCAAGGAGGGAAGGGCGTACAGGATGGAGGCGCCGGGTACCAGGAGGCGGCGTGCGGTCCGAGAGCGGTGCGCCCACCACCCCAGCGGGACTGACAGCACGAGGCTCACGACCACCGGAATGATGCCGAGCACGGCATGGTGGCTCGTCAATTGCCAGATTTGGTCCCGGTTCTCGTCGATCCACCGGGTGTTCATGAGTTCTCCTCGGGAGTTCCCGTGAGACGACCGACGAGTCGGCCACCGGCGTCGACGACGGTGGGAGGCTCGTCGCGCAGTTCGACGTGGAGACTGCGACGATCTCCACCGATGAAGGAGGAGACGAAGTCGTCGACGGGGTGGAGCAGGATCTCATCGGGGCGGCCCCGCTGGGCGACCTGGGCACCGCGTCTCAGCACGAGGACCTCGTCGCCGAGCAAGAAGGCCTCGTCGACGTCATGGGTGACGAATACGATCGTCTTGGCGAGATCCTCCTGGATACGTAGAAGACCCTGCTGCAACTCGGCACGCACCACCGGATCGACGGCGCCGAAGGGCTCGTCCATGAGGAGGATGTCAGGGTTGGCGGCAAGGGCCCGGGCCACTCCGACCCGCTGGCGCTGACCGCCGGACAGCTGGGTGGGGTAGCGGCGGGCCAACGAGGAGTCCAAGCCGACCCTCTCCAACAGATCCATGGCCCGCGACTGGGCAGCGCTCCGAGAAGTCCCGGAGAGAAGCGGCACTGTGGCGATGTTGTCGACCACGGTTCGGTGGGGGAGCAACCCACCCGATTGCATGACGTATCCGATCTGACGACGCAGCTTGACCGGATCAACCGTGGCGACGTCGGTGTCGTCGATGAGTATTCGGCCCTCGGACGGATCGACCATTCGGTTGACCATCCTCAGCAGGGTGGTCTTTCCGCATCCGGAGGACCCTAACAAGACGACCAGGTGGTGGGATTCCACCTTCAGGTCAAAATTCTCGACGGCGACAGTGTCCTCGTCGAAACGCTTGCTGACGTGGTCGAAACGGATCATGCGGTCCTTCCCCGCCCGGCCAGTTCGCGTGTGCTGTGGGTGACGCCGGTTGAGAGATCACGCTACCGTCCGTACGAGGTTAGGAGAAGTGTGTTCCCCTCTCGGCAGACATCGCAGCTGCAGGACTGTCACCTGCACTGGGTATCCTCGACGGCGTGCAGGACGAGATGAGTACTGCGGCTGCGGGGGAGAAGGATTCCTTCGCCGTTGCCGCCACCGCCCTTGCCGCGGCCGAGAATGAACTGGAGAGGTCCGCCGCCGGTAACGACTCCGCCGAGGACGAGGAGTGGTGGAAGGCCGAGGGCATGCCCTGGAACCACAAGCCAGGCCGCTCCGATTACTGGTGCATGGGGTGGATCGGCTTCCTTGGCATCTTCTCGTTGGCCATGCTCCCGCTGCGTGGTTGGCTGCTCGGCCTTGATCCGCCGATCCTCGTGGGGCTCACGGGATCCCGTACCGGTGCAGCGGCGACCGGAGCTCTGGCATCGGTCAATCAGGCCCCGCACTGGCTGTGGTGGTTGCTGTTGGGCTCGATCATGTCGATCAAACTTGACTGGGTCTACTGGTGGGCCGGAAAGCTGTGGGGCCGAGGGATGATCGAGGTCTGGGCCGGACGATCCGAGCGGTCCCGACGCCGTTACGACCAGGCGGAGAGGTGGGCTCGCAAGCTCGGCTGGCTGGGTGTTCTCGTCGCCTATGTGCCGATTCCGTTGCCGATCATGCCGGTGGTCTTCGTCCTGACGGGTGCCTCCGGGATGAAGGTGAAGTGGTTCGTCGCGCTGGACTTCGTCGCCGCCACAGTCTGGAACCTGGGCTACCTCACTCTGGGGTGGGGAGTCGGTGATCCCATCGTTGACGCACTGAAATACTATGCGAAGATTGCGAACTGGGTGGCCATCATCCTGCTCGTCGTCATCCTCGCCCCCCTCTTCTTCAAGTCCAAGAAGAAGGCTTGATCCCGGCGTGACACAGTGGAAGGCATGACAACCTTCCGCGCAGTGAATATCCGTGACGACCTCAAGGCGGGCCCGGCCAAGGGATATCGGGTCCTCGTTGATCGCATGTGGCCGCGAGGGGTCAAGAAGGACGATGCTGAGCTCGATGAGCGTCGCACCGATCTGGCCCCTTCCTCGGAACTGCGCACCTGGTGGAACCACGACGCTGACCGGTTCGACGAGTTTGCAGGCCGTTACGAGGCTGATCTCGACGAGTCGGGAGCAGCGAAGAAGTTCGTTGACGAGTGCGCCGACCACGACGAGGTGATCCTGCTCTTCGGTGCCGGCGACCGCGAGGTCAACCACGCCGTCGTGTTGGAGCGAATCCTCAACGATCTGGCTGGATGAGAATTCCGATCATCCGTTTCCAAGGGCGCAGCGGTATCCCGCTTCGGCCTCGGCGTTGAAGGCGACGAGGTAGATCGTCTCCACCGAGGTGTCGGTCTCCTTGCATGTTTCGACGGCGATGCGGGTGGCCTCGTCCATGGGATAGCCGTACACCCCTGCCGAAATCGTCGGGAAGGCGACGGTTTTCGCACCGATCTTGTCAGCCACCTGCAGGGACGTGCGGTAGCAGGAGGCGAGCTGGTCAGACTTGTCGATGGTCTTCGCCCAGACCGGACCGACGGTGTGGATGATCCACTTGGCAGTCATCTTTCCCGCGGTGGTGGCCACCGACTGCCCCGTGGGTAGGCCGTCGGGCAGGGTGGTCTCGCGGAGCTTGCGACAAGCCGCCGACAACTCAGACCCTGCAGCCCGGTGGATGGCGCCATCGACCCCTCCGCCGCCAGCCAGCCGACGGTTCGCCGCATTGACGACGGCGTCGACATCGAGAGTGGTGATGTCAGTGCGAAGGACCCTGATCTCGGCCATGACCCCATTGTGCATGACCGGCGATCACCCTCCGCGGAATCTGCTGGTCTGGTGGCATGAGGCGTGCGATGGTCGAGATGTTGACCGGCGTCGAGAGAGGAACACTCCCATGAGCACCACCCATCTGACTTCCACCCGCGCTGTCCATCTCGCATCCCGACCACACGGTGCACCGACCGAGGACAATTTTCGCATCGAGGAGATCCCCCTTCCCGAGCTGGCCGACGGGCAGATCCTCGTCGCCAATGAGGTGATGTCGGTCGACCCGTACATGCGCGGCCGGATGAACGACGTCAAGTCCTACGTGCCACCATTCCAGGTCGACCAGCCCCTCGACGGCGGAGCGGTCGGCACCGTCATCGCGTCGCGCAGCGAAGGCATTCTGGAAGGGATGCACGTCGTCCACCAGCTCGGATGGCGTGAACACGCGGTTCTTGACGCCTCCGATGCGAGGGCCATCGACGTCGACATCGCACCCGCCTCGGCCTACCTTGGTGTTCTGGGCATGACCGGGCTCACCGCTTACGCGGGTCTGACCCGCGCCGCGGAGATGAAGGCCGGAGATGCCGTCTTCGTCTCCGGCGCCGCCGGGGCCGTCGGCTCGATGGTCGGCCAGTTGGCAGGCCTGCTCGGGGCGACTCGGGTCATCGGCTCTGCCGGCACCGATGCCAAGGTTGCCCGACTGCGTGACCTTGGTTTCGACGCTGCTTTCAACTACCACGACGGCCCGGTGACCGACCTGCTCGGGCAGGCCGCTCCCGACGGCATCGACGTCTACTACGACAACGTCGGGGGAGACCACCTGGAGGCCGCCATCAACCACCTCAACACCGATGGTCGCGTGGCCATGTGTGGGGCGATCTCCCAGTACAACTCCGTCGAGCCGCCGTGTGCCCCGCGCAATCTGGGGCTGGCCATCGGCAAGCGGCTGACGCTGCGGGGTTTCGTCATCGCCAAGTACGCCGAGGAAGTCCGTCCGGAGTTCCAGCAGAAGATGGCCCAGTGGTTGGCCAACGACGAGATCCACTGGGACGAGACCTACCGGGATGGCCTCGACGTGGCGCCCAAGGCCTTCATCGACATGCTCGAGGGTGCCAACACCGGGAAGATGCTCGTGAGACTGTGAGATTCCCCGGCACGGAATCTCACAGGTTCGGAAGGCTCTCCACCAGCTCGTGCAGGTCGAGATCCCGGTACATGACGATCCCATTCGTCAGCGCGAGGGAGTAGTCGCAGTCACGGTGGGTGCCTCCGGACAGGGCCGACAGCATGACGCGCAGGGTGTCCCCGTGACTGACCATGACGACGGCCTCGGGGGGATTCTGGGCAAGCTCGTCCAACAGATCGCGACAGCGTCGCCAGACGTCGAGAAGTGACTCCCCGCCACCCCAGCCGACCTCGGCAATGTCGGCATCCTCGGGGATCGGCATCTCGTGCAGTTCACTGGACAGCTTGCCCTCCATGTCACCCAAGTACTGCTCCCGCAGCCGGGCGTCAGCCTGAGGTGTCGACCCGATCGCGCAACCCACACGTTGAGCGGTCTGCAGGGCACGTTTCTGGTCCGAACTCAGCAGTGCGGTGTGACGAGGCACCAATACGGCGACCTTCCGTCCGGCCTCACCGGCCTGACGATGGCCTCTCCTGGTCAGGGGGACCTCCATCGTCTGTCCCTGGACGCGGTGCTCCAGGTTCCAGGTGGACTGGCCGTGGCGTACCAGGACGATTCGAGTCATTGCCGTAGCCTAACCCCCCATGACGAATGTCATGGCGAAGTCGTGACGCCGGACCATGGGCGGAACCACGCCTGGTGGGGTGTCATGGAGGCATGAACGAAACAGCGGTGGTCGTCGAGGATCTCGTCAAGGCCTTCCCTGCCAAGGGAGGACACCTGACGGCCGTCGACCACATCAATTTCACCATCAAGCAAGGGGAGGTTGTCGCCTTCCTCGGCCCCAACGGCGCCGGCAAGACGACAACCATCGACATGTTGTTGGGGATCACCGACCCGACCTCCGGCCGAGTCGAGTTGATGGGCCGGAACGCCGAGGAGGGGGCCCGATCCGGCCGGGTCTCGGCGGTACAACAGACCCGTGGCCTGCTCGACAACTTCACTGTCCACGAGACCCTGCGAGTCATCGGATCGACCTTCAAGCTCCCGCGCTCCCGGATCGATGAGCAGATGCGGGTCTGGGAGCTGGAGGATTTCGCCTCCCGGAAGGTCGGAAAGTGTTCAGGCGGTCAGCAACAGCGGTTGCGCTTCGCCCTGGCGATGCTGCCCGATCCGGATCTCCTGGTTCTGGACGAGCCGACGATGGGTCTCGACGTCGATGGACGGCGTCACTTCTGGGCCCAGATGCACAAGGCCGCTGACGACGGCCGCACCATCATCTTCGCCACCCACTACATTGCCGAGGCGGACGAGTTCGCCGACCGGGTCATCCTCATCAACCACGGCCGCATCATCGCAGACGGACCGATCGCCGAGATCCGTGCGTCGGTCTCCGGTTCGACGGTGACCGTCGTCTGGCCCGACGTGGATCCCGCGACCCTCGATCGCCTGCCCTACGTCAACCACTACGACATCAAGTCCGACACCGTCACCTTCACCACCGACGACTCCGACGAGTTGGTGCGCCATTTGCTCAACCACACCGAGGCCCACGACGTGCTGGTCGCCCGCACCACTCTGGAGGACGCATTCCTCTCACTCACCAGCGAGAGCATCGACCGGGCGGAGAGTGCCTCATGAACATCACCTACTCCCTTCTCGACATCCGGCGGATGGTTCGCACCCCGTCGATCATCATCTTCGCCTTCGTCATGCCGGTCGCGATGTACGTGCTCTTCGGTGCAATCCAGGACTACGGCACCATCCTGGTGGCACATGGAAACGTCAATGCCGCGGTGATGGCGTCGATGGCCCTCTATGGCACTGCCACCGCCGCCTCAGGTCTGGGGTCGTCGTCGGCTCTGGAGCAACAGGCGGGATGGGGACGGCAGCTGGCGACCACCCCGATGACCCAGTGGAACTACCTCGTCACCAAGATCGTCTCGATCCAGGTCGTCGCGGCCGTGCCGGTGGCCCTCGTGCTGCTCGTCGGCGCCCTCTCGGGTGCGCGTATCGACGGCATCGGATGGCTGTGGACCTTCCTCCTGGCATGGGTGTGCTGCGTTCCCTACACCATCTTCGGTCTTGGAATGGCGATACTCATCCGCAACGAGAACGCTGCCTCCCTGGTGTCCTTCTTCGTGCTGGCCTTCGCTTTTCTCGGCAATGTCTTCATGCCCTTGGGCGGGTTCATGCTCAAGCTCTCCCGCTTCACCCCGCTGTGGGGTGTCAACCTGCTGCCGCGGTGGCCGATCATGGGAGGATACGAGATGACGACCCAGGGGCCGGTCGAGGTCGACCTCTTCCGTGCCATCATCAGCGCAGTGGCGTGGGCTGTTGTCTTCGTCGTGTTGGCATGGCTGGTCTCCCGCCGTCACAGGGACTGCTGAGAGGCCAGTTGGGAGGAGAACAGGCCGATGCGCAAACGCTCCAGACGCTCGCTGTCGATATGGGGCGCGCGCGGGACGCAGACCTTGTACGCCGGGATTTGGACGATCTTCCTTGCTTACCCCATCGAGCACATAGCTGCCAACCCCGAGCTCGTGAGGTCCCAGCGGGTCACCGGGTTCGTCCTCATCGGCCTCTTCGTGCTGGTCTACCTGTTGGGATTCTGGCTGGGGGTCGACACGCTGGAGACCTGGCTCTCGCGACGTTGGATGCCTCGCTGGCCCTGGGCATTTCTGGCCGTGATATGCCTGCTCAACGGCGGGGTGGCCCTCGTCGATCCGCCGGCGGCCGTCGAGATGTTCGCCTTTCCGCTGGCCTTCACCCTCTTCCTAATGTCGACATCCGCAGTCCTGATGATCCTCGTGCTCGAGGTCGCCGCGCTGTTGGTGGCCCGGATCATCGACGACCAGCGACAGTGGTGGCTCATCGGACTGCCGTCAATGGCCATGATTCTGCTGGCCGGATGCATCAGTCGGGTGTGGAGCAACAACCGACTCGAGCAGAACAAGCAGCACAAGATCGAGGCCACCTATGCCGAGCGGGAGAGGATCGCCTCCGACGTCCATGACCTTCTCGGCCAGAGCCTGACGGTGATCTCCATGAAAGCCGAACTCATCGGCAAACTCATCGACATCAACCCGGAGGCTGCCAAGGAACAGGCAGCGGACACGCACAACCTGACTCGCGAGGCCCTGGCGCAGGTTCGAGGCCTGGTCAGTGACCTCAACGAGGCTGACCTGGACTCCCAACTCGCCACCGCGGCGACAGCCCTGACGACAGCTGGCATCTCCCTTCGGGTCCGCGACGAGCGGACCGGTGAGTCCGACCATGACGCCGTGTGGGGATGGGTGGTGCGTGAGGCCGTCACCAACATCATCCGCCACTCTCAGGCCAGGTGCTGTTGGATCGATCTGTCCGACGACCGGATGTGCATCATCGATGACGGCATCGGTGTCGGCGACGCCGAGGAAGGTTCCGGTCGGGCGGGGATGAGGCGTCGGGTCGAGGGCGTCGGTGGGCAGCTGGACATCGGTTCGGGGGACAATGGTCGGGGAACCAAGGTGGTGGTGTTATGACCGACGAGTCGATCAAACTCGTTCTCGCCGATGATCAGGCCTTGGTACGCGGTGCCCTTGTCGCTCTGCTCTCCCTGGAACCCGACATCGAGGTGGTCGGCCAGTGCAGTCGTGGCGACGAGGTCGTCCTGACGGTTGAGAAGACCCGTCCCGATGTGCTGCTGCTCGACATCGAGATGCCCGGAATGGACGGCATCGAGGTGGCGGACCGCTTGGCTGGGGCTGACGTCAAGATTCTCATCGTTACCACCTTCGGACGCCCCGGGTACCTGCGCCGGGCGATGGATGCCGGGGCGGCGGGATTCGTCGTCAAGGACACCCCGGCCTCCGAACTGGCCCAGGCAGTGCGCAAGGTTCATCAGGGAGGCCGCGTCATCGACCCATCCTTGGCCGCGGAGTCCCTGCTGGAGGGGTACAACCCGTTGACGGAGAGGGAGCGAGGTGTGTTGCGGGAGGCGGAGTCGGGGGAGCCGATCGCCGTCATCGCGAGGAAGCTCTCCCTGTCGACCGGAACGGTCCGTAACCACGTGTCCTCAGCGATCGCGAAGACCAACAGCGTCAATCGGGCCCAGGCAGTTGCCGAGGCCAGGAGACGCGGCTGGTTGTGAAGGCGGAGGTGCTCCCAGCTTTTGGAACCACCGATTGTCCAGGTCCGTGGCAGGCAGTTCAAGGAGGCACCGTGAAAGCGCCCGACACCCACTCCCCGCGTCGAACCAACACCAAACCTCCGACTCGTGGCTGCTCGTGTGGTGCGGTCCCGGTGCCCGTCACCACATGCCGTCAACCCAGAGCCCCGCATGAGGTGTCGGTCGGCTCCTGCTGGATTGGGCCGCACTGGTCGGTCCTTTCGTGGGGCGGGTACCAATCCCCTCTGGACCCTTCATCAGCGACTCCTCTCCTCATCAGTCCGGGCCGCTGCTCTAGGGTGTGGGCATGCTGTGTCATCGTGACCGTCGTCGTGGGCTCGGGTTGGCCGCCCGGGCAGTGGGGCTGGGAGTAGGTGTCGTCGCCGATCGGTTGTTCGGTGATCCGCAGGAACACCACCCGGTGGCGGTCTTTGGCAATGCCGCCGCTGCCCTCGAGAAGCGTGACTGGGCCGACTCCGTCGCGCGTGGCGGTGCTCATGTGGCTGCATGTCTCGTCCCTCTGGCCCTGTTGGGGGCAGGGGTCGAGAAGGTCACCGCGAAACACCCGATGCTGCGCGTGATCACGACGGCTGCGACGACCTGGGCGGTCATCGGGGCGACCTCGCTGGCCGACGAAGGTCAGCGAATGTACGTCCGGCTCGACGAGGACGACCTGGCCGGGGCCCGCGAGCAGCTGTCCCACCTGTGCTCCCGTGACGCCGACCAGCTCGACGAGCCGGAACTGGCTCGGGCGACCGTGGAGTCCATGGCCGAGAACACCGCCGACGCCGCCGTGGCATCCCTGTGGTGGGGAGCCGTGGCCGGAGTACCGGGAATGCTGGTACATCGAGGGGCGAACACCCTCGATGCCATGATCGGACACCACAACGAGCGTTACGAGAACTTCGGGAAGGTTGCCGCCCACCTTGACGATCTGCTGGATCTCCCTGCCGCCCGGCTGACCGGACTGTTCGCCTGCCTGCTGGCGCCCACCGTCGGGGGAGACCGGCGTCGGGCAGTGCAGATCATGATGCGTGATCATGGCCATCACCCCAGTCCGAACGGGGGATGGTGCGAGTCGGCCTGGGCGGGCGCCCTCGGGGTGCAACTGGGCGGACGCAATGTCTACTACGGCAATCGTCACGAGGATCGTCCCCTGCTGGGAGACGGCGCACGCCCGGACGGTCGGAAGGTCGCGGACGCTGCCGACCTCGTCACCGGGGTCACCGGGATGGCGACGGCTGCCGCCTGCCTCGGCGTAGCGGCCATCGCCCACCTCAGGTTCTACGGCGGCATCCTGCCTCGTCGTTACGACTCGAGCGCGAAGGAGAAGTGAGATGAGTGGAATCCTCGTCGCCGGAACGTCTTCTGACGCCGGGAAGTCGCTGGTCGTCACTGCCCTCTGCCGGGCCGCGTGGCGTCGTGGGATCGACGTCGTTCCTTACAAGGCCCAGAACATGTCGAACAATTCGATGGTCTGCCCCGACGGGTCCGAGATCGGCCGGGCGCAGTACCTGCAGGCCAGCGCCGCCAGGGTGACTCCGGAATCAGCCATGAATCCGGTGCTGCTCAAACCTGGCACCGATCGTCGCTCCTTCATCGTGCTGCGTGGCACGCCGGGAGGCGTGCTGGAAGCGGGACAGTACGCCACCGGACGACGTCACCTCGCGGAAGCCGCATGGGCCGCCTACGACGAGCTCTCCGCCGCCCACGACATGGTCATCTGCGAGGGTGCGGGCTCCCCGGCCGAGATCAACCTGCGTGCCGGTGACTACACGAACATGGGACTGGCAAGGGAGAAGAGCCTGCCGGTGGTGCTCGTCGGGGACATTGACCGCGGCGGGGTGCTCGCCAGCCTCTTCGGCACCTGGGCGCTGCTCGACGACGCGGACCGTTCCCTGCTGGCCGGGTACGTCATCAACAAATTCCGCGGTGATGAGTCCGTTCTCGCTCCTGGTCTGGAAGAGATCACTCGTCGCACCGGAATGCCGAGTTTTGGGGTGCTGCCCTGGGTCCCCGAGGTGTGGCTCGACGGTGAGGATGCGTTGGAGGTGGGACGCTGGCGTCACGACGGGAACTCCGTTTCCACCGACGATCTGCGGGTTGCCGTCGTCCGGCTGCCGAGAATCTCCAACGCCACCGATGTCGACGCCATGGCCGCCGAGGCCGGGGTCGACGTCCAGGTGACGACCAACCCCAACACCTGCGAACTGGCCGACGTGCTCGTCCTGCCCGGATCGCGGTCCACCGTGCGTGATCTGGAGTGGCTGAGGTCCACCGGAATCGCTGAGGTCGTGGCCCGCCGTGCCCGTCAAGGTCGCACTGTGCTGGGCATTTGTGGCGGCTACCAGATGCTCACCCGCCTCATCCTCGACCCCGAGGGTCAGGAATCGCCGACCGAGCGAACCGAGGGACTCGGGCTACTGCCGGTCGAGGTGACCTTCGGTGCCGACAAGACCCTGGCCATCCCGAGCGGATCCTGGCGGGGGATCGAGGTCGGCGGCTACGAGATCCATCACGGCCGAATGGATGTCGACCTGTCGGCGGGGGAGCCCTTCCTCGACGGAGTCCGCGTCGGAAGTGTCTGGGGGACGATGTGGCATGGTGCCTTCGAATGTGACGATTTCCGGCGCGCCTGGCTGGCCGAGGCTGCCGAGCATGCCGGATCGGCGTGGCGCCCGGTGGAGGGTGCCATCGGGTATGGGCAGCGCCGCGAGCAGATGATCGACGTGCTGGCCGACGCCGTTGAGGAGCATCTCGGTCTTGACCGTCTGTTCTCCCTGGCAGGCGGGAGCTGACCCCGGCCGTGTCGTGGTGTGGTGCCACGATGTGGGAGGATCGATACAACGACCGATCTCGAGGAAGCCGGTGTGAGTCCGGCGCGGTCCCGCCACTGTGACCATCGCCGCGGTGATGGCAGCCAGACACTCGAACGGTTCGTTGCGCACGTCATCGGGCGAGGACACCTGAGGAGGCCGTCATGAGCTATGCCCCTGTACATCCTGACCACAAGTCGGGACGAACCCTCATCGGGGTCGGAGTGGGGCCGGGTGACCCAGAGCTGGTCACCCTGAGAACCGTGCGCATCCTGCGCGAGGCTGATGTCATCCTCGTGCCCTACACCGAGGCCACCACCGACGGTCCCGGACGTGCCGAGACCATCATCACTGCCGTCGCCCCGGAGATCGTCGAGCGCATCAAGCGCATCCCCTTCTCCATGCGGGAGAGGTCTGGTGTCGGCGAGAAGCGCAGGGCCTCCTGGCAGGTATCCGCCGATGCGGCGATCACGGCCTTCGACGAAGGGGCTCGCACTGTCGCCCTGGCCACCGTCGGCGATCCGACGGTCTTCTCCACCTTCACCTACCTGCGCGCCAATGTCGAGGAGAGACTCCCCGACGTCAGCGTCGAGCTGAGCCCAGGTATCACCGCCATGCAGGCCCTGTCGGCGGCGTCCGGGCGCCCGCTGGTGGAGGGCAAGGAGGTCCTGGCCCTCGTCCCGGCCACCGTCGGGATGGAAAAACTTGGCCAGGTCCTCGACCTCGTCGACTCAGTGGCGATTTACAAGGGGGGACGCAAACTCCCAGACGTTGTCGAGCAGCTGCGGCAGCGGGATCGTCAGGCTGTCATCGGCACCGACGTCACGCTGGAGTCCGAGCAGATCGTCACCCTCGGTGAGGTCGCTGATACTCAGGCTCTGCCGTACTTCTCGACCGTCCTCACCACTCCAGAGCGCACCATCACGGGAGGAAAACTGTGAACGAACCTCAAGCTGCACGACCCACTCAGCACGCCTCTGAGAGGGTCTTGGAGGATCTGGACCACAACGCCATCGAGCCGCCTCCGGTACCGTGGCGGGAGATCCCCGAGGGAGCAGGCAGGGTCGTTTTCGTCGGTGCCGGACCGGGCGCTCCGGACCTGGTGAGCCTGCGCGGAGCCCGTGTCATCGAGACCGCTGACATCATCATCTGGGCCTCCAGCCTCGTTCACCCCGACATGGTGGCCCGTCACAAGGCGGGAGCCGAGCTCATTGACTCCGCCTCCATCCCGCTGGAGGACCTCGAGCCCCTCTACACCCGCGCCCGTGACGAGGGGCTGGTGGTGGCGAGGGTCCACACCGGTGACCCGTCCATCTATGGCGCCACCGCCGAGCAGCGCGACCTGTGTCGTCGCATCGGTATCGACTTCGAGACCATCCCGGGCATCTCGGCCTTCTCGGCCGCTGCCGCCCGGATGGACGTCGAGATCACCGTCCCAGAGGTATCCCAGTCACTCGTCCTCACCCGACTGGAGGGCGGGCGGACCCCCATGCCCGACGGGGAAACCGTCGCCTCCTTCGCCCGTCACGGTGCGACAATGGCGATCTACCTTTCCGCGGCCCGTAACAAGGCTCTTCAGGATGCCCTGCTGGAGGGAGGCTACCTGCCCGAGACTCCCTGCATCATCGGGTACGCGGTCAGCTGGCCCGAGGAAATCATGTTCCGCTGCGACCTGGCCCACCTCTCGGAGACGATGCGCAACCACAAGCTGTGGAAGCACGCCGTCGTCCTCGTCGGACCGGCCCTGGCAGAGGGCCCGATCAAGACTCGCAGCCACCTCTACCACCCCGGTTTCCGTCACGAATACCGCGGAGCTGACGCCCAGGCCCGCGCTGACCTCAAGGCCCACGGCACTCGCGGCGTCTACGACCAGAACCCCACGAACTCCGACACGAAGGACAATTCATGATTCGCGTCCACGGATATCTCGGTACCATTTCCGACTCCTTGCGCCAGGAGGTCGCCGATGCTGACCTCGTCGTCGGAGGTCAGCGTCACCTTGACGCCCTCAACGTTCCCGACGAGAAGCGTCAGAAGCTCGGCCTCATCGGCCCTGCCGTCGAGCGAGTTCAGTCCCTGCCCGACGACGCCAACGTCGTTGTCATCGCCTCCGGTGACCCGCTCTTCTTCGGTGTGGTGCGACGTATCCGCCAGGCCGGTCTCAAGGTCGAGGTCGTGACGGCCCCGACCTCCTTGCAGGCTGCTTTCGCCGCCGTGGCCTTGCCCTGGGACGACGCCCAGTTCGTCTCCTCACACTCCAAGGACATCGAGACCGCCATCCGGCTTGCCAAGATCCATCCCAAGGTGGGCGTGCTGACAGCCCCCAACCGAGGCCTGGCGGAATTGGTCGACGGGCTCGCGGGTCGCGGCAAGACCTTCGTCCTCGCTGAGAAGATCGGTGAGGAGGGCCAGCGGGTGCGTGTCCTCGACGAGGAAGCAGCCAGGGCCGTCATTGCTGACGCGGACATCCTCAGCCCCAACGTCGTGCTGGTCCTCGAGCATCATCCGGACTCCCCGGCGGCCCTGGGCATCAACCCGGAGCTGGCCGGTGACGTCAACGTCAATGCTCCCGAGGCCCCCCAGCCCGGCGTCGACACCAACCCGGACGGCTCGGACCGTGACCCGATCATCGGACAGATCATCAATTCCGACGCCGCGGCGGCCCACGCCGAGGCCATCGACCACGTGCTCAAGCGCGAGACCAAGAAGTACGTCGGACCGTCCCGCACCGGGCTGGCGGCGGCCTGGGGCGAGTGCGACCTCATCGTCTCCCACCTGGCCCTGGGTGCCACGACGCGCATCATCGCCCCGCTGCTGGAGTCCAAGAAGACCGACCCGGGTGTGGTCGTCGTCGACGAGGCCGGCCGTTTCGCCATCCCATTGGTGGGTGGCCACGTCGGTGGGGCCAACGAGCTCTCCCGCACCATCGCCGAGGCTCTCGGCGGCACCGCCGTCGTGTCCACCGCCACCGACTCCCTCGGTGTCCCGGCCCTCGATCAGCTCGGTTGGGCCTACGAGGGTGACGTCGCCGGGGTGACCGGATCGATCATCGCCGGACGCCCGGTGCTGGTCATCCGCGAACAGCCCTGGCCGCTGCCCCCACTGCCCAAGAACGTCACCGAGGATGCTGAATCCCCGGTCGCCCGAATCATCGTCTCCGAGCGGGTCGCAGAGCGAATTCGGACTGACCATGGTGACGACCTGCCCACCGTCGTCCTGCACCCGAACTGCCTGGTCGTCGGGATGGGATGTAACAAGGGCACCGAGGTCGAACCGCTGCGAGAGCTTCTCGAGAAGACCCTCGCTGACAACGGTCTGGCTCTTGGATCGGTCACTCGTCTGGTCTCCCACGAGGTCAAGGCCGGTGAGCTCGGTCTCGTGAAGCTGGCGAATCAGCTCGGCGTCGATTACCGCACCGAGTCCGCGGAGGAGCTGGCCGCCCAGGATGTCCCGACTCCCTCCGACGTCGTCGCACGCGAGGTCGGCACACCGAGTGTCAGCGAGGCTGCCGTGCTGTGCCAGGGAGCCGAGCTGCTGGTCCACAAGACCAAGACTCCCGAGGCCACCTGCGCCGTCGGTCGCATCCCGGCTCGTGGTCACCTCTCGGTCGTCGGCCTCGGGCCCGGCTCGCGAGATCTTCTCACCCCGCGCGCCGTCGATGCCATCCGCAATGCCACCTTCATAGCGGGTTATGCCCCCTACGTCCGTCAGATCCGCGACCTGGTGCGTCCGGGTGCCACAATCCTGGCCACCAAGATGGGCACCGAGGAGGAGCGCACCCAGGCGGCCATTGACGCGACCCGCGACGGTCGCAACGTGGCTTTCGTGTGCGGCGGCGACCCGGCCATCTATGCCATGGCCTCCCCGACCCTGGAGATGGGCACCGATGGCATCGACGTCGAGATCGTTCCCGGTGTCACCGCCGAGCTCGCCATCTCGGCGATCCTCGGTGCTCCGCTGGGCCATGATCACGCCACGATCAGTCTCTCGGACCTGCACACCGACTGGGATCTCATCCTCAAGAGGGTGAGAGCGGCTGCCGAGGGGGATCTCGTCACCACCTTCTACAACCCGCGTTCACGTACCCGAACCCATCAGCTCCCCGACGCCCTGGCGATCATGGCTGAGCACCGTCCGCCGTCCACCCCGGTGGCGATCGTCTCCCATGCCGAGCGTCGTCAGCAGGAGGTGATCATGTCCACCCTCGAGGAGTTCAAGCCCGAATGGGTCGGCATGACGACCCTTGTCGTCGTGGGTTCGACGACGACCAAGTACGTGAGCTCCGGAGACGGACGACGCCTCATGGTCACCCCACGTGACTACCACTGGATGGACGGCCACGTCACCGGTGAGGCTCGCAAGAACTACACGCACAAGGACCTGCCCAAGGCTGACGAGAAGACCTACCTGTCCAAGCCGCCGGTCCACTCGACCCGCATGTCCGGGTCCGAGAAGAACGCCGAGACGAAGGAGTCGAAATGACCGATCCACTCGCCAGTGGGACCCCGCTGGTCATCGCAGCACATGGCACCCGTGACGAGTCCGGCGTGGCCGAGTGTCGCGCCCTGGCCGAGCGCATCGCCGGCAAACTGCCCGGCATCCCGGTCGAGCTGGGGTTCGTCGAGCTCGCCGAGCCCAGCATCCCGGACGCCGTCCGTGCCGCCGTCGCCCAGACACCGGAGGTTCCCGAGGGCGCTGACGGTGACGAGGACCCGGCAGCCGCCGTCGTCGTTCCGTTGATGTTCAACACCGGCGGTCACGTCCGGGAGGACATTCCAGAGGCCATCGACGAGGGCCGTGGGGACGCACGCGTCATGTATTCCGCCCCATTGCTGCCGGACGTGCGGATGCGCAAGGCCCTCAACCGTCGTCTCGCCGAGACCCTCGCTGCCGGTGAGGGACGCGAGGAGTGGCGTTCCCGCGACACGGCCGTGGTGTTGGTGGGACGCGGAGCTCTCGTGCCCGATGCCAACGCTTCCCACTACACCCTGACGAGGATGTTCTGGGAGGAGAACGACCTTGACCGGGTTGAACCGGCCTTCATCCAGGTGACCCGTCCGTCGGTTCCCGAGGCCCTCTCCGCCCTGGCTGCCCAGGGTGCCGATCAGATCGTCGTGCAGGGCAATTTCCTCTTCCCGGGGCTGCTGCACGTGTGGATGACCGAGCAGGTGGAGGCCTGGCAGGCCAGCCATCCCGGCGTCGAGATCCGCATCGCCCCGGTCATCGGTGACTGTGACGAGGTCGCTGACGTCGTCGTCGATCGCTACCGAGAACCCCTTGACGAGGTGGGCCTGGGGGAGGGAGCCCCGGTTTACATGACGGGTCTGCGTCTGCAGGGCCGCAAGGTTCTGGTCGTCGGTGCCGGGCACGTTGCCGAACGCCGCGTCGTGAGGCTGCTCGAGGCCGGGGCCGAGGTCCACGTCGTCGCCCCGAACTCCGGTATCCAGCTCACGCGGATGTCCCGCAAGGGATTGGTGGACCTGGA
Source organism: Cutibacterium nasicola (assembly GCF_052654715.2). Lineage (NCBI taxonomy): Bacteria > Bacillati > Actinomycetota > Actinomycetes > Propionibacteriales > Propionibacteriaceae > Cutibacterium > Cutibacterium nasicola. The sequence goes on along the minus strand of NZ_CP199745.2, from coordinate 1,834,223 downwards.
GCGTCGCGCCTTCCAGGTCGAGGATCTTGACGGCGTCTGGTTCGTCCAGGCCCTCACCAACGATCCCGAGGTGAACGCCTTGGTGGCCGAGGAGGCCGATAAGCGCGGCGTCTTCTGTGTGCGTGGTGACAAGGGACGCAAGGGCAGTGCCTTCACCCCGGCCACCGAGAGGGCTGGTGGCATGACGGTCAGCGTCGTCGGCGACCGTACCCCGCGTCGCTCCGCCAAGCTGCGTGACGAGGTGCTGCGAGCCTTGCAGGGCTGAATCTGTCGAGGAGGGATTCCCCGACGATGACGGTTCAGGGCTTTCCTGCCTATCATCGTCGGGTGATCTCCCATGACCTACATGCCCTGGGCTTCGACGCCCCCGATCTCGACGTCCTCGTCAATTCCGCGGCTGAGGCTGGTGCTGTCGGGGTGGAGGACGTCGGAGGGTTCGACCTGCTGGCTGCTTACACCGATCCGTCCGGGGCGCGGCTGGCGCTCATGAAGCAGAAGGATCGCGACGAGATCGAGACGATGGCCTCCCTCGTCGCCCCGACGACTCACCCCGCCGATCTGGTGCGGTTCAGCTCGACGGTGGCACTGGTCGACATCTACTCCCACGCCAACTTGGCATCCATGCTCACCGGGGAGTCGGTGCTCAAGCTGCCCGCCGCCAACCGCAAGCACCTGGCGCGCTTCCTGGCCAATGTTGACGACCCGGTTGAGATACCGCTGTGCCCCGAACCCGGTGACGACACCCCACGCTTCATCGAGCATCTGAGGGTGGGCGCCGTCGCCAATCAGATGCTGCGGGTTTTCGAGTCCGAGGAGGAGTACGGACGCTCTCACGAGGGGTCTCTGGGCGGTACCGGTGATCTGCAGTTCGCCGTCGGAACCCTGATCAGCCCGTGGCTGATGGAGATTAATGCCGGTCGCGCCACTCGCGGGGAGGCCAGCGCCGTCGCCGAGATGACGATGGTCTGCAAGCGGGTCGAGAAGCGCACCAATGAACTCACCGACGTCGATTGGTACCGGATTGTCGGTGACACCTCGATCCCGATGACGTTGGCCGCCCCGGCGAACCTCCCACGGGTTCCCCACGAGGGGTCGATCATCTCCGGTCAGGTCGTACCGGTGGTATCGCTGGGAACCTGGGAGGGTGAATCCTTCTGGGGCTGAGGCCGTGTGCCGGTCCCCCCATGTGGCTGGCCCGTACGGTCAGCGATACTCCGTCCCCCGTGGCACCCCCCAAGCGTTGGGGGTGAGCCAGCTGCAGGCGCCCCCGTTTCCCGACTGTGTCTGTTCTGGTGCCCAGCTCCACGCCGTTCACATGTGTTCCAGGCCTGGCGGGTGGGTCGCCAGACTGCAACTCACACTGCAAGCGTTGCAGTGTGAGTGAAGGTGTGGATGGTTCAGCATACGGTATGGATTCGGTAGCAGGTCGTCCGGGCACCTTGGCGGCCATCCATGACGACGAGTCTTTCCTTGAGCGGCAACGCCAGAGCGTAACGCACCTGACCAGTTGTCAGTCCCGCGTAGTCTGCAAGTTCGTGGATCGTCAGTGCTCTCCCCTGCGACGAGTGTAGCGAGTACGTGCTCCTCGTTGCGGGTTGGGACCGAAGATCTTTGGGGCCCGGTGAGGGCCTCGCTGTCTTCGCTTCGTAGTCGTCATGTTGACGCCACATGAGCGCCGGGTAGTGCCCCTGCGGATAGTCACCCAGGGCATACAGTCCTGCCAACGTTGGTTCTCCCTGATGCTGTCAGCATGTTCGTCGTCCGCAGGATTCGCTCGTCAGCATGGTCGCGCAATCGTCGGTCACTGGTGCGTACTGTCGTCAGATACGACTCCACCAGCTCAGGTTCCAGGTCGTCAACGACACGTCCCCTGGCAGCGGCCAAGTCGTAGTCGATCTGTTCGTCCACATGGAGAACCTCCACCTGTCTGCCGTCAATGGTGAATGTCTGAAAATCCAGATGCGGTGATGCTTGGACGGCATCCCTGGCCTGTGTTGCGATACCCGCCTCCGTTGTTGCGATGTCCTTGACGCCCACCACGTCGAACCGACCGTTTGCTTCGTCCACCCCGAGGATGACTGTGCCGCCATTGGGCATGTTCGCGAATAGCGTCTCCGCCATCTTTGGCACGTTGCCCGATGTTCGTTACTTGCACTGTTGTTTGCAGTGTAAGTGAGAGTGTGCGCGGGCCCGGGTGAGGTGGTGGTCCGGTCTGCCGAGCGGGTCGTGGTCCAGCGACCCCGTGGCAGATGTGCCAGGGATCGTGGGGTTCGCCACCTGGCGTGGCACGAGGTGCCTTGCCGAACCGAAATACCGCACTGAATCATCCGCCGCCCCGCTGTGTTGGCTCATGTTGTCTCAACATGCCAGCCAGTTGTCTCCCCAATCGTGAGGGGACGTCAGATCCATCGAAAATGTGTGCGCACTCCTCGTCGCTGAGCTTGATCATAACTTTTCAGTCATAAAGTTATACTCAATGTCTGGACTGGATGCCTGGTTAAAAGTTTCTGGGCACAAACTTGTAGCTGGAAGTAGACTGCTCACATGGGAACAACTTTCGGGCCAGACCCGATTGCAGTTGAGATCGACGCTGCGCTGGAGCACTTGGACGCAGGGCACCGGGTCCCGGAATGCAAGTATCTTGACTTCAAGGAGGATTCCAGTCGACGAGGCAAGCACGGTGAGTTGCTACTGGGTCGACGTGAGGATGAACGAGCCGCTGAGCAGCTTGCCGGTGAAGCCGCGTGCATGGCCAACACCCCTGGGGGTGGTGCTCTGATCGTCGGAGTCAATGACAAGGATGATGGACCATTGCTCATCGGTACATCCTTGGATACCGAGTGGTTGCGGAGGAAGATCTATGAGCACACCTCTCGCGCGTTGACTGTTGACGTCCGAGAAGTCCACGTTCACGATGCCAGGTTGTTGATCGTCAGATCACCCACCGCGCTGGAACCGATCAAGGTCAAGGGAAAGATCCGCTGGCGGATTGGTGATCATTGCGAGGAGATCGACGCAACGTCATGGCACCACCGCCATCAGTACTCTATCCGCTACGACTGGTCGGCGCAGTTCTCAAACGTGAGCCTGGAGGAAGTGCGACCTGCTGCCCTTGACGCAGCACGCGCCTTCCTCCAAGCCAGCACCGACGAGGCGGCGGTGGAATTGGCCAACTGTACGAGTCGTGAGTTGCTGTCCCGGTTGAACGCCATTGATGGTGAGGGCAAGCTCACCAATGCTGCTGCTCTGGTCTTTGTGGGGCGTCCCGAGCCATGCCTTGACTACATACGTCGTGACATGCCCGGTCAGGACAGCGGTGACCGAGTACGTATTGGTGGGGTATCACTGCTTGAGCAGCTCCAACGGGTGTTCGCCGTCGCGCGGGCGTACAACCCTTTATCGCATGTGTCTTCGGGACTTGTCGAGGGGCAGGTCCGCCAGCTGCCGGAACGTGCCATTCGTGAGGCCATCGTCAATGGGTTGGCTCATCGTGAATGGGGGCTGCCCGATGCAACGCTCATCGAGCACAATGGAGCCGTCTTGCGAGTTACCAGCCCCGGAGGATTCTTCGGAGGTGTGACGGCTGAGAACATCATCACCCACCCATCGACGTCCAGAAACGTTGCTCTCACTGAGCTCTTGGCATCACTTCGAATTGCAGAACGTGAAGGTATCGGAGTTGACCGTATGGTTGGTGATTTGCTTCGCCGGGGGCTTCGCATGCCGACCATTCGGGAAATTGACGGTCCCTATGTGGTGACGACGCTTTCCGGTGTCGATCCTGACGTGGCATGGACATCGTGGCTCACTGGTATGGATGTTCCCGAGCTCATGCAAAATCTCCGCACTTTGATGGTTATGCGTTTCCTCACTGATCATCTCTGGATCGACGAGGACATTCTTGCTCCCTACCTGCAAGTCCCCGTCGAGGAAGTTCACGAAACTCTTGAGCTTCTACGGCAGACGGAGTGTGATGGCGAACCCTTGCTGAAGCCCATCCGCGGCGTTCCCGACGAAGTCCTCCCCGCGTTTACCCTCTCCAAGAGAGCAAACAAGCAGCTGGACATGGAATATGCGAATCGCGGTTTGAAGCGTTCAGTGCCTAGTAGAGCAGTGACGGCTCGTCAATATGCCCGGCATCGAGGGCGTATCAGTACGACAGAATTGGGCGTCATCCTGGATGTGTGGGCTTCCAACGTCGGACAGGTCCTCAAGGATCTCATGGCTGACGGAGTACTGCAGCCTTCGTCAGAGGCAATGGCAGGTCGCGGATTTCACTACCTGTGGACAGGTGACGAGGCATCCTGACTTTTTCAGTCCTTATGATCCATCTCGCCAAGTTCCTGGTCAGGCAGAGCGTGTTCCGGTACACCGGAAAGCTAAGTGCACTTCCCCTTTCGGGGCGGTGGAGCACAACTTTTTGACCGAAAGATTGTACTTGCACCCTCGGATTGGGTGTCTGGGTGCAGTCTTCGAGGCTGCTCCCTGTGGTTCTGGCTGCTGAACCAGTCGAGAAAATTGTGCTTACCCTCGCGCTTGTGCTGTTGAGCAGAATTTTTCAGCCACAAAGTTGTACTCCAGGCATGAAGCGGCGGCGGGAGCACAACTTTTCGCAGTGTGGGGAGCTCTGCGCGGTATGGAGATCCTGTCGGTGGCGGTGTTGTGGTCCGTTCGTCTCTGTGGCAGATGTGTCAGGAGTCGTGGTGTCTGTCACCTGGTGTGGCACGAGGTACCTTGCCGAACTGAATTACCACGCGGGTGCGAAGTACCCCGTCGATTGCGCTCGGTGGGTTCCGAGGCGTGTGCCGCACGCGATCCGGCATGTCTGTGACAAGGGGCTGGCGGACGGCACGTCGCGAAGTGCGTGTCACAGGTGCTAGCCTGTCTCGCATACATGGTGCGGCCCCGATGAGGCCGCAGTGAATCCGGTGAGAATCCGGGACTGTTGCGCAGCGGTGACGGTGACGACGTCGGCAAGACCACTGGGAGTGATCCTGGGAAGGGCCGACCGAGAGTGATCCGAAGTCCGAAGACCCCATGTATGACTTGTGTCGTTCGGGCCTCGCATCAAGGTCCTCGCACCCAGAAGGAACAGCTATGCCTTCCTCGAGACGGTCGGCCGAGCGTGACCGCCGGTTGCGGGTGGCACCCCTGGTGATCATCCTCGTCGTGCTCATCGTCGTCAGCGCCGTCGTCTCGCTGACCATTGGTTCGGAACCATTGCCAATGCGTGGCGTTCTTGACACGGTTGGTGCCAGGATCACTGGTGAGCCGGGCCCCGACCCGACGATCGATGTCATCGTCTGGGACCTGCGTGCCCCCAGGGCACTGCTGGCGATCATCGTCGGAGCCGGACTCGCCCTGGCCGGAAGCGGTATGCAGACCCTGGTGCGCAACCCGCTTGCCGACCCCTACCTGCTGGGTGTCTCGGCCGGTGCGAGTGTGGGGGCCACCGCGGTCATCGCCCTGGGGATGTTTGCCTCCTGGGGCCCTCACCGGCTCACCATCGGAGCCTTGGTGGGGGCATTGGGCGCCGCCGGTCTGGTGTACCTCATCTCCATGGCCCAGGGCGGCATGACGCCGCTGCGGCTGGTGCTCTCGGGCGTCGTGCTCTCTGCGGCATTCTCGGCACTGGCGAGTTTCCTCGTCTTCCGCAGCTCGGACCCGCGCGCGGCGCAGTCGGTGCTGTACTGGATGCTGGGATCGGTGTCCGGTGCCACTTGGGACAGTTTGTGGGTGGCAGCCATCGTCACCGCTCTGTCCGTGGTGCTCATGATCGCCTTCTCGGGTTGGCTCGATGCCCTGGCGGCTGGCACCGACGTCGCTCGATCCCTCGGCATCCCCGACACCAGGGTGCGTAAGGCGTTGTTCGTCGGCAACTCGGTACTCGTCGGGGTGCTCGTGGCGGTCTCGGGCGGCATCGGATTCGTCGGACTCGTCATTCCCCACATGTCACGGCTGCTCGTGGGAGCCAGTCACCGGTCGATGCTGCCCGTCGCCGCCGCCATCGGCAGTCTCTTCCTGCTGTGGGTGGACGTCGGCGCCCGCGTCATCGCGGCACCACAGGAGGTGCCTCTCGGCGTCGTCACCGGGTTCATCGGCGCTCCCATCTTCCTGTACCTCATGGGGCGCAGCCAGTACCGATTCTCGAGTGAGTCATGACACGTCTCGAAGTTTGCAACGTCCAGTGCCGCATCAACGACCGCATCATCGTCGACGACGTCAGTTTCACCGCCGAGCCGGGGGAGCTCACCGCCATCGTCGGCGTCAACGGAGTCGGCAAGTCGACTCTGCTGCGATCCATCGCCGGGGTGCGTCAGTTCAATTCCGGAGACGTCCTGCTCGACGGCACCTCCGTCACCGACTACACCCCCATGAAACGTGCTCGGCTCATGGCCTTCGTCGGGCAGGAGGAGTCGCCATCGCCAGACCTCCTGCTGGGTGAGATGGTTGCGCTGGGACGTACTCCGCATCGCAAGCCGTGGCAGGTGGGGCAGCGTTCCGAGCGAAGGATCATCCGGGATTCCCTGGCCTTGGTCGGACTTGACCACCTCATCGATCGTCGCTGCGACCACCTGTCCGGCGGTGAACGGCGTCGCGCCGTCATCGCCCGTGGCCTGGCCCAGGGTGCAGACCTCATCATGCTCGACGAGCCGACCAATCACCTCGACGTGCGCCACCAACTCATGCTGCTGGACACGCTGCGCGCCAGCGGTCGGACGGTGGTCGCCACCATCCACGATCTGGGCATGGCCGCAGCCCACTTCGACCACGTCGTCGTCCTGGCGGATGGCGGAGTGCTCTCTGCAGGTCCGGCCCGTGAGGCGCTCAGCCCATCGAACGTCGCGACGGCATTCCACGTCGTCGCACACCATGTCACCACCCCCGATGGCAGCCAGGAGCTCGTGTGCACTGCGCCGCTGCCTGAACTCATCAGAGAGGAAAACTGAAATGTCCACCAAATTCCTACCCGTCGTCATGGCCGCCTGTCTGGCCGTGGGACTCACCGCCTGCGGCAGTGGGTCCACTCCCAAGAGCGGCGACTCCGCCAAGGACTCCGGCGAAGTCACCGTGACCAACTGCGGTAAGAAGGTCACCTACCCCAGGAATGCCGAACGCCTCTACGTCAATGACGGCAGCATCATCGCCATGACGCTGAGCGCCGGGGCACGCAAACAGATCGCCGCAGTGAGCTCGATGGGCCGGGACAAGGAGATCCTCACTGCCAAGTACGGGGCCGACACCATCAACAGTCTGCACGAGGGCGTCAAGGGTTACATGACGCTCGAGTCGATCATCGCCAACAAGCCCGACGTCGTCGTCGCCGGCTGGGACTACGGATTCTCCGAGGCGAACAATCTCACCCCCGACAATCTGCACGGCAAGGGCATCAACAGCTATCTGCTCACCGAGTCCTGTCGACAGAAGGACGGCCAGAGCGCCCGCGGCGTCATGGATCCTTGGAATGCGGTGCGTACCGACATCACCAATCTCGCCATCCTCACTGGGCACGAGGACACCGGCAAGAAGGCCGTGAAGGACATGGATGATCGTCTTGGTGCCCTTCAGAAGGCTCCGAAGGCCAAGAAGACCCCGACGGTGCTGCTCTTCGACTCCGCCAAGGACACCGTCTTCACCAGCGGAAGCAAGGGCGGCCCACAAGCCATCATCAACGCGGCGGGTGCGCAGAACGGCGCCCATGACGTCAATGACACCTGGGTGCGCATCGGCTGGGAGAAGGTGGCGAAGATGAACCCGGACGCCATCGCCTTCGTCGACTACGACGCTCAGCCTTACAGCGAGAAGATCAAGATCTTGGAATCGAATCCGGCGACCAAGAACCTGGATGCGGTGAAGAAGAAGCGCTACCTCAACCTTCCCTACGCCATGTGGACCTCTGGTCCGCTCAACATCGATGCCGCCGAGCACCTGAGGGTCAGCCTGGAGAAGTGGGGGTTGGAACCCCAGTCGTCGATCAAACCCCAGCTGAAGATTCCGGCCTCCGTGCCCGGGCACGAGGGCTGAGAGGTAGCTGCGCCGCTTCGGTACCCCTTGGCTTCACAGGTGCGGTGTCTGTGACGTTGACGTGGTTGTCGTTGACCATGACGACGGCGAGCAGGGGTGCAGATCTCCGGACAGGCGAGTTACGGAGCCTGGCTGGGATGGTGAGATGCGGCTGCTGGGCGACGCCGGTTTCAGCCCCACTGCGATGCTCTGGTGAGGGGCTTCTCAGCGATGGTTGTTGGTCAGCTCGTCGGTCGATGCAATGGCGTTGACGGCGGCCACTGCGATCGCTGAGCCGCCACGTCGTCCCAACAAGGTGAGGTATTCCAAGTCCAGGGGCGAGTCGACAAGGGCTTGCTTGGACTCGGCTGCACCGACGAACCCGACAGGGATGCCGACGACGGCTGCCGGGCAGGCACCCGTCTCCTCGCACACCTCGAGCACCCGGTACAAGGCGGTGGGGGCGTTGCCGATGGCGACGATGGCCCCGTCGAGCTTGCCCTCCTCGGCCCACAGGTCCACCGCGGCGCAGGTTTTCGTCATGTTCTTGGCCTTGGCGATGTCGGCCAAGCGGGGATCCTTGATGTAACAGATCGTCTCGTTGTCACGGGGCAGACGGGACCGGATGATTCCGGTGGCCGTCATGGAGGAGTCGCACAGGATCGGGGCACCGTTACCCAAGGCCTTGCGGGCGGCCTTGACCACACCTGGTGTGAAAGCGATGTCGTCAGCGATGGCGGGATCCGCAGCAGCGTGAATCATCCGGACGACGACTCCCTCGACGTCGGTGGGGAAGCGATCCAAATTCGCCTCGGAACGAATGATGCGGAAGGACTCGCGGTAGATGTCGGATCCGTTGTTGACGTACTCGTGGGTCACGGCTGTGCTCCTATCGATGACAAGGGGTGATGACGACTTATCGGGATGTTCCCACACTACGCAATCAGCCACACGGGCATGCTACCTTGGTTAGGCAACCCTTTGATGCAACCCTGCAGTGGCTGTGTTTGACTGGCCATTGAACAACTCAAGAATGTCCTGATGACGTGATTGAAGCCGGGAAACGCCGGCACGGACGCGCCACTGTGGACGATCCCATGTGGATCGGAAGTCAGATCTGTCGCGCACATCAGGCCTTTCCAGGACGGGACGCGAATCCCGAGAAAGGAGATGACACCTCATGCATATCGCTGAGGGGGTTCTCTCACCAGCTGAGTGTGCAGTCTGGTATGCAGCTGCTGCTCCGTTCGTTATTCACGGCGGCTACCGAGTCGTCAAGGAGGTCAAGGAGCACCCCGAGAACAAGCTCCTGCTTGCCACTGCCGGCGCCTTCACCTTCGTCCTCTCCGCCATCAAGCTCCCCAGCGTCACGGGCTCGTCCTCCCACCCCACGGGAACCGGCGTCGGGGCAGCCCTCTTCAGACCACCGGTCATGGCGTTCCTGGGGATGATCGTGTTGATCTTCCAGGCCTTGCTGCTGGCTCACGGTGGCATGTCCACACTGGGGGCCAATACCTTCTCGATGGGCATTGCCGGACCGTGGGCCGGTTACGCCTTCTACAAGCTCACCAAGAAACTCCACGGGCCCGACGCGTTGGCAGTCTTCCTCTGTATGGTCTTCGCCGACTTCGTCACCTACGTCGTGACCAGCTTCCAGCTCGCCTTTGCCTTCCCGGATCCCACCGGTGGCTTCTGGGGGGCTGTTGGCAAGTTCCTCGGCATCTTCGCCGTGACCCAGATTCCGCTGGCCATCGCTGAGGGCTTCATCGGAATCCTGCTGTTCCGTTTCCTTGCCAAGGTCGCCGCCCCGCAGCTTCAGCAGCTCGGCGTCCTCGCTCGTACCCCGGAGGTGGCAAATGCCTGAGAACACTGCAGTCCCGACCCGTGCCGATCGTTCCCTGACCGGCAACAGCAAGTGGGTGACTCCGGTTATCGTCGTCCTGTTGATCGCCCTGTTCGTGCTGAGCATGGTCCTCGGCGCCAAGAAGGTGTCCGGAGACGAGGAGGAGGGCTTCGGCGGAACTGACGACGCAGCTGCCACCGCGGCTGAGGAGGCTGGCGCCAAGGAGTGGATCAAGCCGATCTTCGAGCCGAACTCGGGTGAGGTCGAGTCCGGTCTGTTCGCCATGCAGGCTGCCCTGGGTGCCGGCATTGCCGGGTACGCGTTGGGCCGCATGTCCGGCAAGAAGAAGGGTCGTGAGGAGGCCGAGCACGCCTCTGACCTGCACAGTGTCGACGACGTGCCCGAGGCCGCCGTCACCTCGTCGGAAGCCACTGCGACTGCCAAGTCATGACAATCACCTCTCTCGACGACGCCGCCTGGGATTCCCCCTGGCGGCGTCGTCCGGTTGGTGAGAAGGTCGCCCTATCAGCATCCTTGCTCCTGACCGCTCTGTGTACCCCGTCGATGGAGTCATCGTCGTGGGTGAGCCCGGTGGTCGGCTCCGGCATCTGGCCCGGGGCGCTACTCGCCGGGATCATCAGCGTCATCGTCATCCTCGGCCCGGCGCGCATCCGGGGGCGAGTGCTGTGGCAAGCCATGGCCGCCCCGATCGTCTTCCTGGTGGTCGGCGGGATCTCGGTCCTCATCAGCCTTGGGTCGTCCCCCATCGGGACAGTCTGGTGGCATGCCGGGGTGTTCAGCATCGGGCCGGTCACCACCGCCCAGGCGATGTCACTGATTGAACATGGCGTCTGCGGCACCCTCACCCTCATGGTGCTGGCCGTCACCACCCCCATGGTCGATCTGCTCACGTGGTTGCGGAAGTTCCACATCCCTGACCCGTTGCTCGAGATCGCCTCCCTGACCTACCGGCTCATCTTCGTGCTGCTCGACACCGTCGTGACGGCCGGTGAAGCTCAGCACGCCCGCCTCGGCGACGCCCCGGAAGGGAAATTTGGCGGGCTCAACCGGCGCATGAGCAACACCGCAGCGCTGCTCGGATCGGTCGGAATTCGAGCCTGGACGAGGGCCAACCGCCTCAACGACGGCCTGGTCAACCGCGGATTCGAGTCCGCACTGGTGACCCTGCCCGTCAAACGCGTCGGATCAGCGCGGTTCAAGATCATCGTCGTCATCGTCATCGCCGCAGTCTGGGCGATCAGCTGGTCGACGACCGGAAGGATTTTCAGATGAGTGACGAAGCCCTGTTGTCGACCGAGCACCTGTACGCCACTCACCCTGGCCGGCCCATGGTGCTCACCGACGTCAACGTGTCCTTCCGCGCTGGAGTTCGGGTGGCGATTCTGGGAGCAAACGGATCGGGCAAGACGACGCTGATGCGTTGCTTGTCGGGCTCCCTCAAGCCCGTCAAGGGCAAGGTCAAGAGAGGTGACACCGTGCTCGGTCACGGGCGCACCCAGCTTCGTGAGCACCGTCGGGCGGTTCAGCTCGTCCTTCAGGACCCCGACGACCAACTCTTCAGCGCTGACGTGAGCCAGGACGTCTCCTTCGGCCCGATGAACATGGGGCTGGACGTGGCGGAGGTGCGCGACCGCGTCGCCGAGGCCCTGCAGCTACTCGGGGCCAGCCATCTTGCCGAGCGTGCCACGCACCAGCTGTCCTACGGCGAACGCAAGAGGATTGCTGTCGCCGGTGCCGTCGCCATGCGCCCGGATCTGCTTCTCCTTGACGAGCCCACCGCCGGACTCGACCCGGTCGGCGTCACCAAGATGCTGGAGGCTTTGGACCGTCTGCGCGACCACGGTACGACCGTGGCGATGGCTACCCATGACGTCGACCTGGCCCTGGCCTGGGCTGACGAGGCGCTCATCGTTGTCGACGGGGGAGTGCAGCAGGGGCCGATCGACGAGTTACTCGCAAATGTGACCATGGTGGAGAGGGCCCATCTACACCTGCCTTGGCCCCTCGAACTGGTCCGGCGTCTTGGGATGGATGAGCGTCCCCGAACGATGAGCGAGGTCGTCGCGATCCTGTCACACCTGGCACCGAGCAGTCCGTGTTGACGTCATCGTTGTGACATCAGCGGCACAAGGCACTCTTGATGGGGCGGCCACAGTGCGGCGGTTCGATGGTCATCATGAACAGGTCAGCGCTGTCGGTTTCGGCAGTGCCACACCATGTGCGTTTCGCTGCCGAGCAGACCTGGGCTGCCTGCCTGCTGGCCTCCCAGATCAGCTGAGTCCAGGATCAGACAACTGTGCACACTGGGTGGCTCGTCGTCACTCAGTGTGCTGCCAGGTCCACGCCACGACGGTGCGGGCCGGTTTCCAGCCCCGCAGCCGGCCGATGCTGTCGGCGGTCTCGACGCCGAACCTCATGAGGTCACCGCCCAGATCCCGGTGCAAGGACTCCACGAGCATCTCGGCCTCCATCGTCACCCCATGGACGACGAGCCGTCCCCCGATGGGCAGACGTGGTCGACACTGGGTGACGAGAGTTTCCGTCGCACCGCCGCCGATGAAGATGGCATCCGGGTCGGGCAGTCCCTCCGGCAGCCCCTTGGCGAGGTCGGCGTCGATGACCTCGAACTGGCCGGGCAGAGTGAGTTCTGCGGCATTCGTGCGGGCATTGGCGGCCCGTTCTGCCTTGCGCTCCACCCCGATGGCTCGGCAGGTCGGATCGGTGCGACACCACTCGACACCGATCGACCCGGCGCCGGTGCCGAGGTCCCACAGCAGCTGGCCCGGCATGGGTCGCAACGCTGCCAGAGCGACGGCCCTCACCGGATGTTTGGTGATGAGGCCGTCATGGGCGAAGTGCGTCTCGTCGAGGCCAGGCGTGCGTCCGAGGAGGGTGGCGTCAGGATCATGGGTCATGAGGGAAGCTTAGGGCAGTGCCGGGTGAGGACAACCCGACCCGTGTGACACAATCGACGATGGCCCTCGGGGAGGAATCCGGTGTGAATCCGGAGCGGTCCCGCCACTGTGAGCGCCTCAGCGCGAGCCAGGTCGATCCTGCGGGTCAGGTCACGGAAATCCCGTGACCCGACGGGCGCGGACCCGCAAGGAGGTCGTTCATGCCGCACGCGCGCAGTGGCGCCACACCAGACGACGGGCTGTCCACCAGACAGCGACGATTACGGCCAGTTCTTGCTGTGAACACCGGCGAGGGCAAGGGCAAGACGACAGCGGCGATGGGTACCGCCCTGCGCGCCTGGAACCAAGGGTGGAAAGTCGGCGTCTTCCAGTTCGTGAAGTCCGGACGATGGCATGTCGGCGAGCAGGACGCCCTGCAAGCTCTCGGGAAACTCCACGAGGAGACCGGTGCCGGCGGTCCCGTCACATGGGAGGTCATGGGGACTGGATGGTCCTGGGCACGCTCCTTCGATGCCGCCGATGACCCCGAGGCCGCTGCCCGCGAGGGGTGGCGACACGTGTCGGAACTCCTGGCCAGCGAGGCGCTTGATTTCTACCTTCTTGACGAGTTCACCTACCCGCTGGACTGGGGATGGCTCGATGTCGACGAGGTCGTCGACACACTGGTCAACCGCCCCGGCACCCAGCACGTCGTCATCACTGGCCGTCGCGCCCCGGCAGCCCTCGTCGAGGCCGCAGACCTCGTCACCGAGATGACCAAGGTCAAGCACCCCTTCGACGCCGGTCAGCGTGGTCAGGCGGGAATCGAATGGTGATGCGCATTCCACGAATCCTCATCGCCGCCCCGGCGTCGGGAGGCGGTAAGACGACCGTCGCGACAGGTCTCATGGCAGCCCTGCGTGCCACCGGCCGGACGGTGGCGCCGTTCAAGGTCGGGCCGGATTACATCGATCCCGGTTACCACTCGATGGCCAGTGGTCGTCCGGGCCGCAACCTGGACTCCGTCATGTGTGGTGACGAGCTCATGGCTCCGCTGCTGGCCCATGGTTTCGTCACCCCCGATGCGGCGGACATTGCGGTCATCGAGGGAGTGATGGGCCTCTTCGACGGCCAGCTCGGGACCGGACGCGGGTCCAGCGCCGAGATCGCCACCTCGACCCAGACCCCGGTGGTCGTGGTCGTCGACACCGCTCATGCGTCCCTCACCCACGCCGCAGTGGTGGCAGGTCTGGCGACGTTTGATCCGAATGTCACGATCGCCGGTGTGATCCTCAACCGGGTCGCCTCTCCTCGTCATGGTGCCGAGGTCGTGCGCGGACTCGACCGACTCGGCATCCCGGTGCTGGGGCGGATTCCGCGCACCGAGTCGATCTTCGTGCCGTCTCGCCACCTGGGCCTGGTCCCGGCGGGGGAGTGGGAGCACTCCGCCTCCAAGGTCGCCGGCCTGGGTGACCTCATCGCCGAACACGTCGATCTCGACGCCGTTATGGACCTGGCCGATTCCGCACCCGACCTCGACGTCGAGCCTTGGGATCCGCGAGCCGCTCTGCAATCAGCTGGCTGGCAAGGCCATTCCTTCGACGAGCCGCCGGTGGTCGGAATCTTCGCGGGGCGAGCCTTCACCTTCCGTTACCCCGAGACCACCGAGATGTTGCGGGCGGCCGGGTTCCGGGTCGTCGACGTCGATCCCCTCACCGATCGACGTCTTCCGGACGGCATCCAGGGCCTGTACCTGGGCGGTGGATTCCCGGAGATGCACGCCACGGATTTGGAGGACAACACCGAGCTCGCGGCAGATGTCCGCGCCCATGCCGAGGCCGGGATGCCGATCGTCGCGGAGTGCGCCGGGCTTCTCTACCTCTGCCGTCACCTCGACGGGCGCGACATGGCCGGCGTCCTTCCGATGGACGCGGCGATGGCGACGAGGCTGACGATGGGGTACCGGGTCGCCACCCGCAACTCCATCAGCGTCGTCGGCCACGAATTCCACCGCACCACGACGACGCCATTGGCTGACGTCGACCCGGCTTGGCACATCGCCATGCCCGACGGCACCGATCGTGCCGAGGGAGCTCTGGGAGACCCTGCTTCTCTGGGGCGTCCCACCGTTCAGGCCTCCTACCTGCACCTGCACTGGGCCGGTCACCCCTCCCAGGCGGCGTGGTTTGCCCGTGAGGTGGCGAGGTTCCACGAGGGGAGAGGGGCCCAGGAGGGCGAGCCTGACCTCAATCACCACGGGGACAGCGACATTGCCGACGGTCTAGTCGACCTGGCCGTCAACGTCCGCGTCCTCGAGCCGCCGCAGTGGCTTCGCGACGCAATCACCTCCACCGAGCACGACTGGGCGCGTTACCCTGACGCCGCCCCGGCCCGGGACGCCCTGGCCACCATGCACGGTGTGGGAACCGACATGGTTCTGCCCACCTCCGGAGCAGCCGAGGCCTTCCCCCTCATTGCGACCACGCAGCCGCACCACGCTGCGGTCATCCATCCTCAGTTCACCGAGCCGGAGGCAGCTCTGAGATCAGCCGGGATTGACGTCGACCGAGTCATCCTCAATGCCTCCGACGGGTTCGCACTGGATCCGGCCCTCGTCCCGGAGGATGCCGACCTCGTCATCGTCGGTAACCCCACGAACCCCACCGGTCGGCTGCACCCGGCGTCCGACCTGCTGACCCTGCGCCGCCCTGGTCGGATCCTCGTCGTCGACGAAGCCTTCATGGACGCCACTGACGAGTCCCAGTCCCTCATCGGCAACGACATGGGCAACCTGCTGGTGCTGCGTTCCCTGACGAAGACCTACGGCCTGGCCGGAATCCGTGCCGGATACGTCGTCGGGGATCCGCGACTCATCTCACGTCTGGCGGCTCACCAGACCCCATGGTCGGTGTCCACCCCGGCCGTCGCGGCCATGGTCTCCTGCACCTCCGAGGAAGCGTCTCGGTTCCGCAACCAGCTGCGTGACGAGATTCCCGCGGCCCGCGCCGACCTCGTCGGACGCCTTCGAGAACTCGGTCTGACCATCGTCGATTCCGAGGCTCCCTTCGTGCTCGTCGACACCTCGTCAATCAGCGGCGAATCGGTGCGTCTTCCCCTGGCTGATCGCGGGTTTGCCGTGAGGCGCGGGGAGACCTTCCCCGGTCTCGGTCCCAGCTGGATCAGACTCGCCGTCCGTGACACGAAGACACATGCTGAGCTCGCCCGAGCCATCTCCGATCTGACAGCACACCAACCCAAGGAAAACTGATGTCCTACTCCCCAGAACTCGTTCCCGGCACTGTCACCCTCGTCGGAGGTGGCCCCGGTGATCCCGGGCTGCTGACCGTTGCAGGGCTGGAGGCAGTGCGTCAGGCCGACGTCATCCTCCACGACCGTCTCGCTCCGGTCGTCGTCATGGACGAGAATCCGGACGCCGAGAAGATCCCGGTCGGCAAGGTGCCGCGCGGGCCCTACGTCCCGCAGGAGCGAACCAACGAGCTGCTCATCGAGCATGCCAGGGCCGGGCGCAAGGTGGTGCGCCTCAAGGGTGGCGACTCCTTCGTCTTCGGACGTGGTGGCGAGGAGTGGCAGGCCTGCGCCGCAGCCGGCGTCCCGGTGCGCGTCATTCCCGGAGTCACCTCCTGCGTGGCCGGCCCCGAGCTCATGGGAGTCCCACTGACCCACCGTCACCTGGTCCAGGGATTCACCGTCGTCTCGGGGCACGTCGCCCCCGGCGACACCCGGTCCGAACTCGACTGGGCACAGATCGCCAAGACTGGCACCACTCTCGTCATCCTCATGGGCGTGGCGCACATCGGTGACATCGCTGCACGCCTCATGGAAGGTGGACTTGCCGGTGACACCCCCGTCGCCGTCGTCGCGGACGCCTCACTGTTCACCCAGCGATCCCTGACGACCACCCTGGAGAACGCCGCTGAGGACATGGCCGAGGCTGGCATCAAGCCGCCGGCCATCACCGTTGTCGGAGACGTCGCGGGCCTGGACCTCGACGAGACCCAGGTCCACGAACCGTCTGATCACTGAGATTTCACCGTCGCGAGGTGGGCGTTGATCCACTGCACCGCCTCGTCGACCTCGCTGAGCTCGTCCCCCCAACCAGGGGCCGGGCCGCGTGACACCATGACGATCTGGACGTCGGTCTCGGCTGCCAGACGGAGTTTGGGGTCCAGCTCGGTGCCCCCGGAGTCCTTCGAGACGACGGTCTCCACACCCCCGGAGAAGATCTCACGCTCCCGGGCTATGGTGAAAGGGCCACGCTCCTGCAGCACCGTCCAGCCCTCGGGAAGCTCCTCCTCGGGGGCGTCAACGCAGCGCACGATGACCCGACGCGGGCCAAGGCGCAGGTAATGGCTGATGGGTTGGCGTCCCACCGTCAGCAGGACGACATCAGGCAGGTCCGCAAGGGCTCGTGCGGCGGCGTCGTGATCGTCCACCCAGTGCCAGGTTGCGGCTTCGGGTTGGGTACGCCAGCTCGGCGGTGCGAGCCGGGCCAGCGGCAGGTTGAGATCGAGACACGCCTGTGCGGCGTGGCCGTGCATGGTCGCGGCGAAGGGGTGTGAGGCGTCCACCATGACCTTGACCTCGTTGGCGGTGAGGAAGTCCTTGAGACCGTCGACACCGCCGAACCCGCCCAGTCTCGTCGGTCCTGGGACGGGTCGTGGGGACTTCGTGCGTCCCGCCAGGGATGTGCACAGGTCGATCCCGTCATCGACCAGTCGAGTGGCCAGCTGCCGGGCCTTTGTCGTGCCGCCAAGAATGAGGACGTCCATGACTCCATCAAAGCAGGCTGTGGGACAATGATCCTCGACCGCGGTGGAACACCGGTGTGAATCCGGGACGGTCCCGCCACTGTGACGCCATCGAGGCGAAGTCAGACCAGAACCGCGCACACCTGCCCCGACCGGGGTGGGACCACATTGCGACGCACGTGCGTGGCGTCCGGGACTGCGAGGACACAGGCCCGGGGGATGCGGCGGCGTCCCCGACGATGGAGCATGATGGCCCGACTGTCTGAATCCGTGTCCGCTGAGAGCCTGCTTGCCCGTACAGTGCGCGGCATTCGAGGAGCTGACGCCAAGGCCCTGGAGGCTGCCCGAGCCCGTCAGCAGGTGCTCACCAAGCCCGAGGGTTCGCTCGGGCTGTTGGAGGATCTCTCGATCCGGCTGGCGGGAATGTACGGACAGGTACCGGTCCCTGTCCCGAGCCACCCGGTCGTCGGGCTGTTCGCAGGCGACCACGGGGTGTGGGCCCAGGGAGTCTCCCCGGATCCTCAGGAGATCACCACCCAGCAGATGGCCAACATGGCGGCCGGCGGGGCAGCGATCAGCGTGTTGTCGCGGCAGATGGGTGCGCAGCTGTGGATCACCGACGTCGGTGCCCTCCACGAGGTCGACGCGCCCATTCGCCAGCGTTGCGTGCGACGAGGCACCGATGACATCTCCCAGGGCCCGGCCATGAGTGCTGACGAGGCCGTCCAGGCCCTTGAAGTCGGTATCGAGACCGGCCTGGAGGCTGTCGAGGGGGGAGCAGACATCCTCGTCACTGGCGAGATGGGCATCGCGAATACGACGCCGGCCTCGGCACTCATCAGCGTCTTCACCGGGTGCTCTCCTGCTGAGGTGACGGGTAAGGGCGCTGGGTCGGACGACCGTCGTCACCAGCACAAGATCGGTGTCGTGTCCCGCGCACTCCAGGTCAACCGGCCCGACGCCGACCACCCGGTTGAGGCATTGGCGAAGGTGGGAGGTTTCGAGCACGCCGCCATGGCGGGGTACATCCTGGCCGCGGCCTCCCGGCGTGTCCCGGTGCTCATCGACGGGGTTATCGCCTGCTCGGCAGCTCTGACGGCCACCGCGATCTGCCCGGAGGTACGCGACTTCGTCATCACCAGCCATGCCGGCGCCGAGCCGGGAATCACCGCGTCCACCAGCGCACTCGGTCTTCCGGCCCTGCTGGATCTGGGGATGCGGCTGGGGGAGGGGTCGGGGGCCATCCTCACCCTGCCAATCGTTCAGGCCAGCGCCCACATCCTCAACGAGATGGCCACCTTCGAGGACGCCGACGTCACCGACATCAAGGTGACTGGGGAGACCGATCTTCCCGATGCCCTCGATACGAGCGCTCCCCCTTGTCGAGTCCTGGTTCTGGGGGGTGCGCGATCCGGGAAGTCGACCTTCGCTGAGTCGAGGTTGCCCCGTGACTCCAAGGTCACCTACGTCGCCACCTCCGAGCGGAATCCCGACGATGCCGAGTGGGAGGAACGAGTCCGACTACACCAGGCCCGGCGCCCGGCGACCTGGAAGACCGTCGAGACCCCGGATATCGCGTCCGTGCTGCTGGCTGACGACGACTCTCCGGTACTCGTGGACTGCCTCGGGGTGTGGATCACGCGGGTCCTCGACGAGGTCGGAGCATGGGTTGCTGATCCCGGGGACGAGTCGTGGCAGAGGTCCTTGAGAAATCGCGTCGATGAACTGACCGACGCCATCCGTCGTACTCGGCGCGACGTCACCTTCGTCTCGAATGAGGTGGGGATGGGCGTCGTGCCTGACACCCCGGCGGGACGGCTTTTCCGCGACGAGCTGGGGCGCCTCAATGCGGCTGTCGGGGATGCCTGTGACGAGGTGTGGATGTGCGTGGCTGGAATCCCGAAGAGGTGGGCATGAGCGACGAACAACATGCAGATCTTGGGAAGCTGGGACCCCTGCGTGGAGTGGCCGAGGCCCTGTCCCTCTTCACGATCCTGCCTGGGCCATACCTGAACGACATCGATCGTTCGCTGGCTCGGCGGGCCATCACGGCTTTCCCCTGGCTGGGACTGTGCCTGGGAGTGGTGGCCGGCGGAATCGTTGCCCTGGTGCTCGGGTTGGGGGCTGGGTCGTGGTTGGCCGGGGTGCTCGCCGTGTGTTGGCTGGCGGGAGCGACCGGAGGCTTCCACCTCGACGGAGTCGCCGATACTGCTGACGGTCTGGGCTCGCGAGCAGCGCCTGACAAGGCCCTCGAGATCATGAAGAAGTCCGACATCGGTCCGATGGGTGTCATCAGCATCGTCCTGGTACTGATCGTGGACGCGGCTGCCGTGGTGAGCCTGGCCGGAACGACCGTTTCGGGGGCATGGTGGCGTGTGGCGATGGTGGTTGCGCTCGGGCCGGCCATCGGTCGAGCTGCCATTCTCTTCGCCACGATGACCGGCGTGCCCTGCGCTCGTCCGGGTGGATTCGGGTCCCTCGTCGCCGGGGTGACGACTCCTGAATCAGCCTCGATCAACCTGACGGTTCTGGGAGCTGTCATGGCCTTGGCGGGTTTTGTCGCCGGAGGCTGGCGGTGGTGCCTGGTCGCCCTGTTTTGCGCCGCATTGGCCCTGCTCATAGCGTGGGCCTGGATTCATCACCTGGTGAGGCGTCTGTCCGGGATGACGGGGGACACCTTTGGAAGCATCAATGAGGTGACGCAGATGAGTTTCTGGGTGCTGTCCGCCCTGGCCGTGGCGGTGGTGTCATGATCGACGATCTTGGTGCCGACGTGCCGGTGAGCGGACGAGTGCAGCGGGTGGTGAGCCTGGTGCCGTCAATCACCGAGGCGATTGCGGCGACGTGTCCGCAGACTCTGGTGGGATGCACGGATTACTGCATTCGGCCTGCCAACCTGGACGAGGCTGTCGGCCACGAGGTGGCGCGAATCAGGGGGACGAAGAATCCTGATCGGGCAGCTATCACCGACCTGGAACCAGATCTGGTCGTCGCCAATCAGGAGGAGAACCGCGAGCACGACGTCACCTTGTTGCGGAAGGCCGGTGTGCCGGTGTGGGTGACGCGGATCGACACGGTGTCCGAGGCGATCTCAAGCCTGACGAGGCTTTTCATGGAAGGGTTCGGCGTCCGGCGACCGCGGTGGTTGCGCGATGCCGACGAGGAGTGGAGCCAGTCGTGGACCGGCGAGGTGCGCAGTGCCGTGGTTGCGGTGTGGCGGGATCCGTGGGTGTGCGTCGGACAGGACACCTACATCGCCGACGCGCTGAGGCATGTCGGGGTGGAAGTGATCGATCTACCGGGGGAGTCCCGTTACCCCCACGCCGAACTGGCCGACCTCATCTCCGCCCGTCCAGACCGCGTCATCCTGCCCGACGAGCCCTACCACTTCGGCCCTGACGACGTCCCAGCTTTTCCGGGCCTTGACGTCCGTCTCGTCGATGGTCAGAAGCTGGCTTGGTACGGGCCCGCGATGGTCGGTGCGCGTCGGTACCTCGCACAGGCGTTGGCCTGACGACACTGTCGGCACATGCGTCAGTGACGTCTTGGGGGCGATGTGTGCCACAATGTTCCACGTCGTCGTGAGGCGACAGGCCTCTGTAGCTCAGTTGGTAGAGCGCCGCTCTTGTAAAGCGATGGTCGCGGGTTCGAATCCTGTCAGAGGCTCCACAACAGCCACGAGCTGGACCCGGTTGTGAATGGTTCCCCATTGACGCCGCACCACGCACCATCGCTTCGACCTGGTCAAATCGGCGGGACTGGGTGTGCAAACCGTCTATTCCGGGATCTCGAGTGACCGACCACCAACCGGTCGAAGGGCGACGTGAACGGTGAGCCCTTGAGCCATGATCACCTTCTCAGGCCATCACCCGTTCCCACTGGTCACGATGATCCAGCATCCGTCGGGCGGCGTCCTGAGCGGCTTCGATCGAATGGTTGGTTCCCCAGCCGCACTGCACCTCATTGGCCGCGGGGGTGGCGTCGAGCTCGAGGATGTCGCGCAGGGTGGTCTCGACGAGCTCACAGGTGGCCGGGACGTCCGGCTCGCCAACCATGATGAGGTAGAACCCGGTCTGGCATCCCATCGGCCCGAAATCGATGACGGATTCCGAGTGATTGCGCACGCACTCGGCGAAGGAGTGCTCGATCGAGTGGACCGCAGGCATCTCCAGATGGTCCTTGTTCGGCTGGCAGAACCTCACGTCGTACTTGGTGAGGGTGTCTCCAGCAGGCAGGTGCTTGATGTCGGCCACCCGCACGAACGGGGCCGCCACCTTGGTGTGGTCCAGGTTGAAACTCTCGACGTTCATCTTGTGTGCCATGGGTCCATCCTCTCGTAAGCTCGCGAATTCCACACGGGGTCGCGTCACACCCCAGCAGCAGCGAGGAATCCGTCGCAGTTCCCGTCCACCTGTACCTGTTCGCCAGCGGGAACCCAGACGGCCTGTCCATGCACGATCTCGTCAGTGCCCTGGGAACTCGAGCACACCGCGTACCCACCGGTGATGAGCAGGATTCGGGCCAGATCGCTGGCCGGCAGGATGGCTGGACGGGCGGTGTCGAGGTCGAGTTCCCACAGCCGGAACTGGTCATCGGTGCTCGGGAAGACCCGCAGACCGGGATCTGCCTCCTCGGCCGCCATGACTCGTGGTTCCTGGGTTTGGAAATCCACGATCCCTATCAGGGAGTCGACGTCAATGTGTTTGTCGGTGAGTCCGCCACGCACGACGTTGTTGGAGTCGGCCATGATCTCGATGCCCGTGCCTGACAAGTAGGAATGCATGAGACCGGGAGGGACTGTCAGCGATTCGCCGGGCTTGAGATGGATCCGGTTGAGCATGAGTGCCGCCAGGATCGACGGATCCCCGGGGAAATACTCGTCGAGCTCGACGGCCGTGCGAGCGAACTCACCCAGCGGCGTGTCCTCTCCAACGTGGTTGACGGCCCCTGACACCACCTCGGTGACGATCTGTCGGCGCAGGTCATCCCCGGTGATGCAGTCAAGGAAGGTCTCAGCCAGCGCCGCCGGGCCGGAACGCTCGGTGAGCGACCCCAATACCGGGTCCGTCGGGGTGTGCACGTCAAGCCCATCGAACAGCTGGCGTGTCTCATGCGGATCGCGGAACCCGCACAATCCTTCGAAATCGGTGAGGGCAACGAGGAGTTCCGGCTTGGGCCAGTCGTCGACGAAGGTGCGCTGGGGATCGTTGACGTCGACACCGGCCTGGTTCTCGCGCGCGAACCCCTGTCGCGCCATGCGTGCGTCAGGATGGGCCTGGAGGCTCAGCGGGCGGCGAGCCGAGAGGATCTTGAGCAGGAAGGGCAGCCTGGATCCGAAGGCATTGCGGCTGCGCTCACCCAGCTCGTCGGGGTGAGCCTTGAGGTATTCGGTGAGGGGAATGCCGTCAAGGGTCGACGGTGAGGTTCCATGGGCTCCGAGCCAGTACTCGGCCCAGGGCTCGCCGTCGGCTTCTTTTCCCAAGATGTTGGGGATGGCGTCATAGGAGCCCCAGGAGTACGTCCGGACCGTACCGGTCAGGCGTTTCATAGTGTGCCTCTCGTCAATGGTGGCGCATCG
Source organism: Cutibacterium nasicola (assembly GCF_052654715.2). Classification (NCBI taxonomy): domain Bacteria; kingdom Bacillati; phylum Actinomycetota; class Actinomycetes; order Propionibacteriales; family Propionibacteriaceae; genus Cutibacterium; species Cutibacterium nasicola. The sequence goes on along the minus strand of NZ_CP199745.2, from coordinate 1,811,114 downwards.
TAGACAATGCCGCGTGTGTCATCCGAGCAGCTGTGCGCTGCGGTTCCTGCGCTGTTGATTGCGGATTCGTTGCAGCCTCCCGATGAGGGAAGGCGCATATCGCGCGGCCGGCTCATCGTCGATCAGCTCGTTGAGCCGTAAGTGGTAACGGGGGGACGACATGCCGAGCTTCTCGCGGATGACGGTCTCCTTGTCAACACTCGGATTCCCGGCCTGCCAGGATTCCTCGAGATCCAGAATCGCGCGGTCCGATGCACTGAGTTCGCCGGACGTCACGGTTTCGGAAGTGGGGGAATCTGACACAGACCCAGTGTAGGACCCGTACCACACACATCATCTGGTGACGGGGCTCAATCTGTCTGAGGCCATCGTCAACACCACAATCGGCCACCTTCCGCTCGTCAACCCTTTGCACTCGCCGGGTGCGAGTGCTAAACATGATACTGGCACTCGGCAAGCGAGAGTGCTACTGCCCGGGTCGGTGTTGCGAGCGCCGAACGAGGGTGGTCATCCCGGTGATGAGATCACCAGATCGTCCGTCGCGGGCATCACGGGGAATCAGAACGCGGGGTCGCTCCCGCCACATCATCTGACGTCCACGGGCTGCCAAGCCCACCGGAGCGGAGGAATCCCCTAAATATGGCAAAACTCATCGAATTCAACATCGAGGCCCGCCGCGGACTCGAGGCGGGTATGAACACCCTCGCCGACGCGGTCAAGGTCACCCTCGGCCCCAAGGGCCGCAACGTCGTTCTCGAGAAGTCGTGGGGCGCTCCCACCATCACCAACGACGGTGTATCCATCGCCAAGGAGATCGAACTCGACGATCCGTACGAGAAGATCGGCGCTGAGCTCGTCAAGGAGGTCGCCAAGAAGACCGACGACGTCGCTGGCGACGGCACCACCACCGCCACCGTCCTGGCTCAGGCCATGGTTCGTGAGGGCCTGCGCAACGTCACCGCCGGCGCCAACCCGATGGGCCTGAAGAAGGGCATCGAGACCGCCGTCGAGGCCATCAGCGCTCGCCTGTCCGAGATGGCCATCGACATCGAGACCAAGGACCAGATCGCCTCCACCGCCTCCATCTCGGCTGCCGATCCCACCGTCGGTGAGATCATCGCCGAGGCCATGGACAAGGTCGGCAAGGAAGGCGTCATCACCGTCGAGGAGTCCAACACCTTCGGTCTGGAGCTCGAGCTCACCGAGGGCATGCGCTTCGACAAGGGCTACATCTCGCCCTATTTCGTCACCGACACCGAGCGCATGGAGGCTGTCCTCGAGGATCCCTACATCCTCATCGTCAACTCCAAGATCTCCTCGCTGAAGGATCTCCTGCCGGTCCTTGAGAAGGTCATGCAGTCCGGCAAGCCGCTGTTCGTCATCGCCGAGGATGTCGAGGGTGAGGCCCTCGCTGGTCTCATCGTCAACAAGATCCGCGGCACCTTCAAGTCCGTCGCCGTCAAGGCTCCGGGCTTTGGCGACCGTCGTAAGGCCATGCTCAACGACATCGCCATCCTCACCGGTGGCCAGGTCATCTCCGAGGAGGTCGGTCTGTCCCTCGACGCCGTCACCCTCGACCTGCTGGGCCACGCCCGCCAGGTTGTCGTCACCAAGGACGAGGCCACCATCGTCGACGGTGCCGGCGACTCCGAGCAGATCGCCGGACGCGTCGCCCAGATCCGCAAGGAGATCGAGAACTCCGACTCCGACTACGACCGCGAGAAGCTGCAAGAGCGTCTCGCCAAGCTCGCTGGCGGCGTCGCCGTCATCAAGGTGGGTGCTGCCACCGAGGTGGAGCTCAAGGAGCGCAAGCACCGTATCGAGGACGCCGTGCGCAACGCCAAGGCTGCCGTCGAGGAGGGCATCATCCCTGGTGGTGGTGTCGCCCTCATCCAGGCTTCCAAGGCTGCCAGGATCGAGGGCCTGGAGGGTGACGAGCTCACCGGTGCCCAGATCGTCGTGACCGCGTGCTCCGCCCCCCTCAAGCAGATCGCCATCAACGCTGGTCTCGAGGGTGGAGTCGTGGCTGAGAAGGTCGCCGGCCTGTCCGTCGGAGAGGGCCTCAACGCCGCCACCGGCGAGTACGTTGACATGGTCAAGGCCGGTATCATCGATCCGGCCAAGGTGACCCGCTCGGCCTTGCAGAACGCCGCCTCGATCGCGGCTCTGTTCCTCACCACTGAGGCCGTCATTGCTGACAAGCCCGAGCCCGTGAAGGCTGCTCCGGCTGGCGGTGACATGGACATGGGTGGCATGGGCGGAATGATGTGATCCAGTCCACCTGACTAAATGGGGCGGCTCCGATTGGAGCCGCCCCATTGTTTTTGTCGGTGACAACGGTTCAGAGGTGATCCGTGGATATCCTGCGCGATGGTGCCGGTGTTCGGACGAGGTGAATGATCGATACTGCCAGTGCTGCGACGAGCAGCACCATGCCGATGATGACGCCTGCCCCCATGTTCACACGCAGTTGGTCCGGTGTGCCCGCAAACGCCTTGTTGAGAGCGTGCATGGCGTTGGCGGTGAGCACCAGCCAGATCAAAGCCATGCATCCGGAGGACACAGCGGCGATGACGTCACCGAGTTTGCTGGTTGTCAGAGCGGTGACGACCCCGGCGGCAATGAGGATTATTCCTGTCCAAATGAGCATGGTGTGGATCGGATTGGTAACTGCCGGTAACCATGAATTGATCAAACCAAGTGTCTGGATATCGTCACTACTTTGATCCTCGACGGAACTGATCGAGATGTGACCCATGCCATTCATGGTGGCGCTGCTGTCAGTAGCGCTCACAGAGAGCCATGTGAACATGGGGATGAAGAAAAGCAGTATTCCCACAAGTACCAAGGCCCCGCTGAATAGGAGTGACGCCTTGTCCTGCTTGAGCCACATCGTGAAATGGTGGGATGACTTTGGTGTGTTGGATGATGCGCCCGGGTAATACGGGCCAGACTGCCTGTATTGCTGGGGGTTGGATTGGCTGTACTGCCCGGGATTGGGCTGGCCGTATTGCTGTCCCGTGGGATACGGCGTGGGAGGCTGTTGGTGGGGGCGTGAGCCGTCAGGGTGAGGGGCTCGTTGAGGGCCAGGCCGGTTCGGGGATGGCGTCCACGATGGCGCAGGGCTGATGCGGGTCTTGTCGAAATCGCCGTTCTCACTCATCGAATGGCCCCCTTCATGGTCTTGGTTCCGTGGATGATGATCCAAGCAGCGATGACAATCAGAGCGACGACGGCAAGAATCTCCGAAACGATGATGAAATTTGTTCCGGCTCCGTTCTTTATCGAGATCGATGACAGGATCTGTGAGAATTCGGTGATCTCGCCTGAATCATCATCGTCAAAGGCTGCAACACCGAGCATCTGTGTTAACGATGACGTGACTCGTTCTGCCAGCCCCGTGATGATGCCAGCGGGGATGCGTGCTGCTACGCACATGTAGACTGCGCCGACGGTCATTCCAGTTGTGACGAGCACATTGCGACGGAGAAGAAGAAGGATGCCTGTGGCGATGAACAGCAAGGCGGCAAGCAAAGACGTGATGCCGGTGAAGTTTGTCATAGATGACACTGCGTCGAGGAAGGCCTTGGTGTCAGCGTCAGCTGTCATCGCTCCCAGATCAATTCCCTCGAACGGTTTGACAGACGCATCATGTGGAATGCCGTCTGGAACATTGGAAGCGTGCAATGTGACCATGGACAGCATGAGGCTCAACAAGGTGAGGATGCCACACAGAATTGCCGTGGCGCCTACGCTGAACCGAATCCAGTCGGCTGCTGGTCGCGACGTTGTGCGGAGTTGTTGCTGTGGGGCTGGGGATAAGGCTGACTCGACCCGTACGGGGACTGCCACGTAGGTTGCTGTGGTTGCGGTCCCTGGGGCCATCCACCGCTCGGTGGCTGCCTGGTCATGGGGGAGGTCCTCTCTGGCATGAAAATGTGCCACGTGAGAAACAATGAGCGCGTACAGAGTACGGCACCTCGACTCATGAATTGGAAGGAGTGTGCAGAATATGGAATGGTCCGCATCGTGCGATTTCTTTGGGCGAGTCCCCTGCGCTTGGGGGTCTCCGGTGGCCATGACGGTGTTGTCCTGGATTAGTATCCCCCTACAGACCTGATCGTTGCAGGCTGGGCTACAAGGTCATGGTCGCGCGGATCCACGGTTTTGGCCGTGCCAAAGGGGTGGTAGGGCGGTTGGCGTGTGGTGTTCTCGTCGTCTTGCCGCACTGAAGTGGTGGTTGCCTGCCGTCAAGTACTCTCGTGTAGTGCACCTGAATACCCGATGCCCGCAAGGAAGCCGGTTCTCCACATTTCTTGCTGGAGCTGGAACTCTCCATCCGCTGTTGTCATTGTTGGCGGCAATGACCATACTCGGGGTGGGACAAGGCGGTTTCGCTTGTGTGCTGACAGCGTCAGTGGGCGGTCCTCCAGACTCTCAAACCTCGACAATCCTGCTGTTGGCATCCTTCGCCGGGGTCTGGCTGGCGCTCTGGGCATGGATGCGTTTCGTCGAACAGCGACCTATGAGCTGTCTTGGTTTTCGGGGCCATGGCGACGACGTGTGGATTGGGCTCGTCATCGCGGTCGTGATCCTCGGTATTGACGTCGCGGTCATGACGGCCAGTGGCCAGGCGACGATGTCGTGGGGACGGCCGAGTGTCATGGCGGTGGTGCTCATCGTCGCCGCGATTGTGCTGTTTCTGGTGCAGGGATGCGCCGAGGAAGCCGTGCTACGCGGCTACCTCATGCAGTCAGTAGCCGCGAAATGGGGAGTTCTCGCCGGACTGGCCATTCAAGCTGTCGTCTTCGCCGCGCTGCACGGTGCCAACCCCGGTACGACATGGGTAGCTTTGGTGAACATCGCAGGATTCGGCCTCATGCAAGGGTTGCTAGTGGTGTGGCGGGGTAACCTGCTTGCGGCGATGGCGTTCCATACCGCTTGGAATTGGTTGCAGGGGATGGTGCTGGGTTTCGACGTGTCAGGCCTGCACTTTGATGAGAGCGTCATGACGACCGCGAGGACACCTGATTCTCGCTCCTGGCTCACTGGCGGAACGTTCGGGGCAGAAGGATCCGTCGTCAGCATGATCGTCTTGGTGGCCCTGATTACCGTCCTTGTGGTGACGATTCGACGCGACTGGCGCAACAATTAGGGCTATGCTATTGCTCGAGGTCATATGTCTGCACGAACACGACGCCAAGCGGGCAGCGGAAGGGGGTGCCGATCGCGTCGAGTTGGTTGGCACCATGGACGACGAGGGGCTGGCGCCAAGCCCTGAGCTGTTGGCACGCACCCTCAGCGCCGTCGACATTCCAGTGCGACCGATGCTGCGTCTCGATGGTGGATTTCGGGCTGATCCACGTCGTCAGGACGAGGCCTTACGCCTGGCCAGCGCATACCGTGACTTGGGCGCCGACGGCCCAGTACTGGGATTTCTCGATCCGGCGACTGGAGTTGATGTCAAGACCGTCACCGAGCTGACAGCGGGGTACCAGCATTGGACGTTTCATCGTGCCATCGATAACAGTCTGGAGCCGGACAAGGCGTGGGCGCAATTGCTCGGCTTGCCTGCGCTCGATCAGGTACTGACCGCTGGATCACCACGAGGTGTCGAGCACGGCATCGACGATCTCATTGCCCGAGCGAAGGCGGACCCTCGAGTTGCCAACCTCGTCATGGCTGGCGGTGGGCTGCGTGCTGAACACGTTCCGTGGCTGTACCAGGCCGGCATCCGGGCCTTCCACATTGGTAGCCCAGCGCGGCCTCAAGGGTCGTGGAAGGCGTGGGTCAATGCTGATTTGGTGAGGTCGTGGCGACATCTCCTCGACCGCTTGGCCGGGTGAGGCCAACCTTGCGTCAGTATGCCTGGATCCACACATCTCGGGTTCCCGGCGCCCGAAACTGAGCATGGCCATGGTCGCCCCTGACAGTCTGAGGAGCCGGGGAACCGGTCTGTTGCGCCGACGAGGCTGAGGTGCTGTGCTGATGGCGGGCGATGATTCGTGCCATTCCTTCGATGGTTTCGACGAGGTCGTCCATCGATGCGGTGGCGGAATGGGTGAGCCCCACGGCGGTGTACCCCGTTGTCCCGGTGGAGGCCACTGAATTGACGTGCCAACCATCGTCGCGCGGCAACCATCCATTCTTGACGAAGGGGGACTCCATGCCTGCCGTCATGCCCCAATTCTGGTCATCGTCGACGCTGGACATGAGCTCGCGGGCGTACGCACGCATGGATTCGGGAATGATCGTGTTAGGGCAGAAAATGTGATCGGCGAGCACAACTTGGTCAGCGGCGGTCGTTGACGTCAGGCCCCAACGGTTTTCGGGATCGAAGGTGGTGTGCGTGGCGCCCATGCGGCGCATCGCCGTACGGACCCCGCCAGCCTTGCCAACCTGCTTCCACAGCGTCGTCGTGGCATCGTTGCTCGAGCTTTCGATCATGGGGACGAGAAGGCTCTTCTCGTCCCTGGTGAGTGGGCGCTTGTCGTCAGAAGCCTGGATCAGCACGGTTTCCATGATCGCGAGTTTGATGATGGACGCGGTGATGTATGTGGTCGCGCCGTGATCGAGAACGTGGATGTCGCGCTGCCCGTGCACCCGCATCGCCACGGACTGCTCTCCCCTACGGGCCTTGAGGTATTTCTTCAGCTCATTCTGGTAAGGAAACGGCACATAGGGTCCGGGACCTGCAAGGTTTGCCGCCTTGGCGGGTGCAAGCTTGTGGGGTGCAGGCTTCTCCGGACGATTTTCGGCACGCACCATGGGCACACCGATGGCAGCCCCGCCAGCGACGACCAGGCCCCCTAGCGCTGCACGTCTGGTGATGAGAGCCTTCGCGGACAAGGCGTCCTCCTTCGTGGGCCTAGTGCTTTCACGTCTATTGTCACGCCGCTCAGTCGAGCGCGTCCAAGTCGCCCGCGTCAATGATGCGGTAAGAATACCCCTGCTCGGCCAGGAACCGCTGACGGTGGCTGGCAAAATCGGCATCAACGGTATCGCGCGAGACAACCGCGTAGAAACGAGCTACCAGGCCGTCCTTTGGACGCAGCAGACGGCCTAGACGTTGGGCCTCCTCCTGGCGTGATCCAAAGGCGCCGGAGACTTGGATGGCGACTTCGGCGCTTGGTAGATCAATGGAGAAGTTCACGACCTTGGAGACGACGAGCAGGTCGACCTGCCCCTCTCTGAAATCCTGGTAGATCTCCTGACGTCGAGTTGGCGTCGTTGACCCGGAGATGATGGGGCATCGCAATTCCTTGGCCAGTTCCTCCAACTGGTCGACATATTGGCCGATGACGAGGGTGGGCTGGCCACGATGACGCGCCACGAGGTCTTTCACGACCTTATTCTTGATGGGCAGGGTCGCGGCCATCCGGTAGCGGACGTCGGGTTCTGCCATCGCGCAGGCCATCCGGTCAGACTCAGGCAGGCTCACTCGAACCTCCACGCAGTCGGCTGGCGCAATCCACCCCTGGGCCTCGATCTCCTTCCACGGAGCGTCGTAGCGCTTGGGGCCAATGAGGGTGAAGACGTCGTCCTCATGCCCGTCCTCCCGCACCAAGGTGGCCGTCAGACCGAGACGCCGACGTGCCTGCAGGTCAGCCGTCATTCGGAAGACAGGGGCTGGTAGCAAGTGGACCTCGTCGTAGATCACAAGTCCCCAATCGCGCGCCTCGAACAGCTCCAGGTGAGGGTGCACGCCGTGACGCTTGGTGGTGATGACCTGATACGTGGCGATCGTCACCGGGCGCACCTGCTTGCGCGACCCGGAATACTCGCCGATTTCGTCAGGGGCGAGCGAGGTGCGTCGAACGAGTTCCTCTTTCCACTGTCGAGCTGAGACGGTGTTGCTGACGAGGATCAGGGTCGTGCAGCGGGCGAAGCTCATCGCGGTGGCCCCGACAATCGTCTTGCCGGCACCGCACGGCAGCACGACGACGCCGGATCCCCCGTCCCAAAAAGACTCCGCCGCGACCTTCTGGTAGGGCCGTACGCTCCATCCGTCCTCGTTGAGGGCGATGTCGTGGTGCTCGCCGTCAACGTATCCGGCAAGATCCTCGGCAGGCCAGCCGAGTTGCAACAACGCCTGTTTGAGAGTGCCGCGCTGCGACGGGTGGATCACCGCCGTCTCGTCGTCAATCTGGTCGCCGACAAGACCGCGTACTGACCTTGACCGCAGCACTTCGGTGAGCACGGCACGGTCTGGTGACACCAGCACCAGCCCGTGGGTGGGGTGCTTTTCAATTCGCAGCCGGCCATAGCGTGACATCGTCTCTGTCACGTCGATGAGCAGGCCGGACGCCACGGGGTAGCGTGAATACCGCATCAGGATGTCGACGACCTGTTCTGCGTCGTGTCCAGCGGCCATGGCGTTCCACAGGCCCAGCGGGGTGAGTCGGTAGGTGTGGATGTGCTCAGGGGCACGTTCCAGCTCCGCGAATGGAGCGATGGCATGACGGCACTCCTCTGCCTGCGGGTGATCTACCTCCAGCAGAAGGGTGTGGTCGGACTGGACAATGAGTGGGCCGGGTACGGGAGTCATCACCTCAAGTATCGCCCCATGGCTCGTGTTTGTTCCCGATGAGGTGGGCGGTGTCGGAGCTCGTGTGGCAATCGTGCGCGCAGTGGACATGCCTGCCACCGCACCTGGCAGCGATGGCGTTTTCGGGCCAGATCGCCACAGCCAGGGAGCGGGCGACGACGATGGCACCAATGCTGATGACCCTTGGCTGTGCGGTACAGATTTGTTCAGGCGGCCACCTGGACAACACCCATGCCGGGGCGGACCGGCCTGGTCAGGCAGGCTGGCAGGAGGTGATCCGGGACACCGGGACAATCGCCACCCCGCCGCCACCACGGATGACGCAGCGTACTGCTCCTGCTGCGACTGCCATGATCCGCACCGTCTGACGCACCGCAGTGCCATCGTCGATGACTCGCTCGATCTGCATCCACGCTCCCTCCTGTTGGGCTTGGTGCAATTGTGCGAGAAGCTGACGGCAATCCGAGAACCCGCGGCCCTTGTTGTTGAGCAGCGACGCGGCAAGGCCGTTCGGATCGGCGTGCGGATCCGTTGACGTGGGGGCATCGACCTTGGCACGTGGTGGCGGGGGAGCCGAGAACACGTCGCCATGGGAATCGCGGGCCACCGGGGACATTCCCAACTGGCGCAGGCCTGCCAGTACCTGGTCAGGTTCTGCCTGGGCCACTAGTACCTGCGGGCCGACTCGACGCAGTCCGACATCGGTGGCCAGCGAACTGCGCAACATCGCCTCGACGGCAGCCGGGTCGTCGACCTCCAGCAGGGCACCGGCGGCGGCCACTGACACCCGGCCGTGGTCACGTACGACGTCGTCAAGGAGGACCAGCAGGCCTTGGGGAACATCGCTGAGGGAGTGATCCGTCCACCACTGACGCACGCGTTCCCCAGTCCATCCGGCGTCCAGGGCGCGACGAAGGCTGGTCCGGTTGAATCGCCGTACGCCGGCGATGCCGGTGGACTCCCGGTCAGCCAGCAGAGCCAGGTCAGCGGCGGTGTCGGGGGTCAGCGGACCGGGAGCGACAGCGGTGAGATCGGACTGAAGGATGACCTCGTCGGTGCGCTCCGGCATGCCAGCACAGGTGAGGGAATCGACGAGATCGGTGCGTGCCCCCAGAGCGATCATTCCCAGCACCTGGCACTCGTCAAGGACAGCCTGGACCAAGGAGTCATCGACCGTGGTGCCCGGTTGACGCCACCGGATGCGGTCGGCGAGGAGGCCAGCCTCGATGGGAGTTCCGGGTTCAGATGTACTCAATTCCTCGTGGACGAGGCGTCGCCATGCTCGGGCGGTTGCCGGCGATGGGGCGTCCAGGGTGTTGTCCAGGGTGCCGGGAAGCTGCTGGATGCGTCTCCAGGCATCCCGCAAGCTCACCCACTGACCCCACAATGAATCAGTGCGCCAGCGGTCCGCGAGCGAGGTGGGTAGCCAGCCTCGTCCGTCGGCCCCGATGAATCCGCCAGCTGCTGCGACGGCGAGATGTACCCAGCCATCGTTGCCCGGTGCCACTCGCGACAGCACGGTGCGGGCGTCTCGCTTGGCCATGCCGCCACGGGCCAGCAGAGCACAGTCGTGACGCTCGACGCCCTCCAACAGGGCGGACATCGCGCTGACCGCCTCCAGCGCCGTCCCAAGGCCGGCACGGTTGACCAGGGTGGTCTGGCGGGGCTCAGGCCATGCCGGTGGGGTGGGGCTGGGTTGTTCGGCAAAGAGACGATTCCCGCGCAGGGGTAGGGCCACCTCGCGGGGCAGGATGACGGTGTCGTCGTCAAGGGGACGCAGCAGGCGGTGAGCCAGCGCTGTCTCGACGGGGGTCGTCGCAGTCTCGGGCATCACCGTGCGTCGGGCATTGGGGACGTGCCCGGTGGGGGACCACACCAGACGCTTCACCACGGCGCGCGCCGTGGGGCCTGCGCAAGCCAGTCTCTCGGCTACTTCGTCGGAACCCATGGGCATGGCGGAGACCGGTGCCAGACCGGCCGGGTACTCGGACAGGTGAGTGGTGACGACCTGAATGACGTGCAGGTGGCCGGAGCCTTCCAGGACGAGAGCCATGTCGAGCAGATCGGAGACGCCGTCCGCGACGTCTGCACGGATGGTGTCGGGCTCGGTCGGCCATCCCTGGCACATGGCGTCAGTCAGTTCAGCCAGTGTGAGATCTCCGAGTGCGGCCAAGGCGGTCAGCAGCCTCAGTCGCCACTGGTCAAGGCTGGAAATCGCAGCATTGATGGAGGCATGGGTACCAGCCCGCGAAGAGACTTCAGCGAGGTCACGGGGAGTGGGGTTCGTCAGGTCAGGACGCAGGGTCAGCAGTCGAGAGAGTCCCTGGGTATCCAGATCCCGAATCGTGGAGGCAAGGGTCGTCGGTTCATCAACCGCACTCATCAACGTGACCTCGGCTCTCGAGGTGTCAGCTGACGATCAATGAGGATGAACCCGAGCGCGAGCATCACGACGCATCCCAGGCGAGACATCCATGCGAACTGGGCCAGTACGGTTCGTACCGGCGACTCGATCGCACCACCGATGATGACGACGACCGTCACAGCGGTGAGAGCCTTGTTGAGGCGTCCGGCAGCGAAGGGGTGACGCCATGCCAGCCACCATGCGAGGAGCAGAGCCGGTATCGACAGCGGGGACCACACGCATCCCAGGGCGAGCACGACGATCCACGACCAGCCCAGCCCTCGACACAGGTCCATGAAGGACCGACTACCAGCGGTAGCGGGCATGCGCGGATCAAGCCGACGGGGCATACGAACAGTCTTGAGACGCGGCGGGGGAGTCGTCGAGACGGGGGCTTCCGACGGAGCTGCCCAGGTCGAGGAGTTACTGGTCAACCGGCTGGCGCGGATGGGTTCGCGTGGGTCCCGATGCTCAATGCGAGGGCCAGTCAGTCCTGCCTGGGTGGAGAAGGGCTCATGCGGTTCGTGGCTGCGTCGACGCTGCGGTATCAGCTCGGCTAGCGGACGGTAGTTCCCACTCTGATAACCACGGGGAGCGATCGATGGCTTCCCGGCAGCCGGGTTGGCCGGAATGCTCGGGGTTTCGAGGGGAGCGACCCGCGGGGCTTGGAAGGCACTCGGAGCAGGACGGGAACCGACGACGTCGATGGGCGCTCTCATGTCGGTGCTCTGTGCCATGTCTCCATGGTAAGGGGTAGGGCTCCATGGTAAGGGGTAGGGCTGGCCACGCAGTGTGCTCAGAGTGTGCGCAACGCTTACAGGTGATGATTGTGATCGTCCAGGAATGTTCACCGGGTCATAATCTTGATCCGGACACGACTATGACGCGCGGTGTGGCCGCGCATGTGAGGGAGGGGCCGACATGGAGGTCATCATCTGCGCTGACGAGCAGGCCGTCGGACGGATTGCCGCCGAGCGTATTGCCAAGGTTCTGGCCCGGGCCAAGACACCGGTGTTGGGAGTTGCCACCGGATCGACTCCGCTGACGACCTACTCCTCGCTGGTGGCTCTCGCTGGGGAGGGCAAGGCCGATTTCACCGGTCTGCGCGCCTTCGCCCTGGATGAGTACGTCGGTCTTCCTGCTGATGACGAGCGCTCCTACGCAGCCACCATCCGACACACCGTCACCGAGCAGCTCGGCCTGGACCCGGCTGATGTGCACACTCCCGACGGCATGGCGGACGACCTCGACGCGGCATGCGCGGATTACGAGAAGGCGATCAAGGAGGCTGACGGCGTCGATGTCCAGATCCTCGGTATCGGGGCCAACGGCCACATCGGCTTCAACGAGCCGACCAGCTCGCTGTCCTCGCGGACTCGCGTCAAGACCCTCGCCGAGCGGACCAAGGCTGACAATGCTCGCTTCTTCGAGGAGGGTGAGAAAGTTCCCAGTCACTGTGTCACCCAAGGACTTGGGACGATCATGGACGCCCGCAATGTCGTTTTGCTGGCCGTCGGTGCCAACAAGGCTGATGCCCTCGCCGGAGCCATTGAGGGTCCGGTCTCGGCGATGTGCCCGGCCTCGGTTCTGCAGTTCCACCCCCATGTTCTCGTGATCGCCGATGAGGCCGCAGCCTCCAAGTTGACGATGGCTGACTACTTCAGGTGGGCTGATGGGCAGCGGGGTGATCTCTCCGGCGTCATGTGAGACCCGTCAGCGTGATGCTCCTGACCTGCCGGGAACCTTCCCGTCGGGCCGTGAAAGGATTGTGAGTGGTGGACCGTCGACAAGGCTGTAGCCTTGTAGGGCGGTCCATTGACCGTCATGACCAGAAGGAGTGAGCCAGAGATGCCAACCGGAAAGGTGCGTTTCTACGACGCCACCAAGGGGTTCGGTTTCCTGACGAAGGACGGCGGCGGTGACGTGTACGTCAACGCTTCCGCCTTGCCCGCAGGGGTGAATACCCTGAAACCCGGTCAGAAGGTTGACTTCGGGGTTGTTGAGGGACGTCGAGGAGAGCAGGCCCTGTCCCTGCAGATCGTCGAGACCCCGGCCTCGCTGTCCAAGGTGAGTCGCAAGCAGCCACAGGAGATGGCGGTGATCTGCGAGGACCTCATCAAGATGCTCGACAAGATGGGCAATGGCTACCGGCACGGACGTCACCCCGATCCGCGCACCGCCGGCGCGGTGGCCAAGATGCTTCGTGCTGTTGCCGACGAGTTGGAGCTGTGATGACACAGGTGACGTCGAAGCCGCGCACTGCGACCCGGGCCATCAAGACTGACGCGACGATCGCGAAGGCTGTCGACCAGGCCCGGGAAGCGGCCGAACGTCGGGCGGGTGACTTCGGAGTGGGTGAGCACGTCGGGATGATCGTCGAGGATGAGCGCGTCCTGACCCACCTCTTCGAGTGCCCGCATCCGGGATACCGGGGCTGGCGGTGGGCCGTGACGATGGCGCGCGCCCTGCGCGGACGCAACGTCACCGTCAATGAGGTCACCCTCATTCCCGGCGACGACTCCCTGTTGGCCCCTGAGTGGGTGCCGTGGCGCGACCGAGTGCGTGCCGGGGACATCACCGCCGGCACCCTCATGCCCACCGCCGACAATGATCCACGCCTGGAGCCTGGTCACACCGGTGGTGAGCTCGCCGCCGACGAGGATCCCGCCGAGTGGGCTGCCACCCGAGCCGTGGCATCCGAGTTGGGGTTGGGCCGTGAGCGTGTGCTGTCGCGTGAGGGTCGTGACGTCACTGCTGAGCGTTGGCTTACCGGTGAGGGCGGCCCTGACAATGCCATGAGTCGTCATGCCCCTGCCAGCTGCGTCACCTGTGGCTACTTCGTGCGCCTGCAGCACTCCCTGGGGCGGGTCTTCGGGGTGTGTTCCAATGAATTCTCGCCCTCTGACGGCTCAGTGGTCCACGTCGATCATGGCTGTGGCGGTCACTCCGACGTCGTCGAGAAGCATCGCGGTATCGAACTGCCCGAGCCGGTCTTCGACACCATCTCCATCGACGACTCGTTGTTCGACTGAGTTGTGAGCCTCCGGTGGAGCGGCTCAGCAACGGGATCGTAACCAGCAGTATCCCGTGCCGACGATACCCAGAGCGGTGCCCGTCAGGCAGATCCAGAGCCAGTCGCGGTAGCCGGTTCCGGTGAGGCGGTCGAGCATGATCCAGCAGACGATGGACGCCACAGCGAAAGCGATGGTTCCCACGATGCCGACCGCCACCCCGTTCTCGTCAACGGGGGCGACATTGGCCTGGGTTAGCAGGTGTTCACGCTGGTTCGCCACGATCCCATCGTAATGCCCTGCAACGCTGCCGTGACATCTCATCCCTAGAATGCCCCCGTGTCCAGCAACACCGCATCAGCAAGACTCGACAATTGGTTTCATCTGACAGAACGAGGATCGACGAGACCCCGCGAGGTTCGCGGCGGCATCGTCACCTTTTTCACGATGGCCTACATCCTGGCCCTGAACCCTCTCATCATCGGTACCGCGGCCGACAAGAACGGCAAGCTCCTCAACGGTGCCCCGAAGTTCCTCGACGCCGCTGGCACCACTCTCAACACGGCTGCCATTGACGACAACAAGATGATGGTCATGGCCGTTACCGCCTTGGTGGCCGCGGTCATGACGATAGCCATGGGTATCTGGGGACGATTCCCGATGGGTATCGCAACTGGCCTTGGCATCAACTCTCTGCTCGCCTACGTCGTCGCCCCAACGATGACATGGTCCCAGGCGATGGGCCTGGTGGTCTGGGAAGGCGCCCTCATCCTCATCTTCGTCCTCACCGGCGTCCGGGAAATGATCTTCCGGGCTGTCCCGAACTCCCTACGTTCGGCGATCAGCGTCGGAATTGGCCTGTTCATCGCCTTCGTTGGTTTCGTGGATTCCGGCGTCGTCCGCCGCGGTTCCGGCACCCCGGTCACCCTGGGCGTCGGCGGCAGTCTGGAGGGCTGGCCGATCTTCCTGTGCCTGTTCGGATTCCTGCTTCTCGTCGTCCTGCACCAGCGTCACGTCAAGGGATCCATGCTCATCGCCATCATTGGTACCTCGCTGCTCGGTGTCATCATCGAAGCCATCGCGCACCTTGGACCACAGAGCGAGGAGAACCCCACCGGTTGGGCCCTCAACGTTCCGCGGCTGCCCGGAGCAGCTGACTTCCGCCTGCCCAATCTGGGCCTGCTGGGTCACGTCGACCTGTTCGGCGGCTTCCTGGCTGACGGGCATTTCCGCGTCGGAGTGTTCCTGGGAACCCTGCTGGTCGTCTTCTCCCTCATGCTTGCTGATTTCTTCGACACCATGGGAACAGTCGTCGCCATCGGTGACCAGGCCGGCATCCTTGACGAGACCGGCAATCCCGAGCACCTCAAGGGGATCCTCGTCGTCGACGCCCTGGCTGCCGTCGCTGGCGGTCTCGGCTCGGCCTCGTCGGCCACCGGTTACGTCGAATCCGCTGCTGGCGTGGGGGAAGGAGCCCGAACGGGTATCGCCTCCATCGTCACCGGTATCGGATTCCTGTTGGCGATGTTCCTCGCGCCGATCGTCTCGATCATTCCTTCGGAGGCGGCCGCACCAGTGCTGGTCTTCGTCGGATTCCTCATGATGGCCCAGGTCACCCACATCGACTGGAAGCACGTCGAGGAGGGTCTTCCGGCCTTCCTGGGCATGGTGCTCATGCCGTTCGCCTACTCGATCACCACGGGTATTGGCGCCGGCCTCATCATGTTCTGCATCACCAAGACCATCGCTGGCAAGGCGCGCAAGATCCATCCGCTGTTGTGGGTTGTTGCGGCCCTCTTCGTGGTCTACTTCGCCCAGTCGCTGCTCATGAGACTGCTCGGCCAGATGTGAGGCTGGTGGGTTGAAGCCCACTGACGGTGTCCGGTTGCCAGACCACCAAGAGGCCTGGCGCCGGACGCCCCAGGTCGCCGGCGAGGTCCATCCACCCCGGAATGAGTTGAGGAAACCCAGGACGGCGTCACCTTCACCTTGCCGCTCGACCGGTATTTTGTCGACGACGCCAGTCAGTCCGAGCCGAGTTGTCAGAACCTGCTCGGTGCTCGCATGGCCGATCCTCATGCCGGGTGCCGGTCGTAGCGGAATCCGCGGATCCTTGACCATGAGCCGCTCGATGGCACAGGTGCTGGGCAGGCCGACAGCCGCCAGATCGGAATTGAGCTCATGGAGCCGTGCCACCGACATCGGGATCTCGGTCCATCCCCACGACAGGTGGGTCAGCCACTCATTGACGAGTCGCCAGCAGCGGCCCAGACGATCAGCCTCGATGGAACGGCCACGGACCAGGTCTTCGACGTCATTGGGAGTTGGCCATCCCACCGGCAGCATCGGGTCTTCAACATTGGGCTTGTAGAGCGGGTGGAACGGGCTGTGCCACCCTGATCGACGATGGTGGTGGACGGGCACGCTGAAAGTGGCCTCGGTCCATGTGCGTAGCTTCGTTGCGAGTCCCTCGTCAGCCTCAAACATGTCGCGAACTTCGTCGATCGCGATGGTGTTGAGTCTCAACCCACCCATGGAAACAGGTTATTCGTCACGAGGTCAGCATAAGGTGTAATCCATGAATCCACGCCCCAGGCAGCACACCATCAGCGGGGTTCTCATCATCCTCGTACTGCTCGTCGTGGTGGGATCCCTGCTGTCACAGGTCGATCCGGCATGGCAGGATGTCTCTTCGTGACCCGACGATCCAGGACCCGACGTTCCCGCTGCGTGAGTGCGCTGGTGGCCCTGGGATGTGCCTGGGGGCTTTCGACTGGCCCCGCTGCCGCCGTCGATCTCACCGTCACGACGGACAAGGAGCTCGGCAATCCGGTGGGCATGGCCGCCGACCTCGACAACGACTGGTACTGGGTCACCGATGGTTCTCCGTCGACGGTCCGCTCCCTGCTTGCCCTCGACAAGACGGGTAAGCAGGTCCATCGGGTGAAGTGGGACCCGGCCTTCCACGACGTGGAGGCGATGTCATGGGCCAATGGAGTCCTCTATGTCGCCGACATCGGTGACGAGAAGGCCACGCGTCGCGGCATCCGAGTGATGTCTCCCACCGCGACGGCCGCCAGTCAATCCACCTACTACGAGTGGATGTTCACCTACCCTGACGGCGCCCACGACGCCAAGGCCTTGGCAGTCAGCCCGAAGGGGACCTTCTACATCATCACTGACGGCCCCCACCCGGCGATCTACCGTGGCGGCCCGCAGGTCAGCCGCACGGAGTCCAACCCCCTGGAAAAGGTGGCCGACGCCCCCGCTGGGGTCAAGGACGCCACCTTCCTGCCGGACGGGTCACGGATGGCCATGCTGACCGACCATGAGGTTCGCGTCGTTGACGCCTACTCCTGGAAGACGGTTGCCAACGCGGCGTTCTCGGGTGGGCAGGCCATCACCACCGACACCACTCAGAAGACCTTGGAGGTCGCGACCTCGGGCAGCAAGGTACAGGGAATTGACTTCCCGACGAAGCTGACTTCGATCTCGCCGACCCCCTCGTTGACTCCGAGTTCCAGGGCAGGGGCAACTCAGGCCACCGGAAAGCCCACCTCCAAGGCGCGCTCGGGCACCCTCATCGCGGTGTTGGGAGCGGTCGCGGTGGCGCTGTGCGCCGGCATCGTGACCTTCCTGCACGACCGCTCCCAGGACACCACCTGGCGACACCGTTAGTCGCGGTGCTCCAGGAGCCAATCCAGGCAGGCCGTCAACGCCTCGATGTCGCCCGGCTCGATCGAGCTGAAGGTGGCCACCCGAATCTGGTTGCGGCCCAGTTTGCGATAGGGCTCGATGTCGAGGATCCCGTTCTCGCGGGCGCGGGCACACAGCCGGACGGCGTCGACGGACTCGTCGATGTCGATCGTCACCACCACCGGGCTGCGCAGCGCCGGATCGGTGACGAACGGGGCCGTCAGCGGGTTGTCCTCCGCCCAGCGGTAGAGGATCCCCGAGGTCGACGTGGTGCGGGATGCCGCCCACGTCATGCCGCCCTTGTCCAGCAGCCAGCGGCACTGCGCCTCCAACATGACGAGGGTGGCCAGCGCAGGAGTGTTGAGGGTCTGATCAGCCCGGGAATTCTTCACCGCGACGCTGAGATCGAGCATCTGCGGTACCCAGCGGGCCGAGCCAGTCAGTCGTTCCGAGCGTTCGATCGCTGCTGGTGACAGAATTGCGAGCCACAATCCGCCGTCCGAGGACAGGTTCTTCTGCGGTGAGAAGTAGTAGGCGTCGGTCTGCGCCACGTCTGCAGCAACTCCTCCGGCGGCTGACGTGGCATCGATGAGAACCAGGGAATCCTGGTCAATCTCATCCGGTCGACGGACCGGGGCGATGACCCCGGTGGAGGTCTCGTTGTGAGCCCACGCATATGCATCGATCTCTCCGAGGGCTTGCGGCAGGGCAAGCTTGCCGGGCGGGGCCTGGAAAACTGCCGGATCAGCGAGGAAGGGGGCCCTCTGCAGAGCAGAGGAGAACTTCTTCGTGAACTCGCCATAAACGCCAGTTGCGGCGCGCTTCCCCACCAGGCAGACGGTCGCCATGTCCCAGAAGAGGGTGGCTCCGCCGTTGCCGAGGGCAACCTCGTGTCCGACCGGAAGGTCGTAGAGGGTGGAGAGCTCCTCGCGGATCGCGGCGACCACATGGCGAACAGGTGGTTGGCGATGGGACGTACCCATCACCGATCCCGGCTCGGACAGACTGGCCACCACCTCCCGTCGGATCCGGGACGGGCCACACCCGAAACGGGGGTCCGAGGGCAGGAGGTCACTGGGAATCCTTGGCTCAGCCATGCTCTGATCCTCGCAGATCCTGGGCCGGACGAAGCCCGAGTTCACGCTGTGGCCATGTGACAGTATGTGGAAAAACCCGCTGCCAAGGAGGCATCGATGATCAGCCGTATTGCTTCACACCACGTTGTCGCCCGTGACGGAAGTGAGTCACCGGCAACGATCACCGTCGAGGCCGGACGCATCATCAAGGTCGGCGAGGGCATCGATCCGCAGGCTGAGCTCGTCGACGAGTGGATCCTGCCCGGTTACGTCGACACCCACTGCCACGGTGGCGCCGGTGCTGACTTCACCGATCCTGATCGCGACGCCGCACTGCGGGCCGTCCACTACCACCGTAGTCAGGGCTCGACCACCCTGTTCGCCTCCACCGTGACCGCTGCCATTGGCGACGTCGTCGACCAGATCGGGCGACTCCGCCAGCTCATGGACGACGACGAGATCGCCGGCATCCACCTCGAGGGGCCTTTCCTCGCCGAATCGCGCAAGGGAGCCCACGCCGTCGAGCTCTTGTGTGATCCCGACCCGGCGTCGGTGGACCGACTCATCACAGTAGGCGGGTCTGCTCTCAAAATGGTGACGATCGCCCCGGAGCGCGAGCACGGCTTGGAGGCCGTCGCCACCTTCACCAAGGCCGGGGTGCACGCCGCCATCGGTCACACCGAGTGCGACAACATCACTGCCAGCGCTGCCGTCGACGCTGGATCTGACGTCATGACACATCTGTTCAACGCGATGCCGTCCATCCATCACCGCAAGCCCGGTCCAGTTCCGCCGATGCTCACTGACTCGCGTGTGGTCTGCGAGCTCATCTGTGACGGTGTGCACCTGGCGCCCGACGTCATTCGGATGGCCATCTTGGCTGCCGGACCGCAGCGCATCGCCCTGGTCACCGACGCCATGAGTGCCACCGGTCAGCCTGACGGCGATTACATCCTGGGCAGGTTGCCGGTGAAGGTCGTGGATGGTCGCGCCCGACTGCTGGCCGCCGACGGTTCGCTGGGAGCGATCGCAGGATCCACTCTGACGATGGGCCGCGCGGTCGAGTTCGTCACTGCTGTCGTGGGCCTGCCGCTGGGCCAAGTCGCCGTCATGGCAGCCACCACACCGGCCGAACTCCACGGTTTGAACGAGGTCGGCGTCCTGGAGGAGGGGCACTGGGCTGACATGTGCCTCACCGACGAGAAGGGCCATCTGGTTCGCGTCATCCGTCGCGGTGAGTCCGTCTGACGGTCATCGCAGGTACTTGAGCACTAAACTTCATGACGGGAGGTCACTCGGGCGTGAGCAATGACGCCCCGACCGTTTTGTCAGACAGCCTGTCCGGTGGGCAGGTGGCCAGCGACGCCCCTCGGCTGTGAGGGCGGGGAAGAGGTGCACCGTGAGCAGTGAGCTCGTTGATACCACGGAGATGTATCTGAGGACTCTCTACGAGCTGCTCGAGGAGGGTGTCGAACTGCGCCGAGCTCGTATCGTCGAGCGATTGCACCAGTCGGGCCCCACCGTCTCCCAGACCGTGGCTCGTATGGAACGTGACGGTCTTGTGGTCGTCGGGGCGAACCGCTCGATTTCATTGACGCAGGAGGGCCATGACGTGGCCGAGACGGTGATGCGCAAACATCGTCTGGCTGAGTGCCTGCTCACCGAGGTCATTGGTCTTCGACCCGACTTGGTCCATGACGAGGCGTGCCGTTGGGAGCACGTCATCTCCGGTGAGGTTGAGAAGCATCTCACCGAGATCCTCGACAACCCTGATGTCTCTCCGTACGGTTGCCCCCTTCCTCCCGAGCAGATCGGTCGTCGCCCGGACGACTCCGCGCGTTTCCGCGACGACTCCAAGCCCCTTGACGAGATCATTGCCGAGGCCGGTTGCCCGGTCAGCGTGACCGTCACCCGGTTGTCGGAGTTCTTCCAGGCCACCGAGGGTAATCTCACCGACACCTACGCCGCTGGTTTGCTGCCGGGCAGGAGCATTGAGGTCGACGATGATGCCGACGGCATCCGCTTGACGGGTCCGGACGGTTCGGTCGTCGTCGATCCCGAGGTCCTTTCCGGTCTGTTCGTCGTCCAGAACTGCTGAATCGCGGTGACGATGCCGCGATGAGTGTGCCCCAGACCCTGTGGCCCAGTCAGCTGCCAGATCTGAACCAGATCGTCACGCTCTGTGAGGCGGGTTGGTATGACACCGCCGATTCCATGTTGCGGATGGCGCGGGCGTCCGAATGCGACGATCCCCACCTGGTGCAGGCTGCTGCGGTGACGGCGGTGGCCCGCAGGGTCCTGGCCCTTGATGCCGAGGACTTCGAGGAGATCGGGGATCCTCTGCCTGCTGACCTGCGGTCCCGGCTCACTGACGCGGGTTTTCCGCATCATCCGCGGGCAACTGTGAGGGGAGCACTGGGAGACCTGGTGCCCCTCTACGAGCTCATGCTCGAGGTCCTCGACATCCGAATGCACCGTGAGGAGCCCCAGCAGGTTGTCGTGACCTGCCACATCCTGGGGGAGTACCTGGGCCAGCTGGCCTGGCAGCCGGTGCTCAGAGACGGCGGGGACCCGCTCACCCTGCCCGGTAAGGTGGGGGAGAAGTGGGGAGGCGACGGTCAGGATTGCGCCCACACCTCGGCCATGAATGCAACGGCTCGACGCAGCCTCCATGCTGCTCAGGGTGACCAGGAGGGTTACACCTCGTACCTGGACAAGTTCCATTCCAGGTTGGGCGAAGCCTTGGGTGTATGCGCGATGAACCACGCCACTATTGATGTCGGTGAGCGTCCGGACGTCGGTATCACCTGTCCGCACCCGTGCCAGTGGGTGCTCGCCGGTACATCGGAGGAACGCCGGGCCTTGGACTCCCGGGTGCGTCTGGCCCGTATTTTTCAGGAATCCGGTCTGGTGGCCCTGCGCCATCATGCCCCGGTGGGTCACTTCTTCGGGGTGCCGTCGGGCAGCGAGATCGGCAATGCCTGGGTGACGACCTGGAACAAGCTCAACGAGCAGTGGGCGGACGGGTCCAACCCAATGCTGGACCCCGCGGCTCCCGGCTACGACGTCAACGTCTCCGACGAGGCATTGCCGGGATTGTCCCGTGTGGTGTCGGTCATTGCCGCGCGGCCCGTGCGTGCCGGTCACCTGCTGCGTGATCTGGGAGCGACGGCGATTGCCGAGTTGAAAGGCGCGTGACATCCAGGTGAATACGGATTGGCACATTGGGAATACACCAGCACCTGACGCTGTTGCATCACACATGGGCCGAGGCGCCACGGCGTTGCGGTCGACCGAACCCAAGCAATTACCGGGAGGTACAACGTGGCTACCGTCGCATTGACCAAGGACAACTTCTCCTCGACCGTCGACTCCAACGATGTCGTCCTCATCGACTTCTGGGCATCTTGGTGCGGACCGTGCCAGCGCTTCTCGCCCATCTACGAGGACGCCAGCGAGCGTCACACCGACGTGACCTTCGCCAAGGTCGACACCGAGGACCAGCAAGAGCTGTCCGCCGGTCTGGAAATCACCTCCATCCCGACGATCATGGCCTTCCGCGCCGGGTACCTCGTCTTCCGTCAGTCCGGCCTGCTGCAGGGCCGTCAGCTCGACGAGCTCATCGAGAAGGTCAAGGGGATCGACGTCGAGGATCTCAAGAAGCAGGCTGAGACCCAGAAGCAGGGCTGACATCGGGGTTTCTCATTCCCGCCACTGTGTGCGGGTACGGGGGCCGACGACAGGATGGTAACGTCCTGCCGTCGGCCTTCTTCGTGTCATACGTGATTGAGTTATGGCTGCCGGTCGGGTCGCGGTGCCGAGCCCAGTGGTGCGTCGGTGCGACATCCCGTTCATAGGAGCTGTCCGTGACATCGAGAGCCGAGGTCGCCGAGCTCGTCGAAACGACGCAACCGGCAGGCCCGAAGCGCCGTGTCGGTGTGGTGGCGGCAGTTGCCACCCTGGGCTCCCTGCTCTTCGGCTATGACACCGGAGTCATCTCTGGCGCGCTACCCTTCATGTACCTGCCACATGCTGCTGGCGGCCTGGCCCTGACGGTGGGCCATGAAGGCGCCATCGGGGGAACACTCACCCTTGGTGCGGCCTTCGGCGGGCTCGTAGGCGGCATGATGAGCGATCGCTGGGGACGCCGGCACAACCTGCTGACCCTCGCCGTCCTGTTCATCACTGGTGCCCTCGGCACAGCCGTGGCTCCCAGTATGTGGGTGATGTATCCCTTCCGGGTGGTGCTCGGCTTTGCCGTGGGTGCGGCCTCGGCAACGGTGCCGGTCTATCTGTCGGAGACCTCTCCGAAGCGGATGCGTGGTCGCATCGTCGCTCTTGACCAGTTCATGATCGTCTTCGGTCAGCTGCTGGCCTTTTCCGTCAATGCCGCCATTTCTGCGGCACACGGCGGCCCGAGCCTGACGGTGACCGCCGACCCGTCCGGTCGGCTCGATCCCGGAACCTACTCCTGGGACAAGCTGCAGGCCCTGACGACGTCCCACGGCGGGACGATGAGTGACGAGGCATTCCATGCCTTCCTCGCCC
Organism: Cutibacterium nasicola; assembly: GCF_052654715.2. NCBI lineage: Bacteria > Bacillati > Actinomycetota > Actinomycetes > Propionibacteriales > Propionibacteriaceae > Cutibacterium > Cutibacterium nasicola. The sequence goes on along the minus strand of NZ_CP199745.2, from coordinate 1,787,831 downwards.
AGCTGTCGGTGTCCGCTGGATCCGGCGGTGCATGGCGCTGGATGCTCGTGGTCTGCACCCTGCCGGCCATCGCTTTGTGGATCGGCATGAGGAAGATGCCCGAGTCGGCTCGCTGGCACCTCAGCCATGGTCAGCTCAGCGAGGCGATCGCCTGCCTCAAGCAGGTTCGCGAGGAGGGGGTCGACGAACCGCTCGTTGACGAGATCACCGAGATGGTCGAGCTCCACGGTGCGGGCGGCAGGCTCACTCATCGTCAGCAATGGGCCCTTGTCGTGGAGTTGCGCTGGACCCGACGGCTGCTGCTGGTGGGGATCTTCCTCGCCGCAGTCAACCAGACCACTGGCGTCAACACCGTCATGTACTACGCGCCGAAGGTACTGGAATTCGCCGGTATGAGCACCCAGGCCTCGATCATCGCCCAGGTGGCCAACGGCGTCATGTCCGTCATCGGCGCCGGCGCTGGCCTGTGGCTCATCGAGCGGTTCGATCGTCGTCACCTACTGATCTTCGACGTGACCGCCGTCGGTGTCTGTCTGCTCGGCATCGCTGCCACCTTTGGATTCGCGACCGCTCCCCAGATGGGCACGGGAGTGCCGAAGTGGGCACCCATCCTCGTGCTCGTTCTCATGAGCTTGTTCATGCTCATCGTGCAGTCCACCAACGGCACGGTGGTGTGGACCATGCTCGGCGAGATGTTCCCGACCCGGATGCGTGGAGCCATGAATGGTGCCGCGGTCTTCTGTGGCTGGTTGGCCAACGCGACGATCACCTGGACCTTCCCGGTCATGCTGGCAGACTTGGGAGGTGCCGGAACCTACCTCACCTACGGCATTGCCAACCTCGTCATCGCGCTCATCCTGGTGAAGGTGATGCCGGAGACGAGGGGACGCTCATTGGAGGAGATCGAGGTCGACATGAAACGGCGTTACGCCTGAGGGCGGCCCCGATAGGATTCGAACCTACGGCACATGGTTTAGGAAACCACTGCTCTATCCCCTGAGCTACGGGGCCCTGCCCACAAAGGGCCACACCAGCCTAGTCCGGTGTGGTGGGAAGGGCCAACCTCACCCACCAACCCCGACCACATCGGGGTGGCATGCTCCACCGTGCCGGTGGAGCCTCCTCGATAGACTGGTGACGTCTGTCTACCAGCAAGGGAGCAACAATGAGCGAAGAAGGACTTGAAGCTGCGCGCCGGAAGATGGCCGAGGCACGTGTCGATCCCGTCGCCATTGATGTCTTCACCTCCTACTATCACCAGCTCGAGACCGGTGACACCGGGCTCATCCGCGAGGACACCATCTCCCCGATGACTGATCCGCCGATGCTCGACGACGTCGAGGTCAGTGAGGAGCAGGCCGCCGAGGCGCTCGACAAGACCGTCATCATCAAGCTCAACGGTGGCCTGGGAACCTCGATGGGTCTGGACCGCGCGAAGTCCCTGCTCGAGGTGCGAGACGGGAAGTCCTTCCTCGACATCATCGCCACTCAGGTGCTGTCGGCTCGCAAGCAGTTCGGCGCCCGTTTGCCGCTGATGTTCATGAATTCCTTCAGCACTCGTGAGGACACCCTCAAGGTTCTTGAGAAGTACCCGGATCTGGCTGTCAAGGGATTGGACCTGGACTTTCTGCAAAATCAGGAGCCCAAGCTCGACGCCGAGACTCTCACCCCGGTCGAGTGGGAGAAGGACCCCTCCCTGGAGTGGTGCCCGCCGGGTCACGGGGACCTCTACACCGCCCTGTTCGGATCCGGTGTGCTCGACAAGCTGTTGGACGCTGGGTTCACGTACGCCTCGGTGTCCAACGGCGACAACCTGGGGGCGGTTCCCGACGGTCGTCTGGCCGGCTGGTTCGCCGCCTCGGGCGCCCCGTACGCCGCCGAGTTGTGCCATCGCACCATCAACGACAAGAAGGGTGGCCACCTGGCCGTACGCAAGTCCGACGGTCAGCTCATCCTGCGCGACACCGCCCAGACCGCCGATGAGGAGATGGAGTACTTCACCGACGAGAACCGTCATCCCTACTTCCACACCAATAACTTGTGGTTCGACCTCGAGGCCCTCAAGAAGGTCCTCGACGAGCGTCACGGCGTGATGGGTCTGCAGATCATCCGCAACGACAAGACCGTCGACCCAAAGGATTCCTCCTCAACCCCGGTCATTCAGATCGAGTCCGCCATGGGTGGTGCCATCGAGGTCTTCGAGGGCGCCACCTGCATCTGCGTGGATCGCTCCCGGTTCCTGCCGGTCAAGACGACCAATGAGCTGCTGCTGCTGCGCTCCGACGTGTACGACCTTGATGATTCCGCTCACCTGGTCAAGATGACTGACGACACCTGCGCCATCGACCTTGACAAGGAGTTCTACAAGAAGGTCAGTGACTTCAACGATCGCATCCCGGAGCCGCCGTCGCTGCGCAAGGCCACCTCTCTCACGGTCAGGGGAGACTGGACCTTCGGGTCGGGGGTCGTCGTCGAGACAGATGCCACCCTCAGCACCGAGAGGCCTCAGAGGATCCCTGACGGCACCGTGCTCACCGGCGAGCGTTCAGGTCAGAAGTGACATCTGATCAGCAATGTTGGGAGGCGGTGGCCGCGGCCCTCACCGGACAGCGGCTTACCGCCCCTGACGGGCCAGGTTGGGAGGCCGCCGACCTGGTGGATTGGCTGGCCGAGCAGGGCTGGCCGGCCTCACGACTGACGCAGCGGCGAGCTGAATGTCAACAGACCGGACGCTCGTGGCCCGACTCGCTCCCCGACGACCTGGCCTCCGGACTTGAGTTCGCCCGCTATGGAGCGGTGCTCGCCCAGACGCGTCGGATAGCCGGGCTGGACGGGTTGAGCTCGACAGTGCATCGCGGTGCGGTGGTCATCGGGCCTGACGAGGCTCGTCTGTTGTCCGAACGACCACCACACAGCGTGTTGCACTGAGTCAGGTCACTGAATCGGACGGGAGCGCAGCTCATCGCGGATCTCGATGAGGAGATCGGCGATGGTGGGGGCAGCCGCCGGCTCCTCCTCGGTGTGGTTGAGTTTCTTCGTTGCGATCTCCACGGGCTTGATGAGCCCGAAGTAGATGACGAAGGACATCACGAAGAAGGAGATGACGTCGGTGATGAAGGCACCGACATGAACCCCGCCCGGGACCCAACCGGAGAAGTTCGGGGTGCCCCCGACCTTGCCGAATAGATCCATGATGACCGCGGTGAATGACTTGACGACGGTGGAGAACGCGCCGCCAAGGATGAATGCCACAGCGAGCTCAATGAGGTTGCCGCGCATCAGGAAGTCCTTGAATCCCTTCACGGGTCTCCTTTCGAGTTGGTACTGCCCCGATGTTCTCGGGCCCGTTGAGAACCGTAACGGGACATCAGAGGTGCGGCTAATACCGTTTCCGCTGTTTCGCCAGATGCGAACTCACTCCACAACCAGTCCCAAGGGCTGCCCCTGGCCAGCCACAGCGATCGCCGCGGCATCGGCCGATCCAGTAGACACCACCACCAATTCCGTGGACGGGGAACCTTGTGCGAGTCCACCGCCGCTGGTGGGCAGGCTACGGATGATTGCGCCACGGGTGAGGATGTGCGGTGTTCCGTCCTCGCTAGGTGAGACGACAGATACCCGTTGGCCTACCTGCAGCATGCCGACCATTGACGAGTCGGCGAGATGAATCCCCACCAAGGCTTTTCCGGTTCCGACGCTGGAGCCGGACAGCACGGCTGATGCCGTCAGGATCGTTCCCTCAGTGATACGAGCTGATGCTTGGCGACCCTCCACCTGCGCGAGGGTCGCTGTTTCATGCGGTAGGACGGCAGGATCCATTCGGACGCTACGTAGGTCGGAACGTTGAATGGTGCGTCCGCCCTCGATGGGATGGGCGGCAACGATGACCTCTCGACCGGAAGTTGTCATGGCCTTTCCGGGGGAGGCCACGAGCAACACGGCCAGTGCGGCGAGAAGGGCCGCCAATCCGCGTCGATGACGGACGACGAGGACATGCAGACGCCGTCGCGCGGTGGTCTTGTGCTTACGGGTCGATTCTCGAGGGGCCTGGGAGTTTTTCGATGTCAGTCTCACACCCACAGTTATCGCCGAAGGAGACGACATCGTTCAGTTGTCCACAGGGCAGTTTTCGTCCACAGGAGGTTCTCGCCCTGCCAGGACCCGTCACTCAGGATGCGTTGTCGGAGGTCTTCGTCGTCGAGGAGGATGACGAGGACGACGTCGACTCGGATTTCGTCGAGGAAGAATCGGAGGAGGACGAACTCCCGGCAGTGGCCGCCGTGGAGCCTGCCTTGGTGTGATTGTCGGTGGAGTAGAAGCCCGACCCCTTGAAGACCACTCCCACCGCGCTGAAGACCTTGCGCAGCTCGCCCTCACAGGTGGGGCAGACAGTCAGCGAGGGGTCGCTGAACTTCTGCACGACCTCGAGGTCACGGTCGCAGTCGTTGCATCGGTATTGGTAGGTGGGCATGATCTCCTCGTTCCGGCCCGATCGGTGTCAGGCGCCTGTCGAATGATAGGCGCGCTGTCGGGTACCAGGAAATTCCGCGTCGTTCACTGGCCCAACAGGTGCAGGCCAGTGGGAGCGAGAGCAGCGGTGATCGGCTCGTCCCATGGATCATGGGGAACCTCGTCGACGATTTCGTCATCATTGACGACCGCCCACACCGGAACCCCAGGGGCTCGCTGGGGGAGGACACGGTCGTACCAGCCGCCTCCCACGCCGACCCGGTAGCCCGTCCGGTCGACCAACAAGGCCGAACACAGCACAACCTCGGCCTCGGCGATGGCCGAGTCCGGCAACACAGCAGCGACCGGCTCGGGAATCTCCCACAGTCCGGTACGCACGTTCATACCGTCGTACCACGCCCACGCTGGTTCATGCAGGGAGTGACCGTGGCCGTCGGTCAACACTGGAGCCAGGACTTGTTTTCCCATCATGACGAGGGTGTCGGCCAGTCCCACGGTGTCCGGTTCATCCCCACGAGACAGGTAGAGGGCGACCTTGTGGGCCCACAGCAGCCGACTCATGGCGTGCTCGGTGCGGCGGTCGTCCCTGCTGATCCTGGTTTGGTGGTCCACGGCTGCCCGGCGGGCCTGGCAGCGCCGTCGGAGCTCCTCCTTGCCGAGCCGAGGATCAGAGGGGTCCTCACTGGCGGGGCTGTGGTGCGTCATCACTCCCTCATGCTACGCCCTGGCCGAGTCGCTGCCGGGCAGACCGCGCCATGACCTCTAGGGTGATGCCATGGCCTTGTTCCACAGGAAGAAGCAGATCGATGCCCCGGAGCCCGAGGAGGAACCTCTCGGCCTTCCGGGAGCGCCCGAGACGGACATGTCCGGGCGTCGGTCAATCGTCGATCATCGCGACTACTTGTGCAGCCTCGTCCAGGCCGTTCCACCAGTCGCCATGGATGTGCCGCGGGCTGTGGGGCTGGCGGTGTGTGAGGACATCCACGCACCTCATGACGTGCCCGTGGTGACGACGGCTGTCATTGACGGTTATGCCCTCGATTCTGCGTCCACCAAGATGGCAGGGCGTTCCGGCTCCGTGGAGATCCAGATCGATCGTCGCCCTCCCACTCCAGTCACCCCGGGCACCGCTGTGCGCGTCATGGCTGGGTCGCTGTTGCCAGAGGGTACCGACTGCGTCCTCCCACCGGACCTGCTCGACGCCGATGGCGACATCGTGCTGTTCTCTCCGGTCAAGAGGTGGGCTGGAGCTCGTCTCGCAGGGTCGGACTACGGAACAGGCGAGGTCCTGGTACGCAATGGGACGATCCTGCATCCCGGAATCATCTCAATGCTGGCCTCAGCCGGTATCGACGAGGTGTTCGTCCGACCGCGTCCCAAGGTCGTCATCGTGGCGGTACGAGCTGATGAGGGCCAGCGTGAGGAGATCGAGAGGCGAGCCCGCGCCAATGGCGCCGAAGAGATTGCCTCCCTTGATGCCACGGCTGCAGCTATCGAATCCGCCACCCGCGCCCTCGACGCCGACGTCACCGTCATCTCCACCAACACCTCGTGCGACAGTGAGTTGACACGGCTGCTGTCCGATGCCGTACGCGGTGCGGACCTCGTCCTGGCCACCAGCGATCGCATGGTCGTTGGTCAGCAGGACGCCGTCTCGTCGGTACTGCCACGAATGGGGGGTACTGACTTCGCCAGGGTGGCGATGGAGCCGGGGGCCAATCAGGAATTCGCCCTCATCGACCCGAGCTTGGTCCCCCTAGTCGTCCTGCCAGCAGGCCCCGGGCCAGCTCTCATCTCGTTCATGGCCTTTGTGCAACCTCTGCTGCGCAAGCTGTCAGGCCTGCCGCCGGCTGATGTATTCAAGGCCGAGACGGATCGGCCGATTGCCCGTCACCCGGACTCCACGACCTTCGTCCCGGTGCGCCTGGCTCGAGTCGGAGGTCGTCCGGTCCTCTCACGAGCGGGAATGGGTGACGTCACCCACGCCGTCGACCTGTCGATGGCTGACGCAATCGCCGTCGTCGGGGCGGGCGATGAGCCGGTTCCGACCGGTATGCCACTGGTGTGCTGGTGGTTGAGGTGACGGCATGACCTCATCTCGTCTGCCGTGGGGAGTGACGATGCCACGTCACCATCACTGGCCGGTGACCCTGCAAGCCGGTGGGGTGGTGTTGCGTCCGTTCCGGCGAGCCGACGAGGTGAGGTGGACAACCACGCGTGAACTCGACTGGCAGTGGCTCGGCCCGTGGGAGGCGACGAAACCACCGGGGTCCCACGAGCGCATTGGCGGGTATCTCACGATGGTTTTGAGAAACCGCAAGCGTGCCAAGGAAGGCAGCAGCCTGCCGTGGGCCATCGGCTGGGACGACGGATGGCCCGATCATCGAACCGTCAACCGTGCCACGACGCCACTCATCGGACAGCTGACGGTGTCGTCGGTCTCCTTGGGATCGGCCATGACATGCTCGATGGGTTACTGGGTGGCGTCCGCCCATGCGGGTAAGGGTGTGGCGCCGACAGCGGTGGCGCTGGCGTGCGACTACCTCTTCCAAGTGATGGGGCTGCACCGAGTCGAGATCTGCGTTCGTCCCGAGAATGCCAAGAGCCTGCGCGTGGTGGAGAAACTCGGCATGGCGGAGGAAGGGATGAGGCCTGCATACCTGCACATTGACGGTGAATGGCGCGATCACCGGGTGTTTCGTCTGCTGGCCGACGACTACCCCGATGGCGTCCTGTGCCACTACCTCGCCAACCACCTTCTTCCGGGGTCGCCGATGGTGGAGGACGAGGACCGAACCACGCCGTTGTAATTCGTTTCTCGACACTCCGCGTGTGGTCCACGCGACACGCCGAGGAGCCCCCGTAGCGTGTCACTCGTGCAAGCCGTACAAGCCGTCCTCATCGCCATCGTCCTCGTGGGATGGATCGCCTATCTCGTCCCGATGGTCGTCAACCGTCGACGTTCTCAAGAGGTGCCCGATGACGCGCACGAGGACTTCCCGGACACCATGAACGTGGTCTCCCGAGGCTCCTGCACAGTTACCCCCGACACGACCGATGACGGCCCCGAGGTGGAGTTGTCCACCCCGTACACCAGGTCGTACGCCCGTCGCGACGTGAGGCGATCCTGGGCGGTGGCCGCCAAGCGTCGGATGACCACGATGTTGGTGCTGTTGAGTTTGACGGTGCTCTTCACGGTGCTTGCCATCGCCGACGTCACGCCGTGGTGGCTGGTGGCGGTCCTCGCCCTTCTTCTGGTCGGATTCTTCGCCCTGGCGCGGTGGTCCGTGGTGGCGATGGCGAAGCGTTTTGATCGTCGTTACGCCCTCATCGACAGGGGATGGGACGAGGACACCGTAGTCCTGGAGGTGAAGACGGAACCCTTTCGCACCGAGGACGAGCCCACCTCCTGGACGATCGACCTCAACCCTCCGGTGACGGCCCCGGAGGGCTCGCTGTGGGACGACGTCGTCGTCACCGCTCCGACTTATGTCTCGACGCCGTTGAGTGCTCGGACCGTTCGCACCATCGACCTGTCCGCTCCTGGCCCGGTTCCAGGCCAGGTCGACACCCCCGTCGTCACCGAGATCGAAGCCTCCGACGACCAGCAGGCATTCTCGCAGGATCGTGAGGGTCCCTCGGGGATTGTTCGAGCCTCCTCGGCCTGAAGCTCGGTTCTGACATAGGCCAGATGAGATGACACAATGGCACCCGTGTTTTCCGGTCTGACGCTGTGCACGGTGCTTGCCGCGGTTGTCCTCCTCGTCTCGGGGGGCAGCAAGGTTCAGTCTCACGACACAGTCAGTGATGCCCTCGACGCACTCGGCCTCCCCGGTTCGCAACTGCCGTCGGGGGTACTGTCCATGCTGCCCTGGGCAGAGATCGTGCTGGGGGCCCTGCTGCTCATCGTCGGTGGGGTGTTCGGAATCGTCGTCGCCTCCTGCGCTGTCGCGCTGTTCTGCCTCTACCTCGGCATCATCATTCGGGCAGTCGTGACGATTCCCGATCCGGTGGACTGTCATTGTTTTGGCGATCTGGCTCCCGGTGACGTCGGGATCCGAACCATCATGCGCAACGTCCTGCTGGTCGCAGCATCGGTACTGGCCCTCATCGCGGCCATTGACGACCGTCGTCCGGCCGTCGAGAGGATCATCAAGGCTTCGGCCGGTGATCTGTGGTGGTGGCTTGCCGCCGTGCTGACCGCCGCTGTCCTCGCGACGGTGCTCTACCGCCCGGTCGACGAGGTGGCCGAGGAGGATGACGACGAGGAGATTGCCGACTACGAGTCTGTGCCGATCCCGCTGGCATCGGTGACGGATGCCGAGGGACGCACCACGACCCTGCGCGGCCTGGTGGGACAGCGTCCGGCCTTGCTGCTCTTCGTGTCTCCCGGTTGCAGCCCGTGTGAGACACTGATGGCGAAAGTTCCACGATGGATGACGCTGTTGCCCGAGGTTGACGTGCGATGCCTGGTGATGGGCGAGTCTGCTCGCGAGGCACTTCCGGAGTCGCTGCGCCCGCTGTCCTTGGTCGACGAGGGCGGGTCCGCCAACTTGGTCTTCGAGGTTCACGGATACCCGACGGCATGGTTGCTGGGCGTGGACGGTCGTGTTGCAGGTGGACCGCAGAAGGGTCCGTCAAACATCGAGACGATGGTCCAGGACATGCGCACAGCCCTTGATGACGTCGCCAAGGAGCAGGAAGAGTCCGGAGCTGACGAGGTCCTTGTCGACTGAGTCGCGCCCGTGGCGCGGGTTGCCCGGATGTGGTAGCGTAACCGCGTTGTTGGGGCATTGGCGCAGTTGGTAGCGCGTCTCGTTCGCAATGAGAAGGTCAGGGGTTCGAATCCCCTATGCTCCACCCCACCACAAGGCCCGAACCCTTGCCATCCTCGATGGTTTCGGTTCGGGCCTTGTTGCTGTCTTGGGCTCAGGTGATCGTGCCCAAGCGCAAGCGCCGTCTGGACGGGATCGATCAGACCGTGCTGTTGGTGACCGTGCGGGTTGATGACTGGTGAGATCGTCACACACTTCGACGAGGTTTGTGGGACGACGGCCTCCACACACACCATCAGCCAGATCACGGAGAAGGCCACCGGCGGAACCCACCCAATGGGCGAGCAGACCGCTGAATGCGATCTATCCGGTGATCTTCGTCGACGTGATCGTGGTGATGGTCCCTGACGGGGCAAGTCCGTAACCCCCGTTCCATGCCGTGAAGGGCGTCACGGTGAATCGGGCCACGCCATCCTCGCCATCTGGGCTGGCGACGGCACAGCGGGTGCTCGGTTCTGGCTGCAGGTGCAGTTGCGCCTCGATTCGGTGCACTGTGCTTGTCAGCACGGTTCAGGGAGTGTCAGCCGTTGACCCTGCCATCGTTTGCGCAGCCACCGGTCGTGTGAGGCAACGACGACGGTGCCAGGGTATTGGACGAGTGCATCTTCGAGTGCGGTGACGAGGCTGAGCGAAAAGTGGTTGGTCGGCTCATCCAGCAGCAGGATCTCTGGCGGGTCAGCCAGCACTACCGCGAGGGCAACGACGTTGTTGGCCGACGCTGAGTTCCTGCACACGTCGGGTGTGGTCTCGACTAGCGATCAGCCCGAAGGTGCTCAGCGGCACCCGTGCCGCACGTTCCGCACCGACCAAATCTGTGTAAGCGTCGAGCACCGTGCGTGTAGGACCGCGATCGTAGGGGTCAGGTAGCGCGGTTTCTTGCGCAAGCAGCCGTACGCGGTCCACCGGGGTGCGCGTGACCTGCCCACTGCTTGGTTTCAGCGTGCCGGCGAGCAGGCCGCGCAAGGTCGATTTCCCTGATCCGTTCGGGCCGGTGATGAGCCATTTCTCGCCTCGGCTGATGCTGAGCGACGTGGCCGGGAACCGATCTTTCAGAGCCGCGTTGACGGTGGTGAGAGATGACCTGCGCGTTGCGGTCAGCGTAGAACTTCTTCGCCATGCGCACCTCGGAACGCGGGCGCCAATCCGAGTGTCCCACCATCTGCTGATCCTTTACCGCGGCACGAAGCCGGGAAAGCTCGGCTTGTTCATCGCGATACCACCGTTCCCATCTCTGCCGTGCTTCAGCTCGTGCGGCGAGGTAGTCGCTGTAGCTGCCGGTGAAGCGGGTGAGGCCGATCCCGGTTCCCGTGCCGTCGTCAACCAGCGGCCCCGCGACCGTGTGCGGGAGTGGCGACGGGTCGAGGTCGAGCAGCGACGTGGCCGTCTCATCAAGGAAAGCCCGATCCTGACTGGCAATAAGTAGCGGCCCTCTCCACGCCGTGAGCACGCTGACGAGATATGCGGTCGCGGCATCGTCAAGATGGTTCGTCGGCTCGTCCAGCAGCAGCACATCCGGTGCGCTCAGCAGCAGCCACGCCAGAGCGAGCCGAACTCACTGCCCACCGGAGAGCGTCCCTATCGACCGGTCGCGGTCGATTCCCCCGAGCCCGAGTCCAGTCAGCATCGCTGAGACCCTCGCCTCGATCTCCCACACCCCAAGACGCTCGGCCGTTTCCAGGGCACACGCATAGGCGTCGGCGGTGACTGGATCATCGGGGTTGTTCGCAGGCGCGGCACCGAGCCTGCTGACCTTTTCGGCTGCGCGTCGCGACGGGGTAACCACAGTCTCCATGGCATTCTCGATGATCTCAGCTGCGGAGAACGGGGACTCCTGATGAAGCAGCCCAATCACTGGTACATCGGCATCCGGTGCATTCACGGCGACCGTTCCCGATGTCGGCTCCAAGAATCCGGCGAGCACCCTGAGCAAGGTCGATTTCCCCGACCCGTTTTCCCCGATCAGCCTCACCCGGTCACCAGCAGGTACGACGAACGACAAATTCGTGAGTACCCGCCGATCAGGGTAGGAGAACGAGAGACCGTCCACTCGCAGATGCGAGCCCGTGGCAGTGAACGACGATGAAGCAAGTACGTGAGGCATGAGCAAAATCCCGAAGACGTGAAAGAACCTGCCGGGCAGACGGCCTCGGACGCAGGTCAGGGAAATGCTCAAATGATCACGACTCGACTCTACCGAGGTTTGTCATCGGATCAACCAAGCCGGAACCCGTGGGCGGTGCGGACCATTCCCGACGCCAATTCCGGTGATCGGCGGTTCGCAAGGTTGGTAGCTGGGTTCGGTCATCGCTGCCCTGGGGCATGGTGGACTCGCGCTTGGTTTGCAGGTGTCGGACGCGCATCGTCAGCCGTTGGTTGGTATGGGTCGCGATCCCGATCATGGGTGATCTGTTGGGGCGCGTATCCGGTGTACAACTCGACGGCTGATCGCGTTGCGCTGGACCTGTCGCCTGATCCTGAGCGGGGTCGCGACGTGCGGTCGCGGGGTTTGATGTGACGCCCAGTGTGCCGAGTCGGCGTTGGTGTGGCAGGCGGTTGCAGGTGCGGGGACACAGGTGTTGATTGCGCAAGTCCATCATGAATCGGTTGCGGCGCAAGTGCTGGCCGGCGATCTGGGGATCGTCACGGAGAACACCGCCAAGTGGTGGACCACTCACCAACACACCGGGGCCACCTTCCGGTCTGGGCAACTCGTCATCATCGACGAAGCCTCCCTCGCCGGCACCCTCTCCTTGGATCGCATCACGCAGGCTGCGCAGGAGGCGGGGCCAAGGAGCTCATGGAATTGATCTGCAAGTTCGTGCGGGAAGAGCAGATGATGCTCCCGACAGGGAACATCGACTTCGAGCTGCTGCTGCACCTGGCGACGAGAGCTGCACGCTTCGCCTGGCCGTGAGGTTACGTAACGTGTCTTGGCGTGCGTTGCTCTTCAGCAATGGTCCTGCTGTGCCTTCGGGGCTGTTCCACGACCGTGCGGTCGCGCAGCATGACGCCAGCGGTGATCAAGTGCTTGCGAACTGATCCCACTGTGTAGCCAAACTTGTCGCCCACGCATTCCAGGGAAACCCCCATACTCATGCATGGAGCGCATCGCCGAATCTCGCTGGTCGATGGTGAGTGGTTGCGGAGGTTGACGCCGCGTTCTCGCAGGAGGCGAGAGAGTCGCTCGTATCCAAGGCCAACCTGTGTCGGGTCGAACAGTTTTACCTCCGATCCTTGGCGCTGAGAGCGACCCTCGCCTACGGAGCAGCACCGACCCCAAGGGCTTCAGACGTGCGGATTTGGCGGATCGGGGCAGTTTCTGACGGTTGCTGGTCCGTCAGGGGTGATCCACTGCCAGTGTGGTCGCCACGGCGTAGCCACCACACTGCCAGCCCGAGGCACGCGACGGCGACTGCAATGGCCAAGGCGATCGCGTGGAGTGCCTCGGCATATGCGGCAGGATGCCTGCTACTCGGTCGCCAACGCGCAGCTCGGCAGGGGCATGGGCGGGTAGTTGTTCCACGGTGCCGACGAAGTCGTAGCCGGGGACGAACCCACTGCGCGGATGGAGGAGGTAGTCCCCATGCGCGGCGAGCGCATCGGTGACTCCGACTGCGGTGTGTGACGTGTACGAGCGCTCGCTGGGCTGGAACTACCAGCGGTTCATGTACGAGGCGCGGTGCTGCGGTGAATTGTTGCACTCGTAGAGCGGTGCGCTCCCGCCGTGGCTGTGATACGTAACATGTCATGTAGTTGATCGTAGTGAAAGTAGGTCACATGTCACATAAATCGACGGTGGTGCTCGAGTTTTCCAGCGAGCTTAAGCGTTTCGTTGCTGAGCTCAATGCGGCACTTGCTGCGTTGTTTCGTCCACTTGGGTTAACCTGCGTGCAGGCTGATGCGCTGATGACCCTCGGTGAGCTCGGTCCGGTGTCGCTCAAGGAACTTGCGGGCTGCTTGGTTGCTGAGTCGGGGCATCCGAGCCGTCTTGTGTCGCGGCTTGTTGATCTTGGTTACGTCACCCGGTCTGCCTCATCAGATGACGGTCGTGCGGTCATCTTGACGCTCACCGAGGAGGGGGCGTCTCTCGCTGCGGCGGCAGCGGACGTGCGGGCACCGCTGCTTACGGCGATAGCCGAGGGTTATGCCGCCCGGCTTGCTGAGGCGACGGCGTTGCTGCGTGAACTCCGTGCGGAGCTGGAAGACGACTCACCTCGGGGCATTGGCGGGTGAGGGATTTGTCACTATGACGCCATGCATGGGCTGCTTCTTCACGGAGTTTTGGGAACGTTCGCGAAGTTTAGGATTTACAAATGTTCCCATTGGTGGTTGTGTGGTTCCTGTCAACGCGATCAAAGGAGAACGCATGCCATCGAAGGCACATCTCATCGACCACACCCTGCTGGCCCCCACTGCTACTCGCGACCAGGTACTCAGCCTGTGCGAGGAGGCCAAAGAGGCCCACTTTGCCAGCGTGTGTGTCAATCCCTATTGGGTTCCCACAGCTCATGACGCGCTGCAGGGGTCTGGTCTAGCTGTATGTACGGTGATTGGCTTTCCGCTAGGTGCGACTACCACTGCCACGAAAGAGGCTGAGACTCGAGAGTCGGTGGCACACGGCGCGAACGAGATCGACATGGTAATGAACCTGGGGCTGGCAAAGGCTGGCGACTGGGAGGGGGTTCAGGATGATATTCGTGCCGTCGTCGAGGCAGCAGACGGCGCACTCGTCAAAGTCATCCTCGAAACGTGTCTGCTGGACAATGGCGAGATCGTTGAGGCCTGCTGTCGATCTGTGGCTGCGGGCGCTCACTTCGTCAAGACGTCGACGGGGTTCTCCACCTCCGGCGCGACGGAAGGCGCCGTCCGCTTGATGCGCGAAACGGTGGGGCCAGATTTCGGCGTCAAAGCCTCCGGTGGAATTCGCACAGCTGAGGATTTCACTCGGATGGTTGAAGCTGGTGCAAATCGGATCGGTGCTTCCGCCGGGCTCAGAATCATCAAGGAAGGCAACTGACATGCTCATCAAGCACAGCGCAGTGCAACAGGATGACGGTTATCTGGATCGAACGCCGATCTTCCAGTACATCCTTCTATCGATCTGCTTCCCATTATGGGGAGCAGCGGCGAGTCTCAATGACATTCTGATTACACAATTCAAGACGATCTTCACTCTCTCGGATGCGGCTTCTGCCTTTGTCCAGAGTGCCTTTTATGGCGGGTATTTTGTCATCGCCATTCCTGCATCGAGAGTGATCAAAAAGTGGAGCTACAAGCTCTCTATTCTCATTGGCCTGACGCTGTACATCGTCGGCTGCATGTTGTTCTTCCCGGCATCGCACATGGCGACGTACTCGGTGTTCCTCGTCGCTCTGTTTGCCATTGCGGTCGGTCTCAGCTTCCTCGAGACGTCCTGCAACACGTATTCATCAATGATCGGTCCCAAGAAGTCCTCCACGCTCCGGTTGAACATCTCGCAGACCTTCTATCCGCTTGGATCTATCTTTGGCATTCTGCTCGGCAAGTACTTGATTTTCTCCGAAGGGGATCGCTTGCAGGGGCGAATGTCCGGACTAGACGCGGAGAAGAAACGGGCCCTTGCTGAGGAGATGCTTGCGCGCACCCTCCTGCCCTACAAGTACATCGTCATGGTCCTCGTCGTGATGCTGATTCTCGTGGCTATCACCCAGTTCCCCCACTGCAAGCCCTTACGGCATACAAACTCAGGAGAGGATCAAGAGGCCAGCGCTAGCATTGGGGAAACGTTACGTTACCTCGTTCGCAATAAGACTTTCTGTCGCGGAATTTTCGTTCAATTCCTCTACGTGGGTTTGCAGACGGCGCTCTGGTCATTCACTATTCGCCTGGCTTTGTCTCTCGATCACACTATGAACGAACGAACTGCTTCTAATTTCATGATATGGGCGTTCATTGCATTCTTTCTCGGGAAATTCCTGGCGAACGTTCTCATGACTCGCATTGGCCCGAATAAAACGATCATCATCTACTCGACGCTGGGCTGTCTCGCGCTGCTGTACGTGATGCTCGTCCCCAACATGAGTGCAGTATGGGCAGCAATCCTGACCTCGGGTCTGCTCGGACCCTGCTGGGCCACGATCTACACCCGTACTTTGGACGCGATCACTGACAAGCGGCATACCGAAACTGGCGGCGCTGTCATCGTCATGTCCATCGTTGGCGGCGCAATAGTTCCACTCCTCCAAGGCATGGTCTCCGATAGGACTGGCTCGATGCCGTTCAGTTTCGTAGTGCCACTGGTTTGTTTCGCGGCTGTGCTGACGCACTTCATTCTCCTGCAGCGCTCCGATTCAGCGGCTGTGGCCGACTAACCATTTATCTGAATAAGGAAGTCTCTCATGTACACAATTCCATTGCATGAATCACTCTTCACCGCTGGGCGTGACACTGTTTTGTTGTCATCTGATGAGTTCACCGTCACCGCAAAGCGTTACGAAAGTGGCGTGGCGTCTGTGACAGTTTCGAACTCCCGTGGGCACGTAGAAGTTCTGCCGTTCATGGGTCAGATCATCTGGGACGTGGTCTTCGATGGTGTCTCACTCACGATGGACAACATGTTCTCCCAGCCTCAACCCGCGGATGTCATCGTCAATACTTATGGCTGCTTCGCCTTCCACTCAGGACTGCTCGCCAATGGCTGTCCAGCCCCTGAGGACACGCATCCTCTGCACGGTGAGTTCCCTTGTTCTCGTTTTGATGAGGGATGGCTGGAGGTCAGTGGTGGCACCATCGCCGTGAGTGGTCGTCGTGAATACGCCCAAGGGTTCGGGCACCACTACCAGGCTGTTCCTCGTGTGTCGCTTGCTACCGGGGCCACGATGATCGACATCGATCTGAGCGTGACCAACCTGTCGCACTACCAGCCGATGCCGTTGCAGTACATGTGCCATATGAACTACGCATGGATTGACGGTGCGCGCATGAGCCAGTCGATTGGTGACGTTTTCCAGCTGCGTCGCAGTGTTCCTGCCCATGTTTCACCCACGCAGGATTGGTTGGCATTTAACGAGGAGATTCTGGCTGGCGGAGTTGATTCTCAAGTTCTCGCTGACGGTAGCCGTTACGACCCCGAGATCGTCTATTTCGCCGATGATCTTCCGCAGTATGGCTCCACGGCACGTTTTGAGATGAGTTTGCCTGAGGGCGGGCGCTTCGTGACAGAGTTTTCGACCGAAGAGTTCACCACTGCTACGCGCTGGCTGTTGCACAACGCCGACCAGAGGGTGTGCGCGTTCGTGCTTCCCGGAACATGTCGCCCTGAGGGGCGCAACGCCGCGGAGGCGTCAGGCACCCTCATCAACTTGGAAGCGGGGGAGACCCGCCACTTCCACGTTCACACAGGAATGGACAAGTAGTCATGGACATCGCTGTCATCGGATCCAACATGGTTGACCTGATCACCTACATCAACCGGATGCCCGTGCTGGGGGAAACCCTCGAGGCGCCCGACTTCCAGATGGGCTGTGGAGGGAAAGGAGCCAACCAAGCTGTCGCCGCCGCCCGGTTGGGGTCTCAGGTGATGATGCTGACGAGGGTCGGAAACGATGTGTTTGCTGAGAACACGGTTCGCAACTTTGCTTCCAACGGCATCGACACTCGCCACGTGATGCGGACCGAGGCTTCCTCCGGGGTGGCCCCGATCTTCGTCGACCAGGAGTCACACAACTCCATTCTCATCGTCAGGGGGGCCAATGCTCTTCTCACACCCCAGGACATCGACGCGGCTATCGACGACATCAAGTCCTGCCGTCTGATCGTTTTGCAGTTGGAGATCCCGCTCGACACTGTGTATCACGCGATTGAGGTGGGGCACGGACTTGGGATCCCCGTCCTGCTGAACCCCGCTCCGGCGACTGCCAACCTCGACTACTCGCGGATCGCTTCAGTCGACTACTTCGTTCCAAACGAGACGGAGCTGGCGCTGCTGACTGGGAAGCCGGTTGACACCCTCGAGGAGATCACCGAGGCCGTGACCGAGCTCGTCGCGAAGGGTATGCACAACGTGATTGTCACTCTCGGGGAACGCGGTGTGTTGTGGGTCAGCGAGAAGGGGACCCAGTTGATTCCACCCGTCAGCGTCGATGCGGTAGACACAACCGGCGCAGGAGACGCCTTCATCGGCTGCTTCAGCCATGCTCTTGTCTCAAGGTGGCCCATCGCCGATGCTCTTGAAATGGCCAACGCGTACGCTGCCGACTCCGTCACCCGGAGAGGAACCCAGTTCTCCTACGCCACTGCCGAGGATTTCACCGCACGGACGGGGGTCAGTATGGACAAGCGGTAATGAAGTACGAGTTTGTGGGCGCTAGTCTCGCTGGTGCGGCCAGCAATCCGCTGGCCGCACTCGGCATCGTGACCGCAAGGATCTTTAGCATGGACGAGCGAGACGCCCAAGCCCTCGACGTGGTCCGCCTCTACTACGAGAGCGGCCTATCGCAAAGCGACATCGGCATCCAGATGGGAATCTCCCGGCCCACCGTCTCGAAGCTCATCCAGCACGCAAAGGACCGTGGCTTCGTCACTATTTCCATTAATGATCCTCGAGAGGACAGTTCAGTGCTCGCCGACGCACTGAGGACCCACTATGGGCTCACGGAGGTTCACGTGGTGGTCCCTCCGGTCGATGATGAGGCAGAGGTGCTCAAGGCTCTGGGACGGGGCGGCGCCCGCATGCTGGAGGATGTCGTCGCCGATGGGATGACCCTCGGACTGTCCTGGGGAGGCACCATGTTTGAAGTGGCTCGCCAGCTTGAGCATCAGGACCGCCGAGGTGTCGAGGTCATCCAGCTCAAGGGAGGGATGTCACAGTCGGACATCCCCACCAACGATGTCGAGACCATCGCCGCTGTATGCGAAGCATTCAACGCTTATGGTCGCTATTTGCCTTTGCCGGTGATCTTCGACTCTTTACAGGTGAAGCAACTGGTCGAGACGGAACGCCACATTGCCCAGATTCTGAACCTGGGCAAGCAAGCTGATGTTGCGGTCTTCACCGTGGGAGCGATGGACCGTGACGCGCTGTTGCTGCACATGGGCTATTTCACTGATGACGAGCTCAACCGGTTGCGCATGCAGGCGATAGGGGACATCTGCTCACGCTTCATCAATGCTGATGGTCAGCCCTGTAGTCCGGAGATCGATGCGAGAACGGTCGGCATTCAGCTGGATGAGCTGCGCCTCATACCAACTCGCGTCCTGGTGGCGGGAGGGCGCCGAAAGACCGAGGCGCTTCACACAGCACTCCGGACTGGGTACGCCACGCATCTGGTTACCGACAGATTCAGTGCACGCCGATTGCACGAACGTATGGGTGGCTGATCCAGGATCCCCGGAGTTTCTGCTGTCCCGTCAGGGGATGTAGTCTGCGTGACACGCTTCCTCTTCCAGATCGATCTGTGTAGGCATCGCTCTGCGTCCTCTCTGTAACGACGCGGGCCTCATCCCACGTGGATCGCTGGTTTGTAGATGTCTCCATCTGCCCCCAAAGATGAGGAAGTGGTCGGAACAGTGTGTGAATAATCCATCATGGGCGGCGGTGAGCGTCGTGCCTTCAAACGCTCTAATGCTTGCTGGAGAGGTTCGAAGGAGACCACGTCAAGGTCGTTGAGGCTAAGTAGGTTATGGGCCTGAGCTAGTTTCGTACGACTTCACCGTCCGGCAGTCTCACGGCCGTGACCGTCATGAGAGCGGTGACGGCCGTGAGCGCGGCGAAGGTGACCGGGTGGATTCCGTCAGTTACCGCGACGAGTAACGCACAAGCCGCGACGCCAGCCGCACTACCGAACTGGGTGGCGAGTCGTCCAGCAGTACTCGCGTGGACGATCTCGTCGGCGTCGAGCTGGTGGTAGGTCGCGGACATACAGAGCACGGTGAGCGCTCCGAGCCCGCCGCCCCGCAACAATAGGCCAGCCACTTGTGAGACGAGCAAGAGTGGCGCGCTGCCGCTTGAGAACGCAAATGGCAGTGTGCCGAGCACGGTGCTTCCGATATACAGATATGCGCAGGTGCGCGTACCCCACCGAGTTGTGAGCGTGGGTGCGAACGAACGGCTCCCGAACGCGCCGAGGCTCTGCACTGCCAGCAACAAGCCTGCGGTCAATGCTGACGTGCCAGCGTTCTGCTGATAATGCAGAGGGATAAGGAAAAGCCCGCCATAAAACACAATGCTCGCGAGTGCGAGTGTTGTCCACGCCGACGTGAAGGTGCCGCGGCGGAAAAGGCGCACATCAATGAGTGGTTCGGTGGTTCGCACTGCCTGGATCAGATACCCCCCGAGCAAGAGCACACCAATGCAGAAGACCCCGAGACTAAACCAGTGCGGGGCAGTACCGACGCTGTTGAGGCCGAACACTGTGATGACGAGCGCAGGTGCGAGCAGTAAGTAGTCGACGATGCTCAGCCGGGCGGCGGTGTTTGCGGGTGAGGGGCCAAGATAATGGAGAGCGAGCGCAATAGCGGCGATGCCGATCGGTAGATTCATGAGGAAATCGCGCGCCAGCCAAGCGTGTCAATGAGCATTCCGCCGAGAAGGGGCGCCACCGCGGCGCAATCACTGCGGGTAACCCGATCGCAGTCATCGCTCGGGTTGCCTGCGCCTTGCCCGCACTGGTCACCAACGAGCGTTTGCATGATTGGTATTGAGAATCCGGTGGCGAATCCCTGAATGACTCGAAAGGCAATAAGTGCTCCGATGCTCCAGGCGCTCGCGCACAGAGCTGACGCCAGTGTGAACACGCTCAGCGCAGTAAGCCATACGCGGCGGGCTCCGAAGCGCCGGGTTGCCCAGCCGCTGAGCGGGATCGCAAGGGTTGAGGCGAGGCCGTAACCGCTGATCACCCACTGACTGACGGCTACGGATGTGCCGAATGAGTCGCCGAGTCCGTGAATGGCGACGTTACTGATGCTCGTGTCGAGTAGCGGCAGGATGGCACCGAATACGAGCGCGACAACGACGTGACGGGTGGCGGGAGTGAGGCGGTCTTGGGTGGACATGTAGCTCCTTTCAGACGGAATCGCACGGAAAATGGGCGCACGAAGCCCACGCTGCGGCGCAGCGTGTGGTTGGGAAGTACTTTCGTTAGTTAGCGAATGGTCCGGTTTGAGTGAGTGCGCTCAGCATCCTTGCGAACTCGGCGCGGGTAGTCGCTGGCCAGCCTGAAAGGAACTCATCGAGCAGCACGACGAGGCGATGGCGCATCTCGTGTACGGCGTCGCGGCCTGTTTGCGTGAGTGTGAGCTGTGTCCAGCGCGGGTCACGCGGATCGGCGGCGCGTACGACGAGCCCTGCTGATTCAAGTGTTGATGCATGTCGCGAAACCACTGAGCGGTCGAGGGTCAACGAGATCAGCGAGAAGCTGATGGAAAATCCTGAGCTCGCCAGCTTGATCAGCGAGCTGTCGACCTCCGCTGATGATGCCAGCGAGCTGGTCAAAGGCCTGCTGCAGGCATCGATCAACGCTGGTCTGCAGGCACAGATGGATGCGCATTTGGGCTATAGCCATTCTGACCGCAAGACCAAAGCCCAAGTGGAAACCGCACAGGCGAACAATTACCGCAATGGGTCGTACACCAAGACCGTCAATTCTGGCTACGGCGCGGTGGAAGTGACCGTGCCCAGGGATCGTGCCGGCACGTTTACGCCCCGGATGGTGCCCAAGGGCGCACGCCGGCTCACAGAACTCGACGACATGATCGTCTCGCTATACGCCGGCGGGATGACAGTGCGCGATATCCAGCATCACCTCGCGACCACGCTCGGGGTGGATATGAGCCCGGATACGATCAGCACCATTACCGATGCGGTGTTAGACGAGGTCATGATTTGGCAAAACCGCCAGCTCGACGAGTTTTACCCGGTGATCTTCCTCGACGCGCTACGCGTCAAGATCCGTGACGGCCACCGCGTGGTCAACAAAGCCTGCTACATGGCGGTTGGTGTCGACATGGACGGCATCAAGCACATCTTGGGATTGTGGATCGCCGACAACGAAGGCGCTGCATTCTGGGCATCGGTGTGCGCGGATCTGGCCAACCGCGGTGTCCAGGACGTGTTCATCGTGTGCTGCGACGGGCTCAAAGGCTTGCCGGAAGCCGTGGGGGCCACCTGGCCGAATTCCATGGTGCAGACCTGCATTGTGCACCTGATTCGGGCTGCGAACCGGTGGGTGTCCTACCAGGACCGCAAACCCGTCTGCCGGGCGCTGCGTGAGGTCTACACGGCCGCAAACGAGGACACCGCCCGTGCCGCCTTGGATGCGTTCGAAGCCAGTGAACTGGGCCGGAAATACCCCCAGTCGGTCAAAGTCTGGCGCGACGCTTGGGAGCGGTTCGTGCCGTTTCTACAGTTTCCGCCGGCGGCACGCCGGGTGCTCTACACCACCAATTCAATCGAGTCGCTCAACGCTGAACTGCGTAAAGCTACCCGCAACAGGGGCCAGTTCCCGAACGATACCGCGGCGCTGAAGACGCTTTGGCTGATGATCTGCAACATCGAAGACAAGCGCGCTGCGCAGCGAGCGAAGAAAGCAAAGCGCGACGTTGAGTGCAACGGCTATATTGAAGGAGCGAAAGCCACCGGGTGGAAACAAGCCATCAACCAACTAGCCGTGGCTTACCCCGACCGATTCGCGGACTACTTGTAAACCAACCCCCCGCACACAAAGAATCGGACACTCTCAGCGCTAGCGCTTCCGCGATCTGTGTACCTGGAGTGTCCATGCCTTCGCTGTAGGCGTGCACAACACACGCGTGCAAGATGCACGAATAGTTTTGTTTTGTTGCTCTGACGAGTGAAAGGAGACCGAGGCGTTTTATCGGCGCCACCACGGTGGCTCTTCATAGGATCTGATCGCCTGACGCGCTCTTCCAAGTTATGGACAACGCCCAGGTATCACCCCACTTGTTGACCGTGTTAGTTAGCGCGGTGTGGAGCACATGTTCGCAGAGTCGTCTCTCGGGGGCCGGTGCCTGCGGTCCGTCGCCCTGCCACGGCCCGGATCCTGTCCAACAGTTTCGTGACCGATGTGACGATCCCAAGTATGACGGTGTGGAGTAAGCCGCCAATACGACATGGGAGCTACAACTATGGATGACGACGTTCTGATCTCCCTCGCTAGCCATGGGCAGTGAAACCGCGTACACGATGAAGCACTGCTCCGCCCCCAATGCCGTCGACGACAACGGCAAGACCCCTCTAGAGGCGGCCGGTGGACATCTCGGCTGAAGACTGACGCAATGAAATCGTCAGTGAGCTGTTGGATCAAGATATTGATGTGCCAAGTGCAAGCCGTGGCTCGGTCGGGGCGATGTCAATCTTCTTCGCGGCGTAGTACACGGATCTCGCGGCCAGCCCTGCGGTCGCGGAACGGCTGCTGAAGGCCAGCGCAGGTAGCGGACAGCTATCCGGCCACGACAGGAGAACCCCTCGATGGAGTTAGCCATTACGCGAATTCCAGAAGAGTGCCTTTCTGTGGTCTTATGGCCTCTGGCTCGCCCGAGACGATCTGCAATTGGGACGCACCACGAGCACCGGGGCCAACGCCCTCGACCAGGCCCGTAAGCTCGGCAAGACCGAGTTTGTACGCCGGGCTGAGGAGTGGCGGCTGCCCACCCTGACCAGGCCGAGTGGTGGACTCCATCCGTCATGCATACGCTGATGGGCCTCACACCGCTTCGTCGTTCGGCAAGGCGTAACAGAACGGGCCCACCTGGATGCGAGCGGATGCCGCCCCTGGCCATTCGTTGATCATCCCCACTAGTGTGCTGAGTCGTTCGGGGCCGGGGCCGTGCGATGCGACGACTCCAAGGTGGTGAACGTGGCCGCGAAGGTATCGAGATCATCGTCGGACGCCTCGTGGATGAAGCCGGCGCCCGGCCCGTTGTCGGGGGTGATGCCGCCGGGATTCACTTAGCGTCCTCTCGGGTCCATTCGCCGCTGCGGCCACCAGCCTTATGAGTAATCACTGCGTGTTCGATGGCGAAGCCACGATCGACACCCTTGACCATGTCGGCCACTGTGAGAGCGGCTACCGTCACCGCGGTGAGTGCCTCCATCTCGACCCCGGTGCGATCAGCGGTGCGCGCTGTGGCGCGGATACGTACTCGGTCGTTTTCGAGCCACAGGTCCACCTCGGCTCCATGCACGCCGATACGGTGCGCCAGGGGGATGAGGTCAGGTGTGTGTTTGATGGCCTGGATGCCTGCGATGCGGGCCACGGCCAGCACGTCTCCCTTGGGGACTGATTCGTTGTGCAGTGCGGACATGATCGGCTCGGAGCACGCTACGCAGCACTCTGCTGTCGCCTCACGCACGGTGGGGGTCTTGTCGGTCACATCGATCATGTGGGCCGACCCGTCACCTCGTAGGTGGGTGAAAGGAGACGCGCTCATGTGCGATCCCTCCTGGTCAACAGGATGCTCAATTCGTCGCCAATGTCGACGTGATCAACGCCGGGGCCGACGATGGCCAGTCCGTCGGTGGCCGGCAGAGCCGTCACCACGTGTGACTGTGAACCCAACGAGTGTACCGGAGCGACTCCTCCGGCGACCCAGCGCACGGGCATGAACTGTGTCTTGGAAACCGGAGAGCGCCACGATGCAGCAGCGGGAGCCCGCTTGATGGGGCGATTCAGCACTGGATCAAGGATGACAGACGTTTCGGCGGGCATCTCGTGAGTACCATCTGGAGGGAGGCCACGTAGCCGGGCCATCAGTGGCACGACGTAGACATGGAAGCTCACGTATGCTCCGACCGGGTTTCCGGGCAAAGCCATTACGGGCGTCGAGCCAATGAGACCTATCCCCTGTGGGCCGCCGGGTTGCTGGGCGACGGGGTGGAAAGTAAGTTCTGGCAGCCCTTGGCGCACGACCTCGTAAGCTCCCATGGAGATGCCTCCCGCCGTGACAACGAGATCTACCTGCCAAGAGGTGATGAGTTCACGCAACCGGGTCGGGTCGTCGGGCACCTTCGCCTGCTCGGTGATGATTCCACCGTATGAGTGCACCAAGCCTGCGAGCAGGACGCCATTGGAGTCCGGGATCTTCCCACGATCCAGAGGCTCACCGGCCTCGCTGAGCTCTGAGCCCGTCGTCAACACGCCGATCCGTGGTGCCGGATGCACCCTCAGATCACCGTATCCAACTGCGGCGGCAGCTGTGAGCGCCTCGGGAGTGAGGCTCGTCCCGGCTGCCAGCACCAGATCCCCAACGGTCAGCGCCTCGCCGCGGTGACGCACGTTAGCGCCAGCTGCGGGGGAGCGCATGATTGTCACCGTTGCAGGGGCATCAAACACGCCGGCGGCATGATCGGTGTCTTCCACCTTGACAACGGTGTCAGCTCCCTCCGGCATGTGAGCACCAGTCATGATGCGCTGGGCAGTGCCGACCTTCAACGGATAGTCGGCTGGAGAACCGGCTGGCACGTCGGCAGTCACCGGGAGAGTGACAGGTGTGTTTGGGGTAGCTGCGGAGACGTCATCGAAGCATACCGCGAATCCATCCATCGCAGAGTTGGTGAACGGCGGCACCTCGAGCCGGGCAACGATGTCCTCGGCTGTGACCAGTCCCAAGCACATGGACAGGGGCAACGTGACCGTCCCCGGTGTGGCGGGGAGGGCGGAGACCAGTTGCAGATGCTCCTCGATGCTCACTCGCTCGGGTGGAGTCACGGGCAGGACGAGACTCGATGTGTCGATCATAAGGCTTTCCTGGACAACCCGGTCCACTCGTGGGAGCCGTCGGCGAGCCACTGGCACTTCCACACCGGAAGTGTCGCTTTGACGGAGTCGACGAGATCGCAGGCTGCGTCGAAGGCCTGCCGGCGGTGTTCCGCAGACACCGACACGATCATCGCGATCTCACCGACGGCCACATGGCCGGTCCGGTGCACGGCGGCGACACCGTGCACCCCCTCTCGAGCACCGTACTGTGTGACCAGTTTTCGGAGGATCAGGTCGGCCTGTGGGTGGGCGCTGTAGTCGATGGCGACGACGGCGTGGCCAGCATCATGGTTACGCACAATGCCGGTGAAGGTCACCACGGCACCGCTGCGGTCGTCACCGCGAAGGCTGACGATGCGGGCGGCGTCGAGCGGCTGCTCGGAAATTTCGGCGTACATTCACCCTCCTGCAAATGGCGGAAGCACGTCGACCTGGGCGCCATCTGGCACCGTTTGGTCACCTCGGGCTGCAAATCCATTGACGAATAAGGTGCACACTCCCAGTACCCGCCCCAAATCGGAATGGAGCTTGCCGAGGTGCTCCAGCACCTGGTCAACGGTGAGGTCAACAGGCAACTCGATCATCTCTTCGGTGGTTCCCGCAGCCTCGGCGGTGCCACCGTAGTAATGCACCAGCACCATCACCCTCCTATGGCAGACATTCGACGTGAGGAATCGGCGAAATCGCCAGCATCGACACCGTGATGAGCATTCTTGCGCCACATCTCACCTTGCCACACCTTGATGACCTCGTCATCGTCGCCACCGGAACGCAACACCGAACGCAGGTCCGCCTCATGGGTCGCGAACAGGCAGCTGCGAATCTGACCGTCCGCGGTGAGCCTGGTGCGGGAACAGTCACCGCAGAATGGTCTGGTCACCGAGGCAATGGCACCCAGCCAGCCGGAGCGTCCATCTGGGGCGGTCACTCGCCATCGCTGCGCGGGAGATGAGCCGCGGGGCAGCTCGTCGGCGGTCAGGGTGAATCCCCCTGCTCGTACCGTGTCGAGGATGTCGTCGGCACTCACGGTGACCTCGCGTCGCCAGCCCGGGGCACCGATGGGCATGAACTCGATGAATCTCAGCTCCAAGCCGCGGTTCAGGCAGAACTCCAGCAGCTGCGGGACGTCGGTGCGGTACGAGTCGGCCTGGGGGACGGCGTTGATCCTCACTGGCAGTCCTGCGGTCAGGGTGGCGTCAATCCCGGCGATGACCTCACCCAGTCGATTGCGCCGTGATACAACAGCGAACCGTTGGGGATCAACGGTGTCCAGGGAGATGTTGACCCGGTTGAGCCCCGCGTCAACGAGCCCTGCGATGCGTCGGTGCAGGCCAATGCCATTTGTCGTCATCGCCGTCACCGGTGGGGCGTCATCTGCGCAGCGCATTGCTGCCGTCGCACGGACGAGGTGCTCCAGGCTGGGGCGCAGCAGAGGCTCTCCGCCGGTGAAGCGCACCTTGGTGATGCCGAGTCGTTCCACCCCGATGCGGATGAGACGGATGAGTTCATCGTCGGTGAGCATGTTGGCTCCCGGCAACCAGTGCATGCCCTCGGCGGGCATGCAGTAGGTGCAACGTAGGTTGCACCGGTCCGTCACCGAGACACGCAGGTCGGTGGCAACTCGTCCGTAACGGTCAGACAGGCGCCGTGAGGTGGGAGTGGTGGGTGGGGCAGTCACTCGGCTCACGGCTCACCGTCCTCCCGGTCTGCGTCTGGTGTCGATCCGGCATCGCTGTGAACATGAGGATATACGGCAGGCGTACCCAGACGAAGTGTGTTCAGTCCTGTCGTGCGCAAGGACGGCTGACATTGTGGGATGGCTTCACTAGAATTACTTCTCAAGTAAGACAGAAAGAGCCGTTTTCCACCGTAGAAACGGATTGAGTGGTGAAGAACATGGAGTTCCCTGACATGAACCCACCCAATTGTCATGCGCCTTCGCACCGAATCTCGGATGTTGCGACATTGCTGGGTGTCTCGGACGACACGGTGCGACGTTGGATCGATCAGGGGCAGGTGCATGCTGCCAAGGACGAGAGCGGTCGATTACGAGTGAATGGCGCCAGCCTTGCGGCCTTCCTCGCCTACCAGCAGCAGGAGCGTCACGGCCTGGTCGACGGCTCCCGTGCGCAGTCGATGCGCAATCACATCCAAGGTGTCGTCGCTGCCGTCACTTCCGACGCCGTGATGAGTCAGGTGGAACTTGTCACCGGTGATCTGCGCATCGTCTCGCTCGTCTCCACCGAAGCCGTACGAGAGCTTGATCTGCAGGTCGGTTCGATTGCTGTTGCTCAGGTGAAGGCAACCAATGTGTCCCTCCAACTTCCACGAACCAGGTGATCATCATGATTCGAGTACGCGCCTTCCTGGCCAGTGTCGCAGCAGCTGCCATGACGGTGTCGACGACAGCGTGCGGCGGTGGTTCCCCCTCGTCCGACCCTTCTGCGGACAGGACGAGATTGACGGTTTTCGCTGCCGCATCCCTCACGAAATCCTATGAGAAGATTGGTGAGCAGTTCGAGAGGACTCATCCGGGAGTCGACGTGCAGTTCTCCTTCGAAGGGTCCCAGGACCTTGTCGCCCAGCTGGCTCAAGGGGCCCCGGTCGACGTGCTGGCCACCGCTGACACCAGGAGCATGACCAAGGCATCCGATCAGGAACTGGTGGGTCCCTCGCGTGAGTTCGCCACCAACGTCCTCACCCTCATCACCCCAGCCGGTAATCCGGCGAAGGTGACCGGGCTGGACTCCTCCCTGGTCGGTGCCGATCTCGTCGTCTGTGCAGCCGAGGTGCCGTGTGGCAGCGCGACGTCGATCCTCGCCAGAAAACTCGGTGTCACCCTCGCTCCGGTAAGTGAGGAGCAGAAGGTCACTGATGTGCGCGGCAAGGTTGAGTCCGGGCAGGCTGACACAGGTATCGTTTACCGCACGGACGCCAAGGCAGCTGGCAACAAGGTGGAGATCGTACCGATCAACCGTGCGGGAGAGGTCGTCAACCACTACCCGATCGCAGTGGCAGCGAATGCTCCCCATGAGGCTTTGGCCAGCGAGTTCATCGACCATGTCATGTCTGACGAGGCCCAGAAGGTGTTGACAGACGACGGATTCTCCCCGGCGCGGTGATCGTGTCGGGTGAGGGGACGGGGGACGCCAAGCATGTCGAGGCGACGCTGGCTGAGGAGAGGCCGACTGTGGGCAGGTCCGGGCGGAAGATCTCAGGATGGCGCTCTTTCGACCCCACCCCACTGCCGGTGTGGACCACTGTCATCGCAGTGGTGGGCATCTGTGCCCTCGCTCTCCCCCTGGTGGGAATGGGCAACCGGGTGCCGTGGACACGCATCCCGCAGATCGTGGCTTCCTCGGAGGCTCGGGACGCCCTGTGGCTGAGCATGCGCACCTGTGTGGCAGCCACCGTCATCGATCTGATCCTGGGGGTGCCGATCGCGCTGCTTCTTGCCCGTGACTGGCCCGGTGTGGCAGCGGTGCGAGTGTTGGTGCTGCTGCCACTTTCCCTGCCGCCGGTGGTTGCAGGCTTGGCGCTACTGGCCACCTTCGGCAGACGGGGCATGATCGGTTCTTCCCTGCATGCAGTGGGGATCACCATCGCGTTCTCCACGGCAGCCGTCGTCATGGCACAAGTGTTCGTCTCACTGCCATTCCTCGTCACCACGCTCGAGTCGTCTGTACGAACCCGCTCGTGGGGTCTGGAACAGACAGCAGCAGCGCTGGGAGCTGGATCCTGGCGGATCCTCACGACGATCACGCTGCCCACCGTGGCCCCAGCCCTTGGCCGAGGTGCGGCTCTGGCCGCAGCGCGCTGCTTGGGTGAGTTCGGCGCCACGATCACCTTCGCCGGATCCCTGCAAGGGGTCACCCGAACGATGCCTCTGGAGGTGTACTTGGCTCGGGAAACCGATTCGGACACTGCCATGGCTCTGGGACTCGTCCTCGTCCTCGTCGGTGCAGTCGTTGTCGGACTCACCCAGCGGGCACCTGGTGGACGTTCCACGCCGCCGCGTGGGCCCGTCTCCAGTACAGCAGTGGGTGGGGCGGTCGGTCAGCGTATCCAGCGATCATCAGCCCAGGAACGGCCCCCGGTTCGTGCCCACGACCACTCCTTCCAGATGTCGTCCGATCCTTCCAACTCCACCACCACGGGATCGACCTCCACCGGTCTGGCCTCAGTTCATGTCGACGGCCAGATGTTGGCCCGCGACTGGTACGTGAGGCTCGACATTGACCCCGGTCAGGTCGTTGCCGTCATGGGGCCCAATGGGGCAGGCAAATCCACGCTCGCAGGGGTCGTCACCGGGCTGCTCGCCCTCGACGGCGGGCAGGTGCGCATCGGTGAGCGCATCGTCGACGCGGGTAATGGCCGTGTGCTGCGACCGGGACGTCGTGGGGTGGCCCTGCTCACCCAGGACGCGCGGGTCTTCGGACACATGTCCGTGCTCGACAACGTTGCCTATGGGCCACGTAGTCACGGACAGGGCCGGATGAGGTCACGGGCCATCGCTCTTCGACAATTGGAGGCGCTCGGGTGTGCCCACCTTGCCGCACGACGTGGCGGTCAGTTGTCCGGCGGGCAGACGGCGCTTGTCGGCCTGGCCCGTGCCTTGGCCGTCGACCCGGCCGTCCTCGTGCTCGACGAACCCACCGCTGCCCTCGACATCGACACGCAGATGCTGGTCCGCAGGCAGCTGCGCTCCCGATTGGAGCAGACCAGCACGACGACGCTGCTCATCACGCACGACGTTGCGGACACAACCTCGGTGGCTGACCGGCTGGTGGTGCTCGAGCGTGGTAGGGTCGTTGAGGATGGCACGGTTCAGCAGCTGCTGAACGATCCTCGCACCCCCTTCACGGCTCAGCTCGCCGGGCTGATGAGATTCACTGGGCAGGTGCCGGGCTGAGGGCCGTTGCCGTTACTCGACATGATTGGCGTTGAGGATGAGTTCACAGTTCATGGTGTCCGCATCCTGACGTATCGTGGCTGTGGCCAGGTTGCCCGCCGTGCATTCCATCACTCGCAGCAACATCCCGCGCTGAACCGCCAGCGCCACCGGGTCAGAGTATCCAGGATCGACGAACGGGCAGGCGCGTAGTACCAGGGCAGTGGGGAGACTCGGATGCGGTTCTGCGGAAAAACCGAAGGCGGTGAGAAATATCCGGATCTTCGTCATGTGGGCTGCCAGGCTGAACTGCGGGGAGGCTGCGAGGGTGGCGTGGTCCGGCACCTTGGCCGCGGCCAAGGCGTCATCCTCCAGATGACGTCCCAGGTCCAGCCCGGCGGTGATGGGATCGTCGCAGGAATTGTGGATCCACGTGATCGTCGATCTTGCAAGGTGACGCAGCAGGTCCACCGGTGAGCCCGGCCCCGACAACGTCCGATTCACATATCCCCAAGAAGGGCGACCTCGCCCGGTCACCGGCATGCGCTCCCGCTCCACCAGCCTCAGCGACACCAAGACGTTGAGTGGTTCGCGTATCGTGTTGACGTGCAGTCCACACTCACGGGCCAGATCGGTGATCGCCACCGGGCCGCAGTGGTTGGACACCGCACTGAGAACGGCTTGTTGCGCCGGGGTCAATGACGCGATGGCAGACAAGATGTCGTCGAGTCCTTGTACGTTCACGGCCTCACCACTCCACAGGGGCCGGCGGACCCCAATTACTCGCCTCGAGAGCGATACACGACATATGGTCTCGTCACGTAGCCCAGCGGTGCGGATACAGCATGCACGAGCCGGGTGAATGGCCACACGCTGATCAGGACCATCGCCGCCAGAACATGCATTTTGTAGTCCAACGGTACCGATGCCATCAAATCTGGTTGAGGGTGCAACAAGGCGATGGAGCGGAACCAAGGGCTGATCGTCTGTCGGTAATCGTATCCCCCACCTAACACCTGCTGGTGCAGCGTAGCCCAGCATCCCATCACCATTGCCACGGTGAGCAGCACATAGGTGACGATGTCCATTCGCGTCGTCGCCATTCTCACGGATCCCACGACGAGCCTGCGGTACAACAGGCCGAGAAGCCCCACGAAGGCGCACGTTCCGGCCAGACTGCCCAGAACGGTTGCCGTGACGTGGTACCCATCTTCGGTGATCCCGATGGCTGCGGTCCAGGATGCCGGTATCACGAGCCCCAACACATGGCCCAGAAAGACGAAGAGGACGCCGAAATGGAACAGTGGTGACGACCAGCGCAGGATGGCTGGTTCGTTCCACTGGCTGGACCGGCTCGTCCAGCCGAACTGGTCAGTACGGTATCGCCATATCATCCCCACAATGAGCAGAACGATGGACAGGTAGGGCAGTACCAGCCATGTGAGCATGGATCCCGTGTTCATGGTCTACTCCCAGTCGTGGAGTCCAAGGCAGTACGACCCACCAGCTCGAAGGGTGGGCCTTGGCTGATGAGACGCTGGTAGCGGGCGAGGGTCTGCTCGTCCAACGGTGACAGGAGGAGACACAATGCCTGCAGGAGATGTGCATATGGGCTGATTGCCGACCTCAGTGCTGATCGGATGACCTCCAGACCCTCTCGGTTGGCGCGGAGAAGTTCTTCACCGTCATCAGCGCGAGCTGCGAACTCCAAGACTACTGGAAGGTAGTCGGGAAGCTCATGTGGACTGGTCATCTCAAATCCGTTGCGTCGCATCACCTCGCGGAACCCCAGGATCGCAGCTCCTCTTTCCCGGGTGTCACCGGCGGAATAGTAACTGAGGTACAGAGCGCAGCGTCGCCGCTGATCGAAAGTCTCCACGTAGTGCTCCTGGAGGGCGCGCAGTCCCCAGTCCTCGGCGGTACGGCAGAAGATCATGATCTCCTCGCTGATTTGAGCAGGCATGAGATCACGTTCGTGACGCACGGCAGCGATGATGTCGGTCAGTCGTTCATCGGGGTAGTCCAGCAATAGACTCACCGCCATCTGCACGATGCGACGTTGGACGGGGGAGGAGTCCACGTGCGTCCTCGTCGGCATGCGTGCAGCCCCCAGGAAGACGCCCATCTCAGATCACCTCCAGAGGAAGGGTACGAGTCCCAGGTGGGGCAGAAGCCGGGGACGACATGCTGACCGTGTCATCGGTGCACAGATCTGTCGAGCAGCGGGGCACCTGGCTCACAGGGCAGTCGTCCAACTCCCTGATCCCGTTCGGCAGGTTGGTGCTGGTCGTGGGGATGACATAGCGGTCGTCGTACTTGGCGATGGACAGCAGTCGGTACATGTCCTGCATGTCGGCGCCGGTCATTCCGACCGTTGCGGGGATCGCCTCGTCACCTTCGTCGCCCAGGAAGATGTCGCGCATGTAGGAGCGCATAGTGGCAAGACGACGCAGCGAGAGCTCAACCGGGGCGGTGTCCCCGGCGGTGAACAGCCCGGCGAGGTATTCCAAGGGGATGCGCATCTGGCTGATTGCCGCCAGCAGCACCTTGTGGTTCTCACCGTCGTTTCCCGAGGCGGTGACGGTGTCGATGACCGGCGACAGCGGCGGCACGTACCAGACCATCGGTAGGGTGCGGTACTCCGGGTGCAGTGGCAGGGCAATCTGATAGCGGCTGATGAGCTGCCACACCGGTGACATTTGAGCTGCTTTGATCCAGGAGTGTGGGACGCCGTCGGCCCTGGCCTGTGTGATGACCTCGGGGTCGTTGGGGTTGAGGAGGATTTCTCTCTGGGCGGCATACAGGGTATGTGGGTCAGGTTGGGATGCAACCCGGGTGACTTGATCGGCGTCGTAGAGGAGCACTCCCAGGTAGCGCAGTCGTCCAACGCAGGTTTCCGAGCACACTGTTGGCTGTCCGGCCTCCAGACGTGGGTAGCACAGTGTGCATTTCTCGGCCTTGCCGGTGTGATGGTTGAAGAACACCTTCTTGTACGGGCAGCCGGACACGCACATGCGCCAGCCGCGGCAACGGTCCTGGTCGACGAGGACGATTCCATCCTCGGCGCGCTTGTAGATCGCTCCCGATGGGCACGACGACACGCAGGTCGGGTTGAGGCAGTGCTCGCAGATGCGTGGTAGGTAGAACATGAACGAGTCTTCGATGGATTTGCGCACCGTGAGGTTCATCTGGTGCAGCACCGGGTCCTGGTCGAGAATCTCCATGGATCCGCCAAGGTCGTCGTCCCAGTTCGGGCCCCAGTCGATGGTGTTCCGGTACTCACCGGTCAGGGCAGATGTGGCCCGGGCGGTGGGAACGTGTGGTGACGACGGTGTCGACAACAACTTGTCGTACTCGTAGGTCCAGGGTTCGTAGTAGTCGTTGACACCGGGAAGATTGGGATTGGCAAAGATCTTGCCCAAGGTTGCCATGCGTCCACCCTGACGTGGTACCAACCTGCCGGTACGAGTGCGTCGCCATCCCCCCTTCCACCGATCTTGGTTCTCCCAGCCGCGTGGATATCCGACTCCCGGGCGGGTCTCGACGTTGTTGAACCACATGTACTCGGTGCCCTCGCGATTGGTCCAGGCCTGCTTGCAGGTCACCGAGCAGGTGTGGCAGCCGATGCACTTGTCAAGGTTCATGACCATCGCGATCTGTGCCATGACCTTCATCAGAACGTCACCTCCTGGTCGCGACGCCGAATGAGCGTCACCTCGTCACGTTGGTTCCCGGTGGGGCCGTAGTAGTTGAAGGCGTAGCTGAGCTGGGCGTACCCGCCGATGAAGTGGCTGGGTTTGAGCATGATTCTGGTGAGTGAGTTGTGGGTGCCGCCACGCTTGCCGGACCGTTCACTGAGTGGGGTGTTCACGGTGCGTTCCTGACCGTGGTACATGAACACCGTTCCCTCGGGGATTCGGTGGCTGACGATGGCCCGGGCATCCACCGTGCCGTTGCGATTGTAGGCTTCCACCCAGTCGTTGTCGGTCACCCCGATCTTCTCGGCGTCCTTCGGCGACATCCAGATCGTCTGGCCACCACGGGCCAGGGTGAGCATGTGCAGGTTGTCGTAGTACTGGGAGTGGATGCCCCATTTGTTGTGCGGGGTCATGTAACGCACCGACACCACGGCGGCACCGTCGGAGTCGGTGCCCAGGTGTCCGACCGGTGGTTCGTCGTAGATGTGGGCAACGTCGAGTGGAGGTCGGTAGATTGGTAGGTTCTCACCTATGTCACGCATCCAGTCGTGGTCCAGGTAGTAGTGCATCCGCCCGGTGAGGGTGTGCCAAGGCTTGTGTCGTTCCATGTTGATGACGAAGGCCGAGTAACGGCGTCCACCATGTTCGGAGCCTGACCACTCCGGTGACGTGATGACTGGTTGTGGTTGGGTGACGGTGTCGGAGAAGGTTATCCTACGGTCCTGGGATCCGGCTGACAGGTCGGCCATCGTGGTTCCGGTACGCGCCTCCAGCTGCTCGAACCCAGTGGTGGCCAGACGACCGTTTGTGGTACCTGATGTGGCCAGGATCGTGTCGCAGGCCTTGATGGCGGTGTCGAGGAGTGGACGTCCGGCGCCGGGGCCGGTGTCGGCCACGCCGTGGCGTCGTGCCAGTTTGGCAACCTCCTTGTCGGGGTGGAAAGTCACGCCCTTTGTCGTCATGCCCAACTTGTCGGTGAGCGGCCCAAAGGTGTCGAACTTGGCCCCTACCTGGGTGTAGTCACGCTCGACGGTGATGAGTTTGGGCATCGTCACACCGGGTGTCCACTGCTTGTCGTCGCCTTCGTCACATTTCACGGTGCCGGCTGGGGTGGTCATCTCGTCGGGTGTGTCGTGCATGAGCGGGGCTGCGACGACGTCGGTACGGGTCCCCAGATGGGTACGTGCCATCTGTGAGACGAGGTGGGCGAGCGTCCGGAAGGTCTCGAAGTCGGTGCGTGCCTCCCACGGTGGGTCCACTGCCGGATTGAAGGAGTGGATGTAGGGGTGCATGTCCGTGCTCGAGAGGTCGTGTTTCTCGTACCAGGTGGCTGCCGGTAGGACGACGTCGGAGTGCAATGTGGTGGACGTGTTGCGGAAGTCTGCTGTCCACATGAGATCGAGTTTTCCGGCAGGGGCATCGTCGTGCCAGCGGATGCTGGTGGGACGTCTGTCCTCGGGCAGTTCGGTGGCACCGACGTCGTTCTCGCAACCGAGCATGTGTTTCATGAAGAACTCGGTGCCCTTGGCGCTGGAACCAAGCAGATTGGTACGCCAGTTCGCCAACAGACGTGGATGGTTCTGTGGTGCGTCGGGATCCTCACAGGCGAAACTCAAGGTGCCGTCCGCCAGTCTCTCACTGATGTACTCGGCTGGTTTCATGCCGGCTGCGGCAGCCTCGTCGGCCAGGTCGAGTGGGTTGCGGGTGAAGGTGGGATAGCTTGGTGTCCACCCTCGCCGGGCCGAGTCAATCATGCAGTCGGCTGTGGTACGTCCGGCAAGGGATCCGGCACCCAGCGGTGAGGCGATGCTCTCAGCTCGAGCCCCGTCGTAGCGCCACTGGTCGGTGGTGAGGTAATACCAAGCTGTGGCGATCATCTGACGGGCTGGTCGTGCCCAGTCCAGGGCGAAGGCGTAGTTGGCCCATCCCGTGAACGGGCGCACCTTCTCCTGACCCACGTAGTGTGCCCAGCCGCCGCCGTTGACTCCTTGGGTGGCGCACATGTTGGTCAGCGCCAGGAGAGTTCGGTAGATCTCGTCGGCATGGTAGAAGTGGTTGACACCGGCACCCATGAGGATCATGGATCGTCCGCCGGTCTGCAGTGAGTTGATGGCGAACTCGCGTCCGATCCGTTCGGCGGCAGCTGCCGGGACCCCGGTGAGCTCGGCTTGCCAGGCCGGGGTGCCAGGGACGGTCGGGTCGTCGTAGCCGGTGGGCCACTGACCGGGCAGCCCCTCACGATGGACGGCGTACTGGGCCAGCAACAGGTCGTAGACGGTGGTGACGAGATGGCCGTTGATCCTCCGGGCTGGTACACCACGGTGCACAGTCCCGCCCCCCAGACTCGTCTGGTCCGCGGTGGAGGGCAGGTCGAAGCGAGGTAGGGAGATCTTCACCGGCTGCCAGGAGTTGGTGTCCATCATGGTCGTCACCGGGTCGACACCGTCCATGTCGAGGTTCCAGTGCCCGACTCCGGACGTGGAGAACCGATCGGCCAGGGTACCCCCGGGATCCTTGGGCGATCCATCGGCTTCCATGACGAGCGGGCGGAACTCCGGATGCTCCGGACGGGTGTCGAGCTGTACCTTGTCAGCGGTGAGGAACTTTCCGGGGACGAAGGTCGTGGAGTCGTACTCGTCAAGTTCGACGAGGAAGGCTGCGTCGGTGTAGCGGCGCATGTAGTCCAGGAACATGGGTTCCCGACGACCGACGTGGAACTCCGAGAGGATGACGTGGCCCATGGCCATGGCCAGTGCCCCGTCGGTGCCCGAGGCGACGCGCAGCCACTCGTCGGCGAATTTCGTGTTGTCGGCGTAGTCGGGGCTCACGACGACGACCTTCTGGCCGTGATAGCGCGCCTCGGTCATGAAGTGGGCGTCGGGTGTGCGGGTCACCGGTACGTTGGACCCCCACATGATGAGGTACTGGGAGTTGAACCAGTCGCTGGACTCCGGCACGTCGGTCTGGTCCCCGAACACCTGGGGACTGGCTGGGGGCAGGTCGGCATACCAGTCGTAGAAGCTCAGCATGGTGCCACCGAGCAGTTCGGTGAACCGGGAGCCGGCACCGTAGGACACCATGGACATGGCTGGGATGACGGAGAACCCGGCGATGCGGTCGGGCCCGTGGGCCTTGATGGTGTGCACATAGGCCGCCGCGATGATTTGCGTGGCTTCCTCCCATGTCACACGTACCATACCGCCATGGCCGCGGGCACTCTTGTAGGCTCGGGAACACTCAGGGTCGTCGACGATGGCGGCCCAGGCGTCAACCGGATCGCCGAGTTCAGCCAGTTTCTCGCGCCAGAAGTCGAGCAGGACCGAACGCACGTAGGGATGACGGATGCGGGTGGGAGAGTACTCGTACCAGCTGAATGCTGCTCCACGAGGACAACCACGTGGTTCATAGTCGGGCATGTCGGGGCCGGTGGACGGGTAGTCGGTCTGCTGGGACTCCCAGGTGATGATGCCGTCCTTGACGTAGATCTTCCACGAACACGACCCGGTGCAGTTCACTCCGTGGGTGGAGCGAACCACCTTGTCGTGGGCCCAACGCTTCCGGTAGAAGGTGTCGGCCTCGCGCCCGCCTTCCAGGAACAGCTGGCGTGTGTCGGACGACGTCACTCCGCGACGCAGCCAGGTCCCCATCCTCAGCAATGTTGAACCACGTGGACGATTGGTGTCGGGTTGTTCGTCGTGCGTTGTCATCGGAAGTTCTCCTCCGTCAACCGAGTCATGATGTCTGGGTGGGGCTGGCCGGACCATCAGCCTGGATGGGGGGCACCGGGGCGGGCGTAACGGATCCAACAGATGATCGAACAGAGAATGCAGAAAGCGCTGCAGATCCAGAACCAGGTGACAGCTGTCATTGATGACAGGGCGACTCCGATGACGAATGGTCCGAAGCAACCGATGGCGGCGGTGAAACCGATGGCACCGCCAGCTTGTCGAGCAGGCATGATCATGGGCATTTGCTTGAAGGTTCCGGCATTGCCGATTCCGGCGAAGAAGAACATGGCGAGCATTCCCCACAGGAACCAGACGAACTGGTCGGGACTCGTCGGGTTGAGGAAGAAGGCGCAGAACCCCAGTGTCAACGCCATCCCGATGCCGGAGACAAAGGTCCATACCGCTCCCCCGAATCGGTCGCACAGTGGTCCCCAGATGACGCGGATCAAGGACCCGATGAGCGGACCGAGGAAGGCATAACTGGCGCCGGTCGGTAGGTTGGAGAATTGTCCAGCCAGGTTGCTGGTGTCCCCGTAGGTGTTGTTGATGAGCAGTCCGAACTGAGCACTGAACCCGCTGAACAGACCGAATGTCATGACGTACATGAGGGTCATGATCCATGTGTCCGTGTTGGAGAAGATGTCGATCTGCTGATGGAAGTTCGCCTTGACCGGAACATCCTTGAGCATGGTGAATGCCAGGATCCCTGCCAGGATTGTCCACGGCACGAAGACGATGGCGACGTTGTGCACCCACAAGGGGCTGCTGGCCGTGTGCTGCGGAGAGATCCACGTGATGCCAAGCAGTCCAAACCCCATGAGCCAGGGACCGAGCAGTTGGACAACCGACATGCCCAAGTTGCCGATGCCAGCCTGCACACCCAGTGCGGTGCCTTGCTTGCGCTTGGGGAAGAAATACCCCGTTGACGGCATGTAACCGGAGAACGAGCCACCACCGATACCGCACAGGAATGACAGCAGCAGCAGGGTGCCGAATCCGGTGGAGGGGTCCTGCACTGCGAAGAACCAGCCCATCATGGGGATGAGGTAGAGCAGCGAGCTGTATCCCACGAGTCTGCGGGTACCAATCACCGGGGGCAGGAACATGTAGACCAGCCGAATGAGTCCGCCCGACAGCCCAGGCATCGCGGTGAGCCAGTACAGTTGCGACTTCGTCAGGTGGAACCCAATGGCATTGAGCTTGGGCGCGATGGCGCTCACCAAGAACCATACACAGAATGCGATGACCATGGAGAACGTCGAAATGGTCAAGGTCCGCCATGCGATACGGGAATCCCAGCTTTCCTCGGGGTCCCAGTTCTCGATGCGATGGCGGGAGGGACTTGTGCTCACGGTGCCTCCGCGTGGGATCAGTTAATTAGCACGAAGTTTACCAGAGAAAACCGGTGCTGGGATGCTATCGGGCACTGCGTCCCAAGGTCGACATGGCCCAGGTTGCACTAGCGAGCTGGGGGCGGGCGACGAGGGATGTGATGACGTGCCTGGGAAGCACCGCGTTGGTGTGGGTTACATGAGGCTCGGAGACCTGCCAACCGGGTTGTGGAACCGACAAAAGCTTTCCACCTCGATGACGTCACCTTCACCGGGAGACTCGCCCAGTGAAACCAGGTGTCGTTCAGCGACGAGGTGTTGGCCTCATGGGCTTCATGTGCAGCTGGTCCCTCTCGTCATTTGCCAAGGACCGCGACCTGTCAAGACCAGATTTTCATCTTCTAGCGCCTGACAAGTCCTTGTTCTGAGGTTGCCTGCCCGTGGTGAGGCATGATCATGACATGACCGATCATCGTCTGGATGCCGTCATCCTCGCTGGAGGACGTGCCCGCCGACTGGGCGGGGTATCGAAGGCCGATTTGCGTGTAGGGGGGCGTCGTCTACTGGATGTCGTGATGGATGCAGTAGATCGGGCCCGTGAGGGGACGGAAGGCTGTGACGTCATCGTTGCCCGTGAATCGGTCGGGTTGCCTCGACGTGTATTGCGCACCATGGAGGAACCGCCCGGCTCTGGGCCGCTGGCCGGGATCGGCGCAGGATTGCGGGTTCTGCCTCCCGCTCGGCCGGGCGACTTGGTACTCGTCTGCGCAGTGGACTCCCCGGGGATTGGGAAGTGTATTCCGCAACTGTGCCGTGCCTTGGATGACACCTCGGTGAGCCACCTCGCCGGGGCGGTGGTCTTCGGAGGAACCCCGCAGCCTCGTCGTCAACTCCTGCAGGGGGTGTATCGACGAGTATCGTTGGAAGCAACAATGGTTGCTTCCGGCATGGTCATCAACCGCTCGGTGCACAGCGTGCTGGGAAATTTGGATTTACTCGATGTGCCGGTGAGCCCAGAAGTCTGTCGTGACCTCGACACCCCGGATGACCTGGAATGGTGGCGGAACCATGTCGCCGATTGAGCCTCCGGTTGACATGTTCTCGGAAGCCTTACTCGTCTGTTGCCCCGTCTGTTGTCCCGTCCTGGGTCATTCACGTTGGTCGAGGTGTGCGAGACGCTTTCTCTCAGAGAAACAGATGTTGAGCGCCTCTCGTCGCGGAAGGACCGCGCTCGGCCAGAAGCTGGGCATTGACGTGACTCCCAGGTGATGAAGAAGCTTCTGTTGGCGTCGCTGATGTTCGGCTTGCTGGCAGGCCTGCAGGCGATGACAGAATCTCTCCCCGCGCAACGTTCGGGGCATGCTTTCCAGCGAGTATGCGCTCCACTCAGCCGACTGGGGGTTGGTCAACGGTACTGCTGGTGAGGTCCCCGATAGTATTTCCCGCGTGGAAGAGATCAAGGCCCGTGTTATCACCGTTTCGGACCGTTGCGCCTCGGGAGCAGCGACGGATCGGTCTGGCCCTTTGGCCCTTTCGTTGCTCGCTGGCTTGGATTACAGCTGGCTTCGCCCCGAACCGGTGGTTGTCGTGCCCGACGGCATCGACTCGGTGCGTGGCGCCCTGAAGGACGCGCTGGCGCATGGATGCCGTCTTGTCGTCACCACTGGCGGAACGGGGGTATCGCCGCGTGACCTCACCCCGGAAGCTACTGAGCCAATGCTGGTTGCACGTCTGGATGGGTTGGCGGAACAGATCCGAGCCAATGGCGGTCATACTTCCGCCGTAGCGGGGCTTTCGCGCGGGCTGGTGGGAGTCACTTCGCGTGACTGTCAGGGGGCGCTCATCGTCAATGCCCCGGGATCCACCGGGGGGGTGAGCGATACCCTCGCCGTGATCGGTCCGGTGCTCGGGCACATCTTTAGCCAGCTTGCAGGTGGGGGACATTGATGCCCACCACACGCGGGACGGTGCGTCACATCTCGCAAGTCTGCGGAGTACGCTTTAGTTATGTGCGCCCCGTCCTCGGGTTGTTGTTGGGTCATAGGGTGTCTCCAGGACGAGAACAGGTGAGCTACTACGTGTGATGCCCATAAGATGTCAGGAGGAAATCGTGCCGCATCATGACGACAACCCGGAGAAAATGGCCCGGATGCGTGAATGGTTGAAGACCGCTGCCGACGAGCTGAGTGTTGACCCAACCATTTTAACAGATGCCGAGCAGCCCCTGCTCGATATGGTCTCGGCCATCTCTCACGGACCGTCACGCCCGGGGGCGCCGCTTACAGCCTTCCTCGTTGGTCTTGCCACTGCACAAGGTGGCGATGCGACGGAGCTGGCGAAGAAACTGACGCGGATTGCCGACCAGCGAGGCTCGGCACGAAGCTAAGGCCGTGCGAGGGGCGGTCGGATCGAGGCACCGAGCCGTGCGGGCGTTTCCCACTGCCTTGTCAGTGAGTTTGGTACGAGAGCTGTCGTAGCGTTTGACTGTGCTGTTGCACAATGCGGCAGTACGCTGCAACGAGTGTTTCTCTCGCGGCGGTCGTCGCATCCGGTGCCCGATACGGTTTTCCATTGCTGCTGTTAGCTATAGCGGTGTCTTGACCCAGAGCTAGTTGGGGCACGGGTGGGCCATGACGACGCCTCGGGGAAACCCACTTGTCGTTGTGTGGCGCGAACCCTCAGGAAAGCAGGGGCAACCATGCTGTCTGTCTTTGGCCCAACCAGCGCCATTCGCGGGCCCACCCTCGATCAGGCGGGGAAACCGCCGTACTGCAGTCGCTTCGTCGGAACGCCCAAATGTATCGAGACGCCAGAACAGTGCACCAAAATCATTGGTGATGGCTCACCGATCGGACGGGGGAAGCCACGTCACCGGTTCTCGGTCCGGTTCTGGGGCGAAACTGAGGGTGCGGGCGCCCATGTCGAGAGCGTCGACGACGACGAGCTTCCCCACGGAGGGCGCCCCGACCCCAGTGAGCACCTTGATGGCTTCGGCGGCCATCATTGACCCCACTTGACCGACGATCGGGCCGAATGTGCCTCCGACAGCGGCCGACGGTATTGAGTCGGCAGCGGGAATTTCGGGAAACAGGTCACGCAACATCGGTCCATGACCAGGCCAGAAGACCGATATCTGTCCTTGGTACT
Organism: Cutibacterium nasicola; assembly: GCF_052654715.2. Classification (NCBI taxonomy): domain Bacteria; kingdom Bacillati; phylum Actinomycetota; class Actinomycetes; order Propionibacteriales; family Propionibacteriaceae; genus Cutibacterium; species Cutibacterium nasicola. The sequence goes on along the minus strand of NZ_CP199745.2, from coordinate 1,745,976 downwards.
GCAGAATCGTTCCCCAGACCAGCGGGGTGCCGGTAATCTCGGCAGCATCGGAGACTAGGTAGCGGGTCGTGAAATTGTCCGTGCAATCGAGGACAAGGTCGTGATCCTTGACTAGGTCGAGCGCATTGTCGGTTCCCAAACGGGCGACGACGGCCTCCACCGCCAGCTGCGGGTCCAATCGGTGCGCCGCATCCTTGGCGCTAACGGCTTTGGGCCTTCCCACGTCGGCTTGGCGGTGGATCACCTGACGCTGCAGGTTGGACTCGTCAACGACGTCATCATCAAGGATTGTGAGGTGGCCGACCCCAGCCGCGGACAGGTATAGCAGCACCGGGGAGCCAAGTCCTCCGGCTCCGGCGACGAGTACCCGACTATCTCGTAGCCGCCGTTGGGCATCTTGCCCGAATCCGGGTAGGACGATGTGGCGGTCGTATCGGGTTAGGTCACGGCTGGTCAGCGACGTCTCAGGGGGCAAGTCTCCTACGGCATCGCGGTCACTGGCGGCACATAATGCCGCGTTGCCCACCGGGTTCGGAGCGCTCACAGGTTGTCGTCCTCTCTCGGGTCACGTACCCGTCGGTGACAATACCGTCGAAGGGCGAGCTGCCTCGCGCTAGACGCCGAGGTGGGATGCGTCCCGACCTGCGAGCTGCCCGTCCAGCCGCTTCGGCCATCCTCATTGCCTTGGCCGTGCCCACCGGTATTGTGGGCATGGGTTACTGCCGACGCCAGGAGCACCGCGTCGCACCCCAGTTCCATGGCCAGGGCGGTGATGCGGTGCCGCTGCAGGATCTCAAACACCGACTGACGAGCCCCGGCGACGACTCGACGTATGGCTACGGTCGCCAGTTGGGTTCCCGAAGCCACCAAGGCCCGTTCGAGGGTGACCATGCTCGTGCTACCGCCGGTGCCCATGATGAGTCGGGGTGTCAACTCCAGACCACCGATGCGCAGCGGCTCGTCGGGGTCCGTCGTTGCCCTCCTGTTCACGGCCATCGTAATCTCCAGAGGAGAGCCATCGACGGTCCGCCCGTCGGCTCTCAGCGTCTTGCCGGTACGGGCACTCACCAGATCAAGAATCGTCTCGTTACCGTCGTCGGCGTACGGATCTCCGTTGATCATCGTGGTGGTGCAACCGACATGGCTAGTCGCCATGTGTTCACCATTGTTCGTCGTCATGATGGCTACTTACCGGTTGCAGAATCGGAATGGGCTGACTGCCGTGAGTAGGACCGGGTCATTGTCCTTTTCGGTGTCGCAGATGAAATCTGCGTCAATCATGGAGCCAATAGCGGCCACAAGAATGCCGTGTCGAAAGTACCCCATCGAGACGGTGAGCCCGCCGCTACCCGTCCGATCATGGGCATGTCGTCGGGGAACCCGGGCGGGACTTGGCCGTCTTCTCGTAGATCTCGCAGTCGAGGATTCCGGGCACCAAGCGGTGGGCATCGCGTGGCAATTGATGGACTCCCTCGGCACGCACCCCCACCATGCCATCTTTCCGGGTCGTCGCGCTCAGGACGACGGTGTCATTGACGCGCGGGACAATGTAAACTGCATTGCCCTGCACGACGCCGCGGATGGTCCTTGTCACCAACAGCTGCAAGGCTTCGGGGACACGAAGGCACAGCACCTCACCTCGCACCGGTTTCTATCCCGGTCGCGAATACGACGTGACCGACGTGCTAGCTTCTGCCGTCGGCACCACGCAGACCAATCGCGCGATGATTCTCATCGAAGAGAACCTCACTGGCTCGGGTAGGCACGATCCGGTCACCAAGGATCTCCAGGATGGCACTGCACAGCCGCTGGGGATCGATTTGGTGATCGCCAGGCATGGCGACAGCCTCGACGCATCCTGGGCCCAGTGCTGGTTCTGCCACGCGTGCCTGATAGACGCTGATTCGGTTGATGTCCATGCCCATCCGGTGCTGGAGTTCCAGCAGTTCATTGAGGGTTTGATGATCGGCAGAATCCTCAGCGCAGACGAAGGTGGAACCCTCTCGATACCCGACTCCACCATCAGCGGGTAGCGGGCCGGTTGGTCCCAGACGGCCTCGGAGACCGGGGCGAGCATCCCGGCAGCAGCGAAACTGGTACCGGAGACTGGGGCGTCGCCCAAGATGGAGCCCTCGAGCCCGTGACGACGCAGTCGCCAGGTCGATGGTCCCGGCTTCGACGATGACGGCCGAGGAAGGGCGACCACGCCCCCACGGTGGAGGAATCGAAGCCTCGGGCCTCTGGCGGCTCTTATCGGCGTGACCCGTACCAAGTAAAAGCGGTCGGCGAATATGCCCGCTCAGCCGCGTCTCGTTCCGTGCGACTCCCGCGGAAACTTCTCCCATGATGGATCGTGGTCATGGAGGTATGGCCCGTGGCTCCGTCCTCCAGGCCTACAGCCAATTGTTCCTACGGAAGATGACGTAGAGAATCACACTGCTCGCCACCATGGCGAGTATGGAGTAGAGATAGCCAAATCGCCAGTGCAACTCAGGCATATTGTCGAAGTTCATACCATAAATCGACCCGATCAGGGTGGGGACGACGAGGATCGCTGCCCACCCAGAAATAATTTTGAGGTCCTCGTTGGATCGCTGGTCGACGAGGGTCGCATTCACGGTGAGGATCTGGGTGAGCAACTCCCGGATATCGGTGATTTGCGAGGAGATTCGGGCCAAGTGGTCGGCGACGTCGGCCAGATATGCCTGCAATTCTGGGGGCACTTGGTGCTTGGCCGATCCAGCCCTGAGAGCGGCAATGATGGGAATGAGTGGGTTGGTGGCGTGCTGCAGGTCGATAGCTTCTCGGGACAAGCGGTAGATGCGCTCGGGGGCCGCAGAGTCCCCGCTGAAGACCTGCCTCTCGATCTGCTCGATGTCGAACTGGATGCCACTGATGACGGGAAAGGTCTGATCAACGACACCGTCGAGGATGGTGTAAAGCACTGACTCCGGCCCATGACGCAGCAATTCCGGAGCACTGGGAAGACGCGGGGTCCACCTCAGGCTCGACAACTCGTCAGGGATGCGTTGCACGATGACGACGACGCAGTTGCGCTGCTTGATGACCTCGGCCTCGACGAAGGCCACATCCTCCATTGAGTCGATGTAGAACGGCGGGTGCAACACCAGGAACAGGGCATCCCCGTGGCGTTCCAGCTTGGGACGCTGGTGGCCTTCCACCAGGTCCTCGGCCAGTAGTGGGTCGAGGCGCATGAGGTCGACAAGGCGCTTGATCTGGGTCCGGTTCGGACTCTGCTCGACGATGATTCCCAGTCGCTCGGGGTGGCCGTCCAGCCAGGACAGCGTCGCTTCGATGTCAGCCTGGTGTTCCGGGTCGGCCGGGACTCCCTGCTCGAACCACTTGATGTCGACGATGCCGGGTTTGGTGTCGGCGATCGGTCCGGTCGCCACCGGTGAGGTGCCGCCGTGGGTTCTCGCGCTGGTTGGCGTGGTGTTCCTTGGCTGGGGTGTTGCTGCCATCGATCGCCTCCTCCGTCATCTGGGCCGCAAGCCTACTGCGTACGGCGTCGATCTCCCCTCACGACGACGACGGTCGTCGGGGGTGTCGTCGTCAACGTACATGCCAGGAGTGTCGAGGATGATGTTCGTGCCTCCGGCCGCGTCGGACAGCTCGTTGGGTGCGAGCCACTTGGCGAGGTGATAGACGCCGACTGTGACGATGGTGCCCAGGGCGATGCCGCCCAGGGTGAAGGAGTCGCTGAACTTCAGCGAGACGTCACCGACGCCGATGATGATGCCGGCTGCCACCGGGACGAGGTTCACCGGATTGCCGAAATCGACGTTGTTCTCCTTCCAGATCTTGGCACCCAGCAAGCCGATCATGCCGTAGAGGACGACGGTGATGCCGCCCAGTACCCCACCGGGAGTTGCCGAGATGACGGCACCGAACTTGGGGGAGAAGCCGAACAGGATCGCCACGACCGCAGCCACCACATAGGCGGCTGTGGAGTACACCCTCGTCGCTGCCATCACACCGATGTTCTCCGAGTAGGTTGTCGTCGGGCCCGCGCCGAGGAAGGTGGCCAGCATGGAGGTCGCACCGTCAGCGGCGACCGCTCGTCCGACCTGGTGATCGAGGTTCGTGCCGGTCATCTCGGCAACGGCCTTGACGTGACCGGTGTTTTCGGCGATGAGGGCGATGACGACCGGCAGGGCCAACAGGATGAAGGCCAGGTGGAAGGTCGGAAGGTGGAACCCGACGACGTTGGTGGCTGCGTAATGGGATCCGTTCTGGGCTTGGGGCAGATACTTCCACGTGTCCAGGTTCGTCACCGGGGGCAGGCCGAACCATGCCGAGTCATGCACGACCGACCAGTCCACTCGCGGTGCGACGCCGCCGTCGGCATGATGCAGTGGACCGAACACCAGATCTTCGATCCACGACAACACGTAACCGATGACCAAGGCCAGGAAAATGGCGATGCGGGAGATGAATCCGCGCGGTCCCACCGACAGTGCGATGACCAGCAACATGACGATGAGTGCGGTCCACTGATCGGTGGGCCAGTAGGTCTTGGCAACCACCGGGGCGAGGTTGAAGCCGATGAGCATGACGACGGCGCCAGTCACCGTCGGCGGCAGCACCTTGTGCACCACACGCGAACCGGCTGCCTGGATGATGATGCCGCAGATGAAGAGGGTCAGGCCCACGCACAACAGGGCGCCCGAGACGTCATTGGGTTTGCCGCCGGAGGCGTAGATGGCCGTCGCCACGCCGGGGAAGGCTGCCGAGGAGCCGAGGTAGGACGGCACCTCATGCTTGGTGACGAAGATGAAGACGAGGGTCGCGACACCCGACATCATCACTGCCAGTTGCGGGTTGAGGCCCATGAGGACGGGGAAGACGAAAGTTGCCCCGAACATCGCCACCACGTGCTGGGCTCCCAGCCCGATGGTTCGTCCCCATCCGAGCCTCTCGTCGGGAGCCACCACCTCACCTGGCTCCAGTACACCGCCGTTGTGCAGCTTCCAGATCATGGGCGTCCTTCCGGGTTGGTTCCCTTCCGGACCCTCAGCGTATCTGTTCGACGAGCAAATCCCCGTCGGGCGTCCGATGACCGACTCAGATCCAGGAGCGGAACCACATCCGTGCCAGCCATGCCTTTCGGGTCATGAGGCTGTCGGTGAGGATGGGATAGATGAAGGCGAAATCGGCCGCGACCAGGGCCATGACCGTGCCAACGACGATTGCACCGATGCGGCGTCGGCTGGTGGCCTTGGCCGGGCCAAGGATCTGACCGAGCCAGATCGCCAGGATCGTCACTGTGAACGGAATGATGCAGATGGCGTAGAAGAAGAACAACGGACGGTTGTCGTAGCGGAACCACGGGATCCACGTCGACATCATGGCGACGATCGGCAGGGTGAACCGCCAGTCACGGGCGAAGATCCACCAGATCACCGCGGCCACGAGGGCGAGTGCTGCGAACCACCACAGCACGGGGGTTCCGGTCGCGGAGATGACACGTAGGCAGGTGTCACCGACGGCCTCGCAACCTTGTTGTCCAGGCTTGATGTCGTTGACGGCGTCAATCCCGAGCGGTCGCTGATTGATCAACCAGCCGGATGGATTCGAGGCGTAGACGTGGGTCTGCGTCATCATGTATGAGCCGGTGTGGAAGTCGTACATCTGCTGGTGATAGTCCCACAGCGCGGCCAAGGGCTTTCCGGTCACTTTCGACAGACCCGGATCAGGATTCGGGCCAGCCCAGGACTTTCCGAAGACCATGTGTGGGTAGACCGAGAGCCACCGTGCCCACGTGGCGATGTAGCTGCCCACGGCCACGACGACCATGTAGAGGAAGGCCGGTATCCCGTCGCGCAGGAAGGACCACCAAGCCTTCTTGCCAGCACCGGCCAGTCGACGCGCCGACCAGTCCCAGATGACCGAGACGATGCCCATCGTCGCCAGCACGAACACGGAATTCCACTTGGTGGCGCAGGCCAGACCGAACATGACCCCTGCCACCAGGCGCCACGGCCGCCACCCCAGAGCTGGACCGAACACCCCATCAAGATGGGGTGTGCCGACGGCCCTCAGGTGAGCTGCCAGACGATGACGGAACCAGTCCCGGTCAGCTGCCACCGCGGAGACGCCCGCCACCAGGAAGAAGGCCTGGAAGATGTCGAGCAGTCCGACCCGGCTCATGACGAAGGCCAGGCCGTCGAGGGTGAGCAGGATGCCAGCAATGGCACCCACCATTGTGGATCGGGAGAGACGTCGAGCCAGCCGGATCGTCATGAGGACGAGCAGGGACCCGAAGACCACGGAGGCGAATCTCCAACCGAAGGAATTGAAACCGAACAGGTGTTCCCCGATCGCGATGAGCCACTTTCCCATCGGGGGATGGACGACGAACTCGGCGTCGGGTGTCCAGGTGCTCGTGATCCCGTTGACGATGTCAGCATTGGCCTTCGCGGCGTCGGGCCAGGTGCCCTCGTACCCCTGCTGGAGCATCGTCCAGGAATCCTTGGGGTAGTAGGTCTCGTCGAAGACGAGGTTCCTGGGAAAGCCGACATTCCACACCCGCAGCAGAAAAGCCACTGCGGTGATGAGGGCCGTGACGACCCAGCTCGTGTACTCGTCGGTCATTCGACCGTCGTCGAGACGCTCGATGGTCGACAAGGATCTTCTCGCTGCTGCCACATCGCCATGGTAGAGGGTCGGTGGGACGCCACCGTCGGTCCGGCGTGGGACGATGGTCAGGTGAACCAGGCACAATCGGGACGAGTCATCCTTGCGGGCACTCCCATCGGGGATCGCCGTAGCGCCTCGCCTGCCCTCGTCGAGACCCTGCGTGACGCCCGCATCATCGCAGCCGAGGACACCCGGCGACTACGCGACCTGTTGCGCCGCCTTGACGTCGAGACCTCTGCCCGGGTGGTGTCCTACTTCGAGGGCAACGAAGTGGCCCGAACCTCCGAGCTCATCGAGTGTCTCCTCGACGGTGATGACGTCGTGGTGGCCACCGATGCCGGAATGCCCTCAGTCTCTGACCCGGGATACCGGCTCGTCACCGCTGCCATCGAGCACGACATCGTCGTCACCTCGGTGCCCGGTCCGACTGCCGTGACGACCGCCCTGGCGATCTCGGGAATGCCGACTGACAGGTTCTGCTTCGAGGGATTCCTGCCGCGCAAATCGGGGGAGAGGCGGCGTCGTCTGGCTGAACTTGCCGACGAACCGCGCACCACTGTCGTCTACGAGGCTCCCCATCGGCTCGCCGATCTGCTCGACGATGCCGCTGAGATCCTCGGCACCGACCGACGCGCTGCGGTGTGCCGGGAATTGACGAAGACCTACGAGGAGGTTCGTCGCGGCGGTCTGGCAGAGCTGGCTGAATGGGCTCGTGAGAACGCCCGCGGCGAGATCACCATCGTCATCGAGGGAGCCAGGGGGAACTCCGTGAGTCTTGACGAGGCCGTCGAGATGGTCGCTGACCTCGCCGACGACGGAATCAAGCCGTCCAAGGCCAGCGCCCAGGTAGCACGGGCCACCGGTGTCGACCGACATGAGCTCTACGACGCCGTCCAGAATGCCTCGACCGACCAGGAGGAATCGTGAACGAAGCCATCCGTGAGGTACTGGCCGAGGCTGGCCTGCCGCCCCTGCCCGAGCCATTGGCCGCCCCTCTGGTGGACTCCCACACCCACCTCGACACGGTGGCCGACATCGTCCACCTCGATCCCGCCATCAGTCTGGCCGCCGCTCGTGAGGTCGGGGTAACCCACATTGCTCAAATCGGGTGCGACGTGGAGGGGTCCGAGTTCGCCGAGGAACTGGCGCGAACCCACAAGAACGTCATTGCGGCGGTGGCGATCCATCCCAATGACGCCGCCCGTCTGGGACGCAAGAAGATCGGCGATGCCCTCAAGCGCATCGATGACCTTGCCAGCGCCGGCGACCACGTCCGGGCCATCGGCGAGACTGGCATCGACCACTTCGGCACGACTGACGACGAGGGCCAGGCCCTCCAACGGGAGGTCTTCGCCGCCCACATCGCCCTGGCCCATGAGCACGGTCTCACCCTTGCGATCCACATGCGTGATGCCCGCAACGGTGGTGAGGGAGACGGTCCGACCCAGGGCCGACAGGCCCACGAAGACGTCGTCGACGTTCTCGACTCAGAAGGTTGGCCGGAGCGGGTCATCATGCACTGCTATTCCGGTGATGCCGACCTGGCCCGGATCTGCCTGGGGCACGGGGCATACCTGTCGTTCTCCGGGACGATCACTTTCAACTCTGCCGGCCCTCAGCGCGACGCCCTGGCGATCGCTCCCGACGACCGCATCCTCGTCGAGACCGACGCACCGTTCCTGACCCCGGTGCCACGCCGCGGCAAGCGCAACGGTCCCTATCTGCTGCCGCACACCGCCCGTTTCGTGGCACAGCAGCGTGGGTGGGACGAGACGCGCGCCTGCCAACAGCTCACTGACAACGCCTTTTCCGCTTATGGAGGTGCCTGGTGACCGAAACCGGATTGCTCGATCCCGCGTCGATCCGACGCATTGCCGGTCAGATCGGCCTGAGACCGACGAAAACCCGGGGGCAGAACTTCGTCCACGACGCCAACACGGTGCGCCGCATCGTGTCCCTGGCCCACGTGGGTCCCGATGACCGTGTCATCGAGGTCGGCCCAGGCCTGGGGTCGCTAACCCTCGGGTTGTTGGAGACCGGTGCCCAAGTCATCACCGTCGAGATTGACGAGGTGCTGGCCAACCAGCTGCCCGACACCGTCGCCGAGCGGATGCCCGAGGCTGCCGACAGGCTGGAGGTCATCCTCTCCGACGCCCTCGACGTCGATGCCGTCCCCGGTGCCGATCCGACCGCGTTGGTGGCGAACCTGCCCTACAACGTCGCTGTCCCGGTGTTGCTGCACATGCTGGCGATCTGTCCGCAATGGTCGACGGGTGTCGTCATGGTGCAGTCGGAGGTGGCCGACCGTCTGGTGGCCGTTCCGGGGTCCAAGATCTACGGGGTCCCCAGCGCCAAACTGGCCTGGTATGCCGAGGCGACCCGGGTGGGAAATGTCGCCCCGACGGTTTTCTGGCCGGTGCCCAACGTGGATTCCGGGTTAGTCCGGATCACGAGGAGACGTCCCCCCCAGATCGATGGACGAGCCCCTGAGGCCACTCGCTCCCAGGTCTTCCGCGTGGTTGACGCGGTCTTCGCGTCCCGTCGCAAGATGCTGAGATCAGCGCTGGCCGGGCTGTGCGGCGGATCGATGGCTGCCTCTGAGCTCATCAGCTCTGCCGGGATCGACCCGACGGTGCGGGGAGAAGCCCTTGGCATCGTGGAGTTGACCCGTGTCGCAGAGGCGCTGGCCCAAGCCGGTGTCCTCGGCGATCCGGGTCAGGTGTGAACTTCTGCCGGTACGGTAAGCACATGATGATGGACGATCCGTTCGACCTGCTCCGTCCCACGACTGTGACGGTGCGGGTCAGCGCCAAGGTCAATCTGGCGCTGGGGGTCGGCAGCCTTGCGCCTGACGGTTTCCACCCGCTGGCAACGGTCTTCGAGGCGATCGGGATTCACGACGAAGTGACGGTGACCCGTCGTGACGACAAACGCATCACCCTCACCGTCTCGGGAGAGGATGCCGACCAGGTTCCCACTGACGAGACCAACCTCGCCTGGCGGGCCGTGGAGATGGTGCGTGAGGAATTCGCCCTGGAGCGGGGGGAGCGCGATCATGGCGTCGATATTCACATCGACAAGTCCATTCCTGTCGCCGGTGGCATGGCAGGTGGGTCCGCTGATGCCGCTGGAGCCCTGCTCGCCGCAGCCGCCCTGTGTCGTCTTCCCGATTCTCCTGAGAGTCTGCAGCCGCTGGCCGCGCAGCTAGGCTCCGACGTGCCCTTCTGCCTCATGGGCGGGGTGGCGCTGGGTCGAGGGCGAGGGGACCGTCTGGCTCCGGTGATTTGTCGTGGCCGTCATCACTGGGTCATCGCCACCTCGAACCAGGGACTGTCCACCCCAGCCGTCTACCGACGTTTCGACGAGATGGGCGGGAACCCTGGGGGAGAGTCAGTTCCCAACGACCTCATCTCAGCCCTCACGCGGGGAGATCTCGACGCGGTCGCGGCCACCATGAGCAATGATCTTCAGGCCCCCGCTGTTGACCTGCGTCCCGAACTCGGCGAGGTGCTGGAAGTCGGGAAGGAAGCTGGAGCTCTTACCGCTCTCGTCTCGGGTTCCGGACCCACCTGCGCCTTCCTCGTGCGCGACTCCGCCGGGGCCAAGAAGGTCAGCGGGGCCGTGTCCGCCCTACCGCAGGTCAATCGCACCAGGACGGCCCGCGGCCCGGCCTCCGGCGCTCAGGTGTTGCCGGGGCCGGTGGGGAGCTTCGCATGACGACCTCCCACCAGCACCAGGACCCGAAGGACGCCGTCGACGTCATTATCGCGGCATGGGCGAGGGAGCGACCCGACCTGCCCGTCGAGGTGATGGAGGTGTGGTCGCGCGTCACCAGGCTGGCACGTCGCCTTGATCGAGACCGGTCCAAGGCATTCTCACAATGGGACCTGGAGGGCTGGGAATTCGACGTCCTGGCAGCCCTGCGACGCTCCGGGGAGCCCTATCAGCTCAGCCCCGGGCAGCTCCTCAGCGAGCTTGAGGTCGCCTCGGGGACGATGACGAATCGGATTACCAGACTGTCAGATCGTGGCCTGGTGTATCGTCTGCCTCACCCCAAGGACGGTCGCGGGGTCATCGTCGAGCTCACCGATGCCGGACGAGATCGGGTCGACGGAGCTCTGGCAGCCTTGTTGGAATCCGAGGGACGTCTCCTCGACTCGATGGACCCGCAGGCCGTTGAGCAACTGGGCCGGGGACTGCGCGCGGTGCTGGCTCGTCAGGAAGAGCTGGACTGATCCTCTTCCCGCTCGCTGTGGCGGGTGAGACGTGGGTTTTCCGACACCCGTGCCAGCCCGTTGAAGGCCAGGTCGACGAGGTGAGCGGCGACGATTTCCTTGGCTGGTTCCCGGGTGTCGATCCAGGCCTGTCCTGCCATGCCCACCATCCCGGTGAGTGCCGGGGCATAAAGGGGTGAGAAGGAGGCGTCGAAGCCGTGACGGTTGAAGTTGTCGGCGAGAATCCCTTCCGCCCAGGAAGCGACGTCAGAAAGGATCGAGGCGTAGGAGCCGGTCGTTGATCCGACCGAGGAATCTCGGGAGATGATGCGAAATCCATCGGGGCGATCATCGATGTAGTCCAGCAGGGCCAGCACCGCGGACTCCAGGGTGCGGCGTGGTCCCTGCTTCGGGCGGGTCATCGCGGCATTGAGGGAGTCCTGCAGCAGGCGCACCTCCCGATCGACGACGACGGCGTAGAGCCCGTCCTTGGACCCGAAGTGCTCGTAGACGACGGGTTTCGAAACTCCTGCGGTGGCAGCGATCTCCTCGACGGAGGTGCCCGCGACGCCGTTGTCAGCGAAGAGACGACGCGCCACGCTGATGAGCTGCTCGCGGCGCTGTCCGCTGGTCATCCGAGCCCGGGGGTGCCTGGAAGGTCGGGATGCGGGCGTCGACGTCATGGCATCGAGCCTACTCAGGCCCGTTGCGTGGCCGAATCGCGGTCCATGCTCTAGGGTTGGGGGGACTCGGTTTGCCGAGCGTTCCCCGGTTGGTCTGCCGGCAGGGCCCGCCTGACTTTGAATCAGGATCAGCGACGCAGGTTCGACTCCTGCCCGGGGAGCTCATCTACCCTGTCGTACCTCCTCACGGTGCGGTGCGACCGCGTGACGGCTACAGTTGGCCCTGCATGCCGCATTCGAACTGGGAGAGCACCGTGACGTCCAGCCCGTCCACTGACCGAACCGAGATCGACGGAGTGGCCGCCGTCATCGTGCTGGCTGCTGGCGGTGGCACCCGCATGAAGTCCTCGAAGTCTAAACTGCTCCACGAAGTTGCCGGTCGACCCATGCTGTCGTGGGCCGTAGGAGCGGCACGCGGACTCAACCCAGAGCATCTCGTCGTGGTCGTCGGACATCGTCGCGATCAGGTAGAGGCCCATCTGGCTGATGACGCCCCCGACGTCACCACCGCGGTTCAGGCCGAGCAGAAGGGCACCGGTCATGCTGTCGCGTGCGGTCTTGACGGCCTGGGCGAGCTTCACGGTGAGATCGTCGTCACCTATGGCGACGTCCCCATGCTCACCGGAGAAACCCTCCGGCAGATGGTCGAGGTCCACCGCGAGCGTCGCAATCTCGTCACCGTTCTCACTGCCGAGGTCGATGATCCCACGGGATATGGGCGCATCCTACGTGACGGGGAAGCCGTCGTCGGAATCGTCGAACACAAGGACGCCGACGAGGCACAGCGGGCCGTCCGAGAGATCAACTCCGGCATCTACGTCTTTGACGCCGAGGCCCTGCGCGACGGCGTGTCCAAGCTGTCCAACGACAACGCCCAGGGTGAGTACTACCTCACCGACGTCGCCACCATGGCTGCCGATGGCACCATCGAGGTCCCCGGTCGTGGTCGTGTCGGCGCCTTCCGTATTGACGACGTCTGGCAGACCGAGGGAGTCAACGACCGGGTTCAGCTGGCTCGCATGAATGCCGAGGTCAACCGACGCGTTGTCACCGCATGGATGCGCGCCGGGGTCACCGTCATCGATCCGTCCTCCACCTGGATCCAGCCGGATGTCGATCTCGGCAATGACGTCACCTTGTATCCAGGAGTTTTCCTCAACGGAGCCACGACGATCGCCTCCGCGGCCATCATCGGGCCGGATGTCATCGTCACCGACTCCGAGATTCGGGAAGGGGCCACTGTCACTCGGTCCGAGGTCACACTCGCCGTCGTCGGTGAGGGAGTGCGCGTCGGCCCGTTCTCCAACATCCGCCCCGGCTCCGTCCTCGACCGCGACGCCAAGGTCGGAGCCTTCGTCGAGACCAAGAACACCCACGTCGGAACCGAGGCGGCCATACCCCACATGGCCTACGTCGACGATTCCGAGGTGACTGCAGGATCCTCCGTCGTTGTCGGATCCGTTCTCTCCCGGGAGTGCGCCGCTCCCGCCACCGACTCGGACATCACGTCCGACAGCCAAGACGACACCCTTAGCCCGGAGGCTGACCAGTGAGTGGAACCACCCGTCCGAACAACAAGCACCTCATGATCTGCTCAGGACGGGCCTATCCCGAACTTGCCGAGCAGATCGCCGCCGAACTCGGCGTCGACCTCGTCCCCTCGCGTCAGGTCACCTACGCCAACTCCGAAATCTACGTGCAGTTCCAGGAGTCCGTGCGTGGCTGCGACGCGTTCGTCATCCAGTCCCACAGCGCCCCGGTGAACGAGGCCATGATGGAACAGCTCATCATGGTCGACGCCCTCAAGAGGGCCTCGGCCAAGCGCATCACCGTGGTCTCCCCGTTCTACCCCTACGCCCGCCAGGACAAGAAGCACTTGGGCCGCGAGCCCATCTCTGCTCGCCTCATGGCCGACCTTTACCAGGCCGCCGGCGCCGACCGCATCATGTCGGTCGATCTGCACGCTGCCCAGATCCAGGGATTCTTCGACGGACCGGTCGATCACCTCTGGGCCCTGCCGGTGCTCGCCGACTACGTCGCCTCCAAGTACGACAACTCCGACATGGTCGTCGTCTCCCCGGATGCCGGCCGTGTGCGTCTGGCCGACATGTGGACCGATAAGATTGGCTGTCAGCTGGCCATCATCCACAAGCGTCGCGACCCGAACAAGGCCAACGAGACGACCACCCATGAGGTCGTGGGTGAGGTCGAGGGCAAGACCTGCCTGCTCGTTGACGACATGATCGACACCGCCGGTACGATGTGCCAGGCAGCCTCGGCCCTCAAGAAGCACGGTGCCAAGCGCGTCATCGCAGCCGCCACTCACCCGATCCTGTCGGATCCTGCCGCCGAGCGCATCAACAACTCCCCGATCGAGGAGCTCATCGTCACCAACACCCTCAGGATTCGTGACGACATCAACATCCCCTCGATGACGGTGTTGTCCATCGCCCCGCTCATCGCAAAGGCGATCCAGGAGGTCTTCGAGGACGGGTCGGTCACCAGCCTGTTCCGCTGACATGAGAGCTCAGCCGCCCATGGCACCGCTTGTGCTGTGGGCGGCTTTGCATTTGGGGGACGACGTCGTCGTGCCGTACAGTGGCCTTGCTTGGCGAGGGACCGCAAGGTCCGTGATCGACTGGCCGCCCGATTGGGCATCCTCTCGTCGAGCCGTTTCACGTCAACGAGAAGGAGACACTGCCATGGCAGACATCATTCACCTCAAGGCTGAAGAGCGCGCTGAGTTCGGTAAGGGCGCTGCCCGTCGCATTCGTCGTGACGGCAAGGTCCCTGCCGTCATGTACAGCCACGACCACGAACCGATCCACGTGACCCTCGAGGGCCACGCCACCCTTCTCGCCCTGCGTACCGAGAACCCGCTGCTGTCGATCGAGATCGAGGGCAAGGAGCCCAAGCTCGCCCTGCCGAAGGACGTCCAGCGTGACGTCCTCAAGGGCTTCGTCCGTCACGTCGACCTGCTGTCCGTGCGTCGTGGCGAGAAGGTTGACGTCAACGTCGCCCTGCGTATCGCAGGTGAGTCTGCTCCTGGCACCATCGCCATGACCGAGTTCAACGAGATCGAGGTCGAGGCTGACCTGCTCAACATCCCGGAGTCCATCGAGATCGACGTCACCGGTCTCGAGGCCGGTACCACCATCTACCTCGGCGACCTCAAGCTCCCCGAGGGCACCACCCTCAAGGGTGACCCTGAGGCCGTTGCAGCCACCGTCGTCTTCCCGGAGACCGAACCTGTTGAGGACGCGGAGTCCGAGGGTGAGGGCGCCGAGGGCGAGGAGAAGGCCGAGGACGAGTGAGCCCTTCCTGGCTCGTGATCGGGCTCGGCAACCCGGGCCCGCGCTATGACGGTACCCGGCACAACGTCGGGGCAGACGTCATCGCTGAGTTGTGCCGTCGGGCCGGCGAGAAGCTCTCGTCGGCCCGCGGGCAGGGGGCCGAGCTGGCTCGCACCCGCATCGGCTCGGCTGGTCTCGGTGTTCCGGCCTCGGAGACCCAGACCGTCACCCTGATGCGCAGTCGCACCTACATGAATGAGTCAGGGGTCGCCGTCCGCAAGGTTGCGGACTTCGCAGGTATCACCCCTGACCGCCTCATCGTCATCCATGACGAGATTGATCTCGATCCTGGCCGTCTGCGCCTCAAGTGTGGTGGTGGAGACAACGGACACAACGGGTTGAAGTCCATCAGGTCCCATGTGCACACCGGTGACTTCATTCGAGTGCGGGTCGGCGTCGGGCGTCCTCCGGGCCGTCAGGACCCTGCCGACTGGGTATTGGCTCGTGTCCCTGCCAAGCAGCGCGTTGACATGGACGTTCAGGTGGCCTTGGCTGCCGACGCCGTCGAGACGATCATCACCCAGGGGCTGACGGTGGCCCAGAACCGTTTCAATTCCTGACTCTCACCAATTCGCCGGAGGCTGCATCTGTGGGACCTGCGGCATGAAGGGTAGTTGGCCCAATTTGTCGGGGCGGGTCCGCAGCCATTCCGAGAGCTGGTCACGTCGACGCACCAGTTCGGGACCGCCCTCACCCTTGGCGATGCGGTTCTGCGCGAGCGCGGCCTCCGTGACAGCAGTGATGGTCCGTTCCTGGCTGCGCTTTGCTGCCCTACCGTGCTTGCCCGAATCAGCGAGCACGGCGCGACGCTTGCGCGGATCGGCGACCATCTGCGCCTCGGCAGGAGTCACCAGGCCCGCCTCGACCATGAGCGGGAGCTGGGAGCGAACCGCCTCGGACTCCTTGCGACGGTTACGAGTCGTCATGACGACGGTACCGATGAACACCGGGACGAAGAGCACCACGTAGATGAGGACCATTGCCGTCAGTTGGCCGTTGACACCCAGCCCCATGGCGGTTGCCACGAGCGTCGGGCCACCGTTCCACAGACCATGCAGCAGGCAGGCGACGAGATAACCCAAGATGACCTTCCAGAATCCGTCCTTGTTGCGCCAGGCCCAGACGCCGACCGCCGTCGCGGTGGTGTAGAGCGGGTGGCCGAAGACGCCGAACCCGGTCCGCACCAGGGTCATGACGACGATGTCTCCTGTCCCCTCGGCGGTCGCGAAATACCCCAGGTTCTCCACGAAGGCGAAGCCCAGGGCGCACACCCCCGCGTAAAAGATGTGGTCGGTCAGAGAGGTGAGCTCGAGCTTGCGCACTCCAGTGATGAGCAGCACGAAGACCGAGGCCTTGGCGAACTCTTCGACGAGTGGCGCGACGATGGCGGCGGTGCCGAAGTCACTGGCAGGGATGGCTGCCTCGACGAGCATGGAGAAGATGACGGCCGCTGACCCGCCCCAGATCAATGCCATCACGGTGAGACGGGTGGGCTCCGGCTCCCACTTGTCGAGCCATCGGTAGCACAGCAGGCACATGACGAGGGCCACGGTCGAGGGGATCGTGCCGACGATGAAATATGCCGGCGATCCTGTGCTGATGACGGCCACCATGAGGAGGATGACGATCGCTCCCAGAACCGTGATGATCATCGGCAGGACTCCGCCGCGTCGAACGGGTTTGGGGACGACTGGGTACTGGATCGGTGGGGTGCTCACGTCGTCATGCTATGGGTTGGTGGGCCAGGGAGAACAGCCCAGAACGTGACGGGCGGGTAGCTGTCGGTGCCACCACGTACCCTGTTTTGGTGACTTCTGGCGGATTGATCTCCCTTCTCTCCCGCGAGCCGGTGCTCTCCCAGTCCGTGGAGGATGCTTTGACCCGGCGTATCCCCACTCTCGACCTGCAGGTGGCTCCGTCTGCCCGTCCGGCCGTGGCGGCTGTGCTCAGCCAGGCGCTCACTGGTTCCGGACGGTTGCCGGTGCTGTTGGTGACGAGCACCTTCCGGGAGGCTGAAGAGTCGGTGGCCACCCTGGAGACGTGGCTCGGCCCCGATGACGTCTGTTACTACCCATCCTGGGAGACACTGCCCCACGAGAGGTTGAGCCCGCGCACTGACACCGTTGGTCGACGGATGGAGGTGCTGCGTCGGTTGTGTGGCACTGAGGGAGAGGTGCCGCAGATCGTCGTCGCCCCGGTGCGATCCCTGCTTCAGCCCCAGGTGGCTGGGTTGGGTCGCATCAAGCCGGTGCGCCTGGCCGTGGGGGAGGAGCACGATCTCAGCGTGCTGGCGACCGAGCTCGTCAACGCTGCTTACAGTCGGGTTGACATGGTGGAACGCCGAGGCGAATTCGCGGTACGCGGCGGCATCGTCGATGTCTTCCCGCCGGTGCTGGAGCACCCGGTTCGTATCGATTTCTTCGGTGACGAGATTGAGGAGATGACCTCCTTCGCGGTGGCTGATCAGCGATCTACCGACGAAACCCACCAGGAGCTCATGTGTACTCCGTGCCGCGAGCTCATTCTCACCGATGAGGTCCGTTCCCGGGCCAAGACGCTGCTGCCGAACCACCCCGAGCTGGCGGACATGCTGGAGCGGATTGCCGACGGCCAGGCGGTTGAGGGGATGGAGGCCCTCATGCCAGCCCTGGTCGACGAGATGGAGCTGCTCGTCGACGTCCTTCCCGAGTACGCCATGGTCATCCTCTCGGACCCCGAGATGGTGCGCTCCCGGGCAGCGGACCTGGTCCGCACCTCCGAAGAATTCCTGGGAGCCGGGTGGGCGGCTGCCGCCGGTGGTGGCCAGGCCCCGATCGACCTGGCGGCCTCGGGGTACCGCAGCCTGTCCCACGTGAGGGCCCACTGCCTGGAGCGCGGCATGGCGTGGTGGTCGATGTCCTCCTTCGCCCTGGACGACCCTGCTACGGATGTTCTCGCTGACGACGACGTCACGACCGCCCCGCACACCGTCACCCCGCACTTGGAGGCTGTCGAACCGTGGCGCGGAGACGTGGAGGCGGCCGTCAAGGATCTCACCACCAGACTCGGTGAGGGCTGGACGGTCGTGCTGTGTGCCGAGGGTGAGGGCATCGCCAAGCGCATGGCGGAGCTGCTCGGTGAACATCACGTCGCGGCCAAGCTGGTCGACGAGGTCGACGCCGACATCACCGAGCCATGCGTCCAGGTCGTCCGGCTGCATCAGCGTCATGGTTTCGCCGCGGATTCCCTCAAATTGTTGGTGGCTTCCACCGGAGACCTCGCTGACTCCCAGGACCCAGCCGTCAGTGGCGAGCGGCGCATGCCCCGACGCCGTCGCAATCAGATCCAGCCGCTTGAGCTCAAGTCCGGCGACCTCGTCGTCCATGAGCAGCACGGTGTGGGCCGATACGTGGAGATGGTGCAGCGCACCGTCGGTGGTGCTACCCGCGAGTACCTCGTCATCGAGTACGCCCCCTCCAAGAAGGGTCAGCCCGGCGACCGTCTCTTCGTCCCCGTCAACTCTCTGGACCAGGTGACCCGCTATGTCGGTGGTGATGCTCCCAGTCTGGACCGGATGGGTGGCGCCGACTGGCGCAAGCGCAAGTTTCGTGCCCGCAAGGCGGTCCGTGAGATCGCCGCTGAACTCATCAAGCTCTATGCCGCCCGGCAGGCCACCAAGGGCCACGCCTTCGGCCCCGACACCGCCTGGCAGCGGGAGCTGGAGGACGCCTTCGCCTACGTCGAGACCCCTGATCAGCTCACCACCATCGCCGACGTCAAGCACGACATGGAACAGGTCGTCCCGATGGACCGCCTGGTCTGTGGCGACGTCGGTTACGGCAAGACTGAGATCGCGGTGCGCGCTGCCTTCAAGGCCGTCCAGGACGGCAAACAGGTGGCCGTGCTGGTGCCAACTACCCTTTTGGTGCAGCAGCACTTCCAGACCTTCACCGAGCGATACGCGGGGTTCCCGGTCAAGGTCGCGGCCCTGTCTCGATTCCAGACCGATGCCGAGGCTCGCGAGACCTTGGAGGGGATCAAGCGCGGCACGGTTGACGTCGTCGTCGGCACCCATCGCCTACTGGCCAAGGAGGTCGAGTTCAAGGATCTCGGCCTGGTCATCGTCGACGAGGAACAGCGCTTCGGTGTCGAGCACAAGGAGGCCCTCAAGCGCATGAGGGTCAACGTCGACGTGCTGGCGATGAGCGCCACCCCGATCCCGCGCACCCTGGAAATGGCGGTGACCGGTATCCGTGAGATGAGCACGATCGCCACGCCGCCGGAGGAGCGTCATCCGGTGCTCACCTTCGCCGGTCCCTACGACGAGGGTCAGGTGGTTGCGGCCATCCGTCGCGAGTTGGCTCGTGAGGGTCAGGTCTTCTACATCCACAACCGGGTGCAGTCCATCGAGAAGACGGCGGCCAAACTGCGCGAGCTCGTCCCGGAGGCACGGATCGTCACCGCCCACGGCCAGATGAACGAGAAGCAGCTCGAGCAGATCATGGTGGACTTCTGGGAGCGTCGCGCCGATGTGCTGGTCTGCACCACCATCGTCGAGTCGGGTATCGACATCTCCACGGCCAACACCCTGCTCATCGACCGCGCGGACCGCATGGGGTTGTCCCAGCTACACCAGTTGCGCGGGCGTGTCGGCCGTTCCCGTGAGCGTGGCTATGCCTACTTCCTCTACCCGGCTGACAAGCCGCTCTCCCAGACCGCCCACGATCGCCTGGCGACGATGGCCGCCCATACCGATCTGGGTGCCGGTATGGCTATCGCCATGAAGGATCTCGAGATTCGCGGCGCCGGAAACCTGTTGGGCGGCGAGCAGTCCGGTCACATCGCTGACGTCGGATTTGATCTCTACATCCGTCTGGTGGGTGACGCCGTCGCGGAGTTCCGTGGTGACGCCAGTGCCGCCGACGAACCCGAAATGCGCATCGAACTCCCGGTCGACGCCAACCTGCCAGTTGAGTACGTCGAGACCGAGCGGCTTCGTCTGGAGATGTACAAGAGGTTGGCCGAGGTGCGCAGCGACGAGGAGGTCGACGCCATCGCCGCCGAGCTCGTCGATCGCTACGGTCCGATGCCCGAGCCGGTACAGGCCCTCCTCGGGGTGGCTCGGTTCCGTCTCATGTGTCGCAGGGCAGGTATCCACGAGGTGGTCCCGTCGGGACGTAACATCCGGTTTTTCCCGGTCCATTTGCCGGAGTCGCGCGTGATGCGACTCAAGAGGCTGTATCCGGGGTCAGTGGTCAAGGAGACGGCTGGGCTTGTCATGGTTCCCAAACCGACTACCGCGCGGATCGGGGGGCAGTCTCTGGCAGGTCAGGAACTGCTCGATTGGGCTACCGGTCTCGTGGCCGGGGTGTTGGACACCAAAGACGGGGCTGTGCCACGTTCTTGACCAGTCGAGTTAGGGTATGCTGACATCGGAACACAAGATAAGTCCATGGTTTTCTCGAGGTTGAGAGGATATAGAGATTATGCAGAATAAAATTGGACGGGTCATGTCTGCGGCTGTGATCGCCGGATGTGACTTGGGGTCGATTTCTGTGCCAGCGTTTGCTGAAGGTAGTTTCAAATCGCATCTCGGTAGCGTCAGAGTGGGGTTTGAAACGCGGTCTTGGCACGACAATGCAAACGATAATGCTAAAACGATTGTCTGGCACAATGGTAAGTGTTCCGCGAAATCCATCACTTGGGGTTTGCATAAGGATAGGTGGGTTCTTCCAGATATTGCAAGAGGGAATAAGGCGCTGCTGTGCAAGTATTCAGCTACTCACACGGGTTGGGGAATACAGCCTGCTGGTGACTATCACCTGACGGTGGAGGGGATTGATGGCGGCTCAGTGGTGTCGCTCCCCTCGATGACGATCAGCTATTGATGTTTCACGAGTGCTGAGTGCCATGAAACGCGCACTGCTGGAATCTGAAGTGACGATCGAAGGAGTTTATTTTTCCTATGGTCGACACGGTGAGATTTTCCATGGGTTCGACTGTGAGCTTTATAGCGGGAAAACTGTCCTTCTGGGTCCTAATGGTGCTGGGAAGTCGACGTTGTTTCGAATCATGGCAGGAATCCTTAAACCGTCTGCTGGACGGGTAATCCTGCCTGATTCCCCAGGACCCGTGTCGCCCTCACGGTCACAGGTCGCACTCATGCCCCAGGATGTCCCACCGATACCCGGACTCCGTGTCGATGAACAGGTGGCCTATTCCGGCTGGCTAGCGGGCCTGTCGCGTCGAGATGCGCAGAGTCGAGCCGTGGGGGTACTGGCAGCAGTCAATCTCTCTGACAAGGCGTCCTCGCGGGCCTCGCGCCTGTCAGGAGGACAGCTACGCCGTGTCGGTCTTGCTCAAGCTTTGGTGGTGAACCCGCAGGTTCTCCTGCTGGACGAGCCAACCGCAGGTCTCGACCCAGCCCAACGCCATTCCTTCCGAGAGGTTCTCAAGTCGGTGCCATCTGGAGACCAAGTCGTCGTCGTGTCAACCCATCTGGTCGATGACATCGAGGACCTTTACGACCGTGTGGTCGTCATGAATGAGGGTTGCGTCATCTTCGCAGGAACGCCCGATGAGTTCATCAATCTTTCGGAACCGGGTCCCAATCGCGCCGAACGTTCCTACCTTGGCCTCGTCGGATCGGAGCGGGCATGACCTGGTTGACGCGCATCCGGATCTCACCAGGCATCTGGTTGGCACCGGTCATGGCTCTCACCTCCATGACATACTTCGACGCTCCGGCCGCCCAGGGATACGCCCTCGCATCAGCCACCCGCGACGCCTACAGTCTGCTGCTTGTCGCTGCGCTCTCATGTGCTGCCGGTGCCTGGGAAGGTCATCGACTCCAAACGGGTGGGGTGCTATCCGGAGTAGCGCGTCGGTCTCGGTTCGCGATCATGGCAGCCCCATGGGCCTCTGCGGTGGTTGTTCCCACCGTCTTGGACGTAGTGATCTTCATCCGTGACGGGGCGTTCACCAGCATTGACGCCGTGCCCGTCATCGTGACGACCATCGGCACTGTGTGGGTGTGGGCCTTGGCTGGAATGGCGGTCGGAGTCGCTGTGCGTCCCGCACTGTCGGTGCCGCTCAGTCTCACGGTTCCGGTCTTGTGGCTCATCATGCTTCCAGCCAGCGAAACCTTGTGGATGCGACATTTGACCGGAGGCTGGCCCTCATGTTGCGGCGTCAACAGCACGCTGTCGTGGCGTGCCATTTTAGCGACGTGGACGGTGCTCGCCAGCGTGCTGGCGGCAAGTCTCCTCGTGTTGTGGACACGTGGTCGTGCCGTGGGTCCCGGTCCTCGTATGGTCGCCGGATTAGTGGCCGTTCTGGTCGCGAGTGGCCTGGTGGGTGGTGCCAGCATGGTTCGGGGGATGGGCCCCGATCCCATCGCGCCGCGAACCCATGGTTTGCACTGTGACGTGGTGGCCAAGGTAAAGGTCTGTGTGTGGCCCGAACATGAGCCTGCCGCGGCTAGGTTCAAGACCGTTGTGGCCACAGTGGTTCCGGTCTGGCGTCAGGCAGGCGTTACACTGCCCGAGGTCATCACCGAGGTCAGCCCCCCGGATTCCGCATCATCGCGTTCGCGTGATGGCCGAGACGCGTACATCTATCTTGGGCAACCATCCCCAGCTCCGGACGACCTGCTGGGGGCCTTGACGAGTGATCTTGCCACGGCACCATGTCTGGAACGGGAGAACGCCGAGATCCCGGCGTGGGCTACGGCCGACCAAGGGCGTTACCGAGCGTGGCTGCAGCTGTCGGGTGCACGGGCCTTGGGTCTATCGGAGAAGGACGTGAGGGATGGGAACATTCCCACAGACCAGTGGCACTGGGCGCAGAAAGTCCTTACGCAGCCTGCTGTCCAGCAGACGAAGGCGGTGAACATTGTTGCCACTAGGCTGTCCTCGTGCCGGTGAAGGTGGTTGGGCCAGTTCGGCGGTGAGGTGCCATGATTTGGTGGTGTAAAAACCGCGGCGTCGCAGTTGTGCTGGCGTGCTCGGTCAGTATGGCAGTCTTGGTGGCCCTCACCGGAAATTCGATTCGCGATATTCCGGTCATCTTCGGAGGGGTCGCACTGCGGGCACCACTGGTGTTCTTCGGGTCCCTTGTCGTCATTGTGGCTCACGGCTGGTCGGTGGCCAGGAATCCGGTCGAGTTGGAGTTGAGATCTCGGCGTCCGGTGCGTTGGGCTGATGTTGGGCTTATGGTTGCCGCAGCCCTGCCTCTGCTGGCCACCATCGTGTGTCCCGGCCTTATCGAGGTGGGTTTGGTGATCTCGCGCAATGCCGTGATCGGTATGGGACTGACCCTCCTGTGTGCGCGTTTCATGTCGCGGGGGCTTGCCTCGATGCCTGCTGTGGGTATGTTCCTGATCGGAGTGCTAACGGGACGCGGATACGGCCACGAAGCGTGGTGGAACTGGGTTGTCAGCTCTAGCGCGAGTCCGGTGGGAGCGGCGTGGTTCCTCGGGTCCGTCATCGCCGGGTCGGCTGCCACACTCACGGGTCGGGCGCGGAAGCCGAGAGTCTCGTCGTAGGATGCTGCTGACAGGCTTCTTCGCCGTGCCGAGGGCGCGGCACCGAATTCAGGAGGGTTGCCCCATGGCATTGTCGCGTCCCATGCCGATCCGCATGGTCGCTGTCGCAGTGACCGGATTCCTCGGTATAGCAGGGTTGTCCGGGTGCGCGAGCTCCCCCAATACCGCGGCCACGGTGGGGGGCACAACGGTGTCGATGAAGTCGATCGATGAGGCAGCGGATCACTGCTCGAAGTACATCAATCCCAGCACGGAGCTCACCCCTCGCCAGGTCATCTCCTCGACGGTCATTCGTGGTGCCGTCGCCCAGGAGGTCCTGGACAACCGCGGGGAGAAGCTTTCCAATGCCCAGCGCGACCAGGTCATCGCCCGCAATGGCATGACGGCACTCACCTCCGACCCGGTCTGCCATGCGATGGTCCGTGACTTCGCCGGCCTGTTCCATCTGTTCGACCGCGAGGGTGAGAAGAAGGCCATGGCCGACCTGGCCGCGGTCGAGGTCAAGACGAATCCGCGGTTGGGCACCTGGGACGCCAAGAACCTTGCGGTCCACGGGAGTTCCTCGCTGTCGGACCCCTTCACCTCTCGCTCCTGATCCTGATGGCGTCGGACGACTCCCGACCGAGGGCTGATTTCTCCGACCTCGTCGCCGTCATGGCGAGGTTGCGCGACGAGTGCCCGTGGGATCGCAGCCAGACCCATCGCTCCCTCGTGACCTATTTGGTCGAGGAGACCGGAGAGGTCGTCGATGCCATTGAGGCCGGCACTGACGACGACCTCGTCGAGGAATTGGGCGACCTATTGCTCCAGGTGGTCTTTCACGCGCGCATCGCGGAGGAGGAGGGCGTCTTCAACATTGACGAGGTCGTCGGTGGGATCGTTGCCAAACTCGTGACCCGTCATCCTTATGTCTTCTCGGACGAGGACGTCCCCGAGGACCTCGACGCCGCATGGGAGGCGCGCAAGGCAGCGGCCAAGGGACGCATCTCCAGCCTCGATGGCATCGCGCACTCGCTGTCGAGCGTGGCCCGCAGCGCCAAGGTCATCTCACGGGCTCGCAGCCGTGGCGTGGACGTTGAACTGCCTGAGAAACCCATCACCGCCGAGCAGACCGGAGATGAACTCCTGACCCTCATCGCCCGTGCCCAGGCTAGCGGCGTCGACGCCGACCAAGCTCTGCGCGACCAGTTGCGCAGGCTAGAGAGCGACATCCGGGACGCCGAAGGACGCTGAAGCATACGCGGTATTGTCTGAGGGGAATTCCTGTGTGATGAGGAGAGGAGACCGCGATGGATCCGCGCAGCCTCCGCCCATCAAGGACCAGATGATCGTCGTGGGTATCGACGCTGACCCCGAGATGACCTACACAATCGGCATCGTCAAGAACGCCACCAAGACCTGATGGTCCCTCTACGCCGGGCCTCACGTGGTGTTGAGGTTCCACCACCACTACGGTTATCCGAGACACGGAGGAGGTGAACGAACGATGCGACGAACCCTGGCGACGGTGCTCGTCGCCGTCGTCACCGTGGGTGCACTGACCGGATGCAAGGGCAGCGACAATGATCCCGCTGGCCTGACCGAGATCTCGGACATGCCGGAAGCGCCCGCATCCACGGTTTCGCCGTCCGCCACGGGCCGAAAACCAACTCCTGGGCAGATCAACCCCAACTCCGATGCGACGGCAACCCTGCGCAGGGGAGGTATGAAGGACTACCTGCCAGGCCTGATCGGGATCGTCAGTGATCGCGTCGTCACCGGGACCATCTCCCAGACCATCGTCGTCGAGGCCGGGGCCATTACCGACTACTACTTTCTGTGTGACACCCCTGATGCCCAGATCACGGTGACCGAGAACGATGGCGCAGCCGAGTCCACGCCGTGCCATGAGGGGTACGCCCACATCAGCTCCGGCAAGCGGACACAGCACGAGAAGATTGACCTGCTGATCGAGGTTCCTGGCGACGTCACCTACGAATTCGTCATCACCGAAAACCCTGCTGACGGCCACGACAGGAAGTGACGGGGAGCCCTGAAATGCCGCCGGTTGGCAGGCTTCGATACGCTTTGAGGTGGACGCAAAGATCCTCTCTGAAAGGTTGGTCCATGGCAACCATCGAATTCATCGAAGCCCGTGAGATCCTCGACTCCCGCGGCAACCCGACCGTTGAGGTCGAGATGATCCTCGACGACGGCACCGAGGCCCGCGCCGCGGTTCCGTCCGGCGCGTCGACCGGTCAGTTCGAGGCCGTTGAGCTGCGTGACGGCGACAAGAAGCGCTACTCCGGCAAGGGTGTTCTCAAGGCTGTTGAGAACGTCAACGAGAAGATCGCCGAGGAGGTGCTCGGCTGTGATGCCAGTGAGCAGCGCATCATCGACCAGATCATGATCGAGCTCGACGGTTCCGACAACAAGGGCAAGCTGGGCGCCAACGCCATCCTCGGCGTCTCTCTGGCTGCTGCTCACGCCGCTGCTGACTCGGCCAGCCTTCCCCTCTACCAGTACCTGGGCGGACCGAACTCCCACGTGCTCCCCGTCCCGATGATGAACATCCTCAACGGTGGCGCTCACGCCGACTCCGACGTCGACATCCAGGAGTTCATGATCGCTCCGATTGGCGCTGAGTCCTTCAAGCAGGCTTACGAGTGGGGCGCTGCCGTCTACCACTCCCTCAAGAAGGTCCTCAAGGACAAGGGCCTGGCCACCGGCCTGGGTGACGAGGGCGGCTTCGCCCCGAACCTGCCCAGCAACGCCGCTGCCCTGGACCTCATCCTCGACGCCATCAAGGCTGCCGGCTTCGAGCCCGGCAAGGACGTTGCCCTCGCTCTCGACGTCGCTGCCTCCGAGTTCTTCGAGGATGGCAAGTACAACTTCGAGGGTCAGGCGAAGTCCTCCGCCGAGATGATCGACTACTACGAGGGTCTCGTCGCCAAGTACCCGCTGGTTTCCATCGAGGATCCGCTGGACGAGGAGGACTGGGACGGCTGGTCCGAGTTCACCAAGAAGCTCGGCGACAAGATCCAGATCGTCGGCGACGACCTGTTCGTCACCAACCCGAAGCGCCTCGCCAAGGGCATCGAGACCAAGGCCGCCAACGCCCTGCTCGTCAAGGTCAACCAGATCGGTTCCCTTTCGGAGACCATCGACGCTGTCGAGCTGGCCCACCGCAACGGCTACCGCTGCATGATGTCTCACCGTTCCGGTGAGACCGAGGACACCACCATCGCCGGTCTCGCCGTCGCCCTGTCGACCGGTCAGATCAAGTCCGGTGCCCCGGCCCGTGGCGAGCGGATCGCCAAGTACAACGAGCTGCTGCGCATCGAGGAGGAGCTGGGCGACTCCGCCGAGTACGCCGGCGCTTCTGCCTTCCCGCGTTTCCAGGCCTGAGTGACGTCACAAGGCGCTGCTCGCAGTGCCCGACATGGCATGACCGCCCCGGTACTTCCGGGGCGGTCATGCCATGATGGACCACGATGGCCAGCACACCGAGCAACCGAAATCGTCCGTCCGGGCAGTCCCAGCGACCGGCCGGGGGACGGACGCGCCCATCCTCCCCGAACCGTTCCGGCCCGAGGAACCGAGGTACCTACGAGCGCACCACGCGCACGGAACCGCCGCGACATGACGCTCCCAAGGACGAGCAGCCACGTCGATTCGGTCTGACACTGCGGGCAGTCGTCATGGGAGTTGTAGTCCTGCTGGTGCTCATCATGATCGCGCCCAGCCTGGGTATTTTCTTCTCCCAGCGTTCCCAGATCTCCCGTATCCAGGACGACGAGGCCACAGCGCGGGCCTCCATCTCGACCCTCCAGGGCGAGGTCAAGAGGTGGCATGATCCTGACTACGTACGCGCACAGGCGCGGGCCCAGCTTGGGTGGGTGATGCCGGGAGAGACCGGCTACCAGGTCATCGGGGAGGACGGCAAGGTCATCGGATCCACGACCTCACTGGACGAGAAGGATCCTGCGACCGAGGCCAGCGCTGACGCCCACTGGTGGAGGCGAGCCGCCGAGTCGATCCAAGACGCTGACCATCCCGTAGCGCCCACCTCCACCCCTGGGACGATAATGACACCGACACCCTCGGCGAAGCCATCTTCCGCGAGTCCGTCGCATCGATGAGGTGACCATGCTTGAAGAATTCACTGAGGACGACCGTCAAGCCGTCCGGGACCAGCTTGGTCGCGAGCCACGAGGAGTCGCCGGCGTGGCCTGGCGGTGTGGCTGTGGGAAGCCCGGGGTGATCGCGACCGAGCCCAGGTTGCCCAATGGCACTCCCTTCCCGACGACCTATTACCTGACCTGCCCGCGTGCAGCATCCCTCATCGGCACCCTCGAGTCCTCCGGTCTGATGGCTCGGATGACCGCACGACTTGACGAGGACGAGCAACTCGCCGATCACTACCGACACGCTCACGAGGCCTACGTGGCCGATCGCACCCGAATCGGCGAACAAGCCGGTCTGGATCCGGTCCCCGAGATCGATGGGGTCTCCGCAGGCGGCATGCCAACCCGTGTCAAGTGCCTGCACGCCCTGGCCGGGCACGCCCTGGCCGCCGGGCCAGGCGTCAACCCCTTTGGCGACGAGGTCGTCGAGAAATTGGGGGAGTTCTGGTGCAATCCGTGCTCACCCGAACACCGCGACCCGCAGTGACAGAAGGACGTCATGACTGACAATCGCACCGTCGCAGCCATCGACTGCGGGACGAATTCCATCCGCCTGCTGATCTCCTCGGCGGGCCCAGAAGGTCACCTCGTTGAGCAGGCACGAGACCTGGAACTGGTCAGGCTGGGTCAGGGGGTCGACGCCACCGGTGCCTTCCACCCTGACGCCCTGGAACGCACCTTCACGGCCTGCCGCACCTTCGCCCGGATCATCGCCGAGCACCACTGTGACGAGGTTCGCTTCGTCGCGACCTCGGCCGCTCGTGACGTCTCCAACCGAGACGAGTTCTTCGCTGGGGTGCGTGAGGCCCTTGGCGTTGACGCCGAGGTGATCGCCGGCACCGAGGAGGCAAGTCTGTCCTTTGTCGGAGCGATGTCCGGGATCGAGGTGAGTGAGGAGCCCGTTCTCCTCATCGACTGTGGCGGCGGTTCCACCGAGCTGGTGCTCGGCCATGGACGTCAGATCGAGTCCCGGACGAGCCTCAACATCGGCTCCGTGCGGTTGCGAGAGCGCTTCCTGCGCGGCGATCCGCCCACAGCCGAACAGATCGACGAGGCCCGTACCTACGTCCGGGAGATGGTCGCCGAATGCCCTGTCGATGTGGCCTCGGCACACACCGTCGTAGGGGTCGCCGGCACCATCACCAGCCTTTCGGCGATCAACCAGGGGCTGACGCAATACGACCGATCCAAGGTTCACCGTTCAGTGCTGACAGCCGATCAGGTGGCGGACCTCGCCGACACACTGCTCGCGTCGACGGTCGACGAGGTCGAGCAGATGGGACCGTTGAAGCGACGCCGTGCCGAGGTGCTTTGCGGCGGCGCCCTCATCATTGACGAGGTGTGTCACCGGGCGACAGCCGGGGAGCTTGTCGTCTCGGAGAAGGATATCCTTGACGGCATGGCGCTGGCGATGCTGGCCCAGGGGGAGCCAACCTCCTCCCCAGCCCCCGTAGCCCAACGGCAGAGGCAGACGGCTTAAACCCGTCCCAGTGCGGGTTCGAATCCCGTCGGGGGTACCCGGACATGCATCAGCTATGCGGTGTACGACCCCAGTCGTCGGTGTGGTCCGAATGTCGTCCCGCAGTGCGGGGCAGGTTTCACGCTTTCGCGGTGTTGTTTACAGTAGATGTCACCACGACTTTCACAGGAGGATCACATGGCCAACCCGGTATTCAGCCGAGCCGAGGCCTTCCAGCCACATGGCAATCCCTATGGCCAGCCGGCCTATGCCGGCCAGGACTACGGGGCGCAGTACGGCATGTCCGGACAGCCCGGATCCGAATGGGGCGTTCTGTCGCACGATGACATGCACGAGCAACACGCTGAGCGTGCCATGACCTTTGACGACGTCCTGGGCCGGACCGGTCTGGTGCTGCTCATCATCGCCGTCATCAGCGCCGTGAGCTTCACCCTGATTGGTCCGAATGTCGCTGCCAGCCGTGCTGCCCTGCTGGTGGGATCGATCGCAGCCTTCGTCACGGCCATGATTGTCAGCACTCGCCGCAAGGTCCCGGTCGCTGGCGTCATCTTTTACTGTCTGTGTGAGGGTCTCGTCCTGGGTTCCATGTCGGCCATCTTCGAGGCCCTGTACCCGGGAATCGTCGTGCAGGCCGTCCTGGGCACCTTTGCCGCCGCCGGCGTGACCCTGGCTGCCTACAAGTTCTTCAATGTCCAGGTGACGCCGCGATTCCGCCAGATCGTCATCATCTCGACCTTCGGCTTCGCCATCGCGATGCTCATCAACATCGTGCTGATGCTCTTCGGGATCCACCTCGGGCTGGCTAGCTTCGGTCCGATCGGGATTCTGTGCTCAGCCTTGGGCGTTGTGCTGGCTGCCATGAACCTCGTGATGGATTTCGACTACGCCGAGTGGGGAGTGCGCAACCAGGCTCCCGTCTCTGAGTCCTGGCGAGCTGCCTTCGGTATCGCGGTGACGATGGTATGGCTCTACACCGAGATTCTGCGGATTTTCAGCTACCTCCGTGTTGAGTGACGTGAACGGCGGAAGGGGCCCGGTCATGATGACCGAGCCCCTTCGTCATGTCAGGTACTGGGAACATCGCGCAGATGGGTCTCGAGGCACATCCGGGTCGCGGCTCCCCAGGACAGACGACGCCATCGCCACAATGGGATCCATTGGGCCGACTGGGTAGTGCCACCGACGTCAATGACGTAAGGATCGGTGGGGTTCTCGCTCGTAGCCGAGTAGATGATCCGCAGGGCATGGAAGTCTTCCAACACACCCGAGGGGGAACGCCCGATCCAGTGGTCAGACTGTAAGTCGATGATGCGGTTGAGGCGGACTCGCTGCCCGGACTCCTCCATCACCTCACGGGTGACGGCCTGGGCGGGGGATTCCCCAGGCTCCAGACCACCGCCGGGCAGGGCCCACAGACCCGGGACGGCGGTTCGTGGTGAGCACTCGGTGCCCAGCAGTCCTCGACGCGATCGCACGACGGCGTAGGCGGCAATGCGTTGGTAGGGGCGAACCGATTCGCCGACTTGGCGATCGTCCGACAGATCCGGCACGCCGTCCCGGGTGCGGGGCGGCTGGGAGGTGGATGTCCTGGGCCCGACATAAGCCGTGACGACGATCTCGTCGTCCACCCGATCAGCTGACAGGTACTCCTTGACGACGAGGCCATGGCGCCACAGCTCAACGTGCGGATTCATACCGTGACGGACGTGGAAGGCATGGGTCTGCCCACTGCCTGGCGTTCCGACTGCGGTGATGAGCACACTTTCATTCAACCACCTTGCCCCTAGGAAGCGGTCCAGCTCCGTGATGAGCTGAATCACACAAGGGGAGTTCGAGGGGTCATTTGATCTTGCCCGTGACGTCGGCGCCGTTGGTGTCAAAGGCTGTCGAGACGCCATTGACGCTGATGTGCATGACGGGCATGTCGAGCTGTTCGTCCAGTGAGATGGTCCATGCCATGTCCGACGGCTTCTCGCCGGTTCCCACTGCTGCCAGCTCCATGATGTCGACGATGACGTCCGGTGCGAGGAGCGCGGGGCAGAAGGTCGAGGCGGCATCCCCCTTGCGCTGGACGGCCCACGCCGGCATATCGGCTGACCGGGTACGCCGCATGACTATGCCAGGCGTGGCGGTGGGGGTGTCGACCATGACTCCCTTGCCAGGCTGGTAACTGATCTGGCCAACCTCCTTGGCCCCTGCGACGGCGTCAGCCAGGGCCTCAGTCATCCCAGTGGCGGTGGCGAAATCGATATGGCTGATGACTGACCCGTCACGTCGAAAGAAGACCGTCCGGCTCTCGGGCTTGGTCGAGACTGTCATCAGGATGGTGCCTTCGTTGTACTCGACGATCTGCAAGTTCTGGTTCATGTGAGATCCGGATATCTCAGCTGCTTGGCGCAGAATCGTCGGCATCTTTTCGACGGCGAAGTCGTCAGGGTTGAAGGGACGCGACGCCGTCTGTGTGCTCTGGGTCGCGGACGACTCGATCGTTCCGTTCTGCCAGGTCCACACCGTAGGAGAACCACCGGCCTGGACCGTGATGCTCATGGCCTTCTTGGTGATGTCCACCTTGGTGACAGGACCATTGCCCGACGCGGCTACCAGCTCGTTGATGATCGCCCGGGAGTGGGTGCCGTCGAGTGGGGATGTCGAAGGAGTGACCTTTGAGGAGGGGACGAGAGCAGTACGGCTGGGTTCGTCCGAGGGGGCAGGAGGAGACGAGGTGGTACATGCTGCGAACAGACATAGAGTGATCCCACTGGCAACCACGCCAGCAACTCGGCGGCACTCCTTGGCTCGAATCATCACGGGTTGAGTCTATGAGCAAGGTGGATACAGGCTGACGATTCCCTCCCGATGCGATGCTGAGCGGGGTTGTGGTGGTTTGGTTTGCGTTGTGGTTGGTTGGTGTGTAGTGTTCTTCGGGCTGTCGGGGATTGCTTGTGGGTGGTTTCTGGTGGTGGCTGGTTCTGCTGGTTGGTCTCGGTTTTGTGTGTCGGGGCTTGGTGTGGTAGGGTTGGTCGGGTCGCCTTGGGGTGGTCCTGCTTGTTGGTGGGGTTGTTCTGTGGGTGTGATGTTTGAGAACTCAACAGTGTGTCTTTGATAGTCAATGATTTTTTGATGCATCTTTTTGGTGTGTCGGATTTGTTTATGGATTCCTTTGTGATTCTGGACATGGACTGGATTTTTTGGTCAGTGTTTGGGGTTAGTGTTTTGGATTCTTCATGTTGACACCGTTGCCCTGTGCCTGTGTGGTGTGGGGTGGGTGATATTTTTTCATTGGAGAGTTTGATCCTGGCTCAGGACGAACGCTGGCGGCGTGCTTAACACATGCAAGTCGTACGGAAAGGCCTCTTTTTGGGGTACTCGAGTGGCGAACGGGTGAGTAACACGTGAGTAACCTGCCCACAACTTTGGGATAACGCTGGGAAACTGGTGCTAATACTGGATATGTGCTCCTGCTGCATGGTGGGGGTTGGAAAGCTTCGGTGGTTGTGGATGGGCTCGCGGCCTATCAGTTTGTTGGTGGGGTAGTGGCCTACCAAGGCGGTGACGGGTAGCCGGCCTGAGAGGGTGACCGGCCACATTGGGACTGAGATACGGCCCAGACTCCTACGGGAGGCAGCAGTGGGGAATATTGCACAATGGGCGCAAGCCTGATGCAGCAACGCCGCGTGCGGGATGACGGCCTTCGGGTTGTAAACCGCTTTCAGCAGGGACGAAGCTTGTGTGACGGTACCTGTAGAAGAAGCACCGGCTAACTACGTGCCAGCAGCCGCGGTGATACGTAGGGTGCGAGCGTTGTCCGGATTTATTGGGCGTAAAGGGCTCGTAGGTGGTTGATCGCGTCGGAAGTGGAAACTTGGGGCTTAACCCTGAGCGTGCTTTCGATACGGGTTGACTTGAGGAAGGTAGGGGAGAATGGAATTCCTGGTGGAGCGGTGGAATGCGCAGATATCAGGAGGAACACCAGTGGCGAAGGCGGTTCTCTGGACCTTTCCTGACGCTGAGGAGCGAAAGCGTGGGGAGCGAACAGGCTTAGATACCCTGGTAGTCCACGCTGTAAACGGTGGGTACTAGGTGTGGGGTCCATTCCACGGATTCCGTGCCGTAGCTAACGCATTAAGTACCCCGCCTGGGGAGTACGGCCGCAAGGCTAAAACTCAAAGGAATTGACGGGGCCCCGCACAAGCGGCGGAGCATGCGGA
This sequence comes from Cutibacterium nasicola, assembly GCF_052654715.2. Lineage (NCBI taxonomy): Bacteria > Bacillati > Actinomycetota > Actinomycetes > Propionibacteriales > Propionibacteriaceae > Cutibacterium > Cutibacterium nasicola. The sequence continues at coordinate 1,712,688 of NZ_CP199745.2, read as the reverse complement.
TTAATTCGATGCAACGCGAAGAACCTTACCTGGGTTTGACATGGACTGGGAGTGCTCAGAGATGGGTGCGCCTCCTTGTGGGGCTGGTTCACAGGTGGTGCATGGCTGTCGTCAGCTCGTGTCGTGAGATGTTGGGTTAAGTCCCGCAACGAGCGCAACCCTCGTTCACTGTTGCCAGCACGTTATGGTGGGGACTCAGTGGAGACCGCCGGGGTCAACTCGGAGGAAGGTGGGGATGACGTCAAGTCATCATGCCCCTTATGTCCAGGGCTTCACGCATGCTACAATGGCCGGTACAAAGAGTTGCGAGCCTGTGAGGGTGAGCGGATCTCGGAAAGCCGGTCTCAGTTCGGATTGGGGTCTGCAACTCGACCTCATGAAGTCGGAGTCGCTAGTAATCGCAGATCAGCAACGCTGCGGTGAATACGTTCCCGGGGCTTGTACACACCGCCCGTCAAGTCATGAAAGTCGGTAACACCCGAAGCCGGTGGCCTAACACGTTGTGTGGGGGAGTCGTCGAAGGTGGGACTGGTGATTAGGACTAAGTCGTAACAAGGTAGCCGTACCGGAAGGTGCGGCTGGATCACCTCCTTTCTAAGGAGCGTTTTGTAAGGGCTCATTCAGTGCGTCTCGTGTGGGGCGTTGGTGGATGGGTTGGCTTCTTGTGGAGTATTGGCGTCCTGTGTGTTGTGGCAGGGTCTTAGGCATGCTGTTGGGGTTCTGGGGTATCACACTGTGTGTGGTGGCCTGGTGCGGTGATGCTGCGTCTGCTGTGTGGTGGGTGTGGTGTTGATTCGTGTGGTGGTTGAGAACTGTATAGTGGATGCGAGCATCTTATTATTTTTGTGTTTTGTGTTGTGTAAGTTGTGTAGTGCGATCGGTGGATGCCTTGGCACCAAGAGCCGATGAAGGACGTTGTAACCTGCGATAAGCCCTGGGGAGTTGGTAAACGAGCTGTGATCCGGGGGTGTCCGAATGGGGAAACCTGGAATGTCCGGAGTAGTGTCCGGTGGCCCTGCCCTGAATGTATAGGGGTGTGGGAGGTAACGCGGGGAAGTGAAACATCTTAGTACCCGTAGGAAGAGAAAACAATTGTGATTCCGTGAGTAGTGGCGAGCGAAAGCGGAGGAGGCCAAACCGTGTGTGTGTTCAAGCCGGCAGGTGTTGCATGTGCGGGGTTGTGGGGGCCTTTGGGTTCTGCTGCCGCAGGATCGGCCAGTGATAAATGTTGCGTGAAGGTGAAGCGTCTGGGAAGGCGTACCGGAGTGGGTGAGAGTCCCGTAACTGTAAGCGTGGCACTGGTGAGGGTTGCCCCAAGTAGCGTGGAACTCGTGGAATTTTGCGTGAATCTGGCGGGACCACTCGTCAAGCCTAAATACTCCTTGGTGACCGATAGTGGATGAGTACCGTGAGGGAATGGTGAAAAGTACCCCGGGAGGGGAGTGAAATAGTACCTGAAACCGGTCGCATACAAGCCGTCAGAGCCTTGTGGGGTGATGGCGTGCCTTTTGAAGAATGAGCCTGCGAGTTAGTGATGCGTGGCGAGGTTAACCTGTGTGGGGGAGTCGTAGCGAAAGCGAGTCCGATAAGGGCGCTAGTCGCGTGTTCTAGACCCGAAGCGGTGTGATCTATCCATGGCCAGGATGAAGCGTCGGTAAGACGTCGTGGAGGTCCGAACCCACTTCAGTTGAAAATGGAGGGGATGAGTTGTGGATAGGGGTGAAAGGCCAATCAAACACCGTGATAGCTGGTTCTCCCCGAAATGCATTTAGGTGCAGCGTTGCGTGGTTCTTGTCGGAGGTAGAGCACTGGATGGTCTAGGGGGCCTATCAGCTTACCGAAATCAGCCAAACTCCGAATGCCGGCAAGTGTGAGCGTGGCAGTGAGACGGCGGGGGATAAGCTTCGTCGTCGAGAGGGAAACAGCCCAGATCATCAGCTAAGGCCCCTAAGTGGTGACTCAGTGGAAAAGGATGTGGAGTTGCGTAGACAGCCAGGAGGTTGGCTTGGAAGCAGCCATCCTTGAAAGAGTGCGTAATAGCTCACTGGTCAAGTGATTCCGCGCCGACAATGTAGCGGGGCTTAAGTTATCCGCCGAAGCTGTGGCAGACCCTGTGTGGGTTTGGGTAGGGGAGCGTCCTGTGTGAGGTGAAGCTGCCGGGTGACCGTGTGGTGGATTGTGCGGGAGTGAGAATGCAGGCATGAGTAGCGAATGACGGGTGGGAAACCCGTCCGCCGATTATCCAAGGGTTCCAGGGTCAAGTTAATCTGCCCTGGGTGAGTCGGGACCTAAGGCGAGGCCGACAGGCGTAGTCGATGGATAACCAGTTGATATTCTGGTACCGGCTTGTCACCGTTCGTGTCGAGGTGTGTGATGCTAAGCGTGCGAGCCTGCCATTGTGGCATCGTTGATGTTGTGGTGGTGTGGTGAGTGTGTGAACCGATCATGTAGTAGGCAAGCTGCGGAGGGACGCAGGGAGGTAGCTCATCCCCGGCGATGGTTGTCCGGGGCTAAATGTGTGGACCGTCTGGTAGGTAAATCCGCCGGGTGTGTGGTTGAGGCATGATGGCGAGCCCATGTGTGTGGGTGAGTGAGTGATCCTGTACTGTCGAGAAAAGCTTCGTGAGCGAGGTGGCTGGTCCGCCCGTACCCTAAACCGACACTGGTGGATAGGTAGAGTATACCGAGGCGATCGAGATCATCATGGTGAAGGAACTCGGCAAAATGCCCTCGTAACTTCGGGATAAGGGGGACCTGAGCTGTTGCTGCCACGTGCTGGTGGTTGCGGTGAGGGGCGCAGAGACCAGGGGGAAACGACTGTTTACCAAAAACACAGGTCCGTGCGAAGTCGTAAGACGATGTATACGGACTGACTCCTGCCCGGTGCTGGAAGGTTAAGGGGAACTGTTAGCGTGTGCGAAGCGGTGAACTTAAGCCCCAGTAAACGGCGGTGGTAACTATAACCATCCTAAGGTAGCGAAATTCCTTGTCGGGTAAGTTCCGACCTGCACGAATGGAGTAACGATTTCCCTACTGTCTCCACCATGAACTCGGTGAAATTGCATTACGAGTAAAGATGCTCGTTACGCGCAGCAGGACGGAAAGACCCCGGGACCTTTACTATAGTTTGGTATTGGTGATTGGGACGACTTGTGTAGGATAGGTGGGAGACTGTGAAGTGGCCACGCCAGTGGTTGTGGAGTCATTGTTGAAATACCACTCTGGTCGTTCTGGTTATCTCACTTTGGGCCGTGATCCGGTTCAGGGACAGTGCCTGATGGGTAGTTTGACTGGGGCGGTCGCCTCCTAAAAGGTAACGGAGGCGCCCAAAGGTTCCCTCATCCTGGTTGGTAATCAGGTGGTGAGTGTAAGTGCACAAGGGGGCTTGACTGTGAGACTGACAGGTCGAGCAGGGACGAAAGTCGGGACTAGTGATCTGACGGTGGCTTGTGGACGCGCCGTCACTCAACGGATAAAAGGTACCCCGGGGATAACAGGCTGATCTTGCCCGAGCGCTCATAGCGACGGCATGGTTTGGCACCTCGATGTCGGCTCGTCGCATCCTGGGGCTGGAGTCGGTCCCAAGGGTTGGGCTGTTCGCCCATTAAAGCGGCACGCGAGCTGGGTTCAGAACGTCGTGAGACAGTTCGGTCCCTATCCGCTGCGCGCGGAGGAATCTTGAGAAGGGCTGTCCTTAGTACGAGAGGACCGGGACGGACTGACCTCTGGTGTGCCAGTTGTTCTGCCAAGAGCATGGCTGGTTGGCTACGTCGGGTCGTGATAACCGCTGAAAGCATCTAAGCGGGAAGCATGCTTCAAGATGAGGGTTCCTACAGGTTTCTGGTAAGGTCTCCGGTAGACGACCGGGTTGATAGGCCAGGCGTGGACGCATCGTAAGGTGTGGAGCTGACTGGTACTAATAGACCGAGGACTTACACATTCTGTTTTGAGACGTCAAGAATGGTGTTGTGTCGCATCCACTGTACGGCTCCCAGCCCCCACGCGGGGTTGCGCCAAGCCTGACTGGCCCCATAGTTTTCCGGTGGTCATGGCGGAAGGGAAACACCCGGTCCCATACCGAACCCGGTAGTTAAGCCTTCCAGCGCTGATGGTACTGCATGAGGGATCATGTGGGAGAGTAAGACACTGCCGGACTCAATTCATTTCATGAAAAACAGAGGGTGTGGGGAAGAATATGATTCTTCCCCACACCCTCAGTCTTTTTTCCTTTCCTTTCCTTTCCTTTTCTTTTCTATGCGCCCCCACACCAACACATAAGACCCCCCAGCATATGTTGATGTATCGGTGGTTTTTGCGTTGGTCAGGTACGGATTGAGTGCGGTTGGGATTCCGCCGGGCTACCGTTGACGCGAAGCATCGTCAGGTGATTGTTTTCGGTGGAGACCTCAACGAATCCAGCCTTGCGATAGATGGTCATGGCTGGTCTATTTGCGGCGTCAACGCTTAGGCTCACGGCACGGGTGCCGTGGCGGTGGCATTCGGCGAGGAGGCTGTCCAGGAGATACCCACCGTGGCCCCGACCGCGCTGCTGAGGAGAGATGGCCATGGTCAATTCTGGGATACCCGGGGCGACGAAACCATAACCGGGATCGCAGGCCGGCAGGTTTCGTAACCAAGCTGCCCCGATGGGGGATCCATCGGCGAAACAGATCATCCCGATCTGGTCCGGGGTCCAACCGTTGATGTAATGGGCGATGGCTGGATTGGTTTGGCATTCCTTGACGTCTAGTGGTTCCGATATCCCGCCGGCCGCGTGGCGCAGCACATGGACCATGAGCGGAAGGTCAGCTGTGGTCGCGCGTCGTGCTGTGGCCATGCCCTCAGGGTATCGGCCGGTGGCGACGCTCCTTGATCCAACTGTAAAAATGGATTCGTGGCGACGAGTGTGAAGCGAATCCGCGACAGGAGGACTTCCCGTCGCTCTGCCCCTCGCGTCTTTGCCAGAGGTTGCTTGACGATTCACTCCGCCCTGCCCTTCCCGCTGTCAGGGCTCCCCGTCACCTTCATCGGCTACTGCATCATCAACGGACTCGGGTTCCTCATCGATATGAGCCTGCTTGCCGTCTTCTTCCGCGGCGTCGGAATGCCGTACCCGATTTCGGTGTCGCTCGGATACGGGCTGTCGGCCATCTACTCCTTTGTCGTCAACAAGTGGCTGAATTTTCAGTCTCACGGTAATCTGAGCCGTCAGGGCGGTCGCTACGTCATCACGATGGTGACCAATTACGTCTGTCTCACCCTGGGGTTCTCGTCCTTCTTGGAACACATAGGTGTTCATTTCGAACTTGCTCGCTTCACCGCTGCGTGTGTTGAAGGCCTGTACGTCTATTTCATGCTGAGCCTTTGGGTCTTTCCGAAATCTGGAAGACGGCAATTGGCGTGACTGGCCGCGCCCTGTATACCTTTGGGGCCCTGACGGTGGCATAGTAGTCAGGTCAACCTACGGAAGAAGGGGAGCATGTCTGACCTATCGAGCGCATCCACGTCGGCCGAGCCGTCAGGGTCATCAGTACGTGAATTAACGCTCCGGGGCATCATCCTCGGTGGCCTCATGACGTTGGTATTCACCGCGGCGAACGTGTATCTCGGGCTCAAGGTCGGCCTGACCTTCGCCACGTCAATTCCGGCAGCTGTCATCTCGATGGCTGTGTTGCGCCACTTCAAGGGGCACTCGGTTGCAGAGAACAACATCGTCCAGACGATTGCCTCGGCTGCTGGAACCCTTTCCGCAATCATCTTCGTGCTGCCAGGCCTCATCATGGTCGGTTGGTGGACGGGATTCCCGTACTGGACCACCCTCGCAATCTGTCTGGTGGGTGGCATCCTCGGCGTCATGTACTCCATCCCGCTGCGACGAGCTCTCGTCACCGGCTCCGACCTTCCTTACCCGGAAGGCGTTGCTGGTGCTGAGGTCCTCAAGGTTGGCGATTCCGCGGGTGCAGCCGAGGCCAACAAGGTGGGTCTGCGGGTCATCATCGTCGGCTCCTTGGTGTCTGCCGGATACGCGCTGCTGTCTGACGTCAAGCTGGTGAAGTCAGCTCTCACCAAGCCTTTCAAGGTCGGCAACAGCAGTGGCTCGATGGTTGGGGTGAGCATGTCGATGGCCCTCATCGGCGTCGGTCACCTCGTCGGTGTCGCCGTCGCGGCAGCCATGCTCGTCGGCATCATCATCTCCTACGGGGCAATCCTGCCCTGGCGAGTTTCCGGCAAGGTCGGTGGCAACCTCGACGTCATCAAGGAGGTCTTCACCAGCGACGTGCGCTTCGTCGGCGCCGGCACGATCGGTGTGGCTGCCATTTGGACCCTCGTCAAGGTCATCGGGCCCATCACCAAGGGCATTAACGCTTCTGTAAGGTCTTCGAAGACTCGTCATGAGGGTGGCGAAGTCCCGCTCACCGAGCGCGACCTGCCGGTGTCGGTCGTCCTGACCGTCGTGCTGCTCTCGATGATCCCGATCGGGTTCATGCTGTGGGGATTTGCCCGTGACATGGTGGTCTCGAGGTCCATGACCGGCGTCATCATCGTCAGCCTGGTCTTCATCCTGCTCGTTGGCCTGGCGGTTGCGTCGGTCTGTGGCTACATGGCCGGCCTCATTGGTGCCTCTAACAGCCCGATATCCGGTGTCGGTATCCTCGTCGTCCTGGTGGCCGCCCTGCTCATCAAACTCACCTACGGTGCTGTCGGTGGCGACGAGACCGTCAAGCTGGTGGCGTACACCCTGTTCACTGCGTCTATCGTCTTCGGTATCGCGACGATCTCGAATGACAACCTGCAGGACCTCAAGACCGGCCAGCTGGTCGGCTCCACCCCCTGGAAACAGCAGGTCGCCCTCATCATCGGTGTCGTCTTCGGATCGGCGATCATCCCGCCCGTCATGCAGCTCATGCAGACCGCCTTCGGGTTCCAGGGCGCTCCGGGTGCCGGACCGAACGCTCTGCAGGCCCCGCAGGCCACCCTCATCTCATCCCTGGCCACCGGCGTCTTCGGCGGCTCCTTGGACTGGGGTCTGATGGGGATCGGCGCACTGATCGGCGCCGGTGTGATCGTCGTCGACGAGATCTTCACCCACACCACCAAGAAGTTCTCGCTTCCCCCGCTGGCTGTCGGCATGGGCATGTACCTGCCGATGACACTGTCGCTGACCATTCCGATCGGTGCTGCCCTCGGTTGGCTGTTCGACAAGTGGGCTGCTCACACCGGCGGCGACGCCGAGGGCAAGAAGCGCACCGGCATCCTGCTGGCTACGGGCCTGATCGTCGGAGAGTCGATCTTCGGCGTCATCTACGCTGCGATGATCGCGGCCGCGGGTTCCGAGGAGGCCATCGCGATTGCGCCAGAGTCCTGGGACAGTGGCGCCGGGATCGTCGGCGTCGTCGTCTTCGTCGCTGCACTCGCGGTCCTCTACCAGTGGACCAAGCGCGAGGCGAATGAGCGCGTCGAAGCCTGATCTGGGAACGACGCATGGGGCCACCGGAGGATTCCGGTGGCCCCATGCGCCATTCTGTGACGGCGTCATCGTTCGCGTCGTACCACGGGATGAGTCCTTCTGCCGAGAACATCACGACAGCAATTCAGACCAGGGAGAACCTGACCCGGCGTTGTCAGGGCATCTGCTCGCCGAAGATGAGCAGCCCCACCAGGAACTGCAGGATCGGTGCGATGTACTGCAGGATTCCCAACGTCGTCAGGCTGATGCGGGAGGTCGTGAAAGCGAACATCGGCAGTGGAACCGCCGTCAGGATGCCGGCGCTGACAAGCAACAGGCTGTAGGAGCCGGTGAAGGTGGATTCTTCATGGGCGACGACCCACTCGATGTACACCAAAAGCCAGGGGAGTGGTTGCCAGAGTCCCGACAGTGAGTCCGACGGTGGGGTTCACCGTGACCCCGAGCACCTTCTTGACCAGGCCGTGGAATCCGAAACTCATCGCCAGCCCCAGCGAGATGAGCGGCGTGGAAGAATGACCCGGCATGAGGACGACGACGGCAACGATGCCGATGCCGAAGGCCCTGGACGCTCCAGCAACCGGAAGTAGAGGGGGGAAGAACCCCCACATGAGGTTAGAGGGCGATACCGGTCGTCAGTCCCCGTCTTGCCTCCACGTCGTCATGCACCCGGGGATCATGTCATGGCCACCGGGTGCATCGACACATCCGCCACAGGGTGATCGTCAGGGAAGCCGAGCGAGCTCCTCGTCGGTCAGGGAGAGATCGACGGCCTTGAAGGAGTCGAGGATCGTCTCCGAGCGGTGAGATCCCGGGATCGGGACGACGTGATCGCCCTGGGCCAGCTCCCAGGCCAAGATGACCTGGGCCCGACTGACCCCACGCTCATCGGCGACGCGTTGGAAGGCGGTGAATGCGTCCTCCTTGAGGGGACGGCGGTAACCACCCAGCGGGCTCCACGCGACGAATGCCAGACCGAGTTCTCCGCACAACTCCAGCTCGTGCCGTGAGGACAAGAAGCCGGGAGAGAACTGGTTCTGCACGGCCACCAGACGATCTCCGAGAATGCTTTGGGCAAGCTGGATCTGGTCGGTGCTGGCATTCGAGATGCCAGCGGTTCGGGCCAGGCCGTCGTCGAGGATGCCTGCCAGAGTTCTCACCATCTCCTCGTACTCGACCTTCGGGTCAGGACGGTGCAGGTAGAGCAGGTCGATCTGGTCGGTGCGCAGGGCCTCGGCCGAGAGCGTGGCGTCACGGCGCAGTCTCTCCGGGGAACCGTCAACGTCCCAGACGGCCTCTCCGGCATCGTTGAAGCAGCGGTAGTGGCCGACCTTGGTGGCCACCGAGATCGTCGAGCGATCGCCGTGCCAGGATTCCAAGGCGTCGGCCACGAGCTTCTCGCCGTACTGCTCCTCGCCACCGGAGGTGTAGTAGGCCCACGCAGTGTCGATGTGGGTACATCCAGCGTCCAGGACGTCATGGAGGACCTTGATCGCGGTCTCGCGGTCCGGGCGCCCCTCGATCGACAACGGCATCGAGCCATAGGCGATGGCAGAGGCACGGAAGGGTCCGATCGTGCGGTACTTCATGTGTTCAATCCTCCTCGATGGGTGGTCATGTCCATCATGCCCGCGCGGGGGACACCCCGGTTGCGTGGACGGGGCGATAGCCGAAAGGATTCCCCGACAGCTGTGAAAGCAGTCATGGTACACGAGGGCATTGGTGGCGTTGATTGGTCTGTAGGCGGTCGGTGGACAGGCAGTTGCACAGATACATTGAGAAGCTCGATTCCTCAGAGCACGCCAGCCGCGCTGAAGGTGACCACAGCCTCGACCTCACTCGTTGTTCCGTGGCCAGGGCAATCGGGGGGTTCGGCCAGCCACCACAGAATCTTCGAAGGTCACCATATCTTCGAGGGTAACCATCGCGGCGTTGCAACGATGGTCATAATCGGCTCGGGCTGCCAGTTTGGTATCGAGTCATGGTAGCTCAGGAGCCACAGAGACATTCCTGAGCCGCCCCTCCGCCTCCCAGCTCGGCTCGCCTCACTTGCGGGCGTCATGCCCGAAGCGTACGTGAGTAACGCCCGGTCATGTGGCGAAAAGCACAATGTGGGACCAGGTCATAGGCCATGTGGTGCGCATGAGACCCCAGTCCGATGGTCGCATGCGTAGCCCATCGGATTGTCCTCGAGGTACTGCTGATGCTCGGCCTCAGCCAGGAAGAACTCCACGCCGTTGGCCATCGAGATGGTCGTCGTGATCTCCCCGTACCCGGCATTGAGCAGGTTGGCCTGGAAGGACCCCCTGAGGGTGGTGGCCGCCATGAACTGCTCGGTGGTGGTGCACCAGATCGCCGAGCGGTACTGGGTACCGACGTCGTTGCCCTGACGCATCCCCTGGGTGGGGTCGTGGTTCTCCATGAAGAGGGTGAGGATCTCCTCGGTGGAGATTTTGGTCGGGTCGTAGGTGACCCGGACGGTTTCGGCGTGCCCAGTGCGTCCGGTACACACCTCCCGGTAGGTGGGGTTGGGAGTGAAACCGCCCATGTAACCAACGGCGGTTTGCAGCACCCCGTCATTGTTCCAGAACAGCTTCTCGGCTCCCCAGAAACACCCCATGGCCAGGTAAATCGTCTCGGAGCCGGGGAAGGAGCGGTCGAGCCGGTCCCCAGTCACGCGGTGGAAGAACGGCATTTCCAACACTGGGGTTCGGCCTCCGGGCAAGGCGTTGTCGGGTGAGACCATCTCGTTCTTGTTCATGCGTCCCTTTCCTCACGACGTCGACACGGGTGTAACGGACATCGGCTCGGATCAATTCCTGTTATCTCAATGTGTGGTCCATGATCTGATCCCACCTCATCACCATGTGAGACTGGGGGTCAAAGTTCACCGGTGGAAAGGATCAACATGTCTGACCCCGCGCAGCCTGGCGCGACCGTTGCAGGTGACGGAACCACCATTGGAAAGCCCCAGCGGCGTGAGAGTTTCACCGGCCGGGGAGCCTTCCTCATCGCTGCGGTTGGTTCCGCCGTCGGGCTGGGAAATATCTGGAGGTTCCCCTACGTCGCCTACAGCAATGGCGGCGGAGCCTTCATCGTGCCCTATCTGATTGCGCTGCTGACGGCCGGTATCCCGCTGCTCTTCCTCGACTATGCCGTCGGACACAAGTTCCGTGGCTCGCCGCCCATGGCCTTGCGTCGTCTCAACAAGCGCACGGAGGCCATCGGATGGTGGCAGACCCTCATCTGTTGGGTGATCGTCATCTACTACGCCGCCATCATCGCCTGGGCCATTCGCTATGTCGGGTTCTCGGTGACGAAGGCATGGGGGGACGACCCCGAGGGATTCCTCACAGGCAGCTTCCTGCACGTGGCCAGCAACATTGACGTCGAGTTCCACTTCGTGCCCGGAGTCTTCTGGCCGTTGCTGATCCTGTGGCTCGTCGTGTTGGCCATCATGGCCACCGGCGTCGAGAAAGGCATCACCCGCGCCTCGTGGGTCTTCATGCCGATCCTCGCGGTGATGTTCATCGCACTGGTCATCGTCGCCCTCACCCTGGACGGCGCATCGACTGGCCTTGACGCCCTGTTCACCCCGGCGTGGAATGCGTTGGGGAACTACCAGGTGTGGATGGCCGCCTACGGCCAGATCTTCTTCTCCCTGTCAGTGGGATTCGGCATCATGGTGACTTATGCCTCCTACCTCAAGCCGAAGTCTGACCTGACAGGTTCCGGCCTGGTCGTCGGGTTCGCCAACTCCTCGTTCGAAATCCTGGCTGGCCTCGGCGTCTTCGCCGCCCTGGGCTTCATGGCAACCGCCTCCGGCAAGCCGGTGAGCGAGGTTGCTGGCTCGGGAATCGGCCTGGCGTTCATCGCGTTCCCACAGATCATCAGCCAGGCGGGTGCTGTTGGACCGATCATGGGCGTGCTCTTCTTCGTCTCCTTGGTCTTCGCCGGCATCACGTCGATGATCAGCCTGCTGGAGGTCGTCATCGCCGCCTTCCGTGAGAAGACCGGCATGACGCGAGTTGCGGCAACCTGGGTCATCGGTGGCGTGACGGCTGTTGCGTCGATCGTTCTCTTCCCGACGACGACGGGCCTCAACCTGCTCGACGTCACCGACCACTTCATCAACAACATCGGCATCGTCGGTGTCGCTCTGCTGGCCTGCCTCGTCATCACCTGGGCGCTGCGCAAGCTCCCGGTGCTGCGCGACCACCTCAACGAGTACTCCTCGTTCAAGGTCAACAAGGTATGGATGGCCCTGGTCGGCGTCGTCGCCCCACTGGTCCTGCTGGGCCTGTGGATCACTGAGATCGTCACCGTCTCCACCAAGGGTTACGGCGGAATGCCCGGCAACTTCGTCGGACTCTTCGGATGGGGAGTGTCGGTCCTCGTCGTCGTGCTGGCAATCGTGCTGTCCCTCATCCCGTGGCCGAACCGCTCGGCCATTCACCACGAGCTCACTCACGAGGAAGAGCTCGCTCGGGCGAATGCCCAGGCATCTCAGGAAGGAGCGTTGTTATGAGTGGATCTGCCATCGTCATGATGATCATCGCGATGCTCACGGTGTGGGGCGGGTTGGCTGCATCAGCCGTCTCCCTGTTCCGCCATCCCGAGCAAGACTGACACCCCGCCGGCGTGAGGGGCCGGCCCGATCAGTGGGAGGAAAGATCCCAGTCGATCGGGTCGGCTCCTTGCCGTACCAGCAAGTCGTTGGTACGGCTGAAAGGTCGAGACCCGAAGAAGCCGTATCGGGCCGACATGGGGGAGGGGTGTGACGACTTGATGATCGGGACCTTGTCCAACATGGGTTCCAAGGATTGCGCGTCGCGTCCCCACAAAATGGCCACCAGCGGACCACCACGCGCCGCCAAGGCCTCGATGGCGGTCTGGGTGACCTCCTCCCACCCCTTACCGCGATGCGAGGCGGGCCGGCCCGGCTGGACGGTGAGGCACCTGTTGAGGAGCAACACTCCCTGCTCGAACCAGCCGGTGAGATCGCCATGCTCGCAAGGGTCAATTCCCAGGTCGGACTGCAATTCAGCGTAGATGTTCTGCAGCGACCGTGGCAACGGACGCACGTCGCGCTCCACCGAGAAACTCAGGCCGACGGGGTGGCCAGGTGTCGGGTAGGGGTCCTGACCGACGATGAGTACTCGAACATTCGCCATGGGACGGGAAAAAGCGCGCAGGATGCGATCCCCGTGAGGCAGGAAACCTCGTCCGGCAGCTGTCTCGGCGCGTAGGAAGTTCCCCATCTCATGGATGCGTGGTTCCACCTGCGTCAACGCCTCTGCCCAGTCGGGGGCGACCAATGCGGCAAGGGGACGGGCTACCACGGTGACCTCCAGATGGATCATACGGTTGACGTGCCAGACGCTACACTGCGTAGACGCGTTCCGGGGCCACGACCCGTCTCACAATTCCGGAAGGATGCCATGAAGCTATTCGGCTCGGGCAAGAAGGCCCCAGACCCGACACGAGTTTCCCCGTGTGCCGGCGCTGAGGGGGAGACGATTGAGACCGCTGTCGGTCAGGAGGTGGCCGTGCCAGTTTCTCAGTCCGTCACGGCGACGGGCACCCCGGCCGAAGACATTCCCAACGGTGTACGTACCGCCGCTGGATGGTGCTGGCGTCTCATGGTCATCGCGGTCTTCATCTATGGGCTTTACCAGGTGCTTCACGCTGCGTCCGAGGTGTCAGTGCCCGTCGCGGTGGCCCTGATGCTGACGGCAGCCATGTGGCCGCTGGCGAACTGGTTGTCGCACCATCACATCCACCGAGGCATTGCCTCGGGGATCTGCCTGCTGCTGCTCATCATCCTGGTCGGCGGCGTGTTTACCCTCGTCGGCGCCCAGATTGCGATGCAGTGGCGGGAATTGGGCAATCAGGCGGTTGCGAGCTTCAAGCAGGCCCTGGCATGGCTGGCCGACAGCCCCCTGCACACCGACAAGGCCCAGCTCAATGACCTCGTGCACAAGGCCGAGACCGCCATGGCTGGATCCCAGGGACGTATCGCCTCGGCTGCGGCTGCCGCCGGAACCCAGATCGGCCGTTTCGCAGCGGGACTCGTCATGGCCCTCTTCGCCACCTTCTTCTTCGTGTACGAGGGAGACACCCTGGCTGAGAAGACGGCTGTTCTCATTCCGCGTGAGCATCGCGTCAAGATCCTCGATGCAGCCAAGCGTGGCTGGGTCGCCCTGGTGGCCTACGTGCGAGCCGCCGTCATCGTTGCTTTCGTGGACGGCCTGGGAGCCGGCATTGGAGCGGCCATCATCGGTTCATCGATGTCGGTTGCGATTGGTGCCCTGACCTTCATCCTCGCCTTCGTACCGATTGTCGGTGCGCTGACGGCCGGCGTCGTCGCGGTCGGTGTGGTACTGGTGACCCTGGGCTTCTTCAAGGCCGTCATCATGCTGATCGTCTTCGTTGCCGTCATGCAGATCGAGGGACACGTCCTGCAGCCTTTCCTGCTGGGCAAGGCAGTCTCGATCCACCCGCTCATCGTGCTGGTCGGTATCGCGGTCGGCGCCATCATCTCTGGGATCGTGGGTGCCCTGTTCGCCATCCCGATCGTTGCCTTCGGCGTGGCCTTCATCAAAGCGCTGAGCCCCGAGACCCCGGAAGATGAGGTCCCGCCACGCCCGGACGACCTCGCTGCCGAACACACGTGAGTTGGGCTCCCCCGTAAAGTTGATGTCATGAGCGCTGATATCACCGCCATCCTCGAGGACCTTGTTGCCGGGAGGATTGACACCGCCGAGGCCAACCGCCGTATCGCGGCTGCTGGAGGACAGGAGAAGCCCGCATCTGGGAGCACCAGCGGCCCCGACGAAGGCACCGGGCCCCGTCGCGGGGCGTCCGAAGACGAGACTTTCGCAGATGACAAGGGCCCCCTGGGCGGTTTCACCATTCCTCCGGAGGCCAAGGAGGGGCTTCGCTCCGCCTGGCGCATGGTTTCTGGGGTGGCAGAGAGCGTCGGTGAGACAGTCGCCTCGACGATGTCGCCAGGACCGCGTCGCGCCAGTGGCGAGAGCGAACCACAGAAGAACGTTGACGTCGCGACCGATCTGGACCGTGTCCGTCTGAACTGCACCGGACGTCGCATCCGTCTTGTCGGGGACCGCTCGGTCTCCGGTCTGCAGATCGAGGGCAAGCACACCCGCCGGCGGATCGGACGCGTCGTCGAGGTCGGTATTGAAGGTCACCTCGCCCCTGACCTGGGCGTCCTCAAGAGGTTCCGACTCCCGGCTGACATGGACGGGGTCAAGGATCTCGGTCTGGGACGGGAGGTGACGGTCCGGGTGCATCCCGATCTACCCGTTGACATCGAGCTGTCGGGCGGCTCGGTGCATGCCACTGGCGTGCAGCACCTCGGGCGGGTGCGCGTCACGGCTGGCGTCACCGAGATCGACGGCGTCCATCGGTTGGAGGACGGTCTCTTCCAGGCTGGAAGCGGCACCATCACCGGATGCATCGACAGTGGCCGTTCCCAGATCCGCGTCGAGTCGGGCAATCTACTGGTCAAGCTGGCCGGAGGGTCCAACGTCTCGGTTCGTGGCAAGGCCCAGACCGGCATGATCTCCTGGCCTGAGGGCGGAGATGTCGACGAGTACGTCATGGGTTCCGGAGCCGCCCGTCTTGACCTCACCTGCCTGGTCGGACGGATCGCGGTCCGCGCTATGTGAGCCCGTAACAAAGCACAATGAGGGCGGGGCGCCATGGCACCCCGCCCTCATGACGTCTGTGGACGTGTGTCACTCCTGGAACGGCTCGACATCAAGGATCGTCACCTTGATCGTCTTGCCGTTGGGAGCCTTGTACTCGGTTGATTCTCCCTTGGAATGACCCAGAACGGCGCCGCCGAGGGGGGACTGCGGGGAGTAGACGGAGATGTTGACGGAATCGTCGAGTCCCATCACCTGCCGCGATCCCAGCAGGAAGGTGTCAGTGTCGGACTCGTCGTCGAAGTAGCAGACGGTCACCTTGGAACCGGGCACGACCTCGTCCGGAGAGGACGGGGCTTCGCCCACCTCGGCGTTACGCAGCATCTGCTCCAACTGACGGATGCGGGCCTCGGCCTGTCCCTGCTCCTCCCGGGCAGCGTGGTAGCCGCCGTTCTCGGAAAGGTCGCCTTCGGAACGGGCGTCGGCAATCTTGGTGGAAATGATGGTGCGGCCCTCACCCTTGAGGTACTCGAGCTCTTGAGTGAGCTTGTCGAAGGCCTCTTGGGTCAGCCACACAGTGTCTTGGGACTCAAGCATTAATACATCTTACCGCGTGTGTCACCTCAATGGGCCCGCACTTGTCCAGCTCAGCGGTGAGGGCAGGCGAGAAGGCCGTGATGGGGGTGTGGATCGTCTCGTCCTTTGACGAGTCTGCCGGGAACGTCACCGGCATCTTCCCGACGCGCACGTGGTCAGCGCCGGAGGCGGCCAGCACCAGGATGAGGATCACCCACGGGGCGCGACGCTGTGTGGGGTAGCGGCGTGCGATGCGGTCGTGGTCCTCGTCGTTGAGGACGTGATCCTGGCTGCTGGTTGGGCCGACACGTGGGCTGTCGTGTCCCAGGGCCCACTTGGCCGGGAACGGGATTGTACTCGTAGGCTGACGACCATGCCCAACCACCTCGGCGAGTCCACCAGCCCGTATCTGCTCCAACACGCCGCGAACCCCGTCGACTGGTTCCCCTGGGGAGAGGAAGCGTTCGCCGAGGCACGCCGTCGCGACGTTCCAGTCATGGTCTCGGTGGGGTACTCGAGTTGCCACTGGTGCCACGTGATGGCCTTCGAGTCCTTCTCCGATCCGGACGCGGCTGAGGTCGTCAACGCCAATGTCGTCGCCATCAAGGTTGATCGCGAGGAGCGCCCCGAGGTTGACGCCGCGCTGATGCAGGTTACCCTGGCGATGACTGGCCAGGGTGGCTGGCCCAACACCGTCTTCCTGACTCCTGACGGCAAGCCTTTCTTCGCCGGTACCTATTTCCCGCCGGTGCGCCGGGGAGGTCAGCCTGCCTTCGTGGAACTCGTTGAGGCCCTCGGCGGTGCGTGGCGGGAGCGTCGCGACGAAGTGGTGTCCTCGGCCGACGCCATTGTCGAGCACCTGCGTCCCATCGAGAAGGCTCCTGACACCCCACGACCGATTGCCGGTGAGCTCATTGACGCCGTGGGAGCGGACTACGACATCGTGCACGGCGGGTTCGGTGGGCCGACGAAGTTCCCGAACGCCACCCTGCTGGATGCGCTGCTGGTCAAGGGAGATCCGACCAGCCTCGACATGGCGCAGAACACGTGTGAGCACTTGGTGCGCGGTGGCATCTTCGACCAGGTCGGTGGCGGATTCCACCGTTACTCCACGGATTCCCAGTGGGTGGTGCCCCACTTCGAGAAGATGCTCTACGACAACGCCCTGCTGTTGGGGACGATGGCTCGCTGCTGGCGCCGTACCGCTGACCACGACCCGGATCGTCGCGACCTGTACTCCCACGCCGCTCGTCGCACCGTGTCTTGGCTCAACCGGGAGATGCGGCTGCCGAACGGCCTGTACGCCGCAGGACTCGACGCCGACTCCGACGCCGCCGGCCACACTCGCGAAGGGATCTACTACCTCTGGAGCCAGGATCTCGTCACGGACGTCCTGGGGGCCGAGGAGGCCGAGTGGCTGCGTCCGCTGGTGCACCTGGAGCCCTTCGACGAGAACGGTCTGGGCACCCTTCAGCTGCGCGGACGGGTTGAGTGGGAGCGCATCAACGCTGACATGGACACTCTGCTGGAGGCTCGCGATCGGCGTAGTGCTCCTGCTCGCGACGAGAAGGCCATCACGGCGTGGAACGCCATGCTCGTCGACGGATTCGTCGAGGCCGGAATGATCCTGCGCGAGTGGTCCTGGGTGTCGCAGGCTCGCGATCTGGCCGAGGCGCTGTGGACATCCCACTGGCATGACGGCGACCTGTTGCGCACCTCCTTCCACGATCGTCCTGGACCGTCGGCAGTCTGCGAGGACTACGCGTGGGTTGGTCTGTCCTTTGCCAGTCTGGCTGGTGCGACGGGGAAGTCGGTGTGGCTTGACCGCGCGGTCGAGGCGCTTGACCAGGCCGTGACGCGGTTCGGTGCTCCCGATGGCAGCTTCGTGGACGCGGAGGGCTTGGATCTGCTGACGGTGACCGCTCACACCCTGACCGACGATGCCAGCCCCAGCGCGACGGCCGTCATGATGATGGCCCTGCGCCGGGTGGGCCTCATGGCTGAGCGTGACGACTTCGTCAGCCGTGCGGAAGAGGCTTCCGCTGCCCTGCTGCCGGTGGTGGCGTCCGCTCCTCGCTTTGCTGGATGGGCACTGGCCGACTTCCTCATCGCCGATGAGGCCCGTCGTGGTCTCAAGCCGGCTGGTGTCGTCATCGCCGACACTCAGGAGGAGCCCACGGATCTGGCCGTTGCGGCGTGGCGCATGGCCCCGGCTGGGTCGGCCATCATACGTCGAGTTGGTGAGGAGTCCGGGTTCGGTACCTGGTTCGAGGATCGGGTTCCGCGCGATGGTCAGCCGACCTGCTGGGTGTGCCGTGGCACGGTGTGCCTCGAGCCGGTGACCGATTACCTGGAGCTCAAGGAACCGCTCTGGCGGCGGGTTTGAGATCGTGCACCTGGCGGGTCAGCGACCGTAGCGCCGCTCCCGCTGGGTGAAGGAGCGGAGTGCCCGCAGGAAGTCGACCTTGCGGAAGTCGGGCCACAAGGCCTCGCAGAAGTAGAATTCGGAGTGGGCACTCTGCCACATGAGGAAGCCTGACAGTCGCTGCTCACCCGAGGTGCGAATGATGAGATCAGGATCGGGCTGACCGCGGGTGTAGAGGTGGTCCTCGATCTGGTCGATCTCGAGGGTTTTCGCGAGCTCGGCCAGACTGGTGCCCTTCGCGGCTTCCTCGGCAAGCAGCGAGCGGACGGCGTCGCGCAGCTCGTGACGACCGCCGTAGGCCACTGCGACGTTGATGTGCATGCCGACATGGTCCGCCGAGTTGCGACCGGCGCGACAGAGGGACTCGGCCATGTCGGCGGGAAGCAGATCGAGGTCCCCGACGGCCTGGACCCGCCAGCGTGGATTCTCTGCCAGGGAGTCGACGAGGGATCCGATGACCTTGAGAAGTGGTCCAAGCTCGCCCGTCTCCGCGCGCTGCAGGTTGTCGGTCGACAGAACCCACAGCGTGATGATCGGGATACCGACGGCGTCGCACCAGGCACAGAACTCCCGGAGGCGATCCGCGCCCGCCTCATAACCGGCCACCAACGGTTGTCCCGGCGCGTTGAGGCGAGCCCACCGTCGGTTGCCGTCGGCCAGCACGGCGACGTGCTGGGGCAGACGGCTGCGATCGAGCTGGTCGAGCAGTCGAGCTTCATAGGTGGTGTAGAGCAGTCCGGACGGGTGCATGCGGTCGAGGGTCTCACTGACCTTCGACAGACGGTGGTCCAGGCTGCTCATGGGTCCAGATTAGTCAATGCTTGGTGCAAGCGATCAGCACCTCACGCCGTGAGGCACAGATCGAGTCGTGGGCTGACCTCGTTGGCAGGGTAGGGTGGAGGTGGAACCTACCGAACCGTAGGTTTGTTGAGAAGAGGGGAGACTCGTCGGATATGTCGCCTCAAGGCAGTAGTGACGAGAGTCGTGGCACCGTGCTCCCCAAACCGAGGATGCGTGGATGGGTCCACACCGTCATGGCACCGCTGATCCTGTTTGCCGGAGTCGGTCTCATGATCGCCACGCCGACCTGGGGGAACCGGTTCGCCGTCGCGATCTGGATGCTCACCGGTTTGGAACTGTTCGGAAATTCGGCGATCTATCACCGGGTGCCGTGGGGCGAGACGATCAAGGACGTCCTGCGGCGCATCGACCACGCCAATATCGCGGTCTTCATTGCTGGTACGTACACCCCGTTGGCCGTTTCGCTGACGGCGGGCGCCTCCCGGGTGATCCTGTTGTCGATCATCTGGGCATGCGCCCTGCTCGGAGTGGCCTTCCGGTTCGTGTGGAACGGCGTTCCCAGATGGGCGTCGACGATCCTTTACGTCGTCATGGGATGGACGGCGTTGTGGTGGTTGCCGCAGTTCTGGCGTGTGGGAGGGCCGGCGGTGGTCATTCTGATCCTCATCGGAGGGGTGTTCTACACGGTCGGTGCAGTCGCGTATGCCCGTCAGAAGCCCAATCCGTCACCAACGTGGTTCGGGTTCCACGAGGTCTTCCACACGTGCACCGCGGTGGCTGCGATCTGTCATGCGGTTGCCATTGGTCTTGCTGTCATCTGACCGTCTGATGAATTCTGGGTGGATGGCCGGACCATCTGCTTCGGTGCCACCGATCGGGCTCTAGGTTTGATGCCAGAGGGGCCGCTTCCGACGCCTCGACGACGTTGCCTTCCTCGATGCGACCTCTCACGTCACGGGAGGTTTTCGTGTCCGTCCGTCCAGAAGGCTCCGAGCGAGCCCACAGCCCGATCCCGGAGGCACCTGAGGGGAGGCGGACCTACGTCATCGACACCTCGGTGCTGCTGTCCGATCCTCGCGCCCTGCTCAACTTTGCCGAGCACGAAGTGGTGGTGCCGATCGTCGTCATCACCGAGCTGGAGGGCAAACGTCATCACCCGGAATTGGGACATTTCGCCCGCGCGGCGTTGCGTATCCTCGACAAGTTGCGACTCGACAACGGCGGCCTCGTCGGTCCGGTGCCGGTCAATGACGAGGGAGGCGAGCTGTTCGTCGAGCTCAACCACTCCGACCCGAATTGCCTGCCGGATGGCTTCCGTCTCGGTGACAACGACACTCGGATTCTGGCGGTTGCCCAGAATTACAGACTGGCCGGGCATTCTGTCGTCCTGGTGACGAAAGACTTGCCGCTGCGCGTCAAAGCCTCGGCGATTGGTGTGGAGGCCGAGGAATACCGGCACGAACTTGTCCCGGACAGCGGATGGAAGGGGATGGCCACTCTTGAGGTTCCCGATGAGATGATCTCGACCCTCTACGAGGACGGGCACGTCGTTGACGCGATCTTTGACGAGATCCCGGTGCACGCCGGACTCGTGCTCGAGGGGCCAAATGGCAGTGCTCTGGCCCGTAGAATGCCTGACGCCTCGGCTCGGCTCATCCCCAATGATCAGGAGGCCTTCGGGATTCGTGGCCGCTCGGCCGAGCAGCGGGTCGCCCTCGACATGCTGCTCGATCCGCAGGTCGGCATCGTCTCCATGGGAGGACGAGCTGGTACCGGAAAGTCGGCGCTGGCTCTGTGTGCTGGCCTTGAGGCGGTGCTGGAGCGTCAACTCCACAAGAAGGTCATGGTCTTCCGGCCGCTGTACGCCGTCGGTGGCCAGGATCTGGGCTATCTACCCGGTGACGAGGGAGAGAAGATGGCCCCGTGGGGTCAGGCGGTCCTCGACACCCTCACCAGCGTGACGAACAGCTACGTCATCGAAGAGGTCATGTCGCGTGGCATGGTGGAGATCCTACCGCTGACGCACATTCGCGGACGTTCTCTCCATGACGCCTTCGTCATCGTCGATGAGGCTCAGTCCCTGGAGCGCAACGTGCTGCTGACGGTGCTCTCGCGAATCGGGCAGAACTCTCGGGTGGTACTCACCCACGACGTCGCGCAGCGAGACAACCTTCGGGTGGGTCGCTATGACGGTGTGGCAGCTGTCATTGAGCGGTTGCGCGGACACGATCTGTTCGGCCACGTCACCCTCACCAGGTCGGAGCGTTCGCCCATTGCCGCACTGGTGACCAACATCATGGAGGACATGGTCGGTTGATCAGCTGAGACGGCGCCGCGTGGCGCATCTGTAACGATTCGGGGGCGGTCGCTTCCTCGGAGGTCGTCGTTGTCGCCGATGCCAACTTGGGCTCTCACTGCCGACGCGGGGATGCTGAAGACGTCCTGACCGTCGTGGGTGCCCAGTCAGCCCTGGGAGTCCTCGGCCTCGGAACGTGCCGCCTCAATGCGGGCGCGCGCCCCATCGAGCCAGGTCTGACAGATGTCGGCGAGCGCTTCGCCGCGTTCCCACAGCTTCATGGTCTCGGCCAGGGAGATGCCGCCGGACTCCAGCCGGGTGACGATGCCGACCAGCTCGTCGCGGGCGGCCTCGTACGGGATCTCGGGCTCTTCGGAGGTGGGTTTCTCGGGTGTCGACTCGGACTTCTTCTCGCTCATGAATCCTCCTGGGACGGTGGTCGGTTCGGGGTACGTCGGTCAAGGGAATCGACGGTGACGCCGAGGGTCCCGTCGGACAGGTAGACCGACAGATTCGCCCCCGGATCGGTGTCATCGACGGAGGCGATGGAGTCGCCCTCGGAGTCGGCAAGAATGGCGTAGCCGCGATCCAAGGTGGCCTTGGGGGACATCGCTCGTACCTGCTCCAGCATGTGGTTGACCTCGCGGCCCTCGGAGTCCAGGGCACGGTTGGTTGCCAGGCGAAGACGCTGGAGGGCCGAGGCGAGTTTCTCGGCAGCGACGTCAAGGGTGGCTGTGGGATTGATCATCACCGGGCGGGAACGTATCTGAGCGAGGCGAACAACCTCAATGTCGACAAACCTCGTGACGGTTTGGCGAAGCCGAGTTCTGGCCGTCTCGATACCCTGGGCTTCCTCAGCGACGTCCGGGACGATGAGCTTTCCGGCATCGGTCGGAGTGGAAGCTCGTAGATCGGCGACGAGGTCGAGGATGGGGTTGTCACGTTCATGGCCGATGGCCGAGACGACCGGGGTTCTGGTGGCGTAGACCGCTCGGACGAGGGCTTCGTCGCTGAAGGGGAGGAGGTCCTCAAGGGATCCGCCACCACGTGCGATGACGATGACGTCGACGGTGGGGTCTGCGTCGAGCTCAGCCAAGGCCGCAATGATCTGCTGGGCAGCCATGAACCCCTGAACCAGGGTGTTGCGCACCACGAATCGGGCAGCAGGCCACCGCAGGGTGGCATGACGCTGAACGTCACGCTCGGCGTCGGAACCAGCTCCCGTGATGAGGCCGATTCCGCGCGGCAGTACCGGGATGGCCTTGTGAAGGGTGCCGTCGAAGAGTCCCTCGGCCTCCAACAGACGTTTGCGCCTCTCCAACTGGGCCAGCAGCTGCCCCTCGCCGGTGGGAGTGATCTCGGAGACCTCGAAGGAGAGCCGACCACTACGCGACCAGACCGTCGGGCGGATGAGGGCGGTGACCGTCATCCCTGACTCGATTGGCCCCGCAGCATCGAGGACGCGACGGTGGCAGGTTGCGCTGGCCGAGATCTCCTCGGTCGGGTCGCGCAGGGTGAGGAACTGGGTCGGGCCCGAACGGCGGGTGACCTCGATGACCTGGGCTTGCACCCAAATCGCCCCGCAGCGCTCCACCCACACCTTGACGGCGTTGACGACCCACGCCAAGGA
Source organism: Cutibacterium nasicola (assembly GCF_052654715.2). Classification (NCBI taxonomy): domain Bacteria; kingdom Bacillati; phylum Actinomycetota; class Actinomycetes; order Propionibacteriales; family Propionibacteriaceae; genus Cutibacterium; species Cutibacterium nasicola. The sequence continues at coordinate 1,689,825 of NZ_CP199745.2, read as the reverse complement.
GCGGGGATTGTCAGCGGTGTTCAGCTCTGCCATGGGCGACACGCTATCCGAGGATGACGACAGTCTGCAGGAAGTGGCTTGGGCGCGAGGTATCCTCCGGGCCCGGCGTCATCGCATCCTCGATAGGCGAATTCGAGGAGATTCGCCAGATGATGGCGTACCCGTAGACTCGGAGCCATGGCTGTTTCGGGGGCTGACACTGACAAGAGGCTGTTTCTCGCCGCACCGCGCGGTTACTGCGCTGGCGTTGATCGCGCGGTCGTGACCGTCGAGAAGGCGTTGGAGGCCTACGGTGCGCCGGTGTACGTGCGCAAGCAGATCGTGCACAACCGTCACGTCGTGGAGACCCTGGAGGAGCGCGGTGCCATCTTCGTCGACGAGCTCGACGAGGTGCCCGATGACGCCTTGGTGGTCTTCTCGGCCCACGGCGTCTCCCCCCAAGTCAAGAACGAAGCGGCCAATCGTGGTCTGCGGACCATTGATGCCACCTGCCCGCTGGTGACGAAGGTGCATCACGAGGCCAAGAGGTTCGCCAACGACGACACCCAGATCCTGCTCATCGGCCACGCCGGCCACGAGGAGGTCGAGGGGACGACGGGTGAGGCTCCCGAGAACATCACTCTTGTGCAGACCCCCGAGGACGTCGATGGTCTGCAGCTGGACCCTGATCGTCCGGTGGCGTGGCTGTCCCAGACGACCCTGAGCGTTGACGAGACGGTGGAGACCGTCGACCGGATCCGTCAGCTGCACCCCCAGCTCATCGATCCGCCGTCCGACGACATCTGCTACGCCACCCAGAACCGTCAGCATGCCGTCAAGCAGATGGCTCCCAAGTGCGACCTCGTCATCGTGGTGGGGTCGAAGAACTCGTCGAACACCGGCCGCCTGGTCGAGGTCGCCCTCGAGTCGGGGGCCAAGGCGTCCTACCGCGTCGACAATGCCGGTGAGATCGAGGAGTCCTGGCTCGACGGGGTCGACAGCATCGGTGTCACCTCGGGTGCGTCGGTGCCGGAGACCCTCGTCCAGGGTGTGCTCGACCTGCTCACCTCGAAGGGTTGGCCGCAGGCCGAGGAGGAGACCCTCATCGAGGAGTCACTGTCCTTCGCCCTGCCTCCGCAGCTGCGTAAGCGTCGCACGGCCGCCAACTGAGGTAGGGGAGTCGTCCTCGCCCTGATGCTCCGTCAGTTCCGGCGCTGTGAGGGGGCGTGCTGTCTCCTCGATCGGCGCAGGTGAGGAAATGTCCTCGTCGGTGACCCCGAGATCCTCGAACCGCCGGGCCTGGACGAGAACCCTTGTCTCCATGCCACCCAACAGGGTGTTGTATGCGCGCACCGTCGAGTTGAGGGATCGTCCCATCTTGTCGAGATTTCCGGCCAGGGTGCCGAGCCTCTTGTGCAGGTCGCGTCCCAGCGCGGCGACCTCCGCCGCGGACTGTGTGACGGCTTCCTGACGCCATGCCAGGGCGACCGTTCTCAGCATCGGGATGAGAACTGACGGGCTGGCGAGCACGATTCCACGACGGTTGGCGTACTCGTGCAGATCAGGCATTTCCTGCAGGGCGGCCTGGAGGAAGGCATCGGACGGCAGGAAGCACACCACGAATTCCGGGGAGTCCAGGTCTGTGCGCCAGTACCCCTTGGCCGACAACTGGTCGATGTGGGTTCGCACGTGGCGGGCGAACCGCGCCATCTGGGCGTCGTACTCCTCGGGATCCTCGCACTCGGCGGCGTCGAGGAAGGCCGCCAATGGAGTTTTGGCGTCGATGTGGATGCACCGATCACCCGAGAGCCTCACCGTCATGTCGGGACGCTGAGGAGTGCCCTGGGCGGTCGTTGTCTGCTGGGTCTGAAAATCGCAGTGTTCCAGCATTCCGGCCACCTCGGCGGTGCGCTGCAACTGCATCTCGCCCCAGGCGCCGCGCACCTGCGGTTTGCGTAGGGCGGTGACGAGGCTGGCGGTCTCCTTGCGCAGGTTCTCCCCGGCGTTGCTCACCCCGGCGACCTGCTCGCGGAGACTCGCCGTCATGGCTGTGCGTTCTTGTTCCACCTCGGCCAGCCGCCGGTCCAGCCGTTCCAAGGCAAGGGAGACGGGGGCGAGCAGGCGTTGGGCGTCACTCATCGTCCGTTGCGCCGCCCGGGTGGAGCGTTCGTCCTGATCGGCCATGGATTGGGCGGACAGCGCCCGGAACTGTGTGGCCAGGGCGTCACGGTCGGCGGTGACCTTCTCGGCAGCCTCCAGACGCTCGGTGGCAACCTGCGCCGTCGTGGTGGCTTCAGCGACCCGCTGGGAGGCCCTCAACTGGGCGATGAGCCAACCGATACCCACTCCGATGGCCAGACCGATGACCAGACCAATGAGCCCGACAACGATGTTCGTCATGGCACGAGGGTCGCAGCCGCCTCCGACATGGTTGACGACGGTCGTGTTCCACCGTGGAGAACAACGGATGATGGTTGAATGGTCGCCATGGTTGACACCGCGACTTCGGATCACATCCGCGACATCATCTCCTTCGTGGAGGCGTCTCCCACGTCGTATCATGCGGCCGCCGAGCTGGCGCGACGGCTTGACGGGGCCGGGTTCCAGAAGCTTGAGGAGACCGAGTCGTGGTCGTCGGTCGAGGGACGTTGCTACGTGGTCCGTGACGGAGCGGTCATTGCCTGGGTCACCCCGGAGAAGGTCACTGACAAGGTTGGCGTCAGGATCGTCGGCTCCCACACCGACTCCCCGTCCTTCAAGCTCAAGCCGAATGCCACCGTCACCAATCAGGACTGGCAGCAGGTCGGCATGGAGGTCTACGGCGGTGGTCTGCTGAGCTCCTGGCTCGACCGCGACCTCGGCCTGTCCGGCCGTCTCGTCACCAAGGATGGCCAGGTGCATCTCGTGCGCACCGGCCCGATCCTGCGCATCAGCCAGTTGGCCCCGCACCTGGACCGCACCGTCAACGACGACCTCACGTTGGATCGTCAGCGTCACCTCATGCCGATCCTGTCGGTGGGTCGCCCCGACCTCGACGTCGAGGACCTGCTGTGTGAGGAGGCCGGCATCAAGCGTTCCAACCTCGCCTTCCACGACATCTTCGCCCACCTGACCCAGTCCCCGGCCGTCATCGGGCCTTACGGGGAGTTTCTGGCCAGCCAGCGCATGGACAACCTGTCCTCGGTGCATTCCTCGGTGGCCGCCTTCGTCGATGTCACGCCCACTGATGACGTGGCGCTCATGGCGTGTTTCGATCATGAGGAGGTCGGCTCGTCGACTCGATCCGGCGCCTGTGGGCCCTTCCTCGAGGACGTCCTGGTGCGGATTGCTGAGGGTCTTGGCATGACGGGCGCGGCTTACCGGGCGATGATCGCGAGGTCGTCGTGCGTGTCCTCGGATGCCGGCCACGGCGTGCATCCCAATTACGTCGAGAAGTTCGATCCGGCCAACCATCCGCTGCTCAACGAGGGTCCGCTGCTCAAGATCAATGCCAACCAGCGGTACGCCACTGATGGTGTCGGCGGGGCGCTGTGGAAGCGTGCTTGTGCGACGGCCGGGGTGCCGACCCAGGAGTTCGTGTCGAACAATTCGGTGCCGTGTGGCTCGACGATTGGGCCGCTGACGGCGACGAGGCTCGGCATGCTGACGGTTGACGTCGGCGTTCCGCTGATGTCGATGCACTCCACCCGCGAGCTCGCCGGCGTCAAGGACCTGGAGTACATCACGGCTGCCCTGGCGGCATACTGGCAGGGAGCCTGAGGCCGGCGGTGTCGCCGTCGCCCTTGTCGCAGGCGGCGACTACCATGACTCGACGTGGCACTTACGATTGGAATCGTCGGTCTTCCCAACGCCGGCAAGTCGACCCTGTTCAACGCGCTGACCAAGAATGACGTCCTGGCGGCGAACTATCCCTTTGCGACCATTGAGCCGAATGTCGGCGTGGTCGGGGTTCCGGACAAGCGTCTGGACGTGCTGACGGAGATGTTCCACTCCGCCAAGACCATTCCCGCGACGGTGTCCTTCGTCGACATCGCTGGAATCGTCAAGGGCGCCAGCAAGGGCGAGGGGATGGGTAACGAGTTCCTCTCCAACATTCGTGAGGCCGACGCCATCTGCCAGGTGACGAGGTGTTTCGACGACGACGACGTCACCCACGTCAATGGTCACGTGGATCCTTCCGACGACATCGAGACCATCACCACCGAGCTGGTGCTTGCCGACCTGCAGACGATGGAGAAGCAGCTGCCCAAGCTGCAGAAAGAAGCCGCGATTAAGAAGGAGTCGCGCCCCAAGGCCGAGGCGTGGGAGCAGGCCAAGAAGGTGCTCGAGGAAGGCAGGACGATCTTCTCGGCTGGGCTTGATCCCGAGCCGCTGCACGATCTGTTCCTGTTGACGACAAAGCCCTTCATCTACGTCTTCAACTGCGATCAGGATCAGCTGGGTGACGCCGATTTCCAGGCCAAGATGGAGGAGCTGGTTGCTCCCGCTGAGGCGATCTTCCTGGACGCCGAGTTCGAGGCCGAGCTGGCCGAGATGGAGCCTGAGGATGCCGCCGAGTTCCTCGCCGACGCCGGTATCGAGGAGCCCGGTCTGGACAAGCTCGCCCGTGTCGGTTTCGACACCCTCGGTCTGCAGACCTTCCTGACTGCTGGGGACAAGGAGTCCCGAGCATGGACGATCCGCAAGGGCGACACTGCTCCCGAGGCTGCCGGCGTCATCCACACCGACTTTCAGAAGGGGTTCATCAAGGCCCAGGTGATGTCCTTCGACGACCTCGTCGAGTTCGGTGGAGAGAAGGAGGCCCAGGCCGCTGGAAAGTTGCGTCTGGAAGGCAAGGACTACGTCATGCAGGACGGTGACGTGGTCGAGTTTAGATTCAACGTCTGATAGCGGGCCTCAGTCGGCCCACTGCCTAGAATCATTCTCGCCTCTTGAGGGCCCGTTTTCTGGTCGTGCGTCGTCCCTCCGGGGGTAAGAACCTTCGCTCGCGTGTGAGCGCGAAGCCAGAGGTTCACGTTGTTAAATCAGGGTTGACCGCTCGTTTACTCCGGCTCCCTTCCCCGGAGACACCCCACCGGCATTGACCCGACGTCACTCATCGACTTCGGGCATCTACCCGAAACCTTCGTCGTTGGGGAGTTGCGCAAGCAGGCCTCCTGGTTGGAGGAGCCTGTCACGTTCGGGCACTGGCGCACGAGTGGTTCGTACGAATGGACTGGATGTTAGAGCATGGAACAATGATTGTTCCATGCATATTGGGACGCTAGTTGCCCTCTTAGTTGTCTGTGTAGTTGTCCGGATCGCGATGACGAAGTTGAAAGCTGCGTTCGCTCGTGACCACCTTCGAAGCCTCGCGGCCACGAAAGAGATCAGCATTGTGTCTGCGGCACTCGCCGTAGCGACCATGGTTATCGCTCCGAGGTCTGTGTTGGCGGTCTATCCCGTGGCGCTCATTGCTATGAGCACGGCGTATGTAACGTGCAGACTCCTCCAGGGAGCCGAGCGCCAGGGCTCCACAACAGTGCGCGCGTACGTGCGATATCGCTGCGATAGGACATGGCAAGAGACAAAGTCCAAGGCCAAACGGTTCTTCACACTTGCCGCGCCTTGCGGGTGGCGGGAAGTTCATATCACGGCCGACAGCTTCGACAATGTTGTCTCTATTCCCACAATGATCTGGATCGTAGGGGTGATATACATCGCAATCGTTGTTGTCGTATTAGTCGGGATTTTTGTGAGTATCACTGGTGTGAATGATGGCATCGTATCGGCGGTGCTCTCTGCTGCAATCAGCTACAACATGTTGGTGATCAGCTGTCTTCTCACCGTCTCAGCATTCATCTGCATCGCGCTCTTATCCCTCCTCCGGCGGATCAAATTCCTGCAGTTGCGTTTGGGAGTCGGCTCGTGTGTGCGTCGCATCGCCACATGGATTGGATACGGTGGAGCAGTCGGTGCCGTTATGGCCTCGCTCGTGCCTCTCGCGAGGCTTGTAATGCCGATCCTCACACAGCCGGCAAAGAGCGCCGCAGTACTTAACACGATCACGCCACGCTCGATGCTGGATTATCCTGCCGCCGGGGCTGTCGCAGGCTATGCGTTCGGTCTTATCGTCGCGATAGCGTCCTTGTTTCCAAATTCCACGAACAGTTGGCTTCGGCGCGTCCTATGTCCAGGACTGTTCGTCGTGGTTCTCGTCGGATTGAGCCATTTTTTGGGCGGCCCCCGTGGGCTCCTGCGACCAGTTATTGACGCCGCCGCTCTGCGATCTGGGGTCAGCCAGACATTCTGCACCAGCGCCGCACCGACGGATATCGCTTCGGGAAGTATTGACGCGAAGGCATGGGTTATCACGGCGATGGACCAATGCGGCGGCGGACTTCTCATCTCGACCACAGCCATTGGATGGATCGTTGGCGTAACAGCTCTCTTGGTCGGCGTCAGCCTGTTCGTCAGCGACATTTGCGGTCGGGCACCTGGGGCGCGTGGCATCAGTTCGGGAAATCGGCGACGGCAATCTCAACCTCGTCTTCCTGTTAAAAGATGAAGACGGGTGGGGTCTTTACATCAAGCTAGCGCTGCCATACGTCCGGATGACGGGCGAGGGGCGGCCTATGACTCCCGACCGGGCACGCCATGAGGTCGAATCTCTCCAGACACATGGGGCCTTGGTTCCCGATCTGGTACCCAAGGTCTACTTCTATGATCCTATGCGCTACATCTTTTGTCATCGAAGATATGTTCGATCACGAAGTATGGCGCGGGGCGCTCAACAAGTCCGAGGCCCACGATGGAGTAGCTGCAGAGGTCGGGCTCCATATAAATCTCTGCCCGCTCGGTCTGGTGGTTCGTGTCAGTGGAACGATCTGCACCACATTGGGTCTGCTGCGTAGCACATCGTCATTGATTCTTGTGGGTAATCACGGCTCGGATTTAAGGCGGCTGACGATAACGTGTGGGTATGGGGTCGATGGAAGTAACCGTCGCCGCCACGGAGCGTGAGGTGCATGAGGCGGCTGTTGCGTTGTGGCCGTTCGTGCAGTCGGGGCAGGTCGGTTTTCCTCTGGCCGGGAAGAAGTCGCGCGAGGGTGTGGAGCTCGCATCCAGAACGCGAAGGTGACGAGTTGTACATCGTTCGGTGCGGTCCTGTGATCATGGGGGCGTGTGGCTTCTTTCTGTCCGATGCGAAGAACGCTCAGACGGTGTGCGGCCCTGTCGCCGTCAACAGTCACGAGGCGGTGTATGCGCAGCTCCTCGCCAACATGCAGGAGCGACACCCACTCGCCTCGATCATTGTGGGGATCTCCCACCGTCATGTAACAGCGCGTGCTTGGTTGAAAAGTGCGGGAGAGCTGTTGGAACACTGTCTCCCGTTTGAGGGGATCAATCTGGCCGGTTCCCCAGAGGCGCACGTCTTTGCTGATGATGAGCAGGACGAGTTCGCGCGACTCTTCGACCGATTGACTGGTCACGGCTTCTGGTGGCGCGCCGATCGTATTCGGGCGCATTGGGGAGAGTGGATCTGCGTCACGGGAGGGGATGGCCAGCCGGTGTTGGCGGCGTCGGCTCTGGATGATGCGACCCTGCGTGCCATGCTCTCGACCTGGATCTCTACGGCTACCACCCGTGGGTACTCAGACTTCGTCTATTTCGCAGATCTTTCAGAGCGCGAGGTGGTTGAGTCCTTGGGGTTCTCGTGTGACGACGAGTATCTGGCCTTTCGCGTGCCCGCCTGTAAGTGAAGCGGGACTGGTCGGCCCTGCTCAACTCATGCCGACGGGCTCGATGGTTGTCGAGTTTAGGTTCAATGTGTAGTTGTCATGGCAGAGGCATGACCGAGTTTCCCGGACACTGATTCTGAGGCGATAATGGCCTCAGGAAAGGAGTCCGGGCTGCCTGTTGGTAAGCCGCCGGAGTTCCGGTGTCGTGAGCTGACCGACAACGCCATGCCACCGGTCCCAGGCATGGCGCGACACCTGAGACGAGTTAATGGATTAAGGGGATCAGGATACTAGGCTGAGGGCCGTGAGTGGTGACCCTTCCGGCTCGCCCAGAGCCGTCGACTGGACGCCGTCCAAGGCCCAGTGGGCCTGGATCAACTTGGTCGGTGTGGCTCTCACCGTGTTGGGATTCGTCGGTCACTTTGCAGCGTGGGCTCTGTCGCGCAGTGCCTCAGGAGGCCGCTTCGGACTGACCGATGTGGTCGTGGTTATCGCGGTCACCGTCGTCCTTATTGTTGTCCACGAGCTTGGTCACGGGCTGGCATTGCTCACCCTTGGGCATCGACCGACTTTCGGGGTGGCGCGTGTCGGCCGGGTTGTCGTGGGTTTGACGACGACCGCGCTCGGGGTTCGGACGTCCCGGCGTGCGTTCGATTACGTCGCCCTGGCCCCACTCGTACTGCTCACCTCGGCGACTCTTTCTTGGGCCGCCTACGGGCCGATGGGCGGGGCAGCGGTCGTGCCGGGGGCGATTCACCTGGGCGGGTGTGTCGGGGACCTCGCCCTCGTCGCCCGCGCGTCGCGGACACCGCAGGGCAGCTTCATTGAGGACCGTCAGACCGGGATTCGTATTCATCCGCCGGAGAACACTGCCGCCCGCGGGCATCGTGATTGAGTTGACGTTTCACCGGAAGCTTCCGGCTCAGCGTGGCTTCCGCCGGGGCCGAATGCATGGGAGCCGGAGCAGTCAAGACTGCCCGTAAGGTTCAGGGCACAGGTCTCAAGAGCGGACAAGACAAAGTGCTATACACTACCAAGTATTTACAGTTCTAGCCTCAAGCAACATAGTTAGCGCATAAAGGGAAGAGATTTATGGTGCACCCAAGGAAGTACGATGGTCGCTCTTGGCCTATGTATGACATGTGCGCTGTCCCTGGAGTGTTGCAACGAGGGCACTTGCGGATGGAATGGAGGCCAGGTCAACACATTCAGATCGTTTGTCTAGCCCCTTGCTCTCAGCTGCATACGAAGCAGGAATAGATGTCGATGGGGCTCGGATTGAATCACACGATGGATATACCATGGTATCAGAGGATGGATCTTGGATAATCGGTCCTTCTGGTAATCCAAAACAATCGTCCATATCGTCCAATAGATCATCATTTGATGCGGGAATATGTACGGGAAAGTTTCATACCGTTATGGTTATCAAGAATCGGCTTGAGTGGGGTGCGCAGACAAGCTGCGTTTCGACGGCGAGTCCAAATGACTTTTATAGACACTCTCTTCATATTGAGCTTCGCCAACAAGACGAGGGGCAGTTTCTTTTTAAAAAAGGTCAGCGGTTGTACCCCGCCAAATGGCCCGTACTCTCGTGTTATCTCTGCAGTGGCAACTAATCCTTGTAGAAACAGCCATAAGGCGCGATATGACGTGGTTGCTTACCCCATGTTCACAGTGCTCAGTTCGGGCTGGTGGTATCCAGTCTCAGTGGGGCTAAAAGTTGCAGAGTTGAGGCATGATGGACAATTTGAAGGCGGAGGCCGAAGTCTTTCGGTTAGCGGCAACCAGATTCGAGATAGACGAAGAATCGTTGATATCGACGCTGCATTACTTGGGAAACAAGTTGAATGAGCTCGGAGCCAATGTGAATGATGTGGCTGTACAGTTTGGAGTCTCACGCTCTTTCGCGACTCGCATTCTCGAGGAAACTGCAAAGCCTGACGAGATAGCAGCCTGGCGAGCTTCTGCCGTTGCTCATTTGGTCCAGGATGTGTATCACGATATCGACTCTTATCGGAATGGGCTTCTTTGTTGTCAAATTGATGACCTCCTAACTCTCACGATATCTGCAACTCACGTTTCGGAGGAGTTTCGGGCCAGGTACAACAGGAGAGCCAAGGAGCTCAATATATCAATATACTGGATGGAGTCAGAGATATCCTTGCTGGATCTGAAGGATATACTTCCAGAAATTGATAAGATGGCCGTCGGGGACGGTTTCGATGTCAGCGAAGGTGAGATCGCTTCTACCCGGATCACTCTCATCACTGAAGCGCCATCGATCCGCCATGACTCCATTATGAAATGGTACTCATGGTTGGATGTTAGATAGAACAAAATGCCACTATGGCAATAGTGTCGTTGCGTGGATTGGAGTGTGACTTGCGCTGTGTGGGACAAGTGTCTGATTCTATGAGATGATGGGGTCTCGTTAAAAGAACACATCACGTCCTGGGTCCAACCGGGGAACATTCCCGTCTTTCTCGGTGTGTGCCGGGAAAGACCGAAGATGGCAGCGAGTCATATCACCGCACTGCTCGGCATTGCCTCGATGGTCGCGGAGTTCCAGTTTAACGTGTAGCGCTATTGACGGAGCCCATTATATGCTGGGCGCGTGATCAGATCGTTCGGGAGCAAAGACACCGAGCGGGTGTGGCATCGTGAGCGTGTGCCCGCCATGATCCCCGAATCCTCCGGGTGGCATTGCGCAAGCTTCGTCAGGTGGGATCTGCGGAGATGCTCGAAGACCTCCGCGTTCCACCTGGTAACCGACTCGAGGTGCTCAAGGGCGACCGAGCTGGTCAGGACAGCATCAGAATCAATGACCAGTGACGGATTTGTTTCAGATGGACAGACGCCGGACCAGGGGAGGTGGAGATCGTTGACTACTACTGACGAGATCGAGCCGATCCATCCGGGAGAAGTTCTCATGGAGGACTTCATCGAGGGCTTCGGGATCACACAGCACAAGCTCGCTGTGTCGATAGGTGTGCCGCCGCGGCGGATCAACGAGATCGTGCACGGCAAGCGAGGGATCTCAGCGGACACCGCATTGTGACTCGCGAAGTACTTCGGAATCTCGGCGACATTCTGGACCAATGTGCAGAGCCACTACGAGCTCGACCGTGCGGAAGACGCGGCAGCTGAGCAGATCATGCCGCTGCACGTGGCGTGACTGATGTATGTTGCTGGCGTGGGCTCCAGCAGCGCCTCAAACGCAAGCGGTTATTCGTTTTCACATCGGGCTGTGAGACGGTGGCCATGGCAGAGGAAAAGAAGGATGAACGTGCGAATCGATGTGCTTGACGAGCGCATGGCAGATTGTGTCGCCGGGTGGCTTCATAGTCGCGCAGATGTCATGTTGTTCGGAGGGGCGCGTCTGCCTTTCCCGTTGACCGGGAGGGATCTGCTTGCTACGTCTGACGATGGCTGGGTGGTCTTGGCGATGAAGGTCAACGACATGCTGGTGGCGTCTGGTTCCTACAAGCTCTTGGCTAGTGGTCGGGTTCGAATCGGGCGCATTATCGTGGCCCCGGCCTGTCGTGGGCGAGGTCTGGGACGGGCGACGGTCGTTGGACTGATAGAAACGGCAACGAAAGCCGTTGATGCAAGCGTCGTCGAACTCGGCGTATACCAGCACAATACGAATGCCATCAACCTCTACGAGTCGCTGGGCTTTTGCCAAACTCGCGTTGGCGCTACGACCACTATTGATGGAAAACCCTTTACTGGCATCGAGATGGAATACCGCGTGGCATAAGAGGAATGGTGACTGAATCTGGGCGTGGGGTCCGGAATGTGGGCTTGCTGGCACGCTGGGTTCGATCGGTGATCGCGAATATCAGTTGAGGCTCGTCAGCAGGCGGGCTCGCGGGGCAGCTGCATGGTCGTGGGCCTCGATGAGCATCCGTCGCGACCAGGATCTCGGCCACCCCTCTTGTGCCTGGTGAGCGATCCGGTGTCGAACCGGACATGCACGTAGACCGGTAACTACTCACCCGGTGCGACATTGGAGGGTATGGCCATCGCCGTGAGCATCGACTGAGACGCGATCAGTCGCGCCGCGAAACGGCACAGCGTCGCGGAACTGGCCGTGTTTGGTCCTTTGGTGTGGGGAGGGCTCGACGCTGACAGTGACGTCGATTTCTTGGTCGACTTCATTCCTGGCCAGTCGGATCCCTTTGAGGATTTCTGTGGTTTGCGCGACGAGCTGGGGGGATTGTCGATCGTGACGTTGACCTTGTCGTGAAGCGATCGATCCGCAACCTGTACTTTCGTGACTCGGAGCTAGCTTAGCCGGAGACCATCTATGTTGCCGACGTCTAAAGCTCACCTGCGGGACGTGCTGAACTGACTTCGTCATACTGATCCGGAGACTGCTGACGAGGTGCCAGATCTCGGCCGCAGCGTCGGGATTCCCTGCTCGAACGCGACCAATGATCTCGGTCGTCGGTTGGGACTAGTGGTTGCGTGGTCGTGGTGAGCCGACTCTCGCTGGTTTCGTAACTTGGTGGAGCTTTGGTGCGGCGACCTTCCAGCCCGATGGTGATACCACTCTGGTATCATCATCTCGTGGCCATGACGTTGCGGTTGACAGAAGAGGACGAGCGGATTCTCGCGCGTCTTGCCGAGGATGACGGGATCAGTCGTCAGGAGGCGACGATTCGCGCGATCCATGAGGTGGCGGCGCGGAGGGGGCACACGAAGGATGTGGCTGACGCCTCGGCGAGGGCGCGGGCTCGGTATGCCGATGTCCTTGATCGGCTGGGTCGATGACCGTTTTTCTCACGGTTGAGGACCTTATGGCCTTGGTTGAAGACTTGGGGGTTGGTCCCGTACGTGATGTTGGTTTGCTTGAGTCTGCGGCGGCGCGTCCACGCACCTCGCTGTGGGGCGGTGATGCCTATCCAACACTGGGGTCCAAGGCTGCGGCTCTCCTGGACTCTTTGGTGAACAATCATGCGCTGGTGGACGGCAACAAGCGGTTGGGATGGTTGGCGATGGTGGTGTTCTTGGACCTCAATGGCTGGTGGGTGGAAGCTCCGGACGACGATGCATACAACCTCGTCGTCGCCGTGGCGAGTGGTAGGGCTGATCTGGATGAGGCTGCTGCGTCGCTTCGGTCGTGGTGCGTTGATCCCAAAAGACGTTAGTTCTGCCCGGAAGCCGGTGGAATTCCGCTTCAACGTGTAATTGAGTTTCGTTTCACGTTTAGATGGTGTCTGAGCTGGGCTTGGGACCTCTAGCTTGCCTGTAGTGAGTATGTCAACGGTGGTGGCTGATCCTGACGCCAACTGAACCTGTCCGCCCTTGCCCTGTGAATATGAGATTGGGACCGGAGGCGTCGGGTGGTCGTGGAAGTCGGCGCTGCGGTCCGTCAGATCGATGGCGAGGTAGGCGCCGCCCGAGCGGAGCATTGTGCGCACGCTGGTCATGAGGTGCTCGAGGTCGGCGACGTGGTGCATCGTCATGCGGGTGATCACCAGGTCGTACGCGGGGCTGGGGCGAACCCGGCGCCGGCCACGATCTCCAGGACTTCGTGGGTGGCTGAGGGGGTCACCCGCCCATGATGACCGCGGGGGCCTCCCCGCGTCGACCTGGCTTGTCGTCCTGGGTGCGGGCGCGCTCGTCGAACTCGCTGGTCACAGGGAGTGCATCGGCCTCTGGTCGGGCGCGAGGTCCCGGCGGTTGGTGATCTGCTTGCCGAAGGAAAAGCACGAGGCCGCCGCCCCGAAGGGCAGCGGCCTCGCCGAAGATCACGTGATATTAGCGGTTCAAGGTGATGCTGGACGCCTGTGGGCCCTTGGGGCCCTGCTCCACGTCGTACTCAACCTGGTCGCCCTCGTCCAGCGAGCGGTAGCCCGAGGAGTTGATAGCGGAGAAGTGAGCGAAGACGTCGGCGGAGCCGTCGTCGGGCTGGATGAAGCCGTAGCCCTTGTCGGCGTTGAACCATTTAACGGTGCCGGTTGCCATGGTGCAATCCTTCGATTTGTGGAGCGACCGCTTTTCGGCCGCTTCCGGATGTTGCTCTTCACACTTGCCAGAAGGAACTGCTCGGATCCGTGAGAACCCGTCTTGCGTAATGCAAACCAACCCTACTGTCGAACAATGGCTTCAGTCTACATGCCCTGGACCCGCCCGCTGCCCACGGGGCCAGGAAATTGGCTGTGTATTTGGTTCTCAGGTCTATGAGGATGGCTGTATGGCTCAGTAAGAAGACTTTGACGCCAAACCTCGCGCCTTCTACGCGAACTGCTCCGAGGCGGGCTGGTTGCGGGGTCGCCACACCGCCGGGCTGCTGGAATTGGAGGCGACGCGACACTACCTGAGCTTCATTCCGCCCGAGGCCCGAGTCTTGGACATCGGCGGCGCCACGAGTGTTTATGCCAGTTGGTTGGCGGCGCGCGGTCTCGATGTCGTCTTCGTCGGTCCGGTATCCGAGCAGGTGGGCATGGCCGCGTCGCCGCTGCAGACGATGGAGCGGATGCGCGAACTCGACCGCACTGGCGAGATTCGAGAGCGCCTCACCGAGTTGTCGGCGCACATCATGACGGTCGGGATGAATCCGCTGGCCTAGAGCGCGTAGTCCACGATGACGGGAGCGTGGTCACTCATGCGCGGCCGCGCGGCTGATACCCATTTCGGCGCCGACGTGGGTGATTGGACGGGTCTGACAGCGTTGGACCAGACGTCGGCGCCCCAACCGACAGGGGTGCATGAGCGTGAGTGCTCAAGGGTAGGCTCCTTCCAAGGCTGGATGGTTTCGCAACTCCCATCCTGACGAAGGGCGGCCCCTACGTCATCTCCCCAGCGTCAATAACGTCATGCGCCGTAACAGTCAGCCTTCGCTCGCTCAGCGGCGATCAGCTCGTCGAGATGGGCGGTGTCAGTGATGATTGTTCCTCCCGGTTTGAGCGGCTGTCCGGCCGCAGATTGGTGATGCGCTTCTTGATATACCAGTTGTCGGTCGACCAGTCCTCGCGGATGGCGTGGAAGTTGCGGGTGCCCCACTCGGGAATGAGCGCGACGACGGTGACGGCGACCTCTGCACCGTGCTTGCGAGGGGCCTCGGGATGGTGAGCCAGCCCTGGCGACGGTGTCGTCGGAACCGGTGAGAATCTCTCCCAGTGCAGCGCGGTTGACCACGAGGCTGGCGTGGGCACGGACTTGCCCGTGGTGGCGAAGGTCAAGGTGTCGACGGTGTAGTCATGGAGTCACTTCACGCAGCCTCGACACAGGATGAGGCTCGCGGTCGAACTCGATGGTCTGCTGCTTGTGGGCGAGGACTGGTGAGAAGCCCAGACAGTTGTGGACGCGGGTCAGATGATCAATCGACGGGAAGACCCTCATTGTCGCCGGTAGGGCCCCCGTCACGGGAGACCATCAGCGCCTCACGGACTCGCGTCACAGGTCTGACAGCCTGTACAGCTCCAGACCATCCACCACGGGCAGCTCAGCGTCAGTAATGAACCCGCCGGTCCTGCAGCTCGTCAAGAGCGGCCAAGAGCACAGCACGGGTCAGGCTCCGGGTTGCATGTGACCACCGCCGCGTGAGGTCTTGACATCTGTGACTCGGAGGTGGATAGTATCTGTTATCTTTGAAGCGCTTCAAAGTCGTTCTCAATCCCGCGTGCCTACCTCCATGGCGCGCAAGGCCAAAGTTGTCCGGAAGGAAATCATGAAGCGTCGACATGGTCTCGCGGTCGCGAGCCTCGCAACCGCCTTCGCACTCGCCGCCGCTGGATGCGCCGGCGGCAACAAGTCCACCGCCTCGACGGGGTCCGCTTCGGGCGCTGCCTCGGACGTCTCGGTGGCTTTCGTCCCGAAGATCCAGGGCATCCCGTTCTTCGAGGCGATGAACAAGGGCGGTGCTGACGCCGCCAAGGAGTTCGGCTTCAAGTGGGTCTACAGCGGCCCCACTACCGCCGATCCTGCCGCCCAGGGCGACGTCGTCCGTTCTCTCATGCAGCAGAAGGTGGGCGCCCTGATGGTCGCCTCCAACGACCCCGACTCCATGGGGCCCCTGCTCAAGGAGGCGCAGGACAAGGGTATCAAGGTCGGCACCTCCGACACTGACGCTCCCAACTCGGCGCGTGAGGTCTTCGTCACGCAGGCCACTGAGGACGGCATCGGCGCCGCCCTCCTCGAGCAGATCGCCAAGCCCATCAACGGTGAGGGCGAGATCGCCATCGTGTCCTGCGGCCAGACCGCCTCGAACCTGAACGCATGGATCAAGGTCGTCAAGAGCAAGGCTGTCTCGGACTACCCGAAGATCAAGATCGTGGACACGGTGTACGCCGACGAGGACCAGGCCAAGGCAGTGACCATGGCCAAAGACCTCATGAACGCCAACCCCAACCTCAAGGGCATCATCGGCCCCTGCACCACCGCGGCCCCTGGCATCGCTCAGGCTGTCCAGGAGTCCGGCAAGACCGGCAAGGTGTTCACGGTTGGTGTCGGCACGCCCAAGGCCATGCTGCCCTATCTCACTGACGGTTCCTCCAGCGCCTCCGTGCTCTGGAACGTCGAGGATCACGGCTACCTGACCGCCTGGGCCGGCTTCCAGCTAGCCTCGGGCAAGAAGTTTGAGCCCACCCAGGACGTCGGCCGACTCAAGGGCATCAAGTACGACGAGTCGACCAAGACCCTGCTGCTCGGGGAGCCCCTCATCCTGACCAAGGACAATGCGGGCAACTTCAACTACTAGTAATCCCAGGGTGGATTGAGCCACCCAGTTGAACCAATCAGGGTGGGGCGCGGTCCCCGCGCCCCACCCTCACAAGGATATGAGATGGCAGCACCAGTGACGGAGACCACCAAGACGGGCACGCCCGTGCTCGAGATACGCAACATCGATAAACGGTACGGCGGCGTCCACGCCCTCAAGGACGTGAGCTGGAAAGTCTACCCGGGCGAGGTCTGCGGCCTCGCGGGAGAGAACGGCGCCGGCAAGTCGACGCTGATCAAGATGATCAGCGGGGCGGAGTCTCCCGACACGGGGACGGTCCTCATCGACGGCAGTGAGCTGGTCCACGGGAATACGAAAGCTGCGCTCGCGGCGGGCGTCTCGGCCGTCTACCAGGAGCCACAGCTGTTCGCTGACCTGACCGTCGCCGAGAATGTCTTCCTCGGTCGCGAGCTCACCAAGGTGGGGCGTGTTGCGTGGGCCGAGCAGCAGGGGCGTGTGGCCGATCTCCTGGCCCGCCTCAACCTCAGCCCGGACATCATGCACACCCGCGTCGGCGATCTTGCGGTGGGAGAGCAGCAGCTGCTCTCCATCGCCAAGGCCTTCGTCGCCGACGTCCGTCTCCTGATCCTCGACGAGCCCAGCGCCATCCTCACCAACCACGATATTGAACGTCTCTTCGCCACGGTCCGCGGGCTCCGTGAGGAGAACATCGGTGTCATCTACATCTCTCACCGGTTGGACGAGCTCACCGAGATCACCGACCGCGTGACGGTGATGCGCGACGGCGCGATCGTCGGTGACTACCCGACGGGGGAGATGTCGCCCGCGAAGATCGCCACGGCGATGGTGGGGGACAAGTTCCAGGTCGCTGACCGCGGCGAGCGTCCCAGCCACGTGAGCGACGAGGTCATCCTGTCGGTGAAGGACCTTGGCTGCGGAGACCGTCTGCAGTCGGCCAACTTCGAGTTGCACCGCGGTGAGGTCCTCGGCGTGTACGGCCTGATCGGCTCAGGTGCTACCGAGCTCGCCCGCTGCCTCTTTGGCATCTTGCGGCCGGACCACGGCGAGATCGCCGTCGACGGTTTCCCCCGTAGCTTCTCCTCTCCGCGCTGCGCCATGGATGCGGGGATCACCTTGCTGCCGGGCAATCGCAAGACGCAGGGCGTCTTTCTTCCCAAGTCGCTCGCCTTCAATCTTTCGTCGAGCCATCTGCGCTACTTCTCCAAGGGCGGTGTCTTCGACCACAAGCGCGAGACGTCCGTGATGCGGGAGATGATCGATCGTCTCCGCATCAAGGCTCCTGGCCCCGACACCGTGATCGGGGCGCTCTCCGGTGGCAACCAGCAGAAGGTCGTCATGGCACGTCAGCTCGTTGAGGAGGCCAAGATCCTGGTCGCCGAGGAGCCGACGCAGGGCGTCGACGTCGGCGCCAAGGCTGAGATACATCGGCTCATCCTCGACCACGTCGCCGAGGGGCATGCCGCGGTGGTGCTCTCCACAGACCTCGAAGAGATCCGCTTTCTTTGCGATCGCATCATCGTGCTGCGACGAGGCGTGACCGAGCAGGAGCTGCCTGCAGACGTCTCTGCCGCCTGCCTGCTGTCCGCGGCGTCGGGCGAAACTTCGGATGGGGAGGTTGTCACCGGTGAGCACTGACACACAAGCCGTGAGTGGCGTCAAGGCCGCACCGAAGCAGCGCCGTCCCTGGATCGAAGGTCAGGAGATTGTCCTGGTCGGAGTGATCGCAGCCTTGTGGATCATCATGGCGATCGTCACTCCAACCTTTGTCGAGCCCAGCAGCGTCTTCTCCATCTTCTACGGCGTGGCTCCCATCATCGTGATGGGCGTCGCCATGACAGCGATCATGTGCACGGCGGGGATTGACGTCTCTGTGGGCTCCATGCTCGCCGTGGTCATGGTGGTGGTAGGGCGAATGCTGCGTGACCTCCACGTCAGCGCGCCGGTCGCCATCCTCGTCGCGATCATCGTGGGTGCCCTGCTGGGCGCCATCAACGCCGCGCTCATCTCGTTCGGGCGAGTCCCCGCCATGGTCGTGACTTTCGGCACCCTCAACATCTTCCGTTTTGTAGCGCTTCAAATCTTCGGAGACACCCAGCTGGCTGGGGTGCCGAATACGCTCGGCTTCCTCGGAGGTGGTGTCGACGCCTCCTTCCTCGGCATACCGAACGCCATGTGGTTGGCCCTCCTGATCGCCCTGCTCGCGTGGTTCTACATGCGTGACTGGTCAGCAGGCCGCCATATCTATGCCATCGGCAATGACCCCGTCGCCGCCCGACTGGCTGGCGTGAAGGTCCAGCGCCGGGTGTTCGAGCTCTACGTCTTCAGCGGCATCGCCGTCGGCATTGCCGGCGTCATGTTGATCGGCAACGGCGGACTTGTCCAGCAGAACATCGGTACCGGGCTCGAGATGTCTGTCATCGCCGCCTGCGTTATCGGCGGCACGTCGGTCATCGGCGGCCGAGGCACCGTCTTGGGGACCGTGTTGGGAGCCATTCTGGTGTGCAGCGTTCAGGCGGCCGTCACGCACCTGCATCTCCCCAGCCAGCTCACCCAGCTCTTCGTGGGTGTCATCATCATCATTGCGGTCGGGGTTGACCTGGCCCGTCAGGCAAGGAGAAACCGCAAGTGAGCACCACTCCTGCAGACATGGCGGTGGCCACGCAGCCCAAGAAGGAATCGACGGGTGCGCGCTTGCTGCGCATCGCGCTGACTGAGCGCGTCGCGGCGCTGGCGGTCCTGACCGTGATCCTCGTCATCGTGTTCTACCTGCTGGGGAACAACGGCAACCTGTATGCCCCCTTCGACCTTTCCTACATGGCGTCCTCGCTCGAGGCCTTCGTCCCTGTAGCCCTGCTCGCCCTGGCGGAGATGTTCGTCATCACGTCCGGCCGGTCCGGTATCGACCTGTCTGTCGGCGCCATGGTCTCGTTGAGCGGCCTCGTCTTCGGCGCGCTTGTCCAGCACGCTGGCGTGCCGGTCCTCCTCGCGGCCCTCGTGGCGATCATTGTCGGCGGGTTGATGGGTCTGCTGAACGGCGTGCTCGTGGGATACTTCGGCTTCCCACCCCTCATCGCCACGCTGGCGACCTCGTATGCCTTCGCGTCGATTGCCATGGTGGCCAGCGGCCAGGCTCCCATCTCGGGGCCGGTGATCGCCGCCACGCACGAGCTCACCCGCAACCTTTCGCTGTTCGGAGACGTGCAACTGCCGATTCAGGTCCTGAGCTTCCTCCTGCCGGCGATGGTGATCTCATGGTTCATGCTGGAACACACGACGTGGGGACGCTCGCTGCTGGCCATCGGCACCAATGACACGGCCGCTGCGTACGCCGGGCAGAGTATTCGCTGGACGAGGGCCTCCGCCTACATGGCCTCCGGGCTCCTGTCCGGCGTGACAGCTGTCGTCAACGTGGCTCAGTTCGCCTCCGCACGTCCCGATGCCGGCACGAGCGGTAACGGCATGGCGCTGCCTGCCATCACGATCGCGGCGCTCGGTGGCGTCCTGATCTCCGGTGGTCTCGCTCGGGTGAGTGGTGTCATTACCAGCGCGCTGCTGATCACGTGGCTGAACGCGGCCCTCCTGATCTCCTTCCAGGGAAGCCTTGGCCCCCGCACCCAGTTGCTGGCGCTCGGTCTCCTGCTGATCTGCGCCGTCCTGATGAACAGCTACGCCGCGCGCCGGTACGGACTGCGAGCCTGACATGACGGAGGGGAACAACGCGAGCATCTACTCGGTGGCGCAGGCTGCTGGCGCCTCGGTTGGCACAGTCTCGAACGTTATCAACCATCCCGAGCGCGTGAGCCCTGCTCTTCGAACTCGGGTGGAGACTGAGATGGCGCGGCAACGCTATTGGCCGCGACCGGCGGCGCGGGCGCTGGCCCGTCAGCGCTCACGCCTCCTCGGGGTGGTGGTCTTCGACATCTCCAACCCCTTCTTCTCCCACGTGGCCAATCTCATGGACCAAGAGGTCCAGGCGGCGGGCAGCTCACTGATGCTGGCCGGGACCCAGCAGTCCAACCAGGCCGAGCGGGCCGCCTTGGAGAGCATGAGCCGCGCTGGGGTGGATGCCTTCGCCGTGTGTACCTCGGGCGGCAGTTTCGACCTTCTCAACCGCCTCCAGGAGCGAGGTCACCCCGTTCTCCTCTTCGCTCAGCGCAGCGAGGACGAGCGGATCAGAGCGGTCACCGTCGACGACTTTGCGGGCATGGGACTCATTGCCGGCCACGTCGTGGACCGGGGTGCCCATCGGATCTGCTTCGTCGAGGAGCCCGTTCACGCGGTCCAACACCGCGATCGCTGGGCGGGGTTCGTGGCCGCTCTGGACAGCCGCGGCCTGGATCCGGACCAGGTGCGCCGGGTGCCCGCGGCCGGCCCGACGTGGGACGGCGGTTTCCGGGTCGTGAGCGAGATCCTCGCGCAGCCTCGGTCCACGTGGCCGGACTGCATCGTGTGCCTGAATGACTACACCGCCATCGGTGCATGCCGGGCGGTCCGCGGCGCGGGACTGGTGGTCGGCCGGGACATCCTCGTCACCGGCTATGACGACATTCCCTACGGTGCGGTTCTCGACGTGCCGCTGACGACCATCCGTCAGCCCTTTGGTGAGATGAGTGCTCACCTCACCACCCAGTTGCTCGAGGCAGCCGAACGCAGCGATGTCGCGGTGGAAGGCCGCCTGTTCACACCCGAGCTCATGATCCGTGAGTCGGCATAACCATGAAAGGAACACCCATGCAGAACGTCGACGCCTGGCGCGAGGAGATCCGCAAGGAGTACCTGACTGCCAAGAAGGAGGACCCGGCTCGTTTCGAGCCGCGGTTGAACATGTCCTGGTCCAACTGGGGATTCGGTCTGGAAGACCTGGATGACTCGTGCGCGCGGCTCAGCGCCAATGGGCTGGAGTACATCGAGCTGCACGGCAATCACTATGGCGACGACCTCGGCTATCAGGTTGAGGAGACCAAGGCCGTCCTGGAGCGTCATGGCCTCAAGACCTCCGGTGTATGCGGAATGTTCTCCGAGGACAACGACCTGGCGTCGAACCGTCCCATCCAGCAGCAGGAGGCCATCGGCTACATCCGTCGCGAAGCCCGGTTCACAGCCGCCATGGGTGGCCACTACCTGCTGGTTGTGCCGGGGGCCGTGGGTCGCTCCCAGGCCTACGACGCCTACGAGGTCGAGCGCAGTTATCGCGCGCTGCGTCTCGCTGCCGGTGTCTTCACCGAGACCGGCGTCAAGGCTGCCATCGAGCCCATCCGGGCGGCTGAGGTCTCCATCGTCCACACGGTGCAGGAGGCCGTCGAGTACATCGAGCGGGTAGACCACCCCGGCGTTGCTCACATCAACGGTGACGTTTACCACATGCAGGTCGAGGAGCCCAACATTCCCCGCGCTATCCTGGAGGCGGGCGAACGGCTGGTGAACCTGCACCTGGCGGACTCGAACCGTCGTGCTCTGGGGGAGGGGTCCATGGACGTCGACACCATGATCATGGCGCTCTATCTCATCGGGCACAACGCGCCCGGCCGGTTCGTCACTCCGGAGCCGCTCGGTCCCGGGGCTGGTCCCTACCCGGCGCGCAACGGCATGCCCGACCCGAAGGCGCTCGACGCGCTCGTCGGGCAGACTGTGGGCTACTTCCGTGAGCGTGAGAATGCCGTCCGTGCCATGACCGAGGAGAACTGACATGCTGAGGTTGACGGAGCTCTCGCCCGACGTCCAGGCTGCGGTGGCCCAGACCCGGGAGCGCGTTGTGGCGTTGCACGCCGAGCTGCCGCGCTGGGGCCTAGTGGTCTGGACCGCCGGCAACGTGTCGGAGCGTGTTCCCGGGGCCGACCTCTTCGTGATCAAGCCCTCAGGCGTGACCTACGACCAGCTAACGCCGGAGGCAATGGTCGTCTGTACCCTGGACGGGGCGAAGATCGACGACGGAACTGCAGCATCGCTGAAGCCGTCGTCGGACACGGCGGCCCACGCCTACGTCTACCGGCACATGCCCGAGGTCGGAGGTGTCGTCCACACTCACTCCACCTATGCCACTGCCTTTGCAGCCCGCCGTCAGCCGATCCCCTGCGTCCTGACCATGTGCGGTGACGAGTTCGGGGGAGAAGTCCCGATCGGCCCGCTCGCGATCATCGGCGACGATTCGATCGGTCAAGGAATCGTGGGGACTCTGCGTGGCAGCAGGTCGCCGGCGGTCCTCATGGCCCAGCACGGACCTTTCACCGTCGGCAAGGACGGCACAGCCGCGGTCAAGGCTGCGGTCATGGTGGAGGAGGTCGCCCGCACGGTTCACGCGGCGCTCCAGCTCGGGCCGGTCGAATCCCTGCCCGACGAGATGGTCGACCGGCTCTGGGAGCGGTACCAGAACGTGTACGGCCAGCACTGATCCAGTCAATGCACAACGAGAGGTAACCCCCATGAAGGCACGCTACCCCGACGAGCGGCGAGACGCCCTGGCCGAAGGGCGCACGGCGTTGGGCATCGAGCTCGGTTCGACCCGCATCAAGGCCGTCCTGGTCGACGATCATGGGGCTCCCGTCGCAACCGCGACCTCCTCCTGGGAGAACCATCTCGTTGACGGGGTGTGGTCCTACGAGATGAGTGACGCATGGCACGGGATCCAACAGTGCGTGGCAGGAGTTCTCGCGACGGTGAGGACCGAGTACGGCTTGGAGCTGAATCGCCTGGGGTCTATGGGTGTCTCAGGCATGATGCACGGGTATCTGCCGTTCGACAGCGCGGGCAATCAGTTGGTGCCCTTCCGTACCTGGCGCAACACCAACACCGGCTCTGCCGTGTCCGAGCTGTCGGCCCTGCTTGGCGTAAACATTCCGCATCGCTGGAGCGTGGCACACCTGTACCAGGCGGTGATGGACGGCGAGGAGCACGTCTCCCGCGTCGACTTCCTGACCACCTTGTCCGGCTATGTGCACTGGCGTCTGACGGGGGAGCGGATCCTCGGCATCGGCGACTCCAGCGGCATGTTCCCGATCGACGATGCCACCCGCGATTACGACGAGCGGCTCCTGTCCATCTTCGAGGAGCGTCTGGAGGAGCGAGGAGTTCCGCTGCGGCTGCGCGACGTGCTCCCACGTGTTGGCCTGGCCGGTCAGCCTGCCGGGTCTCTCACTGCCGAGGGGGCTGCGCTGCTGGACCCGAGCGGCACAATCCAGCCGGGCGTACCGCTGTGCTCTCCAGAAGGTGATGCTGGGACCGGAATGGTGGCGACCAATGCCGTCGCGCCGCGCACGGGCAACATCTCCGCGGGGACGAGCCTCTTCGCCATGGCGGTTCTCGAGCACCCCCTGAGTGCACCTCACCGCGAGCTGGACATGGTCACCACGCCTGCCGGAGATGTGGTTGCCATGGTGCACTGCAACAACGGCACCTCCGACATCGACGAGTGGGTGGGGCTGTTCAGCGAGTTCGCGAAGGCCGCTGGCGTGGATGTGCCTCCCGACGACCTCTACGGTATCCTTTACCGCTCCGCGCTGGAGGCGCCAGGTGACGCGGGCGGTATCGTGACCTACAACTACGTCGCGGGGGAGCCCATCACCGACACGACGGCAGGGCGCCCGCTGCTGATGCGGCTGCCCGACGCTCCCTTGCACCTGGCTCCTCTGATGCGGGCCCACTTGATGAGCATCATGTCCACCTTGCGACTGGGGATGGAGATCCTCTTCGAGGAGGGTGTCGAGATCGACTGCTGGGTGGGGCACGGCGGCCTCTTCCGGACCCCTAGTGTGGGACAACGCCTGATGGCAGCCGCGCTGGAGGCGCCCGTCGCCGTCGGGACGAATGCAGGCGAGGGTGGGCCGTGGGGCATGGCATTGCTCGCGCTCTACGGCGTGGCCGGGCGGGGCAGGCGGCTGGCCGATTTCTTGGACGAGGTCGTCTTTGTCGGCGGCGCGTTTGAGTCGGTTTACCCGGTCGCCGAGGACGTCGCCGGTTTCCGCTGTTTCCTAGAGCGGTACCGTCGCGGCCTCCTGGTGGAGAGAGCCGCGGTGGAGGCACTGCCCGACTAAGGTGGGGCCGCGACCACGACCGTCGACTTCTGGTTCGATCCCACCTGCCTCTTCGCCTGGGTGAACTCCCGCTGGATGCTGGAGGTCGAGGGTGCCCGCGACGTCGGTCAAGTCCCTCGTAGTGGTGTAGCGGTGTGTTCCTTCGCTTGGGCGGGTCAGGTAGTAGGTGCGGGCAGATCATCAGCTCCGATCTCGGCTTCGGTGGTGGGCACGACATTGATGCGGCAACGGGCCAGGGCTTCGAGTCGAGGTGACCGACCGGACTCCAGACAGGCCGCGGGCGGACCAAGTCTGCGAAGAACTCGTTCCACGCCGCACCGGTCTCGTTGGTGACCACCTGCATACCGAAGACCTCACGGTGAACGGTCCTGCCGCATTGAGCGGTCGGTGGCGGAACTGCTCGACGTGTTCGTCCGGGTCGGCTGCCATTCGGGACACCTAGGTGTAATCGCCGGACAGGTTAGGTACGCGGTCGGCGGGTGATTTGCCTTTGAGCGCGGTGTGTCCGCGGTGGTGATTGTAGTGGTGCAGCCAGCCGGGGAGTTCGGCCAGGCGGTCGGTCTCGCTGGCGTAGGGCCGTGCGTAGGCCCACTCGGCGACCAGGGTCCTGTTGAACCGCTCGACCTTGCCGTTGGTCTTGGGCGTGTAGGGCCGGGTGTACTTGTGCGTGATGTGGGTGTCTTTGAGTGCCTTGTTGAAGGCTTTGGACCGGTAGCAGGAGCCGTTGTCGGTCAGGACCCGCTTGACGGTGATGGCCTGGCTGGCGAACCAGGCCTGGGCCCTGGTCCACAACCCGGCGGCGGTGTCCTTGCGCTCATCGCTGAGGACCTCGACGTAGGCCAGGCGGGAGTGGTCGTCGACGGCGTTGTGGATGTAGTGATACCCACCCCCGCTGGCGGATCGGCCACGGTTGCGTACTCCTTGGGCGCGTCCGACCATGCGGTGGCCGCCGCCGTCGGGGATCCGGCCCAGCTTCTTGATGTCGAGGTGGACCAGTGAACCGGGGGTGTCGTGTTCGTAGCGGACGGGTGTGGGTTGGGCGCGTAGCCGGGCGCCGGTGGCCTTGTCGATCCAGGTCAGGGGTGGGCATCCGTAGCGTTGCAGGATCTTGCCGACGGTCGAGACGCTGAGGTGTTGGTGGCGTAGGTGGTAGGCGATGCGTGCTGGGCCCCACTGGTGGGTGATGCGCAATCCCACCACCCGTCGTTGCGTGCGACGGCAGACCCGTCGGGGCTGGTGGTGGGGTCGGCTGGAGTGATCACGCATTCCGGCCGGCCCGTGGGCGCGGTAGCGCTGTGCCCAGCGTTGGGCCGTGGTGACGCTGACGTTGAAGCGTTCGGCGGCCCGACGCAGGGGCCAGCCATCCTCGACGATGCAGCAGGCCAGGCGCAAACGTCCGGTTTCGGACAACGGGGCATTACGGTGGGTCATGAGGGCCTCTTGGGAGTCGTGCTTTGTGTGGTAGCAACACACTCCACCCAGAGGCCCTCGCCCGTGTCCAGCCAGAGCTGTCTCTGACCAGCCCGATGTACCTAACCTGTGTGGTGGTTACACCTAGCGACCTTCTCGCGGTTATCGCCGCTGTGGTGTCGTGGCAGACCAGCAGGAACATGGAGAGAATCGAGAAAAATCGCGACCTGCAACAACAAATCTCTGAAGAACGTCGTCAGGCGGAGCTTATTTTCGTGGTCGGTGTTGAGCTTTCTAATCGTAAGGGTGTTGAGAAATACGGGATCATGGTCGTTAACGGCTCTACTGCGCCAATTTTTGAGGTGGAGATCCGCAGTCAAAAATTGGACCGGAGTGCCGATAACCCCACATTGCGTTTAGAAATAGTGCCTCCTGGGAGGTTTGTCGTTCCTGCCCATCCTGAATTCAAATGGGGTTCGGTAATCGATCGGGAGGTTGTCCAGGAGCCCATTTCTCTATTTGCGAAGGGAAATGCGGGAAAAATGATCACCCATGTAGCGTTTACCGATGCTAGCAAGAGGGGATGGGAACTTGTGAATGGGCGAGTTCTAAAGAGAACTAACTGGTGACGCCGTCAATGAAAAACTACTGAAGAGATGTTGAATGGCGCCTCAATGCTTAGTCCTGCTGGCTGTTGGCGCTGGTCGTGAATGTTGGGTGCATGACCATGTCTTGGGCGAAGGTGGGCTCGGTTTCCCCGAACTAGAGGTCGTGTTTCTTTATCGGCGGGTCTGTGTGGGCGCT
Organism: Cutibacterium nasicola; assembly: GCF_052654715.2. Classification (NCBI taxonomy): domain Bacteria; kingdom Bacillati; phylum Actinomycetota; class Actinomycetes; order Propionibacteriales; family Propionibacteriaceae; genus Cutibacterium; species Cutibacterium nasicola. The sequence goes on along the minus strand of NZ_CP199745.2, from coordinate 1,663,171 downwards.
GGATGCCGGTATCCGTTGTGCCTCCGCCGGAGCTGGCCATGGTCATGGTGTCGACGGTGGAAGGTGCGCGTTGTCGGCCTTCAGTGTACGGTAACTTTACAATAAAGGTAAGGCTTACCTAAAGCGTACCTAAAGATTGTTCCGTTGCGTTCCAATGCCCCCACGTGGGTGGCCCCGGGCGTCCATCGACAGAGAGATCCCCGTGTACCAACTGCGTCACAGACACCTGACCTGGTCAGCCCTGCCTGTATTGGGGCACGCGGCGTGACCGTCACGCAACAGCGTGAGGCGATCGGCTACGGCGAGGTCTGCTCCCTTGCGCTGCCCATCGCCGGTGTACAACTTGCAGGGGTAGCCCTGACGACGGCGGACGTGCTGATGCTGCAGACCCTTGGTGTGGCCGCTATCGCTGGCGGCGGCTTGGCCATGCAGTTCTACAACCAGATCCGGACGATGTGCGTCGGAATGGTGACAGCCGCAGGCAATCTCCTCGCGGAGGCGGCGGTGCCGTGGAAGCGAGGCGAACACGACGAACGGGTGGCCCACGAGGTCCGTCGGGCAGTGCGCAGTGGCATGGCGGTGGGAACCACGTCGGCCATCCTGGGCGTCATCCTCGTGATCGCGCTCGGGGCGTTCGTGCTCGTCCTCCCGGTGGATCAGAGCGTTGCGCATCTCACCTTCGCGATGACCCTCACCTTGGGCCCTGGTTTGCTACCCATGGTCTGGCTCAACGTCCTCAGACAGTTCGCCGTGGGAATGCGGGGACCCGGCTCATTGCTCGTGGTCACGCTCATCTCCATCGGGGTAAACGCCGGCGCCAACGCCTTCTTCCTGTGGGCGGTCTCGGCCCTGGGGTGGTCCGCGGCCTGGGGCACGGCCGGCATCGGCGCATCCACCGCATTCGTCCAGGTGTTCGCCCTGTGTGCCTTCGCGTGGACGTTGCGCCGCGACAGCGAACTAGGTCAGCTGTTCGCTTTCCTGCCTCGCAAGGGAGACCAGGATTATATTCGCGAACTGGTGCGGCTCGGGATCCCGGTGTCCCTCACCTATGGATCAGAGGCCGCGATCACTACCATCGCTGGCCTCGTCATGGGTGTCGTCGGACCCGTAGCGCTTGCCGCCCACATGGTAGTCAACCAACTCGCCTATATCGTCTACCAAGTGTGCATTGGCTTCTCGCACGGTGGATCCGTGCTCGTCAGCGGAGTCAAAGGCCAAGGCCGCGACAGCGTCTCGCTGGTGACGCGGAGGGTTCTGCTGCCGGTGTGGGCCTATCTCGCCCTCATCGCTGTGATCTGGCTCACCCTGGGTTCGTTCTTCGTGAAGCTCTTTCTCGGCGGTGCCTCTCCGGACACCCTTCGTATCGCCACGGTGCTGCTGTGCATCGCTGTGCTCCAACAATTCGCCAAGGGTAGTCAGAACGTCCTGGTCGGCCTGCTTCGTGGCCTGAAAGACACCACCTCTGGGCTCAAGGCAACCCTGTGGGGTTACTGGGCGGTCGGGGTCCCGGCTGTGGTCCTCCTGAGTTTGGTCGCCCACTGGGCTGCCTACGGCGTGTGGATCGGTCTGATCCTGGGGTTTGGGACGACCACCGTCCTTCTGGCCCGCACCCTCACGAGCCGTATCTCGCAGCTGGACCAACCCGGCGAGACGGTGGTGGCCGCATCCTGAACACCCATCGCCCCCGCTTCTCATCCAACTTTTTCTCAACTCCGTCCAGAGGGTCGGCACATCCCCCACTACCGAAAGAAGACATAGCATGACCACCATCGCGTACCCCTTGCCTCTCCGGTCGAGGACGTTCACAGCTCTCGTCGCCCTCGTTGTGGCGGCTGTCGTATTCCTCTCTGCGTGCACCAGTGCAGGTACGCAGGACACGGGGCAAAACATGCCGACCGAGACGGTGACGGACGCTTTAGGCAGGAAGGTCAAGGTCCCTCAAGACGTCAATCGCATCCTCATGGGTGGCCAAAAGCTGCTGTACACCACAGCGCTACTCAACCTAGACAATCCGACGGACAAGATTGCCGCGTGGCCAGAAGATCTTAAGGAAAACGACTTCGCCACCTATAAGCGTTACTCGAAAAAGTTCCCCACGATTAGCACCATCCCTACTACCGGCGAGATCTACAACAACACGATGTCCCTCGAACAGGCTCTCGAATCGCGTCCCGATGTCTTCGTGGTGAACGCGGGCGTGTTTGACGCCGCCAAGGACGCGGGAATCATCGATGGGCTCGAGAAGGCTGGGGTGCCGACGGTGGCCGTCGACTACTTCATCGACCCCGTGAAAAACACCGTCCCGAGCATCCGTCTCATGGGCAAACTCCTGAATCGCGAAGACAAGGCCGAAGAGTTCATCACATACTACGAATCCAAGGTCTCGACGGTGACCTCGCGTCTGAAGAAGGCGAAGGCCAAGCGCACGCCCACGTTCCTGTGGCGCGCCCCCGGATACTTCGACTGCTGCTCCACTTTCGCCAAATCCAACCTCGCGCAAATTGTCAATCTGGCCGGCGGGGACAACCTGGGCTACAGCATGATCAAGGCGAAGCAGGGCCAGGTGTCCCCAGAGGCTCTCGCCGGCAAAAACCCGCAGGTCATCATCGCGACCGGCGCGGACTGGGCTCAGGGCAAGACCCCGGTCAAGCCCGGCATATATGTCCCGCTGGGCTATGACGAGTCCCCGGAGGCCGCCGCGCGTGACCTGCGCGCGGTCGTCGACAAGCAGGCCGCCGTGCGAAAAACGACTGCCGTCGCGAATAAGCGAATCTATGCCGCGTGGCATCACTACTACGACTCGCCGTACAACTACCTTGCGGTGGAGATGTTTGCCAAGGCGATGCATCCGGAGCTGTTTTCCGACATCGATCCGCACGCGGAGATTCGCGAACTGCATGACAAGTTCCTCCCCGTCGCGGCGACCGGCACGTTCTGGACAGGTCTGAAATGATCATGACGTGCGCTGACGGCGGCACCCGGATGTTCGGCGCAGCCCCGGAGGGCAGCGCCAGCGCAACCGCGCAGTGGTACCGGCACAGGGGACGCCGCAAGACGGGCATCATTGCGTGTCTTGTCGTCCTCCTGGTCGCAGTGTCCCTCGTGGATTTCCTCCTCGGTGGCGGCTCGATGCCAGCTCGGGATGTGCTGGCCACGGTGGTGCATCCGGCACAGTCTCGTCCCATAGATCACGAGATCGTCTTCGATATTCGCCTACCCATGACCCTCACCGCGGTGCTTGTCGGAGGCGCTCTCGCGGCTGCCGGGTCCCAAATGCAGACGATTCTCGGCAACCCACTCGCAGAGCCCTACACCCTGGGTGTGTCCGCCGCCGGTTTCGGTGCCGCACTGGCAACCGTGTCCGGGTTCGCGGCGACCGGTATAGGTGCCGCACTGGGCATGGCGGGCACAGCGTGGCTCTTTGCGATGCTCGCGTGCGGAATCATCCTGTTGTTCTCCCGATTTCGCGGGCCCGGTGCGGAAACTATGATCTTGCTCGGCATCGCCATCGTCTTCTTCTTCGATGCGCTCCTGGCTCTCATGCAGTACCTTGCCTCCGAGACTCAGCTCGAACAGGTGGTTTTCTGGACGATGGGCAGCCTCACGCGCGCAACATGGCCGCAAATCGCGCTGCTTTCCGTGGTGACAGTTGCGGGGCTGGTGTTCTTCTATCGCAATGCGTGGAGCCTCACGGCTTTCCGGATGGGGGATGATCGCGCCCGCGCTCTCGGTGTGCGCGTCCATGCGATGCGGACCCTCACTCTCGTCGTCGTGTCTTTCATCGCCGCTACTGCCGTCGCCATGGCCGGAACCATCGGGTTCATTGGGCTCGTGGGGCCCCACGTCGCGCGCATGATCGTCGGAGAAGACCAGCGTTACTTCTTGACGACCTCGGCCATCGCGGGATCGCTGCTCCTCGTCGGCGCGTCCGCCGTCTCGAAGGTCATCCAACCTGGGGTGATCCTTCCCGTCGGGATCATCACCGCGATCGTCGGTGTGCCCGTCTACGTCCTGATCATCACCAGTAAAAGGGGGACGCTGTGGGCCTCTTAGGTTCAAACTCTGCGACGATCGAGGCCGCTCCGGTACGATCCGGCCAGTCCAGTCGGGACGTGATGTCGGCTCCGGTCCATGCGCCAGCGATTCGTGTGTGTGGGATCGACTTTTCGTACGGCCACGGGCAGGATCCGGTGTTGACCGGTATCACGCTTCCCGACATGGACGCGGGTAGCATCACGTCGCTGATCGGCCCCAACGGTGCTGGCAAGTCGACGCTGCTTCGCTGTATCGCGGGGCTGGAAGAATGCGGCGGCGAAGTCGTCACAGATCGGGTCCTGTATCTGCCGCAGGACCCTCCACCAGCGAGCTCACTCACCGTGTTTGAGAGCGTCATGGTCGCTCGCCAGCAGGTCTTCAAAGGACTCTGTGGTTTGCGCGTCACATCCGCGGCACTACGCGATGTCTCCGAGATCATCGAGGTGCTGGGCCTAGGCTCACTGGCCGCGCGAACCATGGCGCAGCTGTCGGGAGGGCAGCGACAATTGGTGAGTTTCGCCCAGGCTGTGATTCGCAGACCATCGGCTCTCCTGCTTGACGAGCCCACGAGTGCGCTCGACCTGCGAAATCAGCTGTTGCTGTTGGATCGCATCCGTCAGGCGGCCAAGGACGTTCCCGCAGCCGTCATCATGACCGTCCACGACCTGGGGCAGGTGGCCCGTTTCAGTGACCAGGTGGTGGTCCTGTCCGGCGGTCGCGTTCACTCCGTGGGGGACCCTCGTGACGTCATCACGCAGGACATGCTCCGCGAGGTTTACGGCGTCAACGCGACCGTGTACTCGACGGCCGATGGCGGTATAGCGGTCGAGGCTTCCCAGGCTCTGTTGTAACGCGGGCCTACTGAGTAGGTCGCATACCGGCTGGCAGCCCTACCGTTGGCATTCCTCGGGGATGACGTCTGTCACGATACCGTCTCACAACGGCGCGGTATCTGGGGCCACGTTCTCAGCAGTTCTTCGCCACTTCCCGGGCCTGCTTGACCAACAAGGCCTGCAGCGGCAGCCGACCCAAGGAGATCACTTGCCACTTGGGCTCGCGGTCACGCCACTGGCGCGCCATCTCCAGATTTCCGGGGAACACTGCGACGAACAGGGCTCCAGCAGCCCGTCCGCCCAGGCGGCGGGTCCGCGGACATGCCAGCAGGGCCGCCGTCGTCAGTTCGGCAGCGCCGGACCCATACGTCCAGTTGCGTGGCTTACCCGGGATTTCAGGCGGAATGATGCTGTCGAAGGGTTCCGGCTTGAGGAAGTGCAAGGTTCCCGCTCCAGCACACAGCGCCGTCAGGAGGCGAGCGGTGCGATGAGCGTGTGTGGCCTTGTCAGAGGATTTGTGTGCGCACTTGCAGAACATTCTTCAAGGCTACGTCAACGCCTAAGATGCCGCCATCTACCGCGTCAGTATCCGTCAGCTGGCGTCCTTGTACACGAACTCGACCTTGATGTTGGGGTCAATACCTTCCGCAATGCCGCGGTAGAACTTCTCATTGCTGTGGTTGATGAACTTGAACGGGGACACCGTCACCTTGGCGGGGGTGGGGCTCTCGCGCGTGATCTCGACAGCTTTGCCGTCGACGCGAGGGTGAGTGTCATGGGCATGCTGAATGAACGGGGTCTTCTTGGTGCCCCAAGTCTCAGGACCACCGAGGGGCCGGCCTGGCCCTTCTGCAGGATGCGATGCCCTGCATCCGCATGCCGAGCAGGAGGACGTCCCCCCTGAGCTCCATCGACTTCACGACACGAAGATCGGTCTCCTTCGTAGAGGTGCCGACCAGATCGCCGAGCTCGGGCCAGGTCTGATGAGATCCCCAGATGATCGTTCCGCCCCCAGTGAGAAGGCAGGCAAGGAGCCAGATGACAACTCGTTCGAGATGCTGCAGGAAGCTAAGTGTCTCCGGGCCACGACGAGGGCGTGCGGTAGCACTGTGGGCGGGAGGCCTGCTCGTACCGAGTTCGCCGGGGACAACGTCAATTCGAGCCTTGTTGTCAGAGCATTTGTCGAGCAGGCAAAGGGTTCAAATCGCGTCTCTGATCAGTACACCTGGTGGTGTGGAATAGTTCTTGAACAACGCTGGTAAAAAGAATCAACCCCAGATCTGGAAAATCTGCCCACTTTCAATTCCATGAGCACTACGAACGTAGCCCTGGGCCACCTCGGTGCCAGACACTGGCTTAAAGCCGACAAAAGAGGGTCCGAATGCCTCACGAGCTTCCTCGAGCATCGTCGGACTCACAGCATTAATCCTGATGCTCCGCGGTAAGGACGACACCGCAGCCCTGACGAAACCCTCAACCCCTGCGTTCGCCGCGGTAGCAATCAGGCTCCCTGGGACAGGGTGTTGGGTCAAGATGCCTGTCGTCATGGTAATCGAGCCACCGTCATTGAGGTACGGAAGGCAATAGACCACGGCATTGAGTTGAGCAAGCATCTTGCTGCTGATTCCCGCCTGGAAATCGTCCGCTGTGGCATCCTCGATGGAAACAAACGGGGCCGATCCCATGGTTGTCACAACAGCATCAACCCTACCTACTTTGTTGAACATCTCAGTGATAGAGGATAGATCTACTGATACTTCGGTACTACGACCGACGGTAATTACCTCATCGCCTCGCTCCTCAAATGCCGCAGCTGCCTTGGAGCCAATAGTTCCAGTGCCACCAATGATGAGTACACGCATGGCATCACCCTGTCGTAGGCGAAGCTTACGAACAAGCATAAGTGCTGCTGGTATCGGTCTTTCCTACCGTCACGCTGGTCCTCACGACCGCCTTGGGAGCGGCATGGATGTGCACGCTGAGGCGGAAAACCCCTCAGCAGCAGATGACGTCACCGCCGACACGCTTGCGGTGAAGATATCCTTATCGCATGAGTCGACAGGTCGGTGTCCTCCTTTTCGACGGCTTCGAACTCCTCGACGTCTTCGGCCCGGTTGAACTGTGGAGTCGGTTGTCGGACCGGTACGAGGTGACGTTCTGCGCCGTCGAACCTGGCCCGGTTCGCAGCAGTCAGGGGGCGGTGGTCATGGCCACCGAGGACATGGATGCCTCCGCCGGTCACGACATCGTCCTGATCCCAGGTGGAATGGGGACGCGATCCCTGGTTGACGATCGCTCCTTCCTGACCCGGCTGCGTGGATGGACTGCTCCCGCATCCATCATCTCGGCGGTGTGCACCGGATCCGCCTTGCTGGCCGCAGCTGGCCTGCTGGAGGGCTACCGGGCAACCTCGAACAAGCGGGCCTTCACCTGGGCGTCCTCCCATGGCCGGGACGTCAGGTGGGAGCCACGAGCACGATGGGTGCATGATCGTGACCGGTGGACATCGTCAGGGGTTGCTGCAGGTATGGACATGACCGCAGCCCTCATCGCACATCTGGAGGGCAAGGAGACTGCCGAAAGGGTGCTTCGAGAGGTCGAGCTGGAGGTCCAGACGGACCCCGACCGTGATCCGTTCGCGGACGATCCAGCAGCTCCGTCAAGCTACTGATCGTCGTAGTGCTCGGGTAAGGCTCGGAGGACAGCAGGAATCCCTCGATCCCTGCGGCTCGCGCGGCGTCGATGTCAATGGGACGATCGCCCACTGCGATGACCTCGGACGGATCCAGCCCATGACGCTCCATGAGTACCAGATTCATCTGGGGGTCAGGTTTGCGTGCGAAACCATCAGGGGCGCACACGAGGTCGTCCACCTGCACTCCCAGGGCGTGGAAGAGGTTCTCGGCGCTGGCGCGATCACGATGGGTGGCGACGAGGTTGAGGCCACCACCGCGCCGCACGGCCGCCATGACCTCTGCTGCTCCAGCCATCAGCGGGGCGGGATCGTGCGCCCACTTCTTCTTCAACAAGGTGTAGGCATCGTCGAGCAGCTCGGAAGAGACGTCATACTGTTCGGCTAAGACCTCGATGGCGTGGGCTATCGACTCCGACCTCAGCTGTGCCACCTCTGCTAGTTGCTCCCTGTTCGGCTCGGCCCACACGACATCCGCAAGGGTCTGATCGACCTCCGGGTACGTGTCGATGAGCGTTCCGCCCATGTCCCAGACAATGCTCCGCACGTCGTCGAGTCTTGCAGATGTGTGGCGGTGGCGACGACCACCTTCGCGTCTCGCAGGATCAGGCGAGTAGCCTGCCACGAGTGACCACACCCGCTCACGAACCCGATCCTTGGGCTATGCAGCTGGTATTGCTTCGTGACAAACGCCATCCGGCGCGCGAAGTAGATGCTTGCGAGGCGGCGGCGCGCGCCGTCGTCTCCCTCCTCGACGACCCCCGTGCTCAACCGGGAGGCCCGTGGTATGACGCCGTGCAACAGTGGTCCGACAAGCGCATCCGTAAGATCGTTCGGCGTGCTTCCGGCAAGAGGTGGGACGACGTCCAGGTCCTTGACGGCATCACCGTCTGCCAGGACCCACCCGTTGACGCGCCAGCCGAAACAGGTCCAGCGAAGGTGCGGGCCTTCGTCCCGGCCCGGGTGCACCCCCAGCCCAAGCAGATCGACAAACTTCAGGTAGCTGGCACCCATCTTCCTTCCAATGGCGATTCCGCCACGACTGGAGCCATTGTCACGATAGAAATCAATCCGCGCATCGAGATGACGACCGGTAAGGCATGTGCGCAGTGTGGTCACGCTGGGCAGCTCGCCCATGAGGCCATGAGCTCCGGCAGTGACGATGACCGCCAGGCCTTGGAGAGCTGGCGCCGTGACGGGTTCCGAGTTCGCGTCGTCACGCCCACAGTTGAACATTGGGACGCCGATGTTGCTCGTGTGAGGGTTGTTGACGCCGGTTTCACAGAGTTTGACGGCCCCACTGCCACCACCAGGGCCCGCTGGTGACCGGGGTCGCGTAGACTTGAGCCATGACTCAGCTCCTTCTCACTGCGGTCGGCGCGGACCGTGCCGGGCTTGTCTCCGATCTGTCAGAAACCATTGCCAACTACGACGGTAACTGGCTCGATAGCCGTATGGCCCGACTCGCCGGCGCCTTCGCCGGAATCGTCCTCGTCGACGTCGACGCGTCCAAGGTTGAGCCCCTCAAGGCTGATCTTGGAAGCCTGGAGGCCAGGGGTCTCCGTCTCACCGTCACCGACACCACCCCACAAGACGACGAGAACGAGGCCATCTTGGTGGTTCATCTCGTCGGTCACGACCATCCAGGAATCATTCACAAGGTGACGGCCACCATGGCCCGTCTCGGTGTCACCATTGACGACATGTCCACAGGCCTGCGCGAGGCCCCGATGGGTGACGGAATTCTCTTCGAGGCGAGGGTGCAATGCCGAATCACCAACGCGACGACCCTTGAGGACCTACGCTCGGAATTGGAATCCATTGCCACCGAGATCATGGTCGACATCGATCTGGTCGACCGTTCCTGATCCCGGGGCCGACGAGGAGGCCTCATGACTCGCATCCCTGGCACCGATCTGGACATCAGGCCGCTGGTGTTGGGAGCCAATACCTTCGGCTGGACTGCCGACGAGCACGACTCCCACGCCATCCTGGACGCCTTCCTCGGCGCCGGGGGCTCGCTGGTCGACACCGCTGACGGCTATTCCCACTGGGCCGAGGGGAATGTGGGCGGTGAATCAGAGACGATCATCGGATCATGGCTCGAGAAAGGCGGCCATCGCGACGACATCCTCATCGCGACGAAGGTGGCCACCCACCCCGAGTTCAGGGGGCTGTCCGCTGAGAACATCTCGGCTGCTGTCGATGCCTCCCTGGTGAGGCTCCACACCGACCACATCGATCTCTACTACGCCCATTACGACGACGACAACCAGCAGATCGAGGACATGGCAAGGGCCTTCGACAAGCTCGTCAAGGCCGGCAAGGTGCGTTGGGTCGGTCTGTCGAACTTCTCGGTGAGCCGGGAGCAGAAGTGGCTCGAGGTGGCCGAGCATGAGGGACTGGCGAGTCCGGTAGCCCTGCAGCCTCAGTACAACCTGCTGCACCGCGCCGACGTTGAGGCCCCTCAGGGTTACGGCCAGCTCGCCAGCGAGTACAACCTGGCTCTCTTTCCGTACTTCTCGCTGGCATCGGGCTTCCTGACGGGCAAGTACTCCACTCGTGACGATCTCCACGGCGTCGCCCGGGAATCGATGATGGCGGCCTATCTGCCTGACGACGAGCATGCGCAGGCGGCCTTCGCGGTCCTCGATCAGCTGCGAGAAATCGCCGGTGACCACGGCGTCGAGGTGGCGTCGGTCTCGCTGGCGTGGTTGATTGCCAAGGGGGTCACCGCCCCCATTGCCTCGGCGCGCACCGTGGATCAGCTTGGGCCACTGCTCGCGGCCACCGATCTCACCTTGTCCCATGATGAGGTGTGTGTCCTGGATGCGGCGTCGGAGTTGTTCACTCGGGACTGAATGCCTCTCAGAACGTCGTGGTTGGGGACGGTATCCGCATAAAGTGTGAATATGGCCACTACTGCTTTCAAGGGACAAACCGTCAACACCGTCGCCGACCTGCCTCGAGTTGGATCCGATCTCCCATCGTTCACCCTTGTCAAGACCGATCTGTCGGAGCTGACCAGCGACGAGCTCAAGGGTAACAAGCTCGTCCTCAACATCTTCCCGAGCCTCGACACTGGTGTCTGCGCGAAGAGTGTGCGCACCTTCAACGAGAAGGCTGCCGGACTCGACGACACCACCGTGCTGTGCGTGTCCCGTGACCTTCCCTTCGCCCAGGCCCGCTTCTGCGGCGCCGAGGGCATTGAGAACGTCGTCGTCGCCTCGGCCTTCCGCTCCCATTTCGGCAAGGATCTCGGCGTCACCCTCGCCGACAGTCCGATGCGTCATCTGCTCGCCCGCGCCGTCATCGTCGTGGACCCCGAGGGTAAGGTGACCTACACCCAGCTGGTGGACGAGATCACCACCGAGCCCGATTACGACGCTGCTCTCGAGGCCGCCAAGAAGGTCTGAGCCACAGCCCATTCCAGGGGGTGTTCCGACGAGATGTCGGGCGCCCTCTGCTTTGTGTCATGTACCAACATACGGAGTATGGGGCATGGGGGCGTCTGAGGGCGGTACAGTGACCAAAACCGCGTCCAGAAGGGCGGGGCGCTCCTAACTGAGGACCACCATGGACGGCGAATTGAAGCGCGGGCTCTCCTCGCGTCACATGAACATGATCGCGATTGGCGGAGCCATCGGCACCGGGCTCTTCGTGGCATCCGGTGCCACCATCTCCCAGGCGGGTCCAGGAGGCGCCCTCGTGGCTTACCTGGCCATGGGACTGATGGTCTTCCTGCTCATGCAGTCCTTGGGGGAGATGAGTTCCTATCTTCCGGTACCGGGCGCCTTCGAGACCTACGCGACCAGATTCGTCTCACCGTCCTTCGGCTTCGCGCTGGGCTGGAACTACTGGTTCAACTGGGCCATCACGGTGGCCGCCGAGCTCGCTGCCGCCTCGATCGTCATGGCGTATTGGTGCCCGAATGTGCCGTCGTGGATATGGTCAGCCGGATTCCTGGCCCTACTCTTCCTGCTGAACGTGCTGTCCGCGCGGGCCTACGGCGAGGGAGAGTTCTGGTTCGCCATCATCAAGGTGACGGCAGTCCTCGTCTTCCTGGTCCTCGGCATCCTCATGATCGCGGGGATCATGGGGAACTCCCCGGGAGTCTCCAATTGGCATCACGGTGATGCCCCCTTCGTCAACGGCTTCGGCGGCATCATGACGGTGTTCCTCGTTGCTGGATTCTCGTTCCAGGGCACCGAGCTCATCGGCATCGCGGCGGGGGAGGCGAAGGACCCGGGCACGGCAGTTCCCCAGGCCACCAAGCAGATCTTCTGGCGAATCATGATCTTCTACATCGGCGCCATCGCGGTCATCGGTGTGCTGCTGCCTTACACCGATCCGAACCTGCTCGCCGGTGAGGTCACTGACGTCGCCGTCAGTCCCTTCACCCTTGTGCTCAAGCGAGCCGGAGTGGCCGCGGCTGCAGCCGTTATGAACGCCGTCATCCTCACCTCGGTGCTCTCGGCCGGAAACTCCGGCCTGTACGCATCGACGCGGATGCTCTACGCATTGGCGCGAGAGGGTAAGGCTCCACACGTCCTCGCCACCACGAATCGACGCGGTGTCCCGGTCCCGGCACTCATCGTCACCACGCTCGTCGGTGCGGCCTGCTTCGCCACGTCTTTGGTCGGGTCTGGCCAGGCCTACACCTGGTTGGTCAACATCTCCGGGCTGTGCGGATTCATCGCGTGGATTGGCATCGCGGTGTGCCACATGCAGTTCCGTCGCGCCTTCCTCGCACAGGGACATGACCTGTCCGAGTTGCCATATCGGGCGCGCTGGTACCCGGCCGGTCCGATCGTTGCGGGTGTGCTGTGCGTCATCGTCACCCTGGGGCAGGGCCGTGATGCCGTCCTCAGCGGCGATATCACCGGGATGGTTGTCGCGTACATCACCATTCCGGCATTCCTGGCACTGTGGCTTGGTCACAAACTCGTCACCAAGGCGCCTCGTGCAGACCTTTCCACCGCAGACTTCGACCACGACTGACATGATGGAACAGTTGCAGTCGAACGGCTGTGGTGACGGCGAACGGAGGCATCATGGCTCAACGTCCCGGATGGGTTGACCATCTCATTGGTTGGCACGTCTATCCCCTGGGATTCGTGGGGGCTCCCATGCGACTCGAGTCCGACGAGGTGAGGCATCGTCTCGGACATCTGGAGGCCTGGCTCGATCATGCGGTGTCGCTCGGGTGCTCCGGCCTGGCCCTGGGGCCGATCTTCGCCTCGACCAGCCATGGTTACGACACCTTGGACTACTTCGCCATCGATCCTCGCCTTGGAGACGACGCCGACTTCGACCATCTTGTTCAGGCCGCCCACTCCCACGGTCTGTCGGTGCTCCTCGATGGAGTGTTCAACCACGTCTCACGTCGTAGTCAGATCGTGCAGGATGCCTTGACTGCTGGCCCGGACACCGATGCTGGACGGATGGTCCGGTGGTGTGACGGCCAACTCGACGTGTTCGAGGGCCACGATGACCTCGTCGCGTTCAACCACGGGGACCCCGCTGTGCGTGACCTCGTTGCCCGGGTCATGAACCATTGGTGCGACCGGGGCGTGGATGGCTGGCGTCTCGACGCCGCTTACTCCGTCACTCCGGAGTTCTGGGCAGAGGTTCTGCCGTCGGTACACAAGAAGCACCCCGACGTGTGGATCTTCGGTGAGGTCATCCATGGCGATTACGCGGGGATCGTCAAGGCCTCCGGCATGGATTCGGTGACCCAGTACGAATTGTGGAAGGCGACGTGGTCGTCCATCGAATCCCGTAACTTCTTCGAACTTGATCATGCCCTGGGGCGTCACAACGAGTTCTCCGATTCCTTCACCCCGATGACCTTCGTCGGCAATCATGACGTCACCCGCATCGCCTCGAAGGTGGAGCAGGATGGTGCGATCGTCGCGACAGCGGTGCTGGCCACTACTGGCGGCATCCCGCTCATCTACTACGGGGACGAGCTGGCCTACCGCGGGATCAAGGAGAAGAGGCTCGGAGGCGACGATGACATCCGTCCGGTGTTCCCGGCCAGCCCGGCGGAGCTGTCCAACCTGGGCGCCGAGACCCTGCGTGCCCACCAAGACCTGCTCGGCCTGCGCCGCCGTCATCCCTGGCTCGTCGACGCGCGTACCGAGTCCCTTGACCTGACCAACGAGCGTTACGTCTACCGTAGCGGTGTCCCCGGGGCCGAGCCCCTCATCGTCGAGCTCGACGTGCGTGATGGCTGCTCGGCCCTCATTCGCGAGGCTGGTGAGGTCATCTGGTCCAGCCGAGCCTGAGGCTCAGTCACCGCCGAAGAGGTCTCGGGTGTAGACCTTCTCGGCGACGTCAGCCAGCTCGAGCGACATTCGATTGGCGATGATGACGTCGCAGCCGGCCTTGAACGTCTCGAGGTCTTTGGTGACCTTCGAGTGGAAGAACTCGTTGCCCTCGAAGGTCGGCTCGTAGACGACGACCTCAATGCCCTTGGCCTTGATGCGCTTCATGACCCCTTGGATCGACGAGGAGCGGAAGTTGTCCGAGCCAGCCTTCATGACCAGACGGAAGATGCCGACTCGCCTCGGATCCTTGGCGATGATGTCCGAGGCGATGAAGTCCTTGCGCACCGTGTTGGAGTCAACGATGGCCTGGATGAGGGTCTGGGGGACGTCCTGGTAGTTGGCCAGCAGCTGACGGGTGTCCTTGGGCAGGCAGTAGCCGCCATAACCGAAGGACGGGTTGTTGTAGTGGCTGCCGATGCGGGGGTCCAGGCAGACCCCGTCAATGACCTGACGGGTGGACAGCCCACGCTGAGAGGCATAGGTGTCGAGCTCGTTGAAGAAGGAGACCCGCATCGCCAGGTAAGTGTTGGCGAACAGCTTGATGGCCTCGGCCTCGGTGGCCCCGACGAAGAGCACCGGGATGCCGGTGTCGACCGCCCCGGCGGCCATGAGATCGGCGAAGAGGTGGGCCTTGGCCGAGTCCGACCCGACGACGATCCGTGACGGATGGAGGTTGTCGTAGAGAGCCTTGCCCTCGCGGAGGAACTCCGGAGAGAAGATGACGTCAAGGCCGGGGCGCTCCTTGCGAATCCCCTCGACGAAGCCCACCGGGATCGTTGACTTGATGACGATCGTCGCCTCGGGGGCGAGCTCCTGCACCAGGTCGAGCACTCCGTCCACGCTCGAGGTGTCGAAATAATTCTGGTCAGGGTCATAGTTCGTCGGGGTGGCGATGACGACGAAGTCAGCATCGTCATAGGCCTTGTGCGGATCAGTCGTGGCCGTCAGATCCAGCTCGTGGTGGGCCAGGTACTCCCCGATGAGGGGATCGACGATCGTCGTGTGTCCGGTGTTGACCATCTCGACCCTCTCGGCGTCAATGTCAATGGCGACGACACTGTTGTGCTGGGCAAGCAACACGGCATTGGCCATGCCGACATAGCCCAGTCCTGCGACGGCGATCTTCACGAGACGTCCTTTCGGTGGGTCCCCATGAGTCTAGGGCGGTGACCTTACGAGACGGTGACGTGATGCTCGCGAACCTGGTAACGCGGCGCGTCGCGGGCATGGCGTTGACCTCACTACACAGCGTCGGGCCTGAAGAGGCTCGTTGTTCTGCTCGTGTTCTCCCTGAGCGAGAACAGGATCATGGTGATGTGGGCGCTTCTTCCGCGATGCCGAGATGCTGGCTGGGAGACCTCAATATGCTGGAACTACGACCCCGGGAGGATTCATGGACACCATCACGATCACCGCTGACGACGGAGCCGACCTCGACGTCCTTGTCTGGCGTCCGGAGGCTGCGCCGGGTCGCCCCACCAAGGGATTGGTGCAGTTGTGTCATGGCATGGCCGAGTACGCGGCCCGCTATGACGAGGTGGCCCGGGCGCTGGCGGACGACGGCTGGCTCGTCGTGGCGAATGATCACCGTGGTCACGGACCGCGCGCTGCTGCCACCGGACAACTTGGGACCACCCCTGATCGGGGCCACCACCAACTGCTCGACGATCTCTCCGCGGTTGCTGACCACTTCATGGCCGAGGTTGAGGGGAAGCCGTGGTTCCTCGTCGGACACTCGATGGGATCGTTCCTCGCCCGTGTTCTGGCCGCTCGCCGGGGACGCGAGATGACCGGCCTGGTCATCATTGGCACAGGCTCCTCCTTGGGGCCGTT
This sequence comes from Cutibacterium nasicola, assembly GCF_052654715.2. Classification (NCBI taxonomy): domain Bacteria; kingdom Bacillati; phylum Actinomycetota; class Actinomycetes; order Propionibacteriales; family Propionibacteriaceae; genus Cutibacterium; species Cutibacterium nasicola. Next base: position 1,647,446 of record NZ_CP199745.2, on the reverse strand, counting down.
GAGCACCGTCGCCACCGGGCTTGCCCGTTCCCAGGTGCTCATGTTGGGGGAGGACTCCCGCAGTCCGTTGCTCAACACCTTGTCTTTCGGGTCCTTCAACCGGGCCTTCCAGCCGGCTCGCACCGACTACGACTGGTTGTCTCGAGACGTGCGCGTCGTGGACGCCTACAACAACGACCCGCTGTGCGGTTTCGTCTGCACCGCAGCCTTCTACCGCGAATTGGTACGACTCATCGAACTCGCCAATTCCACCGAGGTTCTACGTGCCACTCCGCCTGCTCTGCCTGTTTTGCTCATGGCCGGTGCCAAGGATCCGGTGGGCGACTCCGGTAGGGGAGTGCGTCGCGCAGCTTGCCAATTGCGCGATGCCGGGTCCCAGGAGGTGGACGTCATCCTGTACCCGGGTGGGCGCCATGAGGTTCTCAATGAGGTCAATCGCAGGCACGTCCATGCCGACCTACGAGAGTGGATCGACTCTGTCGCAAACCGGCCTCAAATCCCCCAGGTCCGCAAGGCACGGTAAACGTCTGTTCACAGCACGGTCGCACAATCGTGCACATGCACCCCCGCTGTGCCAAGTCGATCGTGCGCAGCCTAGTATCATAGGTGCTGGTGCCAAGGAATCCCGTCCGGGGGTTTCAAGGCGGTAAGAGGGAATCCGGTGCAATTCCGGAACTGCCCCGCAGCGGTGAGTGGGAACGACATCACCATCGACGTCCAGTTGGTCTTAGGTCCGACCGGATGGCGATCAAGCACTGGGCTTCGGTCTGGGAAGCGGTGACGTAGGACTTGTCGGCAGACGAGGTGCCCATGAGTCCGAATACCTGCCAGAGCTTGCGACGTACCCTGCGTGCGCCGCAGCGTCCGAGGTCTCGAGGGCCGACCGAGGTCGTCCACCCATCCGCAGCGAAGCAGGAGTCTGACGAATGACTGATGCTGACAACCTCGCATCCAAGTCCGTCGAGGACAGGATGCCCGAGGAGTTGAGCCTGGCCGGGGACTTTCCGAAGATCACCCACGAACAGTGGGAGGACGCGGTCCTCAAGGTCTTGAACCGGGGACGTCCCGAGGGCAAGGAGCTCAACATTGAGCAAGGAATGAAGCGCCTCGAGCCGAGCACGGTCGACGGCATCAAGATCGAGCCGATGTACCGGCGTCAAGATGCCCCTGAGAAGCTCGGCGCCCCGGGTGTGCCGCCCTTCACCCGTGGCGCCACGATCCGGACTGGCGTCATGGACGCATGGGATGTGCGGGCCCTTCACGAGGATCCGGATCCGCAGTTCACCAGGAAGGCGATCATCGCCGACCTCGAGCGTGGTGTGATGTCCCTGTGGCTGCGCGTCGGTGCCGACGCCATCAAGCCGGAGGACATTGCCGGGGACCTCAAGGACGTGTTGCTCGACCTGGCCAAGGTTGAGGTCTCGAGCCGTGACGACCAGGAGGCCGCTGCACAGGCCCTCCTTGACGTCTATGTCGACTCCGACATCGATCCCGACAAGCTGTCGTTCAATCTCGGTCTGGACCCGATCGGTTTCGCCGCTCTCAACGGCGGCACCCCGGATCTGTCCACGATGGCCGAGTGGGCCAAGAAGACCGACAAGTACAAGAATTCTCGTGCCTTCGTCGTTGATGCGACGGTCTACCACAACGCTGGTGCCGGCGACGTGCACGAGCTCGCCTGGGCCATCGCCACCGGCGTCGAGTATGTCCGTGCGCTCATGGAACAGGGGCTGACTGCCGAGCAGGCCTTCGATTCCATCAACTTCCGGGTCTCCGCAACCCACGACCAGTTCCTGACCATCTGCCGTCTGCGTGCCCTGCGTACCCTGTGGAACCGCATCGGTGAGGTCTTCGAGGTTCCGGCTGCCAAGCGTGGCGCCCGTCAGGAGGCCGTGACGAGCTGGCGTGAGTTGACCCGCGATGATCCCTACGTCAACATCCTGCGTGGCACCATCTCGACCTTCGGTGCTGCTGTCGGTGGCGCCGAGGCCGTCACGACCCTGCCCTTCGATGCCGCCATCGGCCTGCCGAAGAGCGACTTCTCCCGTCGTATCGCCCGCAACACGGGCATTATCCTCGCCGAGGAGTCCAACATCGGCCGCGCCAATGACCCGGCGGGTGGTTCCTTCTACGTCGAGGCCCTGACCAAGAAGCTGGAGGAGGCCGGTTGGGCCGAGTTCCAGGCTGTCGAGGCCGCCGGTGGCATGGTTGCCGCCCTCACCGGTGACCACGTTCGCACCGAGCTCGACAAGCTCAACGCCGAGCGCGCCAAGCGTCTGGCCACCCGCAAGCAGCCGATCACGGCCGTCAGCGAGTTCCCGCTGCTCGACGCCAAGACCGTCGAGACCAGGCCCTACCCCGAAGCTCCCAAGCGCAACGGTCTCGAACAGCACCGTGACGCCGAGGTCTTCGAGGCCCTCGTCGATCGTTCCGCCACCTGCTCCGAGCGTCCGAAGGTGTTCCTGGCCTGCCTGGGAACCCGTCGTGACTTCGGTCCCCGCGAGGGATTCTCCGCCCCGGTGTGGCACATCGCCGGCATGGAGACCCCCGAGTGCGAGGGCGGCACCACGGAAGAGGTCGTCAAGGCCTTCAAGGAGTCCGGTGCCGAGGTCGCAGACCTGTGCTCGAACGCCAAGACCTACGCGGCCCAGGGCCTCGAGGTCGCCAAGGCCCTCAAGGAGGCCGGCGCCAAGCTGGTCTACCTGTCGGGTGCCTTCAAGGAATTTGGTGATGACGCTGCCGAGGCCGAGAAGGTCATCGACGGTCGCATCTACCTCGGGATGGACGTCGTTGACGTCCTGACCACCACTCTGGACACGTTGGGAGTTGCCAAGTGACCACCCTGCCCCGTTTCGATTCCATCAACCTGGGAGACGCTCCGGTTCCCGCGGACGCTCAGGAGCAGTTCGCCAAGCTGGCTGCCGCTTCCGCTGAGCAGGAGCCCTGGACCACTCCGGAACAGATTTCGGTTGGTCATTTGTACTCCGAGGACGTCTACGCCGACATGGACTGGCTGGACACCTACGCCGGTCTGCCTCCGTTCACCCACGGCCCGTACGCCACCATGTACGCCTTCCGACCCTGGACGATTCGTCAGTACGCCGGATTCTCCACCGCCAAGGAGTCCAACGCCTTCTACCGCCGTAACCTGGCCGCCGGCCAGAAGGGTCTGTCGGTCGCCTTCGACCTGCCGACCCACCGCGGCTACGACTCTGACAATCCCCGTGTTCCCGGTGATGTCGGCATGGCCGGCGTGGCTGTGGACTCCATCCTCGACATGCGTGAGCTCTTTGCCGGCATCCCGCTGGATCGCATGTCTGTGTCCATGACGATGAACGGCGCCGTGCTGCCGATTCTGGCCCTGTACGTGGTGGCCGCCGAGGAGCAGGGTGCCAAGCCCGAGCAGCTCGCCGGAACGATCCAGAATGACATCCTCAAGGAGTTCATGGTTCGTAACACGTACATCTACCCGCCGCTGCCCTCGATGCGGATCATCTCCGACATCTTCGCCTACACCAGTGCGAACATGCCGAAGTGGAACTCCATCTCGATCTCCGGCTATCACATGCAGGAGGCTGGCGCGACCGCCGACATCGAGATGGCCTACACCTTGGCCGACGGTGTCGACTACATCCGTGCCGGTGAGTCGGTGGGTCTGCAGGTCGACCAGTTCGCCCCGCGTCTGTCGTTCTTCTGGGCCATTGGCACCAACTTCTTCATGGAGGTCGCCAAGATGCGCGCGGCCCGCATGCTGTGGGCCAAGCTCGTGCACCAGTTCGGGCCGAAGAACCCGAAGTCGATGAGCCTGCGTACCCACTCGCAGACCTCCGGCTGGTCGCTGACCGCCCAGGACGTCTACAACAACGTCATCCGCACCTGTGTGGAGGCCATGGGGGCCACCCAGGGGCACACCCAGTCCCTGCACACGAACTCCCTCGACGAGGCCATCGCCCTGCCGACCGACTTCTCCGCTCGTATTGCTCGAAACACTCAGCTGTTCATCCAGCAGGAGTCGGGCACCTGTCGCGTCATCGACCCCTGGACCGGCTCGGCCTACGTCGAGAAGCTCACTCTGGAGCTGGCCCGCAAGGCCTGGGCCCACATCCAGGAGGTCGAGAAGGCCGGCGGTATGGCGAAGGCCATCGAGAAGGGCATCCCGAAGATGCGCATCGAGGAGGCCGCTGCCCGCACCCAGGCACGCATCGACTCGGGCCGTCAGCCCCTCATCGGCGTCAACAAGTACCGTCTGGACGAGGAAGAGGATCTCGAGGTCCTCAAGGTTGACAACACCCAGGTGCTCAAGGAGCAGAAGGCCAAGCTGGTGCAGCTGCGTGCCAACCGCGACGAGGAGGCCTGCCAGGCCGCTCTCGAGAAGCTGACCTGGGCTGCCGCCAACCCCGATCCGAGCGATCCCGATCGCAACCTGCTCAAGCTGTGCATCGACGCCGGTCGTGCCAACGCCTCCGTCGGCGAGATGTCCGACGCGATGGAGAAGGTTTTCGGGCGCTACACCGCCCAGATCCGTACTATTGAGGGCGTGTACAGCAAGGCAGCCGGTAGTTCCGAGTCGACGGAGAAGGTCCACGAGCTCATCAAGAAGTTCGAGGAGAAGGAAGGTCGCCGTCCGCGAATCATGATCGCGAAGATGGGCCAGGATGGTCACGACCGTGGCCAGAAGGTCGTCGCGACCGCCTACGCGGACCTTGGCATGGACGTCGATGTCGGCCCGCTGTTCCAGACCCCTGAGGAGACTGCTCGACAGGCTGTTGAGGGTGACGTTCACGTTGTCGGTGTCTCCTCGCTGGCCGCCGGACACCTCACCCTGGTGCCCGCCCTGCGCAAGGAGCTGGACAAGCTCGGTCGCTCCGACATCATGATCGTTGTCGGTGGTGTCATCCCGACCCAGGACTTCCAGGAGCTCCAGGACGACGGCGCGGCCGCCATCTACCCGCCTGGCACCGTCATTCCGGACGCTGCCCTTGAGCTGATGGAGAAGCTGCTCGCCGCTCACAACGACGACTGAGTCTGGCAGGCCACGAGCCTGATGTCTGGCCCCTGGAACCTTGCAAGGTTCCAGGGGCCAACGTTTTCGTTACCAAAATCCACCGGGTATGAGCCCTCAGGCGTAAACGTCGTCCGTGGACGGTACGGTGGACATACCCACCCGATGAAGGAAATGGTGATCATGCCGATCGACGTCCCCGAACTGGTTGAGCAAGTCCTGGCCGGGAGCCGCCAGCACATTGCCAAGGCGCTGACTCTGGTGGAGTCGAGCAAACCGGCGCATCGCGAGAAGGCGCGCGAGATGTTGCGCTTGTTGGCTCCTCACACCGGTGACGCCATCCGCGTCGGTATCTCGGGTGTCCCCGGTGCCGGTAAGTCCACCTTCATCAATGCCATGGGCACCAAGCTCATCGACGAGTTCAGCTACAAGGTTGCCGTCCTCGCTGTCGATCCCTCCTCGACCCGCACCGGAGGCTCGATCCTCGGCGACCGCACCCGGATGGGAGACCTGTGCAACCGTGACGAGGCATTCGTCCGTCCGTCGCCCTCTGGTGGTCATCTCGGTGGCGTTGCCAGAGCCACACGCGAGGCCATGATCGTCATGGAGGCTGCCGGCTATGACGTCGTCCTCGTCGAGACGGTGGGCGTCGGGCAGTCCGAAGTTGCGGTCTCCGGGATGGTTGACACCTTCCTCATGCTCACCGTCGCTGGTACTGGCGATCAGCTCCAGGGCATCAAGAAGGGCATTCTGGAACTTGCTGACGTCGCCGCGGTCAACAAGGCCGATGGCGACAACGAGGGTAATGCGCGAGTCTCGGCTCGGGATCTCTCCATTGCCATGAAGCTTGTCTCCTCCGACGCAGACAAGCGTCGGGTTCCGGTGCTCACCTGCTCCTCGTACACCAAGGAGGGGCTGGACGACGTCTGGCAGGCCGTCGTCGACCACCGCGCCTACCTGGAGAAGGATGGTTCCCTCCAGGTGCGTCGTACCGAGCAGCAACGGGAGTGGCTGTGGAACATGGTGCGCAACGAGATTTTGGAGTCGTTGGATACCGACTCCAGCGTCCAGCAGACTGCCGCACGGATTGAGGCGGGCCTGGGCACCGAGGCCACCAACGCCTTGGAAGGTGCTGAGGAGATTTTGCGAGCCTTTGCTCATGCCGTTCCCACGCTGCCATGGGCGCAGGGGGAGATGACCAGCAGGTCATGAGTGTGAGTGAGGGCGACGGGACATTGAATCTTCCTGACCTCGCTGTCCCGGACTCAATCACTTCGCTACTAATTTGGTCCTGATTCAGGGATGTTTCATCATCGCTATGTGAGAGGCTTTCGAGTCATGTCTAGGCAGTGACCCTTCGTCGCCGTAGGTTCGTTTTGTCTTTAGCAGAGCGAGAGGAATGGACTTTTGTGGCATCACGTCGTACGTGTCGGGTGTCGTTGCTCTCACGCCCGCGAAGATTAAAGAGTTCGGTGAACCCGGCGAAGTGCATATCCGCATGCGGCACTGGCATCGTTGATGCTCGCATGACGGTCGAAGCGGCGAAATCGGCCCAGGAAAGCTCATACCTACATGACGGGTGGCCTGAGCATGAGTTCAGGCCACCCGTCATGGTGACACGTCGCATTACCAGGGGACGTCGGGCTCGGTGAGATCGACTGTCTCGGTGACGGTCTGGCCACCGCTGGTGACGCTCACCTCGTCTCCGGGATGGAGTTGACGCCCCCGCCGGGTCTCCACCTCGCCGTTGACGCTGACCATCCCCGAGGCGATGAGATCGCGGGCCTGCCCACCAGTCTCGGCGAGATTGGCGAGTTTGAGATACTGGCCGAGCCTGATCATCTGATCGTCATTCACGCTGTCACTGTGTCATGAAGCCGCGACATCTCACAGCACTGAATCGATGAACCCGCGCAGCCGATCAGATTTCGGGTTGTCAATGACCTGATCGGGTGATCCGGCTTCGACGACGACGCCGCCATCCATGAAGACGACATGGTCGGCGACCTCCCGAGCGAACCCCATCTCGTGCGTGACGACGATCATCGTCATACCATCGCGGGCGAGATCCTTGAGGACGCTGAGCACCTCACCGACGAGCTCGGGATCGAGTGCTGAGGTCGGCTCGTCGAAAAGCATCAGTTCGGGTTTCATGGCCATCGCGCGGGCAATGGCGACGCGCTGTTGCTGACCGCCGGAGAGCTCGGCGGGGTAGTGGTCAGCGCGATCAGCCATTCCGACTTGCTCCAACAGGGACATGCCCAGCGGCTCGGCCTCCTCCTTGGACAGCCCGGACACCTTGATGGGTGCTTCCATGACATTGCTCAGGGCAGTCATGTGAGGGAAGAGGTTGAATCGCTGGAAGACCATGCCGACTCGTGCCCGCTGAGCAGCGATGTCCTTGTCAGAAAGTCGCTTGAGGCGGCCGTCCGGCAGAGGGTCGTGTTCGTAGCCGACGCGCTCCCCGCCGACCCAGATCTCACCAGCCTCGAAGGTCTCCAGCTGGTTGATGCAGCGCAACAGCGTGGACTTTCCGGAACCGGAGGGGCCGAGGAGAACGCACACCTCGCCGGAGCCGACGTCGAGGTCGATCCCCTTGAGAATGTGGAGTGGCCCGAACTCCTTGTGCAATCCCTTGATGTGCACCATTGGTTCGGTGCGTGCAGACTTTGGTGCGGATGTACTCACTGCTCGACCTCCAGGGCGATGTTCTTGTGCGTGGTGTCGGCTGCCTGGATGGCGGCCTGGCGACGCAGTCGCTTCGACGAGGACTTCCCGTTGACACCACGTCCGAAGTACTGCTCTAGGAAATGTTGCCCGATCATGAGGACACTCGTCATGACGAGGTACCAGAAGGCGGCGACGATGAGCAGCGGAATCGGTGCGTAAATGCGGTTCGCGATCGCGTTCGTCGCGTACTGGAGGTCGAGGGTGAAGGGTACGGCCAACACCAAGGAGGTCGTCTTGAGCATGCCGATGGTCTCGTTGCCCAGTGGCGGGATGATTACCCTCATGGCCTGGGGGATGATGATGCGGCGCATGATGAGCGATGGCTTCATGCCCAGGGCTTTTGCCGCTTCCGTCTGGCCGACGTCGACGGATTCCAGCCCGGAGCGGATGATCTCGGCCAGGTAGGCGCCCTCGTTGAGGCCCAGACCAATGATGGCCGCGGCCAGGGCGGTGACGACCTTCTCGGTCTCGACGCTGGCCAGCGTTGGGCCGCCGAAAGGCACCCCGACGGACAAGGTGGGGTACAAGACCGCGAGTAGCCCCCAGAACACCAACTGGGTGTACACCGGGACGCCACGGAAGACGAAGATGTAGGCCCAGGAGACACCGCGCAACACCGGGTTGCGTGACTGCCTCATGATGGCCATGAGGAGTGCCACCGCCGTTCCCAACAGCATTGCTGAGAAGGTCAGCAGAATGGTGTAACCGATACCGGTGATGACCTTGACATCACGCAGGTACAGCCACACCATCGACCACTGGTAGTTGCGGTTCGTGACGAGCCCCTGGACGAATATCAGTACCAGGAGGGCAACGATGACGGCCGCGATCCAGGTGCCCGGATGAGCGACATCGCGGGTCCGGATGCGATTGGGGATGTCGGCGTGGTGGTTGGCCACCTTGGATGCCTTTCGGTTGGTTGTATCAGGACTCGGGATTGACCTCGGAGGTCTCGGTGAGACCGTCCTCGGTGCCCCACGAGGCCAGCAGCTTCTTCATGGTCCCGTCGTTGATGAGCTTCTGGGTTGCGGCCTGGATGGCCTTGGACAGTCCGCCGTCATTCTTGGCGGTGACGACGCCAAACATGGATGCATCGGTGATGTTGCCGAGGGCTTCGAGCTTGGATGTCTGCTTGATGGCGTACCCGGTAATCACTGAGTCGGCGTAGAGGACGTCGGCCTTGCCACCGACGACGTTCGTGGTGGCGTCGGACTGGGAGGCGTAGGACAACAGGTCAATGGGCTTCTTGCCTGCCTCGGTGCACTCCTTCGACTTCTGCTGGGCAGCGGACTCCTGGGCAGTACCGGTCTGCACCGCCACGGAGTGGCCGCACAGGTCATCGGGGGAGACCTTCTTCGGATTTCCCTTCGGGACGGCCATGGAGAATCCGGCCTTGAAGTAGGAGGTCATCGTGACCTGCTTCTGACGCTCTGGGGTGATGGTGAAGGAGGAGACGCTGACGTCGTACTTGGAGCCGACGGCGGGGATGAGGCTGGGGAAGGCTGCCTTGGCGGTCGTCACCTTGAGGCCCAGGATCTTTCCGACAGCGGTGATGTAGTCGACGTCGTGGCCGACAACGGTGGAGCCGTCGGTGTCGATGAACTCCGCGGGTGCGTAGTTGGCGGCTGCGCCGTTGCGAAGGGTGCCCGACTCCTTGATGTCGTCAGGGACCATCGCGGCGATGGTGGGATCAGTCTTGATGGAGTCGATGAGCTGGGCATTCGACGGGGTGTCGGATTTGCTGGAATCCGCCGTGGGGGACGCGGACTCCTCAGAGGCATAGGTGCAGCCGCTCACCGCTAGAGCGACGACGGCCAGTGAAGTGCCGGCGGCGTGACGCAGAGATTTCATGTGACGTTCCTTCGCAGGTGCGGTGTCGGTCAACACCGCATGATACATAATTATGCATATCAGAGCATAAGTTCAAGTCGAGGGGGTAGGGGCGCTAGAAGCGAGAGGCTATCTGTAGATGGGGTTCTCTGGGGTCAGTTGTACGAATGGACAATGTGCTGCAGACGAAGGAATTCAATATCGAAGAACTTGTTTGTGTTTGGGTTATGAGAGTTATAATAATATGCGCTGAATATAGTGAGTAGTCGAATCAAGAGTGGTGTGTGGAATTGACAACGGAGGGGCTGTGGTGAAGCGACTTGCAGGTGTCGTCGGGGTTACTGTGGTATTGACATTCGGAATGGCTGTTGGTGCGTTTGCTTCCACTAGTGGGAATATAGGGATCGATACGGGACAAAATGTCAGTTTTCATGGTCGATACACCTACGGAGTGACACATCGGGGCTGGGTTGGCAAGGCTGTGAGGGTCACCGGAACCTTGGCGTCAACTGGTTCTAACTCAGGCCATGTCAATGCTCGCCAGCAAGGGTACTCGTGGAGGAGAATCGGGCACGTAAACATTGGCGGCAAGGTGGGTGTCAATTCTGATGTGAGCCCTGGGGATACTCTGCGTGCAGCAGATCTTCGTGTCCAAGTGTGCGCCGAACATTGGTATCGTGACCACTGCGTCGAAAGACTGTACCGCGAGTGATGACCGCGCTCTGGCGCCCATGGATCGGACACCTGATGGTTAATCGATGTTCATTGGCTTGTCATGGCTTGTTCATGCAGTTCCCCCATTCGAGTCGACCCGCAGTGGACGATGTCTCGCTGGTCATGTCTCCGGAATCGGTGAACGTGGTCGTCGGTGCTTCTGGTTCGGGCAAGTCGACATTGTTAATGTGTCTTGCCGGTTTGGAGGCGCCGACCAAAGGGCGGGTCGTACATGGGGATGTCGATGTGTACGGGCTGGATGACAGACAACGTGCGGCGTGGCGGTTGCGAACGATCGGCTTGGTGTTTCAGAACTCTGGGCTGGTTCCCGAGCTCACGTTGCGTGACAACATTGCCCTGCCTCTTGAGCTCCTTGGCACTGGGCGTCGGGACGCACTGAGGCGCGCCGACCGCCTTGCCGAGATCCTTGACCTCGGTGAGAGCAGCAAGCGACGGCCCAGCGAAGTGTCAGGAGGCCAGGCGCAGCGTGCTGCCGTGGGGCGTGCCCTCGCCCACCATCCGACGGTCGTTCTGGCCGACGAACCTACTGGAGCCTTGGACACTACGAACCGCCATGCCGTGATCGGTCTGCTGGATGATCTGGTTCGCGCTGAAGGTTCCACTTTGGTGATGGTTACCCATGATGAGCACACGTTGCCGGAAAATGCCCGGATCATTCGCCTGGCCGATGGACGGATCGTGGGAGGCGCGGCGTGAAAGGCTTGCGTCTGGCGTTGCGATTGAGCCGTGGAGCGAGCCGTCATGAGCTGATTCGATCAGTGGTGATGGTTGTGGGTGTGGCCCTGGCAACACTGGGGTTAGCGGTGGGTATCACCCTGCCCCGCGTCACCGTCCAGCAGCAGGAGGTACGTGATGCGCGGACCCCTATCCTTGCTCCGGGTAGGCCGGCAAGCGGGCATGCCGGTTTCAAGGTGCAGGAATTACAGGTCGACGGCACGCCCTGGACGAGTTTCGTGGTGAACCACCCCGCTGACTGGCTGCCTCCGGGGCTGAAGCACTGGCCCCAACCGGGTCACACCATCGTTTCCCCGCGTCTGAAGTCGCTGATGGACGCCGGGGTCGTGAAAGTTTCCAGCTTAGGCACGGTCGATCCGGTGGTGGTGGATCGGGCTGCCTTGGCTTCACCCGATGAGTTGTTCTCGGTTACGACCACCCCCGATCAGGCTGGTTGCCGCGAGCTGAAGGGCTTCGGCTTGACCGGGATAGATGATTCTGGGGTGTCGTCACGTACTGCGTGGATCGAGGTGATCGGACTGGTTGGGCTGCCGGCAGCCATGTTGTTGTGGACGTCGCTGAGTCTGTCGGCCGCCTCGCGTCGCGACCGGTTCACGACGTTGGTGCGCATGGGATGCGACCCCGACTGGTGTGGCCAGGTCTTCGCCGCCGAGGTTTCCGGGACCGCTGGCCTGGGTGCTCTGCTCGGATTGGCGTTGTTCGTTCCCGTTCAAAACGTCCTCGGAACCAGCGGGGTGCTCGGGCTAACCTGGTGGCCTTGGCAGGCGAGGCTGAGATGGCCGGCGTGGCTGGCTATCGTCGTCATCATGGTGATCGTGAGTGGTCGGTTAGCCCGTCGCACCCTGCGAAGGTTGCTGGCTTCACGCCGCCCCCCGCGCTGCTGCGCCCGGCTTGGGACGGTGCGTCATCTGCTCGGGATCGTTGGTCTTCTCCTCGTCGTGGCTGCGATCGGTCTGGAAGGCTGGATTTGCCTGATGATGGCGTTCGCTCACGACGGCCAGCGCCTGGGGGACCGAGGCGCTGGATACATCATGGGTGGGGCTGTGCTTGGAACTCTCGGCGCCGTCATGTCAGCCCACCTCGTCATCGTGTGGTGCGCCGGTCGTGAGCAGCTGAGACTGCCCACTCGTCTCGGTTTGGCCCTGGCCCGGGCCCACTATCCGGATTCCGCTGCGATGGTGGTCGCATTGACGATCATGGTCGGCCTGGCCGGATTTGGATCGGGATTCCTCATTTCTGGTACCCACGACACCGAGGGGGATCCCCGCCATGTCCTCGTCCAGGTCCCTTTCACCGATCGGACCGCCACCGAACAGCAAGCCCTCCGGCGCATCACCCGGCCCCGACGCATGATCTACATGACCACCGATGGCCATACCCTTGTTGCCGCATCCTGCGCCGACTTGGCCGCCTTCGATCCCGATCCGCAACCCTGTCCAAGGATGCCGGCAATGAGGCGAGACGCGCCATCGACATGGACCTTTGGTTACGACAAACACACTACGGCCCGTACCATCAAGCCCGTCAGCTACCTACCCGTCACCTACGGTGATGACGCTCTCCTCGCTCGCAGCGACCCGAGGCTGGCAGGCCTCACTCCAGACTTCTTGGAGTTCACCGCAGACTCCACAACTGGCGATCTTGATCGGCTAGTGGATCAACTCCACGCCGCCGCGCCGTCCTATGCGGCCCATGCCGGGGCTGAGAACCCCGACACCCTACAGGCGTTTATCCAACAGCATGGAATCGTGCGTAGCGGCCTGGCGGCCGGATTCCTGCTGATCCTGGTGGCATGTACTGTCGCGTTTGTCGAACTGCGATGGGGAATGCGACATACCATTGCTGCTCAACAAGCCGTGGGTACCCCCGCCCATATCCTGCGAAGGTCCTTCTTGGTGCAGATGATCGTCACGATCCTGCCGGCCCAGTCGATGTCACTGGTGGTTGGAGTTCTGGCTGGTTGGGCGATCAATGCCGCGATCGGATCGACCGACGCGAATCAATCCTTCGACCTTTCCATTGCGGCGCTACCCGTCGCCATGTGGGCAGTCAGTGTGCTCGCCATCACAGTCACTGCTCTTGCGACCGGTGCGCCCCGTTTTCGGTTGTCGGTTTTGAGGGATAGTACGTAGACAAAGGAGTGATAGCCATCCGGCTGGCTGCTCAAACCGCCATCGATGCTCCGGCAACCTTCGTCTGGTACGCCATCGTTCAGACGCCGGTGTGCGGCAAGCCGTGACCGTTGTTGTCAACCGGGGCTGAAGTGCTCGGAGCAACAGCCGTTGAAGCCGAGAAGAATCCCTCAAGGGACTCGCCGTTGATGAACAGGCCACCCTTGGCGGCGTCATAGGTCGCCCCCCGGGACCGACTTCGCGTCGTTGACAGTGGTCGCCTTCGACAGGTCAATCTTGTACAGGCGCTTGAAGGTGCCCTTGCCCGGGTCGCCGTTACGCTCGTCGACGAGCAGGATGTGGTTTCCCAGGGCGGTGATCTCTGAGACGGAGGTCTTGGCCTGGCTCAGGTGCAGCTGGTACAGGTACTGCCCAGTGGTCCTGCCGCTCGCGACGTCGATGGTGACGATGCGCACGAAGGGGACCTTCTTGGAGCTGTCGGACAGATCCGGGGTCTCCAGGGCCGACTGTATGGTTCCGACCAGGGTCTTGCCGTCGAGGGTCAGGGTGAGACCTTCCATGCCACGGCTCGGGGTGCGCTCGCGAGGGAGGGTGCCGTCGAAGGGCTTGAGATGGGAGATCTCGCGTCCCTGGGCATCGAAATGAACGACATAGGGGCCGTACTCGTCGGAGACCCAGAAGCTGCCGTCTGGGGCGACGACGAGACCTTCGGAGTCGATGCCGGCCTTCGAAGGAGCGATCGTCCAGCCGTTGATGTAGACGATCGCCTCCCCGGTGGAGGCCTCCGGATTGACGGCACCGTTCATCGGTGTGCCGTCCTTGGTCGCCAGACCAATCCTCTTGACGAGCTCCATGTGGCTGTTGACCAGACGGAGCTTGGCAATCGAGGGCTGGAACTTGACCGGCTCGATCTTCTCATTGTCGGCATCGGAGTCAGTGTTCGGGCCGCGGTCGGTCAGACCGTAGTAGACGTCGTCAGGATCGCCGCTGCGATGGGCAAAGGCCGAACCGAATCCGCTGTCGGTGATCTTGACGCCATTCGGCGTGGTGGACAGCACCGGAGCGCCTCCGGTGTACACCTCGATGGCGTCCGTGATCGGTCCGGCGGAAGCAACCCCTGGTGCCAGCGGGCAGATCAGGGCAGCGGCGCAGGCGGTGGCGGCCAGGCCTCGGGCCGGGTGGCGATGCATGAATCATCCTCTCGACGGCGTACCGCACCAGGTCACAGTGCCCAGTTGATATCACGGTGACGTCGAGATGACAGCACAACGTCTTGTCGACAACAGTCGTCGACAAGACGTTGTGCGAGGAACGACGGTTCAAGCGACCCGACGGCTCCAACCGCGGCGCTGACGAATCGCGCCGAGGACAAGGCACACCAGATAGATGAGGAAGCTCACCGTCGTCACGTAGGGGCTGATCGGCAGGCCGGGCCCCAGGGACAGCAGGATGCCGCCCACCGCGGAGACCGTCGCGAAGATGATCGACAGCAGGGACATGGCCAGCGGATGTGCCGTCACCTTGGCGGCGGAAGCTGTCGGAGTGATGAGCAGGCTCAGCACCAGCAGGGCACCGACGAGCTGTACTGCCATAGCGGTGGTCAGACCGAGCAACAGCATGAAGACGATCGACAGGAACCGCATGGGGACCCCGCGAGCCTTGGCTGCCTCGGGATCCACCGACGCGAAGAACAGCGGTCTCCATATGATGCCCAGGCACACTGCAACGAAGATCGCGACGGCGACCAGGGTGCTCAGCTCGGTGGTGTTGACGGCGACGATCTGTCCGGTCAGCAGGCCGAACTTGTTGGACGATCTGCCCTTGTAGAGGCTCAGGAAGAGCACGCCAATGCCCATGCCGAAGGGCAGCATGATGCCTATGGAGGCGTTGCGCTCGGCGGCTTTGACGCCTAACAGCCCCAGGATGAGGGCGGCTACCAGGGATCCGACGACAGCACCCTGGGTGACCGATGCATCGAAGAACAGGGCCACTGCGGCGCCCGCGAAGGAGAGCTCCGAGGTGCCGTGAATCGCGAAGGCCAGGTCGCGGGCATGGATCATCGGCCCGATGAGACCTGCCAGGACCCCGAGGATGACACCGGCGATGATCGAGCCGTGAACCAGGGGAATGAGCTGGCTGAAACTGTCGAAGTTGATGATGGTGGAGAAATCCATGTCAGATCATCTTCTCGTCCTCGGGGGTCTGCGGACCGTGCAGGTGCGACGGTCCCTCGTCGTCGGCCAGCACGATGATCCGGTCGTCGTGACGGAAGACCTCGACGGGGGAGCCGTAGAGCTCGGTGAGGACCTCGGACCGCAGTACCTCGTCGGGGGTGCCGACGCGAACCTTGCCGCCAGCGACATACACCACTCGATCGACATAGGGCAGAACCGGGTTGATCTCGTGGGTGACGAAGAGCACCCCGAGCTCTCGGGTTCGACGCGCGTTGTCGATGAGTTTGGTGACCTCCTGCTGATGACGCAGGTCAAGGCTGGACAACGGCTCATCACACAGCAACAACTCAGGGTTGGTGACGAGGGCCTGGGCGATGCGCAGGCGTTGCTGCTCGCCACCGGAGGTCATCGTCAGCGGGGTGTCTGCGAACGCGGTGGCACCCACTGAGGCGATGGCCTCGTCAATGCGACGACGTCGAGAGCGACTGAACCAGCCGCATCCCCACTTGTGGCCGTCGATCCCCATGCCCACCAGATCGCGGCCGCGAATCGGAGCCGTCGTCTCCAAGGAGCGTTGCTGCGGAATGTAACCGATGCGGGTCGAGCCACGACGCACCGGACGACCGGCCACCATCGCGGTGCCGGCCGTCAGCGGAGTCTGCCCGAGAAGGACCCTCAGCAGGGTGGTCTTTCCCGCCCCGTTGGGCCCCAGAACGGCGATGAACTCACCGGGTTCCACGACGAGGTCGAGCCCCGACCACAGCACCCGGTCCCCAAAGGCGACCTTGGCGTCGGTGAGTCTGGCAGGCTCGATCCTCGTCGTCCCGGAGTTGTCACAGCGATGTGATGCCACGGGTGTCAGGCCAGGCCATTGTCAATGTCGATGATGGCCTTGCCAATGAAGTCCTGGTAGGTGACGACACCCTCCGGGAAGGTCTCCCATACGCCGACCTGTTGGATTCCGGCGCCCGTGGCAGCCTTCTGCAGCTCCTTCGTGACGGCGTCACTGGTCTGGCCGTTGACGAGGAGGATGGAGGCCTTCTTGTCAGCAATCAGCTTGGTGGTCTCGTGGACAACCTTGGTCGACGGGCCTGCCTCGGTCTCGGACTGCTCGATGAACTCCTCAGGAGTGATGTTCTTGATCTTCATGTCCTCGAGCAGGTAGCCAACCACCGGCTCGGTGGCAATGGCGGTGCTGTTCGGGTGCTTCTCGCCGACCTTGGCAGCGTGAGCCTTGAGATCGTCCAGCGTGGACTCGAAGTTCTTGAGGCCCGACTCGAAGGTGGCCTTGTTGTTCGGGGAGGCCTTGACCAGGTCGGACTCGACGGCCTTGGCAACTTTGCGAGCGCTGTCGATCGAGTAGAAGACATGCTCGTTGAACTCCTCCTGGCCGGGCTTCTTGAGGCCAGACGTCTCGACGGCGTCGATGAGGGTTGCCTTGGAACCGGTGCTCTTGAGGAGTTTCGGAGCCCAGTCGTCGTAACCGCCACCGTTGGCAATGGCGATCTCGGCCTTCGAGAAGGCGAGCTTGTCCTTGGCGGTGGCGTCGTAGTCGTGCGGGTCCTGATTGGGGTTGTCGATGACGGAGTGGACGTTGACCTTGTCTCCACCGATGGCCTTGGCGACCGAACCCCAGACGTTGGTCGAGGCGACGATGTCAACCTTGTCAGTCGCAGCGGCGGCCGAGGAAGCGCCCGAGGTGGAGGATCCGGGACCAGAGTTGCCGGAGCAACCAGCCATGCCCAGGGCGCAGGCGCTGATGGTTGCGATGGCCAGAAGACGACGGTGCATGTGGTGTTCCCCTTTCCAGTACGCAAGTGAGAACCATTGTCGTCTCCGGGGAGTGCATAAACAAGGCAGGGTACCCAAACAAAAGGACGATACAGAGCATTGGGAGCGGCTTGAAAGCACCTCACGACTGGTGGCGCCCCGAATCCGCGGAGAGTACAGATCCATCACCGTCAAGGCTGACTCGCGGTTTTCCACCGAGCGGCCCCTGCCGAAGGTGATGGGGTCGGTGGTCGGCTGTTCCAGCTATGGCTTGCTCATCGTGACTCTTGGCGACGCACTGTGCCGCGTCGGGCAATGAGGGTCACGACGTACCCGAGGACGAGGGCCTCGAGCACGCCGAGGTTGGCATAGGCCCAGTCACCCTCACGCCCTCCCAGGCCGAGAGGGCCGAGGAGGAAACCCTGCCAGTTGTTCCAGTTGACTCCCTCATAGGTATTGACGACCAGGCCCCAGCCCAAGATCGTCACGACGATGAAGGTGATGATCGAGGTGAGGTCGAAACGGTCGTATCGCCCCGCCCCGTCGAACAGATCGGCCTCGTCATAGGGCCGACGGCGAAGAGTGATGTCAGCCATCATGATGCCGGTCCAGGCTGACAGCGGCACACCCAGGGTCACCAGGAAGGACTGGAACGGGGAGATGAAGTTGGGTGCCACGAAGACGACGTAGAGGGTGCCCATTGTGAGGATCGTCCCGTCGATGAGAGAGGCAGCCGGGCGCGGAACGCGAATACCCAGGGTCAGCAGGGTCAGCCCGGAAGAATAGATGCCGTTGATCGCACCGGCCAGCAGGGAGAGGATCGCCGCCAGCAGGAATGGGATGAGGAACCACGTCGGCAGGATGGTCGCCAGGGCGCCGATGGGGTCGTCACCGATGGCGTCAGACAGGTCCTTGGAGGAGGCCGCCAGCAGCAGGCCACCAGTGATGAGGATGATGAGTGGCAACGACGCCCCGAAGACATTCCAGAAGGCGATGGAGAATCCCGAGGACTTGCGCGACTGGTACCGAGACCAGTCGGCGGCAATGCTCGTCCATCCCAGACCGGTGCCGGTCATGATGAGGGTGAGGGTGCCGATGAAGGCCGGGAAGGAGGCTGAGGGCAGACAGATCGCGGCATGCCAGTCGATGTGTCCGACGGCCATGATGAGATAGATGACGGTCAGGACGCCGGTGATCCACGTCAGGATGGCCTGCAGCTTCATGATGATGTG
Source organism: Cutibacterium nasicola (assembly GCF_052654715.2). Taxonomy (NCBI): domain Bacteria; kingdom Bacillati; phylum Actinomycetota; class Actinomycetes; order Propionibacteriales; family Propionibacteriaceae; genus Cutibacterium; species Cutibacterium nasicola. The sequence continues at coordinate 1,629,106 of NZ_CP199745.2, read as the reverse complement.
GTAGCCGGCCACAGCACCGCCCACGATAAGCAGGGCCACGACGATGGCGGCGACGATCTTGACGGAGTTCCCGGAACTCCACCCCAGCCGGTGGAAGATCGTGGTCGTCGCGAGGACGGCCGTGATGGCCAAGGAGGTCTCCCAGCCGATCGAGGTCATCCATGCGATGACGCCGGGAATCTTGTTTCCCTGGGTGCCAAAGGCTGCCCCCGAGAGGACCATGGTCGGGGCCGAGCCTCGCTTTCCGGCGACGGCGATGATCCCGCAGAAACCGAAGGAGACGATGACGCCGATGAGGGTGGCGGCCATGGCCTGCCAGAACGACACCCCGAACCCCAGCATGAAGGCTCCGTAGCTCATGCCAAAGACCGACACGTTGGAGGCGAACCAGGGGAGGAAGAGGTCCCGTGGGCGCGCGGTGCGCTGAGACTCCTCGACAACCTCGATTCCGGTGGTTTCGATGCCCTTGTGGGTCGCCGCGCTCGATTCGGTGGCGGTGTGCGTCATGAGCTGCCCTCTCGGATATTTTGCGGCGGCATTCTTGCACCATCAGAAGATCGGTGAATCTGCACGCCCTTGTGAGCGGCGTGTTGCTGCCCTGACAAGAATATGGTCGTGCCATGAGTATCGACGCTGATACCTGGGCATCCCCGCGCCCTGCTGAGCTGGTCACCGAGGCCGTCTAACAGGTCCACACCTGGCAACAGGACATCAATGGAGTGTCGAAGCACGGATGAACCGCGACCAGTCTGGCTGTGCGGGCCGACGACGTCACCAGCGTACCGCAAACTGCCGCCGTTCCCACGGGGGCGCTCGGTCTCGGTGGCGACCCACCGATTCGGCAACCCCGACACCGGGGCCGGCTCGGTGAAGCTGTGAAGTGATGCGGCTCAGTGCCGCGGATTGATGGCGATCTTCACCCCGGCGTGGCCGCGCACCGCGTTGACGGCCTCAGCCCACTGGGACAGGCCGAAGGTGTGAGTGACGATCGGGGTCTCGTCAATGTTTCCGCGCCCCAGCATCTCGACTGCTCGGTGGACGTCCGCGCGTCGGGCATTTGATCCTCCCGAGACCGTGAGCTCCTGATAGTGCACGGTGTTGGGGGTGATCGTCGCCGTCGATTCCTTGGGAAAGCCGGCGAACCAGCTCACCCGTCCGCCGGGCGCAGCGAGGTCAAGGGACTGCTCGGCCAGTTCATTGTGTCCGATGGCGACGATGACGAGGTCGGCACCAAGACCGTCGGTGCGTTCGGCAACGTCCTCAACCAGGTGGTTGGGGGAAGTCGGCACAGCTCCCAAGGCAGTGGCCCGGTCGCGTCGATCGGCGTGCTTCTCGCAGAGGATGACCTGTCCGGCTCCGCACGCCAGGTCGAGTTGGGCGTGAAGCAGGCCGATGGCTCCGCCACCGATGATGACCACCGTCTCTCCGGGATTGACCCCTCCATGGCGACGATGCCCGTTGAGGACGCAGGAGAGAGGTTCGGCCAGAGCCAGCCGGTTGGCTGGCATCTCGGAAGCCACCGGGACGACGTTGCCGCGAGAGACGGCTCGAGCCGGCACGCACAGCCAGGGAGCCAACCCGCCGTCGATCCGGTAGCCGATGAGCTCGCAGCGGCTGCACAGATGTTCGCGTCCTGCCAGGCAGGCTCGGCAGGTGCCGCAGGAGACGACGATGGAGACGGTCGCCTGCTGCCCGACGGTCAGTCCTTCCACTCCTTCGCCGAGGGAGGCGATACGTCCTGCGATCTCGTGGCCGAGGGTGACCCCAGAGCGTACCCCGGTGGTCTTCTCGCCGGAGATGATGCGTAGATCGGTGCCGCAGATCGTCGTCGCCTCAACGGCCAGGACCACCTCGCCGGGGCCCGGCTCAGGAACGGGTTTTTGGGCCAGATGAACGTCTCCGGGGCCGTTGAGGACCAGGGCAGGCATGGTGTGAGGCATGTGATCTCCTTCATCGGCTCCATTGTCCCATTTTCGGCACACCGGGCACTCTGTGGTGACACCAATTATCATGGATTATGGGAAAACACCATCAACGATGATGCGATGACAGGAGAGTTCCAACCATGACCCGACTCGTGAACAGCCCCGATGGTTTTCCGTCCCAGGCAGTCGCTGGACTCGCCAGCGCCTTCCCGAACCACCTGAGGCCGGTCTTCGGTGGAGTCGTTCGTGCCGTCCGTACAGATCGCAAGGTCGCCCTCGTCGTGGGCGGCGGATCAGGTCACTACCCGGCCTTCGCTGGCTGGGTCGGCCCGGGATTCGCCGACGGCGCCGTCTGCGGCAACATCTTCTCCTCGCCCTCGGCCTCACAGGCCTATTCAGTCTGCAAGGCAGCGGATCGGGGGGCCGGAGTCCTCATCGGGTTCGGCAACTATGCCGGCGACGTCCTGCACTTCGGACAAGCGGCTGAACGGTTGCGCAGCGAGGGCATCGACACCCGATGCCTGCTCGTCACCGACGACATCGCCTCCGCCGGCCCGGAGGACCACCTCAAGCGTCGTGGCATCGCCGGGGATCTCCCGGTCTTCAAGGTGACGGCGGCTGCCTGTGAGGAAGGCCGCGACATCGACGAGGTCGTCAAGGTCTTCGATCGTGTCAACGGACGCACCCGTTCCTTCGGGGTGGCTTTCGCTGGCTGCACCTTGCCGGGAGCTGACGACCCGCTGTTCCGTGTCGAGAACGGACAGATGGGTGTCGGCATGGGTATCCATGGTGAGCCGGGTATCCATGACGAGACCCTCGGCACGGCTGACGAGGTGGCCGCCATGCTCGTCGACGGCTTGCTGGCCGACCGCCCCGAGGACTCCGGATCCCGCGTCGTCCCGATCGTCAACGGTCTCGGGTCCACCAAGTACGAGGAACTCTTCGTGTTGTGGAATGACATCAGCCGTCGTCTCGAGGAGGCCGGACTGACGATCGTCGACCCGCAGGTGGGGGAGTTCGTCACCAGCCTCGACATGGCAGGTGTCTCCTTGACCTTGGTGTGGCTCGACGAAGTCATCGAACCGCTGTGGCTGGCTGCGTGCGACACCCCCGCCTATCGTCGTGGGGCTGTCGGTCAGGTTGATCTCGACACCACTGCGTTGCCCCAGGAGGCAGAACATGTCTTGGTTGCCGCTCCCGGATCGCAAGAGTCCCAGGAGCTTGCCGACGTCGTCGTCAGGGGATTGGAAGAAGTGGGGAGGACCCTGTCGGAGCGCGCCGATGAGCTCGGCCGACTCGACTCGGTTGCCGGTGACGGTGACCACGGCATCGGCATGACGCGTGGATCCCAGGCTGCACTCACCGAGGCAAAGCGGGTGAGAGGGGATGGCGCCGGCGCCGCCACCACTCTCAACGCTGCCGGTTCAGCCTGGGCCGAGCACGCTGGCGGCACCTCGGGTGCGCTGTGGGGAGCAGTGCTGACCGCATTCGGTGCGGTCCTGGGGGACGAGGATCCTGCCAGTGACGGCACCATTCGTCAGGCTGCTCGTGCTGCCCTCGACGCCGTCACCAGGTTGGGAGGGGCGAAGGTCGGCGACAAGACCATGGTCGACGCCATGGATCCCTTCGTGGCGACCTTGGAATCGTCAACGGATCCGTTGCCGCAGGCATGGAAGTCCGCATGTGAGGCTGCGAAGAAAGGGGCTCAGGCCACTTCCGAGGTGACCGCCAAGGTCGGTCGGGCGCGCCCATTGGGTGAGAAGTCCCTGGGCACGCCCGATCCGGGAGCGGTGTCCTTCCATGACGTGGTCGTCGCGGCGGGGTCGATGCTCTGACTCAGCGTTGACCGACAGGAGGCTTCACACTCCAGGGGAACACGATCCACTTGTCAGTTGCCTTCCACACGAAGTCCGGGTTGATGACGGTGGTCGGCTTGGCGTAGAGCACCGCCGAGCGGACGTCGGCGCCGAATCCGCGCAGCAGCTTGAGCACGAGTGCCAGGGTGCGGCCGGAATCGGCGACGTCGTCGACGACGAGGATTCGCTTGCCGCGGATGGAGTCGGTGTCGAGCATCGGGGCCAACAGCACCGGATCAGGCAGGGTTTCCTCGACATTGGTATAGAATTCGACGTTGATGGCGTCGGTGAGCTTGACGCCGAGGGAGTAGGTGAGAGCTCCGCCCGGGATCATGCCGCCGCGAGCCACCGCGATCACGATCTCGGGATCAAAGTCCGAATCGTGGATCTGGGTGGCGAGTTCGTCGGTGGCGGCACCGAAGGTTTCCCAGGTGAGGATTTCCTTGCACTCAAGGTCACTGGCGTCAGCATGGTACGCGGTCATGGAGCAACCCTAGCGACCCCGTAGAACCCGCGTCCGAGTACAAGCTGAAGGTACGCTTCAACGGGGGAGACATCATGGCTGAGCCCAGTGGGCAGAAACGCGACGAGAGGCCGAGCTGGACGGGACGGGCGATCCTGGCAGGAATCGGGTTCTTCGTGGTGGCATGCCTGGTTTCCTGGGTCCGGCTCGAGTACTACTCTCAGGCGGTTGGCATCGTCGGAGCGGCCCTCTACACGCTCCTGTTGTGGTTCTCGGCTGGTTCCTTCGTTCTTGCCATTTGTGGTGTCGGGCGACCACGGCTTGCTCTCGGTCCCCGGTCGCTGCGGGCTCCGGTCATCGTCGGTGCGACATGTCTTGTCGCCGGTTTTGTTGTCCAGTCCGCCGCGGCCCAGTTGATTGCGCACAGAGGGGGCATTCGGGTGACGGTGTTCTCCGAGGTCTTCACCAACTTCGTCGTTCTCATTCAGGAGTTCGGGATCGTCTGCCTCGCCGCGAGCCTGGTGGTGGCGTGCATCCGCTCCCGTGACCGTTGAGGGACAGGCTGATCATCGCGGCGAGCCTGCCGCATGAGTTCGGTCATGAGTGCGCGCCCTACCCCTTGCTCCCCCCCTGCTGAGGTGTCGAGCCAGATGGTCGCCTCCGCTGTGACGTCATACCCGCCGCCCCGCGGAAACGGTGGCAAGTGGCGTGACCCACCGTCGTTGCCACCGTGTGTTCGTTGTAGATGCCGCTTGCGACGGGAGGGGTACCATCGCTACGTTTTCGGGTGCCGTGACGATCGACGGTAGCCAGAGAGGTTCAAGAATGACGGACACCACATCGCCTCAAGGCCCCGAATGGGGCCGACCGGTACCTCCTCGGCAAGGGCCTGTTCCACCACAGGGGCAGGGATATCCACCACAAGGTCCATTCCCTCCCCACAATCCCAACCCGTGCACCCCCAACCCCCAATAGGGATTTTCCGCATACCCGCCGCCGGGATTTGCGTCCCAGCCGAGGCAACCTGATCCCATCCTCGGGCTGATTCGAGGCACGTTGGGCAATGTGCGTCGCGTTGCGGTTGTCGTAGGGCTGTTGCTGAGCTTCGTCGCTCTTCTGGCCCCGTGGGTCAGTCTCGGTCTCGGAGCCGGCCTCGAAATATCGCTCAATGGTCTCGGAACGCTGAATCTCAACGGTGTCACCTCTGACGGTATGGGCGAGTGGGCGGTGAGAGTCCGGCTGACGGTCCTGCTGATGGTGGTGTACCTCGCCATGGCCGTCATAGCGATGATGGCTGATCACCTCCGCTCGCGCACCTACGAGATCGTGCTGACGGTACTGGCGGCGGTGCTTGTCCTGTTCATGATCTGGGGGGGTTATCAACTCGACCGGCAACAACGGTAACTCAAGGGCGGGGGTGTGGTTCTTCCTCGTCTTCGTGCTGTTGACCGCAGCAGCGCAGGTGTGGCAACTCGTTCTGACATTAAGGGCTACGTCTGGCATCGCTGGTTACCGACAGCCCGGAGTCCCTGCAGGTCCGCCTCAGGGGCCATGGGGGCAACCCCCCGCGCAGCAGCCCTGGAATCCTGCTCCTGGCCCGAACGGGCCTCATCCGGGCAACTGACGACCTGATGGGGCACTGCCAATCGGCGGTGCCCCATTTCTCGTCAGAGATGACCCCCAACATGGGGAAACGTGCAACCCCGATGTCGTATCCAAGGACGTTTGGCCGTAAAGTCACCATCATGATCATCGGAATCCCACGGGAATCACTCCCGGGTGAGAATCGGGTCGCCGCGACTCCGACGACTGTTCCCGCCCTACTCAAACTCGGCTACGAGGTGGTCGTCGAGTCCGGAGCCGGCGAGCACGCCGCTCTGCCTGACCACGTGTACGAAGAGGCTGGTGCCAAGATCGTCGGACCGGGGCAGGCGTGGAACGCTGACCTCGTGTTGGCCGTCAACGAGCCCACCGACGACCAGATCGCCCTCATGCACACCGGAGCCGTTCTCGTCACCTTCCTTCACCCGCGTCAGGACCTTGCCCTCACCGAGAAGCTTGCTGCTGCCGGTATCACTGGCCTGAGCATGGACATGGTCCCGCGCATCTCGCGTGCGCAGTCCATGGACGCTCTGTCCTCAATGGCCAACATCTCGGGTTACCGGGCCGTCGTGGAGGCTGCATTCGCGTACGGTCGCACCTTCGGTGGCCAGGTCACCGCTGCTGGCAAGGTTCCGCCAGCCAAGGTCTTCGTCATCGGCACCGGTGTGGCCGGTCTGGCTGCCCTGGGCGCCGCCAACTCGATGGGCGCCGAGGTGTACGCCACCGATGTCCGTCCCGAGACCGCCGAGCAAGTCCAGTCAATGGGTGCCACCTTCCTGCACGTGCGCACCGGCGACTCCGATCAGGGCGTCAGTTCCGATGGCTACGCCAAGGAGACCAGCGACGACTACAACGTCCGCGCTGCCGAGCTCTACATGGAGCAGGCTGGAAAGGACGACGTCATCATCACCACGGCAGCCATCCCTGGCAAGCCCTCTCCCAAACTCATCACCGCCGAGATGGTCGCTGCCATGAAGCCCGGTAGCGTCATCGTCGACCTCGCCGCCCTGGGTGGCGGCAACTGCGAGCTCACTCATCCCGGTGAGTCCTACGTCACCGAGAACGGCGTGACGATCATCGGCTACACCGACCTGCCGTCCCGTCTGCCGGGCCAGGCCAGCCAGCTCTACGGCACCAACCTCGTCAATCTGTTGAAGCTGGCCACCCCGGAGAAGAACGGTGAGCTCGTCCTCAACTTCGACGACGAGGTCATCCGCACTATGACGGTTTGCCACGAAGGTCAGGTGGCCTTCCCACCGCCGCCGGTGCAGGTCGCCGCTGCGCCCAAACCGGTCGCCAAGGCCGAACCGGCCACCCCGGTGGCTCCGGAGAAGGAGCCGCGTCCGTGGCCCCAGACCTTCAGCATCGTCGCGGCGTTGTCGATCGCCCTCATCGCCCTGCTGACCTTTTCCCCAACCGAGTTCGTCGCCCTCTTCGGTACCTTCGCGATCGCCGTGGTCGTCGGCTACTACGTCGTGTGGAACGTCACCCACGCCCTCCACACCCCGCTCATGAGCGTCACGAACGCCATCAGCGGCATCATCATCGTCGGCGCCATCACCCAGCTCGGCAGCGAGTCGTGGGGTATCCGGATCGTCGCTGCGGTGACCGTGCTCATCGCCAGTATCAACATCTTCGGCGGTTTCACAGTCACCCAGCGCATGCTCAAGATGTTCAGGAAGGCCTGATCCATGACGTCAACACTTCTCATTGCCCCGATGGCCGGGTCGTTGGTGAACTTCGTCAACGCCTCGTTCATCGTCGCGGGCCTGCTGTTCATCTTCGCCCTCGCCGGTCTGTCCAAATTCGAGACCTCCAAGAAGGGCAACGCCTACGGCATCCTCGGCATGGTCATCGCGATCGTCGCGACGATCGTCGCGCTGGTGAAGCTGCCGGGATACTCGCCGGTGTCCATGGTCCTGCTCTTCGTCCCGATGCTCATCGGTGGTGCCTTCGGTGTGTGGAAGGCCCTCAAGGTCGAGATGACCGGAATGCCTGAGCTCATCGCTCAGCTGCACTCCTTCGTCGGTCTGGCCGCCGTCCTCATTGGTTTCAATGCCTTCGCCGAGGAGGGGACCGGAGCCAGCACCTTCCAGCTCTCGGAGATCTGGATCGGCATCTTCATCGGTGCCCTGACCTTCACCGGATCCCTGGTGGCCTGGGGCAAGTTGTCGGGCAAGGTTCCCTCGAAGCCGCTGACCCTGCCGGGCCGCAACTGGATCAACCTCGGTCTGCTGGTCGTCATCATCGGCTGCGGCATCTGGTTCTCCAACGTCTCCGGCGGTATCGCCTGGCTGCCGCTGGCCCTGTTGACGCTGGCCTCGCTGTTCCTCGGCTTCCACCTCGTTGCTGCCATCGGTGGTGCGGACATGCCGGTCGTCATCTCAATGCTGAACAGCTACTCTGGTTGGGCGGCCGCCTTCTCCGGGTTCAGCCTCCACATCCCGGTGCTCATCGTCACCGGCGCCCTTGTGGGCTTCTCCGGCGCCATCCTGTCCTACATCATGTGCAAGGCCATGAACCGCTCGTTCGCGTCGGTCATCCTGGGCGGTTTCGGCGATGCCCCGGCTGCTGAGGGTGATGGCCCTGACGGTGAGATCACCGAGATTAAGGCTGACGAGCTGGCCTCCCAGCTGTCCGATGCCTCCTCGGTCATCATCGCTCCCGGTTACGGCATGGCCGTGGCCCAGGCCCAGTACCCGGTGGCCGAACTGGCCAAGAAGCTGCGCGACAAGGGGGTGGACGTCAAGTTCGCCATCCATCCGGTTGCCGGACGTCTGCCCGGTCACATGAACGTGCTGCTTGCCGAGGCTCATGTGCCCTACGACATCGTCATGGAAATGGACGAGATCAATGACGACTTCGCTGACGCCGACGTCGTCCTGGTCATCGGAGCCAACGACACCGTCAACCCGGCTGCCATGGATCCCGGCACCCCGATCTCGGGCATGCCCGTTCTCCACGTGTGGGAGGGCCACGAGGTCGTCGTCTTCAAGCGCTCCATGAAGCCTGGTTACGCCGGCGTCGAGAACCCGCTGTTCTTCGCCGACAACACGCGGATGCTCTTCGGTGACGCCAAGGCTAGTGTTGACGCCCTGGTCGCCGCTCTCTGAGGCACGCTGACAACCTGATTCCGGCGCCCACGGCCGTCCGACGGTCGTGGGCGCCGGTGCATGTCGAGGGATGCATGTCGCGGCGCGGCACTATGATGACGGTGAATGTCTATCAGGCCCCTTGCCAGGGCCGGAACAAGGAGAAGACGTGACCTACGTCATCGGTCTGCCCTGCGTGGACGTCAAGGATCGTGCCTGCGTTGAGGAGTGCCCCGTCGATTGTATCTACGAGGGCGAGCGGAGCCTCTACATCCATCCTGAGGAGTGCGTCGACTGTGGTGCATGCGAACCCGTCTGCCCCGTCGAGGCCATCTACTACGAGGATGACCTGCCCGGTGAGCAGGAGCAGTTCCTCGACATCAACGCCGAGTTCTTCAACGAACTGGGTTCCCCGGGCGGCGCTGCCCGTCTCGGCCCGACCCACAAGGACCACCCGGCCGTCGAGGCCCTGCCCCCTCAGGGCGAATGAGCCGCCGAATCGTCTCGGAGAGTTTGCCCACCTTCCCCTGGGACACCATTGCCGGCGCCAAGGTCAAGGCTCAGTCCCATCCCGGTGGCATCGTTGACGTGTCAGTGGGCACCCCGGTCGATCCAACTCCCCAGATCGTCACCGAGGCCCTGACTGCCACCAGTGACGCCCACGGCTACCCGCAGGTGTGGGGGACACCCGCACTGCGAGTCGGCATCCTGGACCACATGAAGCAGGTCTGGGGGGCGCCCGCGCAGCTTGGTGAGACCAGCGTCCTGCCGGTCATCGGAACCAAAGAATTGGTGGCCTCGCTGCCCAGCCAGCTTGGTCTGGGCCCGGACTCCACGATCGTCATTCCGGCCTGCGCCTACCCGACATACCAGGTTGGCGCCCAGCTTGCCGGAGCCACCGTGCAAGCCGTGAACGAGCCTGATGAGGTCGAGGGCCATCCCGACCTCATCTGGATCAACTCTCCGGCCAATCCGTCAGGACGCATCCTCGACCTCGACGAGATGAAGGCCTGGGTGGAGTTCGCCCGCAGCACCGGAGCCGTTCTGGCCTCCGACGAGTGCTATGGCGAGTTCGTCTGGGAGGGGGAGTGCGTCTCCGTCCTCAACGAGAGGGTCAACGGCGGGGACGTCACCGGCCTGCTGGCCTGCTTGTCGATGTCCAAGCGGTCGAACATGGCCGGATACCGTGCGGGATTCGTCGTCGGTGACTCCGCTCTCACCAGCGAGTTGCTCACCCTTCGCAAGCACTCCGGACTCATGCTGTCGGCTCCGGTCGCCGCGGCCATGCAGGTCGCTCTGGCCGACCGCTCCCACGTGTGGGAGCAGGTGAAGCGCTACCAACTGCGTCGTGAGGTGCTCAAGCCAGCCCTCGAGCAGGCCGGTTTCCGAATCGATCATTCCGAGGGTTCGCTCTACCTGTGGGCGACCGAGGGCGAGGACTGTCGGGCCACCCTGGACAGGTTGGCTGATCTTGGCATCCTGTGTTCACCGGGTGATTTCTACGTCGATGGTGGCTCTGACCACGTCCGTATCGGGCTGACGGCCACCGACGAGAGGATCAACGCCGCGGCCGAGAGGTTGTCCGAGGCTCGCTGAGAGTCAGCTGTGGGCGGTGACGGTGCCGGTGACTCGGCCCGCGCCGCTGGTAGCGGGACTCGCGGACGGGCCGGTGGCTGCACGCCACGAGGCGTAGTGCTCCGGGTCAGCGGTCCAACTCGTCGTCGCCACGGTAGCGCGATCAATCGGCCCCAGATTCGTACTCGCCATCGTCAGAGCCACTGCCGCTCGGGCCAGCACAAGATCCGTCGCGGTGAAGGACACCGTTGATCCCTTGGTCTGGATGGCGATCTTGTCCGCCAACCCCGTGCGCACGGTCTGGGTGAGCTTGTTGATGATCGCCTTCTCGGGCGACCTGTTGACACAGGACAACGCCGAGGGGGAGTGCCCTGTCAGCGTTGAGGCCCACGCCTCGGCCAGAGGCTCATGCTTGCGGTAGGCCTCCGGGTAACCTGAGCGTTGCACCTGTTGGGCGGCGTCGTTGACGCTGATGTCCTTCCAGTTTCCGAACTTCACCAGCTCCTCGTAGAACTTCCCGGAGGAGTACCACGGGTCCATGATCTGCGTGGGAGTTCCCCACCCCTGGGAAGGACGCTGCTGGAAGAGCCCCAGGGAGTCGCGATCGCCGTAGTCGATGTTGCGCAGCCTCGATTCCTGCATGGCGGTCGCCAGGGCGATGGTGGCCGCGCGGACCGGCATCCCGCGTCGAATCGACTCGGCGGCGATGATGGCGGCATTCTGGGACTGTTCCAGATCGAGGTCGTAGGACTGGCCGGACACCGTCACCCGGCAGCCCTCCGGCTCGACCGTGCCGAATGGGTCGACGGCTTTCCACACCTCGTGGCCTCCCCAGCCCAGTCCCGCCAGGATCGCCAACACGACGACGAGTGCAGCTGTCGACCTGGCCGGACTGGTGGAAAGGCGCTTACGTCGACCCCGGGGTCGTCGTGTGGAGGCAGACCGGGCCCGGCGCGGGGAGGACTTCGTCATGTCAGTTCTGGTGCAGATTCGTGTTGAGCTCGATCTTGTGGTCCCCACGTCCGAGAGCTTTGACGACGCCGGTCGTCGAGTCGCGGATGTAAAGGATGTCGTCGGCACCAGAGAGCTCTGAGGCCTTGACGGTCTTGCCGTCGGGCAGGGTCACCTTGGTCCCGGCAGTGACGTACAGGCCCGCCTCGACGACACAATTGTCGCCCAGGGAGATGCCGATTCCGGCCTCGGCGCCCAACAGGCAACCCTTACCGATCGTCACCTGTTCCTTACCACCGCCCGACAAGGTGCCCATGATGGACGCTCCGCCGCCGATGTCGGTGCCGTCGCCGACGACGACGCCCTGGCTGATACGTCCCTCGACCATGGAGTGCCCCAGGGTACCGGCGTTGAAGTTGACGAACCCCTCGTGCATGACGGTGGTTCCCTCGGCTAGGTGAGCTCCCAGGCGAACGCGATCGGCGTCACCGATGCGGACCCCGGTGGGAACGACGAAGTCGACCATACGTGGGAACCTGTCGACGAGGAGGACGGTAAAAGGGGCATGAGCGATGCGCGCCTGCATGCGGGCCCTGTCCAGATCGGCCACCCGGATCGGACCGATGGTCGTCCATGCGTTGTTGGGAAGCACACCGAAGATACCGTCGAGGTTGATGGTGCGTGGCTGGGCCATGCGCGACGACAGCAGATGCAGCCGCAGGTAGGCGTCGGGGACGTCAGCCGGTGCCTCGTCGAGATTGATAACGGTGCGCACCACCTCGGTGTGCACGTTGCGGATGGCGTCGCGACCGGTTTCGGTGACCCGGTACAGGTCGTCAGGGGCCTTGGACTCGTCGGGGGTGCCCAATTTGGGTTCGGGGTACCAGGTGTCCAGGACGTCGCCGCCCTCGTGGACGGTGGCCAGTCCCCAACCCCATGCCTGACGGTCGGCCTGGACGGTCTGTGAAGTCGTCGTCTGCGTCATGACCATGAGTTTAGTTGCAAGGTCCGACGACCTGGAGGTGTCAGCGCCGTCCACGTGGGGTGACACATCGTGGACAAGTGCCGCTCATGGTCTTGGTCCTCGTCGGGTTGGCGGTTGGTCTGGTCCTCGCCCTCCTGGCCGATGAGCCGACGCCGTCCCTGGACACCGAAAAGGTTTTCGACGTGGCTGAGAGCCTTGCCGATCAGACTCATCCCCGCGGCACCGGCACCGAGGTGGTCCAGACCCGGATGCCAGACGGTTCAGTACAGTGAAGACCATGCAACTCGATCTCGCCGGTGATCTCCGCGACCTGTTTCGCGACATCGTGGACATTCGCTCCGAAAGCCTCCATGAGGATCAGCTCGCCGACGCCGTCGAGGAATCCCTGCGAGGTTTCGACCATCTGACGGTCACCAGGATCGGAAACTCGATCGTGGCGGCCACGAACCTGCACCGGGGCTCCCGCGTCCTCGTCGCTGGTCATTTGGACACCGTTCCGGTGGCCGACAACCTTCCCAGCCGCATCGAAACCCGCGACGACGGTGACTACCTGGTCGGCAGGGGAACCTGCGACATGAAGGGGGGAGTGGCCGTCGCACTGCATCTGGCGGCGACCCTCGCCGCGCCCAGCCACGACGTCTCCTGGGTGTTCTACGAGGCCGAGGAGATCGCCGCCGAACACAACGGGCTGCTCAAGTTGCGGTCCCATGACGAGAGCTTGCTCGACTGCGACCTGGCCATCCTCATGGAGCCCACCGACGCCGTCATCGAGGGAGGCTGCCAGGGAACGATGAGGTTCACCCTGACGACCGAGGGGCAAGCTGCCCACTCCGCCCGATCCTGGGCGGGCCACAATGCCATTCATGACCTGCTGCCGATCCTCCAGATCCTGCAGGACTGGCAGGCCGACGGCGACCACCTCGTGGAGGTCGACGGTTTGACCTACCACGAGGGACTCAACGCGACGATGGTGCAGGGTGGTCTGGCCGGCAACGTCGTCCCCCCGGAGGCCACGGTCCAGATCAACTACCGGTTCGCCCCTGACAAGACCGCCCCGCAGGCCGAACAGATGATGCGCACCATGTTCGCCGGATGGACGATGGAGATCCTCGATCTGTCCTCCCCGGCGCGACCTGGCCTGGACAAGCCTCTGGCCCAGTCCTTCGCCCAATCGGTCGGCACGACCTCGATGCCGAAATACGGCTGGACGGATGTGGCTCGGTTCTTCGAAATGGGGCGGCCAGCCCTCAACTTCGGTCCTGGCGACGCGATGTACGCCCACAAGGCCGATGAGTGTTGCAAGTTGTCCAGCCTCGACGATTGTGCCCGAGCGCTCGAGTCGTGGTTGTGTGAACGTTCGGAAGGAGACCACTGATGGTGTGGGCGTTGTGCGGGCTCGTCATCGTCATCATCGGGCTGGCGGTGCTGGCAGCATCTGGCAAGTTCGGGCAGGTGCCAGCGGTCGTTGATGATCGTCCCGTCCCCGATCTGCCCGAGGGCGATCTGAGCGCCGATGACCTGCGTTCGGCCCGCTTCGCGGTGGTGCCGAGAGGCTATTCCATGTCTCAGGTGGATCAGCTGCTCGACCGTATGGCAGCACAGGTGGAGGCATCCCAGAAGGAGGGTTCTGCGGACTCTGAGGAGCGCACCTTTAACGGAAAGGCCCCGGATACGGAATAATAGGAGTTGCACCACTGCCCAGTGATTGAGGAAGAGTGACATGGCAGCTATGAAGCCCCGTACCGGAGACGGTCCCATGGAGGTCACGAAGGAGGGCCGTGGCATCATCATGCGCGTTCCAGTCGAAGGCGGCGGTCGGCTGGTTGTTGAGCTCACCGGTGACGAAGCCCAGGAACTGCTCAAGTGCCTCCAGGGTGTCGCCAGCTGACGCAGACGGCTGAGAGATGGTCGTGCCCGGCTCGTCGGAGCCGGGCACGACCGTGTTCATACGGGGTACTTACGCGTTGTGACGTGTGATGGCGGCCTTGTAGACCTCAACGGTCTGCTCGGCTATCCGCGCCCAGGAGAACTCGTCGATGCAGCGCTGACGTCCAGCGGTTCCGAACGCCTCGGCGCGTTCGAGATCGCGGGTGAGGTCGTTGATCGCTGCGGCGAAGGCCGACTCGAAGGCGGCGACCTGCTCGGGGGTCGAGGAGTCGGTCGGGGCCCCGTCGACCAGGTGGCCGGTCGTCCCGTTGACGACGACCTCCGGGATGCCACCGACCCGGGAGGCGACCACCGGCGTGGCGCAGGCCATGGCCTCGAGATTGACGATACCCAGCGGTTCGTAGACCGAGGGGCACGCGAAGACCGTGGCAGCCGAGAGAACCTGACGGACTGACGGGCGTGGCAGCATATCCTGAACCCAGATGACCGGGGCCTGACGGGACGCTCTCACCTCGTCGAACGCCTTCTTGAACTCCTCACCGATCTCGGGGGTGTCCGGGGCCCCAGCCAGCAGGACGAGCTGGGTGTCGGGGTCGAGTTCGGCAGCGGCGCGCACCAGATGGATCAGGCCTTTCTGACGGGTGATGCGTCCCACGAAGACTACTGACGGGCGTTCCGGATCCATGCCGATCTCGCGGCAGACGTCGGTCCCGGTGACGGGGTGGAACTCCTCGGTGTCCACGCCGTTGCGTACCACGTGTACCTTGTCCGGGTCGAGCTCCGGGTAGGCCCGCAGGACGTCGTTGCGCATGCCATCGGAGACCGCAATGATGGCGTCGGCGGCGTCGTAGGCCGTCTTCTCGGCCCACGAGGACAGCCGGTATCCGCCACCCAGTTGCTCGGCCTTCCATGGCCTGTCGGGCTCCAGGGAATGGGCGCTGATGACATGCGGGACGTCATGGAAGACGCCGGCCAGCAGACCAGCGAGATTGGCGTACCAGGTGTGGGAATGGACGAGATCGATTTCGTCAGGGATCGCATCGACCATGGACAGGTCAGCTCCGAAGGCCCGCAGCGCGCCGTTGGCGCCCCCCGGGTAGTTCTCGGCATGGGCGGTGGCTCCCTCTCGTGGTTCTCCCATGCACTGCACATCGACGTCGATGAGGTTGCGCAGATGAGGGACGAGTTGCGCGACGTGGACGCCGGCACCTCCGTAGATGGTAGGAGGGTATTCGCGGGTCAGAACGGACACGTACATGACGTGATCGTCCCACAAAGACGGCGTTGATGGGTCAATGGGGTGACCTTGTCGTCAACGAATCAGGAACCCTCCACGACATTGGCCGTTCAAGGCCCGAACCATTGCCTCTCAGAGGCTCGGTGGCGGTAGATTGAGGGCCATGGCAAAGACGCGTCCCAAGGTTCTGTCCGTCGTCCTCGCTGGCGGTGAGGGCAAACGCCTCATGCCCCTCACGATGGACCGTGCCAAACCAGCCGTGCCGTTCGGTGGTACCTACCGGCTCATCGACTTCGTGCTGTCGAACCTGGCGAACTCGGGCCTCACCCAGATCGCGGTGCTGACCCAGTACAAGTCGCACTCCCTCGACCGTCACATCTCCATCACGTGGAGGATGTCAACGATGTTGGGGTCGTACGTTACCCCGGTCCCGGCTCAGCAGCGTCTCGGACCTCGCTGGTACCTCGGCAGCGCCGACGCCATTTACCAGTCCCTCAATCTCATCAACGACCAGGATCCCGATTACGTCGTGGTATTCGGTGCCGACAACATCTACCGGATGGACGTTGACGCCATGCTGCAGTACCACATTGATTCCGGTCTGGGATGCACCGTCGCCGGGATTCGGGTGCCCCGCAAGGAGGCCTCGGCCTTCGGAATCATCGATGCTGACGAGAACCACAGGATCACTGAGTTCCTCGAGAAGCCCGCTGATCCGCCTGGCCTGCCGGGCTCCCCGGACGAGTCCTTCGCCTCCATGGGTAACTACATCTTCAGCCGCGAGGCCCTGGTGCAGGCTCTGCACGACGATTCCCACACCGCCGATTCGCGCCATGACATGGGCGGAGACATCATCCCCAGGTTCGTCAACGCCTCCGATGCTCAGGTCTATGACTTCCGCGACAACGAGGTTCCGGGTCACACCGGCAAGGACGCCGACTACTGGCGCGACGTGGGCACCATCGACGCCTACCACGACGCGCACATGGACCTGGTGTCGGTCGAGCCGGAGTTCAACCTGTACAACCCTGACTGGCCGATCTGGACCATGCAGGAGCAGGCCCCTGGTGCCAAGTTCGTGATGCGTGGTTCCTGCGATGACACCCTGGTCTCGGCTGGATGCATCATCTCCGGAACCGACATCTACCGCACGGTGCTGGGTCCACGCGCCCGCATCGAGAGGTGGGCTCGTGTCGACGAGTCGATCGTCATGAACAACGTGACGATCGGGTCCAACGCCACCATCCATCGCACCATCCTCGACAAGAACGTCATCGTTCCCGACGGGGCTCAGGTGGGTGTGGACCACGACCACGACCGCGCTCGCGGATTCACCGTCTCCCCGGGTGGTGTGACAGTGGTCGGCAAGGGAATCACCGTCCCCTACTGATCGGGACGATTTACAGGACGCACGGAGTGGCTCCCCGGTGATCCGGGGGGCCACTCCACTTCGTCGTGGTTGATGGGATCATCCCTTCATCGCCAGCAGCAGACCTTCGCCCACCGGCAGCAGGACAGGGGTGAACTCCTCGGTCTCCAGCACCGAGTCGAGGGTCTCGCGGATGATGAGGGTGTCGTCGTCCTCGTTGTCAGGGTCAGCGACGTGATTGTTGGCCAGTGCGGCATTGACGATGACGACTCCGCTCTGACGCAGCAGACGTAGCGCCTGGGAGACGTACTCGACGTATTCCAGCCGGTCACCGTTGATGAGGACCATGTCGTAGGCGTCGTCGCGCAGCTTGGGCAGCACGTCCAGTGGGGTGCCGGTGATAAGACGCACCTGGTTGGAGTGGATTCGTGCCAGTGAGAGGATTTTGCGGGCGGCAGCCTGGTGCTCGGCATCGGGGTCGATGCTGGTCAGCACGCCTTTGGCAGTCATGCCCTCCAACAGGGCCAGGGCTGAGACGCCCACGTCGGTACCGACGGTGACGACGTTGCTGGCTTGCATCGTGCGTGCCAGGAAGGTCAGCAGGGCAGTGGTGCCGTTGCCGAGCACCTCCCACTGATCGGCGCGTGCGGCCTCGCGGGCCTCCTGCAAGGCAGGGGAGGGGGCGACGAAGCCGTCGGCGTACTCCCACGACCGGGCGTCTGGGACTTGATGTCTGGGCTGTGCTGGACTCACACGAACAGCCTAGCCCGCCGGGGCCATCTCGTGGCTACCATGGGCACCAAGTACACAAGGAGGTCTCGCATGTCCGCTCCCGTTTTCGGCCGTCTGCTCACGGCCATGGTGACTCCGATGACGTCCGAAGGGGTGGTCGACCTGCGTCGAGTCGGCGAATTGGCGCACAAACTCGTTGACGAGCAGCGCAATGACGGCCTCGTCGTCAATGGCACGACCGGGGAGTCCCCGACGACCACTGATGCCGAGAAGGCTGACGTCATCAGGACCGTCGCCGAGGCCGTCGGGCCGGGGGCCACCATCGTCGCCGGGGTCGGGACCAATGACACCGCCCACACCGTCGAACTGGCCCGCCAGGCTGCCGAGGCTGGCGCGGACGGCCTTCTGGCCATCACCCCGTACTACTCCAAGCCCTCGCAGGCTGGACTGATCGAGCACTTCACCACCGTTGCCGACGCCACCGACCTGCCGATCATGCTCTACGACATTCCCGGTCGCACCGGGACTCCGATCGAGACGGAGACCCTCATCGAGCTGGCCGACCATCCCAACATCGTGGCCGTCAAGGACGCCAAGGGGCAGGTCGTCGAGTCGGCCACGGTGATGGCCAACACCGCCTTGGCCTACTACTCCGGCGATGACGCCATCACCCCTGCCCTGTTGTCGGTCGGTGGAGTCGGAGTCGTCGGGACGTCGACTCATTTCACCGGCAAGCGAATGCACGAGGTCATTGACGCCTATATCGAGGGACGGATTGACGAGGCCCTGGCGATCTACCGCGAAATCCTGCCGGTTCTCATCGGAGTCTTCGCCGCCCAGGGCGTCACCATGGTCAAGGCCGGACTGGCGCACCAGGGATTTGACGTCGGTGGGGTCCGTCTTCCCCAAACCATGCCGACCACTGAGCAGACCGAGACCTTCTTCGATCTGCTGGATCGCACTCGGCTGTGACAGCTCTGTGGCGACATTGGAAGGTCAAGTTCCGGGGTAAGGTATAGGGCATGTCCACAGCAGGTCCAGCGGAAATCGCGGTACTCGTCATCATTGCTGTGCTCATGTTTGGGCCGGACAAGTTGCCCGAGATGGCCCGCAAGGCGGCGCGCGTCTACCACTACCTCAAGAACATCGCGAACAGCACGAGGGATCAGCTCCGTAGTGAGCTGGGGCCGCAGTTTGCTGACCTCGACTACCAAGACCTCAAGCCGCAGAACTTCGTGCGGAAGTACGTCCTGGACGGTCTGCAGGATGACATTGACGAGATCAAGTCTGACCTGTCTGACGTTCGATCCGACCTTGACCTGGGCCTGGCGGACATCCGCAACTCGGAAGGGCTGCCGGAGGCGCCGTCGGGGTCGAGTCCGGAGGCGGTGCATGACTTCAGCCAGCCGGTGCCCTTCGACACCGAGGCGACCTGATTTTGCCTCGCAGATGATCCAGAAAAGAATGGGTCCCCGTCAGTACTGACGGGGACCCATTCTTCGTGATGGTTGATCAGACTGGAGAAACTCCCAGGTTCATCCCGGCCAGTCCACGCGGGCGGGAATCGATGGTGCCCGCCAAGTCGTGGATGGCCTTGGCAGCTGGGGACTCCGGGTGGGCGAGGACGATCGGGTCTCCTCTGTCGCCGCCGCTGCGTAGATCGACGTCCAGCGGAATCTGGCCCAGTAGCGGGACCTCGGTGCCCAGACGCTCCGACAGGGCCTCAGCGGCCTTCTGGCCACCGCCGCTGCCGAAGAGATCGACGCGGAAGGTCTCGCCCGACTTCGGGGCGGTGACCTCCAACCAGGACATGTTCTCGACGACGCCCATGACGTGCTGCTGCATGATTCCGGCCATCGTTCCGGCGCGCTCAGCGACCTCGGAGGCAGCCTGCTGCGGGGTGGTGACGACGAGCACCTCGGCATTGGGCAGTTTCTGGCCCAGGCTCATGGCGACGTCGCCGGTGCCGGGCGGAAGGTCGATGAGGAGGTAATCGAGGTCGCCCCAGTGGACGTCAGCCAGCAGCTGGGTGAGGGCGCGATCGAGGATCGGGCCGCGCCAGGCGATGACGTCGGACTTGTTGGGCTTCATCATGCCGATGCTGATCGACTTGATGCCCAGACCGGGGACCGGCAGCAACATGTCGTCGAGGGGAGTGGGGTGGGCCTCACCCAGGCCAAGCATGTCGGGCACTGAGTGGCCGTAGATGTCAGCGTCCAGCAGACCCACTTCGCGGCCCAGCCGGGCCAAGGCCAGGGCCAGGTTGACGGTCACGGAGGACTTGCCGACGCCACCCTTGCCGGAGGACACCGCAATGACCTTGGTGGTGTTACCGGGCTGGGCGAAGGGGATGACGCGCTCGGGGACGCCGTCGCGCAGCTGCACCTTGAGGGCGTCACGCTGCTCGTCGGTCATGGTGCCGAGTTCCACGGAGACGCTGGTGACCCCGTCGACACCGCGGACGGCTTCGGTCACCTGCTCGCGCAGCTCAGTCTTGAGGGGGCATCCGGACACGGTCAGCAGGACGCGGACGAAGGCACGCCCCTGGTCGTCAACGGTGATCTCATCAACCATGTTGAGATCGGTGATGGGGCGTTTGATCTCGGGGTCATTGACGTGCGTGAGGGCTTCGGCAATGGCCTCGACCAACGGGTTATCGGTGCTCATGCTGACTTGTCTACACACCGTTGGGCCCCTCGGACAACTCGCCGGTCGCGAACCGATTCCGATCAGCGAGATCCGGAGGGCGCCGGAGTGGCCTCAATCTCCTCCAGGAGGGAGCGCAATTCGTCGCGCAGTTCGGAGCGTAGGTAGTCGCGGGTGGCCAGTTCGCCCATCTGCATTCGGATGGAGGCCACCTCCCTGGCCAGGAACTCCATGTCGGCGCGGGACTGGGCAGCCACCCGGCGATCCTCGGCCATCGACACCCGGTCACGGTCCTCCTGACGGTTCTGGGCCAGCAGGATGAGAGGGGCCGAGTAGGACGCCTGGGTGGAGAAGAACAGGTTGAGCAGGATGAACGGGTACGGGTCGAAGCGCAGCTTGTAGATCGCAACGAGGTTCCAGATCACCCAGGTGAGGACGATGACCGTCATGTAGGCGAGGAATTTCGCGGTTCCCATGAACCTGGCGGTGGCCTCGGCGAACTGGCCGAACTTCTCGGAGTCCAGCTGCACCTTGGGGCGTTTGGCCTTGCGCGGTCCCGGAATGTCGAGACGATCGGCATCGTAGGTCCTCTGATCGCCGTCAGCCATGGTTCACCTCCAAGAGTTCACCGTCCATCTGGTCGCCTCGCCAGTCAGCGGGCAGCAGGTGGTCGAGCAGGTCGTCAACGGCCACGGCCCCGACGAGCTGGTTCGTCTCGTTGACGACCGGGACCACGACGAGGTTGTAGGTGGCGAAATATCGGCTCACCGCACCCACCGGGGTGTCGGTGCGCATGGGCTCGAGATCAGTGTCAATGATGGCCGAGACCATCGTCGAGGGTGGTTCGCGCAGCAGGCGTTGGACGTGCACCGCTCCCAGATACCGACCGGTCGGGGTCTCGGTGGGAGGACGACACACGAAGACCATGGAAGCCTCGGCAGGGGTGATGTCCTCGATGCGGACCAGAGCCAGGGCGTCGGCAACGGTGGCATCGGGGGCGACGATGACCGGCTCTGGGGTCATCATGGCGCCGGCGGTGAACTCGTCGTAGGCCATCAGGGAGCGGACGTCCTCGGCGTCGTCAGGCTCCATGCGGGCCAGCAACTGGTGAGCTGTGGTGTCCGGCAATTCCTTGATGAGGTCGGCGGCGTCGTCGGGGTCCATCTCCTCGAGGATGTGAGCGGCGCGGTCACGGTCCAGGATGGTGATGAGGGAGACCTGCTCGTCCTCTGGCAGTTCCTCGATGGCGTTGGCAAGTTGGTCGTCGTCGAGGGCCATGGCCACCTCGGCGCGACGACGAGGATTCATGTCGTGCAACTCGCGGGCCATGTCGGCCGGTTTCATCTCGTGCATCTCGGCGATGGTGCGCTCGGTGGACTGCCGGGAGGCCAGTACCAGGGAGGGCACTTCGCGCCAGTCGACGATGGTCGGGTTGCTGGGGGTCTTGCGGATGAATCGGCCCCGTCCGGACTCGGCGAGAGCCACCTCGTTGATCTCCCACTCGCGACTGCGCACCGGGGCCATCGAGACATCCATCACCCACACCTGTATGCCATTACGGGTGAAGGTGCGGTCGAAGAGGTCCTCGACGACGAGGTTCTCGGAGACGCGGCGGGAGAACACCCGTGTGTTGACGGTTCCCGAGATCATGATCTGCACCGCGTCGATGGCGTGCACTCGGGCCATGGGCACGAATATCCGCCGACGGGCGAAGAGCTCGACGACGAGGCCACGGACGAGTGGGGCGCGGCCAGGGATACGCATCTGGACGACGACGTCCTTGGCCTTGCCGACCTGATCGCCACTGGCATCCATGACGGGAAGGCCACGAATCCGAGAAATGAATACCGACTGGGACCTGTTCACCTCGCACAATCTACCTGGAGGGCCAGCGACGATGCGTGACCTGACGACTGGGGACTGTCGCTGGCTGTCCGTACACTGTGGTCCAGATCAAGGAGGTAGTTGTGACGATGAGTGTGATGCCGGGCAGGGCAAGTGCCATGTTCACTCTTGAATACCCGCAGTCGGTCGTTGTAGTCGACGATTACGAGACGGCCCAGAAGATTGTCGATGAGCTGTCCGACAAGGAGTTCCCGGTCGAGAACTTGTGCATCGTCGGAACCGACCTCAAGACGATGGAGCGAGTCACCGGTCGTCGTACCTGGGGTTCGGTGCTCGGCCAGGGTGCCGTCTCCGGACTTGGCATGGGCCTGCTGGTCGGCCTCATGATGATGTTCTTCACCACCGGAGAGGCCATCTTCGTGGTGCTGCTGACGGGTCTTCTCGTGGGCGTCATCATCGGGATGATCACGGCTGCCATCACGTACGCGATGTCGGGTGGGGAGCGCGATTTCAACTCCGTCCAGCAGGTTCTCGCCACTCATTATGAGGTGCTGGCCGAGCACAAGGTGGCTGCCAAGGCCCGGGAGATGGTTGCCGAGATGCCCTTCATGAGGGCCAAGGCATTCCAGGGCTGATCCCCGTCGGGATCACTGCGCATCGTCAGTGCGTGTGACCAGCGGCGGGTGCTGATGATCAATGGGAGACGCGTCCCCAGATGTCGCCCATCCAGGCCTCGACCTCGTCGATCTGACGGGGGCAGTCCTTGGACAGCCACTCGGGCTCACCCTCGGTGATGCACAGGTCGTCCTCAATGCGAACACCGATGCCTCGGAACTCCTCGGGGACCAGCAGGTCCGTCTCTTTGAAGTAGATGCCCGGTTCGTCAGAGATGCACATGCCCTTCTTCAACGGTCCGGAGTAGTCCTGACGACGTGCCTGGTTGCAGTCGTGGACGTCCATGCCGAGATGGTGAGAGGTGCCGTGAACCATCCAACGACGGTGCTGGCCACCTTCGGGCGAGAGGGATTCCTCGACGCTGACCGGCAGGATTCCCCACTCGTGCAGGTACTCGCAGATGACGCGGATGGCCGCCTGGTGGATCTCTGCGTGGTCGTGTCCGAGCTTGGCGACGGCAGCAGCAGCGTCCTGGGCCTCCAGGACGGCCTGGTAGACCCGACGCTGTGCCGGGGAGAACGTGCCCGAGATCGGCAGGGTACGCGTGATGTCGGCGGTGTAGAGGGAATCGACCTCGACACCGGCATCAATGAGGATGAGCTCACCAGGACGCAAGTCGCCGTCATTACGCACCCAGTGCAGGGTGTTGGCGTGGTCACCGGCAGCACAGATCGAGCCATAGCCGACCTCATTGCCGAGGTGACGGGCGACCCGTCCGAAGGTGCCCTCCATCCAGCGCTCACCGCGTCCCTTGCGAACGGCCTCCGGAATCTCGGCGATCATGGATTCGAAGCCGACCTTGGACTTGCGGCAGGCGTCGCGCAGCTGCTCGACCTCCCAGTCGTCTTTGCAGAAACGAGCCGCTGAGGAGAACTCGTAGAGTTCCTCGTCGGCTTCCTCGCAGCCTTTGGTACGCAGGGAGTCGACGGTCGCGGTGACGTTCTCGTCGGCGTCACGAATGACACGAACCGTCACGTCATCGGTCGACAGGGCGTCGTTGAGCTGGGAGATGTCGCGGCAGGTCAGCCCAGTCATGGCCGCCATCTCCTCCAGCGACTCACGCTTGCCGACCCACATCTCTCCGTAGGTCGAATCGGCATAGAACTCCCGGTCGGTGCGCGGGGCACGGGGCTTGAAGTACAGCACGTCGCGGGTCTCGGCAGTGGTGTCAACGACGAGCACCGCATTGGGCTCCCGGTCGGTACCCAGGCCCGAGTAGTAGGCGAAGGTGGTGTTGGGTCGGAAGGGGTAGTCGCAGTCATTGTTGCGGCGCACGAGATGTCCGGCCGGAATGACGAGTCGGCCCCCGTCGAAGCGGGCGGCCAAGACGTCACGGTGGGCAGCCGCCGAGGGCACGGAGCCGAGGGCCTCAGGGAGTTCGTCGGGGTAAGGGGCCCAGTCCGTGGGGATGAAGTCGACGAAGGCCTTGGAGAACGGGGTCTGACGCTTGGGGACCTTCTGTTCCTCGGCGTGCTCCGTCTGTTCGTTCAGATCTGACGACTTCGTCTCGGTCATGTGTGTCAGGACCTCCGCTGGTTGATGGGTGTGACTTCCAGTGTAGGTGTCGATGACATGGAAGTGCTGGCAGACGACGACCGTCTCGTCCGTGATCTCGATCAGGATCACCGAGATCTTCGATAGTATGTCGGCGAGGTCCAGAACTCCAGGTGAGCTGAATGTCACTCCTGACGGTTGGCGAAGTCCTCTCCCCCGCTACGGGCGTACTCCTCCACAAGACATGAGGTGGCGGTCGTGTCTCCGGCGAAGGATGACTGTCACGAGACAGTAACGCAGCGGACCGGGACACCATATTCGCTGCTGGGCAGGTTGTCGTCCATGCGCATCACCTAACCGACGAGAGGTAGGCTGTGCCTCACATGTCAACAGGGCCTGCTCACGCTCAACGGGTACAGGGCCCGGAACCTAGGAGGTCAGCGTGAAAGCCGCGGCACAGGATCAGTGGAAGCTTCTCGATCTTGCACGGACCGACCGTCTGATCGCCCAGGCCGAGCACCGTCGCCAGACCCTGCCGGAGTTGGCCGAGCTCAAGGACCTCGCTGTCCAGCGCAGGACCCTAGCGGAGGAGGTCGTCGCCAAGTCGACCGCGCTGTCGGACGCCAAGATGGAGCAGGAGCGCATCGAGGGTGACCTCGAGCCGGCCCGTGCCCGCATGGAGCGCAATCAGAAGACCGTTGACTCCGGTTCCATCACCGACCACAAAGCTTTGAAGGGGCTGATGGAGGAGATCGAGCATCTCGGACGACGCATCAGTCTGCTGGAGGACACCGAGCTCGAGGCCATGCAGGCCGTCGAGGACGCAGCAGCCGCCCACGCCGACGCGGATCGTCGTCGTATTGAGCTGGATGGCCACATCCGCACCGTCCTGGCCTCTCGCGATGTCGGCCTCAAGGGGATTGACGACGAGCTCGACGAGTTGCGCCGGTCTCGCGAGACTCAGGCGGGGGGTATCCCGGCCGACCTGCTCAAGGTCTACGAGTCGCTACGAGAGCGCACCGGGATGGGATGTGCCAAGCTCGTCCACGGGGTATGTGAGGCGTGTGGCATCGCTGCGAATGGGACCGATCTGCGCGCCTATGCCGCAGCAGCCGAGGACGACGTGGTGCGGTGCGAGGAATGCGACCGGATCCTGGTGCGTACCGGGGAGTCCCTCTGAGGGGTGCGTCGTTGCCCGGGTGGCGGCGATGACCGTAGAATCAACGGTTGGACGAGCCATCCGGGTGATCGCGGCAACCTTGAGTTGTCGAGGAAAGTCCGGGCTCCGCAGAGCAGGGTGGTGGGTAACGCCCACCCGGGGTGACCCGCGGGAAAGTGCCACAGAAAACAAACTGCCGGCTTGTGGGCCGGTGAGGGTGAAACGGCGGGGTAAGAGCCCACCGCGTCATCGGTGACGGTGACGGCACGGCAAACCCCACTTGGAGCAAGGCCAAGAAGACCGTGAGGTCGCGGACGTGTTCGAGGGCTGCTCGCCCGAGCGTCCGGGTAGGCTGCGCAGCCGAAAGGCTGGAGGACGCCAGTAATGGCGTTCACAGATGGATGATCACCGGCCCTGATGGGCCACAGAACCCGGCTTACAGGATGGCTCGTCCCTCTATTGCCGCTATGACTAGGGGTTTTGTCTGTTTTGAGGCGATCGTGCCGCTGTAAAGGGCCTAGTAGATCCGGGTAGGGCCGAGTGCGGAGCGGCAAGAGAGCGGCACAGTCGGGCTCGCCATCGGCTGGGAACATCATCGGTGATGGGCTCGATCATGCCGGGGTCGTCGTCGGGGATCTTCAGGGCGTCGGTGATTCGCCATTTCTTGCCGGTGACTGGGTTCTTGACCCAGGTGATTTTCTCGATCTGTTCGCGCAGTTTTCCGTTTTGGGTCTGTACTACGCCGATGTCGTGGTGGAGCTGATTATTGGCTGCCTTGATGAGATTGGTGAGGGTGTTGACGTCGGACATGGTGAGGTCTCCTGGTGTGGCGGGTTTTCCTTGGACGAGTGCCATGAATCGGTCCCACGGGAAGTAGGGTCCGGGGTCGTCGTGATCGGATTGGTGGAACGCGTCAGAGACGTTGTCGTGGCCGCAGATGCCGGCCATGCCATCCCTAACCTGGGCGGTGGACAGCTTGCGGGTGGGAATGCGCTGGCGGCGGCAAATCTCTCGAGCCAAAGTGGCGGCGCGCTCCACGGCGGGCCATACCTGTGGTGACAGCCATTGTTCACGGGTGTAGGCGTGAGCAGGGTTCGCAAATGAGGTGCGGGAGCCGCCGCCGGAGCAGATTTCGATGCCGATGGAATGAGCGTTGGGTGGGGCGTGGTAGCCGATGGTCTCCTCGGGCAGGCATTGCACCGTAGTGGAGATGTCGCAGATATGGTGCGCTGATGCCGATCGCGGCGTGGACGCGAAATACTTCGCCGTCGAGACGGCCCTGCCTGCCTTGGAGGCGGACGGGAATCCGACATCTGGGCAGGTGGCGTGGATGACCAGCCGGGTGACCGGCGTGTTGGACTTGCCGCCATGATGAGCAGCAACTTGTCGACGCCGCCAGCCTGCACACATGTCGACGCATCCGATGCGCAACGTGCCGTCACTGCAATCGACAACCGCTCCCTCACTGATGCGAAGATGAGCCTGACTGGGAAAACCGCCACGGTCGGCAATCGCCGAGACCTCGAGCTTGAAACAGCTGATGGTTTCATAAAGGTCAACTGGGAAAGCCTTACCGAATACACGATCGAGGTCATCGAACACATGTCCGATGGTCCAGGCGGTCAGGTCATCACATTCGAAGTCATCCAGATTCACATGTGACTATGATTAACCTGTTCTCGTCCGCCAGAGAGCATCCTCTTCGACATAGCCATCGCTGCCACGGCCATGCTGAACACGACGAGGCGGGCGAAGAAAACCAAGACCCCGGCGGATGGGCCGAGGTGTGAGGAGGTTGCCGTACGGGCACCCTCGAACAGATTGGACAGGGTTATGGAGTGGCTAATTGTAGTCATTGTGATTGTGGTAGTGATCGTACTAATTATTAACTTTTGGTATGTATTCGCCGCTATCGTTGGTGCCTATCTTGTTTATCGAATCATCCGGTACACCATGATGGTCCATTACTTCAAGTCGGACAAGTTTGTCTCCCGCGCCAATCAGGTTGAGGAAATCGTCAATGAGCACAATGACATCGTTCAGTATGCTTCTGAGATCAGCGGAGATGGTTCCCTTGAAATCGGGTACTCGAGGACTGGCGGGAACGCTCATCTTGCCACGACCGAAAACACGAGTCGCCATGCATACCGGCGCGACAGGAACGTCGCTCACCTGACTGAGGTGAACGTTCACAACTGCTCTCTCCAGGTCGTCAGGAAGGCGGCCGAGGACCCCATCAAGTACCTCATCAAGTATTTCGGGATTAGCACTACCGAGGACGAAGTGAAGCGCTTGGAAGGAATAGCAGATCGCATGTCCAGGCTGGAGAACGCTGTCGACAACCTGCACGAACGTGAGCGAGCGATCGAGACTGACCTCACGCCTCCGAAGTTCATCCTCAAGCACTACCATGAAAAGTTCATGGATAAAGTAGGCGTTGATCTATCTTCAATTGACGTCCCCTATCCTAAATACAGGTTTGAGTATGTCAGCGCTGGCGGGAACAGCAGTCAGAAGACTGACATCAAAGTGACCACCGATGTCATGGATGAACTGATATCAACGGTATCGGATAAAGTGAAGTACAGGGCGAGTGCAGCTGGCCAGCGAGCCTTGATGACATCGGCGGTCCGTGAGCGTATTAAGTCTCGTGATAACTACACATGCAGGAGCTGCGGAGTCTCGCTCAGTCAAGAGCCTCACCTGCTCCTTGAAGTTGACCACATTTTTCCTGTGTCCAAGGGCGGTCTGTCGGTTGACGAGAACCTCCAAACGCTGTGCTGGAGATGCAACAGGTCGAAATCGAACAAGCTGCCAGTAATTGAGAGTCGCCAACTGGCTGGTGTCGATGATGGGGAGACATATCCGGCGTGAATCAATGGATTTGCCTGCATTAGCAGCTCAGTGCAGCCAGGCACACTCGAGTAGTCAGGGACCAAGCGGACATGACCACTTGGGCCCTGACTACGTTGTTCGTCTCCATCGGCGGAGATGTGTCCCACCCCATGGTCATGATCGAGGTATGGATCATCCATGGCCGAGATTGAGACCCCCTCGAGGGCTGGTGCGTGGCATGGGAGCCCCCGCTAGACGGTGTCGCTGATGGCGAGGTGGGCATGAAGGCATCGCGACGGCCAGCCGAATGTCTACCCCTCCTAAACGCACGTGTCTAGGAGGGGTAGACTGTCGGTTGTGGTCAAGCCGATGAAGTACCGCGAACTCGCCAAGCTCCTGTCCCGCGCCGGATTCACCTCGACGCCGGGCAAGGGTGACCACGTGAAGTGGACCAACGGCTCGCACACGGTGATCATTACACGCATCCGCGAAGTTTCCCCGGCGTCGTCCGGCAAGCCCTCGCGGCTATCGAGAGGAGCAAAGCATGACCAGCCAACTCACTGTTCACGCCATCCGCTGGAGTGGAGGATGGGAACTCCACCTCGACGACGACAATTGCACCCAAGTTCGCACCCTCGACCAGGCAGACCGGCAGGTACGCGACTACCTCGACACCCTCGACGAGGCCACCAGTCATGACGATTGGGACATCACCATTATTCCCGAGATCGGCGGATACGATCAGGCGATGGCTGCGCGGGCACAAACCCGCGCAGCCATCGAGGCCCAGGCAGCCGCCGCTGTCGCCTCACGCGAAGCTGTGCGGACGCTTCGCGCGCAGGGGTTGACGATGGCTGAGTGTGCGTCCATTCTCGGTGTCACCCGGGGCAGGGTCGCCCAGCTTGCCCGCTGATGGGGAATGTGCGGGATCGATGGAACGACGCCAACCCTAACGGCGGTAAAAGGGTGCGCAGTGCACGTTGGAGCCGTGGGAAGCGTTGGCAGGTGGTCTGGGTGGACGACCGGTTGGCGCCATTGGCGCTCGTGTGCCCACAAGGAGGCGGCGGCCCTGATCCGCGAGCATGAGGTCAGTCCGTCAAAGCTGCCGGTGTGACGCTGGATGAGTGGATGCATCGGTGGATGACGGGGCGGTTGGATTGGCGCGAGTCGGCGCGA
Organism: Cutibacterium nasicola; assembly: GCF_052654715.2. Taxonomy (NCBI): domain Bacteria; kingdom Bacillati; phylum Actinomycetota; class Actinomycetes; order Propionibacteriales; family Propionibacteriaceae; genus Cutibacterium; species Cutibacterium nasicola. The sequence goes on along the minus strand of NZ_CP199745.2, from coordinate 1,599,602 downwards.
CAGGTTGTTGATGACGAGATCATTGAGGTCAATCCGCGCGTGGGGGTCCGCCTGCCAGCTGTGTGGCCGTCGAAGCTGGCGATTCTTTCAATCGACCAGGTGGATCACATCGCGACGGTGATGACACCACGTCAGCGGTCGATGGTCGTGGTGGTGGCTGCGACTGGCATGAGGCAGCGGGAGTTACGCGGACTGACATGGGATCGAGTCGCTGGCGATCGCATGAGGATTGATCGACAGCTGTTGTCCGGCGGCGCTGATGCCACCTGGGGGCCTCCGAAGACTCCCCGGGCGGTGCGCACGATTGCGCTGGGGCGGGTCGCGAGACAGGCCCTTGAGGGGCGGCGCGAGAGCTTTGGCGGGGGCCTGAGGGGCTGGTGTGGGCGACCAGGGTGGTCTGGCGTATGGCCGGGCGGATCTGGGGCGATCGTGACGTCGCGCCGTGGAGGGCCTCGAGCTGTGGCCGAGGTCGGGGTGGCATGACCCGAGGCATTTTCACGCCTCGCTGCTCATTCACGCGGGGATGTCTCCGCATCCGACCTGGCTTACAGGATGGCTCGTCCTCCAGTCATCGGGTCGATGAAGTTCGGAATTCGCACTCCCAGCCTGTCCAAGTCCATCTCGGACAGGATGCGTGGCCGAGTCACGAGGACCGTCAAGCGCACCCTCGTCCCCGGTACGGCCGCAGGGGAATGGGATGGCTGCGGGACCCGCGTCGAGCCGCCTACAACAAAGTTTTTACCGGAAGACGACGATTCGTTTCGGTGATCGGTTCAAGTGAGGTGAATCACCCCTGACGGAGGGTATACGAAGGGGGTGATAACATCCTCGGGTCAGGTTGCTGGTGCCCCCATCAGCGCTGGAATCCGGTGAGAAGCCGGAGCTGACGCGCAGCGGTATGACTGATCTGCCCCGGCCGACGCCACTGGTGCCGTGAGCACTGGGAAGGAGCCGGGAACGGAGACGAGGTCGAGCCCGAAGACCACCTGACGACGCCCTGTCGGTACTCGGCCGCGCACGCCGGACACAGAAAGTTGGTTTCCTCATGCCCGTCACCTCGTCATTCCTTCGCCGCGCCCTCGTGGCGTCGGTGTTTTCCACCCTCCTGCTCGCGGGATGTGCCGGTGCCCCCAAGGATTCCGCGTCCTCACCATCGGCTTCCGCCTCCGTATCGGCTTCTGGATCGGTCACCATCACCAACTGCGGTCAGCAGGTCACCCTTGACAAGCCTGCCACGCGGGCGGTGACCCTCAACCAGGGAGCCACCGAGGACGTGCTGGCCATCGGCGGTGAGTCCAAACTCGTCGGCACCGCGTACCTTGACAGTGACATCCCGACGAAGTGGAAGAAGGCCTATGACTCGGTCGAGGTGCTCTCCAAGGAATACCCGTCCAAGGAGACCTTCCTTGCTGCCAAGCCTGATCTGGCACTGTCGTCGTATTCCAGTGCCTTCACCGACAAGGCTGTCGGTACCCGCGATGAGCTGAAGAAGCAGGGAATTGCCACCTATATCAGTCCCTTCGGCTGCCCGAAGGGCACGCCGTCAGTCGAGGCGACCTGGGACAACGTCTGGAAGGAGATGCGCGAGGTCGGAACCCTGATCGGCGCCAAGAAGGCTGCTGACAAGGCTATTTCCGAGCAACGCGATGCCCTCGAGGAGGTCACCGGGAACAAGCACGGCACCGGTACGTCCATCGTGTGGTTCGACTCCGGGGACAAGACCCCGTTCATCGGTGCCGGTCATGGCGGTCCGCAGCTCCTCATGGATGCGGTGGGTGCCAAGAACCTGTTCGCCAGTCTGGACGGCGGTTGGTCAGACGGCTCCTGGGAGAAGATCGTCGCATCCAATCCTGACGTCATCGTCGTCGCCGATGCCAGCTGGTCCACGGCGACGTCGAAGATCGACTATATGAGGAAGGACCCCGTCCTCAGCCAGATGAAGGCCGTCAAGGAGAACAAATTCGTCACCGTGCCGTTCTCCCAGAGCACCCCTGGTGCCGAACTCGTGGACGGTGCCAAGACTCTCAATGACGGTCTGGCGAAGATCGCCGGCAAGTGAGTCGCTGGCGCAGCTGGCTGATCGTCGCCGGCTTCATCATCGCCCTGGTCGGTAGTGTCCTCGTGGTGCTGGGAATCGGGGCGGTGCACCTTCCTGTCCATGACGTCGCGAAGGTGATGGCCCGACGATTCCGCCTCATCGAGGGTGCCGACGTTACTATTCTCGACGATCAGATCGTCTGGCAGCTGCGGGCCCCGCGTGTCATCGGGTCAATGGCCGTGGGTGCCCTGCTGGCGATGTGTGGCGCGGTGTTGCAGACCCTGACGGGTAATGACCTGGCTGATCCTTATCTGCTCGGCATCTCCAGTGGAGCCTCGGTCGGTGCGGTCTTCGTCCTTATCGTCGGGATCTCCAGCGCTCTGGGGCAGTCCGTCCTCATGGCACTGGCCTCATTCGGTGGGGCGGTCGGAGCCCTGATCATGGTGCTGGCCATGGCCACTGGCAAGTCCGGGGAGTTACCCGCCAGCCGGACGATCCTGGCTGGGGTGGCCGTCGGACAGTTGTGCGGGGCGGCGGTGTCCATGATGATCATGGTGTTCGGCGAGTCGAACGCCGCTCGATCAGCCTTGTCCTGGACCCTCGGGTCGTTCACCGGTTTGAGATGGGGATCGACGATCACCCTGGCCGTCGCCACCGTTCCGGCCCTCATCGCCGGGATGGCGTTGTGCCACACCCTTGACGCTTTCGCCTTTGGCGACGTCAGCGCGATGTCCCTGGGAGTACCGGTCAACGCTGTGCGCTGGATGATCATGGCGGGCACCGCGTTGCTGACCGCTCTCAGCGTCGCCTTCGTCGGTCCCATCGGCTTCGTCGGTCTGACGGTTCCGCACATCGTGAGGTTCTGGACCGGGCCACGGCACGCGCGGCTGTTGCCGGCATCTGCCCTCGCCGGGGCTCTGCTCATGGTGTGGTCAGACACCGCAGCGAGGTGCTTGCGCCCTGACACCGAGATCCCGGTCGGGGTCGTCACGGCGGCTGTCGGAGCCCCGGTGTTGGTCGTTCTGCTACGTCGTCAGGCGTCTCGATCATGACATCGACGGCAACCGCTCTGCGGGCCGAGAACCTCGGGTGGGACGTCGATGGCACGACGATCCTGTCCGGGATCAACGTGGAGATTCGGCCGAATACCGTGACGATGGTCATTGGACTGAACGGATCTGGGAAGACGACCCTGCTGCACCTGCTGGCGGGGTTGCGGAAGCCCAGCGCGGGACGGGTGTGGCTGGGGGAGCGGGACCTGGCGAAGATCGGTGCCAAGCAGCGCTCCCGGACGATGGCCCTTCTCGAGCAGAATCCTTCGGCCCACGTGGAACTGACGGTGCGCGACGTCGTCCAGCTGGGTCGTATCCCGCACCTGGGAGGTTGGGGGATCGGCAGCGTGAATCGTCGGAGGGGGCGTGACTGGGAGGTCGTCGAGAACGCGATGGCGTCGACCGGGATTGCTGATCTTGCCGATCGAGCGTGGTCGTCCCTCTCAGGAGGAGAGAAGCAGCGGGTCCAGTTGGCCCGAGCCCTCACCCAGGAACCTGAGATCCTGCTCCTGGATGAACCCACGAACCATCTCGACCTGCGTCACCAGATTGACCTGCTGGAGAGAGTGCGCGGGCTTGGTCTGACAACGGTGACCGTCATCCACGATCTTGACCTGGCCGTTGCCTACGCAGATGACCTCATCGTGCTGGACTCGGGCCGGATGGTCGCGGCAGGGCCGACCTCCGAGGTATTGACCCCTGACCTCGTCCGCGACCATTTCGGGGTTGACGGCGAGGTCTGGTCAGATTCCAGACGTGGATTCACCTGGCGGAGGTTGCAGCCGTGACGACGCGCATCGCTGTCTCGCTGCGCTGGGAGGATGCCTGTGACGAGGCCAGCGCGGAAGTGGTGGCCCGTCACGTGGTTGCCGACCGGAGTGCATGCTTGCAGGGCCCTGGCCCAGCGCTCGCAGATGTTCTTGACGCCGTTGACGACGACCGGGTCGAGCTTGTCGGATGGAGTCGCGGCGACGGACCGGTGCCGCTGTCCTGGCTTCGGCGGGTTGCTGGTCAATGGGTGCGTGGTCATGAGAACGGGCCAACCGTTGTCGTGCACGTCGGGGTTGTCCGTCCGAATCAGGAACTCCGTGGCCAGTGGCGAACCGTGACAGGCGCCGAAGCACCGTTGCACAGCCCGGCCTGGCAGGATTTCCCCTCTTTCCGACATCATCTGCTCACCTGTCGAGGCCCTCGCTGCAGCGCGGCCGGCGCCGCTGACCTACACGCACGTCTTCAGGAGAAACTGGCACAGGCACACGCCCTGGACACGGAGGTTCTCGTCACGGTGACGGGGTGCATGTTCCCATGCAATCATGCCCCTCTCATAGTGGTGTGGCCGGATGGTGAGTGCATCCAGGTGACCGAGGACAACCTTGATCGCATCGTGTCGGACCTGACCGGGCCCTCCCGTCACTGACACGAAAGCCCGGTGGTAGGGGTCAGCAGCATCGTGCCTGGGGATTGCGGTCCTGACGGTCACACTGGTCACGCCAGAAGGCCTTCTCCGGCATCGGCTCGTGACCCGTGCGTCGACACCACTCGAGGTAGTTGTCGTAGGCGTCAGCTCCGGTGACCCCGCGCACCCACCACCGCAGCGACGACCAGCATCGTCGCCACAGTGGATCGGTGGGCAGATGTCGTGGTGCGTCGGTCACGCATGCTCCTTGTGAACGTGCTCCAGGTCAAGCTCGGGATGAGTCTGGTAGAACTTGTCCCACTCGGCCTGAAGATCCTTTTCGACCTTGTTGGCGACGAGGCCACTGGGTGCGAAGAGTTGGGACGGCCTGGCCGGATCCTCGGTGTTGATGATGTTGTGGCCGCGCAGTGCCTGGACGGTGCGGATGCAGGCCACGATCATGACGATGAGAGCGCAGATGACGAAGACGATCGACATCGTCCCCTGGATGGCGGTGTTACCGACCACGGTGTGCATCTCGTTGATGTTCTTGGCCTGGCCGAGCGAGGTCTTGCCGGCGGCAATGGCTCGCTTGTACGTCATGTGGTTGGCCCAATAACCGATCTTCGGGTCGGGGGAGAAGATCTTCAGCCAGGAGCCGTACACCGTGATGACGGCGGTGAAGAGCGTCGGCACGAAGATGATGAGCAACCTCCACGTGTGACCGGCGCGGGCGAACACGACCAGGCAGATTGACAGGGCGACGGCAGCCAGCAGCTGGTTCGCGATGCCGAAAAGCGGGAAGAGGGTGTTGATGCCGCCCAGCGGGTCATTGACTCCCATGAGCAGAATCGATCCCCAGCCGGCAACCATGATCGCGGTTGTGAGCCAGGAGCCGACCTTCCAGGAGTGGTCCTTGAGATGCGGCCAGAAGTTGCCCAGGGCGTCCGAGAGCATGAACCGGGCGACACGCGTACCGGCATCGACTGAGGTGAGGATGAACAATGCCTCGAACATGATCGCGAAGTGGTACCAGAAGCTCATCATGGCCGGGCCACCGAAGAGCTGACGCATGATCGTCGCCAGGCCCACTGCAAGGGTCGGTGCGCCACCGGTACGACTGATGATCGACGTCTCGCCGACGAGTTTGGCCGTCGTCGTCAGGGAGGTGGCATCGGTGTGCACACCCGACAAACCGAGTGAGTTGACGTAGGCCACCGCGCTCTGGACGGTGTTGCCCGTCGCTCCGGCGGGTGAGTTCATGGCGAAGTAGATGCCACGGTCCACCGACAGGGCAGCCACCAGGGCCATGATCGCGACGAAGGACTCCATGAGCATGCCGCCGTAACCGATGAAGCGTGCCTGGGACTCCTTCTCGATGAGCTTCGGGGTAGTACCTGAGGAGATCGTCGCGTGGAAACCAGACAGGGCGCCACAAGCGATCGTCACGAAGAGGAAGGGGAACAGTTTTCCGGAGAACACCGGGCCGGTACCGGTGTGGGCGTACACCGTCATGGCTGGGACGGTGATGACCGGTCGGACGACGACGATCGAGACGGCCAGCATCGCGATGACGCCGACCTTCAGGAAGGTCGAGAGGTAGTCACGGGGAGCCAGCAGCATCCAGACGGGGAGTACTGCGGCGATGAATCCGTAGAGGATGATGGCCCAGGCCAGGAACAGCTTGCTCAGGTGGAGTGTGCTGGCGATGGCGGTGTTTTCGATCCAGGCTCCCGAGGCGATGGCCAGTACCAGCAGGACGATGCCGATGAGGGAGACCTCGAGCACCTTGCCGGGGCGCAAGTGACGCAGGTAGAAGCCCATGAGAAGGGCGATCGGAATCGTCAGACCGACGCTCCACACTCCCCATGACGAGGCGGCCAGCGAGTTGACGACGACCATGGCGAGGATGGCCACGATGATGAGCATGATCGTCAGAGTGGCGACCAGGGCAGCGATGCCGCCGACACGTCCCAGTTCGTCCTTGGCCATCTGGCCCAGGGACCGTCCGCCACGCCGCATGGAGATGACGAGGACCAGGTAGTCCTGCACGGCACCGGCGAGGATGACGCCCACGATGATCCAGATCGTGCTCGGCAGGTAGCCCATCTGAGCCGACAGCACCGGGCCGACGAGAGGGCCGGCACCCGCGATGGCCGCGAAGTGATGGCCGTAGAGGATGCGGCGATCCGTGGGCACGAAGTCCCGGCCGTTGTAGTCATACTCGGCTGGGGTGGCTCGTTCGTCGTCGGGATGGACGAGTTTGTCCTGGATGTACTGTGCGTAGAACCGGTAGCCGATGAAGTACGAGCCGACGGCGGCGAAGACGAACCAGATGCCGTTGACGGTTTCGCCCCGGTGGATGGCGAGCATCCACCACCCGAGTCCGGCGATGAGGCAGATGATCACCCAGAGGATGACCTTGCCGGGCGTCCAGGCGTCGTGCTTGGCGCGATCCCCCGCGCTGATGTGTGTTGGGGGTCGATCGTCGCGACTGTCTGCGGTGGCTGGGTGAGTCTGTGAACTCATAGGTTGACCTCTGTGTCGATTGGTCGTGGCACCGCGCAGTGCCATTGGCATCGGTGAGGTTACCTTAATGTTTACTCATGGTGGAACAGCGCACACGAGAACACGATCGAAGCCCCGGGACCATGGCTGGTTCCGGGGCTTGTCAAAGAGGTATTGGGTCAGTCGAGGGTGGTGAGGATGCGCCCTCCAGCCTTCTCGATGACGAGAGTTTGTTCGAATTGGGCGCACCTGGAGCCGTCATTGGTGAGGACCGTCCAGCCGTCGTCCCACTGATGATTGGACTGGTCACCGAGAGTGAGCATCGGCTCGATGGTCAGCGTCATGCCCTCCTCGAGGGTGACGTCGTAACGCGGCTCGTCGTAATGGAAGACGACAAGGCCGGAGTGGAAGGCACTGTGGACCCCGTGCCCGGTGTAGTCGCGCACCACGCCGTACCCGAATCGCTTGGCGTAGTTCTCGATGATGCGACCGATAATGGAGATCGAACGACCAGGCTTGACAGCCTTGATGGCGCGGTTCATGGACTCCTCGGTGCGCTTGATGAGGTCGAGGGACTCCTGATCAACGTTGCCGCACGGGAAGGTGTAGCAGTTGTCGCCGTGTACGCCGTTCTTGTAGGCCGTGACGTCGATCTTGACGATGTCGCCGTCCTCCAACGGGCGGGTGTCGGGGATGCCGTGGCAGATAACCTCGTTGACGCTGGTGCAGCAGGACTTGGGGTAGTTGCGGTAGTCGAGGGTCGACGGGTAGGCGCCGTGGTCGCACATGTACTCATGGGCGATACGGTCGAGCTCGTCGGTGGTGACTCCCGGTGCCACCGCCTTGCCGGCCTCGTGCATGGCACCGCACGCGATCCGACCGGCCTCCTCCATGGCGGCGATCGTCTCTGGGCTCTGCACGTGGGAGCCGTCGTAGGTTTCCGAGACGTCGCCCAGACCCACGTATGGGGGACGGGCAATGCTGCCGGGGACGTGACGACGGGGGCTCTGGGGATACGGCTTGATGGCACTCACATCAATTCAGTGTAGGTCGTGCAGCCAGGATCTGGGCATCAGCGATGAGTGCTGGCTCTCTTCTGGTCTTCGGTGATCGCGTCGTCTTGTGCGTCGAGGTGCCGGGCAATTCCCGATGTCACATATGCTCCCCGGGGCGGTGCAGGGCAGCGAAAATCTCAGCCGAACTTGGGTGGGTGAGCTCCTGGTCATGACGTCCGTGCGCGAGCACGATCACCCGGTCCGCTGTCGCGGCAATATCAAGATCGTGGGTCACCATCACCAGCGACGTCGATGGGGTCACCGTGTGCTGTAGCAGCTCCAAGACGGTGTCTCGGACGGTTACGTCCAGCGAGCCGGTCGGCTCGTCGGCGAACAGGACCTGGGGTTTGCGCACCAGGGATCGCGCGATGGCTACTCGCTGACGTTGGCCACCGGATAGCTGATTGGGGTACTTACCGGCACAAGACGTGAGTCCGACTGTTTCCAGGGCATCCATGATGTCGCGCCTACGGGGTTTCATCCCGGTGAGACGGGCCGGCAAGGCAACATTGTCGCGTACGTTCAAAGAACTGATGAGGTTGAGGTCTTGGAAGATGAACCCGACATGGTCGCGGCGGATTCGTGCCAACCGTGATCTGCCTGCCGAGCCCAGATCATTTCCGGCCAGGCTGATCTGACCGCTGTCGGCTGCGACGAGTCCACACAAGCAGTACAAAAGGGTCGATTTCCCGGCCCCTGAGCTACCGACAATGGCGACGAATTCGCCTGGATGGGCATCAAAATCGACGCCTTTGAGAACGTCTACACGTTGGGAGCCGCGACCAAATCCTTTGTGCACGTCGCGTGCGCTAATCAGTGCCGTCATGAGCGCGATCCCAAGACGACGGCGACCGGCTCCCGGCGCATACCAGATGTCGTGATCATGAGGAGCATGACGAGGGTCAGGGAGATACCAAATGCCACGACGGCGGCGGCCTTCCAGTCAGGAGCCTGAATTGGTACTGAACCTGCTGGTCCAGCAGACAAAGCGGTTGCCATGGCGATCTCGTTGGTGATGACGATTGCGTACGAACACACCAGGCAGATCACGGCATAGATTGCGGTTTCGACGAAGATCTTGGTCCGGATGTCACGAGTCGTGGCTCCCGATACGGCAAGCAGTGCGTTGTCACGGCGTCGGTGGGACGCGGTAGCGAACACGATTGAGGCCGCGCATACGCACGCCACGATGAGTGGGCCACCGAACAACAAGGCCATCAATCGTGGTGGGGCTGAAACTGAATCCGTCCCGGGGGCGCTGGTGTCCATGACCGTTGCCACCACCTTGATCCAGCTGGACATGACGCCAACGGCGGCGGCTGCCAGGGTGATGGGCACGATGAGGGCACGAGTGAGTGCCGGTCTGGCAGCGGCTTCGCGGGAGGCGAGGAATCCAGGGATTCCAGCAGGGACAGCCTTCATCGTCACCGTCAGGAAGCGCGTCACCGGCCCGGCGACCACTGCGAATATCAGGCAGTCCAGTAGGCCCATTCCCGGATAGGACGTGAGGAGTTCGGCCACCTGCTCGGGGTTGGTCACTCGATCCGTGCGGCCAATCACAATGTAGAGCGTCACTGCCCCGGCGGTGAGCGTGAGCGCTGCCATCGCAGTAGCAATTTTGACGCCTACCGTGGTGTGCGCCGGAGTGTCTTGCTGGGAACTTGCGACCAGATTCGCGCGAACAGTCTTCTTTGCCGATCTGAGTCCTGACAACAGGCTTACAACAGCCGTTGTCGCCACTCCGATGACCGTTGCCGGGGCAGGTAGCGGTCCAGCGAGCACATCGCTGTGCGGCAGTCCACTGCCATCAACGAGGCTGGCATAGCCGGGCCAGAGCGCCACGGCGACTAACGCTCCGATCAGCCCCGAGATCACCGTGACGAGCACGACCTCGATAGCCATGATGGCCAAGGCGGCGGCTGGCATGACGCCGACGATCTGCCACAATGCGACGTCCCGACGTTGCAGTCCGACACAGATGCTTACCACGAGTCGGAAGGATGCCAGCCCAGTAAGCACGGTGAATCCCAATGAGACCCCTCCCATTGATGCATAGGCTTCTTGGGCCTCTCCCTGGGTGCTCGCCCCGGCGACGACAAGGCCGAGGCTCAGCGTCACTACCACCATGAGCACTACCGAGGCCACGATGAGAGTCAGCCATGATGTCGCGCCTTTGATGACCGAATTCATGGCAATTCTGAAGGTCATGAAGCTTCACCAATCGAAGGAAGGGGCGTGTGGGGCTTGAATCGTATCAATCGGGGGTGAGGAGAACTCATGGCTGACGGGCAGGAAGGCTTCTGGTGCTCATGGCACCACACCGTTGAAGGGGCTGACCACTGTCAGGCTGCCGATCGCCCCGGCCGATACTCGAACCTGCAAACGGCGGCTGAGGCATTGGAGACAATGGAAGCGCGCGACGACGTCTGGGACAATGATCCGCAGTTCAACGATCTGGAAGATGAGTGAGTTCTCAGCCCACTGTCAGTGATTCTCTGGCGTGATCGACTTGAGCTTGGCGGGCGGAGTCCCCGATCGTGGCTGAATTGAAATACATGCCAAGGAAGTCGGTCTCGTCGGTGTCGACAACCACCACGTCGACAACGTCACCACGCACTTGTGGCAGATTCGGCAGCGTCACGTAGATCTCGTTGCGCTTCCACCAGGCCGAATGACCATCAATCGTGAGGGCTTCCGAGCGAAGCTCCTTCTCACCGGTGTAGCCCATGTAGTAGTCAGAGCTGGCGAAGCAGTCCATCATCATCGATGCCGCGGTCTGGGGATCGGAGAATCCCTCTGCGACCGGCAGGCCACCGACCCCGGACACGCTCATCCAACCGGGGTAGACGTCATCAATCTGCGCCGACTGACCCATCACCCACGGCAGAACCAGGTTCTGGTGACGCCAGTTGGGGATGGAGTCCACCGAGACGCCACCACCATGCAACCGGCCGTCAGTGGTGTCCGAGTCCCCGGGGTGCTGGCCTTGCGGACAAGTGACCGCCGAGGAGCTGGCCGACGGGGTGCTCGACTTCTCGTTCCACGCCGAGATGGTCGGTGAGGAGGAATTGAGATCGGGTTCTGCGTGGTGCTCGGATGCCGTGTGTTGTCGCAGACCGAGAGCAGCAATGACGGCGACGATGAGCACCACGACGATGAGTGCCCACACCCAGCCCGAACCGCGGCCACCATTGTTGCCAGGCTTCCGCCTTCCGCTGCGTTGCGGAGAAGGCTCTGGGGAGGTGGCGGTGCGGTCCGTCCAGCGCTCGCCGTCGAACCAGCGATAGCGATCTGGGGTGCCATCAGGATCTCGATACCACCCTGCCTGAGGACCCGAAGCCATGTCGGTAGTCTACCGAGACGTTTCAGCGCGCTTGTTACCCGCTCGAAACACGCGCCATGCACACTGGAGGGGTGAGCAGGCAGAATGATTTCGTCCTGCGTTCCATGGAGGAACGCAATATTCGTTTCGTGAGGCTGTGGTTCACCGACGTCCTGGGATCACTCAAGTCCGTCGCCATCGCCCCCGCTGAGGTCGAGGGTGCTTTTGCCGAAGGCGTCGGTTTCGACGGTTCGGCTATTGAGGGTTACGCCCGCGTCTACGAGGCAGACATGGTGGCCCATCCTGACCCGGCCACCTTCCAGGTGCTGCCGTGGCGCTCGGGCACCGGCACCGCTCGGATGTTCTGCGATATCACCAATCCCGACGGCACGGCCTCGGCAGCAGATCCGCGTCACGTCCTCAAGAAGACGATGGCCCGGGCCGCTGACATGGGGTTCACCTTCTACGTGCACCCGGAGATCGAGTTCTACCTGCTCAAGGAGGAGCACCAGCCTGGTGGGGCTCCCGTCGCCCTCGACAACGGCGGCTACTTCGATCACACCACCCTGGGCGCGGGCACCGACTTCCGTCGTGACGCCATCAACGTTCTGGAGCAGATGGGTATCTCGGTGGAGTTCAGTCACCACGAGGCCGCTCCCGGTCAGCACGAGATTGATCTGCGTTACGCTGACGCCCTGACGATGGCCGACAACATCATGACCTTCCGCGTGGTCATTCGGGAGATCGCCTCCCTCAAGGGCATCAAGGCCACCTTCATGCCCAAGCCCTTCACCAACCACGCCGGATCGGGAATGCACGCCCACGTCTCCCTGTTCGAGGGCGACACCAATGCCTTCTACGACGTGGCTGACGAGTTCCGCATGTCGCCGGTGGCCAAACACTTCGTGGCGGGCCTGCTTCACCACGCTCCGGAGATCACCGCCGTCACGAATCAGTGGGTGAACTCGTATCGACGGCTCTCGGGCGGGGGGGAGGCCCCCAACTACATCTGCTGGGGACGTAACAACCGCTCGGCCCTCGTCCGGATCCCGATGTACAAGCCGGACAAGGCGTCGGCGGCGCGGGTTGAGCTGCGCTCCATTGATTCGGCTGCGAACCCGTACCTGGCCTATTCCTTGGTACTGGCTGCTGGTCTGGACGGTATCGAGAAGGAGCTGCCGCTTCCAGAGGAGGCCTCCGACGACGTCTGGCAGCTGTCGGCTCGGGAGCGCCATGCCCTCGGTATCAAACGGCTGCCACAGAGCCTGGGTGCCGCCATCCGGTGCATGGAGGAGTCCGAGCTGGTGGCCGAGACCCTCGGCGAGCACGTCTACGACTTCTTCCTGCGCAACAAGCGGGCGGAGTTCGAGGAGTACAACCGACAGGTCAGCCAGTTCGAGTTGGATCGTTATCTGCCCCACCTGTGAGCGAGAGGCCGATCAGTCCTCGGCGAGGATCTTGTCGAGAACTCCGGCCATGTTCACCACCGGCAGGATGTCGGCGACGTCGTCGACGTGGGACCCGGAAGCCTGGACCCGTCTTGCCTCGCGCATCTCTTGCCAGTGGGAGAAGCCAGTGGCCAGCTGCAAGAAGGTGACGGGATCCATCTCGGCAACATTGGGAGGGGTCCCACGGTGATGGTTCGGTCCCGACTCGGTGGCCGCCAACTGGACCGCACAGGCCGGGGGCACCCGCAGCTCGATGGTGCGTCCGCCGTGGGACTCGTCAAGGACGGTTGCGAGCGTCCGGCAGCTCTCGGTGATGGCGACCGACGCGACGTCGCCCCCGTCGTGTAGGCCCATGGCAACCATGGCAAGCAGGGTTGCTCGCAGATGGTCAGTCACACGGACCGGGCCGACGAGGGACTCCACCGTCGCCGAGGGGCCCGGAGAGGCCAGCAGAACCGATTCGACCTCGCTGAGAAGATGCTGGCCCTGACTGGCAAGGCGGGTGGCGGTGTCGTTGGCGACGACGTCATCGCCGATTGTCGTCAAGGTTCCAGCGGCCTTGCGACGTTCGTCGACCACTCTGGCCAGGGTGATCGGCCTGATCGTCGTCGGGGTGGTGACGGTCTGCAAGGTGTCGGTGAGGATGACCATGAGGTGGGCGATGTGGTGACGTCCCCACAGTCGCGCATCGGCAGGACCGGGAGTCCCGCTCGTGGCCGGCGGCAGCAACGAGCGGGCGGTGGCCACCCATGTCGTCGCCAACCGCCTCACGCCGCGTTCTGTGCGTGCTGCCATGATCGTCACCTCAAGGACACTAGGAGAAGCTAGTTGCAGGGACCGTACACCCATTCGACACTGACGTAACGACTGAGCAACACGTCAGTGTCCCTCGTCGGCTAATGTGCCCTCAAGGGGGTGGTCACGGTGGATCGCAAGCCGAGTGTCAGGGTGGACTTATTGCGCTTGGGAGTGATGGACGCTGAGGCGGCCCTGACCCACCACCGTCGTGTGACAGAAACGATCGGGGCTGACCCCAACCGACTGGCGGGATGGGAGCATCATCTCGAGACGTCATGTGACCCTGATCTTGCCCTCGACGCCTTGGCAGATCTTTCACGGCAATCCCCGCACCGTGTCATCGACCTGCTTGGCGCCGATGACTCGGCATGCCGACTGGTGCGCCTCCTGGGAGCCTCCAGGGAGTTGGGTCACCACCTCATCACCCATCCGGACGACCTGGACGACATTGCTCATGATCCCGTGCGCCACAGTCGTGACCAGATCCGCGAGGATCTTCTCGAGGTCGTCGGAGCTCACCAGGATGGTGAGTTCCTGGTGGCCGAGACGCCCACCGGCTCGGCAGCAGATCGGCTGAGATTGGCCAACCGACGTCATCTGGTGCGGATCGCCTGCCGAGACGTCGGCGCAGCCGACCCGACCGAGATCATCGAGGACATCGCCGGTGAACTGGCAGACCTGGCTGATGCCATCGTCACCGCCGCACTGGCTTTGGCGCGCGCTGACTGTCCGGACCACGCCGACGCCCGGCTGGCCGTCATCGCAATGGGAAAGTGCGGGGCCCAAGAACTCAATTACATCTCCGACGTCGACGTCATCCATGTCGCTGAGCCGGCCCGCGAGGGCATCTCAGGAGCTCGGGCTGTTGACATCGCCACCACATTGGCAGCCTCGGTGGCACGGATCTGCTCGGCTCATTCCGCAGCGGGCTCGATCTGGCAGGTCGACGCTGCCCTGCGTCCCGAGGGCAATGCCGGCCCACTGGTGCGAACCATGGACTCGATGTCCACCTACTACGAGAAATGGGCGAAGAATTGGGAGTTCCAGGCACTCCTCAAGGCTCGCCCGATGGCCGGTGACCTCGATTTGGGTCAGAGATTCGTCGAGATGGTCTCACCGATGGTGTGGCAGGTCGGAGAGGCCGAGGGCTTCGTCCCGGAAACCCGCGCCATGCGAACCCGGGTCGTCTCCCTCATCGCGGCCAAGGAGAAGGGACGCGAGATCAAGCTGGGTGCGGGCGGATTGCGGGACGTCGAATTCACCGCCCAGTTGCTGCAGCTGGTTCACGGACGTCACGACGAGTCGCTGCGGGTGAGAGCCACCTTGCCTGCTCTGCGCGCACTGGCTGCTGGTGGTTACATCTCCCGAGGCGCAGCTGAACGTCTCGAGGAGGCCTACCGGCTGGAACGGGTGATGGAGCATCGGGTGCAGATGTTCCGGTTGCGTCGTACCCACCTCCTTCCTGATGATGAGTCAGGTTTGCGCAGGCTGGCTCGGGCAGTCGGGCTGCACACCCCCGACGAGGTGCGCGGTGTGTGGACCGCGACCTCGAAGGCAGTCCTGCGGACTCACGGCCAGGTGTTCTACTCACCAGTGGTGGAGGCTGTTGCCCGGATCCCCACCGAGGATCTGCGGATGAGCCCGGAGGCTGCCAAGGTGCGGCTGAGTGCCTTGGGATTCCATGACGAGGACGCCGGTCTGCGTCACATCGAGGCCCTCACCAGTGGTACCAGCCGAGCAGTGCGTATCCAGACAGCCCTCATGCCGGCCATGCTCGCCTGGCTGGCCGACGGCCCCAGTCCTGACAATGGCCTGCTGGCCTTCCGCCAGGTCTCCGAGGCTCTGGGAGAGTCACCGTGGTACCTGCGCGCAATGCGCGACGAGGGGGCGATGGCTCAACGACTGGCAACAGTGCTGGCGACGTCGAGATATGCCGTCGACGTCCTCACCCGCGCCCCCGAGACCGCACAGGTACTCGTTGACGATGACTTGACCCCGCTAGACCGCGATGACCTGACTCGCCAGATGAATGCCGTCGCCAGACGCCATCACGATGTCGAGGAGGCGGTCGGGGCGATCCGAGCGGTGCGGCGTCGTGAATTGTTCCGGATTCTGGTGGCCGACACTCTCGACGTCACCGACACCCTGCGCATTGGTCAGGCCCTCACCGATCTGACGGGAGCGACGATCGACGCAGCACTGGGCGCAGTCTCGCGAGGAGTTGAGGATGCCCCCCCGATCGGGATCGTCTCAATGGGCCGCTGGGGCGGCCGGGAGTTGTCCTACGGTTCCGACGCCGACTGCCTCTTCGTCGTCGGGGACGGTCCGGGCGCCGTTGAGAAGGCACTGCGCATCGTCACCAGGTTGCGCAACCTGCTCGGCAGGAACGGTGCAGATCCAGCTGTGGTGCTCGACGCGGACCTACGTCCGGAGGGTCGCTCCGGGCCGATGGTTCGTAGCCTGGAGAGTTATCGCACGTACTACGGGAAGTGGTCGAGCACCTGGGAGTCCCAGGCTCTCTTGCGGGCGAACCACGGCGCCGGAGACCCAGAGCTGACGACTGCGCTGCTCCAGTGCGTCGACAACCTGCGTTACCCGGCCAATGGCCTGACGTCCAGCCAGTTGGCCGAGATCCGTAGGCTCAAGGCACGAATGGAGTCTGAGCGGATTCCGCGTGGGATCGATCCGAGACGTCATCTCAAGCTCGGGCCGGGGGGTCTGTCCGACATCGAGTGGACTGCGCAGATTCTTCAGCTGCAGCATGCTGGCACGGAGCCTGCACTGCGCACGACGTCGACGATCGAGGCCCTCGACGCTGCACTGGCTTCCGGATACCTTGACAGCGGGCAGCATGCAGAACTGCGCGATTCCTGGTTGGCAGCCAGCCGACTGCGCAATGCGATCACGGTGGTGCGGGGGCGTCCCAGCGACGTCATCCCCTCGGACTCCATTGATCTTGACGTCATCGCACGGGTTCTGAGGATGGGCCGAGGAGCTTCTGAACAGCTCATCGAGGACCACCTGCGGCACTGTCGGCGTGCGTCCAAGGTCGTTGACGCCGTGTTCTGGAACCAGTGATCAGTCCTGATCGGAGAACTTGAAGGCGTGCGGGCTGGGCACCGGAAGGTTGCGGGCCCAAGCCGGGTCGGTGCACATCCGGGCTACGGCAAGTCCGCAGGCGATGAGGATGACGGTGAGGACGGCGTCAGCTCCGAAAGTAAGGGCCTTCGTCATGTCCTCGCCGTTGAGCCAGTAGACGGTGCGGTACATCGCAGCCCCCGGGACCATGATGACGCAGGCCGGGACGGTCAAGGTGATACGTGGCAGTTTCGTCCTGGCTGACAGCGGGCTGGCGAGGAAGCCGATGACGAGACCACCGACACCGGCTGCCAGCTGAACTGGTAGATGGACGTTGACCAAGGCCAGACGGCACAGGTTCCCACACACTCCCAATGCTGCTGCCCAGGCGACCATGCGCGGCGACGAGTTGAAGAGGATGGCGAATCCGGCAACTCCGCACGCCGTTGCGAGGGCATAGGCCAGCCAAGCCCAAGGATTCGGGAAAACCGTCTGGGCCGGTAGCGGCTGCAGCCCGGTGGCAGCCGAGAACACCCAGGCGGACATCGTCGCTGCCAGAATCAGGCCGACGGAATAGGTCGCTCGGCTCAGACCGGCCGTGAAGTCCATCCTGACCATGTCGAGGATCGAGGTGATCATCGGGAACCCAGGCACCAGGAACAGCAACGAGGCGACGTATCCGGGACCGTGGATGGTGTGCAGGCCGGCCCCGGTCAACAAGTCAGCGAGCAGTAGGTAGACCAGGCAGGCCGCGCTCGAGGCGAGAGCCGCCACCCCGAACTGGTTGAGCCAGCGTCGGTTGAGACGACCACGCACGAACTGTCCGACCGAGGCCGCCACCAGGACGACGAGGGAGTCGGCCAGCGAGAACTTGTTGAGGATGGCGAATCCGGCGCACGCGACCCCGCCTGCCAGGACGGTCTGCCACTCGGCCCATTTCGGACTCACGGTTCGTGAGATGTGGTCCAGCCGTGATTCCAAGTCACGTCCCGTGGTGCCTGCCGGCAGATGATGGGCCAACTCCTCCAACGATGATATCCGGGAGGAGTCGACGCGAACCCGGTACACCTCGCGGGCGACGGTGCGGAAGTTGTCTCCGCGGTGGGCGGTAGCGGTGATCTCGGTGAGTCCGACGGTGGCGTCGATACGGTCCATGCCGAGGGCCTGACCGGCGTCCGACATGGCCCTCTTCACCCGGTAGGACCCGGTACCGGACGACAGCAACATTGATCCCAGCCGGATGACGGCTTCGGTGTCATTGACGAATTCGTGGTCGTGTCTCAGGTCGTCGGTGGGGCTCGGGGAATCAGTGCCTGTCACGTCCCTTTATTGTGCCACTGCGGTTCCAATGGTCCACGGGTCGGTTCGGATGCCCAGATCCCGACAGGGCAGACCAAGTTCCGCGTGGAGACGTCGTGCCACATCTGCGCACCACGGCGACTCGGAGGCCCAGTGAGCGGTGTCGACCAGGGCTGGTCCTCCGACGCGTAGATGTTCGTCGGCAGGGTGATGGCGCAGGTCGCTGGTGAGGTAGACATCAGCGCCGCTGGCTGCCGCGGCGTCGAGGAGGGAGTCTCCCGCTCCGGAACACAGCGCCACGGTGGTGACGGGTTGGTCCGGGTTTCCGGCAGCCCGCACTCCCCAGACGGTGCGGGGGAGACGCTCGGAGACCCGCTGGGTGAAGGAGCGCAGCGTCATCGTTTCATCGAGGTGGCCGATGCGACCGATTCCTGGCGTGGTGGGGCCGGGGCGGGTTCCGGAGTCGATGGCCGTCACGTCGTAGGCAGGCACCTCATAGGGATGGGCATCAATGAGAGCTGAGCGCACCGCGGAGCGTGCCGAGGTGGGGGCAACGACGTGGATGCGCACCTCCTCAACGGTTTCGACCTCATTGGTCGTGCCGAGGGTGGGATGGGAGCCATCGAGCGGGCGGAACTGGCCGTGCCCAACCGTCTCGAAGCTGCACTGGTCATAACCGTCGAAGCGCCCGACGCCAGCATCGAAGAGGGCATGACGCAGCGCCTTGGCACAGTCGACAGGCACCTGAACCCCCCACAGATCCACGGTCTGGGTGACGGGTTCAAGGGGTCGTACGACGATGACGCCGAGGAGCCTTGCGAGGACGTCGTTGACACCGCCAACGGCAGCGTCGGCGTTGGTGTGAGCGCTCATGAGGGCGATGCGGTCAAGGATGAGGCGGTGGATGATGCGTCCCTTGGCGGTGTCGGCGGCCACGGATGTGGCTCCCCTCATGAGAAGTGGGTGATGGACGACGAGCATGTCCGCATGGGCTTCGATGGCGGCATTGACGACCTCGTCGGTCGCCTCCAGTGCGCAGACGATCTTCGTGACGGTGTCGTCGGGGTCTCCACACACCAACCCCGGCGCATCCCACGACTCCGCCAGGGATGGCGGGTACCACTGGTCCAGCACGTCACGTACTCGACCAACGGTCACACGGGCGTCAGAAGGGGAGGCGGTGTGGGATGTATCAGCTGCCATGGGTTCACGGTAGCTTGGAGGTATGACTGCTCCCCGACCAGTGACGATGTTTGTGTGCCTGGCTGCCGTCATGGCTGCAGCAGGGTGCGCCGAGAAGCCCCCAACCGTTTCCGACATGGCGAATCAACCCGGGGCAACACCGATTGCCAACTCGGTTCCTCCTCAGCCAGCGCAGCCGACACCGTCGAAGGGAGCCTCCGGCGCAAGTACTCTGGCCGTTCCGGCGTGCAAGGGGTCAGCACCGGTCGTCCAGATGTCTCCGATGAAGGCGAAGGAGGGAACCAACTCCGTTGAACTGATCGTCCGGAACTGCACTGAGAAACCCTTGGCCGTGCCTGCCGTGCCGACGATCGAGGTGACGTCCGCCGGTTCGCCCGTCAAGATCGCATGGGACTCGTACGGTGTCATTCCGGGAGAAGTGCTCACCGGAATGTGGCGCAAGGTCACCTTGTCGTGGCCTGGGCAAGGCAGTTGTGGTCCCCACCTCCAGGTGATGTCGGTTGAGATTGCCGGCAAGGTCGTGAGTGGCGAAGGATGCTTCATCCCCACGGTGAAGCCACCGGCCACGCCGAACCCCGAGCACGCTGGGAACCCCGACCAGCTGGAATCTCCCAAGCCCGTCCACGGATCGGTAGTGTGGTCAGACTGATGCATGTTCTGCCACTGCAATGCCACGACGGGGAAGGTGTGATGGATGATCGCCGGTCCGGCGACATGCCTCGCGATCTTCGCTTTGTACGCCTCGTTGGTGGTCCTCATGGCGTGGTGCCTGAGGTCCGTCTTCTCCCGGCTCGAACCGTGGGCCGTGGCGGGCGTTTCCCCGGCGATGATCCTGGGGAGCGTTAGAATCCATCGGTGATCGTTGTGACGAATCCGTATCACGCCGTGCGTGCAGCCGTGGCTCAACGTCGTCATGCTGGTTCTCGTGCTGGTGTTCTGGCCGATGGCGGCGGTGGTGTTCGAACGAGGATCTGGTGTCTGATAGCTGGCGCAATCGCGGCAGCGGTCGTCGTTTCTGGGTGCTCGCGACCGATCCCAGCGGTTCCCGAGGCTGTTGTCCCGACCTCGTCGGTGACCTCGACGCCGAGGTATTCGCCGCATCCTCGTCCCCAACCCAGCACATCCCCACAACGGGTGACCAGCGTTGGCGGCGGTGGGGGCGCTCTGACGTGTCGGCAGGGCGAGAAAGTGGCAATGGGGTTTGACGACGTCGGGGCGGCGCTGGGAGCACGAGTGACCCGGCTCATGATCCGTAACTGCGGCACGTCGACGATGAGCCTGCCCGCCATGCCGAAACTTCAACAGGCCACCGAGACAGGAGAGTTCGTGCCGGTGGCGTGGCAGCTTGATGACTCCAAGTCCATACCGAAACGGCTGGCTCCCGGAAAGGTCTCGGGCTGGGAACTGTCCTGGCATAGCAATGGTGACTGTGAGCACCGCGGAGCACGACGGCTCGTCGCAACGGTAGGGACGACGACGGCCATCCTCGAGGGCTGTCTGGACCTAGGCGACGTCCACGCACTGACAGATGAATCCTCGACTGGGCCGAATGGTTCTGACGCCATCCCGATCCCTCAGGGGACCGTGCGGTTTCTGGACTGAAACGAACCGCGCCCCACGGTTCGCACGCTCTTCGTGTATCGGGCCCAATTCTCCACGACGTGACGAGGGGGACGACCGAAGTCGTCCCCCTCGTCACGGGATCACGTCAGGTCGACTCAGATGTCGTAGTACAGGTCGAACTCGTAGGGATGCGGACGCTGCTGCAGGGCAGCCAGGTCGCCACGCTTGAGCTCGATCCAGGTCTCGATGAGGTCCGGGGTGAACACGTCACCGGCAAGCAGGAACTCATGGTCGGCCTCGAGATTGTCGAGGACGGCACCAAGGCTGCCCGGGACCTGATCCATGACAGCGTGCTCTTCCGGAGGCAGCTCGTAGATGTCCTTGTCGACCGGGGCCGGCGGCTCGATCTTGTTCTGAATGCCGTCCAGACCCGCGAGCAGCAGGGCGGCGAAGGCCATGTACGGGTTGGCCGAGGGGTCAGGGCAGCGGAACTCGACACGCTTGGCCTTCGGGTTCGGGCCGGTGATCGGGATACGCATGCAGGCGGAGCGGTTGCGCTGCGAGTACACCAGGTTGACTGGGGCCTCGAAGCCCGGAACCAGGCGATGGTAGGAGTTGGCCGACGGGTTGGTGAAGGCCAACAGCGACGGGGCGTGCTTGAGGATGCCGCCGATGTAGTAGCGAGCCATGTCGGACAGCTGTGCGTAGCCGGACTCGTCGAAGAAGAGAGGCTCGCCGTTCTCCCACAGCGAGGAGTGGACGTGCATGCCCGACCCGTTGTCACCGAAGATCGGCTTCGGCATGAAGGTCGCCGTCTTGCCGTGCTGCCAGGCGACGTTCTTGACGATGTACTTGAACTTCATGACGTCGTCAGCTGCGCGGGACAGGGTGTTGAAACGCCAGTTGATCTCAGCTTGGCCAGCGGTGCCGACCTCGTGGTGGGCGCGCTCGACCTGCATACCCAGACCCTCCATGATGGTGACGATCTCGTCGCGCAGGTCCCCGAAGTGATCGGTGGGGGCCACCGGGAAGTAACCACCCTTGTACTTCACCTTGTAACCGCGGTTGCCGCCGTCCTCGGTACGTCCGGTGTTCCAGGCGCCGGCCTCGGAGTCGATCGAGTAGTACGAGGTGTTCTGACGGGTGTCGAAGCGGATGTCGTCGAACACGTAGAACTCGGCCTCGGGAGCGAAGAAGGCAGTGTCGCCGATGCCGGTGGAAGCGAGGTACGCCTCGGCCTTGAGCGCGATGTTGCGCGGGTCGCGACTGTAGGCCTCCTTGGTGATCGGGTCGTGGACGTTGAAGTTGACGATGAGCGTCTTGCGCTCGCGGAACGGATCGATCCAGGCGGTCGTCGGGTCGGGCAACAGAGCCATGTCCGACTCGTTGATCTTCTGGAAGCCCCGGATGGAGGATCCGTCGAAGGCCAGACCGTTCTCGTACTGGTCCTTGTCGAACTCTCGGGCGGGTACGGTGAAGTGCTGCATGACACCGATGAGGTCACAGAAGCGGACATCGATCATCTCGATGCCTTCCTTCTTGACATAAGCGAGCAGGTCGTCGGGACCTTCGAACATCTTTCCTCCATCGACACGACTGGTGATGTGTTCACGGTAGTCCGTACGGGTTGCTCAGCCGTCACCGTTGTGTTTCGAGCGTGTAACAGCTGCTGCCGGTAGAATTCATCGGGTGAGTGGGATCGAGGCAGCACCAGGCACCCCGATTGGGTTGCCCGCGGAAGGGTGTGGATCGCCGGCGAGTCGGGACGAGCGCATCGGTGCGCTCATCGTCGGCCTGGGAGCATCCGTGGTGCTTGCCGGATCGATTGTTGGGCAGACAGTGATTCGAGGCGGCGATTGGCCCATGTGGATGCCGATGGCGGTCTTCTGCCTTGAGTTCCTGTTCTTCACGACAATGGCAGGCGGGTCCTTCGGCCAGATTGTCGCTCGGATGGCCGGCGTCCCGCTTGGTGCCCTTGGCCTCATCAGGGGGCGGCGAGCGATCGTGCATACATCTATGACAAGCCTCGTCGTTCCCACTCTCGTCATCAGAGCCGAAAGGAGAGGTCCCGACGACCTCGTGCACGGCACCGTCGTCGTCGATCGCAAGTGAGTCATATGCGTGTCATGGTTTTGTCTCGGGGGATTCCGAGCCCGGAAGCTCCGCTGCGAGGACTCTTCGAGTATGACCAGGCAGTGGCGCTACGACAGCAGGCCCACGAGGTCGTGCTGGCTGTCCTCGACGCGCGGTCCATTCGGCATTGGCGCAAGTTTGGCACGCGTGTCGAGCACGCCGCGGAACGCAATGACGGCATCACGGTGGCGAGGCTGGACGTCCCGCTGGGGGCGGTGTCCGCACGCGCCGATCACCGGGTGCACGCCAGAGCAGCCCGACGGCTGCACCGGACCGTCATCGCGGAGTGGGGGACACCTGACGTCGTCCATGCTCATTTTGCACGATTTGCCGCCGCTGCGGCACGGGCCGATTGTCCCGGACCGCTGGTGTGGACCGAACATGATTCCCATCTGGCGAACCCGGACCAACGTCTCCAGGAGGACATTTCCGTCGCCGGGGACCGGGCTGACGCCGTCATCAGCGTCTCCCAAGGCCTGAGTTCGAGGTTGGCCGGGTACGGGGTCACCTCGACGGTCGTGCCCAACATCGTTGATGTCGACCTCTTCGACCGTCCGGCACGGCGCCATGAAGGAACGGTGGTCGTCAGCGTCGCCACCCTCAATCCTGGCAAGGGAGTGGTCGAACTGGCCCATGCCGTCGAGCAGTTGCCCGGAATTCAGCTGCGCATCATCGGGGATGGACCACAACGTCGGCCCCTGGAGGCCATTGCGGCCAACAACACGAATGTCGTCCTGCTGGGTACCCAGCCGCGAGAGCGCATAGCGGAAGAGCTCGCGGGTGCTGACGCCTTTGCCCTGGCCTCCCACTCCGAGACCTTCGGGGTCGCCTGTGCCGAAGCCTTGGCGGCTGGCCTACCGGTGCTGACGACGGCCTGCGGTGGTCCGCAGGAGTTCATCGACGACAGCAACGGCGTGGTCGTCCCGGTGAGGGACGTCGATGCGTTGGCAGATGGTCTGCAACAGGTGCTCGGTCGGTCATGGGACCGCGAGGCGATCGCATGGCAGGCTCGCTCCCGATTCGCGGCTGGTCCCGTCGTTGATCAGCTGGAGGCAGTCTACCGACGGGCGATCTCCCGCCATGCGACGACCTATTGAGCCCGGGTGGAAGACTGGCAGACATGGATCTGACCGCATGGATGGCGAGCGTCAACGGCGTCATCGCGGCCAACGCCTCCCACTCCTGGGTTGTTGCGGTGCTGTGGGGACTGTGCGCCATTGACGGGTTCTTCCCACCCGTCCCGAGCGAGTCCTTCGTCGTCGCCCTGGCAGCAATAGGACATCCGCCGTGGTGGCTAATCATCCCGGTGGCAGCATTCGGTGCGATGTGCGGGGACAACATTGCCTACTGGATTGGGCGTCAGCTCGGACACACCAAACTTTTCAACGGTGGGCCGAAACGGCAGAAGACCGTCACCTGGGCGACTCACCAACTGCGAGTGCGCGGGCCGTTGTGCATCCTGGTCGCCCGATACATTCCCGGCGGGCGTGTCATCGTCAATACCATGGCGGGGGCCACCCGCTTTTCCTATCGCGTATTCTTTCCTGTTGACACGTTGGCCGGGGTTCTGTGGGCTGGATATGCCACCGCGATTGGTGCTGGCGCGGCAAGTTTTCTGGGCAACAACCATATCCTCGCCGCGACGGTCGGGATCACTGGTGCAATCGTCATTGGCGTCATTCTGGATCAGGTCCTGCGGCGAGTGATGCCCGCTCCGCAGAACGACTGAGGGCAAATGGGTACGACGCCTCCGGCGTGCAGGGGGCGCCGTCATGCGATGGGAGGGGGTGGAATCAGGCCCGGCCCTCCTTCTGGGCGTTCTCCTTGCCGGTGGACTTGGTGGCGGCGAGCTGGGCCTCGTCGAAGACGCTGGTCCCGGCGTTCGACTCGTCACCGTCCTCCTCACGGCCAGGGGTGCGCAGGTTCCACTTCGTGATGGCGAATCGGAACACCACGTAGTAGATGGCGGCGTAGACGAGACCGATGAGAAGGAGCAGCAGGACCTTTCCTGCGCTGCCGGACAGCTCGGCAGCTCGTCCGAAGTTGATGATGTAGTCGGTCAGGCCGGCCGAGAATCCGAACCCGTCCTTAATGCCCAGAGCGTTGCACAGGGCCAAGGACGAGCCGGTGAGCAGGGCGTGCACGAGGTACAGCGGGAAGGCTACGTAGGCGAACGCGTACTCGAGGGGCTCAGTGATACCAGTGAGGAAGGCGGTCAGGCCGACCGACAGCATGACGCCACCGGTGATCTTCTTACGCTCCGGCCTGGCGGTGTGGTAAATGGCCAGGGCAGCACCGGGCAGGGCAAACATCATGATCGGGAAGAACCCGGTCATGAAAGAGCCGGTCCAGGCATTGGTGCCGGCCGTGCCACTGAAGAAGCAGGTGATGTCGCCGTGCAGGGTCTCGCCGGCGGCATTGGTGCAGCTACCGAGCTGGAACCACGGCAGGGAGTTGAGCAGGTGGTGCAGGCCGAAGGGAATGAGCAGACGGTTGATGGTGCCGAAGACGAATCCGGTGGCCGGGTTCGACCCGTGGGTCATGATGAACCCGCCGACCTGCTTGTTGAACAGCCAGTCAAAGGCTGGATAGACAAGGGCCATGATGACACCGGCGACCACCGAGGCCGCAGCGGTGACGATCGGAACGAAGCGACGCCCGCCGAAGAAGGCCAGGTAGGTCGGCAGCTTGGTGCGGCGGTATTTCTCGTACATCTTGGCGGCGATGATGCCGATGACGATGCCGCCAAGGACGCCGTAGTTGATGACTCCGGTGTCCTTGGCGAAGTATGGGGCCAGTGCGTGCAGGACCCCACCCTGGGTCTTGTCGGAGGTGCCCGCGCCCGTGAAGGTGAGGTAGCCGATGAGGGCGGCCAGTGCGGTGGAACCATCGGCCTTCTTGGCGTAACCGACAGCCACGCCGAGCGCGAAGATGAGGGGCAGGTTGTCGAAGATCGCGCCACCGGCGCCGGCGAGCACATCAGCGACCGGCTGCATCCAGGATGCGTGCCTGGCCACGCCGTCCGCGCCCAGCACATCGGCCGCTCCGAATCGCATGAGCAGTGCTGCGACCGGCAGGGATGCGATGGGCAGCATGAGGGAGCGTCCGATGCGCTGCATCTGGGAGAACCCGGGTATCTGCCGTTTCTTCTTCGTGCTGGTGGTAACAGCGTCTTTCGCCATGGAGTTCCTCCGCAGTGAGTTCTCATGTCCGACGCCTTTGCCCACATCGGTTCGGCATCAGGTGGTCCATGGTGTGGTATGGACCACCTGATGAAGTGTAGGCCGCCGGTACTGCCACCTCAAGAGGGTGCGCAGAATGTGTGAACGTGAACATTTCGGTCGGGTTGGATCTCCCCTCGGTGGTCAACCCTGCATCCGGGGCATAATTCACGCATGAAGTACGTGACCGTGCGGGATTATCTCGTCGAGCTCATCGACACCCGCCTGTCGGTCGGAGATGTCGTTCCCAGTGAGCGTGAGCTTGCCGAACGTTTCGGAATCTCACGGATGACGGTCCGCCAGGCGGTGGATTCGCTGGTCAACAGCGGACGGCTGGAACGTCGCCGCGGGAGTGGGACCTATGTCCGGGCTCCGAAGGTTGACGTCCAGTCACGGATCTCGTCCTTCAACGAGGAAATGCGTCAACGTGGCATGATTCCCGATACACGGGTGCTGCGCGGGGAAGAGTTGCCGGCGGCCCCGGACGTGGCCGTCTGGCTGGGGATTGAGCCCGGTGAATCCGTCCACTTCATCTACCGGGTGCGGTTGGCCGACGGGGTTCCGATGGTAGTCGAGAGAACCTGGATCTCCACACGAGTGATGCCGAATCTACTGGCGAATGGCGTACCCGCGAGCATTTACGGGGTCTTGGCGAACGCTGGTCTCGTCCCCACCTGGGGGGAGGATGCCATTGAGGCCGTCAGCGGGGATGCGGTGATCTGTGAGCTGTTGCACATTCCGGTGGGATCGCCTCTGCTGGCCATCAACCGCCGTACCTATGCCGATGATCTTGCCGTTGCCTACTCCCGGTCCTGGTACCGGGGAGACCGTTACAAACTGTGGGTGCCGATCTCCGGGCCGCGCAGGACCCTGTATCCACCTCGAGGAGGCTCGTGATGAAGCGTGTTGAACACATCTTGGCAGCGTTGGGGGGAGTCGACAACGTGGTGTCGATCGAGCCGTGTGTGACCCGTTTGCGCTGTCAGGTCCGAAACTGCGGGCAGGTCGACGAGCAAGCGCTGCGTCGTGCTGGCGTCCATGGTGTGACGGTGCAGGGACAGGGCGTCCAGGTGATCGTCGGACCTGACGCGGACCTGCTTGCCTCCGACCTGGAGGATTTGTGGGGAGAGGATCACGAGGCCTGACCGCCTCTTGACATCCGGCGGCCCGATGGAGTTCAGTGTTAATTGTCTGGACCACTTGGAAGGTGGGTCAGTATGTGTTCGGGGATCCTCCACGGCGGAGTGCACCTCGAGCCACGACAAGGAGACATCATGAGCAAGGCAGAACAGATCCTGACGGCCCTCGGTGGCGACGACAACATTGGCGACCTCGAGGCCTGCATCACCCGGCTGCGCGTTGAGGTTGACGACCCCGACCTCGTCAACGAGGCCGCTCTCAGGGCTGCCGGTGCATTCGGCGTCGTCCAGCAGGGAACGTCCGTCCAGGTGGTCGTCGGACCCGAGGCTGACACCCTTGCCGAGGACATCGAGGACCTGCGCTGATGACCTCGGTCCTCTCTCCTCTCAATGGCACCCTGGTGGCCCTGCCCGAGGTCCCCGATCCGGTGTTCGCACAGGGCCTAGTGGGTCCCGGTGTCGCCCTGCATCCCTCCGGCGACGGCGATGTCACCGTCGTGGCGCCGGTGTCGGGGCGCCTCGTCAAGCTGCACCCGCACGCCTTCGTCATTGAGGCGGACGGATTCGGGATGCTGGTGCATCTTGGCATCAACACCGTCCAGCTGGGAGGGGAGGGATTCACCCTTCACACCGAGGAGGGCGCAGAGGTTTCCGTCGGAGACGAGCTCATCACGTGGAACCCCGCCCGTGTCGCCGAGGGAGGGCGCAGCGTGGTGTGCCCAGTCATCGTTCTCGACACCGCCCCTGACAAGCTCGGTGATGTCGCCCCTGTCGGCCAGTCGGTGAGCAGTAGTGATCACTTGTTCACAGTGGCGTGAGTGAGCGTTACGGGTGGGGCGGGCCGGATGACGGTCCGCCCTCCTCATGCCGTGCGACTGATGCACGGTGGCTCCAGGCCAAGGCGAGGAGGGACCCGGCACCCAGGATCTCGTAGGAGTCGGTGAGGACTTTCTGCCACCAAGGCGCAGCAACTTCTTGGTCATGACCTGCTGGGAACCACCAGACCATCCATGTCAGGGTGGCGAAGGCCCAGAGTAGGGCGAGACAGTGGCGGGCTCGGCGTCGATCTGCCAGTCCTGCGACGATGATCAGCGCGGTCCACACCCAGTGATGGGACCATGACACCGGGCTCACGAGGCATCCGCAGATTCCCGCGCACAGCAGGGACCACACCCGATCGGCCCCTCCTTGCTGCCACAGCCGACGAGACGCGATCCCGGCTAGCAGACAACAGAGGACGACCAGAATGAGCCAGACTGGGGTGAGCTCTCCTCGTCCCAGTCGTAACAGCATCCCTGACAAGGATTGGTTGCCAGCCCAGGTCAGCCCGCCGAGCCGCTTCGGGGAGACCATGTAGTGGGTCCAGTACCTCCACGACGCCGTCGGTGCGATGGCGAAGCCGAGAGCCATTGTTAACACTCCGACAGCAGCGGCCCGCAGTGCTGCCTTGAACTGGCCGGTGACGAGGTACCACAGCGCGAAGATGCCGGGGGTGAGCTTGAATCCGGTGGCCACACCAACGCCGACGCCGCGCCATGCGCGTGGAAGAACGAAGACGTCAAGGATGACCAGGAGAGCCAGCTGAAGATTGACCTGGCCGTAGGAGAAGCTCTTGGCGATCGGTTCGCTGGCCACCAGGATTGCGGCGACAGCGGCCGTCACGATGCCCGATGGTCGACGTCCGCAGTGCCGCCACGTCACGTCGATCATGATGACGAGAGCGGTCGCGCTGACGGCACAGTGGAGGATCGTCGCGGCGCGGAACGGCAGGAGGGACAACGGGACGAGGGCGATTGCGGCGAAGGGTGGGTACGTGAATCCCAGACCACTGACCGAGGTGGCAGTGTACAGCTTGTCCGGGTCGTCCAGCATGGCTCGCACGCAGTCCCGGTAGATCCTGAGGTCGGTCGGATTGGGCATGATGAGCGTCCACGCCACGGTGATGACCAAGACAACGATCGTGGGCCACATCCCGGATCCTCGGATCCGGGGACCATCACCGCGTGCCATCACTGATTCTCCACGACGTCGGCAGCCTCCAGCCATTGCTCCTCCAGACTCGACATCTGCTCGTCAAGGTCATTGGCCTTCGTCTGCAGGTCGGCGAGGGTATGGTAGTCGTCGGCCTTGGTAGCCATCTCCTCGTGCAACGAGGCCAGCTTGTCGCGGACCTTGCCCATCTTGCGGTCAATCCGGTCCATGTCCTTGCGAGCCTGCCTCAGAGCAGCGGTGTTGACCTTCTGCTGGGAGCTCTCGGTGCCCACGCGGCTCGACTTCGACGGGCCGGTCGCACGGTTGCGACGGTGCTCCAGATACTGTGAAATCCCTCCGGGAAGCAGGGCGACCGTCCCGTCGCCCATGAGGGCCCACACCACGTCGCAGACCCTTTCCAGGAACCAACGGTCGTGGGAGACGACGATGAGGGTTCCTGGCCAGGAGTCGAGATAGTCCTCCAGGAGACGCAATGTGTCGATGTCCAGGTCGTTGGTTGGCTCGTCGAGGAGTAGGACGTTCGGTTCATCCATGAGGAGACGCAATAGTTGAAGACGCCGGCGTTCACCACCAGAGAGGTCGCCGATACGGGTGACGAGTTTCTGTCCGGTGAACCCGAATCCTTCCAACAGGTCCGCGGCAGAGGCGTCGCGCCCGGTGGCAAGCTTCGTCCTCGCCTTGACATCGTTGACCGACTCCAGCACCGTCGTCGTCGCGTCGAGGTCGTCCACCTCCTGACGCAGATGGGCAAGCCGCAGAGTCTTGCCCTGCTTGACGCGGCCGGAGTCAGGCTGGCGGGATCCGTCGAAGAGATTCAGCAGAGTGGTCTTGCCGGCACCATTGACGCCGACCAGGCCGATTCGGTCGCCTGGTCCGATCGACCATGTCACGTTGTCCAGCAGGGTGCGCACGCCCAGCTCGTCGGAAGCGACGGTTACGGTGACGTCCTTGAGATCCAGCACGTCCTTGCCCAGCCGGGCCGCGGAGAACCGCGCCAGTTCCAGCTTGTCGCGGGGCTCGGGGACATTGGCGATGAGGGCATTCGCGGCCTCGACGCGGTAACGAGGTTTGGAAGTGCGGGCGGGGGCGCCGCGACGCAACCATGCCAGCTCCTTGCGCGCCAGATTCTGACGCGTGGCCTCGTTGCTGGCGGCGATGCGGGCTCGCTCCACCCGGGCGAGGATGTAGGCGGAGTATCCGCCCTCATAGGCCTCAACAGTGGCGTCGTGGACTTCCCAGATGTCGGTGCAGATCTCGTCAAGGAACCAGCGGTCGTGGGAGACGACGAGCATGGCCACACCGCGCTCCTGGAGGTGGCGCAGCTGCCCCGCCAGCCAGGCGACGGCCTCGACGTCGAGGTGGTTGGTGGGCTCGTCGAGGACGAGTAGGTCGTGGTCACCCAACATGATCGAGACCAGGGCAACCCGACGGCGCTCACCACCGGACAGATCGGCCATGGGACGGTCGAGGTCAATGTCGGTGAGCATGTCCTCAACGATCGGGCGAGCCTTGCGATCCGCCGCCCAGGCATGGTCGGGACGGCCACCGACGACAAGGTCACGGACGGTCTCGTCGCCCTTGGGGAATTCGGCCTGGGCGAGCACCCCGATGGAAATCCCATTGGTGCGCGTCACAGTCCCGGAATCGGGTTTCAACGAGCCGGTGAGAAGGGCCAGGAGGGTGGATTTTCCGTCCCCATTGCGCCCCACCACGCCGATGACATCTCCCGTCGAGAGTCCCAGGGACGTCTCCGAGAGGACCGTCCGTGTGCCCCAAGACTTCGAGATGCGATCGGCGTTGACGAGATTCGTGCCGGCCAACGGAGGCTCAGCGTCCCCGCATGGCGGCGCGGGCGCCCTTCATGGAATTGGGCATCGGGCCCTTGGGTAGCGGCACTTTCGGACGCATGGCGTCGAGGGCATTGAGACGGTTGACGACCTCGTCCACCTGGGAGGCGTTGAGGGCCTTGGGCAGCTTCTTGATGTGCCTGTCGAGGTCCTCCAGCGGAACCTCACCCTTGCCGTCGCCCATGATGAGCGAGGTCACCGGGGTACCGTAGGCGACCTGTTCGTGACGCTTGGTCTCGGTGGCCAGCAGATTGCGCAGACCGTTGCCGTGGCCCTCGCCGATGAGGACGATCCCGGCCGGTCCGACGGCGCGGTGCACGACGTCCTGCTGTCGGGTGAAGGCGATCGCCGGGGTGGAGGTCCACTTCTTCTTGTCCAGCAGGGAGAGAGCCACCTCGGCTGAGCCGGTCTGGCCTTTGAAGCGGGTGTACATGGAACGCTTGGCGCGCGCCTGGAATACCCACATGGCGGTAGCGGCGCCAGCGAAGATGCCGACGATGAGCCAAGCCCACCACAGGTCAGTGAAAATGAGACCGAGGACGGTGATCGCCACGACAACAAGGGCGAAGGCGCCAATGACCCACCAGAGGAGCTGGGGATCAACCTGGCGGGTCAGCTTGAAAGTCTCGACGAGCTGCTTGCCGGTGCTCCAGTCCTTGGGATTGTCGGAATTCTTGCGACGCTCCTTCTCGGCCTTGGCCTGCGCCTTCTGTTTGGCGGCGAGTTCCTTGGCTGCCTGGCTCTTGGGCATTGACACGCTCCCGACGACGTTGATGGACGGACTCCGCGGCATTCTACCGGTTTCGTGACGGCGACCCTACTTCGACGTGGTTCCTCCGTATGTACCCGGGGCACCGCCGCCTGGCGTCACGGCCGGGGAGGAGTTGCCGTGGCCTTGTTCGTTGTCGCGTCGATCATCCTCATTGACTTTCGGGGTGGTCGTCATTGCCCCTCGTCAAGCTGATCAAGCTCCTCTGATTACTCCTTGGCGGCAAACGGAGCCGGTTTCTCCCCGTCCCGGTAGCCGGTGACGATGGTGACCGGCTTCTCCCCGCGAGCCTCCATGGCCTGACGGTAGAGACGTCCGGCGCGGTAGGAGGAGCGCACCAGTGGGCCACTCATGACACCGACGAATCCAATCTCGCGGGCCTCCTCGGCCAGCTCGTCGAACTCCTGCGGGGCCACCCAGCGGTCGATCGGGTGCAGGTAGGCGTTCGGGCGCAGGTATTGGGTGATCGTCAGCAGGTCGGTCTTGACATCATGCAGGGCCTGCATGGCCTCCGAGATCTCCTCACGAGTCTCTCCCATGCCGAGGATGAGGTTGGACTTGGTGATGAGACCCGCCTCGTGGGCCGAGTTGAGGACGGCCAGTGAACGGTCGTAGCGGAATCCGGGGCGGATGCGCTTGAAGATGCGTGGGACTGTCTCGAGGTTGTGCCCAAAGACCTCCGGGCGGGACTCGAAGACGACGTCAAGGAGCTCCTGCCTGCCGGAGAAGTCCTGGGCCAGCATCTCGACGCCGACTCCCGGGTTCAACTGGTGGATCTGGCGGATGGTCTCGGCGCACAACCAAGCTCCCTCGTCCTCGAGGTCGTCACGGCAGACCGAGGTGACGGTGGCGTAACGTAGGCCCATTTGCATGACCGACTCGCCGACACGATGTGGCTCGTCCTTGTCGTAGCCCTCCGGCTTGGCCGACTCGATCTGGCAGAAATCGCAACGGCGGGTGCAGTGATCGCCGCCGATGAGGAAGGTGGCCTCGCGGTCCTCCCAGCACTCGAAGATGTTGGGACAGCCAGCTTCCTGGCACACCGTGTGAAGATCACCGTCTATCATTCGGCGTCGCATGTCGCGGTATTGCGGACCCATCGTAGCCCGGGTACGAATCCAGCGAGGTTTGTCCTCGATGGGGGTCTGGGAGTTCTTGACCTCGACTCGGAGGAGCCTTCTGCCGTCTGCCTCGACACTCACGTCGGCCAGTTTAACTGTGTGCACCAACGTTGCGAAGCCTCAGCGAATGGGTGACGACGAAGAGGCTGGACAGGCTCTTGACGAACCATTCAGTGGATTGAGCTGCCCGGAAACCGCGATCATCATGCCGGTGGCGGCAGGGGCTCCTGAGTCGGTGGCGAAGTCATGATGGGGACCCACCGAGATGGCTCCGGTCATCGGTATCGGCGGGGCAGGCAGAACTGTCACCAGCATCTCCGGTGCGGTGGGGACCGTAGCCGGGATGACGGACAGGTTCACGACATGGGGTGAAGGAACGCCGGGTGCTCCGGACGCGGGATGTCCGGGCTCATCTCATAGGGCTGGAAGGACATCATCTCGGTGAGGATGGGCTCGAGCTTGCCTGCCACTTCCAGGATGGAGGGCACCTCGGCGTCGGGGCCATGCAGACGTCGCAGTTCGCGTCCCATGCTGGTGACGTCAGCGTCGGTGATACCGCAGGGGATGATGTTGTCGAACCAGGCGGTGTCGGGGTCGACGTTGAGGGCGAATCCGTGCATCGCCGTCTGACGAGAGACCCGGATGCCGATCGCGCAGACCTTGCGCTCCGGGCCGACGCCATCAGAGGGAAACCAGACGCCGGTACGTCCGGGGACCCGTCCGGCCTTCAACCCGTACTCGGCAACGAGGCGGATGATCGACTCCTCGACCCGACGCACGTAGTCCACGACACCGATGCCGCGCTGCAGGAAGACGATGGGGTATCCGACGAGCTGGCCCGGACCATGCCAGGTGATCTCACCGCCGCGATCCACCGGGATGACAGGGGTACCGTCGAAGGGATAGGCCTCCGGGCGGGTGCGTCGGCCCGCAGTGTAGACAGGGTCGTGCTCGACGTAGATGACCGTGCTGGGGCGCTGATGGCGCGAGACTTCGGCGTGCACCTCACGCTGGTGGGCCCAGCACTCGTTGTACTCGGTGCGTACCGGGGGGTTGTCCGCGATGCCCAGACATTCGAATTCCAAGCCAGCGGGATGATCCACCCATCCCCTGGGAACTACCCCGTCAACGACCTGGGGTGTGGTGGGCTGTGGGGTTGCCTGGGCGTCTGTCACGCTGACCCATGGTAGTCCGGATACATGGCGGGGCCCGGTGCGGAATTCCACACCGGGCCCTTGAGGTGTCGAATCAGAACTCTCCGGCGAAGTCACCCTCCTCCAGGCGGGCCTTGATGCCTGACAAGAAGCGAGCCGCCACGGCACCGTCGATGAGACGGTGATCGTAGGACAGCGAGAGGTACATCATGTCGCGAATGGTGATGGTGTCCTCACCGAACTCGTTGGTGACGACGACCGGGCGCTTCACCAAGGCACCGGTGCCGAGGATGGCGACCTCGGGCTGATTGACAATCGGGGTGTCGAAGAGAGCACCAGCCGAGCCGTAATTGGTGATGGTGAAGGTACCACCGGCCAGCTCGTCGGGAGTGACCTTGTTGTCGCGGGCGCGAGCAGCCAGGTCGCCGATCTGGTGAGCCAGTCCAGCGATGTTGAGGTTGCCGGCGTTCTTGATGACCGGAACCAGCAGGCCACGCGGGGTGTCGACGGCGATGCCGATGTTCTCGGAGGCGCCGTACGTGATCGTTCCGGCCTCGGTGTCGATGTTCGCGTTGAACTTCGGGTTGGCCTTGAGGGCCTCGACGACGGCCTTGGTGATGAATGGCAGGTAGGACAGGCCAACTCCCTCGCGAGCCTTGAAGGAAGCCTTCTCAGCCTTGCGAACGCGGGAGATTGCGGTCATGTCCACCTCGACGGTGGCGGTGAGCTGGGCCGAGACCTGCAGGGAGTCCACCATGCGGGAGGCGATGACCTTGCGCAAACGGCTCATCTTCTCGGTGGTACCGCGTAGAGCGACGGCCTCCGGGGAGACCTCCTGGGAGGCCTTGCGAGCTGAACCAGCGGGTTTCGGGGCGGCTGGAGCAGGAGCAGAGACGGGAGTCGGCGCGGGGGTCGGGGCCTCCTCGGGCTTGCCAGCAGCAGCCAGCACGTCCTGCTTTCGGATGCGGCCACCGACGCCAGTTCCGGTGATGATGGACAGGTCGACGTTGTTCTCCTTGGCCAACTTGCGGACCAGCGGGGTGACGTAGACGTCGGAGGACGGGTTGGTGGCACGTGGGGCGACCGCGTTGGTGCCAGTCGGGTTCGGAGCCTCAACGGGTTTCGGAGCAGTCGGCGCGGGGGCCGGGGTCTCCTCGGTCTTGCTCTTCACCGGCTCGGGAGCAGACTCGGCGACCGAGGGGTCGCCGATGATAGCGAGCACGGCGCCGACCTCGGCGTCTTCGTCCTCGGGGACCTTGATTTCGATCAGGGTGCCGGAGGCGGGGGAGGGGACCTCGGTGTCGACCTTGTCGGTGGACACCTCGAGCAGGGGCTCGTCGGCCTCGACGGTGTCTCCGACGGCCTTGAGCCAGCGGGACACGGTGCCTTCGGTGACGGACTCGCCCAGTGCGGGAAGAGTCACCTCGACGCCCTTGGCCGCGCCACCAGTGGCGGGACCAGACTTCTCGTCGGCTGCGGGTTCAGGCTGAAGCTGCGGTGTGGGGGCATCATCATGTCCACCGGGGGCCTCGGCTGGAGCGGAGTCGGACTCGGAGGGGTCGCCGATGATGGCGAGCACGGCGCCGACCTCGGCGTCTTCGTCCTCGGGGACCTTGATTTCGATCAGGGTGCCGGAGGCGGGGGAGGGGACCTCGGTGTCGACCTTGTCGGTGGACACCTCGAGCAGGGGCTCGTCGGCCTCGACGGTGTCTCCGACGGCCTTGAGCCAGCGGGACACGGTGCCTTCGGTGACGGACTCGCCCAGTGCGGGAAGAGTGACTTCGGTCGACATGTGTTGGAGCTCCTTTGCAGACCGCGACGGATTCGTTGCAAGCCTAGCCGGACGATGGGTAAATGTGCAGTTGTCCCCATTCCTGGAATCAGAAAAATCTCGTCCGAACACGCCGAGGGGCAGAACCTCCAAGTCCTGCCCCTCGCGGCGATGAAGGTCGTCAGTCAGCCAGATTGGCGGCGAGCTGTACCAAGGTGCGCACTCCGAACCCGGTTCCCTGGATCGGGGTGTAGTCGTGCGGCATGGCGTTGTTGTATGCCGGGCCGGCGATGTCGAGGTGGGCCCAGTCGACGCCCGGCGTCACGAAGTGCTGCAGAAAGGCCGCGGCGGCCATCGCACTGCCTTCGCGGACCCCCGAGGACTTCACGTCGGCGATGTCGGAGTGCAATCCGTCGCGCACCTCGTCAGTTATCGGGAGTTCCCAGAAGTCCTCACCGGCTGCCTCAGAGGCATCCAACAGGGTGTCGGCGGCTTGGGCGCCGGAGGTCATGACCCCGGCAGTGTGGTTGCCGAGGGCGACCATGCAGGCGCCGGTGAGGGTGGAGATGTCGACGAGGTAGTCCGGCTCGTCCTCGCAGGCGCGAGCCAGGCCGTCGGCCATGACGATGCGGCCCTCGGCGTCGGAGTTGGCGTTCTCGACGGTCTTGCCGCCGTACATGGTGACGACGTCGGAGGGTCGCCATGCCGATCCGGAGGGCATGTTCTCGGCCATGCAGCCGTAGGCAATGACACGAATGTTGAGGCCCAGGTGCGCGACCGCACCGACAGCGGCCAGGACGGCGGCAGCACCGCCCATGTCGCACTTCATGGTGTACATGCCGGCAGCGGTCTTGATGTCCAGGCCACCGGAGTCGAAGGTGATGCCCTTGCCGACCAAGGCCAGGGTGGTGGTGGCGCCCTCCGGGGAGTACTCCACGCGAACCAGGCGGGGGGAGTGGGCCGAACCGCCACCGACGGCCAGAATGCCACCGAAACCGCCACGAACGAGAGCCCTCTCGTCAAGGACTTCGACGGTGACGTCCTTGAGGTCCTTGCACCACGACCGCACCGAGGCGGCGAAGGTCTTCGGGTAGAGGAGGTTGGCAGGAGCGTCTACCCAGTCACGGGCGGTGTAGACGGCGTCGGCAAGGATCCGGGCCTTGTCGAGCTCGGGTTTGGCGCCACGGGCATTGGAGACGATGGTTACGGTGGAGACCTCGGGTGCACCCGCGTTCGCGGTGATGACAGGCACCCTGTAGCAACCGAGCAGGGCACCCTCGGCGGCGACACGGACCTGCTCGGCCGAAGCGGTTCCGATGTCGACGGCCACCTTGAGGGGTGTGCCGTGGGAGAGGGCAGCGGCAGCGCGCGCACCGGCGCCGGCAGCCTTGCGAAGGACCTCAGTATCACTTCCCTCAGTCCCGCAGCCGACCAAGACGAGGCTGTTCCCGGACCAGGGCAGCACCACGGTGGACCCCAGCTTCGTCGAGCCACCAGCGCGGATGGCAACCTCGGCCAGCGAAGCACCGAAAATCTCCTCGGCTTCGTTCACGGCTCGCGGTGCAAGCCCCTGGACGGCGGGGCCCTGGGAGCTCTCGACCAGGCCGGCGATCACGACGTCGGCGCCGTTGGCATTACGGGAGACCTTGAGATCGGGACGCGGACGGATGGGCAGCTCGGTGCTGTTGGCCACGAGGATTCCTCTCATTCAGGGGTCGGTTCAGGATGGGGCCCGGGCAGACCCGGGCCGACGCCTCGTCGTGAAGCCTAGTCGAGGCGCCTCGGGTGCGAGACGGCGCGGTGCCCGTGCCGCGTACGGTGTGTGAGTTCCGCCACCTCTCAGGACACCGACGGCGTCAATTCATTCCTCGGACAGCCCCATCGGACCGTAGACGACCTCATCGTCCTCCATGAGGGTGACCGCGTCGACACCGGCGTCCTGCAACTCGGGCCAGGTTCCGGAGAGCCATGCTTCGGCCTCCTCCTGGGACTCGAACTGCTGGCCGGCACCGAATTCACCAAGGTGCTCTGCCCCCTCGACGGTGACGCGAGGCTGTGTGAAAATCCACGAGTAACTCATATCCACAAGACAACCACGTCCGTGCCCCGAAAGGGACACGGACGCATCAACGTGGGGTTGCAGGACCGGGAGGCCTGGGATCAGTCGATCTTCTCGCCGCGTTCGATGCGTGGTTCCGGGTTGCGCCAGCGACGCACGGTCATGGCTCGGTTGTTGAGGTAGGCCCACAGACCGCGCAGGGGAGCGTTGGGGTAGCGGGCGCGGATGCCCTTCTTGGCACCGTGCCACAACCGCCAGGAGTCGACCAACCACACCAGCATGACGATGAGCATGCCCAAGGACATGGCATTGATCGCGCCAACTGCGGTGGGGGCGATGAAGAGCATGGCCAACCAGATCACCATGACGGCCAGGAAGATCGGCATGATGAACTCGCTGAAGGTCCAGCGGGAGTCGACGTAGTCGCGGATGTATCCCCGCTCCGGGCGGTGCTCGGCCGCCTTCATGGCCGTAGCCTGACGCTCGCGTTTGGCCAGCCGCTCCCGCTTGCGGGCCTCCCTCTTGCTCAGGGTCGGGTTGAGACGCTCCCGACGGGCAGCCTCGGCCTCGGCGCGGGACGGGGTCGGTCCCTGTTTCGCCACGTGGCGGGCCTGGGTCTTCGAGTGGGTAACTGGTGCTTCAGAGGCAGCTGGACGACGCTCCTTGTCGACGCGGTGCCGCTTGGTCGACTGCTGCTCCGTGCTGGAGCTCAACGCCTCGGAGGCGGGCTTCAGAGCTGCTGCGGTCGAGGACGGGGAGGACTCGGTGCTGGACACCGGCTTTGTCTCGACGGTCTTGCCCGCCGTTCCGGCCTTCTTGCTGTCTCCCTGTTCATAGGGGCGGAACAGTCCCACGATCCATCCTTTTTGGTGTCGTACTCGTGCCCGCGGTGGCCTGTTCCAGCCGGGGCGACCCTGTCTGGGCTGAGAAGATTGTACGGGTATTGCTCTGGGCCGTGGTTGCGCAGTCCCGTACGCTAAGGATCAGGCAACCGTAACGCTGACGACTTCCCGGAGTCATCAAGCACCGAAGGGGAAGGATTCGACTCCACCTATGGCTGGCATATTTGCACGACTTTCGACGGTGTTCCGTTCCAAGGCGAACAAGGCCCTCGACAAGGTCGAGGACCCTCGCGAGACCCTCGATTACTCCTACCAGCGTCAGCTCGACATGTTGCAGAAGGTGCGCAGGGGCGTCGCCGACGTCGCCACGAGCCGCAAGCGCGTCGAGCTGCAGATGAACCAGTTGCAGGCTGACGTCGACAAGATGCAGAACGCGGCTGCTCGTGCTCTTGAGCAGGGCCGTGAGGATCTCGCTCGGGAGGCACTGACCCGTAAGGCGACCCTGCAGGCTCAGCTCAACGACCTGCAGACCCAGCACGCCACCTTGCAGGCTGAGGAGGAGAAGCTCATCCGCGGCTCCCAGCGTCTTCAGGCCCGTGTGGATGCCTTCCGCACGAAGAAGGAGACCATCAAGGCCACCTACTCGGCGGCCGAGGCCCAGGCCCGTATCAATGAGGCCTTCACCGGTCTCAACGAGGAGATGGGCGACATCAGCATGGCGATCACGCGTGCCGAGGACAAGACCATGGAGCTCCAGGCCCGCGCGGGAGCCGTTGACGAGCTCATGGCCAGTGGGGCCATCGAGGATCCCACCAGTAGCTGTGGAGACGACATCACTCGCGAGCTCGACAACCTTGCCAGTGACCATTCCATCGACGCTGAGCTGTCTGCCCTCAAGGCACAGCTGGGTACCGGCCACGACAACTCAACTCCGGAGCTGGAGCCCGGCTCCGATATGGGGATGAACCCGGAAACTGGATCGCGTGCTGTGCGGCGTCAGGAGGACCAGTCATGATCATTCGTATCGTTGGTGAGGGCCAGTGGCAGGTGCCCGACACCGAGATGGACCATCTCAACCGCATCGATTCCCGCGTCGAACACGCCATCGAGACCACGTCGCAGAGCGAGCTCACCGAGGCTCTCTCGGAATTGGTGACGATCGTCCGCACTGCTGGCACGCCGATTGTCGACGACAACATCGTCGACTCGGACCTCATCGTCCCCGATGTCTCGGCGACGATCGAGGAAGTCTCGGTCTGGCTCTCGGAGAACCCTGCTGGAGACGGCCTCATCCCCGGCTGACGAAGGTGAGACGTCCCCGTTCAGCTGCACGCTGAATTGCCACAGTTCGATGTCGACGGTGCGCGGCGGATAGAGTGGACGACGCGACGGGACGACATACCCGCCCGATCCACCTGGATCGACCGCCCGGGTCATCTCCCCGGGACCGTCCACCACACGTTCTTGGAGTCCACATGACCGACACCGTCAACGCCCCCACCACCGATGGAATCATCCTCACCGACGCCGCCGCGGCCAAGGTGAAGTCCCTGCTCGATCAGGAGGGACGCGACGACCTCGCCCTGCGTCTGGCCGTGCAGCCGGGCGGTTGCTCGGGTCTGCGCTACCAGCTCTTCTTCGATGAGCGCCACCTCGACGGTGACGTCGTCAAGACCTACGGCGGGGTCAACGTGGTGACCGACCGGATGAGCGCCCCCTACCTGGCTGGCGCCACGATCGACTTCATGGACACCATCGAGAAGCAGGGATTCACCATCGACAATCCCAACGCGACCGGTACTTGTGCCTGTGGGGATTCCTTCCACTGAGTCGCTGACTACTGGGATCACTTCCCGGGCATACCCTCGGAGGTCTTTGAGCCGTCCCCGTCAGTCCAGCTGGACTGACGGGGACGGCTCAGTTTCGCTATTGCTCGGTGCAGCAGCCACAACAATCAGCTGTCCCCACCGGGTCGGGGCGGGCGTTCAATGGGGAAGGATGAGCAGGGGACGCTGATTCAGCTGTCGACACGACCCTGACCGGGACGTGCCCCGAAGTGTCAGAAGTGGTCCTGGACGTTCAACCACATGGAGCAGAAGATCCCGGATGTCGACGGAGTCGTCATCCATGAGGTGGGCGCCATTGGGAGGAGCCCGGATCTTAACCAGTTGGACCCCACTCCGACGAAGATCGGTGTCGGTCGAGGACGACACCACGTGCCTCCAGCATGCCGGTACCTGGGCGTTGGAGTTGTCGGGGATCATGGCCCTGAGGGTGCTCTTCTCCGTCCTTCGTCGGAGGATGCTACGCGGTTCTGGCTCAGATGGCCTCTGCGATGGGCTGGGAACCGTCGCGGAAGCGAATGAAACGGCCAACCGTGGTCTCGTCATCCAGACAGGCAAGAGCGGTCTGAGCAACGGCCTCGCGGGACACTGTGGCGTCCTCGTACTCCTCGTCCTCCTCCAGCACATGGATGCCGGTGGCGGGATCATGGCTGAGGGTGACCGGACCAAGGATCGTCCACTGCACCGTCGAGCTCATGGTGTGACGGTCGGCATCTGCCTTCGCGTCGGCATAGGGGAAGAAGTCGTTGTCCGAGGGAATGCCGTGGTCGGGACTGCCACACCACGAGATGAGCACGAACCGCGGCCCGCGGGGGGAGCGCGCGATGGCGTCGACGAGATGCTTGCAAGCATCTCGGTCGACGGCATAGGTGTCCTCGGGTCCGCCCTTGCCGCCCGCCCCGGCTGACCACACCACGGCGTCGTGGTCGTTGACGAGATCGTCCCACTGGGAAGGCCGTAGGGAGGTCACATCGGCGACGATGGGATTTGCGCCCCACATGACGACATCAGCAGCCTGGTCCTCACGCCGAATGACGGAATCGACGTGGCGACCCTTCGAGGTAGCGTGCTGCGCGAAGTGCTTGGCCACGTGTCCGTGGCCACC
The DNA here is from genome assembly GCF_052654715.2 of Cutibacterium nasicola. Taxonomy (NCBI): domain Bacteria; kingdom Bacillati; phylum Actinomycetota; class Actinomycetes; order Propionibacteriales; family Propionibacteriaceae; genus Cutibacterium; species Cutibacterium nasicola. The sequence continues at coordinate 1,557,845 of NZ_CP199745.2, read as the reverse complement.
GATGATGAGGATTCGATCTGCTGTCATGCCCCTCACCCTAGAACCGACCAAGGTCGGGTCAAGGTGAGTGACGGTGACAGTTCGCCATCAGCTCAGGTCCAGCTGTGTTGCAGGGCGCGTCCCTCCTCATATCCCGAGGGGGACTGCACACCGATGACGGCCTTCTCGTGGAACTCCTTGAGGTTGGCCGCTCCGGCGTAGGTGCAGGAGGATCGCACCCCGGAGGTGATGAAGTCGACGAGGTCCTCAACCCCAGGACGCTGGGGATCGAGGTACATCTTCGACTGGGAGATCCCTTCCTCGAACAGAGCAGCGCGGGCCCTCTCAGAGGCGCTGCGCTGGCGGGTGCGGTGGCGCACTGCGCGGGCCGAGGCCATTCCGAAGGATTCCTTGTACAGGCGGCCGTCGTGATCGACGAGCATGGCTCCGGTGGATTCGTGGGTGCCGGCGAACCACGAGCCGATCATGACCGATCCGGCTCCGGCTGCTAGGGCGAGGGCGACGTCACGGGGGTGGCGGACGCCTCCGTCGGCCCAGATGGCCCCGTCGACCTCGGCGGCCGCTTCAGCACACTCCAGAATCGCGGAGAATTGCGGACGCCCGACGCCGGTCTGCATACGGGTGGTACACATGGCACCTGGCCCGACACCAACCTTGATGATGTCGGCCCCGGCCTCCAGCAGGTCCAGGGTGCCGCTCCGGGTGACGATGTTGCCGGCCACGATGGGGATACGGCGTCCGGTCCTCTCCTGGAAGGTGGTGCGGGCCTCGTCAGCCACGCCAATGGCCCGGATCATCTGGTCCTGGTGGCCGTGAGCGGTGTCCATGACGAGAACGTCGGAACCGGAGCCCAGTGCGTTACGGGCGCGGCCGGCGACGTCGCCATTGATCCCGATGGCAGTACCGATCATGAGGTGACCGTCGGGATCGACGGCAGGACGGTAGATCTCAGCGCGCAGGGCGCCACGCGATGTCATGATGCCGACGAGGACGCCGGTCTCGTCGACGGCCACAGCGACCTTCTGGTGCCGCTCCGCGAGGACTTGGAAGACGTCGTCAGGGCTGGCATCGGGCCCGACCAGGGCGAGGTCGGTGGTCATGACCTCGTGGCACTGGGCGAAGCGGTCCACTCCCTCCGCCTCGGCGGGGGAAACCAGACCAACGGGGCGATGGTCCTCAATGACGAGCACGACGCCGTGGGCGCGCTTATTGAGCAGGCTCATGGCCTCGCCGACGGTCGTCGTCGGACTGACGGTGACCGGGGTGTCGAAACGAGTGTGGGCAGCCTTCACCCGACGGATGGACCTTGCGACGAAGTCGGCGGGAATGTCCTGGGGCAGGATCGCGATGCCTCCACGGCGGGCGATGGTCTCGGCCATTCGCCGTCCGGAGATTGCGGTCATGTTGGCCACGACGACGGGTAGGGGAGTGCTCAGTCCGTCGGTTGACGTCAAGTCGACATTCATCCGCGACCCAACCGAGGAACGGTTCGGGGCCATGAAGACGTCGTTGTACGTCAGGTCGTAATTCGGCTGCTCATTGAGAAAACGCACGTCCTCATTCTCCCACGTCGTCACCTTGCGGTCATGTCTTGACGAGTCGCGGCACACTGGTGTCATGAGCTCGATCGTCGATGACGTGCTGGCGGCGGTGGAAGCCCTGCCGCCGAGAACAGTGGTGTCCTACTCAGACGTTGCCGAGCTCGTCGGAACCTCCCCGCGCCGGGTCGGCTCAATCATGGCCAGGCACGGTCACGAGGTGGAGTGGTGGCGAGTTACGAGTGTTCGCGGAACCCTGCCGGACCACCTCATGGCTGAGGCTCGCTGTCACTGGGACGACGAAGGGTTGGATGGGGGCCCAGGAATGCTGCGCGTGCATGTCCCCGATCCGCAGGAGTGGGAACGCAACTGGCAGAGGTTGCGCATCCAGGCATGACGGCCCCGGCCGAGGAGCCTTCACAGGGTTCAGACGGGATCGGCAGGATGTGCACCTGACAAAAGCGGTCCTTTGCCCGCCGAGGTGATACCGGTCATCTCAGTAGTCAGGACGGCCTCGGCCCAGTGAGGCCCGGCAGGCTGTAGCATCAACTGTGGTGCATCCGGCCCACTACTGGTGGCCGGCAGTTCAGTCAGTCCCACGTCGTCGAGGGAAAGGGCCGCTCATGGGTGACAAACATGGGGAGCCGTCACGCGCTCTCAAGATTCTCGTTTACTCAGATGATCACACTGTTCGTGAGCAGGTGAAGGTCGCGTTGAGCGGGATGATCGCCTCGGATCTTCCACGTGCCGAGGTCATCGAGACAGCTACCGAGGCCTCGGTCGTCGGTGCTGTGAGCAGTGGGCACCACGACGTCCTGATTGCGGATGCCGAATCGACCCCGTACGGCGGAATGGGGGTGTGCCATCAGCTCAAGGATGAGGTTGAGGACTGCCCTCCGGTAGTTCTCCTGGTGTCACGCATCGCCGATGCCTGGTTGGCGTCCTGGTCCCATGCTGACGCCATCGCCACCCATCCCGTCGATCCGGTGGCCCTGCCCCAGACGGTTGCCGCGGTTGTTCGTGCGTCTCGCGGCGAGGCTGTGAAGCCCGACGAACAGACCGGCTGACTCAAAGGAATGTCATGTCCGAGAATCGCATCGACGAATTCACCTGGGCCGACCTGCTGACCGATCTTGTTGCGAGGCGCGACATGGATCGTGGCACCGCCGCCATGGCAATGGAGAGGGTCCTGTCCGGTGAACTGACTCCAGTACAGGTTGCCGGCTTCGCAGTGGCACTGCGGGCCAAGGGTGAAACCGCCGACGAGATCGCGGGCATGGCGGAAGGAATGATTTCCCGGGCCACACCGCTGGAATTGGATCGCGATGCTGTTGACATCGTCGGTACCGGTGGCGACCGCGCCAATACTGTCAACATCTCGACGATGGCGGCCCTGGTTGCTGCTGGCGCCGGGGCCAAGGTCGTCAAGCACGGCAACCGCGCTGCCAGCTCCGCCTGCGGGACGGCAGACTGCTTGGAGGCTCTCGGTGTCGGGGTCGACATTGACCCGGATCGCCAGGCGGACGTTCTTGACGAGGTGGGCCTGGCCTTCCTCTTTGCCCCGCGCTACCACGCCTCTTTGCGTCATGCCGCTCCGGCCCGCAAGGAGCTCGGCATTCAGACCACCTTCAACCTTCTTGGCCCATTGACGAACCCGGCCCGCCCGCACGCTGCGGCGATCGGTATCGCGGATGGTGCCATGGCTCCGCTGATCGCGGACACCTTGGCCACGCGAGGCACTCGGGGACTGGTCTTCTATGGCGAGGATGGTCTCGACGAGCTGACGACCACGACGAGGTCGCAGGTCTGGGTCATCTCTGACGGACAGGTTGCCCAGAACGAGATTGATCCGGCGGCCCTGGGCCTGACACCGGCTGCTCCAGCTGACCTGGTGGGAGGGGACCCGCAGTTCAACGCTGGTGTCGTCCACAAGGTGTTGGCGGGAGAGCGCGGTCCGGTGCGCGACATCGTCCTGCTGAACGCGGCGGCAGCCCTGCTGGCATATGACGGTCCCAAGGTTGATGACGACGTCGCCCCGCAGCTGGCACACGAGTTGGAGCGTGCGGCCCAGTCCATTGATTCCGGGGCCGCCAGCGATCGCCTCGATAGCTGGATCTCGGTCACCTCAGACTGATCGCGAGAGCTACCCACGGCCCGGCCCACAAGGCCGGGCCGTATGCGAATGTTGATCCCCATGGCGAGGGTCGGTGTCGGCGAATGAGTGTCGTCACGATCGCGACTACTGCTCCCAGCATGGTTGCGGCAAGCAAGGTCGTCATGCCAGCTTGGAAGGTGTCTGGGTGAGGGGCAAGGATGCCCGTCGTCGCACCGAGAAACCCCGTTCCGGCGGACAGCCTGACGTCCCCATACCCGAGGGAGGAAGTCAGCCGCCACATCAGCCAGAAAAAGCCGGTCGCTACCGCTGCCGTGGCAACACATCCGGCCAGAGTTGGTAAGTGTGGTGGCCACGTGACGACCAGGCCTGCGATGAGTGCGACTGCTGATTCGGCGACACAGCGGCGCCATAGCCTTACCGGCAGGAAGGTGGTGGCTTGATCGACGGCCACGAGGGTCGCGACCGACCCGGACCAGACCCACCAGAGTCCCCAACTCCACCTGGGAGCGGAGGTCGAGGAAAAACCACATACGGCGGCTGTAGCCATGACGACGAGGGTCCGAATCGGCGTGGCAAGGGAGTCATATCGCGGCTTGATGCCCAGGACCCCCTCACCTACCTCATCGACAGTTGGTTCTGTCAGCCGGGGTACGGTGACGAGGAGATGCCACAGCGCGAGCCCGCAGGAGACTGCGATCCCGAGGACGGCCCACATGGGGGTGGCTCACAAGGACGTGAGGGGCTCGGCAGTGGCGAGCAGCCCACGAGCCTCACATGCCGCGCGGCCCCGAAGCCGCGTCATCTCGGTGCACATGTCCGCCGTTCCGTCAAGGAGGGCGTGAGCCTGGGGAATTGTCACGTCGAGCATGGTGGCGATGTCCTCGACGTCACAACCAGTTTTCTGGAGGGCGAGAGCCCTGGCCCGGGTACTTCCGGCTGGTACGCCCCTGCCTCGTGCTGCCTCGACGTCATCGACACTGACCGTGAGGATGCGCATGGCATCGATGGCACGAATCCGTTGCAGGGGACGGTCGCCCTGTCCGGCGAGTCGTCGCACGGTTTGGCTCGGGACGTGCGCGAGGAGGGCGATGACTCGCCACGGGACGCGGCACTCATGAACGAGGGAACGGACGTGGAGGGAGAAGTAACGGGCGTCGACCCATGCTGTCGGCGTCGTCGAGGACTGGAGATCGGGGCTGGTCATGTGACAGGCCTTTCTGTCGGTGGTGTGTCCTCCCAAGGGGTATGGAACACTCTTCTAATAGGCATAAGTGCCATCACAGACGCCGAATGTGACATCAAAAATGTATTGTTACAGGACTGTAACATTTCAGGCTGCGCAACGAGACTTAGGTCACATAAATCGGGGATGCGAGGGGAGCCATGTCATCTCCACGAAACGGTCGCCACACACCACGACGGGGCCCGTCGAGTGACGAGCCCCGTCGAAAGTGGGGAGTGAGAACCTCAGCGCTGGGCCTTGGTGAACCCGGCAGCCTGGGCGGCCTCCTCAGTAGCGAACCACACGTCGGCGATGGTGCGGTCGTAACCGCCGGAACCGGGGACGTGGTACTTCATCGAGCGGTCATTGCCCTTGATGACGTATTCCTTTGGCGGATTCTCGCCGACGTACGAGGTGGCCTTCGAATTCTCGTCCTTCGTGCCCTCCTCGGGAGCCTCGGTGGTCTCGGCGGTCGTCTCGGGAGCAGCGGCAGCGGGACCACCCTCGTTGGCCATCGCGGCGACGGGGTCGGCCGGAACCGACGTGCCGTCCGTCTTCGGCTCCGGCTTGTCGCCAGACTTCGGAGCGGGCTTGTCGGTCGCCTTGCCCTTGTCCCCCGGAGTCCACGAATAGGTGACCTTGGGCTCGTGGGCAGTCCAGCCATCGTCGGAGGAACTCATGAAGCGTCGGCCGGCGACGACGGCAGCAGCCGAGATTCCGCCGAGGACGGCGAGAGTGCCGAGCACCTTGCCGAGCTTGCTGCGGTGCTTGGCCTTTTTGACCGACGTGGTCTCGACGCCGGCCTTGGCGGCCAGCTCGGTCGACTCACCCTTGAGGGCGGAGACGGCGGCCTGTCCACGGCGGGTGGCCTCCTCGACGGCGGGCATGGCGGCAACCCTCTCGGCGCGTTCCTCGAGGCCAGGAAGAACATCCTTCTGGAAGGTGTCATAGGCCTGGTGGAGGGCCGGGACGACCTTGTCCTGGGTGTACTCCTTCGAGACGTCAAGTGCCTTCTTGCCAGCCTCGACAGCCTGGTCGGAAATGGGTCCGAGCTTCTCGGAGATGGGGCCAATCTTGTCCGAGAGCTGGTCTGTCAGCGGTCCGATCTTGTCATTGACCTGCGCGGCCAGCGGAGCAGCCTTGTCCTGGGCGGCTGTGAGGTATGCGGCGGCGATCTCCAGCGCCTGTGCACGCTGCTCCTTGAGCGTGCTGGGGCTGCTTGCGGCGGCGGTCTTGCGGGAAGCCTTCTTCTTGCAGGACACGGTTCCTCCAATTCATATGGGATTAAGCTCGTGATCGAGCACCGTCCACGGTATCCGTCAAATGGCTCGCAGACCAGGGATTCGCAGTTCCTGGTGTTCACCGGAGAGCCAATCCCAGCCAGTAGGGCGGGAGAGTCAGTAGTCTGGAACTGACCACATCGTTTCTCACAGGAAGGCAGGCAGGTGGCCTCTACCGCGACTCTGCACACCAACCACGGCGACATCGTCCTCAATCTCTTTGCCGATCAGGCCCCCAAGACCGTCGAGAATTTCGTCGGACTGGCTGGCGGCACCAAGGAGTACGTCGACCCGCACACCGGTCAGCCGACCACTGGCAAGTTCTATGACGGCTTGACCTTCCACCGTGTCATTGACGGCTTCATGATCCAGGGTGGTTGCCCTCTCGGTACCGGAACTGGCGGTCCCGGCTACCAGTTCGCTGACGAGTTTCACCCCGAGCTCGTCTTCTCCAAGCCCTACCTGTTGGCCATGGCGAATGCTGGTCCGGGCACCAATGGTTCCCAGTTCTTCATCACTGTTGCCCCGACCCCGCACCTGAACCGTCGCCACACCATCTTCGGCGAGGTAGCGGACGAGGAGTCCCGCAAGGTCGTTGACGAGATCGCTCAGGTTCGCACTGGCCGTATGGATCGTCCGGTCGAGCCGGTCGTCATCGAGAGCGTCGAGCTTTCCTGATCCTTGAGCCCCGAGTCTCGCGGAGTTGTTCGCGGGGCCGGGTACCTGCCCCGAGGTGGCCGCACCTCGGGGCGTTTCCACCACTGTGGCCTTTCCGTCGTTGACGGCCTTGTGACCAGAGGAGATTCATGCCTGACCGCTGGAGTGAACACCCCGTCCGTCCTGCCCCGGCACTGTGTCCGGCCTCGCTGGCCCTGGCCGTCGCGACCGTGCTGGCGACGATCGCGGCACGATTCACCCCTTTGTCATCGATGCTGGCATCCGGAGCGGTGAAGGCCTATGACTTCCAGGTCTGGCGACCGCTGGTTTTCTCCTTGACGGCGTCATCCGTCTTCAGTGCCGTCCTGAGTGGTCTGCTCCTGGTACTCATCGGCCATCAGATCGAGCCGATGATCGGTTCGGTGCAGTTCGCGTTCTTGTACCTGCTGTGTGGGGTCGGTGGATCGACAGCCATCAGCCTTGCGGGAGTGCCGTACTGCGTCGAAGGATCCATGTGTGGCTTGTTCGGCTTGATGGCGGCATCGGCAGTCGTCAAGTACGCCCAGAAACAAGACATTCGCGCGGACATCATCTTGCTGACGATGTTCATCATCTGGGCCATCGTGATCGGGTCGAACACCTGGATCGCCGATATCGGTGCGGTTGTCGTTGGAGCGGTGTCGGGCTGGGTGTGGCTGCAGACCCGGTGGTTCTCACGGCGTCGCCGGACCGGGGCGGGGTTGGCAATCCTCGCAGTGTGTCTCGCTGCCCTCATCGTCACCTGGGTGGTGTGAGGCGGCTACTCGCGCGGCGAGTTCCTCGGTGGTCACGCAGCAGTGAGCTGGCCATGACCATTCCCCGGTGATGTCGACGAGCCGGACTCCGGGTTCTTCGAACCATGATGCGACCAACTCGGCTTCCTCGACGGTGCATGCCGGTAGACCTGGTGGGGGAGTGACGACGGTCTCGGCCGTCGCACAGATCGCATCGATGACGGGCATGGGGTCAATTCCTGCGCGGCATCGTCCTGCTCCGGTCAATCGTCCGTGTCGGATGACGTGAATCTCCCAGAAAGCACCTTCCCGCCGGGCCGCCACAATTTGGCGGCAGGACGCCAAGGACGCCAGCCGGGCACGTCGGCGGGTGGTCCTCAGCACTTCGCGAGCGTCCTCGGTGTATTCCGCGGCCTCCTCGAAGCGCTCGGCGTCGGACAGGTGGGCGATTCGTTCCGCAAGCCGATCTGTGAGGTCCCGGACGTCCGAGATCATGGCCATGCGAGTGCGGTCGATGAGTGCTGAGTACTCGAAGGCGGGATTCAGGCAAGGAGCTGAGCATCGTTTCATCTCGGCTAACGGGCAGCCGTCAGGATGACGTGACAGTGGGCCGCTGCACTGTCGAAGGCCAAACGCTTCAGCGAGGACAATGGCGGCGCGAGTTGCCGCGCGACGACTCGTGAACGGTCCCCAGGGCGGCTGTGATCCGCGATCAGCACGTCGCACCACAGAGGTACGGGGATGAGTCTCTTTGGTGAGGGTGACCCACCACACCGATCCCTGGTGACGCGAACGACGGTTGTACCGCGGTTGGTGGGCATCGATGAGACGTAGTTCTCGCACTCCCGTCTCAAGGCGAGTTGAGCATTCTCGGGCCTTCACCCCTGTTGCAACCCGAATCATCTCGTCCATCCGGCGCCGCGTCTCGGAGGCTGTGAAGTACTGCGACACCCGGCGTCGAATGTTGACCGACTTGCCCACGTAGAGCACCTCGGGTGGGGAAGGCGCCGGTTTGTCGAGGCAGAACCAGTACACACCAGGGCCTTCCGGAAGGTCCTTGGCCCACACCCGGCGGCGCCGCCGAGCTCGGGGGACCCGGTGAGTCATCTCCAGCAGGTCTTCCATCGTGGTGACACCGAGGTTTCCCACCCGTTCGATGAGACCGTGCAGGACATCGACGGTCGCACGAGCATCGGCCAGCGCGCGATGGGACGGCGTCGTCGTGGTCCGAAACAACTGGGACAAGGTGCCCAACTTGTAGTTGCGAACCTCGTCACGGGAGAGTACGGAGCGAGCCAATGCCAGGGTGTCCACGACACCAGGGTTCGCCCACGAGTAGCCGTGCTCGGCATAGGCCCGCTTCAGGAAGCCGACGTCGAAACGGGCATTGTGGGCGACCAGCACCGTGCCCCGACTGAATTCTGACCAACTCGGTAGGACAGCGGCCAGTGGCGGTGCCGTCCGGACCATGGCGTCCGTGATACCGGTGAGGACCTGGATGGAAGCCGGAATTGTCCCGGAAGGGCGAACGAGGGTCTGGAACTCGCCCTCAACGTGACCTCCGCACACCTTGACAGCCCCGATCTCGGTGATCTGGGCATTGTCGCCGGTACCAGTGGTCTCGAGGTCGACGACGCAGAAGGTGACGTCGGACAGAGGAGTGCCCAGATCGTCGAAAGACGGCTGGAGCGATGCGGCACTCATGATGGGGACGGTAGACAGTCCCGGCGACAAGAATGCTGCACATGAGCGAGAACGGTGGAGAACAGTCTTGTCCGAGTCGTGTTGTGCACATGTGTTGACGATATTCGCGCAGTGCTGTGAGCGGGTTGCGCCAACGAGTTGCCCTGCTCCTGAGGACCGCATAAGATTCTCTCAGTTGGCGGGCATGGTCCTGATCCGACGACCACATCGCGGTTGGATGGATGATACGGTGCGTATCGCGTGATGACGCGGTCGGGCCGGACAGGTGATGGTGAAGGGTTGACTGTGGAGCACAAACGTGGAGCTTCTCGAATGAGTGGTGGCACCCATCGACGCGGACACAGCGCCGCGGTGGCGGCCATCACCGGCGCGATCGTCCTCGGCACGGTGGCGTCTGTCGAACCCGGAGCCAATGCAACACCTGATCCCATTAATCAGGCGAAGACCCGCCTCGCCCAGCTCGATGAGCAGGCTGCCAAGGTGCAGGAGAATTACTCCAGGGCCCAAGCTGCCCTCGTCAAGGCGCAGAAGGACCTCAAGCGGTCTGAGAAGGATTTCAAGGCTCAGTCTGCGAAGGTCGCGACGATGCGCCGTGCTCTCGGACGTGTCGCCCTGAACGACTACCAGGGTGGCGGCGGGGTCTCGACCACCACTCAGCTCGTGACCAGCGGTGAGTCCGGCGAGTTCCTGTCCAAGTTGGCAACCGTCCAGAACGTCACCGATCGGACCACTGAGCAGTTCCAGGCCTTCCAGGCCCAGCAGGCTCGGTTGGCCTCCCTCAAGTCGCAGGCAGAGGCAGACCGCGCGACCATCCAGGCCCAGCGCGACCAGCAGGCGAAGCTCTTGGCTGACGCCAAGAAGAAGGAGCAGGAGGCAAAGGCTGTCGTCGATCGCCTCACCGCGCACCAGCGCGAGGAACTGGCCAGACGTCAGGCCGCTGAAGCCGCCACCAACGCTGTCTCCCGGGCTGCGGGACGCTCGGCCGTTCAGACCTCCGCGACCGCCAAGGACATGGCGATTCCCACCCCTTCCTCGACCTCGTCGGCTCGTGCTCAGGCCGCCTTGGGCTTCGCCCTGGCGCAGGTGGGCAAGCCTTACGTCTGGGGTGGTACCGGACCGAACGGATTTGACTGTTCAGGGCTCATGATGGCCGCCTGGGCGCGGGCTGGCCTCAGCATTCCCCGTACAGCCGCTGAGCAGTTTCGGGTCGGTACCCCAGTTCCGATGTCTGACCTCCAGCCGGGTGATCTCGTCTTCTTCTACCCCGGTATCAGTCACGTCGGCATGTACATCGGTGGCGGTAGGTTCGTTCATGCCTCCAACCCGCGTACCGGCATCAAGATCTCCAATCTGTCGCGCCACATGTCCTACCAGGGTGCGCGCCGTCTCGGCTGACCTTCCTTGCTTAGCGTTGGTATAGACATCGGCGGCACGAAAGTTGCCGCCGGTGTCGTGGATGACAGTGGCCAGATCGTTCGGCGTATCCAGCGTCCGACCCCCTCTCGCAGCCCGGAGGCCGTCGAGGACGCGATCGTCGAATCAGTTCGTGAACTGTCCCACGACCATCCCATTTGCGCCGTTGGTATTGGTGCCGCCGGTTGGATAGACACCGAGCAAGCCCTTGTGCGATTCTCCCCGCACCTGGCATGGCGCAACGAGCCCTTGCGCGATCGGTTGTCCGAGCGCATCACCGTCCCCGTGCTCGTCGACAACGACGCCAACGCAGCCGCCTGGGCCGAGTTCCGCTTCGGAGCTGGTAAAGGGTCGCGAGTCATGGTGTGTCTCACCCTGGGAACTGGCATCGGTGGGGCACTGGTCATCAACGGGCGGATGTTCCGTGGCCGTTATGGCATGGCCGGCGAGTTCGGCCACATGACGGTTGTCCCGGAAGGTCATTGGTGCCCGTGCGGGAACCGTGGCTGCTGGGAGCAGTACGCGTCCGGGAACTCTCTCGTGAGGGATGCTCGTGCCCTTCTAGCGGAAGGCGCTCCCGGCGCCCAGGGCCTGTTGTCCTATGTCACCGATGGCGATCCTGAGAACCTCGTTGGCCCCGATGTCACCCGTGCAGCCGTGGACGGCGACCGGCTGGCCATCGAACTCATTGCGGACATCGGTATCTGGCTGGGCCGTGGCATGGCCAACCTTGCCGCCGCCCTCGACCCTGACCTCTTCGTCATCGGTGGTGGCGTCAGTGCTGCCGGGGACCTGCTGCTCGAACCCGCCCGTACGGTGTACGCCCGTACCCTCACCGGTCGCGGTTTCCGGCCCATGGCCGACATTCAGAAGGCTCATTTCGGCAATGACGCAGGGCTGATCGGCGCGGCTGATCTGGCTCGCCACTCCATCAATGAGCCACCGGGCCCGGCACGCGGTTTCTGGCCGCGTCGGCGTACTGCTCGCAAGCCACGGCGCACACTGCGTCAGAGCCTCACCGAGACCCTTACCGGTCCCGTCGTCCGGGACAGGTGAGCGGCTACAGCCGAGAGTGATTGCCCCACGGGCCATCGTCGTCGCGTTCCCGTCGGGTGATGGCCCGCCAGATGAGCAGGCTCATTCCGGCTCCTCCCGACGTGATCGCCAGGATGAGCGCCGTTGTAGGGACGTTGATCCCTCCCATGGACAGCAGCACCGTGACGATGCAGATCGCCACCAGGATGAGTCCGACCTTCGTGGCTGCGCTGGTCGGAGATGGCGGTTCGACCGGTAATGGTTCATCGATCTCATCGGGATCGGGTGTGGGTTCAGGGTGAATGGGGATCGGGACACGCCGTACCGGTCGGTGTTCGGGACGAGGGCGAACCGGGGCGGTGACAACCTCCCCGAATTCGCGAGCTATGAGCTCCTCGAAAGCGGCATCGACGTCGTTGTCGTCGCTTTCCATCATCCCTCCACCTGTCAGGGAACTCGAGGTGCCGCTAGGCTTGATCGCCGAGGAGGCCCCATGTGGTATGAGTTCTTCAAGTATGCGCTCTTCGGACCAGGAGTGCGAGCCCTGTGGCACCCCCGTGTCATCGGTGAGGAAAACATACCCACCGGGGGTGGGGTGATCCTGGCTTGCAACCACATTGCGGCGCTGGACCCCGTGATCGTGGCGTCCATGATTGATCGCAAGCTCACCTATCCGGCCAAGAAGGAACTCTTTGCCGGGGACCGCGGATTGGGGTCGAAGGTGGTCGCATGGTTTCTGCGTGCTGTCGATCAGGTGCCGTTGGATCGCGTGGGTGGGCGCACCAGCGTCAATGCCATGGGCCCGGTGGAACGCCGACTTGCCGAGGGCGGCCTGGTCGGCATCTTCCCGGAAGGAACTCGCTCTCCCGATGGGCGACTCTACAAGGGTAAGACGGGTGTTGCCCGAATGACGCTCGGTTCGGGAGCTCCCGTCGTGCCGGTGGGCATCAGCGGTACCACGGTGAGGCGCAAGGTTCTCGGAATCCCGTTGCTGGACCACCCGACCATCGTCTTCGGCAAGCCCATGCACTTCGATGTGCTGGCTGATCGCGCCGAGGAGACCGCCGTACTGCGCTGGGTCACCGACGAGGTGATGGGAGCGATCAGTGATCTCACCGGCCAGGGATATGTCGACGTGTATGGCTTCCGGGTGAAGCACGGCAATCTCAAGGGCAAGGATGTCTCGAAGTTCGTCAAGCTGCGACCAGGCAGCAAGCCGGTGCCGCCGCCGCGCGTGACGAAGGCCTGATCGTATGAACTGGTTGCGTCGATCCCATGGCGAGGTGACGGGTCAAGCCCTGCCTGCTCAACCGGTGATCGTTGCGGTTCACCTGCGTCGCCGCGGAGATCTCGCGACCGCCGGGCAGTGCCTGGCGGGAACTCACCGCAAGGTTTATCGGATGTCCGGACGTCGAGCCAGGGGTCAGCAATCCCATGGCGAGGCACGAGAGCACCTGTCCCAGGGATGCGTCGTCGTCATGGCGCCTGAGGGGCTGCACAGCTGGGCAGGTCAGATCCATCGGATCGATGTTGAGGTCGCCCGGTTGGCGCTTGCTGCCGGGGCCCTCGTCGTGCCAGCCCAGGTCACCGACGGAAAGCTCGTCCTCGGGGATCCGGTCGACCTGTCTCGGCATGCCGCCACGCCGCACTCTCACGCGGTCCTGAGAGCAGCTGCCGACGACGTCGCTCTGGCTCTGTGCGATCTGACAGGACTGACCTATCAGGACCATCCAGCGGTTCGGGGAGATCTTCGGCCGCGTCCACTCATCTGGATCTCGCGCGTGCGCAAAATGAGACGGGATTGTAAGAGGCGCCGTCAGACCGAGGGGGAGCAGCTGCGCCAGGAGAGCGCACGCGACGCCGAGGAGCTTGCCCGCGAGGAGGAGAAGGCCCGACTGGCTGCTCAGCTTCAGGCCCGGAAGGCCTCGCTGGCCGATCGGTTGGCAGAACGCGACATTCACCCGGGCCGGTGAACGCCAGGCCGGGCACGGGTCTGAGCGTTTGAAAACTGTTAAGTCCGTCACTGTGTGGAACACAACCACCGATCGCGGTGGCGGGAAGTAAACTCCCGGCCATGTCCCAGAGCGTTCCCAGTCTCGAGGCCCTCAACGCTTTGCCACGGGTCCAGCAACCGAATTACCCAGATTCCCAGGCAACTGCCGAGGTGATCGAACAGCTTCGCGCCCTGCCCCCGCTGGTGTTTGCAGGGGAGTGCGACGACCTTCGCGCCCATCTGGCAGCGGTTGCCAATCGTGAGGCCTTCCTGCTGCAAGGTGGCGACTGCGCGGAGACTTTCGCTGGCGTCAATGCCGCAAATATCAAGGGAAAACTCCGTGTGCTGTTGTCGATGGCGGTCGTCATGACCTACGCCGGTCAGCTCCCGGTGGTCAAGGTGGGACGCATCGCCGGACAGTACGCCAAGCCGCGCTCCAAGGACACCGAGACCCGACGGGGCCTCACGCTGCCCAGCTACCGGGGCGATGCGGTCAACCGGTTTGAGTTCACCCCGGAGGCACGCGTGCACGACCCGAAGCGTCTGGTCGGGGTCTACAACGCGTCGTCAGCGACCCTGAACCTGGTTCGGGCCTTTGCCACCGGTGGCTTCGCCGACCTGCGTGGCATCCACGCCTGGAATGCCGACTTCGTGCGCAACTCTCACGTCGAGGCCCGGTACGAGGCGTTGGCATCAGAGATCGAGCGGGCACTGGTCTTCATGATGGCCTGTGGAGTCGAGGATGACCAGCTGTCGACGGTCGACTTCTACGCCAGCCATGAGGCTTTGCTGCTCGACTACGAGCACGCCATGACGAGGATCGATTCACGCTCCCAGCTGCCCTACGACTGCTCGGGCCACCTGCTGTGGATCGGCGAGCGGACTCGTCAACTCGGCGGTGCCCATGTTGAGTTCCTGCGTCATGTGCGCAACCCGTTGGCGGTCAAGCTTGGTCCGACGACGACAGGAGAGGACGCCGTCGCCATCGCGGACGTTCTTGATCCGGACCACGAGCCTGGGCGTCTCACCTTCATCACCCGGATGGGCAGCAAGGCAGTACGCACCAACTTGCCGAGGGTCATCAAGGCCGTCGAGGCCACTGGCCGCAAGGTGGTGTGGAGCTGTGACCCGATGCACGGTAATACCTTCGAGGCCGACAACGGTTACAAGACGCGGTCGTTCGCTGATGTCTGCGACGAGGTCAATGGCTTCTTCGACGTCCACGAAGAACTGGGTACCTGGCCGGGTGGCGTGCACATCGAGTTGACTGGTGACGACGTCACGGAGTGTTTGGGGGGCATCGACATGCTCGCCGAGGCCGACCTGGCGAATCGGTACGAAACTGCCTGTGACCCTCGTCTGAACCGCAACCAGTCCTTGGAACTGGCCTTCATGATCGCCGAAAGGCTGGCTGACGGTCGTCTCAAGCGCAACGCCGTCAGTCCGTTGGCGAGGTTCCGCAGCATCGACCTGTGATGCGCGATGTGGGCCAGTTCAGTGGCGAATGCCTCTGAACTGGTTGCCGTCGGCCGGCGGCGGCGGAACACTGGAGTCATGAGAATCACGCATCTGGGACACTCCTGCATCCTCGTCGAAGCAGCCGGGCAGCGGATCCTCGTCGACCCCGGCAACCTCAGCCAGTCCTGGCACGGGCTGACCGACTTGGACGCCATCCTCGTCACCCATCGCCACCCCGATCACGTTGATCCTGAGCACATCGGTACTCTGGTCGACGCCAACTCGGGGGCGGTGGTGCGCGCCGAACAGGGTGCGAGCCACGAGGTTCCTGCCCTTGACGCAGACCCCATCGCCCCGGGCGACGTGGTGCAACTCGGCAAGGTGAGGATTGAGGCCGTGGGCGGCCATCACGCGATCATCCATCGGGATCTGGAGCCGATCGGCAACGTCGGGTACCTCATTGGCGAGGGACTCGGCACAATCCTCTTCCATCCCGGTGATGAGTTGGACGAAACTCCGCGAGGAGTCGACGTGCTGGCTTGCCCAGCCCATGGTCCGTGGGCGGCCATGAAGGAGACCCTCGACTTCGCCAAGTCGGTGGGAGCCCGTCATGGGTTCCTCATCCATGAGGGCCTGCTCAATGAGCGAGGCTGGCAGCTGTCCTTCGACCGTCACCAGGAGATGGTCCCGACCACCTTCCACGATCTACGCGATGGCCAGCCCTGGGAAGTTCCCGAGGACTGACCCACGAATTCAGAGCATTCGGTCCATCCCGAACCTCGGAGCCCAGGCCGGATCGACCTGGGGCACCGGGGGTTCGGGATGGTGCTGAGGTGCACCGCGACGACGACGAGGCGGGCGGACGACGAGGGCCATGGCGGCCAGGATCGCGATACCGCCGACAGTGATGCGACCGGTGAGGGTTTCGCCACCGAGGCCGATGGCGAAAATGGCTCCCCACAGCGGTTCGGTACACATGATGACGGCGGCGCGGGCGGACTCGACGCGGGCCTGGCCCCAACTCTGCATGAAGGTCGTCAAGGTGCCGCAGATGATGGCCAGGTAGGCCAGGGCGAGCCAGTCCTCCGGGTGGGTGGGAGCGCCCAGGCCACCGGGCAGGGCCGCGATGACGCAGACGACGGCGACGGTGATGGTCTGGTAGAGGCCCAGCGAGGCGACATTGGACGGGTTGGCGAAACGTCCGGTTGCGACGATGTGGCCGGCATAGGCCAGGGCGGAGGCCAGGGTCAACAGCTGGCCGATACCACCGAACCCACTCCCGAGCGAGGACGGGTCAAGGGCCAGCACTCCCATACCGACAGTCGCCAGGGCAACAGCTCCCCACACGGCACTGGACACCTTCTTGCGGAAGATGACGGCCGCCAACAGCGGGGTGAAGACGACGTACAGGCTGGCGATGAATCCGTTCGTGGCAGCCTGGGTGCTGCTGAGTCCGATGGACTGGAGCAGCTGCCCGGCGGCGAAGAGGACACCGAGGACGACTCCCTTGGTGATGGTGCGCATGTCAGTACGCCAAGCCTTGGGAAAGAGGATTCCGAAGGCGACCGCCGCGAGGGCAAAACGAAAGGCGAGCAGGTTCTCGGGACTCATGTGGGCGTAGACGCCCTTCATGACGACCAGGGTCGATCCCCAGAGAGCAGCCACGAGAAGGAGAGCGGGCACAGCAAGGCGCGAAGAACGAAAACCAACCACGAATCAGATGATACGCGGGAGAATCTTCGCCCTGCAACCCAAAATAGCGTCAAATATTTTGCGTCAAGGTGTGCAGTCCGGATGATTCGCTGTGAACGGTTGTTCGCGCGACCGAATTTGTGCCTGAAGGCTCGCTCGCGGAGTACTGGGAGGACGCGAAGTGGAAGACCAGGTATGCGCACAGCGCTGCCACCACGACGACAAAGACGGTCGCGATGACCCCGCGACGACGACGATGGACGGCGTCCTGTGCCAATCTGGCATGAGAGGCTGGCTGGTTTGTTGGTCGATGCCCAGGCCGAGGCCGGGTGTGCTTGAGGGGTTGGCTCGGCCGGGGAATGGGACGTCGATCCACCGGTGACAACGGGAAACCCGGTGTCGAGACGGGGGTGTGCGGGGACACCGGTGTGGCGCTGTTGCGTGACCACGGCGAGATCGACGCCGTCCTGGGACGGATCGGCTCTCCACGACTGCGAGCGGAACGATCAGTGGATCGTTGGGGAGTGTGGGCCACAGGATCAGTGATGACGACACTGGATCGGGACGCGCGTGACTGCAGGGCATCCAGAACCGGGTCATCAGTGTGTCCCGTCGAGAGAGCGTGGCGAACACGACGCATCAGGTCGAGAAGGTCTCGTCCATTGGAAGGGCGCTTGGCTGGGTCGCGTGAGGTGCATGTCCGCACCAGCCCGTCGAGGTAGCTCGGAATGAGCCAAGCGATGTCCTGTTCAGCACGGATGCCATTGGCCAAGTACTGGGAGGGATCGGGCACGTCCTTGTTGACGTGCGCCCATGCCACCTGAATGGGGGAGTCCCCGGTATGGGGTTTGTGGCCAGTGAGCATCTCGAAAAGCACGATGCCGGCGGAGTAGATGTCCGAGCGCTCGTCGGAACTGCCTCGCGTCACCCTTTCGGGAGGAATGTAGGACACCGTTCCAATCAGCTGCCCGGAGGTCGCCGACATCGTCTGGTTGCCGACCGCACGAGCCAGACCGAAGTCAGCGACCTTGATCTGGCCGCGATCGGAGATGAGGACGTTCTCGGGCTTGACGTCGCGATGCACCAACCCGTCCTCGTGGGCGCTGGCCAGGGCAGACACCACCGGCTCGAGGAGGTCAAGGGCTCGCACTGGGGTGAGGGGCGCCTCCTGGGTGATGATGTGGCGCAAGGTGCACCCAGGAACGTATTCCATGACGATGAAGGGGCGGTCCCCATCCATCCCCTGGTCGAAGACGGACACCACATGAGGGTTGATGAGCCGGGCTGCCGCCTTGGCCTCGGAATCGAATCGTTCCGCGAGTTCCGCGTCGAGCCCCTCGTGCATGACCTTGACCGCGACGATGCGAGGAAGGCACAAGTCCTGGGCTCGATAAACGGTTGCCATCCCGCCACGAGCGATTTTTGACACGATCTCGTAGCGACCCTCGAGGATGTGACCCACCAAGGGGTCAGTGCTCATGGTCATGCTCACGATTACGCCTCACGCACGGTCGGGGAAGAAGGGGGTGCGACCCACCTTGAAGTGTATGCGTAGTCCCCACGAGGGGATCGGAGGATGACTCGGCGAGTCCCTAGGCTGAATTCATGACTGCTGCGCACTGTCTGCGGCTCTGACGTGGCATGCTTCTGGACCGCGGACCACTACTCAACTTTTCACAGGATCATCCGATGACA
Organism: Cutibacterium nasicola; assembly: GCF_052654715.2. Classification (NCBI taxonomy): domain Bacteria; kingdom Bacillati; phylum Actinomycetota; class Actinomycetes; order Propionibacteriales; family Propionibacteriaceae; genus Cutibacterium; species Cutibacterium nasicola. Next base: position 1,539,269 of record NZ_CP199745.2, on the reverse strand, counting down.
ACCGAGACTGACGCCCAGGCTGATCCCCAGGCCGCAGGACCCATTGGGTCCGGGATCGTGCTCGTTGATCCGGCAAGTGCTTCTGATCCATCCGCGGTTGCACGGGTATGGCGCGACGCCGGATGGCGAATCGTCGACATGGCCGGAGGGGCGGACCTCGACGCCGTCCTGACGGGCTTGGGGAACGCCCTGTCGTTCCCGAGCTGGTTCGGCCACAACCTCGACGCGCTGCATGACTGTCTGGCTGATGTCGAGGGCGACACCGCGGTGTTGTGGACGGGCTGGCAGCCCTTCCAACGTGAGAACCCCCAGGACTGGGGACGTTTGGTCGACGTCATCGGGCAGCGTCTTGACGAGGACGATCTCGACGGCTTCGCCCTCCTACTGGTCTGAGCCAGGTACCTCTCAGAAGCGACGCTCGACGCACTGGCGCGCCAGCTCGCGCAGAGCGATCCTCCCTGCCTTGGTCATCTCGGCGCCGTCCAGAACTGCCACCGCGCATCGGTGGCACTCGTCGATGGTGGACTCGACGGCATCCCTGGCGCCGCTGGTCTCGATGATGCGGCGGGCAGTGGTGACGTCGGAGTCGTCGAGGTCGGCACGACCGAGGAATCCTTCCAATCGAGCGGCGTCCTTGGCATCAGCCTGGTTGAGGGCATGGGCGATGAGCACTGTACGCTTGCCCTCTCGCAGATCATCCCCGGCCGGCTTGCCGGTGAGGTCGGTGTCACCAAAGACACCGAGCAGGTCATCGCGGTACTGGAAGGCTCTCCCGATGGGAGAGCCGAAATCAGCCATCGCCTGCTGGAGGTGATCTGAACCCCCTGCCAGGGCGACTCCGATCTGGCAAGGGCGCACCACGGTGTAAGAGGCACACTTGTATTCCACGACCCGACCGACGAGATCAACCGCTGACTCGGAGTCCGACCCTGCCATTCCTGACTGGGAGGTGACGTCGAGCACTTGGCCGTAGGTGACCTCGGTGCGTATGGCGTCCAGGAGAGGGGTGGCGGCAGCCAGCTTGCTGGCCTCCAGGGATGCGGAGGTGAACATCTGGGCGGACCACGCCAGCAGCAGGTCACCCAGCAGGATGGCGATGTCGAACCCGAATTGTTCGGAAGGGCCGTCACCCGTGGCCGCGGCATGAGCGGCCTCGAAGCGACGATGAGCCGACGGGAGACCACGCCGGGTGTCGGAGTGGTCCATGAGATCGTCGTGGACCAAGGCCGAAACGTGCAGCAGCTCGAGGCTGGCGGCGGCCTGCAACAGCCCGCTCGGTTCTGTGGGCTGTCCCGCGGCAGCCACATGTCCCCAGTAGCAGAATGCGGGGCGCAGCCTCTTGCCGCCACCGGTGAAGTCGCGGGCAGCGTCAAGGACAGGGGACAGCTCGGCGCCGATCGCGTCAACGACCCCCTTCTCGTCCTCGAGGAAGGAGGCAATCCTTGCGCTCACGGACTCTCGGAAATCAGCGCTGACCGGAGCGGACGGGTCAAAGGGGAACATGGAACCAGCATAGAGTGGAATGACGACGTCGAACGAGTCCGTAGGCTGGACAGGAGGCCCACCTGATGGGCGCGCCGCCTAGCCTGACGTCATGCAGACCCAGAAGCCGACCATTGCCGACCTGCTGGCCTCGGGGGATCGTCCCCTGCACTCATTCGAGTTCATGCCGCCGCGCAGCGAGGACGATGTCTATCGGCTCTGGAGTGCCACCGACGCGCTCGTCCCCATGGCTCCTGACTTCATCTCGGTGACCTATGGCGCAAACGGGTCACGACGTGATCGCACCCTTCGCTGCACCCAGCACATGGTCTCGACGGGGTTGCGAACTGTCGGCCATCTCACCTGTGTCGACCAGTCGGTGTCCGACCTCGAACACATGGTCGCTGACTATGCCGAGTCGGGGGTCGGGCACATCCTTGTCATCCGAGGAGACATGCCTGGTGGGGCGGGGCAACCCTGGGTCGCCCATCCCGAGGGTCTGTCCAACGCCACCGACCTCGTCCGGCTCGTCAAACGGGTCCATCCCGAGGCATGTGTGGGGGTCGGGGCCTTTCCGGACGGTCATCCGGAGGCTGCCGACATTGACCTTGACGCGCGCATCCTCGTCGACAAGGCCGAGGCGGGGGCATCCTTCGCCATCACTCAGCTGTTCTTCCTGCCCTCCCACTATCAGCGACTCGTGGATCGGGTGCGCGCCATGAGCTGTGACATCCCGATCATCCCGGGAATCATGCCCATCACCTCGTACGGCCAGATTCGTCGATTCGCCGAGCTGTCCGGCACCGACGTCCCGGCTGAGCTGGTGGCCAGGATTGAGGCCGTCAAGGAGGACAGGGCAGCCGTACGGCGTATTGGCCTGGAGGCTGCCGTCGACATGTGTTGTGAGCTCCTCGACAGCGGCGCTCCCGGTCTGCACTACTACACGCTCAACAGGTCTCGTGCGACCACAGAGCTTCGGACCATGCTCGCCCGGCGTCGGCCGCAGCTGGCTGGTCTTCCTGCAGATTTCGAGGTGACTGAGACTGTCTGAGTCCGACGACCGCGAGCCGTTGGGTCGGGCGGGTGAGGGCGACATAGAGTACCCGGACGCCACCGGTGAGGTTTCCCGTCTCGGCGACGATGCGTTCCGGATCGACGACGATCGCGCCATCGTACTCGAGGCCCTTGGCCTGCATCGTCGTCACTGGGATGATCCGCGGATCTGTGGCGAGGCCACGAGCCTGCTCGACCAGACTGGCTGGGCAGACCAGACCGATCGTCCCATCGACCTCCTGAAGCATCTCGTCGAGCTGGGAGCGCACGTCGGCCCACAGGTCATCGGTACGCACCACGGTTGGTCGGACTCCCACCGAGCGCACGGCCTGGGGAAGGTCGGCATCGGGCTGGACGGTGACGACGACCTCGGCGGCAAGGGTGAAGACCTCCGCCGGGGATCGGTAGTTCTTCGTCAGCGTGAAGGTTCGTGAGGGAGCATTGCCTACCAGTTCGTCAAGGGCAGACTGGGTCTGCTCCGGGTGGGGGAAGGCCGACTGCGCCGGGTCCCCGACGATCGTCCATGAGGCCTGCGGGCCACGTCGTCCAATCATTCGCCACTGCATCGGCGAGATGTCCTGGGCCTCGTCGACGAGGACGTGGGCGTAGGTGTCTCGCGGCTCGTCCTCATCGATCTGACGAGCATGATGGAGGCGGTCGCTCAGAGTGACGAGCTCCTCGGTGTCCCCGCCCTCGATGAAGACGGGGTCCTCCGAGTCAGGTTCGGGCGGAACCGGGCCCAGCAGAGCGGCCAGTTCATCCAGCAGGGCCATGTCTGCCACCGACCAGTCACGGCGTCCGCGCCGGTCGACTCTGGTGGGGATGGAGTTGGTGACGAGCTGACGGGTCTGGGCATCCCAGTCGGGAGCGACCGCCTCGACGACTGTCGGGTCAGCCAGCCGGGCCAGGACGTCCGTGGGTGACAGGGCTGGCCACCAGGCATTGAGGAACATTCGCCAGGAGGCCTGGGAAGAGATCAGGTCGTCGAATTGCTCCTTGCTCAGGTCGTGGGCGCAGATGACGTCGTCAGGAAGGATGCTCCACAGCTGGTCCTTGAGCGAGGCCTCAACAACGTCGCGACCGTCGTTGTACCGGTTGCGTTTGAGGATGCGATGGCGGGTGGAGACCAGGGCGCGGGAATCAAGGGTGAGTACCTCACCCTTGACGGTGACTCGAAGGCGCATCGAGTCTGGGTCGACCGACATCGGCATGTCGACCAGTCGGGTGAGTACATCGACCATGTCAAGGCTGCCCTTGATGTTGGCCGTGCGGGGCTCGTCGAGGCGATCGGAGGAGAACCTCAGGATGTCAGAGGGCACCTGGCCGACGGAACGCAGGGTGACGGAGTCCTCGCCGAGGCTGGGGAGTACCCGCTCGATGTAACTCATGAAGACCGAGGACGGTCCGATGACAAGCACCCCGCCGTTTTCCAACCGGGTTCGATGGGAGTACAGCAGGAAGGCGGCACGATGCAGGGCCACGACCGTCTTGCCGGTTCCTGGGCCGCCCATGATCGTCGTCACGCCTTGGTAAGGGGCGCGAATGGCCTCATCCTGTTCAGCCTGGATGGTCGAGACGATGGAGTGCATCCGGGTGTCGCGAGCCCGCGAGAGGGCGGCCATGAGGGCTCCCTCCCCGACGATCGGCAGGTCGGCCTGCGAGGTGGAGTCCAGCAGGTCGTCCTCAATGCCAAGAACCTTGTCGTCTCGGCAGCGCAGCACGCGACGACGGATCACACCCATCGGATCGGACGGAGTGGCCCGGTAAAAGGGCTCGGCGGCTCGGGCTCGCCAGTCGATGACGAGGGGCTCGTAGTCGGCGTCGCGCACGCCGATGCGCCCAATGTGACGGACCTCGTCATCGTCGGCGAGGTCAAGTCGACCGAAGACCAAACCCTCGTGCTCGGCGTCGAGGACTGCCAACCTCTTGGCTGCGTTGTAGGAGAAGGCATCGCGTTCGAACATCGCCGTACCGTCTTCCTCGCGGACCCAGCTGGTGCGATCGGAGCGGTACATGTCCTGGCCAGCCTCGGCCAACATGCGAGCCTTGTTTTCGTCGATCTCCAGCTGAGCGCGGACCCGGTCGACATGGGCCTGCTCCTTGGCGATCTCAGCTTTCACGACGCGGGGGTCAGTGGTCGAAGTGTCGTGGTCGGTCAAAGTCGTCCTTCACGAGAGTCTGCCTCGGACTCGGTGTCGCGGGGCTGACGGTCAAGTTTACGCGCGGAGGCCCCGTTGGCGGAACCGTGGTCTCGTTGCGGATGACCTGCCGCACCGACCACACGGTGCCGATGCCGGGGTCGGCGACGGGGCGGGTGTGGTCGCGCCCGACCCGGGCCCGTCTCGGGGCCGTGGCCAGAGCCAGGAGTTCGTTCCCGAGGATGTGAACCGTTCCCATGCGTTGTGGGCCACCTGTGGTTGTGGGGTTGAGAGTCCGACCGCAGGTATCGTGCCAGAGGTGAACACGGATCTTCCTGTCGTTGCTGTCCATGGAATCACCAGTTCGCCGACCACCTGGGGTGGGCTGGTACTGGCATTCAACGTCGAGAAAGTCCCCGTCCATCAGTTGTCCCTGCTGGGTCACGGGCCCATCGACACTCGTAGGGGAGGCGGAACTGGCTACCCTCTTGAGGCTTTCGCAGCCGACATCATTGAGCAGATGGGCGCCTGCAAGATCGACAGGTGTGCCCTGGTCGGCCACTCCCTGGGGGCTCTGGTGGCATCAATGGTTGCTCAACGTCAGCCGGAACGATTTGATCGCGTTCTGCTGGAGGACATGCCGGTGCCGCGGCGGGTTCGACACGATCCTTTGCCCATGAGGAGATACGCAGACGCCCTGATCATGGAGGTGGCAGCTCTGGCGGGACGCAAGAGGTTCGACCCCACGATGGTGTGGAAGGTCAGCCGCGAATTACTCAAACCCAATCCGCAGTGGTGGGACGGATGTGCCCGAATGACCATGCCAGTTCTCGTCATCGGGGGAGGGAAGTCGTCATACCTGCGCCAGGACCGACTGCGGGATGTGACCAATGCTCTGCCGGACGCCCGGATGGTCACCATTGAGGGTGGGCATCGCACCCACATCACCAAGGGAGACGAGTTTTGCGACGTCGCAGTTCCCTTCCTCACCAACGGTCGACACATCAATCGGAGGCACAACGGAGTCCAGGACATGTGAGCCTTGAGCGAACTACGCTCAATCCTGATGTTGAGTCGGCGTGACTCATGGTTAAAATTGAGTCATCGCGACTCAAATTGAGTCGATGCAGGAAACTGCTGAGTTCACAGGAGTGTTGACATGGCTCGTACTTTTGACCCGTTCCGTGAGATGGATCGTCTTCTCTCCGACGTCACTAGGACGCCGGCAGCCGTGGCGGTTCCCATGGATCTCTACCGTGACGGTGACAACTACATTGTGGCTGTGGACCTTCCGGGAGTTGACCCGGCGTCCGTTGACATCGACGTTGATGATCGCACCTTGACCATTCGCGCCGAGCGCGCTGCCAAGGTGTCCCAGGAGGTGCAGTGGCTCTCCCGTGAGCGTGCCATGGGCACCTTCGCCCGCCAGCTCACCCTTGGTCACGGATTGGCCACCGATCGGATCACAGCCGAGTACACCGATGGTGTGCTCACCTTGACGATCCCGGTTGCCGAGGCAGCCAAGCCGCGCAAGGTGGAGGTCAAGCATGGCTCGACCACCATTGACGCCACGGCCGACCAGGCCCAGGTCGGCTCGGGTGGCAGTCAGGAGCAATGAGTCCTCAGGAACGCACACGACGGTCGGTTCCCATCATGGGAACCGACCGTCGTGTGGTTTCGGGGTCGTTGTCGGTGCAGGTGAGGTCAGACGATGACGGAGACCAGCAGCACCAGCAGCAGGCCGCAGACCGACAGCACCGTCTCCATGAGGGACCAGCTCTTGATGTTCTCGCCCACGGAGATGCCGAAGTACTCCTTGATGAGCCAGAAGCCGGCGTCATTGACGTGGGAGAAGAAGACCGAACCACAGCCGATGGCGAGCACCAGCAGGGCGGCATGAGTGGGCGGCAATGTGGCGACCATCGGTTCGAGGATGCCCGCAGCGGTGACGGTTGCGACGGTTGCTGAACCGGTCGCCAACCGGATGACGACGGCCACCAACCAGGCCATCAGCAACGGGGAAACGGAAGATCCGGTGATGCCATTGGCCAGCAGCTTCGCGATGCCGGTGTCGACGAGGATCTGCTTGAAACCGCCGCCGGCGGCGACGATGAGGAGGATGCCTGCGATCGGGGGAAGGGAGGCCCCGATGCTGTCGCTGATGGCCTCCTTGTCCATCCCGGAAGCCTTGCCCAAGGTGAAGATCGCCAGCAGAGTGGTCAGCAGTAGGGCGAACATCGGCTGCCCCAGGAAGTCCAGGACGTCACGGACGACGGTTCCCTTCGCGGCGAAGATGTCAGCGAAGGCCTTGCCCATCATGAGGATCACTGGCAGCAGGACGGTCATGAGGGTGACCGAGAACCTCGGGTGGCCGGGGGCGATGCCGGAACGTCCGTTCTCGTCGGAATTGAGGAAGAGGTCAGGGGCGTCGACGGGTACCCAGCGGGCAGCCAGACGCGAGAAGAGCGGACCGGCGACGACGACCGTCGGAATGGCGATGAGGACGCCCAGGCCCAGGGTCACGCCGAGGTCGGCCTTCAACAGTCCGATGGCAGCCAGCGGGCCAGGATGTGGTGGGACGAGGGCGTGCATCGTCGACAGGCCGGCCAGGGCCGGAATGGCGACCCTCATGAGGGGCAGCTTGGACCGGCGAGTCACCAACAGGATGACGGGGACCAGCAGCACCAGGCCGATCTCGAAGAACATCGGTAGGCCGATGACGGCGCCGATGAGGGCCATGGCCCACGGCAGGGTGGCCGGAGAGGCCTTGGACACCAGGGTGTCGACGATCTCGTCAGCGCCACCGGAGTCGGCGAGCAATTTGCCGATGATCGCACCCAAGGCGATGAGGACGCCGACCGAGGCGACCGTCGATCCCACTCCCGCGGAGTAGGCCTCCAACATCTCCGCGAGGGAGAGCTGGGCGATGGCTCCGACGACCAATGCACCGATCGTCAGGGAGAGGAAGGGGTGCAGCTTGAACTTGGTGATGAGGGCGATGATGACGGCGAAGCCGATGATGGCTGCCGCGATCAACTGGCCGGTGCCAGCTGTCGTCTCGAGGATGACGGGCATTGACTCCTCCTTGAGTCCGGTTGTGGTGTCAGTCGAGGTTGGCCAACCAGGTGGCTGCCTCGTTGGTGAGTTCCTCTCGGGATGCGTCGAAATTGAGGGTGACGCCCACCTCGTCGGCGGCAAGGGGTTCGAGGGTGGCGTACTGGGAGTCAACGAGGCTGGCTGGCATGAAGTGACCGGCGCGAGCCTCGACTCGCTGGGTGACGACCTCACGGTCGCCCGCGAGGTGGACGAAGACGAGGTCCGGGCAGGCATCCCGCAGTTGATCGCGGTAGATGCGCTTGAGGGCCGAGCACGCCACGACGGCTCCGTCGTCAGTGCGCTCACCGAGCCAGGTTGCGACGTTCGACAACCAAGGACGTCGGTCGTCGTCGTTGAGGGGACGACCGGAAGCCATCTTGTCGATGTTGGCCTGGGGGTGAAGGTCGTCGCCGTCCATGAAGTCCACGTCGAGGCGTTGGGCGAGCATGGCTCCAATGTCCGTCTTGCCAGCTCCAGCTACACCCATGACAACGATTGGTGGCACGCGGCGGCGCGAGTGGATGGCACTCATGAAGGTCCTCTCCGGAAGTCTTGGTCGTCGTTGACCTAACCGAGTGTACGCGTTGAGATCATATCTGTATAGAGAAATATGATTTGACCTCATATCCCGAGAAGAGGGGTCGCGACGTCGTTGCGCGCCAGGTGGGCGGGGTTGGTATCGCTAGGCTTGTGGCCATGTCAGAGTCCTCAATGGCCATCACGGTCGCGAACGTCATCGGAGCTCGGATCGTCAGTGGCGACGTCGTTCCTGGGACAGCCATGAGGCTCGAGGAACTTGACGCAGAATTCGGAGTTTCCAGGTCTGTCACCCGAGAAGCCGTCAAGCTTCTCGAAGCTCTTCACATGGTGCGTGCCCGGCGCCGGGTCGGTATTGTCGTCACGGATGAATCGGAGTGGGACGTCAGTTCCCCGGCTGTCATTGAGTGGTTTCTGACTGGCCCCAGGAGGGATGAGGAAATCACCTGGATCAGCGAGTTGAGGTCAGCTGTTGAGCCGTTGGCGGCAGAGTTGGCTGCCAAGCGCGCCACTCTAGAAGAAGCGACGACGATGGCCCTGGCCGTCACGGGGATGATCGCGGCTGCTGCTGATGGTGATCTCAACGAGTATCTGCGCTGCGACATCGATTTCCACACCACGCTGCTCCAGGCTTCTCACAACCCGCTCGTCGCCTCTCACGTCACGATTGTTGCTGCCGTCCTGGAGGGTCGTACTCACCTCATGCCCTTCAAACCCAGGCAAGAGGCAATTGAGTTCCATCGCAGCATTGCGGACGCGGTTGCCGCCCATGATCCAAAGGCTGCTTCCGGCGCCATGAGGCAGATCGTCACGGAGGCTCACCATGCGATGAGCGCACGGTGATCATCGCCTCGAAAGGCCTTCACCTTCCCATGAAGGTCACAGCTCGGAGAAATCCTGTCTCGAGGATGTGTAAACATCTTATGAATGGGGTGAAAATCATTATCAGAACGGCTTTGACAATACCACTTGGTGCGTTTTCCCAAGGAAAATTGAACCTCGTAGGTAGGCATGCGTTACCGTTCTTCTCATGCCTCAGGAATTCCTCGCTTCATCGGTCGCAAGCCGTTTGGGTGCTCGCATCGTCGACGGTGATCTTCAAGCCGATGCCGTGCTGCGGTTGGAGGACATTGAGCAGGAGTCGGGAGCGTCCCGTTCCGTCTGCCGCGAGGCAGTCAAGATTCTCGAGTCCTTGAACCTGGTGCGCTCCCGACGCCATGTTGGTGTGACAGTGTTGCCACCTCATCAGTGGGATGTTCTGTCGCCCAAAGTAGTGCACTGGCACATGTCCGGTAACAAGCGTGAGCAGGAGATGGGCTGGACGAACGAGCTACGCATTGCGCTGGAACCCACTGCGGCACGACTCGCGGCCCGGCGTGCTGACGGGGCCGACCTCAAATTGTTGCAGGATGCCGTGTCCGGCATGACGGAGGCCATTCGCAATGGTGACTCGAAAGGCTTTGCCCACCACGACCATGCTTTCCACCGTGGCCTTCTCGCGGCCACTCGCAATCCGTTGTACGTCGCTCACGTCCCGATGATGCTCAGTTACCTTGCCGAACAGTATGAGGACCGAGAACTGTCCGAGGAGGATCGCACCAACCTGGTCCAGCATCGTGACATTCTCGACGCCATCACGATGAGCGATCCCGACGCTGCTGAGCGTGCCACCCGTGCCCTTGTCCTGGGGCTCGGCCGGGTCATCTCCCATGCATCGTTCTGACACGACCGGGGCCGAGAGGCTGGCACCGTCCTGACGAACAACTGGTTGGGTCCCGATCCGTGTGGATCGGGACCCAACCAGTTCTGACTCTGGTCCGTCCTCCAACGACTCAGTCGTCGAATGCCTCCGGGGGCGGACACGTGCACACCAGGTGACGGTCTCCGTAGGTGTTGTCGACCCTGCTCACCGGAGGCCAGTACTTGGCCTGGATTCGGGTGAAGGCGCTGACGTTCAACCCACGTTCCTGGTCGCGCCGCACACCCAGGTGCATACCGGGGTAGCATCCCAATTCGCGGGAGTAGGGATGGTTCCACTCGTCAGCTACCAGTCGGGCAGCCGGGTGCGGAGCATTGACGAGCGGGTTGTCATCGGCAGGCCAGTGGCCCGACTGCACCATCCGAGCCTCCGCGACGATCGCCAGCATCGCGTCGCAGAAGCGGTCCAGCTCGGAGAGGTCCTCCGACTCGGTCGGTTCAACCATGAGGGTTCCGGCAACCGGGAAGCTCATCGTCGGGGCGTGGAAGCCGTAGTCGATGAGACGCTTGGCAACGTCGTCAACGGTGATGCCCGTCTCAGCCGTCAGCGGTCGCAGGTCGAGGATGCACTCGTGAGCCACGTAACCGTTCTGACCGGTGTAGAGGACCGGAATCTTGTCCTGAATGCGGTGCGCAATGTAGTTGGCGTTGAGGACCGCCAGCTCCGTCGCGAACTGCAGGCCCTCGAGACCCATGAGTCGCAGGTATGCCCACGAAATGGGCAGCACGGACACCGATCCGTACGGGGCCGCGGACACCGCGGGACCGTCATGGGCCACCGTTCCGCCCCCATTGAGCGGGTGCTCGTTGCGTGGGTTGAGTGGGTGACCTGGCAGGAAGCGAGCCAGGTGCGCCTTGGCCGCCACCGGGCCAACACCGGGACCGCCGCCACCATGGGGGATGGCGAAGGTCTTGTGCAGGTTGAGATGGCTGACGTCACCGCCAATACGACCGAACTGTCCCCACCCGACCAGGGCGTTGAAGTTCGCCCCGTCGATGTAGACCTGTCCGCCAGCCTCGTGGACCATGTCACAGACCTGACGCACACCGTCCTCGTAGACGCCATGGGTCGACGGGTAGGTGATCATGATTGCGGCGACGCGACCCTCGTTCTCGGCGATCTTGGCAGCCAGGGCGTCGCGGTCGATGGTGCCATCGTCATTGGACTTGACGACAACGACCTTGAGACCTGCCAGAGCGGCCGACGCGGCGTTGGTGCCGTGTGCCGAGGCGGGAACGAGACACACATTGCGCTCGGTGTCCCCGCGAGACAGGTGATAGCCACGAATGGCTGCCAGACCGGTGTACTCGCCCTGGGAGCCCGCGTTGGGCTGCAGGGAGACGGTGTCGTAGCCGGTGAGTTCGGCGAGCCAGATCTCCAGGTCGCGGATGAGTCGCAGGCTTCCGGCTTGGTCCTCCACCGGGGCAAAAGGATGCATCTGGCCTAATTCTGGCCAGGTCATGGCCTCCATCTCGGCTGCCGCATTGAGCTTCATGGTGCATGAGCCGAGCGGAATCATGCCGCGGTCCAAGCCGTAGTCACGATCCGCCAACCTCTTGAGATAACGCATCATGGCGGTCTCGGTGTGGTAGCTGGAGAACACCGGGTGAGTCATGAAGTCGCTCGTGCGGCGCAGATCCTCCGGCCAGAACTCGTCCACGGCGATCTGAAGGGTGTCCTCGTCAACGAGATCGAGTGTGTAGCCGCCTTCACGGGCCCTGTTCCACAGCTTCTTGGCACCATCCTTGGCAGTAATGCGGATGGTGTCGAAGAACAGCTCATCGGAGACGTCAAGGCCACCAGCGCGAAGGGCAGAGGTGAGCTGGCGAGCACGATCGTGTACCTGTGTCGCGATCCGGGTGAGTCCTTTTGGGCCGTGCCAGATGGCGAACGCGGCGGCGACGACAGCAAGGAGCACCTGAGCAGTACAGATGTTGCTGGTGGCCTTGTCTCGACGGATGTGCTGCTCGCGGGTCTGGAGGGCCAGACGGTATGCAGGGTTGCCGTCGGCGTCAGTCGAGACGCCCACCAGGCGTCCCGGTATCTGACGCTCGAGCCCGGCGCGCACCGACATGTATGCTGCGTGCGGTCCGCCGTTGCCCATAGGTACCCCGAAGCGCTGCGAGGAGCCGACGGCGACGTCTGCACCGAGTTCTCCGGGCGGAGTCACGAGGGTCAGTGCGAGGATGTCGCACTCGGCGATGGCGATACCGCCGGCCTGGTGGACGGCCTCGAAAACCTCGGAAGGATTCCACAGCCCGCCGGTGCTGTCCGGGTAAGGGGCCAGCACGCCGAAACAGCCAGCCTCCACCTCGGGTCGCCAGGACCCCGGATTGCGCAGGTCCACCTTGACGACCTCGATGCCCGCTGCCTCGGCATGCCCGAGGACGACGTCTCGAACCTGGTCGAAGACGTGGGTGTGGATGAGGAAACGGTTTGAGGCCACCTTGCGGGACGCGCGGCGGGCCAACAGCATCCCCTCGGATGCCGCGGTGGCTTCGTCGAGCAAGGAGGAGTTCGCCAGAGCCAGACCGGTGAGATCGGTGATGAGCTGCTGGTAGATCGTCAGGACTTCGAGACGACCCTGGGAGATCTCCGGCTGGTACGGGGTGTAGGCGGTGTACCAGGAGGGGTTCTCCAGGATGTTTCGGCGGATCACCGGCGGGGTCAGGGTTCCGTAGTAACCACGTCCGATGAGGGCGTGGGTGATGCGGTTGTCCCTCACAATGTCAACGAGCTCGGCCCGGGCAGTCGCCTCATCGGTGGCCGGAGGCAGGCTCGGGGTGTGGACGGAGGAACCATTGCCCGCCAGCTTGAGAACAGAGGCCGGGATGGCGTCGCGAACTACTTGTGCGCAGCTGGTCACTCCGACTGCCTCGGCGATGTATCGCAGGTCCTCGTCGACGGGCCCAACGTGGCGGCTCGAGAAGGGGCGCGACCCCTCGGGGCCGCGCCGATCCTCAGCGTGATCAGTCATCGTCATCACTCGGTGGTGAGCTTGCGGTAGGCGTCGCGGTCCATGAGGTCATCGGCCAGCTGTCCGCCGGTAACCTTGAACAGCCATCCCTGGCCGAAGGGGTCGGAGTTGACGAGCTCGGGGGACTCGGAAATGGCCTCGTTGACCTCGCAGACGGTACCGGTCACCGGGCTGAAGAGGTCAGAGACCGACTTGGTGGACTCGACCTCACCGACGGTCGATCCGGCCTGGACCTCGCTGCCGGTCTCGGGAGTGTCGACGAAGACGACGTCGCCCAGGGCCTCGGCGGCGTAGTCGGTGATACCGACCGTCACGGTGCCGCCGTCAACGGCGACCCACTCGTGTTCGGCGGAGTACTTGAGATCGGACAGTTCCATGTCTGCTCCTCATGAGTTGTTTGGTATGGGGTTGGTGGTCGAGGTCAGGAACGCTTGTAAAAGGGCAGCCCAACGACGGTGACGTCGAGGGTCTTGCCTCGCACGTCGACGCTGAGCGAGGTGCCGTGCTCGGCGACATTGGGATCGACGAAGGCCATCGCGATCGGATGGCCCAGGGTGGGGGAGAGGATGCCGGAGGTGATGGACCCGACCTCCTTGCCCTCATTCATGACGGCGTAGCCAGCACGGCCCGCCCGCCGTCCCTCGCCAGCCAGACCGACGAGAACGCGGTCATCAGTCGTCTCACGGTTCTCGAGGGCGCAGCGACCGACGAAGTCACCCTCCTTCTTGACGTTGACGACTCGTCCGAGCCCAGCCTGGGAAGGATGGATGTCGGTTCCCAGCTCATGCCCGTAGAGGGGCATACCGGCTTCCAGGCGCAGGGTGTCGCGGCAGGCGAGACCACACGGGGTGAGGTCCTCGCCGCCGACTTCCATGAGGAGGTTCCAGAGGTGTTCGGCGGACTCGGCCGGCACGTACAGCTCGTAACCGTCCTCACCGGTGTATCCGGTACGGGCGACGAGGATGGGGGAGCCATCGAGCTCTCCGGTCAGGCAGCGGTAGTACTTGACGTCGCGGACCTCGTCGGGATCGAGGGTGGTGTCGGTCTTCGTCAGGGCTGCCAGCACAATCTGGACGGCCTTGGGTCCCTGCACTGCGACGAGGGCTGTCTGAGCTGATTCGTCAGAGACGGTGACGTCGAAGTTGGCGCACCTCGTGGTGAACTCAGTCAGATCAGTGTCAGCGTTGGCAGCGTTGGCAACGACGAGGTAGTCACCGTCAGGCAAGTGATAGGTCACCAAGTCATCAACGATACCGCCGGCCTCGGTCAGCATGAGGGAGTATTTCGCGCAGCCTTCGGCGACAGCCGAAAGTTTGCCTGCCAGGGCGTGGTCGAGGGCTGCTCCGGCATCGGGCCCGGAGATTCTGATCTCGCCCATGTGGGACAGGTCGAAGATGCCGGCATTCTTGCGGACGGCGTGGTGTTCAGCCAGGTCTGAGGAGTACCGCACGGGCATGTTCCAGCCCGCGAAATCGGTGAAGGATGCTCCGAGGCTCTCGTGTACTGCCGCCAGTGGTGTACGTCGAAGCGTGCTCATGCTTGGAAGTATGGCATGACGTGGGACCGTGTGCTTGCCCGTAGTCAGAACCGAGGAAGTAGACTCGGTGACGTACGACGGAGTCCACCCCCGCGAACTCCGTGGCAGGCCAGGTAGGAGTTCGAGATGCCCTTGTCAGCAGAGGAGCAGCGGCGCCTTGCCGAGCTCGAGGAATACCTGTCCAGCGACGATCCTGCCTTTGCCCGATCGTTCTCCCGGAAGGCCTCGGCGACCGGTCGTCCCCACCCCGCCGAGAATGCCCTGGATCAGCGGCGGATGCGTCGCCGTCAAGCCTGTCGTCGTCAGATCCTCCTTGGCTCGGGCATGGTATTGCTGGGCTTGGCAGGAGTCGTCGGAGGCGCTGTGGTGAGCAGTGGCCTCCTCGCCGTCGTCGGTTTCGTGACCATGGTCGTGGCGGTCGGGGTACTGGTGTCGACGGGCCAAGGCGCCATGCCGGGCAGTAGCGGAATCCGACCGCGTGGGGGGAACTGGCAGACCAATCCTGACTCCTTCACCGCTCGGATGGAGGAGAGGTGGCGTCGACGTCAGTCGCGATGAGGCGCTGTCGTCAGTCGCGATGAGGCGCTGTCGTCAGTCGCGATGAGGCTTACCGCTTGAAGAGGGACGTCGGCATCCAGACAGCCAACCAGTGTGGCTTGGGGGTGCGCGTTCGTGTGAGCCAGTCCTTGACCGCCGTGAGGTCGGAAGCCATCGAGTCATAACGACCTTCCCTACCTGACCAGCGGTCCCTCTCCTCAGCCAGGGCCAGCCGGTG
This sequence comes from Cutibacterium nasicola, assembly GCF_052654715.2. Taxonomy (NCBI): domain Bacteria; kingdom Bacillati; phylum Actinomycetota; class Actinomycetes; order Propionibacteriales; family Propionibacteriaceae; genus Cutibacterium; species Cutibacterium nasicola. The sequence goes on along the minus strand of NZ_CP199745.2, from coordinate 1,523,915 downwards.
GACGGCTTGACCGGTGGACTCATCCATGTCCTGGGTCAGGGCGGTGGCCTGGCGACGAGGCGTGCCGTCGGGCCAGGGCAATCCATGGTCAATCCACAGGCTACGCAACTCGTGCCAGGTGTCGGCTGCCGAATCGCTCGAGAGTCGGCGTCGGGAGATGAGGATGCGGATGAGCATCGGCACGACGAGCAGGAGCAGGACGATCAGCACTCCGAGGACGATCGGCCAGTTGACACCGCGGTGTTCGGTGTTGCTGACGGGAACCGGGCTGCTTGACGTCGTCGCGGTGCTGGAGGCCGCAGGCGACGGCGTCGATGACATCGAGGCCGACGGTTGGGGCGAGGGGGTCGGGCTGGCCGACGTGGTTGGAGTGGGAGCGGGGTTTGCGGCTGCCTTACGGGTCCAGGCTGGTGCCGGGGCCACCGTGGCGGTTGGCTCGAACCTCACCCATCCGTAGCCCTGGAAGTACAACTCCGGCCATGCGTGCATCTGGTTGGCGCGCACCTTCCAGCTGTCACCTTTGTGGTCTCCGGGGAGGAATCCGACGGAAACCCGTGACGGGATCCCCTCGATGCGGGCCATGAGTGCCATTGATGCGGCGAAGTGGATGCAGTACCCCCGGTGGGTTTGCAGCAAGAAGGTCTCGAGAATCTGGAAGCCGTCACCCTCGGGGGCGTTGATGTCGTAATGGAATCGGGAGCCGTCACGCAGCCAGTTCTGGATGGCGATGGCCTTGACCACCGGGGCGGTCTTTCCCTTGACGACTCGCTGTGTCAACTCCTTGATGCCAGTCGGAACTGTGTCCGGGACATCGGTGTAGACCGTGTTGTCAGGAGTACCGGCCTTCGCATCGTCGAAGGTCGCTGGATCAGGGTCCGGCTCCTGAGCGGAGATGCTGTACTGCATGTCGTCAGTCGCATGATCGTGATCGGCGGAGGTCGAGACGATCGTCAGACTGTCGGGGTCCCAGGCCCAGGTCTGGTCGACGTCGGCGTCGATCGGACCGTAGGGGGCCGGCAGGTACTGCGACGAGAAGCCGTTGATGGTGACGTCGACGGTGCGGGTCTGCGAATGGCCGGTCAAGCCCGGGACCTGTCCGGGAGCAGAGCGCTTCAGGTCGACCGGGATGAGCCCCCATCCTCGATCCGTCATCTTGGACAGGGAGGTTGTGCGCAGGTACTCGCCGTCCGGACTGTTGGTCAGGTAGTCGATCACCGGGGTCGTCGACGTGTTGTGGAGGTTGCGGCGCAGGTCAATGGTGGGATTACGCATGTGCACGGGAGCCGATGGGACTCCTGACGGGCGAGCCGTCTCGACGTGGCCCCATACCGGAGCGATGGTCGTGAGAACTGTCGCGAGAGCGATGGTGATGGCTCCGATGATGACTGCTGACAATCTGGTCAGGTGACCGCCGCCACGCAGCGCGTGATCGACGGCGAGGATGAGAAGCCAGCCTGCTGCGACCAGGACAAAACTCCACCACGGGGCATCATCGGTGGCTGCCAGGACAGCGGCGAGATGCGTGACCAGCAGCGGGGCGAGGGACCATCCTGGGCTCTCCAAGGTGATGGTGAACAGATCCGTCAGGACAGTGAGGACGCCGACCACAGTCGTCGCCAACCAGATGACTCCGATTGATGGGGGCAGCGGGCCGTGGGTTGTCTGGATGAGGGTGATGGTGTCTCGGTAGAGACGCAGGAAGCCGTCTGACGAACCGGCAGCGGATGCGCAGATTCCTCCCATCACGGCGGCGATGACGACGATGACGGCTTGTACACCCTGCACCTCGGCGTGGTCCCAGTGATGACGTCGGCACAGCAGTGCGAGGGCTTCCAGGACGACGATGAAGGCCGTCGGTCCAATCCAGTACCAGGGGTCGGTGGTGAGATCTGACAGCGACAGGGTTGCCAGAATCATGGCAAGGGCCACGGCAAGATGGATCGCCACCTCGTGGGAGTACTCGGGTGGCTGCTCGGCTGGTCCGAGGAACTCCGAGAGTCGGGATTCAGGCTGAGCGGCGCGACGTGGGGTGTTCATGATGCCGCCGTCCTCCCGTCGTGGAACAGGTGGAGCAGATCGTGCCATGCTGACTCGATGGAGGTGCGGGAATCAACGGGAACAACCTTCCACCCGGCATCGGACAGCTTGGTCAGGGCTTGTTGGTGTTCTGCGGCCTGCTCAATGGTTCCTCGGAATCGTCGCGCCGTGAAGGTGTCGGCGTCGAGGACAAGGGCGAGCCCAGCGACACGGTCTCGTCTCAGGTCCACGAGATTCTCGATGTCGGTCGATTCCAACCTGCCGAGGATCGCGATGGCTGGGCCGTCTGTTCCCTGACAGGATTCGACCGTCTCGTCAAGGGTGTTGTCGGGGCGCAGCGGTTCGTCGACGAGAGCTTCGAGTAGATCGCCGGTGAGTGGGCCGGCCGAATCACAGACATGAGTGACGTATCCGTCCGTCTTGAGACGAGTGGCGATGGACGCCACCGAGTTGACGGCCCATTCGAAGGAGGCATTGGGGCCGGTGCCGGCGTGGCGACGAGCGCGGGAGTCCAGCACGACCACCACCGATGGATTCCAGGCCTGTTCCTCACGACGAACCATGAGGTCGCCGCGGTGTGCCGTGGATCGCCAGTGGATACGTCGTACCGTGTCCCCGGTGCGCCAGTCGCGCACCATGGCGTCATCGGGACCGCGCCTACCAGCACTGGTGGCGGGGGATCTGGTGTCGAAACCCTGGCTACCGAGCTCCCCGGAAGCTCCCAGGTCGACGATTCTCGGCGTCACGACGACTTCCGCTGTCTCCCCGAGGTCGGTGTGACGACAGGCCATGCCGAAGGGGTCGACGGTACGCATCATGACTGGCCCGATCATGAATCGGCCACGAGTGGTGGGAACGACGGGCGTCTGAATCATTCCGGACGACCACCGAGCCTGGCCCAGAGCGGCGGGTAGGGCGTCAGTGAATCGCGCCGCTGCCAGTGGCAATCCTCCACGACGCTCCACCGTCACGGTCTCGACGGCCTCGGACCCCAACGGCATCCGCACCGGAGCCAGACTCCGAGCGGTTCGGACCCGTGGACGACACCATGCCACGACAGCAATGGCGACCAGAGGCAGCAGGACGAGGAGTATGCCGATCCGGGCCAGGTCCCGTTGATCAATGCTCAAGCCGATGACCGTCAGGGTGATGCCGACGATTCCGACGGCACGCCCCCGCGCGGTGAGAACCCCCCAGCGGTGAGGGGAGTTGGATGCCGCTGAGGAATTCATCGGTCCTCATGGGTCCGCTTGGGCAACGGCACCTGACGCAGGATCGAGTCGATGAGAGACTCGGAGGTTCGGGCAGTGTCGCGGTTCCCGACCCCGCTTCGTCCTGAGAGCACCAGACGGTGAGCCAGGATCGGTGCGGCGAGGACCTGGACGTCGTCAGGGATGACGTAGTCACGGCCACTCATGGCAGCGCGAGCTCGGCAGGCCCGAATCAGGTGTAGGGCGGCACGTGGAGACGCTCCCAATCGAATGGACTCGTGACTGCGAGTCGCAGCGACGATGTCCAGGACATACCCGTGGATGTCGGTTGCCACGTGGACTTTGAGAACAGCCGAGATGAGGCTCCGAACCGTCTCGGCATCGGTGACCGGGGTGGCCTCGCCGAGAGGTGAGGCTGCACCGTGGTGTTCGAGCATGGCGAGCTCGGCGGAACGAGTCGGGTATCCCATGGTGATGCGGGCCATGAAGCGGTCGCGCTGGGCCTCCGGCAGGCGGTAGGTGCCCTCCATCTCAACGGGATTCTGGGTGGCCATCACCATGAAGGGGGCATCGAGGACGTGAGTCTGACCATCCGCTGAGACCTGACGCTCGGCCATCGCCTCGAGGAGGGCGGACTGGGTCTTGGGGGAGGCTCGATTGATCTCATCGCCGACGACGATGTTGGCGAAGATTCCGCCGGGTTTGAAGACGAACTCCCTCTCATCCTGGTCGTAGACGCTGACACCGGTGATGTCGGAGGGCAGCAGGTCCGGTGTGAACTGGATGCGATGCACGGTGCAGTCAATGGCGCGACCGAGCGCACGGGCGATCATCGTCTTGCCGACGCCGGGGACGTCCTCCACCAGGAGATGGCCTTGGGCTAGCAGGACGACGAGGGCGGTGTCTATGCGTTCGTCCTTGCCCTCGATGACTCCCGCCACGGTCGAGCGGATGGCATTCGTGACGGTCACCACGTCGTCAATCGTCGCTGTTGTCGCCGCGACGGCGTGGAGGGGTTGGGCATGGGCCGGGTTGACCGGCTGCGGTTCCTGGTGGCTCAACGGAGTCCTCCTGACGTGCACGGCAATGACCGGAGTTCATGCTATCCGGACCTACTGATGCTATCTGGACCTTCTGACGGTGATGTCCCCCATTGCTGCTGCCGCCCCCTCGAACAGGGGCGAACGGTCTTCTCAGACTCGCATTGACATTCCTGACACCTACGTCACCGCGTCATCACGCGGTGGGAGTGGGGAGAAGTGGGGGTCGAGGAGTCAGGATGGTGGCTTTGTGGAGCGTTGTGGAGTATAGTGGAGGCAAATGGAGGAGATCGCCTCGATCGTGGAGCAAGGAGGTGCCCGGTGTTCCTGGGTACGCACACTCCAAGGCTCGACGACAAAGGCCGCTTCTTCCTGCCGGCGAAGTTCCGCGACGAGTTGGACGACGGGTTGGTCATCACCAGGGGCCAGGACAGGTGTCTGGCGATCTACCCGACCGAAACCTTCGTGGAAATGACCCGGGAGATCGCCAAGGGTTCGGTGAGCGTCAAGAAGGTTCGTGACTACCAGCGCATGCTGGCAGCCGGTGCCAGTGACACCGCTCCTGACAAGCAAGGACGGGTCATGATTCCGCCGATGCTGAGGCGCTATGCCGGTCTCGACAAAGAGATCGTCGTGGTGGGTGCGATCACCCGTGTCGAGGTGTGGGACGCCGCCGAGTGGGAGAAGTACTCCGAAGCCCAGGAGGAGGCCTTCGCCGACATGAATGAGGAGGTCTTCGCCGAACAGTGATCGCGTGATCCGCGGCTCCGGTCCGACCGGGCACCCTGACACAACTTCCCCTGTGCCAGGTGGTCCAGCCGGAACGGAACCCCGGGTCACGGGTCGTCGACACCGGTCGAAGACGTTGCTGGCAGTCCATGCTGGGGAGGGGATGCTCATGGCGACCGATGCCATCGGCTGCGATGCCGTTCACATCCCCGTCATGCGCGCCCGCATTCTTGACCTTCTCGCCCCGGTGCTGGAGGGCGACAATCCCGTCCACGTTGATGGCACCCTCGGCATGGCAGGCCACGCCGAAGCCGTTCTGAAACGGTTCCCTCACGTGCACCTCGTCGGTGTCGACCGCGATCAGCAGGCCCTGGCCATGGCGGGTGCGCGCCTCGAGCCGTTCGGGAATCGCGTCCACCTCGTCCATGCCGTCCATGACGAGCTCTGCGAAGTTCTCGATGACCTTGGGCTGGAACGCGTGGATTCGGTGCTGCTTGATCTCGGGCTGTCCTCCCTGCAGATCGACGAGGTGGGCCGCGGGTTCTCATACTCCGTGGACTCCCCATTGGATATGCGCATGGACCAGTCCGACGGACGCACTGCTGCCGAGATCGTCAACGAGTCCGCCCCAGGTGACTTGGTGCGGATCCTGCGAGAGTACGGCGAGGAGAAGTTCGCCGATCGCATCGTGCGCGCCATCGTCGTCGAGCGTGACCGTCACCCCATTGAGACCTCCGGACACCTCGTCGACGTCATCACCGACGCGATCCCCGCGGCTGTCCGGCACAAGCGCTCGGGCCATCCCGCCAAGCGCACCTTCCAGGCGCTGCGCATTGCCGTCAATCGTGAGATGGAGACCCTTCCTGCGGTACTTCCGCGCGCACTCGACCGGCTTGCCGTCGGTGGTCGGATGGCAGTGCTTGCCTATCACTCCCTGGAGGATCGACCGGTCAAGGAAGTCTTCCGCGACGCCTGCGCCGATACCGCGCCAGCGGGTCTGCCGATGGTTCCGGAGTCAATGGCAGCCAAGTTCAGCCCTGTCACTCGAGGAGCTGAACGCCCTGACGCCGATGAAGTGTCCACGAATCCACGATCCGCGTCAGCACGGTTGCGGGTCATTGAGCGGGTCCGTCCGGGATCCATCAGCCGTCAGCATGCGACCAAGGAGAGCCGATGAGCGCCGAACCAGCACCGCGTCCCCAGTCGGCCAAGGCTGCCGCAGCGCGTACAGCCCCGTTGCGTCCTGTGCTGCGAGCCTTGCCGCAGAAGGTTCAGCAGCAGCGGATGGGCCGACTCGGCTTCGCCATCCTCATCGCCGTCATGCTGGCTGCCGGACTGGCCGGGCTCCTGGTACTCAACACCACGATCCAGGCGCAGTCCATGCAGATTGCCCAGGAGACGCGCAATCTCGACGTCCTGCAGCATCAGCAGGCCGTGCTGGGCTCTGAGGTCGACCATCTGCGAGGACCGCAGAACCTGCAGGAAGAGGCCAAGAAACTCGGCATGAGACCCAACCCCTATGGTTCTTACATCGACCTGCGTACTGGCAAGGTGAGGGGAACCCAGACGAAGGTCGACGGCAAGGAGGTGCCAGGAGTCATCGGTGAGACGGCCAAGCCAAGGGTGGGTCAGCCGTGAGTGATTCCCGGCGCCCCAGCGGCCCGACTCGACGTCCCGGTTCCGCCCGACCTCCTGTCTCCGGGCATGGATCCACGTCATCACGACCCGGTTCTCGTCCGGGTCCTCCTGCCTCGAGTGCGAGGCCAGCCCCACAGATGGCCTCCCAGCGCGGCCGTCTGACGATCATCATGGCGGCTTTCCTCGTACTCGCCATCGGTCTGGCCAGTCGGGCTCTGCAGCTGCAGGCCATCGAGGCCCCCGCGTACGCAGCCTCTGCTGCTGCGCGGATGAAATACACCTACGACCTGCAGCCTGACCGTGGGCAGATCACTGATCGCAATGGCACGGTCATGGCCCAGACCCAGCCTGCGGTGCTGGTATTCGTCGACCCTCGCATGATCTCGCGCAATGGGGTTGACGAGCACGTCGCCATGAGCCGTACCCAGCGAGACAAAGCCGCTGCTGCTCCGAAGGCGGTCGCCAAGATCCTGGCCAAGCACCTCGGTGGACGTCCGGAGGATTACCGTGAAGCCGTCACGGCCACCGACTCCAAGGGTAATCTCAGCCGCTACTCGGTGGTGCGCCACCACGTCGACAGCTACACCTTCGACCTCATCAAGAAGGACATGAAGGACGGGGAGTGGTACGGCATCTTCAGCTCCAATGATCCGATCCGCACCTATCCCTCGGGCAAGGTGGCGTCCAACGTCGTCGGATTCGTCAATGCCGAGGGCAAGGGCGCTGGCGGCTTCGAGTACACCCACGACAAGGCCTTGGCAGGTGTACCCGGCAAGGAATCCTACGAGGCCTCGACGTGGGGCCGTATCCCGCTGGGATCCAACGCCCTCGTTCCTGCCGTCAATGGCACCAATTACACCCTGACCCTTGACGCCCAGCTGCAGCTCATGGCGCAGCAGGCACTGGGGACGGCCATCAAGAATGCCAAGGCCAAGAGCGGTGAGATCATCATGATGGACGTCACGAATGGCGAGGTGCTCGCCATGGCGTCGATGCCCACCTTCGACTCGAACAAGCCCGGAAAGGCGAACGAGGACCAGACCCGCAACCGAACCATCCAGGATGCCTACGAGCCGGGTTCGGTTCAGAAGATACTGACGATGGCGGCCGTTACCGATCAGGGAATCGTCACCCCCGATACCCACATCGTCGTTCCTCCGGCCTTGTCCTCCGGTGGTGGCAAGATCACGGATGCCGAGACCCACGGCACCGAGCACCTCACCGCTCGCGGCGTTTTCGTGCACTCCTCGAACATCGGGACGGCCCTCTTGGCTCGAAAACTCGACAAGAGGACCACGGTGTCTTACCTCAAGTCCTTCGGGCTGGGGGCGCCTACCGGGATCGGTCTTCCCGGCGAGGCCCACGGCCAGATCCCCAAGCCGGACATGCCCGACTACACCCGTGACCAGATGGCCTTCGGTCAGGGCATGTCGGTGACTGCGATCCAGGAGGCTGCTGCGGTGGCTGGCATCGTCAACGGTGGCGTCTACCACTCCCCGACGATCATCAAGTCAGCTGTTGACGGTCACGGTGAACCTGCTGACATCCCTGGGATGACGACCCGTCGGGTGATCTCCCAGCAGACCTCCGAGCAGGTCCGCGACATGATGGAGAACGTCGTTTCGACGGTCAAGGGTCGACCCATCCCTGATTACCGGATGGGCGGTAAGACGGGTACCGCTCAGCGGGTTGCCCCGGAATGCCACTGCTATCGCGGCTACATCGCCTCATTCATCGCGGTCGCTCCCATCGAGAATCCGCGTATTCTGACCTACGTCGTCATCAACCAGCCCGCCAACAGGCACACAGGTACGCAGGTGGCGCAGCCGGCGGCGCGGCAACTGATGTCTGTCGCCCTGCCGCGCTACGGTGTGCAACCGTCCACCGACAAAGCGCGCAAGGAACCCTTGGAGTACCAGCCGTGAGCCCTGAACCTACTGCCACCCCCACGTCATCTGCAGACGCCGCTCTGCGGCCCTCGCAGGTGAATCCCATTGCGTGGGCCGAGCTGGTGGCCGAGCTCAACGGGTGTCGGGCCGATGAGAATGGTCCCGCGATCAGTGGAATCACCCTGGACTCCCGTCAGGTACGCCATGGTGACCTGTACGTCGGTCTGCACGGACTGCACGCTCATGGGGCTCGATTCGCCGGCTCGGCAGCGCAGTCCGGTGCGGTGGCAGTTCTCACTGACGCCGAGGGTGCGATCCTGGCTGCGGATGCTGGGTTGCCGGTTATCGTCGTCCCGGATCCCCGGGCTGCGATGGCGGTTGTGGCTGCCAAGATCTTCAGCCACCCCGCTGACGCCATGACGATGTTCGGCGTCACTGGCACCAACGGCAAGACCACAACGGCTTTCCTGGTGGAGGCAGGTCTGCGAGCTGCTGGACGCCACGTCGGGACGATCGGGACGATCGGATTCCGACTCGACGGTGCCGAGTTGCCGAGCGCCCGTACCACCGTGACGACCCCGGAAGCTCCGGATCTTCAGGGCCTTTTCGGCGCGATGGCTGAGAGGGGAGCGACTGATGTCGTCATGGAGGTTTCCTCCCATGCTCTTGCCTTGCAGCGGGTCGACGGCACCCGTTTCGATGTCGCCGCGTTCACCAACCTCGGCCGTGATCATCTTGACTTCCACGAGACCCTCGACGAGTACTTCGAGGCCAAGGCTCGTCTGTTCACCCCGGATCTGGCCCGGCTCGGTGTCATCAACGTAGACGACCCGCGTGGACGGCAACTCGTCGAGAGGATGCAGGCCAGTGGCGTCAAGGTCGTGACGACCTCAATCCACGAACCCTCCGACTACCAGGTGACGTCGTGGCATCCCGGACCCCACGGAGCCGTCCTCGAGGTCACGACACCGTCGGAGAAGCGCACCTTCGAGTTGTCCCTGCCCGGTGAGTTCAACGTCCGCAACGCAGCGATGGCTCTGGCGATGCTGGAATCCGCAGGGCTGCCCTTCGACGAGGTTGTGCAGGGATTGTCATCTGCTCAGGTGCCGGGTCGGATGGAGCGCGTCGACCTCGGTCCTGACTCAGCGACCGTCCTGGTCGATTTCGCGCACACTCCGCAGGCGATTGCTTCCGCCCTCGACGCGGCACGGTCCTCGGTCGACGGTGGGCGTCTCATTGCTGTCCTGGGCGCTGGGGGAGACCGTGATGTCGCCAAGCGTGGCCCCATGGGTGAGGTTGCGGCTGAGAGGGCTGACGTGGTCATCATCACCGACGACAACCCACGTACTGAGGATCCGGCAGTGATCCGTGCAGCGGTACTGGAGGGGGCCCACGAGGCAGCCAAGGACGGCGTCATCGTCGTTGATGGCGGATGCCGTCGTGAGGCGATCAACGAGGCCTTGAGAATGGCTGAGGTCGGAGACGTCATTTGCGTGCTCGGCAAGGGGCATGAGACCGGACAACATGTTGGCAGCGAGGTGCTGCCATTCGACGATCGTGAGGTCATCCGAGCTGAATGGCAGACCATGGCTCGGCAGGCCGAGGAGGACCAGACACGATGAGAGCTATCGACATTGTCACCCTTTCCCACTGGGTTGGGGCCGAACCGGTTGATGGCTCTGCACAGGTGGGCCCCGACGTCGTCATCGACACCCGCAAGGTGACTCCGGGTGCCCTCTTCATCGCGCTACCCGGTGCTCGGGTGGACGGACACGACTTCACTAACGCTGCTCGGGAAGCTGGCGCGGCAGCCGTCCTGGGTACACGCACCACCGACGCCCAGTTGCCCCACCTCATCGTTGACGACGGTCAGGCCGGACTGTCTCGGTTGGCCCGGCGTGTCGTGGACGCCGAGCGACGCCGTGGTCTGCGGACAATTGCTCTCACGGGATCCAGCGGAAAGACGAGCACCAAGGACATGCTGGCCCAGATTCTCGAGGCCTTTGGCCCAACGGTGGCTCCGGTGGGGTCGTTCAACAATGAGATCGGTGTGCCCCTGACGGCATGCCGCGTCGACGAGACGACCGCATTCCTCGTCTCCGAGATGGGAGCCCGCGGGCTGGGACACATTTCGTGGCTGACCTCCATCGTCATCCCTGACGTCGCCATGGTCCTCAACATTGGCACCGCCCATCTGGGTGAGTTCGGGTCCCGTGAGGTCATCGCTCAGGCCAAGGGTGAAATTGTCGAGGCCCTCAGCCCTGACGGTTGGGCCGTCCTCAATGCCGCCGATGACCTGGTGACGGGGATGGCCCCGCGGACCAGTGGCCATGTCGCATGGTTCAGCCCTGACGCCGATCACCGTCGCCCGGACGCCGAGATCGAGGTCTGGGCGGAGTCGATCACTTCTGACGATCTGGATCGCCACTCCTTCACCCTGGGGGTTCGCAGAGGAGAGTCGACCTGGACCAGCCCGGTCCGGCTGACGATGATGGGAGCCCATCAGATTGCCAACGCTGTTGCCGCCACGGCCGCCGCGTTGGCAGCCCTGGAGCTCAACGGCGCTATCGACGAGAACACTGTTGGTCGTATTGGCGAGGCCTTGAGCAAGGCTGTGCCGCGGTCTGCCATGAGGATGCAGTTGCGGCAGCGAGCCGATGGTCTGGTGCTGGTCGAGGATTGTTACAACGCCAACCCTGACTCGATGGCTGCCTCCTTGAAAGCCATGGGACACGTCCTCGCGACTCGACGGGCCACAGATCCCCACACTCGTGGAATTGCTGTGCTCGGCGACATGCTCGAACTCGGAAAGGATTCCCCGGAACTCAATGCCGAATCGGGCCGGCAGGCTGCTCAGGCCGGGTTTGACGTCGTCATAGCGGTCGGTGACGAGGCCGAGAACATTGCCGCCGGTGCGCGTGCCGAAGGCGCACATGTGATCGTCACCACGGTGGAAGAGGCTGCTGGGTCGCTAAGTTGGACCTCGCACGATGTCGTTGTCCTCAAAGCATCCCGGGGTCTGGCCCTGGAACGGGTGGGGCGCGCCGTGTTCGAGGAGAGGGAGGCTCAGGCGTGAAGAACATCCTGCTCGCCGGCGCAGTGTCGATGATCGGCACCCTTGTTGGTACGCGGTGGTTCATTCACTGGCTTGCCGCGAGAGGATACGGCCAGTTCATTCGTGACGACGGCCCGACCACCCACAAGACGAAGAAGGGCACCCCGACCATGGGCGGTGCCGTCATTATCGCGTCGGTCCTGTTGGCCTACATCGTCGCTCATCTGGTGACCTGGACCGCCCCGACCCTCTCGGCCGTACTGGTCCTCTGGCTCTTCGCCGGTTTGGGTTTCATCGGATTCCTCGACGACTGGACGAAGATCTCCAAACAGCGTTCATTGGGCCTCAAACCCAGGGGGAAGCTGTGTGGCCAGGCGTTCGTCGCCATCACCTTCGCCATTGGAGTGATGTACTTCCCGGATTCCCACGGAGTCACCCCGGGATCCCCGGCGATCTCATTCCTGCGCGACATCTCCTGGCTTCATCTGCCGATCTGGTTGGGCATCATCTGGGTCATCCTGCTTATTGCAGGTAGTTCCAATGCAGTGAACCTCACCGATGGTCTGGACGGGTTGGCGACGGGCGCTTCCGCCATGGTCTTCGGCGCCTACATCCTGCTGAGCATCTGGCAGTTCAATCAGTGGTGTTCGCGTCCGACCACCGCCGGCAACCATTGCTATGCAGTTCGTGATCCGCACGACATCGCCGTGGTTGCCATCGCCATCGCAGGAGCCTGCTTCGGCTTCCTGTGGTGGAATGCGAAGCCGGCCAAGATCTTCCTCGGCGACACTGGCTCCTTGGCTCTCGGTGGCGCTGTCGCCGGTATGGCCGTCGTCAGCCGTACCGAATTGTTGCTGGTCGTCATCGGCGCACTGTTCGTCATCGAGACGGTGTCGGTGATGCTGCAGGTGAGCGTGTTCAAGCTCACCGGTGGAAAACGAGTTTTCAAGATGGCCCCGTTGCATCACCACTTCGAGTTGAAAGGGTGGGCCGAGGTGACCGTGGTCATCAGGTTCTGGATCATTTGCGGCCTGGCCGTGTCGGCTGGTCTGGGAGTCTTCTACGCAGAATGGGTGGCAGGGCAGTGACGTTCTCCGGAAAGGTTGATCTGAGCGCGGCCGACCGGTTGTTCGACTGGTCGGGAGTACACGTCGCCGTCGCAGGTCTGGGTACCTCTGGTTACGCCGCTGCTGACGCCCTGCTCGAGCTCGATGCCAAGGTGCTCGTCCTCGATGACTCCGACGACGAGGGTCATCGCGACAAGGGCGGGCTGCTCGAGGTGCTCGGCGCCGAGGTGCGGCTGGGGCCTGGGACGGCGGCTGAGCTTCCTGACGGCACTGACCTCGTCATCGTGTCCCCAGGGTGGCGTCCCACGCAGCCCTTGGTGGCCAGTGCTCTGGCCCGGGGGATCCCGGTCTGGGGAGAACCAGAGCTGGCCTGGCGTCTCATGCATCCGGACCGTGTCGTCCCGTGGCTTGCCATCACTGGCACCAATGGCAAGACGACGACCACCCAGATGACTGAGTCGATTCTCAACGCGGCAGGGTTGCGAGCCTGCGCCGTCGGCAACATCGGTCGCCCCATCCTGGAGGCGATGGCCGACGAGATCGACTATGACGTCTTTGCCGTCGAGCTCTCAAGCTTCCAGCTGCACTGGTCGAATTCCCTGTCCCTGCACTCGGCTGCCGTCCTCAACCTGCAGCAGGATCATTTGGAGTGGTATGCCCACGAGGACGATCCCTTTGCCTCCTATGCCGCAGACAAGGCTCGCATATATCACCAGGTGACGAACTCCTGCGTCTTCAACGTTGCCGACCCTGCGACCGAGCACATGGTCGAGGAAGCTGATGTCGTGGAGGGGGCTCGCGCCATCGGCTTCACCACCGGCACCCCTGGACCTTCCATGATCGGCATTGTCGATGGCCTCATCGTCGATCGTGCCTTCGTCGAGCAGCGGGCGACCTCCGCCATGGAACTGGCCCGACTCGAGGACGTCCATCCCTTCGCCCCGCACAATGTTGAGAACGCCCTGGCGGCAGCTGCCCTGACGCGCTCCTTCGGGGTCCCTGCTCGCGCCGTCGGGCAGGGTTTGCGGGATCTCCACCTGGGTGGTCATCGCATCGAGACCGTTCATGACGCTGGTGGCATCACCTGGGTCGACGACTCCAAGGCCACCAACCCTCACGCCGCGAACTCGTCGATGCGCGCCTTTGACCACATCGTGTGGATTGCCGGAGGCCAGGCCAAGGGCACGAACTTCGACGACCTGGTCACCACCCACGCGGAGAAGCTGCGTGGAGCCATCGTGCTGGGAACCGACCGTGACGTCGTTGCCACGTCTTTGGCCGAGCACGCCCCGCAGGTTCCCGTCGTCGTCATCGACGACATGTCGCGCGAGTGCATGGCCAAGGCGGTCCGCGAGGCCGCCACGATGGCCAGTCCTGGGGACACCGTTTTGATGGCTCCGGGATGCGCGAGCCTCGACATTTGGCCCGGGTATGCTGCCCGCGGTGACGACTTCGCCAGCGCGGCACGACAGATTGACAGGCCGGGTGCCGATGGCTGAGAAGTCGGTCGAGACCCGGACTCCTCGGCAGATGAGTCGAGCCCGACGCCGGACCCCCGCCAGCTGGCTGACGCACTTCCTGCGACTCGACAGCGGTGACGGATCCTCAGGTAGCTTGCTGGCTCAACCCTTTCTGAACTACTACGTCATCCTCGCCACCGCCGTGCTGCTGTGCGGGATCGGCGCGTTGATGGGGCTGTCCTCGTCCTCGGTGTATTCCCAGTCGCTCGGACATGGACCGTACCACTTCGCCGTACGACAAATCCTCTTCCTCGTTGTCGGAGCGATTGCCGCAGCAGCGGTGTCTCGGCTGTCGGAAGCGCACTTACGCCAACTCGGTGGGCTGACCTACGCCGTCGTCTGCCTGATGCTGGTATTGGTGCTGACCTCCTTGGGATCGGACGCGGGGAAGGGAAACCAGTCGTGGCTGGCTCTTGGCCCGGTCAGCCTGCAGCCTTCGGAGTTCGCAAAGTTCGCGCTGGTCCTCATCGGGGCCAGCTACATGTCGTCGCGTCGTGACGAGATGGCGACGCCCAAGGGCGTGGGGATTTTTCTTGCGCTGTACGGGGTCATCGGGTTACTGGTTGTCGCTCAGGGAGACCTTGGCACGGCGATGATCATCGGACTAATCATGTTGGCGCAGATGTGGAACTTCGGTGTGCCGAATCGCTACTTGGGCGCTCTCATCGGTCTGGGTCTGCTGGCAGTCCTGATGCTCATCGTGATCACTCCCTACCGGGCTGAGCGTGTGTTGTCCTTCGTGCATCCTGACAATGGCGCGACGACCTCCCAACAGCCCCTCTCGGCGATCTACGCCTTGGCGACCGGCGGCTGGTGGGGGGTGGGCATCGGCGCTTCCCGCCAGAAGTGGGGAGGGCTCTACGACGGTGCGCAGAACGACTTCGTCTTCGCTGTCCTCGGTGAGGAGATGGGTCTGCTCGGCACTCTCGGCGTGATCCTGCTGTTCACCCTGCTCGTGTGGGCAGGAGTGAGGACGGCGATGCGTCAGGACTCTCTCTTCCGTCGTTCAGCCGCATCGACGGCTACTGCGTGGATCGCGGCCCAGGCGATCATCAACATGGCTGTCTCGCTGAATCTGTTGCCGGTCGTCGGCGTGCCGCTTCCCTTCATCTCCATCGGTGGATCGGCCCTGGTGTCAGTGTTGCTGGCGGTCGGCATCATGTTGTCGTGTGCGCGTACCGAGCCAGATGCTCGGCGTAGTGCTGAGGCTTCTCGGCGCACCGAGCCCGCCCGTGTGACGAGTGTCGTCGACGGAGGTAATCGTGGCTGATCGTGACGCCACATCCCATTCCCACGAGGAGTACCCATGGTGAACGTTGTTCTGGCCGGCGGAGGAACGGCGGGCCACACGTCCCCGCTCATTGCCACCGCGAAGGCCCTGCAGGAGCGTGGCGTCACGGTGTCCTGTATCGGGACGCCGAAAGGTCTTGAGGGACGAGTCATGCCTGAGGCCGGTCTTGAGCTCGACATGATTCCTCCGGTGCCACTACCGCGCACTGTGAACGTTGATCTGTTCAAGGTTCCCGGTCGCTTGGCCGGAGCGGTACGCAAGGCCGGCGCGGTACTCACGCAGCGACAGGCTGACGTGGTCGTCGGTTTCGGCGGTTACGTCTCGTTGCCTGCGTACCTGGCTGCCAGGAAAGCCAGGATCCCCGTCGTCATCCACGAGCAGAACGCTGTTCCTGGACTGGCCAATAAGATCGCCGCCCGGTTTGCGGTTTTCGTTGGTACGGCGTTCCCGGACACCCCGCTGCCGAGAGCCACCTTCGTCGGGATGCCATTGCGCACGCAGATCACTGACCTGGCAGACGCCAGCGACGCGGATCGAGCTAGGTGTCGTGCCCGCGCTCGCGCCGACCTTGGGCTGGACGCCGATCGTCCCACCCTGCTCGTCTCCGGAGGATCTCAGGGCGCCGTCGCCATCAATGATGCCGTCATCGCCGCACGTGACACCCTCCTCGCCGACGGCGTGCAGATCCTCCACGTCCTGGGCCCTAAGAACATCAAGGACAACATCAAGGTCGTCAATGAGACGACCGGAGCTGCCTGGCTACCGGTCGGATACGTTGACGACATGGCCACTGCGTACGCGGCTACCGACCTGATGGTGGCTCGTTCCGGTGCCGGAACGGTGGTGGAGACTGCGGTCGTCGGCCTGCCGACGATCTACGTCCCGTTGCCTCACGGCAATGGTGAGCAGGCACGCAATGCCACCCCAACCGTTGACGCCGGGGCTGGCGTCGTCGTCGCGAATGCGGACCTGGACACCCGGCGGCTCCTCTCCGAGACCGCGCGCATCCATGACGCCGACACCCTGGCCAGAATGTCAGCTGCCGGACGGGGGCTCATGCCCGCCCACGCCGCTGAGGAGATGGCGCTCCGAGTTGTCTCGGCCGCCGACTCGAAGTGATCGACCCGACGACCAGCTGAGGAGAACTCTCATGTCATTGCGTGAACCTGTCGAGCTGCTCGACCCCAGCACTATTGGGCCGGTTCACTTCATCGCCATCGGCGGGGCCGGGATGAGCGGGGTGGCACGGATCTATCACGACATGGGAGTGGATGTTCGCGGGTCCGACCAGGTCGATTCTGCCAATCTGCGTTATCTGGCAGCTTCTGGGATCCAGACCTGGGTGGGCCACGACCCTGCCCATGTGGCCGGGGCTCGCACGGTCGTGGTCTCATCGGCGATCCGTCGTGACAATCCGGAGTTGGTGGAGGCCAACCGTCTCGGTCTGCGTGTCTGGCACCGCTCAGCGGCTCTGGCCGCCCTCATG
Organism: Cutibacterium nasicola; assembly: GCF_052654715.2. Classification (NCBI taxonomy): domain Bacteria; kingdom Bacillati; phylum Actinomycetota; class Actinomycetes; order Propionibacteriales; family Propionibacteriaceae; genus Cutibacterium; species Cutibacterium nasicola. The sequence goes on along the minus strand of NZ_CP199745.2, from coordinate 1,506,952 downwards.
TTGGGTCGTGAGGGTGTCTCAATTGCCGGTACCCATGGCAAGACGACGACCACCGGAATGGTCGCCACCATGCTCGATCATGCGGGAGCTGATCCGTCCTACGTCATCGGTTCGCCGCTGGCATCCACCGGAAAGTCGGCTTACCTCGGTGGAGGAGAGGCCTTCGTCGTCGAGGCTGACGAGTCCGACGGCTCCTTCCTGCAGTATCCCAGCCAGATCGTCGTCGTCACCAATGTGGAAGCCGATCACCTCGACAATTGGGGCACCCCGCAGGCCTACTTCGATGGCTTCGTCTCGATGGCAACCCGGCCCGAGGTGCGCTACGTCGTCACCAATGTCGATGATCCAGGTGCGGCCGAGCTGGCGGCTCGACTGGAGAGCACCGGAACGGTCAAGGTCGTCACCTGTGGTGAGTCGGAGCAGGCAGAGGTGCGGCTCGTCGACCTCGACCTGGAAGGTACGACGGCCTCGGCCACTCTCGTCCACGGGTCCACCCGGGGACACCTTGAGCTTCAGGTTCCCGGCCGCTACAACGTGTCCAACGCCGCTGCTGCCTACTGTGTCGGCTCGCTGCTGGGGATTGGTCATGACGAGCTCTTGGCGGGAATTGGGGCCTTCACCGGAACCTTGCGCCGGTTCCAGCTGGTTGGGCGCGTCGGTGGGGTGGCTGTCTTCGACGATTATGCCCACCACCCGACAGAGCTGCGGGCAACTCTCGGTGCTGCGCGCCGCGCAGTGACTGGACAGGGGAGGGTCATCGCCTGTTTCCAGCCCCATCTGTTCTCCCGTACCAGGGACTTCGCGGAGGAATTCGGCCGGGCCCTCACCCTGGCCGACCGGGTCATCGTCTCCGACGTCTACCCGGCCCGGGAGGATCCGATTCGCGGGGTCACGGGAGAGATGGTGCATGACGCGGTCATCGCGGCCGGTGGTGATTCCCGCTATGTCCCTGACAAGCAGGACCTTCCGGAGGCTCTCGCCGAGGAGGTGCGCCCCGGCGATCTCGTCATCACCTTAGGGGCCGGTGACGTCACCCTGGTGGGTCCGGTCCTGGTCGGATTGTTGAAGGACAAGTCCTGATGCCGGTTTCCGACATCAACGTCGCCATCGGGTTGCGTCGCCGACGCCGACGACGTCGCAATCGGATCATCGCAGGGATTGTCGCTGCGGCGATGGTCCTTGTCCTCGTGGCCGTCTGGGTCGTGCGCAGTTCTTCCGTGTTCAGCGCCGACACCGTCGAGGTGCACGGAACGCATCTGGTGACGGTCTCCCAGGTCGAGCAGGCTGCCAAGGTGCAGAAAGGCCGGCCCTTGGCGCGGGTCAACACTGACGAGGTCGCTGCCCGCGTCAGCGCGATGGGCATCGTCCAACAGGCTGAGGTGCACCGGAAGTGGCCTCACACCGTCGTCATTGACGTCACCGAGCTGACGGTGTCGTATCAGGTCAAGACTCATGGGGGTTACCTGTGGATCGATCCCACCGGGGCGGTCTTCAATCGGGCCGCCAAACCCATCCCGAAGGTGGTGTGGGCCACCACGTCGTCGGGCAATCGTGCTCTGCTGCGTGATGTCGCAATCGTGGCTGATTCCTTCCCCGCTGAGCTGAGACGGCAAGTCGATCACGTCGAGGCCAAATCCCGTGACGCCATCGTCGTGGTACTGTCCGGCAAGCGGACGGTGGTGTGGGGATCGGCGGATCAGTCCGAGCTCAAGGGCAAGGTCACCGCTGCGATGCTTGACGTCAAGGCAACCCGTTTCGACGTCTCCTCCCCGGAACACCCGACTTCTCGTTGAGCAGTCTCAAGCCGGGGTTGAGGGTCGAGGTCCAGGTGGTGCACAGCGTTGGACACCCTTCTGACGTGCTCATACTCTTGCCCCTAGACCGGTCCGTCAGACAAGAGTGAGGCAGAACTCCAGTGGCTATTCCATCCCAGAACTACCTCGCCGTGATCAAGGTCGTGGGGGTAGGCGGTGGCGGTTGCAACGCCGTCAACCGCATGATCGAGGCGGGACTCAAGGGAGTTGAGTTCCTCGCCGTCAACACTGATGCCCAGGCCCTCCTCACGAGCGATGCCGACGTCAAGCTCGACATCGGCAGGGACCTCACCCGAGGACTGGGTGCAGGTGCGGACCCTGACAAGGGACGTCAGGCTGCCGAGGATCACGCTGACGAGATCGAGGAGTCCCTCAAGGGCGCCGACATGGTCTTCGTCACCGCTGGTGAGGGCGGTGGGACTGGCACAGGTGCTGCCCCCGTCGTCGCCAAGATTGCCCGTTCCCTCGGGGCCCTGACGATTGGTGTCGTGACCCGTCCGTTCTCCTTCGAGGGTCACCGCCGTTCGTCCCAGGCCGAGTCCGGTATCGACAATCTGCGTGACGAGGTCGACACCCTCATCGTCATCCCCAACGACAAGTTGTTGGACATGACGGACCAGCAGATTGCCATCCTGGACGCCTTCAAACAGGCCGACCAGGTGCTGATGCAAGGTGTTTCCGGCATCACTGACCTCATCACCACGCCGGGCCAGATCAACCTGGACTTCGCCGACGTCAAGTCGGTCATGTCGAACGCCGGATCGGCCCTCATGGGCATCGGTCGGGCCTCTGGTGAGGATCGCGCCCGTGCCGCCGCCGAGATGGCCATCTCGTCCCCGCTGCTCGAGGTGTCCATCGACGGTGCTCGCGGCGTGCTGCTGTCGATCGCCGGTGGCTCCGATCTCGGTCTGTTCGAGGTCGCCAGCGCGGCCAACCTCATCGAGGCTGCCGCCCACGACGAGGCCAACATCATCTTCGGCACCATCATTGACGATGCCCTCGGCGATGAGGTCCGCGTCACGGTCATCGCGGCCGGGTTCGAGAATGGTCAGCTCACCGGCAGCAAGCAGCCTGGCATCAGCCAGCGTCCTGCCTCTCGTCCGGCAATGAGCAATCGTTCCTCGGCAGGCGTGTTCGGTACCGGGGCAGCCCCGTCCGGATCTGCTTCCAGCGCGAACCGTCAGGGTAGTGGCGACCAGCAGCCGACCCCGATTCGTCCGCAGACCCAGGGCAACCCGTTCGATGATCGTCCTTCCCAGCCGGAGCAGTTGAACCAGCCGGTGCAGCAGCACGACGAGCGTTCGCAGGGTGATGAGCCCGAGGATGATCTGGACATCCCCGACTTCCTGAAGTGACGTGCTCAGATGCGTCATCGACCCCGGCGCCAACAATGGCGTTGGGGTTGCCTTCACAGATCGGGTGGATCCTGCGGGCCGGGGCCTGGGTGGTCATGGTTTCGACGGGTTCAATCTCGGACGTACTGACGAGGATCCCGCTGTTCTCGAGCACGTGGAGGCGCTGCGTGCCCGCCTCGGCCTCGGGCCGGTGATGGTCTGTCATCAGGTGCACGGCAAGGGCGTGTGGCGAGTCGGGGCCGACGACGTCGAGGGGTGGACTCCGCGACGTTACCTCGGAGATCGTGTGACAGGCCAGCAGAAACTTCCCATTGCTGATGCCATGGTCACCGGCCTGTCGGAGGTCGCCCTGGCCATTCGGGTTGCCGATTGCATGCCCGTCGTGCTGGCCGATCCGAAAGCTGGCGTCATCGGGGTTGCCCACGCCGGTCGGGTGGGGTTCCTGGCGGGGGTCCTGCCTGCCACCGTCGATGCCATGCAAGACATGGGAGCCACTGACTTGCTGGCATGGGTGGGGCCTCATATTTGCGGTAATTGCTATGAGGTTCCTGCTGACATGGCGGAGCAGGTGTGGGCAGAGCACCCGGCAACCCGGGCCATGACTCGTCAAGGGACTCCTGCCCTTGATCTGGGTGCTGGCGCCCTGGCTCAGCTGGAGTCTCTGGGGGTGGCAGCAGTGGGGCTTGACCCTTGTACCTTTGAGGGACAGGATTTGTTTTCCCACCGGAGGGATCATGGTGCGGGCCGTCTTGCCGGCCTGGTGTGGAGGACTCCCAACCCTCGGTGAGGACGGATCTCGCCGGTTCATGATGTGTCAGCGTTCGCGTGTCTCATCAAACCGTGGCAGTATCCGTGGCAGGCTTGAATGGTGATACCCCCGTTCCCGGGGACGCACCCACGAGAAGGAGCTCCAGATGGCAGGAATCGGCAGGAAGATCGCCTCGTACGTCGGCATCGTTGACGATCGCCGCTACGACGAGGAGGATCTTCCGGACGAGGAGCTCACCACGGAGGTCTACTCCGACGACGGGTACGAGCCATCTTCGGAGGTGACCCAGTTGCATCATCATGACTCCACCGAGCAGCACGGCAGGGAGCATAAGGCGGTCCAGCAACGTCGCCGCTCGGAGCTCAACGAGCCCAGCATCGCCGACATCAACCGTATCCTGACCGTCCATCCGCGCAATTACAACGAGGCTCGCACGATTGGCGAGCAGTTCCGTGACGGCATTCCCGTCATCATGAACCTCACCGAGATGGACGACGCTGATGCCAAGCGTCTGGTTGATTTCGCCGCCGGTCTCATCTTCGGTCTGCGCGGAACCATCGAGCGGGTGACGAGCAAGGTCTTCCTGCTGTGCCCGCGCAATGTCAATGTCACCCCGGAGGACAAGGCCCGCATCGCCAGCGGCGGGTTCTTCAACCAGTCCTGACGGAGCCATCCATGATCCTGGTCGGGACTGTCCTCACGTGGTTCATCCAGATCTACACGGTGCTGCTCATCGTACGGATGCTCATGTCTTGGGTGCCGCTGTTGGTGCGCGATTTTGAGCCGCACGGCGCATTGGCCGTGGTCTTTGAGATCGTTTACACGATCACGGATCCGCCGATCAAGTTCTTCGATCGGCTCGTGCCGCCGGTGAGGTTCGGCAATGTCGGACTCTCGGTCGGGTTCATCATCGTTTTCGTCCTGCTGGCCATCCTCCAGAGGTTGGTCATTGCCGTCTTCTGGTGATGGGGTACTGGCCGTACCCCAAAGGTGAGGTTGAGCCTCCCGAGTGACGCGAGCGCTGCGGTGGAGTAACCTTGTCGGCATCTCGTGTCCACCTCGGACCACATGGTCCGCCGCACGGGTCCTGACTGTCCCCGACATCTTGGAGTGCACAATGACGCTGACCCTCGAAGAGGTGCGCATGGTTCGTTTCCCGATGGTCAAACGCAACGGCGAGGGCTACCGCGCCATTGAGGTCGATGATTTCGTCGACAAGGTAGAAGCGGCGTTCATGACCCTCACCGACGAGAACGAGCGTCTCAAGGCCCAGGTCGAGGCCCTCAAGTCTGGTGATCAGGGTGAGCAGAAGGCCGACCAGGAGCTCGTCAACGAGAACGAGCGCCTCCGCGCTCAGATTGAGGAGCTGCGCTCTCAGCAGAATGACCGTCCGGTCGACTCCGGCGAGGTTGATCGCGCCAAGGCCGCCCAGCAAGAGGCCGAGAAGCGCGCTCACCAGCTCGAGCAGGAGAAGGCTTCCCTGCAGTCCGAGGTCGAGGAGCTGCGCCGGGCTGCCCAGCGTCCGAGCCAGGACATTGACCCGGCTGAGGTTGCACACCTGCGCAGCGAGAACGAGCGTCTCGGCGCCCAGCTGCGTGACGCTCAGGCCCTCGCCGCCCGCAGCCGTACCTCCTCTGTCGCCGAACAGCAGCCGACGACCACCGGGGGCGACGGCGTCCAGAAGCTCGTCGTGACCACCAGCGCCGAGGCTTCCCCGGCCGTCGTCCGTATGGTCGAGCTGGCCCTCGCCGATGCCGAGCGCGTCGTCCGTGAGGCCGAGGAGGAGGCCGGTCGCAAGGTCCAGGCTGCCGAGACCAAGGCTCACGAGCTCACCGTCGATGCCCAGACCCGTGCCGAGCGTATCGAGTCCAGCGCCCGCGTCAATGCCGAGAAGGTGACTTCGGACGCCAAGAGCAACGCTGACAAGGTCAATTCCGACGCCCAGACTCGCCGTACCGAGCTCTTCCGCGAACTCGAGGCCGAGCGTGACACCTTGGTCGGCAATATCGATCACTTGCGCTCCTTCGAGGCTCGCTACCGCGATGCTCTCACTTCCCATCTGCGTGCTCAGGCTGACAACCTCGAGAAGGGTGTCTTCGAGCCTGCCGAGCTGCCTGAGCTGCTCAAGTCGGAGAACCGCGTCGCTCCGGGTGACTCCTCCACCCCGCGTCTCGACGCTCTCATTGGTCGCGGTCAGCAGCAGAACTGACGCGACACGCACTCTCCAGGACACCGTGCTCCGGTCACATGACCGGGGCACGGTGTCGTTCATCTGATGGTCAATCTCGGAGCGGGTGACCAGGATGACGGGTGAGTGGCATGGGTGTAATGTCTGCCCCCAGTTCATGCAAACCCCACGGAGGTGATGACATGAGCGGCACACACCACCAAGCCGGGGACGATCCCCGCATGACGATGGAGAGTTCCATGTCAGATCATGATGTCGAGGCCATCGCCGCCTCACTGCCGGTGCGCGACGGCGATGAGCCATGGACGGTTGATGAGGTTCGCGAGATCATCGATGCCCTGGAGTCGGATGTCAACAGGATGGGTACCGTCCTCGCCGAAGCTGAGAATAACCTTGCTGATCTCATGAAGCAGGGCAACGACGGTGCGGGCATGGACACCATCGACGTCGGTTCCTCCCAGTTCGAGCGTGACCAGGAGATCTCCGTCACCCGCAATGCCCGTGCCGTCTACGACCAGTCGAAGCTTGCTCTCCAGCTGCTCGACGAGGGCACCTGGGGTACCTGCGAGTCCTGTGGCAAGGCCATTGGGAAGGCCCGTCTGCAGGCCTTTCCGCGAGCCACCATGTGCGTCAAGTGCAAGCAGCGCGAAGAGCGCCGGTGAGTTCTCCCACTGATCCGACCGCGTTGACAGGAGCCCAGCTCAGGCGTTGGCGTCTCGTGATGGTCATCATCGCGATGGCCGGTTACGGCCTTGACCAATGGACTAAGGCGGAGGCCGTCGCTCATCTCGATCCCTACGATCCACCGAGTTGGGTTGGCGGTTTATTCACCCTACGGTTGCTGCGCAACCCGGGTGCTGCCTTTTCCATGGGATCGACGGCGACCGTCCTCATCAGTCTCTTCGCCGTCGTGATGCTCATCGTCGTGTGCGCGTGGGGAGTGCCGAAGGCTCGTCATCGTTGGTCCCTCATCGCCTGTGGGATGCTCGTTGCCGGTATCTGCGGCAACCTCACTGATCGCTTCTTCCGGGCGCCCGGGCCGCTGCGTGGTCATGTCGTCGACTTCATCAGCCTGCCGCACTTCGCGGTCTTCAACGTTGCCGACATCTTCATCACCTGTACGGCGATCCTCGTCGTGCTGGTGTCGATCCTTGGCCACCATGACGGTGAAGGCCATGCGACGGATGACAATGGGAGGGGGAGCGCGACGAGAAGGAGGAGATGTGAGCGTCCTGCTGGTACCTGATGGTCTTGACGGAGAGAGGGTTGACGTTGCTGCCGCTCGAATGAGCGGGGTGTCGCGATCCCGGATTGCCGATCTCATCAAGGAAGGGTTGGTCCTCCTCAATGGGCAGAAGGTGCCCCGGGCATCTGTTCGCGTCGCCACGGGGCAGATGCTCGACATTGATCTCTGCGATCCCGTCGCCACCCCGTCGATCACCCCTCAGATCGTCGAGGGGATGAGAATCGTTCATGACGATTCTGACGTCGTCGTCGTCGACAAGCCGGCTGGCGTGGCTGCTCACCCGTCTCTGGGCTGGGACGGTCCCAGCGTTGTCGAGCATCTGGCGGCTGCCGGGTTTGCGATCTCCACGAGTGGGGCGCCGGAGCGCCGGGGCATCGTGCAGCGCCTTGACGTCGGAACTTCCGGCCTCATGGTGGTCGCCAAGAGTGAGCACGCCTACACCGTGTTGAAGCAGGCCTTTCGGGACCGAACTGTCGACAAGGTGTATCTCGCCCTTGTTCAGGGACATCCCGATCCGTTCACGGGCACGATCGATGCCCCCATCGGTCGTGATCGCCGTCATGACTGGAAGATGGCAATCGTTGACGGGGGGCGTCACTCCGTCACCCACTACGAGACGATTGAGGCGTTCCATCACGCGACCCTGCTCAAGGTGCACCTCGAGACCGGTCGGACCCACCAGATCCGGGTGCACATGGCAGCCGTCAACCATCCCTGCTGTGGAGATCCGCTCTATGGGTGTGATCCGGTGCTGGCCACGGAACTGGGACTGGAACGGCAGTGGTTGCATGCCGCGGAGCTGTCCTTCACCCATCCGGGACGTGGTGAGTGGGTGACGTTCCACTCAGAGCCGTCCGAGGATCTGCAACATGCACTGGATGTGGTGAGGCACGCCTGAGCAGTCGCTCAGTCGGCTGTGGTCATCCGTGCATTATTGATGAACGTCTGGTGTACATCCGGCGGTGAGTGGCTCTTTGAGTCGGGTTCCCGTGATGTTGGGCGGTATCGTGGGGGCGTGCGTAGAGCTAAGATTGTGAACACCCTTGGACCCGCTGTGTCCAGCCATGACGCCATGAAGGAGCTCATGCAGGCTGGCATGAACATCGCCCGCCTCAACATGAGTCATGGCGACTACTCCGAGCACCAGGAGCGTCTTGACCTGGTTCGCTCGGTGTCGGAGGAGCTCGGGCTCAACGTGGCGGCTTTGGCCGACCTGCAGGGTCCGAAGATCCGTACCGGCCTGTTCGAGAAGGCCGAGGGAGAGTCGAACGGCAAGATCGACCTCGAGATTGGTGACAAGTTCACCATCACCACCGACGACATCCTGGGCAACCAGGAGCGCGTCTCCACCACCTTCAAGGGGCTGCCTGAGGACTGCAGGCCTGGCGACGTCATCCTCATTGACGACGGCAAGACCGTCCTGCAGGTTGACTCGGTCAGCGGCAACGACGTCAACTGCCATTGTACGGTCGCCGGCCCGGTCGGTGACCACAAGGGCATCAACCTTCCCGGGGTTGCCGTCTCCATCCCGGCCCTGACCGAGAAGGATGAGGAGAACCTGCGCTGGGCTCTCAAGGCCGGTATCGATCTGGTTGCCCTGTCCTTCGTGCGTCACGGCTCTGACATTGACCGCGTCCACGAGATCATGGACGAGGAGGGACGCACCGTCCCGGTCATCGCCAAGCTGGAGAAGCCGCAGGCCATCGAGAACCTCGACGCTATCATCGACGCCTTCGATGCCGTCATGGTTGCCCGTGGCGACATGGCCGTCGAGTGCCCGCTCGAGGAGGTTCCGCTGATCCAGAAGCAGATCATCGAGAAGGCTCGTCTCCAGGCCAAGCCCGTCATCGTGGCCACCCAGATGCTCGAGTCGATGATCCACGCTCCCCGTCCGACCCGCGCCGAGGCCGCCGATGTGGCCAACGCCATTCTGGACGGTGCCGATGGCGTCATGACCTCCGCCGAGACCAGCGTTGGCGACTTCCCGGGCGAGACCGTCCGCACCATGGCCAAGATCGTGGAGTCAACCGAGGCTCACGGTCTGGACAAGATCGCCAAGATCGACTGGGATCCGCGCACCACCGGCGGTATCATGTCGAAGGCTGCTGCCGAGATTGCCGAGCGTGCCGAGGCCAAGTTCATCGTGGCCTTCACCAAGTCCGGTGACACCGCTCGCCGTATCGCGCGTTTGCGTCCGAGCACCCCGCTCATCGTCTTCACCCCTGATAAGACCACCACCAAGGATCTCGCCTGGGTGTGGGGTGCCCACGCCGTCGCCACCCCGGTGTTCAAGACCGCTGAGGACCTGTACCGCTGGGTCAACGCCTACCTGCGCGACAAGGGATTCGTGCCGGTCGGCGACCGTGTTGTCGTGCTGTCCGGATCCCCGATGGACATCCCGGGCAAGACCAACGATCTGCGCATCCTTCGCATCAAGGAGGACGACTGATCGCGGTTGAACCTCGACTGTTGCGACGTCCCTCTCTCCTTCTGGAGCGGGGGACGTCCCCCTTTTCCCTACGGGATGAAGGCCCGCGCCGCGAAAGGAGCCGACGGGGTAGGAGCCTGGTAAAGTCCGTGATGGCGATGGATCCCGCCTGGCCAATGCCGAACTGCCGAACCGGCTGATGGTTCCTACCCCGTAATGCGGGGGTAGGAGTTTGCCCTCGCGCCGATGAATGAGCGAGATGGTGATGAATCCCGTGCAGACGCGTGGCTCCCGGCGCGAGGGATGGTTATGAGCGGACACATGGCGGCGAAGGATGGCGCAGTGCCCCAGCCGCACCCAGCCCGAATGGTCGAGTTCGAAGGACACCCCATCGTCGTCGCGGTGGTTCCGGGGCAATCGAGCCTGGTGAGCTTGACGGCTGCCTCGCTGGCTCGCGCGACCAAGGCCTCCCAGGTCGTCTTCGCATACGTTGATCAGCGGCGCTATGTCGTCGAGGAGAACACAGATGGGTCGGTGGTGTCTGCACCCGTCGACCCGGACGCCATGGGTGACGACGTCGAGACCGCTCGTCAGCGGCTGGCCGAGGACATTTCGACTGTTCTGGAGGGCAGCGGGGTTCCTTGGCGACTGGAGTACCTTGCTGGTCAGCCAGATCGTGCCTTGACCCATCTCGCTCGAGCCATTGATGCCGCGGCCTTCATCGTGGGAGCCAGGACCCATCGGCGGCGGGTCCAGGACTTCGTGAGTGGATCGATTGCGACCAATCTGTCACACCATCAGCACCGCCCGGTGCTTGTGGTGCCTATCGCCGTCGTCGACTGGAAGGACTCCTCGCCATGGCAGTGAGATCGGGATTCCTCGATCGACGTCCCGTACTGGTGGGTCTGGTGTTCCTGGGAGGATGCCTGGGTACCCTCATGCGAGCCGGGATGACCCACGCCTTGCCGACCACTGCCGACGGCGTGCCCTGGGCGACCTTGGTGACCAACCTCGTGGGGGCCTTCGTGCTTGCGACCCTGCTCGAAGTTCTCGTCCATGCCGGCCCTGACGAGGGGATTCGCCGGGCGGTTCGGCTTTGCCTCGGTACCGGCATGCTGGGCGGGTTCACGACCTATTCGACCCTTGCGGTGGAGACCGGGCAGCGCGTCATGTCCGGGCACTGGCTGTTGGGTGTTGCCTACCTGCTGATGAGTGTCGTGGCGGGCGCCTTCCTGGCCTGGGTCATGATCACCACCGTGCGTGCGGCAGCTGGTAGGTCGTCGTGACGATGCTGTGGATCTGCCTGGCTGGTGGCCTGGGTGCGGTCACACGACTCCTGCTCGACTTGTGCATCAGCTCTCGTCTTTCGGCCCCAGTCCCGGTGGGAACCCTCGTCATCAATGTGGTGGGATCCCTGTTGCTGGGATTCATCACCGCGGTGGCCCTCGGTGACGTGGGATTCTCGCAGCACCTCAAGGGCCCGCTGGGAACGGGATTCTGCGGTGGCTTCACGACCTTCAGCACGGCGTCGGTGGAGACCGCGCGCACCGCTTCCGGCCGGGGGGTGAACGTGGCAGGTCTGCACTGTTTGGGGATGGCCATTGCAGGAGTGCTGGCAGCGATCCTTGGTCTGTTCCTGGGATCACTGGTGTGAGCCGACGGTGCCCGAGAGGGGAGTCGAACCCCTACGCCCGCAAGGACAGCGCATTTTGAGTGCGCCGCGTCTACCATTCCGCCACTCGGGCCGGCTCGCCTATTGTGCCACAGTTGCGCCGGTATGCCGATTCTGCAGTTACTGAGTGTTGCCGATGATCGACGATTCGATCGTCACTGAGGGGGTGTCAATCACGATCAGGCACGGATGTGGGTGCGGCAAGGCCTGTCAGCCACTAGAATTGAACTGAGTTGTCACCGATCGACATGCAAGGAACCACCGTGAGCAAGCCACAAGACCCCACCCGGTCCACCCCTGATCCGGGGGTGGGGACGGAACATCCACGCGTCGTGGTGGCCGAGGACGAGGCCCTTATTCGCCTCGATCTCGTCGAGCTTCTCGAGGAGCACGGTTACGAGATCGTCGGCCAGGCCAGTGACGGTGAGGAGGCCGTCCGTCTCGCCAATGAGCTCGAACCCGACTTGGTCGTCATGGACGTCAAGATGCCGAAGATGGACGGCATCACTGCGGCTGACAAGATCACTGAGGATCGCATCTGTGCGGTCGTCATGCTGACCGCCTTCTCCCAGCGCGACCTCATCAAGCGCGCCAAGGAGGCCGGCGCGATGGCCTACGTCGTCAAACCCTTCGATGCGTCGGACGTCATTCCGGCCATCGAGATCGCCATGGCCCGTTTCGCCGAGATCCGCGGCGTGGAGGACGAGGTCATGGACCTGGAGGAGCGCCTGGAGTCGCGCAAGATCGTCGACCAGGCCAAGGGCATCCTGCAGACCAGCCTTGACCTCACCGAGCCGGAGGCCTTCCGGTGGATCCAGAAGACCGCCATGGACCTGCGCAAGTCGATGCGCGAGGTGGCTCAGGGAGTCATTGATCACGCCGAGAACGAGAAGTGATCTCGACGTGGCTCGTTCTCAGATGACCTGACACGTCATCCGTCCAACAGCGCAGATACGGCCCTCATCGTCGACAATCTCGACGGTGTGGGTCGTCGTGTGTCTACCCAGATGCACTGCCGTCGCGGTCGCAATGACCTGATGGCCGTGGGGTGGGCGTAGATGCGATACCGAGAGTTCAGTACCGACGGCGGAATGCTCAAAGGTGCGCGCGTGGGCCATGGCAGCCAGGGAGCCGGCTGTCTCCACGAGGACACCAGAGCCGCCGCCGTGCCACAGACCCATGGGCTGGGTGTTGCCGTCGAGCGGCGCGGTGACGACACAGCGAGTGGGAGAAATCTCCCGTACCTTGACGCCAAGTTTGTCGTCAAGGGGGCTGACGAGTTCGGCCAGCCACTCCGGAAGCGGATGTTCAGGGATGGAATAGGTCATGGGTGAAGCATGCCACCGTGTGCCGTTCGGTTCTTCAATACTGTCCGTGGTGTCCTCTAGAGTCGAGGACATGAGCGAGACGACGCAGCCCACCCTCATGGTCCTTGATGGGCACTCCATGGCTTTCCGGGCCTTCTACGCCTTGCCGGTCGAGAACTTCATCACCTCGACGGGCCAGCACACCAATGCGGTGCACGGTTTCGTCGCCATGCTCATCAACCTGCTGCGCAATGAGACGCCCACCCACATCGCGGTGGCGTGGGACCTTGCAGGCGGGACCTTCCGAACCACTGAGTACTCCGAGTACAAGGCCGGACGAGCCGCCACTCCGCCGGAGTTTCCCGGCCAGATCGACCTCATCAAGGAGGTCCTCGACGCCCTCCACATCGTTCATCTGTCCAAGAAGAACTACGAGGCCGATGACATTCTCGCGACCCTATCCACCCGGGCGACTGCTGAGGGGTTCAAGTCCCTGCTCGTCTCGGGGGACCGGGACGCCATGCAGCTCGTCAATGACCAGGTGACGGTGCTCTACCCGCGCAAGGGTGTCTCGGACCTTGCCCGGATGACACCGGAAAGTGTCGAGGAGAAGTACCTCGTGCCCCCGGCCCGTTACCCCGAGCTGGCGGCCCTGGTGGGGGAGAGCGCTGACCACCTTCCCGGCGTTCCCGGGGTTGGCCCCAAGACAGCTGTGAAGTGGCTCAACGCCTATGACGGGCTGGAGAATCTCATTCGTGAGGCTGACACCGTCAGGGGGAAGGCGGGCCAGTCCTTTCGCGATCACCTTGACGACGTCATCCGTAACCGTAAGCTCAACGCCCTGGTCCGCGACCTTGATCTCGACGTCGCCTTGGCTGATCTTGCTCGTCAGCCCTGGGATCCGAAGGCTACCCGGGCCATCTTCGACACCTTGGAGTTCCGCACCCTGTGGGATCGTGTGTGTGCGCTGGCCTCCGCGTTGGACGCTGATGAGGTCGTTGAGGTTGACCAGACCCTTGACGTCTGCGGCGCCGTGCTCGAGCCGGGCACCTTGGGTGACTGGCTGTCCAGGGTGGAAGGCCGGGTCGGTGTTGATGTCACGGGCACCTGGGGTGGTGGGTCCGGTGATGTGGAGGCCGTGGCGTTGGGGGCCGGAGAAGGTACTGCGGTGTGGTTCGACACAGCTGAGCTCGGCCCGGATGACGAGAAGTCCCTTGCCCAGTGGCTGGCCGACGAGGACCACGCGAAGGCGATGCATTCGGCCAAGGGTCCGGTGGAGGCGCTGGCCGAGCGCGGCTGGGATGTGAATGGCCTCACCTGCGACACCGAGCTTGCCTCATATCTGTTGCATCCGGATCGCCGTGCTCACAAGTTCGACGACGCGGTGCGCACCCACCTCAACGTCATTCTGGGGGAGGGGGAGGACCAGTCCGGCCAGGGGATGTTCGACTTCGGGGACGACCGGTCCGCCGAATCCATGGAGAGGGCGGTGGCCGTCACCAAGCTTGCCGACGTCATGGAGAAGGAGGTCGAGGCCCGCGGCGGGTCCGAGCTGCTCCACGATGTCGAGATGGGGGTGCAGCGGTGCCTCATGTCGATGGAGCGGGCCGGTATAGCCGTCGACCCCGACGTCTTGGAAGGACTGCGATCCGAATTCGACGGGCGTGTCACCCGTGCCCAGGAGGCTGCCTGGGAGGCGGCTGGTGAGAAGATCAACCTGTCGTCCCCCAAGCAGCTGCAGGGGGTGCTGTTCGACAAGCTCGACATGCCGAAGACCCGGCGCACCAAGTCCGGATACACCACCGATGCCGACGCGTTGGCCAGTCTGTACGAAAAGACCGAGCATCCCTTTCTGGCTCACCTGCTGGAGCATCGTGACGCCATCAAACTGCGTCAGACTGTCGACGGTCTACTCAAGGAAGTCCGTGATGACGGTCGGGTCCACACCACCTACATGCAGACGATCGCTGCAACCGGACGGCTGTCCAGCAAGGACCCGAACCTGCAGAACATCCCGATGCGCACCGAGGAGGGACGACGTATCCGGGAGGGATTCGTCGTCGGTGAGGGGTACGAATCCCTCATGAGTGCCGACTACTCCCAGATCGAGATGCGGATCATGGCTCACGTCTCGGGGGACCAGTCCCTCATCGATGCCTTCCGTTCCGGGCAGGATTTCCACACCGTGACGGCCTCGCACGTCTTTGGGGTGGCTCCGGAGGGCGTCAGCGTCGCGCAGCGTTCCAAGATCAAGGCCATGAACTACGGTCTGGCCTACGGTCTGAGCGCCTACGGTCTCTCCAACCAGCTCAAGGTGAGTGTCGGGGAGGCCAAGGAACTCATGGCCGATTACTTCAGCATCTTCGGGAAGGTCCACGACTATCTCGAGGAGGTCGTCGACCAGGCTCGTCGTCAGGGATACACCGAGACCCTGTTGGGACGCCGTCGCTATCTGCCCGACCTCACCTCGACCAATCGTCAACGTCGCGAGATGGCGGAACGCGCTGCACTCAACGCACCCATTCAGGGATCGGCTGCAGATCTCATCAAGCTGGCTATGCTCGCTACCGACGCGAAACTTGACAAGGCTGGTTTGACGAGCCGCGTTCTGCTACAGGTCCATGACGAGCTCATCCTTGAGATCGCCAATGGTGAGGAGCAACTGGTTCGCGAGATCGTCACCGATGCGATGGGCCACGCCCTGGAATTGTCGGTGCCGCTGACGGTGTCGATCGGCGTTGGACGGTCGTGGTTCGACGCTGCGCACTGAGCTCGGCCAGTGAGACAACAGGGCGCATCGACTGGAGCACTCCTCCTCCCGTCATCAATGGTGACGGTCACTCGATGTCGAACCAGGCTGGGGCGAAGCGTTCGTTCCGGACGGGAGGGTCGTAGGCGCAGCCGGGCCAGATGGCGGTAATTGCCCGTGCGGGTGTCGACGTATCAGGCCGAGCCGCCGTCGGAGGTCCACACCGTGTTGCAGGGGCCACTCGCGCAGCAATCATTTCACGTCTTGTCGGCCTCAGCCGTCGGATCCACCGACTTCTCACCCGTCGCATGACGGTAGAGGTCAGACCCGTACTGATGCTCCACGAACGGGCCATGACCCGCCCCGGGGTGGCCTCAGATGAGGTTGACGATCACGCGACCGGGTCGGCGTAGAACAGCACCCGTGACTCATGACCCTTGCCCTTGACATAGTCCCAGCACACGACAATGACTGCCTGGGCCGGACCGTTGTCATCGTAGAGGATCGTCGAGTTGGGGTCATAGTCCTTGACCCACACCTTCACGTTGTGGGTGTACCTATAGCAGACCGTATTCCCGGACGTGTCAGAGAACCGGATGATGTCTCCCGGCTTGATGCCGTTGTCCCTGCTGTACATCCTGTTCCCCAGCGCCTCTCCAACATGGAAGGTGTGCGAGGTGAGAACGACGTTGCCCCTGTTGGAACCGACCTTGGGACCTTGGTTGAACCAGGCCATCGAGGAAGGATCGTCGCGCGGGGGCGCCCCTGCTGCTCCGGCGCTGTCGAGGCCACGCGAGAGAACCTTGGCGGAGACGTTCAGGTGGTCGATCGAGTACTTGACCGGCACGATGGGCCTCGGGTTCTTCATGCAACCGGCCGGGACGGGGCCCTTCTTCTTGGCGGACGCCGCAGGCGCGGCTGACGTCGATGCAGATGTCGCCGAACCAGGACCACCAGCAGAGTCGTCGCCGTTATCGCGTTGGACGATGACAGCGGCGATGGCGGCGACAACAAGAGCGATGACAACCGCGAGAGCAACAATTCGCCAACGTGGGCTGCCTGACTGTGTGCTGTCGCCGGCATGGGTGGCTGAGCTGCGCGACGACGTCGACTCGGTGGGTGGTTCACCGTGTCGGGGAGACTGATCAGTCATAACTGTGATGTCCTCCAAGGCTTACGAGGGATTCAGTCTCGGGATGTGGTACCCGAATGGGGAAGGATCCGAGAAGGTGGATCCAGAGGCAGATTACCTCGTTGCGGGACAAACCTCGTATCGAACTGGAGGTTGTATCGACCGTGTGTGCCGCGAACTGGGGAAGGACGGTTGACCCTCCTGTGCTGGGGTATTACGCTTGCTGCTGCGTTGTGGTCTGTGCGATCTCGGACGGGAGTAGATCGTGCTCGACCCCAGGGTCGGGGCTGCAACGAGTTTCAAACCACCTGACATCAATCGGAGTCCTACTACATGACCTCCTCCACTGAGGCCTCCACCTCGAACCCGGTCGACATCGACCAGCAGAATGCCGCCAACACCGCCGATGGATCCGTGGCGGTCGACGACCTTGGCAGCCCGGAGGCCTTCCTGGCCGCTGTGGACGCCACCATCAAGTACTTCAACGACGGCGACATCGTCTCTGGCACCGTCGTCAAGGTGGACCGTGACGAGGTTCTCCTTGACATCGGTTACAAGACCGAGGGTGTCATCCCGTCCAAGGAACTGTCGATCAAGCACGACGTGGACCCCTTCGAGGTTGTCAACGTCGGTGACGAGATCGAGGCCCTCGTCCAGCAGAAGGAGGACAAGGAGGGTCGTCTGATCCTGTCCAAGAAGCGTGCTCAGTATGAGCGTGCCTGGGGCACGATCGAGCAGATCAAGGAAGAGGAGGGCGTCGTCACCGGTACCGTCATCGAGGTCGTCAAGGGCGGCCTCATCGTCGACATCGGTCTGCGCGGCTTCCTCCCCGCCTCCCTCGTTGAGATGCGTCGTGTCCGCGACCTGCAGCCTTACGTCGGTCAGGAGATCGAGGCCAAGATCATCGAGCTCGACAAGAACCGCAACAACGTCGTGCTGTCTCGTCGCGCCTGGCTCGAGCAGACCCAGTCCGAGGTCCGCCAGAACTTCCTGCACCAGCTGCAGAAGGGGCAGATCCGCAAGGGTGTCGTCTCCTCGATCGTCAACTTCGGTGCCTTCGTCGACCTCGGTGGTGTGGACGGTCTGGTCCATGTTTCCGAGCTGTCCTGGAAGCACATCGACCACCCGAGCGAGGTTGTCGAGGTTGGGCAGCCGGTCACCGTTGAGGTGCTGGACGTCGACATGGATCGCGAGCGCGTCTCGCTGTCCCTCAAGGCGACCCAGGAAGATCCGTGGCAGGCCTTCGCCCGGTTGCACCAGATCGGCCAGATTGTTCCCGGAAAGGTCACCAAGCTCGTTCCGTTCGGTGCCTTCGTCCGCGTGGAGGACGGTATCGAGGGCTTGGTCCATGTCTCCGAGCTGGCCGAGCGCCACGTCGAGATCCCGGAGCAGGTCGTCAGCGTCAACGACGATGTCATGGTCAAGATCATCGACATTGACCTCGACCGTCGCCGCATCTCGCTGTCCCTCAAGCAGGCCAACGAGGGCATCGACGTCGAGTCCGACGAGTTCGATCCTTCGCTGTACGGCATGACCGCCTCCTACGATGAGGACGGCAACTACATCTACCCTGAGGGCTTCGATCCGGAGACCAACGAGTGGAAGTCCGGCTACGACGAGCAGCGCATCGCCTGGGAGCAGCAGTACGCCGAGGCCCAGGCTCGCTGGGAGGCTCACCGCAAGCAGGTCATCAATGCCGAGCAGGCCGAGCAGGAGGCCGCTCTCAACGACGGTGGCGCCGAGTCGTCCTACACCAGCGGCCCGGCCGAGGGCTCGCTGGCCTCCGACGAGGCCCTGCAGGCTCTCCGGGACAAGCTGACCCACAACTGATGATCAGCTGATCCATTGCAACGTTGAGGGGCCTCGCCATTGTGGCGGGGCCCTCGTGGTGTGTCAGGCGGCTCGGGGCCGCCGGTCAAACTGTGCTGCGGAAACGCGGGCACGTTCGTCGGTTACGATCCCGGACAGCTCTTCCTCGTCGGCCAGGTCGTCGGCATGGACAAGCGACACATGGTTGAACCGGCGACGACGGGGCCCCTTATGCTGGTGCCACGACTGATGGAGGTGTCATGAGGGCTGCGCGAGCAGCCACGGTAGCCTTGGGCCTGATTGCTGCCGCGGCGATGACTGGCTGTTCACATTCTGACGAAGGGCTCAGGCCAGCAACGACCCAGGCGAGTTCCGACGTCGGGGTGGCGTGCGATTCCGGACTTGCCAAGGGAACGGTCAAGCCCGCCACGGTTACCGCCGTCCGGGGATGGAAGGGCAAGGTCGTCACGGTCTGCCTGATGAGCCCCGACGGCAAGGTCAACGAGTCCATGGAACAGACCTTCAGCGGTGACGACGACATCAATGACGTCGTCCAGGGTCATGCCGAGACCGCCAAGGATCGGCCTGCCACCTGTCACCTGCAGAAGGGTCAGTGGACCATGGTCATTGACCAGTCCGGCAAGGCCTGGCGCCTCACCCCGTTGAACTGTGTCACGGCTCCTGGCGGGTCGGCCACCCCGTCCGACGAGGAGGCCCCAGCCTGATGCCCGGTCGCCCCAAGAGCATCGTCCGGGTCGGCCTGACAGGCGGAATCGCCAGCGGAAAGTCGACGGTCTCCACATTGTTGGCTGAGCACGGGGCCATCATCATCGATTACGACCAGCTTTCCAGGGACGTCGTCGCAGTCGGATCCGAGGGGCTTCGGCAGGTCGTCGCGGCCTTTGGCGAGAAGGTGCTGGCCAACGATGGTTCCCTGAACCGCCCCGCGCTGGGATCGATCGTCTTTGCTGATCCATCTGTTCGACGACGCCTGGAAGGGATCATCCATCCGCTGGTCGAGGAAGCAGCTCGACGGGTGGACGAAGAAGCCTGTGCTGCGGAGGGTCAGGTCGTCGTGGTCCACGACATTCCCCTGCTCGTGGAGACCGGCAGGGCTGACGAGTTCGACACGGTCGTCGTCACTGATGTTGATCCTGCCGAGCAGGTGCGGCGTGTCGTCGAGAGGGACGGCTGTTCCGAGGAGGACGCTCGGGCCAGGATCCGGGCCCAGGCCTCGCGCCTGGAGCGTCTGGAAGTTGCCGACATCGTCATCGACACCAGTCGTCCTCTCGAGAACCTTCCCCACGCGGTGGACCGCGCCTGGGCCCACATCTTGGGGTATGGACACTCGGGCGGCGGCCAGCGGTAGCTCTCACGCGACTGTTCGTGCGAGGATGTGCATCGTGCCACAATCCGTGTCAAAACTTCTGCCAGGTCTGGGACTGATGGCCGTCGCGGCTGCAATTTCCTACGGGATCAGTCACGTCGTACCGCTACTGTCCAGCATGCTCATAGCCATCATTCTCGGGGTGATTGCGCGCAACACCAAGCTCATCCATCCCTCTGCCGAGCCAGGGGTGGCCTTCACCAACAAGGTCGTCCTGCGCACTGGTGTCGTCCTGCTCGGTCTGCGGCTGTCCCTGCCGACGGTGGCGAAGCTGGGTTGGGCGCCGATTGTCGTCATCCTCGTCACTGTGACGGTGACCTGGTTCGCCACCACCTTCCTCGGCCGCGCGGTGAAACTGTCCGGGCCGACCCGCATCCTCACCGCCACCGGTACCGGTATCTGTGGTGCCGCCGCGGTGGCTGGTATGTCGGCTGTCGTACGCCCCGACCTCAAGGGTGAGGAGGGACGTGGTCAGGTCGACGACGCCGCGGCGACTGCGGTGGCATCGGTCACCCTCTTCGGCACCGTGGCACTTCTGCTCTTCCCATGGTTGGCCGGCGTCATTGGGCTCACCCCGCGTCAGACCGGGGTGTGGCTCGGTGCATCAATCCATGAGGTTGGCCAGGTCGTGGCGGCGGGGAACCTTGCCCACGTCACGGATGTTGCCGTGGTGACCAAGCTCGGTCGCGTCGTGCTGCTGGCACCGCTCATCGCCCTGGTGGGCCTGTCCCAGAAACGCAGTGCTCAACGTCACACCGGGACGAAGACAGGGCCGATCATCCCGCACTTCGTCCTCGGGTTCCTCATCATGGTCGTCATTCGCTCCATCTTCGACCTGCCCTCCTGGCTGACCGATGGGGCCGACGTGATTGCCACGATCCTGCTGACGGCCGCCATGGCTGCGATGGGTGCCGGTGTTCGTATCAAAGTCCTTGCCTCCACCGGTGGACGTGCCATCGGGCTCGGTGCGATGTCGGCGACCGTTGCCGCCGGAGTTTCCCTCCTCCTCGTTCTTGCCTTGGTCTGAGTTCCCACTGAGCTGAAATTCGGTGGTCCCGCATCGGGGTGGCACCGAACTAGGGTTGGTCCCATGCGTCCAGTTACCGACATCACTCGCCGTGTTGCGCCCTTCCACGTCGTCAGTGAGTTCGAGCCTTCCGGTGACCAGCCGCAGGCCATTGCGGAACTGGAGAGGAGGGTCAAGAACGGTGAGCAGGACGTCGTTCTGCTCGGCGCCACCGGTACTGGCAAGACGGCTACGGTCGCGTGGCTGGCGGAGAAGCTGCAGCGTCCCATGCTCGTCATGCAGCCCAACAAGACGCTGGCTGCCCAGTTCGCCCAGGAGCTGCGCACCTTCTTTCCGGACAACGCGGTGGAGTACTTCGTCTCGTACTATGACTACTACCAACCCGAGGCGTACATTCCTCAGACGGACACCTACATCGAGAAGGATTCCAGCCTCAACGAAGAAGTCGAGAGGCTGCGTCACTCCGCAACGAACTCCCTGCTGACTCGGCGGGATGTCATCGTGGTGGCGACCGTCTCGGCCATCTACGGTCTGGGTACTCCGCAGGAGTATGTCGATCGGATGATCCCGTTGGAGGTCGGCCAGGAGTGGAACCGTGACGAGCTGTTGCGAGACCTCGTCACCAACCAGTACGTTCGCAACGACATCTCGGGGGAGCGGGGCACCTTCCGAGTGCGCGGCGACACCCTGGAGATCTTCCCGGTCTATGAGGAGAATGCCCTGCGCGTGGAGTTCTTCGGCGATGGGGTCGAGGCCCTCACGACGATGCACCCCCTCACCGGCGAGGTCATCAGCGAGGACGAGCAGGTCTACGTCTTCCCGGCAACCCACTACGTCGCCGGACCCGAGCGCATGGAGCGGGCGATTGCGTCGATCCAGCAGGAACTGGAGGAGCGCTTGGCCGTTCTGGAGCGTGACGGCAAGCTGCTGGAAGCCCAGCGGCTGCGGATGCGCACCACCTACGACATCGAGATGATGCAGCAGGTCGGAGCCTGTGCCGGCATCGAGAACTACTCGCGTCACATCGACGGACGTGCTCCCGGGTCGGCCCCGAACTGTCTGCTCGACTACTTCCCTGAGGACTTCGTGCTCGTCATCGACGAGTCTCACGTCACCGTCCCGCAGATCGGGGGCATGTACGAGGGCGACATGAGCCGCAAGCGGACATTGGTGGAACATGGTTTCCGACTTCCCAGCGCGATCGACAACCGTCCTCTCAAGTTCGACGAGTTCACCCAGCGGATCGGCCAGACTGTCTACCTGTCCGCCACGCCCGGTTCCTACGAGACTGAGCGGGCCCACGGTGTCGTCGAACAAATCATTCGTCCGACCGGTCTGGTGGATCCCGAGATCATCGTCAAGCCCACTCGTGGCCAGATCGACGACCTCATGGCTGAGATCCGTACCCGGGTGGATCGTGGCGATCGTGTCCTGGTGACGACCCTGACCAAGAAGATGGCCGAGGACCTCACCGACTACCTCATGGAACACGGTATCCGCACCAGGTACCTGCACTCGGAGATCGACACCCTCAAGCGCATCGAGTTACTCAAGGAACTACGCATGGGGGAGTTCGACGTCCTCGTCGGCATCAACCTGCTACGAGAGGGACTTGACCTTCCCGAGGTGTCCCTGGTGGCCATTCTGGATGCTGACAAGGAGGGATTCCTCCGCTCGGAACGCTCCCTCATCCAGACGGTCGGCCGTGCCGCTCGAAACGTCAACGGTCAGGTCATCATGTACGCCGACCAGATCACCGACTCGATGCGGGTTGCGATTGACGAGACGAATCGTCGTCGCGAGATCCAGATGGCCTACAACAGGGATCACGACATCGACCCGCAGCCACTTCGCAAGAAGATCGGCGACATTACCGAGATGCTCGCCCGCGAGGAGGCCGACACCGACGCCCTCGTCGAGAAGTTCAACTATGGCAAGGGCCGTCGCGGCTACAACTCGATGATCACCGACGAGCAGCGGGCAGCCCAGGGCAAACGCCTGGACGCCTCGAAGATGGCTGAGGAAGATCTTGGCAGCCTCATCGTCGAGCTCACCAACGAGATGCGCTCTGCTGCTGGCGAACTCAAGTTCGAGGTGGCGGCCCGTCTTCGCGACGAGATCGCGGACCTGAAGAAGGAATTGCGCCAGATGGTGGAGGCGAACCGGTAGTCCACACGAGGTTTCACCTCGCGTCGGATGGCGCGGGTGTGAGAGGATGAAGGTCCTTGGAGGGGAGTACTCCTGAGAAAAGTGTGGTCGTCATCACGATCGTGCCATCACGGTCCGGCCGCACAGCCCCGGTGAGGTGATACCACTCACGCCGGTGCGGACGAGACCTCCGGACCTTCTCGTACCCGCTTCGGAGGCCCGGTTTTGCACGTTCACGCGTATGTCTGGATCATCACCATCCTCGTGATGGGGGCCTTGCTTTTCTTCGACGTCATTATCCTGGGACGAAGGCCTCACGTCCCCTCCACCAGGGAATGCGCCACCTTCGTCGGTGTGTTCGTCGGCCTGGCAGTGTTGTTCGGGTTGGGCGTATGGATCCTGCAAGGGCATTCCGCAGCTGGTCAGTTCTTCGCGGTGTGGTTGACCGAGTACAGCTTGTCGATCGACAATCTGTTCATCTTCCTCATCCTCATGGAGAAGTTCAACGTTCCACGGAAGCTGCAGCAATTTGCCCTGCTGGTGGGCATCATCGTCGCCCTGGTCTTTCGAGGTGTCTTCATTGCCTTGGGCCAGGCGATCCTGGAGGCCTGGGCCTGGGTGTTCTTCATCTTCGGCGCCTTCCTGTTGTACTCGGCGATCGACCAGGTGCGCGACTACCGTCACCGGGACGACGAGGACGAGGACACTGGCGAGGACGGTCGCCTCATGGCGTGGTTCAAGCGCACGGTGCCGACCACCGGTGACTACCGTGGCACCAAGTTCTTCGTCCGTGAGAACGGCAAGATCCTGGCCACCTCGATGTCCATGGTCTGTGTCGCACTCGGCATGACCGACCTGCTCTTCGCGCTGGATTCCATTCCGGCTTCCTACGGCCTGACGAGCGAGGGTTACCTCATCTTCACCGCCAACGTCTTCGCTCTCATGGGCCTGCGCCAGTTGTACTTCCTGATCGGAAGCCTGCTCGAGCGTCTGGTGTACCTGTCCCTCGGCCTGGCCGTCATCCTGGGCTTCATCGCCCTCAAGCTCATCGGCCACGCCCTGCATCACTACGGCTTGGATCAGGCCTGGTTCGGTATCAGCGCCGAGGTCTCGATCGGTGTGTCCCTGGCCGTCATCGTCGCGGCCCTGGTCCTCACCACCGTCGCGAGCGTCATCAAGAGCAAGCGGGATGACGCGAAGGCCAGGATCGAGGCTTGACCCTCATGCGCCCGGGATCACCAGCCGCGGGCACGCCACAACGGAAGGTTGGGACGCTCCTCTCCGACCGTTGTGGCATCTCCATGTCCGGGGTGGATGACCGTGGTGTCGGCCATCGGCGCGAAGATCTTCATGCAGACGTCGTTGTAGAGCCTTTCGAACTCACGGCTTCCACTGGTCTTGCCGACCCCGCCGGGAAAGAGGGAATCGCCTGTGAGGAGGTGGTCGCTCGGATTGCCGCGCAACCGGAGGGCGATGGATCCGCGGGTGTGGCCCACCAGACCGATGACGTCGAGTTCGATGTCGCCGAGGCGGAAGAGATCGCCGTCCCACACCGTGCGGCAGGTCACCCCGGTGCTGGCCTCAATGGCCTCGGCGTCGGGCTCTCCACACCACGGCTGAGCACCCGTGATGGTGACCATCTCCGCGAGAGCCCCGGTATGGTCCTGATGACGATGGGTCGTCACAATTGCTCCCACCTCAGTTGTCCCGATGAGGGCGTTGAGCCGACCAGGATCGGCAGCTGCGTCGACGAGGACGGCAGGCCCAGCACCGGGGTGGATGAGGTAGGCGTTGTTGTCCATCGTGCCCACCGACACCTTGATGAGGTCGATGTCCGCGTTGACCTTGATGAGGGCAGCCTCAGATCCGGGATCGACGTGGTAGAGCGGCATGACGACTCCTTTCTGGAACGGGCAGGCGATCCGCCGGGCCCCGTCAGATGAGCATGGGGACGGCTAATTGGTCGGCCCCGGCGAGACGCGAGGTCCCACCTCTGCCTGACAGCCATCCTGCCAGTGCGCCGTCAGACCCGTGAATCGTCGTCGCGAATCCCACACCTCCGATACGGTCAACCAGTCCGGAATCGGAGACGACACGCATGGCCGGGACCTCTGGACGGTCACGCAGCCGGAAGCACACCCACTCCAACAAGGTTCGGGACGCGACGTCAGGGAGGTCGTCGACGGTCATCCCGAGATCGAGGTCGACGTGATGGAGTGCGATTTCGGAAAGTCGTAGAGCTGGCAGGTCGGTGGTGTCGACACGGATGTCGTCATTGAGCCACACGGCAGTGCCGGGCGCCATGTCCTCAAGGGAGTCGAAGGTGGTGTTGAGGGAGCCAGCCGTGGTGTCCAGGTCGATCTGCAACTCCACCCCAGTGCGTTCTGAGCCACGTTCGATGTCGCGGTCGCGGATCTCGTCGGAGGGATAGAGACGGGGGACCTCATGGTCAGCGACTACGGCCTTCGTCACTGCTTCCAGGGCCTCAGCGTTGCGGGCGATGTGGGTCGCGATGTGCGCGCGAGTCCAGCCAGCCAATCGACTGGGAGCTTGCCATTCCTCATCAGACAAGCCCATGGTGGCCCCGAGCAGACGTTGTGTAGCTTCCCGCTCGGCAATGCGGATTTCGTGTCGGGGAGTGCTCGGACACAGACCTGGCGGTCGTGTGGCTGCGCTCATGCCGTCCAACCTACTGGCACTTCAACGAAGTTGCCAGATGAACGACCACTGGACCGGCCTGCTAGCTTCAGGTTCACAGGGGGTTCGAAAGGCTCATCCGTGTTCTGTTCTGCCGACCGCGCAGAGCCGTGGAACTGTCTTTCGCGGCCTCTACCATGAAGCCTGTGAGTGACCACATCATCGTCCGCGGTGCCCGAGAGCACAATTTGCGCAACGTCAGCCTGGATCTCCCCAGGGACGCCATGATCGTGTTCACTGGCTTGTCAGGTTCGGGAAAATCGTCCCTTGCCTTCGACACTGTCTTCGCTGAAGGCCAGCGTCGTTATGTGGAGTCCTTGTCCTCCTATGCCCGTCAGTTCCTGGGGCAGATGGACAAGCCGGACGTCGACTTCATCGAGGGCTTGAGCCCCGCCGTCTCCATCGACCAGAAGTCCACCTCGCGCAACCCCCGTTCGACGGTCGGCACGATCACCGAGATCCACGACTACCTGCGTCTGCTCTGGGCCCGGATCGGCAAGCCCCACTGCCCGGTGTGCGGTGAGCTCATCAGTCGTCAGACCCCTCAGCAGATCGTCGATCGGTTGATGGCCCTGGACGGGGGTACGAAGTTCCAGGTGCTGGCACCGGTCATCCGTGGTCGCAAGGGTGAGTACGTCGAACTCTTCCGGCAGCTCACGACTGACGGGTTCACTCGTGTGCGCGTTGATGGCGAGGTCCATCGGCTCGGTCAAGTGCCGCCCCTGGACAAGAAACGCAAGCATGACGTCGACGTCGTCGTCGACCGGATCGCGGTCAAACCGTTGGCCAAGCAACGTCTGACCGAGTCCGTGGAGACTGCCCTCAGTCTGGCTCACGGAATCGTGGGTATTGACTTCGTCGATCGCGACCCTTCCGACCCGCATCGCGAACGTCGATTCTCCGAGACGATGGCCTGCCCCAATCAGCATGACATCGACATTGATGAGCTGGAACCTCGCCAGTTTTCCTTCAATGGCCCCTGGGGTGCCTGCCCGACCTGCTCGGGGCTCGGGGCAACTCTCGAGGTCGATCCTGAACTCGTGGTTCCCGATTCGGGATTGAGCCTGTTCGAGGGGGCCATCGCGCCGTGGTCGGGACCGCGAGTGGCCAACCACTACCAGCACGTCTTCGCCGGTCTCGGGGAGAACCACGGTTTCGATGCCACCCTGCCCTGGTCAGAGCTTCCGGCGAAGGCCCGCAAGTTGGTGCTGCATGGTGACGGCGACCCGGTGATGGTCACGTACCGCAACCGGTTCGGCCGGGTGCGTACCTACTCGCAGAATTACGAGGGAGTGCTGCACTACGTGCGTCGTCGTTATGACGAGGCTGAGACCGACTCCGCCCGCTCCCGGTGGGGGCAGTACTTGCGTGAGGTGCCGTGCCGGGACTGCCATGGCAAGCGGCTCAAGCCGACGAGCCTCGCGGTGACGGTTGGCGGTCGCAGCATCGCCGAGGTTTCCGACATGTCCATCGGGGACGCCTCGCAGTTCCTCAATGCCCTGACACTGACGGAGCGTGAGGCGACCATCGCCGAACGGGTTGTCAAGGAGGTTCGGGCGCGGCTGCGATTCCTGGTCGACGTCGGTCTGGACTATCTCACCCTGTCGCGGTCAGCAGGGTCACTGTCCGGTGGAGAGGCCCAGCGCATCCGGCTGGCCACTCAGATCGGTTCTGGACTGGTCGGTGTGCTCTACGTTCTCGACGAGCCCTCCATCGGCTTGCACCAGCGAGACAACCGCCGTCTCATCGACACCCTCGGCAGACTGCGGGATCTCGGCAACACTCTCATCGTCGTCGAGCACGACGAGGACACCATCCGCGTCGCCGACTGGGTTGTCGATGTTGGCCCGGGTGCCGGCGAGCACGGCGGCGAGGTGGTCGTCTCGGGAACCGTTGACGCACTGCTGGCCAGCGAAAGGTCGGTGACGGGCGCGTACCTGTCGGGCAAGAGGTCCATTCCGCTGCCAGCGGCCCGACGCCCTCGTTCCGGACGGCAGCTGGTGGTCAAGGGGGCTCGTGAGAACAACCTGCAGAACGTTGACGTCACCTTCCCGCTGGGTCAGCTCGTCGTCGTCACTGGAGTGAGTGGCTCTGGTAAGTCGACCTTGGTCAATCAGATCCTCTACACCTCGTTGGCCCACCGGATCCACGGCGCTCGGGCGGTCCCCGGCAGGCACTCGACGATCACCGGGGTAGACGAGGTCGACAAGATCATCCACGTCGACCAGTCCCCGATTGGCCGGACACCGAGGTCGAACCCGGCAACGTACACCGGGGTCTTCGACAAGATTCGAGCGCTGTTCGCCCAGACCCCTGAGGCCAAGGTGCGCGGTTACCAACAGGGCCGGTTCTCCTTCAACATCAAGGGAGGACGCTGCGAGAACTGCCAGGGCGACGGCACCATCAAGATCGAGATGAACTTCCTCCCCGATGTCTACGTGCCGTGCGAGGTCTGCCATGGGGCCAGGTACAACCGCGAGACCTTGGAGGTCCACTACAAGGGCAAGACCATCGCCGAGGTGCTCGACATGCCCATCGAGGAGGCGTGCACCTTCTTCGAGCCGATCTCCTCGATCCACCGCCACCTCAAGACTCTCGTCGAGGTGGGACTAGGCTACGTACGGTTGGGGCAGCCGGCAACGACGTTGTCGGGTGGAGAGGCACAGCGCGTGAAGTTGGCCTCAGAGCTGCAGAAGCGTTCCACCGGCAAGACGCTGTACGTGCTTGACGAACCTACGACGGGGCTGCATTTCGAGGACATTCGCAAACTCTTGCTGGTGCTGGGACGGCTCGTCGATCAGGGCAACTCGGTTCTCGTCATCGAGCACAACCTTGACGTCATCAAGACCGCTGACTGGATCATCGACATGGGTCCCGAAGGTGGAAATGGGGGCGGCCTGGTCGTCGCGGAAGGGACCCCGGAACAGGTGGCCACCGTTGAGGGCTCCTATACCGGGCAGTTCTTGTCCGAGATCCTGGCTGGGCATGAAGTGCCCGTCGGCGGCGAGTCGACTCTCATGAAGGAGCCGACCGAGGCCAAGAAAAAGAGTGCGAAGAAGGCTTCCGCTTCCCGCAAGAAGACCCACTGAGTGGTTCAGGAACCGCTGACGATCAAAGACGCCCTCCTTCTCGGCCATTGTGGCCTTGGTGAAGACGAAGTTCGTACCGTCGATGACGGTTCCACCGTCAACCGACGTCAGCGGCCCGGATCGTCGCCGGGCAGGTGTGCACGTCGTCGGAGTTCTGGTCGCTGCTGCAACCGGTGATCGCCCCGCAGGTGGCCAGGACAACGACTCCCCCGGTGGTGCGCAAGATCTCGCGTCGAGTGGTGGGACATGATCGTGTGCCTGCGCTCAGCGGGTGCCGGGGTTGCCGGTGGAGGCGGCGACGGCGCCGTGAACCATGCCTGCTTCGATGAGGTGATCCACCCGGTTGATCCAGTGCACCTCATATCCGTTCGGGTGAAGTTCGATCATCGAGGTGGCAGTGTTCTGCAAACCGACCCAATGGGGTTCGCTGCCGATGGCGTGATTTCGCAGTTCAGCGGCAAGGTGTGGGGCAATGAGGTGGAGCAGGAGCATCGATCCGATGGCCCCGTGGGCCACCAGCGCAATGCACTCGTCGTCATCGTGCGCCTCACGCACCCATTCGGCGATGCGACCGGCACGATCTGCCGCCTCTGCGGCAGTTTCGATGCGGGCCTCGCGCCAGCCCTCCTCGGTGATCGTCTCGGGAAAGACTGCGCGATCGGTGATGGAAGACAGGGTCGACAGCGGCGACCCCGGGTGGCCGATCTCGACCCCGTCAACAACCTGAACCAGACCGGGGCGCTCGAAGATGAGATCGCTGACCGTGATGGGAAGATCGAGCGCTTCGGCGACCGGCGTTGCCGTCTGAATGGTGCGCATCATGGGGGAGGAGTACAGCGTGGTCGGTCGCGGAGAGACCGATCCGATCCATGCCCCCAGGGCCTCGGCCTGGCGGTGACCAAGCTCGGTGAGTTCGGGGTCGGGTTTGCGCCCCTTCCGATACGCCTCGACGGATTTTGCCGCATTGGCATTGTTTTCGGACTGGCCGTGGCGAATGAGGAGAAGATGCACGTGGCCAGCCTACCGGCGAAACTGATCGTGCTGGTGCCTTTGGCATCGGTGCTGAACTCCTCCCCGCCGAGGACGACATCGTGTCCTTCAGACCCATCTGCCTGGAAGTCAGCGGCGGGGCAGAGGTAGGTCCACTCACACCGTGGCCCTGGCGCAGCACGTTCAGGCCACGCTTGATTGCCTGTGCGGTGGTGTGAGACCAGGCCTTGCCGTTGGCGACGATCATGGCGATCCTCATGGGTGCTTGTTCCTCGGGAGTGAGGTCAATTCTGATGCCCCGACACAATCGCGAGGCACTGTGCGGAGTCTTGCTCGGAACAGAACTTCAGTGAAGTAGGCACTTTCATGTGCGATGGCTACCTTGAGGTAACTTGTGCATGAAGAAGCGCAATACCCTGAGGACAACGTCGGGAGAGAAGGTCAGCTGGGTGAAGGCCACAGGGATGGGGGAGATGGCGGAAGCGGATGTACCGGACTGTCCGGTCGAGACGGCATTGATTTTCATCGACTCGAAGTGGCGGGTCCTCATCCTTCGTGACCTCATGGGCGGCAAGATGCGATTCTCCGAGTTTTGGTGGCGTCTCGCAGAAGGTTCTCACCTCCAATCTGCGTGTGATGGAGTACCAGGGTTGCTCACTCGCACGGTGTACGCCGAGGTGCCTCCGCGCGTCGACGACGAACTCACTGATCTTGGCCGAAGCCTCCACGGCGTCCTTGATGCGCTGGAGCGCTGCGGCGCCAGCTGTCAGGAACAGGTTGCATCCTCCGCCAGATGACGCAGCGCCTGGAGTGAGCTGCCACGTCGTCACGACCCCTTAGGCTTGCCACCATGGCCGATCCGTCCACCTACCGTCCCGCCCTGGGAACCATCCCGACCCAACCAGGGGTCTATCGATTCAGTGACGAACACGGGCAGGTCATTTACGTCGGCAAGGCCAAAAATCTGCGCAACCGGCTCAACTCTTACTTCCAGGACACTTCAGCCCTCCACCCGCGCACCCAGCGCATGGTCACCACCGCTGCCCACGTGCAGTGGACGGTGGTGCAGAACGAGGTGGAGTCCCTCCAGCTCGAATACACCTGGATCAAGGAATTCGATCCGCGGTTCAACGTCA
Source organism: Cutibacterium nasicola (assembly GCF_052654715.2). Classification (NCBI taxonomy): domain Bacteria; kingdom Bacillati; phylum Actinomycetota; class Actinomycetes; order Propionibacteriales; family Propionibacteriaceae; genus Cutibacterium; species Cutibacterium nasicola. The sequence goes on along the minus strand of NZ_CP199745.2, from coordinate 1,476,009 downwards.
TGTATCGCGACGACAAGTCCTACCCGTGGCTGTGCTTCACCTGGACCGACGAGTACCCGCGTGTCTTCGTCGGTCGCGGTGCTCATCACAAAGGATGGCGCTACTACGGACCATTCGGCCAGGCCTGGGCGATCCGCGACACCGTCGAGACCCTGCTGCGGGTCTTCCCGATGAGGTCCTGCTCGACCGGCGTCTTCAATCGGGCGAAGAACCAGGGTCGTCCCTGTCTGCTCGGCTACATCGGCAAGTGCTCGTCCCCCTGCGTCGGTCGGATCTCCCCGGAGGCCCACCGCGCGATCGCCGACGAGTTCTGTGACTTCATGGCCGGTCGCACGACGAGGATCGTCAAGAGGCTGGAGTCGGAGATGGCGGAGGCTTCCGAGAATCTGGAATTCGAACGTGCCGCCGTCATTCGTGACTCCCTGGAAGCCCTGTCCAAGACGTTGGAGCGCAATGCCGTCGTTCTCGGTGACGGGACCGACGCCGACGTCATCTCGATGGCCGTTGACCCGCTGGAGGTGGGGGTCAAGATCTTCCATGTTCGGGGCGGACGCATCCGTGGCGAACGTGGTTGGGTAGCAGACCGCGCCGACGACGCCGACGAGGCCGAGCTCATGGAAACCTTCCTCACCCAGCTCTACGGCATCAATTCCAGTGACGGCCAGGTCCGTGACGACGGTCATGGCAACGCCATCCCGCCACTGGTGCTCGTCTCCATCAACCCAGCGAACCCCGACGTCATGTCCACGATCCTCAGTTCCGAACGTGGTTCCCACGTCGAGATCCGGGTACCCCGCCGCGGTGACAAGGCGACCCTCATGGACACCGTCACCCGTAACGCCGAGGAAACCCTGGCCCAGCACAAGCTGAAGCGAGCCTCGGACCTGGCCACCCGCACCCGAGCCCTGGAGGACATCCAGGAGGCCCTCGGCCTGGACCGTGCTCCACTGAGGATGGAGTCCTATGACATCTCCCACATCCAGGGAACCAATGTCGTCGGGTCGATGGTCGTCTTCGAGGACGGCATGCCGCGTAAGTCCGAGTACCGGCGATTCATCATCAAGGGATTCGAGGGGTCCGACGACTTCGCCGCGATGCACGAGGTGTTGTCGCGACGGCTGCGTCGCCTCGTCGAGGACCGCGACGCCATGGCCGAGGCGCAAACCCCTGACGGTGACGTCGGTTCTCTCATCGACCCCACCACTGGTGCACCCCGCAAGTTCGCCTACGCCCCGCACCTCATCGTCGTCGACGGCGGCGCACCTCAGGTTCACGCCGCGCAGGAGGTCCTTGAGGAGTTTGGCCTCGAGGATGAAATCGCACTGTGTGGGTTGGCAAAACGCCTGGAGGAGGTGTGGCTCCCGGACGAGGAGTGGCCGGTCATCCTGCCGCGTACCTCCGAGGGGCTCTACCTGCTGCAGCGTCTGCGTGACGAGGCTCACCGGTTCGCCATCACGTTCCACCGGTCCAAGCGATCCAAGGCGATGGTGGAATCCGTCCTCGACGGGGTCTCCGGGCTGGGGGAGGCCCGTCGCAAGGCCCTCGTCTCCCATTTCGGGTCAGTGCGGGCGCTACGGAAGGCGACCGTCGAGGATATTGCCGAGGTTCCTGGGTTCGGCCCCAAACTCGCAGGAGAGGTCGTCGCGGCCCTCTCGAAGGACAAGGCCGGCGAGGCGATCAACACGGCGACCGGTGAGGTCGTCGACGCCGACGGACTGGCCGATTCTGGTAACAGCACTACCCTTGAATCGTGAGCACCGAGCAGACGACCAAGACTCCGCGAGTTGTCATCATCAGCGGCATCTCGGGTGCTGGCCGTCGTACCGCGGCCCACGCCATGGAGGACCTGGGCTGGTATGTCGTCGACAACCTGCCCCCAGTGATGTTGGGGGCTCTCGTCGACGAGATTGGCGCCAATGACATCGATCGTCTGGCGGTCGTCCTCGACGTTCGAAGCCGGATCATGTTCGACACCTTGGGAGTGGCCGTTGACGCCCTTGACGAGCGTGACATCGAACCCGCCATCGTCTTCCTGGAAGCTTCCGACGAGACCATCGTGCGTCGTCAGGAGTCCAGCCGTCGCCCCATGCCGCTTCAGCAGGGAGGTCATCTCCTTGACGCCGTCGCCCTCGAGCGTCGCATGCTCTCCGACCTGCGTGCCGAGGCCGACCTTGTCATCGACACCACCTCCATCACCGCTCGTCAGCTCGCCCAACGCATTGACCACGCGTTCGCCGAGGGGATCGACGAGGGCCTGGCCTTCCAGGTGATGTCTTTCGGATTCAAGCGTGGGGTACCGATCGACGCCGACCTTGTCTTCGACGTCCGTTTCCTGCCGAACCCGTACTGGGTTCCGGAACTTCGTCCCAAGACGGGTCTGTCCTCCGACGTCGCCTCCTACGTCATGGCCCAGGCAGGCGCGACCGAGTTCATCGATCGAGTCGAGGAACTCCTGGTTGGCATGGCTCCGGGGTATCTTCGGGAAGGCAAGAAGCAGGTCACGGTGGCCGTTGGCTGCACCGGCGGAAAACATCGCAGTACCGCCATGTCCGAGGAATTGTCCGCCCGTCTGGCGGTTCGTGGACACCGCACCGCCGTCCTGCACCGAGATCTTGGGAAGGAATGACGATGGTGTCAACCCCTTCGACGCTGCCGATTGTCACGGCGTTCGGCGGTGGGCACGGGCTGGCCGTGTCGCTGCGTGCCCTGCGGCGGCTCACGGACCGTCTCACTGCTGTGGTCACCGTCGCCGACAATGGTGGCTCCTCCGGTCGGCTGCGCGAGGAGTTCGACATCCTGCCGCCGGGCGACCTGCGTCGTGCCCTTGCCGCGCTGTGTGCTGACGATCACCTCGGTCGTACCTGGGCCGAGGTGCTGCAGGCACGTTTCAACGGCACGGGGGAGCTCGCCGGTCACGCCATCGGCAACCTTCTCATCGCAGGCCTGTGGCAGGAGCTTGGTGACCCTGTGTCCGGCCTGGACATGGTCGGTCAGCTCCTTGACGTCCGGGGCCGCGTACTGCCGATGTCCCTGACCCCACTGGACATCAGCGCCCAGGTGGTCGGTCTGGACCCGAACCAGCCGGACGAGGAGTACACCCTCACCGGGCAGGCAACGGTCGCCAAGACTCGGGCCGAGGTGCTCAAGGTGAGGTTGGAGCCATCCGAGCCAGGGGCCTGTCCCCAGGCGCTGGACGCGATTCGCGAGTCCGACAACCTCATCCTGGGGCCTGGGTCGTGGTTCACCTCGGTCATGCCACATCTCCTGGTGCCCGAAATCGTCAACGCGGTCCTTGAGTCGAAGGCGCGCAAGATCCTCACCCTCAACGTGTCCGGTGCTGACGAGACGGACGGGTTCACCCCCGCGCGACATCTTGAGGTCATCGCCGAGCACGAGCCACGGATGCGCTTCGACGTCGTCCTCGTCGATCGCGGGTTCGCCGGGCAGGATCCCCATCTGGAATCGTTTGCCCGCAATCTGGGAGCTGAGATCGTCGTCGACGACTTGGCAATGCGTGATGGATCGGCTCGGCATGACCCTCTGCGGTTGGCGTCGGCATACGCCAACATCATGGGCGTCCAGCCTCGCTGATTGTCGCCTATGATCACCCTGTCACCCCTCGTATTCCTTTCCGGAGGCTAGAACCACATGGCGCTCACCCTGCAGGTGAAGAACGAACTCGCGACGGTGCCGGTGCAGAAGCTGTGCTGCCGCCGGTCCGAGATCGCCACCACCCTTCGCTTCGCAGGTGGCATTCATCTGGTGCAGCATCGCCACATCACGATCGAGGCCGAGGTCGATACCGGGGGAGCGGCGCGACGACTTCGTCAGTCCATCCAGGAGGTCTTCGGTTTCGACACCGACCTGGTCGTCGTCAACGGCGCTGGTTTGAATTCCAACACCCGGTATCTGGTGCGGATGGTGCGTGGCGGCGCTGATCTGGCGCGCCTGACGGGTCTGATCGATCGTCGCGGTCGCCCGGTGCATGGGCTTCCGGCTCCGGTCGTCGGTGGTGGACGGTGCTGCCAGGCTGCCGCGTGGCGTGGTGCCTTCCTCGCCCGTGGTTCCCTGACCGAGCCTGGTCGTTCCATGGCCATGGAGATCACCGCTCCCGGTGGGGGGGCCGCCATGGCCCTGGTGGGTGCGGCTCGCCGACTGGGGATCCACGCCAAGCAGCGGGAGTCCCGACACATCAGTCGTGTGACGGTCCGGGACGGTGACGCCATTTCCGCGATGCTGACGCGGATGGGTGCTCACGAATCCGTGCTGGCATGGGAGGACCGTCGTCTCCGTCGCGAGGTGAGGGCGTCGGCGAATCGTCTTGCCAATTTTGACGACGCCAACCTGCGACGTTCTGCCAGGGCGGCTGTTACTGCCAGTGCCCGGGTGGAACGCGCGCTGGACATTCTCGGGGACTCTGTTCCGGAGCATCTCCGGGCCGCTGGCCAGCTTCGCCTTGAGCATGGAAACGCCAGCTTGGAGGAATTGGGCAAGCTGCACGAGCCTCCGCTGACGAAGGACGCCATTGCCGGACGGATTCGTCGTCTGCTGGCCCTGGCCGACAAGACGGCCCGCAACAACGGTGAGCCCACCACGTTGGAGAGTCTTCCTCCCGAGATGCGCGACGACCGCGCGTGATCGCCATCCCGGCGCCCACAACTGGCCTTTGCTGCTCCCCACTAGGGGAGGGATTCGCGCAACCACATGGTCATGTGTGCGTCGATCTGATCGACGCTCGTGATCGTTCGCCCGTGACACTGCCACAATGCGGGCCCAGTGCTGTGTCCATTGCCCTTGGTCGCTATGCTTGGAGATGTCCGAGTGCTGAACGCACAAACCTCATCCGGAGGAGATTCCTTAATGACCGTCAAGGTTGGTATCAACGGTTTTGGCCGTATTGGCCGTAACTTCTTCCGCGCCCTCTCCGAGCAGGGTGCTGACCTCGAGATCGTGGCCGTCAACGACCTCACCGACACCAAGACCCTGGCCCACCTCCTGAAGTACGACTCCATCATGGGTCGTTTCTCGGGTGAGGTCAGCTACGACGATGACTCCATCACCGTTGACGGCAAGACCATCAAGGTCCTCGCCGAGCGCAACCCCGCTGACCTCCCCTGGAAGGAGCTCGGCGCTGAGATCGTTGTCGAGTCCACCGGACTCTTCACCGATGGCGAGAAGGCCAAGGGCCACATCGAAGCTGGCGCCAAGAAGGTCATCATCTCCGCTCCTGGCAAGAACGTTGACGGCACCTTCGTCATGGGCGTCAACAGCGACGACTACGACACCGAGAAGCACAACATCATCTCGAACGCTTCTTGCACCACCAACTGCCTCGCCCCGCTGGCCAAGGTCCTCAACGACGCCTTCGGCATCGAGCGCGGCATCATGACCACCGTCCACGCCTACACCGGTGACCAGCGCCTGCAGGACGCTCCTCACAAGGATCTGCGTCGCGCCCGCGCTGCTGCCCTCAACATGATCCCCACCAAGACCGGTGCTGCTCAGGCTGTGGCCTTGGTCCTGCCGGAGCTCAAGGGCAAGTTCGACGGCCTCGCCGTCCGCGTCCCGACCCCGACCGGCTCGCTGACCGATCTGACCTTCCAGACCTCCAAGGAGACCACCGTTGAAGAGGTCCAGGCTGCTGTCAAGAAGGCTGCTGAGGGTCCGCTGAAGGGTATCCTGGCCTACACCGAGGATCCGATCGTGTCGAAGGACATCGAGGGTGACTCGCACTCCTCGATCTTCGACGCCACCGAGACCAAGGTCATCGGCAACCTCGTCAAGGTTCTCTCCTGGTACGACAACGAGTGGGGCTACTCCAACCGTCTGGTTGACCTCACCAAGCTCGTCGCCAGCAAGCTTGTCTGATCTCACCATCGTGAGCTGATGACGGCCCCGTGCCCATGCGGGCGCGGGGCCGTCATCCGTATCCGGGCCGCGGCGCCCGTGAAAGATCGTTCACGACCATCACCTCAAGAAAGGGCTTCCACATGAAATCTGTTGAAGATCTCGGAGACCTGCGCGGTAAGCGCGTCGTCATCCGGTGTGACTTCAACGTCCCGCTCGACGGGGACAAGATCACTGATGACGGCCGTATCAAGGCCGCCCTGCCCACCCTGACCCAGCTGCACGAGGCCGGCGCCCGCACCACTGTGCTCGCCCACCTCGGTCGCCCCAAGGGTGCCGTCAACCCCAAGTACTCCCTGGCCCCGGTTGCCAGGCGTCTGGGCGAACTTATGAACCTCGACGTCAAGCTTGCTGAGGACGTCGTCGGCCCCTCCGCCACCAAGACCTCCGAGTCCCTCGCCGACGGCGAGATCGCTCTGGTTGAGAACGTCCGCTTCGAGAAGGGCGAGACCAGCAAGGACGAGGTTGAGCGCACTGAGCTCGCCAAGAAGTATGCCTCCTTCGGTGAGATCTACGTCTCCAACGGCTTCGGTGTCGTGCACCGCAAGCAGGCCTCCGTCTACGACGTCGCCAAACTGTTGCCGAGCGCTGCGGGCTCCCTTGTCGCCAAGGAAGTCGAGGTCCTCGAGGGCCTGACTGCCGATCCGAAACGTCCGTTCGTCGTCGTCCTTGGTGGCGCCAAGGTTGCCGACAAGCTCGCCGTGATCGACAACCTGCTCAAGGTTGCCGACACTCTCATCGTCGGTGGCGGCATGCTCTTCACCTTCCTCAAGGCCCAGGGCCTGGAGGTCGGCAAGTCCCTGGTTGACGATGACTCCATCGAGGCCTGCAAGAAGTATCTCGAGGCCGCCAAGGCCGCTGGCAAGCAGATCCTGCTGCCGACCGACGTCCGCGTCGCCTCCGACGTCGACTTCGATGCCCACACCGTCGGCCACGTTGACGTCGTCCCCGTCGATGCCATTCCTGCCGACAAGATGGGTCTCGACATCGGCCCGGAGACCGAGAAGGCCTACGCCGAGGCCATCAAGGGCGCGAAGTCGGTGTTCTGGAACGGCCCGATGGGCGTCTTCGAGATCAAGGGCCTCGAGCTCGGCACCAAGGCCGTTGCCCAGGCTCTCACCGAGGTTGACGGTCTCTCGGTGGTCGGCGGTGGAGACTCCGCCTCCGCCGTTCGCGCCCTCGGCTTCGCCGACGACCAGTTCGGCCACATTTCCACCGGTGGTGGCGCCTCCCTCGAGCTCATGGAGGGTAAGGAGTTGCCCGGAATCGCAGTCCTTAAGGAGAACAACTGATGTCCCGTACCCCGATCATGGCCGGCAACTGGAAGATGAACCTCGATCACGTTGCCGCCACCTCCCTCGCCCAGGATCTCGGTGAGGCTCTCAAGGCTGCCGGACACGACTCCTCCAAGTCCGAGGCCGTCGTCATCCCGCCGTTCACCGACATCCGCACCGTGGCCACCATCATCGATGGCGACAAGCTGCCGATCGCCTACGGTGCCCAGGACATTTCCGCTCACGACGATGGTGCCTACACCGGTGAGGTCTCCGGTAGCATGCTGTCAAAGCTGGGCTGCTCCTACGTCGTCGTTGGTCACTCCGAGCGTCGCGAATACCACAACGAGTCCGACGAGGTGGTCAACGCCAAGACCAAGAAGGTCATCGAGAACGGCATGACCCCGATCATCTGCTGTGGCGAGGACCTCGAGGTCCGCAAGGCTGGAAAGCACGTCGAGCACACCGTCGCCCAGATCAAGGCTGACCTCGACGGCATCTCAGCCGAGCAGGTCGCCAAGCTCGTCATTGCCTACGAGCCCATCTGGGCCATCGGCACCGGCGAGACAGCCACTGCTGACGACGCTCAGGAGGTCTGCCAGGCCATCCGTGAGGCCATCAAGGAACTCTACGATGCCCCGACCGCCGAGGCCGTGCGCATCCAGTACGGCGGCTCGGTCAAGCCGGCCAACGTCGCCGAGATCATGGCCAAGCCAGACGTTGACGGCGCCCTCGTGGGCGGCGCTTCGCTCAAGGCTGGCGACTTCTCCAAGATCGTGACCTTCTACCAGGCCTGATCTGCGACACGTTCAACGATGACCCCCGCACCATTCGGTGCGGGGGTCATTTTTCGTCCCTGGGCTGATGTGTATGCACAATTCTCGCATGATTCCGGGTCTCGATGTGGGGATCCGGCGGCCCGTGAGTTACCCTGTACGACGTGATTTCGGCTCCCCTCATGACCTGGCCCGTGCTGACGATGTCGATCATCCTGTGCGTGCTGAGTGTCATCCTCACCCTCTTCGTCCTTCTCCACAAGAGCAAGGGCGGCGGGCTCTCCGACCTCTTCGGTGGAGGTGTGTCGACCTCGATGGGTGGCACCTCCGTGGCTGAGCGGAATCTTGACCGTCTGACGGTCGTCATTGGCCTGCTGTGGCTGGTCTCCATCATTGTTCTGCTGGTGCTCTACAGCCATTCCTGAGCCGGAATCGGACGGCCTTCTGCCGCCCCGGAGCACAAGGGAGGGCTATCCCTCCCTCCTCCCCCCCAACAACGCTGCCCTCAGGCAGCTGTGTGACCCCTCGAGGAGAGTGAACGAATGTCAGGTGGAAGCGCCATCCGCGGAAGTCGCGTCGGTGCCGGCCCCCTGGGCGAGGCTGAGCGCGGCGAGGCCGCTCCTCGCGAGTACATCTCGTACTTCTGCGCCAACCACCACGTGATCCGCCCGGCCTTCTCGGCCGAAGCAGAGATCCCCGACACCTGGGACTGCCCGAAGTGCGGTCTGCCGGCCAACCGCGACCAGGCCAATCCTCCTGCTCCGCCGAAGATCGTGCCCTACAAGACCCATCTGGCCTATGTGAAGGAGCGTCGCAGCGACGCCGAGGCTGCTGCCATCCTTGCCGAAGCGCTGGAGAACCTGCGCCAGCGTCGCCGTGATGGTGAGGTCATCTATTGAGCAGCCACGAGCAGCTCGTGGCAGAGCTGACCGCTCGTTGGCCCGAGCATCGCATCGGCCCGGGCCTTGACCGGGAACGTGCTCTTCTCGACCTGCTGGGCAACCCTCAGCAGGCCTGTCCCGTCATCCAGATTGCTGGCACCAACGGTAAGGGATCGACGGCCATCATGATCGACTCGCTGCTACGGTCAGCCGGTCTGAGGGTGGGGCGGTACTGCTCCCCGCACCTGGTCGACGTCACCGAGCGCATCTGCATCGACGGTCGGCCCATCAGCCACGAGCTGTTCGACGAGACTTGGCACCAGATCGAGCCCATGGTGGCCATGGTTGACGGCCAGCACATCGACGGCATCCATATGACCTTCTTCGAAGTCATGACGGCCATGGCCTTCGCGGCTTTCGCGGATGCCCCGGTGGACGTTGCCGTCGTCGAAGTCGGTCTTGGAGGACGCTGGGACGCCACCAATGTCGTCGACGCTACCGTCGCCGTCGTCACCCCTGTGGCCATGGATCACATGCACATCCTTGGCAACACCATCGACAAGATTGCCGCCGAGAAGGCAGGAATCATCAAGCCGGGTTGCACGCCGGTCATTGCTGGCCAGGAACCGGAAGCCGCACCCATCCTGTTGGCTCAGTGCACCGACGCCGGCGTCAAGCCGCTGCTGGAGGGGCCCGACTGGGGCCTCTCGGACCGCCGCAGTGCTGTCGGTGGTCAGGTGCTGCGCATCCAGACCGTGTCGGGCCCGTTGGGCGAATTGTTCCTGCCGGTCTTCGGTGAGCACATGGCTCACAATGCTGCCCAGGCTGTTGCGGCGGCCGAGGCCCTCACCGGACCGCTCAAGCCCGCCATCATCGAGCAGGGTTTGGCGGCTGTGGAGGCTCCGGCTCGTCTCGAGGTGGTCCGCCGGTCTCCGCTCGTCATCCTCGACACCTTCCACAATCCCCACGGAGCGACGTCTGCGATGGCAGGGGTGCGCGAGTCCTTTGAGGTCGAGCCCCTCATCGCTGTCGTGGCGGCAATGGCGGACAAGGACATCGACGGGGTGCTGGCGGTGTTGTCGGACTCGGTCACTCACATCGTCGTCACCTCGATGCCGGATCTGCCACGTGTTTTGAGTGTCGACGACTTGGCGGAGAAGGCGTCGGCTCATTGGGACGACGACCACCTCACCCGGGTTGTCGACGTCCCCGAGGCACTCGAAGAGGCCCTGCGCATCGCCGATGCGTCCGGGCCGGGGGCCGGTGTCCTCATCGCCGGATCCGTTGTGCTGGCGGGTCGTGCCAGGGCGATCCTGCGTCCCAACGGCACCATGCCTGATGCCCCCCAGACTGCTGTTGTCGAAGCTCCGGAGCTGTCCGAGGAACAGATCGAGGCGATGGAGGGCCAGCGTCTCGACCCGCTGCCCGATGATGACATGAATGACGACGACCAGAGTTGGTGACGATGGCCGTGCAGCCCGGGAACGGAAAGGGCAGCTTCCTCACCCTGCCCGCAGAAAACCCGATGACGAAGGTGTGGTGAGTTTCCTCGCCTTCGAGGCCATCATTTTCGGCCTGACGATCCGCGCTGCGATAGGTTGGGGCCATGACTGACACGGAACGTACCCTGGTCCTGCTGAAGCCGGACGCCGTTGAGCGTCATCTCATTGGCGAGATCATCAGCAGGTACGAGACCAAGGGTCTCATCATGCGCGCAATGGAGCTGCGCACGATTGATGTCGATACCGCATCCAACCATTACGCCGAGCACGTCGGACGCGACTACTACCCTCCGCTGGAGGAGTTCATCACCTCGGGGCCGCTGGTCGCCCTGGTGCTCGAGGGACGTAAGGCCATCCAGGTCGTTCGCGCCATGAATGGACAGACTGACTGCGCCGAGGCTGCTCCTGGAACGATTCGTGGCGATTACGGCACACTCAAGAACCGCAACCTCGTCCACGCCTCTGACTGTTCGGAATCCGCCGAGCGCGAGATCGGCATCTGGTTCCCCGATCTGGTGTGATCTGATTCCGTGATCCAGCACGAACCGCCTAGCATGACCGTTCGTGAGTACCCAGGATCTCCTCGGTCGGATTGAACCACTGCTGGCCCGAGTCAACAAGCCCATCCAGTACGTGGGTGGGGAGCACAACAGCATCGTCAAGGATTGGCAGGACGCTGACGTGCGCTGGGTCTTGATGTACCCCGACGCGTACGAGGTTGGCCAGCCCAATCAGGGCGTGGCCATCCTCTACGAGGTGCTCAACGAACGCGACTGGATCCTGGCCGAGCGCACGTACTCCGTGTGGCCGGACATGGAGAAGCAGATGAGGGCCGCTGGGATTCCCCAGTTCACCCTTGACGGTCACCGTTCGGTTCGTGATTTCGACGTCATGTCGATCTCGCTGTCGACGGAGATGGGCTATACCAACATGCTCAATGCCATCGACCTGGCCGGTATCCCCGTCCATCAGGATGATCGCACCGACGACGACCCCATAGTCCTCATCGGCGGTCATGCCGCCTTCAATCCTGAGCCCGTCGCCGACTTCATCGACGCTGTCGTCCTGGGTGACGGTGAGGAGGCCTGCCTGGAGATCTCCGAGATCATCCGGGAGTGGAAACAGGAGGGCCGGCCGGGTGGACGCGAAGGTCTGTTGGTGAGGCTCGCCGAGACTGGCGGGGTTTACGTGCCCTCTTTCTACGACGTCGATTACCTCGACGACGGAACGATCGGTCGAGTTGCTCCCAATCGTCCGGAGGCGCCGTTCACCATCTCCAAGCACACCGTCATGGACCTTGATCAGTGGCAGTACCCGAAGAAGCCCATCGTCCCAGTGGCCGAGACCGTCCACGAGCGCTACTCGGTGGAGATCTTTCGCGGCTGTACCCGTGGCTGCCGGTTCTGCCAGGCAGGCATGGTCACCCGTCCGGTGCGCGAGCGGTCCATCGACACCATCGCCCAGATGGTTGACGGCGGTTTGCAGGCGACCGGTCTGGAAGAGGTTGGCCTGTTGAGTCTGTCGAGTGCGGACCACTCGGAGATTTCCGACATCACTAAGGGGTTGGCTGATCGATATGAGGGCACGAACGTTTCGTTGTCTCTGCCGAGCACGCGCGTCGATGCCTTCAATATTGATCTGGCCAACGAATTGAGCCGCAATGGTCGTCGCTCTGGTTTGACCTTCGCCCCTGAGGGCGGTTCGGAGCGGATGCGCCGAGTCGTCAATAAGCAGGTGACCGAGGGTGACCTCATCCGCACCGTCGCCACAGCATTCGGCAACGGGTGGCGTCAGGTGAAATTGTATTTCATGTGTGGTCTGCCCACGGAGACCGATGAGGACGTGCTGGGGATCCATGACATGGCCTCTCACGTCGTTGAGGCGGGTCGAGCCGCTGCCGGGCGCAAAGACATCCGCTGCACGATCTCCATTGGTGGTTTTGTCCCCAAGCCTCACACCCCGTTCCAGTGGGCTGCTCAAGCCTCCGCCGACGAGGTCGATCATCGCCTGTCGGTGCTGCGTGATTCCATCCGCGCTGATCGCCAGTTCGGTCGGTCGATCGGTATGCGTTACCACGACGGACGCCCGGGGATCATTGAAGGGCTACTGTCGCGCGGCGATCGTCGTGTCGGCCACGTCATTGAGGCCGTGTGGCGCGACGGGGGAGTGTTCGATGGCTGGAACGAATACTTCTCCTACGAGCGCTGGGTGGCCTGCTGTGAGCAGGAGCTCGAGCCCCTCGGCGTCTCCTTGGACTGGTTCACCACTCGCGAGCGTGATTACGAAGAGGTGCTGCCGTGGGACCACTTGGATTCTGGACTCGACCGTGACTGGTTGTGGGACGACTGGCAGGACGCCCTGGATGGCGAGGCTGTTGACGACTGTCGCTGGAACCCTTGCTACGACTGCGGAGTGTGCCCACAGATGGGCACTGAAATTCAGGTGGGGCCGTCGGGACACCCACTGATCCCTCTGACGCCCGTCGTGCCTGATGTTGCGCCGGCGACAGTTGCACCGTCTGAGGAGGGGTGACGATGTCGAGGCGCGCGCAACAACAGCCAGAACAGCAGGCCCCGCCGCAGCAGCGGCTGAGGATGCGGTATGCCAAGCGTGGTACCGCCAGGTTCACTTCTCATCGTGACTTCGCTCGCGCCTTTGAGCGAGCTTTGAATCGGGCACATATTCCGATGGCGTATTCGTCAGGGTTCAATCCGCATCCTCGAATTTCCTATGCCAATGGCGCAGCGACCGGGGCTGCATCTGAGGCTGAGTATCTCGAGGTTGCGTTGGCTCAGGTATGCGATCCCGGGAAGGTGCTGACGGCCTTGGGCCGGGAAATGCCGCCTGGCATGGAGGTGCTGGAGGTTGTGGAGACTGATCGCACCCCCTTCACGGACCTGCTGACGGCGTCAGCGTGGTTCATCGACCCCGCTGGTGAGGTGGCAGGGCTGGACGAGGCCGTGAACGCCGTCATGGCAGCCGACACCGTCGAGGTGGAGCGGATGACCAGGTCCGGTATACGCACTTTCGACGTCCGTGCTGCTCTCATCGGTCTGGACGTCGCGGACGGGAAGCTGCGTCTCATGCTGCGTCACGTCACTCCGTTGGTTCGTCCTGATGACGTGCTGCGTGCTCTGGCCGAGAAGTGCCCGGCGTTGGACGTCGATGCGGCACGAATGACGCGACTCGCGCAGGGCGCCTGCGAGGAGAACGCCAGCGGAGTGTCGACGACCCTGGTAGACCCATTCACCAGAACTGCCGCGACGGTGTGGTGAGGCCGTCGCCACTGTGCGGTTTCTGGCATCAACCCCGGTGACGTGACATACTGGGGCCAGGTGAAAGGGGTACCGCCCCACTCGACGGTTCATACCGCGACGCCGAGAGGCGACCGCGGGGAACTCGAGGGCTCACCGCAAGCTTGTGCCCCATGCCGGGCAGTGACGCCGTCAGTACAGCGCGAGGCGTTTGCACACGACTGTGGGATTTCCGCAGGGCCGTTACCCGGGTGGGCACTGACCGTGCCGAAAGGCCAAGGAGAGCACAATGCTCGACGAGACTGACAACACCACATTGAATTCCGACGAGAATTCCACCGCTGAGATTCCTGCTGCTCGACGCCGTCGGGCCGCATCGCGTCCTGCCGGGGCTCCTGCCCAGGTCGAAACGGAAAGCGCCCCGGTGGTGATCACCGCTGCCGGTACCGGCAGCTCCGTCGTCACCTCTGACGCCGAGGCGTCTGACCTTCCTCGCCCGCCGATGGGGCGGCGCCGCAAGGTCACCAAGGTTGAGGTCCCCAAGGTCGAGGCACCCAAGGCTGTCGAGCCCAAGACCGAAGAGACGACTCCCGAGGCTGAGAAGCCGCGTCGCGTCCGTAGCCGTCGCACCGGCGACACCGCTGCCAAGTCCACCCGGATGAGGGCCAGGGGCACTCGTGCAGCCGCCGAGGAGGAGTCCCCGGCGGAGGCGGGCAGCACCGAGTCCGCTGCTGAGACGAACGAGGGTTCCCAGACCCGCACCACCCGTCGTGGCGCATCCGAGACCGCTCCGTCAGTCGAGACCGAGCGTGGAACCTCCCAGCGTCGTCGTGCCACTCGTCGTCGCTCCTCCCGGGCTTCTGACAAGTCTGAGGAGTCCGTCGAGGAGAAGGCGACCGTCAAGGCTGACAAGGGTGCCAGGGACAAGGGATTCGATGGCGAGGATCCCATCAATGCTGCCCTGAACAAGGCCAAGGCTCGGGCCCGTGGCCACAAGGTTGAGGGCACCCTGGCCAACCCGTTTGCATCCAAGGATGGCGAGGAGCGATCCACCGTTGACATCCTCGACTCCCTGGCTACCGAGATTGGCGGGGGAGATGCCGGGGTGCCGAAGAAGCGTCATCGTCGCGCCACGCGTCCGTCCGAGGTCGGTAACCACGCTGAGGAGGCAGTCGAGGCCGAGCCCGAGAAGGACAAGGGTGAGGCCAAGGACCGCAAGGGCTCCGGCAAGAAGAATGGGAAGTCCGACGAGAAGACCGCTGAGTCGGTTGAGGAGCAGACGACCTCCGAGTCCGAGGACACCACCTTCGAGGAGGAGGGCCAGAACCGTCGTCGCCGTCGTCGGGGCGGACGTCGTCGCCGTCGCAGCGAGGGCACCGAGGACGAGTCCTCCGAGGACGAGTCAGACAACAATGACGACTCAGGGCACGGCACCGAGAATGGCTCGGAGCCCGGGAGTTCGGATGCCACGCGTCGTCGTCGCCGTCGTCGGCGCCGCCGCGGTGAGGACATCAGCGGTTCTGACGACGATCCCAGCGAGGTCGTCATCAAGGTTCGTGAGCCGCGCTCGCGTCAGTCGGTGGCTGACGAGGTCACCGGCATCGAGGGCTCGACCCGTATGGAGGCCAAGAAGCAGCGCCGCCGTGAGGGGCGTGCCGCCGGTCGCCGACGCAGCGCCGTCATCACAGACGCTGAGTTCTTGGCCCGCCGCGAGTCGGTGGACCGCAAGATGGTTGTCCGTCAGTCCGACGAGTACTCGCAACTGGCAGTGCTGGAGGACGGTGTCCTCGTCGAGCACTACGTCGACCGCGCCTCGGCCACGTCGTCGATCGGCAACATCTACCTGGGCAAGGTCCAGAACGTCCTGCCCTCGATGGAGGCCGCCTTCATCGACATCGGTCGTGGCCGCAACGCCGTGCTCTACGCCGGTGAGGTCGACTGGGCCAAGTATGGCAAGGAGGGCGAGGACAAGCGCATTGAGCACGCCCTGAAGTCAGGGGACCAGGTTCTGGTGCAGGTCACCAAGGACCCGGTGGGTGCCAAGGGTGCTCGTCTGACCAGCCACATTTCAGTGCCTGGACGCTTCGTCGTCTACTCGCCCGGTGGACATCTGTCGGGAATCTCCCGCAAGCTGGCCGACTCCGAGCGCAAGCGTCTCAAGAAGATCGTCGAGAACAACATCCCGTCGGATGCCTCCGTCATCGTGCGTACTGCCGCAGAGGGAGCCACCGAGGAGGATCTCGTCCGCGACATCAACCGTCTCAAGGCTCAGTGGGAGATCATCGAGCGCAAGGCCAGCACCAGCAAGGCGCCGCTCATGCTGTACTCGGAGCCGGACCTGACGGTGCGCATCATCCGTGACCTGTTCACCGCAGACTTCTCCGAACTCGTCATTGCAGGAAACGGTGGCTCGGACGACGCCTATGACACCATCAAGGCCTATGTCGATCACGTCGCCCCGGAGATGGCTTCGCGTCTGACCCACTGGGAGGACGCCGACAAGGATCCTTTCGCCGGGCACCGCATCGACGAGCAGATCGCCAAGGCCTTGGAACGCAAGGTCTATCTGCCCTCGGGCGGGTCGCTGGTCATTGACCGCACCGAGGCCATGACGGTCATTGACGTCAATACCGGCAAGTTCACCGGATCTGCCGGCAACCTCGAGGCCACCGTCACCGCCAACAACCTGGAGGCGGCCGAGGAGATCGTCCGTCAGTTGCGGCTACGCGACATCGGCGGAATCATCGTCGTCGACTTCATCGACATGGTGTTGCCGACCAACCGTGAGCTTCTGGTGCGTCGTCTCACCGAGTGCCTGGGACGGGATCGCACCCGCCACCAGGTCGCCGAGGTCACGTCGCTGGGTCTGGTCCAGATGACCCGCAAGAAGATCGGCACCGGCCTGGCCGAGGCCTTCACCGAGGAGTGCGAGGCTTGTGGTGGCCGTGGCTACCACCGCTTCGACAAGCCGGTGGATTCCCAGGCCCCGGCCGATGGTGGCGAGCGTTCCAAGGGTCGCGGACGCGGCCACAAGGGCTCCTCGGGCAAGTCCCATTCCAAGTGAGGACGGGCCCGGACAAGGGCGATGGACATTCGTTTTTGACCGTCCACCACAGGAAATGTAAAATAAGCAGCCGGTCCGACGTGAGTCGTCGGTCAGGTTTGTCCGGGGCCGTTGGTTCCGGTCCCGGAAATGCACGACAAGAACGAGAGTAGGTCAGGCGTGTACGCGATTGTGCGTAGTGGCGGCCGCCAGCACAAGGTGGCAGTGGGTGACGTCGTCGAGATCGACAAGGTCGCCGACGAGGCGGGCAGCAGCATCGAGCTGACCCCGCTCCTCGTGGTTGATGGCGGGTCCGTCACCTCCGACAAGGACGCGCTCGGAAAGGTCAAGGTCACCGCTGAGGTTCTCGGTGAGACCAAGGGCCCGAAGATCCGCATCCTCAGGTACAAGAACAAGACCGGCTACAAGAAGCGCCAGGGGCACCGTCAGAAGTACACCCAGGTCAAGGTCACCGGAATCGAAGGCTGAGGTAGACAGACATGGCACACAAGAAGGGCGCGTCCTCTTCGCGCAACGGTCGTGACTCGAACGCTCAGCGTCTGGGCGTGAAGCGTTTCGGCGGTCAACTCGTCAATGCTGGCGAGATCATCGTGCGTCAGCGTGGCACTCACTTCCACCCCGGTGACGGGGTGGGCCGCGGTGGCGACGACACCCTCTTCGCCCTGCGTGACGGCAATGTCGAGTTCGGTACTCGTCGTGGCCGTAAGGTTGTCAACGTAAACCCTGTGGAGGTCCCGGCCGAGGCCTGAGTTCCACGAGATCAATGGGATTGGCCCCCGTCTGTCAAGGCGGGGGCCAATCTGTGCCTGTAGCCACCACAAGAAAAATGTGCGATCGACTCGGTGTTCACTGAAAAGTGTGTCGACAATTGCGACCACCGTCGGATCCTCGGCGCGACTGTAGTCGTCACTGCGGCTCAAAGGCTGGAAGTGATGCAGTATCGACCTACTCTCAAAACTTGGTCGTTGTGAACGACGCGATGAGGGGAGATTGGACAATCGTGGGCAACCGGGATCTCAGCGAGGATGAACAGTGGCTGTACCGGATCGAGCAGGGATCGGACGCCCCGACCATCGTGTCGACGGGATCGTTGCCCAGGGTCACCGGACCCCTGACACGGATGCGCTCAGGTCAATCGGCCACATCGCAGGCTCCTGAGGATCACGACGTAGGGGCTGGTCCTCAGCCCAAGGCTCGTAAGGGGCCTCGCCTGTACGAGGTGGCTGCTGGTGCCTGCGCCTCTGCGGCTGCGACTGGCATCGTTGGTGGGCTAGGTATCGGTGGGACGATGATCGGCGCTGCGGTCACCAGCCTCGTCATCGCACTAGGCGGTGCGCTGTTTACCAGGTGGTTTTCGCGGACTCACCGCAGTGTCTCCGGAGTGCGCCAGCGTCGAGGGATGTGGGCCCGCATGGTCGCAGCAGCCCTTGTTGCGAGCGTGCTCACCGTCGTCATCGGGGTGGTGTGGCTGACGCCCTCGGCAGGTCAGGAAGCCGCGTCGTGGGTGCATTGGGCCACCGGCTCGCTGGAGCAGTGGCAGGAATCAGCACAACGCGCCTGGCCATGTCTCAAAGCTGCCTGGTACGCCTTTCGCTGACCTTCCCACACCCTCGTTCACCGAGAGCGTGACGCATCATGCACGAAGTGCAAGGTGTGCACTTGATGCAAAAACTGCACGGGGTGCATAGTTGTGTATGTGACTTCGCCAACAGCAATCCGCACTCAGGGCGTTATTCGCCGTGCCGCCATGGAATTGGCGGTCGAGAAGCCGGTGGACGAGGTCACGGTCGACGACATCGCCGAACGTGCTGGGGTGTCACGACGAACTGTGTTCAACCATTTCCCGTGCAAGTACGATGTCTATCTGCCCCCGGTGATCGCCTATCCGCAGGAGGCCCTCGATACTTTCGCGACGGATACCTCGACCTCACTGGGCGACGCCATTCGCACCCTGATCGATGCCAGGTGGCGGAACTCTGACGTCGACCTCGACGACTTGCGTGAGCTTGTGAGAATCAGTGGGGAGAGCACGGAGCTTCGGATGTCTCTGAAGGAGACAGTTGACTGCCAACTCGCAGCCCTCATGAGCGCAGCCGCGCGCCGGATCGGCCGCTCCGAGGACTCCTTCGAGGTGCTTGCCCTCGTGGGCACCATCCAAGCGATGGAACGTGCGGCCTTTCACGCGGTCATGGTCCGTCCTGGGGCCAGTTCAGCCGAGGTGGTCGGCACCATTGACTGGGTCGTTGACGCCTGGGTCAGGCTGTCCGCGGAGTTGGCCGGCGACCAGGTGCCAGCCACGAGCTCGTGAGGAACGCTCGCCACAACCTGCGCGACAACGCGCCACACGCTCCCATTCAACATCAGAAAGCTGTGACATGTCTGCAACTGCTGCCGCTGCTGAGGCTGCCAGGTTCAAACCAGACCGCCGGTTCTGGGTTGTCTACCTCTGCCTCATGATGGTGATGTTCCTGTCCTCCCTGGACCAGACAATCGTCGCCACCGCTTTGCCGACCATCGTCGGTGACCTGTCTGGCGTCGAACACATGGCCTGGGTCATCACCGCGTACACCCTGGCCGTCACCGTAGGCATGCCGCTTTATGGGCGCCTCTCCGACCTGATCGGTCGTAAGGCCCTGTATCTCATCGCCATTGGTCTGTTCCTGCTGGGGTCTACTCTGTGCGGCACCGCTGGCACCATGATCACCTTCATCTTTTTCCGCTTCATCCAGGGCCTGGGTGGCGGCGGCCTCATGATCTTGTCGCAGGCCATCACTGGCGATCTCATCCCGCCGCGCGTTCGTGCCGCCTACATGGCGCCGATGGGGGCGATGTTCGGTGTGTCCTCGGTGCTCGGCCCGCTACTGGGCGGTTGGTTCACCGACTCGATCTCCTGGCGTTGGGTGTTCTGGATCAACCTGCCGCTGGGTGTGGTTGCCTGGGGTGCCTGCTTCGTTGCACTCAAGCTGCCCAAGCACGAGCTGACGACTAAGATCGACTGGCTCGGGCTCGCCCTCATGGACATCGGCGCCGTGACCATCGTGCTGGTGGCCACCTGGGGCGGCTCCCAGTACGACTGGCTGTCCTGGCAGATCATCGGCCTGGGTGCCGTTACCGTCATCGCGTGGGCCTTGTTGCCCGTCGTGGAGCGCCGGGTCGAGGATCCGGTGCTGCCGTTGACGCTGTTCCACAACCGTACCTTCGTCGTCTCCACGATCATCGGCATGCTCGCCATGGGCGCCATGTTCGGTGTGCTGGCATACCTGCCGACCTACATGCAGATGACCTACGGCTACTCGGCCACGGTCTCGGGTCTGCTGCTCATCCCCATGACGATCGGCATCCTGCTGTCCTCGACGGTGACCGGTCTGCTGACCTCGAAGATCGGTCGCTACCGCATCTTCATCATCATGGGCCCGATCGTTGCCGCCGGGGGCATGGTGCTGATGTCGACCCTGAACCAGAACTCCTCGGTCTGGTGGATCATGGGTGACACCTTCATCCTCGGTCTGGGCATGGGCATGTTCTTCCAGCTGCTCGTCATGGCAGTGCAGAACGACGTCCGCCCAACTCTGTTGGGGACGGCCACCAGCCACAACAACTTCTTCCGTCAGATCGGGGTGTGCTTGGGATCCTCCCTCATCGGTGTGGCCTTCACCACCCGACTGACCGACCGCGTCACCGACCTGTTCGCCTCGCTGGCCTCCAGCAAGGATCCAGCCGTCCTCGAGACCCTCGGCTCGATGAGTTCCCACGGCCACGGTGTCGCCTCGCTGACCCCAGGGGCCGTCAATCAGATGCCTGATGCGATTCGAGAGGGCATCGTTCAGGCATACGTGAATTCGCTGACCCCGCTGTTCCTGTGGATGGCCCCGATAGTTGCTGCCGCTGGTCTGTTGGCCTTCCTGCTCAAGGACGTGCCGCTGTCCCACCACACTGGTATTCAGATGCGTGCCGCGTCCGAGGGCGCCTGAGCTGACGTTTCGGACGGTCTGGCGATGCAGGAATCCACTGCCATCCCACGGCGCGGGGCAGGCGTCGTGAAGGTTGACGCGGCTCCGCCACGTCGAGGCGCTGGACCGGAACAACCAGCACAGGCCTGACAGCTCGGGACGCGCCACCTGGATGGGGTGGCGCGTCCCGGCGTCTAGACTTGTGATCCACCTTGGGCCAGACGGCCCGACCCCATCTGTGAGGAGCAGAACATGGCCATCCCCTCCTTCGTGGACCGCGCGACGCTGACAGCCGTGGCGGGCAAGGGGGGACACGGTTGCGCCTCCGTCAAGCGGGAGAAGTTCAAACCGTTGGGTGGCCCCGACGGTGGCAATGGTGGGCATGGCGGGTCGGTGATCCTGCGCGCTGACCCCCAGGTGACGACCCTCGTCGACTATCACTGGCAGTCCACCCGAAGGGCTACCAACGGTGAGCCCGGACGCGGTGACAACCAGGCCGGAGCCAATGGATCCGACATCATCCTGGGCGTTCCCGACGGCACGGTCGTCTCCGACGCCGACACCGGTGAGTTGCTGGGGGACCTCGTCGGAGTGGGATCCCAACTCGTCGTCGCAGCGGGTGGCCGTGGCGGCCTCGGCAATGCCGCGCTGGCCAACTCGGCGCGCAAGGCTCCTGGTTTCGCTCTCCTCGGTGAAGCCGGTGAGGAACGCAAGGTTCTGCTCGAACTCAAGGTCGTCGCTGACATCGGCCTGGTGGGATTCCCCTCGGCCGGAAAGTCCAGCCTCATCGCCGCGATCTCGCGAGCCAAGCCGAGGATTGCCGATTACCCCTTCACCACCCTGGTGCCGAACCTGGGCGTGGTCGTCGCGGGGGAGACGACGTACACCGTTGCCGACGTGCCGGGCCTCATCCCGGGAGCCTCCTTGGGCAAGGGGCTGGGATTTGACTTCCTGCGCCACATCGAGCGCTGCCGGGCCATCGTCCACGTCATCGACTGCGCCACCTACGAGCCGGGTCGCGACCCTGTCACCGACCTCGACGTCATCGAGGGGGAGCTTGCTGCCCATGGTGGCCTGGAGGATCGTCCACGTCTGGTGGTGCTCAACAAAGTTGACGTCCCAGACGCCGCTGACCTGGCCGACATCGTCTTCGACGATGTCGGCAAGCGTGGCTGGGCGGTCTTCCGTGTCTCGACGAAGTCCGGAGAGGGGCTCAACTCCCTCAAGTTCGCCATGGCCGATCTGGTCGAGAAGGCTCGCGAGGACGAGCCCGAACCCGAGCCGGAGCGGATCGTCATCCGGCCCAGGCCCAAGGAGGAGGGCCCGGCCTTCTCCATCAAGCGTCAGGGCGACGGTGAGGGCGGTTTCCTGTGGCGTGTGACCGGTGACAAGCCGGCTCGTTGGGTCGCTCAGACTGACTTCAACAACCCGGAGGCCGTCGGCTACCTGTCGGATCGCCTCAACCGTCTGGGCGTCGAGGAGGAGCTGCTGGCCATGGGGGCCATTGCCGGTGACGCCGTCGCCGTCGGTGGTGAGGACGCCGTCATCTTCGACTTCGCCCCGCAGATCGAGTCGGGTGCCGAGCTGTTGTCCCGCCGCGGTGAGGACCAGCGTCTGGAGACCGAGCGTCCCTCGGCCACCCGTCGTCGCGAGATGGATCGCGAATATCACCGCGCCCGTGAGGAATACGGCCAGGTCGGCCGCGATCCACGGGGTGAGTCGTGGCGTGCCCGCGTCGCCGAGGATGAGCGGTTCGAGGGCCGTGACTGATCAACGTCGAGTCATTTCCGCGGCCACCACTGTGGTGGTCAAGATCGGATCATCCTCGTTGACCCTGCCCGGCGGCGGGATCGATGTTCGCCGTGTCGACGAGCTGGTCGACGTGCTTAGCGAGGTCGTCGCGGACGGCAAGCGGGTCGTCCTGGTGAGCTCAGGAGCCATCGCCACCGGGTTCCCAGCGATGGGAATGACCCACCGCCCACGGAGCGTGGCCGGCAAGCAGGCGGCAGCCTCGGTCGGGCAGGGAATCCTGCTGGCCCACTACACGTCACGGTTTGCCAGCCACGGGTTGCGGGTCGGACAGGTACTGCTGACCGTCAATGACCTGGTCCGCCCCACCTCCTATCGAAATGCCTGGTCGACCCTGGACACCCTGCTCGAGCTGGGAGTCGTGCCAATCGTCAACGAGAACGACACCGTTGCCACCGGGGAGATCAAGTTCGGCGACAACGACCGACTCGCTGCCCTGGTGGCTGAGTTGGTGCGCGCTCAGGCCCTCGTGCTGCTGTCTGACGTCGACGCCCTTTACACCGCTCATCCGGATTCCCCGGACGCCCGTCGGCTGGATGTCGTCGAGGACATTGACGCGCTGGAGATCGACACCCACAAGGCCGGATCCGGGGTCGGTACCGGGGGCATGACGACGAAGCTGGAGGCCGCCCGAATGGCCACCAGCGCGGGGGTCCCTGTGGTGCTCGCATCGGCTTCGGACGCCCGTGGCGTCCTGGGTGGGGCAGCCGTGGGCACCTACTTCCGACCGACGGCGACGCGGCGGTCCCGGCGTCTGCTGTGGCTGGCCGACGCCGCTACCCCGCAGGGCCAGATCGTCATCGACGAGGGGGCCGTCGAGGCCCTCACCACACGCCATTCGTCGTTGTTGGCGGTGGGTGTCACTCGGGTTCACGGGGATTTCCAGGCGGGTGATCCGGTGACGATCCTAGCCCCGGACGGTCGGCTCGTCGGGCGCGGCATCGCTCAGTTCTCCCATGACGAGGTGCGGGTGATGAGAGGACGTTCGAGCGCCTGGCTGGCCGCGGAAATGGGCCCGGCGGCGTCCCGGGAGATCATCCATCGCGACGCCATGGTGTTGAGCCGTCGTCGAACTACCAAGAAGTGACTCACCGTCGCTGTGGTCACCATGGTGGTGTTGCCCATGCCCACCTGACGAATACCATGTGGCCATGAGCTCGCGAGTCATCGAACAGGCCAAGGCTGCCCGATCTGCTGCCACGGTGTTGCGTCGGCTGCGTCGCATCGACAAGGACGACCTGCTGATGGCCATGGCCGCCGGGTTGCGCAAGAACGTCGACGACATCCTGGCCGCCAACCGTGCCGATGTCGATCGTGGCCGTGAGGACGGGATGGACGAGGCCATTGTCGATCGTCTCACCCTCACCCCGGAACGGGTCGAGGGAATGGCCGTCGGCCTGGAAGGGGTCGCTCGGCTCGACGACCCCGTCGGTGAGGTCGTGCGTGGCTGGCACACCCCGCTGGGAGTCAAGGTCGAGCAGGTCCGGGTGCCACTTGGCGTCATCGGGATCATCTACGAGGCTCGTCCCAATGTCACTTCTGACGCCGCCGGTATCTGTCTCAAGGCCGGCAATGCGTGCCTGTTGCGAGGATCGTCCTCGGCCTTGGAGTCCAACCGTGCCGTCATCGCCGCGATGCGGTCTCGGTTGCCCGAGGAGATCCGTGAGGCGGTGCAGCTCGTCGAGGGCGGCCATGAAGTCACCGATGAATTGATGGCCGCTCGAGGGTACGTCGATCTGCTCATTCCACGCGGCGGCGCCGGGCTCATCAACGCCGTCGTCACCGGCGCCGAGGTGCCCGTCATCCAGACTGGAACTGGCAACTGCCACCTCGTCATTGATGCCAGCGCTGATGTGGGAATGGCGGTCGATATTGCCGTCAATGCCAAGACCCAGCGCCCCAGCGTCTGCAATGCCATCGAGACTGTCCTGGTGCATCGTGGGATCGCGGAGCTGGCTGTGCCTCAGCTGGTCGACGCCATGAGTGATCGTGGGGTTACGGTGCATGGTGATGACGAAAGCACCCGGCTCGATCCGAGGATCGTTCCAGCCGTCTCCGACGAGTATGACGACGAGTACCTGTCCTTGGACCTTGCACTGCGCATCGTCGACGACGTGGAAGAGGCGGTCGATCACATCGCCACGCATGGGTCGGGGCATTCGGAAACCATCGTCACGAGGTCGATGTCCTCGCAGGAGTTCTTCACCTCAAGCGTGGACGCTGCTGCCGTGTTGGTGAATTGTTCCAGTAGATTTGTTGACGGTGGCGAGTTCGGATTCGGTGCGGAGATCGGCATTTCCACTCAGAAGCTGCACGCCCGCGGACCGATGGGCCTGCGGGAGATGACGACGACGACCTACGTCCTGCACGGGGACGGTCAGATCCGGCGATGACCGGTTGTCGGTTGTCGTGGCGTGTTGTGGGATAGGCTGAGGCGCCATGAGTATCGTTCCTCTCCTGATGGAGTCGTCGGCCCCCGCCGTCGGCATCTTGACGCTGGTGGTGCTGATCGCGTCGTCCATCGTCTGGGGTGGTGGTAAGAATCGGTCGCATTCCTGATGCCAAGTGTTGAGTTGGGACTGGCGCGGGTTCACGACGGACGCCGCTACCGGCTTGGGGTGATGGGTGGCACCTTTGATCCCATACATCATGGCCACCTTGTCGCAGCTTCGGAGGTCGCGGCCAGGTTCGACCTTGACGAGGTCGTCTTCGTGCCGACCGGCCTGCCCTGGCAGAAGAAGGGGCGCAAGGTCTCACAGGCTGAGGACCGTTACCTCATGACCGTTATTGCCACGGCGTCAAATCCATCATTTTCGGTATCGCGGGTCGATATTGAGCGTCCCGGCGACACGTATACCGTCGATACCCTCAAGGACCTGCGCCGAGAGCGAGGCAGTGACGTCGACTTGTTCTTCATCACCGGTGCGGATGCGTTGAGCCACATTCTCACGTGGCGCGGAGCCAAAGAGCTGTTCGATCTGGCGCACTTCATCGGTGTGTCGCGGCCCGGGGTGCCCTTGGGGACCAAGGACATTTCTCACCTGCCGGCAGAGAAGGTCACTCTCCTCGAGGTGCCAGCCATGGCCATTTCATCAACCGATTGCCGTCAGCGGGTGGGGGAGGACATGCCAATCTGGTACCTGGTGCCGGACGGCATCGTGCAGTACATCAACAAGCGCGGTCTCTACCGCGACAACATCAAGATCAATCCGGAGGACCATTGAGCGCCACCGAACAGGCCATCGAGCTCGCCCGGGTGGCAGCCCATGCCGCCCTCGACAAGAAGGGCTTCGACATCGTCGCCCTTGACGTCTCGGAGCACCTCGCCATCACCGACATCTTCGTCATCATCTCGTCGGCCAGCGAGCGTCAGGTGGCGTCCGTGGTCGACGCCATCGACAAGGCGATGCACGAGCACAAGGCTCATCGCGCACGACGCGAGGGAGAGCGGGAGAACCGCTGGGTGCTGCTCGACTACGTCGACATCGTGGTGCACGTGCAGCATCAGGAGGAGCGCGAGCTGTACTCCCTGGAGAGGTTGTGGAAGGACTGCCCGGCCGTTGACCTGCAGTTGCCTGAGGAGCAGCTTGACTGGGACCAGATGTGACGACGCGGATCGTCCTGGTTCGGCACGGCGAGACCGAGTTCAACGCCGACGGACGGTTGCAAGGCCGGTTGGACATTCCGCTGTCCCCGGTGGGGATTGCCCAGGCTGAGGCCGTTGCGCCCGTCATTGCCGGGATGACCCCGGTGGTAATCGTGTCGTCGCCGTTGATGCGTGCTCGGGTCACTGCTGAGACCATTGGTCGAGCTGCTGGGGTTGACGTTGTTACCGACGATCGCCTCAAGGAGGTTGACGTCGGTCAGTGGGCGGGCCAGACTGTGCCCGATTTGCACCGCAATGACCCCGATTACACCCGGCTGACGGCGTCGGGGGAGGACTTTCGACGATCTGACGGGGAGACGACCGCCGAAGTCGCTGAGCGGGTGACGTCGGCTATCCACGATGTGGTGCGAGTGCATCATGGGGAGACGGTGTGTCTGGTCGCACACGGATTCGCGCTGCGAGCGGCGGTGGTGTGGCTTCTCGGCGGCGAATACCCGGAATTTCTGCGATTTGGTGGACTGGGTAACTGCTCGTGGACAGTGCTGGACCGGATCGGATCCGGCGAGGCTGACCGACGCGGAATGGGTGACCGCTGGAGGCTTCGTACGTATAACGCCACCGTGATGTGACGAGTGTCGTCGACTGGCTTTGTGGGAGCCGAGTTGGCCATCGATCGGCTGTTCGCATGTCAGCGGTGTCGAGTTGGCGGAATCGGGCAAGGTCCGGTAGTGTCTGGCGGGTCGCCCGGTGACTCGGGTGAACGAAGAAGATGGCTCCTCTGCGGGGTTGTTTTCGGGGCATTGGCGCAGTTGGTAGCGCGCTTCCATGGCATGGAAGAGGTCAGGGGTTCGAATCCCCTATGCTCCACCAGGCACGATGTTCCGATGCGGTGAATGCTGCGGCGGAGGATCGTTGCGAAGACCTGACAAGGTCGTCCGCGGGGCATTGGCGCAGTTGGTAGCGCGCTTCCATGGCATGGAAGAGGTCAGGGGTTCGAATCCCCTATGCTCCACCATCATGTCGGGCAACTGGTCGGCAGATTCGTCGCAGTGAGCGGGCGGTGAGTACTCCTCGAAGGTGGGATCAGGTCCCTCGGTGGCATCTTCGCCGGGACAAGAGCTTTCCGCTTGCGTTCCTCGGTGGACGTCTCGATCGGCCTGGCCCGCCATCCTTGGGTCCGGGGCGATCGTCAAGTCCGAGATTTGAACCGAGGGATACTTGGCTGCACGAGACACGGTTACCGACCCAGGGCATCACCGAGGAGACATTTTTCCACCGCTTGCTTGAGTGACTCAACCCAGTGGCAGGGCCCACAACCTCGACGCCACCGGGCTCACCGTCACCGCGTCTCCGACCATCATGGGCTCGGCGTCAACCCCGATCCGGGCGGTGACCATGCCGTACTCGGTTTCCACCCCAACCAGGTAGAACTCACCGTCGAAGATGTGGCGGACGACCTGGCCATGGCACCCGTGGACGCGTATCTGCTCGTCAGCCCGACAAATGCGGATGCTGCCGGGGTATCCCACCAACACCACCTGTTGCTCAGTACCGGTGAGGTCGTCGAAATGGGGGTGGGCGGCCACTCGGACGACGTCGTCGAAGATCCTGACCTCGGCCATCGGTGGTTGACCAGTGATCCTTGCGCGGCAGGAAATCATGGTCGTCGCGCCCATGTGACGAGCAATGTCCAGTCTTGCCGGGGTCTCGTAGATGTCCTCGGGGCAGTCGTCCTGGACGACCTGACCGTCAGCCAGATACACGATCCTGTCTGCGATCGACAGGGCCTTCCCGACGTCATGAGTCACGTAGATCGTTGCGCAGCCCATCCGCCGATGGACCCTCACCAACTCCTGACGCAGACTCGCCCGTGCCGTGGCGTCAACGTGAGCCAGCGGCTCGTCGAACAGCAACACCCGAGGCCGACGCACCAGAATTCGCGCCAACGCCACCCGTTGACGCTCACCCATCGACATCTGGTGGGGCAGCCGTCCAGCCAAATGCCCAATGTTGACCGTCAGCAGAGCTGCCTCGACCTGATCGGAGACCGTCACGTCACCGCGCGACGCGTTGACGGCGTAAGCGATGTTGTCGCGCACTGTCAGGTGGGAGAACAGGCCGTCGTCGTCGAGCATGATGGCGCAGTTGCGCCGATGCGGAGGCAGCCCAGACACGTCGCGTCCGTCGATGAGTACCTTCCCCTTGCAGCGCTGCAACCCACAAATGGCTCGCAACAAGGTCGTCTTGCCAGCGCCGGACGGCCCCAGCACGGCCACCAACTCACCGGAACCCACCGTCAGCGACAAGTCCCCGAGCACGGGCGCACCGCGACGGTCCACCGACAGGTGGGATATCTCAAGAGCGTGACTCATTCACGACCTCCACGACGGCGAGCATCCAACGTCCACCGGGTGACTACGAGCAGAATCATCAACACGAGAGCACAGGCCGTTGAGATGACGAAGGCCACCGAGTACTGCGCATGGTCGAGCAGCACGAAAAGCCTCGGCACAATCACCGGGCTGTCAGGACTTGTCACCCACATCAGCGGCGCCACCATGACCGATGACGACGCCACGACGACGGTCAGCGTCAGGGCTGCGTCATGGCGAACTTGAGGAAAGATGACAGTCGCAAAAGCCTGGGAGCGGGAATCGGCGAACATCAACGCCGATTCCCACACTTGCCGGGCTGTCCTCATCGGGTAGACCTGCATGGCGAAGTACACCAGCGGCGCGGCTGTTGAGACGTAGGAACCGACGATGAGGATCGTCCCGGATGCCGGGGCCGACCCTCCCGCCAGAAAGAATACGGGGGACCACGCGTGCGGCCCGTATGCCTGCGAATACGCCACGCCGAGGGTCGCTCCCGGCACCGCCAGCAACGCGACGTAACAGGCGAAGATGACGACGCGCGCGCTGCGTAGTACCGACGTCACCCACGTCGACAGGGATACCAGCAACAACGCCACGACTGCGGCGAGCAAGCCCAGACCGATGGTGTTGACGAGGACGTTCGACGGGATGGTGATCTCGTCGTGACGATGGAACAGCGCGTCACCAGCTCGTCCCACCAGGACGGCCAGCACCGTGAGTCCCACGCCGCCCACCACGATCCCGGGGGCCGCTCGCGGCCACACTGTCACCCCGACCGGCACCGACGCCGAGGGTCGTCGTCCCAAGGATCCATCCTTGCTCCGCCCACTCAGGGACTGCCGGGATCGTCCCGCTGTGGCCCCGGCCAGGACACCGCACACCAGAGCAGGGATCATGAGCATCAGCGCAGTTTGGGCAGCCTGGGCGTCGGCGCCGAAAGCTGTCACCTGCAGCCATAGACGTTCGGCGGTGTTGGGGGTCTTTCCTCCGACGAGGTGGGGGACGACCGGGTCGGCTAACACGAGGACGAAAACGAGCAGAAACACCACGGGGGAGACGGCGCGCAGTGGCACGATGATGAGTCCGACGAGCCGGGATCCGTTTAGGCCGCTCACCCGTGCGGTGTCGACGGAGGACGACCCAACACGGTGCAGAGCCACCCGTGACGCGCCATAGGACAGTGGCAGATAGGCGATCGTCCAGGTCAGGACCATCGGCCAAAAGCCGGAGAAGTTCCCTGCGGTTGTGACCTGCCAGAGACCGGCCCGTCCGATTCCTGACCTGACGGCCGTGCCGATGACGAAGGGCGGGAAGAGGATCGGGACGAAGACGGCAGTGTCCAGGATGGCGGCATGACGCCGAGGAATCGTCCGCGCCCCCAGGGCCGCAAATCCTCCCATGAGGGTCGCGCACGCTGAACTCGTCGCGGCTGCCAATGCTGACCATGCGAGGTCTCTCAAGGCACCCGGCGACCTGTCGTGGGCCCGTCCCGCCTGCCCGAACAGCACGGCGAGGGGGTAGAGCCACATCGCCACGAAAGCGAGTGCGAGTATCACGATGGCAGTCGTCAGACCGACTCGCTGCCACCTCGCCACCCTCGTCATGGCTGCCCCTGAATCTCGTGGTCGAACCAGGTCAGCCAGGCGTGGCGGGCATGGGCGGCCAGATTGGCGTCGGGACGCAGCACCTTGATTCGAGTGCTGTCGAGAACCTCCTCGAGGTTACCTGGCAAGGCCCGGGTGATCGGACGCTGGTGAATATTCTCATCGTGGGCCGCGACCTCCTGACCGGCCGGCTCGGACAGCCAGTCGAGGAAGATCCTCGCCTGGTCGGGGTGGCGAGCCCGTCGGATGCGGGCGGCACCGCCGACCTCGAAGGAGGTTCCCTCGCTGGGATAGGCGATCGTCATGGGCCGCCCTGAGGCAACTTTCTGACGGCAGTAGGGAGCAAAGGAAATTGCCACGGCAGCCTCGCCACGAGCCGTGACGTCGGCAGGTGAGGTGCCGGAGTGGGTGAGCCGGGAGGTGTGGGAGTAAATGGTCCGCAAACGCGTGCTAGCGTCGGCCCCAAACACCCCGACCTGGGTCCACAGTGCGGTGTAGGCCGTACCTGACGTCAGCGGTGAGGACGCCGATACCCAGCCGCTCAGGGCGGGGGACTCCAGGTCGTGCCAGGACTGCGGGGCAGCCACTCCGAGCTGCTCCAGTACGTCAGGGTTCGAACACACCGCCAGGATGGATCCGTACACCCCGAACCAGTGACCACTGTTGTCGCGGAATGCGCGTGGGATCTGAGAGAAACCGGTGGGGAAGTAGGGATCGAGAAGGCCTGCTTCCATGGCTGCCACGTAGTTCTCCGAGGGGCCACCGACCCAGACGTCGAACTCTGGCGCCGATGTCGATCCGGAAATCCTTGCCAGGGCCTCGGACGTGGGAAGGCGCAAGAAGTGCGCAGGTATGCCACTGGTCGCCGTAAATTGGTCGACCCACCCTTGGCAGATGTGTTCCTCGTTGGAGCAGACGATGGAGAGTTCTTCGTCGGCGGAACAGGACGTCAGTGTGGTTGCGCCGATGAGCGACAGCAGGATGGCGACAATGGTGACCACCCGACGGTGGGCGCTCGGATTCATGGGGAGCAGTCTACGGAGCATGGAAGTGCAGGGCGCAGCCGCATGGCCACGCCCCGCATTCGTGTTACCGGCGAGTACGTCAGTCGCCAATGATCTTGGCGTGGTGGTTGGCGATGATCTCCTTCTCGTCGCGACCGATGATCGCGAAGAGAATCATGGTCAGGACGGCGAAGATGACGAACACGATGAACGTGGCGTTCCATCCGGCGAATTTGACGATGAGACCAACACCGGTGGAGGCCAGGGTGGCGCCCAGCAGGTAACCGAAGAGGCCGGTGAAGCCAGCGGCGGTACCAGCGATGTTGTGGGGAGCCAGGTCTATGGCCTGCAGGCCGATGAGCATGACGGGGCCGTAGATGAGGCCGCCGATGCAGGCGATGAGGATGACCAGGACGGGCAGTGGGGTGCCGACCGGGACGAGCCAGTAGGCGGCAATGGCGACGGCGGTGAGCGCGGTGAACAAGATGCCGGCGCCGGAGCGGTAGCCCTTGAACAGCCTGTCAGACAGGTAGCCACACAGGATGGTGCCAAGGATGCCGGCGAGCTCGAAGGCAGCGAATCCAACCAGACCACCGTCGATCTTGACGTGGTGCTTCTCGTGGAGGAAGACGGTGATCCAGTTCAGCACGCCGTAACGCAGGGCGTAGACGAACACGTTGGCCACGGCCAGCAGGACGATGGTGCGGTTCTTGAGGACGTACTTGAACAGCAGCTCGCGACCGGAGATGCCGGAGTCGTCCTTGACCTCCACCTTGGCGCGGTCGTTGCGGTACTGCTCAATCGGAGGCAGACCGACTGACTCCGGGGTGTCGCGTACCAGGATGAAGCCAAGGGCGGCGACAATGAGGGCCACGACGGCCGGGACCCAGAAAGCCGAGCGCCAGTCCTGAGCGGTCCAGGCCAGGCCCAGACCTACGAGGGCGGGCAGTGCGGCACCACCGACATTATGGGCGGTGTTCCACAGCGAGGTCTTCCAACCGCGTTCGTTGGTGGAGAACCAGTGCACCAGGACGCGACCGCAAGGCGGCCAGCCCATGCCCTGGAACCATCCGTTGATGAACATGAAGATGGCGAAGATGCCTACCGATGCGGTGACCCACGGCACGAATGCCACAAGGAGGTTCACGATGGCCGACAGCGCCAGTCCCAGCGGAAGGAAGAAGCGCGCGTTGGCCCGGTCGGACAGCATCGCGGAGAAGAACTTCGACAGGCCGTAGGCGAACAGCACTGCGTTGGCGACGATGCCGATGCCGACGGTGTCGATGCCGGTGTCCTTGATGAGGAGAGTGGCTACCGGCGAGATGTTGTTGCGAACAAGGTAGAAGCCCGCGTATCCGAGAAAGATACCCATGAACACCTGAAATCGCAGGCGCGGGTAGCGCTTCGCGATCTCGTCTTCAGACAGGCGCGGAGCCGACGGCGGCGCGCTGAGCCAGGAGGGCAAGGAGAACTGGGCCATGACTGGCACCCCTTCGTGCGTGAGGTTGGAAATGCCCAAGCGGGCAAGGCGGAATCAGCCTGCCAGTCGGTCAGTAACAACGCCCCGACTCAACGGTCACACTTGGTCACAGCTTTGTGACCAAGGGGTCGTGCGGGGGCAGAAGAAGATCAATTCTCATCGTCAATGAGGGATGGAGAACAGGTGTAACCGCGGCCTCTCACCGCGATGATGGAGTCCGGGTCGGCGCCGGCCGCGGCAAGTTTGCGACGCAACCGATAGACCGAGGTCTTGACCATGTTGCGTCCGCCTTCGCTGGCGGTGGTTCCCCAAACCTCGTTGAGGAGTTCTCGAACGGTCCTGACACGTCCGGGGGAGTCGGTGAGGACTTTGAGCAGGGTGGCTTCGGTTTCGGAGAGGTCGAGGAGCGTGCCGCGTCGGAAGACTCGTCCGGTCCCGGTCTCGAAGCGCAGGGATCCGCGGATGACGTCAACCGGAGCACTGGGTGCTCCGCCGAGACGGCGGATGAGGGCCTGGGCACGCAGGCTGAGTTCCTTGGGTGAGAAGGGCTTGGTGAGATAGTCGTCAGCTCCTGCTTCCAGGCCATTGACCCGATTCTCCACGTCGCCAAGGGCGGTGAGCAGCAGGATGGCGGTGGAGGGACAGCGGCTTCGGATGCGCCTGCACAGGGTGATGCCGGATACGTCGGGCAGCATGACGTCGAGGACGACGAGGTCGATCTGCTGGTGGCGCAGGATGTTCCAGGCGGACATCGCATTGTGTGACTCGAGGGTGTCAAATCCGACGGTTTCCAGTGCGTAGGAGACGATGGCCACCATTTGTGGTTCGTCGTCGACGACGAGTGCTCTCACCGGTTCTCCTCGTTTCATGCGACTGATGGTGTGCGCGGGAACTCAACAGCGATGGCTGTGCCGTGGTCGTTGATGGTGTTGACGACGATCCGGCCGTGGTGGAGGCGGACGATGTCGTCAACGATGCCCAGGCCAAGACCGTATCCCTCGGCGGTGGTGGGTGGGGCAGCAGCGTCGTCTCTGGGGGAACTACTCGTAAAGGAGTCGTGGGTGGAGAGGTCAGTGGCGTGGGTGACGAGCGGGGTAAACATGTCGGCGCGATCGGTAGGGGCCATGCCGCGCCCCTCGTCCACGATTTCCATGACGACACCGCTGGCGGTGGGAAAGGTCCGCACCCGAATGGCTTCGGTGCCGCCGTGGCGCCGGGCGTTGGTGATGAGGTTCCACAGCACGTGACGGACAAGGTGGTGGTCGGCCTCGACGATGAGAGGTGCGCCGTCGTCGGTGAGGAGGATCGAGGCATCGTCGATCTCGCGGAGTTCCTGGCAGGTGGTGCGCACCAGGGCGCGGAGATCGAAGGGCTCGATGCTGAGGGGGTAGTTCGGGTCGCCCAGTTTGGTCTGGAGCAGGATCGCCTCGGTCATGGTGAGAACGCGCTGGGTGTTGCCGGTGATGGTCTGGAGGAAGTGACGCTGCTCGTCGTTGAGTGGTCCGGGCCGCTCTGACAGCAGGATTTCGGCGGCTCCTTGGATGAGGGACAGCGGGGTGCGGATCTCGTGGGAGACGACTTGGGATGACGTCGGGGCGCGATCAATGCGGTGGCCTGGACTGTTGACGGCTGCCCAGAAGGCCAAGCCGGCAATGAGAAGTGCTGCGAGGCAAAGGGGAAGCCAACCATCCCAGGCGAGGACAAGCAAGTGGGGCACTGGAAAACTCCTCGAGTTGGGAATGGGAAAAGCCTAGTAGGCGGCGTCCTGTGTATGTCCTCTTGGGTAAAACGCCTGACGGTCGAAATCGTGCGAACGAATGGCACCCCCCCACCACATACCTAACTCGAGTCAGGTATGTGGCCAACCTTCTTGACAGAGTGTTCTTTGCAACCTAACCTAACACGAGTTAGGTACTCAAAGAGGAGGTACTCATGCCAGATGTCACGCGTAGGGTGGTACTTGGCACGGCGCTGGCAGCTGCGGTGGGCG
The DNA here is from genome assembly GCF_052654715.2 of Cutibacterium nasicola. NCBI lineage: Bacteria > Bacillati > Actinomycetota > Actinomycetes > Propionibacteriales > Propionibacteriaceae > Cutibacterium > Cutibacterium nasicola. The sequence continues at coordinate 1,441,532 of NZ_CP199745.2, read as the reverse complement.
GTGGACTTTCTTGGCGGCGTCTGACGGGGCTCGATATCCCGGGGCGAGGTGACGACGCTCTCACTGTTGCGATCAATGGAACTGCCCAGGATGCGGCCGCAAATGAGGGACTTGTTCAGGCATTCCATGCGGCACACCCGGATATCCGGGTACGAATCACTCCTGTTCAAGGAACTGACTGGAGCGACTTCTTCGCCAAGATCCTGACACTCGTCGCTGCAGGAACTGCTCCAGATGTCGTCATGGTCGCTACCGAAGGGACGCAGCTCTTTGCGGATCGGCTTGCTGAACCGCTGGACGATTACGTGCGTCGTGACAAGGAGGAGATGAAGAGCTTCTTCAACGATGTTCACCCCGCCTTGATCGAGGCATTCATGTATCAAGGTAGTTTGTTTGAGCTTCCGCTGAGCTTCAATGCTGCAAATATGTACATGTCACATGACGCGATGGCCAAGGCTGGCTTGGGGTATCCGGATGTGGACTGGACATGGGATGATTTTCATGACTGCCTCAAGAAATTGAGGAAGAAAATTAAAGGGGAATTCCGTCCTTTTTTCTGGACAAACCGCCTGTGGGGAGGAATTGTGCCATGGCTGTGTACCAATGACACGAATTTCTTGACGCCCAGGCAGTTTTCCGGAGGCGAGTGGCTGTGGGATGAGTTTTATCCTGAGAAAGAGCGTCGCGGTGGTGGTTATCGCTGGGGTGACGCAAATGCACTCGATCCCCGGGTGATTGAGAGCTTCGATTTCATGCGCGAACTTGTGTCAGAGGGGCTTGCCTCCAGTCCTGTTCAAGGTGGCGGGAACGAACTCGTCAACAGGTTCGGTGATGGGCTCATTGGCATGACGCCTGCTGGAGGCTTCTGGGTTTACGGTCTTGACCAGGCAGGCATGAGGCGAAATGACTATGATGTAGCATACTTCCCGAAGAAAAGGACCCAGAAACATTCATTCGGTTCTGCTGGATATGCAATTATGCGCGGATCTAAGCGTAAGGATGAAGCGTGGGAATGGTTGAAGTTCTGCACGTCACCTGACGGTATGAGGATTGCACAGACGCATCCCGATTCAAGCAGTGCTCGACGATCTCATAACAAGGAATTGTATGAAAAATTAGGTCCGAACCACTGGAATATTTTCTACGAAACCCTTGATAGATTCCCCAACTCTGAACCCATACCTGCTCCACCTCGAGGGGCTGCTGTTGAAACTGCACTGACCAAGAATGTTGTCGGTGCCGTCGGCGGTTCTTACTCACGGATGATTACGGCTCTCCATGCGATGCAGCGTGATCTTGAGCTCGCCTTGGGGGAAAAGAAATGATGTTTAATTCGCACAAGAAAAACCAGACGTTGAAAAAAGAACGTCGCTTGGCGATGTTATTTCTTGCACCTACCCTGATAGGTCTAGGGATATTCATGCTGGTGCCGATGGTTGGATCTATCGTCCTGGCTTTCTTTGAGTGGGATATCATTTCGCCCCCAGAATTCGTCGGCATTCGAAACTTCGTGGAGCTGGCAGAAAATCCTACGATACGAGTGTCGTTTGCCAATACATTTGGATTTGTTGTTGCGGCAGTCCTCCTTCAACTTGCGGTGGCGCTGGTGTTGTCAGTTCTGGTTCAGACGAGGATGCCAACGTGGGTGCGATCCTTCTTTCGCTCAGCTTTCTTTTTTCCGCTAATTCTTTCGGCGTCGTCAGTCTCGCTTATTATGTCGTATCTGTTCAATGAGGACTTTGACGTTGTCAATCGGATGCTATTTATTCTTGGCATGAGTCCAGTTCATTGGCTCTCCACGGGAACTGGCGCGATCGTTGTTACCATCCTCATCTATGTCTGGCAGAACTTTGGGTTCACGTTTCTTCTCTTCATCGGGGGCCTCTCATCCATCCCTGCTGATGTATACGAAGCAGCGTCCATTGATGGGGTCTCGGAGTGGAGCCGGTTCTGGCGGATCACTCTTCCGCTCTTGAGCCCTACGGTGCTAGTCGCCAGCGTTATGGCGATCATTTCTGCGCTGCAGATCTTCGATCAGCCGTACGTTCTTACGAAGGGTGGCCCTGCCGACTCGACAAGGACTGCCGTCATGGTGATTTATCAGACAGCGTTCCAAGAGCTCCATTTTGGCTTGGCGTCCGCCGTTGGTCTGGTATTGATGGCCATCATCATGCTAGCAACCTGGTTGCAATTCAAACTTTCCAAGCGCTTTGTCTTTTACATGTGAGGTCGATGATGTCTGAAAACATTGAGAGTACCGCGAGAGTTCGGAAATCAAGACAATTGACACCTGGATTGGTCGGGAAAATGTTTATCCTGATGGTCGCATTATTTTTGACGCTGGGACCGGTGGTGTGGACCGTATTCACTGCGTTCACTCCGACTGATGAATTGGGTCGAAGGGAGCTAAGCATTGCCTCATTCCGGGATGTTGCCAGCAAGGTTGATATTGTCAGGCTGTTTTGGAACTCAACGTTGGTGACGGCATTGGCTGCTATTGGTCAGATGGTTACCTCGGCGTTGGCGGGTTATGCGTTTGCCAAGTTGCGCTTCAAGGGAAATAATGTCCTCTTTGCGCTCATCCTTGCGACCATGATGATTCCGATGCAGGTGACGATAGTTCCAGTGTTCATGGTTATGAGAGGAATGCATCTATCTGATACTCTTCTGGCTCTGATCCTTCCGGCTCTTCCGACTGCGTTTGGTACCTTTCTCATGAGGCAGTACTTTCTTGGCATTCCTGACTCATTGGATGAAGCTGCCCGGGTTGATGGGGCCTCACCGTGGAAGACGTTCAGCAGGATCTATCTGCCACTGGCGATGCCTGGAATGGCCATCGTGGGTATCCTTGCTTTTAACGGCATATGGAATGAGTTTTTCCGACCCCTCATTATGACGATCAGTAACGAGAACTTCACCTTGCCACTCGGCTTGGTGAGTCTTCAGGGGCGACTTGGAACAGGGTCGATGTCCACAGTGCTGGCCGGCGTCGTGCTGTCGATGATTCCAGCTCTAATCGTGTTCGTTGTCGGTCAGCGACCCTTGCGTGAAGGTCTAACTGCAGGAGCTGTGAAGTGAGTGGAAATATGAGCTTAGCGTTCCCGAGGAATCACGTGAGGCCGAATAAGGGCTGGATGAATGATCCGAATGGTGTTTCATATGTCGATGGGGAATGGCATGTTTTTTTTCAGTACAACCCATACTCCGCTAGACATGACCGGGTTTGCTGGGGTCATTGGAGTACCCGGGACTTAGTGTCCTGGCACGAGCATGATCTTGCGCTAGTCCCTCGGGCAGGATGTCTTGACGCCGGAGGATGTTGGAGCGGTTCATTCGTTATGGACGGGGAGATGCCAACGCTTCTGTACACCGCTGTTCCTGAGCATGCTAATGAAGCAGTCGCCGTGACGGCAACTGGGTCCCCAGACATGGAGGTCTGGGTTCCCAGGAACCGATATAGCGCCCCCGCAACGGGTGACGATGTGGAAGAAACACGTGACCCTTTCCCCTTCATCCTTGGTGGCCATCGATATGTCATTCAGGGCTCGGGGAGACCTGGGCCGGACGGGTACGGGAAAGTACTGGTTTACGAAGCCGATGATCTCGAACACTGGAAGATGCTCGGGACGTTCCTTGATGCTCGTGACTCGGTTGCGTCTCGTGTGGCTCCAGCGAATATTTGGGAGTGCCCGAATCTGCTCCACATCGGCGGTGAGTGGGTATTGCTTGTTTCGTTGTGGGTGTGGGAGGGGGGCAAGGGAAACCTCTCTGGTGTGCGCTGGATGGTGGGGGACCTGGCGCAGACAGATGATGGGCCACGGTTCCTCCCGGCGGACGGCGGCATTCTGGACACGGGTCCTGCCTTTTATGCTCCGCAGGCACACCAAGCACACGGTCGCACTTTACTCTGGGGTTGGTCATGGGAATTGCTGGACGACAATGCCGTTGACGCCCAAGGATGGGCCGGTACGTTGACGACACCTCGTGAGCTCACGCTTGTGAGCGGAAGGCTGTGTCAGACACCGATCAAGGAGTACGTGAGAGAGCATTGTCGTGAGCTCGATACATCCTGGAACGCGGCAGCATGCCCATCGTTTGTCGTCAATGCAAAGGAGTCGGCGGTAGTGAGTTGCTCGTCGGTCTGCGGTGATGTCCGCACTATGCGGGTGCCTGCCGGCGGTTCCTTGCTCGTTGATGGTTCATTGGTCGAGCTATTCCATGGCGGACGTAGCTGCACCACTCGAATCTATCCAGAAGAGGGATCCGAGTGGAGCGTCACCAGTGATGATGCTCAGGCCCTGTCCCGTGTGTAAGTGGTCACTGTCAGCGTCTGTGCTGTGTCCTCAGTACTGGAATCGTGAGATACCGGGTGTACCTCCATGACCACCGTGACGAACCGATGTAAGGAGAAGGTCATGTCGAGGGCCCTTGTTACCGGTGAATCATAAATTGATGTTGTCAACGATGCTGGTCAGATCAGCGAACATCCTGGAGGGTCGCCAATGAATGTCGCGGTTGGTTGGCGCGTCTTGGACGCGGTGTCGACCTAGCCGCGTGGATAGGGCGCTTCCTCGTATCGGGATTTCCGGTGACTCCCTGGCCGTTCTACTGGTTCATTGGCTTGCGGTATTGCTCCAGGCCGCGAGGCTGTGGCGAAACGGTGGGCAGAGCACGGTACTCCGCCACGATCACCTCTGGCCGAACGTTCGCCTGAGCTTGCTGGACAGTTCGCATAGTGCCCGCCATGATCTGGACCATATTGTGTTGATGGCTGACGTGGTCAAGGCTTCGGATGAAGACATGACGTGGCTAGGAGAGGGAGTCGATCCCGTCGAGATGCTTGCTGGGTTGCCGGATGAGAACAGGGCCACAAATCGGCATCCTGACGATGGGGAACACTGTGTGGTGGCCATGACAGCCGCTGGCGTCGAAATCCGTGTTCCCGGGAGCGAGCCGGCGCCAATCCACCATGCTGGAACGAACCAGGTTGATCTGCCCTCACGGATGTGATGCCGCATTGTGGATCTCGATCTGACGAGACACACCATTCTTGCAACCTTGCAGACTCACCGATGGTCGACAGGCGAACAGACCGAGGATCGCTTGATCACAGGTCCTTGGACGAGGACCTCGTCGTGATCGACCTGAGAACCTCCGAGTTGCTCGAGCAGTAGATCGATGGCCTTTGCTCCCATGTCCCAGTGAGGAATGCCGACCGTGCTCAATCCCAGTTGGGGAGCAACGTTTGGGTCATCGTCGTATCCGACGATGGATACATCTTCAGGGATCTGCAGCCCCAACCGGGCTGCGGCGATGAAGACGCCAGCGGCGACACGGTCGTTGGCGCACATGATTCCAGTCGGCCTGCCACTCGAAGCGAGAACCGCTGCACCTGTCTCAAGGCCTCGGTCTATTTCCCATCCACAGGTGAGGACTCGTGGACGGATGCCAGCCTCCGCCATGGCGGTGTTGAAGCCTTCCAAACGTCGATGGGTAGCGATGAGGTCAGGCGTCCCAGCCAAGTATGCGATGTTGTGATGGCCAGCCTCAATAAGGATCTTTGCAGCACGATAGCCGCCTCGGACCTCATCGGTAATGACGCACGCCGTTCCGTGCGTGGGATCGATGGCGTTCAGCAGGATGTTGCACTCGGATCGGAATGAGTCTGGGGGAGACCACGGGCTCAAACCTTCCGCCGCAAAGATGAGCGCATCGACCTGGCGATCCTGGAGAGCAGAGATGGCATGCTTCTCCTGGTTCCGATCATTTTCGGTGCCTATGACCAGGAGGAGATAGTCCTCTTGCGCGGCCCGCATCGTTGCCCCGCTGATCATCGCGCCGCCGAATGCCCCCGAGAGGATTGAGTCAGTGACGACTCCAACAGTGTGAGTCGTGGAATTCCTCAGGCTCCGGGCCAGGCGATTGGGCCGATATCCGAGTTGTTGTGCTGCCCTTCTGACAGCTTCTTGATTCTTGACGGACACGATCCCGTCGGCGCGGCCATTCAGTACGACGGAAACAGCGCTCCGTGAAACTCCCGCCAGTTTCGCGACATCGTAAGAAGTGACCCTCTTGTTCATCTACGGACTCCAAGGTCTCGAGCTGTGTTGAAAGTGCAGTGGGATCGACGTGGTGGGGCTTCCTCCCGAGTCCGTGTCTCAGCCAGGTGTAGTGGCTGAATCGTCACTTGGTGAAGTGGCTACCAGTCCCTCGCGAAAGAGCATCTGACATCGCTACCAAGTGATCGTATCAGTGCCGGTGAGCCCAGACGGTTGCGTCAGTGCAGACATAGCCCTTTTGTCGGATCTCACCTCGGTAACGCCTCGTGAGCGTCAAGGAAGAGTTGGCGACGTTTGGAGCTTGCGGTGTCGGCGACTGCCAAGGAACAGTTCGCATCTGCACACCCAACTTTGCGGACGATCACGAGTTAATTGCGGGCATTCGGAAGGGCTTGGGCGAGTGGGCTTCGTCTCGGGTCTTGAGTGCGCTTGATGCGGTCTTCCCCATGTCGTCACCGTGGGCTGTACCTGAATTTGCCAGATGCGTTCGTGGCCAGTGGACCCGGCAACAGCCCTGCTGGGGGCCGGTGTCCTTCAGGGAGCACTGAGCCGACGCATTCGAATGGTGGTGATGGCATCTTTTTGTCTTGGCCCGAGTTTAGTCGCATGGTGCAGTTTTCGCGTGGATGTCATCCTGCATGGGTATGGAGTCGATGGTCACGCAGTAATCGATTCGTATCAGTGAGTAGCGTGGCTCCCAATGCGGATACTCCGGTCGGAAGTGGACAGGTGAGGCCGACCACCTTTTCTCTGGTGGACCACGACGGTGCTCGGCGGGGCAACCACGACCATCGTGGTTGCCCCGCCGACATCTGGGGTAGCGCGTCAGTTCTTCTCGAACGTGAGGGCCTTGAAGTCCTCGGTCTGCTTCTTGATACCGGTCTCGGCGGGGAACCTCTCGATCGAGGATGCACCGTAGAATCCCATGATGCCTTCAGTGTGGTCGAGGATGTATTGCGCATCTTCCGGGTTGGCGATTGGACCACCGTGGCACAGGCAGAGGATGTCGGGGTTGACGGATCTGGCCGCGTCGGCGAGCTCTTGCACCTTGGCAGCCGCGTCCTCGATGGTGAGGGCAGTCTTCGCACCGATGGTTCCGGAGGTCGTCAGACCCATGTGGGGGACGAGAATGTCGGCGCCAGCTCGAGCCATGTCCTTGGCCTGGTCAACGTCAAACACATAGGGCGAAGTGACGAGATCAAGATCGTGTGCTGCCTTGATCATGTCGATCTCCAAGCCGTATCCCATTCCAGTCTCTTCGAGGTTTGCGCGGAACGTTCCGTCGATGAGACCGACGGTAGGAAAGTTCTGGACGCCCGCGAATCCTGCGTCCTTGACCTGAGTCAGGAATCGAGGCATCACTCGGAAGGGATCGGTTCCGTTGACACCGGCAAGAACGGGAGTGTGGGTGACAACCGGGAGCACCTCATTGGCCATGTCCATCACGATCTCGTTGGCGTCACCGTAGGCCAGAAGGCCTGAGAGGGATCCCCGTCCGGCCATGCGGAATCGTCCTGAGTTGTAGATGACGAGCAAGTCGATCCCGCCCGCCTCGGCGGACTTTGCCGTGATACCAGTTCCTGCGCCACCACCGACGATGGGATTGCCCTCGTCGACCTGCTTGCGGAATCTGTCCAGAATTTCAGTGCGGTTCATCGTGATGTTCCTTTCTAGTCAGTACTGGTTGATGAGTCCATGAAGAGCTTCGGCCATCGCCTTTCCGAACCCGGGGTCATTGATGTTTTGATCACGGGTGATGACGGTGGCAGAGGTGCCCTTGAGACCGTCTCGGACCGCCTTGAACAAGGCTTCGTCGGCAATCGGGTCGTGGAAGTCTTCTCCGGCGAGATCGATCCCCGAGACTCCCTGGGCCGGGATGAAGACTTGGACAGGTCCGCGAGCCGCTGCGGCATTCTTTGCGATACGGTGACCGAGTTCCGCCATCTCGCTCTCGTTGGTCCGCATGAGAGTGACCGTCGGGTTGTGCAGGTGCAGTTTACGGGAGATGTAGCGCTGCGGAACAGTGTCGGTGGGGCCGAAATTGACCATGTCGAGAGCGCCGAGGCTGATGACCTGAGGTATTCCTGCTTCGCTGGCAGCCTCCATCCTGTGAGGTCCGGCAGAGAGCACGCCACCGCAGAGTTCGTCGGCGAGCTCGGTGGTTGTGAGGTCGCACACTCCTGCAAGGAGGCCGGACGATGCGAGCTTGTCCATGGCCTTGCCGCCGGATCCTGTGGCGTGGAAGACGAGAACCTCGTATCCGAGGTCGGTCAATGTTTGGCGGGCCTCATCGGCGGCAGGCGTCGTCAATCCGAACATCGTCAGACCGATGACCGGCTTGGCACCAGGAGCGCGGCCTTCCACCCGGGTTTTCTCATAGGCGGTCGCCATTCCTGTGATGGCAGCTGCGGCATTCGAGAAGACCATTCGGAAGACTGAGTTGATGCCTGCGACATCAACGACTGAATACATGAGGGTGACGTCGGTCTGTCCGACGTAGGGGCCAACGTCCCCCGATGCCATCGTGGAGACCAAGAGTTTTGGGAATCCTATTGGCAGAGCTTGCATCACCGGTGCTGCAACGGATGAGCCTCCAGACCCGCCAGCGGACAGCAGTCCATGAATCTTGCCAAGGTCCGCCAGTTTCGATGCGATGGCTGAGGCGCCACGGCCCATGACGTCCATCATTTCTCCACGGTCATGGCGTGCGCGGATCTCAGCTGGTGATTCCCCTGCTGCGCGAATGACGTCATCAGGTGAGTAGTCGGCCATCGGGCTGGTGGAGAATGAGCCAACATCGATGGTGACTACGTGGTCACCACGGGCGAGGACATTCTGGCGTAGCCAGTCGAACTCATCTGCCTTGGTGTCCAAGGTTCCTAGCAAGGCAATTGTGGCCATGAACACTCCTTCGTGATCGTGTGTGTATGACCTTAATTCGGCGTTTTTCACCGGGCCGGGCCACTTGAGCCCAATTGGCCCGTGGGTCGTAGCCCTGCTTGCCCTGAGGAGTGATACTTCGGGTGTGGTCGTCAGAGTTGACCCTGCAAGTCTGAGTCGAATGCTGGGGGACTGGAGTCAGCAGGGAGAGGTTCTTCCGGAGGCACTGGCTACCGCTCTGTTGGAGCTCATCGATGCCGGGTTCCTCCCGGCTGGTGCGGTTTTGCCGTCGCAACGAACGTGTGCTGCGACCCTTCAGGTGTCGCGACATACCGTGGCAGAGGCATTTGGGATTCTTGAGGCCTCAGGCCACATCGCGGCTCTCGTCGGGTCAGGGACGCGGGTGAGGTCGGGCCGTGCGGCAGTGCGGACCGATGGCAGGCTGTTCTCGTTCAGTGACGCCGCGTCCGGGGTGGTCGATCTGTCAACGGGGGCACTACCGGCATCAGAGGTCGCAAGACGACTGCTATCGGAAAGCCAGGTAGGGCTCGACGTCTACTTCGACACCGACGGGTACTTCCCTGCCGGACTGCCCGTATTGCGGGCGGCACTCGCGGACCGGCTCACCCGTGACGGAATTCCGACGACTCCACAGCAGATTCTTGTCACCAACGGTGCTCAGCACGCGAGCCACCTTGCATCGCAGCTTCTGGTCTCCGCTGGTGACATGGTTCTGGTTGAGGAGCCAACTTACCGGGGCGAGCTCTCAGAATTGCGACTGGTTGGGGCCCGTGTGGAGACCGTCCCTCTCACGGAGGGCGGCCTCGATCTTGGGCTCGTCGAGCGTGGATTGCGACGTGCGCCGGTGATGCTGTACTGCCAGACGAGCATCCACAATCCTACGGGGCTGACGATGTTCTCGAGCAATCGAACGGCGTTGGCCGGACTTCTTGAACGTCATGGTGTTCCTGTGGTCGAGGACTGCTGTTCATATGATCTGACCGCATCAGGGTCGCCAGCTCCGATGCTGGCAGGGGAGATGAGTGATGACCTGGTGATCACAGTCGGGACGTTGTCGAAACTGTTCTGGGGTGGTCTGAGAATCGGATGGCTTAGAGCCAGCCAGACGCGGATTCGTCAGTTGGTAGAGCATCGTAAGGCGGAGGATCTCGCCGGCCCCATACCAACCCAGATGGTAGCGGCCAATCTGTTGACGCACGTGGAGGAAGCGCGTATGGAGCGTCGGTCGTTCCTTCAGGCTGGACGCACAGCGACGTGTGAAGTTGTCAACGGTGTGTTCCCGACGTGGGCATGGGCTGAGTCCCAGGGCGGTACAGGGTTGTGGGTTGATACTCATACTGATTCCCAAGCCCTTGCTGAAGCTGCGAAACGGGTGGGAATTCGTCTGGCTCCTGGGCCGGGGTATTCGGCCTATGACGGACAACGGACAATGTTGCGACTGCCGGTTTGGCATGAGCCGGAGATGCTTGAGGACGCGCTGAGAATGCTTCATCAAGCGGCTCCGGGACGGTGGCAGCAATGATATTGCTCGTCGTTGAGTGGACCGGGCCATTCCGACAGCAGAATTTCGACGGCCCCTGGATGAGGGACAGCCGGGTGCGGATCTCGAGGGAGACGACTTGAGGATGACGCCGGGGTTGGCTCGATCCGTTGTCGGTGACCAGTCGCGTGGTGCGGGTGATGCCGTGTGCGGCGAAGAACAGCCGTTCCTAGTGGAGGAACCCGATCGTGGGGAGGCGGTCTTGTCCTCGCAGGCCTCGGTGTAGATCAGTCAGGACAAGCCGTCTTCCACGGAATGGAGGTCAGGTGTACCCGGCCCTCTGCTTGCTGACCGTTGTGCTTGTCCGGGACAAATCAGCGGCTGCGATGGTGGGAAATGCTGCGTCTGAGACGTTGGCCTTCGTTGAGGAGTCGGAATTGCGCCCAGAGGTCCATCAACCCATTCGATGCTGAGGCGCCGGTGGCCCCTACAAGCCGCGAGATCCGATGCCTGACGACTACAAGGGTTTGAAGTGCTGAGCCCGATGGTTCTTGAACGAGCTGAGTTCATCGATGACGGCCATGTCGTACGGTCACCAGGCAGTGCTCGGGCCGATTCATCGAGTCGTTGAGGTTGTCCTCGCTGGTAGGTGGCGGTCGACCTCACGTGCCCACGGTCGCACTCCCCACACCGTCAACAACCACATGAGCCGCAACAGCTAGTGAGAGCTTGGCCGGGATGCTGTAGCTGGACCGACATGTGCGGGTTTTGACGAACTCACCCGCGTGATTGACGCAGAAGTGTTCGACTCTTTCCAGGGCTCCTTCCACGCCGAGGTCGCAGCGCAGCAGGGGAGGGAGCCCTTGCCGTCGAAGACCCGGCCGCAGCCTTACTGACATGCTCGTCCGGCATCTCGTACCTCGTCATCGCGTGCCAGCCTGACCGTCATCGGGAATCCGAGTGGCTCCCCACGCTGGGCTGTGAGGTATCTGGGATGTTTTCAAGCTTTTGCTCACCAGTCGCATCAGTCTGTTCCACTCCGTATGAGCGGTCATGCGGGGCACAGACCGGACCGGACAGCCTGCAGCCCCGGGAGTGGGAGTACACAACACAAGGCTCGTGCGACTGAGCCACATCGGAAACTGCACTGGGTTGCGGTGAGGAGGGCAATAATCTTTCTTCAACGCGTGGGCGGGGTTGCAGTACTCTCGCGAACGATAATTTTTGGTGAGATAATGCGAGCGTCGTGGGTTCCTAAGTCGTTCAATGTAGCAATGCAGAGTCGCCCCAGCGCGGCAAAGTCCTGACGGATTGTGGTCAGGGGCGGATCGAATTGTGCGGCGAACTCGTGGTCATCGAAGCCGACAAGGCTTACGTCCTCCGGTACTCTGATCCCCCGCTTTCTAAAAGCTCGCATAACGCCAAGTGCCATGAGGTCAGAAGCTACGAACACGGCGGTCGGTGGATCCGCCATCGCCGCGATCTTCTGCCCAGCCTCAAAACCGCTTTCGCCCGACCAGTCTCCGAAGATTGGCTCGCTGACCCGAAGGTTTCGGGCCTCCAGCTCAGACTTCCAGCCCAGCAGCCGGGCTCGGCCTTCCAGCCAATCCTGACCACCCGCCACGTGGCCAATACTGTCGTGACCAAGGTCGGCAAGATGCCCTACGGCCATACGTGCGCCCTCGGCTTGGTCCTCGGAGATAACGGTTGCGTGAGGCAGCGAGGTAATGTCTGCTGCAAGAACGACAATGGGAAGTGCGCTGGCCCACCCCGATTCGCCGATCATCTTCAGAGCCTGCTCTGCTTCGTGAACAATTGGTGCTATTACTATTATTCCGTCTACGAACGTCTCTCGGAATGAGTCGAGGGTGGCTTTTAAGGATGCAAATGAGTCCCGTTCCTCAACTGAGAGGAGCAGGTGTTTTCCCGCTTCACGGGCCGCAGTCTCGATTCCGTGCAATACGCCCATGGGGCCATAGCGCCAGGACGAGTGGGTGACCACGCCGATGGCGCCCGCCTTGGCCGTTCTGAGGGCTAGCGCCGCACCATTGCGCCGATAACCCAGTTCGGCAATTGCAGCCATCACGTGTGAGCGCGTGTTGTCGCTGACCGCCCCGGTGTTGTTCACGACTCGCGAGACGGTCTGATATGAACACCCAGCTAGTCGAGCCACGTCGTGCAGCCCTGGGCGGCGAGTATTACCTGAAGGGTCCATGCGATGGACTGTAGCGGTCAGAGCCAGTCGCATGCGTATCTGAAACCCTTGACAAGCTGACAGTGAACGTTCACAATGATGGCAGGAGGGTCCAGACACCCAAAGTTGCGGACCAGTCCAACTCAAAGGAGAGGCATAGTGAAACGACGGAGTTTTCTTATGGCTGCCGGGCTAGCCGCAGCGGCATGCGGTGTAGGGGGATGCAGTGTAGAGACAACTAGCAATGGGACCACCAATAGTGAGGTCGCGAGCAAGGCAGAAACCGCTCTGAAAGAGGTCCAGGGGAAGGTTCTGAGCAAGGGCCCCAACGGTGAGGATCCTTCAAAGGCAAGCACCGTGGAGCTGACCGATGCTGAGATTGCTCAGGTTAAGGACTACGGAGCCACTGCTGCCATCGTCATGCATTACGCCGGAAACGACTGGGCCAGAGCTCAGATCGCTGGACTCAAGGCCGAGTTTGCACGTCTAGGCGTCGAGGTAATTGCTGTCACCGACGCAAACTTCAATCCGGGGCAACAGGTCTCCAATATCGAGACGGTACTAGCCAAGCGTCCGGACATCGTTGTCTCGATTCCCACCGACCCGGTCGCTACTGCTAGTGCGTTCAAAAAGATCACTGAGAGCGGCGCAAAACTTATATTCATGGACAACGTTCCGTCCGGCCTCAAAGCCGGGAAGAACTATGAGTCAGTGGTCAGCGCCGACAACTACGGAAATGGTGTGGTGTCTGCCCACCTCCTGGCGAAGTCGTTGAACGGTTCAGGTGAGATCGGCGTCATCTATCATTCGGCTGATTTCTTCGTCACGAAGCAGCGTTATGAGGGCTTCCGAAAGACGATTGAGCAGACTTACGGCGACATCAAGATTATCAAGGCACAGGGGATTGCTGGCCCGGACTTTGCCGGCGATGCCCAAAAGGTGGCCGACGCCATGATTAGTCAGACCCCGAACCTTGCGGCCATCTGGGCGGTGTGGGATGTGCCGGCGGAAGGGGTTATGGCAGCTGCCCGCTCGGGTGGTCGTAGCGATCTCAAGATCGCCACGGAGGATCTAGGAATGAATGTTGCAATAGCTCTTGCGCAAGATCAGCTTGTGGTGGGGTTAGGGGCGCAACAGCCGTATCAGCAAGGAGTGGCTGAGGCTCGTATCGGTGCGGGCGCCCTGATCGGAAAGAAGAGTCCTTCATACGTCGCCCTCGAGGCCCTGCCCGTCACTCACGAAAATGTACTTGAAGCGTGGAAGCAGGTTTACAACGCTGAGCCGCCAGCAGATCTCCAGAAAGCGATGAGGAAATGAACGCCACCGCGAATCATCGTGAGGCCAGCGATGAGCCGCTGGTCCGGATGGCTGGAATCTCTAAGTCTTTTTCCGGCGTTACGGTGCTGGATTCAGTCGATTTCGAGGTGCTGCATGGCGAGGTCCATGCCCTGGCCGGTGGCAATGGTGCTGGTAAGTCCACGTTGATGAAGATCCTGCAGGGTGTTTACTCGTTGGACAAGGGGTTAATCCAGATTTCCGGTAAGGAGCAGCACTTCGCCAGTATTCAGGATGCGAAGAGTTCTGGCATTGGTATGGTCTTCCAGGAATTTAGCTTGGTGCCAACACTTACCGTCGCCCAAAATATCTTCCTGAATGCGGAGCCTCGATCAGGGGGTGTGATCAATGACGCGGCAATGGTTAAACGTGCGAAAGAACTCTTTCAGAGGATGCAGGTTGCCATCGATCCGACTGCCGAGATGTCATCGTTGCCCACCGCATATTGGCAGTTGACAGAGATTGCTAAGGCTCTTGCCGAGGACGCACAGATCCTCATCATGGATGAGCCAACGGCATCCCTTTCGCAGCATGAGGCAAATTCACTGTTTGAGCTCATTGGCAGACTCACGGATAGCGGGATGGGTGTTGTCTACATCTCCCATCGCATGGAAGAAGTATACCGAATTGCTGACCGCATCACGATTCTGCGTAATGGGAAGCGGCTGTTGACTTCAGCAATGAACGACATCACTCCCGAGAAGATTGTGGAGAGCGTAGCGGGCAAGACCGTGGATTTGGTTGACACCCCGCACCGATCCTGCCCACAGGCCCCAGTTGTACTCGCGGTCGAGGGGATCGCATCCGACAATGGACTGCACGACATAAGCTTCGAAGTACATGAGGGCGAGGTTGTTGGCCTGGCCGGGCTGATGGGGTCTGGTCGTACGGAACTTGTGAGAGCGCTGTTCGGTGTTGACCAGATCACCTCCGGAACGGTTGCGGTTGACGGCAAGTCAGTCTCCGTCAGGAATCCGCAAGATGCGTTGGAAAATGGCATTGCCCTTGTCCCGGAGGACCGGCGGTTGCAGGGTCTCGTCTTGCCCCACTCGGTCAACAGCAATCTTGAGCTCCCGCATCTGCGCGAGTACTCAAAAGCCGGCTGGCTAAACAAGCGTGGACTCGCGACCCTTTCGAGTGATTTGATTGAGAAATTCAACATTCGAGTTGCACGTCCGCACAAGCCTGCTGCACTACTATCCGGTGGAAATCAGCAGAAGATTGTGTTGGCCAAATGGCTTAGCCGAGATCCGCGAGTGCTGCTGATGGATGAACCTACTGCCGGTGTTGATATCGGGACCAAAGCGGAGATCATTGAAATGGTTCGTTCGTTTGCTGCAGCCGGTCATGCAGTGGTCGTTATTTCGTCTGAATATCCGGAACTTCTCGCCATGAGCAACCGGTTACTACTGATGCGCAATTCCACGATCAATAAGGAGGTGGATCGGTCCGCTGTGTCCGATGAGCAGTCCCTTGAGCTTGTCATCCAAGGAGTGACTACCCATGCCTGATTCATCTACCGCCGCCAAGCGCTCGGGGCGATTCACTTTTGACTGGCGACGCGATATTATTTACGTAGGATTCGTCGTTGTTCTCTTGATTTTCTCGATACTGCTACGCGACCAAGGATTTCTTTCGACGGCTAGCTTTTGGAATATCCTGCGGCAGGCCGCCATCGTCTCCGTTATCGCTGTGGGCATGACCTTCGTCATCGCTGCCGCGGAGATTGATCTTTCGGTGGGATCTGTGGCCGGCCTTGCCAGCGTTGTCACGGCGCTAGCTCTCTCGCACTTCGGGCTTATCGCCGGAATTCTCGCAGGAATCCTTCTTGGCGTCGTGATTGGTTGTGTCAATGGTGCACTGGTCGCGTTTGCTAGAATTCCGTCCTTTCTCGTGACATTGGCGATGATGGGGATTGCCTTCGGGGCCGCGCAGTGGGTCACCGACTCTGCGCCTGTACCTATTCTGGACATGACGTATATAGCAAACTTCGGTGGAGGCAGCATTGGGCCAGTCCCGGGACTGATTATATGGATGATTCTCTTTGTCGCGGTAGGTAGTGTCGTGCTTAAAAAGATGCGCTTTGGCCGTCAGGTTATGGCCACTGGCGCGAATAATACAGCCGCAGAATACTCCGGAATTCGGACCGCACGAGTGCGCTTTCGCGTCATGTTGTTGTGCTCCGTCAGCGCCGCCATTGCGGGAATGCTCTACGCTGGCCGACTTCAATCTGGTCGCTTCCAATGGGGTGCCGGAGACGAGATGAACGCCATTGCTGCAGTCATCTTAGGCGGCACCGCTCTTTCGGGTGGACGGGGGTCCGTGATCGGTACCTTCTTCGGAGCACTCCTCATGGCAACCATCAACTACGGCCTAATCCTGGCGGGTCTTGACACTTCTCAGCAGCAGATCATTCGCGGCGTGATTATCATCCTCGCCATGGCGCTGGCTCGTAGGGACTAGCAACTTTTCATATTCGTTTGTGAGAGTCGAATTCAGAAGAAAGGAAAAATCATGGGAAAGACCATGAGTAAACGTCCGGTATCTATCGGTGACGGCGCATTCAAGGTCGATGACACCACAGCGTCGCTGTACGGTGGCGCAGTGCATTATTGGCGGCTCGATCGCGATAAGTGGGAATCCATCCTTGACTCGGTTAAGGACATGGGATTCAACATGATCTCGATCTACATCCCCTGGGAAATCCATGAAGTAGAAAAAGGAGTATTTGATTTTTCCGGAAACAAGGATATTGATGCCTTTTTGACTCTTTGTGAGGAGAGGGAACTCAATATCGTAGTTCGTCCTGGTCCGCAGATCAACTCGGAACTGACTTGGTTTGGCTATCCAAAGCGGATTCTGGAGAATGAAAATCTTCAGATGCGTAATGCCAAGGGAGGCCGGACCGTCCTCACTCAGGTGCCGAAGCCAATCCCTGCAGTGAACTACGCCTCGGATGAGTTCTTTGAAGAGACTGCACTCTGGTATGACGCAATCTGTGAGATTCTGGCTCGTCACTGCCATCCCAAGGGCAACATCGTTGCTGCTCAGGTTGATAATGAGATGGCCTACTTCTTCTGCATCAACGCCTACGCGGCTGACTACAGCGACGACTCCCTGTCTCAGTACCGCTCGTTCCTGCTTGAGAAGTACGGCAGCTTGACGAACCTGAACTCCGCTTACCGGACGAATTTCGCAGCTGAAAGTGAGATTGAACCGCCACGGCGATTCGAGGCCATGACACAGCATGAGATTCCTCGGTACGCCGATTGGATTGAATACCGCGAAGAATACCTCATCACGTCGATGGATCGCCTCGCCAGCATGATGCGTGAGCGTGGCTTGGACAAGATCGCTCTGTTCCACAACTACCCTCACCCCCTCGGCCCTGGCGGCGCTGCTTCGGGCTTTACCACCCCGTTCAACATCGCCCGGTTGGAGGAGAAGCTCGACTTTGTCGGTTTCGACATCTACTCGCGCAAGGAGCTCTACAGCCACGTCAAGACCGTGGGTTCATACGTTGTAGGCACGAGCCGGTATCCCTACATCCCGGAGTTCATCGCTGGAGTCTGGCCTTGGTACCTACACCCGGGCAATCTTGCCGACGAAGAATTCGTCACCAAGGCAGCCCTCATGCAGGGCATTAAGGGATTCAGCCGGTACATGCTTGTCGAGCGCGATCGTTGGCTTGATTCTCCAATTCGTCGTGACGGGCGTGTTCGTGAAGACCATGCAGCCATGTTTGGCAGCGCCAACCGTATGCAGTCCGACGGGGGATTCGCGTCGTTGCGCCGGGATGCTCAGGTACTGCTGTTGGCCAACCGCGAATACGATCGCCTCGAGGCCGCGGCTGTGCTGGTTTCCTTCCCCGGTGATTTCCTCGAGACTCCGTCGGGATTCAGTGAGTACGCGAATCCGCTCACCATCAGCGAGGAACCGCTGGGCTTCGATGAGCCGGTTCAGCTCCGCAAGGGTCAGGCTTTTGGAGCTTACTTCGATGCACTCATGAGCAGCGGGAATGACTTTGTCATCTCCGATACGGCGCTTGATCCGGCACGTTGGAAGGGGCGTCGAGTGATCGTCGTGCCCACGCTGGATTACCTTGACGCTGAACTGCAACAAGCACTGGTGGATTTCGTCAGCCAGGGCGGAGTTGCTGTAGTTGGCCCGAAGCTGCCTGAGTTCGACTCGCTCATGCAGCCATGCACCATTCTCAAGGACGCTGTCGAAGCAGCCGACGCAGGTTGGTTTGTCCTGGATGACGAAGCCAACGCGAGTGCTCTTGTTGACGCTGCATGTGCGAAGGCTGGGGTCCTGCCTGTTCGCAGTAACGATTCTCGTCTTGACGTTGTTGTTCACCGCGATCTTGAGTCGGATGACCGTCGGGTGGTCTTTGTTGCGAATCCGACAGCCGAACAGATTGATGCGACGATCGAGCTGCCATTTTCTGTCAACAGCGCCACCGAGCTGTGGTGCAACACTGAAGCGCAGTTCGACGGCAATATATTGACAGTGCCGATGCCGCCTTACTCCATCAACATTTATGACTGCTTCTTGCAGGGATGAAAGGAATTTAGAAATGCTTCATGGCGATGTCTTGATGGCTGACCTTGATGTAGATCAATGGCGTAATGCGCAAGATCTACTGCTGTGTTCAGCAAAAGAATCACGGAGAATTATCTGTCTTCTCGAAAAGGGAAGCGTAGTGAAATGCCGTCACACTCAGGGATTGGAAGTTAAGGAGCCACCGGCTCAAGTCGCCGACTTGCCTAAAGCTGCCAAAGCGCTGTTCGAGGCGAATAAGCAGGATGTCGACTTCGTTCTCGTGGCTGAGCGCGATGCAATGGATGAGTACTTCGCCGAGTACCAAAACGCTTGGTCCGCGGATGAGGATCTGGACGTATACGTGACGCGTAGCTGGACACTCCTGGCCGATAAGTACGTTGATTCCATTTGTACGGCTCCGACGCCTGCTGCGCAAACTCTTGGCCTCCAGTGGAAGCTTGGCGCGTCGCACGACGAAGTTGCCGCCGCTGCTATGTCGTTCGTACGGCCAAACAGTACGGCGGTGCTGGCAGTTCACGATGACAATGCACTGTGGGCCAGTCTGATCCTTAAGTTTGATGGTGACCACAAGATTATTTCAATCGGCACCGCAGACCCGAGCCTCGTTGATATTCACGGAGATCGAGAAAGCGTAACGAATCGTCTGGTTGATTTTGCCAATGAGCGGGAAGGAAATGTCAGCCTCGTCATGAGTGCCACTCGTGATGCCGCAGAACGATTCTTGGCGGCTGACGACAAGGGAGCGGTGTTGTCCGAACTCAGCGACAGCATTTCTGTACAGCGACTACCGCAGCGCTAGTACGTCTACTCGAAGGGGACGTTGGTGGGGATACAGCATGCTGTATCCCCACCAACATTGTGAGCTCATCATCGCCTGTCACCCGAGCCGCTTGATTGGACGGATCGTTCATCGACTCTCATCTTGACGACGGCCTGCCGCTACTTCGCCCCACACAATCGACAACCTCACGAGCCGCAGCATCGAGACTAGCTTCAGCCTGGTGACTCATCAGTCGACGCTGTTCGTATGGCCGGAACGCGATGGTCTCCAGAACTGGTGGAGGGTAGGAATACACTCAATCACGTTCTCCGAAGTACTAGGTGCGCGTGGCGCAGGAGGCTGGCAATGGTTCCCATCAGCAGGAGATGTGACGGGCCGAGCTGAATAGGACGATCTGGCTCGTGGGCATAGAACTGGGCTTCGTAGTCATTTTGGTGCTGCAACACGCATTCGTCTCCTGGATTTCCCAACGGTCAGGAGAACTCACGGCATAGTCCATGCCGACGACCGTGAAGTGCTTCATCGGCGCTGTGATCTTCGCATACTCGCGGAGCGGCTCTCTTTGTTGGATCTTGGCTGGACTTCGTCTCACGCACCAAAGACAGCCGATAGGCGCCGTCCTTGATCCTAATGATCGATGATTGCCCAGCCCGGGTTATAGTCCCCGAGTGGAACGGGGTGCGGAACTTGTCGTCCGGCTCGTGAACAGTTTGACCTCCTCATGGCCATCCAAATAGTTGACGAACGGTTTCTCCATAACCGAGCCAAAGGACACTTGATTGAATATGTCTTCTCCTTGTCAGTCATCTCGTAAAGCTAATGTATCAAGCGGTCCGTCTTCTCGATCCCGTCAGTTTTCAGTTCGCGAAGTTTGCAAATTCTGCCATCAATTGGCTCGTACTGAATCCCATCGATGAGAGTGTAAGCGAGCTCTTTTACAATGCATTCGGTGGCCATCTTGATGTCGTCATTCAAGCGGTTCAGGAACTCACCCACATGCTGCGAGGTCAGAAAAATGTCAGTGGTCGTTCGGGGCAGTGAAGTCGATTCCTGGAGCTTCAAGACGGTGTCTGGCAGCGGATAGCACTCTTTGAGTACTTTGTCACGGAGCCAAAGAACCAAGCCCTTCGGGGCACCACGGGTGATCTTCAGCCCAGCGCGGGGTGACCTGAATGTCGATCGGATCAATCTGCGGGCCTCCTTGATTCGGAGTACGCAGGGCTGCACCAAATCCGTGCGGTCATGCCTCACCCCGGTAGGTCGTGCGCGACATGGTCTTCTCCTAGGACACCTCAAACTCCGGCGTCGAGTACATCCGTTTGTGTAGCGACCGGATCACGTGCTTGACGAATGTTTCAAACGTGCACCGCTCAACCAGGTCAAGAACCGGCTCTTCACAATCCGGGGTGTGGGACTGGTTAGGACCTGTCGGCCTTGAGCAGTGATCGGGCGGTGCAGTGGGTGAGGTCGCGGAAGCCAGGGTTGTGCCGAGCAGATGTTCGAGTTGGCTGCTGAGGGCTGGGGTGGGACTGTTGCTGGAACGGTGGTGGTCGAAGAAAATGCGGATGTCGTCACGCATCCAGAGCGTCGCCGGTCAGCCGGATCATATGGAACGAGTGGTTGGCACCGGTGTCAGTAGAGATGGGGTGAGCTCGATGAGCAGCCGGTGACCTTCGGTCAGTACCGCATCGTTGGCGGTGTTCCACGCGCCCCGAGAGACCTCGGGAGGCGAGCTCATCGCAAAAGGATGACCACCAGGGCTTCCAGGCCCAACGCAGCCGCGCTTGGAGAATGGCGGGGCGCTGACCGAACGGGACATGCGCTAGTTTATGGATCACGCTGTCACGAGGTGATCCGCGACAGTCGCAGCGATGACACAAGTCATCGAGCTCGACCGGTCGGCACAGCAGCGTGGCGCGCTCAGGGCCTGGCTCGTCCGGGAGGCAGAACGTGGTCAGGTCAGGGGTCGGTGAAGGTAGCGTCGTCCATGTCGAGGTCTTTGGTGATGGCTGTGTGAGGATTTTCATCATCCAAGGGCCTCGATCCTTGTCGCCACTCAGCCCCGGCTGTCCACTTACACGCTCATCTGTGAAGAGTCTGTCTCGTGTTCCGAGAGCTGGCCCAGGCTCTGTGCTGGACGGAATAATTATTGATCAGAATTGACCTTTGTGCAGGATTCTCGGATGCGTAGTTCCATTGCCAGGGAATGATTTCGTATATCTTCTCTCTCGTAAAGGTGTCGTAATTCTTCAAATGCAGCTGAAATCATGCCCTCGACGGGTTGTACGACAGTCGTGAGCTTGGGTCTGAGCCAAGCGCCCACTGATATGCCATCGAAGCCGATAATAGATAAATCTTGAGGAATGGAGATGCCATATTGCTCAGCGCCAGAGACGATGCCGATGGCGACGATGTCACTGGCCGCCATGATGGCGGTTGGTTGAGTGTTCAGTCTCTGGATTCGTGTGAGCACATTGATCCCGTACGTCTCGCTGTATGGTCCATGGAACTGCAGCTCAGGCGCTACCGAGATTCCGTGGAACGCGAGTGCTTCTTGATAGCCTCGAAGGCGTTGCCGAGTGGATGACAAATCCTCTGGCCCGCCGGCGTGAGCGATGACGCGATGGCCCTGTTGGATCAAGTAGTTTGTGGCTTGGAAGGCTCCGTCGAAATTGTCAGCCGTCACCAAGGGCATCCTATCCTGGCCTCCGGAACCCACTGGCTCATCCAGCACGACTACTGGCACGTTGGCGGCCACGGCCTCGAGGGCGGGGTTTTCCGCAGTCATTCCAATATAAAGAATACCGTAGATATCATCCATGTGCGCTGCTGCATCTATTAATTGGCGTTCTTGATGTGCGATGCCGCCGGTCACTGAGATGAGTGCTTGTAAACCACGTTCGTTGCATGCCTTCGTTACGGCCTCCGCGACGTTGGCGAAGTAGGGATTTCGCAGTTCAGGCATCACCAGGACAACCTTTGACCCTCGTTTGTGGTCATGCGGCATGGAAAACCCCACCGCATGCATGGCATCGAGGACCACACGCTCAGTTTCTGGTTTCAGTGCCAACTCGCCCTTCACATACCGGGACACCGTGGATACCGATACTCCCGCGGCACGCGCCACTGCTGACAGTGACATGCAACGCCCTCCCCAGAAATTGGTTGACAAGCCGATCTGTGCTTCGTAGTATAAAGCAACACAAAACGTTGCGCAACGATTGCGCAACATGATTGCTCGAGGAGGAGCCACAGATGTCAAAAGTGCTTCTGGCTGGTGAGTCGTGGATCAGTGCGACGACTGACCACAAGGGCTACGATGCATTCCCCCACACTCAGCTGCACATCGGTTGCACCAAACTGCTTAATGCGCTCAGGTCGCGTGGTCACGAGGTGACCCACCTGCTGTCGCACGACGTCGCCGCGAGTTTTCCAACCACACTTCAAGCCCTCGACCAGTATGACGTTGTCATTCTGTCCGACTGCGGGGCCAATACGCTGCTGCTTGCGCCATCGGTGTTCGAGACGGGCCGCCCGATGCCCAACCGACTAAAGCTTTTGCGTGAGTGGGTTCACCAGGGCGGCGGGCTCATGATGGTTGGTGGATACCTGAGCTTTCAGGGCTTCGAGGCGAAAGCGAACTACTCTGGTACACCGGTTGAGGAGATCCTTCCAGTAACGATCTCCAAATACGATGATCGAGTCGAGAGCCCAGAAGGCGTCTGCGGCGAACTGACCGGAGTGCAACACCCGGTCACGCAGGGGCTGTCCTCAACGTGGCCGATCGTGCTTGGGTACCAGCGGTTGCAGGCTCGAGCGGATGCCGCCGTCCTCGCCGTGGTCGAGGGTGATCCCCTACTGACCGTTCGAGAGGTTGGCAGTGGACGGACCCTGGCATTCGCCTCAGATGTGTCGCCCCATTGGGCGCCCGAAGAATTCATGAACTGGCCTGGATACACCGATTTGTTTGACAACGCGGTGGCCTGGCTGGCTGGGAAATGACCCATACGAAAATGATCCATACGAAGGAGATGTTTTTGCAATGACGCAATCATCCTATGATCACCGACCTCCCGGCACAGTAGGGGCCGTCATGGCTTCGACCGGGTTGTTCGTGATCCTCACTGTTCTGGCGGGCATGCTGAGCCCAATGCAGTCCGCCGTCAATGGCCAACTTGGTACCGAAGTCGGAGATGGCCACCTGGCCGCGACGATCTCCTTTGGCTGTGGCCTGATCCTCATGATCCTGATTGTGCTACCTGACCGAGCCAAGAGGCGAGCTCTGTTCGCCCTGCCTCGCCAGGCGCGGCATTGCGACGTGCCGTGGCCTAACTTCGTCGCCGGGTTGTGCGGCGTAGCCGTTGTCCTTTCTGAAGGCATCTCGGCGGGGCCTCTCGGGGTCGCCACATTCCAGACGGCCCTTATCTCCGGAATGGTTATCTCGGGAATTGTCTGTGATCGCATGGGTATTGGCGTCGAATTCAAACAGCCGCTGAGCATTGCGCGCATCATTGGTGCTGCCCTTGCAATTGTTGCCACACTACTTGTAGTGTCACCAAACTTTCAAGCTCCTCACGCGGTGGCCTTGACCATTCTTCCTTTTGTCGCCGGGCTCCTTGCTGGATGGCAGCCAGCCGGAAACTCCAATATCGGTCGTCTGTCCGGTTCAATGCTCGTGTCCATCACGTGGAACTTTTTCGTGGGTTTCACTGCTCTGCTTCTCGTATTCCTTCTCCGAATGGCTGTAGGGCACGCACATTTCAACCTTCCTGGGAGCTGGTGGATGTACCTTGGGGGTCCACTCGGGCTCGCCTCGATTGCACTGATGGCTCTGCTTGTACGCAAACTCGGCTTACTGCTTCTGGCGCTGTCCTCTACAGCCGGCCAGCTGCTCGGATCCGTTCTTATTGACACGCTGATACCTGCACTGGGCAATGAGGTCTACTTCGTCACTGTCCTGGGTGCAGCGGTCGCCCTGATCGCATCTGGCATCGCCATGATCCCCTCGAGGAGATCCGATGTCGACAGTGGGATCGAGGGCACATTGACAATCGATTCCATGACACATGAATCCCGTTGAGCAGGAGGTATTCAAATGACGATGTCGTCAGAGAACAATGTTCTGACTACCGTTACCGGTGATGTGCCGGCCGAGAACATGGGGATGACGCTGCCTCATGAACACTTGTTCAACGACCTGTCGAGCGTCGTTGACGAACCCAGCTATGAGTTCTCCTCAATCCTAGTCGGTAAGCGAGTTGAGCCCTCTCTTATGTGGGCCCTGCGGCAGGACCCCTATTGCAATCAGGACAACTTGCGGGACAAGCCGGTGGACGCTGTCACGGAGGAGGTTCGAGCCTTCGCCGAGCTGGGCGGGCGGACCATCGTTGATGCGACGGGGTCGACGTCGATTGGCCGAGACCCCGAACGACTAGCGGCGGTGGCCCGACGCACGGGGCTCAATATCGTCATGTCCACGGGCACCTACCTTGAGAAATTCGAAGGTGAGCGCATCACCGCAACAGCGATCGACATCCAGACCGAGAACATCCTCAATGATCTCAACGAGGGAGTCGGGAGCACAGGAATCCAAGCTGGCATGATCGGTGAGGTTGGAATATCGCCGAGCTACACGCCAGCTGAGCGTGGCGCGCTGCGAGCCGCAGCTGTGGCACAGACTGAATCGCCACGGACAGCATTGAATATTCACATGCCTGGTTGGAAAAGATACGGAGCCGACGTATTGCACTTGGTCCTTGACGAGGTTGGGGTCAATCCAGCTAAGGTCTCGCTTGCCCACAGTGACCCATCAGGCCATGACTACGACTACCAGAAAATGCTCCTTGATCGAGGTGTGTGGCTAGAGTTTGACATGATCGGCTTGGACATCAATTTTCCGAAGGAGGGTGTCTCACCGTCGGTCTCTGATACTGCTGACGCCGTCGCTCATCTCATTGCCCGAGGGTACGGTCAGCAGTTGATCTTCAGTCACGATCTTTTCCTGAAGCAGATGTGGACCTGCAATGGTGGGAATGGTTTCGCCTTCGTACCGAAGGTGTTTCTCGCTCAACTTCGAAGCCGCGGTGTCTCGGAGGCGCAGTGCCGCAGTCTCGTCATCGATAACCCTCGGCGGCTGCTTACTGCCTGACCAACGTCAAGTGGTGTGGGGTTCACAAGGTCGATTGCCACACCACTCCAACAGACGATGATGGTCGTCGTATGGCGGGCCTGACACCGTCATACGACGCGATCATGTTCTCGAATGTCGGCACGTATGATTTCACGTCGGGCACGCCCCGTCTTGGGTGTACAGATAAACGGGGTTACTGGGTGGGCTCCGGACTGGTTGAGTACGTCCAGCTGTTCGTCATCTCCAACGGCACCCACACCAAGTACTACTTGAACACCACTCGCAACCAGCACCTTAAGGATCAGCAGAAGCGCACGGCCCCGAAGGCCTCCAACAGCTTCGAAGTCACCTCGATCAATTACAAGCAGCTTGGCACTGTCGCGGCCGGCGAATACATCTGGCACACCACCGGATCCGGCAAGACCCTGATCTCGTTCAAGACCGCCCAGCTGGCCACCATGATGCCCGGGATCGACAAGGTCATCTTCGTCGTTGACCGCAAGGATTTGGACTACCAGACCATGCGCAAGTACGACCGGTTCCAGAAGGGGGCCGCCAACTCCAACACCTCGACGACCATCCTCAAGCGTCGGTTTGAGGATCCGAGCGCCAAGATCATCATTACGACGATCCAGAAACTCAGCACGTTCATCCACAGCAACAAGAACCGCGACATCTACAACCAGCACGTCGTCATAGTCTTCGACGAGTGCCACCGGTCCCAGTTCGGCGACATGGACACCGACATCACTCGGGCCTTCAAGCGCTACCACCTCTTCGGTTTCACCGGTACGCCCATCTTCGCTGCCAATCGCGGTAGCTCCGGCAACCCGAAGCTGCGCACCACCGGGCAGGCCTTTGGCGACAAGCTGTACACCTACTCCGTTGTCGACGCCATCAGCAACATGAACGTGCTGCCCTTCCGCGTTGACTACATCAACACCATGAGGGTCGGAAACCCGGAGGACCGCGAGGTTACCGGCATCGACACCGAGAAGGCCCCCATGGCCCCTGAACGCATCAGTCAGATCGTCCGGTACACCTTGGAACACTTTGACCAGAAGACTAAGCGTGAGAGCAGTTACGAGCACTCTGTTGTCGTCAACGTCAGTGAGTCCACCCGCGTCCGTCATGTCGACGAAGCCATCCGCCAGTGCAAACGTGCTCGCGGGTTCAATGCCATCTTCGTCGCGGCATCCATTGACGCCGCTCGTCGCTATTACAACGAATTCCAGCGCAACAGGAAGACCTGGTCCCTGACAAGAAGCTCAAGATCGCCATCATCTACTCCTACGGGACCAACGAGGCGACTAAGGGCGGCATCCTAGACGACGAGGCCTTGAATACCGATGCGCTGTCCGAGGACTCGCGGGTATTCCTGGAGGACGCCATCCAGGAATACAACCAGTTGTTCGGAACGAGCTACGACACGTCCTCTGACAAGTTCCAGAACTACTACAAGGACCTCTCGCAGCGGCTCAAGAACCGCGAAGTCGACCTGGCCGTCGTCGTCAACATGTTTCTGACCAGCTTCGACGCCACTACCCTCAACACCCTGTTCGGCGACAAGCCGTTGAAAGCCCGCAGGCTCCTACAGGTCTATTCTCGCACCAACCGCATCCTCAATCCCGTCAAGACCTACGGCAACATCGTCTGCTTCCGAGATCTTGAGGACGCCACCAACAATGCCCTCGAGCTCTTCGGTAACAAGAACGCTGGCGGCATCGTCCTGCTCAAGCCCTACAAGGACTACCTGACGGACTACGCCGCGAAGGTCAAAGAGCTCCTCGCTCGGTTTCCACTCGGTCAACCCATTGTCGGAGAGGAAGCGAACAAGGAGTTCGTCAAGCTGTTCGGTACTATCGTCAGGCTTGAGAACATCCTCACCTCGTTCGACGAATTCTCGGCCGACGATATGCTTACCGAGCGTCAGAAGCAGGACTATCGCAGTTTTTACCTGAAACGTGGAACGAATCCCGCAGTGAGCAGGACGCTGACAAGAAAGGCTCGACCACGACGACGTCGTCTTTGAGATTGAGCTCATTAAGCAGGTCCCCGTCAACGTCGATTACATCCTCATGCTTGTCGAGGAGCACCGCAAGGAGTGTGGTGATGGCGAGGATGTCGAACTGACCCCGACCATTTACCGTGCCATTAACGCCAACCCGAACCTACCCAACATGAAGGATCTCGTCGAAGAATTCGTTGCGATCATGAGCGTTGACGAGGCCGTTGATTCACAATGGGGACGCTTCATCACCACAAAACGGAACCAAGAGCTCGACGAGATCATCCGGGATGAGGACCTGCGCCCTGAAGAGACGCGTAACTTCATGGGCAATGCCTTCCGCGACGGAGAGGTGCAGACCACCGGAACCGGAATCATCGAGGTCATGAGGCCGATGTCGCAGTTTGGCGGTGCAGGCAGGTCTGGCGGGAACCCTCACGCCGAGAAGAAGAACCGAGTGATCAAGGCCTTGGGGGAATTGTTGAGCGGTTCCGTGGGCTGGGGCTTGGTGAGGAGTTGGAGGACTGAGGATCCTCCGCCACGCGCGGCGACATTGATGGTGCCCGGTGTCTCATCTTCCAACCGGTCATCGAGGTACCGGTTACGGCCTCGGGGCACAGGACTACAGTGCGATGACTGACGTGTCGGATCCTTCCGGCGTCTGACCTACAGAGGTCTCCGATCATCCTCAGTGATCGAAGTGCGGACACCTACAGTCAATATCCAGATTTTTGACTATTGTCCTCTGTATGACACGTCTAGGGGCACTGATGACGAGGGTTGGCAAGGCCGCGATGCTGTTGTCACGCGACCTTGGGGGCCTACAAGTTGGTGACCAGATCCCGACGATGCAGGACCTCGCAAGTCGTTACGGCTACGGAAAAGGAACGATCCAAGCCGCGCTCGGCGTGCTCGCGGAGGTGGATGCGTTAAGAGTGGAGACCCACGGTCATCTTGGTACCTATGTGACCAAGATCGACAAAGCCGCTCTGTGGGACATCTC
The DNA here is from genome assembly GCF_052654715.2 of Cutibacterium nasicola. Classification (NCBI taxonomy): domain Bacteria; kingdom Bacillati; phylum Actinomycetota; class Actinomycetes; order Propionibacteriales; family Propionibacteriaceae; genus Cutibacterium; species Cutibacterium nasicola. The sequence continues at coordinate 1,413,075 of NZ_CP199745.2, read as the reverse complement.
GGGAAGGGGCACGTTCGTCATCGCGATGCCATTGCCCTACACCCTTCGATATGAAGCATTAGCGACGGGATTCCATGCCGCCTTTGAGGATGCTGGTGTTCCTCTTAGTCTCCCGTATGTCCGAGGAGCATATGAACGCATTAACCTCCTCCGCGACGAGCGAATCGACCTCGCGGTGATGTCAAAAATGGCATCCAGCGAGAACCCGCATCTCGAAGTCATTAGGGACTTCGGTCCAGGGACGTATGTTGGATCGCATCAGATCATGATGAAGAACGGTCGTGACATTCAAGATCCTCACTTGAGAGTCGCCGTTGACCCATCGTCTCCCGACCAGATATTTCTTGCAAGGAAGGCGTTCCCTCGGCTCCGCGATGACATGGTAGTTGAGACAACGTACAACCAGCTATCTCGTGGGTTTGAGGGCGATCTCTTCGACGCCACCATATGGAACGCCGATGAAGCTCGTTCAAAACTGCCGTCAGATGTAGTGATAGTTCCAATGCCTGAACTTGAAGGAATTGGAAACACAAACGCCGTGCTGGTCAAGTGGGACAGTTCTGATGCGATTGGGGATGATGTATTGAAGGTCCTTGGTAGCGAAGACATCATATCTGTAGTGAGGGCAGTAATGGCACACCAGACGATGCCAAGATACTAAAACCAATTTTTGCGAGAATTACATGGCTGAACAATTTAAATGTCGTTTCGAAATCATTAGAGAGACGTCTACTCTGCCAACAGAGTGGATAGATGCGGTAGAAACCGCGATCCGCGACGTGGTGGATGACGACAAGTTGGACAATGAATCGGTGGGGCTGCTGGTGTCGCATGTAGTTGCGTCGCTCGATCGTATTCACAAAGGAAATTCCCTAACTGATGGCCCAGGCTATGAGCTGATGACCGAAATTAAATCCCAAGTTCCCAATGCAGAGCCAGAAGCGGCTCGCATCGTGAACTCAATCGAGGAGTGGATTGGTCTTACGCTTCCGGATAGCGAAAAACAGTACGTAACACTTCATAACGTTCTACTCACTGACGTGGCCCTCGATACTGTGATGTCGGCTGCCCATGACGTGTTGACGGCAGGGAAGAAAGTCGTGGTGCATGCCGACATGATGTCCGGCCTTCATCCGAATTCGGCGGGCCTGTCATTCCTCAAGGAATAGTGCGGCGTCGACACGGTCATCAGCGCGAATGCCCGGGTGATCGAAACTGCGCAAAAATGAGGACTCAACACAATTTTCAGAGTTTTTCTACTGGATTCAATTGCCTTGAAGACAGCTCTTCGAATCCTGGAAAAGCTGCGGACGGATGCCGTCGAGATTCTTCCCGGACCGATGGCCAAGGGTGCCTATCACGCCGTGCGGAACAGCGAGCCGAAGCGCACTCTTCTCGCCGGGGATTCATTCGTTCCCGGGCTGTCGTGGATGACCTCCTTTCAGTCGGCTTCGACGGGGTGACGACGTCATGTCATCAGCTGTGGTGACTGCCTGGGAGCGTTTCGTTCACTTCTCCAGCAAAGCTGCGAGCTCGTTAGTAACCAGGATCCCTTTCTCCATCGCCTTGTCACGACGGCGATGCCTGCTGCGGGCCGGGATGTGATCCCACCCGGCCTGCTCCAGTATCTCGACGAACTCGCTGATCCGGTCGGCATAGGCGTCATTCCCGTCTCGGGTCGGATCCAATAAGATATACAGCTGGCCGGTGCGGAAGGTCGACACGCCTTCTGGGGCTTCTGCGGCTACCTGATAGGAAAACCCTGTACCCGTCAATCCAGTTGCCGTCATCTCGATCATCATGGCGATGAGAGTTCCTTTGTGCTCATCGAAGGGGGCAGGATGTTGCCCTTCTCAAGAATCTCAGACGGATCGTCGGTCTCCTTATCCGCGGTGTCAATACCGGTTCCGGGGCGTCTGATCCGTGTGAGCCATGGGCTGCAGGTCCTCGTGAGAAATTGAGGAAGTCGCAAAGTCGAAGACGAGCGGGTCCTGGCCGGGTAGCGGCGTCGCAAAAGCGATGGGGTTAGTGCTCATAGCGGCCTCGGTTGTGCCCTTGGCCGCTACCGCCAGCTGGTGACCATTCCTAAGCCGATGAACCCCTTATAAGCCCACGGCTCGAGACTGGGCCAGAGGGCACTGAAGTGGTGGGCGTCATGGCCGGCAACGATCGCGGCACCGGCTCCGGTGGGCATCCGCTTGGTGGTCACTTCGGTGGCAGTCGCCGTGGGCTGGGCGAAACTGTTGTGGCCGTCAATACGCAGGTACAGCGGGCCCACGTAGTGCGCTCCGCTGGTGACGGTCCTGTCAGTCCGACTGTTTTACGTATTCCGAGACCTTGAACCACTCCGTGACTAGTTGTGCCATCCCGCTCACATGATGCACAGTTTGTGGCCAACACCTGAGCCACCCCCACACATGTTCCAGTGTCGACCGGCATTTGGCAATGGCCGCGACGAGCTCGTCTGTGGTGATGGTGAGGCCAGGGGCCACAGGAATCCTCCTCGGCTTGAGATACTTCCGACAGTAACAGTGCGTTAGTTACCCCAACCTCAGCCGCGATGATCCAGCACGGCTTTCGCAGTTGCGATGTCAGTTACCAGATCCGTTACCAGATGGGTTCGAAGGATCGCCGATAAAGCTGGCACCTTTTCAGCTCCGAAAGCACTGACGATGACGTGGGTGATTGACGGGATCCGGTCGATCGGTATCGTCATCAACCCGTGGCAGAAGTCCGCATCGACATGACGGCCCTGAGCATTGATGTGGTGCCCACAGATGTGGCCGACCGCTCCCCGCGACAACAACTCGGCGTGAGTTCGTTCGGGCATCACGTGATCGAAAATCGGTGCCACTGAATTCACTCCGACCGCGCCTACCCCCGTCACCAGGATGTCGGCGTGGGAGGCCATAGCGATTGTCATTCCAATGGACTTCTCCGCCTTTAAAGCCGCTGCTACTTGCGGATTCGATACCAACACTGGCGCGGGCATCACTCGGTAAGCGCAGCCAAGTCGCTCCGCCAGTTGACGACACAGTTCGGGGGAGTCTAGGAGTAGATTCCCCCGCGCTGTCCCCCCGATTGCCTGGACCACTGTCGCTTCAGGATGACGTGTCGGGGTCATGGCGCGCACCACCGAAGCTACTCCACGCCCATTCGACAGTGCGATGACCGAGTCCGGGTGCATATATGTAGTCACGAGATCGGAAGCCATCCGTGATACCTCGTGAGCCGCAGAGTCGTCATCTGACATGGCTACGCGCGCGCACGCTAATCCGAAGGTGCGCGTCAGGTCCTGTTCCAACTCAAGTGCTCGTTGTAACGGGTGCTGCACGGTAAACGTGATGATTCCACGACGCCGCGCTTCGTCGAGTAGGCGCGACACCATTGATCGGGAGTAGCCGATCTCATCAGCGATCTCGGCCTGAGTTGCTTCTTCCAACCAGTATCGCTTTGCCACGGTCAGTAGGGTCTGGATGTGTTCGCGGTCATTCATATGTATCTCACAAATGTGAATCTTTATGCTAGAAGCCCCGCTGAAACGCGGTGTTAGGCCATCTTACTGGCGGTTTAGCGCTTAGTGAATTCACATATGTGAGTCCATGGCCTTGCGAAGGATGTCGGGCTGACGGCTGAATGGTTCTCGTCACACAGTCGTGAGAGAGGAATCACCCCAATGGCCGTCGTTCGTACCATCACTGGCGACGTTTCACCCGATACGCTTGGCGTCGTCAACGCCCACGACCACCTCATCCGTGTTGGCGCCGGTGAGGTCTACATCGATCCTGACCACCTGCTCGACGACGTCGACAAGGCCGCTCAAGAGGCCACCTACTTCGTCGAAGCTTCCATGAGCTGGGCCGACGGCGCCACGGTCGTCGACATGTGCCCCGCATCCTCGGGTCGCGGTGTGCTCAAGACCCTTGAAGTTGTCGAGAAGGTCCCAGGCCTCCAGGTCGTCCAGGCCACCGGATTTCACCAGCAGAAGGTCTACCTTGAGTGGCGTCAGAGCTGGGTCAACCAGTACACCGTCAACCAGATCGCGGATTTGCTGATCGCCGATATTGTCGAGGGCATCGACCGTTTCGACTATATGGGCCCGATCGTTGAGCGCACCAAGGTGAAGGCCGGCGTCATCAAGTGGGCTACCGCGTACGGCAAGATCACCGAATGGGAGAAGAAGTCCGGTAAGGCTGTCGCTATCGCCTCCAAGGAGACTGGCTGCCCCATCAACACCCACGTCACCGCCGGCACCTGTGGCCCCGAGCAGGCTCGCTACCTCGTCGACCAAGGCGTCGATCCCGCCAAGATCGCCATCGGCCACATGCAGCGTAACTGGGATCCGTGGGTCCACGAGCAGATCTGCAAGCTCGGCTGCTACGTTGAACTCGACGGCACCAACCGTATCAAGTACGTGCCCGACAACACCCGCGTCAACCTCATCAAGACCCTTGGTGAGAAAGGCTACGGCAAGCAGATCCTCCTGGGCACTGATTCCGGCAAGGCCTCGTACCAGAAGGTTTACGGTTCGGTTTCGGGTATCGACTATGATCCCGCCGTCTTTGCCCCGCGCCTGGTCGAGGACGAAGGTGTTGACCGCAGCTACGTTGACGACCTGCTTATCAACAACGCCGCCGCCTTCTTCGGCTTCGAGCCGCTGGCTGGGTGACGGCAATGCCACGCCTTCAAATCGCTCTTGACACATTCGACCTGCCATCGGCAATCGCCCCGTTGGCTAAGGTCTCTGATGACGTCGACATCATTGAGTGCGGCACTATCCTGGTTCTCGCCGAGGGCATGGGCGTGGTGCGCGCCATTCGGGCGGCCTACCCCGACAAGACCATTCTCGCCGATGTCCGCATCGCCGAGGCTGGGGCCAAGATCGCCCGGATGTGTTTCAAAGCCGGAGCTGATCTCGTCTCCTGTGTCGCCGGGGCATCTCTGACCACCATCGACCAGGTGTGCAAGGTGGCAGAGGAGTTCGGTGGCGAAGTTCAGGTCGAGCTCGCCGACGAGTGGTACGACGCTGATCGTGCCCGCCGCTGGCGTGAGCTGGGCGTTGAGCATGTCATCGTCAAGCGTTCCCGCGACCGTGAGGCCGCCGGAGACCTCTCCTGGAAGCCAGAGGATCTCGGACGGGTCGACGAACTCGCTGAGATGGGATTCACGGTCACCGTCACTGGAGGCATCACTCCCAAGGACCTCCCGGTTTTTGCTAGCCATCCGGTCGGCATTGTGATCGCTGGTCGTTCAATCGTCGACGTCCACGACCCAAAGGCTGCGGCACAGCAGCTACGCTCCACCCTGGACGAGGTGTGGCCGAAATGATTGAGCCCCTGTCAGACGGAGTGACCCTCGGCATCTACGAGAAGGCCCTCGTTGGCAACCCGCTTGAGACTGCCGACGACTGGCGTCGCTTCCTTATCCAGGTGCCTGAGTCCGGCTTCAGTTTCGTCGACCTATCGATCGATGAAACCGAAGAACGAACCGCACGGCTTGAATGGGATCAGAACCAGCGTCGTATGGTGCGCCACTGCATCGAGGAAACAGGGACTACGATCGGTGGTATCTGCTTGTCAGTGCACAGGCGCATTGGTCCCGGTAGCGCCGACCCCACGGTGCGTCAACGCGCCCGCGAAGTGATGGCCGAAGGGTTGCAGCTGTGCCACGATCTCGGAGTGCCTGTGCTTCAGGTGGCGGGATACTACTGCTACTACGAGCAGATGAACGATCAGTCTGAGCAGTGGTACACCGATCTTCTGCTCGACGCCGTCCCAATGGCTGCACGGCTGGGGGTCGTGATGGGTATCGAAAACGTTGACGGCACCGACGTCACCTCGATCCGCAAGGCCATGGAGTTCGTCAAGCTCGCCGACTCACCGTGCCTGCAGGTGTACCCCGACCTCGGCAACATTGCTGAGCAACAGCTCGACGCTGCCACCGAACTCGGGGCTGGACGCGGCCATATGGTCGCGATCCACGTCAAGGATGTCCGGCCTGGCGAGCCTCGACGGGTACCGATGGGGGAGGGGACCGTTGACTGGGACGATGCCTTCGCCATCCTTGCCAAGCAGGGCTGGCGCGGCCGAATGATGATCGAGATGTGGAACGACGATGCCCCCGATTCCAACGATCGCAGTGCGTCGGCGCGTGAGTTCATCGAGGAACATCTTCGAATCGCTGGAATCCCGGTTTGTCGTACCCTGGCCTGATTCGGGACCGGTCGCACCGGCTTGAATCCTGGGTTGACTGACCCCAACCCCAAGAAATTTCTAAACCGCTGTTCAAAGGAGAACGTTCGATGCTCGAAAAGCTCAAGAAAGACGTTTGCGAGGGCAACCTAGAATTGCCCCGACATGGCCTGGTGACTTGGACCTCAGGCAATTTATCTGCGCGAGACCCCGAGACTGGCCTGGTGGTCATCAAGCCCTCCGGAATGCTGTACGACGACATGATGCCTGACGACATGGTCGTCGTCGACCTCGACGGAAAAGTCGTCGACGGACATCGCGGGCCATCTTCGGACACCGCTTCGCACCTGTACGTCTACCGTCGCCATGACGATGTCCGCAGCATCATTCACACTCACTCCACCTTCGCTACCGCCTGGGCGGCCACAGGCCAGGACATACCCTGCGCTATGACCGCCGTCGCCGACGAGTTCGGTGGGCGGGTCCCGTGTGGAGATTACGCTCAGATCGGCACTGAGCAGATAGGTGAGCAAATTGTACGGTTCATCGACGAATCCCCAGCCGTGCTACTCAAGAAACACGGTGTTTTTACCGTCGGCACTTCCATTGAGAAGGCTGTCAAGGCGGCCGTTATGGTCGAGGACGTAGCCCGGACCTTGACTTTTGCCAAGCTCATCGGCGAGATCTCCCCACTCCCACAGTCGGAGATTGACTCCAACCATGACCGGTACACCAATCGCTACGGCACCGCAGCTGCGTCCCAGGGAGTGACGGCATGACTTACGACATCTCGACTATTGGTGAAGGGCAGATCCGACTCACCTGCTACAAGGGAGAACGGCTGGTCAATGCCCAGCAGCTACGCGCCACCGCTGCCTGCTCCGAAGCCAACGTTGCAGGCTTGCTGTCCCAGCTCGGCCGCGACGCCTGCTGGACATCTGTTATGCCAAAGGGCGATCTGACTGACCGGGTTGTCAACGAGTTTCGCAGTGTTGGTGTCGATGTCTCCCACATCTGCATCAAGCCCGAGGGACGCGTCGCACTGTACTTCATGGAGCCCGGTGAATATCCGATGCCAGCGCGTGTACTCTACGACCGCGAGCACACTCCGTTTCGTGACGTCCGTGTCGAGGATCTCGAGTGGGATGCCATGCTCGACACGAAACTGGTTTTCGTGACTGGCATTACGGCTGCTCTGACCGAGAATACAGCTGCTGTCGTGAGCCATTTCGTCGAGGAAGCCCATTGCCGTGGAATAGCCGTCGCACTTGACGTCAATTATCGTTCCCTGCTGTGGGAGTCGAGGCGGGCCCGAGAGGTGCTCGAGCCCATTGCTCACATATCGGATATCGTCTTTTGCTCAGTGCGTGATGGCAGGGCGGTATTCGGAATTGAATCCGACGGGGAACAGGCATGCCACGATCTGCGCGAATTGTTCGGAGCTCCGACGGTTGTGTCGACTGACCAGATCAGCGGTGTCTATCTATCCGACGACGAGCGCGGTGACCACACCTTCCCAGTGGTTCAGGTGCCTGTCGTCGACCGTCCAGGTGCAGGAGACTCCTTTGTTGCAGGAACATTGCACGGGTATCTTGCAGGTGATGTGGTCCAGGGAATCTATTACGGGCAGCGGACATCTGCTTACGCCCTGACTCATTACGGTGATTTGACTCGTGTGAGCCCCAGTGAGCTCAATATTCCTTCGAACACAGACATCCTGCGTTGACAATAATCGTGGCGCAGACAGGAGATACACCTACATGTCCACTTCTACAGCATCCAAGCAATCAGCCTTAGATCTTATAGACTCGCGTCCCTTGACGCGCAATCAGAAGAATCTTGTCGCCCTTGCTATCGTCGGAAATATTTCCGAGTTCTTCGATATCTTTCTTATTGGTTTTGTCGTATCCGTCCTCACTAAGCCATGGGATTTGACCGGCACTGAGGCGGGCGTCATCCTCGCTTGTTCTGGCCTGGGTACGGTCATCGGTGCTATCATGTGGGGACGCCTCGCGGACAAAATTGGACGCCGTTCATCGTTTTTTTGGTGCGTCCTCATGTTTGTTGCATTCACCGTCATATCAGTGTTCACTCCAGATCGCGGCTGGGTTATGCTCGCCATATTGCGTATCGGCGTGGGGATAGGTGTTGGCGGTCTCAATATCACGTCGATTCCGTATGTTCAGGAGTTTGTGCCAGCTAAACAGCGTGGCCTTCTTGCTGGATTGGCGTCGGTGTTCATCCCGCTAGGTCTTTTTCTGGGGTCACTTGCGCAAAATGCCTTGGGAGATAATTGGCGTGCTCTCATCGCGCTAGGTGCCATTCCCGTCTTCCTGCTTGTGTGGATTCGCCTTGTTCCCGAGTCGCCAAGATTTTTGCAGAGTCATGGGCGAGAAAAGGAAGCTCGTGAGGCTCTGGCATGGGCGCTGGAGATACCGGCTGACGACATTGGAGATCTGCCGTCCGTAGAGCACGTCCAAGACGCTTCGTACTCACTTGTCTTCGGCAAGTATCGTAAGAGCCTCCTCATTGTCAGTTTGGGATCCTTCTGCTTCATTCTGGGGTCATTCACGATTCAGTCGTGGGGTCAGACCCTCCTCAAGACTGGGTTTGGCAAGTCTGCAGAGCAAGTTGGGACCCTGTTTATGTTCGTCTCTTTGGCTGATCTCATCGGGCGCTTTCTTTCAGCATGGCTGGCCGACCGCATCGGTCGGAGGATCACGATGCTGTCATTCGGTCTCATCGGTGCCACTGGAACTCTGATCGTCGCGCTTTCGGCTCATTTGGATTGGGGTTGGCAGGTCTTCTTCGCCGGCGTACTTATTGCAATGGCCTTCGGTGACGGAGCTTTCGGCATTCTGAATGCCTTTGGCGCCGAGCAATTTCCCAACGAAGCACGCTCCACCGGTCTGGGACTCGGTTACGGCATCGGTGCGACTGCCAAAATCATCGGACCAGCGCTTATGGGGCTGATGGTGGGCGGATCTGCGGTCAAACAGAATGTCACCTTGGATGCGGTCTTCCCGGCGTTCATCTTGTTCACTGTGCTGCTCGTTATCGGCGGTCTGACATATACGTTCGCCCGCGAAACTCGAGGCACCTCACTCGACACAATTTGACCAATCAGACGATCCTGACGTCGAGGGCCTGTACCTGACCCAATGGGTTAACTGACGCTGTGACCTGCCGGGTAGCCAGGGGGCCCTCGACCCGCCAGATCGAACGATTCGGGGTGACCTCGACGATGCTGACAGCGGCGTCGGATGACTCCCCAGTGGCCTTGACGGCCTCCGCGAACGCTTCCTTACGTTGATCCAGCGGCAGATCCATCGCCACAGTTGGACTCCATTCATGATCAACGATGGGTTGCGACCATTCGCGAATGACGCGCTCAACATGGGACAGTCGGTCCCGCACCAGCGGGCTCATCGGCGAGGGATGGACGGCGTCACAGGCCTTACGATCCTTGGCCTGTGAGGGCAGCAGCAGATCGGCAGCCCCAGGAGCGACGGTCTCCAAGGCGTGCGCCGCCACGCGGATGGCCGGGTGATATGTCTGGTTGGCAAGCACGACGACGCCGACCCCGGACCGCGGATGCCACATCATCGTCGATCCATAACCGGGATATCCGCCACAGTGATAGACGACATGTTCCTGTCCCGTGACAGCGACGTGAAGGCCATATCCGTATCCTTCGGTGACTGGGCCGTAGCTCGTGAAATACCGCTGGATCTGCTGCATGTCACGCAAGACCCGATCCCAGCCGTCGTCACCCGACCAGGCAGTGATGAAGCGACTGACCCAGACACCAACATCTTTGGCTGAACAGATGAGGCCGCCAATGGGGGAGAAGGTTCCGGGCCCGAGCAACGGCTGGATGCTGCCATCTCTGCCGAGACCCGGGGCGAGCTTTTCCTCGGGCACCTGCGCGACGTCGAGGTAAGACTGCGTCATTCCTACCCGGTCGAGCAAGGCAGTCGTGACCACGTCGAGGAAAGACCGCCCGGTGGCCTGTTCGACGATGTGTCCGAGGATGGCATAATCGAGGTTTGAGTACGCATAACCCGTACCCGGGGCAAAAGTCGTGAGCAACGGCTCGCCCAACAGAGCCTCGAACTCGTCTCGGGGCATGGCCTGCTGACGGTCTGCCCAAGGATCATCGGGTGGCAAGCCGGTCGACATCGTCAAGGCGTCACGGATCGTCGCGTCCGCCACTGGCGGCTGAAGCCGTGGGATCCACGTTTTCAGCGTGTCGTCAAGACTGGGCCGTCGAGAAGCCACGTCAATGAGCCCGTGACAGATCCCGAGGACGCTGGCAGCGGTAAACGATTTCGACATCGACGCAATGCTGTAGACGTGATCGTCAGTGTCGTTACATCGCACCTCACTGTCGTCAACGGCTGCCCAGGACAACAAGGTTCCACTATCGGCAGCTTCTGACGACGCAGCATCGAGAACGTCAACGACAGGGTCAAGATGGGAAGTCATGGCGGCATTGTGTCACTTGAGACTTCGTCGGGAGGCCGGCTTCTTGTATTACTGGACAAGGCCGTTTCCGGTCTCGGCTTCGGATCACGCGGAGGCACGAGTACTGGGCGCGTCGGACACCTTGACCCCTGGCGCAAGGCGATACGGGAGCGGATTCTGTGGATCTCGGCCCGTACCGAAGTGTCTGCGTCATCCCTTCCGTGGATGGTCACCCCGAGGAAGAGGCAACCACCTACCGTCCACCGGCTCCAACCGGGTCGCTCCTTGCCCACTGACGACCATACCGCGGGCCGGGGCCTCAGGTACTGGTAGACGGTCTGCGACCGTGACACCAGAACTGTCAGCCACCCGCCCCCACCGGTCGACGAGCACCCACGGCCCTCGAATCCGTAATCGGTTGGTGGTGTGATGCAACTTTTCCAATCTGCGTAGATGTGCGGCTCGTAAGGCGAACTCGGCCTGCCGGGCCAAGGACGAGGCCAGTGCCACCGCAGTGGGACAAGCACTGTCTGCGGTGAAGGACAAGTCAATGGCTCTGACGATGCGTGAGGTGCGGGGATCCAACACCGGGGATGCCGCGCAGCTCCATTGGTGCTGACGCAGGCGATAGTGCTCAGCGGCATGGATGTGGACTGGAGCCCCGATCTCGAGGGTGGTGCCGATGCCGTTGGTGTCGACGTCGCGTTCTCCCCACACTCGTCCTGGGACGAAACCAATGTCGTCAGCCTGGCCGACGTCACCACCGCGATCTGCAACGCAGGCGGCACCGTTTTCGAGCCGAAGTCGGTACGCACATCCGGATTCGTCGTCAGGTCCACCCTTGACGATTCCACCGTCGAAGCCACCCCGGTGGCCCGACGCATCGCCGAACAGCTCGGCGTCAACCTGCACGACCGCCGTCCCAGCGGAAGCCGGGGCCGGGTCTGTCGGGCTGACGTCGAGGAGGCCGCTCAACGGCTGTCGCTCCTTGAGGAGCAGGTGGCCACCGGGACCCCGCAGGCCGAGGCCCAGCCCAGCAACGAACCCACCGAGAGTCTCCTGTCCGGGATGCGCTCGATCATTGCTCGTCGCCTCCAGGGATCGGTGCGTGAGGCCCCGCACTTCCGAGTCAACCAGGACGTCGTCCTCGACGACGTCCTGGTCCTGCGCAAGCAGATCAATGACTCGGTCCCAGGCGTCCACGTCTCGGTCAACGACTTCATCGTCAAGGCCGCAGCCGTGGCGCTGACGCGGATGCCCGAGGTCAACGTGCAGTTCGACGGGCAGACCGTCCGCAGCTTCCCACACGCTCAGCCCCGACGAGTTCCAGGGTGGCACTTTCACGGTGTCCAACCTGGGCATGTATGGCATCACCTCCTTCGACGCGATCATCAACCCACCGCAGGTCGCGATCTTGTCGCTGGGGGACGGTGAGGAGTGCCCGGTCGTCGTGGACGGCGAGGTGCAGGTCAAGACCGTCGTCACCTTGACGATGGCCTCCGATCACCGCATCGTCGACGGGGCCAAGGCCGCTCAGTTCATCTCGGTGGCTCGGGAGATCCTGGAGTCCCCGGCCCAGATGCTGGTCTGAGGTGGTTACCATGACGAGCAGCAATGCCACGGAACGCCACGACGTCATCGTAATCGGGGCCGGCCCTGGGGGATATGTTGCGGCGATCCGGGCCGCCCAGCTGGGCCTGGACACCGCCATCGTCGAGGGGGGAACTGGGTGGCGCCTGCACCAACCGTGGCTGTATTCCCACCAAGGCCATGCTCCATGGCGCAGACCTCGCCCATGCTGTCCGACAGGCCGACAGCCTAGGGATCAAAGCCGAGCTCACGGGGATCGATCTCGACGCCCTCGTCGGTCACGCCGACTCGGTCATCGGCCAGTTGCGCGCCGGAATCGGCGGGTTGCTCAAGGCCAATGGCGTCGAGATCATCACCGGCACTGCGGCCATTCCCGCCAAGGGGGCGGTCGAGGTCAACGGCGAGGACGGCACTCGCACCCTGCGCGGAGACCACATCATCCTCGCCACCGGTGCCCGACCGAAGTCGATTCCCGGGGTGACACCTGACGACGACCGGATCTGGACCTCGACCGAGGCCCTGCATCCCTCATCCCTGCCGGACTCCCTGCTCGTCATCGGGTCGGGAGCAATTGACGTTGAGTTCGCGAGCCTGTACTGCGATCTTGGGGTCGAGGTGACGGTGCTCGAAGTCTTGCCACGGATACTCCCGACTGAGGATCCCGAGGTCTGCGCATTCATGGAGCATCACTTTGGTGCCCGGGGTATCCGTGTGCACACGGATGTGTCGGACGTTGCGACGGCCCATGGGGTGACGACGTTTACCACCAAGGAGGGAACTGAGGAATCAGTGACGACAGACGTGGTACTGGTCGCCACGGGAGTCGCCCCGAACACCGAGGGGCTGGGCCTGGATGGGCTGTGTGTCGAACGTGACCGGCGCGGATTCATCGTCGCCGACGAGTGGAGCCGTACCACGGTTGCCGGCCTCTATGTAGTGGGTGACGTGACAGGCGGTCCATGTCTTGCCCACAAAGCCAGCCATGAAGCGGTGGTGTGCGTCGAGCATCTGGCCGGGGTTTCGTCGGCTCATCCCCTGCGACGCGACCGGGTTCCCGGGTGCATTTACACCCGACCTCAGGTGGCGTCGGGCGGAGTGTCCGAGGAAGAGGCAAAGAAGAGTGGAGCCAACATTGTGGTGGGGCGATTTTCCTTGTCAGGTAACGGTAAAGCTCTTGCGCCGGGGGAGGCTGACGGTTTCGTCAAGACCATCTTCGACATCGATACCGGTGAGTTGCTGGGGGCGCACATGGTCGGTCCTGACGGCACCGAGATGATCCAGGGTTTCACCGTTGCCCAGGCTTTCGAGGCCACGCCGGAGACGCTGGTTGAGGCGATCGTCGCGCACCCGACGGTATCTGAAGCGATGCACGAGTCGGTGCTTGCGGCTCTGGGGCGTTCCATTTGGCCACCTGGCCACTGACATGTTGGTGTGGCCAAGTGTCCGCTCGGCGTTAAAGTGGACCACAACAACGCGGGAGCCCACCACAAGGGCTGAGAGGGTGCCGAGATGGTGCCGACCGCCTGAACCTGTCCGGGTAATGCCGGCGAAGGGAGTGGTTGACATGACTGAGTTGTCGAATTTGGTGTCGGAGTCCGTGGAGCGGCTGCGTCGGGACAAGCCGCTGGTGCAGTGCTTGACCAACATCGTGGTTGCCAATTTCACCGCGAATGTGTTGTTGGCTGCGGGGGCGGTTCCTGCCATGGTCGACAACCCTGAGGAATCTGAGAGATTCGCCTCGGTGGCTGACGGCGTGCTCGTCAATACTGGTACTCCGTACCGGGAGACCGCCGAGGCCATGGTTGCTGCCGTGCGGGGCGCAGCAGGTGGTGACACACCCTGGGTGCTCGACCCAGTGGGAGTCGGGATGCCATGGCGTACCCAAGTCGCCCTGGACGCTTTGTGCGTCGGCGCTCCAGCCGTCATCAGGGCGAACGCCTCCGAGGTGTTGACACTGGCCGGAACAGGAGCGTCTGCTCGAGGGCCGGAGGCCGGAGATGCCGTCGAGGACGCATTGGGATCCGCAGCTGATCTCGTGCGCACATACGGCACTGTGGTCGCCATCAGTGGCCCCGTCGATCACATCATGGACGTGCACCGGCACGTAACCGTGTCATCGGGGCATGAATGGATGGCGCGAGTGACCGGCGTCGGATGCTCGCTGGGGGCTCTCACGGCGGCCTTTGCAGGCGTCCAGAATGATCATCTCATTGCCGCTGCATCCGCAACCGCCATGGTGTGTGTGGCTGCCGAACGAGCGGCGGATCACAGTGTGGGTCCGGGTGGATTCGCTCAGGCTCTCATCGACGAACTGTTCCTGGTCTCACCCGATGAAGTTGGCGCGCAGGGAGGGCTTCGCGATGTCACGTCCTGACTTCGACCTGTCGGTGTACCTCGTCACAGACACCGCCCAATGCGGTGGTCCAGACGCGGTCGTCGAGACCGTGCGGCGCGCTGTCGCCGGTGGAGTGACTCTGGTTCAGTTTCGCGACCACGATATGCCCGACGACGAATTCGTCGTCGTAGGAAGACGGGTGCGGAATGTGTGCAGCGGCGTACCCCTCATCATTGACGACCGGGTGCATCTGGTCGCCGACATCGGGGCGGACGGCGTCCATGTCGGGCAGTCCGACATGCCGGTAGCCCAGGCTCGAGAGATTCTCGGGGACGATCTGCTGATCGGCTTGTCCGCGCAGATCCCTGCTCACGTGGAGGCTGCGCTGTCTCATGGCCGTGACGTTGTCGACTACTTGGGCGTCGGGGCCTTGCACAGCACGGGAACCAAACCTGAGGCAGGGGAGCTCCGCCTGGCTGCGATACGCGCTGTCGTCGACGTCAGTCCGTGGCCGGTATGCGTCATCGGGGGAGTCACTGTCTGTGATGCTCAGGACGTAGCCCGGATGGGCTGTGACGGCCTCAGCGTGGTCTCGGCAATTTGTCGAAGCGCCGATCCCGAGTCCAGCGCTCGGGAGCTCGCACAGGCGTGGCGCCGAGCGAACGGGCGGTGACCTCAAGGCATGCACAACCGCCCAGCCTTGCTGACAGCTTGTTCAGATGAGCAGCCCCGGTGCGCAGGATCCATCATCAGACACGAGGCACCCTAAGATGATGAGCATGAGCACTTTTGACGCCACCCGTCGCGCCTCCAAAATTTCCGTTGTTGGTGCTGGTTCGGTCGGTTCTTCACTGGCCTACGCTTGCCTCATTCGTGGATCAGCTGACCTCGTTGCCCTCTATGACATCGCCAAGGACAAGGTCGAGGCTGAGGTAGCAGATCTCGCCCACGGCACCCAGTTCACTCCTGCGTCGGTCATGGGTGGCGCTGACGTTCACGACACTGCCGACTCTGACGTCGTCTTCATCACGGCCGGGGCCAGGCAAAAGCCAGGCCAGACTCGTCTGGACCTCGCTGGCGTCAACGCCAATATCTTGCGCTCTCTCATGCCGCAACTGGTTGAACAGTCCCCGAATGCCCTTTTCGTGCTGGTGACCAATCCGTGCGACGTGCTCACCGTCGTCGCCCAGGAAGCCACTGGGCTGCCTGCCAACCGTGTCTTTTCCACCGGAACCATGCTCGACACTTCGCGGCTGCGTTGGCTCATTCGCCAATGGGCCAACGTGGAACAGCGTCACGTCCACGCAACTATCGTGGGTGAGCACGGCGATTCGGAGTTTCCGCTGTGGTCAACAGCCAATATTTCCGGTGTACCGATCCGCGACTGGACCGTCGACGGCGAGTGGGTGTTCACCGAGGAGGTGCTGGCTGACCTGGCTCATGAGGCGGCTTTCGCGGCCTACAAGATTATTGAGGGTAAGGGCGCGACGAACTATGCCATCGGTTTGACAGGCGCCCGTCTGGCCGAGGCGCTGCTGCGCCCAGGCCGCTCCGTCCTGCCGTTGTCGAGCGTGGTGACCGACGTGCACGGAATTTCAGGAGTCGCACTGTCGATGCCCTGCCTCGTCTCTCGCGACGGCATCGAAGGGGTTGTTCCGGTCCTCATGGATACCGAGGAGATCGCGTCTCTCAAGACTTCAGCGGAACGGTTGCGTGACACTTTGTCATCCATCGCGTGAAGTGATGACCATTTGTGCTGCTGACCGCATAAGCTAAGGGATATGTCAGTTCCTTTTCAGTATGCGCACGATGACGACGGAGATCTGCTCAGGATTACGGCTCGTGGCCAGGAGGTGTTGACGAACCCCCTGACCAACCAGGGCACTGCGTTCACGATTGAGCAGCGAAAGGCCCTTGGTCTCACCGGTTTGCTCCCGTCGGGAGTCATGACGATTACTGATCAGCTCAAGCGGGTGTACGCACAGTACTCGGCGCAGCCTGATGACTTGGCGAAGTACCTATACCTCAACCACATGCATGATCGCAATGAGGTGCTGTACTTCCGTCTCTTGGCCGAGCACATTGAGGAGATGCTTCCCATCGTCTACACCCCGACGATCGGTAAGGCGATTGAGGAGTACAGCCACTGGTACGACCGTCCGCGTGGCATCTACCTGTCCATTGACGATCCGGACGGCATGGAGCAGGCCTTGGCGCAGTTGGGCCACGGCCCCGACGATGTCGACCTCATCGTGGCCACCGATGCGGAGGGCATCCTGGGCATCGGCGACCAGGGTGTTGGTGGCGTCGCGATCACGGTGGGGAAACTGGCCGTTTACACGGCTGCCGCAGGAATTCACCCTCACCGTGTGCTTCCAGTCATCCTCGATGTCGGTACCGACAACATGGAACGTCTCAACGACGATGGCTACCTCGGGGTGCGTCACCCCCGTGTGCGTGGCGAGAGATACGACGAGTTCATCCAGCAATACGTCGAGACCGCTCACCGAATGTTCCCCCATGCCCTTCTGCACTGGGAAGACTTTGCGGCCGGTAACGCCACGCGGATTCTCAACAAATACCGCGATGATTACTGCACCTTCAACGACGACATCCAAGGTACCGCGGCCGTCGTCGTCGCAGCGGTTCTGAGCGCCGTCAAGTCCTCGGGTATTCCGTTGAGCAAGCACCGGATCGTCATTCACGGCGCAGGCTCGGCTGGGACCGGAATTGCCAATCTGCTGGTGCAGCTCATGGTGAGCCAGGGGGTTGATGAGAAGACGGCCCGCTCCCACTTCTGGGGGCTCGGTTCACGAGGCTTGTTGCGCGACGGTTTGCGGCTGCGTGACTTCCAGCAGCCCTTCGCTCGCAGCAAGGAAGAGCTAGAAGGTTGGGCCCTCGATAGTCCAGACCAGTACACCCTCGGCGACGTGGTTCGAAACGTTCACCCGACCATCCTCATCGGCTGTTCTGCTCAGACTGGAGCCTTCACCGAGGAAATCGTGACGACGATGGCTGCCCACTGTGATCGCCCAGTGATCATGCCGTTGTCCAACCCGACTCGTAAAGCTGAGGCGTTGCCCTCCGACATCCTCAAGTGGACTGACGGACGTGCCCTGGTTGCCACAGGGTCTCCGTTCAAGCCGGTCATGGTGAATGGCGTGACCTATCAGATTGCGCAAGCCAACAACGCTCTGGTCTTCCCAGGCATTGGTTTGGGAACCATCGCTGTTCGGGCCTCCCGGGTGACCAGTGGCATGATTGCCGCTGCTGCTCAGGCGGTGGCGCTGCACGCCGACAGTCGCTTTGTCGGGGCCTCACTCCTACCGTCAATCAAGAGCCTGAGATCACTGTCGGCGTCGGTGGGCATTGCTGTGGCCCAGCAGGCGATGGAGGAAGGTGTGGCGGCCGAGTCCACCGACAATCCAGTCGAGAAGGTGTTTTCGGCGATGTGGCAGCCACGTTACCCGCGCATTGCGGTTGCCTGAGAAACGCTGAAGCCGGGCTCACGCCTCTTCGTGCGAGGCGTGAGCTACGCCTTGATCGTTAACGCCGAGATGGGCGAGGACATCCCCGACGCGTGAGTGAGCATGACGGTGGCATCGGTGCGCGGGCAGTCGATGGTGACTGTGCCGCGAACCTTGTGGCCCTGGGACACGATGGTGCCAAGAGACCCTGTCGGTGACTGGCTCTCCTGATGAATGTTGGTCGATTCGTTTTCCATGATGAAAAAGCTGTAATCGGCCAGTGAGCCTTTGGTGACCTCAATGGTGACCGTGAGGGTGACAGTGCCGGGCCCCCATGTCACATTGTCGATCGACCACCGTCCCTCGGTGTCGTCATCCTTCGAAGAAAAGGGTGACGACGACGCGACGGCTGTAGCCGATGCCGGGACACGCGGTGGGGTTACGGACGCGGACGTCGCAGTAGCCGATGGTGTCGGCGTGACGGGGCTCGTCGCCTCAGTCGTGACTCGGCGGGCGACGAGCACCAGTGCGACGACGACGGCCGCCACGATGATGACGCCGATCCAACCGCCGTGACGCTGTGGCGGCTGGTACTGGCTGATGTCAGGCGGTTGACTCATGGTGGCTCTACTGTACGTTGTCGCTGACTGATGATGTTGTCCACAGTATGCTCTCGAGATGAGACCATGCCGGTGGGAGTTGTCCACAGATTCGACATTGCTTGGCAGATGTGGGCAGGGTGAGACGACAACTGGGGGTATGACATCACTACATTCCTCCAATACAGATGCCCGTGACCCGCTGACCGTCAGGACCGTCGAACAAGCGGCGACCTTGGCGCCCTACCTTTTGGGGTTTCAACCTACTGAGAGTTTGCTTCTTATCGTCGCTGACGATGGCGCCGCATGTCAGGGCTTTGTCGCTCGAGCTGATCTGGACGGTCTGGAGGCCGGTACAGCTGTGGATGCGTTCGCCTCACGGGTCGTTCCCCTCGCAGGGCAAGGCCGAACGGTGGTCCTGGCATTCAGTACTCATCAAGATCGCGCCATGGCCACGCTGACATCGGCTGTTCAAGCGATGAAAGGCATGAACATTGCTGACGCCGCATGGACCGATGGCGAGCATTGGCGCAGTATCTTTTGCGCCGAGCAGGGCTGTGGCGAGAACCACCGTTTTGTTCCTGATCCAGCCATTGCAGCCGAAGCGGTCTATCGCGGTCTGAGCGCGCTTCCCAGTCGCACTACTCTGGTCGACGCCCTCTCGGGCCCCGGGCGGACATGCGATCCAGATACTCGCAGACTTCTCACGAACGCTCGGCGGCGGCTTGCCTGCAAGGATGATGAGGCCGTGTCAGCCAGGTGTCAGGCCATTGTCGCTTCTGAGCATGAGCGCAGCGATGTCGTTGTGACAGAGTTGGCGGTCGCCGCCCAGCGCCCCGCCATAGCGCGCACGCTGTGGATGTCGGTGACACGAGACGATGCGTCGCGGTGGCTGTCGATATGGAGCCGAGCAGTCGAGATCATCCCAGACCGGATGGCGCCAGCTCCGCTGTCGCTGTGCGGGCTGGCGGGATGGTTGAGTGGTGACGGGGCAGTCGCAGCCGTGTGCGCCCGTCGGTGTGGATCCATGGCGGGAACAGCCGACCTGCCGTCTGCGCTGGCAGTCATCGTCGATGCCTTCATTCCGCCCACACTGTGGGACGTCATGGATCATGACCCGACTGTGATTGCCCACCGGCTTCTGGAAGGACCCTATGGCGAAGAGCTGAACCTGTCGGCATAGCGCTACACGTGGGCACCGACGAGACGACGGCAGCATGTCACGGTACGGTGTACTCGTCGGGCGTGTTCGCGCGGTGCGCCTCGGAGCCCACGACATCAGCTGTGCTCTTGCTCAACGAATGCTCACAAGGCATGACAGAGAACCCTGACGGTAGGTGTGGGGCGCTTTCGCTAAACTCTGGCCCATATGTGTCGCGGGTCGGTGAGACCCGTAGTAGATCCGAGAGGTGTGACGTGAGCGACCAGGTGCGCGAGACGACGGGCTACGACGCAGCCGCAGCCCAGGAGAAGTGGTCCAAGTACTGGGAGGAGAACCGCACCTTCGCAGCCCTTGACGACGGCTCCAAGGAACGTCGTTACGTGCTCGACATGTTTGCCTACCCCTCCGGTGACCTCCACATGGGTCATGCCGAGGCGTTCGCCATTGGCGACGTGCTGGCGCGCTATTGGCGGCTGCGCGGGTTCGACGTCCTGCACCCGGTCGGCTGGGACTCCTTCGGTCTGCCAGCTGAGAACGCCGCCATCAAGCACGGCACCCACCCCGCTGAGTGGACCTACAGCAACATTGACACCCAGGCGGCCTCCTTCAAGCGTTATGCCGTCTCCTTCGACTGGTCGATGAGACTGCACACCTCCGACGAGGAGTACTATCGCTGGACTCAGTGGCTGTTCAACCGCTTCTTCGAAAAGGGACTGGCCTACCGCAAGGACTCCTGGGCCAACTGGTGCCCCAACGACCAGACCGTGCTCGCCAACGAGCAGGTCAAGGACGGTTGCTGCGAGCGCTGCGGCGCCGTCGTCACCAAACGTCAGCTCAACCAGTGGTACTTCCGTATCACTGACTACGCCCAGCGTCTGCTCGATGACATGGTACAGATCGAGGACAAGTGGCCCGATCGTGTGCTGTCGATGCAGCGCAACTGGATCGGACGTTCCGAGGGCGCCTACGTCGACTTCATCATTGACGGTCGCGAGGAGCCGGTGCGAGTGTTCACCACCCGTCCTGACACCCTCTACGGAGCGACCTTCATGGTCGTCGCCCCGGACTCCGCTCTGGCCCAGGAGATCGTCTCCAACCAGGCCCGTCCTGACTTCGAGGCCTACCTCGACGAGGTCAAGAAGAAGTCCGAGATCGAGCGTCAGTCCACCGAGCACGAGAAGACCGGTGTGCCTCTCGGGGTCGAGGCCACCAACCCCGTCAACGGGGCCAAGGTCCCGGTGTGGGCCGGCGACTATGTGCTGGCTGACTACGGCACCGGTGCCGTCATGGCCGTGCCTGCCCACGACCAGCGTGACCTCGATTTTGCCCGCAAGTACGGCATTGACGTCATCCCGGTCATCGACACCGGCGAGGCCGATCCTCGCGAATCCGGCACCGCCACCACCGGTGACGGCGCCTACCAGAACTCCGGATTCCTTGACGGCGTCACCACCAAGGCCGAGGCCATCGAGAAGATGTGTGATTTCCTTGATGACAAGGGCATTGGTGAGCCGACGATCACCTACCGCCTGCGCGACTGGCTGTTGAGCCGTCAGCGTTTCTGGGGATGCCCCATTCCGATCATCCACTGCGGCACCTGCGGGGACGTCCCGGTCCCTGATGACCAACTGCCGGTCAAGCTGCCGGATCTGCGCGGTGACGAGTTGGCCCCCAAGGGCAAGTCCCCGCTCGCCGGGCAGGAGGCTCGCGAGTGGCGCGAGGTGCCCTGCCCCACGTGTGGCGAGGCCGCCCAGCGTGACACCGACACCATGGATACCTTCGTGGACTCGTCCTGGTACTTCATGCGTTACTGCTCCCCGCACTTCGACCAAGGCCCGTTCGACACCGACGCCGTGCGACGCTGGATGCCGGTGGCCCAGTACATCGGCGGCGTCGAGCACGCCACCATGCACCTGCTGTACTCGCGGTTCTTCACCAAGGTGTTGCATGATCTTGGCATGGTTGACTTCACCGAGCCCTTCCAGCGGCTCATGAACCAGGGCCAGGTCATCAACGAGGGCCGGGCGATGTCGAAGTCGCTGGGTAACGGTGTCGACCTCGGCAGGCAGATCGACCAGTTCGGTGTCGACGCGGTGCGCACCACCGTCATCTTCGCCGGCCCGCCGGACGAGGACATCGACTGGGCCGACGTCTCCCCGGCCTCGACCCTGAAGTTCCTGCAGCGTGCCTGGCGCGTTGCCTCCGAGGTCACCAGCGACCCCGACGTCGACCTGGGTAAGGGCAACGGCGACCTTCGCCGCGTGACTCACCGCAGTATCGCCGACATCACCGAGCTGCTCGACGGTGGCCGGTACAACGTCGTCGTGGCGCGCATCATGGAGCTCGTCAACGCCACCCGCAAGGCGATCGACTCCGGTTGCGGCTCGGCTGACCCCGCGGTGCGTGAGGCTGTCACCTTCACCGCCCAGGCGCTCTCCCTGGTGGCCCCGTATCTGGCTGAGGAGATGTGGGAGATGCTCGGCCTCGAGCCGTCCGTCGCCAACTCCCAGTGGCCGACTCCTGACGAGAAGCTGCTCGTTGCCGAGGAGGTGACCATGGTCGTCCAGGTGACGGGCAAGGTCCGCGCCAAGATCCAGGTGAGCCCTGACATCACCGAGGCCGCGGCCCGCGAGCTGGCACTGGCTGACCCCAACGTCCAGCGGTTCACCGAGGGCAAGGAGATCGTCAAGGTCATTGCCCGGTTGCCGAAGATGATCTCCATCGTCGCGAAGTGACCCGCTGAACTCTCGTGATCATGACAGTCATGAGCTGACATCCCGACGATGCGGCGGCGAGCCTGTGGACAGCAGACTCGCCGCCGCATCTCGTTGTCCACAGATGTGAAAAAGATGGCGGATGCCGACGGCGCGCGACGACAACTGAAGGTATGAGCGACGAGTACCGAGAGCGTCTTGAGAGTCTCATGGCGCGGCTGCCTGCCCGAAATCTGGGGCCAAGGCGGTCCGCAACCCCCGTGGCAGAGGAACCCGACGAGGAAGAGCCCGTGAGGCCGAGACGAACAGTGACCCGGGTCCACGCCTCAGCCGTGGGAATCCTGCTCGTGCTGGTGCTGTCGGTGGTGGCCGTCGGTCTGCTGAGGTCCAAGCCCACTGAAGTACCCGCCGGGGCAGTGGTCGTCTCAACGGTGCCAGAAGGTGCGACCCTACCGGGCGCGACCAGCAGCGATGCGGAGACGCCTGAGGCTGCGCCTGTCTCAGCATCGTCGGGCCCGTTGCCGACTCCGAGTGAGGCTCAGAGTGTCCAGGTGCACGTGGCAGGACGGGTGACGCATCCGGGGGTCTACACGGTGCCCTCCGATGCCCGGGTGGCTGACGCCGTCGAAGCCGCAGGAGGCATGGCATCGGGAGCTCATCCGGGACGGCTCAACCTTGCCGCGCCTGTCTGTGATGGCTGCCAGATATGGATCCCGGCACGTGGGGACGGCACGGTGACCCCGCCTGGTCAGACTGGCAGCGCGATTGCGGCCCAGGAGGCCGGACCGAGTGGTACTGGTGGCGCTGCGGGCGGGACGTCGGCGGCTGGCGCAACGATCAATCTCAACACCGCGAGCCAGGGTGAGCTCGAGTCGATCGATGGCGTGGGGCCTGTCATGGCCGGTCGGATCATGGCGTGGCGGCAGGAACACGGTCGTTTCACCTCGGTCGATCAGTTGCGTGAAATCTCCGGGGTCGGTCCCAAGACCTTCGAGAAGATCAAGCCCCATGTCATGGTCTGAGTCCGCCCTTGGCGAGCAGGTCGCCACACCAGACGTCCGCATGGTTCCGGTCGCCCTGACGGCCAGTGTGGCGGCTGCACTGGGGATCAGTGGTCGTCCTCGGCTCATCCTCCTCGCTGTAGCGGGATGCCTTGTCACCGGCATGATCGCAGCCCGGCGCAGGGGATGGTTGGTGGTCGTCACGGCCCTCGTGGGTCTCAGCGTCCTCGTCACTTCCGGAATGCGCGATCACATCGTCCACGGTGTGGGAGTGGCACAGCTCGCCGACGAGGAGGCCATGGCGACCCTGATTGGACGTGTGGCCGTTGAGCCACGGACCTTTGACGGCAACGGGTCGGGCGGATCGACGGTCACCGTCACCGTCGCCGTCAGTCGTGTCGCCACCGAGGAACGGGTCATCACGCAGTCTGCACAGGTCGTCGTCATGGCAACGGGAGCCAGAGCGGCCACCGCTGCGAAGCTGTCCGTCGGGGAACAGATCCAGGTTCGAGGGTTGCTGACCCCGCCACGGCAGGGACGGTCGGAAGCCGCCGTCATGAAGCTGCGCTCCCCGCCCAAGGTGGTCACTCCCGCGGGCCCGCTGGACCGGTCCGTCAATCGTTTTCGCGCTGGCCTCGTGGTGGCGGTGGAAGGGTGCCCCGACGGGCAGCGGGCCATCGTGCCGTCCTTGGTCGTCGGGGATACCTCTACGGTCTCCGAGGAGATGTCGGAGGACTTTCGCGTCACCGCATTGACTCACCTCATGGCCGTCTCGGGAGCCAACCTGGCCTCCACGACTGCTCTGCTGTGGTGGATCGGGGCACGGTGCGGCATGAGGAGACGTGGGTTGCGAGTGCTCTCAGTGATCGGAGTCGTCGGCTTCGTCGTGGTGTGTCGGGCAGAGGCATCCGTGGTGCGTGCAGCCGCCATGGGAGCAGTCGCCATGGCGGCGACCGGAGTGTCCTTCGACCGCCGCGGGGGAGTACGGACGTTGGCAGTCGCGGTGACAGGCCTCATGATCGTTGATCCGTGGCTGGTGCGATCAGTGGGATTCTGGCTGTCCGCCTGTGCCACTGCCGGGATCCTGTGGTGGGCACAACCCTGGACGGCTGCGATGTCATGGGCGCCGACCTGGTTGGCAGCTGCTGTCACCGTGCCATGGGCTGCCCAGCTCGCCACCCAACCTGTTGTCACCTGGATGGCCGGAACGGTATCCACCGTCGGTCTGGTTGCCAACCTGGCTGCGGCTCCCTTCGTCCCGCCAGCCTCGGCGTTGGGAATGGTGGCTGGGCTCGTGGCCCTCATCTGGCCACCCTTGGCCGTGCCGTTGGGACGCCTGGCGGGATGGTGCGTCCAGCCGATCATCTGGATCGCTCACCTGGGAGGCAAGGCGCCGGCTGGTCTGCTGACCTGGCCGTCGGGAGGAGTGGCTCTTGTCGTTCTCGGCGGGCTGTGCCTGGGTCTGGCCTTGATCACACCTGGTGTCCTGGCACGGCCCTGGCTGACAGTGGTGGCCGGCCTCGCGGTGGTTTCGGCCACCGTGGTCCGGCCTCCCGTTCCTGGTTGGCCGGGAGTGTGGCAAGTTGCCATCTGTGACGTCGGGCAGGGCAGCGCTGCGCTGGTGCGTGCGGGCCCCCATGCCGCTGTCGTCGTCGACACTGGTCCTGATCCGAGTCCGTTGGGTCGGTGCCTTGATGACCTTGACGTCGACCAGGTGCCGATGGTGGTCCTCAGCCATTACCACGCCGATCACATCGACGGGCTCGACGCCGTTCGTGATCATGGGCCGACGACGGCTGTCGTCGTGTCCCAGTTGGCGTCTCCGGAACGGGCAGCCAGGAGGGTGAGGCAGGCCGTCGCACGGATGGGGGCACGGGTGCTCCTGGCACACTCGGGCGAGGTCATGACGGTTGGCACGGCGAGGCTCGAGCTGTTCGGCGGAATCCAGTTGTCCGACGCTGGCGAATCGCAGGAGGAGCCAGCTGTCGAGAACAACTCCTGCGTCGTCGTCAAGGCCACGGTCGACGGTCTGAGAGTCCTCCTTCCAGGAGACGCCGAGCCGGGTGAGCAGCGCCATGTCCTGGCAGACCACGCAGATCTGTCGAGTGATGTCCTCGTCGTTGCTCATCACGGATCTGCCCATCAGGACGAGGACTTCTGGGCCGCAACCGGTGCGAGCGTCGCGGTGGTCTCGGCCGGGAAGGCAAACCCCTTCGGACATCCCTCTCACAAGGCCATGTCCCTGGCCAAGAAGATGGGGATGCAAGTCCGTCGCACCGACGAGGAAGGCACGGTCCTGCTGGCTCGTAGTGGCGGTACGGTCCTGGTGCAGACGCGATCGTGACTGATTCGTGTTCCGCGTCGCAGGGAGATTCATCGATGTGGAGGTGTCGGACGAGCGCGCTAACCTGAGCGGTCGGTTCATCCCAAGTGGGCCCTCGCGGGAAGGAGAACAGGTGGCGTCACGGTTCACGACCAAAGGGCCTCGCATGCCGATGCGGTTGCGCACATGGCAGCGAGAGGCCCTGGACTCGTACCTGTCTTCCAGCCCACGTGACTGGCTGGTGTGCGCCACTCCTGGCGCTGGAAAGACAACGTTCACCCTGGCCGTCGCAGCTCACCTGTGGCAGGACCATGTCATCAACCGCGTCATCGTCGTCTGCCCGACCGACCATTTGCGCACCCAGTGGATGGGTGCGGCACGCGGACTTGGCTTCGACCTGCGCGACACAGCGAATGCGGAGGCACTGCCGCCCGACTGCCACGGATGTGTGGTCACCTATGCCCAGGTCGCCCAGAAACCAGCTCTCCACGCTGCCCGGGCGACCAATATGCGCACGCTCGTCATCTTCGACGAGATCCACCACGCCGGCGACGTCATGAGCTGGGGATCTGGCGTCATCGAGGCCTTCTCGGGTGCGGTGCGACGCCTCGGCGTCACCGGAACCCCCTTCCGGTCCGACGAGGCCAGGATCGCCCACGTCCGCTACGAGGAGGTCGGTGACGGCGCCTTCGAGTCGGTGGCCGACTACACCTATGGTTACGGTGACGCCCTGCGCGACGGAGTCGTGCGTCCCGTCACGTTCGCCACCTACACCGGACGATCCACCTGGACCGACGCGCTTGGGGAGACCCACACCGCCATCCTCGGTGACTCCGAGCTCACCAAGGTCAACGAGGAGATGGCCTGGCGTACGGCTCTGGACTCGGACGGCGAGTGGATCGCCCACGTCATGGCCGCGGCATGGGCGCGGGTGAACCAGCTGCGCGATTCCGGGACGATCCCGCACGCCAAGGTGCTCGTCCCGGCCTCGAACCAGAAGGTGGCCAAGGAATATGCTGAGGTCTGGCGAGAGGTCACCGGAAACGAGCCTTCAGTGATCCTGTCGGAGGATTCGGCTTCGGCCAAGAAACTCACCGCTTACCGCGACGATCCGGACAAGATCTGCGCGGTGTGCGTGCGTCTCATCACCGAGGGGGTCGACGTCCCCGACGCCGCCGTGCTGATCTACTCGACGACGGCTTCCACCCCGC
The DNA here is from genome assembly GCF_052654715.2 of Cutibacterium nasicola. NCBI lineage: Bacteria > Bacillati > Actinomycetota > Actinomycetes > Propionibacteriales > Propionibacteriaceae > Cutibacterium > Cutibacterium nasicola. The sequence continues at coordinate 1,386,015 of NZ_CP199745.2, read as the reverse complement.
TGTTCTTCGCGCAGATGGTGGGACGTGTCGTGCGTGCTCGAAATCGTCGCGAACGTGCCACGGTCTTCCTGCCGGCAGTAGGACGTCTGCTCGACCTGGCCGCCGAGATGGAGGAAACTCGCGACCACGTCATCGGACCCCCGCAGGAACCGGACCTCATTGAGGAGTTCGACACCCGGCAACGCTCCGAGCCCGACCCTGATGTCGGAACGTGGCAGGCCGTCGCTTCTGACGCCATCCTCGGCGAGGTCATCGACACCTACGCTCCCACGTCTGATGGTGGACTCTTCGCCCTCGACGGTCTCTTGAGCCCTGAACAGGAGCGCGCCCTGCTGGCCCGTGACGAGAAGATCCGCGCCGAGCAGGCGCGTCGCGTGGCCTCGGCCCGACGTGCTCACAAGGCATCCAAGGCAGCCGAGGAGAGGCAGGCTCGACGCGACGACCTCATCGCCCTGCAGCGTCGTGGTGGCTCGGTCTACGACACCATCCGTGACCCGCGCGAGATGCGTCGGGAGATTCACCGAGCCCTGCTCGACTACTCCCGCCACCACGACCTCACACCCCAGGCTGGCTGGGGACAGCTCTACCGGGAGGTGCCGGGTCCCAGGAATGAATCGGCACCGATGGATCTGCTGCGCACCCGATTGGAGTGGCTGCATTCTCACTGAGTCTCTGACGGGCCAGAACACCATCTGACGCAATCCCGATGGCATCCTCTGGCATCCTTGGGAAGGTGAGTTCGGTCTACGGCACAGCATTGGTGGTTCACGGGTCGGAGACCCTGCTGTCGGACAGGGCCGTTGACGCCCGCGTGAAGGCGGCCCGACAGGAGGTTCCCGAGGCTGAACTGGTTGAGCTGGCGGGCCGCGAGGTTGACGCCGGACGTTTCGTGGAAGCCACCGGAGGATCCCTGTTCAGCGAGGCGACGATCGTTGTCGTCGACCCCATCGCCGATCTCGACAAGGATCTGTTCGACCTCGTCGCCAACACTGCCGCACAGCCCTCCGATGACTTGTGCCTCATCCTCGTCCATCCCGGCGGGGTGAAGGGAAAGGGGCTCCTGACCAAGCTGTCCAAGGCCAAGATCGAGACGGTCAAGGCAGATCCCCCCAAGCCCTGGGCCATCCCAGACTTCATCGCCAAGGAGGCTCGTCGCGTCCATCTCGATATGGATCATGACGCCGCCGACGCCCTGCACCAGGCTCTCGGAAACGATCTTCGGACCTTGGCAGCGGCCATTGATCAGCTGGCCAGTGATTCACCGGACGGAAGAATCGGTGCCGAGGCCGTCACGACCTATTTCGGTGGCAGGGCGGAGATCTCGGCATTCAGCGTCGCTGACGCCAGCCTCGAGGGACGACTCCCCGATGCGCTGGAAACCCTGCGATGGGGTCTGTCTACCGGAGTCCAGCCGGCAGCGGTGACAGCTGCAATGGCTCGCGGGCTGCGATATCTGGGACTGTTCATGGACATGCGTCGCCAGCGGATGGGGGACAAGCAGCTGGCTCAGGCGATCGGCGTCTCGCCGTGGAGACTCAAGGCGCTCAACACGCAGGCCCGGTTCTGGAGCAAGGCCGGGGTGGCCAAGGCCATCCGGCTCGTCAATACCTGTGACGGCGCCGTCAAGGGTGCTGCGGTGGACGCCAACTATGCCCTGGAGTCGATGCTCATCGACGTCGAGAAAGCCCGCAAACCTGACCGGGGCCCGGTCCGCTTGTAGGATGACCGTGCCCTAAAATACTTGTGACAAACACGTCAAGCACCCCGACCACCCAGTGGGCCGAGGTGCTGTGCGTATCCCCGTAACGGGGAGAGGAAACTCAGGCGGCCAGCGAGTTGAGCTTCTTGGAGATGGCCGACTTGCGGTTGGCAGCCTGGTTCTTGTGGATGACGCCCTTCGACACGGCCTTGTCGAGCTGACGGTTGGCGATCCTGGCGGCCTTGGTGGCGGCCTCAACGTCTCCGGCCTCAGCGGCGCGGCGGAAGTTGCGCACGTAGGTGCGCAGGGCGGACTTGACGGCCTTGTTGCGCTGGCGCGACTTCTCGTTGGTCTTCACGCGCTTCATCTGCGACTTGATGTTCGGCACTGGGCAGCCTCTGATTCCTTGATCGATGTACGTGGAAAGCGCCAGACAGGCGCGACAGAACATGCTACCAAATCAACGCGGTGGCCCCAAATCAGCGGGCGTTCCGCGGTCTCGTTTCTCGTCGTGTCAGGATGCAGATCGAGCGCTCAACCAGAGGCACTCGTACGGGGCAAGACGCAGGTTCATGGGGGTGAGGTCGTAGTCGAACCCGCTCAGCAACTCGGTGACGACGTCATCGAGTTCGGATCGTAGGGTTTCCATCGGGAACCAGACCTCGTGCTCGCTGACGTTGTACAGCTCGATCATCCTGCCCTCTGGATGCGGTCGTCCCCACATGATGACTTTGCGGTTGGGTGAGGGGAGCACGACCGTCTCCACCGACGCGTGGAACTCGGGGCTGCGACGACGGGCATTGATGGCGCGTCTCACCCCGCCCCAGATCCTACCGGGGACGCTGTGCGGCTCGGCCTGGGCCTGCTCCACCAGCGACCAATCCATGACCGGACGGTGAACCCACCGGTTGTCATCAGCATGATCAGGATTGCACTGCCAGTCGTCATTGAGCATCCCGACCTCGTCACCCATCCAGATGAGCGGCACACCGCCGTAACCCAGGATCGCGGTGTGCATCATGACGATCCGGGCGATGGCAGCGTCAATGAGCGCCGGATCCTTGGCCTCCAAAGCACTTTCCAACCCGGCGAGGCTCGCCAGAGACCCACTGATGCGACGGTCCCCGGTCTCCGGGTTGTCCTGGAAGACCAGGCCGCGCGCGAATGACCCGGGGAATTCACCGGAGTAGAAGTCGGAGAGGAAACGACGGTGGGCGGCGGGGTCCAGCCCGGTGTCTCGGGCGTCAGCGTCGTCAACTGCCCAACCGATGTCGTCATGGCAGCGGGCATAGGTGGCCCAGGTCGTCGTCGAAGGCTTGTCGGGAAACCGACTCAAGGCCGTCTCCATGAGACGGACATCGCGGGTGGCCAGGGTGCTCCACAGCTGCACCATGAGGCTGTTGTGGTACGCCATGTCCGAGAGCCTGCCCCAGTGGCGACCTTCTCCCAGGTATCCCACGAGATCATTGGGGCCGACGATCGCCTCAGCCTTGAAGGCCACGGCAGGAGCGACGATCCGCATTGCCTGGCGCAGTGACTGGGTGAGGTCGTGGACCTGGGGGAGGTTCTGGCAACTGGTGCCGAGCTTCTTCCAGATGAAGGCGATGGCGTCCAGGCGGAAGACCTCGACCCCTCGGTTGGCGAGTTCACACATGAGGTCGAGGAACTCGCAGAAGACGTCGGGGTTGGCCCAGTTGAGGTCCCACTGAAACTCGTTGAAGGTCGTCCAGACCCATCCCTGACAGTCGTCGTTCCAGGTGAAGTTGCCACGCGCAAAGTCCGGAAAGACCTCCGGGAGATCGTTCTCCCAAGCATCGACCTCCTCCTGAGTCTTCAGGATGCGGAAGTAATCACGATACTTCTGCTGGCCTTCGCGGGCCCGCTGAGCCCACTCGTGCTCGGCTGCCACATGGTTGACAACCAGGTCCATGACCAAGGAGATGCCGTGACCCCTCAGCGCGCTCGTCAGATCGTCGAGATCGTCCATCGTGCCCAGATCCGTACGGATCGCGTGATGGTCGGCGACGGCGTAGCCCCCGTCGTTGGCTCCTTGTCGTGGTTGCAGCAGGGGCAGGAGGTGCAGGTATCGCACCCCCATCTCGGACAGATGGTCCAGATGATCGTTGATGCCCCTGAGGGTGCCCGCGAATCGGTCGGTGTAGGTGGCGTACCCGATCATGGACGACTGCTGTAGCCAGTCGGGTTGGAGGAGTCGAGCCTCGTCGAGACGCTTGAGGTCATCGGGACGCTCGGCGATCCGAGCCATGAGGATGTCGCGGACCCTCTGCAAGGTCTCGTCGGCGCGATCGTCGTAAACCCTGCTGAGACCGATCCACAGATCAGGCAGATAACGCTCCCAGCGCAGAGTGAAGGATTGGTGGGTGTGCGGATCAAGGCTCGCGTGTCGGAGGCTGTCATCGGCGACCATGATTCGATCTTAGTCGGGTGCGGAACTGACCGTCATGGTTGACGGTGTGGCCGTCGAGGTGAGTACCGGGACAGGCGCTGTGTCGCTGGTGCGTGAGAGACTGGGGGTTGAGCCGGGTATCCCCCGGTACCATCTTCGAGACATGAGGGAGCAGATGTCCGCGCCTCAGCCTGGCAGCACAGATCCGGCCATCATTCGGAACTTCTGCATCATTGCGCACATTGACCACGGCAAGTCGACCCTGGCCGACCGGATGTTGCAGATGACCGGTGTCCTGGACGAGCGTAGCGCTCGCGCTCAGTACCTGGACCGCATGGACATCGAGAGAGAACGCGGCATCACCATCAAGTCCCAGGCGGTGCGGATGCCGTGGGAGGTCGACGGCGTCACCCACGTCCTCAACATGATCGACACCCCTGGTCACGTCGACTTCTCCTACGAGGTGTCCAGGTCCCTGCAGGCGTGCGAGGGAGCGATTCTGCTCGTTGACGCGGCCCAAGGCATCGAGGCCCAGACCCTGGCCAACCTGTACCTCGCCCTGGAAGCTGACCTGGAGATCATCCCGGTCCTCAACAAGATTGACCTCCCGGGCGCCGAACCGGATCGTCACGCCGCTGAGATTGCCGGCATCATCGGATGCGATGAGTCAGAGGTGCTGCGCGTATCCGCGAAGACCGGTGACGGGGTGGGCGACCTACTCAACACCATCGTCGCGGAGGTGCCTGCCCCCGAAGGAGTGGCCGACGCCCCTGCCCGTGTCCTCATCTTCGACTCGGTCTACGACACCTACCGCGGCGTCGTCACCTATGTTCGGGTCGTTGACGGCGCCCTGCGCCACCGCGAGAAGATCCTCATGATGAGCACCGGTGCTGCTCACGAGGTGCTCGAAATCGGCGTCATCTCCCCGGAGATGGTACCCGCCGACGGACTGTCGACCGGCGAGGTCGGTTACCTCATCACCGGTGTGAAGGATGTCCGCCAGTCCCGAGTCGGCGACACCGTCACCAATGCCACCAAGCCCTCCGAAACGGATCTCGGCGGCTACCAGCACCCCAAGCCGATGGTGTACTCGGGACTCTTCCCGATTGACGCCAAGGATTTCCCAGAGCTGCGCGACGCCCTCGACAAACTGCAGCTCAACGACGCAGCCCTGGTCTACGAGCCCGAGACCTCGACCGCCTTGGGATTCGGTTTCCGCGTCGGCTTCCTGGGGTTGCTGCACATGGAGATCGTGCGCGAGCGTCTGGAACGCGAGTTCGACCTCGACCTCATCTCCACGGCTCCCTCGGTGGTGCACCACGTCCTCATGGAGGACGGGTTGACCGTCACCGTCACCAACCCCTCGGAGTACCCGACCTCTGGACGGATCGCCGAGGTGCGCGAACCCGTCGTCGATGCCACCATCCTCAGCCCCGCCGAGTACATCGGCACCATCCTCGAGCTGTGCCAGCAGCGCCGCGGGGTTCAGCAGGGCCTGGACTACCTCTCCTCGGATCGTGTGGAGATTCGGTACCGACTGCCCCTCTCGGAGATCGTCTTCGACTTCTTCGACCAGCTCAAGTCCCGCACCAAGGGGTATGCTTCGCTGGACTACCACGATGCGGGCGAGCAGACTGCTGACCTCGTCAAGGTCGACATCCTGCTCAATGGTGACCCGGTTGACGCCCTCAGCTCGATCGTCCACCGCGACAAGTCCTATTCCTATGGCGTCGCGATGGCCACCAAGCTCAAGGAACTCATCCCGCGCCAGCAGTTCGAGGTGCCGATTCAGGCCGCCATCGGCGCTAGGGTCATTGCCCGAGAGACCATCCGCGCCGTCCGCAAGGACGTGTTGGCCAAGTGCTACGGCGGTGACATCTCCCGAAAGCGCAAGCTCCTCGAGAAGCAGAAAGCCGGAAAGAAGCGAATGAAGGTCGTCGGCTCGGTCGAGGTGCCTCAGGAGGCCTTCGTGGCCGCCCTGCGCACCGGCGAGGCGACGGAGAAGAAGTGAGCTCCCGGCTGCGTGCCCACCGGTTGCAGGTTCCGCCCCAGCTGGCTGATCGCGGCATCGACCAGATGATTGCCTTCACAGTGCCGCTCACGGTGAGGTTCCGTGGTATCGAGGTGCGCGAGGGAACCCTGTTGCACGGCTTGGAGGGCTGGGGGGAGTGGTCCCCGTTCTGGGACTACGACCCGGTCGAGTCCGCATCCTGGTTGCGGGCCGGAATCGAGGGGGCCACCCAACCTGTATTGCCGCTCCGGCGAGACCGCATCCCGGTCAACGTCACCATTCCGGTCGTCAACGCCGATCGCGCCCGGACGATGATGGCCGAGTCCGCCTGCACCACCGCCAAGGTCAAGGTCGCCGATCCCCGCAGCGACCTGCGCGAGGACTGCCGTCGGGTCGCTGCGGTGCGCGAGGCCATGCCAGACGGCAAGATACGGGTGGACGCCAATGCCGCATGGGACGTCGAGACCGCAGTACGAGCCATCATCGAGCTCGACGCCGCAGCCGAAGGGCTGGAGTACGTCGAGCAACCCTGCCCCCAGATCGAGGACCTTGCTCAGGTGCGACGCCGGGTCGATGTCCCGGTGGCAGCCGATGAGTCGGTACGTCGCGCCGAGGACCCGGTTGCAGTGGCACGAGCTGGCGCAGCCGACCTCATCATCGTCAAGGTCCAGCCACTGGCCGGGATCTCCCGTGCACTCGAGGTCATCAACGCCGCCGGGCTGCCCGCCGTCGTCTCCTCGGCCCTGGACACCAGCGTCGGCATCGGACTGGCCACCCACCTGGCTGCTGCCCTGCCCGAGCTCGACCATGCCTGCGGGTTGGGGACCCTCAGGCTCTTCCGCGGTGACGTCAGCGACTCACCCCTCATACCCGTCGACGGCTGCCTGACGCCGCAACGAGGCGTCGTCGATGTCGAGGCCGATGATCCCGACGACGACCTGTGCCCGAGATGGGCCGAGCGGCTGGATCTCACCGTGGCTGCCCTGGCCGACCTGGAACGGAGATGACGGTGAACCCTTCCACCGCAGTTGCCCGTCGATTGGTGAGTGCCCTTGTCGGGGCCGGGGTTGAACATGTCGTCTACTGCCCCGGGTCCCGCGACGCCCCCACCGGTTACGCCTTGGCCGACGCAGAGGCAGCCGGATGGTTGCGGGTACATGTGCGCCTCGATGAGCGTGTGGCCGGATTCGTCGCCCTCGGCCTGTCACGCGCCTCGATGATGGAGGATCTGTGGCGTCCGGCCGTCATCGTGACGACATCCGGAACGGCGGTGGCCAACCTGCATCCGGCGGTGTTGGAGGCCGACGCCAGTGGAGTCCCGCTCATCGTCTGCTCTGCCGATCGTCCCCACGAGATGTGGCACACCGGCGCCAACCAGACCACCACCCAGGAGGGGATTTACGGGACGGCACCGAGGTTCTTCGGTGCCATTCCCGCCGGTTTCCCCGCCGACGATCGTCTCGACGCACTTGTGCTGCGTGCCGTCACTGCTGCCAGGGGGGCATTGTCGTCGGATCCCGGACCCGTGCATCTCAATGTCGGATTCCGTGACCCGCTCGTCCCCGACGAGCCGTGGCATCCCGTTCCTCCCAAGCCTCGCGTCGTCGACGGGGTCGCCAGGCCGGCGACGCCGGTTGCGATGCCTCCTCATACCGTCGTCGTCGCTGGTGACGGTGCCGGACGCGACGCCGTCACCCTGGCTGAGGAAGGATGCTGGCCGCTGCTGGCCGAGCCGAGTTCCGGGGCCCGAGTGGGGCAGAACGCCCTCACCGACTACCAGGGAATACTCGGCACTGATCTGGCTGACGAGGTCGAGGCCGTTCTCGTCCTAGGCCATCCCACCTTGTCACGACCCGTCACACGACTCCTGGCCACTCATCCCGTCACCGTCGTCGCCGACCGCTCTCGCTGGACCGACGTCTCCGGTGGTGCCCGAACCGTCCCAGGACCCATCACGGTGCGCACCGCCAGCCGCGACGAGGCCTGGCTCGCTCGATGGAAACGCGCCGACCGTCCGACCGCCGTCACGTGCAAGGACGAGATCTGCGCGGCTGTCTGGGCCGACGCCTGCCGCGGGGTCGGGCCACTTCTCGTGCTCGGCGCCTCCGCCGTCATCCGCTCCTTCGATCGCTGTGCCGTTCCCGAGCAGCGCGGGCCGGTGGCCATTGCCAACCGCGGATTGGCGGGGATCGACGGCACCATCTCGACGGGTGTCGGCCTGCACCTTGGTCTGGGAATGCCGGTAAGAGTCGTCGTCGGGGACCTCACCGCAGCCCATGACGCGACCGCCCTGCTCAAGGGTGCTGCGGAACGCGACGTCGACGTCCAGGTCGTCGTCCTCAATGACGGCGGGGGAGCGATCTTCGCCGGGCTGGAGCACGCAGCTGCCCCTCGTCCAGTGTTGGAGAGGTTCTTCCTGGCCCCGCAGGAGCTTGATCTCGCGAGTTTGGCGAAGGCGGTGGGAGCTGACTACCAGCGCGTCGAGAGCACGGATTTCCTGACTGAACCCGTCCGCGGACGAAGCATCGTCGAGGTGACCTTGCCCCAGGTGTGAGGAGTCTCAGCCCTCCAACACCGACTTGAAGGCCTCCATCTTGGCCCCGGTCTCGATCCACTCCTTGTCCGGGTCGGAGCTGGGCATGATCCCGGCACCGGCGTGCACCCGCACGGATCGGTTGTCCTCGGAGAACTGACCACAGCGCAAGGCCAGCGCCCACTGGCCCGACCCGTTCGGTGACATCCATCCGACGGGCCCGGCGAATCGTCCCCGGTCCGTGATCTCGGTCTGCTTGATGAGCTGGTAGGCGAGCTCTCGAGGAGTGCCGCACACTGCGGCCGTCGGGTGGATGACGTCAACGATCTGTGCGGCATTCGTCGTGCCGACCCTGGCGGTGATGTCCGTGGCCAGGTGGGTGACATTGGGCAGTTCCAGAAGGAACGGTCCTCGAACGGCAGGGTCGGACAGGCCAGCTTCAGAAAGCCGATCGGTCACTGAAGCCACGGCCAGCTCGTGCTCGCGGTGCTCCTTGGGATCCTGCAACAGCTCGTGGGACCAGGAAGGCTTGCGGGTACCGGCGAGCACCCGGCAACGGAACAGGCCATCGCGGCAGTCAACGAGCAGCTCGGGAGTCGCGCCAACCAGGCCGTCATGGCAGTAGGTCCAGCAGCCGCTGAACTTGCCCGAGAGGCGGGACGCGACGAGTCCACGGTTCATCGAGGCGGATGCTCGGACGGTCACCGACCGCGAGAGCACCACTTTTTCCAGCTCGGAGTCCTGGGAGAGTCGAGTCGTTGCGGCGCTGACCGCCTGGCGCCAGTGTTCGGCGTCAAGATCGGGAAGTTGGGCGTCAATGACTGCCAGGTCGGAATCCTCGCGATGAATCGGAGTGGATTTCGAGCCGAAGACGAGAGTGCCTTCGCCCAAGTGGCGCCGGACGAGGAGAACAGCGGGGACGACGAGGAATCCCTCCTCGTCACGGGAAAACGGGAACGACCCGAACGCCACGGGAGCTGCCTCAGAGTGCTGAGCAGCCCACGATGAATAGGTGTCGAAGGCCTTCTCGGCAGCGTCAGGCCCGCTTGCGGTGAAGCGGGCCTGCTCGCCCCAACCAACCATGGCAGGGGCGTCATCGGTGTCGGGAGCCACCCAGATCCACGGGTCGACCTCGGGTGGGCAGCAACGACGCGCGGCATCCAACCACCGAGCCCCACTCGCAGCGGACAAGTCGACATCGCAGGACAAGGTGTGCACGAGGGGAGATGCTACCTTGAGCCTGTCAATAGGCCGCGGGGGCGGCACGCTCGCAGGTGATCCTGCATCGGTGATCGCCTGGCCGAACCACTGCAGAAAGGGCTCGCAATGAGGGTCTGGTGCCAGGCGAGTCGTAGCCCCATCATGGAGTCATTCTCGGTCTGCTCATCGACGTGGTGAGCATTGTCGCCGAGGTGGCCTACCTCAGGCGGCAGCCCACCGGAATCCTCGTTGCCACGCTGACGTTGTCACCGATGCGCAGCAGCGGCGACCGGAGTCATCGCGTCCAGGCAGATCCGTCAGCTCTGGCCTGCTCGGCCAGTCGCCTCACCTCGAGGCGATCCACCTTTCCGGAAGCCAGCATGGGAATGGTTTCGGTCGTCACGACGATGTGCGGACGCAGTTCCCGTGACAGATCGACGGCGTCCCGGATGCGCTGGGGCTCCTGGCAACCCGTGACGACGGCTGTGACGACCTGCCCCCACCTCTCGTCGGGCAGCCCGACGGCGACGCAGTCCCTCGCCAACCCGGTTGCGGTGACGGCATGGGCCACCTGACCGGGGGAGATCTTGAGCCCGCCGGAGACGATGAGGTCGTCGGCCCGACCATCGACGACGAGCCGACCGTCCTGCCAGTGGGCGATGTCCCCGGTGAGGCACCAATCCCCGGTTGGCCCCTCGTCGAGATACCCCGACATCACCATGGGGCCCGACAGGGACACCCGACCATCCTCATCCAGGCGTACCTGCACCCCGTCGAGCGGAACCCCGTCGTAGACGCACCCGCCACAGGTCTCGCTCATGCCATAGGTCAGCACGATCGGCATTCCTGCCGCCCGAGCCTCGGCAACCAACTGCGACGAGGTTGCGGCACCTCCGACGAGGATCGTGGAACACCGCGTCAGGGCCTCACGAGCAACCGGATCATCCATGCAGTCGGTCAACTGGGTCGGCACCAGGGACAGATGCACCCGACCGTCCGGATCCCTGCGTACCGCCTCGTCGATGGCGTCGGACAAGGCCCGAGGGGTCACCTTTCCCTCGACGACGACCACCGAGCGATCGCCGACTGCGGCCCTGGCGACAACCTGCAGACCGGCAATGTGGTTGGGGGGAAGGGCGAGCACCCACGTTCCGGCCCCGCCAAGTCGGGCATCCGTGGCGTTGATGGACGCCAGCAGCTGAGCCGCCGAGATACCCACGAGACGCCCGTGACCAGAGGTCGAGCCTGACGTCCGCATCACGAGCCCTACCTCATCGGGCAGGAACACCGTCCTCCTCTCGACGTCCTCAAGGGTGGCCACTGGATTCTCCTGGCTCCCGGTCGGCACGAGAACTGACCGCGTCGAGCCACGCAAGAAACGTGTCAAACGCTCGGTCAACCAGTCGACGTCGGCCTGGGTGCGTTCCACCCTGACGACGTGCACTCTCGCGGTCTCGGCCATCGGGCCTCCCATCGGGTCGTGGTGTCCACAGGTGAGGAATCAGAAGTAGTACGGGTAGCTTGACCAGTTGGGGGAGCGGTGCTCGAGAAAGGCGTCGCGACCCTCCTGGGCTTCCTCGGTCATGTATGCCATGCGGGTCGCCTCACCGGCGAACGCCTGCTGACCGGCGATGCCGTCGTCGACCATGTTGAAGGCGTACTTGAGCATTCGGATGGCCTGTGGGGACTTGCCGGCGATCGTCAGACCCCACTCGATGGCGGTGTCCTCCAGCTCGGCGTGATCGACGGCGCGGTTGATGACGCCCCACTGCTCAGCCTGCTCGGCGGTGTACGTCTCTGCCAGGAAAAAGATCTCGCGGGCCTTCCTGTCACCGATCTGGCGAGCCAGCAGGGCTGAACCGTATCCGGCGTCGAAGGAGCCGACGTTGGCGTCAACCTGCTTGAACCGGGCGTTCTCACGGCTGGCCACCGCCATGTCGGCCACCACCATGAGGGAGTGGCCACCGCCGGTCGTCCAACCAGGAATGGCGGCGATGATCGGCTTGGGAGTGGCGCGCATGAGCCGCTGGACCTCGAGAATGTGGAGACGTCCCAAGCGCCCCTTGGCGATCCGCTCCCGGCGAGCGTCGGTGGCCAGGTCCTCGTCGCCGGCCGCCTCATCGGACTCGTACTGGTAACCGGCTGCGCCACGAATGCGCTGGTCACCACCGGAACAGAAGGAGTATCCGCCGTCGCGGGGAGAAGGGCCGTTCCCGGTCAGGATGATTGCTGCCACGTCAGGGGTACAGCGCGCCGCGTCGATGCAGCGGTACAGCTCGTCGACGGTGTGTGGGCGGAAGGCATTGCGGATGGCAGGACGGTCGAAGGCGATCCGTACCACCGGAAGGTCCTCGCCAGCCGGGGCGTGATCGACCTCACCTCGTGAGATGAGGCGGTGGAAGGTCATGTCGGTCAGCGGATCGCTGGGAAGGCTGATCTCGCGCCAGCGGTCCGCGTCGAAGGTGTCGGAGACGAAAGGAAGGGTGCTCACCCGATGGAAGCTACCACTCCAGGCAGCGCTGCCTCACCTGGGACGACGAGCCAGCCACGACGCCGCGATGACGCCGCCCATCGCACCGCCCAGATGCGCTTGCCAGGACACCCCGGCTTGTCCCGGAAGCACACCCCACAGCACTGACCCGTAGATGAGGAAGACGACTATGGCCACCAGGATGTCGCGCAGTCTCTTGGTGAACAGGCCTCGGACCAGAAGATAGGCCAACCAACCGAAGACGATTCCGGAGGCGCCGAGCGTGATGGTTCCCGGCGCGCTGAAGAACCACGCGAAGAGCCCCGAGCACACCGTGATCATGAGCCCCGAGACGACCCAGGTCCGCGTCGACTCCATGTAGACGAGCATGCCGAGAGCGAAGAGTGGCACGCAGTTGCCCGCCAGATGGGCCCAGCCGTAGTGCAGCCACGGGGCGGTGAAGATCTCCCACAGTCCCTGACCGGTCCAGGAGTGGATCCCGAACTGATCGAGGGTGTTGCCGAGCATGGTGTCGACGATCTCGAGGACCCACATCATCGCGACAACGACGGCCATCACCCTGGCGCTGCTGGCGATGGAGTTCGTGCGGCTCGGCGGTTCGGCCTGACGTCGGCGGACAGGGGTGGACGACGGAGGCAGGTAGGAAGTCATGTATCCAGTGTGGCAAAGAAGAATCCGGAAACGTTTGTGAGTTTTATCACAAAAGACTCGGCAGTGTGGTTCTGCCGTGCCCAACATACGAAGCAGGTTTCCAAGAGCGACAGAAGGCCGAGGGAGACCGCATGACGGATCATCCGGACGTCTTCACGTGGTTCACCGGTGTCAGGACGAACATCGTCACCAACGCGGTGAACCGCTGTCTCAACACCGTCCGTTGTCACACGTCCGCCCTCATCTGCCACTCGGCCCTCATGATGTTTGTCGACGGCGTCGGCAGGGGACGGTGGCGTCCAGGACTCAGTCCATGCCGGAGGTCTCCAGGCCCTGCACCAAGTAGCGCTGTAGAACGAGGAAGACGATGACGACCGGAACGATTGCCACCAGGGCACCGGCGAAGAGTTCGGAATAGTTGACTCCCTGGCTCGTCATGAATCGACTCAGCGTGAGCTGGACGGTTGTGGTGTTGTCTCGAGCAACCAGCAGTGGCCACAGGAAGGAGTTCCAGGCGCCGATGAAGGTGATCGTCGAGATGGCTGCGATGATTCCCCTGGAATTGGGGACGACAATGCGCCACATCGTCGTCCACGGGTTGGCTCCGTCGAGGTTCGACGCCTCCTCCAACTCCTTGGGAAACTCCAGCAGGGACTGCCGGAACATGTAGGTCGCGAAGGCCGAGAACATCATCGGGATGATGAGGCCTCGGTAGGAGTCGATCCACCCGAACTGGGTCGTCATGATGAAACTCGGCACAAAGGTGACGGCGGTCGGCACCATGAGGGTGAGGATTGTCAGACGCAGCACCACCGTCGCAGCCTTGTTGCGGAACCTTGCCAGCCCGTAGCCAGCCATGAAACTGACGATGACCGTCAGCACTGTCTGTCCGATCGCCTGGATGGCCGAGTGGACCATCGCCCCGGGCAAATCGAGGTCAGTGTCTGAGAAGAGATCCCGCAGCACCGAGAAGTCGAGGTTATCGGGCAACCACTTCCAGTCCGCGGCGACGAATGCCTCCGAGCTGCTGAAGGCATTGCGAAAGATGACGTAGAAGGGCAGCAGGAACAGCAGGGCCAGGATGAACAGCACGACGATCTTGAGACCGTGCAGGAATCTCCCGGAGCGGCCCGTGACCATGTGGGAATGTTCCTCAGCCATGGGACACCTCCCTGCGACGAGCCTTGGCAGCTTGCCTGGCGGCTGTCTTCTCGCGGCGCTCGTGGCCGCTCATGAGCCAGTTCTGGGCCAGTCCGAACAGTGCGATGATGGCGGTGAGGATGACGGTTCCGGCACCGCCCATGCCGAGATCCTGATCTGCCCCGCCGACACTGATGAGGTACAGGTGCACCAGCGGGGGACGAGCGTAGGGCGGGTAGGTGCCCGAGGAGGACAACAAGTTGTAGAACTCGTCGAAGGCCTGGAAAGCACCGATGAGCAACAACATGAGAATGGCCGCGCTCACCCCGCGCAACTGGGGCATGGTGACGTGACGCAGGGTGGCCCAGCGACCGGCGCCGTCAATGGCGGCAGCTTCGTAGGTGTCTGTGGGGATGCGGTTGAGACCCGCGATGAGCAGGATCATGTAGTAGCCGACTTGCAGCCATAGCCGCAGTGAGATCAGCGCGATCCAGTACCAGTAGCCCACTCCGGACAACCAGTCGATGTTGTTGCCACCGATCTTGCGCAGCAGGGAGTTCGCCAGACCGAACCGTGCTCCGTTGAAGAAGCTGAGCCGCCAGACCATCGCCGCGACGACATAGGAACACGCCGTTGGAATGAAGAAGGAGGAGCGGAAGAAGGCCCGGAACGTGCCGACGTTGTTGAGGGCCAGCGCGAGGGCCAGAGAACAGGCGTAGGTGAGCGGGATGATGAAGATCGCGAAGACGATGAAGACCAGCATCGAGTTGCGGAACAGGGTGTCCGACAACAAGTTCTGGTAGTTGGCGAAACCGATGAACTTCGTGGGGGACAGGGTTGCCCGGGCATCGAAGAACGACAAGTAGGCGCTCCAGATGATCGGGATGTAGACGAAGACCAGCAGCCCGATCAGGAACGGCGCAACGAACAGGGCAAACCAGAGGTTGCGTCCCTGGTGCCCCCGGATCCGCTGCCAGACGTTGCGGGTCGGGGGCTTCGAGACTGCCGACGAACTCATTTGTTGACGCGCTTGAGTTCGGCCTTGGCCGTTGACTGCACCCCGGCGAAGGCCGACTTCGGGTCTGCCCCCTTCTTGACGACGTTCGTGAGTGCGGCGCTGTAGGCGTCGGAAATCTTGGAGGTCCAGAACAGGGTCGCGGCCTTGCCGTGCTTGTCGACCATCTCGGCAGCGTCCTTGCCAGCGCCACTGTTGATTTGGGAGCACTTGTCGGTGAGGTCAGGCTGCGACGGGATGTGGGTGCCATAGGAGTTGGCGAAGTCGACCTGCTTGTCGGTCTGATCGACCCACAGCCACTTGGCGTACTTCTTGGCGGCCTCGACGTCGTTGCTCGCCCCCTTGGCGGCGACACAGGAGCCGTAGGCACCGAAGGGCACGGTCTGCTCGCCGGACGTGCCGATGGCCGGGAACGGGATGACGTCGAAGTCGTCCTTCCACTTCTTGGAGATGTCGCCCAGCGACCACAAACCACCCCACTGCATGGCGGTCTCGCCGTTGACGAATGGGGAGGCGTCGAACCAGTCCTTGGAGGCGGCGGTCAACAGGGCGCCGGACTTGTAGAAGTCGCGGTAAGCGGCGACGGCGTCGAAGAAGGCCTGCTCCATGAAGGCGACGTCAGTGTGGTCGTCGTTGAGCTGGTCGAAGCCGGAGGCCCAGATGAGGAGGTTGCCGAGCACACCGATGCCACCGTCGTTGCCGGCGAAGAATCCGCCCATCTCCTTGGTTGTGACGGCTCTGGCAGCCTCGACGAGCTGCTCGAAGGTGGTCGGGGCCGACAGCTTGGCCTTTTCCAGGGCCGACTTGCGGTAGTAGAGCAGCTGCATGTCGACGACCTGCGGGATCGCGTAGATCTTGCCGTCGAGGGTCATGCGATCCAGTACCGGCTGCGAGAACTTGGACTTGGCGTCACCGATGGTGTCGGTGAGGTCAACGACCTGACCCTTCTGGATCATGTCGAGGGTGGCCCCGTACTCTGACTCGAAGACGTCAGGAATACCTGATCCGGACAGCAGGGTGGTGGCCAGCAGCTTCATGTAGTCGGTGCCGGGGTTCCACTTCACGGTGACCGTCGCGTCCTTGTAATTCTTGGCATAGCGACTGACGGCCTGCTGGACGCCCTTCTCACCGTACTCGTGGTACCACTGGACGATCTTTCCGGAGCCACTCGAAGGGGCGCTCGACTTCGAATTGGTGGAGACGCCGCCGGTGTTCGATCCGCATGCGGTCAGAACTGCGGCAGTGGCCAAACCGGCGGATGCGGTGAGGAAGTGACGGCGAGAGATAGTCATGGTGGCAGCTTAAACCTCAAACTATTGAAACTTCACACGTTGAACCTGGTGTTCGCCATCCGAATAGCTGTGACCTGTCGTGGCCCAGCCGTAACTGACTCAGGTGGCATCATCCAGGAGCGACATTCGTACCTTGTGACCCAGGAGGATCATGACGCACGCAGATGGCGACCGGCCGCAACTTAGTCCGACCGACGGACCGTGGAGCATCTATCTGCACGTTCCGTTCTGCGCCTCCCGGTGTGGGTACTGCGACTTCAACACTTATGTCCTCTCAGCCATGGACCACGACGCCATCTCCAGCTACCTGGAGGCGGCTCATCGCGAGTTGGACCTTGCTGGGCAGACGTTGGGACGGCGTCCGGAGGCGTCGACCATCTTCTTCGGGGGAGGCACTCCGACGATGCTCGCCCCAGGTCAACTGGGGGAGCTCGTCGATCACGTTCGTACCGTGTGGGGGGTCGACGATGCCGCCGAGATCACCACGGAGGCCAACCCGGAAACCCTTGACGAGGACGTGCTCTCCGGGCTGCTCGAAGCCGGGATCAACCGGTTGTCCATGGGGATGCAGTCCTCCGACGAGGCCGTCCTGACGATTCTGGATCGTCGTCACCGTCCTGGTCATGCCGTGAAGATGGCGAAGCTGGCCCGTCAGGTGGGATTCGACGACGTCAGCCTCGATCTCATCTTCGGTGCTCCCGGCGAGGACCTCGGCTCCTGGCGACGCACTCTCGGCGCCGCGCTGGAGGCTGAGCCCGATCACATTTCCGCCTACTCCCTCATCGTCGAGGAGGGCACCAGGCTGGCAGCGCGCATCCGGCGTGGTGAACTGCCGATGACCGATGAGGACGACCTTGCCGACAAGTACCTCATCGCCGAGAAGGTCCTCACTGAAGCCGGTTACGTCAACTACGAGGTGTCGAACTGGGGCCGAGCCCGCGACGGTCATGACCACCGGTGTCGCCACAACATGGCGTACTGGCTGGGACATGACTGGTGGGGAATTGGTCCTGGAGCCCACTCGCACGTGAACGGGACGAGATGGTGGAACGTCAAGCATCCGGCCACGTACCGGAGCAGGCTGACCGAGGGTCGTCTACCTGTTGAGGACCACGAGGTCCTCAATGCGCGGCAGCGCCACGAGGAGACGGTGCTGTTGCGGCTGCGTCTGGTTGACGGGTTGCCGTTGTCCCAGCTGACGGAGGTGGAACGTCACCGGGCCTACCACGTCGAGGAGCAAGGGCTCGGGGCGATCCAGAACGGTCGCCTGATGCTCAATCTGTCCGGGCGAATGGTGGCCGATCGGATCATCACCGATCTGCTGGTGTGAGGTCATAGTGCGGATGCTCATGCCGAGTGCGTTGTTTCAGCTGGTGATGCGCGGCTTGTCGGCATGGTCATGCGTGGCAATACAGTGGCTACTGTGATCGACCGGTACTCCCACGACGTCCTCGCAAGCGGCTGGCGCACCTCTCACATGAAGAAGAGCGTCGACATGCCGTTGGAACTCGACATGGTTGTCGAGGATCCGTCGAGCGGGTACGTCGGGGCCGTCGTCGCGTGGCAGAACGGTCTGGTCGTGCTCGAGGATCGCATGGGCAAGCGCAAGTCCTTCCCCATCGGTCCGGGTTTCTGGGTGGATGGCAAGCCCGTCAATCTGTGTATTCCCCCTCGTCAAGGCAGTGCGAGCAGCACGCACACCGCGTCGGGGTCCATCGCCGGAGATGCTGAGCCTGCTCGCGTTGCCCTTCCCAGCCGCATCTATGTCGAGGGGCGCCACGACGCCGAACTCGTCGAGAAGATCTGGGGAGACGACCTGCGTCATGTCGGGGTCGTCGTGGAATACATGGGCGGCATGGATGACCTGGTCGGGATCGTCGCCGAGTTCAAGCCAGGTCCAGGGCATCGACTGGGAGTTCTCGTCGACCACCTTGTCGCCGGGACCAAAGAATCTCGCGTGGCGGACGAGGTGCGACGTGGCGGATATGGCGAGTACGTCATGATCACCGGACATCGCTTCATCGACATCTGGCAGGCCATCAAGCCCGAGCGGATCGGTCGTCAAGAGTGGCCGGAGGTCCCGATGGACGAGGATTTCAAGCTCGGCACCCTGAAACGCCTCGGTGTGCCACACTCCACCCAGTCTGATGTCGGCAAGGCCTGGCAGGCCATGCTGAGCAGAGTGCGTGACTGGCACGACCTGGATCCACGGTTCAACACCGAGATGGAGAAACTCATCGACTTCGTCACCTGCGACCACGTCGACGAGTTGGAAGATGAGGAGATGGCATGAGCATCGACGTCGAGACGGTCTGCGACCTCATCCGGGACGTCAGCGCCAGGATCGTTGATCCGCGGTTCCGGTCGCTCCAGGATCACCAGATCCACCAGAAGAAGCCCGGAGACTTCGTCACCGACGCCGATCGCCAGGCTGAGAAGGCGCTTGGTGCGGCGTTGACCGAGCACGCCGGCGGGGTCGTCGTCGGGGAGGAATCAGCCTTCGCCGACCCGACCATCCTTGATGCCGTCCCGGACGCTGACCTGGCTTGGGTCATTGATCCCATCGACGGTACGAAGAATTTCGTCCACGGGTCGGTGGACCACGGGGTCATGCTCGCTCAGCTCAAGCGTGGAGAAACGGTGAGGGCCTGGATCTGGCAGCCTCAGCACGGTCACATGTGGTGCTCCGAGCAGGGTGCCGGGGTCACCTGTGACGGTGAGGCGGTGACCCGGGGAGGGGCCCGCACCCCGATTCGTGCCGCGACCACCCACGAGGCCTACAAGGTCGGCTCCCCACAGGTGAAGTGGCTGATGTCGAAGTGGTGCTGTGCGGTCGACTACCCCCTGATCTGCCTGGGGGAGAACGACGTCACCGTCTATCAGCACTCCTACCCGTGGGATCACCTGCCTGGTGCCCTCATGGTGCGCGAGCTCGGCGGAGTCGTTCGCACCGTGGACGGGGCCGAGTACGGGCCTCGCGAGATGTCGGGGAGACTCGTCGTCGCAGCCGACGAAGAGGCCTACCGGGTGATTGCTGAACTGTTGCGCTGATGTGTCGGACTGGCGGCAGGCCAGCTGGGGGGAATGTGCCGGCCCACCGGGGTGAGCGGGATGTCGACGGGGATCCTCGCGGCGAGCTCACCCCTCTGTGTCATGACGGCGGTGGCGTCAACGGGGTGCCCGTGGCCAGGCACGTAGATGCCTGCACCACCAGTACCGGTGATGACCGAGTCGATGGCTCGCGGCCAGCCCCGGAGGTCGGTCGTCTCGTCGGACTGTGGCTGGCCAGCGGTCTCCACCAGGTCTCCGACGAAGGTCACCCTCTCGTCGCAGATGATGACGACGAGGTCCCCGTCGGTGTGGGCCGGGCCGGGATGGATGACCTCAGCGCCGATCCCACCCAGATCGACATAGGCCATCAGTGAGATGGGGTGATCGACGTCGAGACCAGGACAGTGGGCCAGGGCGGCCTCGTGCATCCAGGCCTCAACCCCGTCAATTCCGGGAAGCCCGCCGCTGTGGTCATAGTGGTGGTGGGTGACGACGACCCGATCAACCGGACGACCCAGCATGCGTGCCGCCGACATCGCCAGGGCGTGTCCCTGCTCGGGAGTCGACCCGGTGTCGATGAGGAGGACGTGATCGTCGCCGGCGACCAGTCCGCAGGTGACGGTTTCCGATTCGACGACGGTCGTCCACACCCGGGCAGTGAGAGCGGACCACTGGGGAGTCTCGGGGTTCGTCGACATGGCCACCAGTGTGGCACGGGAATGTGCTACCAGCGAGAGAGACCGAAGCACTACGGGCGAACGCGATAAGGTGGCACTCGGCACCTGAGAGTGCCAAAGTGGGACTCGTAGCCGACGGGATCGCGTGAGGAGGGATTGTGCTCGACGACCGCAAGCTCGACGTGCTCAAGGCCATCGTCACCGATTTCGTCTCCAGCAAGGAGCCGGTGGGTTCCAAGGCATTGGTGGAACGTCACGGACTTCGAGTGTCCCCGGCAACCGTGCGCAATGACATGGCCGTGCTGGAGGAGGAGGGGTACATCACCCACCCCCACACCAGCGCCGGTCGTATTCCGACTGACAAGGGGTATCGCCTCTTCGTCGACCGGATTGCCACCCTCAAACCGCTGTCCGAGCCTGAGCGTCGAGCCATCCGGGCCTTCATGACCGGAGCTGTCGACCTCGACGATATCGTGCGTCGCACGGTGCGACTGCTCGCCCAGATCACCCACCAGGTCGCCATCATGCAGTACCCGGTGGCGACGACGGCGACGATCCGTCACCTCGAATTGGTGAGCTTGTCGACCGACCGCGTTCTCATCGTGCTCATCATGTCGTCGGGATCGGTGGAACAGCAGGTTGTCGAGCTTCCTGGTCATGACGAGGAGAATCTCGCCGTTCTTCGCACCCGGCTGAATGAGTCTCTCGTCGGATTGACAGTTACTGAGGCGGCCGACTCCCTTACTCGGCTCGTGGAAGATCTGGGGCCGGGCGAAGGCCGACAAGCGGCCTCGGTGATCGCCGCCATTGTCGAGATCCTCGCCATTGACCCGTCCGCCCGGGTGGTCGTTGCTGGAGTTCCCAATCTCACCGCGTTCGGTGCACAGTGGGAGACGACGGTGCGTCCCGTCCTGGAAGCCCTTGAGGAGCAGGTTGTCCTGATGCGACTGCTCGGCGAGGCGACTGCGGGGGAGGCTGGCGAAATCACGGTGCGTATTGGCGCTGAGAACACTGATGTGCCCTTCCAATCGACCTCGCTGGTGGCGAGCACCTATGGTCCTGAGGACGCCTTGTCGGGTCTTGGCGTCGTCGGGCCCACCCGAATGGACTACCCCTCAACCATGGCAGCTGTGCGAGCCGTGGCCCGCTATGTGGGCCGGTTCCTGGCAGAAGGATGATTCTTGAGCAACGACTACTACGAGATTCTTGGCGTTTCCCGTGATGCGAGCGCCGACGAGATCAAGAAGGCTTATCGCCGCAAGGCCATGAAACTTCACCCCGATGTCGCTGGGCCGGGATCGGAGGACGAGTTCAAGAAGGTCCAGGAAGCCTATGAGGTGCTCCAGGACCCGCAGAAGCGCGCCGTCTTCGACCGTGGCGGAGACCCGAACGCCCGCATGGGTGGATTCGGCGAGGGCGGATTCAGCACTGCCGGATTCGACTTCACCAACCTCGTGGACGCCATGTTCGGTGGCGGAACCTCCTTCGGCGGTGGCGGACGTGGGCCCCGCTCCCGGACCCGACGCGGCCAGGACGCCTTGGTGCGGATGCGCCTGAGCTTGGCTGAGGCGGTGTTCGGCGTCACCAAACCGCTGGACGTCGACACCGCGGTGGTGTGTCCGAAGTGTCAAGGTAAGGGAGCACAGTCCGGCTCGGAGCCGGTGACCTGCCACACCTGCCAAGGGCGCGGCGAGGTCATCACGGTGCAGCGGTCCCTCCTTGGTGACATTCGCACGAGCCAGCCCTGCCCGACCTGTCGTGGCTACGGCACGGTGATCCCCGATCCGTGCCAGGAGTGCTCCGGTGAGGGGCGGGTGCGCACCACCCGCACCATCAACGTCAAGATCCCTGCCGGAGTTGCTGACGGCAACCGGATCCACCTGGATTCCCAGGGAGAGGTGGGGCCCGGTGGCGGCCCGGCCGGAGACCTGTACATCGAGATGACGGTCAGCCCGCACGAGGTCTTCACCCGCGAGGGAGACAACCTCGAGATGGTCGTCACGATCCCGATGACCGCGGCTGCACTGGGAACCAATGTCGCGGTGCACACCCTGGAGGCCGATCGCGAGGACTTCGAGGAGTCCGAGAAGTCGGTCAACGTCGAGGTGCCGGCAGGAACCCAGTCGGGAACCCGCATCGTCGTGTCCGAGCGTGGAGTGCCGCGGCTGCGGCGTGGTGGACGCGGTGACCTAGGCGTCACCTTCATCGTTCAGACCCCGACCAAGCTCGACTCCCACCAGAAGGACCTGCTGTGCCAGCTGGCCGAGGCCCGCGGAGAGACCAAGGTGTCGGCGTCCGTCGAGAAGTCGGGTGGACGCGGCATGTTCTCCCGCATCAAGGAAGCCTTCGGCGGATGAGCGACGCCTGCTTCCTCGGAAAGATTGCTGGGGCCACCCTCGAGTCGGTGGTCGAGATCACCGGGGCGGAAGGGCACCATGCTGGTTCGGTGCGCCGCATTCGGGTGGGGGAGACCGTCCTCGTTACCGACGGTGAGGGCCATGCGGTGCGCGGACCTGCCGTCGAGGTGACGAAGGCGTCCGTGAGCGTCAAGGTGATCGAGGTGTTTGAGGCACCTGTCACTGCCCACCGCTGGGTTGCCGTCCAGGCCTTGCCGAAATCAGACCGTGCCGAGCTCGCGGTGGCGACCCTCACCGAGATGGGAGTTCACGAGATCTTGGCCTGGCAGGCAGATCGGAGCATTGTGCGCTGGAAGGGCGACAAGCAGACCAAGGGTGTCGCGAGATGGCAGGCGGCTGCCCGAGAGGCCACCAAACAGTCTCGACGTTTTCGTATACCGCAGGTAGAATTGGCGCAGACTCGTGAGGTTGTTGAGCGGATTCGCAGTGCCGAAGCCGCTTATATTTTGCATGAGTCGGCCACCGAACCACTGGTGCATCAGGAATTGCCGGCATTCGGTGAGGTGATCTTCATTGTCGGCCCAGAGGGGGGCATCACCGACCAAGAAGTGGACGCTCTCGTCGCGGCTGGTGCATGCCCTGTGACGGTATCGGATGGGGTGTTGAGAACTTCGACCGCCGGCGTGGTTGGCTTAGCCCAGTTGCGGGCCATGGCCAACCTCACCGCCTGCCGTTGAGAACGTCGTGGGTTGGGATCAGGGCTCGACCGTTACTTTGATGGCCTCGCCCTTCGCGACGATGTCGAAGACTGTCATGACGTCGTCAAGCTTCACATGGCGCGTAATGAGGTCCTTGACCGGCACCTGCCCCGACGCGATGTACTGCAGGGCACGCTTGTTGTGCTCGGGGGCCGAGCCGTTGGCGCCATGAATATGGAGCTGACGGTAGTGGACCAGGTTCGAGTCGCACGTGATCGTCGGATTCGCCTTCGGCAGCCCGCCGAAGAATGAGATACGGCCATTGCGGGCGGCCATGGCCAAGGCCTGCTCCTGGGTGATGTTGGCCGGGGTTGCGGTAATGATGACGTCGGCACCGCGACCGTTCGTAAGCTCCATGACCTTAGCAACGGCATCGGCTTGAGAGGCGTCGATAGTGATGTCAGGTTTGACGGCAGCGGCGGACATCGCGAGGCGCTCGGCGTTGATGTCGACCATGACGATGGTGCCGGCCTTATGCACGCCACGCGCAATGCGGGTGTGCATACACCCAATCGGTCCGGCGCCGAAGATGACGACGACATCACCGTCGTCGATACCGAGCTGTTCCTGGGCATTGATGGCGCACGCGAAGGGCTCAGCAGCGCTCGCTTCGTCAAAATCGACGGCGTCGGGGACCCGATTGAGGCCGTCCACCTTGAGCACCTGGGGCGGGACGATCATGTATTCGGCGAATCCGCCGTCGTACTGGTAGCCGACGCTGGTCTGGTTCTGACAGACCTGCATCCACCCCTTGCGACACTCGTGGCACTCCCCGCATGGGACGGCCGCGATCGACTGGACTCTGTCCCCGATCTTCCAGTCCCCAGCCGCCTCGGAGCCGATCTCAACGATCTCACCGGCAACCTCGTGGCCCATCGTCGTAACGCCGGTGATGTTCTGGTGGCCATTGTGGAGGATCTTGACGTCAGTGCCACAGGTGGAGCAGTTGCGAACCTTGATCTTAATCTCGTCGGGTTTGCACTCCGGTTCGGGGACGTCCTCCAGTCGAACATCCTCGGGGGCGTGGAACCTCAATGCCTTCATGATGTGTGCCTTTCTGTGATCCGGTGGTTATGCCTGCTGAGAGCCGAGAAGGTCAAGGACCTGGTCGGCGGACATCGCCTCACGAAGGTGTCGAGCGGTGTCGGGATTGGACAAGACTCTTGCGAGGGCCGTCATGATGTCGAGGTGCTCGTCGCTGGACGACGCGATGGGAATAACGATGGTGCACGTGTTCCCGTCCCAGTCAACTCCCTCGGGGAATTGGAGGAATCCCAGGGTGGCCTTACTGATGTGAGTGCGGACCTCATTGACACCGTGGGGGATCGCAATCCCCTCGCCCATATAGGTGGAAATCTCATGTTCCCGGGCGAGCATGCCCTTGACGTAGACCTCGTCTGCGGCACCTTCATCAACGAGCACCTGGCCAGCCATGGTGATGGCTTCCTCCTTGCTGGCAGCGCGCTGTCCCAAACGGATGGCGTCACGAGGCAATACGCTGGTGGCCACGCGAGTGGTGGTGTTGGTAGTCGACGAGTGGGGGAGTGCCTCGTCGACAGGCTTGGTTCCATCATGTGCAGCGCGAACCTCGGCCTCGACCTGGTCGAAAGCCGGATCGTTCATGTAGTTCCTAAAAGGCACGATGCGGGCACCGGGCACACGCTTGTGGGCGCGGTCGACGAGTCCTTCCTGGGTGAGGATGAGGGATGCATCTGCGGGGATGTGATCGACTGCTGTGTGCGCGACCTCAACCCCGTAAGGGGACAACCTCTTCTTCATGGCAGATGCGACCATCACCGACGAGCCCATGCCAGCGTCACAGGCGATGACGACCTTGGAAACGTCAGTCAGCGGAGCCTCGGCGTGGGGCGCGGCAGCAGTGCTCGTGGCATTGTGGTCTGCAGCTTCGACGGCTGCGTCGTCCTTGTCGTGATCCGTGCGAATGAGCAGCATTGCCACGATGAAGGAGACAGCGGTTGCGACGAGGAAGTCAGCAATCATGGCCAGATAGTGACCAGGCTGACACATCAGGAACCACGCGATGATCGATCCTGGGGAGGCTGGAGCGACGAGGCCGGCATGAAGCGCGATGCCAACGGCCAGACCACTCGTGGCACCAGCAATGGTGGCAAGGATCGTCTTGGGCTTCATGAGCACGTATGGGAAGAAGATCTCGTGGATGCCGCCGAAGAGGTGGATGATGATGGCACCGGGAGTGGATTGACGGATCTGGCGGGAACCAAAGAATTGGTAGGCGAGCAGTAGCCCGAATCCGGGACCGGGATTCGACTCAACCATGAAGAGGATTGAACGCCCGGTGGTGTGAGCCTCCTGGGTGCCGAGCGGAGTGAAGATACCATGATTGACGGCGTTGTTGAGGAAGAGCACCTTTGCCGGTTCGACGAGGACAGACGCGAGCGGAAGCAAGCTGTGGTGGACGAGGAAACCGACCCCAGCTGCCATCCAATCCATGAGAGTCGACACGATAGGTTCGACGCCCAGATGTCCAATGATCGCGAGGATCATACCGAGGATGCCGACCTCGAAGTTGTCGACGAGCATCTCGAATCCGGAATGGACTCGGCCCTCGAGCAGCTTGTCGACTTGCTTGAGGAGCCATGCGGCAAGCGGGCCCATCACCATGGCGCCCAGGAACATCGTAATGTCGGCGCCGACGACGACGCCCATCGTGGCGATCGCGCCGATGACCCCGCCGCGGGTCCCATTGACGATCTTTCCACCGGTGTAGCCGATGAGGACGGGTAGCAGATAGGTCAGCGTTGGATCGACGAGCTTGGCGAGGGCCGCGTTGGGGGCCCACCCTGTTTCGATGAAGAGAGCCGTGAGCAGGCCCCAGGCAATGAAGGCGCCGATATTCGGCATGATCATGCCGGCCAGGAAGCCGCCGAAGCGTTGGACGGAGGCACGTACGCCGTGCCCCTGCAGGTCCTTGTTGACCGTCGCGTCGGGTAGTGACATCGCAACTCCAGTGTGCTCGTCTGCCGATCGTCGGCAGGATCCTCATTGATCTGTGAACAAGTCTGAATCTGTTTGTGTATGTTGTCAAGGAGTTGCGTTGTGTTGGTTTTCCGGGGTGAAAAACAACGGGGTCGGACAGATGCCATCTGTCCGACCCCGTATGCGTCGTTGGGGCGAGAGATTACTTGGCGCCATCAAGGGCGACAGCGAGTAGGCCGCCAACAAGGCCAAGATTCTTGAAGAACTGGATCTGGTCGCCTTGCTTCTCGGCGCCTTCCTTCTCCCAGAAAGCGTGTCCAGCAGCGGTGACCGGGACGAGCTGGGCGGCCAGAATGGTGGCGGCCAGGCGCGGCTTGATGCCGAGGGCCAGCAAGGAACCAGCGGTCAGCATGGTGCCTCCATTGATCTTGACCAGCAACTCAGAATCGACCTCAGGGATCTGGGAGCGGGTCGACCCCGGGAGCTTGGCGAGCCGTTCGTTGACGGCCCCGGAAAGCTGATCGGCATTCTTGAATTCCCCAAGGCCGCCGGTGACGAAGATGGTCGACAGCAGGGCACGGGCGGTGAATTTGGCAAAAGACATTGATCCTCCTGATTAGGTTGACGCTACTTCTATCGTGGCTCATGACGGCTCGCCGTGCGCCGTGAGGGGCTTGTTGGTGCGGTGACGTTCGCGTGTAGGTGACGTGAACCCGCTCTCGACCGTCGAGCTCACGTCGGGTTGCCGTTTCACGTCCGTGACACCTCGATGGGGGCAACATTCGGTCGCGGCGGCGGAGACGAGGGTCAAGCAGACAGGGCGAGAGCCAGTGGAAGGACGTGCCCGGCTCCAGCTCGTCGCAACGATCGTGCAGCGACTGTCATAGTCCATCGGCTAGAGATGACGTCGTCGACAAGGAGGACCGATGCCCCGCCAAGATGGGATAGTCGAGACATCAGTTCCGGCCCGACACCAAAGCGGTCATGGACGTCACGGAGTCGGTAGGCCGAGTTGGTGGATGACTGAAGGCGGGTAGCTCCGTCCGCCAGATCGAGCCAGCCAAGGTCTTGCAGCTGGCCAACCCGGGCGATCCCCGAAGCCAGTGAATCAATGAGACGCGGACGGGTAAGTGACGGGACGCGCACGACCGCGGCTGGGCGCTGCTCCCAGTCCCATTCAGCCAACACCTGTAAGCACGCCTGTGCCAACGCCGAGGTGATCTCGGCATCGATGGGGACCCCATCGGCGTCGGAGCGCAGTAGCGTGCGCAGTGCCTCTCCCCAACCAAGATCGGTGAGCCTGGCAATGCCCCGACCCTCTTCAGCAATTTCGTCGGCAGGGATACGCCCTTTCAGCCCAACCTGGAGAGCCTCCATCCCCGATGGCCAGGTGGTGCGTGGCTCTACCGGTACCCCCACCCTCCGCAGGGACTCAATGGCCGTTTCAGAGGCTGACGGATCGACGCCGGTTGGGTACCACTGCCCAGCGCAAACGTCGCAGCGTCCACATGGGGCCGTCAACGGATCGTCAAGCTGCCCAGTGAGAAAGGCCATACGACAGGTCTGTGAGCGCTCATAGGCGAGCATGGCCTGCTGCTCCCCAAGACGTGACAGGAAGATACGCTCGTAACGTTCAGTATCGAGCGTCCACGGCTTGCCAGTGGCCTGCCACCCATCTCGAACTTTCGTAACCGAGCCGTCAACGGCCATGACCTTCAGCAGTAAACCCAACTGGCCACGCCTCATGTTGACTCGCGTCTCCAGCGCCGGGATGGACAGCACTTGGCCGCCGGCTAGTGCTGCGAGTACGCCATCGGCGCGTTCCTGGGTCGGCATCGAAGCGGTGGCGAAGTAGCTCCAGATGTCGGGATCCTCTGGGCCGGGAAGCAACAAGACATCGGCGTTGTCGGTGGCGCGACCAGCACGCCCTACCTGCTGGTAATACGCAATCGGGGAGCTCGGTGCTCCCAGGTGCACGACGAAACCGAGGTCTGGCTTGTCGAAGCCCATGCCTAGGGCACTTGTTGCCACCAAGGCCTTGACCTGATTATTGCGCAGCGCTTCCTCAAGCTCGCCCCGTGCTTCGGCATCGGTGCGTCCGGTGTATGCCTTCACATTGTGACCGGCCATGGCCAGGGCGCGGGCGGTATCTTCGGCCGTTGGCACCGTCAAGCAGTAGATGATTCCCGACCCGGGGAGCTCACCGAGGTGCTGGACGAGCCAACCGAGCCGGCTGGAAGAATCAGACAAATTGAGGACCCCGAGTCGTAATGATGCCCGGGCTAGTGGCCCACGCAGGATGAACACATCATCAGCGCTGGGGGCAATCTGCTCGGCCACATCCTGGACCACACGGGAATTCGCGGTTGCCGTCGTTGCGAGTACGGGGATCGTGAGCGACAAGGCGGAGACCAGTGTGCGAATGCGTCGATAATCAGGACGAAAGTCGTGTCCCCAGTCTGAGATGCAATGGGCCTCGTCAATAACCAGCATGCCCATTCTCCGCACCAACTCGGGCAGTTGCCGACTGGCGAATGTGGGATTGACGAGGCGCTCGGGGGATATCAAGAGGACATCGAGATCGTCGGTGTCGAGGCGGCGGATGATCTCGGCCCATTCGGTGGCATTCGCCGACGAGATCGCTGCCGCCCGCACTCCGGCCCGTGTCGCGGAAGCCACTTGATCGCGCATAAGAGCGATGAGAGGGGAGACGATGAGGGTTGGCCCTGAACCCGTGGCACGCTGAAGCAGGGTGGCGACAAAGTAAACCGCCGACTTTCCCCAGCCGGTGCGCTGGACGACGAGCGCTCGACGATGATGGGCGACGAGAGCTTCGATGGCCTCCCACTGTCCGGGGTGGAAATCAGCATCGTCGCGACCGACGAGACGGCGAAGGATGGCCAGTCCTTGGGCTCGCAAATTCTGTGTATTCTGTACTGCTTCGGTGTCTGCCGTCATGGCCCCTCCTTCTGTCGTCATTCTTTCCGGGACGCATGACAGTTTCGTGGGACAGCTCCGGCGCAACAGGAGAACAGCGTTGTCAGAACGGCAGAGGTAGGTGCTCAATGGCTGCTTGTGCCTGGTCTTGCTGGGCAGTGACGACTCCCGTCAGCCATGCGACGACCTGGTCTCGGGCGGTCTCGTCGAGAGCTTGGACAACGTCGAGGTATTCGGCACCAGCATTGGCAGCCGCGCCGCAGCGGCGTACAACCTCCGCTGGGGCGGGGGAGTCTACCGCGTTGAGGGACGTGAGGAATGCCTCACCATTCTCGACCAGCTGAGCACGCCCGGCATCGGTCGGCTGAACCTTGCCGATGAGGGACTTGAGCCGCTTGACTCGCTCCTTTCGTGCTGAGGTGAGGTTGTCGAGAGCGCCTTGCCAGACCAGTCCTGAGAGGCGGTCACGGGACATGAAGAGACGACGAATCTGGTGGTACCAGGCTTGTAGAGCAGAAAGGTTGCCCAGATAAGTGACGTTATGAGCGATGATGCGATCGAGCTTGGCGTAGCTGGCCGGGGTCACCGGACGCTGCCTACCGGCGGGCGGAGGAGTGAGGACGAGCTGGTCGTCGTCAGTGATGTCGTCACGAAGGATAGACCCAGCCCCGACCACTGTTCCGAATCCGGTCACCACCGGCCCGACCGTCCCGCCCTGACCGCCGAGGAAGATCGGGTGCTGATTGAGCAACACCCCATGCGGGACGTCACCGAAGAGGGATGCCGTCGTCTTGTCGCCGTCGGGAGTGAAGTTGAAGTGAATATATGAGGAACCGACCTCGGAATGGTTGGAACGCGAGGTGCCACCGGTCATGAGAACGTCGCAGAAATTGATGAGACTGCCCAAGGTGACGAAGGGCATGAGGACGGTCTGTTTGAGGCCGACAGTGTGAGCCCCGCCGGCTTCCTCCTCGAGAATCGTGCCCGCTCGGACGTGGGCTCCCGACCCCATGTTCGAACCAGCCAAGAAGACGGCGTCCTGGGCGAAGCCGCCCTTGAGCTTGACCCCGGTGCCGAGCTGGCAGTCCTGGATCGTCATGGGTGCTTCATCGCCGAGCACACACCCGGCGGAGATGACCGTGCGACGGCCACGAATCCGACATCCGGGGCCAATGACGACACCGTCACCGCTGATGTTGTCGACGTCGACGTCGTCGTCAATGTCGACGGTCAACGGATTGGGGATGCGCACCCCCTTGTCGATGAGCGTGGCCACTTTCTCCAGGCCACGCGGTTGCAGCGCAGGGGAGTTGACGTCCATCGATGGTCCTTTCGGGTGGCGGTTCGTACCGACCAGCGTAGTCAGTCGTGTTGACGGCCGCGGGCCATGACGAGCCAGGCCGCTGCGACGACGAAAGCCATGCCAACCATCTGCACCGGGGTGAGGGTCTGGCCCAGGATGAAGAATCCTGCGGTTGCGGCCACGGCCGGTTCCATACCGGTGAAGACGCCATAGACCGTGGTGTCAATGTGGCGCAGGGCGTACATCTCCAGGCTGTAGGGCAGGGCGGAGGACATCAGGGCTACCACGAGACCAATGAGGAGGTGGCGGGGCTGGACGAGGTCAGCCTCCTGGGCAACGAATCCGATCGGCAGCAGGACGACCGAGTTCAGCGCGATGGCCCACCACAACCCCTCGAGCTTCGACCAACTCGCCCCGACGAGTTGTGCTGACTTGGCGTAGAGGGCCCAGAAGATACCGGCGGTGAAGGCCAGCAGGAGGCCGAGAATGCTGATGCTGGCCCAATCGGCATTGAGGGCCCCGGAGACCCCGACGACACCGCCCAGAGCGAGCAGGATCGCCAACCAGTCACGCACTGAGTGGCTTCCCAGGGCGGCCATCCCCAGTGGCCCGAGGAACTCGACGGTCACTGCCACACCCAGCGGCAATCGCTCCAGGGAGAAGTAGAAGGCGGTGTTTAAGCCGCCCAGGGCGATGACCAGAGCCAGCACCCTCATCCAGTCGTCGCGGGTGTGGTCGTGTAGATGAGGTCTGACGACAGGGGCCATGAGAAGGGCGGCCAGCGACATTCGCAACGCAACGGTTCCCAGCGGTCCCACCTGAGGGATGAGGGTGGCAGCCAAAGCTCCCCCGATTTGAACTGAGAGGACAGCTCCTAACATGAAAAGAACTCCGCGCACGGGGCCCACCATAGTGGCGCACCTGCCACGATCATGGCGCTGCTGTCGGCTCGTCGCGCCCTGGAGGGTCTGGATCGATGCCCCACACTCGGTGTATCGGTTCTGTGGCTGACCTCAGCGCGGCACCACCAGGGCGAATCCTGACAGGGTTAGGTCAGAAAATGCACCTCCGGAGCGTTCGTGGGCTTCCTTGGCTGCTGATGAGTCCACTTCTTTGATCATGGCTCCGGTTTCCAGATCGTAAAGGCGGATGGTGGGGGTGTCGGTGGAGGTGTCGATCACTCCGACGGTTTTGCCTTGGATTCGAGGTGGTTTTCCCTGGTCTGTGGCCAGGTGGGTGTTCACGATGAGGCGGGATTTTCCAGTGGTCAGGTCAGTGGCCACGACCTGTCCGGACAGGAGGGTCCAGATGAATTCATGTCCCATGATGACCGCGTCTGAGCCGCCACCGCTGCTGTCTTCACGGACTCCTCCGCCGTCGATCGTATTGAGGGGTTTTCCGTGTTCATCGGTGATCGGGATTTGCCGGGCTGATCCTGTTTTCAGGTTGAAGAATGCCAGGGTGGTTTGAGGATATGTCGCCTTCTTGTTCCATGATGTTGCCCCCAGTCGCACGACGAGTTCCCCGCCGCGACATGTGAGGCCGCTTTCGGGGTGCAAACCCCACTCTGTTGTCAGAAAGGGTCCTAAGTCTATTGTCTTGCGGTGTTGTTGGTCGATGCGGAATAGTTGCACTCTCGTGGGATCTCGGTTCGTGTCCCACGCCATCCCGTAGATTTGATTGTTGCACATGGCAAGGTCGGAAACCCAGTGTGGTATGTGCATTGATGTGCCATCGGTGAATTCGAGGAGGAATGTGTATTTGTCGGGATTTGATGGATCGTCACCCCAATTTGACAAGAATGCGAATTCTCCGTCTCTGAGGGGATAAGGCTGGGTGAAGGCTGAATCCGATACGTAAGGATCTGTCCGGGGTATGATCCTGGTTCCTGATTTCCCTATGACGTACATGTTGGAGAAGTCGATGAAGGCAACGTTCCCGTCAGTATCGGAGCCGACGCTAGTGTATCGGGGTGCGTTGTCCAGTTTTTTGACTGCATGGGTGGTGTCGCCGTCGAGGGACAAGAGCCCCGGACGATTGAAGATGGGGTCATCTGGTTGGCTCCAAGCTGTCGCGATCCTGACATCGGCGGGAAGCGTATCGGTTTCACCGATGGGCGTCGTCTGGACCGTTGCGCAGGCGGTGGTCGTGATGACACAGATCACCGCCACCATGAAGGTCGCAAGCCTCGTGCGCTTGCGACCTTCATGTGCTGATTTCATGATGGTTGATGCGGTTTTCATCTTCAGTAATGCACGAGATAATGACTGTCTCGAATGTCATCAGGGTAAACACCTGGTCCGCCATCGGAATCAAGGTCATATCCGGAGGTCTTGTATGCTGCCCACACGAACTGGGAACAATTGTAATGGGAGTCCTCAACCTTCTTATTGTTCCAGAATTCTTTCTTGTATGGTCTACCGAGGTGGGCATATGCCCAGGTCTTTGCGTTTTCTCGCGCCGACCAGGGTATGCCTTTGAGGCCATATCGCCCCCAATTGCGAGATACACATTTCGATCTTGCGTAAATCGTTCGAGTAGTTTTCCTTAATCCGGGGGCTTCCGCGAGGCGATTAGGATCGGCGTACAGAGCAACATGATTCCACGTCGATATGCCAGCAGGTCCGGCAGCTGTCCACATGATGTCACCACGATGCTTGGCCTCAAGAGGATGGGCGGGGCAGTCTTCGGAACCGCTCGATGACGATCTCGTCGCGAAGCCGCCGAAACCCGACTCGCGGGCTTCGCGAGTGACTTCTGCAACGAGGAACTCAGCAGTCTGTTCCGGTGACTCGTTGCGTTGACCAGCCAAGGACTCAACGCCTTTGATCACATCCGTTCTCGTCGATTCAGGCGTGAACCGCATCAACGTGTCGATGTCACTATCCCACGCAGTCGCATGTACTGGTGCTACGGAGGTCGTCGCGGTGAGCAATGCGCCGACGACGGCCATCCCCAGAGTATGAACAGCTTTCATGGGTATCTTTCCTTCTCGGAGGTGAGCCACATTGCTCACAGCGTAGCTACACGCTAGCAACAGGCCCGTACCGGAGAAGGGCAGGGTAGGGTATTGGTCCCCTCTGGTTCGGCGTACCTGGGTTGGACTCGCCAATACAATGGCGCCCATGTCATTCGGCTTCGAGGTCACCTCACGTCTTGACGACGCCTGCGGGCGCACCGGCATCATCCACACACCACACGGCTCCGTCGAGACCCCGGCCTTCGTTGTCGTCGGGACCAAGGCGACCGTCAAGTCCCTGCTACCTGAATCCGTGGCGGCACTGGGGGCTCAGGCCGTG
Source organism: Cutibacterium nasicola (assembly GCF_052654715.2). Lineage (NCBI taxonomy): Bacteria > Bacillati > Actinomycetota > Actinomycetes > Propionibacteriales > Propionibacteriaceae > Cutibacterium > Cutibacterium nasicola. Next base: position 1,352,236 of record NZ_CP199745.2, on the reverse strand, counting down.
CTGGCCAACGCCTACCACCTTTTCCTGCAGCCAGGACCAGAACTTGTCGATGAGGCCGGAGGACTGGGCCAGTTCATGAACTGGAGCGGCCCTACTTTCACCGATTCCGGTGGCTTCCAGGTGCTCAGCCTCGGCGCCGGGTTCAAGAAGACTCTGGCGATGGACATCTCCGAGCTGACCGAGGATGACGTCATGGCTGCCGACGCCGACCGTAAGGCCATGGTCGACGAGAACGGCGTCACCTTCCGCAGCCCCCTCAACGGTGACCTTCATCGCTTCACCCCTGAGGTGTCGATGGGGATTCAGCACTGTCTCGGTGCGGACATCATGTTCGCCTTCGACGAGCTGACCACGCTCATGAACACCCGCTCCTACCAGGAGGAGGCGTTGGAGCGTACGCGACGGTGGGCCGAACGCTGCCTGGCCGAGCATCGTCGCCTCACCGAGGCCCGGGTCGGCAAGCCCTACCAAGCCCTCTTCGGGGTCGTCCAGGGTGCTCAGTACGAGGACCTGCGCCGCAAGGCCTGCCGGGATCTGTCGCAGATGGAGATTGACGGCCAGCGATTCGACGGCTTTGGCCTGGGAGGTGCCATCGAGAAGGTCAATCTTGGGCGGATCGTCACCTGGTGTGCCGAGGAACTGCCGGAAGATCGTCCCCGTCACCTGCTGGGCATCTCCGAGCCTGACGACCTCTTCGCCGCCTGCCGTGCGGGTGTCGACACCTTCGACTGCGTCAACCCCTCCCGGGTGGCCCGCAACGCCGCCATCTACACCGTCGATGGGCGCTACAACGTCAACACCGCCCGATTCCGGCGTGACTTCGGTCCGTTGGAGGAGGGCTGTGACTGCTACACCTGCACCCATTACTCCCGTGCCTACCTCCACCACCTGTTCAAGGCGAGGGAGATGCTAGCCAACACCCTGGCGACGATCCACAACGAACGCTGGACGGTTCGGCTCGTCGATCAGATTCGCGCTGCCATGCGGCATGGAGAGCTCGACGCTCTCGAGACCGATTTCATGGGTCGTTGGAATATCAACGGTGGAAGGTTGGTCAAGGCCAACTGATATGCCTGTTCTCCCTCATCCTCGGCCTCGCGACGGAAGAGACTGAAGGCGCCACTCGTGACGCTCGCGAACGCGAGAGTCGATCGTGGCCTTCGTGGCGATGGACGCCCTTGACGTCGATGACGACGTCGAGGTGGGGTCACTGATAATGGTCGGTCGATTCGATCGGCTCCCTCGACCAGGGTGATGATCGACGGGATGCCCGAGCGGGTCGAGGTCCTGGGCGGCACCATCGCCCTCGTCGAATTCCGTGGTTCCACTCAGATCGACCGTCTCCTCGAGATCATCGTCACCGAGCCGATGAACCGTGGCGGACTGATCAAGCTGGACCATCTTCGCTCGAGCTTGAGCGAGATCTACCGAGAGGTGTCCCAGTGGGACCTGGCCGTCAGCGAGGTAATGGACAAGATCGAGGTGGTTCGGGCTGCCGATGAGGCCGAGGCCGATCGCAAGTTTCAGGGTGACGGCTGGTCTTCATTCCGCTGCGCATGCTCGGTCATCGCGCGCGGCGGTGGCCCTTGTCCTCATGGCGTTCTCCGTGCTCGCAGGAGAAAGGATCTATCGACACTCGATCTTGCGGACGAACGGCCGGGTCAGCGTCGAGAACGCTTGGAGGCCGAACGAATTCGTGGCGCGACGTTCGAAGGTGCTGGTGTACGGGACTGTCAGCGAAATCTGCCAAAAATCGGCCCGACACCATGATGGCAACGTCACCATCGGCGTTTATTGGCAGATTTCGCCGGTATTTCGAGGCACAGCGTCAGTGCTGAGCTGCTGCCAGCCTCTCCTGGTAGGTCGGCTCACGCTTCTTGATCCACGCGATGATGCGAGTCGTGATCGGGATGCAGGCGTACTCAACGAGGGTCTTCCACAAGAATCCGAAGAAGGCGTAGTTACACCACTGGCCGAAGCTGGTGATTCCGACGACTGGTGCCGCGATGGCGCAGAAGATGACGGTGTCGACGGCCTCACCAGCGCCGGTGGACCCCATCAGTCGACCGACCAGGCCGCGCTCCAACCACTTGGCCTTGAGACGAACCATGATGACCGAATTCGTGAACTGCCCGGCGAGGAATCCGCACGCACCGGCCAGCACCATCTGCCACAGCGGTCCCAGCGACATCTCGAGGGCGGCGTCATGAGCCACAGAGTAGGGATCGGTGAACCCCGGAAGGGCAATGATCGCCCAGAAGCACAGCACCGAGAGGATTGCACATATGAACCCCATGACGATGGCCCGGCGAGCAGCCTTGATCCCGTAGATCTCAGTGGTGATGTCTCCCATGACGTAGGCGAGCGGGAAGAGGAAGAACCCGCCGTCGGTGGTGATGGGGCCGAGCTGGACTCCCTTCGATCCGCCGATGTTCGACAGGATGACCACGACACACATGAGGGTTAGAAGGATGTCGTAGTGCCCAGACCCGCGATCGGCATACGTCGGGCGGATGGTGGCAGATGATCTGCGGCTGGAGGAGTCTGATGTCACGGCGAAATGGTATCCGTGTTGAGAAATACCATCGAGGTGACGACCACAACCAAAGGAGGTTTCCGTGACCCTTGCAAGCTCGGAACTCAGCATCAGCCCACAGCGAGATCTTTACCCGCCGATCGAGCCTTATGACACCCGGATGGTCGATGTGGGTGATGGTCAACAGCTTTACGTCGAGCAGTATGGCAACCCCAATGGCAAGCCGGTGGTCTTCCTGCATGGTGGCCCTGGCGGCGGTGGCGGTGTCGAGCGCCGTCGTTTCTTCGACCCCGAGGCCTACCGCATCGTCGTCCTCGACCAACGCGGTTGCGGTCTGTCGACCCCGCACATTGCCAAGGCTCGCACTCCGGAGGAGATGACCACCAACACCACCTGGAAGCTCGTCGAGGATCTCGAGACCATCCGGGAGCTACTCGGCATCGAGCGCTGGCAGGTCTTCGGCGGGTCCTGGGGATCATGTCTGTCCCTGGCCTACGCCGAGAGTCATCCCGAGCGGGTGACCGAACTCGTGCTGCGCGGCATCTTCACTCTGCGCGAGCAAGAGCTGAACTGGTACTACAACTTCGGTGCTTCCGAGGTCTTCCCTGAGCTGTGGGAGAAGTTCTGCGAGCCGCTGCGTCGAGCCGGGCATGACTTCTCCCGCGACAACATCGCCGCCTACTACGACCTGCTCTGGGACGACGACCCCGATGTCCACGGTCCTGCGGCCGTGGCCTGGACGACCTGGGAGGGAGCGACCACCTCGCTTTCCTTCGACCCATCCCACGTCAAGGAGTTCTCCGATCCGGAGTTCGCGCTGGCCTTCGCCCGCATCGAGAACCACTACTTCGTCAATCACGGGTTCATGGTGGAAGGACAGCTGTTGCGTGATGCCCACAAGCTTGCCGGCATCCCGACGATCATCGTCCAGGGCCGCTACGACATGTGCTGCCCAGACGTCACCGCCCTCTGTCTGTCCAAGGTGCTGCCGAGCGCCGATCTGCGCATCGTGCTGGCTGGTCACTCGGCCTTCGAGCCGCTCGTCGCCTCCGAGCTGGTGAAGGCCACCGATCAGTTTCGCGGCTGAGGTCTGGATCTCGGAGGGCCGGCGTCGAGAGGTGTCGGCCCTCTTCCGCGTCCGAGGACGTCGACCAGTGCGGTCGTGCGGGAGGACAAGGGTGACACCACCCATTCTGAGACCGTCACAGCCCTGGAATCCTGCCAAGACGCTCGATCCATTCGCACCACGTAGCGCTCCTGGGCCTGTCCCGGGACTGATCACCCGCGGAAGCAGGGGACCGTCTCCAATTCCCCGGGCCAACCCCACTCCTGGACGGCCAGATCAGCTGCCCGGCGGCACAGGGACGCCAACTCCGGCGTCCTTCCAGGGTGTTCGGCGACCCATCGCCACCGCGAGACCAGACGTTGACGCCCAGTGCCGAATCGTCCGGAAACCTCTCGACGTTGCAATGGACCCACGGACAACTCGGTGGTTTGAAGGGTGGCTGCAGTTGCAGCGAGGGCGACCATGTCATCACTGACCTCGGGTCCGATTTCCACGTACCCGGCCAGGGCAGCTTCTCGGAAGGCCCTATTCACCTGCCCGGAGTCGTCACAACTGACCCACGGTACCTGCAGATGAGCCACGTCGACTGCGGGGTGATGGACGCTGCTGGCCTCGAAGTCGATGAAGGTGGCGTCACCCCCATCCGCGGGAATGACGACGTTTCCCGGACACGGATCAGCCTGGGTGAGGACGGCGTCATCCCCGCCTGCGAGCTCGGCGAACAGTCTGACCTCGGCAGACGCCTCCGGGCTGAGCATCTCGTCGTCCAACAGCTCAGCGAGCCTAACCGCCCCGCGCCCCGATAGCCGAGGGGAGGCCGGGCCACCTGCGGACAGCGTTTCCGGATCGGCCTTCCTGATGAGCTGTCGGAAGGTCGCCACATCGGCGTGGCGCATCGTCGCCCCCAGACCGCGTCCCCATGCGCGGCCCGCCTCCATAGCGGCATCAGGATCAGACCCGGACAGCACGTCGCCGAGAGTTCGCACCGCTGCGAGATCTGCCATGACGATGACTCCAAGATCCAGGTCAGCGGCCAGCAGCCGTGGCGCCTCGGGGATCGTCGCCAGTCCAGCCCATTCCCGCACGATCCCGAAACCGCCGGAGTTGTGGGCCATGGCTTTGGAGCGAAAACACTTGGCAATGACGGTGTGGGCTCCCTCGCTGGCCACGGTGGAACCGTCCACCCAGCACCGAGCGACGCTGGTGCGCACCCCGTCGCGCAAGACCTCGTCAAGGGACAACTCCGTGCCCAGGACGAACGCGGCGTCGTCGAGCCAGCCCAGTCCCATCTCCACCTCCTGGCTACCGCGGCGATCAATACAGTCGTTGGCTACGTCTACAGTGAGAGAGTACACATTCACGTCATAGCGGAGAGAGCCCTGACCACCACCTTGCACCCCCACAACACCGATACCGGCAAACACGGCCCAGCGCGCCGAGTCGTGACGGTGCCGGCATCGATTCCCATGGTCACGCTGGTCGGTCCCAACGACGAGTTTCTCAAGCATCTCGAGGATGCCCTCGGTGCCGACATCCTGGTGCGAGGCAACGAGATTCACCTCGCCGGGCATCCCGCCGATCTTGCCGACGCCAACGACATCCTCACGGAGATGACCACCATCATCCGTACTGGGCAGGGGCTGTCGGTCGACGACGTCGACCGGATCGTCGCGATGACCCGCAACGGAGAGGGGCCAGCCGAAATCATGACGGCTGACATCCTCAGCAATCGTGGCAAGACGGTTCGTCCGAAGACCCTCAACCAGAAGCACTATGTCGACGCCATTGACGCCAACACCGTCACCTTTGGCATAGGCCCCGCTGGTACAGGCAAGACCTACCTGGCGATGGCCAAGGCGGTTCAGGCCCTGCAGACCAAGCAAGTGAGCCGGATCATCCTCACCCGTCCGGCCGTGGAGGCGGGGGAGAAGATCGGCTTCCTCCCGGGCACACTGTCCGAAAAGATCGACCCATACCTGCGCCCGCTCTATGACGCGCTGCGTGACATGGTCGATCCGGACTCCATCCCGCGTCTCATCGGCGCCGGAACCGTCGAGGTGGCGCCGCTGGCCTACATGCGTGGTCGCACCCTCAACGATGCCTTCGTCATCCTTGACGAGGCCCAGAACACCTCACCGCAACAGATGAAAATGTTCCTCACCCGTCTGGGGTTCGGCTCCAAGATTGTCGTCACCGGTGACATCACCCAGGTCGACCTTCCCGGCGGGGTGAACTCCGGTCTGCGAGTGGTGCAGGGCATCCTCGACGGCATCGACGACATCGCCTTCTGCAACCTCACCAGCCGTGACGTTGTCCGCCATCGCCTCGTCAGCAAGATCGTTGCCGCCTACGACCGTTACGACACCGTAGTCGAGCCACACGGCCCCAGAAACCCGCGCAAGAACAGGAAGACCCGATGATCGACATCACCAATGAGTCCGGCTCCCCGGCCGATGAGGAGGGGCTGGTCGGACTGGCGACCTTCGCCCTGGATCGGCTTCGCATCCATCCGTCCTCGGAGCTGTCGATCATCCTTGTCGACGAGGACACGATGGAGGCCTACCACGAAAGGTTCATGGGCCTGCCCGGGCCGACCGACGTGCTGAGTTTTCCCATGGACGAGATGCGCGCTCCCGGCGACGACGAGGATGCGCCGTCCGGTCTGCTCGGCGACATCGTTCTGTGCCCGAGCGTCACCGCTCGTCAGGCTGCCGAGAATGGCCGTACCCCTGACGGCGAGGCGGAATACCTCCTCATTCACGGTTTGCTTCATCTGCTCGGCCACGACCACGCCGAGCCAGAGGAGAAGCGCATCATGTTCGGGCTCAACGACGAGATCATCGCCGCATGGGACGATCATCGAGGTCAGGCAGGTCAGCGGTGACGCAGCAGGAGTGGGTCGTTCTGGCGATCGCCTTCATCTTCACAGTGTTGGCAAGCCTCAACGTGGCCATGGAGACGGCCCTTCAGCACATGTCCCATTCCAAGGCCGAGGAGTTGGCCGCCGACGGGCGGAAGCCCCATCTGCGGGTGCAGGACATGGTGGCCGATCCAGCTCCCTTCATCAACACCGCGATGCTGGTGAGAGTCCTGTCCGAGGTGACTGCGACGGCTCTCGTTGCGCTCCTCATCTTCGGTCATTTCGATCTGCCCTGGCAGCAGGTACTCGTCGTCGTGGCCATCATGGTTTTCGTCGATTTCCTGGCCTGGGGAGTGGCCCCACGTACCCTGGGTCGCCAGCATGACACCGCGATCTGCACCTTCTGGTCGCGTCCGTGGGGTGTGGTGGCGCAGGTCCTGGGCCCGATCGCGGCCCTGCTCATCCTCATCGGCAATGCGCTGACCCCTGGCAAGGGATACGCCGAAGGCCCGTTCACCTCCGAGGCCGAGCTGCGTGAGATGGTCGACTACGCCGAGGCCTCCGACCTCATCGAGGCCGACGAGCGCGAGATGATCCACTCGGTCTTCGAACTGGGCGACACCCTCGCCAAGGAGGTCATGGTCCCGCGTACTGACGTCGTCTTCATCCCGCAGTCCAAGAACCTGCGTCAGGCCATGTCCCTGGCTCTGCGTTCCGGATTCTCCCGAGTGCCGGTCATTGGTGAGAGCCTCGACGACGTTCGGGGCGTCGTCTACCTCAAGGACCTCTCCCGTCGAGTTCTTGACAACCCGGAGGGCTACGCGTCCGAGACCGTCGAGTCGATCATGCGTCCCGCAGTCGTCGTTCCCGATTCCAAACCGGTCGACGAGGCGCTGCGCGAGATGCAGCGCGACCGTAACCATCTCGTCGTCGTCGTCGACGAGTTCGGTGGTACCGCGGGCCTGGTGACGATCGAGGACATCGTCGAGGAGATCGTCGGCGAGATCGTTGACGAGTACGACGCCGAACCAGCCCTCACCGAGGAGATCGAGGACGGAGTCTTCCGAATCTCCTCCCGACTACCGGTTGACGACCTGGGCGAGCTGTTCGACCTCAAGCTTGACGATGATGATGTCGAGACCGTCGGTGGCTTGATGGCCAAGGAATTGTCCGTCGTCCCGATCCCCGGATCTGTCATCATCTGGGAGGGGCTCGAGATCACTGCCGAGAAGGCGACCGGTCGACGTCACCAGGTGGACACCTGCCTGGTGAAGCGGGCCCCCGAGGAAACTCCAGAGGAGGAGGACGACGATGAGTGACGACGAGATGCCCTCGCTGGCCGATCTCATGGACAGCGACGACGAGGAGATCTCCGACGTCGACTACGTGGCAGCCCGGGTGGCCGAGTCCACCCGGGCCGGGTTCCACTCCGGGTTCGTGTGCTTCGTCGGACGTCCGAATGCAGGCAAGTCGACCCTGACGAATGCTCTGGTCGGCTCGAAGATTGCGATTGCTTCCTCGAAGCCGCAGACGACTCGTCACGTCATCCGTGGCGTCGTCACCGACGAGGACTCCCAGATCGTCGTCATCGACACCCCCGGACTCCACAAGCCGCGCACTCTGTTGGGGCAGCGGCTCAACGACCTCGTCTTCGACACCTGGACCCAGGTCGACGTCATCGGCGTGTGCCTGCCCTCCAATCAGCGGGTCGGGCCGGGAGACACCTACCTCGTCAAGCAGATCGCTGACCTTCCCAGGAAGCCCGCACTCATCGCCCTGGCGACGAAGTCGGACCTGGTCTCCTCGGCGCGGATGGCTGAGCACCTCACCGCCATCGACAAGCTGCAGGAGGAGGTCGGCATCGAGTTCGCCGAGATCATCCCCTGCTCGGCGGTCTCCGGTGAGCAGGTCGACGAGGTCCACGACGTCATCGCCTCCCTGCTACCCGAGGGACCCGCCTACTACCCGGACGGCGAGGTCACCGATGAGCCGACCGAGACCCTCGTTGCCGAACTCATCCGCGAGGCGGCCCTGGAGGGTGTGCGCGAGGAGCTCCCACACTCCCTGGCCGTGGAGATCGTGGAGATGGGACTGCGTGAGGGACGACCGGAGGACCGTCCGCTGCTTGACGTTCACGCCTCCCTCATCGTCGAACGTGACTCCCAGAAGGGAATCATGATCGGCCACCACGGATCCCACATCAAGGAGGTCGGCACCCAGGCCAGGCAGCAGATCTCTGCTCTGCTGGGCACGCCGATCCACTTGGACCTTCAAGTCAAGGTGCTGCCGAACTGGCAGTCCGACCCCAGGTATCTCAATCGACTGGGATTCTGAGGTCTGGGGCCGATGACGGTCTCACATTGCTGAGGCCGTCACCTCACCGCCGGCGATCGGCAGGTCGTTGGTCAGCCCTGCCAGTTCCTCCCCGGGCAGGTCGAGGGGTTACGGTCCCTTCGACGGCTACCCTCACGGGACCCCATGGATCGACGTCGGAGAGCGGGGTCTGGACGTCGAAGCTGGCCTTCTCACGGAAGAATCCCTCACCGTGGACGCCAAGTTTGCGCATCGCCGCAGTATTGCACCACATCGAGTACAGGTCAGCCGAGACGAGGACGACCGCACGGTCGCCGGCCACGGCATCGAGCTGTGGGGCATCCGGGCTCGAGCCCCATACCGAGGACCGGAAGCCAAACCCGTGCGGGATGGGCTCGGTACTGTCCGCCTCCGAGGAATCAGCGGCACCCTGTCAGGCTTTCGGGCCGGCGGCGGTCGATGTCACGCTTCGGACGGATTTGAGAAGGATACCGTGGCTTCGCGACGGCGGTGTACCCTCAGATCCATGTCGCGGTCGCGCGCGTTCCTGCTTGTGTGCCGCAGCGAGGCCCGTTGAAAGGGTGGCCTCCTCGCTGCGGGTGATCGGGCTGCCCGAGAAGTCACACACTTTCGGAGAGACCACTACTGATGACGCGAATTCAGCCCCGCCCGTGCCAGCTGACCAGCCCCATGCCCATCGGTCGCTACAAGCCCTTCGTCCCACAGAAGCTGTCTGAACGCACCTGGCCCGACAAGACTCTCGACCACGCTCCGCGCTGGCTGTCCACCGATCTGCGTGACGGCAACCAGGCACTCATCGACCCCATGACGCCAGCCCGCAAGATGAGGATGTTCGAGCTGCTCGTCGAGATGGGCTACAAGGAGATCGAGATCGGTTTCCCCTCAGCCTCCCAGACCGACTTCGACTTCGTCCGTGAGGTCATCGGGTCAGGCATCGTTCCTGACGACGTCACCATCTCTGTCCTGACCCAGGCTCGCGAGGACCTCATCGAACGCACCGCGCAGAGCTTGGTCGGCGCTCACCGCGCCACCATCCACATGTACAACGCGGTCGCCGAACTCTTCCGTCGCGTCGTGTTCAAGATCGACGAGAAGCAGTGCATCGACCTGGCCCACCGCGGCACCGAGTGGGTCGTCAGGTACGCCGAGAAGTACCTGGATGACGTCGAGTTCGGGTACGAGTACTCCCCGGAGATCTTCAGCCAGACTCCCACCGACTTCGCGATCGAGGTCTGCCATTCCGTCATGGACGTCTGGCAGCCCGGTCCAGACCGCGAGATCATCCTCAATCTGCCGGCCACCGTCGAGATGAGCACCCCGAACACCTACGCCGACCAGATCGAGTACTTCTGCCGCAACATCCGCGGTCGCGAGAACGTCTGTGTCTCCGTGCACCCGCACAATGACCGTGGCACCGCTGTCGCGGCCGCCGAGTTCGCTCAGATGGCCGGTGCCGATCGCGTTGAGGGCTGCCTCTTTGGCCACGGTGAGCGCACCGGCAACGTCGACCTGGTCACCTTGGGCATGAACCTCGTCAGCCAGGGAGCTGACGCTGGCATTGATTTCTCCGACATGCCGAAGATCCGCCGCACCGTCGAGTACTGCACCGGTCTGCCGGTTCCAGCTCGCCAGCCCTATTCTGGCGATCTGGTCTTCACCGCGTTCTCCGGCTCCCACCAGGACGCCATCAAGAAGGGGCTGGAAGACTTGACCCTTCGCGCCGAGGAGAAGGGCATTGACGTCAACGAGACCGCCTGGGAGGCCCCGTACTTGCCTGTCGACCCGCATGATGTGGGCCGCAGCTACGAGGCCGTCATCCGCGTCAACAGCCAGTCCGGCAAGGGTGGCATGGCCTACCTCATGAAGACCGAGCACCAGGTTGACCTGCCGCGTCGTCTGCAGATCGAGTTCTCCCGCGCGGTGCAGAACTACACCGACGACCAGGCCCGCGAGATCTCCCACGACGAGATCTGGGACCTGTTCAACCGCGAGTACCTGCAGGTGCCCGGTATCGAGCTGGTCAGCCGTACGACCTCAACGGAGTCCGGCACGTACCAGCTCACCGCCAACCTGCGAAACAATGACGAGGACACCCAGGTCCATGGTGAGGGCAACGGTGCGGTCTCGGCATTCATCGACGCCCTGGCCTCCCTCGACGTCGCCGTCCAGGTGCTCGACTACTCCGAGCACGCCATGACCTCTGGCGGCACCGCGAAGGCAGCCGCCTACGTTGAGTGCGAGATCGGAGACGGCGAGACCTCGCAGATCCTCTGGGGTGTCGGAGTCGATCCCGACATCACTCAGGCGTCTTTGAAGGCTGTTGTCAGTGCGGTGAATCGTTCCCGGCGCTGACTCGGACCGGGCACCAGAAGATCAGGCGGTGGGGCTGACCTCGTTGGGGATGGCCCCACCGAATCTGCGGTCCCGCTTGGCGTACTCGAGGATGGCGTCCCACAGGTCTCGACGGTCAACGTCGGGCCACAACACGTCCGAGAACACCATTTCGGCATAGGCCGACTGCCACAGCAGGAAATTCGAGGTCCGCTGCTCTCCTGACGTGCGCCAGAACAGGTCGACGTCGGGAATCTCCGGCTCGTCGAGGTGGGTGCGGAAAGTCTTCTCCGTGATGTGGCCCGGGTCGGTCCTGCCCTCAGCCGCAAGCCTGGCGATGTCGCGCACCGCGTCGATGATCTCGGCACGACCGCCGTAGTTCACGCAGAACTGCAGCGTCAGGACGGTGTTGCCAGCTGACTGCTCCTCAGCCGACTCCAACTCCTTGATGACCGACTTCCACAGCTTGGGGCGGCGTCCTGCCCAGCGGATACGCACCCCCATCGCGTCGAGTTGGTCGCGACGGCGATGGATGACGTCGCGGTTGAATCCCATCAGCCAACGCACTTCGTCGGGGGAGCGCTTCCAGTTCTCGGTGGAGAAGGCGTAGGCGCTCAGATACGGGATACCCATCTCGATGGCCCCCTCTATGACGTCGAACAGAGCGTCCTCGCCACGGGCATGCCCCTCGGTTCGCTTGAGGCCGCGCTGCTTGGCCCACCGCCCGTTGCCGTCCATGACGATGGCGACATGTCGGGGGATGAGCTCCGGAGGCAGTTCCGGAGGACGGGCTCCGGACGGATGCGGCAGCGGGCTGCGCTTCGGGGGGCGCGGTGTGGTGTGAGCCATGGGTTACAGCGTAGTGGCGTTGCGCTCGTCAGGGATCCGACAGTCTTGGTACAGCCGACGTCCCAAGTGGCACAGGCAGGCCAGCAGCTGCTGGCAAGCGTGCTTCGACCCTCACAGGGTCGTCCAGACGATGATGATTCCCGAGCCGAGGCAGGCGATGACTGAGGCAACGCTGGTCCAATGGCTGATGCGTTCTCGAGTTCGTCCGGAGATACCCGAAGAATTGGGTCGCAGACGATCGACAATGACCGGCAGCCATGCCGGAACGAGGACGATCCACCACGAGACGATGAAGGTCAGGATGCGCACGATGAGTGGCAGGTCGGCTGTTCCGATGCGTTGGCTTGACGAGATGAACAGTGGGATCGTGGTGAAGTTCGTGGCCATGCCGAGAGCACCCCAGGTGAACATGCCGTGTGCGCCTGTGGATCGTGGACCTGACGATGTCTTGCGTCGGAATTCCTGGACTCGATGGGATCCCCATTTCTTCCACGCCAGATAGCAGCCGAAGAGGAAGAGCAGAATACCCAGTACGCGGTCGACCGCGTGGGAGGCCAGCTGACGGGACGCGAAATCTGTGGCGGCACTTCCGAGCAAGCCAAAGCTCGTGATGCCAATGGCGCCGAGCACCAACCCCGCCCCGGACACGAAGGCCCAGCCATGGTTCTGTTTCTGGCCATGCACGGCGGCGCTGGCATTGAGGATCATGACCGGACTGACGGCTGCCACAAGCACCAAGTACCACACGCTGCCGAGCAGTGCGACAAAGGTGTCCATGGGGCTTCTCCTGGTGTGGGGTTCTCGACAACGGTACTGGGTGGGAGCATCGTCAGGGCAGGCGGACACCCTGAAAGGCCGGGGCATGGCAGTTTTGCGCAGAGCATTTTCGGTTGCGCACCGCGGCTGGGAGACAATGGGTGTCATGCCCACCTACCGCGATCAAGCTGTCGTCCTACGTACGCACAAGCTGGGCGAGGCTGATCGCATCGTCTCCATGCTGTCGCGGGAGCACGGCAAGATTCGCGCAGTGGCCAGAGGTGTCCGACGCACCTCCAGCAAGTTCGGGGCCCGGCTGGATCCTTTCAACCTCGTCGATCTGCAGCTCGTGCAGGGGCGAAACCTCGACGTCGTCGCCCAAGTGGAATGCCTGCACCCATATTCCGCGCCACTGCGTCAGGACTACGGGCTTTTCACAGCCGCAGAGGTCATGGTCGAGGCCGCCGATCACCTGGTCCCGGTGGATCGGGAGCCGGCTCCGGCCCAGTATCGGTTGCTTGCAGGTGCGTTGCGGGTCCTTGGGTGGGGGACGGCTGACGGTCCACGGCCACCTGAGATGGTGTTGGACTCCTACCTGTTGCGATCCTTGTCGGCCTCGGGTTATGCACCTGACCTGGTCGATTGTGTCCGCTGCGGAGAGCCCGGACCGCATCCTGGGTTCTCGCCCAGCCTGGGCGGGGTGGTCTGCATCAATTGTCAGCCCCCTGGCACCCCGCATCCTCATGAGGAGACGATCGTCTACCTGCGGGCGCTGCTGGTGGGGGACTGGCCCGCGACTCGGGAGGTGACGTGGCCCAGGATCCGGGAAGGGTCGGGGCTTGTCGCCGCATTCGTGTCCTGGCACATGGACCGAGGACTACGATCGATGCCGTTCCTGGAACGCTGACCCGTCCCGGGGCCCAACTTTTGGCCATCTGGGGTGGCGAGGACAGACCTTTGTTCACACTGTTGTGTACCGAAGTATTCCGTTGGCTCTCGTGGGGCGTACTACATCACCGCTCTGGATAACGTTCGGATCAGATCCCAATGGGGATCTGGATACAACGAACCAGAAGGAGACGGACATGATGGGTCACGGGATGCGCCGCGCCCTGGGTGTCGTGGGAGCGGGGATCACCCTTGCTGGGTCCTTTGCTTCCCAAGCTCATGCCCACAGCGGCTACAACGACGACACTTCGACGATCAATTACAACGTCCCGATCGTCCACACCAGTACCAGTGGACCGGTGAAGGCCAATCGGCGCAACAACCATCCGGTGTGCAACCGGGGCGACTACCGCACCGTGATCTCGCAGGTGAGTGACACCTTCAAGCCCTACGGGGCCTTCGAGATGACGAACACCACGGACGAGGAGTTGACGCTCACCCAGACTGTGGGCAAGGACGAGAGCATCAAGGCCAGCGTCACTGGTGACGTCGGTGGACAGTTCTCCGGCGTGACGGCCAAGATCAGCTCGACGATAGCTTGGGAGATGTCTTGGCACACCGGTCAGGCCATCGGCCCGTACAAGGTGCCGGCTCACAAGACTGCCCGTGCCACCTACGGCTTCCATGTCGTCCAGTTCTCCGGCACTCAACAGCGCTGCCTCATGAATGGCACCTGGGGAAATGCCTGGACCTTCAAGGGTCACGCTCCTCGCACGACCTCTGTTCAGGTGAAGGTCTACAACGATCCGACCGAGCTCGTCCCCGGCGGAGATGGCTTCGTCAACGGAGGTGACAACTGATGAAGAAGTTCCGTGCACTCGGTGCGTCTTTGGTCGCCACTGGACTGTTGGCATCGGCTCCGCTGGCAGCCCAGGCCGCAGATACCGAGCCTCCGGCTCGTCCTGACCACGACCTCAGCGTCATGTACAGCGTGTCCCCGCTCAAGAAGCCGGGGCATCCCGGTCTGGTAGCGCTGCACGTGAGCAATGTCGGTACGAAGAACTACTACGCCCCCTTGCCGGTCGTACAGTTCATCGTCAAGGTCCACACCGTCTCCGGGCCAACCGACGTCAACCGTGTCATCACTCCCAAGGGCTACAACGGTGCCACCGTGACGGATCTCGGGTTCGACGAGTCGACCTCCACACGCACCTTCCGAGTGATCCTCGCCAACGGACTTCGCTCGGGCGAGAACCAGGTCGTCGCCAACTTCAACTTCGCCGATGGCCAGACCCGGCACCACGAGGGTCGCATCGTCCAGGAGATCACCACCTCGCAGGTTGGTCGTCTTCCAAATGATACCACCACGCGGAATGACCAGGACATAAATTCCCAGAAGTGGACCTGGAACGACATGAATCACCGTCAGAACGCCGGACTCTTCTGAGATTCCAGACACAACAAAAAAGAGGAGGCCGGCATCCTACCGGCCTCCCCTTCCATGTGTGTGAAAGTAGTTGTCAGGTTTCGCGAATGGGCTTCGCTCGGGGGATTCGCGCATTGACGACCCACCAACCATTGCGCAGGCCAATGGTGATCTCGCCACGGAGCAGGGAGACGCGCTCCTTGAGTCGTGCAATACCCATTCCGGTGGAACGGACGGGTTCAATCTCGGATTCGGTAACCGGATTGGAGACGGTGACGACGACGTCATCGCCATCTTCGTGGACAATGATCTTTGCCCTGCTTGGGCCATTGTGTTTGATCGCGTTCGCGGTCGACTCATCGAGGATTCGGTTGACGGCGTCGGACACACTCACAGGCATCGGCTCACAATCAACCGACCAATCGACGTGCCATCCCAAGGTTTCAAGACGCGTCACCACGGCTGCCACGGTGGCCTCGACAGATTCCTCGTGGGTGGGGGAGGAAGCTAGCGGAAGATTCTGGTTACGTAGCACCAAGAGCAGGCGCTGAAGGTCGTCAAGGGCCGTTCGGGACGTCGTTTCAATCGATTTCGACGCCCTGATGACGTCTTCATCAGCAGTATTGAGACGAAGGGATCCCGCCAGCATGGTGATGACGGTGAGGTCCTTGGCCACGACGTCGTGGAGCTCAGCAGCCAGCTGTTGACGCTCCTCCTCACGGGCATGCGCTGCCTGTTCGAGGGCGCCAGCTGCTTGTTCCTCCGCCTGTTCGCGGCGGTGATCGAGCCAGCGAAATGCGGAGCCGAATCCGACACCGATTGCGCATGCGAGGCCTGTGACCAACAAAATGGAAGCCCATCGCGTTCCATGAATGGTCGCCCGAGCTATGACGACACCGGCCCCGACAATTATCGGAATGAAATGGCGTCTTATGCCGTGTTGGCTGGCAAAGAATGCAAGCACGACCAACAGGGGAATGCTGAATGCGATCTTTCCTGCGACGACACTACTGCCCAATCCCGCAAGGAGTAGCAAATCCTGTAGTGTAGGACGCTGCCAGCACAGCAGGGCCACCGTGACAAAGATGTAAGTGGCCATCATCCAGATCATTGCGCTGCTGCACCGGTGTGTGACAACAGCCACACGCAGATCGTCCACGCCGGAAAGTACCAGCACGGTGATGACGGTAGCCGTGACAGCAGAACTCTGACTACTCCCTTTGGGAATGAGGCGTCGTTCAGGCGAACCACTATTCATTTGATGTGTTCCCATGGCCCAGACGGTCTAGACATTGGGCACGGGTACTGGATCAGTCCCAACACCAATTGGGGTAGATGCTGCACAGGCCGTCGATGACTCCCTCGGCATGCGCCTTTGGCTGTGTATTGACGGCGTTCTGAACCGGGGTGGACCCGGTGGAGGCCTGGGCAGGAATGGTGGTGATCGAGAAGGAGCTAACTGCTAGGGCAGCCAACGCAGTGGCGATGAGTTTCTTCATGGCAGCAATCTATCCCCGAACGGGGTCACCTACAACGATCGACCAGCAACTGATGTCACGATAGGGGTGTATTGAGTGCCACAAGCCGCGTGAGATGGGGTTTTCCTGGCCTCATGGGCATGGTCGCGTTCAGATTGTGGACGTTTGACCACCGTGGGGTCGATTCTGGTACCGCACTGCGGTGGAACCGATCACACGTGCGAGGATGGTGACTGCGCGCGACCGCCTGGAGGTCTCGCGCTGATGGCGACAGATGATTGAGCGCTGGAGGCATTCGTTCGTGTGGTCATTCCCCGGGCCCGGGACGATGGCATCCAGCGAAGACACAGGGAGGTTTGATGTCAGTTCGACTCGTCGTGACTGACGATCATCCGATCATGAGGCAGGCCCTCGCGGGCTATTTCTCCCGCGTGGAGGAGATGGAGGTTGTTGGTCAGGCCTCCAACGGTCGTGAAGCCGTCGATCTTGTTGATCAACTGGTGCCCGACGTCGTCCTCATGGACCTCAAGATGCCTGAGATGGACGGTCTGACGGCGACCCGAGTGATCACTTCCCGTCATCCTGGTGTCCGCGTCGTCGCCCTGACCACGTTCGCCCGCCGGGACATCGTCGTCGAGGCCATCCTTGCCGGTGCGGCCGGGTACCTCCTCAAGGAGTCCGAGCCCGAAGCTGTCATCGCCGGAGTACGCGCCGTCATGGCCGGCCAGGTGACTGTCTCGCCGGAGATCGCCCGGGGGGTCGTTGAGGCCTTCTCGGCCCAAGCCGGGGGCACAGCGACACCTCGTCAGGTCGACATGGCACCGGTGGAACTCTCCGATGCCGACGACGATGTCCTCAAGCTTCTCGCCGAGGGATTGTCGAATGCTGCGATCGCGGAGGAATTGTGCCTCAGCGAGTCTGCCGTCAAACAGCGTCTTGGCCATCTGGCAAAGAAGCTGGGAGTGCGCAGCCGTCTTGAGGTGTTGGTGCGAGCCTGCGAGCTTGGTCTCGTCGCCCCGCGGTTGCGCCGCTGATCAGGAGTTTTCGCGCTTTGCTGAGCACTCCGAGCAGATCCCGAACAACTCCAGTTCGTGTCCGGTCTCGCTGAACCCGTGCTTGGCCGCGAGGTCGCGTGCCCAGTCCTCCAGGATCTTCTCCGGGTCAATCTCGACGGCCTTGCCGCAATTGCGGCACACCAGGTGATGGTGGTGAGCTGAGGAGCAACGCCGGTAGGTCATCTCGCCATCCTCGGAGCGAAGGACATCGAGCTCGCCGTCCTCGGCCATCGTCTGCAAGTTTCGGTAGACCGTGGCCAGGCCGACCTGATCCCCGCGTTCTTTCAGCTGGTCGTGGACCTGCTGAGCAGTGAGGAAGAACGACTCATCGTCAAACAGAGCACGAATGGCAAGGCGCTGTTTTGTCGTGCGCCGCCGGTTCTCCACCATGATCACCTCACTACTGGGTCTGGGACTGGCCCAAATCTACCCCAGTGTCCTGTGGATCACCTCACGTGCACCCGGCTGGGACGGTTCCGAGGCGGCGCCGGTGGTCATCGCTGCCGTGCGGTTACCGGTAGGCTGGTCAACGGTCTCGCTGCCTGGATATGCAAATTTGTAGGTGGCGCTGCCCGCGTGGGCGCCATCCGGGTGTCCACTCCAATGAGGACTTGGAAGAAGGGGACGGCTGTGGCCTCCATCAGCACACTCGACAACGTCATCAACCTTTGCAAGCGTCGCGGATTCGTGTTCCCCTGTGGTGAGATCTACGGTGGCACTCGGGCGGCCTGGGATTACGGCCCGTTCGGCGTCGAGCTCAAGGAGAACATCAAGAGGCAGTGGTGGCGTTACATGGTCACCTGTCGTGACGACGTCGTCGGCCTTGACTCGTCGGTCGTCCTGCCTCGCGAGGTGTGGGTCGCGTCCGGTCATGTCGGTGTTTTCAATGACCCGTTGACCGAGTGTCTGTCGTGTCACAAGCGTATGCGTGCTGACCATCTTCAGGAGGGCCACGCTGTCAAGCACGGGATCGACGATCCGGATTCCGTCTCTCTGGGGGAGATCAACTGTCCTAATTGTGGCAACAGGGGCCAGTGGACCGAGCCTCGCGACTTCAATATGATGCTCAAGACTTACCTCGGCCCGGTTGAGGACGAGTCTGGTCTGCACTATCTGCGTCCTGAGACCGCCCAGGGCATCTTCGTGAACTTCCAGAACGTGCTCACCAGCGCTCGTAAGAAGCCACCGTTCGGCATCGCTCAGACCGGTAAGTCCTTCCGCAACGAGATCACCCCCGGAAATTTCATCTTCCGCACCCGTGAGTTTGAGCAGATGGAGATGGAGTTCTTCGTCGAGCCCGGTACCGACGAGGAGTGGCATCAGTACTGGATTGACAACCGCACTGCCTGGTACACCGACCTCGGTATCAACCCGGACAATCTGCGTCACTACGAGCACCCCAAGGAGAAGCTCTCCCACTACTCGAAGCGTACCGTCGACATCGAGTACAAGTTCGGGTTCGTCGGTTCCGACTGGGGCGAGCTCGAGGGCATCGCCAATCGCACCGATTTCGACCTGGGTACCCACTCGAGGCACTCTGGCAAGGACCTGTCCTACTACGACCAGGCCAACAACAAGCGCTACCTGCCTTACGTCATTGAGCCGGCGGCTGGTCTTACGCGTTCTCTCATGGCGTTCATGGTTGAGGCTTACACTGAGGATGTGGCTCCGAATGCCAAGGGTGGTGTTGACAAGCGTACTGTCCTGAAGCTGGATCCGCGTCTCTCGCCGGTCAAGGCTGCTGTGCTGCCGCTCAGCCGTAACTCTGATTTGTCTCCGAAGGCTCGCGATCTGGCGGCTCGCCTGCGTCAGCACTGGAACGTCGACTTCGACGACGCTCAGGCCATTGGTAAGCGGTACCGTCGTCAGGATGAGATTGGTACTCCGTTCTGCGTCACTGTGGACTTTGACAGTCTTGACGACAATGCTGTGACGGTGCGGGACCGTGACACCATGGGTCAGGAGCGTATCGCGGTGGACAAGGTCGAGGACTACCTCGCCGGAAAGCTGCTTGGCTGCTGATCGCTTGGTCGGACCAATCCGGCACGTTCTGACATCGGGGTCGGGGTATCGATTGCGGGTACCCCGACCCCGGTGTGCCTGGTGAATACGTCGTCCTTTAAGCTGATCGAATATCAGCGAAAGGGTGATGACTCCATGAGCGTGCCTGACGTTCGAGAGCGACGTGAACTTGAACGCAGGGGGGATGCCGTGTCCACTCGCGCACACAGCGCAGCGCGTCCCTCCAACGTCACACTGAAATTGATCATGGCCATCACGGGGACGATCTTCGCGTTGTTCGTCTTCGTGCACATGGTCGGAAACCTCAAGGCCTTCATGGGCCCAGGTGATTACAACGCCTACGCGGAGTTCCTCCGCACGGTCCTGTACCCACTGTTCCCCATAGGTGGGGTGCTGTGGTGCTTCCGGATCATGCTGCTCGTCTGTCTGGTCCTGCATGTGTGGGCCGCTCTGACGATCTGGGCACGGGGTCGACGAGCCCGCGGAAAGTTCTCCCGACACAACATGAAGGCGTTGGGATGGGGGGCCCGCACGATGGTGCTGTCGGGCATCGTCATCCTGGCCTTCATCGTGGTGCACATCCTCGACCTGACCTTGGGCATGGGTGTTGCGTCCGCATCCTTCCGGGGTCCGGTCAATGAGGGAACCCCCGACATCCAGATCACCGCGTACCAGAATCTCATTGCCAGTCTGTCGCGTCCGTGGATGGCGATTTTCTACACCATCGTCATGATCATCATCGGGTTGCACATCTGCCAAGGCGTGCGCAACACCATCAATGACTTCGGCGGAACCGGTCGTCGTCTCCGCGCCGTTTGGACGGTGATCGGCCTGCTCATCGCACTGGCCATCGTGGTGTGCAACGGCGCACTTCCCATGCTTATTCTCGCCGGGGTGATCTCATGAAAAACGTCATTGATGCCATCAAGAAGCCTCTCGGGATGATTGTCGGTCGCCACGGTGAGGAGGCCGGCGACGAGCTGACCAAGGAGTTGGCCACGTCTGAGCAGCCCCAGCCGCGTCGGGCTGAGGTGAGTGTGTCGAAGCGGTCGGTCCGCAAGGGTTCCAAGGCCCGTGACACGCTCGGACCGGCTCAGAAGAAGGCCGGATACCGTGTCGGTGACGAGCTGGACGGCAAGGCTCCCGAGGGCGACCCGCTGACCGCGTGGGCTCGTCGTCAGAGCGAGTACAAGCTGGTCAACCCCGCCAACCGTCGCAAGATGAACGTCATCGTGGTGGGAACGGGGCTGTCGGGCTCCGGTGTCGCCGCGACCCTGGGCCAGCTTGGCTACCACGTGGACGCCTTCTGCTTCCACGACTCCCCGCGCCGGGCCCACTCGGTGGCCGCGCAGGGCGGTATCAACGCCGCTCGCTCCCGCAAGGTTGACGGCGACTCCCTCAAGAGATTCGTCAAGGACACCGTCAAGGGTGGGGACTACCGAGGACGTGAGGCTGACGTCGTTCGACTCGGTACCGAGTCAGTCCGGGTCATCGACCACATGTATGCCATCGGTGCTCCGTTCGCTCGCGAGTACGGTGGTCAGCTGGCCACCCGATCCTTTGGCGGCGTGCAGGTCTCCCGTACCTACTACACCCGCGGTGAGACTGGTCAGCAGCTCGAGGTTGCCTGTTCCCAGGCCCTGCAGGCCCAGATTGACGCCGGTTCGGTGGCGATGCACGACCGCACCGAGATGCTCGACCTCATCGTCGCCGACGGCAAGGCCCAGGGCATCGTCACTCGTGACCTGCTCACCGGTGAGATCAAGGCATGGACGGCCCACGTCGTCATCCTGTGCACCGGCGGATACGGGTCGGTCTACCACTGGTCAACCCTGGCCAAGGGATCCAACGCCACCGCGACCTGGCGGGCGCACCGTCAGGGGGCCTACTTCGCCAGCCCCTGCTTCGTGCAGTTCCACCCGACCGCCCTGCCGGTCAGCTCGTACTGGCAGTCCAAGACGACCCTCATGAGTGAGTCGTTGCGCAATGACGGCCGAATCTGGGTGCCGAAGAAGGCCGGTGACGACCGTCCTGCCAATGACATCCCGGAAGACGAGCGCGACTACTACCTGGAGCGCAAGTACCCGGCCTTCGGCAACCTGACGCCCCGTGACGTGGCCTCCCGTAACGCCCGGACCCAGATCGACACCGGGCACGGCGTCGGTCCGCTGAAGAACTCGGTGTACCTGGACTTCCGGGATGCCATCCAGCGTCTGGGCAAGAAGACCATTGCGGAGCGTTACGGAAACCTCTTCGACATGTACCTCGATGCCACCGGGGAGAACCCCTACGAGGTGCCGATGCGTATCGCCCCGGGAGCCCACTTCACAATGGGTGGCCTGTGGGTCGATTACGACCAGATGAGCACCATCCCGGGTCTGTTCGTCGGTGGTGAGGCCTCGAACAACTACCACGGCGCCAACCGGCTGGGAGCCAACTCCCTGCTGTCGGCCAGCGTCGACGGGTGGTTCACCTTGCCTCTGACCGTGCCGAACTACCTGGCCGGATTCGTCGGCAAGCCTGTGCTTCCCCTCGATGCCCCTGAAGTTCAAGCAGCCATCGAGAAGGTGCAGAAGCGCACCGATGCCTTGCTCAACTGCGGCGGAACGCATCGGCCGGAGTGGTTCCACCGCAAACTTGGTGACATCCTGTACGAGGGATGCGGGGTCTCCCGCGATGAGGCTGGGTTGCTTGACGCCCTGACGAAGGTGCGCGACTTGCGCGAAGAGTTCTGGCGGGACGTCAAGGTGGTTGGAACGGGAAATCGGCTCAACCAAGAACTCGAGAAGGCTGGTCGAGTGGCCGACTTCATCGAGCTTGGTGAAGTCATGATTCTTGACGCTCTGGACCGCCGGGAATCGGCCGGTGCGCATTTCCGCACCGAGTACGCCACCGAGGGCGGCGAGGCCCAACGCAATGACGATGACTGGTGTGCGGTTTCAGCGTGGGAGACACGACCTGACGGCACCAAGGTGCGCCACAGCGAGCCGCTGTCGTTCTCGTTGATCGATCTACAGGTGAGGGATTACCGATGAGGGTGGAACTGGACATCTGGCGTCAGAACGGCCCGGACGCCAAGGGACATTATGAGCACCACGTCGTCGAGGACGCCGAGCCGGAGTGGAGCATCCTCGAGTTGCTCGACCGACTCAATGATCAGATTGTCGAGAACGGCGGGGACCCGATTGTTTTCGAGTCTGATTGTCGTGAGGGAGTGTGCGGGTGCTGTGGGTTTGTCGTCAATGGCAAACCCCATGGGCCGCTGCCGAATACTCCGGCCTGCCGTCAGCATTTGCGGGCGTTCCCCGACATCACTCATTTCAAGATTGAGCCATTCCGTTCGTCGGCTTTCCCGGTCATCCGTGACCTCGCCATCGACCGCACGAGCCTGGACCACCTGATTCAGGCCGGTGGAACGGTCGATGTCATGACGGGTACGGCGCCCGATGCTGATTCGGTGCCACAGCCGCATGCCGAGGCTGAGCAGGCTCTCGACTTCGCGTCGTGTATCGGGTGTGGAGCGTGCGTGGCGGCGTGCCCGAATGGCGCGGCGATGCTGTTCGCGGGCGCGAAACTTTCGCACCTGGCGATGATGCCACAGGGGCGTCAGGAACGCTCGAAGCGAGCCCGTCGCATGGTCAACGCCCTCGACGAGAACTTCGGGCCCTGCTCCCTCTACGGGGAGTGCGTTGAGGCCTGCCCGGTGAGCATTCCTCTGGTGGCCGTCGCCCGGGTTAACCGTGAGCGCTGGCGTGCTGGGTTCCGAGGAGCGCGCAGCAAGGACAACTGAGTGGAAAAGTCAGCTGAGACGATGAGAGGGCTGGTATCCGTCACGGGGACCAGCCCTCTCGCGTGATTCGTACGGATACGGCTCAGTCGAAGTCCAGGCCCAGGTCAAGCGCCGGTGCGGAATGAGTGATGGCACCCACTGCGATGTAATCGACCCCGGTTGCGGCCACGTCCTTGGCTCGTTCGAGTGTCAGGCCACCGGACGCCTCGGTGACGACGCCGCGAGGCCGACAGATGCCGACTGACTCCGTCATGCGGGCGTCGTCCATGTTGTCGAGCAGGATCGCCGTCACCCCTGCCATGACGGCCTCGCGCACCTGGTCGACGGTGTCACACTCCACTTCGCAGACGATGTCGGGCTGGTGGGAGCGCACCACGTTGACAGCGGCGGTCACAGACCCGACAGCGGCAATGTGGTTGTCCTTGATGAGGGCAGCATCCGACAATCCCATGCGATGGTTGAGCCCACCTCCGCAGCGCACCGCGTACTTGTCGAGGTCACGCAGACCGGGGAGGGTCTTGCGGGTGTCGCGTACCTTGGTGTCGGTGCCTGCCAGGGCATCAACCCACTGGGAGGTGGCCGTCGCCACCCCGGAAAGATGACTTGCCAGGTTGAGCATGGTGCGCTCTGCCACCAACACAGTGCGCAGCGGTCCCGAAACGGTCGCCACGGTGTCGCCGAGGGAGACCCGGGCGCCGTCGTCGAGGTGGGTGGTGAACTCGACACTAGTTCCGGTGCGGTCGGCCAGGACGTGCAGTACGGCGGCGGCGACCGGAACCCCGCCCAGGCAGCCTTTCTGACGAGATCTGATGTCGGCTCGTCCGGTGGACGTACCGAAGATCGACTCGGTGGTGACGTCAGTGCCGCCGCGCAGGTCCTCGTCCAGACAGGTCTCGATGGTTCTGACGACGAGGTCGGGATCGAGCCCCCGTCCCGAGAGGGTGCGGGCCAGATTGTCGGGCAGCGCAGTCATGCGACCCTCCCCTCCTGCGCGCGCGTGATGACCGTGGGTCGTCCATCAACGAGGCGCAGGTCAGTGTGCAGCTGGAAGGACGGGTTCTGTCGCGGATGATCGCTGCGGCGATGAGCTCCCCGGGATTCCGTGCGCCACAGGGCCGCAGTCGCCAAGACCGTCGCTACCAGAGCGGCATTGGTCGCGGTGAGGGTGGCATCTTCTAGATCCTCGGTGGGAGTCATCCGGTGCAGGTTTCGGAGGGCCCGTTGCAGACCGGTGGCATTGCGACTGATGAAGACGTCGCGGTCCATGATGGCCCGCACGGACTCCAACTGCTCGCCCGGCAGCCAGCGATGATGACGCGGGTGCTCAGGGAGGTGGGTCGTCGAGGAGACTGGGCCAGTGGGACTGATGGAGCAGCGCCCGCTGCGCTCGCCGGTGATGAGGGCTTCGGTCAAGGAGTTCGAGGCCAGACGATTGGCCCCGTGAACCCCTGTGCAGGCAGCCTCCCCGACGGCCAGCAGGCCGGCAACCGAGGTGCGTCCGTCCATGCCGGCGGCGATGCCACCGCAGTGGTAATGCGCTCCAGGAGCGACCGGGATTGGCTCGGTACAGGGGTCGATACCGTGTTTTCGACAGCTCGCCAGAATCGTGGGGAAGCGATGCCGCCACATCTGCTCGCCGAAACCAGTCGCGTCGAGGAGCACGTGGTCAGACCCGGTGGCGACCATGGCCTCGTGCTCGGCCGCAGAGACGACGTCGCGGGGTGCGAGATCGGCGAGCGGGTGGACCCTGGTCATGATGGGACGACCGGTGATGTCCAGGAGGACGGCACCCTCGCCGCGCACCGCCTCCGAGACAAGGGGAGACCGGCCCTGCTGCCCGGGGAGGAAGAGAACGGTGGGGTGGAACTGCATGAACTCGGGGTCGCGGATCGTCAGCCCGGCGCGCAAGGCAGCCGCCATCCCGTCGCCGTGACACACCGAGGGGTTGGACGTGGTCGACCACAGCGCACCGATACCCCCGGTCGCCAGCACGACGCAACGGGCCGGAATCGTCACCGTACGTCCGCCAGACAGAGCCGTCACACCGCGCACCGTTCCACTTGCACCGATGATGAGGTCGATGAGACGGGTGTTCGTCAGGACGGTGATCCCGGTTCCCCTCACCTGAGTGCTGAGGCAGCGATGGACCTCGTGTCCGGATCGGTCGCATTCAGCATGGAGAACTCGACGGGCATGGTGGCCTCCCTCGAGGTGGAGATCCGGCTCGCCATCGGCCCCAGCGTCGAAGTGAGCTCCGAGGTCCATGAGATGACGCAGGGTCTGCGGGGCGTGTCGAACCAAGTCATCGACGTTGTCGCGCTGGCACAGCCCAGCACCTGCCGTGATGGTGTCGTCGAGATGGAGGGAGAGGGAGTCATCCTTGCTCCAGACTGCAGCCAAGCCACCTTGGGCCAGATCGGTGGAGGAGTCGTCGATCCCCATGCGAGTCATGATTGTCACGGAGCGTCCGGCCTCAGCAGCGGCCAGGGCGCAGGATAGGCCCGCGGCCCCGCTGCCGACGACGAGGACGTCGTACTGATGCTCAGACATGGGCCGACTCCGTGACCGTGGTGGCCGTCGCGTCGATGGCGATCATGCGCTCGACGGCTGTGCGAGCATTCTCGGCCACGGCGGGATCAACGGTGACGACCTCGGTCCCGGTCTCCAGGCAGCGCAGCAGTTTCTCCGAGGTGATCATCTTCATGAAGGGACAGACGGCATCCGGGTTGACCGCGGTGAAGGTGGTGTCGGGATTGGCCTGACGTAACTGGTGGAGCATGCCGGTCTCGGTGGCGACCAGGACGTGGCTGTTGCGGGTGGCGCGGGCGGCATCGAGCATTCCGCCGGTCGACAACACCTGGGTACGGTCCTGGGGAAGGTCGCCGTTGCTGGTCAGCCACAAGGCGCTGGTCGTGCAGCCGCACTCGGGGTGGATGTACAGGTCGGCCTCGGGATTGGCCTTGACCTGGTCGCACAACTCGGTGGGGGAGATGTCGGCGTGCACGTGGCACTCGCCCATCCAGATGTGCATGTTGTGGCGTCCGGTCATGCGACGCACATGGGCGCCGAGGAACTGGTCAGGACCGAAGAGGATGTCCTGGTCGGCAGGTAGGGAGTTGACCACGCCGACGGCATTGGAGCTGGTGCAGCAGACGTCGGACTCGGCCTTCACCTCGGCGGTGGTGTTGACGTAGGTGACGACGGCAGCGTCGGGATACTCGGCCTTCCAGGCCCGCAGCTGCTCGACGGTGAGGGAATCGGCCAGGGAGCAGCCGGCGTGGGCGTCAGGGATGAGGACGGTCTTGTCGGGGCACAACAGTGCAGCGGTCTCGGCCATGAAGTGGACCCCGGCCAGCACGATGGTGCTTGCCGAACTCGTGGCGGCCAGCCGTGCGAGGGCCAGGGAGTCGCCGACGTGATCAGCCACATCCTGGATCTCGGGAGCCTGGTAGTTGTGGGCGAGAATGATTGCGTCGCGCTCCTTCGCGAGGTGACGGACATCGTCGGCCCAGATTGAGGAAACGCGGGTAGTGGCGCAGGTGGTGGTCACGGAATGACTCCTTTCAGGTAATCGATGCCCAGTCTAGAACTAATCGACACAAAGACGAAAACTAGATCGTCGAGGTATCCGGATAAGCTGATCCCGTGATGACAACGGCTGACGGTGGCACCGGAGAGTCCGCCCCGCGTCCGACCTATCGAGATCGGCGCGGGGTGGCGAAGTATCGTCACGAGGTACTGGCCGTCGTCGTCAGGGTCCCGGGTGCTGATCTCGAGGTGCTGGTCAAGGATCGTGCTCGTGAACCGTTCACCGGGACACCCGCTCTACCCGGGGGACCACTCGAGGTCGACGAGACCATGGAGCAGGCTGTCCTCCGACACCTCAAGGGGCTGGTGGACGTCACGTCGTTGGGTCACCACGAGCAGTTGTCGACGCGCTCCGAGCCCGGACGTGACCCCTTCGAGAGGACGGTTGCGACGACATACCTCGGTCTGATGGCCCCCGATGTCGAAGCTCGCGGGGGAGCGCGCTGGCTACCGGTGCGGGCGTCCGCACCGATGGCGTTCGACCACGCTCAGGCCGTCGAAGAAGCTGTCGTCAGACTGCGTGGCAAGGTCTCCTACACCAACATCGCCCATGCCCTTGCGCCAGCAGAGTTCACCCTGGCCCAGTTGCGCGACATCTATTGCGCCTGTCTGGGCCATGATGTCGACGTCACGAACCTCTCGCGAGTGCTGCGTCGCCGTGGCCAGATCGTCAAGACCGGGCACCTGGAGGGATCGGGGGAACGAGGAGGCCGTCCACCGGCAACCTGGACCTTCACCCGGCACGACTACGAGGTCACTGATCCGTTTGCGGTGCTCAGGCCAGGATCACGAGACAGGCCCTCGTGACAATCAGCGGGTTCGCGCGGCGGTGCGCCGAACCTGCAATTCGGTGAGGATCATCTGGGCTCCAAGACAGGCGCCAACGCCTTCACCGGCTCGCATCCGCAATTCCATGAGGGGTTCCAGCCCAAGCTCGGCCAGCACGGTCTGGTGGGCGTGCTCCCGGGACGCGTGGGAGGAGACCAGCCAGCCGTGGAGGCCTGGCGACAGTTTGGCGGCGATGAGGGCCGCGACGCTGGTGGCCAGCCCGTCCAGGACGACGGGGGATCCAGCCTGGGCCGCCCCCAGACACACCCCGGCGATGACGACGAACTCCGGTCCACCGAGGGATGCCAAGAGATGCACGAGGTCGTCGGGGCTGGCATGGGTGCGGGCCAGTGCAGTTGTGATGACCTCAGCTTTGCGCTCCACCATGGCGGTGTCGCTGCTGGCTCCCAGGCTGACGGCTTCCGCGGGATCCAGACCGGTGAGGGCGCAGGCCAGTGCGGTGGCGACGGTGGTGTTGCCGACACCGACCTCTCCCAGACACACCAGGCCGGTCTCGGCAGACTCCTTGCCCAGGGCTCGACCATCGCACAGCAGGGCCTCGACCTGGGTTGGGGTCATGGCGTCAGTATGCAGAAGGTCGCCGCGCTCGCCGGGAACGCGTATGGAACGAGCACCTTCCACCGGCTGGGCGACCCCGGCGTCAACAACGAGATGGGAGAGCCCAGCGGCTGCGGCCGTTGAGACACCCAGCCCCGTTCCGGCAACCGAGGCAGCCATGACGTTATGGGTCACAGTGTGATCGAAGGCCGTCACCCCCAGGTCGGCGACCGGGTGGTCAGCCCCGACCAGGACGAGGGTGCCGCCGGTGATCTCAGTTCCACCCGCCGCCTCGACACGGTCCAAGGTCTGGTCGAGCAGGCCGAGGGATCCAGGCGGGGTGAGGAGCTCGTCGGCGTCGTCGTGGGCTGCCACCACCCGGTTGCGCTCGGGTGAGTGCAGGGTCTCCCGGAGAGCAGAGACGGGGGCGTTGGGCTGACCATCGTCGGGCCAGCAATCGGCCAGGGTGACGTCGGCCAGCGGCAATCGTCGGGACCAGCCGCGTCGCTCGAGTCCCGGGGCCGGGGGACGTTCGTCAGGCCAGCCCAGGCACAACCAACCGAGGGTCTCCACCTTTTCGGGAAGGTGAAGCAGGGCGGCAAGCTCGGCGGGCTGGAAAAGGGTCACCCACCCCATCCCGAGTCCGTGGGCACGGGCAGTCAGCCACATGTTCTCCACGGCGCAGGCGCAACTCCACAGGTCGGCATCGGTGAACGTATTGCGTCCCAGAACCCCCGACGCCGACTGGCGCTTCCCGGATTCCCTCGAGCTGAAGGTCGAGGAGCTGGGCGCGACGATCCGGGGTCAGTACGTCAGCTTGGTGCAGTCGCTCCCGGTCGGCCATGACGGCGGCCCGATCGCGAATGTCGGCGTCGCGAACCACGATGAACCGCCACGGCTGACTGTGGCCAACACTTGGAGCGCGGTGACCGGCCCACAACACTGTGTTGACGAGTTCTTCGGGGACGTCATCGTGGCGATATCGGCGAATGTCTCGCCGCCCGTCGACGGCGGCCTCCAGCCCCCGTTGCACTTCGTCGCCCAAAGACCAACCGGCGGGGTCGGCGGCTCGGGTGGCCGAGGAGGTCGTGTCCCCGATTCGGGGAATCGGGCGGTTCCAGCGCTGGCTGGTGGATGGGTTCTCGTCAGGGTTGGTCACGGCATGAGGGTAGTGCGCGACCTAGAGCGTCATGTCGCCGGGATGCTGTGGACATCTCGGTCGTGATGGCTCCTCATGCCACAGGAACAAGCACGACGGTTTCTGGTGAACCAGATTGCCACGTTTACCATGGGCTGGTGCTTTCCCATCCCCTGACCTTGACTGCGCCTTCCGGTGGAACCGTGTCGGTGAACACACCAGTGGTGCTGGCGCCCATGGCAGGCGTCACCAATGCGGCGTTCCGCCAGCTCTGTGCCGAACAGGGCGCGGGCCTTTATGTCTGCGAGATGATCACGTCACGGGGTTTGGTGTACGGGGATCACAAGACGCACGACATGCTTGCCTTCGCCGACTGTGAGGACATCCGGTCAGTCCAGCTCTACGGGGTCGACCCAGGAATGGTGGGTGAGGCGACGTCGATCCTGTGTGAGAGATATGGGGTCAATCACGTCGATCTCAACTTCGGCTGTCCCGTGCCGAAAGTTACCCGCAAGGGCGGCGGGGGAGTCTTGCCGTGGAAGCTTGGCCGTTTCGCAGCCGTCGTCTCCGCTGCCGTCCAGGCCGGCGACGCCTTTGGCGTTCCCGTCACCGTCAAGACCCGCATCGGCATTGACTCTGACCACATCACCTATCTCGACTCCGCCCGCGTCGCCGTCGATGCTGGGGCGGCTGCGGTGTGCCTGCACGCCCGCACCGTTGCCGAGGCCTATACCGGGCACTCCCACTGGGAGGCCATCGGCCACCTCGTCGAGGCCGTCGACGTCCCCGTCATCGGAAATGGTGACATCTGGGAGGCTGGTGACGCGCTGGCAATGGTCGAGCGCACCGGATGCTCCGGCGTCGAGGTTGGTCGCGGGTGTTTGGGCCGCCCGTGGCTATTTCGTGACTTGGCCGATGCCTTTGCCGGGCGTGACACCACGACCCTGCCCACCCTGGGACAGGTCTGCGTCATGATCCGTCGCCATGCCGAACTGTTGGTGAAGTACCAAGGGATGCATGGCCTCGTGGATATGCGCAAACACATGGCGTGGTACCTCAAGGGCTTCCCGGTAGGGGGAGAAACACGTCACGCCCTTGGGCACATATCCAATTTCGACGAACTCGATGCCCTGCTGGCCACCCTTGACCACGATGCCCCCTTCCCGGTGAAAGAACTTGGAAAAGCCCGGGGTCGTCAAGGCGCACCTCGACGAAAAGTCGTCATGCCGCAGGGGTGGCTGGACTCTCGCACCCTTGACGACGATGACTTGTCCGCTGCCGAAATTGATGCGTCCGGGGGCTGATTCCACCTGGAGCTGGTTATGCGACCGTGGTTAGGACAAGATGGGGATATGTGCGAAGTGGGGGAGCGGGCCCGGGCCTGGGCTCTGACGATGGCGGGTCACCGTGGCCTTGACGACATCGTCCATGCCCATCCGTCAGGTAGTGCCCGAATCGAGACCGGGGAGGTCGTCGGACGGGAGATTCGGGAGGACAGGGAGAACCTTCTCCTGCGTCCGGGAGCCACCCGTGCGCACGGTGCGGGGAATCGCGCCATCCCGGAGGAGCCGGATCCGGAGCGTACCTGCTTCGAGCGTGATCGGGACCGGATCGTCCACTCGACGTCTTTCCGGCGTTTGGCAGGCAAGACCCAGGTCGTCGTCCATCCCACAGATCACCAGCGCACCCGGTTGACCCATGCCCTCGAGGTGGCCCAGGTGGCCCGGTCCATTGCGGCTGGCGTCGGAGCCAATGTCACGCTGGCCGACGCCATGGCACTGGGGCACGACTGCGGCCACGGCCCGGGAGGCCACGCGTCGGAGCAGGCCTTTGACGCCTTCATCCCGGAAGGTTTCGACCACGGGCCGTGGGGAGCCGACGTCAGCCTGGCGAGCCTCAATCTGTGTGCGGAGACCCTGGACGGTATCCGGAACCACTCCTGGTCGCGTCCAGCCCCCAGCACCGTCGAGGGGGAGATCGTCTCCTTCGCTGACCGGATCGCCTATTGCGCCCATGACCTGGAGGATGCCGTCAAAGCCGGGATCGTCACCGTGGCAGACCTGCCGGAAGCCGTCGTCGAGGTGGCCGGGACGGATCGACGCACCCAGCTGTCGGTCTTCATCCGATGCGTCATCGACACCACCTGCGCCACGGGCCACGTAGGGATGGCCGCAGACGTTGCAGAAGCCCTGGCAGCGTTGCGAGCTTTTAACTATGAGCGGATCTACACCAGGCCTGAGTCACTGGGTCAGTCCGAGGCTGTCGTTGAGGTTCTCCATGGGTTGGTGACATATTATCAAAGCCATATGAATATGGTACCTACGGAGTTTTTAAAGACTGAGGGTGACCGTATACGTCAAGTCGTCGCATATGTGGGAGGAATGACAGATCAATTTGCTTTCTCTCAAGCGACGGATCTGTTGGGATGGGATCGACGTCGTCTCCCCAGGGGTATGGGGAGGGGCTTTTGAGAACCCCCATCCCTTCCGCCCTCAGGGATGAAGTTTGTCTGCCAAATCATGAGGCAAGAGTTTCGCCCGTTTCACGAGTTCATGAGCAACAACGACAGTGACTGCCTGACCGGCCAGGATACCGATGAGAACAAGGGCTTGTGCAGCGCCTGCCTGCAGGGCCGACCCGCCTCCCAGGAGCACACCGACGAAGGCTCCTGGCAAGGTCACCAAGCCGACAGTCGCGGTGCGATCGACAGTTGGAAGCACTGACTCAGTGACGCTGGGTTCAGTGACCAGCGCAATGGCGTCACGGCGCGGAAAACCGACGGCCAAACCTGCTTCAAAGGTGCCAATTTCCTCCCGGAGATCGGCAAAGAATCGACGACACGCCAAGGTGTGACCGCTCATGATGTTACCGATGATGATGCCGGCCACCGGAATGAGGGAAGCGGGGCTGAACGGCGCGCAACCCGTCGCGAAGATGATGAGAAGAACGGGTATGACGCCGGCGAGCATGGCGACTGTGGCCCAGGTCCAGGCCTTGCCGACTCCGGAACGATTCACTGTCGTACGTACCGCAATGGCGAACATGAATACGGTGAACAGGCATGCCGCCCACATGTGAGCCAAAGCATAAACAAGAATGACGGAGACGATTCCGAGCTGCACCACCGCGCGCACAGAAGCAATGACGGAGGCTTTGGCAATACCCAGACGGCCCAGAAGGGATGCGACGACGGCCAGCACAACGAGCAGGACCATCGCCAACGCGAGTTGCCAAGTAGGATTTACGGTCACGTCGGCCAGTTTGGCACCAATCGGATCCGGCTGCACACATGGGCAGCATGCCCTGGCCAGGTCAGGTGGGTAGGATCGTGGACATGGCTGGCCGGATCAACGAGGAGGACATCGCGCTGGTCCGGGAACGGGCGCGGATCGACGAGGTTGTTGGAGAGTACGTCGCCCTGCGCAATGCTGGTGGCGGTTCCCTGAAAGGGTTGTGCCCCTTTCACGATGAGAAGACCCCCAGTTTCCAGGTGACCCCTTCTCGCGGGCTGTTCTACTGTTTCGGCTGCGGCGAGGGCGGCGACACCATCTCGTTCGTTCAGAAGATCGACAATCTCACCTTCGTCGAGGCGGTCCAGCATCTTGCCGACAAGGTCGGTGTCCAGTTGCGCATCGTTGATGACGGTCGTCCCGGGCTGGAACCAGGTCTGCGTATGCAGATCCTGGCCGCCAACGAAGCGGCCGCGGAGTTCTTCCAGGCCCAAATGTCGACGAAGGAGGGCCAGATCGCGCGAGACTTCGTCGCGGGTCGTGGATTCTCCCACGATGCCGCGGTGCAATTTGGGATGGGATACGCACCGCGCGGTGGTCACGTGCTGCGTGACCACCTGTTGGCCAAGGGATTCACGCCCAAGGCCCTCATCGAATCCGGCTTGGTGCGCTCCCAGGGCTGGGACTTCTTCCAGGGACGCGTACTGTGGCCGATCAAGGACTCCGGTAAATCCGTGCTCGGCTTCGGAGCCAGACGGGTTTATGACGACGACCGACTGCCGGCCAAGTACGTCAACACCCCCGAGACTCCGGTCTACAAGAAGTCCCACGTTCTCTATGGCCTGGACATGGCTCGCGCCAATATTGGCAAGAAGAGCCAGGTCGTCATCGTCGAGGGATACACCGACGTCATGGCGGCACACCTTTCTGGCATCGACACAGCTGTCGCAGCGTGTGGAACGGCATTCGGCGAGGACCATGCCCGACTCATACAGCGGCTGATGGGCAACAGCGGCTCCCTCAATGGTGAGGTGATCTTCACGTTTGACGGTGACGCCGCCGGTCAGAAGGCTGCCCTCAAAGTGTTTCGTGGCGACAACCAGTTTTCCGCGCAGACCTACGTTGCCGTCGAGCCCACAGGGCTAGATCCGTGTGACCTCCTGATGCAGCGAGGTCCAGAAGCCGTTCGCGAGCTGGTGGCGCGTCGGGTTCCGCTGTACCGCTATGTCATGGAGAACACGGTCAGTCAGTTTGATCTTGACCGCGCAGATGGTCGCGTTGCCGCGATCAGGGCGGCAGCGCCTCTGGTCACGAGCATTCGCGATCAGTCCCTCGT
Source organism: Cutibacterium nasicola (assembly GCF_052654715.2). Taxonomy (NCBI): domain Bacteria; kingdom Bacillati; phylum Actinomycetota; class Actinomycetes; order Propionibacteriales; family Propionibacteriaceae; genus Cutibacterium; species Cutibacterium nasicola. The sequence continues at coordinate 1,318,167 of NZ_CP199745.2, read as the reverse complement.
CGACGGCTATTTGCGGGAGCTGTCCCAGGTGGTCGGTGCTGACATCGACCTGGTGCGTCGAGAAGTTTCGCGCGCCCGACGGCGGCGTCGCTCTGAGCCGCAGCTGACCGCCGTTCCGCAGCCTCAGCCTGAGCAGAGCCCAGGTATCCCGTGGCCGGATCCGGCAGACGTCTCCTTGTCAGCAGAGCGAGGATTCCTCAAGCTCGCATTGCAACATCCTGACCTCTTCGACGAGGAATGGGACCAGGTCGAGGTTGAGGATCTGCGCCATCCGGCCTACCAGGCCGTGCTCGAGGCTGTCATGGCTGTGCCCCGTGGGCAGGACAGATGGGCGGAGAAGGTCACTGAGGCGACACCGGATCCGCAGGTGAGGCAACTTGAGGTGGCATTGCTTGTGGAGCCAGTGCTGCGCGACGAGCCCGGCCGAGACTACGCGGAGGCCTACGCAGCCAGGGTGCGGTTGTTGTCGATCACCGATGACATCGCGAACCTCAAATCACGCCTACAGCGCACGAATCCGAACCAGGACCGCAAGCTCTATAACGACATGTTCTCTGATCTCGTCACTCTCGAGGCGATACGTAAGAGCCTCATTGTCGCGGGAGGGGCCACCTCAGCCTGATGTGACATCTGTGGACAACTTTTTCTGTGTCCACAGATGGGAGATGAGAGGTTTTCGTCGTGGTCGGGTGCGCGTCATCGTCAGACCATGAGATACGCGGATTTCATCGATGGTGTCGTCGCCCTGGACCCTACTGACGAGCACGAGCTCTTTCGCAGGCTCGATGCCGGAGTGATCGCTGACGCCATCCTGTCCGGACGATTCCTGGCCACGACGCCGGTCACCGTCACCGAATTGACTGTGATTTCTGCTGACGGGGCAGCAGCCAGGCAGGCGCTCTGGCGGCAGATGCTCGCGATGGTGCTCACCCAGGCCCGTCAGGCGGCCTCAACCCATCGGTGCAACCTCGAGGACTTGGTCCAGGCTGGCTGCGTCGGGCTGGGGGAGGCCATCGAGAGGTATGACGAGCGTCGTGGCGCCCGGTTCTCGACGGTGGCTTGGACATGGATCCGTCGTCGTATCGGTGAGGAGGTGGTGCGCCTACGCGGCGCGAGGTCCCGGGCCGCAATGAGGGAGTCGGCGGAGGTTGCCCGGGTCGAGGAAGAGCTGACCGTGCGATCCCATCAGGTACCGAGTAGTAAGGACATTGCTGAACGAATGGGCAAGGACATCATGTGGGTTGAGCGGCGACGTGGTGAGTGCTGGGAAATCGACAGCAACCTCTTGGAACACGTTGCGGCCCCGCAGAACCAGCCCGTGGGTCTGGATTCCCATCTGCTCACCGCTCTACCAGGGCAAGAACGGCATGTGGTGTCCCTGCGCCACGGGTTCGAGGGAGATCCCATGAGTTACGAGGCGGTTGGCGAGGAACTGGGGATGTCGGCGTCCAGCGTGAGACGGATCGAGCAGCGAGCCCTCGGTCGCCTGCGTCGTCGTCTGCAGCAGGCTGGGGCGGCGTGACAGGATGGACACCATGTGGTGGACGAAAGGGCCCAGTTCCGAGGAGATGACCCGGACGCGAGCCGTACTCGGTTTCGACGACGTCAAGGTGCTCGCCTGCGGGCGAGGGGAGGGCACGACCGTCATCGCGGTGACGGAAGGACTCGTCGTCCTCGCCGACGACATGGACTCCGCGGTGGCCTGGCACGAGATCGTCCACGGGGGATGGAACGGTGACACCTCGACGTTGACATGGGACTTCCTGGACGGGGCCGGCGCCTCGGTGGTGCTCGAGAGGCCCGGCAAGATCCCTGAGGTGTTCCGGGCGCGGGTCACCGAGTCCATTGCAGCCACTCGTAGCGTCCCGGTGCGTGGGGGAGATGTCCTCATTGCCGGACGCATTCCAGCCGGCCATCTGGCCGACGCGGAGGATTCCATCACCTGGACGGCGATGGCCAGGGAATCCGCTGATCTCAATGATCCCGAGACTCGGCAAAAGGTGTTGGAGGCTACTGACGCCCTGAAGAAGGAGTGGGGCTGACGGGGCCGACCTGACATGACCGGTCGCAGAGTGTGGCTGACGCGATCGATTTGGCATCAGCCAATGGGTGATGCTAGTGTTTTATCTCGCGCCAGGGCGTTGATCCCCTGTAGCTCAATTGGCAGAGCATCTGACTGTTAATCAGAGGGTTACTGGTTCGAGTCCAGTCGGGGGAGCGCAGGTTATCCCAGATCCCATTCCAGATCTGGGATTTTCCATGCCCATTTTTCATGGACGTGAAAGTGGCCAGCGGAGTGTTTACCGACCGGCCGCTCCCTCGTCAACGGTTTGATCATCCGGTCAGCGGCCTTCCAACTCGGTGAGGAAGTTATCGGCCCACACATCGATCGTCTTGTCGAAGACCTGACGACGCATCGAGCGCATCTTGCGGGCCTTGACCTTCGGCGAGTCGGTGAGGGCCTTCATGATCGTGGCCTTCATGCCGTCGATGTCGTACGGATTGACCATGTAGGCCTGCTTGAGCTCACGAGCAGCACCTGCGAACTCGGAGAGCACCAGGGCTGAGTCGTCGTTGGACCGGCATGCGATGTACTCCTTGGCAACGAGGTTCATGCCATCGCGCACCGGAGTGACGAGCATGAGATCAGCCACCTGGTACATGGCGGCGAGAACCTCACGGGGCACCGACTCGTTGCGGTAGACCACCGCACGATTGGCGATCGTGCCCACCTTGGAGTTGATCTGGCCGACGAGCTGGTTGATGTCATCACGCAGGATCTTGTACTCCTCGACGCGCTCACGCGACGGGGTGGCCAGTTGCAGGAAGACAACCTCATGTGGATCGAGCCTGCCCTCCTTGAACAGCTCTCCCACGGCGCGGATGCGTTGACGAAGACCCTTGGTGTAGTCCAGACGATCGACGCCGAAGATGATCGTCTCCGGGTTGCCCAGATCCTCGCGCAACTTGGTGGCCTCGACCTGGACCTTCTCCGACGTGGCCAGATCGTGGAATCCACGCGAGTCGATGGAAATCGGAAAGTCACGGGCGACGACGTCGCGTCCGTCGGGGGTGTGCGCGCGACCGCGAGAGGCCGTGACACCAGGACGACGCTTGGCCAGACGCAGGAAGTTGGCGGCAGCACCCGGAGTCTGGAATCCGACCAGGTCAGCCCCCAATAGGCCCTCGACGAGATCCTCGCGCCAAGGCAGACGGCTGTAGAGCTCGATTGGGGGGAATGGAATGTGGAGGAAGAACCCGATGCGCAGATCGGGGCGCATCTCGCGCAGGTACTGGGGGACGAGGTTGAGCTGATAATCCTGCACCCACACCGTGGCCCCCTCGGCAGCCTGCTCGGCGGCTTGCTGGGCGAAGCGCCTGTTGACTTTCTGATAGGCCTCCCACCACTCGCGGTGGAAGACCGGCTCGACGACGCAGTCGTGATACAGCGGCCACAACGTGGCGTTGGAGAATCCCTCGTAATACTCCTCGACCTCTTGTGCGCTCAAAGGGATCGGGTGGATGTCGTAGCCATCATGATGGAAGGACTCGACGACCTCGTCGGGAGCACCGTGCCAGCCGATCCATGCGCCGCCCTTGCGCTGCATGACCGGCTCAAGCGCCGTCACCAGACCACCGGGGGAGGACTGCCAGCTGACGTGACCCTCATCGTCGACTTTTCGGTCCACGGGCAGGCGGTTTGCGATGACAAGGAAATCAACCTTGTCCTGGACGGTCTCCGACATCTCTGATCACACCTCTCATGGAGCTCCTGCCGCACAGCAGGCCCACTTTCACGCTATCAAGCAGGAGTTCCCGGCGAGGATGATCCTTGCCATTTGGAGGCTGAGAGTCCGCCAAGGGGCCGATGTGTGTGACGATGGGGCCATGACTGACCGTCCTGCCCCAGCAGAAAAGTCGTGGGCCCCTCTCACGGATGCCGGAAGGGGGCTTCTTGACGCCGTCGCCGCCGACCCGGGCTCAGTGCTGCTTGCCCTGGACTTCGACGGTACTCTCGCCCCCATCGTCGACGATCCCGCCGACTCGGCCATGGCCGAACAGTCCCGAGAGGCGATGTCACGGATGGACGGCAAGCTGGCCACCATGGCGATCGTCACCGGACGCGACGTGGCCGCAGTGCGGCGTATGACCGCCGTCGACGAGGCTCCGGGTCTGGAGCACCTGGTGGTGCTGGGACAGTACGGGGTCGAGCGTTACGACGCCGCATCCGGGGCGCTGCGGGACCCGGAGGTGCCGAAGTCGGTGCGCATCGCCAAGAGGCGTCTCGAGCAGCTCGCCGAGGAACTTGGCCAGCAGGATTCGCGTGATCGTGGCTGTCGGATCGAGGACAAGGGTCGTGCTGTCGCCCTGCACACTCGCCGAGCCGCTGATCCGGCTCACGCCTTGGCCGCCGCAGTGCCGAGAGCCCGTGAGATCGCCGAGGAACTGGATCTCCACTGCGAGGACGGACGCAACATCATCGAGCTCAAGTCCGCCATGGTCACCAAGGCCCAGGCCCTGCGCGAGCTCATTGACGAGGTGACGCCGCGGGTCGTCATCATGTGTGGTGACGACCTGGGGGACGTTCCTGCCCTTAAGGCCATCTCGGAGTGGATCGCGCAGGGTCACCCTGGTGCCCGCGTCGTGAGCTACTCTGACGAGCAGCCGTCCATGGCCGATCACGCCGACATCATCTGTGACCAGACCGAAGGGGTCTCGGCCTTCCTGTCAGCACTCGCAGACCGGGTGCGTCCCACAAAGTGATACACAGTCTTGAAATATAAGACAAAATCGCCCTTTTTTTGAAACCTCAAGTCAACTGTGATTATCTGATTTCAGACGCCATTGATGAACGTTGTGGCGCGGCTGCGGGGCAGTCCCGGGAAAGCTGATGGACGTCACGACGAAATCATCGATCATGGTTCATGAATGGAAGGACGAAAAGGTGAACACACACCGTGTCTGGGGTCATCGTGCCGGTCGATCGGTCATGAGCTCCATCATGATGATGTGTTCGATGTGTCGGTGTTGTTGCTGATCTTAGGTTGATCGCAGAGACCCGGGCAAGAGACGTCACGTCCCTCGTGTCCACGCCAGCGCACACCATGTCCATCCTTGAATCCGCTCCCATCTGCGTGCTTTTGAAAAGATCGCAATGATGTCGCAGGATTGTTCTGAACGGAATTACCCCATGATCCTTACCGGCTTACTCGTTGGAATTGCTTTCGGCTTTGTTATGCAACGCGGTCGCTTCTGTGTGACGAACGCCTTTCGTCAGGTGTGGGTTGCCAGGAGCACCACGTGGATCACAGCTTTTCTGCTCGTGATCGCCCTCCAGGCCATCGGTGTCACGACGTTGACCCAACTCGGCGTCATTCACCTCGCCTGGAAGGCGCTGCCATGGCTCGGCGTCATCGTTGGAGGGCTGCTTTTCGGCGTGTCGATCGTGCTGGCCGGCGGGTGCGCCACCGGAACCTGGTTCCGTAGCGGTGAGGGTCTTGTCGGATCCTGGATTGCCCTGGTGTTCTACGCAGTTGGCGCGGCGGCCATGAAGTATGGCGCCCTGTCGGGGCTCAACCAGTCGGTGCGGTCCTTCACGGCTCCGGTGACGACGATCCCTGCTCTGGGAATCTCTCCCTGGATTCCCACCATCGTCCTGGCCCTTGTCGTCGGCGTCCTGGTGTGGCGTCAGCTGCGCAAGCCGACCCGAAAGGTCGCCACCCTTCCGCCGGAGAAGACAGGTGTCGCGCACTGGCTCTTCGAGGCCAAGTGGCATCCGTTCCTCACCGCGGCCCTCATCTCGGTGATCGCGATCATCACCTACCCGCTCAGCGAGGCTGCGGGTCGTCACGCCGGGCTGGGGATCACCACCCCGACCGGCAACCTGCTGGAGTGGGCGGTGACCGGCGATGCCTCCTACGTCGACTGGGGAGTGTTGCTCGTGCTTGGCATCCTCGTCGGCTCCTTCATCGCCGCCAAGGTATCCGGCGAGTTTCGGGTCCGGGTTCCTGACTCCACCCAGGTCGTCAAGTCGATCGTCGGAGGTCTTGGAATGGGAGTCGGGGCCAGCTGGGCCGGAGGCTGCACCATCGGTAACGCGATGGTCGAGACCGCTCAGTTCAGCTTCCAGGGATGGATCGCCTTCCTCTTCATGTTCCTGGGTGTGGGTCTCGGCACGAAGGTCTTCGTGCTCGGCTTCACCCGACGCGGCCCCGGACTGGGGACGCTGCCAACCGCCACCGTCACTGAAGGAGTGTCATGACCACCCATGTTCTCGAGACCGGTGGGCAGGTGTGCCCGTTCCCGCTGGTCGAGGCTCAGAAAGCTATCGCTGAACTGCCTGTCGGAGACCGGCTGACGATCAACTTCGACTGCACTCAGGCCACCGAGTCCATCCCGGAATGGGCTGCCACGGCCGGGTACCCGGTCACCGATTTCCGAAAGGTGGGTGATGCCGGCTGGACGATCACCGTCGAAAAGGCATGACTCACACGAATCTGTGCACATCAGAATCGCACACTGACTGACTCAAACCTCAATCGAAAGGACTGACACCATGGCGAAGATTGCTCACGACGTCACCGAACTCATCGGCGACACCCCGTTGGTCAAGATCAACACACTCTTCCCGGAGTCGAAGGCCACCGTGCTGGCCAAGCTGGAGTTCTTCAACCCGGCTTCCAGCGTGAAGGACCGCATCGCCAAGTCCATCATCGACGCGGCGGAGGCCTCCGGACAGCTCAAGGCCGGTGGAACCATCGTCGAGGCCACGTCCGGTAACACCGGCGTCGGTCTGGCTCTCGTCGGCGCAGCTCGCGGCTACAAGGTCATCATCACCATGCCCGAGACGATGTCCAAGGAGCGTCGCGCCATCATCCGTCTGCTGGGTGCCGAGCTCGTGCTCACCCCGGGCGCTGACGGCGTTCCGGGTGCCAACGCCAAGGCCGCCGAGATCGTCAAGGAGACCCCTGGCGCCATCCTGGCCAGCCAGTTCGACAATCCGGCCAACCCTCAGATCCATCACGACGCCACCGGCGAGGAGATCTGGAACGACACCGAGGGCAAGGTTGACGCCATCGTCGCCGGCATCGGCACTGGCGGCACCATCACCGGCGTCGGCAAGTACCTCAAAGAGAAGAACCCTGAGGTGAAGACCTTCGGCGCCGAGCCCGCCGAGTCCCCGGTCATCACCAAGGGTGAGAAGGCCCCGCACAAGATCCAGGGCTGGGGGCCGGGCTTCGTGCCGGAAAACCTCGACAAGTCCGTCATTGACGAGATCTTGTTGGTCCCCGGTGATGAGGCCATCGCGCTGGCTCGTCGCGCCGCAGCGGAGGAGGGCGTCATCACGGGTATTTCCGGTGGTGGCGCTTTGCAGGCCGCTGGTCAGGTCGCAGCTCGTCCGGAGTTCGCCGGTAAGACGATCGTTGTCGTCATCGCCGACACTGGTGAGCGCTACCTGTCGACCGCTCTCTTCGAGGGTCTCGTCGGCTGACGACTGATTCGCGGATCGGCCGGTACCCCACGGGGTGCCGGCCGATGTGTGTCACGAGCCAGTGTGGTCGGCGATCACCCGAGCGATCGTCGTCAGCGCTGTTGACAAGGTGTCGTCATCATGGCTGCCGAATCCGAGCACGATCCCAGACACGTGGGCATCGGTCGAGCCCCAATAGGTCGAGAGAGGAGTGACGCCAACCCCCTCGCGACGACACCGCCGGACGACCTCCTCCTCCGATCCGGCAAAGAGCAGCACCGCGTGCAGTCCGCCGTCGATGGGCTGCAAGGTCGCTCCTGGCACCGATCCCAGGGTCTCGATGACGGTGTGGCGACGGCGTCGGTACACCTGACGCATCCGCTGGGTACGACGCCGTAGCGCCCCGGTCGACAGGTAGTCCGCCACGGCCTGCTGGACAATGGCCGGAACGGGTTGGCCGGTGGCCAGGCGCTGTCCTGCGAACGAATGAACAAGGTCGGGTGGGACCACGAGATAGCCACATCCCAAGGTGGGTGTGAGGACGGACGAGAAGGTGCCCAACAAGATGGTGTGTTCCTCGTCCAGAGAGGCCAACGCCGGGAGGGGAGCACCGACGTGACGCAGCTCGGAGTCGAAGTCGTCCTCGACAATCCAACAATCCGCCCGCTCAGCCCATTCGATGACGGCAGCACGACGACTCGCCGACAAGGATCCTCCCCAGGGGTACTGGTGGCTCGGCGTGATGAGCACTGCATCCAGATCCGTCGCGTCACGTCCGGTCGGGAGGCCATCGGGGTCAAGTCCTTCATCATCAGTCGGCAGCCCGACGGTGTGATGGCCAAGTGCCGTCGGTACCTTCCTCAAACTGGGGTACCCAGGGCTCTCGACCCCGATCGTCAGGTGTCGAGATCCATCGCAGAGCACCTGGACGAGCTCGGCCAGCCCGGCGCGGGCTCCGCCGGTGACGACGACTTGACGCGGGTCCGTGAGCAGGCTTCGCATCTGACGCAGGTGCTCGGCGATTTCATGACGCAGCCGTGGGGACCCCAACGGATCAGTGATCCGGCGCGGTCGGACACAGGCTCGATGCCAGGCCGATCGCCAGGCCGAGTTCGCCAGTCCGGCGGTGTCAGGTGCCCCGGGTGTGAGGTCAATTCCGTGACGACGGTGAGGAGATGGGGGAAGGATCGGCGTCGCGGTGCGTCGGTGGAGACCTCGCAGGTCAGGGTTGACCTGGGTGCCCGACCCGCTCGCTGCGACGAGATACCCCTCGGCCTCCAGCTGCTCGTAGGAGGCGACGACGGTACCGCGGGACACCCCGAGCTGTGCGGACAACGCCCTGGTGCTCGGCAGGTGGTCACCGGGGGCGAGCACCCCGTCCATGATGAGCCCGCGCATTCCTTCGCAGATCCGCACCGGCAGCGGTCGGGGATCTCGAGGAAGATCCAGCGGCACGTCGACGACGAGGTCTGGTCTCATCCCGTCCACCCGCAAAGCGGTCCAACAAAAGTGGTCACATATGGATCTTGTCATGAACCACAATTGCCGATTCGATGGGGTTCATGACTCAGAACATCACTGCAACCACTGGAACCACGCGGGTCAAGCGCGGACTGGCCGACATGCTCAAGGGCGGCGTCATCATGGACGTCGTCACTCCCGAGCAGGCACGAATCGCCGAGGACGCCGGAGCCTGTGCCGTCATGGCCCTCGAGCGCGTCCCTGCTGACATTCGGGCCCAGGGCGGAGTGGCCCGGATGAGTGATCCTGACCTCATCGACGGGATCATCGACGCCGTGTCCATCCCCGTGATGGCCAAGGCGCGAATCGGTCATTTCGTCGAGGCTCAGGTGCTTGAGTCCCTCAAGGTGGACTTCATCGATGAGTCCGAGGTGCTTAGCCCGGCTGACTACGCCAACCACATCGACAAGTGGGCCTTCGACGTCCCCTTCGTCTGTGGCGCGACCACTCTCGGCGAGGCTCTGCGTCGGATCACCGAGGGTGCTGCCATGATCCGCTCCAAGGGTGAGGCTGGTACCGGTGACGTCTCCGAAGCTGTCCGTCACCTGCGCACCATTCGAGGCGAGATGGCACGTCTGAGCAGCATGTCTCCTGACGAGCTCTACGTCGCCGCGAAGGAGCTGCAGGCTCCCTATGACCTCGTCGCCGAGGTGGCTCGTACCGGTGAGCTTCCCGTGGTGCTCTTCGTTGCTGGTGGTGTGTCCACCCCGGCTGACGCCGCCCTTGTCATGCAGATGGGTGCCCAGGGCGTCTTCGTCGGGTCAGGCATTTTCAAGTCCGGCAATCCTGCTGCCCGTGCCGCTGCCATCGTCAAGGCCACCACGGCCTACGACGATCCCGGCACCATCGCCGAGGTCTCCCGTGGTCTGGGCGAGGCCATGGTTGGCATCAACGTTGCCGACGTCCCGGCACCGCATCGTCTCGCCGAGCGGGGTTGGTGAGGTGGCTGCGCTCATCGGGGTCGTCGCCTTGCAGGGCGGATTCGCCGAGCACGTCGAGGTTCTTGAATCGCTTGGCGCGACGACTCGTCGGGTCCGTCGGGAGGCTGATCTCGACGGACTCGACGGGATCGTCCTTCCCGGTGGGGAGTCGACGGTCATCGACAGGCTGATGCGCTCCTTCGGGCTCGCTGACCCGCTGCGCGAAGCCATCGCCGGGAGTCTGCCGGTACTGGCCACCTGCGCTGGTCTCGTCGTCCTGGCGAAGGAGCTCGAGGACGCTGCCACGTATCAGCAGACCCTTGGCCTGCTTGACGTCACCGTGCGGCGCAATGCCTTCGGATCCCAGCTCGACTCGTTCGAGGGACATCTGGACATCGACGGTGTGGGCAAGGCAATTCCTGCCACCTTCATTCGCGCCCCTATCGTCACCCGGATCGGGCCCGGTGTCGATGTCATCTCGAGGCTGCCTGACGAAGCTGGTGAGGCCAGCGGAGCCATCGTCGGGGTCAGACAGGGAGCCATCCTCGCCCTCTCCTTCCATCCCGAGGAGACGACCGACGACCGAGTACACCGAATGTGGCTGGATGAGCTGTCCGGCAGGGGCCGCCAGGCTGTGTGAGGGCCAAGTCCGACCCCTCCTGAACACTGTTCAAGGGAGACGACTAGCATTCTGCGCTGTGAGTCCTGAACAGCATCTTCTCGAATACGACAGGCGCCATGTCTGGCACCCCTACGCCCCGACGGTCGGGGCCGACCCGATGCTTACCGTCACCGCCGCTGACGGAGTTCGGTTGCAGCTCCATGACGGGGAGCGCCGCTACGAGGTCATCGATGGCATGGCCTCGTGGTGGTGCCAGATTCATGGTTATCGCAACCCCGTCCTCGACGAGGCCCTGAACCGTCAGAGCTGCCAGTTCAGCCATGTGATGTTCGGTGGTCTCACTCATCAGGCAGCCGTTGACGCCGTCAAGGCCCTCGTCGATCTCGCCCCGAAGCCACTGGATCGGGTCTTCCTGGCCGACTCTGGCTCGGTGGGTGTCGAGGTGAGTCTCAAACTGGCTCGTCAGGTGCAGATTGCGCGCACTGCAGCGCGTGGTGGCACCCTCACCCGTACTCGGATCGCCGCGCTGCGCGGTGCTTACCACGGCGACACCCTCGGCGCCATGAGTGTGTGTGACCCGGTTGGTGGCATGCACGCCATGTTCTCCGACTCGATTCCCCAACAACTCTTTCTGCCCCGTCCGCCCGCCTTCGATGCCGATACCGAGGCCGTCGAGACCTGGTGTGTCCAGGCTGATGAGATCCTTGATGGGCACCGCGACGAGCTGGCCGGCATCATCGTCGAGCCGGTCCTGCAGGGGGCGGGCGGCATGTGGCCGTGGTCTCCGGCATGTCTGAAGCACCTTCGCCAGCGTGCCGATGACCTTGACCTCGTCCTCATCGCAGACGAGGTCGCCACCGGACTCTGTCGCACCGGCAAGCTCTTCGCTTGCGAGTGGGCCGACATCGTTCCCGACATCATGGTCGTCGGGAAATCCATGACCGGCGGGTACATGACCCAGTCCGCGGTACTGTGCTCGAACGAGCTGGCCAGTGAGGTCAGCCGAGGCCCGGGCGGATCCCTCATGCACGGGCCGACCTTCATGGGAAATCCGCTGGCCAGCGCAGTCACCGCGGCCAGCCTGGGTATCGTCGCCCAGGGTGGCTGGGAGGACGACGTCGCCCGGATCAACAAGGTGATGGCCCGTGAGCTGGTGCCGCTGCGTGACCTCAATGGTGTCACCGACGTGCGTGTCTTCGGTGCCATCGCAGCTGTACAGGTCGAGAACCCGATCGTCATGCGTCGCGCCACCCGTACCGGGGTCGAGAACGGGGTGTGGCTGCGTCCCTTCCGTGATCTCGTCTATGCCATGCCGCCCTACATCTGTACCGAGGACGATCTCGTGAGGATGGCTGCCGGAATACGGACGGTCGTCACAGATCAGGTGGAGAACACATCACAGGAGGACTCATGAGGATCACCGATCTCGACGGAATTGTCATCGTCACCGGAACCGACACCGACGCCGGAAAGACCGTCACCACCGCCGTCATCGCCTCGGCCCTGAAGCAGGCAGGCAAGGACGTCCTCATCATCAAGCCTTACCAGACCGGGTTGGCCCCTGAGGAACCCGGCGACGTCCATGACGCAGGTCGCCTCGCAGGTATTGATGCCGACAATCTGGCGGAGTACGTACGCTGTCCTGAGCCACTGGCACCGACGACCTCGGCTGCCCGCGCCGGGATGACGATTCCCTCCATCGAGGAGGTCGCGGCGCGAGTCCTCGTTGACTCCGACGGTCACGACGTAACCCTCGTTGAGGGAGCCGGGGGAATCCTCGTCGGTCTGGACAACGACGGGGCCGGTGTCCTCGACCTCATGGATTCCCTGGCGCGTCGCGGCCACGCACCCCACGTCGTCGTCGCCACCCGCTCGGTGCTGGGCACCCTCAACCACACCGGACTGACCTGCAACGCCATCCGCGATCGCGGGCACCAGGTCGACGCCATCATCATCGGTTCCTGGCCGGCCGAGCCTGACCTGGCCGAGAAATGCAACCTCGAGGAGATCGAGGATGCCGCCGGAGCCCCGCTGGCCGGAGTTGTTCCTGCTGGCATCGGAGAGGACCCCGACGCCGTCCAGCAGACCGCCCTGACATTTGGAGACGCTCAGTGAGCGCAACCCTCGCCCCCGACTCCCAGTTGGAGGACCTGGGCTACCAGCCCAGTCTGAACCGTCAACTTCCCTTTGGTTCGCTGGTGGTCTACGGACTGCTCTTCTTCGTCCCGATGGCCCCGGTTGCCGTCTTCGGCCCGGTGGTCAACCGGTCAGGCGGGGTGCCGGTGCTGGTGTACCTGGTGGCCGCAGCTGTGATGGGGCTGTCAGCGATCAGCTACCGGGAGATGTCCCTGCGCTTCCCGGTCGCTGGATCGGTGTATGGGTACACCCGGTTCTCCCTGGGTCGCACTCCTGGGTTCATCGCCGGATGGCTCATCCTGCTCGACTACATCCTCATGCCCGCCCTGCTGACGGTGCTCTCGGCTGTCGCCCTGGCCCACATCTGGCCCAGCGTGCCGAGGGGGATCTTCGCCGTGGTCTTCGTGCTGGCCTCCATGGCCCTCAGCTTGCAGGGAATGACGGTCACCATCCGAGTTGGCATCGTCTTGCTGGCCATCCAGTTGGGGACGATCGCCATCTTCCTGGTGTGCGTAGGTAGCTCGGTGGCCAGCGGTGACGTGGTGTGGAGCTGGCATGCCCTGTGGCGCCCCGGGACGTCGTGGGCGTCGGTGGCCTCCGCAGTGTCCATCGCCGCCCTGAGCTACCTCGGTTTCGACGCCGTCGCCACCCTCAACGAGGAGGCCCGCGGGGGAGGACGAGCCGTCGGCATCGCGACTCTCTGCCTCGTTGGCTTGCTCGCTGTTGTCTTCGGGGTACAGGTGCTGGCCGCCGGGCTGGTTTCCGACACCACCCATTTCGCTGCCGGAGGAGCGACCAACCGGGCCTTTTACCACGCCGTCGATCAGGTGTGCCCGAGTTGGTTCACCCTGGTCTTCATCGTCGTCAACGCCTTCGTCGCCATCTTCGCCTGTCTGGTCGTCGCCCACTCCTCGACGGCCCGCCTGGTCTTCGCGATGGCTCGTGACAAGGTGATGCCCTCGTTGCTCTCACGTACCAATTCCAAGGGTGTGCCGTGGGTGGCCATCGTCGCCGTCGCCGCCGTCACCTCGATCTTGGCTGTCGCCTTCGATTCCCACGTCGAGACGATGACGACCCTGGTGACCTTCGGTGCGCTGTCAAGCTACGTCTTCCTGCACGCTGACGTCATTGTCCAGTGCGTGTTCAAGGAGAGGTCACACACATGGGTGCGTCACCTCATGGTGCCGATCCTGGGTGCGATCACCTTGCTCATCGCCGTGGCCAAGACCGAGGAGATGACGCGGATCGTGGGCCTCAGCTGGCTCGCGGCTGGTGTCATCGGTGCGATCATCGCTCGGACGCACAGGTCACGTCAGGCTGGGAAATTGACCTCACATCAAGCGTGATTCCATCCCGAAGAGGCCGCTCATCGCCCACACCGTGAGAGAGGATGTTCGCGGGGACGGTGAGCAGGGTTGGCCGGGTGAATCTGCCGATGCGGGCAGGTTGTTGATGGGGTTCGATAACAGAGCCGTGATGGCGGCGACGGCCAGCAGGCCGAGCGAGGTCTGGCCGGAGAGGACGAGACGGTTGATGAGGTCTCCCAGCCCGTTGCTGACGATGGCCTCGACGATGATTCCCAGACACAGAACGAAGGACAGGAAGAGGGGGCTTGGTGGCGCGCAGGGCGCGTCCGGCCCGACTGCGAAGCTCCCGTTGTGATGGACGAACCTCAGTACCATCAGTGACCTTTCCGGAGAGTTTCTCGCGGAACTCGACATGCATCGCCAACCATTCGATGCTGATGGACGCCAGCTATGGCAGGGCCATGACGGCGGTGAGGCGTCCGAAGGTGGGTTCGGGCCGGGCGTCGAGTCGTCTTGTCGTCGTCAGGACGATCGGTGTCAGCAGGATGATGGTGGCGTCGAGGCTGAGAACCTCCGTCGTCATCGACGCGACGGTGAAGACCCACAACGGAAGGCGATTCGAGGAGGATTTCGCGTGAGTGGCCATGAGCTCGCCGGAGTAGCGGAAGACCCCTTCGGCTCGGACAGGGCGAAAACCGCTGCCAGGAAGGTGACGGTGGGCGGTGAAAAGTGTTGGCGACGGCTGGCACGAAGCACGATCACATAGCCATAACGGGGCCGAGGAGGATGCCGGCATCAGCATTACCCGGTAAGGTGATCACTCGTCTCGGGGCGTTAGCTCAGCCGGTCAGAGCAGGGGACTCATAATCCCTGGGTCGCGGGTTCGAGCCCCGCACGCCCCACTTCATACGATCCTGCAATTTGTCCGGGTAGTCCCTGGTCAGCCCCCGCCACTGCGGTTATGGGGTCTGCGGCGTCGAGGTGTGAAATCGTCCGTCGAACCCGGAATGAACATGCCATGGATGGTCATTCATTCGCATGATGAAAGGAATCAATCAATCGGATGTTAAGATGTCAGTTAAATGACGGGTATGAGTCTGCCGTGAAGCGAAAAACTGTGCATCGAGATGCTTTAGGGGATGCACGGTTGGTCGTTTTAGTAATGGTGTCCTGAAGTGCACCATCCCCTCGGTAGCGTGGTCATCGCCTTGGCATAGGAGCCAGGTTATTGATCAACAAGGAGTGTCATTCATGAGATCTATCAAGCTACGTAGGTCGGTTCTTGCCGTCCTCACTGCGGCAGCTACTGCGCTACCGATGACGATGGCAGCCGGTACATCGTGGGCTGCGGATTCGGGAATCACTCCCGATCATCCCGGTGGCGTCGCTGCTCCGCACAGCCCGGATGGCGTCCCGTCGAGTGGCACGGGGCCACAGTTCCGCACCTGGCCGGTGGCTTCCCAGTATTCACACGCGCATGTGGGTACGAATCCAAAGGGAGCTAACGATTTCACGTGCAAGCCTGCGCCAGGTACTCGACCCGTCGTCCTCATCCCTGGCACCGGCGAGGACGCATTCGCCACGTGGTCATATTACGCGCCTGAGCTCAAACTGGCCGGTCTGTGCGTATTCACCTTCAACTACAACATTCAAACGAATCCTGATCGCGAATGGGCTGCCACCGCTGGTGACATTCGTTCCAGTGCCGCGTTCCTGGCACACTACGTTGAGAAAGTACGGGCAGCGACCGGAGCCGAAAAGGTCGACCTGGTGGGGCATTCCCAGGGTGGAGGCCCCCTCCCTCGTGCCTATATCAAGTGGTTTGGGGGAGATCGGGTCGTCAACCATCTGATTGGTCTCGTCCCGTCCAACAAAGGCACCAGTGTCTACGGTTTGGCTACTTTCGTTGGCCTCGACCGGCCCGGAAGCCTGAGCGCTCGGGCTTTGCAGGACTATGCAGACAAGCACAACTATGAGTCGCTTCCACAGCAACTTGCAGGCTCTCGCTTCCTGGGTGAACTCAATGACGGTGGGATGACCGCGCAGGGTGTCCGGTACACTGTCATCAGTACCAAGTATGACGATGTGGTGACTCCATACACCAACGCATTTATCCGTGAGCCTGGAGTAACGAATATCACCATGCAATCAGTGTGCGCCAAGGACCACACGGATCATTTCGGGTTCACCTATGACCCCGTTGCCTTCCAGGTCGTCTTCAACACGTTGCTTCCTGACAAGGCTAAGGCCATCCGCTGCGTATACGTGCCTGGATACATCCAGTGATTGTTATCGCTGTTGCTTCATTGGTGTGATGAGTCCTGTTAGCGCTGGTTGCCATCCTGGCAGCCAGCGCTAACGATGTCATGGCGGTAGTCGAGTGCCATGGCTCATAGGCATGAGGGCCACACTGGATTGGCCATGACGCGAATCAACCCAGCAAAATCCGTATCCGTCGTCCTACCGCAGACTCGTCATGGTGACCGATCATTGGGAAACCACGATCACGCAATATCGGGTGGGCGTTTGAGACGACATACGGATGCCCCACCAGTTCCAGCATGGTGAGATCGTTGGGCATGTCACCAAAAGCAGCGGCGTCAGACGGGTCAATGCCGAGATCCTGACAGACCTGGGCCAGCGCCATACCCTTCGAGACGCCAGGAGCCGCGATCTCCACGAGACCGTTCGTCATGGTGGCGGAGAATGTTGCAGTGCCTCGGTCTCCCACGATCGGATTGACGACCTCGAAGAGCTTGTCACTGGGCAAGTCGAAAGTGCGCACCAACAGCTTGACGATGCGGCGATCGGCTCCCAAGAAGTTCTCGATCGGTCCCTCGCCGTCGGGAGGGCCGCCGATCTGCCAGCGATCAAATCCCTCGTCGGCGAACCACTGAGTGGCCTCCTCTGTGCAGAACAGAGCCTCGGGCAGGGCCTCGCGGACATCGGCAATGATCTCGGCGACACTGGTGGGGTTCATGAAGACGTCATGGAGGACCTCGCCGGTCGCGGCATCGACGTTTACCGCCCCGTTGGAGGCCAACAGGGTCGGGTGGACTGAGCGGAACGGGTCGAGAACCGTCAACCAGCGGTAGGGCCGTCCAGTGGCGAAGACGACGTGGACCCCTGCCTCGGCCGCGGTGAGTATCGCCTCGGTGTTCACGGCGCTGGGCATCTTGTCAGCTCCCAGAAAGGTGCCGTCCAAATCGGTGGCAATGAGGGAGACCATCACAACCTTCCTCGTCCGGTCGGAGATCCTGACGACGTTCCGGTGCCGGCTCCCGGCGACTGCATCGATGGGGTGCGCGAGGGATCCCGTGATGGGTTGCTCGACATGCTCGGTGAAGTGCTGTTACCCGCCGATGGGGACGTGCTGGGTGCCGGGCTACCAGACCCGCTGCTGTTGGATGGCGACGGACTCTGACCTGAACCCTGACCCTGGCTCGGGCTCGAGGAACTGTTGGCAGAACTACTCGACGACGCCGAGGTCGGAACCGGGGGTGGAGGGGGAGTGGGCGGAACGTTCTGGAACAGCAGCACCGCGATGAGCAGGCCGGTCAGGGCGATGAAGATCGTGAGCATCCACGCGACCACGGTCGTTGACCAGCCAGCCCTGTCACGACGGCCCGGCCACGGCAGCGGCCAGGCGCGCACCTGGCCGGGAAGGGTGTCGTCGATCCAGGGCAACCGAAAATTCGGGCCTGCAGGTGACGAGCCCGACAGGGCCGACATGTCGACGGCTTTCAGAATGCGTCGGGCCTCGGCCACCGCTGCTGCCGACCCGTCAAAGATCAAGGCCACCCAGGGGGCCAGGGGCTCACCTCCAGCCCTGGCCGGACCAGTCACGGGGCGGTACAGCCCGCCCAAGCGTCCAGAGTTCTGTCCCGCGCCACCGCGAGCAATGACGGTCTCGGAGTGCAGGTGATTGACCTCCCCTGCCAACCGGTCCCAGGACGCCGGATCACTCGCGGCACCATGGGACAACACGATGATGAGGACGGCCTGGCCGTCGTCATCATGGGCTCCGAACACAGTTCCCGAGGGCATCGCGAGAACACGGACATCGAGCCAGAACTCGTCGACCCTGGGTGGATCGCACGGTTCCAGTGGCAGGGCCTTGATGGGCCACGGGTTACTCGACATCGTCCACCATCTCACCACATTCCGGCCACGACCTCCGAACGACGAGCGTTCGCGCCTGGTGATTTCTCACCGTTCTTGGGCTGCGGCACTCTGACGGTATCGTGAGTGCGGGCCCGTCGCGGGTCTTGCACTAGCCAGGCAGGAGACGTCAGTGAGCACCCAGAACTACTCGGATGGTCAGGACATCGGTAAGGGCAATCAGGATGCCCCGATGTCCAATGACGAGGCTGCTCGCCTCATCGGCCAGGCCATCGGGCAGGTCCAGCGGGTCATCGTCGGCCAAGAGCGCATGGTTGAACAGCTCATGGTCGGTGTGTTGGCCAAGGGCCACATCCTCCTCGAAGGTGTTCCCGGTGTCGCCAAGACCTTGGCGGTGCGCTCCTTCGCGACGGTGCTTGGCGGCAGCTTCGCTCGAGTACAGTTCACCCCGGACCTCGTTCCCTCCGACATCGTCGGCACCCGCATCTACTCGGCCTCCAAGGAGACCTTCGACATCGAGCTCGGCCCGGTCTTCGTCAATTTCGTGCTGGCCGACGAGATCAACCGAGCCCCGGCAAAGGTGCAGTCGGCCATGCTCGAGCTCATGGCCGAGAAACAAGTGTCCATCGCGGGACAGACCTTCCCGGCCCCGTATCCCTTCAGTGTCATCGCCACCCAGAACCCGGTGGAGTCCGAGGGCGTCTACCCGCTCCCGGAAGCCCAGCGAGACCGCTTCCTTCTCAAGATCGACGTTCCTTACCCGAGAGGCGACGAGGAGTTCGAGATTCTGGGCCGGATGAGCGTCAAGGCTCCCGAGCCTCAACAGGTGCTGACCCCCGAGGCCGTCATCGCCCTGCAGGACATGGCCTCCGACGTTTTCGTCCACAACCTCGTCGCCGAGTATGTGGTCCGGCTGGTGCTGGCGACCCGTAATCCCGGCGACTTCGGGATACCCGACCTCGCCAACGTCATCCAGATCGGCTGTTCCCCGCGAGCCACCCTCGGTCTGGTCGCCGCTGCCCGTGCGCTGGCTCTCGTTCATGGCCGTGACTACGTCCTTCCCAGCGACGTCCAGGCCGTCGCCGTTGACGTCATGGCTCACCGTCTGGTGCTCAGTTTTGACGCCATCGCCGACAACGTCTCGGCCTCGGACGTCATCGAGCGGGTCGTCGCCATGGTTCCGCCGCCCACCCCGGTGTGGAACGAGGAGCAGAATCAGGCCTCCGCCCAGCACAGTTATCCCGACGGCTTGGGCCAGTACCCCGCTCCGACGATCCCGCCTGCCCAATTCTGAGGCGGCCCCATGACGCGACCGACATTCCGCGACCCGCAGCCACCATCGGTGGCGCAGACCTTGGTGAGTCCGCCCACCGGGGCGACCCTGCCGCTCAACCAGTTGGCCCCTGAGGCCGCTCTGCGCCGCCTTGAGCTGACGATCGTGCGCCGTCTGGAGGGTTTTCTGCACGGCGACCACCTCGGTCTGCTCCCGGGTGCAGGTGCCGACGTCAACGACGCCCGTCCCTATGAGCCTGGTCAGGACGACGTGCGCATGATGGATTGGGCCGTCACGGCTCGTACCACCGTTCCCCATGTTCGGGAGACAATCGCTGACCGTGAGCTCGAGGTGTGGGCCCTGCTGGATGTCACCGGGTCGATGAACTGGGGAACCGTCTCCATGACCAAGCGGGATTTGGGCATCGCGGCGATTGCCACCATCGGTTTCCTGTCCCAGCGGATGGGGGATCGATTCGGTGGGCTCATCATGCGCCCGGACTCAGTACGTCGTCTACCGGCACGCTCTGGTCGAACTGCCCTCTACGGTCTGTTGCGCTCGATGCTCACCGAACCGATCGTCGCCGACAATGCAGCCGGTGGCATGACCCTGGCCAAGGGAATCGAGAACCTGGCGGCATCGGGGCGGCGACGAGGCATGAAGGTTGTCGTCTCGGACTTCCTCTCCCCGGGAGACAACACCCTCGATCCCAATGACCGTCCTGACTGGGAACGGTCCTTGCGGCGTCTGTCAGTGCGCAACCAGGTGCTGTGCATCGAGGTCGTCGATGCCGCCGAGGTTGACTTCCCCGATGTGGGCGATGTCATGATCCGAGATCCTGAGACCTCCTTCGCCCACTACGTCAACACTGCTGACAAGGCCACCCGGGAGCGCATGAATGCCGCATCCCGAGCCCAGCGGGAGCGGGTGGCGACTGCGATCCGCCGAGCCGGGGCAGGTCACCTGCAACTGCGGACCGACTCCGACTGGGTCACCGACATTGCCCGTTTCGTCCTCGGATATCGCCGCACGGCGGCGATTCTGCACCAGCCTCCGCAGGGGGTGACGAAGTGACGCCATTGGTCCTCGGGCTGCCCGAGGTCAAGACCCCGTGGGTGTTGTGGCTCTTGCTCATCATCCCGGTGTTGCTGGGTTTCTACATCTGGGCCCTGCACCGCAGCCGCTCGACCGCGATGAGGTTCACCAACACCGCGATCCTCGGTTCGGTCATGAGCAGGCAGCCGCAGTGGAAGAGACACATCGCCGTTGCTGCCGCGCTGCTGTGCCTCGTGATGACCACCTTCGCAAGGGCTCGCCCGATGGGCATCGAGAAGGTTCCGCGCGATCGCGCCACCATCGTCGTTGCCATCGATGCGTCCTTGTCCATGAAGGCTGACGACGTCTCTCCCACTCGTCTTGCAGCTGCCAAGTCCAAGGCCAAGGACTTCATCAACAGCCTGCCGGGCGGGTTCAACGTGGCGGTCGTCAGTATCGCCGAGCATCCCGAGATTCGGATGCCGCCCTCGACCGACCGACCCACCGTCCTTCGTGCCGTTGACGGCATTGACCTGCAGGACGGCACCGCCCTGGGAGCAGCCATCGACACGTCCCTCCAGGCCGTCAAGATGGCTCCAGGAGCCAAAGACTCCAAGGATCCCGTACCGGCAGCGATCGTCATGCTCAGCGACGGCGGCAACACCCAAGGTGGATCGCCGCTGGTGGCCGCCAATCGCGCAGCTATCGCCAAGGTGCCGGTGTATACCATCGCCTTTGGCACCGAGACCGGGTATGTCGACGTTGATGGGACCCGCGAACGGGTCGCTCCTGACACCACGGTCCTGTCGGCCATTGCTGACCGTACCAACGGTCAGTCCTGGGCCGCCGACTCGGCTGACAGGCTCCAGGAGGTTTACAAGCAGGTGCACTCCTCGGTGGGTTATGAACCGGTCAAGAAGGAGGTGACGTCGGCCTGGGCCTTCTACGCCTTCTGCTTCGCCGTCGTCTCAGGGTTGGCGACACTGTCGGTGGCGGTGAGGTGGCCATGATGACTCTCATCGCTTTCGGACGTCCCGAACGGCTGTGGTGGCTGTTGGTGCCCCTGGCATTCCTCGTGGTCTATCTCATCGTCGTCATGTGGCGTCGCCAGCCTCGTCAGGGCCGCAACGAACTCAAGCGGTTGTTGCCCAGCTCCCGACCGTGGAAGCAGCATCTGGCGATGGGGTTGTCGGTTGTGTCGATGGCCACCATGGTGTTGGCCTTCGCCCAGCCAAAGGCCCACCACGAGGTGCCACGGGACAGAGCCACGATCGTCGTCGCCATTGACGTCTCGCGATCCATGGTGGCCACCGACGTCGATCCTTCCCGGTTGTCAGCGGCCAAGACCGCAGCCAAGGAGTTCCTCGGCAATCTGCCGCCGCGGTTCAACGTTTCGCTGGTGAAGTTCGCCGCCTCGGCCCAGATCGTCGTCCCTCCCACCACTGACAGGGCCGCTGTGTCGACCGCGATATCCAACCTTCAGGTGTTGCCGTCCACCGCCATTGGCGAGGGGATCTACTCCGGCCTCAACGCCTTGACACTGGTGCCAGACGACCCGAAGCATCCCGGGCACAAGCCTCCCGCGGCCATCGTCTTGTTGTCGGACGGCGCCACCAACGTTGGCCGTCCGTCCCTGGAGGCCGCCAAGGATGCCGGACGCGAGAACGTGCCGGTGTACACCATCGCTTATGGGACTGCAGGCGGGTATGTCGTCGAGGGTGGTCAGCGCCAGCCCGTTCCGGTCAACCACTACGAGCTCGCCGCGGTGGCGAAGGCTTCCGGAGGCGAGAAGTTCTCTGCGGAGTCTCTGGGTCAGCTCTCTGACGTCTACACGTCGATTGCTCAGTCTGTCGGTTACGAGAAGGTCTTCGGTGAGGTCACCGACAAATATGTCGGCGTCGCCCTGGCCCTCATGGTGCTGACGGCGGTCTCCGTCGTCACCCTGTGTGCGCGCTGGCCCTGACCAGTCGTCCCGACCAGGAGTAGATTCTTCGACGTCTTCGCAGAAGGAGTTCTCATGAGTGTGGCCGACAATCTGACGGCTGTACGTACTCGCCTTGATGACGCCTGCCGGGCCTGTGATCGCGACCCCGCCGAGGTGTCCCTATTGCCGGTGTCCAAGACCAAACCACCGAGCATGGTGGAGGAGGCCTATCATGCCGGGTACCGACTCTTCGGGGAGAACAAGGTGCAGGATGCCCTGGCTAAGTCGGAGCTCATGGACGCCGATCACCCTGGGTTGGAGTGGGCCATCATCGGTGGACTGCAGACCAACAAGGCCAAGTACGTCGCTCGATTCGCCACCGAGTTCCAGGCCTTGGACTCCCTCAAGGTGGCTCGCGAGCTCGACAAGAGGCTTCACAAGGAGGGACGACAACTGCGCGTCCTGGTGCAGGTGAACTCGTCGGCCGAGCCCCAGAAGTCCGGTATAGCCCCCGAGGAGGCCGTGGACTTTGCGAGGGAGTTGGCCGCCTTCGACTCCTTGGACGTGCGAGGACTCATGACGGTGGCCCTCAACAGTCCAGATCCACAGGCGGTGGCTGACTGCTTCGACACCGTCGTCGGGGTGCAGGAGAAGCTGCGCCAGGAAGCCAACGAGGTCTCTGACTGGACCGAACTGTCCATGGGGATGTCCGGAGACCTGGAGATCGCCGTCGCGCACGGATCCACCCAGGTGCGTATCGGCACCGACATCTTCGGAAGCAGAACCGATGCTGCGGAGATCTGGCGTCCCTGAATCCGGTCGTCTATCGTTGAGGTGTCCGTACCGCACCACTGCAGGGGAAGGCACGTGGTACCGGGAGGACGACCGTGGAGACAACACAGCTGGCCGGTGGAACCCTCTTCATCCACTCGGCGCCGACGGCATTGCGCAGCCATATTGAATGGGCCGCCGATGCCGCCTTCGCCATACCCACCCCGCTGCGCTGGACAAGCCAGCCCGTGGAGCCCGGAAGTTGGCGGGCAGAAACCTCGTGGCGTGGCGACGTCGTTGACGCCGGCAAGTTCATCTCCACCGTGGCGGCCTGGCTGCGGGTTCGCGTCGAGATGACGGTCGAAACCGGGGCCGTTCCGCATCGTTGGAGCGTCACTCCGAGCCTGGGAATCTTCTCCGCGCACACTGATGAAGCCGGATCGGTCCTCGTCGACGAGATGAGGTTGCGCACCGCCATGACGGCTTCACGAAAGACCGGGCGTCGGCTTGACGATGAGATCTGCGATCTGCTTGGTGAGCCCTGGGACGTCGAGCTGGAGGCCTATCGCGCGTGCGACCCCTCCCTGGCCGTTTCCTGGCTCTCCCGCGAGGTTGGCTGATGAGACACGACGAGGCCCCGGTCACCGACGGTGACCGGGGCCTCGCGCGTTGAGTCAGCGGGTGGCGTTGGCGTTGGTGAACGCCAGGGTGACATTGTGTCCGCCGAACCCGAAGGAGTTGTTGAGGGCGACGAGGTCGCCGTCAGGAAGATCCGTCGTCCTGGTGGCGATGTTGACCTCGAGTCCCTCCTCGAGCTGGTTGGCGTTGATGGTGCCAGGAACCTTGCGGTCCAGCAACGCCATCACAGAGGCGAAGGACTCCAGAGCACCGGCTCCACCGAGCAGGTGTCCGGTCATCGACTTGGTACCGGTGACGAGCACCTGATCGGTGGCGTCCCCCAATACCGCGGCGATGGAGTGAGCCTCAGCGGTGTCGCCGAGCGGGGTGGAGGTGGCGTGGGCGTTGACATGGTTGACGTCAGAGGGAGAGAGGCCCACCGAGTGGAGAGCCTTGCGCATCGCGGAGGCCTGACCCGAACCGGTCGGATCGGGTTGGACGATGTCGTGGGAGTCGGCGGAAATGCCGGATCCGCCGAGAGTGCCGTAGATTTTCGCTCCGCGCGCCTTCGCGTGTTCCTCAGTCTCGATGACCATGATTGCCGCGCCTTCACCGATGACGAATCCGTCACGGTCGACATCCCAGGGACGGGAGGCGTGCTCGGGGTCGTCATTGCGGGTCGACAGCGCCTTCATCTGGGCGAAGGCAGCCACCGGCAGCGGGTGGATGATGGCCTCGGCGCCACCGACGACGGCGATGTCAGCTCGGCCCAGACGAATCTGGTCGAGGCCGAGCGAGATGGCCTCCGACGAGGAGGCGCAGGCCGACACCGGGGTGTGGACGCCTGCCTTGGCATGCACCAGCAGGCCGATGTTGGCGGCCGGAGCATTGGCCATGAGCATCGGGACGGTGAACGGGCTAACCCGCTTGAATCCCTTGTCCTTCTGGATGTCCCACTGTCCCAGCAGGGAGTGCAGACCGCCGATACCGGTGGCACAGCAGACCACCAGACGCTCGGGATCGATGCCGTTGGAGTCACCGGTTTCGTCGTCGGACTCGGGAAGTTCCAGACCGGCATCGGCCCAGGCCTCCTTGGCGGCGACGAGGGCCAACTGGCTGGAGCGGTCCAGGCGGCGAGCCTGCGGGCGTGGAATGTGATTCGTCGGCTCATCCACCACCGAGGCGGCGAACTTGACGGGGACGTCGTCCATCCAGTCGAAGTCGAGGGTGTGCACCCCGTTTCGACCTTCCAGTAGCCCCTGCCAGGTGGTGGGGGCATCGGGTCCCAGCGGTGTGGTGGCCCCGAAACCTGTGATGACGACGTCGCTCATGAGTACTCCAGTATCGGTGATGGGTTGGGATGGGCCGGTGTCTGGGGCAGGTCCGCCCCGGACACCCTGGAATCAGCCCTTGTGCTCGACGATGTAGGTGACGGCGTCGCCAACGGTCTTGATGTTCTTGGACTCCTCGTCGGGGATTTCAACGCCGAACTTCTCGTCACAGGCGTAGATGATCTCGACCATGGAGAGGGAGTCAACGTCGAGGTCGTCGACGAAGGACTTCTCAAGGGTGACCTCGGACTGGTCGACACCGGTGATGTCGTTGACGATGTCAGCCATGTCGGCGAGGATCTGGTCTTTGTCAGCCATGATGATTGTTCCTTTTCTCGTGATGTCCCCGGGCCGTCGACCCGAAGTATGTGGGTGTTCTCCGCGGTGTGGGTTATGAGGATCAGGGGAGTCGGATGACCTGACCGGCGTAGACCAGCCCGGCCCCGAATCCGATGATGAGGGCGAGATCACCGCTGTGGGCCTCTCCACGCTGAAGCATACGGTCGATGGCGATCGGCACGGACGCTGCAGAGGTATTCCCCATGTCAGCGATGTCGTGGCAGACGGTCACCGATTCGGGCAGCTTGAGGTGACGGCAGATGACGTCGGTGATGCGGTCATTGGCCTGGTGCGGAATGAAGACGTCCAGGTCCGCGGGGGTGATCCCGGCCTCGGCGACCGCCTCGGCAGCACGCTTGGCAACGTCGGTCATGGCCCACTTGAAGACCGCGCGACCCTCCATGTGGATGAGGGGGTGGACCTTCTCGGAATCGGCGCTCGCGCTGGCCCAGTCCTCGATCTCGATGGTCTTGAGCTGATCGGAGCGTGATCCCCAGATGACCGGGCCGACTCCCGGCTCGTCGCTCGCGCCGATGACCGCGGCTCCGGCACCGTCCGAGAACAGGAAGGCCGTGGAGCGATCGTCGATATTGGTCATCTCGGAGAGCTTCTCGACGCCGACGACGAGCACGTAATTCGCCGAGCCGGTGCGGATCATCGAATCCGCCAGCGCAGTCGAGTAGCAGAACCCTGCGCAGGCGCCGTTGAGGTCGAAGGCCGCAGCGTTGCCCAGGCCGAGCTCGCGCGCGATGTAGGTCGCCAGGCTGGGGGAGGGACGGTGATGCGAGACGGTCGCGACGATGATGGCGTCAATCTGCGAGGTCTGCAGGCCGGAGCGCTCCAGCGCGGTGCGAGCCGCCTCGGTACCCATCGACAGGACGGTCTCGGACTCGGTGCCCCAACGACGCTCGGTGATACCGGTGCGCTGCTCGATCCACTCCGGGGTGGAGTCGATCACGGTGCACATGTCCTCGTTGGTGACGACCCGCGAGCCGCGGGTTGACCCGGTGGACAGGAACGTGGAGTACCTGTCTATCGGGCGGGTCTTGATGGCGGTCATGCATTCTCCTTGCCAGCATGAGCCGCGATGAACTCGCGGGCAGCCGGAATCTGGTCGGGGGTGTTGAGGTTGAACAACTCGACCCCCTTGAGGTTGCGCTTGGCGATACCCGTCAGGGTGCCAGCCGGGGTGAGCTCGAGCATGCCGGTGATGCCACGCTCGGCGATCGTGTCCATGCACAGATCCCAACGCACCGGGTGGGCAACCTGGTTGACGAGACGATGAGCGAACTCGCGTCCATCAGTGACGACAGCGCCGTCACGGTTCGACAACAGAGCCACTGAAGGGGGGGTCGTCGGCATGGCTGCGGCGACCTCGCGCAGGTGATCGACTGCCGGCTCCATGTGAACAGTATGGAAGGCGCCGGCAACCGACAGCGGGAACAGGCGGGTACGAGTCGGCGGCTCAGCGGCGAACGCCTCGAGCTGCTCGACGGTGCCGGCGGCGACGATCTGGCCCTTGCCGTTGTGGTTCGCAGGGGTGAGGCCAGCGGCCTCGATGGCGGCGAGCACCTCGTCAGGTCGGCCACCGATGACGGCGGTCATCGAGGTCGCGGTGCGAGAAGCAGCCCGTGCCATGGCGCGGCCACGCTCACGCACGAGAACCATGGCGGCTTCGGCGGAGAAAGCGCCGGCAGCAGCACCAGCAGCGATTTCGCCGACCGAGTGGCCGGCCAGCAGATCCGCCTTGGAGGAGATCTCCGGATCGACCGACCACGCGGTTGCCAGCGCGGCAGCGACCAGCAGCGGCTGGGCAACAGCAGTGTCCTTGATGGTCGCCTCGTCGGAGGTCGTGC
The DNA here is from genome assembly GCF_052654715.2 of Cutibacterium nasicola. Taxonomy (NCBI): domain Bacteria; kingdom Bacillati; phylum Actinomycetota; class Actinomycetes; order Propionibacteriales; family Propionibacteriaceae; genus Cutibacterium; species Cutibacterium nasicola. Next base: position 1,290,921 of record NZ_CP199745.2, on the reverse strand, counting down.
CATGGGTCACCAGATCGATGTCAGCCACCGCTGACAACCATGCGAGGTGGTCAGAGAAGGTGGGATCGGACATCCAGTGCGACAGGAATCCTGGTTTCTGGGCTCCCTGGCCCGGAGCGACAATTGCAAGCACGTTCCCACTTTGCCCCCCTGACGGGCCCTGACGCGAGACATGGAACCGACGAAGTACCCACGGTTGCCTTTGTGGGGTTCCCACAAAGAGACAGGGGGGTTCCTCCAAAACCCGGTGTGTGTCCCGGATCAGCCCCGGTTGGCGGCCTCCCGACGTCCCAGCACGGCGGCAATGACGTCATTGACGGGGGTGTCGACGCCTACCTCGTCACCCAGCCCGGGAACGGCCCCGACCTGCGCGGCATACTCGCTGGGACGCCCGGCAAGGATGTCACGTTGGAATGAAGTCGTCGAAGCCGGATCCTGCCCCGTGAGGAACTTGAGATTCTTCTCGACGAAGTCGTCGGAGATCTTGGCGCCATGTCGGTGAGCGACCTGCACCGTTTCGTCAATACACCGAGCGAAGATGTCGCGATAGGTGCCGAGCAGGTCGCCCAGGGCGACGTCGAGGACAGCTCCACAGGCTCCATGGGGAACAACGGAACACATCTTGACCCACAGCGTGGTGGTGATGTCGTCGATGACGGGGGAGACGATGCCGGCCTTCGCACAGGCAGCTCGCAACTCGTCAATGATCGGATGGGGGGAGTCGTCCATCGTCGAGACCTCCAACATGCGAGGTCCGCCCAGATCCATGACGAGGCCCGGCTCGACAATCTTGACCCATTCCCTGCAGACGCCGGGGGCCACGTGCTCGGCGCCGATGATCTCTGCCAGCACATGTGGTGCAATGACGCCATTTTGGGTCGTGACGACCAGGGTGTCAGGCCCCATGAGAGCAGGCAGGTGAGTACGAGCGGCATCGGTGACCTGGAAGGTCTTGGTGCACATGAGCACGACGTCGACAGGACCGATCTCGGCAGCGTTGTCCGTGGCGGGAACGTCAAGGGTCATCTCGGTGGTGCCGACGATGCGCAGCCCGTGCTCGCGAATGGCATCCAAGGTCTTGCCACGGGCGACGAAGGAGACGTCGGCCCCGGCGTCAGCCAGCACCCCACCGTAGAAGGCGCCTATGGCTCCGGCGCCGATCACAGCTGCTCTCATGACGTCTCCTCACCCTTGGCAGCGGCGCAGGCGGAGACCACCGCGTATTCGACCGATTCCCGGGCGTCAGGCAGGGTTGCTGGCAGCAGCGGAACCTTCATCGCTGCCAAGGTGCGCTGCATCCCCATTCCGGCGTGAGTGGCCACACACGCCACGACCTCGTGCTCGCGCAGGAAACGAACAATGCGAGCGTGATGACTGCCTTCGGTGCCCTCGTCGTGGAGGCGGTCCCATTCCACCTCGAAGGTCTGCCACTGCGTGACGTGACCGTTGTCGTCGACCTGTGCGACGGCCACCATGGGCGCCTTGCCGAATCGGGGCTCCACCGAGCCATCTGGGCGAACCGGAATCATGACGTTCATGGGCTCACCATAGAACCGATTCCACGTGGCGTCATCGGTGTATCAGGAGTCCCGAGAACCTCCGGAGACCAACCTGCCCACGGTGATGGCCAGCCTCAGGACGTAGGCCTCGCGCGGGTCGGAGGGGGAGTAGCCGGTGACGTCCTGGATCCGCTTGAGTCGGTAGCGCACCGTGTTCGGATGAATGAACATCGCCCGCCCCGTGCCCTCCACCGAGCAGCCGTGGTCAAGGAAGGAGACGGTGGTGTCCATGAGGTCCCCACTCGCGGCGGCCAGCGGGGTGTAGACCTCATTGACGAGCCATGCGGCCGCCTCGGTGTCACCGGAGAGGACCTGCTCGGGAAGAAGGTCAATGGCAGCCATGACCCGCGGGCCTTCCGGCCAGGCACGCGCGGCGCGAGCGCCCGACAGTGCGGCGCGGGCGGAGGACGGTGCCAGGGTGAGGTCGGCGACCACCGGCCCGACGACGATGGGTCCGGGCGCAAAATGCTCGGCCAGACTTTCGGTGACAGCCACCGCAGCGGGGGCGTCGACGAGTTTCTGACTGGCGAGGATGACGACGAGGCGGTCGGACTGCAGGGCCGCCAGCACGGTCATCTGCATCCGCTCCCCGTCTCGACGCAGCACGTGCAGTTCATGCTCAGTGGTCGGGGCACGACCCACGACGACACACAGATTGATGCCGGGACGCCATCCCAGGGTGGAGGCGCGGGAAATGAGTTGCTCGTCGGCGTCGGCGCGAACGACGGCATCGACGACGAGAGATTCCAGTCGCTCGTCCCAGGTGCCGCGGCGCTCAGCAGCCCGGGCATACACCTCGGCGGCTGCGAAGGCGACCTCTCGGGAGTAGTGGACGATAGCGGTACGCAGGACCTGACGATCCCCGCGTGGCATCTCGGTCTCGATCTGGGCCTCGACGACGTCGATCGTGGTGCGGACCAGCTCGACGGTCTGGTGCAAGGAAATCTTGCGAGTCATGGATCGCGGCGCCACGTCGAAGACGTCGGTCGGGGAGTAGGGCTCGGCGTCGTCATCAGCGAACCACTGCACGAAGCCGTCGATACCGGAGCGGGCCACGATCGAGATCCACGATCTTTCCTCGGCGGAGAGATCGCGGAACCAGGAATGGCGACGGCCCATCTCCTCAAGGGTGGCGGTCGTCATGGCGGAAGTGCGAGCAGTCAACCGCTTCGCGATGGCTCGGCGGGTGCGGTCGGAGGACACGACGGTGCGGCCGGTACTCGACGTCCGGTGCGCGGACGTCGTCACGATGTCGTTCCTGGCCACCTGAGCCTCCCCTTGGTGAAACTCCGGACAGTCTAGTGGGGATGCAGTTGGGCCACGACGCCTTTCCTCGCAGATACCATCAAGGCAGGAATGTCACCCCGGGGCGATTTACGGCATCTTCAAGTGACTTTTCTTCCACAACGCGACACAATGGGTTGGCCGTGGGCCCTCGGGCTGCCGCCCCGAACCGTCACCGGTGACGACGCTGGTAGCGCGTCAATGTCGATGAGAAAGGACCCAGCGTGATCCCACGTGAAGAACGCGGACCAGTCCTCAACGGACTACCGACAACATTGCCTGACATCGATCCCGAGGAAACCCAGGAGTGGATTGAATCCCTCGACAAGATGGTCGAGGCTGACGGTCCCAACCGTGCCCGGATCGTGCTGCTGAAAATGCTGGAGCGGGCGCGTAGCCACGGTCATCTCGGTCTGTCGGCGCTCACCTCCACCGACTACGTCAACACCATCGCCGCCGATGACGAGGAGGAGTACCCCGGTGACGCCGAGATCGAACGGAACATCCGTCGTCTGCTGCGGTGGAACTCCGCCATCACCGTGCATCGTGCTCAGCGCCCGGGCGTCGGCGTCGGTGGCCACATCTCCACCTATGCCTCGGCAGTCACCCTCTACGAGGTCGGCCAGAACCACTTCTGGCGCGGACAGGACGCCCCCAGCGGTGGCGACCAGGTCTTCTTCCAGGGCCACGCAGCCCCGGGTATGTACGCCCGCGCCTTCCTGGAGGGACGCCTCAGCGAGGACGACCTCGATGGTTTCCGTCAGGAGAAGTCGAAGGGTGGGCAGGGCTTGCCCTCCTATCCCCACCCGCGCATGTTGCCTGATTTCTGGCAGTTTCCGACGGTGTCGATGGGCCTGGGCCCGATGGACGCCATCTACCAGGCGTCCATGAACAAGTACTTCACCAACCGCGGTGTCAAGGACTGCTCCGACCAGCACGTGTGGGCCTTCCTCGGTGACGGGGAGATGGACGAGCCCGAGTCGCGCGGCTTCCTGCAGGTGGCTGCCAACGAGGAGCTCGACAACCTCACCTTCGTCATCAACTGCAACTTGCAGCGTCTGGACGGCCCGGTGCGTGGCAATGGCAAGATCGTCCAGGAGCTTGAGGCCGTCTTCCGGGGTGCCGGCTGGAACGTCATCAAGGTCATCTGGGGATCCGGCTGGGATCCACTGCTGAAAGCTGACCGCGACGGTGCCCTCGTCGACATCATGAACAACACTCGTGACGGCGACTACCAGACCTTCAAGGCCAACGACGGAGCCTACGTCCGTGAGCATTTCTTCGGTCGCGACCCGCGCACCGCCAAGATGGTCGAGAACTGGACCGACGAGCAAATCTGGGCGCTGCGTCGTGGTGGCCACGACTACCGCAAGATCTACAACGCCTACAAGGCGGCCACTGAGTTCAGGGGAGCCCCGACCGTGGTGCTCGCCTGCACCATCAAGGGCTACGACCTCGGTACCCACTTCGCGGGCCGCAACGCGACCCACCAGATGAAGAAGCTGGCCCTCGACGACCTCAAGCAGTTTCGTGATCGTCTCGAGATCCCCATCTCCGACAAGGTTCTGGAAGCCGACCCGTACCGCCCCCCGTACTTCCACCCGGGCGCCGACGACGAGCGCATCCAGTACCTCATGGAGCGTCGTCGCGCGTTGGGCGGTTTCGTGCCGGAGCGTCGCTCCACATTCACCAGTCTGCCGATTCCCGAGCAGCAGGCCTTCGACGGCGTCAAGCGTGGATCGGGCAAGCAGGAAGTCGCCACCACCATGGCCTTCGTGCGTCTGCTCAAGGACCTCATGCGTGACAAGAACTTCGCTCCCCACGTCGTCCCGATCATCCCCGACGAGGCCCGTACCTTCGGTATGGACTCGTTCTTCCCGACGATCAAGATCTACAACCCGCACGGCCAGAACTACACCCCGGTGGACCACGAGCTCATGCTCAGCTACCGCGAGGCCAAGAACGGCCAGATCCTGCACACCGGTATCAACGAGGCCGGCTCGACGGCTGCGTTCATCGCTGCCGGCTCGGCCTACTCCACCCAGGGTGTGCCGATGGTGCCGATCTACCTGTTCTACTCGATGTTCGGATTCCAGCGCACCGGAGACTCCTTCTGGGCCGCCGGTGACCAGATGTGCAAGGGATTCCTCATCGGCGCCACCGCTGGCCGCACCACCCTGACTGGTGAGGGTACCCAGCACATGGACGGCCACTCGCCGGTCTTGGCCGCCACCAATCCGGCGGTCGTCTCCTACGACCCGGCCTTCTCCTACGAGATTTCCCACATCGTCCAGGCCGGTCTGGAGCAGATGTACGGCGAAAACGCCGAGAACGTCATGTACTACCTGACGGTCTACAACGAGCCGATCGTCCAGCCGGCCGAGCCTGAGGGAGTCGACGCCGAGGGCATCGTCAAGGGCATGTACCTGCTGTCGAAGGGTTCCTTCGAGGGTGTTGGTGAGGACGCTCGTCGCGTCCAGCTGTTGGCTTCCGGCGTTGCGGTGCCGTGGGCCCTTGAGGCTCAGAATCTCCTCAAGGACGACTTCGGTGTCGTCGCTGACGTCTGGTCGGTCACCTCGTGGAACAAGCTGCGTCGTGACGCCATGGAGACCGAGGAACACGCCTTCCTGCATCCTGAGCAGGACAAGCGCACCCCGTACATCGTGCAGCGCCTGGCTGATGCCCCGGGCCCGGTCGTCGCGGCCACCGACTACATGCGTCAGGTCCCCGACCAGATCGCTCAGTGGGTGCCGGGAGACTATGCGTCCCTGGGCGCCGATGGGTTCGGGTTCTCCGACACTCGCGCCGCTGCCCGTCGCTTCTTCCACATCGATGGACCGTCCATGGCCGTCCGAGCCCTGCAGATGCTCGCCGAGCGCGGTGAGATTCCGCAGGATTGGCCGGCCAAGGCGGCTGAGAAGTACGACCTTCTCAACGTCAACGCCGGGTCGTCCGGCAATGCCGGCGGCGACGCCTGATCGAATCTGACGACGCGGAGGTCACCCCTGAGGTGGCCTCCGCGTCTCGCATCTGGCACGCTTGTTCCAAGGCGTCTTTCGCGCCAGACGCACATACGTGAGGAAGCTGAGGATTCGTGGGAAGCGGCACCGATTTGGACAAGCTCGGTCTCGAGGCCGGGCAGGTGGTCCAGGAGCTCGGTTGGGACGATGACGTTGACGAGGACCTCCGTCAGGAGGTCATGGACATCATCGACGGCGACATGATCGAGGATTCGATCGATGCCGTCGACATCGTCTGGTTGTGGTTGCGTGCCGAAGACGGGGATGTGGCCGATGGACTGGTGGACGCCATGCGCGACCTGTCCGACGACGGTTTCATTGTGCTCGTCACCCCGAAGGTGGGACGTCCTGGCACCATCGATCCGGCAGATCTTTCCGACGGGGTCGACACCGCTGGCATGGTGCTGACGACCAGTTATGACGCCGGCGAGGACTGGCAGGCCCACAAGGTCGTGCGGCCCCGCGGTGGACGTCGTTAGCCTCCTCGGACCGAGTCGCTGACGATCCGGCACAGGCGTGTCGTGGCACGCTTCCACTGACATGCATCGGTGGCCCCGCACGGGCCACCGATTCGCGCCTTAGTCGCCGAGCATCTCGTCGAGTTCCTCCGGCGTCATGATCGGCGCTGTCTGCAACATCTTGTAGGCCGGCATGGCAAGAATGAAGGCAGCCGTTGTCGGGTCGCTGTCAAGGTCGACGCCGATCTGCTCGGTGGCCTGTCGGACCTTCGCGGCGAACTCCTCGTCGGCGGCCATCCACTCAGCCACGGTGGAATCGCGGCGCAACGGGTGGCGAACTGTCGGGGCACCGACAATGACCTCTCCGGTCAACGGAAGATCGCGACTTGACCTGCCCACCTCAACCCTGACAGTGCCTGGCTCGACGGCCCATGACTGCAGCAGGATGTCCCAGTAGGACAGGTCTCGACGAGTGAGGTCAATGGTGATCGATCGGCTCTTGCCGGGGGCCAACTCCACGCGGCGGAAGGCCTTGAGTTCGCGTACACAGCGGTTGACAGTCGCGTCGGGGAATCCCAGGTACACCTGCGGGACGGCGGAACCAGTGCGGTCACCGGTGTTGGAGATGGTGAAGGTGATGGTGAGCACCGACTCGTCCTGGGCGGTCTCGTCGGTGACGGGCCGGACGGCCAGATCGAGATCGGAGTAGTCAAAGGTCGTGTAACTCAGCCCGTGGCCGAAGGGATAGGCAACCTCGCGCTCGGTGACGTCAAGGCCGCGGTAGCCGATGTATCTGCCCTCGCCGTAGGTGACGTGCTGAAACTCTCCAGGAAAGTTCAACTGGGCAGGGATGTCGGACAGCGTCACCGCGATGGTCTCGGCGAGGTGTCCGGAGGGATTGACCTTGCCGGTCAGGACATCGACGACGCCGGATCCGCTGGCCTGTCCACCCAGCCAGCACTCGACGATGGCGTCGGCCTGGTCGTCCCACTCGGCCATGCCCACCGATGATCCATTGGAAAGGACGACGATGGTGCGGAACGCGATCTTGCTCACACAGGCCAGAAGATCGAGCTGGTCGGCCGGTAGATCGGTGTTCGTGCGGTCGTAGCCCTCGGACTCGGCGACGGCAGGCAGACCAAGGAAGAGGACGGCTGTCTTACCCCGGGCCAAGGACTCGGCGTCTTCGGCCAGACGGGGATCAGACTCGCCGGTGAGGGCGAATCCGGGAGCGAAGGGGACGTCGCCCCAGATATGGCGCAGACTGTCCAGCGCGGTGTCGACGCGAGTCGGATTGACCTTGGATGACCCCGCTCCCTGAAAACGTGGCGTGCGTGCGAACTCTCCGATGACGACGACGTCGTCCGGGCCGGTCAGTGGCAGGGCGTCCCCGTCATTCTTGAGCAACACCGCCGAGGCAGCAGCCGCCCGACGAGCCAGCTGATGATGGGCCTCGATGTCGTAGCTGCCAGGATCAGCCATAGCCGCAGACGCCTGAGCGACGAGGGTGAGAATCCGCGCCACAGCGGTGTCGAGGACCTCCTCGTCAAGATCACCGTTGCGTACCGCCTCGACGATCCGGGCATCGTTGCGGGGAGCATCGCCGGGCATTTCGAGATCGAGTCCGGCACGTAACCCTTCGACCCGATCGACGACGGCGCCCCAGTCAGAGATGACGAGACCGTCGTACCCCCATTCGTTGCGCAGTACTTGGGTCAGCAACCAGCGATTCTGGCTGCAGTAGACCCCGTTGAGGGCGTTGTAGGAGCACATCACCGTCCAGGGCTTCGCGTGCTTGACGACCATCTCGAAGGCAGGCAGGTAGATCTCGCGTAGAGTGCGTTCGTCAATCCCGGCGCTGACTCGCAGTCGGTCGGTCTCCTGGTTGTTCGCGGCGAAGTGCTTGAGCGACGTTCCGACTCCCTGGGACTGGATGCCGCGCACCAACTCGGTGGCCAGAATCCCGGCGAGAACCGGATCCTCCGAGAAATACTCGAAATTGCGTCCGCACAGTGGGGAGCGTTTCATGTTGATGCCAGGACCGAGCAGGACGGACACCGCCTCGGCTCGCGTCTCCTCACCCAGAGCCGCGCCGACATCATGGACGAGCTGCGGATCCCAGGTCGACGCCAGCCCAGAAGCAGTCGGGAAACAGGTGGCTGGGACGGAGTCATGAAAACCAGCCATGGAGCTATCGGTGACCTTGCGCAGACCATGTGGGCCATCGGTCACCATCGGGCCGGGAATCTCCAGCCTCTCGATGGCCTGGAGGTGCCAGGAATCGCCTCCGGAACACAAGGAGGCCTTCTCCTCGAGGGTGAGCTGGCAGATGAGGTCGGGGATCTCAGATGGGATCATGGTGGCTCCTTCGTCAACCTTGGGATCATTATTGTCCTCGTTTGTGACAGATGGGGGAGAGCCGATGTTCTGGCTTGTCAGGGCAGGACCATAGGGTCAGTGTCTCCAGATTGAACTGGACCAGTAGGCTAGGCGCCCTCGGCAACAGGAGGTGCGATGTCCCAGCAGTGGTGGAGCGACGGAACCGTCTATCAGATTTATCCGCGTAGCTTCGCCGACGCCAATGGTGACGGAATTGGCGACCTGGCCGGTATCCGCGACCACATCGATCACCTTGTCGAGCTCGGGGTCGACGCCGTGTGGCTCAGCCCCTTCTACCCATCCGGATTCGTTGACGGTGGATACGACGTCATCGACCTGCGCGACGTCGATCCAGTCTTCGGGACCCTCGATGACCTTGATGACCTCATCGCCGATCTGCATGCGCACGGCATCAAGGTCATCATCGACATCGTCGCCAACCACACCAGTGACCGGCATCCGTGGTTCCGGGAGGCTCTGGCATCCGGACCCGGCTCACCGGCACGGCAGCGATATCACTTCCACGACGGCGACGAGCCTCCCAGTGACTGGGTGTCGATTTTTGGTGGCTTGACGTGGACGCAGGTTCCTGACGGGCAGTGGTACTACCACTCCTTCGCACCAGAACAGCCAGATCTCAACTGGGACAACTCCGAGGTGCAGCAGGAGTTCCTCGACATCCTGCGCTTCTGGGCCGACCGAGGGGTTGACGGTTTCCGTGTTGATGCCGCGTCCCTGTTGGCCAAGGATCTCCACGAACCGCTCCCCTCCAAGGCGGACCTGGACGCATGGCCCATCGGCGAGGACCACCCTCTGCAGGATCGCGACGCCACCATCGAGATCTTCCATTCCTGGCGACGGCTCCTGGATTCCTTCGACCCGCCTCGCGCTGCGGTGGCCGAGGCAACGGTCCCGGCGGCTCGCTTGCCCCGGTACACCGACCCCTCCTCCTTGGGCCAGGCCTTCTTCTTTGATCTGTTGTCCGCCGAGTACGATGCGGAAGTCTTTGCCGACGTCATCGACCGGTGCATCACGGCCGCATCGGGATCGTCGGTGACTTGGGTGCTCAACAACCACGACACCGTCAGGTCGGCCAGCCGATACGGCACGGTCTATCCGGGGCTGGGTGAGAACGGCTGGCCCATCCGCAAATACGGCGGGGACTGGTTACAGGCCGGTGGCGACCCGGCGATGTGTGATGCGGCCCAAGGCCTACGCCGGGCGAGGGCCGCCGCTCTGGTGATGCTGGCCTTGCCCGGTTCGGCCTACCTCTATCAAGGTGAGGAATTGGGTCTGCAGGAGGTTGCTGAGATCCCGGTCGACCAGCGTCAGGACCCAACATTCTTCCGTCGCGGTGACGAGGAGGTCGGGCGGGACGGTTGCCGCGTCCCCCTGCCGTGGGAACCGATCGGGCCTTCCTACGGATTCGGGCCGGCAGGGCCCCACCTACCGCAGCCGCTGTGGTTCTCCCACTACGCCGTCTCGACGCAGAGAAACGACCCCGCCTCAACCCTGACGATGTATCGCGACGCGCTGCGGCTGCGCAAGGAGATCATTGGTAACGATGACCTGATCTGGACCAGTCACGGCGAGAACGACGTCCTGGCCTTTCGGCGAGGGGAGTGGCTCATCGTCTCCAATTTCGGTGATGACCCCAGCCCGCTCCCCGGGGGTACCGTCGAACTGGCCTCGGGCATCGTCACGGATGAGCTCCCGGGGGAGACGACGGTGTGGGTTCGTCGCTGAGATCGGTCAGGTACCGCGTCTCGAATCCCAGCGGCTGAGCATCGAGACTGGTGTCCTTGCACTGTGCCAATCCTGAGTCGTGACCACTATCCCGTAACGATCGTGGCGGGCAGCGATGTGACGAGGTCCTGGACACTTGCTCCCACCACGGCTGACTGTCGGTACGCTGAGACCATGGCAGTGAGTACCTATGTGGCAGCTCAGGATCGCTACGACACCATGGAATACCGAGGTTGTGGGACTAGCGGCTTGCTGCTGCCTGCCATCTCCCTGGGGCTGTGGCACAACTTCGGAGATGTTCACCCAGGGGCCACCCAGCGTGCCGTACTGCGTCGCGCCTTCGACCGTGGCATCACCCACTTCGACCTTGCCAACAACTACGGCCCGCCCTACGGACAGGCAGAGATCAACTTCGGTCGTATCATGGCCACCGACTTCAAGCCCTACCGTGACGAACTCATCATCAGCTCCAAGGCGGGTTACGACATGTGGCCCGGCCCCTACGGGCAGGGCGGCGGCTCCCGCAAGTACCTCATCGCCTCCTGCGACCAGTCCCTCAAACGCATGGGTCTGGACTACGTCGACATCTTCTACTCCCACCGCTTCGACCCGGACACCCCGCTCGAGGAGACCATGGGGGCCCTCGACCACATCGTCCGCTCCGGACGTGCCCTCTACGTCGGCATCTCCTCCTACGATCCCGAGCAAACCGAGAAGGCAGCCGCCATCGCCCGCGACCTCGGCACCCCGCTTCTCATCCACCAACCGCGCTACAACATGTTCGACCGCTGGATCGAGGACGGCCTCGTCGACACCTGTGAGCAGGAGGGGATGGGCATCATCTGTTTCTCCCCGTTGGCCCAGGGAATCCTCACCGACAAGTACCTCCGGGGCATCCCGGCTCAGTCCCGTGCCGGCATGGGAGCGGTGTCTCTGCGCCCCGAGCAGATCGACGACGCCACCCGCGCCGCCGTCTCGGCCCTCAACGAGATCGCCAAGAACCGCGACCAGACCCTCGCTCAGATGGCCCTGTCGTGGATCCTGCGGGACTCCCGCATCACCAGCGTCCTCGTCGGCGCCTCCTCGGTGCCGCAGCTGGACTCCGACATTGACGCGCTGGGAGCGACGCCGTTCACCGACGACGAGAGGGTGAACATCGAGTCGGTGCTCGCCGATCACGCCTGCTGAGATAACTCAGCCTGGACCGTGCTACGCTCCTAGCGACGCCCTTTAATGGCGATCCCGTGAGGTCGCGAAGGTCGTGCCAACAGGTGACTGCGCATGTGCGCGTCATCCGGTGTGCTCCACCCTCGCACCCGCGGTGTCCAGCGGTAGGAGCCTGTTATGCAACTCACCCAGTCATCCGGCCCAGTCACCGTCCTCGACTCCAAGGCGTTGGAGCGGGCGCTGACGAGAATCTGTTACGAAATCGTCGAGCGCAACGAGGGGCTCGACCAGTTGGTCATCGTCGGTATTCGCACCCGCGGCGCGTACCTGGCACAGCGTATGGCCACCAAGTTGTCGTCCCTGAGTGATGTTGATGTGCCCGTCAGTGAGCTGGACATCACCTTGTACCGGGACGACCTCGATCCCAATGAGCACCGCGAGCGTCCACAGAATCCGGTGCTGTCGGGCAACAACGTCCCGACCAACCTGGCTGGCAAGACGGTCGTCCTCGTCGACGATGTTCTCTTCACCGGTCGCACCGTGCGAGCTGCCCTCGACGCCCTGCTCGACACCGGTCGCCCCGATCGCATCCTGCTGGCCGTCATGGTCGACCGAGGTCACCGCGAGCTCCCGGTCCGTGCCGACTTCGTCGGAAAGAACATCCCCACCTCGCTGAGCGAGGCCGTCGACGTCCACGTCGCCGAAGTTGATGGCGAGGACGCCGTCACCATTCGAAAGGTGGCCTCCCGATGAGTGCTGAGGTCGTTGAGGAGTTCGACGTCGACCACTCCGGACGTCACTTCCTGTCCGTGGAGGACATGTCCAATGACGACGTCATGAAGATCATCGATCGTGGACGTCAGTTCAAGGCTGGCGAGGCCGCGCGTGTCGCGCCCGGTCACGTAGCCATCAACATGTTCTTCGAGAACTCCACCCGAACCATGACGAGCTTCCAGATGGCCGAGCACCGCCTGGGGATGAAAGTCCTGGACTTCGATCCGGGGCACTCCAGCGTCACCAAGGGTGAGAGCCTCTACGACTCGGTGCGTACGGTCGACGCCATCGGCGCTGAGGTGGCCGTCATCCGCCACTCCACCAACCACTACTACGACTACCTGCTGGCGACCGGGATGCTCGGCCTGTCGGTCGTCAATGGTGGTGACGGCTCTGGCCAGCACCCCAGCCAGTGCATGCTCGACCTCATGACCATCGCCGAGGAATTCGGACACATCGATGGCCTGACGGTCTCCATCAGTGGTGACATCGCCCACTCACGAGTGGCTCGTTCCGATGCCCAGATCCTCGTGCGACTGGGTGCCAACGTCGTCTTCACCGGACCGCGCGAGTGGATGGACCACGACGTCACCAGGCTTGGCACGATGGCCACCCTCGACGAGGTCATTTCCGACGTTGACGTCGCCATGATGCTGCGAGTCCAGCACGAGAGGTTCGACGCCGGCCCGGACTTCTCCGCCACCGACTACCTGCAGGCTTTCGGCCTCACCGATGAGCGGGCGGAGCGGATGAAGCCGAATGCGATCATCATGCACCCGGCTCCTGTGAACCGCGGATGTGAGATCTCTGGTCACCTCGTGGAGGCCCCCTCGTCTCGTATTTTTGAGCAGATGCGGAACGGAGTCATGGTACGAACGGCCATTCTGGAACAGGTGCTGCAAGCCAGGGAGGCGAGGTGAGCCGAAGAGTCCTCCTCACTCACTTGACGATGCTGGAGGGAGCCACTCCGGTTCCCTCCCAGCTCCTCGTCCGCGATGACCGGATCGAAGCCATGTCACGGGGGCGTCGCAAGGCCCTCGATGGGGCGGACGCCGAGGTCATCGACCTGGGTGGGGCTCTCGTGACTCCCGGCATGGTCGACCTGCACGTCCATCTGCGCGAGCCAGGACAGGAGTACAAGGAGACCATCGCATCCGGTACTGCTGCCGCAGCCCGAGGCGGATGGACGACGATCTGCGCGATGCCGAACACTGTGCCCGACCCGCACACCTCTGAGCTCATGGCCGACCTCAAGCGCAAGATCGACGAGTCAGCCCTGGTACGAGTGCGTCCCATCGCTCCCATCACCGTCGGGCTGACCAGTACCGATCTGGTCGATGTCGGTGCCTTGACCCAGGCTGGGGCCATTGCCTTCTCCAATGACGGCAAGGGAGTCCAGCTGGCCGGGACGATGTATGACGCCATGCGCGCTGCCGCCGAGGTGGGTCGTCCCATCGCCGCCCACGCCGAGGACGAGTCCTTGGTACGTGGCGGAGTCATCAATGACGGACGCCGGGCCCGAGAACTCGGTCTGCCGCCCATGACTCGCCTCACCGAGACCGTCCAGGTGGCTCGCGACGTCGTGATCGCCGAGGCCACCGGAGCCCATTACCACTTGTGTCACGCCTCGACCAGGCAGTCGATTCGCACCTTGAGTCGTGGCCGGGAGGACGGGGCAGACGTCACTGGCGAGGCAGCCCCGCATCATCTGCTGCTGGCCGACGACGACATCCCCAGCGACGACGGGTTCTACAAGATGAATCCGCCGCTTCGCACCCGCGACGACGTCGACGCCATGGTCGACGGGTTGTGTGACGGCACCTTGACCTGTATCGCCACCGACAATGCCCCCCATGCTGCCGCCGAGAAGGACTGCTCCTTCCGCAGTGCCGCCTTCGGTGTCATCACGAACGAGCACACCTTCGCCCTGCTGTACACGAACTTCGTGCTGAACCGGCGATTCCGCCTGGATCAGCTGGTTGACTGGCTCACCGTCGGGCCTGCGGACACCTTCGGGCTGGCCGAAGCAGGACGACTGCGAGTGGGCGGACCGGCCGACCTGGCCGCCTTCGACCTGCAGACCCAGACGACGATCATCCCCGAGGAGGGAGCCGGTATGGGACGCAACACCCCCTTCGCCGGTCGCCCCGTCCTCGGTGACTGCGTGCTGACGATGGTCGGTGGTCGGACGGTGCACCGACGAGGACAGCAGATCGGCAAGACTGATGACCACGAGATGGGAGATCCGCAATGAGCAGACGCACCCTGTTGCTGGCCGATGGGACGAGCTACCAGGGGGAGGCCTTCGGGGCTGACCGTGAGGTGAGTGCCGAGGTCGTCTTTACCACCGGGATGACCGGTTATCAGGAGACCCTCACCGATCAGTCCTACAACGGACAGATCGTGACCTTCACCTACCCTCTCATCGGAAACTGCGGCATCAACCGCGACGACATGGAGTCCCTCTTTCCGACGACCGCCGGGGTCATCTGCCGAGAGGTGCCGAGATTGGCCAGCAACTGGCGAAACCGGCGCACCCTTGACGAGTTCCTCACCACCCATGGCATTCCTGGCCTGGCCGGCATCGACACGCGTGCCCTGGTGCGACGACTGCGTAACGAGGGGGTCATGAAGGGGGTCCTGCTCGGTCCCGACGCTGACCTTGACGCCCAGCAGGAGAAGTTGCGCGACACCCAGCTTCCCACCGACCAGATCGCTCAGGTCTCCACCCGCACCGCCTACCCGTCGCCGCTGGGTGGACGCAGCGTGGTGCTCTTCGACTTCGGCCTCAAGCACTCCATCCTGCGCGAGCTCAGCAAGCGCGGATGCGCCGTCACCGTGGTGCCCTGGAACATCTCGGCCGACCGGGTGCGTGCCCTGGCCCCCGACGGCATCATGCTGTCGAACGGTCCCGGCGACCCGAAGTCGATCCCGCAGGTCCAGGACGTTGTGCGTGAGCTCCAGGAGGAATACCCGGTCCTCGGCATCTGCATGGGCCACCAGGTCTTCGCCCTGGCCAACGGTGCTGACACCTACAAGCTGCCCTTCGGACACCGTGGCTTCAACCACCCGGTGCGCGAACTTTCCACCGGACGGATCGACTTCACCAGCCAGAACCACGGATACGCCGTCGATCCCGACTCAGTGGCCGGTACCGAGCTGGAGATCACCCACATCGAGATCAATGACGAGACGGTCATGGGTGTGCGTCACGCCCGGCTCGGATCCTTCTCGGTGCAGTACCACCCTGACGCGGCCGCCGGGCCGCACGACGCAGCCCACGTCTTCGACGACTTCGTGGCACTCATGGACGCCAATCACTCTGGAGGCCAGAACTGATGCCCCGCCGCACCGACCTGCATCGTGTCCTCGTCATCGGATCCGGTCCGATCATCATCGGTCAGGCTGCCGAGTTCGACTACGCCGGCACCCAAGCCTGCCTGGCCCTCAAGGAGGAGGGGTACGAGGTCATCCTCGTCAACTCCAATCCGGCGACGATCATGACCGACCGTGACATCGCCGACAAGGTCTACATCGAGCCGATCACCTTGGAGTTCGTCTCCTCGATCCTGCGTCGGGAGCGTCCCGACGCCATCGTCCCCACCCTGGGCGGTCAGACCGGCCTCAACATGGCCACCGACCTGGCCAGGTCCGGGATCCTCGAGGAGTTGGGCATCGAGCTGCTTGGCACCAAGCTCTCCGCCATCGAGAGGGCCGAGGACCGTGATCTGTTCAAGCAGCTCATGGACGAGCTGGGCCAGCCGGTGCCCGCGTCCGAGATCGTCCACACCGTCGAAGAGGCGGTCGAGGTGGGCAACTCCATCGGTTACCCGCTCATCGTCCGTCCTGCCTACACCCTCGGTGGTACCGGCGGCGGCATCTGCCGTGACGAGGCTGAACTGGTACGCGTCGTCGGGAAGGGACTGGAGCTCTCCCCGGTCACCGAGTGCCTGGTCGAGCAGTCGATCGCGGGGTACAAGGAGATCGAGTACGAGATGATGCGCGATGGCGCAGACAACGCCATGGTGGTCTGCACCATGGAGAACTTCGACCCGGTCGGCGTCCACACCGGCGATTCCATCGTTTTCGCCCCCACCCAGACCCTCACTGACGTCGAACATGAGATGCTGCGTGACGCGTCGATCGAGATCGTCCGGGCGCTGGGCATCGAGGGCGGCTGCAACGTCCAGCTCGCCCTGGATCCTGAGTCTTTCCAGTACTACGTCATCGAGGTCAACCCGCGCGTCTCGCGGTCCTCGGCCCTGGCGTCCAAGGCCACCGGCTACCCGATCGCCAAGATTGCGGCGAAGATCGCCGTCGGTATGACCCTCGACGAGATCCGCAACCCTGTCACCGGGACGACCTGGTCGATGTTCGAGCCCATGCTCGACTACGTCGTCGCCAAGATTCCGCGCTGGCCCTTCGACAAGTTCGCACGGGCCGATCGTCGCCTCGGCACCCAGATGAAGGCCACCGGCGAGGTCATGGCCCTGGGCCGCACCATCGAGGAATCCCTGCTCAAGGCAGTGCGTTCCTTGGAAATCGGGGTCGACCACATCGCGCTGCGTGATGTCGCGGACCTGCCCGACGATGTCCTCGAGGAACGCCTGCTGCACGCCCGTGACGACCGGCTCTTCTGTCTGGCCGAGGCGATCCGCCGCGGACGCACGGTGCACGAACTCCACCAGCAGACCAAGATCGACGTCTTCTTCCTCGACAAGATCGCCCACATCCTCGAGATCGAGGAGAGGCTGCGAGCTTGCCCCGACGATCCGGAAACCCTCTGGATCGCCAAGCGCAATGGCTTCTCCGACGCGGCCGTCGCCCGGTCCTGGGGCACGACCGCCGACGAGGTGCGTACCCGTCGGGTCGAGACCGGGATCACGCCCATTTACAAGATGGTCGACACCTGCGCCGGCGAGTTCGACTCCTCGACTCCGTACTTCTACTCGACCTACGAGGTGGAGAACGAGTCGGTGAGGTCGGATCGGCCCAGCGTCCTGGTGCTGGGCTCCGGACCGATCCGCATCGGCCAGGGCATCGAGTTCGATTACGCCACCGTGCATTCGGTCAAGGCCATCCAGGCTGCCGGGTACGAGGCGATCATCATGAATTCCAACCCGGAGACGGTTTCCACCGACTTCTCGATCTCTGACAAGCTGTACTTCGAGCCCCTCACCATCGAGGACGTCATGAACGTCATCGACCTCGAACAGCCAGAGGGGGTCATCGTCCAATTCGGTGGCCAGACGGCGATCAACCTTGCGGGCCCGCTGGAGGCCGCCGGAGTGCCGATCCTGGGCACCCAGCTGGCCGACCTCGACCGCGCCGAGGACCGTGAGGGATTTGAGTCCCTGCTGGCCGAGCTGGGGATCCCACAGGCCCCAGGCGGTACCGCACGCTCTACCAATGAAGCCCTGGCGGTTGCCGAGGAGCTCGGATACCCGGTGCTGGTGCGTCCCTCCTACGTTATTGGGGGTCGCGCCATGGCCATCGTGACGAGCGCCGAGGAGCTCAAGCGCTACATGCGCGACGCCGTCCACGCGAGCCCTGACAAGCCAGTGTTGGTGGACCGCTACCTCAATGGTCTGGAGTGTGAGGTCGACGCCATCTGTGACGGTACCGATGTCCTCATTCCCGGTATCATGGAGCACATCGAGCGTGCGGGCGTGCACTCCGGCGACTCGATGGCCGTCTACCCACCGCAGCGGATGAGCCAGAAGGTCACCGACCGGATCGTCGAGGTGACGACGAAGCTGGCCCTGGGGCTCAACACCAGGGGGATCCTCAACATCCAGTTCGTCATCGCCAAGGATCCTGCCGATGGCGAGGACACCGTGTACGTCATCGAGGCCAATCCTCGTGCATCGCGCACCGTGCCCTTCCTGTCCAAGGTCACCGGCGTGTCGATGGCTGAGGTGGCCACCCGGATCATCCTCAAGGAGAAACTGTCGGACCTCAGTCTGCAGCCCGGATTGCTGCCGGTGCCCACACGCATCCACGTCAAATCCCCGGTCTTCAGCTTCTCCAAGCTCGACCTGGTCGACTCGCACCTGGGCCCTGAGATGAAGTCGACCGGCGAGGTCATGGGTTCCGACGACACCGTCGAGAAGGCGCTGTACAAGGTCTTCGAGGCCGCCAGTCTGCACCTCCCCGAGTACGGCAAGATCCTCATCACGGTGGCCGATGACGCCAAGCCCGAGGCCCTCGCCCTGGCCCGCCGCTTCGACCGGATTGGATTCCAGCTCGTCGGCACCAAGGGCACTGCGCGATTCTTCGACGAGGGTGGCTTGCGGATCGACGCGGCCGAGAAGATCGGGTCGGGGGAGGCCGGTTCCACCGAGTCCGTCCTCGACCTCATCAACCGCAACGGTTGCGACGCCGTCATCAACGTCATGGGTAATGGCCAGGAGACCATCATCGACGGAAAGCAGATACGTCGTGAGGCCATCGCTCGCGGCATCCCGCTGTTCACCTCTCTCGACACCGCTGCGGCTATCTGTCGGGTGATGGAGTCGCGAGTCTTCTCGACGGAGTCGATCTGATGAGTGATACGACGGAGCTGTGCCAGGCCCCTCAGCTGATGGAACTGTCGGATCGTCGGGAGATCGCCGCCGGAGTGTACGCGGTGCGCCTCATCCCTGACCAGCCGATGCCCAGAGTCGTTCCGGGGACCTTCCTCGACCTGCTGCTCGGTGGACTGCACGTGCTGCGTCGGCCACTGTCCATCGCTGACGCCGACGAGGGGGGATACACCCTCATCTTCCGGGTGGTCGGTCGAGGGACCGACGAGCTGTCACGGGCGCCTCTCGGGGCAAGAATGGATGTTTTCGGCCCCCTGGGACACGGATTCGACCCCGACGCCGTGCATCCAGGCCAGCGCGCCCTGCTCGTGGGGGGAGGTGTGGGCATCCCGCCGCTGTACCTGCTCGGTCGTTGCCTCGTCGAGCGTGGCGTCCAGGTGCAGTTCCGACTTGGATTCCGGGACCGTAACGACATCTTCTGGGTCGACGAGTTCTCCCAGCTGGGCGAGGTGCTCATCTCCACCGACGACGGCTCGGTGGGGACGAAGGGGACCGTTGCCCAGATCGCCGAGACCGACGCAGCGCGACGGTTCGCCCCCGACATCGTGCAGGCCTGTGGGCCCACCCCGATGCTGAAGTGGGTGAGGTCGGCGCTGGCACCGACGGTGCGTACCCAACTCTCCTTGGAAGAGAGGATGGCCTGCGCGGTGGGTGCCTGCTACGCCTGTGTCATCTCGGACGCGAGACATCCCGATCACCAGTTCCGGGTCTGTTACGACGGACCGGTGTTCGAGGCCGAGGAGGTCGTGCTGTGAACAGATTGGCCGTCTGCCTGCCGGGCCTGGAGCTCAAGAATCCGATCATGCCCGCCAGTGGGTGTTTCGGGTTCGGCGCCGAGTACGCCCAGTACTACGACCTGTCAGTGCTGGGATCGATCATGGTCAAGGCGACCACCGTCGAGCCGCGTCCTGGCAACCCGGTTCCCAGGGTCGCCGAGACGCCAGGCGGGATGCTCAATGCCATCGGTCTGCAGAATCCGGGGCTCGACGTCGTCATGGCCGAAAAGCTGCCGTGGCTGGCCGAGCACTTCCCGGACCTGCCGATCATCGCGAACGTTGCCGGGTACACCACCGAGGACTACGTCAAGGTTTCCGAGGTCACCTCGACAGCCCCGAACGTTGCAGCCCTGGAGATCAACATCTCCTGCCCCAACGTCAAGCGCGGCGGGATCACCTTTGGCACCAATGCGGCCGCCGCCCATGACTTGACGAGGGCTGTCGTCGCGGCCGCCGGCGTGCCGGTCTACGTCAAGCTGTCTCCCAACGTCACCGACATCACCGAGATCGCCCGGGCGGTCGCCGACGCCGGGGCTGATGGCTTGACCCTCATCAACACCCTCACCGGTATGCGGATCAACCTGGGATGGCGAAAGCCCGTCATCGCCAATGGCACGGGCGGGCTCTCCGGCCCAGCCGTCCTTCCCATCGCAGTGCGCATGATCGACGCCGTCACCAGAGCCGTCGACATTCCCGTCATCGGGATGGGTGGGGTGACGACCAGCGCCGATGCGCTGGAACTCATGATGGCCGGAGCCTCGGCCGTCGCAGTCGGCACCGCCAACTTCACCGATCCACTGGCCTGCCCCAAGATCATCGAGGGACTCGAGCCGCTCATGGACGACCTGCACATCTCCAGCCTCGAGGATCTTCGTACCGAGGTCCGTCGGTCTCGATGATCATCGACCACCATCAAGGAGTACACATGGACACCAGCCGCCCGATCATCGCCCTTGACCTTCCCAGCGCCGAGGCCGCCCTCGACTTCGTCGCGGAGTTCGACGAAAGTCTCTTCGTCAAGGTGGGCATGGAGCTGTTCTACGCCGCTGGTCCGAGTGTCATCACCAGCCTCAAGGAGGCTGGGCACGATGTCTTCTGCGACCTCAAACTCCACGACATCCCCAACACTGTCAAGGGAGCGGCCGCAAGCCTGTCGAGGCTGGGAGCGGATCTGCTGACCGTCCACGCCGCGGGCGGAAGGGCCATGATGGAGGCGGCTCTGGAGGGTCTTGGGGATGCGGCCCAGAATACTCGTGTCATTGCCATCACCCAGCTCACCTCGACCTCCCCGGAGGCGCTCAGGACAGAGCAACTCATTGAGGTGTCGCTGGCTGAATCGGTGCGTAACTACGCAAAACTTGCCCAGTCGGCGGGTCTGGTCGGTGTCGTCTGCTCGGCCCATGAGGCCGCCGACATCGCCTCGGTGACGGGCCCGGACTTCCTGCGCGTCACCCCCGGTATCCGTCCAGCAGGCGCCGCAGTAGGGGACCAGTCCCGGGTCGCCACCCCCGGCAACGCAGCGTCGATGGGCTCCTCGGCGATCGTGGTGGGCCGTCCCATCACCAAGTCCGACGACCCGGTCGCGGCTTACCACGCCATCCGCGACGAATGGAATGTCGGGCGTACGGCAGCCTGACGACAACACGACCTGGAGGAAGAACGCCATGACCGTCACCAACAAGGAGATCGCCCAGCAGTTCGCAGAGCGTCTGCTCGCCATCGAAGCCGTCTCGCTGGCCCCGGATGCCCCCTTCACCTGGGCTTCCGGCCTGCATTCACCGATCTACTGCGACAACCGAGTGACCCTCTCGGACCCACAGACCCGTGACCTCATCGCTTCGGGCCTGGCCCAGCTCGTGCGCGCGAATGTCGACCAGGTCGACGTCGTCGCCGGTACTGCCACCGCTGGTATCGCCCATGCCGCGCTGGCCGCCGATCGCCTCGGCGTTCCGATGGCCTACGTCCGTTCCGCACCCAAGGACCACGGACGTGGCAATCAGATCGAGGGGTGCATTCCATCCGGGTCCAGGGTCGTCATGGTCGAGGATCTCATCTCCACCGGCGGCTCCGTACTCAAGGCTGCTCAGGCCGTCGAGCGGGAGGGATCGACGGTGGCCGGCGTCCTCGCCCTGTTCTCCTACGAGTTGGAGAAGGGGCATCGTGCGTTCGAGGAGGCCAGTCTGCCGCTGTACACGTTGTCGAACTACCCGACTCTCATCGAGGTGGCAGCGGAGTCCGGACGCATCACCCCGGAGCAGCTGGCCACCCTGCAGACCTGGTCCTCAGATCCGCAGGCCTGGTCCGACTCCCACTGATTCCTTTCATGTGAGCCCGTCCAGGCTGGCCTCATCGGCTTACATCGATGCCGAGAACCGGCTGGTGAGACATATTCGTGGCCCCGTCATATGGCGGGGCCATGAGCTCGTTCCTGGGAAAGCGATCAGAGGTAGCGGCGTGCCACCTCGACGGTTTTCCCGACATATCCGCCGCCGAAGAGGAAGCAGTGGACGATGAGCATGTGGAGCTGGTGCAACCCGATTCGCTCCTGCCAACCGTCGGCCAGCGGGGACTCCTCGTTGTACGTGGCACGGATCTCGTTGGTGAAGGGGGCACCGAAGACCGACAGGCAGGCAAGGTCCTCCTCGGCGTGACCACCCTGGGCAGCAGGATCGATGAGGACGACCCCCTCGGAGGTCCACATGAGGTTCCCGGACCACATGTCGCCGTGGGTACGCGCGGCAGGGTAGGTCACCAGCGCGGGCTGGTCGTGGTCGAACACCCCGCTGGCAAGCCGGTCGACGAGTGCGGACATGATTGCCCGGGCGTCGGCGTCAAGGCTGTCCATGTAGGGCTCGATGCGGTAACGCGCGTAGAACTCTCCCCACGAGTCGATGTGTTCACAGGGCAGAGGCAGGGGAGCACGACCGATGTACCCGCCGTCAGGGGTGAACCCGTCGGGAGCCGCTCCCAGGTGGGATGCCCCTGCTGCGTGGGTGTGGGCCAGACGTCGACCGAATTCCTCAGCTGCCTTACGGGTGGGATGGACCGGAAAGAGCTCGGGTTCCGTGAGCCAACCATTGCCGTGGTCCAAGACCTCGACTATCGCAGCCCCAGTGGGCTGAGCAGCCGCGAGCCACGTCAGCCCGGCAACCTCGTAGGCGATGGCATTCCTGTGGTGGTCGGTCTTATGAAAGGTCATGTGTTCCACGGTAGACGCGTAGGATGCGGCCGAAACCACCTCGCCCATCAGAATGGAGTCTCGTGTCCGTCGGTGATCACCTCATGACAGTCCATCTCGTGTCGATGGGCTGCGCCCGCAACGACGTCGATTCCGAGGAGCTTGCGGCCCGCATGGAGGCTGGCGGATTCCGACTCGTTGACGACCCCAGCGTGGCCGAGACGGTCGTCGTCAACACCTGCGGATTCATTGCGCAGGCCAAGAAGGACTCCGTCGACACCTTGCTGGCTGCCGCAGACCTCAAGGCTCAAGGAACCACCCAGTCGGTCGTCGCGGTGGGATGCATGGCCGAGCGATATGGACGTGAACTGGCCGAGTCCCTTCCTGAGGCCGACGCTGTGCTGGGGTTCGACGACTACGACGACATCGCGGACCGACTTCGCACCATCCTCGACGGCGGATCGATCGAGGCCCGTGTTCCCCGTGATCGTCGCACCCTGCTTCCCCTCACCCCGGTCGATCGAGGTTCAGCCAGCTCCGGCGTCTCGGTTCCCGGTCATGGCACTGCCCCCGACCTGCCGGCCTCCCTGGCTCCGGCCTCAGGCCCCCGAGCCACCCGACGTCGTCTCGGTTCGGGGCCCAGCGCACCGCTCAAGATGGCTTTGGGCTGTGATCGGCGCTGTGCCTTCTGCGCCATCCCGCGATTCCGTGGCTCCTACCTCTCCCGACCTGCCGCCGAGATTGTCGAGGAGGCACGTTGGCTGGTTGACCATGGTGTCAAGGAGGTCTTTCTCGTCAGCGAGAACTCCTCCTCCTACGGCAAGGACCTAGGGGATTTACGCGCGCTGGAGAAGCTCCTCACCGGCTTGGACCAGGTCGAGGGGCTGGAGTGGATCCGGGTGTCCTACCTGCAGCCCGCAGAACTTCGACCGGGCCTCATCGAGGCCATGGTGGCGACTGACAAGGTCGTGCCCTACTTCGATCTGTCCTTCCAGCACGCGTCAGGGCCGTTGTTGCGTCGGATGCGTCGCTTCGGCGACGCCGAGTCCTTCCTCGACATCATCGAGTCCATCCGGTCCTGTTGCCCAGAGGCCGGCTTCAGGTCGAACTTCATCACCGGTTTCCCCGGCGAGACCGAGGCTGATGTCGGAGTCCTCGCGGAATTCCTGCAGCGGGCGCGTCTCGACGTTGCTGGTGTCTTCGCCTATTCCGACGAGGAAGGTACCGAGGGAGCGACCCTTGACGGGCATGTTGACGAGAACGTCATCGCTGCTCGACGCGAGGACCTTGCCGATCTCATCGACGAGCTCGTCTCCCAGCGTGCCGAGGATCGTGTCGGCACCCGTGGGCGGGTCATGATCGAGGAGACCGACGAAGCCATTGTCGGTAGGGCGGAGCACCAGGGTCCAGAGGTTGACGGGGTCGTGACCCTC
Organism: Cutibacterium nasicola; assembly: GCF_052654715.2. Classification (NCBI taxonomy): domain Bacteria; kingdom Bacillati; phylum Actinomycetota; class Actinomycetes; order Propionibacteriales; family Propionibacteriaceae; genus Cutibacterium; species Cutibacterium nasicola. The sequence goes on along the minus strand of NZ_CP199745.2, from coordinate 1,266,563 downwards.
GTTGATGTTGCCGGGGCGAGCGTCGGGGACATCGTCGACGTCGAGTTCGTCGGCTCTGACGGCGTCGACCTCATTGCGCGCCCGGCGTAGGCCTGAACGTCATCGCAACGGTATGAGCACTACCGTGGTCCCACGGTACTGACGCCGATTGACCAATCCGGAACCGTTTCGGGGCGGTGGGTCGCATCACTCGTCGTCACGCGACATACTGAGCCCATGGCCACGAAGAAGGACCGCTCCAGCAACGTCAACGTTCCGAATGCGCTGACCCTGCTGAGAGTCATTGCGGTTCCCGTCTTCGGATGGATGCTCTTGGCCCATCCCCATGAAGGCAGCTGGCGGACGGCGACGACGATCGTCTTCATGCTGGCGATCCTCACCGATTTCGTCGACGGCAAGATTGCGCGCAAGTACGACCTCGTCACCAACGTCGGCAAGATTGGTGACTCCGTCGCTGACAAGGCGCTCACCGGCATGGCCTTCATCGGCCTGTCGATCCTCGGTGAGCTGCCATGGTGGATGACAATCATCATCCTGCTGCGCGAATGGGGCATCACCGTCATGCGGATGAAGATGCTCAAGTATGAGGTGATGGCGGCCAACAGGGGTGGCAAGCTCAAGACGGCGATGCAGGCCTTGGCAATCATGCTGTTCTGCCTCGGACTGTGGCGAACCCCGACCTTCGTCGATGTCATTGCCTGGGCTGTCATGATCATCGCCTTCCTGCTCACTGTCGTCACTGGCCTGGTGTACATCAGGGACGCCCTCCAGATCCGCGACCGTGCCAAGACCGCTGGGGGCAAGTCGGCGAAGTCCGGGAAGCGGAGCGTCAAGTGATCGGCGACGAAGGAGCACGTCGACTCATTGCCGGGTTGTCGGAACGCGGTCTGACGGCGGCAACCTGCGAATCCCTGACGGCCGGCCTGGTCGCGGCGACGATCACGACCGTTCCGGGCGCCTCGGCGGTGTTTCGTGGGGGGCTGGTGACGTACGCCAGCGACCTCAAGACCACGCTCGCTGGGGTCGATGCTGGCTGGATCGCCGAGAACGGGGTCATCAATTCCATCACCGCTGCTCAGATGGCGATGGGGTGTCGCAAGGCGTGCCGGGCTGATATCGGTCTGTCGTGCACCGGGGTTGCCGGGCCAGATCCCCAGAACGGTGAGGAGCCCGGAACGGTCTTCATTGGTGCGGTGTACCAGGGAGCTCCGGTCGTCAAGCGCCTCCAGTTGAGGGGGGCACGTGAAGACATTAGGCGATTGACGGTCGAGGCACTTCTTGGCCTCGGATGCGAGGTTGTGAGCCGTTCACCGAGCTGACGACAACCCCCCGCAGGAAAAGTGTGAAAAATTTCGCCGCGTAGGGAATGTTTCATCCGTTGGGGGCGTTGTCATGGATGAATCACCTAGGAGGAGACGCCCATGAAATCAGCTCTGCTGCGTGAAATACTCGGCGAGTCGCTGCGTGAGCAGAGGTTCGCACAGGGCCGTACCTTGCGGGAGGTGTCTTCTGCCGCACGCGTTTCCCTCGGATACCTGTCGGAGGTCGAGCGGGGCCAGAAGGAAGCTTCCAGCGAGCTCATCCTGGCCATTTGCACGGCTCTGGATCTACCGCAGTCCGAATTGATGCGGATCGTCAGCGACAAGATGCTCAGCAGTGAAGGCACCCCCGATCACCACATCACTGTTGCGGCATGACCACCATCCTGAACTTTTGACGTTTCCCGGTCCCGCTGGGGCCGGGAACTTCTGTGTTGTGGGCCTTTGGGGCCGCGAATTGTCCGGATTGACCTCGTCTCCGGACGACGTGCGCGGCCTGATCAGTCAGTCGGTGCGTGGACGATACGAATCGCGATTCCGAGGGCACGCAGCGTGGCCAGCTTGTCGGGATCGGCTGAGTCGTCAGTGACGAGGAGGTCGACGTCCTTGGCATCGGCCAGCTTTGCCAGGGTGACCCGACCGATCTTGGAGCCGTCGACGGCCGCGATGATGCGAGCTGCCCTCTTGATCATGGTGTGGTTTGCAGCGGCTTCGATGCCGTCGTGGGTCGTCAGGCCACCCTCGGCACTCATTCCGTCACACCCCACGATGGCGGTGCCGACGTTGACCTGCTTGAAGGTTGACTCGGCCAGGGAGCCGACCAGTTCCAAGGAGGAGGGGCGCAGCACACCGCCGGTGATGAGGACACGTTGCTGGCCCTGGCTGGCGGCCTCGAGAGCAATGCTCACGGAGTTCGTGATGAGGGTGAGATCATGACGGTGGTGCAAGGCACGCACGATCTCGGTGGTCGTCGTGCCCCCGGTGAGCCCAATCGCATGACGTCCGACGGGGAGCTCGGATGCGACGGCGTGCGCGATCGCTTCCTTGGCGCCACGACGCCGACCGTCTCGCAAATTGACGGGCAATTCGGCGCCCGTTCCAGCGCGACGAGCTGTCCCGTGTGAGCGAATGAGCAGGCCCTGCTCAGCGAGCGAGGCGACATCGCGTCGGATCGTCGCAGCGCTCGCTCCCAAGGTGGCCGCCATGTCGCGCAGGGGAACCTCGTCGTGGTCACGCAACATGGCGAGAATGGCGACCATGCGGTCGTTTCGTCGTGAGGATGACGAGCGGGCATCCGACGGCATCGTCATCGCTTCTCCTTTCGCGTGACTCACGGCTCGTGGGGGAGAGCCGCGCAGTGAGCGTTCGCACATCTGCGCTGATTTTATCCTGCCCTTAGGCTTGTCTTCATGACAGAGACCCAATTGTGGACGCGACTGGCTGAGGTTCTGGGCGACGACTACTGCCGAATCTGGGCTGCACAGCAGGCCGTACCGGGTCTCGACTCACGAACGGTGCAGGAAGCCTTGGCCGATGGAGTCGATGCCAAGACGATTTGGCGGACCTGCTGGAAAGCGCTGGAGCTGCCCGATTCGCTGCGCTGATCTGGGGGATGGGACGTGTCCCGACGATGAGGACGTGGTGTCGGAACAGAAGTGGAACAAAACCGGAACACGATGTGCTGCAAAGTCGTCAGTGGTATCTGGAAGGGTTGTCCACAAGCGAGGGGGCAGTCGTGACGGCAGTTGTCCACAGCAACGCATTGCCTGACGGATTGTCCGCCCCCGCTCCTACAGTTTGGGTGATGGCACGGGGAAACCGGTGAGTCTCCCTCATGACGACATACGACCAACTCACGACATACGACCAACGCTGCGGCGATGCCGCGCGGCAGATGAGGCGGGAGACCGCCTTCAAGGAAGGAACGACATGGCAGCGACCGCAGATCGCGAAAAGGCCCTTGCCACGGCCTTGCAGCAGATCGAGAAGCAGCACGGCAAGGGCTCCGTCATGCGCCTTGGCGAACAGGAGACAGTGAAGATTGCGGCGATCCCGACCGGGTCAGTAGCCCTGGACGTCGCCCTCGGCGTGGGAGGTCTCCCGCGTGGCCGGATCGTCGAGATCTACGGTCCGGAGTCCTCCGGCAAGACGACCGTGGCCCTGCACGCCATCGCGAATGCTCAGGCCGAAGGCGGCATCTGCGCCTTCATCGACGCCGAGCACGCCCTCGACCCGGAATACGCCCGCAAGCTTGGTGTCGACACCGACTCCCTGCTGGTGAGCCAGCCCGACAACGGTGAGCAGGCACTCGAGATTGCCGACACCCTGGTGCGGTCGGGCGCCCTCGAGCTCATCGTCGTCGACTCCGTTGCAGCCCTCACCCCGAAGGCTGAGATCGAGGGAGAGATGGGTGATTCCCATGTCGGTCTGCAGGCTCGCCTCATGAGTCAGGCCCTGCGCAAGATGACTGGTGCCCTCAACGCTGCCGGGACGACGGCCATCTTCATCAACCAGTTGCGCGAGAAGATCGGTGTCATGTTCGGCTCCCCGGAGACGACCACCGGTGGACGTGCGTTGAAGTTCTACTCCTCGGTGCGCCTGGACGTGCGTCGCATCGAGACCCTCAAGGACGGCTCCGAGATGGTTGGTAACCGTACCCGCGTCAAGGTCGTGAAGAACAAGGTCGCCCCGCCGTTCAAACAGGCCGAGTTCGACATTCTCTATGGGCAGGGCATTTCCCGAGAGGGAAGCCTTATCGACATGGGTGTGGACTGCGGAATCATCACCAAGTCCGGATCGTGGTTCAGCTACAACAATGAGCAGCTGGGCCAGGGCAAGGAGAATGTTCGCAACTTTCTCAGGGGTAACCCGGACGTCGCCAACGAGATCGAGGACAAGATCCTCACCCACCTGGGCCTGCGCGAGGTTGAGGTCCCCGAGGGGGTCGATCCCGAGACCGGTGAGGTGGCATTCTGAGCCGGCGACACAAGGATTCTCCAGAGGAGTTGACCGACGACCAGTGGTACGAGGAAGCTCGCGAGATCTGCCTCAAACGACTGGATCGTCGGGCCAACACCCGAAGTGAACTCGCAGCAGCTCTGGATTCCAAAGGTGTGCCCGAGCAGGTGCGTGAGACAGTCCTTGATCGCCTCACCGAGGTGGGGCTCGTCGATGATGCTGACTTTGCCAACCGATGGATAGCGTCCCGTCACGGTGTGCGAGGTCTGTCCCGCAGAGCAGTGGCAGTCGAATTGTCGCGCAAAGGGGTCGATTCCCAGATCATTGAGGACGCGACCTCCCAGATCACGGAGGCTGACGAGTTGGATGCCGCCACCGAACTCGCAGTGAACAAGCTGCGGGCAGGTCGAGGTGTCGAGGAAGCCCGTCTGACCCGCCGGGTGTTGGGTGCCCTGGCCCGCAAGGGCTACGGACCCCAGGTCGCCTGGGCCGCCATCCGTGCCGCCCGCGAGGAACTCGGTGAAGAACCCCCGAAGCGCCGATAACCGGCCCCTTCGACTAGGGTCGTATCGTTTGCCCCTCACCTCGGTTTTCCTGGCACCGACGTCAGGGGGGCGACGCTGCAGCTCCGAGTCAGGATGTGAGGAAGGGTGGAGGTCATGCTCATCGCACTCGTCGTGGTGGCGGTGCTCTCAGTGGCAGTCATCATTGGCTGGCTGGCAGACCGTCGAGCCATTGGCAGGAGGGCGGAACGAGCAGAGTCTGAACGTGATGCGAAGGCCTTGGAGCTTTCCCGCAGCGAGGAGCGCCTGGCTCGTGCTACTCAAGACCTTTCGGACAGTCGTGACGAGATCGCGTCAGCTCGCGTTGCGCTCGAGTCCAGTCGTGTTCGGGTCGCTGATGAGGAACGTCGGGCTGATCATGCCGAACAGGCTCGCCACAGTGCGGAGGCTTTGCTCGAGATCAACCGGCGCTCCGTCGAGGAGCTGACAGAGCGTGATCGTCAGCTGCGCGAGGCCCGTCGCCGCCTCGACGAAGGCCTCGACAAGCTCGAGAGGGATCGCTTGGAGTTGGCCGAGCGCAGCTTCCGCCTCGACGAGCGAGACGCAGAACTCGATAGACGGGATGAGCGGATCGTCACCGAGCTGGAGCGAGTTGCTGGGATGTCCCTCGACCAGGCCCGGGACGAACTTGCAGAGCACCTCAGCAGAGAGGCCCGCGTCCTGGCCGAGAATGACGCTCGAGCGATCATCGCAGAAGTGACGGAAAACGCCGAGGGCAAGGCCCGTCACATCGTGGCCGATGCCATACAGCGGTGTTCCTCCGAGATGGTTGCTGACACCGTTGTCAGCGTGGTGCCACTGCCCAGCGACGAGATGAAGGGTCGCGTCATCGGGCGAGAAGGCCGCAACGTCCGCACCTTCGAGCAGGTGACGGGAGTCACGGTCATCATCGATGACACCCCGGGTATCGTCTTGCTGAGCTGCTTCGACCCCATGCGACGCGAGGTGGCCCGACAGGCTCTCGTCGATCTGGTCGAAGATGGTCGCATCCACCCCATCAGTATCGAAAAGGCCCATCAGCGAGCCGTCGACCACATCGACCAGATGTGCCTGGGAGCCGCGTCCGAGGCGCTGTCCGAAGCCGGGATCGACGACATCGACGAGCGGCTCCTACCGATCCTCGGGTCCCTGCGCTTCCGGACCTCCTACGGCCAACAGGTCCTCGATCACTGCGTCGAGTGCGCCCGTCTTGCCGCCATCTTGGCCGCCGAAATCGGTGCCGATGTCGACACCTGTCGTCGTGCGGCCTTCCTGCACGATCTTGGTAAGTCCCTCACCCCTGGGATTGAGGGAACCCACGCGGCCATTGGCGCTGAATTGGCCCGACGTCATGGGGAATCTGATGAGGTCGTGCATGCCATTGCAGCCCACCACGATGAGATCGAACCGGTGGGCGTCACGGATCTCATCGTCAAGGCTGCTGACGCGATCTCTGCGGCCCGTCCAGGAGCACGTCGGGATTCCTTGGAGTCCCACGTTCGCCGGATGGACACCATCGAGGAGATTGCCACCAGCTTCCCCGGGGTCGAACGGTCCTTCGCGCTGCAAGCCGGACGTGAGGTCCAGGTCCTCGTCGATCCGGGCACAGTCGACGATGTGCACGCATCTCGACTCGCACGCCAGATCGCGTTGGCGGTGGGGGAACAGGTCACCGTGCCAGGACGGACCAGGGTCACCGTCATCCGTTCCTTCCAAGCCGTGGAGATGGTGGGAGAGTCCTGAGCGGTGGCTCAGGCGATTCCCCAGGTGAGGACGACCTCGTCCCTGGGCTCCAGGCGGATGACGTCGTCGTGGGTGGGCCCCTCGTTGAAGGCATCCGGCCCGCATGTCATCGGCTCGACAGCGAGGCTGAGGCGGTCATCCGGAGTGTAAATCTGCGCCCAGCCCATGGTCACATCTCCCCACAGCTCATGGCTCGTCTCACCGCTGGTGACCTTGAAACGCCATGCCGGCGATCCAACGGTGTCTCCCCGTCCCACGGTGTAGGCGGTGTCAAAGGTGCGCTGACCGAGAGACTGTCCATTCATGGTGTGGACCTCGTCCATCTCGCAGATCCGAACCGGTAACAGTCGCTCGTCGACCTGCAGCCACGAGGCGAACGGGGCGTCAACCTTCCACTCATCAATGGATCCGCCGAGGCAGAAATAGGGATGGGCGGCATAGCCGAAGGGCACCGCCTTGGCCCCGACGTTCCGAGCCCTCACAGTGACCTTCAGGCCGTGATCGTCCAGGTTGTGGGTCAGCCGGACATCAATTGTTCCAGGCCAGCCAGGCCGAGCCATGATTCGGATCTCCTGGGTCACCGAGGAGTCGGTGTGCTCAACGAGGGACCACGGTGACCACGCCACCAGACCATGAATGGCGTTGTTGCGACCGACCTCGCTGATCGCCAGCTGCTGGTCAACGTCATCGAACCGGTAGCGGCCGTCACGGATGCGGTTGGGCCAGGGAAGCAGATGCTGCCCTTGCGACGAAGCCGGCGACTGGTCAGCCTCGAAGGTCTTGATGACGTCGTCCTCGTTGTGGCGAAGGGTACGAAGGGTGGCTCCCTGCTCCGTCACGATGGCCTGCCAAGAACCATGGGAAATCTTGTACTGGGTGCCGGTGGGGAGGGTGACGTCACTGATCATGATGAAAAGTTTATCGCTGAGACCTTTGCGGACGCTAATTCTTGAGCTCTCGGTCCTGAGGGGTTCCGTCAGTTTTCGTCATCCGTTTCTTTTCCACAGTTCTCGCTGTTGTATGTATATGGTGTGTCCCGGCGGGAATTTACTCAAAGATGAGTTGTTCCGCCGGCTCAGGTGATCGTTGTACATCCTCGCGACGTCATGACGACGTGAGCGGCCGCCCAGGAGCCCTTTGACAAATAGGGGATCGCGATGAAGATCTCAGAATTCACGGCAGGGTCCATGACGGGTTAGGTGTCAGTATCAGGTACTTGTCAACGCCTGCCATCTCATCCTTGCGTCAGTCTTTCTCGCTGGATCGATTGGCACGTGCTTTTCGACTATTGACGTCCTCTTCTGTGGTGGGAGCGAATGTGGTCGGGTTTCGGTGTGCCGAAGGTATGTCCTGGCGTGGTGTAGGACTGGTCGACGGCGCGATAGCTGACGCCATCTGTCTCGCCTGGTATTTGCCAAAGGTGAAGGCACATCAGGAATTCTCCGATATTGGGGGAGGGTCGTGACGCTTTTTCCGCTCAGTGGTCCTTGGGCAATGATGACGCCTATGGGGTATCGCAACTCTGGAGAAGGTACTCACCCTGGCTGAAGTTCCTGTGGTCTCGGGGGTGTTCGTGCTGGTGCATGGCGCGATCGTGCTCGTGCTGCACACTGCGGTGTGAGAAACGGAGTGGTCCTATGGCTGGGCAGATGACGTAGAGTGTTCGCGCCATGCCCAATAACACCGTGCCGCACACCGAGGCCCCGACCTACCGGGTCGTGACCTACGGGTGTCAGATGAATGTCCATGACTCCGAACGGATTGCTGGCCTCCTCGAAGAGGCCGGCTACGTTCCCGATCCCAGAACCGACACCTTGGCGCCGGCTGACGTCGTCGTCTTCAACACCTGTGCGGTTCGCGAGAATGCCGACAATCGTCTCTACGGCACGCTCGGTCACATGGCCCCGGTGAAGTCGGCGCATCCTGGGATGCAGCTGGCCGTCGGCGGCTGCATGGCCCAGAAGGACAAGGACACCGTCGTCGCCCGGGCGCCATGGGTCGATGTGGTCTTCGGAACTCACAATGTGGGTTCTCTGCCGGCCCTCCTCAGGCGGGCTCGTCACAATGCCATGGCCCAGGTGGAGATCGAGGAGTCCCTGGTCACCTTTCCGTCGAACCTGCCGACTCGGCGCGATTCGGCATATTCGGCCTGGGTGTCGATCTCGGTGGGATGCAACAACACCTGCACCTTCTGCATTGTCCCGCAGCTGCGCGGCAAGGAAACCGATCGACGTCCCGGCGAAATCCTCTCGGAGATTCGAGCCCTCGTCGACGAGGGTGTCCAGGAGATCACCCTGCTTGGTCAGAACGTCAACTCGTACGGAGTCCAGTTCGGTGATCGTGGAGCCTTCGCCAAGTTACTGCGCGCCTGCGGCGAAATTGACGGTCTGGAGAGGGTGCGGTTCGCGTCTCCTCACCCCGCCGCTTTCACCGACGATGTCATCGAGGCGATGGCGCAGACCCCCAACGTCATGCCCAGCCTGCACATGCCCCTGCAGTCGGGATCTGACGACGTGCTGCGTCGGATGCGCCGGTCGTATCGGTCCAAGAAGTTCCTCGGCATCCTTGGCCGGGTGCGCGAGGCCATTCCAGACGCCGCCATCACCACCGACATCATCGTCGGCTTCCCAGGCGAGACCGACGCGGATTTCGCCGAGACCATGCGCGTCGTCGAGGAGTCGAGGTTTTCTGCGGCCTTCACTTTCCAATACTCCATCCGTCCCAACACGCCGGCGGGAGTCATGGGGGACCAGGTTCCCAAGCCGGTCGTCCAGGAACGGTACGAGCGCCTCGTCGAGCTCGTCGATGATATCGCATGGCAGGAGGACAAGGCCCAGGTCGGTCGCACTGTCGAGGTGATGTTCGCCGAGGGGGAGGGGCGCAAGGACGAGGCCACCCACCGCGTCACCGGTCGTGCCCGGGACAACCGACTGGTTCACGTCAGTCTTGCACCCGGGGGGGAGGTCCCGCGCCCCGGAGACATCGGCGAGGTCGTTATCACCTCCGGCCATCCTCATCATTTAGTTGCTGACGGCGGCTTGGTGAATTTGCGTCGCACTCGCGGGGGAGATGCATGGCAGATTCGCGAAGAATCATGCTCTCAGTCTGAAGCCACCATGCTCGGTATTCCTTCGGTTGGTGCGCCACGGACCTGAACGACTGGCCGGGCCGTCCGAGCCATTTCGTCATGTCGAGTCCGGTGGCCGGGAAACCTCGTCTCGAAACCCGTTCAGACATGCAACGAGGGGTTGATGCTCAGTGGAGCATCAACCCCTCGTGTCGCAGCTCATCCACTCCCATCCGGAGCGGGTCCTCTCAGGGGACAGGCCGCGTCGTGTCGTGGACGACTCAGAGGTCGCCAAGCTTGTCCTTGAGGGCATCCTGGCCCTTGTTGACCTGATCGGAGAACTTGCCGCCGGTCTTGTCGTCGACAGCGTCGCCAGCTTTGTCGATGCCCTGCTCGACCTTGTCGCTGTGCTGGCTGACCTGGCCCTTGATGTCGTCCTTGTGGTCGTTGATGGCGTCCTTGGCCTTGTCGAAGAGTCCCATGTGATCTCCTTTCGGGAGGCTTCCCCCTCTCGGGGATGACTCCTTCAGGCTACACACGAGGTGGTCCTCCCATGCGAGGCTTTTCGCTCTACGCGTTGGCTCCGATGTCGTTGCAGTGCGCAAGGATGGACGTGTGAATCTGCCGGTCATATGTCTTCTGGGGCCCACCGCCAGCGGAAAATCAGGGTTGGCGGTGCGAGTCTGTTCACGCCTGGGACGGGGGGGGCACCCCGCCGAGATCATCAACACCGATTCAATGGTGGTGTATCGAGGGATGAACATCGGTACCGCCACCCCTACGCTCGCCCAGCAGCGTGCGGTGAAGCACCACTTGGTGTCGATCCTTGATGTCACCGATCCCTGTTCAATCGTCCTCATGCAGAAGCTGGCGCGCGACGAGACCGAAGAGTGTGTGTCACGCGGTGTCATTCCGGTATTGGTCGGGGGTTCAGCCCTCTACACCAAGGCCGTCATCGATGAGATGATCGTTCCTCCCACCAACCCGAAGGTGCGAGCGAAGTGGCAGGAAAGGTTGGATGCCGAAGGCCCGAAGGCCTTGCATGAGGAGCTCGCGCGGCGAGATCCCAGGACGGCCAGATCGATCTTGCCCGGAAATGGCCGCAGAATCGTCCGGGCCCTTGAGGTCATTGAGCTCACGGGGTCGTTCACCGCGACCCTTCCCGACGGTATCTTTCACTGGCCCAACACGGTGCAGATCGGCCTGGAGCTTCCTCGTGAGGACATGGATCGGCGAATCGCGAAGCGAGTTGACCAGATGTGGGACGAAGGGCTGGTTGACGAGGTCCGCGCCCTGGCTGATGCCGGGTTGAGGGAGGGGCGCACGGCAAGCCGAGCGTTGGGATACCGACAGGTGTTGGGGTTCCTTGACGGCGACTATGACGAGGCCGAAGCCCGTCGTCGCACCGTGACCCGAACTCGACGTTTCGCCCGTAAACAGCTCATGTGGTACCGACGCGACGACCGTGTCGAGTGGTTCGATGCGCTTGATCCTGATCTCGATGACAAGGTTGTGGCGCGGGTGTTGACCGCCCTGTCCACTGGCGAGGAGGATTGACGGTATGACGACGACGTTCTGGAAGGGACACGGGACAGGCAATGACTTCGTCATTGTCGACCGTCCCGAGCCTCTCACCCCTGAACAGGTTCGATGGCTGTGTCACCGTCGATTCGGTATTGGCGCCGATGGCACCCTGCAGGCTCTGCGGGCCGGTGACGTTCCTGGCTGGGATGGCGATCCGGATCTGTGGTTCATGGACTACCGTAACGCCGACGGCACCATTGCGCAGATGTGCGGCAACGGCCTGCGAGTTTTTGCTCGTCATCTGTCCCAGACCGGGCGTATCGCAGGTGACCAGGCCGATGTCGCGACGCGCGCTGGTATTCGCCATGTCACCCTACGTGACAACGGTGACGTGTCGGTGACGATGGGAACGGTCCATGTCGATGGTGACGACGTCACCATCGAACATCAGGACATGTGGTGGCCGGCATACAAGGTTGACGTCGGCAATCCACATGCTGTGGTCGTGACGGACCACACGACCGTCGCCGCACTCAACCTTGACGAGTCGCCGACGTGGCGCCCCAGGTCGGCCTTCCCCCAAGGGGTTAACGTCGAATTCGTCGAGTGGTTGGATGACCATTCGGTCTCGATGAGGGTCCACGAGCGCGGATCGGGAGAGACGATGTCGTGCGGTACCGGAACCGTTGCGGTGGCAGCAACGATGGCCACCCGTACCGGCCACCGTGGCCCCTGGACCGTCCGGGTGCCTGGCGGTCATGTCGTTGTCGCCCTCCGTCCTGCTGATGATGGTTACGACGCAGTGCTGACAGGCCCTGCGATCATCCTCGCGTCTGGAAAGGTCGACCTTCCCGAGGAGTGAGGAACAGCACGGTCGGTGACGTGTCGTCACCTCCCCCTACACTTGGCGCGACGACCTCGGAATGTGAGGTATCAGGGCATGGGACAGTGGACCAACAGGACGGGGACCGGGTGAGCGACACCGCACGATTCGACGACGAGCGTGAGGATGCGCCCGATGTCGGGGACCTCAGCAACGATCAGGACGTATACGACGGTGATCAGTTCGACCTGGATGCCCGATTGTCCTTGACCCGCGTGCCGGGCATGTCGACTGATCTGTCTGACATCCCGGAGGTCGAGTACCGACAGCTGAGGCTCGAACGGGTGGTGCTCTGTTCGGTGTGGACCCAGGGGTCGGTCGCCGATGCAGAGAACGCCATGACTGAGCTCAAGGCGCTGGCCGAGACTGCGGGTTCACAGGTTCTCGAGGCCGTCATGCAGAGACGAACGACCCCGGATCCGGCGACCTACATCGGTTCAGGCAAGGTGGCCGAGCTGGCCGAGGTGGTCCGGGCCACCGGAGCCGACACGGTCATCTGTGATGGTGAGCTCGATGCCGCTCAGCTTCGTAACCTCGAGGACCGCGTCAAGGTCAAGGTGGTGGACCGGATGGCGTTGATCCTCGACATCTTCGCCCAGCACGCCCGCAGCGTGGAGGGTCGCACCCAGGTCGAATTGGCTCAGCTCAATTACCTCAGGCAGAGGTTGCGTGGATGGGGTGGGAACCTTTCCCGTCAGTCGGGTGGTCGAGCCGCCGGTGGTGCTGGTATCGGTGGTCGTGGCCCTGGTGAGACCCGGATCGAGACGGACAGACGACGTATCGGTCATCGCATCGCGGTGCTGCGGCGTCGTCTCAAACACATCGAGTCCACCCGTGCTTCCAAGCGGGCTGATCGTTTTCGCAACAAGGTGCCCTCCGTCGCCATCGTCGGATACACCAACGCGGGAAAGTCCTCCCTGCTCAACCGGCTGACCCGCGCCGGAGTGCTCGTCGAGAATGCCCTGTTCGCCACTCTTGACCCCACGACTCGTCGGACCACGACGGCGGATGGTCGCGTCTACACCCTCACCGACACCGTCGGCTTCGTGCGCCACCTTCCGCATGATCTGGTCGAGGCCTTCGCCTCCACCCTCGAGGAGACTGCGCTGGCAGACGTCCTGGTGCACGTCGTCGATGCAGCCGACCCCGATCCCATCGGTCAGGTCGATGCCGTGCGTGGTGTGCTGGCCGGAATCGGCGCCAGTGACATTCCCGAGATTCTGGTGCTCAACAAGAGTGATCGTCTCGACGACGACACCATCGTGACGTTGCGGTCGACCTTTCCCGGTGCCCATGTCATCTCGGCTCATACCGGAGAGGGAATCGACGACCTCGTGACAGCCATCGAGGAGTCGCTGCCGGTGCCTTCCCAGAAGGTTGACGTCGTCGTGCCCTATGTGCGCGGAGACCTCATGGACAAGATCCACCACAAAGGGACGATCGAACTCATTGACCACACCGCCGATGGCACCCATGTCATCGCCCATCTTCATCCTGCTCTGGCCGTCGAGGTCGAGGAGGCGTGTCATGGCGCGTGAGCCCGCCGAGGTCAGCAAGATGTGTCGTGACCTCCTCGCCACCGCCGTCTCCCGGATGGGGGGTCAGGAGAGATCTGGCCAGGCGACGATGGTCGAGGCTGTCGACCAAGCGATGCGAGAAGAGCTGCACCTGTTGGTTCAAGCCGGTACCGGAACCGGAAAGTCACTGGGGTATTTGGCGCCTGCTCTGGTTCACTGCGTCGAAGAAGGCGCGCAGGTCGTCGTCGCCACCGCCACCCTCGCCTTGCAGACTCAGCTCGCTCACAAGGACATTCCGGCGGTCCTCAACGCCTCGGACGAGGTCCTGCTCCGCAGGCCGAAGGTTGCCGTGCTCAAGGGGCGTAACAACCACGTCTGTCTGCACAAGGTTCGCGGTGGATCGACGGGGGTCAGAGGGCAGGACGCCTTGGTCCCCGGAGCCGATCTCGCCGCTGAGGCCGCGGACACCAAGGAGGCTGGGACGGCTCCGGCTTCCGCACTGGGCGCCGAGGTCGTTATGCTGCGTGAATGGGCCGAGAAACAGGTCGAGGAGTCGGGACTCGGCGATCGTGATGACGCCCCACCGCACGCTCCCCTGGCGTGGAGCCAGGTGAGCGTGCCGGCCAACGAGTGCTTAGGGGCTCAGCGCTGTCCTTTCGGCAGCGAGTGCCTCTCCGAAGCAGCCCGTGAGAAGGCTCGAAACGCTGACCTCGTCGTCACCAACCACGCCATGCTCGCGATCGATGCGCTGAATGACAACAACGTGTTGCCCGAGCACGACACCGTCATCATTGACGAGGCCCACGAGCTGGTGGATCGGTTCACCGGGGCGGCGTCCAAGGATCTGTCTCCTTCTCTCGTGGCGACGACGGTCAAGCGGGCCTTGACATGGCTGGATGACGACGTGAGCGCGGATCTCCTCGATCAAGCGGACGTGCTGGCCAGAGCCTTGGAGGCGACCGCACCGGGACAGGTCACCGAGACCGGTGCCCAGGTTATCCAGGCGTGCACGGTATTGCGAGATCTGGCCAGGGAAGCAGTGAGCCAGTTGGGTCGACGGGATGAGGATTCCAAGGAATCCGTCGACGCCGAGAGGGTGCAGGCCCAAGCCGCCATGCGCGAGGTCTTCGAGACCGTCGACCGTATGGTGTCGATGGCAGCCGCTGACGTGGTATGGGTCTCGGAATCAGAGAAGGGGTATCGCAGCATCCACATCGCGCCATTGAGCGTGGCAGGCCTGCTGCGGGAGAACGTCTTCGCGGGGGCGACGACTATTCTGACCTCGGCCACCTTGTGCATCGGCGGTAATTTCCTGGCCACGGCACGGAACGTCGGGCTGTCGCCGCGCGAGCAGATCGAGGAGGAGGCGCCGAAGGTCCTCGACACCCAGATGGGGTGGCGGGGGGTCAACGTCGGCTCGCCCTTCGACTATTCGAAGCAGGGGATTCTGTATGTCGGTAGGTCCCTGCCGCGCCCGGGCCGAGATGGCATCGCGCCCGAGGTGCTCGACGATCTTGCTGAGCTGATTTGGGGCGCTGGTGGACGGACCCTCGGGCTGTTCTCGTCCCAGCGTAATGCGGTGGCTGCCACCGAACACATGCGCAAGGTCATGCCGGACATTCCGGTGTTGTGCCAGGGGGAGGGGCATCTGGCCGATCTCACCCGCCGATTCACGGCTGATCCGCGGACATGTCTCTTCGGAACCTTGTCCTTGTGGCAGGGGGTTGATGTTCCTGGTGACACCTGTCGGTTGGTCATCATTGACCGGATTCCGTTCCCACGTCCGGATGACCCGCTCATGGCGGCACGAAGCAAAGCGGTTGAGGATGCTGGCGGTAATGGATTCATGACGGTGTCGGCTGGGCATGCGGCCCTCCTGCTGGCCCAAGGGGCGGGCCGACTCATACGGCGTTCCGACGATCGAGGAGTCGTTGCAGTTCTGGACCCGCGGTTGGCGACGGCGCGATATGGCGGTTTCCTGAGGGCCTCCATGCCCTCGTTTTGGACGACGACGGATCGCGAGATGGCTGTTGGAGCTCTGCGCAGGCTGGGGGAGTGACCCCCAGAGTCATAGTCGTCTCATGACCGAGACGGCGCGGCCGACGAGAGAAGCATCATCGAGGTTGACCGGTGAATGAGCGGGGTTCGAGGCCATTAGCCACGGTTTCCCGCCGAGCTTGGCCAAGGAACGGACGATGGTCTTACCACCGACTGTGGCCGCCACGAAATAGGTTTCGGGCGGGTTGTCGGGAAGGTCCGTCACGGGCAGTTGCCGGACGAGGACAAGGTCCCCGACATGGAAATCGGGTGTCATCCCGTCGTCGCGGACGACGACCACCACGTGGTCTCCGTGGCCCAGCAACTGGGAGGGAACCGCGATGGCAGTGTCGTGATGCTTGGCATCGGTAATCTCACTCGGGTTGAAAACCTCGATCTGAAAGGCGTGGGGTCCCTGCGGATCGTTGACGTCGACGACGTCCTCAACGACCTCGAGGGTGCCATCAGTGCGTCGCAGCAGGCCGAGATCGATGAGCGCGGAGATACGCCTCTGGATAGTCGAGGTGCTGGCTGCTCCCGTCATGTCAGCCAGGGCGCGAACAGTCGGTGCGCGGCCGTCGCGACGCAGCCCCTCCTTGACTGCGGCCAGCACCGCACGCTCCTTGGCAGAAGGTTCACGGGTGGTGGTGAACGGGACGGCCGAAGAGACGGCGGCCGGGTCCGAGGAGTCGGTTCCGGACGTATCGATGGTCATAGCAGTCACGGTATAGGTCGGGTACGACAGTTCCCCATCAGCTTTGGTCGACACCTGCTCCGGAGCGTGGGGACCATGGCGACAGGAGTTTTCAAAGAACCTGGAAAATACTTCTGACTAGGCTGTTCTTCTGGTGTTCCACCCTGGTGGCGGCGAACCTGTCGGTTGGGCCGGATGTCATTGATGGCACTGGCGGAGGTTCGCCGCCGGGCCCTCCCCGGGAGTCATCTCGGGGCCGCTGACGGGAGCGGATGGCTCTCGTTGACAGAGAGGTGATCCGATGAGTGCTCAGACGTACGAGTGGGATGTTGAGACGACGACCAGTCGGCAAGGTGACCTGGTTGTCGGGCCGTGGCAGGATGAGCTGGCCGAACCGGTGGTCGTCATCGATCGTCGGGACTTGATGGCAGGGCGTCCTGGTGCCGTCGCACACCATGAACCCGTCCACGATCGGTTCTGGGACGTCGCCGTGATGGCCACGGTTGCTGTGATGATCGTTGGTGTGATCCTGTCCCTGGGACGTCTTGGCCAGGTGTGGCGGGGCGACGCCGAGAGTGGTCATTCCGACCCGGCCGCCGTCGTCCAGATCGATGGACATCAGTCGGGCGACGTGCCTGGTGTCAGATCCTGACCGTGGAAGGTGGTCGCATGGACTGAGCGTCTTCGGCGTGTCGCGCGTGGCAGCTTGACGGACGATCACGCGCATCCTCAATGATCCTCCGCGGCACCAGATGTTGTGGTAGACAGTATTGCCATCCCTACAAGTTGTGTTTTTGGTCCGAGTTCGGAGTAATGTTCCGGGTCGACGGCGAATCTGCCGTTAGGAACCCAGCGAGATCGGGGAAGGAGGCGACAATGCGCTGTCCGTTCTGTCAGCATGACGACTCGCGAGTCCTGGATTCCCGAGTGTGCGAGGACGGCACCGCGATCCGTCGGAGACGGCAGTGTCCCGTGTGCGAACGACGGTTCACCACCATCGAGCGCATGCAGATGACGGTTCACAAACGCAACGGCATCGAAGAACCCTTTTCCCGGGACAAGGTGATCCGTGGTGTGCGCAATGCATGCAAGGGACGCCCGGTCACGGACGCCGACCTGGCCTTGTTGGGACAACGCGTCGAGGACGGTCTTCGAGCCCGAGGAGTCGCGGAGATTCCGAGCGACGAGGTTGGGTTGGCAATCCTGGGCCCACTTCGCGAGCTGGATCCCATCGCCTATCTGCGGTTCGCGAGTGTGTACCTCAAGTACGACACCATCGAGGACTTCGCCACTGAGATCGATCGGCTGCGCGACGAGTCCCCTGAGAAACCGCGGTCCTCGGGCCGCAAGCGGCCTTCGAAGCAGGACGAGCCGCTGTTCTGACGAGCCGTGGCCGAGCGTGCCTCAGTTCACGACAAGTACCGACATCAAACCACCCGTATCACCGAGTATCTAGAGGGAGCCATGACTGAGACCAAGTCCGCATCACGCAGGACGAGCCGCTCCAAGGGGCTGCACGTCGAGCGCACCTTCAGCACCGAGGGCGTCCATCCCTACGACGAGGTGACGTGGGAGCGTCGCGACGTCGTCCAGACGAACTGGCGCACCGGTGACGTGGTCTTCGAGCAGCGCGGAGTTGAGTTCCCCGACTTCTGGAGCGTCAACGCCTCGACGATCGTCACGAACAAGTACTTCCGTGGCGCCCTGGGCACTCCGGCCCGCGAGGACAGCCTCAAGACCCTCATCGACCGCGTCGTCAACAGCTACGTGACCTCCGGACGTCAAAGCGGCTACTTCGCCTCTGACGAGGACGCCAAGGTCTTTGGTGATGAGCTGACCTGGCTGCTGGTTCACCAGTACTTCAGCTTCAACTCCCCGGTGTGGTTCAACGTCGGCACGACGAGTCCTCAGCAGGTCAGCGCCTGTTTCATCCTCTCGGTGGACGACTCCATGGAGTCGATCCTCAACTGGTACCGGGAAGAGGGATTCATCTTCAAGGGTGGTTCTGGTGCCGGTCTCAACATTTCCCGCATTCGTTCTTCCAAGGAGCTGTTGAGCTCCGGGGGTACGGCTTCCGGTCCGGTGTCCTTCATGCGTGGTGCCGACGCGTCTGCCGGAACCATCAAGTCCGGTGGCGCCACCCGTCGCGCTGCCAAGATGGTCGTCCTCGACATCGATCACCCGGACGTCGAGGAGTTCATCGAGACCAAGGCTCGCGAGGAGGACAAGATCCGCGCCCTGCGCGATGCCGGCTTCGACATGGACCTGGGTGGCCGGGACATCACCAGTGTCCAGTACCAGAACGCCAACAACTCGGTGCGCGTCTCGGATGCCTTCATGACGGCCGTCAAGCAGGGCAAGCCGTTTGGGCTGACCTCCCGCACCGAGCCGGGCAAGGTGCTCGACACCGTCGATGCCAAGGAGCTCTTCGGCAAGATCGCCCAGGCCGCCTGGGAGTGCGCCGACCCCGGTCTGCAGTACGACGACACCATCAATGCTTGGCACACCAACCCAAACACCGGTCGGATCAATGCCTCCAACCCGTGCTCGGAGTACATGAGCCTGGACAACTCCTCGTGCAACCTGGCCAGCCTCAACCTGTTGAAGTTCCTCGACGAGAACGATCACTTCGACGTCGAGAAGTTCACCAAGGCCGTGGAGCTGGTCATCACCGCGATGGACATCTCCATCTGCTTCGCCGACTTCCCGACCGAAGCCATCGGGGAGACCACTCGCAACTTCCGTCAGCTCGGAATCGGATACGCCAACCTGGGTGCCCTTCTCATGGCTCTGGGCCTGGGGTATGACTCCGACGGTGGTCGTGCCCTGGCTGCTGCCATCACTTCCCTCATGACTGGTGTATCCTACCGACGCTCCGCTGAGTTGGCGGCCATCGTCGGTCCGTACGCTGGCTACGCAGAGAATGTCGAGCCGCACCAGGCCGTCATGGCCAAGCACCGTGACGCCAACCGTCAGGTTCATCCGCTGCACGACAACGACACCACTGTCCTGGCTGCTGCCAAGGTTGAATGGGACAAGGTCGTCAAGCTAGGGCACGTCAACGGCTTCCGCAACGCCCAGGCCTCGGTGCTGGCGCCGACCGGCACCATCGGCTTCATGATGGACTGCGACACCACTGGGATCGAGCCCGACTTCTCACTGGTGAAGTTCAAGAAGATGGTCGGTGGTGGGTCCATGCAGATCGTCAACCAGACGGTGCCGCGTGCCCTGAAGAATCTCGGCTACACCCCTGAACAGTCCGAGAAAATCGTGGCCCACATCGCCGACAACGGTTCGGTCGTTGGAGCTCCCGGCCTTGACGAGGCCCACTACGAGGTTTTCGACTGCGCCATGGGTAACCGCTTCATCGCGCCGATGGGCCACGTGAGGATGATGGCTGCCGTTCAGCCCTTCCTGTCTGGTGCCATCTCCAAGACCGTCAACCTGCCGGAGTCCTCCACCGTCGAGGACATCGCCAACGTTTACATGGAGGGCTGGAAGCTCGGCCTCAAGGCCCTGGCCGTCTACCGTGACAACTGCAAGGTTGGCCAGCCCCTCTCCGAGGTCAAGAAGAAGGAGGAGGAGACGCCCGAGCCGGAGGTTCGCATCGAGTACCGTCCGCGTCGTCAGCGTCTGCCGAAGTCGCGCATGGGCCGCACGACGAGCTTCCAGGTCGCCGGAGCTGGCGGTTACCTCACGACCGGCGCCTATGATTCCGGCCGCTTGGGCGAGATCTTCCTCAAGCTCGGAAAGCAGGGATCGACGTTGGCCGGAGTCATGGATGCCTTCTCCATCGCGGTGTCCATCGGTCTGCAGTACGGCGTGCCGTTGGAGTCCTTCGTCCAGAAGTTCTCCAACCTCAAGTTTGAGCCTGCTGGCATGACTGACGATCCGGACATCCGGATCGCCTCGTCAATCATCGACTACGTGTTCCGTCGCCTGGCCCTGGACTACCTGGACTTCGATGAGCGCGCCGAGCTGGGTATCTACACTGCTGCCGAGCGTGCCCGGTACGTGGAGACCGGTTCCTACCTGTCAGACGAGGATGAGGGCGAGCTCATCGACTCCGAGACCCTCAAGGAAACCCCGGCTGACCGCGTTCGGGTCCACGAAGACGGTGCCAACCAGCCTGGTCTCTTCGCTGCCCAGCAGACCCCCGAGCGAGTCGGTGGTGCCCACACCAGCGCCGAGCTGCTCGAGGAGCGGATGGGCCGTGAGGTCGACGCTCCGTTGTGCATGACCTGCGGAACGAAGATGCGTCCGTCGGGGTCCTGCTACGTCTGCGAGGGCTGTGGATCCACCAGCGGTTGCAGCTGATGACGTCCTGATCTGACCAGGTGCCGGGGTACAGCAGAGGTTGTGCCCCGGCACCTGGCATGTCGTCTCGCTGCGCCCGCCGGTTTCCGGGTGTCAAGGTCCACGCGTGCACCTCGTCATGCATGTTCACCAGGTGGCACTGGAAACCGAGCCCAGGCTGCACATCTGGTTTCGGACCTACTAGGTTGGAGGCATGGACGAGCCACCAGACTTCGTGTTCGACCTGGACCGCAGCACAGCACAGGCCTGGGACCAGTTCACCGAGCGTCTGGCCGAGGTCGTCTCCGTCATCGACGATGATGGTGAATTGACGATCTCGACCATGTCGGCGCGCAATGACACCGCGCCCTTCATCCGGTTCGTGCAGGATGACCCCGATCGCAGTAATGACACCGCGATGATTCTCGCCGAGGCGTCCAGCAACAGCTGTCTGCCGGACAGCTCTCGGCTCACCCCCGGTCAGCTCGACGGGCTGAGCTCCCTGGGATGGCAGGACCCTGGAACCTGTACCTCTCACAAGACTGACAACTACTGGGTCTACCGAAACCAGGATGACAGCGAACAGCTTGCCGAACTGGCAGTGACGACCCTTCGCGACATCTTCGGTGTCCCTCACCCGGTCTTCCTGGCCCCCGACCCACTCGCGGAAATCCTGCAGCCCGAACCCCCGCTGTCTCCCACCGAGGCGGCCAGCGTCCCCGCCATCATGCCGGTCGACAAGGACCATCTCGACCGCCTGGTGGCCGACGAACTGTCCCAGATGTTCGGGCACCCTGCGATTCGCGACAGCGAGGGAGATTTCGCCATCCGGGTGGGAACCTGCATGGTGTTCGTGCGAACCACTCCCGACGCCTCTGAACTGTTGCTCTTCGCAGCCCTCGTCCATGACATCGAGGGACGATCCCGGGCCGTCGAGGTTCTCAATGACCTCAACGTGCAGTCACGTTACGGACGCTTCGCCCTGCATCAGGATCGGGTCTTCGTCACGATGTCAGTGATGGCTCGTCCCTTCGTCGCGGCGCACCTGCACCAGGCGGTCTCCATCATGTCCAGGCTGGCTGACGGATTGGATAACGAACTGGCTCGCAAACTGCGTGGCAGAACGACTTTTGAAGAAGGATCCTGACCTGATCGCCTTGCAACCAGCCAAGTGGTGGGACAATGTGAGAAGGGGTTGATGCCCCTGATGTCTTACTGAGGAGGATCACCATGACCGACGATCGAACCTCGTCGAAGGCTCGTCGTACCACCGTCATCGTTGGAGTCGACGGCTCGGAGGACGGTCTGCGCGCTGCCCGGTACGCCGCAGGATCCGCGATCAGGATGGACGCCGATCTCATCGTTCTCCACGCTGTTGACGATGCTGCTGTCGCCGGCGCCTGGGGTGTCGTCTATGACCCGACCGCCCTGCAGGATGCCGGTCAGGTCGTCGTTGATGACGCCATCAATGTCGCCAAGGGGCGCAACATGGATGCCGATCGCATCTCGGGTGAGGTGGTCCTGGGCAACCCGGCAGCCATCCTTGCCGACCGGAGCGCCAACGCCCAGCTCGTCGTTGTCGGCCGTCGTGCCAGTTCCGGACTCGAGCGGATGTTCGTCGGATCGACCTCGGTGGCCGTGGCTGGCATGTCCGCGGCACCCGTCGTCGTCATCTCCCGTGCCTCCAACCCGGACCCGACCGGTGGCAAGAAGTGCGTGGCCGTCGCCGTCGGCCCCCAGAGCGCAGGAACTGCTGCCCTGGGATTCGGATTCGCCGAGGCCGACCTTCGTGGCTGCAAGTTGGTCGCTGTGACCGTTCCCGGGCAGGATTCCCAGAAGGTCCATGACGAGGCCCTCAAGCGACTCAACGAGGTCGTCAAGCCGATCGCCAACGAGCATACCGACGTCGAGGTCGAGACTCGGGTGCTTTCCGGCGAGCCGGTGGACGCTCTGGTCGACCTGTCCGGCGACGTCGACCTCCTCGTCATCGGTATGAAGAAGCACCCGATCCTGGGATGGACTGCCGGCGGAGTCAGCCGCGGCATCATGGCCCACGCGCAGTCCCCACTGGCCATTTGTCACTGACCCGGTGACCTGACGGACCACTGTGGCATTGTTGCGAACGGGAGTCACCTTGACACGGTTCATGAGTCGAAGGTGCTGACGTCCAATGGGGGTCAGCACCGTCGTCATGGAGATTGAAACAGACCACAATGAAACGCGTGTTGCGGGCCGTCACCTCGGTGTAAACGTGCCGTTTGGGTGCCCTTCATCTCGATGATGACCCTTCCTGGTACGGGTAGTTGCACCATGATCATCAGTTCCTTCACCAAGACTATGCGATGACCGGTGATGGCATCATGGCCCTGAACCACGTCGTCGGGGTCTGCAAGACGCCGCACATGTCCACGACAGCTCTGCAGGGGCGACCAGATCGCCGAGGTGTCAGCGGATGGAGATCTTCTCCGCCTGACTCACGCGACCTTGATCACTCTGGAGCTCGTCGCCGAGTGTCCGACCTCTCACATAGACTGAGCCGGTCATGCCTGATTCACG
The DNA here is from genome assembly GCF_052654715.2 of Cutibacterium nasicola. Classification (NCBI taxonomy): domain Bacteria; kingdom Bacillati; phylum Actinomycetota; class Actinomycetes; order Propionibacteriales; family Propionibacteriaceae; genus Cutibacterium; species Cutibacterium nasicola. The sequence continues at coordinate 1,243,427 of NZ_CP199745.2, read as the reverse complement.
ACTGGAAGGTGAGCTGCCCGGTGGGGGAGTCGTCGCCTTCGACACCGAGCTTCCCATCGCGGCACATGCCGACGAGATCGCTGATCTCATTCAGAACCATCAAGTCGTGGTTGTCGCCGGTGAGACAGGTTCGGGAAAGACCACCCAGCTACCCAAGATCTGCCTGGCATTGGGACGGCGACACATCGCCCACACCCAGCCTCGCCGGATCGCCGCCCGCAGCGTCGCCGAACGTGTCGCGGAGGAAATGGGGGTCGATCTGGGGGAACAGGTCGGATTTCAGGTGCGATTCACCCGTCGCGCCACCTCCGACACAGCCTTGACGGTCATGACCGACGGTGTGTTGTTGGCCGAGATCTCCCATGATCGCGACCTGCGTGCCCACGACACCATCATCATCGACGAGGCCCACGAACGCAGCCTCAACATCGACTTCCTGCTTGGCTACCTCAAACAGCTGCTGCCGCGGCGTCCCGATCTCAAGGTCATCATCACCTCGGCCACCATCGACACCGCGAGGTTTTCAGCCCATTTCGATGACGCCCCCGTCATTGAGGTTTCCGGACGTACTTACCCCGTCGAGGTGAGGTATCGTCCTCTTGACCCCTCCGAGCAGGCCCGTGTCGACGACGATGGCGACGAGGATTTCTCGGAGCGCCCGTCAGCTCCTGCTTCGAGCAACCTGAATGACGAGGTCGTAGATCAGGCCACCGGCATCTGTCGGGCTGTCGAGGAACTCATCCGGGAAGGAAGAAGTGGCGACATCCTCGTCTTCCTGGCCGGCGAGCAGGAGATCCGGGAGACCACCGAGGCCTTGACCGACCTCAAACTGGCCGATACCGAGATTCTTCCGCTCTTCGCTCGACTGTCGGCAGCAGAACAACATCGCGTGTTCACCCCGCACGGTGGCCGGCGCATCGTACTGGCCACCAACGTCGCCGAGACCTCGCTGACGGTGCCGGGCATCCGGTACGTCATCGATCCGGGAACTGCTCGTATCTCGCGGTACTCGATGCGTACCAAGGTGCAGCGTCTCCCCATCGAGCCCGTCTCCCAGGCCAGTGCCAACCAGCGAGCCGGACGATGTGGCCGCGTTGCCCCCGGCATCTGCATCCGGCTCTACTCCGAGGCCGACTTCGGGTCCCGTCCCGAATTCACCGAGCCGGAGATCCTGCGTACCAACTTGGCCGCCGTCATCCTCCAGATGGCCCAGGCCCGGCTCGGTGCCATCACCGACTTCCCCTTCGTCGAGGCCCCAGACCGTTCCCGGATCAACGATGGAATCCGTCTGCTTGACGAACTGGGAGCTCTCAAACCCGGCCACCGTGATGCTCCCAGACTGACCAAGATCGGCCACCAGCTTGCCCGCGTCCCGCTGGATCCACGCCTGGGACGTATGCTGCTCGAGGGGTCGACACAGGGCAGTCTTGCCGAGGTCCTCGTCATCGTCGCGGCGCTGTCCATCCGCGATGTCCGGGAGCGCCCTGTCGAGAAGCGGGAGGAGGCTGACAGCTTCCATCGACGTTTCGCCTGCGAGACGAACCTGCTGCAGACCCTTCAGGCCGTCGACAACTCCGACAACAATCGGGTGGGGGACTGGTCCCAGGTCCGTCAGTCCCGCGTGCGCAACGAGACGACGAACACCCTGAAACCGGGAACTCCGGCACGCCACACTCCGCACACCAACTCGCGTCCGAGCAAGCCCGCTGCTGAGCCCCAGCCTGGTGGCATTGACGAGGGCGGCGACATCATGGCCATCCACCGGCTGTGGCGCTACCTGCGGCACCAGCGTCGTCAGATGGGCTCTTCGGCCTTCCGTCGGATGTGTCGCGACGAGTACATCAACTACCTGCGCGTGCGCGAATGGGACGATCTGCACGGCCAGCTGCGCCAGATCGCCAAGGAACTGCACCTGGAGGTCAACCGCACCCCGGCTCCGACCGACCGCGTCCTCGTTGCGCTGCTGTCGGGGTTGCTCTCCCACATCGGCTTGGCCCAGCTCCGGGGATCCTCGAAGCGTCGGGGTCAGCGTCCCGGACCCCAGGAGTACATCGGTGCCCGGGGAACCACATTCGCCATCAATCCCGGTTCCCTGTTGGCGCGAAAGTCCCCGGAACTCGTCGTCGCCGTCGAGCTGGTGGAGACCTCCAGGCTGTGGGCCCGGACGGTGGCCGCTGTCCAGCCGGAGTGGGTGGAGGAGGTCGCTGGACCGCTCATCAAGCGCACGTGGGCAGCACCGCATTGGGCAGCTTCGTCGGCCTCCGTGGTTGCCACGGAGCGGGCAACCCTCTTCGGGGTGCCGCTGTGGGCCGATCGTCACGTCAATTACGGACGCATCGATCCGGTCGTGTCCCGGCAGATCTTCATCCGTTCCGCCCTGGTGGAGCGAGACTGGCGATCCAACCATGGCTTCCTCAAGCACAATGACCGTATCCGGGACGAGGCAGTCGATCTCGAGGAGCGCAGCCGTCAGCGCGGACTGGTCGCCGATGACGACGCCATCTTTGCCTTCTACGACCGTCGTGTTCCCGAGGGCATCGTCTCGGGATCCCATTTCGACGCGTGGTGGCGACGTGTCCAGGACCGTCACCAACTTGACCTGTCCCTTGACGACCTCGTCGACTCCGACTCGGTCGACGCCGATGCCTTTCCCGATCACTGGAGAATTGGCAATCTCGACCTTCCGGTACGTTACGTCTTCGAACCGGGATCCGGCCATGACGGCGTCACCGTCACCATCCCGCTGGCCCTGCTCAACCAGGTTCCAACGGCGCCCTTCAGCTGGCAAGTCCCGGGTCTGCGCACCGAACTGGCGATCGAGCTCATCAGAGCCCTTCCCAAGCCGATTCGCACTCAGCTCGTCCCCGCCCCTGACCGCGCTCGTGCTGCGCTGACTTGGCTCGAGGACAACGACGCCGACCGTGAGGCCCCCTTCACCGAGGAACTCGGACGGGCATTGCGGGCCCTCACCGGAGTCATCGTCGACACGGATGACTGGAACACTGCCGTCATCCCGGCCCACCTGCGTGTCGGTTTCGACATCATTGACGCCGAGGGCCGTGCCGTCGGCAAAGAGTCGGGGAAGAAGGGCATGAACAAGTCGGCCCTCTCCCAGCCCAAGCACATTGCCAGATCCGAGGACCTCGAGTCCCTCCAGAGCGATCTGGCCCCCAAGGTCTCGCAATCCTTGACCAAGGCTGCCGGACGACCCCAGATCCATGGGGCAACGCGGTGGACCTTCGATCCGATTCCGGAACGGGTCGATCTGTTGCGCAAGGGTGCCGACGCCGTGGGCTACCCATGCCTGGTCGACGAGGGCACAGCGGTCGGCACGACCGTCCTCGACACTCCAAGGGCTCAACACGCCAGTCATGCCGCCGGAGTCGTCAGGCTGCTCGTCCTCACCCTGCCCGACCCGACGAAATGGGTCGTCTCACACATGGACAATGCCACGAAGTTGGCCTTGGCGACCTCGCCGTATCCCACCGTGCCGGCGTTGTTGGCCGACGCCCGCCACAAAGCGGTCGCCTCGGTTGCCCACGAGAAGGCTGATGACCTGTCAGGGATCCGTACCAAGGAGTCCTTCGATGACCTTTCCTTGGCAGTCCGTCAGGACCAGGCCGACCGGATGGCGCGTGTGGTGCGTACCGTTGGGCGGATCCTCACCCGAGTTGTCGAGGCTCGTCAGGCCCTGGCAACGGTCTCGGATCCGGTCATCCGCGCCGACATCACCGCTCAGATTGACGATCTCGTCTTTGAGAACTTCATCTCGGCCACCCCGGATCCTTGGTACGACGACATGCCGCGATGGATCCAGGGGGTGAGCGTGCGCATCGAATCCCTCACGACGAATCCGTCACGTGATCCTCGCCAGATGGCTGAGTTGGAGCCACTGCTGGCCGAGTACGACGCCCTGTGTGAGGAACAGCCGGCCGGCAAGCTTCCCGCTGAGGTCGAGGAGATCGGGTTCATGCTGGAGGAGCTTCGCGTCCAGTACTTCGCCCAGCGTCTCGGTACCAGGGTCACCGTCTCCCCGAAGCGGATCCGCTCGGCAATGGACAAGGTGTCCTCGGCCTGAACACGTCTGATCCCCGTGCCCCGCGACGAGTCACTCTGCCAGCTGGGGGATGGGCAACTACACGAGGAATCACTGGAAGGCGACCCCACCTGACCTTCTCCTACCACCTCACGAAGGTCTGTGAGGCCGGCACCAGCTGACAGATCACCCCGGAGGGCTGTCAACCCCTTCGCCCCACCGATCTGGATGCCGTGGTGGGCTTGGGTTGGATCGCTCACCATCTGCCAGATTGATCTGCGACATTCCTGGGGCGGCTGCACCGAGGAACGATTCTTGCCCTATTCCCCGGCGTGTTCGACGATGAGGGGGATCCAGTGGGAAAGGCGAACACCTTATGGGTGCAGACTCGGCGAGCCATCCTCGGCAACCCCCTCAACCGCATTGGCGACGGCGGACACCTCCTGCCGGCCAGCCAGTACCCGGAGCTCGTAGAGAGGATCTCGCGGATCTGCCAGGAATTGCGAGACAGCCGGGAGCGCAGTGACGGGAGGCTCTCGCGCACCGCCGCGTTCGGTGTCGGGCTCCTCAACTGCTGGTGCGCCCGTCGCGCCTGAATGACTCATATGGTCGCCCATGCCCTGTACGACAAGCAGACTGCGCTCTACCTGGCTGGCCTGCCCTACACCGTCGACAACTCGCGGCTGCTGCACCGGGCGATCTGGTGGGCAGCTGGGCGGGACGACGAGAACCCGAGTCCGCCGTGTGGGACCCGCCGATCTGGCACAGTGGGTGGATGCCATCGACAACCGCTGAATTGCTTGACCTGCTCGACCTTGAGGCCCTTGATCTCGACTTGTTCCGAGGCAAACAACCTCGCACAACGTGGCAGCGAACCTTTGGCGGGCAGGTGCTTGCCCAGGCCTTGGTGGCGGGTGCTCGCACGGTTCCCGAGCGCACTGCCCACTCCATGCATGCCCTCTTCCTTCACGCTGGTCGCACTGATTTGCCGATGATCTTCGACGTCGAGCGGATTCGTGACGGACGGACCTTCAGCACTCGACGGGTCAATGCGCGCCAGCATGGCCGGACGATCTTCACCGCCGAGCTGTCCTTCAAGAACCGCGAGAACGGACCGGAGCACTCCGATCCGATGCCGGGCTACCTGCCTGGCCCGGACAAGTGCCCGACCCTGGCGCAGGCTCTGGAGCAAATGTTCGGACGGCCGATGCCGACAGTCAAGGAATGGGACGCCCTCGACGTCCGGCTGGCCAGTGACGGGTCCAACCTCGTCGATCCCACTCACGCCACCCATCTGAGCTTGTGGGTGCGCACCACCGCGAGCCTTCCTGATGACCGCGTCGTGCAACGGGCGATTCTGGCTTACATCTCTGACATCAGCTTGATGGCCGGTGCCGCCATGCCCCATCTGGGGTCGATCCCACCGGGCATGATCGTCAATCCGGCATCCCTGGACCACGCGATGTGGTTCCATCGCACCGCCAAGGCAGATGAGTGGATGCTCTACGACCAAGTTTCCCCGAGTGCTTCGGGTCTGCTCGGATTTTCCATGGGCCGCTTGATGCAGGACGGAAAACTCATCGCGTCCTGTTGCCAGGAGGGAGTCATGAAGCTGGTGGACGCCAATGAGGTGGACGCCTCGGTGACCTTCCCGCTCGGCCCCGGGCAGTGACAATCCGTTGAACGACAATCCCTTGAAAACACGACGATGGGCCCAGACGTCTCTGGGCCCATCGTCGTGTCAGGTTGGTTGTAGGGGTCAGGCAGCCATGGTGGCCAGGTTGCGCTGACGCATGGTGGCCAAGGCGGCGCGCTCGATCTGACGGACGCGCTCGGCGGTGATTCCCCAAACCTTGCCGATGTCCGCGAGCTTGGCCTGACGACCGTCGACGAGCCCGTAGCGACGACGCACGACGTCGGCGGAACGCTCGTCGAGATCGTCGAGGAGACCCTCGAGGCGGCCACGGTCCTCGGCATCCAGGACGATGTCGTCGGGGCCGGGGGAGGTCTCACGGGCGATGAGGTCACCCAGGCTGGTGTCGCCGTCGTCCTCCACCGGAGCATCGAGGGAGACGTGATCGCGTCCGAAACGGATGAGCTCGATGACACGCTCCTCGGTGATCTCCAGCTCGTCGGCGATCTCAGAGGTCTCGGGCTCGCGGCCCAGCTGACGCTCGAGGTTGCGGCGAGCGGACGAGACCTGGTTCACCTGCTCGGCGACATGCACCGGGAGGCGGACGATGCGGCCCTGCTGAGCAATGCCACGGCTGATGGCCTGACGAACCCACCAGGTGGCGTAGGTCGAGAACTTGAAACCCCTGGCGTAGTCGAACTTCTCGACGGCGCGGATGAGGCCGGTGTTGCCCTCCTGTACGAGGTCGAGCAGGGGCATCTGGGAGCGACCGTACTTGCGGGCCACTGAAACGACCAGCCGCAGGTTGGCGCGTACGAAGTGGGCCATCGCCTGGTCACCGTCAGCCGCGATGAGACGAAGCTCCTCCTCGGTGGCATCCGATGTGGTCTTGGCATGACCCTCGAGGATGGCGCGTGCAAACACACCTGCCTCGATCCGGCGGGCCAACGCAACTTCCTCTGCGGCATTGAGTAGTGGGGTGCGGGCGATTCCGTCCAAGTAGAGGCCGACCGCGTCCTTTCCATCAATGCCATCGGTGGTACGAACCCGGGACTTGGTGTCCATGTGCTCCGCCTTTCTCCGTCTGACTGGCTGACACCTATAGCAACGTCCGAAGGGGTCGAATGTCATCCCTCATCGGCTGAAGAGTGCCTGCAGTCGTGGGCGAAAACGGAGGATAAGACTGTGGTCGTACACGGTTGCGCAGTGCAGCCATTCCTTGGCAGGAGGGTGGAAGGGAGTGCCCCAGTTTGTGTCATCGGTGACGGGGTGCCACAATTGTTTCAGGGTCTTGACGCCTGCCGGGTGTCGTATGCCCTTGGGTCCGTCAGGTGTTCGTTCGCCGATTCTCCCGGGCTCATTTTGGAGGGGACAGCACTGAAGGACTGGCCAGTCCTTGGAGAGGATACCTGTGTCGACCACCACGTCCAGCACTGCAAACACCGCTGCAGACGAGGAGGCGAAGACAGCCACCGCGAGGAAGAGCACACGTTCCACCTCTGCCAAGACCGGTGCCGCCGGTCGGGCCAGGAAGACGACGAAGACGAGCTCTTCATCGACCACGAAGTCGTCGGCCAAGAAGTCTGACGACGATGCCAAGGCTCCCGCAGCCAAGAAGGCTTCCGGGGCCAAGGCAGCCCGAACCAAATCAACTGGAGCGAAGAAGTCCACGGCCAAGAAGTCGACCACCAGGTCGAAGGCCAAGAAGGAAACCACCATCGCCGAGGCTGCCTCCGGTGAAGTTGACGTGACGGTGGAGCGCGACGGCGACGACATCGTGCTGACCGTTGGTGGCAAGAAACGTTCCCTTGACGACGTCGATGACAAGGACTACGACCCGGACGAGGCTGCCAAGGACGAGCAGAGGATCAACAAGGAGACCGAAGGGTTCTCCCTATCCGACAACGACGACGCCGACGAGCCCGAGCAGACGGTCATGGTCGCTGGTGCCACCGCTGACCCCGTCAAGGATTACCTCAAGCAGATCGGCAAGGTGGCCCTGCTGAACGCTGTCGAGGAGGTTGACCTCGCCAAGCGCATCGAGGCCGGCCTGTTCGCCGGTGAGCAGCTGGCCGACCCGGACGCCAAGGTCCCCGAGGAGGATCGCGAGGACTATGAGTGGATCTCCGAGGATGGCAAGGTCGCCAAGAACCACCTGCTGGAGGCCAATCTTCGTCTGGTGGTGTCCTTGGCCAAGCGCTACACCGGCCGCGGCATGCTCTTCCTCGACCTCATTCAGGAAGGAAACCTCGGCCTCATCCGTGCCGTCGAGAAGTTCGACTACACCAAGGGCTACAAGTTCTCGACCTATGCGACGTGGTGGATCAAGCAGGCCATCACCCGCGCCATGGCTGACCAAGCCCGCACGATTCGTATCCCGGTGCACATGGTCGAGGTCATCAACAAGCTGGCCCGAGTGCAGCGTCAGATGCTTCAGGACCTGGGACGCGAACCCAGCCCGGAGGAGCTGGCCAAGGAACTCGACATGACCGCTGAGAAGGTCGTCGAGGTGCAGAAGTACGGCCGTGAGCCGATTTCCCTGCACACCCCGCTGGGCGAGGACGGCGACTCCGAGTTCGGCGATCTCATCGAGGATTCCGAAGCCATCGTCCCGGCCGATGCCGTCAACTTCACCCTCTTGCAGGAGCAACTGCACGACGTCCTCGACACCCTGTCCGAACGTGAGGCCGGCGTCGTCTCGATGCGATTCGGCCTGACCGATGGCCAGCCGAAGACGCTCGACGAGATCGGCAAGGTGTACGGCGTCACTCGTGAGCGCATTCGCCAGATCGAGTCCAAGACGATGTCGAAGCTGCGCCACCCGAGCCGATCCCAGGTGCTGCGTGACTACCTCGACTGAGAAATCATCACGATGAATGAAGGGGCGCTCGATCGAGCGCCCCTTCATCATGTCCGAGTGACCAAGGCATCATGGTGTGACGTCGTCAAGGAAATGACGGACGGTGATCTCGTCAGGATTGAATCTGTCGGGCAGGCCCTCGAGGTTCATGACGATCGTCTTCCCCGGCCGCACATCAAGGGCCGAGACATCAGCGCGGGCGCCGGGCCACGGCGTCAGGACGCGGACGAAATAGGCGAACTTCGAGGCTGTCACCCAGACTTTCGCCGTCGTGGTTCCCGTCGGTGTCACCTCGACATCGAGATCGGAGTCGGGCAGAGCGAGGTCAGCTGTGCGCGTCAGGAAGAGTCGGTTGGCCGGCAGTATTGCCCCCTCAACCCACACGTAATGGCCGCCATTCACCGGCACCTGGGCACGCGGTACTGACCACACCATCTCTGACGTGGATGCCGGTACGGACACCCTGACCTCGTGCGTCTGCTCAACCGTGCCGTCAAATCCCTCGATGCTGACGGTCACGGTGTCGGTGACGCGAGTCGGCTGGACGTTGCTGACCCACAGTTCCAGGGCGTCGTCGGTCAGTCGCAGGATCGGCAGGGCCGGAGCGAAGGCCCGAGCCGCGGCGTAATAGCCCGGCTTGGCCCCCAGATCGTGATCGAGAAGGGACCAGGTCATCCCTGGCCACGGCTCATTGAGCTGCCAGACCAAGGTGCCGGCGCAGTGAGGCCAGCGACGTCGATAGTGCTCGATGCCGTACTTGAGTCCCTCAGCCTGCACCACCTGGGTGGAGGTGACATAGGACTGGACCGACGTCGGCTTGCCGACCTCGTACTCGATGAGGGCCATTTCCTTGGCCTTTGGGGTGTCCTTGTTGCGCGCGATGAGCGCCGGGTCGTCGAGCTTCAGGTGGTCCTTGCCGAGCCACCTCTCCAGGGTTGGCAGATCAGCGCTGGCGTGAATGCCGAACTCACTGATGAAGCGGCCGGTGTCGTGGCGATAGCGGTGGAAGTGCATGGCCTGGGCCGAGCTGGCGTAGTCCTCGTGGGTCCCGGCCCCGACATCGGCTCCGTGCCAGACCTCCCAGGCGTGACGATCGCCAGCCCCGGTGCCATTGACACGCGGGTCGGTGTCGGCGTCGGTGGCCGGGCTGTTGGACCAGTAACCCACGGTCGGGCTGTTGCGGCGAACGGCCTCAGGCAGGATCTCGTCAAAGATCTCCGATCCCCATCGACCGGGGTCCAGGTTGTTCCAGACCGCCTGGTGCATGGCCTGCACCTCGTTGCCGCCGGCCCACAGCGCAAGGCTCGGGTGATGTGCCAGACGACTGGTCTGGAAGTCGGCCTCGGTTCGTACCTCGGACATGAATTCCTGGTCGTCACAGGGGTAGTCGATGCAGGCGAACATGAAATCGTGCCAGACGAGGATGCCGTTCTCGTCGCAGGCATCCATGAAGGCGTCGGAGGCGTAGACCCCTCCGCCCCAGACGCGCACCATCGTCATTCCGCCGTTGCGGCAGGCACGTACGAGATCGCGATCCTGTTCCGGGGTCACCGAGCCCACCAGCATCGACTGTGGCACAAGGTTGGCGCCCCGGGCGAAGATCGGCACACCATTGAGGATGAAGCGGAAGTGACGAGCAGGTCCGTCGCACTCGGGGTCATCGGGGTCGGGGGAGTGATCCGCCTCGATCGTCCGGATGCCGGCGGCCCCAGTCTCGGTGGCGATGGTGTTGGCGTCCTTGTCGTGGGCGCTGACCTCGACGCGATACAACGACGGCTCGCCCAGGTCGTGGGTCCACCACAGCTGGGGATGCTCGATGTGCAGCTCGACCGTGGCCACTCCGTCATGGATGTGGGCGTGGCCGCCGGTACGCTCTCCGCTGGGCGATGTCAGGGAGACATCGACGCCGAGAGGCCGAGGGCCGTCGTGGTGGGTGACGGTCACGGTGGCCTTGACCCGGGCGGAATCCTCGGAGATGGAGACGGTCTCGAGGCGGTGCGTGAGCTCGACAGGAGCGCGTCGGACAAATTCGATCGTCCCCGTCAGACCAATGGAGGCAACGCGCGGGGCGAAGTCCCAACCCCAGGAGAACATCGCCTTGCGGCGGCGAGTCGCGGCCAGATTGAGGGTGAGGATCCCGGCTCCGGGCTCGGCGTCGAGCTCCTGAGGAGCTGCTGCGTCGAGGAAATCACTCACGGCGTTGACCATCGCCCGGGTGGCGGGCGGCTCGGTGAGACCGTCCAGCGGGGGAGCGAAGCGAATGAGGACCTCGGCCTGGTCCCCGTCAATGGCTGGAAGGACGGTTGAGAAGGGGCGGTACTGGCTGGCATGACGGCCGACATGCTCTCCGTTGACCCAGATGTCCGCGACCGTGTCGACTCCTGTCAGTGTCAGGACGAGGGGTTCGTCTCCGCTCGGCACGGGTAGCGTGCCGTGGTACCACCAGGCGCGGTCCTCGACCCAGCGACAGTCCTTCTCGTGGTTTCGCAGGTAGGGGTGATCAATCACGCCGGCCGCGATGAGACTTTCGTGGACTCCGCCCGGCACCACCGCGTCGATCCACTCGCAGGCCTCGGCAGTCAACTCGACTGGATCGACGACGCGCGGGTTGCTTGAGGTGAGCTGGAAGAGGGCACTCATGAGAACTCCTTTGTCGGCCCGAAGCACCTCTAAAACCTAGCACGGTTCAGTATTCATTGGTGGGTCAGGGGGAAGGCAATCTGTGTTTTCCCTCTATCGTTGGGGCCATGGCAGTGACGACGAAAACCTCGATTCGACGTGGACCATACGCCAAAGGGGTTGCTCGCAGGGCCGAGATCCTTGACGTCGCCCTGCGGCTCTATGGTGCAAGCTCCGGCGAACGACCCACCCTGGCAGCCATTGCCGCCGAGGTTGGTCTCACCGAGGCCGGCGTGCTGCACTATTTCGGGACGATGGACGAGCTCTTCGTCGCGATCTTGGAGGCTCGCGACGCTCACGCCGTCGACGCCGGTGCACTCACCGACCCCGACCACGTGTGGGCATACATGGCCGGGACCACGCGCACCCCGGGTTTGACCAAGCTCTTCGTCGACATGAGTGTGGCGGCCGCCGACCCCAACCATCCGGCCCATGCCTTCATGGAGAGGCACCGCCGACGGGTCCACGAGGTCGTCAGGATGGCCCTGGGGATTGACGATGAGCAGGCCGTGCGGCTGGCAGTCGCGGCAGCCGAGGGCCTGCAGATGAGGTGGATCCAGGAGAAGGACACCGACATCGCCGGGGATCTCGAGGCCTTGGCTCGGGTGCTCACCGGTGGATCACTGGTGCGCGCTGAGGAAGGTCTGCCCAAGGTTGGTGACGTGGAATCCCAGTGAGTTTCGCGCCTGGGCGTCGAAGGCGTGGTTGAGCATCGGCAGTTGCACGTGTTCGACGTCCACCCCGACCTGGCGAGCGCGGGCGACGAAATCTCGCAGGCTCGAGGGTGGAACGAAGGTGTCGTGGTTGCCTTGAATGACCATCGTCGGAGGAGCTTTGGGAGTGATCCAGGTAGAACTGTTGACGGCGCGGTAGCGGTCAGGGAATTGCTCCGGGGTGCCACCGGTGTACATCGTCGCGGCATTCCCTGCTCCCAGGGTGGTGACGGACTGGACGGCTGCGACATCCACCGTCGGGTAGAGAGCAAGCACTGACCTCGGGGCTCGCACTGGTCCACAGGAGCTCGTCAATGTCCCGCTCGCGACATCGTAGGCCAGATTGATGACCATCCCACCGCCGTGAATGTCGACCAGGACGGGGGCATTGTGGCGTCGAGGACGGTAGATCTGGGCAGTCTCGTCGGGCCCGGATCCGTAACGGACCGTCTCGTCAGGATGATCTGCCATCGATGACACCGCAGCTGCTGAGAAGACGTTGATCTCCCCGCCGACGCGATCCGTGATCCACGTCGTCGTCGCAGTCGCCGCCGTTGGCACGATGAGGGCCAGCACCGAGAACAGGACGGCCACCACCCGCAGACCACCTCGTGCCAGAAGGGCGAGGACGAGGGCAATGACGGCGATGGCGAGCGCCGGTACGGCCAACGAACCCACCAGGACGGAGGAGACGAAGGTCAGGGCATTGTGGGATGGCAGGATCGCGGCCACTGACCATGCCAGTACCGGAGGGGCCAGCACCAGACCGACGAGACCGGAGGCGATGCGTAGCCAGGAATGACGAGAGGTTTTCGAGCCTGCCGCGCGTCCACCGTACCCACGGGCCGCGGTCGGTAGGATCTTCGCGCAGGAGGGACCATGGCCATCAGGATCAGACAGGCGGCCGCGGGAGACGGTCACGCCGTCACGGAATGCATGAGGACGTGCTGGAAGGAATCCTTCCTCGAATACTCGCCATGGTGTCTGGACTGGTTTGACTCCCACCCCACTGGAGCTCGAGAGTCTCTATGTTCGTTCCCGCTTGCATGGCACGGGGCTGGGGCAAGCTCTCATGGACACCGCCAGCGGCGACTCACCAGCTTACGTCATGGTCTACCCCGACAACGCCCGGGCCAAGGCCTTCTACCGACGCAACGGATTCGCTCCGGACGGTTGTCTCGACGACCACCGGGATGAAGACCCGGCCTACCTCCTGGAGCGCTGGATTCGCTGAAAATCTGCTGGTTCTTGTTCGCGACAAGCTAGAATAGGTGGAATCTAACTATTTCCTGTGTCGATGCGCCACGGCGTCGTGGTGGAACCGACACAGGGTTGCCGGTCACGAAGGAGTGTCATGTCCAGAACACCACGACGGTGCAAGGTTGCTGCCCTTGCCTCAGCGCCGGTGGCCGCTGCCCTCGGCGCCTACGGATTCCTCAAGGGAGCGACGAAGTTCTATTCCAGCCAGGTCAACGGGACCCCTGAGCAGTACGAGATGACCCTTCCCGGCGACGACCTCGTCCCGGAGGGGTCGCCGCGATTCAAGCGTCTGACGCACGTGGAGGATCTCGACGCCCCCTGTGATGAGGTCTGGAAGCACGTCTACCAGCTCAACACCACCACGGCCGGGTTCTACTCGTTCACGTTCTTCGAGAAGATGTTCGGCCTGTCGGTCGACAACACCTTCATGGTCGAACAGGCATGGCAGGACCCGGACTACTACAAGCCCGGTGACATGTTCTGCTGGAGTTACGCTGGCTTCGGTGCCGAAGTCGCCGACATGGTTCCCGGCAAGTACTTGGTGTGGTTCGCCGACACCCGAGACGGCACTCGCACCCCCGGCGCAAGCTTCCTGTTGCCGCCCGGGATGCCGTGGAATCGCTGGAGCTGGGCCATCGCTCTGGAACCCCTCGACGGCGGCAACCGGACGCGAATCTATTCGCGGTGGAACGTCTCGGCCTCCGAGGAGTCCAGCCCGATCTCGGCCTTCCTCATGGATCTGGTCATGATGGACGGCGGCGGAATGATGAATCGTCGAATGTTCCAGGGGCTGGAGAAGGCTGCTGTCGGAACCGCCCGCAAGAACGTTTTCCTACGCGCCTACCAGCGCTTCATGGGCAAGTCCTATGGGACTGACGACGAGCTGCAATACCGCATTCCCTACCCCGAGATTCGTTGGTCTCGCGACTTCCCGCGGGTAGCTAGCGAGCGCGCCCCATTCACCGAGGATCCCAACTGGCCACCGGCCCCGGGGGAGGAGTACCACGCCGACATCGAGGGCAACAATGCCCACAACGGGTGGACCAAGGACACTCCGGCATCGAATGACGCCGAGGCCGAGCGCCGTGCCAAGGAACTGGCGGCACATCTCGATGAGATGGCTCGCGGTCGGCGAACCGCCCGCTGAGACCTCCCAACCCAACCACCGAAACTATTCACCACGTATTGACAAGGAAGAACGATGTCCGTCTCGAAGGATTCACGTATTGCCATCATCGGTGCCGGCCCGGCCGGACTGGCTGCCGGAATGTACCTCGAAAAGGCCGGATTCCACGACTACACGATCCTGGAACGAACCGACCACGTCGGCGGCAAGTGTCACTCACCGAACTACCGCGGTCGTCGTTATGAGATGGGGGCGATCATGGGCGTTCCCAGCTATGACACCACCCAAGAGATCATGGATCGCACCGGGGACAAGGTCGACGGACCAAAACTGCGTCGTGAGTTCCTGCGCGAGGACGGCGAGATCTACGTGCCGGAGAAGGATCCAGTGCGTGGTCCTCAGGTCATGGCCGCAGTGCAGAAGCTGGGAGAGCTCCTCGCGACGAAGTACCAGGGCTATGACGCCAACGGTCACTACAACAAGGTCCATGAGGATCTCATGCTGCCCTTCGACGAGTTCCTCGCCCTCAACGGGTGCGAGGCTGCTCGGGACCTGTGGATCAACCCCTTCACGGCCTTCGGCTACGGGCATTTCGACAACGTCCCGGCTGCCTATGTGCTGAAGTACCTCGACTTCATCACCATGATGTCGTTTGCCAAGGGAGACCTGTGGACGTGGGCTGACGGCACTCAGGCGATGTTCGAGCACCTCAACGCCACCTTGGATCACCCGGCCGAGCGCAACGTCGACATCACTCGCATCACCCGCGAGGACGGTAAGGTTCAAATCCACACCACTGACTGGGACCACGAGTTCGACGTCCTCGTCCTCACCGTCCCGTTGGAGAAATTCCTCGACTACTCCGACGCCGACGAGGACGAGCAGGAGTACTTCTCGAAGATCATCCATGAGCAGTACATGGTGGATGCCTGCCTGGTGAAGGAGTATCCGACCATCTCCGGGTACATCCCGGACAACATGAGGCCTGAACGCCTCGGCCACGTCATGGTCTACTACCACCGCTGGGCCGATGATCCGCACCAGATCATCACGACCTACCTGCTGCGCAACCATCCCGACTACGCGGACAAGACTCAGGAGGAGTGCCGCCAGATGGTCCTCGATGACATGGAGACTTTCGGTCACCCGGTTGAGAAGATCATTGAGGAGCAGACCTGGTACTACTTCCCGCACGTCAGCTCGGAGGACTATAAGGCCGGGTGGTACGAGAAGGTCGAGGGCATGCAGGGTCGCCGCAACACCTTCTACGCCGGAGAGATCATGAGCTTCGGCGATTTTGACGAGGTGTGCCACTACTCCAAGGACTTGGTGACCCGGTTCTTCGAGTGAGGTGAGAAGCTAGGTCGCGAGGTGACCAGAAGGGGGGTGGTGCCGGTCTCGGTGCCACCCCCCTGACCGTTGCGAATCGGGCCTCCTTGAGACCTCGGACCGATAGGATCAGGCCATGGATACGTCAGTCAATGTTGACACGTCGTCAAGATCGGCGCACGACTCGGCCACCGCTCCCGGTCGTTTCGTCGTCAGGGATGCTCATCGTGAGGACCTGCCTGAGGCTGCGGCTGTTCAAGCAGTGTGCTTCCGGGAGATTGGTCAGGGGGTGATCCCCAATGACATCCTCACCGAGGTTACTGGCCCCGGTATCGTCCACACCACGATTGAGCAGTGGAAGCAGTTCATGGACGACGGCGCGGTCTTCAAGATCCTTGTCGATCGCCTCGACATGAGGACCGTCGGAGTGGCGATGGCACGTATCTCCACCAGCCCGGATGCTCCCACCCCGTGGGAGGTTGCGACCCTTCACGTCCTTCCCGAAGCTCGTAACTGCGGTGCCTCGGACGATCTCCTCAACGCCTGCATCGGGCACCGCTCAGCCTACGTGTGGGTCTTCGCCGACAACGCCCGCGCGATCACGTTCTACGAGCGTCACGGGTTCCACGTCGACGACACCGATGGTGCGGTCGACGATTCGCTCGGTGGGGTGGAGCTCCAACGGCTCATCCGCGGGGACGTGATCGAAGCCGAATGACGGTCCACCTGGTTGCTGTAGGTCGTTGCCAGACACCCAACTCTGGGGGTCGCCGGTGGCACCGGACAGTGCAACGGCGTGGGCAGCCAGGGGGGCGAATTCGGCGCTGCACCGCCGTCCGGGGCGGTAGACCCCGACACGCCGACGATCGCGGGTTCCTCAGGTATGGGAGGAGAGTTTCGTGGTGTCGTCCTGGATGTGCAGGGCCACCTGCTTCAGCTTGTCCTCGTGAGCCCTGGCATGGTGGGCACAGAAGAGGAGCTCGCCACCATTGCGCAGTGTGATGCGCACGTAGGCCTGTGCGCCGCAACGATCACAACGGTCCGCAGTGGTGAGGGCGTGGTGCTCGATCATCGTGGTGCTCATGACAACCTCCTCCGGTTCATGCGTTCGGTCACCGTACTGAACAACGTACGTCATCGGCGGAATGTTCCCAGAAGTATCGCGGAATGGACCCCACGGGGGGCGGACATTTTCCGCAGAGCCCTGTCCGAGCCTGCCGATAGGCTATCTGCGTGACGATGGACAAGACCTCGACCTCATCATCCGGTGCTGCTGACGCCTCAGTCAGTATCGGAAACACCGTGCGCACGGCGTCGACGAGCCGCGAGTACGGCGCGAAGAACCTCTTGGTGCTCGAAGGTCTTGAGGCTGTCCGAAAACGTCCCGCCATGTACATCGGGTCGACGGACACCCGCGGCCTCATGCACTGTCTGTGGGAGATCTTCGACAACGGTGTGGACGAGGCCCTGGCCGGATTCGGGCGCCGTATCACCGTCACCTTGGAGAAGGGCGGGTCGATCCTCGTCACCGACGAGGGACGCGGTATTCCGGTCGACGTCGAGCCGAGGACTGGGCTGAGTGGTGTCGAGGTCGTCTACACCAAGCTCCATGCCGGCGGAAAGTTCGGTGGCGGCGCCTACGACGTCTCAGGTGGCCTTCACGGCGTGGGCGCATCGGTGGTCAACGCCGTCTCCTCCCGCCTGGACGTGGAGGTGGACCGTAAGTCCACCGTGTGGGGAATGAGTTTCCGACGCGGTGTCCCCGGCGTCTTTGACGGGGACGACCCCGATGCCCCCTTCACCCCCGAGTCCGGGGTGCGCAAGATTGGCAAGGCCAAGCGGGGAGCCACCGGTACCCGGGTGCGTTACTGGCCGGATCCTCAGATCTTTCTGCCCGATGCCAAGTTGTCGTGGTCCAAGCTTGCCGATCGCGCTCGTCAGACCGCTTTCCTCGTTCCTGGGCTGGAGATCGTCATCACCGACGAGCGCGGCATCCAGGCTGATCCGCAGACCGGCGATGTTCTCGAGACCGTCTCCGAGACGATGCGCTTCGACGGCGGCATCTCAGAGTTTGCCGAGTACCTTGCCAATGACCAGCCGATCAATGACGTCACGAGATTGCAGGGGGAGGCCTCCTTCACCGAGACCGTCCCGATGCTAGACCAGAATGGCGGCATGACGCCGACCGACGTCGACCGTGACCTCGAGGTGGACATCGCCGTGCGATGGGGGACTGGGTACGACACCACGGTGCGCTCCTTCGTCAACATCATCGCCACTCCCAAGGGCGGCACCCATGTTCAGGGATTTGAGCAGGGTCTGCTGCGGGCCTTCAACGCTGGTTTGGAGGGTACCCGCATCCTCAAGTCCTCCGAGGAGATCGTCAAGGACGACGTCCTGGAGGGTCTGACCGCTGTGGTGACGGTGAACCTGGCCGAGCCTCAGTTCGAGGGCCAGACCAAGGAGGTACTGGGCACTCCGCCAGTGCGTCGTCTGGTGGCTCGCATCGTCGAGCAGAGGATGACGGCCTTCCTGACCTCGTCCAAGGCTGCTGACAAACCGGTGGCACGCACCCTCATGGAGAAGGTCGTCAATGCCTCCCGGACTCGCGTCGCGGCCCGCGCCCACAAGGAGAACCAGCGTCGCAAAAACGCTTTGGAGTCCTCCCACCTGCCACCCAAGCTCAAGGACTGCCGCTCCTCAGATCCCGACATCACCGAGCTGTTCATCGTCGAGGGTGATTCGGCCCTGGGTACTGCCAATGTGGCCCGCAACTCCGAGCACCAGGCCCTGCTGCCGATCCGAGGCAAGATCCTCAATGTCCAGAAGGCTGACCTGGGCGCCATGCTCAAGAATCTGGAGTGTGCGTCGATCATCCAGGTGGTCGGGGCCGGATCGGGCAAGACCTTCGACCTCGACCAGGCCCGCTACGGCAAGGTCATCTTCATGGCGGACGCCGACTCCGATGGTGCCCATATTCGATGTTTGTTGGCCACCCTTTTCTTCCGGTACATGCGCCCGATGGTGGAGGCTGGACGGGTTTTCTCAGCCGTGCCGCCATTGCACCGGTTCGAGCTCATCAACCCCAAACGGGGGATGGACAAGTACCTGTATACGTACACCGACGCCGAGTACCAGCGCACTGCCGCTCAGCTCGCCAAGAAGGGAGTGCGATTCAAGGAACCGCAGCGGTACAAGGGCCTTGGTGAGATGGATGCGTCCCAGCTCAAGGAGACGACCATGGACCCGCGTCATCGCACCTTGCGTCGCATCACCGTTGACGATGCCGCTGAGGCCGAGGGCACGTTCGATGTCCTCATGGGCAACGACGTGGCCCCGCGAAAGCAGTTCATCGTCGAGGGGGCCTACCGTCTCGACGCCGAACAGATTGACGCCTGAGTGTCCCTGAACCTTCTTGGAAAGGGGCCGGCCCCTCCGTCATACCCGGTTCCGGTCGGACTTGGTTGAAGTCTCAAGGCGCTGGGCGAATCCGTTCGTTTACGTACTGTTCGCTCGACGTCGATAAACTCCACAACCATGAGTCACACCGACGTGCCGGCTGATCAACGCAAACGCGTCTTCGCCTGGGCCATGTGGGATCCGGGCACTCAGCCTTTCGCATCGGTCATCACCACCTTCGTCTTTGCCGTCTACCTCGTGGGCGACGCCTTCGGGTCGAAGGACACCACTGTGACGGCCCTGTCGTGGACGATGAGCCTTGCCGGCCTGGCGATCGCCTTGCTGGCGCCGATCGTCGGTCAATGGGCAGACAGACGAGGACGCCAGGTGACAGTCCTGAAATGGCTCACCTGGACCCTGGCCGTGATGTCCGGACTGTTGTTCCTCGTCAAGCCCCATCCGTCCTACCTCGTCCTGGGACTGGTGTTGTTGGGAGTCGGCACGGTCATCTCGGATGTCGGCAGCTCGCTGTACAACGGCATGCTTGACGACGTCGCGGAGCCCAGCAAGGTCGGTCGCATCTCCGGTCTGGGATGGGGCATGGGATACCTGGGCGGCATCATTGCCCTGCTCATCATTTACATCGCCTGGATCAAGCCGGGGGTCGGCTGGTTCGGGGTCACGAGCCACGAAGGCATGAACATCCGTGTGGCGATGTTGTTCTGCGCCATCTGGATCCTGGTGCTGACCCTACCCACCTTCCTCATCCTGCGTGACAACCCACGTCCGGTGGACCGATCCGAGCCCAGACTACGAGGATTCCGTGCGCTGGGCCATGCCTACGCCGAATTGTGGCGCAGTGTGGTGAGAATCTGGCACATCAGCCGCAACACCATCATCTTCCTCATCGCCTCGGCACTGTTCCGCGACGGCCTCAACGGCGTCTTCCAGTTCGGTGGCCCGCTGGCCCGGCAGACCTTCGGATTCAGTGCTGCCGACGTCCTCATCTTCGGCATCGTGGCCAACCTGGTTGCCGGTGTCTCGACCATTCTGATGGGACGTCTGGACGACCGAATTGGACCCAAATATCTCATCGTCTTCTCTCTGGTCGTGTTGTCTGCCTGCGGCGTTGGCATATTCATCGGCCACAACGGTTCGGCCATGGTCTTCTGGGTGCTTGGGCTCATGATGTGTGGCTTCGTCGGCCCTGCCCAGTCGGCCTCGCGAAGCCTCCTCGCCCGGATTTGCCCACCGGGATGCCAAGGAGAGGTCTTCGGCCTCTACGCCACCACGGGCAAAGCGGTGTCCTTCCTGGCACCAGCCCTGTTCGGTCTCTTCGTCACGATGGGACACGCCATCACGGGAGGCGACAATAACCAGTACTGGGGAATCATCGGCATCGTCCTGGTACTCGTCGTCGGTCTGGTAGCGATGATCCCGGTCAGCACCGCCGAACCCGAGGACACGTGAGTGGCCCAGGTATTGCGGTTCAGGTGAACCGGAACATCTGGATGGAGCACCATCCTGGGACCGACTGGGATCAACAGACCCGCTCGAGTCGCCCGGTCATGACGTCATGGACCATGCGCACCTCAGCGGCTACCAGCGAGCCCCAATGCAGAGTCTCGACGCCGTGACGCAGGCCGGCCATCTGACGATCTCGCCCCTTAGAGTTGCCCGTCCCCGGCATGTCTGCCAGGTCGAAGGATCCGGCACAGCGAGCATTGTCATCACTCAGGGTGTCGACCAGGTCATTGCGTCCCGATCAGCTGAACAGATCCGGTCCTGATTCGTCATCGTGGTCAGTTCTGGCACGGCGATGACGTCGGTGCGGCCTGGACTCCTCCGAGCCCTCCCCGAGCGTCGACTCCGGGGCAGGGATGAGAGCTCCGTCCGTATGTGGGGTCCCCTCATCCTCGACGTCGGTGGATCCGAGATCCTCGTCGACCGTGTCCGCGACAAGCGGTTCGGGGTCGAGTGGTTCCGCGGGTTGGGCCACGTCGTCCCCATCATGGTTGCGGGTGCCGACGGCCAGAATGGGCTGGAGCCCTTGATCCCCGGAAGCGTCGCGACGCATGGTCGGCCCCGGTAGTGTGACAGGAACGCCGGATGCCGCACATGCCACGGCAGGGCCAGGACCAATCCAGGCCAGCACCAGGGCCCTTTCACCCTTGAGGAAGCGCTGACACCTCATGCCGCCGGTCGCGCGGCCCTTGGGCGGGTACTGGTCAAGGGGGGTCACTTTGACCGAACCGGGTTCCGTACCGGCGGCAGCGGGGGAGGAGGCCGCAACCGTCACGACCGAGGAACCATGGCTGGGGGCCGCTCCGAAGAAGATGACCGGGTCCTTGGCCCTGATACCGGCCACGCCGCCACCGGAACGCCCCTGGGGGCGCACTGTCGAGGCGGGGAAGTGGAGCAGGGAGGCGCCCTCGGTGACGAAGCACAGCTCAAGGTGTTCGTCGTCCAGCTCAACGGCTCCGACGACCTCGTCGCCGTCCTTGAGTCCGATGACCTCCCAGAAGTCCTTGCCGAGCAGCTCAGGATTGACCCGCTTGACGATGCCGTTGCGGGTTCCCAGGGCCAGGGATGGGCCGTCACCGGAAAGGCTCGTCACCGCCAGGGCCTTTTCCCCCGTCTCCAACCCGACGAGGTCTGCCAACGGGGTGCCGCCGGCCACCGACGGGGCGGTGGCGGTCATGGGCAGACTGGCCAGCTCGATGGCGTGTGTCCTGATGAGTCGACCCGCGCTGGTGATGATGCCGAAATCACCACGAGCCGTGGTGCGTGCACGGGAGATGATGACGTCGTGGCTCGCTCTGTCGCCGACACCGGGAAGGTCGTCGTCGGTGTCAATGCGGGCCAGCAGACCGGTGGCCGACAGCAGCACCCAGCAGGGGCTGTCGGGGACCTCCAACGGGGCGGAGGCTGCAGCGACTGCAGGGGCCGCCCCCAGCAGCACGGTGCGACGAGGGGTGCCGTACTTGGCGGACACCTCGGCCAGGTCCTCCGAGACGACTCGGCGTAGTTCGGACGCGTCATTGACGATGAGGGTCAGTCCCTCGATGCGCTCGCGCAGCTCGTCACGCTCGGACTCCAACTCGATCGTCGAGAACTTGGTGAGTCGACGAAGCTGCATGTCGAGGATGTAATTGGCCTGTACCTCGTCGAGGTTGAACGTCTCCATGAGCCGGATGCGGGCCGTCCCCGCGTCGTCGGAGGATCGGATGATGGCGATGACGTCATCGATGTCGACAATGGCCAGCAGCAGCCCCTCGACCAGGTGCAGCCGGTCCTTGGCCTTGTTGAGCTGGAAGGTGGTACGTCGCAGCGTGACCTCGAGGCGATGGTCGAGGTAGACCTGCAGCATCTCGTGCAGGCCGAGGGTTCGCGGTTGTCCCTCGACCAGGCTGACGGCGTTGATGGCGAAGGAGTCCTCGAGTTTGGTGAGCTTGTACAGTCGCTCCAGCAGGGCTTCGGGATTGATACCGTTCTTGACCTCGATCACCAGACGGGTGCCGTTGGTCAGGTCGGTGAGGTCCTTGACGTCGGAGATGCCGGTGATCTTCTTGGACTGCACCAAGGTCTTGATCTGGTCGATGATGCGTTCCGGGCCGACCATGTACGGCAGCTCGGTGACGACGATGCCGCGGCGTCGTGGGGAGATCTTCTCGATGCGTGCCGTGGCGCGGATCTTGAAGGAGCCCCTGCCGGTGCGGTAGGCATCAGCGATGCCGTCGAGGCCGATGATCCGCCCTCCGGTGGGCAGGTCGGGCCCCGGCACAAAGCGCATGATCTCCTCGAGATCGGCGTCCGGGTGGTCGAGCATGTGACGCAGGGCCGCGACGACCTCGACGAGGTTGTGGGGCGGGATGTTGGTGGCCATTCCCACCGCGATGCCCGACGCCCCGTTGACGAGCAGATTGGGGAAGGCGGCCGGCAGAACCGACGGTTCGGTCTCCTTGCCGTCATAGTTGGGTTCGAAGTCGACGGTGTCCTCGTCGAGCCCGTCAATCATGGTGAGGGCGGGGGGAGCCATCCGACACTCGGTGTAACGCATGGCGGCCGGTCCGGCGTCCAGGGATCCGAAGTTACCGTGCCCGTCGACGAGGGGGAGTCGCATGGCCCAAGGCTGGGCGGTGCGCACGAGGGCATCGTAGATGGCGGCGTCGCCGTGGGGGTGGAGCTGGCCCATCACCTGACCGACGACACGGGCCGATTTCACATGGGCGCGATCGGGGCGAACCCCCATGTCACCCATGGTGTAGAGGATGCGACGCTGAACGGGTTTGAGGCCGTCACGGGCATCCGGCAGGGCACGAGAGTAGATGACGGAGTAGGCGTACTCCAGAAAGCTGTTCTCCATCTCGCGGGAGACGTCGACGTCGATGATGTTCTCAGTGAAGTCGTCGACCACCGTCTTCTTGACCATCGTGATACCTCCCTAGCAGCGCACGCTAACGACCTATTTTGGTCGATTGGCGCAAAATCCGCATGTCAGGATCGGCCTGGGGAGTCCTCATGGTTGAGCACCTTGTCCAGGAGCGGGGCCAATGTGTCACCGTCGGGTGCGTGTACCAAGGGGGCTGATTCGGGGGCCCACTGCACCCGGTGACGGTCTTCGAGAACCGTCGTCGTCCCGTGGGCCAGCACCTGCTGGGTCGTCGAGAGCTCACGGATGGCAATGGCGCGGGTGTGGCCGGGTTGCAGCTCGTCGAACTCGGAGTATATCCGGATATCGTGCTGCCCGTCGTCGCCGACCAGCACCCATTCGATGTCGGGGAAATCGCGGGCCAGTTCGCGCAGGGCCGTCCGCTTGTGGTCCACACCGGAGCGAAACCACCCGATGTTCGTCGGTCCCCAGTCGGTCAGCAGCAGTGGTCCTTGCGGGTAGCCATGGCGGGCCAGGAACCTCACCAGGAAGGGGTAGGTGTTCCAGGCGCCGGTGGACACGTAGACCACGGGTGCGTCGGGATGGCGCCCCAGCAGTTTCTGATACATGCGGGCCATGCCGGGAATGGACTTGCGGGCCTGCTCAGTGAGGACGAAGGAGTTCCAGGCGGCGATGAGGGAGCGCGGCAGAGACGTTGCGATGACGGTGTCGTCAATGTCGGACACGATGCCGAAACGGGTGTTGCGCGAGACGACGAGGACCTTCGCCTTCGTGGTGTCCCCGCTGGTGGAGAGGGTGACCTCGTGCCATCCCGGTTGCAACCCAGGATTCTTCATGCGCACGTCGACGTATCCGGCACGGTCGGCACGTACGGTGATCTTCTCCCCATTGACGTCGACCACGACCTCGGTACCCGGTGCTGGAAGACCGAGGAAGTTGCGCCACCCCCGCTGGGACAGCAGGTCGATGGACAACATGTTGCGCCGGGTGAGCGGAGAACGGCCGGGATGACGCTCCTGTTCCGGATTGGCACCAGGAGGACTGGTGAGGACGACTCGGCCCAGAACGCGCACATGGGTGGCCGATCCGTAACTGCGATATCCGATCACACGCGGCATCCAACCGCGTCGGCGCAGCGTGGCGTTGAGACGCCTGTGAAGGGCATCCTCGACTCGAGCTCCGATGAACGGCCGGTTCGACATGTCCTGGAGATTACTGGATCGGGCTCCATCGTGGGACGATGGGCCGGTGAGCCAGTCTGTCGATCAAGCCCGAACTCCCCTTCCGGCTGCCCTGGCCGTCGAGATCCAGTCCTGTGGATTCTTCCCCGAGCTGGTCATTGACGTCGCCGAAAACTCTTTGGCCGGAGAAGAGGTCCTCGACCATCTGCTTCATCTCGAGGCAGCCTTCGACAATGACGAGGTCCACCGGCATCTCACCGTCATCTTGCGTACGGCGACGCGAATGCTCATCGGTCACACCGACGAGCGGACCGAAGGAGGACGGCTGCAGGCCGTGACCTCAAGCGAGTCGATCCCGTTGTCGCAAGTGCGCTCGGTGGTGCTGACGCGCGTCGTCGTGGACCCCGACAAGTTCGGCAAGGACCCCTCGGCGACGACCGTGGAGACCTGGCTGCAGATGACCTGGGGCGCGGTGTCGCACATCGAGCTCGAGCCCGCCACCTGCGGTGACCCGATGTGTACCGCAGACCACGGCTACACCGGCACCTTCAGCGGTGACGACATCGTCATCCGGATGAGCCCTGCCGCTGATGGCGCCGATCAGGTCGAGCGGATGATGGGATTTGCCACTCGAATGCAGGTAGCCACTGGAGCAGCACGATGACGCCATTGCTTGCCCCTGACCTCGTGGCGCCGGGTCCGCAGACCCTTTCCGACCTGGTCCCCGCCATGGGGAGAGCGTTGACGGGCCAAGGGCCAGCTGGGCTCGGTCTGCCCGACGCGAAGCGTTACGTCTTCTTACTCGTTGACGGGATGGGACGGGAGAACCTTGAGCAGTCGCGGCACCTGGCGCCCACACTGTCGGACATGCACATGTGCCACGATCTGACCTGCCAGGTCCCCTCGACGACAGCCACCTCGTTGAGCTGTATCGGTACCGGTGCCGCTCCAGGACACCACGGTGTCGCCGGGTACACCTTCCGCGCTCCCTCCGGACGGGCCATGAACGCCTTGAGCTGGGCTAACGGCGACGACCCGGAGGTCATTCAGCCCCACCCGACGGCCTTTGAGGACCTGGGGGCAGCGGGGGTGGCGGTCAGCAGCGTGGGACCGGCTCGGTTCGAGAGGTCCGGGCTGACGCGGGCGAGCTTGCGCGGTCCGCGCTTCGTGGCCATATGTGACGAGGATGACGTCGACGAGCGTGTTCACAAGACCCTCGCTGCGTCTCAGGCCGGGAACGTTTCCCTGACCTATGTCTACGAGCGGTCCCTCGACCACGTCGGCCACGGCGAGGGATGGCAGTCCGCGGCGTGGAGATCACGTCTGATGTGGGTTGACGATCTCGTCGGAGCCCTTCTTGACCAGCTGGATCCCGGTACCGCCCTGGTCGTCACGGCAGATCACGGCATGATCGATGTGCCGCAGGGCCACCGCGTCATGATGGAGGACGAGGGGGGACTGCTCGCAGACGTCGATCTGCTGGCGGGGGAACCCCGATTCCGCCACGTGTACACCCAATGCCCCGTCGAGGTCGCCCGGCGGTGGCGACGGGTGCTCGGAGACCGTGCCCAGGTCGTGTTCGGTGACGACGCCGTCGACGCGGGGCTCTTCGGCGTCGTGGATCACTCCACCCGCTCCCGTTTCGGTGACGTGCTGGCGATCACCCGTGATGACTGGGCGATCATGAGTCGTGCTACTCCCAAGGAGCTCTCCCTGGTCGGCATGCATGGCTCCTTGACCCCGCCGGAGATGAGAATTCCGTTGCTGGCGCAGGTCTGCGAGGGCTGAGAATGGCCGAGCTCGTCTTTCACACTGGACCGATGGACTCCGGAAAGTCCACACTCGCGTTGCAGATGGACCACGCTCAGTCGGCCCATGACCGTCAGGGGGTTCGGTATGCCATGCACGATCGCTCCGGCGGCGCCCGCATCACCTCCCGGATCGGCCTGAGCGTCGAGGCCGTCGAGGTGACGGACTCCCTGGACCTCCACCACGACGTCGTGGCACGGCTGAGTCGTGGTGGACGCATCGACTACCTCATCTGCGACGAAGCCCAGTTCTACCGTCCCGAACAGATCGACCAGCTCGCCCGGGTCGTCGACGACCTCGGGATCGACGTCTACTGTTTCGGCATCCTGGCCGATTTCCGGACCGAGCTCTTCCCCGGATCCAAACGGCTCGTCGAACTCGCCGACCGCGTCGTCCATCCGCCCGTCTCGCCGCTGTGCTGGTGCGGACGTCCTGCGACCCACAATGCCCGTGTCGTCGGCGGCGTCATGATGCGTGAGGGGGACCAGGTGGGCGTCGGCGACATCGGCGGCGGATCGGAGATCCACTACGAGGTGCTGTGCCGTCGTCACCACCGTCAGGGGATTGCCGCAGAAATGTCCAGGGCAACTCTTTCCGAGCAAACCCTGCCCTTCGACGACTGACAACGATCCCTGCTGTCCAGCCGGGGATCGTGTGTGAACGTTTCAGAGCTCAGGGCCTGTCACGCGTGCGGGGTGGGGCCTCCGAACATGATCTCGTCCCACGACGGGATAGACGCCCTCTTGGACTTGCGAGGCTTGCGCTTCTTGCGCGGCTGCTCGCCACTCTCGACGAGGGCATCCTGCTGGGGCTCGTCCTTGTCGGCAGGCCGGCTGTCCGTGGTGGACCTCGACGTGCGAGGCGTCGTCCTTGTTGTCGGCTTCTTGGCAGCGGCGTCCTCCTTCGTCTCCGGCCTTTCCTTCTCAGGAGCGGGAGCATTCTCGTCCGGCGGGTCATCGGTCTGGGACTCGTGTGTCGCGTCTTGCGATGCCTCCGACGTCTGGATTCCGGGGGTGGAATCGACGTCGACCACCGGTGTCTTCAGGCCTTCGTAGATGTTGACCGAGTCCTCCTGGAAGCCCGCCAGCATCTCGTAGAGCATGTCCATGTCGGCTGGGGACGAGGGGACGAAGTCGTAGACCCCGTCGTGCTTGGTCATCCCTGCGACCGCGTCGGGGTCGGCCGGTGACTGTGGACGATTGCTCACTGCGCGAACAATGGCCAACTCGTCGTTGAGATCCAGCGTCGGTTCCTGATCGGGATCGGGAGTACCGTTCGCCAACGGCTCGGCGGGAGCAGGGGAGCGGTCGTTGACGAGCCAACGTGCACCGGCGTCCTCAGGGGAGGTGTGGCGTCCCTTGAGGTCGAAGCGGAACATCGCTGCGCTCGGAGCCCCCTCCTCGGTCGCGGGCCAGGTGGCTTCGAGGGCCCAGGTGTGATCCTCGTGGCGCCACGACCGCCAGGAAATCTTCTCATCGGGGATCGAATTGGTCTTGGCAACACGGGAAATGACGGTCCCCAGGGCGCGGTGGGACCCAGGCGCGCCGGCACGGCGAACCGGGCACGTCATGGCAACCTCGATGATGTGATCCAGTTCGGCGAGGACCGGTATGGCGAAGGGCTCCACCTGATCGACGCCGACGCCCGCCTCAGCGGCCACCTCCTCGACAGTGGCCCCGGAACGGATCCGCGACTGAATCTCGCGGGGGCTCAGAGCGCTGTCCATCGTCCACCTTCCCTCCCGACTCCTTGTGGTCGGGGTTTGGCTGTGTGAGTCACCAACTTACTTCCTTCGGGCGTGATGGTACCGCCCGGATGCCCCGGCGCGCTGTCCGCCGGCTTGACAGGTGTGATACACAAGGGTGCGAATATTGTGCGGTCGCAGCTCGCAGTCGGCGAGTTGGCGACGTCTCGAGTCCTTACTGGAAGGTGACCATGGCTACCGATTACGACGCTCCGCGCAAGACTGATGAGGAGGTCAGTGAGGACTCCATCGAGGAGCTCAAGAACCAGCGCAACGACAAGAACTCCGGAAAGGTCGACGAAGACGAGGTCGAGGCTGCTGAGGCTTTTGAGCTTCCCGGCGCTGATCTGTCCCATGAAGAACTGACCGTTCGCGTGCTGCCTCGCCAGTCCGGCGAGTTCACGTGCGCGTCCTGCTTCCTCGTGAAGGGACGTTCCCAGCTCGCTGAGGAGCGTGACGGCCAGTTCTACTGCGTCGATTGCGTCTGATCCTCCCCATGACGTGAGCTGACCCTCATCTCCATGAGACGGGGGTCAGCTGTCGTCGGTGGGATGAGGTTCAGTCGTCGTTCTCGTCCTTGAGGCTCTTGCCGGTGGTGGGGTTGACCGAGCTGAACTTCATCCAACGCTTGTTGACGAAGCGGTTCATGAGCAGCTGGGATCCAGCGATCCCGATGCCGCTGGCCAGCGCCCACGAGAGCGCCTTCGTGGTCGAGACCTCGGGGTCATCAGGCTGGGGAGTCTCCTCATCACCCGTGACGTACTTCCACACGCCCTGGACGACCTTCTGACTGACGATGGTGGTGACGGCGCCGAGAGCACCGGCGTAAACCTTCCACAGGATCTTTTCTGGGATCATGGCGTCATCATATTGCGTCCTGGCCCGTCGACTAGGCTGTGACGGTGAATTCCCACCATCCGTCTGGATCCGTGATCCATCTCGAGAGACCCTGGGCGCCGTTCTCGTGGTGGCTCATCGGTGCTGTCGCAGCGCTCTCGCTCATCGCGGTGACCGGTGCATGGACGAGTTCGTCCATCGGCATGATGGTCACCGTCATCGTCGTTGCCGCCGTCGTTGAGGCTGGGCGGGTTCGCAGCGGCGTGACTGGGGACGTGACGGCTTCGGATTCGGCCGCCGCGTCCTTCGTGCCTGGATCGAAGGACGCTTCCAACGACACTCGTGATGAGGAGGGTAGCCGTGGCTGACGTCACTGTTCCGACCGTGGCAGATCCTGAAGCCATGCCCCGCTATGCCATGCCTGGCGACGCGGGGGCTGATCTCACTTGCCGTCACGACGTCGACCTGGGCCCGGGGGAGAGGGCCATGGTCGAGACTGGTGTGCGTATTGCCTTGCCAGAGGGTTGTGTCGGGCTGGTCAATCCGCGATCGGGTCTGGCAGCTCGGCACGGGTTGTCGATCGTCAACGCGCCCGGGACCATCGACCCGGGGTATCGGGGTCAGCTCAAGGTATTGCTCATCAATACCGATCCCCAGCAGTCCTTGCACCTTGACGCCGGGTCTCGGATAGCTCAGCTCGTCGTGGTGCCGGTGGTGCAGGCAGTGTTTCAACCGGTTGATGACTTGGACGAGACCGAACGTGGCCAGGGTGGGTATGGGTCCACCGGCGTTTCTGGTGTGCGTCCCGCTGACGGTTAGACTGCTTTTGTTGGCACACGGTGTCGGTCGAGGAAGGACACAATGTTCGGTCGCAAGAAGCGCAACGACGACGTCGAGACGGATGAGGTCATCGACGGGGAGCTCGAGGCCACCGGGGAGGACGAGTCCGACGAGGAGAAGGACACTTCCTCCTACCGGATCAACCTCGACCGCGAGGACGGCCCCTTCGACATAGATGAGGTCGACCTCGATGCTGACGATTTCGAGCGCATCGATTTCGGGTCCCTCATCGTCACTCCCTTCGAGAACATGCAGATGCAAATCCAGCTGGATCAGACCTCTGGTGCTGTGCAGAGCCTGCTCGTCGTTCAGGGAAATTCCGCCATTGAGGTGGCCCTCTTCGCAGCCCCTGCCTCCACACTCATGATTGACGAGGTCCACGAGGAGATGATTCGGGGTACCGCTGCTCAGGGTGGCGAGGCCAATGTCGATTCGGGTCCGATGGGTGCCGAGTTGCGTCGCATCGTCCCGATGAAAGGCCCCGACGGCGAGGACGGCTACCACGTCTCGCGCACGTGGCTGGCTCAGGGACCGCGCTGGTTGCTGCGCGGTGTGCTCATGGGCGAGTCGGCTCTCGGGGAGAAGCTCGACGCTACAGGCCAGTTGCTGCTGGAGTTCTTCTGCAATCTTGTGGTGCGTCGTGACGACAGCCCGCGTGTTCCCGGTGACGTCATCCCGCTGAAGGTTCCTGAGGGGCTACGCCCGGAGGAGTCCTGATCATGACCGAAAGCACCGGTCCTCGCGCTCCCCGCGAGTCGATGCTTCTGCGAGCCCTGCACCGGTTCACGGCGTCCAATGAGGACCTTGCCGATGACGACCTGCAGCGTTCCAGCATTGACGCCGGGGTCTCGACCATTGCCGAGGCCAAGATGCGTTCCCGTGCGGCCCTCCAGGGGCGGATCGAGGTGCTGACCCTCAACCCGCGTGGGACGAATCGTTGGCTCGAAGCAGAGCTGCGCGATGGCACTGGTGCGGTCACGCTTATCTGGATGGGCCGACGTCGCATTCCCGGTTTGCGTGCCGGACGAAGGATCAGTGTTGAGGGGATGATTACTGAGGCCGATGGTCGCCGGGTGATTTACAATCCCAGGTACACCGTTCTTCCTGACTGAGGGCGAGCTTCCGACTAGGGGACGGTTTCGGTGGAGGATTTCAGGATTGCCGAATCCTTGCCGGGGCGGAAGTCTAATGCCGACACGGGTACGCGGCGTGGTTCTGTCGTCTCCTTGATGTTGTTGCATCCTCGCGCTTCTGGTTACTGCGAGTACCTCTTCTCACCGTTTAGTACCTGTTTTCCCGATACTGCTGCCGCAACCTGATCCTGCGCCTACGTTTTGCCAATGTCCTTCACGGCTGTGTCGGCCTCCTGCTTACCCCGCGTCGTCCTTCCCGTGCCTTGTGGGCTTGGTCATTGTTGGTGTGGTGATGTGGGTGTTGGCGGGGCTTGGTGTCGTGTGGGGTGGTAACTGGTGAAGTTGTCACCGGTTTTGCCACGACTGGGAACGGTGGGCCCCGGCAGGCGGGTTGTAGCGGTGGACACGGCCCACCCCAGGAGTGGTCCAGGAAGTCTTGAAGGGCTCTCACCTGTCCAGTTCTGGTCAAACACCCTGGTCTCGGTCGGCCCGTTTCGCAACTGTGGGCACCTCTGCTACGAGTCCTTGCACCACCGGCACTCATAACCGTGATCACCACGAACATCCAAGGGGGGAGCCCCACCACCGTGGGTACCACGGCCCCACCCCCACTGTTTTCCCGGTCACTGCCACCCCCACCATCGTGGCAATCCTGCATGCGAGCTGCCCCGCTGCCACGACAGATGGTGCCAGCCCCACAGGCGACCGGAATTACCACCACACGGACGGACAAGGGGAAAGGCGGGAAAAGGGGAAGGGGGAACACGAAGTGGAGCAGGGAGGCCACGCTAGGTGGCCTATCAGCCGAGAGTGATCCGACACAGGAAACCCTGGGGCCGAGTCCCGGGGTTGTGAGAATCCGGATCCGCTGATCAGCGAGGTGCCAGTAGATCGACCAGGTCGGGCTCGTAGTTCGGCGAGACCATGAAGAGCAACTCGTCGCCAGCCTCAAGGGCTGCTTCGCGCTCCGGGGCACGTCCTTGACCATCGCGGATGATGGCAACCAACACCGCATCTCCGGGCATCGAGATGTCGCGGATGCGGTCCCCCACGCGCGGCGAATTGTCCGGCAGGGTGAGCTCGACGAGATTCGCTCGTCCCTTCTGGAAGGTGAACAGGCGCACCAACTCACCGACGGTCACGGCCTCCTCAACCAGTGCCGCCATGAGCCGCGGGGTCGACACTGCAACGTCGACTCCCCACACCTGGTCGAACATCCACTCGTTGCCGGGATGATTGACGCGAGCCACTGTCCTGGGAACGCCGAACTCTGTCTTGGCGAGTAACGAATGGACCAAGTTGACCTTGTCGTCACCGGTGGCCGAAATGGCGATGTCACAGCTGTCGAGGCGAGCCTCCTCGAGAGTAGCCAACTCGCAGGCGTCTGCACACAACCACTCGGCTTCCGGAACGGCGTCCGGCTTCATGGCGTTGGGATTCTTGTCGATGAGCAGGATCTGGTGTCCATGAGCAGTGAGCTCACGAGCAATGGATCGGCCGACGTTACCGGCTCCGACGATGACGATTCTCACGATTCTCCTTGCCTCAGGTGAGTGGCGCTGTGGGTGCGATCAGCGCTTGACCGGTGGCTTGGCCAGCAGGCCTTCGACTTCGGTGATGCGCTCGACCTCGACGGCCGCATAGACGACGTCGCCGTCCTGCAGCAACGTGGCGGCGTCAGGAACCATGCCCTGACCGAACCGCAACAGGAACGGCAGTGGGGTGTGGATGCGGTCCTGGATGGTGGAGATCTTCATCCCGACCCAGTCAGTGTGGGTGTTGATGCGGATGAGGCGGACCTGACCGGACGGGTCACGCCAGGCAGGCTCAGACCCCTCCGGCATGAGGCTTCGCAGCACTTGGTCGGCAGTCCAGCGCACGGTCGCGACCGTCGGGATACCGAGCCGCTCGTACACCTCGGCTCGTCCCTGGTCGAAAATGCGCGCCACGACGTTGTCGATTCCGAACTCTTCGCGGACCACCCGGGCTGACAAGACGTTGGAGTTGTCGCCGTTGGAGACGGCAGCGAAGCCGTCAGCCTCGCGGATACTGGCCTTCTCGAGCACCGAGCGGTCGAATCCGACACCCTTGACCGTCTGTCCCTTGAAGTCGGGGCCAAGCCGACGGAAGGCGTTGTCGTCAATGTCGATGACCGACACGTCGTGGCCACGTTTCTCCAACAGGATGGCCAACCTCGATCCGACTCGGCCACATCCCATGATGACGATGTGCACGTGACCCCTCTCCTGGGTGGCGGTGGCACCCATCCGTGTCGTGGTTGTCGGGGCCATTGTGCCGCGTCCCGGTCTGACTGTCTTGTCCGAGGCGTTTGCTGGCCTGACGGTCTCGAGGCTACCGGCAAGGTGCCGACGATGTCCTACGCAAGTAGAGTGACCCGCCGTGAAGGTTTTCCAAGCCGTCAAGAGGGTGCTCATCGGGCGCAAACTCGAGAGCAGTGCTTTGGGTGAGACCCTCCTGCCGAAGCGGATCGCACTACCGGTGTTCGCCTCCGACGCTCTCTCGAGCGTGGCGTACGCCCCTGACGAGATCCTCATCACCCTGTCGCTGGCAGGTGCTGCCGGATTCGCATTCTCATGGAAGATCGGCATTGCCGTTGCCCTCGTCATGCTCATCGTCGTGATGAGCTACCGCCAGACGGTGCATGCGTATCCGTCCGGCGGTGGTGACTACGAGGTGGCGACAGCCAACCTCAGTCCGCGGTTCGGGCTCGTCGTGGCCAGTGCGCTGCTCGTGGACTACGTCTTGACCGTGGCCGTGTCGGTGTCGTCGGGCATCCAGAACGCTGAGGCGATGATCCCCGATCTTGCCGGTCACGAAGGGTTTGCCGCTGCCGTCATCATCGCGATTCTCACAGCCATGAACCTTCGCGGCGTCAGGGAGTCGGGAACTCTCTTCGCAATTCCAACCTATGCCTTCATGGTCTCGGTGATCTGCATGGTCATCTGGGGTCTGACGAGGATTCTCGTCCTGGGTGACGAGCTGCGTGCCCCCACCGCTGATTGCACGGTCGTCGGGGCGCCGAAGTACACCGGCTTGGTCGGTATTGCCTTCGTCATCCTCATGGCGCGTACCTTTTCTTCCGGTTGCGCCGCTCTGACCGGTGTCGAGGCCATCTCCAACGGTGTGCCGTCTTTCCGCGAACCAAAGCCGAAGAATGCCGCCACCACCTTGGCCATGCTGGGCGGAATTGCTGTCTCGATGCTCATGGGCATGCTCATCCTGGCCAATCTGACGGGCGTCAAGATGTTCGACACAACAGGGGAGTCCCATCTCGTCGACACCCACGGAAACGTTGTCAAGGACCAGGTGACGGTCGTCGGTCAGCTGGCCCGAACCGTCTTCTACGACTCCTTCAAGCCGGGTTTCTACATCATGATCGTCTGTACGATGATCATCCTGTTCCTGGCTGCCAACACTGCCTTCAACGGCTTCCCGGTGCTGGGCTCGATCCTCGCCCGTGACGGATTCCTGCCCCGTCGGCTGCACACCCGTGGCGATCGTCTGGCTTACTCGAACGGCATCCTGACGCTCGCCACCGGCGCCATCATCCTGGTACTCGTCTTCAATGCCTCGGTGACGGCGTTGATCCAGCTGTACGTGGTCGGCGTCTTCATCTCCTTCACGGTGAGCCAGACCGGCATGATGCGTCACTGGACGCGGCTGCTTCGCACAGACACCTCGGCCTCGGTCAAGGAGCGCCGCAGGTGGAAGCACTCGCGGATCATCAATGGCATCGGCCTGGTGGGAACTGGTGTCGTTCTGATCATCATCCTGGCGTCGAAGTTCATCCACGGCGCCTACCTCGCGCTCATCGCCATGGCTGTGGTCTACGTCCTCATGACGGGGATCAAGAAGCATTACGACTCGGTGGCTCAGGAGCTGGAGCTGAACAGCTCGTCCGACCGTGCCCTGCCGTCGCGGGTCCACGCGGTCATCATGATCTCGGACCTCAACAAGCCGACGATGAGGGCGATTCAGTTTGCCAAGGCCACCGTGCCGACCTTCTTGGAAGCCGTCATCGTCGACGTCGACCCCGACGCCACGGACCGCCTGCTGGAGCGTTGGGACGAAGAGGACATCGACATTCCCCTCAGCGTCATCGCTTCTCCATATCGCGAGATCACCAACCCGTTCATCGACCATATCCGTCGTATCCGCAGTGAGAATCCGCGCGACATGGTCGAGGTGTTCATTCCTGAGTACGTCGTCGGTCACTGGTGGGAACACCTCCTGCACAACCAAATGGCTCTCGTGGTGCGAGCGCGGCTGCACTTCATGCCGGGTGTGCTCATCTCGTCGGTGCCGTACCAGTTGCGCAGCTCGGCGATTCTGGAGAGGCGCTGGAAGCGCAACGATCCGCGGTCGTGGCGAGATCCCAGCGCGACGATCACTCCCCGCCACTGATATCGGGGTGCTTTCCTCGTGATGACGTTCACCACGAGGCATTGCAGTCGTGCCTCGACATCAGCTTCTCGCGAACCTGGCTTGGCCCACCCCTGAATCACGGGGTTTGAGGCCCATCAACGTCCCAGTCGCGCGGACGCGGCACCACTGTGGGTCCTAGACTTGCGCGGGTGCATGAGTCTGTTGATGCGTCCCCGGTCGAGGAATTCGACCTTGTCATGGGCAAGATTGCCCACGGTGGTTACTGCGTGGCGCGTCTGGACGGCAGGGTGGTCTTCGTCCGCAGCGCATTGCCGGGGGAGAAGGTTCGAGTTCGACTGACCGACACCTCGAAGGTCTCGCACTGGTTCGGGCAGGCCGTCAAGGTTGTGTCGGCTGACCCGCATCGCGTCGATCCGCCGTGCCCGGTCGCGGGGGTATGCGGTGGCTGCGACTTCCAACATGTCGACGTCGAGTTCCAGCGCGAGCTCAAGCGTCGGGTCATTGCTGAACAGCTCAACCGTATCGCCGGCATCAAGTGGACTGGAACTGTGGAGGCCGTTGACGGTTCCTCCGACGGCCTGGGCTGGCGGACACGCATGCAGTATCGCAGCCTCAATGGGTGTCCCGCTCTGCGACGCCATCGCAGTCACGACCTGGTGCAGGTGCCTGAAGGTGGTTGCCCCATCGCACACCCTGCTGGGCGTCCGGCTGCCGAGTCAGCGTGCCGCGCGGCCCAACAGGCGATCGTCATGGTGACCAGCCGCCTCACCGAGGATCCGCAGGTGAGCGTCATCGCGGATGGTCAGCTCATTGCCGGCGGCGAGACGATGACGACTCAGGTGGGTGAGCGGCGTTGGAAGGTTGGCGCCGGTGGCTTCTGGCAAGTCCATCCCGGGGCAGCCGAGGCATTGGCCGACGCCGTGCTAGGTGGACTGGATCCCCATCAGGGCGACGAGGCGTTGGATTTGTACTGCGGTGTCGGACTCTTCGCAGGCCTGCTTGCAGATCATGGGGTTCGCGTCCGTGGCATAGAGGTGTCACGTCAGGCGGTGGCGCTGGCACGACGAAATGTCCCCGGTGGGCGCTTCACTGCTGGGCGTGTGGAACGGGTTCTGCCGCGTATGAAGGCCAAGGCGAATCTCGTCGTTTTGGATCCCCCGCGCAAGGGGGCGGGTAAGGCCGTCGTCCAAGCGGTGACGCGAACGTCACCGCGGGCGATTGCACACGTCGCATGTGATCCGGCCGCGCTGGCCCGTGACCTGCACCTGTTCGACGTCGGCGGATATGTGCCGCGTTCGATCCGTGCGCTCGACGTCTTCCCGATGACTCATCACGTTGAGGCCGTGGCGATCCTGGAGCCAAAGATCTGAGATGGCAGATCCTGTTCCGATGTGTCCGCTGCGTCCGGGAGATCCTTGTAGCCTGTGCCAGCTCTACGTCACTGGTCCTCAGGACTGCGGGCTGGTGTACCTCGTCATGGGGGATGACGCCCTGCGCGGCGAGCTCGCGAGGTACAGGAAGGCTGCGCGGGAGAGGGAGAAGCAGACCACCCCTCCGCGTGCGGTCGAGGCGGCAGGTGACGGTGAGTTGTGCTCCGATTCTGAGGGGCTTGGCTGATCCATGGGATGGACCTGTCCCGCACCCAAGGTTCGCTGCAGGCCTGGAGTTGGTGACGCAGTGGTGCGTTGCTGACACGAGTACACAGTGTGCGCCATCTTCCACATCACCTGGGATGGATCTGATTCTTGTCGTCGGTCGACTTTCGGGACCGCGTCTGACGTGCGGCGATGCAGGATCATTGCTCGAACACCGGGAATGTATGCGCTGGTCTCAATGTGTATGGATCTGACATCTGGTTCGACATCTTGGCCACGGATTCGACTGGTGCGACCGTTGAGCCCCGATGGTAATGGCGTGAACGCGGACGGACGAATGTGGCTCGTCTCGGCCGGAACGGCCAATGTGCCTCGGGTTGTGATGCCGTGAGCATACCGACAGGGCCTGGTGGGTCTGTGGGATCGTTCTTCTACTTAGTCGAACCTAACTTGGGGCCTGCCTCGCAACAAGATATCTTGATATCAAGATATCTTGTTCTGCCGCGGTGGTGGAGCTCGACGCGAGATGATGACATCCGCATCGACCAGTCAGGAGTCCACATGAGTGTCAACAGCTTCGACGCGAGGCGAACCCTCGACGTCGACGGCCAGTGTTACGAGATCTACGACATCACCAAGGTTGACGGTTCTGACAACCTGCCGTACAGCCTCAAGGTTCTGCTCGAGAACCTGCTGCGTACCGAGGACGGTGCCAACATCACCGCCGGGCAGATCACCGATCTGGGACATTGGGACGCCGAAGCCCGGCCGTCCACGGAGATCCAGTTCACCCCGGCCCGCGTCATCATGCAGGACTTCACTGGCGTGCCCTGCATCGTCGACCTGGCCACCATGCGCGAGGCCGTCGCCGACCTCGGTGGTGACCCCAGCAAGGTCAACCCGCTGTCGCCCGCCGAGATGGTCGTCGACCACTCCGTCATCGTCGAGCGCTTCGGCACCCCGCAGGCCTTCGAGCTGAACAAGGACATCGAGTACCAGCGCAACCGCGAGCGTTACCAGTTCCTGAGGTGGGGCCAGACTGCGTTCGAGAACTTCCGCGTCGTCCCGCCGGGCACCGGCATCGTCCACCAGGTCAACATCGAGCACCTTGCCCGTGTGACCTTCGTCCGTGATGAGGGCGGTAAGAAGGTTGCCTACCCGGACACCTGCGTCGGCACCGACTCGCACACCACCATGGTCAACGGCCTCGGCGTCGTCGGCTGGGGGGTGGGTGGCATCGAGGCCGAGGCCGCCATGCTCGGCCAGCCCGTCTCCATGCTCGTTCCGCGCGTTGTCGGCTTCAAGCTCTCCGGGGAGCTGCTTGACGGCGTCACTGCCACCGACCTCGTCCTGACGATCACCCAGATGCTCCGCGAGCAGAAGGTCGTGGGCAAGTTCATCGAGTTCTACGGCCCCGGTGTCGCCGCCGTCCCGCTGGCCAATCGCGCCACGCTGGGCAACATGAGCCCGGAGTACGGCTCGACCATTGCCATCTTTCCGATCGACGACGTCACCCTGGACTACCTGCGCCTCACTGGTCGCGACGAGGCCCAGGTCGAGCTCGTCGAGGCGTACGCCAAAACTCAGGACATGTGGCACGACCCGGATCGTGAGCCCCGCTACTCCGAGTACATGGAGCTCGACCTCTCGACGGTCAGGCCCTCGGTCGCTGGCCCGAAGCGTCCGCAGGACCGCATCCTCGTCTCCGAGGCGAAGGAAACCTTCGAGAAGACGGTTCCCGACTACACCACCAATCCAGGCGCCGCGATTCCGGTCACCCTGGCTGACGGACGTTCCTTCGAGCTACGCAATGGTGCCGTGACGGTCGCCGCCATCACCTCCTGCACCAACACCTCGAACCCCAGCGTCATGATTGCCGCTGGGCTGGTGGCCAAGAAGGCCCACGAACTGGGTCTGTCGCCGAAGCCGTGGGTGAAGACCTCGCTGGCACCGGGCTCTCAGGTCGTCACCGACTACTTCGAGCGTGCCGGACTTTCCGAGCACCTCGCTGCCATGGGCTTCGAGCTGGTCGGCTACGGATGCACCACCTGTATCGGCAACACCGGACCACTCATCCCCGAGGTCTCGGTTGCCATCAACGAGAACGATCTGGCCGTCACGGCCGTCCTGTCCGGCAATCGCAACTTCGAAGGGCGTATCAGCCCCGACGTCAAGATGAACTATCTGGCCAGCCCGCCCCTGGTCGTCATCTACTCGATCGCCGGCACCATGGACATCGACCTCAACAACGACGTCCTGGCCACCACCCCGGATGGTCGCGAGGTCCGTCTGGCCGACCTGTGGCCCTCCACCACTGAGATCGAGGAGATCGTCGGGTCGTCCATCTCCGCCGAGATGTACTCCGAGCGCTACGCCGACGTCTTCGACGGTGGCCCGCGGTGGAAGGAGCTGGAGACCCCCGAGGGTGAGACCTTCGCGTGGGATCCCGCATCCACCTACGTCCGTAAGCTGCCGATCTTCGACGGGATGAAGGCTGAGCCCGACCCGGTCGGTGACATCACCGGCGCCCGTGTGTTGCTCAGGCTCGGCGATTCGGTCACCACCGACCACATCTCCCCGGCCGGCAATATCAAGACCGACTCCCCGGCGGGTCAGTGGCTGGCCGGCAATGGTGTCGAACGCCGCGACTTCAACTCCTATGGCTCCCGCCGTGGCAACCACGAGGTCATGATGCGTGGCACCTTCGCCAACATCCGTCTACGCAACCAGCTCGCTCCGGGCACCGAGGGGGGCTTCACCCGCGACTTCACCACGGTCGACGGCCCCGTCACCACGGTCTACAACGCCTCGGTGAACTACCGCGAGCAGGGGATCCCGTTGATCGTCCTGGGTGGTAAGGAGTACGGATCCGGATCCTCCCGTGACTGGGCCGCGAAGGGTACCCAGCTGTTGGGCGTCAAGGCCGTCATCACTGAGAGCTATGAGCGCATCCATCGCTCCAACCTCATCGGTATGGGCGTCCTGCCGTTGCAGTTCCCGGCGGGTGAGTCGGCCGATTCCCTCGGTCTGACCGGTGAGGAGACCTTCGAGATCACTGGTGTCGACAAGATCAACGAGACGATACCGAGGACAGTCCACGTCAAGGCTGTCAACGGTGACAAGGTCGTCGAGTTCGACGCCGTCGTCCGCATCGACACTCCGGGAGAGCGCTCCTACTACCTCAACGGAGGCATCCTGCAGTACGTGCTGAGGAACATGGCTCGGCACTGACGCATGCGTTCAATCGGGGGTGGGAACGACGTCGCTCCCACCCCCGTTCGCCGTCCCCTGAGGAATCGCGCCAAGGCAGGAGAGTGACGGCGACATGGCGGGTGCCCTCGAGACGGCCTGAAGCCCGTGTGACGACCCTCGCCCCCGTGACCCCTGTGGTCACTACAGTGACGACAGAACAGGCTCAAAGATCTCGACGACGAGGGGAAACACCGATGGGACGACTCACCCGAACCGTTGTCACCGCACTGGCATGTGGTGCCTTGGCACTGACGCCCACGACAGCCCACGCTGCACAGGCCACCTCCGACTCCCCAGCCCACGGCGTTGCGGCGGCGCGTCCAGAAGCCCTCGGACAGATCCATGACACGCAGATTCGTGATGCGAGGGGCGTCAATGTCACCTCCGTGACGAAGGTCTCGGGCCTGGAGCGTACCTGGCAGATCAATTACTCAACTCCGTCGATCGATTCTGCACAGACCTTCGATGGCCAGATGGCCGTCCGCGTCACCCTGCCAGCCGGGTACGCCACTCATCCCGACAAGCACTACCCCGTCCTCTACCTGCTTCCTGGCGGTGGCAGCGGCCGTGTCCGTGACTGGACCGATGAATCGCGCACACAGGGCCAAGCAGAGCAGATCACTGCTGATGCTGACCTCATCACGGTGACGTTGGAGGGTGGTAAGGTCAGCTGGTACTCCGACTGGGCGAACCAATCGCGTGGCGACGCCGACTGGCTGCACCACCACCTTGACGAGGCAATTCCCTTCGTCGACGCGAATTTCCGTACCCTGGCGTCAGGAAAGCATCGCGCCATTGCCGGGCTCTCGATGGGTGGGTACGGTGCCTATCACTACGCGATGGAACGTCCAGAGATGTTTTCCTCGGTCTCGGCCTACTCGGGTGGCGTCGACATCGAGAGCGCCTCGGTAAGGGCCACCGTGGCCGAGCAGCTCGTCAAGAGTGGGTATCAGCTTGACTCGGTCTGGGGTCCGATGGTGCGGGCCAACACGGCTCTCGTCGAGGCGAATCCGTCCAGTACCCAAGGCGCCGACAAGCTTGCCAGGATTCAGCGCGATGGCACGCGTCTGGCCTTGTACGCGGGCACCGGGCTGGGTATCGGTAAGCGAGGTGCGATGGCCATTGAAACTGCTGTCGGGGCCAATACGACGGCTTTGCACGCGCGGCTTGCTGCTCGCCAGGTTCCTCACACCTACATCCGTTACACGACCCGTACCTACGGCGGGTTCAGGTGTGACGGCGGCCACGACTGGGCTTGCTGGAACGCCGATCTGAGTCAGGACCTGCCTCTCGTCCTCAAGGCCGTGCGCGCCTGAGTCCCCATGATCTGCCGGGCCATTCCTCCTCTCCGGGGGCGGTAGTGGGGGATTGGCCCGGCACCCTCGTGGCATGCCGAACCTTCGTGCATCCTGGCCCTTTCAAGGCTTTTCCAGTTGCGAGGAAGGAAGCCAGACAGTGGCCGTGAGGTGAGTCGGAGCGCAAAGCGGGTCGTCGCCCTGGCGACACGTCCTAAGATGGCACGTATGGCTCTTCTCGATGACATCGGCTGCCCCGACGACGTGAGGGAACTCACCACCCAGCAGGCCGAGGACCTCGCCGAAGAGATTCGTACCTTTCTCATCGACAACGTTTCGCGGACTGGTGGCCATTTGGGGCCGAACCTCGGCGTTGTCGAACTGACGCTTGCTCTCCATCGGGTCTTCGACTCACCTCATGACCCCATCATCTTCGACACCGGTCATCAGAGCTACGTCCACAAGATCCTGACCGGGCGTGCCGCTGGCTTCGACAAGCTGCGTCAGCGTGGCGGGTTGTCCGGATACCCGAGCCGGTCCGAGTCACCCCATGACTGGGTGGAGAATTCGCATGCCTCCACCTCCTTGTCCTGGGCTGAGGGCATTGCCAGGGGATTCCTCTCGCGTGGCGAGGACCGTACGGTCGTCGCAGTCATTGGCGATGGTGCTCTCACGGGCGGTATGGCCTGGGAAGCCCTGGACTCGATCGCCGACCAGCAGGACCTGCGTCTGGTCATCGTCGTCAATGACAACGGACGCTCCTACACCCCGACGGTGGGCGGATTGGCCAACCAGCTCGCCATCATTCGCACCGATCCTCACTACGAGGAAGCCCTCGATCGTATGAAGCGGCACGTCACCGAGAAGCCGCTGGGTAAGCAGGTCTTCGGTCTCATGCACGCGGCGAAGGCCGGTGTCAAGGACGCCCTCATCGGCAACGGAATCTTCTCGGACCTGGGAATCAAGTACCTCGGTCCGGTTGACGGCCACGACGTCTCGTCCCTCGAGCGCGCCCTCGAACTGGCCAAGCGTTATGAGCATCCCGTCATCGTCCACGTCATGACGATGAAGGGCAAGGGATTTGCTGCCGCTGAGGCCAACGAGGAGGACCACTTCCACGCCGTCGGGCAGATCGATCCCAAGACGGGGGAGTCCCTCAAGGCTGCCGGTGGTGCCTCGTGGACCCAGGCCTTTGCCGGTGCCATGCTCGAGCTGGGGGAAAGGCGTCCCGACGTCGTCGGTGTGACTGCTGCCATGCTCCACCCGGTCGGACTGGCTCCGTTTGCCGCGCGCCACCCGGAGCGGGTCCTCGACGTCGGAATTGCCGAGCAGCATGCGGTGACCGCGGCGGCTGGCATGGCTGCGGCCGGTCTTCACCCGGTCGTCGCGTTGTACTCGACCTTCCTGAACCGGGCCTTCGACCAGCTCCTCATGGATGCGGGGCTGCACCATGCCGGTGTGACCATCGTGTTGGATCGGGCCGGAGTCACCGGCACCGACGGCGCCTCTCACAACGGCATGTGGGACATGGCGATGTGCGGGATCGTGCCCGGCCTCATGCTCTCGGCGCCTCGTGACCGT
The DNA here is from genome assembly GCF_052654715.2 of Cutibacterium nasicola. Taxonomy (NCBI): domain Bacteria; kingdom Bacillati; phylum Actinomycetota; class Actinomycetes; order Propionibacteriales; family Propionibacteriaceae; genus Cutibacterium; species Cutibacterium nasicola. Next base: position 1,200,325 of record NZ_CP199745.2, on the reverse strand, counting down.
CAGCATCTGATCTCGGTACTCGACGAGGCCGTCGACATTGATGACCGGCCCACCGTCGTCCGGTACTCGAAGGCTCCCATGCCTGACGACATCCCCGCGGTGTCCTCCCACCATGGCCTGGACATCCTGCGCGACGGACCGGAGGACGGCATCCTCGTCGTCGCACATGGTCAGCTGTGCACCGATGCCCTGAAGGCAGCAGACAGCCTCGATCTCCCGGTACGAGTCGTCAGCCCCCGGTGGTCCCTCCCGGTCTGTGAGGAGCTTCTTGACGAGGCCTCAAGGGCTCGTGCCATCGTCAGTGCAGAGGACGGGTTGGTCGTCTCCGGACTCGGTTCCCATCTGGCTGACGCCTTGTCAGAGCGTGGCGTCTGGCGCCCGATGCGCAACCTCGGTATTCCGCAGTGCTACCTCGACCACGACTCGCGGTCGGCCATCATGGCTGAGCTGGGCCTGAGCGCTGAGGGGATCGCCGAGACCGTCACCCGGTTGGCCAGCCAGCTTGACTGCCAGTGAGCTGACATTCTCAGCTCTTGAGGGGCTGATCACAGCTCGGCCATCACCCCGCTGAGCAGAGTCGCGAGGATCTCGCGCTGCCACGGCCGGGCGCCCAGATCTGCGAAGAAGGCGTTGATCCCCGTGACGGAGAGGTCGTGTGGTGGCTGCCATGCAAATTGCCGCAACCATGCCGGGGAACAGAGGTTTTCCGGTGGGAGGTCATGGTCGACGGCCACCTCGTTGACGGCCGGTCTGGCGGCCACCCAGCGGGCAGCCTCCTGCGGATGGTGACGCTGCCAGGATCGCGGATGGGGGATTGCTGAGGACTGTTGCCGAAATTGCGGGTACTTCTTCGGCGGGACGCTGCGGGCGTGGTTGATCGCATCGACCCAGGTTTGGCGATGTTTCTTGGCCTGGCCGCGATGGAATCCGTTGATGGACAGGAGCTTCTCTGCGTCGACGTTGACGGTGCGGTCGCAGCGTTTGGCAGCCGCGATGAGGGCCTCGTCACGCAGCAGCCTGCCCGGAGCGATGTCGAGATCATGAGCGAGGTTCTCGCGTGCCAGCCACAGGTCGCGTGCCAGCTGTAGCCCGGATCGGCTGCGAATGTCACCGATGTGGCTGATCCTGCGCCAGCGTGACGGATCGACCCCTGGCGCCTCGCTCGGCAGTTGCGTGGCGACGTCGACGAGGTGGGCGAACTCCTGACGAGCCCACTCGTCCTTCCCAGCGTCTTGGAGGTCGGCGATGACCTGTTCGCGAACGTCATTGAGGAGCTCGACGTCCAGAGCTGCGTAGACGAGCCAGCCACGGGGGAGGGGACGTCGAGACCAGTCGGAGGCAGAGTGCTCCTTGAGCAGGGTCACCCCGCAGTAGTGCTCGACCATCGGTCCCAAACCGACGCGAGGAAGGTTGAGGAGGCGTCCGGCCAACTCAGTGTCGAACAGGTCGTCAGGACGCAGACCGTCCATCGCCAGGCATGGCATGTCCTGAGTAGCGGCATGGAGGATCCACTGTGTCCCGGCGAGGGTATCGGCAAGGGGCTTCAAACCGTCTGTCTCGTCGAGGGCGACGGGATCGACGAGGTGAGTGCCGGATCCCTCACGGCGCAACTGGATGAGGTAGGCGCGCGGGCTGTAACGGAAACCATGGGCCCGCTCGGTGTCGATCGCGATGGGACCGTGGCCGTCCCGGAGCGCCTGGCACGTACGGCGAAGAGCCTCGGGAGAAGCGACGACCGGCGGTACGCCTTCCCGAGGCTCTGCGAGGACGGGATAATCGGTCACGCGAGTTTCGCCCGGCGTGGTGAAATCGCGGCGATGTCGTCAGGGATCGGGGAGACCCCACAAGAGAGCAGGCAGAGGTCGCTCCATGATTCCACATGTGAGTCGACGTCCTCGGCAGTTGAGAATGTCGGTGTCCATGAGGCACGCACCTCGATGTGATTCGACTCCGGGTCGGCGCCGAGCTGCCCGAACGGGCGGCTGACCACGGAGGTGACGGTGCCAGCCTCAGCATGATGGATCGCGTGGTGGGTGTCGAGGGAGTCGGTCAGCCAGGACCATGCGACATTGCCGACAAGAGGGTCTGAAGCCATCGACGGATCGACCTCAGCACGGATCATGGCGACGAATCGGCTCGTTCCCTGCCACGCCTCGGAGCCCGAGGGATCGTGGAGCAGGATGAGACGTCCGCTTCCCAAGTCGTCACCGGTGATGACGACGGATCCTTCGATCGCCACCGAGAACGGCGAGATGCGGGTAGGAGCGGGTATCTCGTGAACCTCGAGCTTGCTTGACCACGAATACTCGAGGATTCGGGAACGCAACTCTTCGAAATCCACCGGATACATCTGCCGAATCACCTCTTCAGGCTATGGGAATCGGCATACCTGGTGCTCTCCCGACGCGCCGCACACGGTGATATCCCTGGTCGGAACTGTTCGGGTTGAGGGATTTCACCGCGAGGTGGCCGTCAGTTGTCAGTTTCTGTCGACTAGAGATCGAGGCAGATCGAATTGATGCAGTACCTCAGGTCGGTTGGGGTGTCGAAACCCTCACCAGCGAAAACGTGTCCAAGGTGGGAGTCGCCGCGGGCGCACCGGACCTCCGTGCGTGGGCGTCGACGCTGACGCCACTGATCAGAGGCCAGCACGAGGCGCGGTTGCAGGTCTGGCGACGTGGCGTGCTTGTCGGTCATGATCTCCTTCAGCCCGGCGCATCTCACCGGTTCCGTGTTGAGTGAAACGGTAATTCGGTGGGGGTCATTCCCGCGCCGAGTCCGCCGGGTCACGGCAGGATGGAGGCACAAGAACCCAGGAAGGACGAACACCGATGGTCAAAGGCTCCCCTCAACTGTCCGACGTGCTGCGCTGCCCGCAACCCCCGGTCGACGTCCACAAGATCGACACCGGCGCAACTCCGGAGGCCCCGGGTGACAAGACGGCGACTCTCAAGGAGCTCGAACCGATGGCTGAGGAGTTCTCGGAGTTACAGGAAAGGCTGTTCGCCCGCGGCCGCAGCAGTCTTGAGGAGGCCCGTCGGGTGCTCGTCGTCCTGCAGGGCCTCGACACCGCTGGCAAGGGTGGAGTGGTCCGCCACGTCTTCGGGCTGGTTGATCCGCAGGGAATTCACCACCACAGCTTCAAGGCTCCGACCGACGAGGAGCTCAAGCACGACTTCTTGTGGCGCGTGCGCAAGGCCTTGCCCGAGCCCGGCATGCTCGGCGTCTTCGATCGCTCCCACTACGAGGATGTCCTTGTCGCCAGGGTCGACAACCTCGTCGAGGAGAAGGTCTGGAAGGCGCGCTACGACCTCATCAACGAGTTCGAGCTCGGACTGGCTGCTGACGGCTACAAGGTCATCAAGTGCTTCCTGCACATTTCCCCGGACACTCAGAAGGAGAGGCTGCAGGCCCGTCTGGACAACCCTGCCAAGTACTGGAAGTACGACCCCGGAGATCTCGATACTCGTTCGAAGTGGCCCCAGTACATGGACGCCTACAACGACGTACTCGGCAAGTGCAATCCTGACGTTGCACCTTGGTACATCATCCCCTCGGATCACAAGTGGTATCGCAACTGGGCGGTAGGACGCATTCTGCTGGAGACGATGCGCTCCATGAAGCTTACCTGGCCTCCCGCCGACTTCGATGTCGAGAAGGAGAAGGAGCGCCTCAGCAACGCGTGACGGATGAGACCGGCGCGGACACTTGTCCGGGCCGGTGGTGCGTCGAAGGGGGTGTTACTCGGAGATGACCTCGTCACCGATCGGCCCGGAAACCAAGCCCATGGCGGCCGAGCAGTACCGTTCGAAGGCAAGGGCTGCGAGGACCGGATCGTCTCCCAAAGGTGCGGAGACGACCTCTGCGCCAGCATGAAGAGCCTTGTGAGTGTGGGCGCGGAAGGTCTCGTCATCGCAGATCCACAGGCTTCCCACCGCAATGTGACGACGACCCTCGCGGCGAAGATGGGCGACAACCTCCTCGACGTCAGTGGCGCCGCCACTGTTGGTGGCAATGTGAACCGGGAGGTGGTGGTGCTGGGACCACAGGCGCGTCATTTTGGAAAGCATGGCCGCGCCCCGCGGATCTCCACTGTCCGAAACCGACAGGATGAGCACATCCAATTCCTGAGCGTGCACGCGATGGGCTGCCAGTCGCAGACGCGCATCGACGAGGTTGAGCAGGGCCGGGGTCGGGCCGGTGGGGCGGGCCACGCGGATGGCCAGGTCCGGATGACTCCGACGAATGTCCTCGGCATGGCGAGCCAGCTGCGGTGGGCTGGAATGGAGGTGAGTGACATTGATGGGGACCAAGACCAGCTCACTCCACGACGGCTTGCTGCGAGGAGCCTTGCAACCGCCTTTCTCCGGGACGAAACTGACCGTCGACTCGATGTGCGGGTGGAGATGAGACATTCGCTGCCGAAGCCTCTGGCCAATGAGAGTCGCAGAGGCTTCGGACATCGCGGGGAGGACGAGGTCGAGTACTGGCGCAGCCATCTGAGCACTCCCTTTCCCAACTACCAGGACAACAGGTCCGACACGTCGCGTTTACCCTAGCGAAGTAGATCCGCCGAATTGGCGAAAATGTCTCTGTGAACCGGTGTGCATCCAGTCCCTCAAGACATGGATCACATGAGCGGTGACTGCGAGCGTCACCGCTTCACCTGGACAGGTCTCGGGCGCAGGGAGAAACGGTCGGTATAACAAAAAGGTCGACCGACGTACGTCGGTCGACCTCGTGGTGGGCGATGCCAGGTTTGAACTGGCGACCTCTTCCGTGTCAGGGAAGCGCGCTACCACTGCGCCAACCGCCCGAGGTGGAGACGGGATTTGAACCCGTGTACACGGATTTGCAGTCCGTTGCCTCGCCTCTCGGCCACTCCACCACGTGGATAGGTCCGAAAGACCTCTCCGAGCGGACGACGGGACTCGAACCCGCGACCCTCACCTTGGCAAGGTGATGCTCTACCAACTGAGCCACGTCCGCATGTTTTCCGGCGGCTCTCGAAGGGTGTTCGCTCCTTGTCGCTCCCGCCGGGCGACGAAAAAGAACTCTAGAGGATGCCTCGTTGGCAATGCAAATCGGGATGGGACACTCGCGCCAACGACGTGCGTACCCCCTCGTCAGAGTATGTAGTCCATCGGCGTGTCGCGCTTCGGGGGACGGACGTGCCCGCCGCCGGCCCCTGATGATTGTTGATCCAGGTTCTGATGTGAGGGATATGGGCTGAGGGTGCCTGATCGGGGCTGGTCGAGGTGGTAATTCGGTTGCTGATCGAGTCTGCTGCCACCGTGTGTTGCATGATGGTGTGTCAGAACCCTGATTACCACACACGGACGCAGATCAGACGTCATCAGCCGGTTGGATGACGTCAGTCATCTGGGTCCGTGATGTTTGTGGATGACGGCCCGTCGACTTGGACAAGCACTCCCGCTTCTGGCATAGTTTCTCCAGCGCGGGCGGTTGGCGCAGTGGTAGCGCACTTCGTTCACACCGAAGGGGTCGCGGGTTCGAACCCCGCATCGCCCACCATCAGGTAATGGGTGTACCCATTGATTGGCCCGTACGCGCCCCTGAATTGTGCTCCTCGGCAGCTTCACAGGCTGATTCGCAATATTCTGGTGACGTCAGTGTCAAGGATCGGCACTGGGGATCACTCAGGAGGTGTACTCATGCCCATCACCGTCAAGGCTCTCCAGAAGGAAGGCCCGGACAAGCCGTTCAAGGTCGTCGAGATCGAGAGGCGAGATCCGCGCCCGGACGACGTCGTCATCGCCATCAAGGCGGCAGGAGTCTGCCACTCCGACATCCACACCATCCGCAACGAGTGGGGTCAGGCACACTTTCCGCTCGCCGTCGGGCACGAAATCGCCGGCGTCGTGGAGGCTGCCGGCTCCGAGGTGACGAAATACCAGCCCGGCGACCGGGTAGGGGTTGGGTGTTTGGTCAATTCCTGCGGCCACTGCGAGCAGTGCGAGGCAGGGGAGGAACAGGCCTGTCTCAACGGGTGCGTGGGAACGTACGACTCCTGCGACGTCGACGGCACCATCACCCAAGGCGGGTACAGCCAGAAGGTCGTTGTCAACGAGAGATTCGTCTGCCGTATCCCCGACTCCCTGGACCTCATGGAGGCGGCTCCGCTGCTGTGCGCCGGAATCACCACCTATTCGCCCATCGCCACCTGGAACGTGGGCCCCGGCGACAAGGCCGCCGTTCTGGGCCTAGGTGGCCTGGGACACATGGGCGTGCAGATCGCTGCGGCGAAGGGGGCTGAGGTCACCGTCCTGTCGCGCAGCCTCCGCAAAGCCCAACTCGCCGAGAAGCTCGGAGCCACGCGCACCCTGGCGACCAGTGACGAGAACTTCTTCCGCGATCACCGCGGCGAGTTCGACTTCATCCTCAACACCATCAGCGCCCCAATCGACCTCAAGTCCTACCTCAGGCTGCTCAAGCCGCGCGGCGTGATGGCCTGTGTCGGACTGCCCCCGGAGGAGCTGGGGCTGCCGATCGGTTCCCTCATCAACGGTTCCAAGGTGCTCGCAGGATCCAACATCGGGGGTATCCCGCAGACCCAGGAGATGCTCGACTTCTGTGCCGAGCACCATCTGGGGGCTTGGGTCGAGAAGATCGGCGTCGACGAGGTCGACGTGGCGTATGACCGAGTTGTTGCAGGAGACGTCAGGTTCCGCTTTGTCATCGACACCGCGACCTTTGAAAAAGCAGCCCCAACCGACTGAGCCACGCGCCGATACCGCCACGAGTTGCGTGTGAGCCGTTGCGTGACGGCTCTACGTCGCCGGCCCCACGCACCTGGATGAGATGTCCATCGAGCATCTTCAGGTGCTGGGAGCCATGCCCGATGAGCTCCTCGTCGTGCGTCACGAGCAGCGTGGCGGTGTCGTGCTCATGGGTCAGTTTGACCACGAGTTCGATGATGCGGGCGCCAGCCTGGGAGTCCAGGGCACTGGTCGGCTCGTCGACGACCAGCACGCTGGGATCGTTCATGAGGGCCCGCGCGATGTTGACTCGCTGATGCTGTCCGCCTGACATCTGCGCCGGCCTCTTGTGCATGTGGTTGGTCAGGCCGACGGCGTCAAGGAGCTCCTTGGCCTGTCTGAGGCGCTCGCCGCGGGTGGAGCGATGCACACCGTCGAGTTCTCCCATCATGACGAGCTGGTCGACGGCGTCGAGACTGGGGATGAGGTTCGATTGCTGAAAGACGATGCCGATCTTCTTCCTGCGAAGTTCGGTGGCGTCGGCGTCGTCGAGTCCGGTGACGTCAATGTCGTCGATGAGGATGGTGCCGGAGTCAGGCCGAGCCAAGGTGGAGGCGACGGCCAAGAGGCTTGACTTGCCCGATCCGGACGGTCCGGTGATGACGGCGACCTCACCGTTGGCGACGTGCATGCTGACACTCTCCAAGGCGGTGACGCGACGGTTGCCGTCCGGGCGGGTGAAGGTGACGTTGTCGAGGGTGATCATGCGAAACTCCTGAGGTGGACGGACAGGTCAGCGGGTCGAGCCGAGGGCTTGCTCGGGCTCTGCACTCGACAGGGAGCGGATGGCCACAGCAGCTCCGGCAAGGCCCAGGAGACCGAGCAGGGCCCCCGGGCCGAGTACCGTCCACCACGTCATGGCGAAGGGCATGGTCGAGCGAATGGCGAATCCGGCGATCGTCACGAGGACCAGGCCGGCACCGATACCGATGGCCAGTACCACACCTGCCTGTCCCAGGGCGTCACGACGCAAGGCTCGAGTCGTTGCCCCCAGGGCACGCAGCACACCGATGTCGTGCTGACGCTGAATTGTCCACACGGTGAAGAACGCTCCGACGACGAGGGCGGAGATGCCCAGCAGGAGGCTGATGATGAGTGCCAGGGAGCCGATCTCAGGTCCGAAGGTCGGCAGCATCCGGACCGACTTCCAGGGAGCAGCTGACTCGGTGCCGGCGGCATCGTCGACCGCCTTCCAATCGGGCACTCCATGCACAAGCAGAGCGGTCGGCTCTGCCTTGGGTTGTCCCATGCGGGTCACGGTGGCCTGCCAGTCCTGATGGCCCATGGCGACGACGGCCGAATGACAGTACCACGTGTCGCCACCAATCGACTCGACGGTGAACTTCTGGGATCCGATGTCCACCGTGTCCCCGGCCGCCAGGTTGAGGTCATCAGCAATGGTGCGGGAGATGATGACCTTCCCCTTCTCCGGGGTCCCGAGGGAGGTTACCGCGACATCGGACCCGAAGATGGCCACCGCGGATCCGGTGCCGTCCTTGCTGGCGCGGGTCTGGGTGACGCTCAGGGGAGTGACCTTGGACACCCCGTCAGCTGACTGCCAGGTTTTGAGCTGATTCTCAGTCACCCGGGAATCGGTCTACGTCGTTGATGCCATCTTGGCCAGTACGACCCGATCAGCCGGCACCTTCACCACTGCGGCGACGCTGCGCTGAGCGAGGCCCCCCCTGCCAGACCAGTGAGGAAACCGACCAGTACGCAGATGAGGGCCACTACGACGGTCATGAGGGCAAACCGCCCCTTGGCGAAGGCCAGATCACGCCGAGCGAGGAACATGGGAACTCCTTGTCGTTGTCGTCGTAACCACCTTCTTGGTAAGAGCCCTTGGCGGAATCAGTGCGTGGTGTGGTTGTGGGACGATTCCAGGCGGAGGCGGATGTCAACCTTTTGGATGATGCGGGGAGGGAACCTGACGGCACGAAGATGTGGGTTGCGCACCTACACTTGTGGCTGATGAGGACGACCACACTTGCTCGTGATGGGCTGCACCGTTGGCGCGACATCGAGGCCAGTCACCGCGGACGTGCGGTGGCCGTGAGGGTGGGCATGCAGATCGGCATCCAGGTGCTCTTCGCCGGTCTGGTCATCTTCACCGTCGTCATGGCCCTGGTGCTGTCCCCACCCCACGTGTGGCGAATCCTCACCTGGGCGATCCTTCTCGTTGTCGTCCACACCGCCCTCATGATGTCCCATGTCATGGACCGCACTCGGCGTGAGAGGTGGCAGCCCATCTTGGTGGCGGCGATGGTCGCCGTCTCGATCCTGTTGGCCATCGACTTCCCCTATGCCGCCTACCTGACGATCCCGCTCTCCTTCGTCTACCTGGACTATCTGGCCCCTCTTCATGCCTGCATCGCCGTCGTCGTCGGGGCCGTGGCCATCGTCCTCGGCGGCGGGCTGACGAGTGGCTGGAGCGTCGGCGGAGTCGTCGGCCCGGTGGCCGGTGCCGCAGTGGCCGTCGTTGTCGGTCTGTCCCTCAAGGCCATGCAGGCTCAAGCGGTCAAGTTGGAACGCCTCAATGCCGACCTGCTCGTCGTACAGGAGAGGCTGGCAGCCTCCCAACGGGAAGCTGGGGTGCTCGAGGAACGTGCCAGGTTGGCGCGAGAAATCCACGACACCGTCGCACAATCCTTGTCGAGCATCGGTCTGCTCCTGTCGGCGGTCGAGCGTACGGCTCCTGACCATCCGGCAATCGAGCAGGTTCAGCTGGCCCACCGCACCTCGTCCGAGGCACTGTCCGAGACCCGCGGACTCATTGCGGAACTGGCTCCTCCTACCGTGGCCGATCAGGGTTTGCCTGCAGTTCTCAAGCGACTGGGTGCCACGGCATGGTCAATCGGTGGGCTCCACGTCGACGTCGACTGTCCTGACACCTCAGACCTGTCGATGGAGATCCAGACAGCCCTGCTCAGGCTGTGCCAGGGAGCCATGTCCAACGTGGTCCGTCATGCCCGTGCCCATCACGCAACGATTCAGATCTCGCGGCCGGACGCGTCCCACGTCCATCTGAGGGTGACCGATGACGGCGTTGGGATGGACCTCAACGCCCCGGTGCGCGAGGGAGCTTTCGGGCTGCATGCCATCCGGCAGCGGGTCCACGAGCTGTCCGGCGAGGTCTCACTGACCTCGGGGCCAGGGGAGGGAACGATCGTCAACGTCGATCTGCCGGTACATTCCGCCACCGAGAAATCACACCTCGTCCGCCAAGGAGAACCGTCATGACCGTACGCGTCCTCATCGCCGACGATCATCCGGTGGTGCGAGCCGGGGTGACGGCCCTGCTCGGTACCGACCCGGACATCGAGATCGTCGCCACCGCAGCCACTCCCGCCCAGGCCCTCGCCGCAGCAGCGACGATGGAACTGAACCTCGTGCTGCTCGACCTACAATTCAGCAGCGACGCCAATGCCCCGTCCGGGGTGGACGTCACTCGCGAGATTCGGTCACACTCGAATCCCCCGGAAGTCCTCATCCTCACCAACTACGACACCGACGCCGACATCTTGGCAGCGGTCGAGGCGGGTGCCACCGGTTACCTCCTCAAGGATGCTCCCGCCGAGGAACTGCTGTCGTCGATCCACCGTGCCGCCAGCGGTGAGGGAGCCCTGGCGCCCGCTGTCGCCACTCGCCTCATGGCGCGGATGCGCTCCCCGCAGACCTCTTTGACGGCTCGTGAGCTCGACGTGCTGGAAGCCTCGGCAGAGGGGCTTTCCAACGCTCAGATCGCGGAAGCCCTGTATGTCTCGGAGGCCACCGTCAAGACCCATCTGTCGCACATCTACACCAAGCTCGGGGTGACCTCGCGCAGCGCAGCAGTGGCTCGCGCACGAGACATTGGTCTCATTCGCTGACCTGCAACTCGAAGCAACCCGACCCGGTACGGCATTATTGGACCATGTCCGGCATCCGTCGGGCTGCCATCGAGTGAGGAAGTCAATCGTGTCCATCAGCATCACCCTGCACCGTTCCGGTATCTCCAGGACCGAGCAGGTGGACACCACCACTACCGGCCTGGACCTCTTCGGCTCCGAGCGTGGCATCGTCGCCATGCGGGTCGACGGCAATCTCGTCGATCTGCAGCGGGAGCTCCACGATGGAGCCGAGGTGGAGCCCGTCGAGGCGACCAGCGAGGACGGGCTCAACATCATTCGGCACTCGTGCACCCACGTCATGGCACAGGCCGTCCAGCAGTTGTACCCCGAAGTGAACCTGGGCATCGGTCCGTTCATCACCGACGGTTTCTACTACGACTTCGGCAACATTGAGCCGGTCACCCCCGAGGTGCTCACCGAGCTCGAGAAGCGGATGAAGCGGATCGTCAAGGAGAACCAGCGCTTCGTGCGCCGGGTCACCAGCGAGGAATCCGCCCACGAGGAGCTTGCCGACCAGCCGTACAAGCTGGAGCTCATCGGCACCAAGGGCAAGGGCGCCGAGGGGGCCTCGGTCGAGGTCGGTGACGCCGAGCTGACGATCTACGACAACGTGCGTCGCAACGGCGAGGTTGCCTGGAAGGACCTTTGTCGTGGCCCGCACGTGCCGTCGACCAAGTACCTGGCCAACGCCTTCGCCCTGACGAAGTTCTCGGCTGCCTACTGGAAGGGTGACCAGGGCAACGACCAGTTGCAGCGCATCTACGGCACCGCATGGGCCAGCCGTGAGGACCTCGTTGCCTATCAGGAGCGGATCAAGGAGGCCGAGCGCCGCGACCATCGCAAGCTGGGAGCCGAGCTCGACCTGTACTCCTTCCCGGAGGAGATCGGTCCGGGCCTGGTGGTCTTCCACCCCAAGGGTGCGATGCTGCGTCACCTCATCGAGGAGCACATCATTGCGCGCCACATGGAGGCGGGATTCTCCTTCGTCCACACCCCGGAGATCACCAAGGGCGGGCTGTTCCACACCTCAGGTCACCTGCCGTACTACGCCGACACCATGTTCCCGCCGATGCTCGTCGATGAGGAGCGTGATGAGGCGGGTAACGTCACCCGGGCCGGCCAGGAGTACTACCTCAAGGCCATGAATTGCCCGATGCACAACCTCATCTTCCAGTCGCGTGGTCGGTCCTACCGTGAGCTGCCGTTGCGGTTCTTCGAGATGGGCCACGATTACCGCTACGAGAAGTCGGGCGTGGTGCATGGTCTGACCCGGATGCGCGGGTTCGCCCAGGACGACTCCCACACGTACTGCACCCGGGAGCAGGCCCCTGGCGAGATCAAGAAGCAGATCGAGTTCTTCCTGTCGATCCTGGCCGACTTCGGCCTGAACGACTTCTATCTCGAGCTGTCCACCCGCGAGGAGGACGGCGCCAAGAAGGAGAAGTTCATCGGCTCCGACGAGGACTGGCAGGCCGCCACTGACACCCTCGACGACGTGTGCCGTAGCACTGGTCTGCAGTTGATCCCCGATCCGGGCGGTGCCGCCTTCTACGGTCCGAAGGTCTCGGTCCAGGTCAAGGACGCGATTGGGCGTACTTGGCAGATGTCGACGATTCAGTACGACTTCAACCAGCCGGAACGCTTCGACCTCGAGTACGCGGCTGCTGACGGCACCCACCAGCGCCCGATCATGTTGCACTCGGCCAAGTTGGGAAGCGTCGAGAGGTTCATCGGCGTGCTCACCGAGCACTACGCCGGCGCTTTCCCGGTGTGGCTGGCTCCCGTCCAGGTGCGTCTGGTCCCTGTGGCCGAGGCCTTTGACGGGTATGTCACGACCTTTGCCGACGTGCTGCGATCCCAGGGCATTCGGGTCGAAATCGACCTGTCGTCTGATCGCTTCGGCAAGAAGATCCGCAATGCCTCGAAGGAGAAGGTTCCCTTCACCCTCATCGCCGGTGGTGAGGATGCCGAGGCGGGTGCAGTCTCCTTCCGACTGCGTGACGGTTCCCAGGTCAACGGCATCGCCCAGGACGAAGCCGCGCGTGTCATCGCGGCCTGGAACAAGGACCGTCGCAACGATGACCCGACCGCTGAGACCTTGCGCGGAGTCGTCGATGACTGAGGATTACCGTCTTGAATTCGCCGAGGACCTGGTTGGGGTCCCGGACCCCTTCCGGAGGTTCTGGACCCCGTATCGGATGGCGTACATCGGTGGTGAGAACAAACCTCGTGGTGACCGCCCGGAGGATGGGTGCCCGTTCTGTGCCGCTCCGAAGCGCAGCGACGAGGACGCCCTCATCGTTCACCGTGGCCAGACCTGCTACGTCATCATGAACCTCTACCCCTATGGACCGGGGCACATGCTGGTGTGCCCCTACCGTCACGTCGCTGGCTATGTTGACGCCACCGAGGAGGAGGTCATCGAGATGGCCCACCTCACCCAGGCCGCCATCCGGACCCTTCAGGAGGTGTCCCACCCGCAGGGATTCAACGTCGGGATGAATCAGGGGCCCTCTGGTGGAGCCGGAGTGGCCGCCCACCTGCACCAGCACGTCATTCCACGCTGGACAGGAGATACGAACTTCCTTCCGATCGTGGCCGGTGTTCGTGCCGTCCCGCAGCTGCTGGGAGACGGACGTCAGCTGTTGGCCGATGCGTGGGTGGCTCATGCTTGAGCACTTCCGGGCCGCTTGGGCCAAGGTCATGAACCCCATCGCCGACGCCTTGCTGAGGGCACACGTCACCCCCGACATGGTCACGTGGGTCGGCACCATCGGCGCCGTCGCCATGGCGCTCATCTGCTTCCCACAAGGATGGTTGTGGCAGGGGCCGTGGCTGGTCGCCCTGTTCATCTTCTCCGACTCACTCGACGGAAACATGGCCCGCAAGATCGGGCGTCAGTCCCAGTGGGGATCCTTCCTCGACTCCACCTTGGATCGATTCGGTGACGCCGCCATCTTCGCGGGAGTCGCGTTGTACTACGCCGGCTCCGGAGACAACTTGCTGTGGACCTCGATGTCCCTCGCCGCGCTGGTCTTCGGCATGGCCACTTCCTACGTGCGTGCCAAGGCCGAGTCCCTGGGGCTGGAGGCCAAGGTCGGCATCGCCACCCGTGCGGATCGTCTGCTCGTCAGCCTGCTGGCCATCGAGATCACGGGTCTGGCCAAGGCAGGGGTTTTTCCTCACTGGTGCCTGGTCGTTCTACCGATTGCGCTGTGCTACCTAACGGTGGCCGGAGCCATCACCGTGGTGCAGCGGATGATGGCGGTGCGTCGAGCGTGTCAGTCGTGATGGGTCGGGTCGCGGCGTGGTCAGGCTCTCGACTGGATGGATGGAATGGTTAGGGTGGACGCCGTGACGCGCACCCTGCCGCCTGAGGAAGTGTCCGAGGCCAATCCGTGGGACACCGATCGATTCTGGACGGTTCCCAACGTCTTGTCGGTGATACGTCTGGTCGGCGTACCTGTCTTCCTGTGGCTCGCTCTGGGGCCACGGGAGGATGGCTGGGCCGTTGCGGTGCTTGCCGTTGCCGGCATCACCGACTGGCTCGACGGCAAGATCGCCCGGCGCTGGCACCAGGTCTCGCGCATCGGCCAGATGCTTGACCCCATCGCCGATCGTCTCTACATCTTCGCCACGGTCATTGCGCTGACCCTGCGCGACGTCATCCCACTGTGGTTGGTCATCCTGCTCGTTGCCCGGGACGTGTGCATGGCATGTCTGGTCCCGGCGCTGAGAACTCGCGGATTCACCTCGTTGCCGGTGCACTTCGTCGGCAAGGCGGCGACGTTCTGCCTGCTGTACTCCTTCCCGCTGGTCTTGCTGGGACACCTCGGAACTGGTGGCTGGACGGTCTGCCGGGTCCTCGGATGGGCCTTCGCGATCTGGGGAACGACGCTGTACTGGTGGGCCTTCTTCCTCTACCTCGTCCAGAGCGTTCAGATCGTTCGCACCCTGCCGCGGGCCGATCGTCGGGGTGAGCGATCGTGAAGCAGCGTCCTGATGCGTCGATGGACCTGCTACGGGAGGTCCGCTCACAAGCCTTGGACCAGGGGTATCAGGAGTACCACGACCGTAACCCCAGCAGTATGAAGCGACGTCGGGTCGGGGTCGCTGCCGTCGCCATCCTGCTCGTCACCGGGGTGCTCATCGGCATCGCCTGGCGTTCAACGGCTGCACGTGCGCCGCTGGACGCACGAGAACGCAAGAATTTGGTCGCCCACGTGCAATCGGCCCAGGCCCACGAATCAGCTCAGCATGCCGAGTTGGCCAGGTTGCGCGCCTCCGTGAACGCCATGAAAGCTGCCTCCGCAGCGCCCATTGACGATGAGGCCGGGCAGGACTCAGCGCTGATCCCACTGACGGGCCCCGGGGTGCGGATCTTCCTTGATGACGCCAATGCGGCGCCGGACGATGAACTCGGTGACGCCGACCTGCGCAAACTCGTCAACGCCTTGTGGCAGTCCGGGGCGGAGGCCGTGGCCGTCAATGGCCACCGAATCGGGCCCCGCACGGCGATCCGCTCGGCCGGATCGGCGATCACCGTCGACTACGTGTCGCTCTCCCAGCCCTATGTCATCGAGGCGATCGGCTCCCCGCAGACGATCCCGGCGAAACTGGCTGACACACCTGAAGGTCGCTGGATGACCTATCTGAGAGACAATTCATCGATCACTTATACGGTGGCGACGAGGGATCGGGTCTCGGTGCCAGGGTCGAAGGCGTCGGTGAGTCATGCGAGTCCTCATCGATGACAGTGAGACGATGAACGTCATCGGTACACAGGAAGGACACCCATGATTGCGCTCATCGGCCTGGTGGTCGGGATCATCATCGGCATCGTGGTCAACCCGACGCTGCCACCTGGCCTTCAGCCCTACCTGCCGATCATGATCGTCGCTGCCCTTGATGCCATTTTCGGTGCGATACGTGCCTATCTGGCCCGCACCTTCTCCGACCGCGTCTTCGTCGTCTCATTCCTCTCCAACGTCGCTATCGCGGCCCTCATCGTCTGGGTGGGTGACCAGATCGGTGTGGGATCGCAGTTGTCGACTGCCGTCGTCGTCGTGCTCGGCATCCGAATCTTCACCAACGCTGCCGCCATTCGGCGAGAGGTGCTCCATGCCTGAGCACCATGACCGGCGGGAGTGGGCCGAGAACCACTGGCGCAAGATCGGCAAGGACCTGACCTCGGTGTCGACCGGGCAGGTCCTCGTCGCCATCATCTTGTGCCTGTGTTCCTTCATGATCGTCACTCAGGTGCGTTCCCAGCACAATCAGGACGCCTACGCGACGATGAGCAGGGCGGACTTGGTGACGATGCTGGACACTCTCTCGGAATCCTCCCGCCAGCTGGATTCCGAAATCGCTGACCTGCGTGCCACGACGAGGGAGCTGCAATCGGGAGCCAATTCACGCAGGGTTGCTCAGCAGCAGGCTGAGGACCGATTGACCCGGATGAAGGTGTTGGCCGGCACGGTTCCGGTCCATGGACCGGGAATCAGGATCACCATCAACGACCCAGATGAGAAGGTGACCTCTGACATGGTGCTCGACGCCGTCGAGGAGATGCGCGACGCCGGGGCTGAAGCCATGGTTCTCAACAACAAGGTTCGCATCGTTGCCGACACTTGGTTTGCTGCCAGCCCTGACGGTCTCCAGGTCAGCGGAACGACGATCAGTCGTCCCTACACCCTCACCGTCATCGGTGAGCCCCATGCCCTCCGGGAGGGTGCACGGTTCCGTGGTGGCCTGGTCTCCCAGATGGAGTCCGACAAGGTGGGGGCCTCCGTCGAGATCACGACCTTCCAGGACCTCACCATTTCCGCGGTTGCCCATCCGCGTCCGATGACTCACGCCACACCGATGAGATGACGCGGGCGGCGAGGCGTTGAGCGCGGTAGTCTGCCCGTACGAGGATATTTCCGTCGGCCGTGTCATGGAGGTGGCGATGACCGAGATTCCCGATGATGTGTTGTGCACCTCGGATCACCTGTGGGTCAGGCCCGGTAATGGTGACAGGGTGCGCGTCGGAGTCACGTCGGCCCTCCTCGACCAGTTCGGGCCGGTGGAGTCGTTGTCCCTTCCTGACGACGGGGAGGAGATCGTTGCGGGAGACACCTGCGGCGACATGGAGTTCTCGTCTCGCAGCTGGGAGCTCGTGTCCCCGGTCGCCGGGGACGTCGTCTCGGTCAACCAGTCGGTTGACGCCGACCTGCTCGAGGCAGACCCGTGGGGTGATGGATGGCTCTTTGACGTGAGACTGTCCGACCCTGAAGAGCTCGACGAGTTGCTCGACCCGGACGAATACCTCGCGAGCATGGGGGAGTGACCCCTAAAATGACTATTTCGGAGACCCCGAGAGCGAGGACGCGAACATGAACAAGTGCCCCATGTGCGGCCACGTCAATGAAGATGACGCAAACTTCTGCTCCCGATGCGGGAC
Source organism: Cutibacterium nasicola (assembly GCF_052654715.2). NCBI lineage: Bacteria > Bacillati > Actinomycetota > Actinomycetes > Propionibacteriales > Propionibacteriaceae > Cutibacterium > Cutibacterium nasicola. The sequence continues at coordinate 1,183,211 of NZ_CP199745.2, read as the reverse complement.
CCGGCTCGGGGTGCCCATCGACACCCCCGGGGACAACACCGGCGTGATCCCGACCATCACCGAACCGACGGTGGCCGAGGAGACCTCGCCCAACCTTGACCTTCCTGCTGACGTGTTGCAGGACATCGCCGACCTGCCGGTCGAGAACGCCATGCTGGTGGTGCGACGCGGACCGAATCTCGGTGCGCAGTTCCTGCTTGACCAGGATGAGACGACGGCTGGACGTTCCACTCGATCTGACATCTTCCTTGACGACATCACGGTCTCTCGTCACCACGTGAAGTTCATCCGTCAGGCCGACGGTCGCATGATCATCGAGGACCAAGGCAGCCTCAATGGCACCTACGTCAACCGCACCTTGGTCGACGGTTCGGCCGTGCTGCGGGACGGCGACGAGGTGCAGATCGGCAAGTTCCGGATGACCTACCACACCGGCGGGACGGCATCTGGTGCCGACGGGGCTGGTCGCGGCTGATGCCAGGATCTGTCCGCACCATCGGGCAGGTGATGAAGACTCTCAAACCGGATTTTCCCGATCTGAGTATTTCCAAGATCCGATTTCTAGAGTCCGAGGGCCTGCTGTCCCCTGAGAGGGCACCATCGGGATATCGCAAGTACTCCGACTCTGACGTCGAAAGATTGCGGTACATCCTCACGTGTCAACGTGATCATTTTCAGCCGCTGCGTGTCATTCGCGACCATCTGGAGATGATGGACCGGGGCGAAGAGCCTCCGGTGGCCGAGGCACCGCCGCTGCCGACTGAAGGTGAGGGGACTCCTGCCCCGAAGGCTCCGGCAGGCCAGGGAATCGTCCAGACCCGTGGTCCCATCAGGATGAGTCGGCGTGAGCTCATCAGAGCCTCGGGTATCACTGAGGCCCTGCTCATGGAACTCGAGCGTCACCAGCTGGTGCGTCCCAAGAGAGGGGCGTCCTACTTCGGGCAGGAGGCTCTGGTCATCTGCGTCGCGGCCCGACGACTTTCTGCCTATGGGATGGACACCCGCCACATGCGTGCCATCCGTCAGGCAGCTGAGCACGAGGCCGGTCTCATTGAGCAGACCCTCATTCCGCACGCTCGTCATCCCGAGCAGGCCTCCAGGATTGCCGCCGAGACGACCAAGGTGATGATGCACGCCCATACGGCGATGGTCTACGACATGTTGGACCATTGGTCGGCGAACTGAGTCTGGTCAGCTGCGCCCGTCCTTGCCACCTGAGTGTTGTCATGCCGAGGGATTGCTGCTGGGGCCGCGCTAGGCTGGCCGCATGGTCTTGCTCGAGGTTGCCGAGATTCAGACCGAACCGGTCTCCGGAGCGGCGGTGCTGCTGTTGCGTGAGGTCGATGGTCGTCGCCATCTTGCGTTGTGGATTGCAGAGCCAGAGAAAGTGGCCATCACCGACGCCATCAATGAGAAGGAGCCGATCCGGCCCTACACCCATGACCTGCTCGCACGAGTTGTCGCGGTGCTGTGTGAGGAAGAACCGCAATGCGTCATCACCAAGGTCGAGGACGGCATCTGGTTCGCAGAGTTGGTGCTGGGGGACATGAGGATCGATGCTCGGCCCTCCGATCTGGTTGCCCTGGCACTGCGTCTTCCGGTTCCGATCTGGTGCACCGAGGAGGTCATCTCCTCGGCGGGAATCCTCCTTGATGCCGGCCCGGAGGACGCAGTGGAAGAGTTTCGGCAGTTCCTGGACCAGGTCAGCCCGGATGACTTCGGGCCTGGACCCTTGACCTCTGGTTGACCTTGAGCCCACGGTAAAATTCCTTGTCAAACCTATATTTGTTGCTGGAGTGTGAGGACGGTGTGAAGCGATCGGCGTGGCTTCGACGGTGATCGAGGCTGGCGCCGTAGCGTCGAGGGCGTTCGACGGGGCAACCGTGCTCCGCCGTTGAGACCATGAACAGAACTGGTGAAGGGTGACGAGATGGCAGCGACCGGTGAGCAGCCGAGTGTTGGAACTCCCCTCGACGGCCCCGCGCGTCGCGGCCAGGACGCCCTCTTCGAGGGTGACTTCGCTCCGATGCCCGAGGACATCGGATTCCGAGGGCCTGTCGCATCCGGCGCAGCCGGCATCACCTACCGTCAGCTCGACTACTGGGCGCGAACGGGGTTGGTCCGTCCGGAGATCCGACCTGCTCGCGGTTCCGGTAGCCAGCGTCTCTACTCCTTCCGCGACATCCTCATGCTCAAGGTCGTCAAGCGCCTGCTCAACGCCGGGGTCTCCCTGCAGCAGATCCGGGTTGCCATCGACCATCTGCGCAGCAATGGCGTCGAGGACCTCTCCCAGGTCACCCTCATGAGTGACGGGGTCTCGGTCTACGAGTGCACCAACGACAACGAGGTCATCGACCTGCTGCGCGGTGGCCAGGGAATGTTCGCCATTGCCCTGGGAGGGGTGTGGCGAGACGTCCAGGGGAGCCTCGCTGAGCTACCCAGTGAGCGCCTCAATCCAGCTGATGGGGAAGAGCTCGACGAGTTCACTGCCAGAAGAATTGCCAAGCACGCCTCCTGAACTGGCGATGAGTTGATGGGAAATCGTCCCCGTCTGCATGCCCGTTGAGCGTGCGCCGGGAGTGCCCTCCATGCAATGATTCGCAATGAGGAGGCCCCTGTGAAGGACATGATTGCCGCTATCGTGAAGCGGCCCAGCATCGCTCATCTGCTGCGAGCCCACACCAGATTCACCCGACGACTCGGCAACCATTTCGCCGCATCCATCACCTATTTCACGGTCCTGGCGATCGTCCCGGTCATAGCATTTGCTTTTGCTGTGCTGGGATTGATTCTGAGTCGTTTGAGCCCGCACTTGCTCACTCAGGTGGTGGATTCGGTCGTGAGCCTGGCCACGCAGCAGAGCGACAAGGAACAAATTCGCGGCGTTATCGAGAACGCGATGAAGGTCGGCGGATCGATCTGGGCGTTCATCGTCTCCATCCTCACCGCATTGTGGGCCGGAATCGGCTGGGTCGGAAACATCAGCGAGGGAATTCAGGCGGAATGGGCCCCAGATTTTGACATGGTGGCAGACGACCGAGGATTCCTGCGCGCCAAACTCTCCGACATGCTGGCATTCCTGGGACTGTTGCTGGTGAGCCTGCTGACGATCATCACCTCCCAGGTTGGTTCCTCGATGACAGGGCTGTTGGCGAGGTGGACTGGCCTCGACACCGTTCCTGGCCATGGCCTTCTGCTGACTCTGGCGGGCCTGCTCGCCACGACGATTGCTGGCTGGTTGCTCTTCATCTTCCTGTACACCGTCATGCCGCGTGGCAAGCCGGTGTGGCGTCCGATCCTCAAGGGATCCTTGGCCGCAGGTTTTGCCCTGGCCCTGCTGCAGGTTGGTGCCGGCTACCTTGTCCAGGCCTTCAGCTCCAACAAGGCTGTGCAGGCCTTTGGATCAGTCATCATCATCATGTTGGTCTTCGACCTCATCGCTCGATTGATTCTCTTCATCGCCTCGTGGATCGCGACGGCGAACCAGCCTGCTGTCGGCAAGGAGTGGAACGACTGCGACGAGCCCCTGCTCGGCCGTGACGACTGCCATACCGTTGAAGGACACTGGCAGGCGGCTCTGGCAGACCGCGCCCGCAAACACGCCAAGAAGGCTGAGAAAGACGACGTGGAGGTCGCCGAACCGGCTGGCAGGTACCGCATCATCGAAGGGGTTGCCCGTCAGACTGACGACGAGGAGGAGACGCCGCCACGTGGTGCTGCCGATCTCATCTCGGCGACCTTGACCGGCCACCAGAACACTCAGCTTCCTGGAATCGTTCATCTGGCACCAGCCCCCGAGAAGGACCGCCGTGGACCTGTCCTTCACGTCCTCGTGACGGCAGGACTCACCGTGGGTGCCTTCCTCGTGGGCAGGCACCAGGACCGAGGCGGCTACTGACACGGAGAAAGGTGGGGCCAGACGGGATCGGATCACATGACCATCGCCTCATCCATCTGGGATCAGTGGGCCTGGCCGATCTCGTCGAGCATCTTGACGAACCAGTCGGTCGTGGTGTCGAAAGGCTTGCCACCCTTGATGCGGTCGAAGGCGATGCTGGTGAGCTCGTCTCCGTTCTCCTCGTCCTGCCCGATGACGCCAGCCTTGCCGGCGAGGGCGCAGTCAACGGCCAGATCGGTACAACGACCGATGAGCTCGAGGTCGGCCGCATTGGAGGCAGCCGAACGGGAGAAGTAACCCGACTTCTGGATCATGACCTTCTCGGCTCCCAGCTTCTCGGCGAACTGCTTGCCGAACCAGGCGCCAGGGTTGACCTTGTCGAGCTTGACGTGACCGAAGGGGTCGTGCGGAACTTCCTGACCGGCCTTCTCCATCTCCTCAATGATGGCGTCGAGGCCAGCTCCCTCGGAAAGGAAGATGGTGACGTTGCCGATCTCGTCCATGACCTTGTTGAGGCGCTCGGCCTCGGCCTCGAGGTCGAGGTGGGCTTCCGGGACGTACACGGCGTGGACGTCCCAAGCCTCCTTGGACAGACCGATCTCGGGCACCCACTCCTGGTCCTCCAACCACTCGCGGTACTTGGCTGCGGTGGCGGCGGTCAGCCAGCCGCAGTTACGTCCCATGACCTCGTGGACGATGAGCATGCGGGACCCGGAGTTGTGCTCCCCAACGATGTTCTGGGCAAAGCGGGAACCCTGCTCAGCGGCGGTCCAGGCGCCCAGTGACTGACGGATCGGGATGACGTCGTTGTCGATCGTCTTGGGCAGACCGACGACGGTCAGGCCGTAATCGTGCTTGGCCAGGTAGGCGGCGAGGTCGGCGGCGGTCGTGTTGGTGTCGTCGCCGCCAATGGTGTGCAGGACGTCGACCCCGTCGGCGACCAGACGGTCAGCGGCAACCTTGAGGGGATCGTCGCCTTGCCTGACCAGACCACGCTTGACGAGGTCGGCGGCGTTGGTGAGCTTCACGCGGGAGTTGCCGATCGGGGAACCACCGAAACGCTTGAGGATGTTGGCGTTCTTGCGGACGGTGTCGGTGACCTCGATGAAGTCTCCCTTGAGCAGACCCTCGTAGCCGTGCTTGTAGGCGATGATCTCGACCTCGGGGCCAACCTCGGTGTAGCGCTGGATCAGACCACTGATCGCCGTGGACAGGCAGGGCGCGAATCCACCGGCGGTGAGAAGAGCGACCTTCTTGACGGCCATGGGGAAACCTTTCGTTCGTCGTGCGATGACGCTGTCAAGCCTATGGCATGAGCCGAAACTGCACACCGGGGGAGTGAAAGTCAACCCTTTTCAGGACACACGGTGTTGTGCTGGTGTGTGTGCATGACGAGTACTGTTTTATTGCGCCGACATGTGGTCAGTGCGGCGAGGATGGATGGTGTCCAGCGTCGTGGTGATCGTGGCGTCAGTCTGTCCGTCGTCGTGACGGTGTTGCTTCCGGTCCTTCTCCTTGCTGCTGGAGTGGCTGTGGACGGGGCAGAACAGGCGAGGGCTGTGCGGATTGCCCACACCGTCGCCGCGGAGGCTGCTCGGGCTGGGTGCGAGGAGGGATCGGCTGCTCAGCTGGTGGGACGGGACGGCTCCGGCTCGGCACGCAAGGCCGCGGAGGAGTCGGCTCGTGGGGCCCAGCTCAAGGGAGTGAGTCGGCTGGCCATCGACGTCGAGGGAGACGCCGTCAGTGTCGCTGCGCAGGTGACCAGACCAACGCATCTGCTGTCGCTCATTGGTGTGACGGCGGTCCATGGACAGGCACGCGAAATGTGCACGCTGATGGCTCGCTGACCGCCATGTGGCGCCGCTGCGGCGGTATCATGACAAGGTGTCCACGTATTTCCCGGTGCATCCGGAGAACCCGCAGCAACGTTCCCTCACCCAGGTCGTCGACATCCTGCGCGACGGTGGCCTGATCGCATACCCGACCGACTCGGGGTACGCGTTCGGGACACGGCTGGGAAACAAGGACGCCTTGGACCGGATTCGCAAGCTTCGTGAACTGTCCGACAAGCACCACTTCACCTTGGTAATGAGTGAGTTCGCCCAAGTCGGACAGTACGTCCAGATGGACAACTGGGTCTTCCGGGCCGTCAAAGCGGCCGTGCCCGGGCGATACACCTTCATCCTCAAGGCGACCCGTGATGTACCGAAGGTCATGCTCCACCCGCGCAAGAAGACCGTGGGCGTCAGGGTGCCCCAGCACGTGACGGCCCTGTCCCTGTTGGAGGCCCTTGACGAGCCCATCGTCTCCTCGACCCTCATCATGCCCGGACAGGAGTCTCCGATGATTGACGGGTGGCAGGTTCAAGACGAGATCGGTGACCATCTGGATGCCGTCATCGATTCGGGGGACTGTGGCATCGAACCGACGACGGTGGTTGACTTCACCTCCGGGGAAGCAGTCATCACACGCCGTGGTGCCGGCGATCCGGCCCCTTTCGAGTGACGCCATCTGTCCCCCCGAATCGTGACTGCGACTGACGAAGGGTTTTGACGACGTGCTTGGTCTGATGGGCGCGATGGAGGACGAGGTCCGTCTCATTCGCGAGGACCTCGACGAGGTCGTGGAGCTGGACGGTCCGTGCGAATTGCTGCGCGGTCGGTTGGACGGAACAGCGCTGGTGCTGGCGAAGTGTGGTATCGGCAAGGTGAATGCGGCCCTGGCGGCTTCGGCCATGGTCCAGGCCGGCGCCACCAGTATCGTCTTCACCGGTGTTGCTGGTGCCGTGGCTCCCGGTCTGGGAATTGGTGACGTCGTCGTCGGGAACAGGTTCCGCCAGCACGATGCCGATGACACGGCCTTCGGTAATCCCATCGGCATCGTCCCTGGGGAACCAGCGTTCTGGGAACCGGACCCGGAGCTCTTCGCCAAGGTGTTGGGGGCACTGCTAGCTCTCGAGGAGCCGCGCGGTCACCAGGTCGTGGCCGGAACCATTGTCAGCGGCGACCAGTTCATCGCCCAGGCCGAGAAGGTTGCGTGGTTGCGCACCACCTTTGACGCCAGTGCCGTCGAGATGGAGGGTGCGGCTCTGGCACAGGCGGCGACCCATCTCAGGGTGCCCTTCGTCGTCGTGCGAATCCTGTCGGATTCCGCCGATGGCGAAGCCGTCTCCGACTTCCCAGCCTTCCTCGATGACGCCGCTCATCGCGGACGCGACCTCGCTCACGCCTTGGTCTAGGCCTGACAGCCCAGGTGTCAGGTTTGACTCCATCAGGCACGAGTCCTCAGGCCCGCACCAGCAGGGCTCCGGGTGCCACCCGTGTTCTCATCGTCGTCACCATGCCCACTGGATCGCCATCAACCTCGGCGAGAACCGGTCCGGACCCTGACGTCACGAGCGCTGTTCGTGAGGGGGCGTGACGAACCAGCCGGTGCCCGTGGCGATGCCGGGTGACGAAGTGGTCGAGGACGGCGACCCATCCGACGATCCCGTGCGGTGACAGGGTCAGGACGTCCAGGGCTCCGTCGTCAATGCGGCCGTCCGGGACGAGATCGACTCCGCCGGGCAGGACGGAGCAATTGCACACCAGCACCGTCCGAGCCCTCGTGACGACGGGTGTGCGACCATTGACGCTGGTGCGAGCCCGGAACCCGGGTTGGATGAGGGCTCGGGTGCCTGACACCACATAGGCCAGCCATCCGACCTTGTCCTTGAGTCGGTCCGGGGTGGAGGCCATCGTCTGTGCATCCATGCCCATGCCGATGATGACGGTGAAGCACATCTCCTCGGACTCGTCGAAACGTACGTAACCAAGATCGATGGCCCGTACTGGGCGGGTCAGCACAGCGTCGAGGGAGGCTGCCAGATCGGTGTGGGGCAGATTGAGATTGCGGGCCAGCAGATTGCCCGTCCCCATGCCGAGAATCCCCATCGGGACCCCGGTGCCTGCTAGACCAGCCACGACCTGACGGATCGTCCCGTCGCCGCCCAAGACCAGGACGAGGTCGGCACCATCAGCGACAGCGTCCTTGGCCAACCCCTGACCGAAGTCATTGTCGGTGGTGGGAAGGAAGTACGGGTTGACCCCCAGGTGCTCCTGGCATTTGTTCTCGACGAGAAGGCGCCACTGGGGATTGTTGGTAGTCTTCATCGAATTGTGGATGACTGCCACGGTGCGCGGCTGAGGTGTGTGCACGTCGTCAGCCTAGGTCATCAAATCATCGTCATGGCACCTCCATTTCAGTGCATGAGGTCGACCCAACACTGCGCCCGCGGCGTCAGATCGACGTCACGGCCCAGGAGTTCGGCCAGTTCGACGGCCAGATGGTCGGCCTGACCTGCTCGGCAAGCCAGGGTCAGGAGGGCCCCGTCTGCGGCGTAGTCGACCGTCATGACCTTGTGTCCGGCAGCTCGGATGACTCCTTCGTCATGACCAGCATGGCGTAGGTCGAGCAGGGTCGTGAAGGTGTCCACAAGGACTCGACGATGTAGCGAGGCCGAGTTCAAGGCATTGGTGACCGCGTTCCCATAGGCGCGGGTCAGGCCGCCAGCTCCCAGCTTGATGCCACCGAACCACCGGCTCGTGACGGCCACGACGTCCGACAGATGCGGTTGGTCGTACCTACTGGTTGCCATGAGAGCATTCAAAGTCGGCATTCCGGCTGTTCCGGCAGGCTCGCCGTCGTCGCTGCAGCGCTGGATGTGACGATCCGATCCAAGGACGAAGGCGGAGACATGGTGACGAGCATCGTGGCCATGTCGTCTCACCCGGGCAATGACGTCACGAGCTCCTTCCTCGGTCTCGACGCGGACCAGCCTGGTGCGGAAGATCGAGCGTTTGATCTCCAGCTCAGCCTCGACCTGGTCCGTCAGGACGACGTACTCGTTCACTTGACCCCCGGCAGGGAGGCGACCATGTCGAGGCGGATCTTCTCCATCTCATGGGCGACGATGTGGGCATCGAGGTTCTGATTCGAGATGGGAGGCAGACTGGTGATGAAGATCGCGATGTCGGCCAATACTCGGCGTGCCCACGGCACGGGCTCGTCGGTGGTGTGCCAACACACCGAGAGCAGATCGTAGCCGGTCTCGGTGACGGTGCGATCAACCTTGGACCAGTCCTGTAGAGCTTGTGGGGCGTCGGGGCGAGTAGCAGAGAGCAGAGCAGACCCGCGGACCAATTCATGGATCATTTGGTTGCGTTCCACCTGGGCCTGTGGGGTGTTGGTGTGGCCGGCTGACAGTGACCGCAGCACGGGCATCATCGAGCGCAAGGTGCGACGGTACTGGCTGCGCACCAGAAGCACTGGCGCTCGCCGACCGACGACGTGGATCGTGATGATACCGACGGCAAGACCGACGACTGTCTCGACGATCCTGTCCTGGGCGAGCTGGTACATCTCGCCCGGCTGGGTGAGTGGTGTCATGAGCAGCGCGAAACAGGTGATGAAGATGCAGGCGATGCCGTAGTTGCGCGTCACCAGAGCTTGCATGATCCACAGGAACACGATGATGAGGCCGATCTGGACCCACCCGGATGGCCCGAATGCTGCCACGACCAGATAGAGCCCCAGACCGACAGCCGTCCCGAGCACGCGGTGGATGGCCCGGATGGTCATGTCAGATCGGGTGGCGTCCATGTGCATGAGGATCAGCACGCTGAGGATGGCCCAGTAGGGATGGCCGAAGGGCAGCACGATCATGAGCAAGGCTGCGAAGAAGACGCCGGTGCCTGCTCGAAGTGCCAGCATGGTCGGTCGGGAACCACGCTCCAATGCTGTCCGGAGCAGATAACTGGTCTTGGGCCGCCCCAGCGGAGTCCAGCCCAGATCGTCCGGAAGGGACACGTCGGCGGACGGGAAGGCCTCCAGCCTCAGCTCGTGTTCCAGGCGCATGTGGGCGGTGACGAGCCGGGCTCTCAGCTGGGAGAGCTCAGATTTCTCCGACGGGTTGTCGGCCCCAGAGGCGTGACCATCGTTGTATGCCCACCACGCCTGATGGATGGCAGCGTGGGCTGCCGAGCGCAGCCGGGCAATCTCGTGGCTGTCGGCATCCTCGTCGGGCTCGCAGTAGTTGTTGACCGCTGTCTCGGCCTTCTTGACGGCGAGCCGTGCCGGTCGGTGCGGCGAGATGACGCAGATGATCATTGACACCGTGGCGGCGATGAGGAAGGAGGGGCCGGTCGAGGTGAAGACCGTTGTGATCGTCCAGCCATGGCTGGCCATGTAGGCACCGAAAGCCCCGGCGAAGAGGATGTTGAGAGGCCCTGGCGGGCCCAATTGCAGAGCGTGCCACGCCCAGATGACGACGAGGCTCCACGCGGCGAGGATGAGCGGCATGAGCCACTCCACCCGCATGGACAACAGGCCGAGACATTGGGAGAAGACCGTTGCAATGCCGACGCCGATGAGGATTCGAGCGCGCGACAGTGGGGCATTGCTGTTGCCGGCCAGCGCGCCCATGGCCCCCATCATTCCCATGGCTGCATGGGTCGGCTCGGTGATGAGCCCTATCGTCACCAAGGACACGGCCATCGGGATGATGAGGATGACTGCCTGCTTGTTACGTCCCGGGGCCGGGCGAATGATGATCAGCCTGTGCAGCAGGTGGCGCAGTGAGGATGGCTTGTCAGTCGGGTTCATCGATGCACCGAATCAGTGCTCGTCGTCGTGGGACGCCCCATGGTCACGGTGGTGGACCATCCCGTGTCGACGTCGGTGATCGTCGCGGTGACCATACCGGTCTCGAGGATGGTGTAGGTCTCCTCAATGAGGTGACCGTTGTCCACCTCGTGGACGTCGACCTGGTCAACGTCGAGCTCGGTTCCGGCGTTCTGCAGGGTCTCGTCGAAGGGGAAGACAACCGTGGTGAAGGGGATGAGGTCACCCACGGGTCCGCCATGGGCGTCAGTTCGCGAGAATTCCACGAAGCGGAAGACACCGATGTTGTGACGGCAACGGTAGGTTCGCGTGATCGGCATCGTTCCAGACAGTCGGGTGCTCTGGTCGGTGAGAACGTCGAAGCCGACCCCCCGTCCGAACTCAGTCTCGCGGAACACGCCGAAACCGCGGGAGAGACGATCCTGGATTCCCAGGGTGTCCGTGTCTGCGGCGACTGCCAGCCCGATCGCCGTGGCCGAGGTCGGATTGGGAGAACGGTGCACTCGTCGCCCGAAGAACTCACGCAGCCTGCGGGGAACGATTGGCAGGGACGTGGCGCCACCGACGAGGTGGATGCCGGCGACGTCGGAGTCAGTACTGTTGAGCAGGGAGGACAACGGATCCATGGTCTCGATGGTGCGATCGATCAGCGGCTGGCACACTTCGGCCACCTCGGCGACCGGAATGCGCAGAGTAGTCGAGTCGAGGTCGACCAGGAGATTGCGGGACTGGGGGTGTAAGGCCTCCTTGGCGATCCGGCACGCCTCGACGAGCTCGTCACGATCAACGGGGGTGTCACCGAGACGATGGGCTGCCAGATCAGCCAGCACCTCGTCGAAGTCGTCGCCTCCAAGATCATTGAGACCAACGGAGTCGAGGACTTCCGGACTCTGGTTGGCCATGTTCACCAGGGATGCGTCGAAGGTGCCGCCACCGAGGTCGTAGATGATGACCTGGGTGCGCTTGGAATTGAGGTTTCGAGCCTGACGGAGGGCGAATTCCAGCCCGGCCGCGGATGGTTCGTTGACGAGGCCGAGCACCTCAATGCCGGCCTGACGCGCAGCATCCATCGTCACGAGACGCTGTCCGGTGTGTGCGTGGGCGGGAACACCGAGGACGGCGCGATGAGATCCGGGGACGTCGATGCAGGAGATGACATGGCGCAGGAAGTCGGCCCACAGATCGACCAACGGGATCTCCATCTCTCCGATGTGGACCAGGGTCGACGGGCCGACTCCTGGTGCCGCCAGCAGGCGCTTCACCGAGCGGATGCCAGGAGCGCCACCGGCCATCGCCTGGCGGGCCTCGAAGCCGTGGAGGACAGACCCGTCAACGACTGCGCTCACGCTGGGCAACTGGTCGTGAGAGTCTCCGTCAGTGTCGAGGAAGGGCAACAGGGGATGATTTCCGTTGTCAACAGAAGCCACCGCAGTGTAGGTGGTTCCCAAGTCGATTCCCAGGTCCATGGTGGGCAGTTTATGGCTGGGTACCAACACTGCCATTACTGGTCCGAATCGCCTCCGCGACGGGGGTGGTAATCAGGTGTGTCGTCGTCGGATTCACCATCGCTACCGCGCCGCGGGCCGGACACAGTGTCCTCGCTGTCCGAGTCGTCCTCGCACTCGTCGGTGTCATCAATGGAACGCAGGAAGTCCTCAACCTCGGCGCCAATGTCCTCGGCGTCTGGGACCGTGACCTCAGTGGCGCCGAGTTCACGTTGGGCAACTCGCGAGTCGTACTGCTCCTCAAGGGCGTGAAGCATGGCCTTCAACTCCTCGGACCCATCGACCTGGGCGTCGATCTCGGCACGAACGGTCTTGGTGGCCATTGCCAGCGAGTTGATGGGCAGGGCCAGGCCGGTTGCGCCACGCAAGGCCTCGACGAGGGCGCGGGCCGACTCCGGGTAGTCCACGTCAGCCAGGTAGTGCGGTACGTGGGACGCCAGGCCGATGACGGCGTGGTTGGTCTGGCCCAAACGCTGTCCGAATACGACCGGGAAGGAGGCCGGCACCTGGATGCGGCCGAACGGCGAGGTGGACCCCAGGATGAGTTCGGGACGCGACGCCCATCGGGTGACCATGGCCGGCCTGGTATGAGGGGTCGGCACCGGAATCGAATCAGTGATGACCGTCAGACGGACACCCATGGAGTCCACCAGGTTCGTCAACGAGGACACCAAGGTCTCCCAGCCCAGTGCCGGTTCAGGGCCGTCGAGGACCAGGAACGCCTGTCCGAGTTGGTCCGTGACCTCGTGGAGGACCAGACGAGGGCGTTCGTACCCCTCGAAATGGTCAGTGTCAAAGATGATGGGCTGACGGGAATCGCGGTGGTCCAGCAGGAAGTCGATGTCAAATTCTCCGAGCTCGTGGTGGGGGAGTTCGGCGAAGATGGCGTCACGTACCCGTGCCTGTACCCGCCCGGTGTCGTTGAACGACTGCACCAGGGTGATGAGGGCGGACACCTCCTCATCGGGACCCACGGTGCCGGGATGCCAGCTGAAGCGATCGCTCTGCTGATCCATGGGTGTCCTCCTTTCCAATAGGTCCAGGTTGATGCAACCCCGTGAGTCCTCACTCTATTCCGTTGTGACGCTGGGTAGCCTGACTGCGTTGCAAAACGACAGAAGGACGGACTACATGAGGAAGATGCGCCGAGCAGCTACCGTGGTCGCCGTTGCAGGGTTCTCCCTGCTTGCCGGATGCTCACAGACCAGTGGAGAGGTGCCCGGGGTCAGCGATTCCCCCGATCATTGGTGGACGGTTTCCCCCTCGGCGACCGGCCAGCCTGCCAGCACTCACGAAGCCCAGCAGAGTCCCGCCCCTGCCCCAGCAACGACGGCGACGCCGACACCAGCGGCAGCCAGCGGTCCGTGCGGGTATGCTGTGACCGGCAAGGCTGCTCGTCCTGTGGACATGCCCCATTCCGACCAGATCGAGAGGGCGGGATCGACGAGCGTGACCTTGGTGATCAATGACACTCCAGTGGTGCTGACCGTGGATCGTGCCACGGCTCCGTGCGCCGTCAACTCTTTCATGTCCCTGGCCGAGCAGGGGTTTTACAACGACACGTCGTGCCACAAGTTGGTGACCAGGGACACGAAATACCTCCAGTGCGGTGACCCGGGCGGCACTGGTAATGGCGGACCCGGGTACTCGTACCCGGTCGAGAGGGGAGCCAAGACTGGCGGATCCGTCGGAGCGGGCACCCTGGCCTTGGTGACCGATTCCCAACACCGTTTCGGATCCCAATTCGCCCTGGTCTATGGCGACTCCAAGCTGTCAGACTCATTCCTGGTCATCGGGAGCATCGATCAGGGTGGTGTCGACAGCATCTCCGACATCGCTGACAAGGGGTTGGCCGAGGATGGGAGCTCTCCCAAGATCAACACCCGTATTGGCTCGGTGGTGATGGGCTGAGCCTGCGCCCTCAGGAGGGATCGCCCGGGCAGCGCGACAGGAAAGCTGCCAAAACCTGCACGAATACTGTGGGTTGATCCGAGTGTACCCAATGACCCGAGTTCTTCACTCGAATTCGGCGCACCTGGGGGAAGAGCTCGTGCATGGCCTGGGAATGATCTGGACCGACGTACTCAGATTCCTCAGCGGTGATCCACAGCACCGGTCCGTCCCAAGTCGCATTGACCGATGGCCACGAGCCAATGTCTGACAAGGCATTGCCGAGCAGATCAAGATTCATCTGCCAGTACCAGCGGTTGTTCTCACCGGTGTTGTGTCGCAGGTTCTGTAGCAAGAACTGACGGATCGTCGCGGAAGGGACTTCGTCGGACATCTGCTCCTCGGCCTCGCGTCGTGTGGTCAAGGCTCTCAGATCCACGGACTTCATGGCATGGACGAGAGGAGCCAGGAGGGTGAGACGTGAGTCCACCGGTGCCATGTCGACGACCGTCAGGCTGCGCGCCAGATCAGGATTGTCGAGAACTGTCCGCATGACGACCTTGCCACCCATCGAGTGGCCCAGGAGATGGACCGGGCGGTCCTCGCTGGTCTTCCTGACCGTCTCGGAGAGTGCCTCGGCCATGGCAGGGTAGGAGAAACGCTGTGTCCAGGGGGAACAGCCATGGTTCGGCAGGTCGACGAGGATGCACCGGTAGGCGTCCGGATCGGTGGCGAGGAGGTCGTTGGCGACCCTGGTGAAGTTCTTTCCCTGCCCGAAGACCCCGTGACACCAGTAGACGTCCTGACGACCGTCACCAAGGGTGGTCAGGTGAAGCTCATTCATGGACGTGACCTCCAACACCCGGTGTGCCAGTGTCGACGTTCCTCGACCGGGGACGTGGAGAACATCGATGGTTTATGTGGCCAGGCGACGACATGCGGGGTCCCCGGCCGGATGGGATGCAGGCACCCGGGACAGGTGTAGACCTTGAGTGCTCGGTCAGCGGGCACCGTGCGTACCACGTGCTGACCGTCCCTCTTGTACTCGGAATGGGGATGGCTGGCCGCAGTGAGGGGTCGGGGTCGACGCTGCCACTTGCGCGAACCATGATGATGACCCATGTGGCCCATTGTGCCGCATGTGGTGCCGGAGACGACACCACCCGAGGCCGGGCGCTCCCCACGCCCGGCCACCATGACGGCGTTCGAGGTTGAGGCTCAGGTGCAGGTAGAGTCCGACTTCGTGCGTCTCGTCATTGCTCCCTGCCAGGTTGACTACACCGGTCGTCTCACGGCCCATCTTCCTTGGGCAAAGCGGCTCATCGTCGTCAAGTCGGACAACTCGGTGAGTGTCCATGCTGACGACCGCGCATACAAGCCACTGAACTGGATGAGTTCCCCATGCACCCTGACGACCCGCCCCTGTCTGCCCGACGAGCCGGCTGCCACCGCCGCCGTTGACGCCGAGGTCGAAGAGGTTTGGGAGGTTGATGCCCCGACGGGAGATCATCTGCAAATCCTGCTGGGCCCGAAGATCCTCGACGTCACCGAGGAACTGGGAATCGATCCCGGTCTGCAGAAGGACGGGGTGGAGGCCCATCTTCAGCAGTTGCTTGCCGAGAACCCGGACACCTTCGGGGAGGGTTGGTCGTTGGTCCGCCGTGAGTACATGACGCCGATTGGTCCGGTGGACCTGCTGTGCCGCGATGCCGAGGGTGTCTATGTCGCGGTCGAGGTCAAGAGACGCGGAGAGATTGACGGTGTCGAGCAGCTCACCCGCTATCTCGAGCTCATGAACCGCGACCACCTGCTGGGTGACCGGGTCAGGGGAGTCTTTGCGGCTCAAAGGATCAAGCCGCAGGCGCGCACCCTGGCCACCGATCGCGGAATCGAGTGCGTCACCGTCGACTATGACGACCTGCGTGGCATGGACCACCCGGAAGACCGTTTGTTCTGAATCCGGATCATCCCTGGCTCTTGGGAAAGACGTGACCCCCGACCAGACGATCGGGGGCCACTCACATGCCAGGGCCAGTTCTCACTTCTTGGGTGTGCTGCCCTGAGGGAGAACCTGGGTCCTCTCATTGTCGGACTCATCATCCTCGGAGTTCTGGGGCTCAGATTGCTGGGCAGCGTTGACGTCGCGCTGCGTGTCGCCATTCTTGGTCTTGCCACCCTTGACCGTTGGGAGCACCTGGGTGGCCTGATTATCCTTGGGAGCTTCTGACTCAGCCGAGGTGCCGGCGCTCTGGGGCTTTGCCTTCGGATCGATGATGATGGTGGCATCCTCGGTGCGGTCGGCCTCCGCCTGCTCGGCGAACGGATCGGCGTCGGGGTAGGCGCTCTCGGCCTCTCCCGCCAGAGCCTTGAGGTTGCTGAGCTGGGCGATGACCGCCTTCTTGCGCTGCAGCAAGGCTGCAGTCTCGCGCTCCAACTGCTCCTTGCGCCAGGCGTATTGTTCCTCGAGGCGTTCCTTCATCATGGCTGCCTGACGGTGAGCCGTGGCAATACGGTTCTCCGCGTCGCGGGCAGCTTGATTGCGAATGGACTCGGCCTCCTCGAGCGCGTTTTGACGGATGGCGTCGGCCTCTTCCGTGCGTTTGGTGACGGTATCACTGCTGGCCTGCTGATGAGCCCTGGCCTGTTCGAGGAGCTTATTGATCTTCGCCATGGCCTGGTCGTGGTTGGCGCGCGCCTCTGCAGCGATGGCAGCGGTCTCTTCACGAGCCTTCTGGGTGATCTCGGCGGCTTCGTGACGAGCGGACTCGGTGATCCCGGCGGCCTCGGAACGAGCCTTCTCGATGATTTGCGAGACTTGGGCCCGGGCGTTCTGATCGATGGTCGACGCCTTGGTTCGTGCTTCGGTGACGATGGCCTCGGCATGGGTTCCGGCCTGCTCGACGATGGTTCGGGCCTGCAGACGGGCCTGTTCGACGCAAGCTCGGGAATCCTTGGCAGCTTGGTCACGCAGCTCACGCTGGTTGGCCAGCCCGGCGACACGGATGTCGTCGGACTCGGTCTGGGCGGCGGCGCGCATGTCAGCAGCGACCCGACGGCCCTCCTCCTTGATACGTTCGGCCTCGTTGCCAGCGATGGCGACGATGTCCTTTGCCTGGGCCTCGGCGGCGGTGAGGATTTCGGTGGCGTGGACTCCCAGACGTTTGAAATCGGTCTGGGTGGCCTCAGCTTGGGCCTGAGAGACCTGCCCACGTAGGTGCCGGGTGAGTTGTTTCAGGGTCGAGACCTGCTGCTCGATCTCCCGGACGTAGTTGTCGACGCTGGTACGGTCGTAACCCCACATCGAATGGGTGAAACTACCGGCCGCGCTGGCGGTGTCGTCGAAGAGGTTGAGTCCGGTCTCCTCGTCGAATTGGCCGTCAGAAACGTCTTTTGTGCTCACCGATGGTCCCCTTCCATTAGATGACTCCAACTTTACCAATTGGTACCGAATCACAACGGCGCTACTCATCGGGACGAGACGGGCTCCGGAGACAGCGTCTCCGGAGCCCGAAAACCTCTCACCTCAACGGTGTGACATCAGTCGTTGTACGGCATGCCACCGGCCGGGGGCTCGGTGACCTCGACGAGAATGCCACCGGTGTACTTCGGGTGAAGGAAGATGACTCGGGAGCCCGCGGTTCCGATGGAGGGCTCGCCAATGAAGACGGCACCGCGCTCCTTCAGAGTGGCGATGGTCTTGTCCAGGTCGTAGGTGCGGTAACACACCTGCTGGATCATGTTCTTGTTCTTGGAAATGTATTTTCCGATGGTGCTGTCCTCGCCGAGGGGGGCAAGCAGCTGGACGACGGTGCTCTCCTTGCCGCGCTCGCCGGTGGCGATCATCGCCTCCTCAACGCCGTGGCCTTCGTTCTTCTCACGAAGGAGGACATGGAAGCCAAGGACGTCGCAGTGGTACTTGATGGCCTCGTCCATGTCCTTGACGGCGAAACCGACGTGGTCGATGCACGCAAAGGGATCATTGTTGAAGTTCTCCATGTCTCAATCCTTGCACTGCTGGCCAAGCCGGAGTCAGCCGGGGTGGGTATTCGCCGTGAGATTGACCGATCTTTTCCGGGGGCGTCCCTGGGGCGCGGTGCGAGGTACTGACCACACTGTTGGATCCTGAGGATGTGGGATCTGTTCGGCGTTGCGAGTGGTGCGGAGGAGAAATTTCGGTCAAGAATGGTCTCGAAGTGCCCCCTGAGCCCTTCCCCGGGCCACGTGCCGAGCAAGGAGCCTTAGTGAACGTGAAGAAGACCATCCACACGATCGTCGTCGTGTTCCTCGTTGTGTTCTGCTTGTACTACGTCTTCACGGATCCGGATGGCACTGCTCGCGTCATTCGTGGCTTCTTCAGTGGCCTCTTCGGGTTCATCAGGGCACTGGGCGGGCAGTCCTGACCTTGCCCGACGTCATCCGTCGTTTCGTGGATCCCGATGTTGATCGCCACCTGCTGATCAGCGAGGGGGAGTTCGTCATTGACGAGGTTCCCAAGCACTGGATCGTACTGGTGGCCCCGACCATCGCCATGGCGTTGGCGACACTGCTGTTCATCTCGATGGTCTTCGCGCAGCGGTGGTGGGGCATCCCCTTCGTGATGGGAATCGCGCTGGCAACCTGGGGAGCCTTGCGCTTCCACCTGGATCACATGGACCGCTTCGTCATCACCAACATGCGGGTGTTCCGTGTCCATGGCATCTTCGACCAGCACCTGGCGACGATGCCCATGACTCGTATCCTCGACATCTCGGTCGAGCAGCCGTTCCTCGGTCGTCTGCTCGGCTATGGCCATTTCATCTTCGAGTCGGCGGCTCAGGACCAGGGCCTGCGAGAGATCGACTACGTCGGGCACCCCGAGGATCGCGACCTGACGATCCAGCGCGTCATTCAGGTGGCCGGTTTGCGGACGAACCTGGCGTGTCCCAAGTGATCCTGTCGAACGCGACATCGTGGTGGAGATGACATCGCCCCGACCGCTGGAATGCGGGCGGGGCGATGCAGTGCTCATGGCGTTGATGCGTCAGCCTTGCAGGGCCTTGTCGACGATCTCGCGGGCCTCCGCTTGCACAGCAGCCAGGTGGTCGGCGTCACGCAGGGACTCGGCGTAGATCTTGTACTTGTCCTCGGTGCCCGACGGACGGGCAGCGAACCAGGCGTTCCCGGTGATGACCTTGATGCCACCGATGGGAGCACCATTACCCGGGGCCTTGGTGAGTATCTGCTCGATCTTCTCGCCAGCGATGGCGTCGGCGGACACGTCGTCGGGGGAGAGGGCTTTGAGGCGGGCCTTCTGCTCTCGGTTGGCATCGGCGTCGACACGGGCGTAGTAGGACTTGCCGAAGCGGCTCTCCAGATCGACGTAGTGCTCTGAGGGAGAACGGCCGGTGACGGCCTTGATCTCGCTGGCGAGCAGGGCCAAGAGGATGCCGTCCTTGTCGGTGGTCCAGGTCTGGCCGTCGAGGTCGAGGAAGGAGGCTCCAGCCGACTCCTCGCCACCGAATCCAAGATCCCCACGCATCAGGCCGGGCACAAACCACTTGAAGCCGACCGGCACCTCGACGAGGCGACGCCCGAGATCAGTAGCCACCTTGTCGATGAGGGAGGAGCTCACCAAGGTCTTGCCGATGCCGGTGTCCGGCCCCCACCCTGGACGATGGGCAAAGAGGTAGCCGATCGCCACAGCCAGGTAGGCATTGGGGTTCATGAGACCGGCGTCAGGGGTGACGATGCCGTGACGGTCGGAATCAGCGTCGTTACCGGTGGCAATGTCGTAGGCATCCTTGCTGGCGATGAGGGAGGCCATCGCGGACGGCGAGGAGCAGTCCATCCGGATCTTGCCGTCGGTGTCCAGAGTCATGAACCGCCAGGTCGGATCGACCTTGGGGTTGACGACGGTGAGGTCAATGCCGAGGTGATCGGCGATGTACTCCCAGTACTGCACCGAGGCGCCGCCCAGCGGATCCGCGCCGATGTGCACGCCGGCCTGGTCAATGGCGTCGAGGTCGACAGCATTACGTAGGTCGTCGCAGTAGGCGCTGCGATAGTCGTAACGGGATACCTCGTCGCGCACCCGTTCGTACGGCGTGCGCCTAATACCCGACGGATCGGCGAGAAGCTCGTTGGCGCGGTCGGCGATCCAGCCGGTGGCATCGGTGTCAGCCGGGCCACCATGCGGTGGGTTGTACTTGAAGCCGCCGTCGCGAGGCGGATTGTGTGAGGGAGTGACGACGATGCCGTCAGCCTGGCGCCCCTCGCTCAGACGGTTGTGGACGATGATGGCTCGCGAGACCGCCGGGGTCGGGGTCCACTCGTCGTCCTGCTCGGCAACGACCTCGACGCCGTTGGCACGTAGCACCTCGATGGCAGTGGTCCACGCGGGCATGGACAGGGCGTGGGTGTCCCTACCGATGAACAACGGACCGGCGATGCCCTGGGACGCACGGTACTCGACGATTGCCTGGGTCGTGGCGGCGATGTGGGCGTCGTTGAAGGCACCGTCCAAGGAGGAGCCGCGGTGACCTGAGGTGCCGAAAACAACCATCTGGTCCGGGTTGGAGGGGTCGGGAGTGATGTCGTGGTAGGCCGACAGGACAGCATCGACATCGATGAGATCAGATTCCTGGGCAGGTTTCCCAGCACGTTCATGAGCCATAGGGCCATTGTCTCACCGAGCGGCGCGCTGCGGCAGGCCGCCGTGGGGAATCAGGGAGTTCGCCACTGGTCGTCACCAGTGCGGGGGTGGATCACAGAGGGTCTGATTGAATGGGGGACATGTCTTCTGACTCGATTCATCGTCATGATGCCGTCGATCTGTCGGGGCTGGCAGCCGCAGTCGGTTCCTCCGACTCTGCTGCCGGATCCGCGCCAGCTGGTTCGGGAACCACCAGGACCTGGGTGGTCGAGGGCACCGAGGAGAATTTCAACTCGCTGCTCCAGAAGTCGGTGCAGCACCCGGTGTTGGTGGAGTTCACGACACCGAAGGCCCATGGTGCTGAACAGATGTCGCAGGTGCTGCGTCGAGTCACCGACGAGGCCGCAGGCAAGTGGTTGCTGGTGCACGTCGACATCGACGCCCAGCCCCGATTGGCCCAGAGCGTGGGTGTTCAGGCCGTTCCGATGCTCATTGCGGTCATCGGTGGCAAGCTGGCACCGCTGGCCCAGGGCACGATCGACGAACAGCAGTTTCGTGAGATCACCGAACAGGTGACTCAGGCCGCAACTGCTGGTGCCATGGTAGGTCGCGCGGAGCCGGTGACGGTCCAGACGAGCGGTGAGGAAGTCGTTGGGCCTGATCCGCGCACGGTCGAGGCCGAGGAGCTCATGGAGGCCGGGAAGTTCGACGAGGCTGTCGCAGCTTATGACGCCGTGCTGGCCAAGGAGCCCAACGATCCCGTCCTCATCGCGGGGCGTCATGGGGCGGCGCTGTTGGGAAGGTTGGACGGCAAGGATCCCGCTGCCCTGCTCACCGCTGCCCAGCAGAATCCCAACGACGTCAAGGCACAGCTGGCGGCTGCCGACGTCGAGCTCATGGGCGGACGGAACGCTGACGCCTTCAACCGGATCATCCAGGTGGTGCGCACCACTGATGATGAGGAGCGCGAAGCCGCTCGGACTCGCTTGCTGGAGCTCTTTGCCATAGTCGGACAGTCCGATCCTGACGTGGCAGCCGCGCGCCGTTCGCTGGCAGCGGCATTGTTCTGATCCTCGTCGCCAGACGTGTTGACGGCCTGGGAATACGTTCCCGGGCCGTGAGCACGTGGTGACACGTAGCCCCAATCCTGCTGGACGTGTCGCCATCGACCAATAGCATGGGATCATGGACTCGACCCCCTTCGACGAGAAGTTCCATGCCGTTTTGTTCGACCTTGACGGCGTCCTCACCCCTACCGCGCTGATTCACATGCGTGCCTGGGGGGAGATGTTCAACGAGGAGCTGGCCCGACACGGGGCCCAGGACCCCTACACCGATGAGGACTACTTCGCCTACGTCGACGGCAAGCCTCGGTACGACGGGGTGCGTGACTTCCTTGCCAGCCGCGGCATCACCCTCCCGGAGGGGGATCCCTCCGATGGTCCCGATGCTGAGACGATCTGCGGGTTGGGAAACCGGAAGAATGACCTGTTCAACACGGTGCTGGTCCGAGACGGCATCCAGCCCTATCCGGGGTCTCGCCGTTGGGTGGACCTGCTGCACGAACGGGGCGTGACGATGGCTGTGGTGTCCTCGTCGCGCAATGCCGCTGCAGTGCTCGGGGCAGCCGGTATGAGCAAGGATTTCCCGGTGCTGGTCGATGGCAACCGATCGAAGAAGGAGAACCTGCCTGGAAAGCCCGCACCTGAGACCTACCTGCGTGGAGCTGATCTACTTGGTGTACCCGCGGATCAATGCGTTGTCGTCGAGGATGCGGTCTCGGGGGTGCGCGCTGGTGCGGCTGGCGGATTTGGAATGGTGCTCGGCGTCAATCGTGGCGTGGGGGCTGACCGGCTACGCGAAGCTGGTGCTGACCGAGTGGTCGATGACCTGGACGAGATGGTTGAGGAGATGGCATGACGCGAGTGGGCGCCGACCCGATGGATCGATGGCGCTTTCCTGACGATCCATGGGCGATCGTCGAGACGTCACCGAGCACCGATGACCTGGGGACGACCGAGACCCTGTTCTCGGTCGGTAACGGTTATCTAGGCATGCGCGGTAATCCGCCCGAAGGACGTGACTCCTTCAGCCATGGCACCTACATCAACGGATTCCATGAGATCTGGGACATTCATCACGCCGAGAATGCTTACGGTTTTGCGCGCACCGGGCAGACGATCGTCAATGTCCCTGACGCCAAACTCATGAAGCTTTACGTTGACGACGAGCCGTTGTTGCTCAGCGTCAACGAGATTCGGTCGTACAAGCGCTGGATCGACTTCCGCGAAGGGGTGGTCCGTCGCGAACTGGTGTGGCGGACCCCGGCGGGCAAGCTGGTGCGGGTGGCGACGTCTCGCATGGTGTCCTTCACCCACCGTCACATGGCTCTCATGAGCATCGAGGTGACGATGCTCGAGGGAGACGCTCCCATTGTCATCAGTTCCCAGATCCTCAATCGTGAGGACGGCATGGATGAGTATCATGCTGAGAACTCGGGGAAGACCGACGATCCTCGTCAGGCCCGCAAATTCGCAGACGAGGTGCTCGTTGCGGAGAAGGACTGGCACTCGGACCGGCGGATGATCCTGGGGTTCCACACGGCCAGGTCCGAGATGACCCTGGCGGTGGGCGCTGACCATGAGATCACCACCGACAACGAGTACGTCTCCCTCATCGACACCGAGCCCGGGTGCGGCAAGCGGGTGTATCGCATCGAGGCCACCCAAGGTCGTCCCATCCGAGTGGACAAGGCCGTCGCCTACCACTCCTCGCGAGGGGCGCCGGTACACGAACTGTTCGACCGTGTTCGTCGCAGTCTCGATCGAGTCCGCGAGCAGGGACATGGGGTGTACTACGACGAGCAACGAGAGTGGCTTGACGACTACTGGGCAACGGCAGACGTCGAGGTTGGAGGCGCACCGGCCGGTATTCAGCAGGCGGTGCGGTGGAATCTCTTCCAGATCGCCCAGGCCTCGGCCCGCGCTGATCAGCTCGGCATCCCTGCCAAGGGGGTGACCGGGTCCGGTTACGAGGGCCAGTACTTCTGGGACACCGAGGTCTACGTCATCCCGATGTTGACCTACACCCATCCGCGAATCGCTGAGAATGCCTTGCGATTTCGCGTCAACACCCTTCCGCAGGCCAGACGACGAGCCGAAGAATTGTCCGAGCGGGGAGCCCTCTTTCCATGGCGGACGATCACCGGCGAGGAAGCGTCAGCCTATTACGCGGCAGGAACCGCTCAGTACCACATCAATGCCGATATCGTTCACGCGATCATGAACCACGCTCGTGCCACGGGGGACAAGACCTTCCTGTTCCGCGATGCCGCACCTGTTCTCGTCGAAACGGCGCGGATGTGGGCAGATCTGGGCTTCTGGCGGATCAACGGAGGCCGGGAATTCCACATCCATGGGGTGACCGGGCCTGACGAGTACACCACGGTCGTCAACAACAACCTCTACACCAACGTCATGGCACGGGCGAACCTCATTGACGCCGCCAGCGTCATGAGGCGGATGAGGGACGAGGACCCGCTGTGGTACGAGCACCTGTGCTCCGAACTGGATCTCACCGAGGACGAGGTCGGCGGATGGGAGGAGTGCGCCGCAGGAATGGTCATCCCCTTCGATGACACCTTCGGCATCCATCCTCAGGACGACCAATTCCTCTCGCGGGAACTGTGGGACCTCAAGAACACCCCCGATGACAAGCACCCGCTCCTGCTGCATTACCACCCGCTGGTGATCTACCGGTTCCAGGTACTCAAGCAGGCTGACGTCGTGCTGGCCCTGTTCCTGCAGGGCGACCAATTCACCCAAGCGGTCAAGCTCGCTGACTTCGAGTACTACGACCCCATCACGACCGGTGACTCGAGCCTCTCGGCAGTGGTCCAGTCGGTGATGGCGGCTGAGGTGGGCCACCAGGAGATGGCCATGGAATATTTCCTTGACGCTCTCTACTGCGACCTGGCCGACACCCACCACAACGCCTCGGATGGTGTGCACGTTGCATCGACCGGTGGTGTGTGGGGTTGCTTGGTCCATGGATTCGTGGGCATGCGCAATGACCGGGAGAACCTGCGTTTCGATCCGCGTCTGCCGGCCCAGTGGACGTCCATCAAGCACCACATGCTCATCGGCGACTCGCACATGCTGGTGAAGCTGGAACGTGACGCGCTCACTCTCCAAGTTTTGTCGGGACATGACCGCGAGGTGACGGTACGCGGGCAGCTGTACCACATCGGCACCGAGTCGGTTCGAGTCCCGCTGAGCGACCAGGGCCCGTTGCGTCCCAGTCTGCGTGGAACGCACCCGATCTCGGGATTGCGGCGTGCAGATGGTTCCCTCGTTACGGCGGAAGTTCCTGGAAGCATCGCTGAGAAGATCGCCGCCTCCTCAATACCGCCCTCGTGGGAGTGACGGTCTGACAAATGCAACGAAAGAGGAGGCCGGCACCATGATGGCGTCGACCTCCTCCTTCGTGCGGTAGGAGTGGCCGAGTCTGGGACCCGGTCGTCCCCGGCTCACTTCACGACGGTGATGACCGGGGTGCTCGTGGTGACGTCATCGGCAGGAATGCCGGTGACGTTGGAGTAGTCGAACCCATTAGTCACCAACACCGGGGTGATCTTCGAGTAACCAGCCTCGTCGATGATCGCCGGGTCGAAGACGACCAGGGGTTGACCGGCGCTGACGTGGTCGCCGGCCTTGACCTTGACGTCGAATCCCTTGCCGCCCAGCTCGACAGTGTCGATACCGACATGGATGAGCAGCTCGACGCCTGAGTCCAGCTTGAGTCCGAAGGCGTGACCGGAGTCGGGAGCGGTGACGACGGTGGCGTCGGCAGGGCAGACGACCATGTTGTCACTGGGCTCGATGGCGATACCGTCACCGACGACGCCGGTGGAGAAGACCGGGTCGGGGATCTGGGAGATCGCAACCGCACGTCCCCTGAGAGGGGAGGTGATGGTGACGGCTTCGGAAGTGACCTCAGCGGCCGTCGGGGCCTCGACTCCCTCGACCGTGGCGGTCTCGGTCTCCGGCTTGGTGGCAACCGCGGTGACGGTCGCTGCGGCGTCAGCGGCAGTCGGCTCGGCCTTGCTACCCTGGATCTCGTCGGCATCCTTGGCCTCAGCACGATGAGCTTTGGCAGCAGCCTTCTCGTCGTCGTCACGGTAGTCGCGCACGATGACCAGGGCCATGGCGGTGATGAAGGAGGCCGCGATGGCGACGGCGTACAGACCGATGTTGTCGAAGGCCGGGATCGTCAGCAGGGAGGTGAAGACGAAGGCCGGGGTGTGCAGGCCGCCGCCGACACCAATGATGACGCCACCGACGAGGCAGCCGACCAGCATGGACGGGTAGATCTTCTTGTACCGCAGATGGATGCCGTAGAGGCTGGGTTCGGAGATACCACCGAGCAGACCTGCCGCCAGGGCACCGGTCGCGGTCTGGCGCATCGTCACGTCCTTGTCACGGATGGACAGGAAGAGGACGCCGGCGGTGGCACCGAAGCAGGCGAAGTTCCAGGCACCCATCGGGCCCTGGATGTAGTCGTAGCCCAAGGTCTGGATGTTGAGCAGCATGACGGCATTGAGCGGCCAGTGCAGGCCCAGCGGAACCATGAACGGGTAGAGCAGCGGGATGAGGACGGCGAAGATGAAGGGGGAGACGTCGTTGACCGCCTTGAGTCCGTTGGCCAGACCAGCGCCGGCGTAGACACCGATGGGGCCGATGAGGAACGCCGTCAGAGGGATCATGATGAGCATGGTCAGGAAGGGCACGAAGATCATCTGGACATTGGGGGAGATGACCTTCTTGAGCCACTTGTACAACGGAGCCAGAATGGCCGCCATGATGAGGGGTGGGAAGACCTGGGAGCCGTAGTCGAAGATCGTCAGTGGCAGGCCGAAGATGTCGACGACGTTGATCTTGAATCCGCCTGGAGTCAGAGTGTGAGCGGCCTTGCCGAGCTCCGCGAATCCCGGGAGCATGACGACGGCCATGACGGAGAATCCAACCCACGGGTCGGCATTGAGCTTCTTGGTGGCGTTGTAGGCGACCAACAAGGGCAAGAAGTAGAAGACACACTGCCACGCCAGGTTCACGAACTGCCAGCTCGGGGGCAGGGAGACGCGAGAATCGGCCCAGTTGCCGATGACGCCCATGGAACCCATGAGGGCCATGAAGGTGATGAACAGTGAGGCGCCGAGCAGGGCGCCCATGATTGGACGGAAGGAGTCCGACAGGTACTCGAACAGGTTGTCGAGCCACGAGAACTTGCCGCGTGGGCCCTTGGAGCGATGTGCGGCCTTGAGGTCCGCATCGGACTGCTTGTCGTTGCCGGAGCCGAGGCTCTGCATACCCGGCAGGTTCATGATGTCGTTGTAGACGGTGCCGACGGCGCCGCCGATGACGACCTGGTAACGGTTGCCTGACTGGGGCACGGCGCCCATGACGCCGGGGATTTTCTCCACCTCAGCCTTGTCGACGGCTGAGGAATCACGAAGCTGGAACCGCAGACGGGTTGCGCAGTGGGTCAGGCCGACGATGTTGTCGGGGCCGCCCACCACGTCCACGATCTGGGACGCAGTTGATGACATGTAGGTGGTCCTCCTGTGTGTTCAGTCATCCTGTTCTCAGGACGACGAAGTAGCATAACCACCAGGGCTGAACGTTCGTTCACCGACCCCAGGGTTACAACGAAAACCCGTTCTCGGTGGCATGTGGAGTGCAACCTGCGAGTATCGCCGCGATACGTCGGGCCGACAACTCGGTGACGTGCTCGCCGACGTCAGCGGGATCCACCCAGTGCAGATGGCTGATCTCGCCGTCAGCAGGATTCATGAGGGCAGCCAGCGACGAGTCGACCATACCAGCGTCATAGATGAACTCGATGGCGTCAGACCATCCCAGGACAGGTGGCATCCAGTCGATGAGGATCGGCGTGGCAGGGATGTCGAGGGTGACCCCCAGCTCCTCACGGCACTCCCGAACCGCGCCGGCGTGAGGAGATTCCACCGGTTCGACGACACCACCGGGGAGCTCCCAGTCAGGCTTGTACGTCGTCTCGCACATGAGGACCCGCCCGACTCCGTCGCGGATCAGGACATGGGAGATGACCCGTTTGGTGGGCAGCACCGAATCGAGCATGCCGGTGTAACCGGTCCGGGTGTAGATCTCGTCGGCGGCCAGCCGGGAGTAGACGAATTCGTCCGCCCAGTCGTCTCCTCGGCTGCGAGCCTGACGCAGCCGTCCCTCACGCCGGTACCCGGCCCGGTGCAGGGCATGGATGACCTCTCCGTCGTCGATGGCCACTCGGGCCTCCAGACGGCGCACCTCGTGACCAACAATGGCGTCGTCGGAGGCCAACGAGATGGCTCGCGTCAGACCTTCTGGATATGGTGGATCGTCGAGCAGCAAGCGGCCACAGTCGCCGACCACCTCGACCTGAATCCGAAAATCCTCGAGATCGGACTCGTCATCAACCACGAACACTCCTCCTTGGTCAGTGTCACTGCATTCCCGGGTCGCCGGGACGGGCAGCAGTCGCCGAGGGATCGTGGCGCAGCCACACCGAGCCCATCGGGGGGACGCACACCGTGGCGACGGCCGGGAAGCGATCGGGAACCGGAAGCGCAGTGGCCACGACCTGGCCGAGGTTTCCAAATTCTCCCGTCCCGTCATACTCCAAGGAATCGGTGTTGAGGATTTCGGTCCACACACCCTCCTTGGGCATCCCGACGCGGTAGTCGGTCTGCGGGTTGGGGGAGAAGTTCGTGAAGCAGGCGATCGTCGAGCCGTCCTCGCTGCGGCGCAGCCAGGAGAGCAGGTTGTTGCCGGCGTCGTCGGCGTTGATCCACTCGAATCCGCGCGGATCGCTGTCGAGCTGCCACAGGGCGGTGTTCTTCTTGTAGACCTTGTTGAGATCACGGAAGAGGCGCTTGAGTCCACCGTGACCCCACAGATCGGCGACGAACCACTCCAGGCTGACGGACTCGTCGAACTCGTGGCGCTGGCCGAACTCCTGACCCATGAAGATGAGCTGCTTTCCCGGGAAGGACCACATGAAGGAGTAGAAGGCTCGCAGGGACGCGAACTGCTGCCAGTCGTCCCCGGGGATCTTGTTGATCATGGATCCCTTGCCGTGAACGACTTCGTCGTGGCTGATGGGCAGAATGAAGTTCTCCGAGTACTGGTACACCATGGCGAAGCTCATGTCGCCGTGGTGGTACTGACGATGGAACGGGTTGAGCTCCATGTAGCGCAGGGAGTCGTTCATCCAACCCATGTTCCACTTGAACCCAAATCCCAGGCCGCCGTGGTCGACTGGCTTGGTGACGCCGGGGAAGCTGGTCGATTCCTCGGCGATCATGAGGATGCCGGGGTGGCGCGAATACAGGTGCGTATTCACGTAACGCAGGAAGTCGATGGCCTCCAGGTTCTCGCGGCCTCCGTACTTGTTGGGCACCCACTGACCATCCTCGCGGGAGTAGTCCAGATACAGCATCGAGGCGACGGCGTCGACGCGCAGACCGTCCACGTGGAATTCACTGATCCAGTACAGCGCATTGGAGACGAGGAACGACTTCACCTCGTTGCGACCGTAGTTGAAGACATAGGTGCCCCAGTCCATGTGCTCGCCTTGACGCGGATCGGCGTGCTCGTAAAGGGCGGTGCCGTCGAAGCGTCCCAGGGCCCAGTCGTCCTTGGGGAAGTGTCCCGGAACCCAGTCCATGATGACGCCGATACCGGCCTGATGGAACTTGTCGATGAGGTAACGCAGGTCGTCGGGGGAACCGTAACGACTGGTCGGCGCGAAGTACCCGGTGACCTGGTAACCCCAGGACGGGGCGAAGGGGTGCTCGGCCAGCGGCATGAACTCCACGTGGGTGTAGCCCTGCCACATCACGTAGTTGACCAGTTCGTCAGCCAGCTGGCGGTAGTTCAGTCCGTGGCGCCATCCGCCCAGGTGGACCTCGTAGATGCTCATCGGCTCGACGTGGGCATGGGAGGCTTCACGGTGGGCGATCCACTCGTCATCGTTCCACTCGTAGTGAGTCTCGGTGACGATCGAGGCGTTCTGAGGGGCCTGTTCGCAACAGCGGGCCATCGGGTCAACCTTCTCGTGCCAGTTGCCCCACTGGTCCTGGATGCGGAACTTGTAGAGGGTTCCCTCGCCCACTCCCTCGACGAAGAGGCCCCAGACCCCGGATCCCGGGATGAGACGCATCGGGTCGCCGGTCCACCAGTTGAAGTTCGCGATGACCTCGACGGCCTGCGCGTTGGGTGCCCAGACGGCAAAGCGGGTTCCGGTGATGAGGCCGCGCTCGTCGTCATCAATGGTGACGATGTGGGAGCCAAGCCTCTTCCACACCTCTGTGTCCCCACCGGAGTGGAACCCCTCGAGGTCCCAACCGGTGAGTCCTCCGAACTCATCGTGAGCCATGTCGTCCTCCTGGCATGTCGTGGGTGCGGGTATGGCCGTCGGGTCGGTGACTCGATGGAGATGTGTGGGTGGGCGTGAACATCATCAATCCTGCTCCATCACCCGAATCGCCGACAGTGGGATGCTAACCCAGGCCGGCCGGTTGAGGGTCTCATAGACGGTTTCGTATCCGGCCTTGTCGGCCTCATAAGCGGCCAGGACGTCGTGTTCGGCATCGTCTGGACGACCATAGCCGTCCAGGAAGGCCTCTCGGGCTCGTCGTGCCCAGGCCAAGGTCTGCGGTGCGGTGGGTTCGGCATGGGCCGAGGTGGCGTAGGACAGCGAGCGCATCATTCCTGCCACGTCACGCCAGCGGGAGTCCGGCAAGCGGCGTTCGGCCAGGGTCTTGAGGGGCTCGCCCTCGAAGTCGATGATCCGCCAGCCGTCGGGTGTCAGCAGGGTTTGTCCGAGGTGGAAGTCCCCATGCACCGCCTGGGCGGTCAGCTGATGACCACGTAGCTTCTCGAAACGAGTGGCTAGGAGGTTGCGGTACGGTTCCAGCACCGGGGATGCCGCCACCGCAGCGTCGAGACGACGAACCATGTCCTCGGCTATCCGGTTCCCGTCCAACTCGACCGTCCCGAAGGCCTGCTCCAGCGCGGCGTGGATGGTTCGCAGGCACCGGCCCAGGTCAGCGACGAGATCCGTGACGTCGTCCAGATCAGCTGCCCTGGCGGTGATGAGTTCCCAGCCGTCCCGAGGCTGCGGAAACCGCTCGATGATCATGGCCAGATCGGTCTGGATGTCCTCCTCGGCCGGGATCTTCCCGCAGATGTGGCCGTAGAGTTTGGCCACCGAGGAGACTCCGGCGTCGTTGAGAGCACCGTGAATGGTGATGTCGAGATTGTCACCGGGCTCGAGGCGGCGGAACATCTTGATGATGATGGCGTCGCCAACCAGGATCGAGGTGTTCGACTGTTCGCCACCGAAGCGTTCGGTTGATCGCACCGGCTCGGGGGCCTTCAGACGGCGATGGAGCTGCCACGAGCCGTCCGCGGCCTGGGGATCAGCCTCGAGGATCGTCCTGGCCCACGCCGTGCGAGCTTCCTCATCAGTGGTGGCGTCGGTGACCGAGAGGGGCTCACCATCGATGTGAATCCGGGCCACTGCGTCAGAGGCTCCGGGGTGCAGGGCGAGCAGGAGCTGGTAATACTCGTCCGGCGCTTGTGGGTAACAGATCAGGGCAATGACGGGCATCACCTTGAGATCGCGCTCGTCAACAACCGGGGCCAACGGCAGCAGCCTGGCCAGGGTGCCACCTCGCCCCTTTCCGGAGAACCACCGAGCGGTGCTGATGTGGTCCCAGATGCGGTCCCTGACCTCTGCTTCGTCCCACTCGGTCATGACCTCTCCTCTCCGGTCATCTGCAGCCATCGGTAGGCGTAGGGCGGCATCGGAACCGTCAAGGTTCCGTCAGCCTTCACCGGTTGCGCGTCCTGGCCGTGAATGAGGGACGTTCCGGTCACACCTGCGAACTGGGGCAGGTTGAGGGTGACGGTTCTCTCGGTGTCTGAAAGATTGGCCAGGCACAGAATCGTCTCGTCCTCGTCGTGGCGCAGGAAGGACATCACGGCCATGTCCTCCCCACCCAGGTCGGTGAACCCTCCGGTACCGAAAACAGGGTGACGACGGCGGATGCCCAACATGGCGCGGGTCCACACCAGCAGGGAGGACGGGTCGTCCATCTGGCGAGCGACATTGACGTGTCCCGGGTCGTGACCGAAGGTGTGGATGACAGGCAGGTGGAAGTTCTCCGGCAGAGCGGTCGAGAAACCGGCCGTTTCGGAATCGTCCCACTGCATCGGGGTACGCACGCCGTCGCGGTCAGGAAGCCATGGGTTGTCGCCCATGCCGATCTCGTCACCGTAGTAGAGCACCGGGGAACCGGGCAGGGACAGCAACATGGCCTTGAGCAGGCGGACCCTGGCCTCGTCGTTGTCGACGAGTGGGCTCAACCGGCGACGAATGCCCAGGTTGCACCGCCAGCGCGGTTCGGGGGCATAGTGCTCCCACATGTACTGACGATCTTCCTCGGTCACCATCTCGAGGGTGAGTTCGTCATGGTTGCGCAGGAAGGTTCCCCACTGGCAGCCTTGCGGAATATCTGGGGTGGCGGCGAGGATGTCGCTGATGCACTCTCGGGACCCGCGGCTCAGAGCCATGTACAGACGTGGCATGACGGGGAAGTGGAAGGCCATCTGGCACTCGTCGCCGTCACCGAAGTACTCGACGACGTCGTCGGGCCACTGGTTGGCCTCGCACAGCAGGATGCGTCCCGGGTACTCCTCGTCGACCATCGCGCGCAGCTGCTTGAGGATCTTGTGGGTCCCCGGCAGGTTCTCGCAGCTCGTCCCCTCGGCCTCTATGAGGTAAGGGACGGCGTCGAGACGGAAACCGTCGATGCCCAGATCCATCCAGAATCGGACGGCGTCAAGCATCTCCTCCATCACCCGGGTCTCCTCGAAGTTGAGGTCAGGCTGGTGGTGGAAGAAGCGGTGCCAATAGAACTGTTTGC
Source organism: Cutibacterium nasicola (assembly GCF_052654715.2). NCBI lineage: Bacteria > Bacillati > Actinomycetota > Actinomycetes > Propionibacteriales > Propionibacteriaceae > Cutibacterium > Cutibacterium nasicola. The sequence continues at coordinate 1,150,620 of NZ_CP199745.2, read as the reverse complement.
GCTCGGAGTCCCAGAACCAGTTGGACTCCTCGGTGTCACAGAAGATGATGCGAGCGTCCGAGTAGGCCTCGTCGGTGTCGGCCCAGACGTAGTAGTTGCCGTAGGGGCCGTCAGGATCTGCGCGAGAGGACTGGAACCACGGGTGGGAGTCCGAGGTGTGGTTCATGACGAAGTCGATGATGACGCGCAGGCCACGGTCGTGAGCGGCGTCGAGGAAGACCTTGAAGTCCTCGATCGTCCCCAGCTCCTCACGGATCCAGCGGTAGTCGCGGATGTCGTAGCCACCGTCGTGCAGTGGGGAGTCGTAGAACGGCGGGAGCCACAGACAGTCCACCCCCAACCACTGCAGGTAGTCGAGCTTCTCGGTCAGACCCTTGAAATCACCGATGCCGTCGCCGTTGGAATCCTTGAAGGACCGCACCAGGACCTCGTAGAACACCGCGGTACGGAACCACTCGGTCTGCGTCCGATCGATGGAACCGACCGGGTGGATCGCGTCGAGCCTGGCCTGCAACTGGGCTGAGGTCAGCCCGAGGGCCCCGGTCGCTGCCAGGGTCTCGGGAATCTCCTCGGCGGAAGTGCAGGAGGAATGGGTCATGAGGTGGTCTCTCGCACGTGCAGGATATGGGCCGGCTGGGCTGGGTAGAGCCTGACGAAGGCCTGCTGTCCCCAGGTGAAGTCAGCACCCGTGAGCTCGTCATGAACCTCGAAGGTGCTGTCGCTGCCGAGGCCAAGGGCAGCCATGTCCAACATCACCTGGGACTCCACACCCCACACCGGATCCAACGAGGTGACGACGATGACGACGTCGTTCCCGGCTTTCTTGGAGAAGACGAGGACGTTGTCATGGGGAGCATGATGAATGGTCGTGTCACGCAGCTGCTGCAAAGCTGGATGAGCACGACGGATCTCGTTGAGACGAGTCACGAGCTGTGTGATGTTCGGCTCGGAGTCGAAGTCACGAGGACGGTACTCGTACTTCTCGGAGTGGGCGTACTCCTCGCGTCCCGGCAGTGGTTCGTGTTCGCAGATCTCGAACCCGGAGTACATGCCCCACGACGGGCTCATGGTGGCAGCCAGGATCGCGCGGATGGCGAATCCTGCCGGGTTGCCGTCGTTGAGGTAGATCGGATTGATGTCCGGAGTGTTGGTGAAGAAGTTCGGACGGTAGAAGTGGGAGGTCTGATGGGAGACCTCGTCAAGGTACTCCTCCAACTCCCACTTGGCGGTGCGCCAGGTGAAGTAGGAGTAACCCTGCTGGAAACCAACCTTGCCCAGGGCAGCCATCATTTCGGGACGGGTGAAGGCCTCGGCCAGGAAGATGACCTCCGGATGATGACGATGCACCTGCTCCATGAGCCAGGCCCAGAAATTGACCGGCTTGGTGTGCGGGTTGTCGACGCGGAAAATCGTCACGCCATGGGAGATCCACAGTTCGAGCAGCCGCAGGCATTCGGTGTAGATGCCGTCCGGGTCGTTGTCGAAGTTGATCGGGTAAATGTCCTGGTACTTCTTCGGTGGGTTCTCCGCGTAGGCGATGGTGCCGTCGACACGGGTGGTGAACCATTCCGGGTGCTCCCGCACCCACGGGTGGTTCGGGGATGCCTGCAGGGCGAAGTCCAGGGCCACCTCCATGCCCAGGTCATGGGCGTGGGCGACGAAGCGGTCGAAGTCCTCGAAGGTGCCCAGATCCGGGTGGATGGCGTCATGGCCACCAGCCGGAGACCCAATGGCCCATGGCGAACCGGGGTCGTCGGGACCGGGGGCCAGGGTGTTGTCCTTGCCCTTGCGGAACGCGGTTCCGATGGGATGGATCGGCGGGAGGTACACGACGTCGAAACCCATCGCAGCAGCGGCGTCCAGTCGCTCCCAGGAGGAATCAAAGGTGCCGGAGACCCAATGGCCGTCCTCGTCGATGTGGGCTCCTTGGGAGCGCGGGAAGAACTCGTACCAAGAGCTGTAGAGGGCACGACGTCTCTCCACCCGCAGCGGGACCGGGGTGGTGGGAGAGGCCAACGGGCGTGGGGCATGGACGCGCATCGCCTTGGAGAACATGAAGGTGTTGATGACCTGGCGCAGCGAGTCCGGCGCGCGGTCAGGAGCGAGGCTGCCATCGGCCTCGCGCAGGGCTGTCACGGCGTCGACGTCACCAGCCTGCTGGGCGTGCGCGATGGCCTCACCGATGAGGGCATGGCCCTCGGTACAGACGAGTTCGACATCGATCCCGGCGGCTAGCTTGGCGTCGGCATTGTGGTGCCAGGTGCCCCAGGTGTCCGACCATCCCTCGACATGCATCGTCCAGTCACCCTCGACACAGGCCGACACGTGGGCCTTCCAGATGTCCAGGCCCCAGGGATCGACCTGGTGCATGTCGGTGACGTGGCGGTTGCCGTCCGGATCAGTGAGGACGACGCTGGCGCCGACGGCGTCATGGCCCTCACGGAAGACATTCGCCGTGACCTCGAACTCCTCGTCGACGACGGAATAGATCGGCAGCTGACCACTCTCGACCTCGGGCTGGACGTTGTGGACGGGGATGCGCCCGAAACCACGCAGTGGGGGACGACCAGGAACGTCGATGGCCGAGGTGGCTGCCCCGAGGGCCTCGTCATCCGAGGCGTGTTCAGCGGCGTGACGCGGTGAGGGGGTGTCGACGTCGTGCTGGCGGGTGTGACCTTCCGCGGCATTCATAGCGAGGCAACCTGACGCGTCGTCGGTGCCAGCGGGGGGAACAGGGGCCACCGGTTCGGGTGAGGGATCCGGGGCAGGGGGCGTCACCTGCACGTCGTGCGCATCGGGGCCATTCTCGTCTTGACGGCGGTCTCGCCTGTTGATCCTCCACACGGGTCACAGGCTACCGTGGCTAGCTCCAGGCCGTCATGATTCGAACCAGCGTCGCACCGACAATCTCAATCCGAAACACCTGGGCCAGGTTCGAGAAAGTGCGCACGGCGTGTACCCGATGTCTGGGATCAGGCCTCGTCCCTGGCCAACGAGGCCTGCATGACGACGACACACCTGCTGGGCAGGGTGATCGACCGTCCGGCAGGGACCGGCTCGTCAGGGATTTCGCCAGGTAGGGCCGTGGAGGCAGCCACCTTCCAGGACTCACCCCAGCGGGGACTCGGCAGGATGATTTCGGTCGGGTGATCACCGGCGTGGAACCAGATGAGGAAGGCCTCGTTGTCGTCGGAGGTGTACATGCCCAGGGTGCGACGACCTTCGTCATGCCAATCGTCGGTGACCATCTCGCCACCGTGACCGGAGAACCACGCCAGGTCGGCCCGGCGTGGGCGCTCATCGGTCGAGAGACCCACAGGATCATGGTGCCGGTAGATCGAGGGGCGTAGGGCAGGGTGCTCGCGGCGTAGGGCGGTGAGGGTGCGGACGAGGTCGGTGACGTCGGACCAGCCCTCGGCGTCGTCCCAGTCCATCCACGAGATGGGGGAGTCCTGGCAGTAGGCGTTGTTGTTGCCCTGCTGGGTACGACCCATCTCGTCGCCGGCGGTGATCATCGGTACACCGGTGGCCAGCAGCAAGGTGGCAATGAGGTTGCGGACCTGACGATGACGCAGCATGACGATGGACTGGTCGGTCGTCTCACCTTCCCAGCCACAGTTCCAGGAGCGGTTGTCATTGGATCCGTCGTGGTTGTCCTCGCCATTGTCCTGATTGTGCTTCATGTCATAGGTGACGAGGTCACGCATGGTGAAGCCGTCATGGGCGGTGATGAAGTTGATGCTCGAGGCCGGCTGATCGTAGAGGTCCGGGGATCCGCACAGACGGGTGGCGAATTCCTCGACCCCACAGACGGCACCGCGCCAGAAATCGCGGATGTAGTTGCGGAAGCGGTCATCCCACTCGCTCCAATGGGGGCCCCAGGCGCCCACCTGATAACCGTAGGGGCCCAGATCCCACGGCTCGGCGATGTGCTTGACCTTGTTGAGGACCGGATCGTCAACGAGGGCCTGCTTGAACGGATGGTTCTGGTCGACCTCGTGGGACTTGTCGCGGATGAGGGTGGTTGCCAGGTCGTAGCGGAAACCGTCAACACCCATCTCGGTGACCCAATACCGCAGGGAGTCGAGAACCAAGGCGAGGACTTCTGGATGGGAGGTGTCGAGCGAGTTGCCACAACCAGTGACGTCGTAGTCGTTGCGGTGGTCGTTGGTGAGACGGTAATAGGACTCATGGTCGATGCCACGGAAGGACAGCGTCGGTCCCTCGTGGCCACCCTCGCCGGTGTGGTTGTAGACAACGTCAAGGATGACCTCGATACCGGCCTCGTGGAAGGCCGTCACCATCTCCTTGAACTCGCGCACCTGGGCGCCCAGGGAACCCACCGAGCAGTACGCGGCGTGCGGGGCGAAGAATCCCAGGGTGTTGTATCCCCAGTAGTTCGACAGACCGCGTCCCACGACGAAAGGCTCAGAGACGAACTGCTGGACGGGCAGCAACTCGATGGCATTGACACCGATGGACGTGAGGTGCTCGATGACGGCTGGGTAGGCCAGACCTGCGTAGGTGCCACGTAGGTGCTCGGGGACGAGGGGATGGAGCCGGGTGTGACCCTTGACGTGGGTCTCGTAGATGACCAACTCGCTGATGTCACGGCGATACTCGATGGGCTTGGGGGGCTCGGAATCCTCGATCACCACGGCAAGCGGGACCGAGGTCGCGTCGTCGGTCGGGTCTGGCTCGTAGTTGGACTCCGGGGTGTGATCCATGATTGGTCCGTGATAGTCGACACCAGCCGTGATGGCCTTGGCGTAAGGGTCGAGCAGCAGCTTGGCCGGGTTGAACCTCATGCCGCTGTCGGGATCCCACGGGCCGTGAACTCGGTATCCGTAGCGCCGACCGGCTGTGACGTCGGGGACCTCAATCGTCCAGACACCATGCTCGTTCATGGTCATGTCGTAGTTGACCTGTGACCTGTCGTCTGCCACAAGTGCCAGCTCAACACGCTCTGCGCGTGGCGCCCACAACCCGAAACGGCAACCGCCGTCGATGAGGGTGGAGCCAAGCGCACTGGTGTCGAATGACGCCGTGTTGGTGTCGGTCACAGTAAGGGCCTTTCGTCGGGGATGATGATCGGAACGTCAGTGGGCCGACGGATCATTTTAGTCTGAGTCGGTCGCGGCGTCTGCAGAAGCGAGAACGCGCAATTCCACACCTTGCCAATCGGCAGTAGCGTCAAGGAATCGTCAGGAAGGACAGGTATGTCGCAATCGCAGCTCGGCTCAGTACATCACGGTCGTGCCTATTTCGACCACGCGGCGACCTCGCCGCTGCGCCCGGAAGCTCTGGCCGCGATGGTCGAACCAGTGCCGGGAAATCCTGGCGCCATTCACGGTTCAGGCCGCGCCTCGAGGGCTTTGCTGGAGGATGCCAGGGAGGAGGTCGCCAGCCTGCTCGGTGTCGGTCCGCTGGAGATCGTGTTCACCAGCGGAGGAACAGAGGCGGACATGCTGGGCCTCATGGGAGCGGTTCGCCATGGTCACGCACTGGTCTCCGCCGTGGAGCATCCCGCTGTCGCCACGGTGACCTCGCCGTGGTTGCTCGGTCAGCGTGCCGGAGTGCTCCCGGTTGACGACACGGGAGTTGTCGACCCTGACTCGATTGCCGCGAGCCCATTAAGCAATGACCTTGATGTCGTCTCGGTGATGGCCGTCAACAACGAGACCGGCGCATGCCAGCCCGTCGATCAGATCGCGGACAAGACTCATCGGGCCGGAGCCCTCATGCACACCGACGCCGTCCAAGCCCTCGGTCACGTCCCGGCGGACCTCGACGGGTGGGGGGTGGATCTGGCCTCCTTGTCCGCACACAAGATCGGTGGACCCGTCGGGATCGGGGCCCTGTGGGTTCGCAGAGGCGTCGAGGTGCATCCGGTCGCCCCGGGAGGTGGGCAGCAGTATGGGATTCGCTCCGGTACTCAGCCGGTTGCGCTGGCTCGAGGCTTCGCGGCTGCTCTGCGGGCCTGCCTCAGCGAGTTCGGTGAGAAGGCTCCTCAATGGCAGGCCTGGAGGAATCGGATCGTTGAGTCGTGCCGACGGATCCCGGGGGTCTGTGTGGACGATGCCACCATGACGAGCCCCACGATCATTCACCTCAGTGTTGCCGGAGCGCGCGGGACTGACGTCGTCATGCTCGCGGACCGGGACGGGGTCGACCTTTCAGCCGGGTCAGCATGCCATGCCGGGGTTTCCCGTCCCTCACCGACAATGCTGGCCATGGGTCGCGATGACGAGGCAGCCGCGTCGGGAGTGAGGATCTCGATGGGGCACACCACCACCGAGACTGACATTGATCGTCTGCTCACCATCCTACCTGCGGTCATTGCGCAGGCCAAGGGGGCGCGGTGAGTCGGCGTCAACCCCTATCATCGAGATCCTGCCGGGATCTCGTACCCCATTGATCTAGTGATTGATCTGGGCCCCTGCACGACCACGGAGAGGAAGCACTGTGAAGGTTCTCGCTGCCATGTCGGGAGGAGTCGACTCCGCTGTCGCTGCAGCCCGTCTCGTCGCGGCAGGCCATGACGTCACCGGTGTGCATCTGGCGCTGTCACGCAATCCGCGATCCCATCGCGAGGGGTCACGAGGATGCTGTTCGCTGGAGGATTCCTTTGACGCCAGGCGGGCCGCAGACAGGCTTGGGATCCCGTTCTACGTGTGGGATTTCTCCGATCGCTTCGCCGAGGAGGTCATCGATCCCTTCATCGCCGAGTACCGGGCCGGTCGAACCCCCAACCCCTGCCTGCGATGCAACGAGAGGATCAAGTTCGCTGCTCTGCTGGAACGTGGTCTCGACCTGGGATATGACGCCGTCGCCACCGGCCATTACGCCCGAACCGAGGTCGTCGATGGCACGACGAAGCTGTACCGCTCGGTAGACCTGGGCAAGGACCAGTCCTACGTGCTCGCCGTCCTCAACCAGGATCAGCTCGCCCATTCGCTGTTCCCGCTCGGGGATTCCCTCAAGACCGCTGTGCGACGAGAAGCGGCAGAACTCGGTCTGTCGGTGGCCGACAAACCCGATTCCAATGACATCTGCTTCATCCCTGACGGGGACACGCCCGGCTGGCTGTCGGAGAAGATCGGCTCGGCCGACGGAGTGATCCGCGATGAGTCAGGGGCTGTCGTCGGTCATCATGATGGGTATCACCACTTCACCATCGGTCAGCGCAGAGGCCTTCGGCTCGGGGTCCCCGCTCCCGACGGCAAGCCGCGATATGTCCTCGACGTCGAACCGGTCAACAACACCGTGGTCGTGGGAGGTGTTGAGGGTTTGACCGTCCGCCACATCGAGGCCATCCGGCCGGTGTGGTGTTCCGGAGAACCTGCCAGGACCTGGCGTGGCCAGGTTCAGGTGAGGGCCCATGGGGATCCGGTTGAGACCACGATCACCACGGTTGCCGGTGGGGTGACGATGGACCTCGAGGAAACCCTGCGTGGAGTCGCTCCTGGCCAGGCGGCGGTGTTCTACGACGGTGACCTCGTCGTCGGATCAGCAACCATCTGCGGGACGGATCGGGCGGGGACGACAGCGGAGCAGGCAGCATGATCGCCACTGGTATCGGGTCACTGCCGGGCACTGACATGCGTGGCAGCCTGGCTGCAATGGCCGAGATCTTCGACGAGCTCATCGCCCTGCCAGAGCTGCCGGCCCGTGGAGCCGGTGCTCAGATGGTGGGGAGGGCGACGGCTTTCCTCGTTGATCTGCCGGTTGATCATGGCCCGGGCGGATGGCGGCTCGCGGACGCCACTGACCATGCCGCTCGCTCAGCGCGATCCCTTCTGCGCAGTGACCTCGATGACCTCGAGGAGGTGCTGGTCGACGGGGAGGCCACCGTCAAGATCTCGGTGGCCGGTCCGCTCACCCTTGCCACGTGCCTGCACCTGCGCGCCGGAGAGTCGATCCTCGCGGATGCCTCGGCCCTCAACGACGTCACGGCCAGCCTGGCCGAAGGAATCAGCCAGCTCCTGACCGAACTGCGACGCCGGATGCCGCGCGTGACCTGGACGATGCAGGTCGACGAGCCAGCGGCCCCCGCGGTCCTGTCGGGGGCGATTCCGACTCAGTCAGGTCTGTACCGGCACCCCGCGATGGAGGAGACCACGGCGACTCAGCTGTGGCAGACGGTCGTGGGAGGCTGCGACGACGTTCCGGTGGGAATGCACTGTTGTGGCCACCCGATCCCGTGGTCCATGGCATGCAAGGCCGGATTCGCCACGATGTGGTGCGAGATCACCGACGCGATGTCATTGAATTGCGTCGCGCAATGGGTGGAGTCAGGTGGACGACTGGGCATGGGAGTCGTCGACACCATGAAGGTCGATCAGGTGCCACCAGTGGATCGCCTCATCGACAGGATGCTGTGGCTGGCACGACGCCTCCAGGTCGATCCCGCCGTGTTGAGGACCGGTGTCCTGACGCCTGCGTGCGGGCTGGCCGGATGGTCGCGGCAGGCGGCTGCCGAGGTCTGCCGGACGGTGAGACGGGCTGCTGACCTCGTCGATGAGCAGCTGGACCGGGCAGGCTGACCAGGTAGGGTTCCGACCGTGGGTTTCTTCACCAATCTCAACCTTGACGGCCAGACGCCGAAGCGCACTCGGCCGCGTGTCGGTGAGGAACGGTGGGCTCCGACCGCAGTCCCGACCACGAAGCGCAAGAAGGTGCAACGAGTTCTCGCACCCATCGCCTTCGTCGTCGCCCTCGCGATGTTGGTGGGAGTGGGGTACTACTTCTTCCGCATCCTCGTCATGGGTGGGTGACGAGCGCCTGCACGGTGTCGCGCTGGCGTCAGATGATGAGGTGGAATCCGTACTGGGTCGCCAGGGCCAGCAGGTAACACCGAATGAAGAATCCGAGGGTGACCCACAGCGAAAACCACCAGAAGTGCATCTTGGTCGTCGCTGCGTAGATGACGACGAGGTAGACCGGCGGGACACCGGTGATGGCCGAGAAGAACAGCAGCGGCATTCCCCATCGGGGGGTCTCGACCACGTGGGCAGCCGTGTCATTCCAACGTCGCAGGCGCCACCTCCACGATCCCTCCGGAACCGGTTTGGGTTCCTTGTGCTTGATCCATCGCGAATTTGATCCGCGCCGGATACCGATGACCATGATCTGCTTGCCGACGCCGTGGCCAAGACCCAGTCCCAGCGCGACTTCCAGTGGGCCCAGCAGCTTGGATCCCAGGGCGCCGACGATGAACAACTCCGAATTGAGCACCGGCACCAAGCTGGAAGCCACGCCGAAGGCGAAGGCTGACAGAACCTGGTACCAGAACTGCCAGGTGAGATAGACCTCCATGTGGCCTCAGTTGGCCAGAGCGGCCATGTGCTGAAGACGGTTGAGCTCGGAAGCCAGGAATCCCGGACCTCCCTGACGCCCAGCAACCAAGCAGCGCCCCCCTGACAACGGAACAGCGGCGATGACGGTGTCACCCCATCCCGGCATCCAGCCGGCCTCGAGCTCGGCGACATGGGAGTGATCCAGCGGCGTCAAGCGTGCGATGCCCTCAGGAGTGAATTCTGGAGACAGGGCAGTCGAAATGATGACCTGCTCATCGGCACCAAAGAGTGCCGCCCACTGAGTGTGAAAGACGACCGGAACGGCGCCGCAGAGAACTTCAGCGGAATGCTTCGGGTCCTCGGACATCCGATTCAAGGCTGCAATGTCGGACTCGATACTCCAGTTCTCCAGATATCTGCTCAGCCACAACACATGAACTCCGTCGAGCATGTCGCAGGCCGATACCAGGGTGTCAGGCATCGTGGTGGGGGGAAGGGTCAAAATGAAGTCGTCAATGACGTAGCCATCGCCCTTTTCGACAATCTCAATCGCGGATATGTCGGCGTTGGCGGTGCCCATGGCGGTCGCCACCGAGCCCAGGGAACCCGGCGTGTCTGGCAGCTGAATACGAATCATGAGCACTCACTCATTGTTGCGGGTCGATCCGACGATCCCAAACTGAATCCGTGTTCCGGCGGGTCACCATCGGGGGTGAAGGAGCTTATGTGGCAGTCATGTCGACCAGTAGTCCTAGGATGGTCCGAGGGCATTCCGCCCCCATGCCGTCAACCAGGAGATTCATCGTGGCCCTCACGCCGGATGACGTCGTTCGCCTGGCCGGCTTGGCACGCATCGACCTCACCGGCGACGAGACCGCGTATCTGGCTCCTCAGCTTGACGCGATCCTCGACGCGGTGGCCGCAGTGTCAGCCGTCGCCACCGACGACGTGCCACCTACTTCGCACGCTCTGCCGCTGTCCAACGTCTTCCGCGAGGACGTCATCAAGGAGTCGATGTCGGCTGATGATGCCCTGAGAATGGCCCCTCGTAGTGAGGATCAGCGCTTCCGCGTGCCCCGCATCCTGGACGAGGAGGCACAGTGAACGAGCTTGTCACCCTGACCGCCGCCGAACTCGGCGCGCGAATTGCGTCCCGTGACGTCTCCAGTGAGGAGGTCACGCAGGCGCACCTGGACCGCATTGACGAGGTCGACGCTGACGTGCATGCCTTCCTGTTGGTTGACCACGACGGCGCCCTGGAGACTGCCCGACGTATCGACTCCCGGATCGTCCACGGTGAGAAGCTCGGCCCGCTGGCCGGCGTGCCGCTGGCCGTGAAGGATCTCTTCTGCACCAAGGGACTGGCCACCACGGCCTCGTCCCGAATGCTGGAGGGATGGATCCCGCCCTATGACTCGACCATCGTCACCCGATGCAAGGACGTCGGCATGGTGGTCCTGGGCAAGACGAATCTGGACGAGTTCGCAATGGGTTCCTCGACCGAGACCTCTGCCTTCGGCCCCACCCACAACCCGTGGGATCTTGATCGGGTTCCTGGTGGCTCGGGTGGCGGATCTGCTGCCAGCCTGGCCGCTTTCCAGTCCCCGTTGGCTCTCGGCACCGACACCGGCGGATCCATTCGTCAGCCCGGTGCGGTGACCGGCACCGTCGGCATCAAGCCGACCTACGGATCGACGTCCCGGTACGGTGTCATTGCCATGGCCTCCTCCCTGGACACCCCTGGGCCCTGCGCTCGTACCGTCCTGGATGCGGCCTTGCTGCACCAGGTGATAGCCGGTCATGACTCGATGGACCAGACGACCATTGACCGACCTACTCCCGACATCGTCGTGGCTGCGAGTCAGCCGGACGTCGCCGGCATGCGGATCGGCGTGGTCACCGAATTCGCCGGCGAAGGGTATGACCCGCAGGTCGAGGCCCGATTCAACGAGGCCCTCGAGATCCTGACGAAGGCCGGCGCAGAGATCGTCGAGGTCTCCTGCCCCAACTTCGACCTGGCCCTGCCTGCCTACTACCTCATCCAGCCTGCCGAGGTTTCCAGCAACTTGTCCCGCTACGACGCCATGCGCTACGGCCTACGCGTCGACGATGACGGCAGGCACTCCGCCGAGCAGGTCATGCGGGCCACCCGTGGTGCCGGATTCGGCGCCGAGGCCAAACGTCGCATCATCCTGGGTACGTATGCCTTGTCAGCCGGCTACTACGACGCCTACTACGGCTCGGCCCAGAAGGTCCGCACCCTCATCCAGCGTGACTTCGAGAAGGCCTGGCACAGCTGTGACGTGCTCGTCTCCCCGGCCACCCCGACGACGGCATTCCGGTTGGGGGAGCGCACCGCCGACCCGATGGCGATGTACCGCTCCGACCTGTGCACCATCCCGGCCAACATGGCCGGCAGTCCTGCCGGATCCTTCCCGATTGGCTTGTCCGAGACCAACGGTATGCCCGTCGGTATGCAGGTGATGGCCCCGATCATGGCGGATGACCGCGTCTATCGGGTGGGTGCGGCGCTGGAACGGCTGCTGAACGAGATGTGGGGTGCCCCGCTGCTGGCGAAGGCTCCCGAGCTGAGGGGAGAGGAGGGGCACGATGACTGACGAACTGCTGCCCTATGACGAGGTGATGGCCGACTACGAGCCAGTCATCGGACTCGAGGTTCACGTCGAGCTGTCGACGGCGACCAAGATGTTCTGCGGATGTTCCACGGACACCGAGAAGGATCCCAACACCAACGTCTGCCCGGTCTGTCTGGGGCTTCCGGGGTCGATGCCGGCCATCAACGGTCGCGCCGTGGAGTCGGCCACTCGCATCGGCCTGGCCCTCAACTGCACGATCGCCGAGTACTGTCGAATGGCCCGGAAGAACTACTTCTACCCGGACATGACGAAGAATTACCAGACCTCCCAGTACGATGAGCCGATCTGCTATGACGGCTGGCTCGACGTCGAGGTCGACGGCGAGATCTTCCGTGTCGACATCGAGCGTGCCCACATGGAGGAGGACGCCGGGAAGTCCTTGCACGTCGGCGGCTCCGACGGACGTATCTCAGGTGCCAGCCACTCCCTCATGGACTACAACCGTGCTGGCGTTCCGCTCATCGAGATCGTCACCAAGCCGATTCGTGGGTTGGGAGCCAAGGCGCCCCAGGTTGCACGGGCCTACATGGCTCAGCTGCGCGACATCATGATAGCCCTGGGTGTCTCTGAGGCCAGGATGGAGCGCGGCAACCTGCGTTGCGACGCCAACGTTTCCCTCATGCCGCGTGGCAGTAGCACCCTGGGCACCCGCACTGAGACCAAGAACGTCAACTCGCTGCGCTCGGTCGAGGGAGCCCTGACCTACGAGATCCAGCGTCAGGGATTCATCCTGTCCGAGGGACGCAAGGTCCGTCAGCAGACCCGGATGTGGCAGGAGAGCGGCGAGTACACCATCGCTGGACGTGACAAGTCCGACGCCGAGGACTACCGCTACTTCCCCGAGCCTGACCTGGTGCCGATCGCGCCGTCTCGGGAATGGGTGGAGGATCTTCGCGCCAGGCTGCCGGAGCTACCGGCTGCCAAGAAGGCGCGTCTGGCCTCCCAGTGGCAGTTCTCCGAGCTGGAGATGACTGCGGTCGTCAATGCCGGCGCCCTCGATCTCCTGGAGGAGACCGTCAATGCCGGATGCCAGCCAGCTGCGGCGCGCAAGTGGTGGCTCACCGAGCTGTCCCGTCGTGCCAACGAGGCCGGGGTGGACCTGTCGGAGGTCGGTATGACCCCGACTCAAGTCGCCCAACTGCAGGAGCTCGTCGATGACGGCACTCTCACCGACAAGCTGGCTCGTCAGGTCATTGACGGCGTCATCGCTGGTGAGGGAGATCCTCAGCAGGTGGTCGGTGGCCGCGGTCTGGCCGTCGTCTCCGACGATGCCGCCCTGGGCGCGGCTGTTGACGGTGTCATCGCTGCCAACCCGCAGATTGCCGAGAAAATCCGCGGCGGCAAGGTCCAGGCCGTCGGCGCGCTCATCGGTCAGGTCATGAAGGCCATGAAGGGACAGGCAGACGCAAAGCGGGTCAGGGAGCTCATCCTTGAGAAGCTGTCCTGACCCACACGGTTGGGTTCGTGCGTTCCGGCCCTCACAACGAGTGGTCGGAGCGCATGAACTCGGAGATGGTGGCCGGCTCGCCGAGAACATCGACCTGAGCGACCGAAGTGCGCCCGGTGAGCAGCAGCAGGATTTCCGAAGCTGCACCGACGATGGTGACGATGCGGTCACCAGGGTGAAGGGTGAGGGGGTCCTTGAACTCGGTCATCTCAACGCGCACGCCCACAGGGCAGCGACGAGTCAGAGCACGTCCGTGCTTTCGGATGATCCTCGCGAGCCCAAGCTCAGTACGGTGGTCCAACTGCCGGGGTTGCCAGCCGGGCTGGGCCCGGAGCAGATCCTCATGGTGAATGAAGTACTCCATAGAGTTGGCGGCAGCGTCCATTCCCGGGATGCGGAAGATCGAGAAACGATCTGGCCCGTGGGCGAAACGTACCACCTGATCCTCGAAGGATCCGGAAGCTTCCAATTTGTCGGCACGAGCCTGGGTGACGGCGTCGAAGACACTGACGGCCATGCCAGGGACGGCCAACGGATCATTCTCCCGGAGCAGGACGTGGGTCAACAGGTCTCGGGCCGTCCAGCCCTCGCACAGAGTCGGGGCATCGGGGCCAAGTCGTGACAGGTCTGCAGCCAGTCCGGCCCGTTCATCTCGTGCAATGGACATTGAGGTCCTCCTTCGAGCTATGGGTCCATCTTGCCAGCACTGGTCCGACACGCGGCGGGGGCTCCCACTGTCGGGGGTTCGGTGTTCAATGAGGCCCGTGCTGACTGAAGAACATCCTCTCGATTCCGGCATCGCAGCGCGTCTGCGACGCAACGACGCTGGTCTGGTGCCCGCCGTGGTCCAGGACGCCACCACTGGGGACGTCCTCATGATGGCTTGGATGGACGATGTCGCCCTGGCCCGTACCTTGACCACCCGTCGTGCGACATACTGGTCCCGATCGCGTCAGGAGTACTGGGTCAAGGGGGAGACGTCAGGCCACACCCAGCACGTTCGCTCAGTTCAACTCGACTGTGACGGCGACACCCTGCTACTGCGCGTCGACCAGGTCGGAGGGGCCTGCCACACCGGGGACCGTACCTGTTTCGACGCCGATGTGCTGCTGGATGAGGAGGCCGAGTGATGATCGACGTCACCCCATCACGTGAGGACTTCGCGGCCCGAGCGGGGGAGCACACTGTCGTCTCGGTGCGGACCACACTGGTCTGCGATGACGACACCCCGATTGGTCTCTACCGGCATCTGTGCGGGAATCGACGACTGACGTTCCTGCTGGAGTCCGCTGAGTCGGGCGTCCGGTCGCGGTGGTCCTTCATCGGGGTCAACACCCGCTGTGCTCTGACCACCGACGGGCGTTCGATGGACTGGATCGGCGAACCGCCTGCTGGGTTGACCGTCAGCGATGACCCGCTTGAGGTCCTCAAGGAGGCCCTGGCCGCCCTGAACACCCTGGCCGAGCCGGGGCTTCCACCCTTGACGAGCGGTTTTGTTGGATATATCGGCTACGACATGGTTCGTCGTCTGGAGGACATCGGGGACGATCTCGTCGATGACCTGGGCCTTCCGGTGGCCTGCCTCATGTTCGTCGGGGAGATGGCGGTGTTCGACCACCAGCGCGGTGAGCTGTGGCTCATCTCCAATCAGGTGGTGGACAACACTGATGTCGATCAGGCCTACGACGACGCGGTTGCCGCCCTCGAGGCGATGGTGACGAGGTTGGCCGAGCCGCGAAAGGTGCTGACGGCCCGAGTCACGGACCGCGTTGTGAGCCAGGTACGACGTCAACGCACGCCCGAAGAGTTCGGCGAGCTGGTCAACACCGCCATCGAGCGGATTCGTGACGGTGACATCTTCCAGGTCGTTCCCAGCCAGCGCTTCGACGTCGAGACCAAGGCCGACGCCCTTGACATCTACCGTCAGCTGCGTCGCACCAATCCCAGCCCCTACCTCTACCTGCTACGACTGCCTGGATTCGACGTCATCGGGTCCTCCCCCGAGGCCCTGGTGACGGTGGTTGACGGCGTTGCGACGACTCACCCCATTGCCGGTACTCGTCCGCGCGGACATACTGCGGTCGAGGACCGGTCCATGGAGGACGAGCTGCTGGCAGACCCCAAGGAGCGTTCCGAGCACACCATGCTCGTCGATCTGGGACGCAACGACCTGGGTCGGGTCTGCGTGCCTGGTACGGTCAACGTCACCGAATTCATGCACGTGGGCCGCTATTCCCACGTCATGCACCTGGAGGCAGTGGTGACCGGACAGATCGTTGACGGCCTGGACGCCGTCGACGTGACGATGTCGTGTTTCCCGGCTGGCACCCTGTCCGGGGCGCCGAAGATCTCCGCCATGCGGATCATCGAGGAGCTCGAGACCACCCGACGTGGCGTCTACGGCGGTGTCGTCGGGTACTTCGACCTGCACGGCAACTCGGACTGCGCCATCGCCATCCGGACCGCCGTTCTCAAGGACGAGGTCGCCCACGTACAGGCCGGGGCCGGAATCGTGCTGGACTCGCTCGCCGCCCAGGAGAATTCCGAGTGTCAGAACAAGGCGGCCGCCGTCATACAGGCAATTCAGGACGCTGGGGCCTTGCATCCGCTGTGGGAGGACGCACAGTGAGGACGTCGATCCGGGCCGGGTGGTGAATGGTTCTTGCCGCCTCCCCGATCCTGGCTGTCATTCTTGTCAGCGTCGCTTCCCGGCACACCTGGATGGAGTGTACCGGAATCGGGCTGACGGGTGCGCGCGTCACGGGCGGACTGATGATTGTCACTCCATGACGATGGGTAGGCCTGTTGGTCGGCTTGTTGCACCGGAGAACTGGTCGCAGATCCGCGATCGGCGTGGGACACTGTGGACAGAGGAGAAGGTCCCACCCTGTCACAGTCCCTGACTCAACCGCGGGCTCTGATCAAGGCAGAACCCGAGTACGTCGAATCGGCGGGATCGTATTCCGGTCAGGTGGCACATGAGGACGGGAGTGGCTCGCACAATGGTCGTCACGTCTGCTCCGGCGGTTGATCAGGATAGGATTATTACTGAATTCGCCGCGTTGCGGGTATCCGACGGCTCCCCCTGACCAGCTCGGGGAGTTCACCCGCATCATCGAGCAGTTGCGTGGATCGTTCCGCGCCTGACCACCGAAGGGAACACCATGAGCGCTGATTGCACCAATTGCACTGTTGGCGGTGCTCTCGTCCTTCTTGGCGGTGTCGTCACCCTGGTGATGCGGGCCGCGGGTGACGGCGGAGCGCGCTGAATGTCGCCCACCGCCACCGGAACAGTTCTTGACGAGATCATCGCTGGTGTTCTCGAGGACCTGCATGAGCGTCAGCTCATGATCACCTCGGACAATCTTCGCGAGGCGATCGAACTCGTCACACCCGCCATCGACCCCATTCCCCGTCTGACCGCTCCTGGTCTGTCGGTCATCTCCGAGGTCAAGAGGTCCAGTCCGTCGAGGGGCCACCTCGCGACGATAGGCGATCCTGCTGCGCTGGCCGATCAGTACCGTATTGGCGGAGCAGCCGCCATCAGTGTTCTTACTGAGGAGCGTCGTTTCCAAGGATCCCTCGCCGACCTCGACGCGGTGCGTGAGAAGGTCGACATTCCGATTCTCCGCAAGGATTTCGTCGTCACCGAGTACCAGGTTCTCGAGGCACGCGCGCACGGCGCCGATCTCGTCCTTCTCATCGTCGCTGCCCTGCCCGACGACGAGCTGCGACGCCTCCACGGCCTTGTGACCGAGCTGGGCATGACCCCATTGGTCGAGGTGCACACCCCCGAAGAGGCCGTTCGGGCAGCAGCCCTTGACCCCCGCCTCGTCGGGGTGAACGCGCGCAACCTCAAGACCCTCGACGTCGACAGCGCCATCTTCGGCACCCTTCTCGGTGAATTGCCAGAGAACGCCGTCAAGGTGGCCGAGTCCGGAATCCTCTGCGTGGACGACGCCGTCGAGGCTCATGAATGTGGTGCCGATGCGGTGCTGGTGGGGGAGATGCTGGTTCGCCACGGGAACCAGCCCAGGTGCTTCGCGAGATCCATGACGCCACCGTCTGACCCCCTGACATCCCACGGAAAGGATGACCATGTCCGCACGAGACCTGCCCGACGCCCAAGGCCACTTTGACGCTTTTGGTGGCCGCTTCGTCCCCGAAGCACTTCAGACTGCCCTTAACCAGCTTGAGGAGACCTTCGAGGCCGCCCTCACTGACCCTGACTTCCATGCCGAGCTGGATGTACTGCGTCGTGACTACGCGGGGCGTCCCTCCCCTCTGACGGAGGCTCCCCGGTTCTCCGAGTACGTGGCTGAGCACACCGGTCGCGAGGTCCGGGTCCTGCTCAAGCGTGAGGACCTCAATCACACCGGTTCACACAAGATCAACAATGTGCTGGGGCAGGTCCTGCTGGCCCGACGGATGGGCAAGCATCGCCTCATCGCCGAGACGGGTGCTGGTCAGCATGGGGTGGCGACGGCCACCGTGGCGGCCCTGATGGGCATGGAGTGCCGGATCTACATGGGCCAGGTCGACACTGAGCGTCAGGCTCTCAACGTCGCTCGTATGCAGCTCCTGGGCGCTGAGGTCGTCGCCGTGAAGGCTGGCTCTCGTACTCTCAAGGACGCCATGAACGAGGCCATGCGTGACTGGGTCGCCCACGTTGACGACACCCATTACCTCATCGGCACTGCCTCGGGTCCGCACCCGTTCCCAAAGCTGGTGCGCGAGTTCCAACGAGTCATCTCGGTCGAGTCGCGCCAGCAGTGTCGCGACCGCACGGGGCGACTCCCGGACGCGGTTTGTGCCTGTGTTGGCGGCGGATCCAACGCCATCGGCTCCTTCGCCCAGTTCATCGACGACCCCGAGGTTCGCCTCTACGGATTCGAGGCTGGCGGCGACGGCCTCGAGACCGGACGTCACGCCGCGTCGATCACCGGAGGTTCGGTCGGCGTGCTGCACGGCACTCGCACCTACATCTTGCAGGACGCGGACGGTCAGACGATGGAGTCCCATTCCATCTCGGCCGGCCTGGACTACCCCGGTGTCGGTCCCGAGCACTCCTGGTTGGCCGCCAACAAGCGAGCCACCTATCTCCCCGTGAACGACCGCGACGCCATGAAGGCTCTGCGCACCCTCACCCAGACCGAGGGCATCATGCCCGCCATTGAGTCGGCTCACGCCGTGGCCGGCGTCCTGCGGATTGCCAAGGACCTGCCGGACCACGACGGTGAGCCGCCGATCGTCATCGTCACCGTGTCGGGACGAGGGGACAAGGACGTCGACACCGCTCTCGCGTGGTTCGACATCGACGGCAGTGTTGACGCCACCACCGGAGGTATGGAATGACCAGTAGTGCGAGTGCCTACCTGAAGGCCCGTGAGGAGAATCGTCCGGCCCTGGTTGGTTACCTGCCGGTGGGGCACCCCTCGGTACCCGATTCCATCGACGCCATGAAGGCTCTCACGACCGGTACGACTGGTATCGGCGTCGATCTCGTCGAGATCGGGATGCCCTATTCCGACCCCATGATGGACGGGACCGTCATCCAGCACGCCACCACTCGAGCACTCGAGCGCGGGGTGCGCACTCGTGACACCCTGCTCGCTGCTGAGGCGGTGGCCGACACCGGCACCCCGTGTGTCGTCATGACCTACTGGAATCTCGTCGAGCACTACGGGGTTGACGCCTATGCCCGAGATCTGGCATCGGCCGGCGGGGCCGGGCTCATCACCCCTGACCTCACTCCTGACGAGGCGGAGGAGTGGATGGCGGTGTCGGAGGCCCATGGTCTGGACCGAGTCTTCCTGGTGGCCCCGTCCTCGACCGACGAGAGGTTGGCCTCCACCGTCGCCGCCTGCCGTGGCTGGGTCTACGCCACCTCCGTCATGGGGGTGACGGGAACTCGTATCCAGACCTCCTCAGCCGCCCCCGAACTGGTGTCTCGCGTCAAGGCCGTCAGCTCACAGATTCCCGTTGGCGTCGGTCTGGGCGTCTCCAACGGTGACCAGGCAGCTGGGGTTGGTTCCTTCGCCGACGGTGTCATCGTCGGGTCCGCTCTTGTCCGCGCCCTCGTCGAGGCGGAGGAGCAAGGGGAGACTGCACACGTCGGTATCGACCGGATGCGCACCATCGTCGATGACCTGGTGTCCGGAGTGCGGCGGGCGCGACTCCAGTGAACCTGCTGTCGATCCCCAGCCCATCGGTCGAGGCCTTTCACCTCGGACCGCTGACGATTCACATTTACGCCCTGTGCATTCTGGCCGGAATCATCATTGCCTACGTCAGTGGCGAGCGTCGCTACCTCTCCCGAGGTGGTAAGCAGGAGCACTTCGAGGAGTTGTGTGCCCTCGCGGTCGTCGCTGGCATCATCGGTGGGCGCCTGTACCACGTCATCACAGACCATCAGCTCTACTTCGGTCCCGGTCGGACCTGGTACCACTGCTTCTACATCTGGGAGGGTGGCCTGGGTATTTGGGGTGCCATCGCCCTGGGGAGCGTGGTGATCTGGCTGTACTGCCGACACAAGGGGATAACGTTCGCCCCGGTGGCCGATTCCCTGGCACCGGGCATCCTGGCCGCTCAGGCCATCGGACGTCTCGGGAACTGGTTCAACCAGGAGCTCTTCGGACGCCCGACGACGCTGCCATGGGGACTCGAGATCGACCTTGCCCATCGACCTTCGGGGTACCTGCAATACTCCACCTTCCATCCCACTTTCTTGTACGAACTGCTGTGGAACCTGGCCGGAGCAGCATTCCTGATCTGGGCGGATCGATGTCGGAAGCTCGACCATGGCCGTTTGTTCACCCTTTACGTAGCGGTCTATACCTTTGGTCGTTTCTGGGTGGAGCGGCTGCGCATTGATCCGGCCCATCACGTGGGACAATGGCGGCTCAACGACGTCACTGCCCTGATGGTCTTCATCGGCGCGGTCGTCATCCTGATCATCCTGCAGCGCCGTCACGGCAAGGATGACGAGTGCAGCGGGCGCCCAGCCGCTCAGGGTGAGTAGCTGTGTCTCGATGAGTCCACAACGCGGACATTCGTGTCAAGGAGTGGTCACCGTGTGACAACCTGTCTCTCGGACCGAGTGTGTTTACAGAATGTGCAACACACCTGCGTGCGTCGAAAGGAGTACTGATGACCTTCGACCACCGTCCACGACGACGCATGTCCCAGATCAAGGCCCGACTGGCTTCTGTCAGGCCTCATGACGAGTGGCTCGATCAGGGCCGCATCGACACGACCGGCCGGTTGACCTGGTCATCTTCGCGATGGGATTCGCCCACCCCGAGCATGATGGAGTCGTCCAGGAGCTTGGTCGGGGATTCGACAGTCGCGAAAACATCGTCCGGAACGACGACTACGAAACCAACGTCTCGGGAGTCTTCGCCTGCAGCGACGCGGGTCGTGGCCAGTCTGTCGTGGTCTGGGCCATCGCGGAGGGACGGGCGGTGGCCAACGGCTTTGACGCGTATCTCAAGGGTTCGCCGTCGGTACTGCCCAAACCGGTCAAGCCCTCTGATCGTCAGATGATGGTCCGAGCTCGACAGGATGAAGCCTTGTGGGTTCGTCAAGGTACACCGAGTGGGAGGAGGTTGCTGGGATGAACGAGGACGAGCAGGATCTCGATTCGGCGATTCACCACGCCGAGGTGCTGACGTGGGTGTGCGTCGCCCTCTTCATGGTGCTTGACGTCGTCGGGCTGACGGCATCGAGCCTGAGCGATCCGCGCTTCGTCCTGGGTGCCTTCGGTGGGGCCGCGTCCTTCCTGGGCTTCATCGGTGCCGGGGTCTGGTGGGCCTGTCTGGCCTCCCAGCGCCGGGCTCGGTCCTTGGACGACCGTCTCGATCACGACCTCGGTATGCAGGACAAGCACGATGATCGCCGTGGGCCGCCCTCCGTCTGATGCTTCGTCATGAATGACGATCTGCGACGCAGACCCACCTCACCATTGACCTCGTCGTGGCCGCTACCTTGACGTTCATTGACGATCGTTTCTGACGCCCAGCATCGGCTGGGTCTGGGAGCGGTGCGGCGGCTCTGGGACATCAGCGCCGTCCACGCCGGTGGCCGACTGCTCGCCCTGCAGTGGATTCCGGTGGGTACGACGTCATCATGCGGATCTGGCTCTCAAGTACTCCACCAAGGTGTGTTGGACGAACAGGTTCTACGTGCACGGCGGGCCGAGTGCCGCCACTTTCGGGCACACCGAGTGGACTGGAACGATCACGATGGTCGAGCCGGTCTGGGCCATCCACGTCGGTCGACGAACATGCGTCACAGCCCGGCCGTCGAACCACCGAACGGACTCGTCGCTGAGGCCTGCCTGGTTGATGACGTCGGACTCATCTCACGGGAGTTCGCGATGGTTCGAGGGCTCCTGAGAAGTGTTGGGGGAATCGACGACCTCGCCCTCGATGACGGTGTTGCGCGGGTTTCGACGCACCGCCGACACAATCGAGCTCGTGACCTTTCGGAGCCCTACTGCGATGGCGATGTTAGCGACTCCGTAGAGCAGGACACCGATGGCCAGCAGCCAACTCATCGCCACCACACCGAATCCGGGGTGAACCACGATGATGATGCCCAGCACGAACAGTCCGACGCCACCGCCGAGCATCCAGCCCCAGGCCTTCTCGGCGATGAACCTCATGGGCAGCGCGAAACCGGTCGCCGCGACGCCGAGGAGAACCAGCCACACGCCGATGAGAATGGCGATGACATGGAGGGAGAATCCGGGGTGGATGACGAGGACGAGGCCAACGATGATGCCGATGATTCCCCAGGCCTTCATGAGCCCGGTGCCGGCCATGCCGTGGAGGGCGTGGGCGTTGATGAGGGTCATGATGGAGTCAACGATGGCGTAGACCCCCACGATCACCACGAGGGCTTCCATGGTCTGGTGGGACCAGACGACAGCCACGACCGCCGCGATGATCGCGAGGATCCCCTTCGTGAGGGGGATCCACCACATTGACTTCCAGGTCTTTGTCAGGGTCTGTGACGACATGGCTCAAGTCTACGTGAGGACCTCAGGTCCGGTGAGTGCTGACTGCCGTTCGGGTGCTGGTCAGGAGGGTTTCAAGATCGTCCATGCACAGCTGAGCGACCCTGGCGAAGAGGAAGTCGATGACGGCCAACTGAGACATTCGGCTAGACATCGCTCCGGCCCGGACCTGGGTTTCGCGGGCTGGGGTGACGAGAACGTGATCCGACAGCTGCGCGACGGGGGACTGGGGCACTCCCGTCATGGCGACCGTCGTGGCACCGTGGGCCCGAGCCACGGTGAGAGCCTCGACGACTTCCTGGGTGCTACCGCTGAACGAGATCCCCACGGCGACGCACGCCTGTCCGCACAGTGCGGCATGGACGAGTTGGACGTGGGTGTCGTTGTGATGCTGGCAGACCAGACCGATGCGTTCCAGCTTCTGGGAGAGATCGTCGGCCACGAGCCCGCTGGAACCGACTCCGAAGAGGACGGTCCGCGGCGCAATGGAGATGGCGCCGGCCACAGCTTCGAGCTCTTCCGGGTCCACCGATCGGGCGGTGTCCTCAATGGTGCGAGCCTCATGGAAGGCGATCTTGGAGATCATCTGTTCCAAGGTGTCGTCAAGCGAGATGGTGCCCTCGGCCACCGACGAGCGCTCCATCTCAATGCTGCGGCGAGACAGGTCACGGGCAAGCTCGGCGCGCAATTCGCGGCAGCCCTTGAGCCCAAGGGCACGACAGAAGCGCACCACGGATGCGGGGGATACCCCGGCAGCTTCGGCGAGCCGGCTGGTTGATGCTTCGAGTGCCCAGTCCGGTTCAGCAAGGACCACTGCGGCAACCTGCGCCTCCGCCGGGCGCATGGTGGACCTGGCCATGTCAATGCGAGGCAACAGACTGCCAGCCATATGAAATGCCCTTCCGTAAACAATGATACTCGTGTAATATCGTTTCACGTCATCTGAACTGCATGGTCCCAATGCGGACCACAGGAAGACAGTGTGGTCTATGTGGCCCACACCGTTGTACAGAGGGCGTGGTTTCAATACATGGAACCACGAAGTTTCGTCGTCGCAGGAGGCGAGTCCATGGACCATCTCACTAGGCTCACCACCACGGAGGGTCGGAACCCGGCCAGCGAGGGTCTTGATCAGCTGACGACCCTCGAGGTGCTTCGCGTCATGAATGATGAGGACCACCGTGTTCCTGATGCCGTCGCCCGGCAGCTTCCTGCCATTGCGGCGATCGTCGAGGCTGCGGTGGCGGGATTGTCGGCCGGTGGTCGGCTGATCTATGCCGGGGCGGGGACGAGTGGGCGGCTTGGGGTTCTCGACGCTGCCGAGTGCCCTCCCACCTTCAGCACACATCCCACCATGGTCGTCGGTCTCATTGCCGGTGGCCAGCAAGCCATGTTCCAGGCAGTTGAAGGAGCGGAGGACGACCAGGAGCGCGGGGCTGAGGAGATCAATGCCCTGCATCCCGGGCTCCACGACGTCGTCGTCGGGCTCGCTGCCTCCGGGCGCACCCCGTGGGTGATAGGAGCGGTGCGCGCCGCCAAGCAGGCCGGTGCCCACACGGCGTCAGTGTGTTGCAACCATGACGCCCTCATCAGTGACGAGGTCGATCTGCCCGTCGAGATCGACGCCGGCCCAGAGGTGCTCACCGGGTCGACCCGTCTGAAGGCCGGAACGGCACAAAAACTCGTCCTCAACATGATCTCCACGGCGACCATGGTCGGGCTCGGCAAGACTTACGGGAACCTCATGGTCGACGTCTCTCCGAGCAACGAGAAACTGCGGCAACGTGCTGTGTTCATCGTCGTGTCCGCGACGGGATGCACCCGGGACCAGGCCGTTATCGCCCTTCATGAGGCTGACGGTCACGCCAAGACGGCCATCGTCATGATCCTGCTGGACATGACGGCGGCACAAGCCCGAGAACGACTGACGACATCTGGCGGAGCGGTTCGCGCCGCTGTCGACGAGGACCATCCTCACAACTGAGTTTCAGGAGAACGTCATGGATTACAAAGAATGCGCGCAGAGAGTACTTGACCTGGTTGGTGGTCCTGGCAACGTCGAGTCGTTCACCATTTGCATGACCCGGTTGCGGCTCAACCTCGTCTCCCCACACGCTGCCGACGTTGAGGCCATCATGGGCCTCGACGGGGTGTTCAGTGAGGCTAGGGGATCGTTCCGGACTTTGCGTGAACAAGTGACTGTTGCACGACATCAACACGCTGGAAGCGTGGCTCTTCAGTGCTCTGAGTACTTGATTTCCGCGGGGTAGGTCGCGTTATTCAAAATTACCAGAATATCGCCCCATGTGGTTTTGTGGATTCTAAAAAAGAGTCACAGTTGGATATCTTTGAGATAAGCGGAATTGTAGATAGAAATCAGTGTTGAGAACAGAATAAAAATCAATCTTATATATTGACATATGTTTAATGTTTAATGCGGAACTATGACAGGCGCGAAAAAGAGTCTTGATATGAATTTCTTGGGTGTCGATATTGGTGGAACGAGTGTGAGATCCCTCGTCACCGACGCAGATGGAACAATACTGGGATATCAACGTGCTGCTCGTATCAGCCGACCGACGTTGTCGCAGGCTCTCAACGACTGCTTGACGGCCCTGTTAACCGAGTCTGCGGTCGGACGTGTGGAAGCAGCTGTCGTTGGGGCGGCTGGCGCAGGTCCGGCTGGTAACCGCCATGTTCGGGACAGTGTTGAGGAAGCGTTCCGCACTGCCGGTCTACGCGTCGTCCCTCGTGTGGCGACCGACATAGAAATCGCATATTGGTCAGCCGCAACATCGGGTGATGGTTCCATTCTTGCGGCAGGCACCGGAGCGATAGCCGGTCGTTTCTCGGAGTGGCACTGGGTTGATCGCCGAGACGGTGCCGGATGGTTGCTTGGCGACCATGGTTCCGGTTACTGGATCGGGAGAAAAGCCTTGAGAGCTGCCGCTGCAGACCTCGACGGACGAGGTCCTCACACCACCATTACTAGTGAAGTTGTCAACGCTCTTGGCTTGCCTGCCGGATGTAGTTTGCAGGACCTCATTGCTGAGACTAAAGAGCTCCGGCCGTCCGACGTGGCAGGTTTTGCGCCCATTGTTTTGTCTGCGAGCGACGACGAGACCGCGTCGTTCATCGTCGCTTCTGCAGCATCCGAACTAAGAGCAACTGTGAAAACCCTGAGCGCTAACCGTGTAATCCTGGCAGGAGGCTTGTTCGCCCCGAGAATTGACCACAACGGTGTGCGTCCCAACCCGTTACGGAGCATGGTTGAACAATCGTTGGGCGGGTGTATGTACGCAAGTCATCCGGTAGTTGGGGCATGTTGGGAGGCAGGACGATCGAAAGGATTGGACCTCCCCAAACATGAAATTACGTCCCAATTAGAAATGCAGTAGGAGTTAAGGAAGGGATGACGATGAACGCTAGCGGTCCTATTATGGGAAGAAGGCTGATTCTGGGCACGTGTGTAGCGTCGGTGGCGGCGGCCATGAGTCCGGAGTTCACGTTGGAATCGAAAGCAGCGTGTAGAAAACCAACAACAATGTGGAAAGAATCCATGGAAGGCGCATTGAAGTGTTTTCCCGTGGGTGGTGGATATCACACAGGAAGAAATATTCCTCCAGGTTTCCAGCAAACCACTTGGGCGGGAATGGACCGCGCCGTTAACGTTTCGGAATCTGGGGTTGAGGTGAATCCACAGCTCGCAACGCCGTCGTTCTGTTCTTCGGCGGTCTATCTTCTGCTACTGAAGAGTATTGAAATGTACGAAAATGCCTGTGATCACGTTCTCCCACAGAAACAGTGGGAGTACCTGAAGCCTTACACCGTCGAGAATCGAGCGTACCCGATTCAAGCCGATGGAGTTGGTGCGTGGGGCCGAGCCAACGCGAATGGACCGGGCGTCGCTGAACTTGTTCGTGAATTGGGAATCGGAACCAACATGTACATCGGTACAGCAGATGAGTACAGAAACTCGTGCCACCGAAATTTTCCGTTCGACACTATTCACAAATTCGATTTCATGAAGATCTTCTGGAATGATGAGATAGGAAAAGATGAGTCTGGTCACATGGTGGTTGTTCTAGGAAAGTCTTGTGAGCGTGACCAGGATGGCAATACTATGAGCATCCTGCACTACTGGTCTTCCAATGGTTCACACACCGATATCAATGCAGGGTATGGAATTAAATCTGTTTCGGTGGATAAAATTCATCGGGCCGTCGTAACACGAATCGATCGGCCTTGGAAACTGTGGCACACCGAGGTGATGATGCCCGATGATGTGTGCGCACCCCTAGCTGAGATTGCTAAGGATCGGAGCATGACACCGGAAGAGATGAAACGGCTGGTGGATGCCAATAGCTTCTGGTTGATAAGGGGCCGGAGATCGTCGCATGATGCTGATGCGGATAGGAGCATGAGATGAACCGTATTCTGTGGGGTGGCGCTACTGCTGCTAGTCAGTATGAAGGTGGGCTCTGTGATGGGAAGGGGCTCGATACCCAAGACTGTCGTCGATGGATACCGCGGACGGCGAACGATACGGTGCAGACGCGTCTTCTCACTCAGGATGATGTCGAGAATGCAAAAGAAGCCCGTGCAGATGACGCCGTATACCCCTTTCGTGTCGGCTCGAGAGGCTACGAGCACTGGAAGTCTGATTTGCGCCAGATCATAGATCTTGGCTTAGACATATATCGACTATCAATTAGCTGGGCTCGTTTGTTCCCAACTGGGTTTGAAGATGAACCTAATCCAGTTGGTGTGGCATATTATGATCGTGTCATTCGTTGTCTTACTGATGCTGGTATCCGGATTTTTATTACGATTAATCATTATGCGCTCCCTCTTGCGATAGTCGACAAATACGGAGGATGGAAACATCGCGACGTCATCGACCTCTATCTAAAAATGGCGAAATATGTCGTTGATAGATGGGGTAGCGAGGTGGATTACTGGCTCCCTATTAATGAGATTAATGCCGGATATTTCAGCCCATTTAATGGACTGGGAATAATTGGCAATGATGATCATGCGTATGACTACAATTCTGTATTCAATGGTCTTCATTATCAAATGGTAGCGAGTGCACTAATAACAGAATATGGTCGCGATATAGGCGTGCCGGGAAAATTTGTCTGTATGGTGAGCTGCTTCGACTACTATGCTCTGCATCCCACCCCTGAAGACAACATGAAACTAGTTCATGACGAGCAGATCAATCAGTGGTGGTGTGCTGATGTGCTAGCAAATGGCGAATACGGGTATTACGCAGGTAGGTTTTTGTCTGAACATAATGTCGAACTGGACATTACTGAAGACGACCGCGACGCGATGAAATTGAATACATGTGATGTCGTGTCTTTTTCTTATTATTCATCTTCAATCTGCAGTGTGGATGAAAAGCGGGAACAAGTTCCGGGGAACTTGGTAGCTTCACTCAAAAATCCTAACCTTGAAGCCACTGCCTGGGGATGGCAGATAGACCCAATTGGGCTAAGGATTGCCGCCCATAAGGTGTACGACCGATATCGAAAGCCTGTGATGGTCGCCGAGAATGGGTTAGGCGCACGCGACAAAGTAAGTCCTGATAACCGAATTCATGATGATTACAGAATTTCATATCTCGAACACCATATGAACCAAGTTGAGTTGGCTGTACGGGAAGGCGTGGATGTCGAAGCATATTTTGTGTGGGGAATTATCGATATCGTGAGCGCTGGAAGCTGTGAAATGGAGAAACGATACGGCGTTATTTATGTTGATGCTGACAATGAAGGCCATGGTAGTTATAACAGGTTGCGGAAGGATAGCTACTACTGGCTTCATGATTTCATCGCAACCAGAAAGTAATTAAACCTACAATCAAGGAGTATCGGTTATGTCAAATGTGTTGCTGATTTGTTCTGGTGGCATGTCGAGTGCGATTGTGTTAAAGAATCTAGAAAAAGAATTTAACAAGATAGGTGAAAGCGTTCATGCCAAGGCTGTTGGATCTGGACAGGCGCAGGAAGAAATATCGACAGGAAATTGGGATTTGATTTTAGTCGCTCCCCAAGTAAGAAATAGAATGAAGGTTTTTCGAGAGTACGCCGAACAGTGCGGAACTCCGATTTGTTCGATACCTCCGGTCGCCTATGGTCCGCTCGGAGGTTCGGAGCTAATTAAGACCGTCAAGGAACATTTAAGGTGATCGCAATGGAGAAGTTCTTTGACTTCTTGGACAGGCGTGTCGCTGGACCGATGTCCATGGTTTCTGAGCAGCGGCATATTCGAGCTATTCGCGACGGTGTTATTTCTGCTATACCGTTCATTATTGCGGGAAGTTTTGTCCTTATCATAGCTGCTCCGCCTGTGCCAGAAACTACCGGACTCGCTATTTGGGCGAAAGCGCATATCGACCAAATTCTAGTTCCATACCGCATGACCTTTGGGCTAATGTCGTTATATGTATGCTTCGGTGTCGGTTCAAGCCTCGCTCGGAGTTACGATCTTGATGGACTTGCTGGTGGTCAGTTGGGTGTTGCCGCATTTTTGCTAAGCCTGACTCCGAAAGCAATTGGTGATGGAGTCTTCTTGGATCTCGAGAGTCTGGGATCGCAAGGATTATTTCCGGCGATGATCTTGGCTCTATTAGCTGTTGAGGTGATGCGAGTATGCTACAAGCATAATTTAACCATTAGGATGTCTGAACAGGTGCCTGAATCAGTAAGCAAGTCTTTCGGGGCAGTAGTACCGGCTTTTACCATAATGGTTGTCATGGCACTGGTATCTGTCGTCCTAGGTATCGATATTATTGACATCGTACGGGTCGGGTTGGCTCCTCTGGTTACAGCAGGTGATTCGTTGCCTGGTGTATTAGTGCCGGCGTTTTTGGTAGTGTTTCTGTGGTTTTTTGGTATTAGCGGTGATTCGGTAGTCGGATCAGTTGCCCGGCCGATTTGGTTGCAGTACCTCAGCGATAATGCGAGCGCAGTTGCCGTGGGCTCTCCCGCTCCACACATCGCACCGGAGACCTTTTTTCAGTGGTTTGTGTCGATAGGCGGTTCCGGCGCGACAATAGGGCTAGTGATTGCTGGGTTTTTAGTTGGGAAGGCGAAATATACAAAATCTATAACACGAGCAGTAGCGGTTCCTGCTCTGTTTAATATTAGCGAACCGATCATGTTTGGACTTCCGGTTATGATGAATCCCTTTTTCATCATTCCGTTTCTTCTGGCCCCTTTGATTCTTTGTCTGGTGTCATGGTGTGCATTTAGTTGGGGGTTGGTGAGCTATATGGCAGTGCAGCCTCCATGGACGCTTCCTGCTCCGATAGGCGCTTTTTTGGCAACCGGTGGCGACTGGCGAAGTATTGTGCTTTGCCTGTTGAACATTTTGATTGCTACTGTGATTTATTATCCATTCATGAGGATGTATGACAGGAGTCAACTGAAGAAAGAAGAGCTCGAAGAGCCTAACGAATAATTTGTCCTGTTGCTAGGAGATTGTGATGCGTCAAGACGAAGAATTTGAAATGGAGGATATTGAAGCCTCTATTTTTGAAATAATTACTAATGCTGGTTCGGCTCGGTCGTTGCTGTATGACGCTCTTGATAAGGCTCACGCCGGAGAATTTTCGGAGAGTGAAAAATGTATGATCGACGCAGAAAAATACTTGAAGACTGCTCATGATGTTCAGACTGAACTCATCACTCGAGATCTGAATGGGTCACTGCCGATGTCACTTCTTCTTGTTCATGCTCAGGATCAAATCATGACGACCATGACTGAACAGTCCCTTATTGAGCAAATGATTCGACTTATTCGGCTTGTGCAGATGGGGCAAAGAATTGTGAATTCCTGATTATCCAGGATCTGAACCTCGGCTTACTCAACGTCCGTACATGAGGTTAAGGGCTGCCTGCTGGGCTGACCAGCATTGCGGGCAGCCCTTGCCAGCGCTTGCAGAATAGAGGCTGATGCAGTTCGTACGCGGTGGCAAACAAGATGAGTGAACAACAGTTCGACGATGACATCCGTATGAAATCGCGAATTTTGCAGTCTGGGGCGTGAATCGTCGCAATTGCGGGCAGCATCATGAGAAGCGGGTACGGAAGCGTGAGTCTTTTCGTGACGCCCCCAACGCCGGGTGCCGCAGGGCCGGATCCCTCCAGATGGACACCATGGGAAAATATCGTGGTGAGGTCCACCTCATGGTGCATGACGACAGGCTTGACGGGGACTTCGTCAGGGTTGGTGAGATTGCTGGTCCGTACACGGATCTGGTGTCCCAGTTGGCCGGTGGGATGCAGGTTGACTTCGTCGTTCGCCGCCCGACGTGAGTGGTCGGGTCGCTCCGGTCGGTGGTGCGGACTAGTCTGTCCGAGTCAGCACCACCCAGGGCCGGAGTGACCTCCATTCCGGTCGGTTCGTGAAAGGACTGTCCGTGGCCCGATCCGACTTCGTCCACCTTCACACTCACACTGAGTACTCGATGCTGGATGGTGCTGCCAGCAACGAGAAGCTCTTTGCCGAGGTGGCTCGTCAGGGCATGCCGGCGGTCGCCATGACCGACCACGGAAACATGTTCGGTGCCTACGAATTCTTCCAGATCTCCAAGAAGTACGACGGAGATCAGAACCCGCTGGTCAAGCCGATCATCGGTATCGAGGCCTATGTTGCCCCGAGTACTCGCAAGTCCCGGGTGCAGGAATTCTGGGGAACCTCCCGCGACGCGGGCGATCCGGATGCGGAGGGCGGCAAGGATGTGTCCGGAGGTGGCCGCTACACCCACATGACGATGTGGGCCAAGGACCCGGAGGGGCTCCACAACCTGTTCCGGTTGTCCTCCCTGGCCTCCTACGAGGGCTACTACATGAAGCCCCGCATGGACCGCGAACTGATGTCCCAGTATCCCGGTGGCATCATTGCCTCCACCGGATGCCCGTCGGGCGAGGTGCAGACCCGACTGCGCCTGGGGCAGTTCGAGGAGGCCTGCCAAGCCGCGGGTGCCTACCAAGACATCTTCGGCAAGGAGAACTACTTCTGCGAGTTGATGGACCACGGCGTCCCCATCGAAAAGCAGGTGCGCTCTGACTTGCTGAAGCTGGCCAAGCGGCTGGACATTCCGTTGCTGGTCACCAATGACTCGCACTACGTCACCGAGGACCAGGCTGACGCTCACGACTCGCTGCTGTGCGTCGGTGTGGGTCGTAACAAGGACGATCCGAACCGCTTCCGCTTCAATGGGTCGGGCTATTACATCAAGTCCTCTGACGAGATGAGGGCGCTGTTCGCCGATCATCCTGAGGCCTGCGACAACACCCTGCTGTTGACGGAGATGATCGGGTCCTACAACGAGGTCTTCGAGTACGTCGATCGGATGCCGCAGTTCGACGTCCCTCAGGGGGAGACTCAGGAGTCCTGGCTGCGCAAGAAGCTGCAGGAGGGGATGGACGAGAAGTTCGGTCCGAACCCGCCCAAGGAGGTCCTCGACCGTCTCGAGACCGAGCTGTCGGTCATCGAGCCTCTGGGATTCTCCTCCTACTTCCTCGTCGTCTCCGACATCTGCAATGCGGCGCGCTCCATGGGTGTGCCCGTCGGGCCGGGGCGTGGATCGGCTGCCGGTTCCCTCGTTGCCTATCTGACGGGCATCATCGCCATCAACCCGCTGGAACACGGACTGCTGTTCGAGAGGTTCCTCAACCCGGAACGTGTCAACCCGCCCGACATCGATCTTGACTTCGACGATCGTCAGCGTGACAAGGTCATCGATTACGTCACTCACAAGTACGGCGCGGAGTACACCAGCCAGGTCAACACCTTCGGCAAGATCAAGGCCAAGGCTGCCGTCAAGGACGCCAACCGCATTCTCGGCTACCCCTTCGCCCTCGGAGACAAGATCACCAAGGCCATGCCTCCCGACGTCATGGGCAAGGGAGTTCCGCTGAGCAAGATCTTCGACCCCTCTCACGAGAGGCACGGCGAAGGTCAGGAGTTCCGCCAGCTGGTTGCCGACAATCCCGACGTCGCCAAGGTCGTCGAGACGGCGAAGGGCCTTGAGGGATTGATCCGCGGCACCGGTGTGCACGCCTGTGCCTTCATCCTGTCCAGCGCTCCGCTGCTCGACTTGGTGCCGATGCACAAGCGCGACAAGGATGGCATGATCATCGCCGGCTTCGCCTATCCCCAGCTCGAGGAGATGGGGCTCATGAAGATGGACTTCCTGGGCCTGCGAAATCTTGGCATCATGGATCACTGCATCAAGATCATCAAGGAGAACCGCGAGGTCGACGTCGATCTCAAGGAGCTTGCCCTTGATGACAAGAACACCTACGAGATGCTGGCCCGAGGTGACACCCTGGGCGTCTTCCAGCTCGATGGCACGGCCATGCGGTCTCTGCTGCGTCTCATGGGACCAACCTGTTTCGACGACATCGTCGCCGTGTTGGCCCTGTACCGACCGGGCCCGATGGGCGCCAACGCGCACATCTCGTATGCCCAGCGCAAGAACAACCGGGAACCGATCATCCCCATCCATCCCGAGCTCAAGGAGGACCTCGACGAGATCCTTGCTCCCACGTATCACCTCATCGTGTACCAGGAGCAGATCATGTCGATCGCCCGGAAACTCGCTGGCTACACCCTGGGTGGCGCTGACCTGCTGCGTCGTGCCATGGGTAAGAAGAAGAAGCACATCCTGGAGGAGAACTTCATCCCCTTCCAGGCTGGCATGCGTGAACATGGGTACTCCGACGACGCCATCCAGACCCTGTGGGACGTCATGGTTCCCTTCGCCGGATATGCCTTCAACAAGTCCCACGCGGCCGGTTATGGGCTGGTGTCCTACTGGACGGCCTATCTCAAGGCCAATTACCCGGCCGAGTACGGTGCCGCCCTGCTGACCAGTGTTGGTGACGACAAGGACAAGATGGCGATGTACCTGGCCGACATGCGGACCCAGCACATCAATATCCTGCCTCCCGACGTCAACGTCTCCTCGCTGGAGTTCACCGCCGTCGGCGAGGACATCAGGTTCGGACTGGGAGCTGTCCGCAATGTCGGTGCAAACGCTGTCGCAGAGATCATTCGAGCCCGCGAGGAGAACGGTCCGGCCCCCGATTTCTTCAGCTTCCTGGATCAGGTCAGCCTGACGGTGTGCAACAAGAGGCTCATCGAGTCTCTCATCAAGGCTGGCGCCTTCGACTCCATGGGCCATTCCCGACGCGGCCTGATGGCGGTCTACGAGCAGGCCGTCGACGCCGTCATCGACATCAAACGCAACCAGGCCAACGGGCAGGACGACCTTTTCGGCATGGGGGACGACTCCGAACCCACCCAGCTGGGTGTCGAGCGAGTCGTCCCGGAGGACGACTGGGACCGCAGCACCAAGCTCGCCTTCGAGCGCGAAATGCTGGGCCTGTACGTCTCCGATCACCCGCTGCGCGGTCTGGAAGCTGCTCTGGAGGCCGAATCGGACATTTCAGTGGCTGAGCTCGTCAACCCTGAAGGCCATCACGAGGGGCGCTACACCATCGCCGGTATGGTCACCCAGATCGTCCGACGTACCACCAAGAACGGTGACATCTGGGCCTCCATCACCCTGGAGGACCTTGACGCCTCCATCACCATTGCCTGTTTCCCGAAGGTGTACCAGCGGGTGGAGCCATTACTGGCCGTCGACACTATTCTCAAGGTGCGTGGATTCGTCAGGGAACGTGATGAGACCGTCGAGATGTCGGCAAATGACGTCTGGCTGCTGGACCTCACCGATGTCAGCAATGCTCCCATGACGATTGATCTTCGTCGCGGACGATGCACCAGTGGCATCATCGAGGGCCTGCGTGGAGTACTTCGTAACCACCCGGGTAGCTCCGAGGTGAGACTGCGACTCATTGACGGCAAGGTGACGACCACCTTCCAGCTTGCCGATGAACTCAAGGTCGCCCCTGGTCAGCCGCTGATGGCCGACCTCAAGGCCCTGCTCGGCCCCTCGTGCATCCCCAGGAGGCAGTCATGAACGAGACGACCCGCGCCCACGGCCTCGCGATACTGCGATCGAGCCTGCTCGTCGTGGGAATCGGCGTCGTCCTGGGCGGACTTGCTGCTCCGATATGGCACTCCATGGTGATTCTGCCGACCTACACGGTGGGATCCGACGGGGCGGCTTCGACGACGGAGGAGGGCCTCATCCAGGTCTTCTCGACCGACGCCGTCTACTGCTTCGTCGGCCTGATCGTCGGGCTGATCATCGGCGTCCTGAGCTGGGTCCTCATGCGCCGTCGCGGGGCCTGGGGAGTACTGGCCGCCGGAGTGTCGTCCTGTCTGTCGGCCCTGGCCTGCTGGTGGGTGGGTGTCCTCATCGGCCCGGACTCCTTCGCCGAGCGTATTGCCGCGGCCAACGCAGGAGAAATCATTCCGGTGGATTTCGCCCTCCACACCTGGGTGTCCGTGCTGGTCTGGTTGCTCGCAGCGATGGTCCCGACGCTGATCGCATCCCTGGTGACGGGCTGGCGTCGCTCTCCGCGGGGTGGACGCCGCGAGCCGGTGACCGAGGCTTCATTAGACTGACGGTGTGCTGAGAATCGTCGATCTGACCCATGAAACCACTGGCGACCTGCGTCGCGCCGTGCCGCGCGCTGACTTTGACGTCGATGCCGCGGTGGCGGCCGTCATCCCCGTCAGCGCTGCGGTCAGGGACCGTGGCGCCGAGGCTCTGCGCGAATACAGCGAGAAGTTCGACCATGTGGTTCCGGATCATTTGAGGGTTCCGGCGCAGGCCCTGTCCGAGGCTGCTGCCGATCTTGACGGCACCTTGCGTCAGGCCTTCACTGAGTCCATTCGTCGACGTCGTCAGGTCTGTCGGGAGGCTGAGGTGGAGACCTCGTCGGCACCGGTCGAGGTGGCTGCTGGCGCTCGTGTGAGCCAACGCATCGTCCCCGTCGGTCGAGTGGGTCTCTACGTCCCTGGCGGATTTGCCCCGCTGGCCTCCTCAGTCATCATGAACGTCGTCCCGGCCCAGGAAGCCGGCGTGTCCTCGATCGCGGTGGCATCCCCGCCACAGGCTGAGTTCGGTGGCCTGCCGCACCCCAACATCCTTGCTCTGTGCCACCTGCTCGGGGTTGATGAGGTCTATGCTGTCGGCGGCGCCCAGGCCATCGCCATGTTCGCCCACGGTGTCGATGGCCCCGATGAGGCCGATTCCTGTCCGCGGGTTGACATGGTCACCGGGCCGGGCAACATTTATGTGGTTGCTGCCAAGCGTTACCTGCGTGGCACTGTCGGCATCGACTCGGAGGCTGGCCCCACCGAGATCGCCATCCTGGCCGACCGGACCGCTGATCCACGTCACGTCGCTGCCGACCTCATGAGCCAGGCCGAACACGACCCGCTCGCCGCAGCTGTTCTCGTCACCGATTCCACCGAGCTGGTCGACGCCGTGGAGAAGGAACTGACCCCGATGGTCGAGGCCACCTTGCACTCCGAGCGGATCCGTACCTCACTGACCTCCACACAGTCTGCCGTCGTCATGGTGCGTGACATTCACCAAGGTCTTGAGGTCGTTGACGCCTATGCTGCAGAGCACTTAGAAATCCAGACGGCCGATGCCGCCGCGGTAGCAGCGCGAGTCCACAACGCCGGTGCCATCTTCGTCGGTCCTTGGTCCCCGGTGTCCCTGGGCGACTACTCGGCTGGATCCACCCACGTGCTGCCGACGGCGGGTGCTGCCTGCCACTCCTCGGGACTGTCGATGCGTTCCTTCATGCGAGCGGTCCACGTCATTGACTACACCGAGGACGCCCTGCTCGATCTCGCCGATTCCGTCGAGAAGTTCGCCGTGGCCGAGAACCTGCCCGGCCATGCCAATGCCATCACCGTGAGGAGGCCGCGATGACCCAGCGTCGACACACGACCCACCCCCGTCCGGTGGCCAAACCGCAGTCGAACTCCATTCAACTGGCTGATCTGCCGCTTCGTCCCGAACTGGTGGGGGAGAAGCCCTATGGTGCCCCGCAGCTCGACGTCCCGGTATGTCTCAACGTCAACGAGAACCCTTACCCGCCGTCGGAATCGGTGCGCAAGGACATGGCCAAGGCCATCTCCAATGCCGGCAAGGGGCTGAATCGCTACCCGGACCGAGAGGCCACGGCTTTGCGCGAGGACCTGGCCAGGTATATCGGATTCGGGGTCAGCGGCGATCAGATCTGGCCGGCCAATGGGTCCAACGAGGTCATGACTCACATCCTGCAGGCTTTCGGTGGCCCGGATCGTACTCTCCTGACCTTCACGCCGACCTACTCCATGTATCCCGAGTACGCCCGGAACACTCACACTGACTACGTCACCCGACCTCGCAATGCCTCCTACGGTCTGACGACTGACGACATCGTGAGTGCCATCGAGGAGGTCAAGCCGGACGTCGTCCTGCTGACCACGCCGAACAACCCGACGGGCACCACCATCCCAGTGGCGGTCATCGATGAGGTCTGTTCGGCCACCGACGCGATTGTCGTCGTGGATGAGGCCTACCAGGAATTCACCGATGCCCCGGAGGATTCGGCGATCGCCCTGCTTCCCAAGCACGGACGCCTCATCGTGGTGCGTACCCTCTCGAAGGCCTTTGCCTTGGCCGGGGGGCGTCTCGGATATGCCGTTGCTGCCCCTGCCGTGATTGACGCCCTACGGATCGTCCGGTTGCCCTACCACCTCTCGGAGGTGTCCCAGGCGGTGGCCCGGGTCGCTCTGGCCCATGCTCCCGAGATGCTCGCTCGGGTCGACGAACTACGTGAGACCCGTGCCAGCCTCGAGGACTGGCTGCGCGCGCACGGATTGGACGTCGTCTCGTCCCAGTCGAACTTCGTCCTGTTCGGGAGGTTTGCCGATCGTCACGCGGTCTTCCAGGACCTTCTCGATCACGGTGTTCTCGTCCGTGAGGTGGGCCCGACCGGGTACCTACGTGTCTGCGCCGGAACTCCTCGCGAGACCGAAGCCTTCCGGGCTGCACTGCTCGACATCCTTGTGACTGCTCGTCGACTCGATCCCGAGGAGGATTGATGACCCACCGCTGTGCTCACGTTCACCGCGAGACCTTGGAGTCCAACGTTGACGTCTCCATCGATCTGGATGGTAGCGGCGAGTCGACCATCTCCAGCGGGGTCGGTTTCTACGACCACATGCTCACGGCTTTCTCGAAGCACTCAGGCGTCGACATGACGATCACCACCACCGGTGACGTCGAGATCGACGGCCATCACAGCGTCGAGGACACCGCCATCGCGCTGGGACAGGCCTTGGCCCAGGCCCTCGGTGACAAGCGGGGGATCACTCGCTTCGGTGATGCCATGGTTCCCCTCGACGAGGCCCTTGCCCAGTGCGTCGTCGACGTCGCCGGTCGCCCGTGGGCGGA
This sequence comes from Cutibacterium nasicola, assembly GCF_052654715.2. Taxonomy (NCBI): domain Bacteria; kingdom Bacillati; phylum Actinomycetota; class Actinomycetes; order Propionibacteriales; family Propionibacteriaceae; genus Cutibacterium; species Cutibacterium nasicola. The sequence goes on along the minus strand of NZ_CP199745.2, from coordinate 1,112,807 downwards.
GTGCACCGGAGAGCCGGAGGGGCAGATCTACGCCCGTATCGGCGGTTCCGGCGTTGCCTACCAGGGATCCATGACCTATCACGTCGTGCAGTCACTGGCCTTCAATGCCGGCCTGTGCGTGCATCTGCGGCTGCTGGCCGGACGCGACCCCCACCACATCTGCGAGGCCCAGTACAAGGCTCTGGCCCGCGCTCTGAGGATCGCTGTGGCCCTGGATCCGCGCAATGCCGACTGTGTCCCCAGCACCAAGGGCGCTCTTGATGTCTGATCTGGTGCGGGTCGGCATCATCGATCACGGGTCGGGAAACCTGCACTCGGCCGAGCGTGCCTTGCGCAAGGCCGGTGCCACCGTCACGGTTTCCAGGGATCCGGGCATTCTGCTCGACAATGACGCCCTCGTCCTCCCGGGAGTGGGCGCGCTGGCGGCCTGCATGGCAGGCTTGCGCGCCATGGGTGGGGACCACCTGGTGCATCGTTGGGTTGACGAGGGACGGCCTCTGCTCGGGATCTGTGTGGGCCATCAGATGCTCTTCGAGCGTGGCAGCGAGCGCGGCGTTGACGTCGAGTGTCTCGGGGTACTGCCTGGTGCCGTCGAGGAGCTGCCTGTTGACCGGCTGCCACACATGGGGTGGAACACCGTGCAACCAGCCACCCGGACGGCCCTGTTCCAACATGTCGATGACGAGCGGTTCTACTTCGTCCACTCCTACGGGGTGCTCGTCCACGGGCCTGACGACCACTTCACCGCGGCGACCCACCAAGGTGCGACCTTCGTGGCCGCCGCTGAGGTTGGCCCGGTGACCTCGACCCAGTTCCATCCCGAGAAGTCCGGGACGGCAGGCTTGGCCCTGCTCGAACGCTGGCTCGATCGGGTGTGTTGATACCCTGACCCTCGTGACCGGAGAACTCACACTACTTCCAGCCGTTGATGTCCAGGGCGGACGCGCCGTCCAGCTGCAACAGGGGGTGGCCAGTTCCGAACGCGTGTTCGGCGATCCCCTGGAGGTGGCTCACAAGTGGCGAAGTCTGGGAGCCCAGTGGATTCACCTGGTCGACCTCGACGCCGCCTTCGGGCGTGGATCCAACACCGAGATCATCAGCAGTATCGTCGAGCAGATGGACATCAACGTCGAGGTGTCCGGCGGTATCCGAGATCAGAAGAGCCTCGAATCGGCTCTGTCAGCTGGCGCCACCCGCGTGAACATCGGTACCGCCGCTCTGGAGAATCCCGCCTGGTGCGACGAGGTCGTGGGCCGCTACGGCGAACAGGTTGCCATCGGTCTGGACGTCAAGGGGGACCGGCTCGCGGCGCGCGGCTGGACTCGCGAGGGTGGCAAGGTTCTCGATGTCCTGGCTCGTCTGGAGGAGGCCGGGTGCAAGCGCTACGTCATCACCGACGTGGCGAGCGACGGTATGTTGACTGGACCGAACTACGAGCTCCTGGGCCGAATCTGCGCGCGCACTCAAGGAACCGTCGTCGCGTCTGGAGGCATCGCCGCCCTTGAGGACCTGCGCCGCCTGCGCGGACTGGTCCCGATCGGGGTGGAGGGAGCCGTCGTGGGAACAGCTCTTTACGTGGGCAACTTCACCCTGCCGGAGGCCCTCGAGGTGTGCCGGGCACCGATTCCGGCAGATTCTTCCCCCGTTCCCGACGCTGGCTGACGGTCAGCCCATCGTCCGCTCTTTTCACCCCGAGTCGCTGTCGGGCGAGAAGTGTAGACTGTTTCACTGTGTGCGTGGGCTCGTCCTGCGCCGAATGCTTGGCCCCTCTGGGCCGACAACTGCGACATTCGAGGAAGGGAGACACCGTTCATGAGCGGTCACTCCAAGTGGGCCACCACCAAGCACAAGAAGGCGGCAATCGACGCCAAGCGCGGCAAGTTGTTCGCCCGCCTGATCAAGAACATCGAGGTGGCGGCACGGCTCGGCGGTGGAGACCCGTCGGGCAACCCGACCCTCTACGACGCCATTCAGAAGGCGAAGAAGAACTCGGTCCCCAACGACAACATCACCCGCGCCGTCAAGCGTGGATCCGGTGAGGGTGCCGACGCCGTCAACTACGAGACCATCATGTACGAGGCCTATGGCCCTGCCGGTGTCGCCATCCTCATCGAGTGCCTGACCGACAACCGTAACCGTGCCGTCTCCGACGTTCGTGTCGCCGTCACCCGCAATGGTGGCACCATGGCCGACGGTGGTTCGGTGCAGCGTCTGTTCCAGCGCAAGGGCGTCGTGGCGGTCTCGAAGACCTACGAGGTCGAGGAGGGACGCAAGACCGAGACCCGTGAGGTGGACGAGGACCAGCTCATGGAGGCCACCATGGACGCCGAGCCCGAGGACATCGTCGACGAGGGCGACGTCTTCGAGATTGTCTCCGACCCCAACGCCGTCGTTGACGTCCGCAAGGCCGTCCAGGACGCCGGCATCGACTACGATTCGGCCGAGGTCTCCTTCAAACCGGACTTCACCCAGCCCGTCGAGCTCGACGATGCTCGCAAGCTCTACAAGATCCTGGATGCCCTCGAGGACCTTGACGACGTCCAGAACGTCTTCTCCAACGCTGACATCCCCGCCGAGGTTGCTGCGGCTCTCGACGAGGACGAGTGATCATCCCAGAGTCGACCCCCAACTCGCTTGTCAGGCGGGTCATGGGGGTCGACCCCGGTTTGACTCGATGCGGGGTTGGGGTCGTCGAAGGCGGCGCCGGCGTCCCGTTGAAGCTCATTGCCGTCGGTGTCATTCGTACTCCTGCGGATCTGGATCACGCCCATCGCCTCCTGCGCATACATGATGGGTTGGAGGAATGGCGCGACCGCACCCGTCCTGACGCCATCGCCGTCGAGCGGGTGTTTGCCCAGCACAACCGCAACACCGTCACCGGTACCGCCCAGGCCGCAGGCATGGCGATGATGATTGCTGCTCGCCACGGCCTGCCGGTTGCCCTGCACACCCCGAGCGAGGTCAAGGCGGCCATCTCTGGTTCGGGGCGTGCTGACAAGGCGCAGGTGGGTCTCATGGTTGCGCGGGTGCTGCGGTTGTCAGCCCCACCGAAACCGGCTGACGCCGCCGACGCCGTGGCCCTGGCGATCTGTCATCTGTGGCGGGGCGGAGCCACCAATCGCATCGAAGCTGCCATGGCAGCCCAACGTCGTAGCCGTCCGGCACCTCGTTCCTGGAAGGATCTTGCCCGGTGATCTCCCATCTTTCCGGCACTGTGAGCGCGGCCGGCCCTACCTGGGTCGTCCTCGACAACCACGGAATTGGCGTCAAGGTGCTGTGCCCCCCAGCCACGGCTGCGAGTGCACGTGTCGACCAGACGATGACGTTGCAGACCTCCCTCGTCGTCCGCGAGGACTCACTGAACCTCTACGGTTTCGTCGAGGCTGACGATCGGGACGCCTTCGAGCTCGTTCAGACGGCGTCCGGGGTCGGTCCCAAACTCGCCGCGGCGATCATGAGTGTGCTGGACGCCAACCAGCTCGCGTCGGCCATCAGCGCCGAAGATGAGGCGACGCTGTGCCGCGTGCCGGGTATTGGCCGCAAAGGGGCAGCGAAGATGATCCTCGAGCTCAAGGACAAGATGACAGCTCTCGCTCCTGCCGGGTCCACCCCTGCCGGTGCGGGCCAGCCGGTGGCACCGTGGCGAGAGCAGGTTGCTGATGGTCTCATCGGTCTGGGGTGGTCGGAGAAGGATGCTGACAAGGCTGTTGAGGAGGTGGCTGCTCTCAAGGAGGCTGATCCCTCGACGACGATCGGCGCCCTCATGCGTGCGGCCCTGCGCAGTCTGGCTCGTTGAGATGTCGGACCCCTCTGGCACACTGACTGACGTCGTCAGGAAGGAGAACCTCGGTGGAGCATTCGCCCGTCGATCCTTGGGCCGAGCCTCCTGAGAAGGCCGAAGAGGCTGCTTTGCGTCCTGGCGCACTGGCGGAGTTCGAGGGACAACAGCGCGTCGCCGACCAGCTGGGACTTGTCCTGGCCGCGTCGAAGTCACGCGGGACGACCCCTGACCACGTCTTGTTGTCCGGGCCCCCAGGGCTTGGCAAGACCACCTTGGCCATGATTATCGCGGCTGAGATGTCGGCCCCGATTCGCATCTCCTCCGGCCCCGCCATTCAGCATGCGGGGGATTTGGCTGCGATCCTGTCCTCCCTGGTTCCCGGTGAGGTGTTCTTCCTTGACGAGATTCACCGGATGTCCAAACCTGCCGAGGAGATGCTTTACCTGGCGATGGAGGACTTCCGAGTCGACGTCGTCGTGGGCAAAGGCCCTGGTGCCACTGCGATCCCGATTGACATTCCACCGTTCACCCTTGTCGGGGCGACGACACGGGCAGGCCTGCTTCCCGGGCCGCTGCGGGACCGATTCGGCTTCACCGCTCAACTCGACTACTACCAGGTGGCTGACTTGGAGCGGATCGTGACTCGCTCCTCGGGGGTCATCGGAGTCGACCTGGCTGAGGGGACTGCCCAGGCCATCGCCTCCCGATCTCGCGGCACACCTCGTATTGCCAACCGACTGTTGCGCCGCGTCCGTGACTGGGCCGACGTCAATGACGAGTCCCCCGTCACACCGAAGGGGGCGGAGACGGCTCTGGATCTCTATGAGGTAGATCCGCTCGGCCTCGACCGTCTCGACCGTGCCGTGCTCAACGCCGTCTGCCTCAAATTTGGGGGCGGGCCGGTCGGCTTGTCCACCCTCGCCATCAGTGTGGCGGAGGAGCCTCAGACCATTGAGGAGGTCGCAGAACCCTTCCTCGTCCGGCTGGGCTTCCTCATGCGCACCCCTCGGGGTCGAGTTGCCACCGACAGGGCATGGCGCCACCTCGGTCTTGAACCACCTTCCAACAGCACCGGCGGCGGCCTGTTCTGACCATGTTCACCGCACCGGGGTAGCATGACCTCGGTCACTCCCCATAGACAAGGAACTCCCCATGCTTCTTCTCGCCAGCCCGCTTGGCGGTCTCATGCCGATCTTGATCCTCTTCATCGTGCTCATCGGATTCACCGTGTGGCAGGGCAAGAAGCAGGTCAAGAAGCAGCAGGAGGAGCGAGCCCAGCTCGAGTCGAACCTGCAGGAGGGCACCCGGGTCGTGCTCAACAGTGGTCTTTTCGTGACGATCACCCACTTGGGTGACAAGCAGGCCGTCGTAGAGCTCGCCCCTGGCGTCGAGGTCAGCGTCCTCAAGCAGGCTATCGTTCGACCTGCTGGTGACGAGGAGGAATTCGCCTTCGCTGACGACGTCGCGGAACAGACCGCTCCTGTCAGCAACGAGGCCCTCGCCGCAGATTCGGCGATTGACACTCCGCCCGAGACCTCGGCTATCGACCCCACCGTCGCTGCAGACAATGACGAGCAGCCCCGGGCCTGACATTCACCGAGACCAAGGAATCTTTTCGACGTGGCAACGAAAAAGCGGACACACCATCCAGGCAGAACTCTGGTGATCTTCCTGGTGGTCATCATCGTCATGTACGTGCTCATGGGAGTTACGCGTACGTGGTCACCCAAACTTGGCCTGGACCTCAGGGGCGGTACGTCGGTCACCCTGACGGCCAAGACGGAGGACGGCAAGGCTCCCACCCCGACGAGCCTCGAGCAGGCGCGCCTGATCATTCAGCAGCGCGTCAACTCCTTGGGCGTCGGTGAATCTTCGGTAAAGACGATGGGTGATCGCAACATCGTCGTCTCGGCCCCGAACGTCGAGAGTTCCAAGCTCGTCGAAATGGTCGGCCAGACCGCTCAGCTCGGATTCCGCATGGTCTACGCCGAGGAGCCTGCGGGTGAGAAGGGCCCGACTCCGGGGCCTTCACGGCCTTCGGCCCTCCCCACAGCCGATCCGAAGGCCAAGGCATCGTCACCTGCCTCTGCCAGCTCGAAGCCTGGCGCCAAGGACAGCGGTCCGAAGTACAACGAGAAGGATCCGACCTCTGCAGCCAAGTTGGTCAAGGATGCCGAGAAGTGGAAGCCGTCCCCGGAAGACATGAAGGCTTTCCAAGAGTTCAAGTGCACCAAGTCCGTCGACTCCCCACCGAACAAGGCCCTGGTGACCTGTGACCGCGAGGGCAAGGTCAAGTACCTGCTCTCCCCGGTCGCCATCACGGGAACCCAGGTCGAGAGTGCCGACTCCGGGATCCCACAGGGCCAGCTGTCCTACGTGGTCAGCCTGAAGTTCAATTCGATCGGTACGAACTCCTTCAGTGAGGCGACCACCTTCCTGTGCTCGCGCCAGAGCCCCCAGAACCAGTTCGCCGTCGTCCTGGATGGCGAGGTCATCTCCTCCCCGCAGCTGGATGGCAGTAAGGGAGCCTCCTGCCCGATCAATGGTGGTCAGGCCGAGATTTCCGGTCATTTCACCCAGGACAGTGCTGCTGACCTGGCCAACGTCCTCAAGTACGGCGCCCTGCCGCTGTCTTTCGACATCTCCAGCGTCGACAACGTTTCGCCGACCCTTGGTGGCGAACAGCTGCGCGCCGGGATCATCGCCGGCATCATTGGCCTGATCCTGGTTGCCGCTTACTGCCTGCTGTACTACCGAGGCCTTGGCTTGGTGGCCATCGCCTCCTTGCTCATCGCTGGTGTCACGACCTACGCGGCCATGGTGCTGCTGGGCGAGGCCGTCGGATTCACGCTTTCCCTGGCTGGTATTGCTGGCGCGATCGTCGCCATCGGTGTGACGGCTGACTCCTTCATCGTCTACTTCGAACGCATCAGAGACGAGATCCGAGATGGACGGACTCTGCGTACCGCCCTTCAGACTGGCTGGAGGAAAGCCCGCGGCACGATCCTGATGGCTGATGGGGTCTCCCTGTTGTCCGCCATCGTGCTGTTCGTGCTCTCGATCGACCAGGTGAAGGGATTCGCCTTCACCCTGGGTCTGACGACGTTCATTGACCTCGTCATCTGCTTCTTCTTCACCCATCCCGTCGTCACTGTGCTGGGGCATACCAAGTTCTGGGGCCAAGGGCGACGCGGTTCCGGTCTTGAGGCTGAGCACATGGGTGTCACGGAAGCTCAACTGCTCGGTCGGCGAAGCAGGCGATCCACCCCGCGGGGCAAGCGCACCATCGAGACGGAGGAGGCCAGACATGACTGACGACGAGAATGCCATGACCTCGTCCGTCGCCTTGAAGCGCTACGAGGAGAAGGGCAAGAAGCACAAGCATGGTTTCACCCATGCCCTGTACACGGGTGAGATTTCCTACGGCTTTATCCAGCGCCGCAAGCTCTGGTACGCGATCTCGATCATCGTCATCGCGATTTCGCTGCTTGGCCTGTTGGTGCGAGGCCTGAACCTTGGTATCGAGTTCAAGGGCGGCGTGCAGTTCCGTTCTCCTGCCCACGTCGCAACCTCGACCGTTGATGACGTCCGCAAGTCAGTGCTGTCCTCCGGCGTCCCGGACATGGACTCCACCGAGGTCGTCAGTCTCGGCTCGGATGCCGTCCAGGTGCAGACCAGGGCACTCGACAACGACGAGACCACCAAGGTCCAGGGGGCCATCGCCAAGGCCACCGCCACCAAGACGGACTCCGTCACGTACTCCAAGATTGGTAGTCAGTGGGGCGAGCAGATCACCGGCAAGGCCATCAAGGCATTGGTCGTCTTCCTGGTCTTGGTGATGTTGCAGATCTGGGCCTACTTCCGTCACTGGAAGATGTCCATTGCCGCCCTGATCGCTCTTCTGCACGACCTCATCGTCACCATCGGCATATATGCGCTGATCGGTTTCACGGTGTCCCCGTCGACCGTCATCGGCGTGCTGACGATTCTGGGCTACTCCCTCTACGACACCGTCGTGGTCTTCGACAAGGTGCGCGAGAACGTCCAGGACATCGAGAAGCGCAACTACACCTTTGCGGAGGGCGCCAACCGCGCTGTCAACCAGGTGCTGGTGCGATCCATCAACACCACCATCGTCGGTGTCCTGCCGGTGGCAGCACTACTCTTCGCCGGTGCTTTCGTGCTCGGCTCCGGACCTCTGGAGGACCTCGGTCTGGCCCTCTTCGTCGGCATGATCGTCGGTGCCTATTCCTCGATCTTCATCGCCACCCCGGTGTTCACCCAGCTGCGTGAGAATGAGCCGGCCATGAAGGAACACACCGCTCGTATCCTGCGTCGACGTGAGCGTGCTGCTCACAAGGATCCTCAGGTGACGGCGCAGACCGTCGCCGCCGAAGGCCCTGGTGACGTCACGTCCATGACTGGGAGCGAGCGCCACCAGCCGCGTCGCTCCACTCGGTCCGAGAGGAAGAAATGACTTACGGTACTGACCTCATCACTGGCCTGATTCGGGATGTTCCGGACTTCCCGGAGCCCGGGGTGACCTTCAAGGACATCACCCCTCTGTTGGCGAACGCCAACGGGTACGCCACCGCGATCTCCGAACTCGTCGATGCCGCTCCGCGCGGGGTAGACGTCGTTGTCGGCATGGAGGCTCGTGGATTCATGTTCGCCGGGCCGGTGGCCCTGTCCTTGGGCGCCGGTTTCGTCCCGGTGCGCAAGCCCGGAAAGCTCCCAGGTGACGTCTACTCCCAGTCCTTCGTGCTGGAGTACGGTTCGGCCACCCTCACCGTCCGTCAGGACGCCATTCAGCCCGGCTCGAAGGTGCTCATCGTTGACGACATCCTCGCGACGGCAGGAACGGTCGGTGCCACGGCATCCCTGGTGGACAAGCTCGGAGGAGAGCTCGTCGGTGTGTCGGTGCTCATGGAGCTGTCTGCCCTCGAGGGCCGTGAGAAGCTCGACCGCGCCGGTGTCGGTCCGGTCAACGCCGTGATTACGGTCTGATCGTGGTGTCGGAATCAATGGAGTCCTCGAGCCGTCGCACCATCTTTGAGCAGTCGGCCCTGGTCAAGCTTCCGTTCAAGACCACCAAGCCCTTTCGAGAACTGGTCAAGCGGTTGGTCTGGTCAGCGATTCTGCTGTTGGCCAGTACCTTGATCGTCTGGGTCGACCGGGACTCCTATGTTGATTCCACCGCTGGTGACGGCGTCTCCTTGATCGACGCCTTCTACTACTCGACGGTCACCGTGACCACGACTGGTTACGGTGACATCACCCCGGTCGCGCCTCATGCACGACTCATCAACGCCTTCATCATCACCCCGTTGCGCATCACCTTCCTGGTGCTGTTGGTCGGTACCACCCTCGAGATGTTGGCCAACGAGGGGCGACGCGGACTGCTTGACAGTGCTTGGAGGAAGCGCATGAGGAACCACACCGTCGTCATTGGATACGGCACGAAAGGGCGCAGTGCCGTCAACACCCTGCGCAGCCATGATGTTCCCGTGGAGAAGATCGTCGTCATCGACAACCGTCCCTCCGCGGTAGCCGAGGCCAACCGGTCAGGCCTGGCTGCTTTCGAAGGCGACGCGACGAGGCGAGACTTGCTGAGACGAGCGGAGATCAGCAAGGCGCGCGAGGTCGTCATCACCCTCAACCGGGATGACTCGGCCATCCTCACCACACTGACGGTGCGACAGCTCAATCCGCGTTGCCACATCGTCGTCTCCGGCAGGGAGGACGAGAACCTTCCGCTGCTGCGTGAGTCCGGGGCCGACGCCGTCGTCACCTCCGCCGATGCGGTGGGCCGTCTGCTCGGTCTGTCCTCGGTCAACCCGCACGTCGGCACCGTCGTTGACGACCTGCTGTCCAGCTCGAAGGGCATGGAGGTCGTCCAGCGGATGGTCTCCAAGACGGAGATCGGCGCACGTCCGGCCGACATCCAGAACGAGCGGCTCCTGGCTGTCATCCGCAATGACGTGCTGCGCAACTTTTACGACCCGTCGATCGGTCAGTTACAGGCCGGTGACGTCATCGTCGTCGTGCGGAAGGCGGTTCCCCGCGCCGCCGACACCCAGACCGAGTCTGGTCTGGTCCGCTGAAAGCGGCAGATACTCCCACGCCAGAAGGCCCATTCAGCTGTCAGCACGGGTGTGACTGCTCACATCTCGTCGCACTCAGCTGACATCAAGGGGATCAATCCCACTAGAATGGAGGGTCCAACTTGCCAGGAGGTGCCCCGATGGCCGACGACAGCGTCTACGGTCCGTACGGATCGGGCAAGGGAACCTTGGGCAAGCCGAAGGCTGACCAGCAGCGTCCCCAGCCCCGGATGAGGATGCGTGAGCGCATCGTCCGCTGGGGGACCCCGAAGCCGCCGGGATCGCCCCAGAGCGTCACGGATCCGCTCATCTCCGTAGTCCTGGCCAATCACCCGAAGGCTGACACCGCTGTCATCGAGCGGGCGTACCGCACGGCTGAGCATTATCACCGTGGGCAGACCCGCAAGTCGGGCGACCCCTACATCACCCATCCCCTCGCGGTGACGATGATCCTGGCCGAACTCGGCATGGACGAGCAGACGCTGTGCGCCGGTCTGCTCCACGACACCGTCGAGGACACGTCGTACACCCGCGAGCAGCTGACGGCAGATTTCGGCGAGGACGTAGCTCTTCTCGTCGACGGGGTGACGAAACTCGACAAGGTCCAGTACGGGGACTCGGCGAAGGCCGAGACCATCCGCAAGATGGTCATCGCGATGAGCCGCGACATCCGAGTGCTGGTCATCAAGCTTGCCGATCGGCTGCACAACATGAGGACCTTGGGGTTCCTGCGGCCGGACAAGCAGAACCGTATTGCCAAGGAGACCCTCGAGATCTTCGCGCCGCTGGCTCATCGCCTCGGCATGAATGCCATCAAGTGGGAACTGGAGGACCTGTGCTTCTCCACCCTCAACCCCAAGCTCTACGACGAGATCGTCCACATGGTGGCCGAGCGGGCCCCGCAGCGGGAGGCTCAGCTCAAGGAGGTCATCGCGATCGTCCGTCAGGACCTCGACGAGGCCGCCATCAGGGCAACCGTCTACGGTCGACCGAAGCACTACTACTCGATCTACCAGAAGATGGTCGTGCGCGGTCGGGACTTTTCCGACATCTACGACCTCATCGGCCTGCGTGTCCTCGTCGACACCCCGCGCGACTGTTATGCCGCACTGGGCGTCATGCACGTGCGATGGAACCCCCTTCCGGGTCGGTTCAAGGACTACATCGCAATGCCGAAGTACAACATGTACCAGTCTCTGCACACCACCGTGCTGGGGCCCGGTGGGCAGCCGGTGGAGTTACAGATCCGTACTCACGAGATGCACAGGCGTGCGGAGTACGGTGTCGCGGCCCACTGGAAGTACAAGGAGAACCCCAACGCCGTCGGCAAGGGGATTCAGCCGGACGGCACCGACCTGTCCTGGGTGCAGTCGCTCAACCAGTGGTCCAAGGAGGAGTCCGACCCGGGCGAGTTCCTGGACTCGCTGCGCTTCGAGATCAACTCGTCGGAGGTCTACGTCTTCACTCCGAAGGGTGACGTCATGGGCCTTCCCCAGGACGCTACCCCGGTCGACTTCGCCTATGCTGTTCACACCGAGGTCGGTCACCACTGTATCGGCGCCCGTATCAACGGCAAGCTCGTCACCCTGGACACCAAGCTGACCAACGGCGACGTCGTTGACGTCCTCACCTCGAATGCCCCTGATGCCGGTCCTAGTCGCGACTGGCTGGGGTTCATCGCCTCTCCGCGTGCCCGTTCCAAGATCAAGTCCTACTTCACCAAAGAGCGTCGAGAGGAGTCGATCGAGGCCGGAAAGGACGCCATCGCCAAGCAGCTGCGTCAGGCTGGTGTGCCGCTGCAGTCCTTGCTCACGGTGGAGTACCTCACGGCAGTGGCCGACGACCTCCGGATCTCCGGCATCAACGCGTTGTACGCTGCGGTGGGGGAGCACAACGTCAGCGCCCAGTCGGTGGTCGAGAAGCTCGTTGCCCTCGGCGGTGGCCCGGAGGAGACGACAGCTGAGGGCGAGGAAGAGCTCGCAGTGGGCCTCAAGGCTCCTCGTCATCGTAGCAGCGAGACCGGGATTATCGTTGACGGCGATCCCGACATGCTCGTCAAACTGGCCCGATGCTGCACCCCGCTGCCCGGTGACGCGATCATGGGCTTCGTCACTCGTAACGACGGTGTCTCGGTGCACCGTACGGACTGTTCGAACGCCAAGGACCTCCTCGAGCGCCCCGAGCGAATCGTACCGGTCTCGTGGTCGGAGAACCCGCAGGAGGGCTACCAGGTCACCATTCAGATCGAGGGCCTTGACCGTGCTGGCCTGCTGCTGGACACCTCGCGCGTCCTCGCTGAACAGGGAGTCAGCCTCATCTCTGCCAACATGAGCGCCTCCAAGACCCATCTGGCTCGGCTACGGCTCACCTTCGAGGCCCCCGACCCGACTCATCTCAAGCACCTCATCGAGTCCATCCGGCGGATCTCGGGGGTCTATGACGTCTTCCGTGTGAAGTCCTGAGCCTTGGCCCCATCCCGGTAATACCCCGACCATGTGATGGGGGTGCGTCGTCATCAGGCGCTGAACTCGTCAAGGGCCTTCTGGGCCTCGTCCAACCAGGTCTGGTAGGTCTTGATCGACTCGCGGGCCTTGTCGGCATCCTTGGTCCGACCAGCGGCCTCAGCTTTCTCAGCCTCGGCATTCAGCTTGTCGATTTGTGCGCTGAACATGTCGACGGTGGCGCGGGCGCGCTCGCGAGTCTGCGGATCGGTGCGCTTCCACTCGGCTTCCTCAGCAGAGTGGACCTGACGCTCCAAGTCACGGACTCGGGCGTCAATGCGCTTCATGGCGTCACGAGGAACTCGACCGGCCTCATTGAACTGCTCGAGGAAGCCGCGGAGCTTGGCCTTGGCCTCCTCGATGTCCTCGACGGGCAGGATGTCCTTTTCAGCCTCGTCAAGGAGCTTCTCCTTGATTTGCTGGTTCCCACGGTATTCCTCGTCCTGTTGGCTCTGGGCGGCAGAACGGGCACCGAAGAACGTGTCCTGGATGGCGCGGAACTCCTTCCAGAGTTTGTCATCGACATCGCGGGGAGCCGGCCCGGCAGCCTTCCAACGGTTCATGAGGTCGCGGAACCGGCGAGAGGTCTCCCCCCAAGCCGTTGAATCGGCGAGCGGACGAGCCTCCTCAATGATCTGCTCCTTGAGCACACGCGCCTTCTCACGCAGGTGATTCTGCTCGGCCATGTGCTGCTTGCGGCGACGGGTGAAGGCAGTGCGAGCTCTGGAGAAGCGGTGCCACAGTTCGTCGTCGGTGGTCTTGTCGATACGGGGAAGACGACGCCACTCCTCGAGCAGGTCGCGGAACTTGCCTATGCCTCCGCGCCAATCGGTACCAGCAGCGATGGCCTCCGCCTTGGCAACCATCTCCTCCTTGGCCTGCCTTGCGCGGGCCTTGGCCTCGGCCCTCTCCTCCCTGTGGGTCTCGGCCTTGGCGTTGATGGTGGGGCTGAGAGCCTCCACACGAGCTACGAGCGCTTCCAGGTCGCCGACGGCGTTGGCCTCACGGATGGAGGTGACGAGTTTGCCTGAGGCCGACCGGGCTTCCTCCGGTGAGGCGGTCCCGGAGCTCACTCGTGACTCCAGCAGCGACACCTCGGTCTCGAGGGCATGATAGCGGCGCACGAAGAATTCAAGGGCTTCCTCGCTGGTGGAGTCCGGCACCTGGCCGACCGGCCTCTCCCCGTCACCGGTTCGGACGTAAACGGTGCCGTCATCATCGACGCGGCCGAAGGACTGCGGAGGTTGTGCGTGACTCATGGTTCTATCTTGCCCGATAAAGTGGCGAACGTGTTCATTGCGTCATTTGTCACGGGTCCCTTTCAGGCCAATTGCTACCTCCTGGCGCGCGAACCAGGGTCTGACTGCGTCGTTGTCGACCCAGGGATGGGTGCTGAGGAATTCCTCGGCGAGGCTCTCAAGACCCACCATCTGACCCCGGTCGCGGTTGCGCTGACCCACGGTCACATCGACCACGTCGGCTCGGCGCGCCAGACCGGCGACGAGTACGGCATCCCCGTGCTGTGTCCTCGAGACGACCGGCATCTCCTCACCGACCCGATGGCAGCCCTGTCCGACTTCGCCCGTCCGCTCATCGAGCAGTGGTATGGGTCGACCACCTTGCGCGAGCCTGAGGATGTTCTCGACGTCGAGCCATTTTCACATCACGAGTACGCCGACCTCGATCTGGAGTTCCTGCATGCTCCGGGGCACACTCCCGGATGTTCGATGATCCGCATGATTGACGCGGAGTTCGGCCCGATCGTCATGTCAGGTGACGTCATCTTCGCAGGGTCCATCGGTCGCACCGACATGCCCGGGGCAGACCCGGCACAGATGTCGCGCAGCTTGTCCGACGTCGTCTGGCCCCTGGACGACTCCACACATCTCCTGCCCGGGCATGGCGGACCGACGACGATGGCCCAGGAACGGATCTCCAACGTGTTCCTCGATCGCCGGTAGGCCTCACCCCAATGTCGCCGCGCAGCCTCACCTCGTTGTGGCCAATGAACCCGGTCGCCCTCGGGGTGGCAGAATGACCCCTGCGGGTAACCCGCCCAGATACTCAACTCGTCGAAGGATTCCTTCCATGGCCCGTCTCAAGCCCCTGTCCGGTTTTCCCGAGTTCCTGCCCTCAGGACAGATGGTGGAGAACCATGTGACCCGGATCCTTGAGGAGACCTTCGAGCTTCATGGTTTCGCGCCGATCCACACCCGTGCCGTCGAGCCCATGGGGCAGCTCACCCGTAAGGGGGAGATCGACAAGGAGGTCTACGTCGTCGATCGGCTGCACGCCGACCCGCACGACTCGCGCTCCGAGAAGGACCGTCTGGGCCTGCACTTCGATCTCACCGTGCCCTTCGCCCGCTACGTGTTGGAGAATGCGGGGCACCTGCACTTCCCGTTCCGCCGCTACCAGATCCAGAAGGTGTGGCGTGGTGAGCGGCCACAGGAGGGCCGATACCGCGAGTTCACCCAGGCCGACATCGACATCGTCGGCGACCAGACCCTCTCCGAACACCACGACATCGAGACCCCGCTGGTGATGCTGTCGGCCCTGGAGCGTCTGCACACCGAGCTGGGCTTCCCGACCGTCACCATGCACGTCAACAACCGCAAGCTCTCCGAGGGGTTCTACCGCGGGCTGGGTATCGAGGATCACATGGCCGTCCTGCAGCGGGTCGACAAGTACGACAAAATCGGTCCGGACGCGGTACGTGAACTCCTCACCGACGAGCTCGGCCTGTCCGACGAGGTCGCCGGCAAATGTGTCGCCCTGGCCTCCGTCCAGTCCGCCGATGACTCCTTCATCGCCAAGGTACGCGACCTCGGTGTGTCCAACGACATGCTCGAGGAGGGGCTGGATTCCCTCAACCGGGTCGTCATCGCCGTCAACAAGGTCGTGCCCGGACGCATGGTCGCGGACCTCAAGATCGCTCGCGGCCTGGACTACTACACCGGCACCGTCTACGAGACCGAGCTGAGCGGCCACGAGTCGATGGGATCGGTGTGCTCGGGTGGGCGCTACGAGTCCCTGGCCTCCGACGGCAAGCACGTCTACCCGGGCGTGGGAATCTCGCTCGGCCTCACCCGTCTGCTAGCCCCGATCATCTCGCGCGGCGAGCTGACGTCCTCTCGTTCCGTCCCCTCGGCGGTTCTCGTGGCCGTCAACACCGAGGGGGATCGTGCCAGCTCGGAGGCCATCGCTCACGCGCTGCGCTCCCGCGGTATCCCCTGCGAGGTCGCCCCCAGGGCTGACAAGTTCGGCAAGCAGATCAAACATGCCGATCGTCGCGGTATCCCCTTCGTGTGGTTCCCGGGTGCTGAGCACAGCGACCGCCGCGACCCTGACACCGTCAAGGACATTCGCTCCGGTGACCAGGTCGAGGCTGACGCCACGAGCTGGAACCCGCCGGCCAAGGATCTTCATCCCGGCGTCGTCGGCTCCTGGTGAGTGACACGAACAACGGGCTTCACCGACGAAGGGTTCCCGGTGGACAACCGGGAGCCTTCGTACGTGAAACCTCAGTGCGTGGCGGAGCGTCGCATGGACCGCGCGGTGAGGATGTCATCGGCCGCCAGCGTCAGCCACCACAGGGTCCCCAGGGCCAGGCTGAATCGCTGCCAGATCCCGGTGTAATCCATCGGAGTGCCGTCGAACCAGTCCATCGCCCCGATGCCATTGAGCAGGGTGAAGACGACCCACGCCCATGCCACCACCAGACCGAAGGTGCGGAATCTCGTCATGGTGGAGTTGAGCAGCAGGATCGGGAGGGCAAAACCGATGACGACGATCGTCGAGGTCCCGATGTGGATGAAGTGACTCCAACTCACGTGCCCGGCCTCCTGAGCAGCCAGGCAGGCCTTGGAACGGTTGGGGGAGCAATCCATCGTCACCAAGGCGTCAAGAACGCTGAAGACCCCGCCAGCGACGAATCCGATACCCGACCACCCCTGACGTTCGAGGGGACGACGACCAGCCCAGGCGAGAGTGACCAGGCCTGCCAGACACAGCGACGTGCCCATGATGACATCGGTGGTCTGGAAGAGGTAACGCCACGGTTGGTCACGGGCGGAGTACTCCGAGACGAAGGCATGCAACTGGCTCATCGCAGGGTTGAGAATGCCCGCGAAGGCCCAGGTTAGGGCGGTCAAGGACGCGAGGATGAGGAAGGCGGCGCGCCAGCATCGAAGCGTCACCTCACGACGATCGGGCACGTTGCTGGCCTCTCCATTCGCTGCGCAGCAGGCCATGATACAGGGCATCTCGTGGGCCTTGCGCGCCGACCAGGCACGCCCGTCGCAACCCCTCAGTGACCATTCCCGCCTTGTCCATCACCTTCCCGGAAGCGATATTGGCTGGGTCGTGGCTGGCCTCGACCTTGTTGACCCCAACGACATCGAACAAGTACGCCATGACGGCTTTCAGAGTCTCGGTCGCATAACCGTGATTCCACCAGCGGGCACCAAAACAGTAACCCACCTCGGCGAGTTCGACTTGCGGCTCCCAATGGACGACCGCGGTCTGGCCGATGATGACGTCGTCGAGCCATATCGCCCAGTTGAAACTGGCTGGATCATCATAGCCCTGAACCCAACCGGTCAATAGTGATCGCGTTGCATTGACATGTGGGTGTGGCGGCCACGTCACAAAACGGGTGACCTCGGTATCACTGGCCCAGTTGTCATACATTTGCTGGGCATCGTCAACAGACCATTGCCGGAGCACTAACCGATCAGTTCGGATCGGGCGGGTGCCAACCAGTTTCATGACGTTGACACTAGCACTGCTCCAAAGGCCCCTCACGAGCGTGAAGACAGCTCCATCACTGGTGTCCCGGTGATGAAATCTTGGCGCGACGCTGTCTGCGGTGAGGTTGGGATGTCCTCGTCAGGCTCTGGACGCACTGCCTGGTTCGCATCGAGCTCCTCGGCACCATTGCGGTCCCGCGCGGTAGCTGCCATCAACTTGATGCGGTTGAGCTGGTTGACCTGAGAGGCGCCGGGGTCGTAGTCCACCGACACCACATTGGCATGCGGGAACTGACGGCGGATCTCTCGGAAGATACCGCGACCGGTGACGTGGTTCGGCAGGCAGGCGAACGGCTGGACGACGGCGATGTTCGGCACGCCCTCGCGGATCATGTCGACCATCTCACCGACGAGGTACCAACCCTCGCCAGCCTGGTTGCCGAGCTGGACGATGCGTTGGGCGTCCTCCATCAGCTCTGTGATCGGGGTCGGGACCTCGAACCGGGTCGACTTCCTCAGCGCCGTGGTCACCGGTTTCTGATACTGCATCAGTAGACTACGGAAGGCCTTCTTGAGGTGACGGCTCCACTTGTCAGTACCGAAGGTCTTGTAGTTGTAGTCGCCCGCGGACAAACAGTTGTAGACGAACCACATCAGACCTGGCAGGACGGCCTCGCAGTCCTCGGACTCGATGGTGTCGACGATGTGGTTGTTGGCGTCCGGGTGGAACTGCACCAAGATCTCGCCGAGGACACCGACGCGAGGTTTGCGCGGGCCATCGACGAGTTCGAGGTGCTCGAAGCCGTCGACGATGCCGTTGATGATCGCCTTGTAGGAGGTGCGCCGTCCCCAGGTCTTGGAATGTCCGCCATCCAGGAAGTGCTCCCTGGCGATGGCCGTCCAGTGATGCATGAGCTCGTCAGCTGAACCCGGAACCGCCTCGTAAGGTCGGGTACGCAAGTGGACCTTCTGCAGCAGGTCCCCGATCGTGATGGCCTGAACCATGCGGTGAATCAGGGGAGCGGTGAGGGAGAAGCCCGGGTTGTCCTCGACACCCTGCAGGGAAGCCGCGATGACCGGGATGCTTCCGAATCCGGCATCCTTGAGGGCCTTGCGCAACAGACCTATGTAGTTCGTGGCACGGCACATGCCGCCGGTCTGGGTCAGGAAGAGGGTGGTGTGGTCCAGGTCGTACTTGCCCGACCTCAGCGCCGAGACGAGCTGACCAATGACGACGATGGCGGGGAAGCAGGCATCGTTGTTGACCACCGACAGACCGAAGTCGATGTTCTCTCGGGAAGCTTGCTCCAACACCTCGACGTTGTAACCGGACGCGCGCAGTGCTGCTTCGGCGACCGAGGTCTGGTACGGGGCGAGCTGGGGCACCAGGATGGTGTGGGTCGCCTTCATGTCCTTGGTGAAGGGGACCCGGTCGTCGGAAAGCGGATGGGTCACCAGCTTGCGATCGTGGCCGGCGCGTTCCTTCGCCGCGGCCTGCAGGGAGCGCATCCGAATACGGGCTGCACCCAGGTTCGATACCTCGTCAATCTTGAGAGTGGTGTAGATGCGGTCACGCGCTGCCAGGATCTCGCGCACCTGGTCGGTGGTGATGGCGTCCAGTCCGCAACCGAAGGAGTTGAGCTGGACGAGCTCGAGATCGGGGCGGGAGCCCACGAAGGCGGCTGCCTGGTAGAGGCGGGAGTGGAACATCCACTGGTCACGCACACGCAGCGGACGCTCTAGCAGGTCAGACCCAAGATGGGCCACGGAGTCCTCGGTGAGGACCGCCATGCCCAGGGAATTCACCATCTCGGGAATGCCGTGGTGAATCTCGGGATCGACGTGATAAGGGCGTCCTGCCAGCACGATGCCGGGAACGTTGTGCTCAGCCATGTAGGCCAAGGCGTCCTCGCCCATCTTGCGGACGTCGTCATGAAAGGCCTTGTCCTCCTCGAGCCCCTCGGTAACGGCTTGACGGGCCTCCTCGACGGTCACCCCGTCCTCGGTGAAGATCTCCGCCAGTCGTTCGGCGAGCTTGTCCGGGTTGGCCAGGGACAGGAAGGGGGAGATGAGCTCGATGTCCTTCTCACGCAGGCTCTCGACATTGGCACGGATGACCTCGGGGTAGGAGGCCACGACCGGACAGTTGAAGTGGGCGTCGGCATCGGTCACGCTGGTCTGCTCGAAGCGGATGCATGGGTCAAAGATGCGATTGACGCCGCGCTCCACGAGATCTTCGACGTGGCCGTTGTTGAGTTTGGCGGGGTAGCAGATGTTTTCGCTGGCGATGGATTCCATGCCCTTCTCGAACAGGGCGTGGGAGGAGCGTCCCGAGATCATGACGCGGTAGCCCAGGGCCGAAAGAGTCGTGAACCAGAACGGGTAGTTTTCATACATGTTGAGGGCACGAGGTAGGCCCAGGTCGCCGCGGAAGGCCTTCTTGGCAGTGAGGCGTCGGTAGCTGAAGAGTCTCTTGTACTTGGCCTCGAAGACGTTGGGCAGTTCGGACTTCGGCAGCTTGGCCATTTTGCGGTTGTCGACCTCGGCGCCGCGGTCGCACCTGTTTCCGGAGACGAAGACCCGTCCGTCCGAGAAGGTGGCGATGGTGCGCTGGCAGTGGTTCTGACACAGGGTGCAGTCGTCGCGGTAGGTCTCGACGGCAAATCCGTCCAGCTCGGCGCGGCCGCGAAGACCATCAGAGGTGGTGGGCTCACCTGCGTGGAAGCGGGCACGGGCCGTCAGCGCCGCGCCGTAAGCACCCATGAGTCCGGCTTCGGCAGGACGGACGACCTCACGACCGGTGAGCTTCTCGAAGGCTCGCAGCACGGCATTGTTGAGGAAGGTGCCGCCCTGGACGACGACCTTGTCACCCAGCTGGGACGGATCGGTCAGCTTGATGACCTTGTACAGGGCGTTGCGGACCACGGAATAGGACAGTCCGGCAGCGATGTCGGCGGGGGAGGCACCCTCCTTCTGGGCCTGTTTGACCGAGGAATTCATGAAGACGGTGCAGCGGCTGCCCAGGTCGACGGGATGCTGGGCCATCAGGCTCATGTCGGCGAAGGACTGGATGTCGGTGTCCATCCCGGCGGCGAAAGTCTGGAGGAAGGATCCACATCCCGACGAGCAGGCCTCATTGACGGAAATGGAGTCAATGACCTTGTCGACGACGCGCAGGTATTTCATGTCCTGGCCACCGATGTCGATGATGGCGGTGACGCCGGGAAGCAGGTGGTCGGCGGCCCGGTAGTGAGCCATGGTCTCCACCTCACCGTCCTCGGCACCCAGGGCAGCCTTGACGAGCCCTTCGCCGTAACCGGTGGTGCAGGTACGAGCGATGGTCGCCTCGGCGGGCATGGTGTCGTAGAGATCGGCAAGGATCTGCACCGCTGCGCTCACCGGGTCGCCCTCGTTGGAGGCGTAATGGGAGGTGACGATGTTGAGTGATTCGTCGAGCAGGACCGACTTGATCGTCGTCGAACCGGCGTCAATACCGAGGAAGAGGTTGCCGCGGGCGTCATGCAGTGGCATATGGGGGAGTTTGGCCTGGGAGTGACGCGTGGTGAACTCGGCCAGTTCCTCGTCATTCCTGAACAGCGGCGGCATCGACTGGGAGATGCCTTTCTGAGTGCGGGCGTGACGGGAACGCTCGGCGGTTTCGGCGAGGTCGACGGGCTCCGAGGCCGACGTCAGGGCGGCGCCCATGGCCACGTAGAGCTGGGCGCGCTCCGGGGTGATGTACTCGTCGACCTTGCCGTCCAGTACTCGCGCGAAGGCGTTTCGCAGGGTCGGCATGAAATGCAACGGGCCTCCGAGGAAGATGACCTTGCCACGGATGGGACGACCACAGGCCAGACCGGCGATGCACTGGGTGGCAACGGCCTGCATGACCGACGCCGCAAGGTCCTCATGACGCGCACCCTCGTTGATGAGGGGCTGGAGGTCAGACTTGGCGAACACACCACAGCGCGACGCAATGGGATGGATGGTGTGGGCTCGCGATGCCAGGTCGTTGAGTCCCGGGGTATCGGTGTGGAGCAGGGTGGCCATCTGGTCGATGAAGGCGCCGGTACCACCGGCGCACGAACCGTTCATGCGCTGCTCGGGGACCGGCTTGAGGTAGGTGATCTTGGCATCCTCACCGCCGAGTTCCAGGAGGACGTCGGCGTCCGGGTTCCAGTGCTGGACAGCAGCAGTCTCGGCCATGACCTCCTGGATGAAGGTGAGGTCCAGGGCCTCAGCGGTTCCCAGACCTGCCGATCCGGTGACGGTTGCGCGCACCTTGGCGCCCGGAAGCGCCTCAACGGCGTCGCCGAGCAGTGACGCCATGGCTCCGGTGATGTCGGCATGGTGGCGTCTGTAGTCCTCGAAGACAATGTTCTCGTCGGGGTCGAGGACGACGGCCTTGATCGTCGTCGATCCGACGTCAAGGCCCATCCTGAGATCCTGGTCGGCCAGTGGAACCGCATTGCCATGATGTGCGTCCATGCCCCCATTTCATCACCGTGGAAATCACGCCGCAGCCACCGGGGTCCCGTTTTTCGGGAGATGTCGGGAGAGTACGGTCGTGCCATGTCTGTCCGGCGTCAGTCACAGTGCACTCGATCGCCTCGCCGTGGTCCGCGTGGCGAGGCCGGAGCAGCCCGCGCATCGATTCTGGCGGCTGCCAGGGCTCTCTTCCTGGCCGGGGATTTCCAGTCGGTGAGTCTGCGAGCCATTGCTCGCGAGGCCGGGGTGGACACCTCTCTGGTGAGCTATTACTTCGGCTCCAAACAGGCTCTTTACAACGAAGCAATGTCCCTGCCAAACGGACCACACCGAATCATTGCTGACGTCTGTTCCCACACAGACCCGGATCACCTGGGTGAGGCGCTGGTGAAGGCCTTCATCGACGCCTGGGATGGTCACCTCGGCCTGGGCGGACCAGATCCGCAGATGCAGGGGGTGGTTCAGGCGCTCCTCACCCAACCTGACGCCTTCGACACAGTGCGTGAGTTCTACACCGACCAGATCCTGGCCCCCGTCGTCGAGCTCTTGGCTCCCCGGTTCGGGGAGGAGGAGGCCGGGGTCCGTGCCTCGCTGGGACTGTCGCATGTGTTGGGAATCTTCACGGCTCGTTACGTCGTCGGACTGCAATCCCTGGCAAGCCTCTCCGCCTCGGAACTCATTGCTCGAGAGGCTCCGACCCTGCAGAAGACCCTGACTGGTTCGGCTCCCAGGGAATAACACATCCTGGTGATCCTCGGGACGTTTAGCGGCCCACCACTGTGCCACGGCCGGCGATAGAGTGATACCCACAAGCTTGGCGCACAGCCGCGCCTCCGCCCACGGACAACGGGAGATGACCAATGACCATCGCAATCAAGATGGGTTTCCTCGATGGTGGCCCCATCGTTGACGACCAAGGTCGACTTGTCGGACGAGGAGGAGGGACCGCGCTGGTCGAGCGACTTCTCAAGATGTACCCGGGAGCTGTCGTCGTCGACCACGAGGATCGCCAGTGTGACGGTTTCGAGGCCAAGGCACTGACCAGCCTTGACCCGCTGGAGACACTCGTCATCAATCTTGACGTCATCGACTCGGTCGGCGTGTTCCAGACGATGCACCGTGAGGGTGCTGAGCCGAAGATCCTCAATCTGCAGTGGCTGCCCCCGTCCCATTACCACCACAAGGTGAACTTCGCGGCCATGGGGCTGTCCTACGCTCTCTTCCCGACCCTGTGCTCCGGTGAGCGCACCGCCGGCGAGGTGGCCGAGTTGGTCCGTCGCTGGACGATCTCCCCGCTGGCCCATCAGGCTCGGATCGCCTGGATCCAGCCTGGCATTCGTGACGATCTCGTCCGCGAGCACGTCGATCCCGACGTACCGACCGTCCTCTACCCGGCCATCCACCTCACCGACAACAAGCAGCCGAAGGTCTTCCTCGACGTCATGAATCGCGTCGCCTCTGAGATGGACGTGCGCATGGAGGTTCGCCTGAGCCAGCGCGATCTCGCCAGCGTCATGGCCATGAAGATGTCCTCGCCCAAGTGGGCCTCGGTCGGTCCGCTGTTCGGTCAGCGCGAGGAATACTGGGAGGCCCTGGCGCGTATGACGGCATTCCTCGCCACTGCGAAGAATGAGGCCTACGGCTTCGAGTATCTCGAGGCCCTGGTCGCTGGCGCGATCGGTGTCTTCCCGGATGCTGCTTGGGCCCGCAAGACCGTTCCTGAGGACTACCCGTACTTCTATCGCACCACTGACGAGGCGGTGTCGATGCTGAAGGATGTGTTGCGCGATCCCGAGACGGCCCGAAACGCCATCAATGACGCTGCCGGCGGCTCGCTGCGCGAGTGGATCCTCGCCAACAACGAGCGTTCCGGTGGTAACGAGGCCATCCGCAAGCAGATCGAGGAGTGGTTCCCCGAGATCGAGGCCTGATCCCTGCCTCGGACGATGATTGAGCCCCGTGGCGTTTTGACCGCTACGGGGCTCTTCTCATGTGGTGACGTGAGGCATGTCCCTCAGGTGGAGCGTTCCGGATGACGGCTGAGGTGGCCGCCGGTATGCTGGCTCGCGGCCCGTACCGTCTATACGTGGCCTGCGACAACGGAAGGATGAAACGTGCTGCGAACCCATGACGCCGGAAGCCTGCGAGCCAGCGACATCGGCAAGGAGGTGACTCTCGCCGGATGGGTTGGGCACCGACGCGACCATGGCGGCGTTGCCTTCATCGATCTTCGCGACGCATCCGGTCTGGCCCAGGTCGTCATCCGTGACGAGATCCTGGAGTCCTCCGGCGCCCATGATCTGCGCAACGAGTACTGCATCAAGGTGACTGGTGTCGTCGAGGCTCGTCCGGAGGGCAATGCCAACCCGAACCTTCCCACCGGCGAGATCGAGGTCGCCATCTCCGAGCTCGAGGTTCTCAACCCCTCGGCCCCGTTGCCCTTCCAGATCGACGAGCACGTCACCGTCGGTGAGGACGCCCGTCTCAAGTACCGCTACCTGGACCTGCGGCGTCCACGTCAGCACGAGGCCCTGGTGCTGCGCTCCAAGGTGACTCACGCCATTCGTGAGGTTCTCGACCGTCACAACTTCTATGACATCGAGACCCCGACCCTGACCCGTTCCACTCCTGAGGGTGCCCGTGACTTCCTGGTGCCGGCCCGTCTTGCCCCCGGGTGCTGGTACGCCCTGCCGCAGAGCCCCCAGCTGTTCAAGCAGCTGCTCATGGTGTCGGGTATGGAGCGCTACTACCAGATCGCACGTTGCTACCGCGACGAGGACTTCCGAGCTGACCGTCAGCCCGAGTTCACCCAGCTCGACGTCGAGATGAGCTTCGTCGACCAGGATGACGTCATCTCCCTGGCGGAGGAGACCATGGCGGCCTGCTGGAAGATCATTGGCGTCGACATGCCGACCCCGTTGCCGCGCATCACCTGGCACGAGGCGATGGACCGTTACGGCTCCGACAAGCCTGATCTTCGTTTCGGCAACAAGATCACCGAGGTCACTGACTTCTTCGCCAACACCCCGTTCCGCGTCTTCCAGGCTCCCTACGTGGGCGCCGTCGTCATGCCTGGTGGAGCCTCGCTACCGCGTCGCCAGTTCGACGCTTGGCAGGAGTGGGCTCGTACCCGAGGCGCTAAGGGCCTGGCCTACATCACCATCTCCGACGAGGGTGTGCCTGGCGGTCCGGTCGCCAAGAACATCTCGGAGGAGGAGAAGGCTGGTATCGCCGAGAAGGTCGGTGCCAGGCCCGGTGACGCCATCTTCTTCGCCGCTGGACCGAAGACCTCCTCCCAGGAGCTGCTCGGTGCGGCCCGTCTGGAGATCGGTCGTCGTTGTGAACTCTTCGATCCCTCCGACTGGGCCTTCTGCTGGGTGGTCGACGCCCCGCTGTTCAAGCCGACCAAGGAGGCCGAGGCCTCTGGCGACGTCGCGGTCGGTGACGGTGCCTGGACTGCTGTCCACCACGCTTTCACCAGCCCGACCCCTGAGTGCATGGACACCTTCGATACCGATCCGGGTTCGGCCCTCGCCTACGCCTACGACTTCGTCGTCAATGGCAATGAGGTCGGCGGTGGATCCATCCGTATCCATCGTCGTGATGTCCAGGAGCGCGTCTTCAACGTCATGGGCATTGGTCCGGAGGAGGCCCAGGAGAAGTTCGGTTTCCTCCTCGACGCCTTCAAGTTCGGTGCTCCGCCGCATGGTGGCATCGCCTTCGGCCTGGACCGTCTGGTCATGCTGCTCGGCAGCTTCGAGACCATCCGGGACGTCATCGCCTTCCCGAAGACCGGCAACGGCTATGACCCGTTGACGGCCGCTCCGGCTCCCATCACCCCGGCTCAGCGTCGTGAGGCTGGGGTGGACGCCAAGCCGAAGAAGAAGGCCGAGTCCCCCGAGGGGCAGAAGGACGACGCAGAGAAGTCCAAGAAGTGACGATTCCGAGCTGACGACGGGCGGCGACTGATGCGTACGGTCGTCGCCCGTTCCTCATGTTGAGCGTCGTTGGACGTCGGGGTGTCGCAGCGCGGCGATATGGTGCCATGGTGAGTGAGGATCTCTTCGGCAACGTCGGGCCGGCACAGCCCGACGCGACCAGTGGCGGGTCCCTGGACACTCCCAACCCTGACGCGCCACTGGCCGTTCGACTGCGCCCCCGCACGATTGACGAGATCGTCGGTCAGCAACACCTGTTGACCCCCGGGTCGCCGTTGCGTCGGCTGGCTGAGGGCACCGGGGCCATGAGCGTCTTCCTGTGGGGCCCTCCGGGGGTCGGCAAGACGACGATTGCCTCTGTGGTGTCCCACGCCACGAACCGACGATTCGTGGAGATCTCGGCCGTGACCGCCGGAGTCAAGGATGTCCGACGGGAACTCGACACCGCTCGTCGTCAGCTGGCGCTGGGAAAGCCGACCGTCCTCTTCGTCGACGAGGTGCACCGGTTCTCCAAGGCCCAGCAGGACGTGCTCCTGCCCGCAGTCGAGAACCGGACCGTGACCCTCATCGCCGCCACCACGGAGAATCCATCCTTCTCGGTCATCTCCCCGCTGCTGTCCCGATCCCTGCTGCTGACCCTGAAACCCCTCACCGAGGCTGATGTCTCCTCCCTCATCGACCGTGCACTGAGTGATCCGCGCGGTCTGCGCACCGACTCGGACGGGCTCTACGCCCTTGACGACGATGCCCGAGCCGACCTGTTGCAGCTGGCGGGGGGAGACGCCCGACGAGCCCTGACCTATCTCGAGGAGGCCGCCGCCGGAGCGGGCACGGCTGGAACTGACATCATCACCAGTCAGATCGTCTCGACGGCTGTGGATCGCGCTGCGGTGCGGTACGACCGTGACGGTGATCAGCACTACGACGTCATCAGTGCCTTCATCAAGTCGGTACGTGGTTCGGACGTCGACGCAGCCTTGCACTATCTGGCCCGGATGATCGAGGCGGGGGAGGATCCCCGGTTCATCGGCCGCCGTCTGGTGATCTTGGCCAGCGAGGACATCGGCATGGCCGCCCCGAGCGTGCTACAAACCTGTGTCGCCGCAGCCCAGGCCGTTCAACTCATCGGTATGCCCGAGGCCCGCCTCAACCTGGCCCAGGCGACCATTGCAGCGGCCACCGCCCCGAAGTCCAACGCCGTCATCACCGCCATCGACGGGGCACTGTCCGACGTCCGCGCCGGTAAGGGAGGAGAGGTGCCTGCCCATTTGCGGGACGCGCACTATTCATCCGCCCACGACCTCGGTCACGGGGTCGGATACCGTTACGCTCACAACTTTCCGCACGGGGTGGCAGAACAGCAGTATCTTCCTGACGACATCGCCTCGACGCGGTATTACCACCCGACCGACCACGGCAATGAGGCTGCCATCTCACAACGTCTGAGCCAGATACGGATGCTGCTCGGACGAGATACCACCGAGGAGAAGAAGTCATGACCCTGGGTCAGATCGCCGGACTCATCGCTGCTCTCGCGGCGGTGGTGCTCGTCGCGCTGTGTGCCGTTCCCCTGCTGAAACTTGGTGGCGTCCTGGATGAGGTGCGCAGGACGGTCCGCGACGTGGATGAGTCGACGGTGCCGATCTTGGAAGAACTCAAGGGAACGGTCGTCATCACCAATGGTGAGATCTCGAAGCTTGACCAGGTCATCGAGGACATTCACACCATTTCCGAGCACGGCACCGTCGTCACCGGTCAGGCTGCTGAACTCGCTCAAACCTTCACCCAGACGGTCGGGACGCCGATGGTGAAGGCCGCTGCTTTTGGTGAGGGAGTGCGACGCACGATTCGTCGTCCCAGGCGTCGCAACCATCCCTCCCAGGTCGAGAACGAGACAGCTCCCGCTGAGGTGAGTCATGGTGCGTCAGCAGCTGAGGACCTCGACGACGAGAACTGATCCACAATCGGATCACCCGTCGCTCCACGATTCCCCAGCTCGACATTTTCCGCGGCGCGCTGAGATGTGGCCTACCGCGCGTCCGGGTAGGGTTGGGACCCGGTATGTCCTGAAAATCTGTCAGGATTTCCCACAGGCCACAATCAGCGACCACGTCAAGAAGGACCAGGCATGAGAACAGCGGAGATCGGACAGCGCTTCGTCGACTTCTTCGAGAACAAGGGTCACGCAGTGGTGCCGAGCGCCTCGCTGTTGTACAACGACCCCACCCTGCTGTTCGTCAATGCCGGCATGGTGCCGTTCAAGCCCTACCTCATGGGCTCCGAGCCTTCCCCGTGGAAACGCGCCACCAGCATCCAGAAGTGCGTCCGTACCCTCGACATCGACGAGGTCGGCAAGACCACCCGCCACGGCACCTTCTTCCAGATGCTGGGCAACTTCTCCTTCGGTGACTACTTCAAGAATGAGGCCATCCAGTACGCCTGGGAGCTCGTCGCCAAGCCTGCCGATCAGGGTGGATTCGGCTTTGACCCGGCCAGCATCTGGGTGACGGTCCTCGGCCCGGGATTCCATCCGGACTACCCCGAGGGCGACATCGAGGCGCGCGAGGCCTGGCGAGCCGTCGGGGTTCCCGATGAGCACATCCAGGGCCGTTCCCTCAAGGACAACTACTGGCACATGGGCGTCCCCGGTCCGGGCGGCCCCTGCTCCGAGATCTACATCGACCGTGGTCCGGCTTACGGCCCCGACGGAGGTCCGCAGGCCGATGAGGATCGTTACCTCGAGATCTGGAACCTCGTGTTCGAGACCGAGGATCTGTCCGCGGTTCGCGCCAAGGACGACTTCGACATCGCCGGCCCGCTGCGCAGCCTCAACATCGACACCGGCGCTGGTCTGGAGCGCATCGCGTACCTGCTCCAGGGCGTCGACAACATGTACGAGATTGACCAGGTCTTCCCCGTCATCGAGAAGGCTTCGGAGATGTCGGGCAGGCGTTATGGCGCCAACCATGACGACGACGTCCGGCTGCGCGTGGTTGCCGACCACGTCCGTTCCGGCCTCATGCTCATGACCGACGGCGTCACCCCCGGCAACGAGGCTCGTGGATATGTGCTTCGTCGTCTGCTGCGTCGCGTCGTCCGTGCCATGCGTCTGCTCGGTGTGGAGGATCCGGTGCTACCTGAGCTGCTGCCGGTCTCCCGTGACCTCATGTCGGCTTCCTTCCCGGACGTCCTCGCTCAGTGGGATCGCGTCATCGGGGCTGCCACTGCCGAGGAGGAGACCTTCCGTCGTACCCTCAGCGCCGGTACCGCGATGCTCGACGCCGCGGTGGCAGACACCAGAGCTGCGGGCTCCAAGACCCTGTCTGGCGATAAGGCCTTCCAGTTGCACGACACCTACGGTTTCCCGATTGACCTCACCCTTGAGATGGCGGCCGAACAGGGCCTGCAGGTCGACCGTGACAAGTTCACCGCCCTGATGGCCGAGCAGCGCGCCCGTGCCAAGGCAGACTCCAAGGCCAAGAAGGGCCTGCTCACCGACCCGGAGGCTTACTCCCAGGTGCGCGCCCTCGGCGAGACTCCCTTCCTCGGCTACACGGATCTGACCGTCGACACCACCGTCACTGGCATTATCGCCAACGGTGCCTCCGTCACGGTTGCCGAGTCCGGATCAGTCGTCGAGGTCGTGCTCGCCGAGACCCCGTTCTACGCCGAGATGGGTGGCCAGGACTCCGACTCCGGCATCATCCGCGCCAATGGCTTCGATCTCGAGGTCCTGGACGTCCAGCGCCCGGTTCCCGGCCTCATCGTCCACAAGGTACGTCTCGACGGAGACCTCGCTGTCGGTGACAAGGTGACCGCGCAGGTCAACCCGACCACCCGTTTTGGAGCTTGCCAGGCCCACACCGCCACCCACGTCATCCACGCAGCCCTGCGCGAGCTGGTCGGGCCGTCGGCCACCCAGGCCGGCTCCTACAACAAGCCCGGCTACCTGCGTTTCGACTTCTCGGCCACCAAGGGACTCTCGGAATCCCTCAAGGAGGAGATCGAGGAGCGCTGCAACGTCGCCATCCACGACGACTTCGAGGTCACCGACACCCAGATGCCTCTTGAGGATGCCAAGGCCATGGGAGCGATGGCCATGTTCGGCGAGAAGTACCCGCCGATCGTGCGCGTCGTCGAACTGGCCGGCCCGTGGTCCCGCGAGTTGTGCGGTGGCACTCACGTCGCCTCCACCGGTCGTATCGGCATGCTGAGCCTGCTGAGCGAACAATCGGTCGGTTCAGGGACTCGCCGCGTCGAGGCGCTGGTCTCCACCGATGCCTTCCGCCACATGGCTGCCGAACGTGCCCTGGTCAACGAGCTCACCGGCATCCTCAAGGTGCAGCCTGACCAGCTGGCCGACCGCGTCTCCAAGCTCGCTGCCGACCTCAAGGACGCTGAGCACAGGCTGGCCGCCGCCCGCACCCGCGAACTCATGGGGCAGGTTGACGACATCGTCGCCGGTGCCACCCCGGCCGGGTCCTTTGACCTCATCGCGGCCAGGGTGCCTGGTGTTCTTGGCAACGACCTGCGCACCCTGGCCTCCGAGGTCCGGGTCCGCGTCAAGGATCGCCCGGCGGTCGTCACCCTCATCGGAGGTACAGACGACAAGCCCGCCATGATCGTCGCGACGACTGAGTCCGCTCGCGCCGCCGGAGCCAGGGCTGGTGCCCTCATTAAGGCCGGCACGGGGCCGATCGGTGGCCGCGGTGGCGGCAAGGACGACATGGCTCAAGGTGCTGGCAGCGATGCTTCTGGCATCGACGCCGCTCTTCGTGCCGTCAATGCTGAGCTGACTGCGCTGTGAACCCCGAGGAGCGCCCCGATACCTCCCTGCGCGGTGTGAGGATCGCTGTCGACTGGGGGAAGGCCCGGATTGGTGTGGCTGCGAGTGACCGTGATGCCATCCTTGCCTTCCCGGTCGAAACGGTGCAGACCGCGAATCGTCCGGTACAGCGCCTGGCCGAGATTGTCGCCGAGTATGAGCCCGTCGAGGTCATCATGGGCCTCCCGGTGGCCCTCGACGGCACCGAGAAGATCGCCGCGCGGGATGTTCGGCAGGCCGGACATCAGCTTGCCGAGGCCATCAGTCCGATTCCGGTGCGCTGGGTCGATGAAAGGATGACGACACGTACGGCCGCTCGTGCTCTCCACGATGCCGGGCGAGACGCGCGCAAACAGCGTGGCGTTATTGATCAGGTGGCTGCGGTGGCCATACTGGAGCACGTGTTGGAGCAAGTCCGGTCGGCCCGATCGGCGACGACGACAGGAGGGACGGATTCGTGAGCGGACCGTTCGACGAACAGGATGACCCCAAGGCGGAGTTCTGGTACAAGTTTCGCAGTGCTGTGGCGGTCATCTTGTCCTTGGCGGTTCTCGTTGGTGGGTGCGTCTTCGTCGGTGTCAAGACCTATGACGCCTACATCTCGTACAAGTCGGCCGACGACTACCTCGGAGACGGTGAGAAGGACGTCCTGGTGCGTGTGCCCTCGGGCGCGTCGGTGAGCGAGGTCGGATCGATCCTGCTCGACAACGACGTCATCAAGTCGACGAAGGCCTACAACAAGGCCATTCGCGAGTCGGAGTCTGACGTCACGATCCAGGCCGGCCAGTACAAGCTCAAGACCCACATGAGCGCGGCGAAGGCTGTCTCCATCCTGGGCAACCCGGACAACATCCAGCGCACTCGCGTCACCCTTCCCGAGGGACTGACAACCGAGGAACAGTTCGCCATCATGGCCAAGGGCACCACCATGCCCGTCGACAGTTTCAAGGTCGCGTACAAGCAGACCAAGAAGCTTGGCCTGCCGGTGTGGGCCAAGGACCGTCCGGAGGGTTTCCTCTTCCCCGACACCTACGAGGTGGGTTCCAACCCGACACCGCTGGAGATTCTGCAGATGCAGGCGAACCAGTTCGTCAAACAGGTGAACACCATGAACTTCATGGGTCAGGCCCAGGCCATCAAGCGCAGTCCCTATGATGCCCTCATCGTCGCCTCCATCCTGGAGAAGGAGGCCAGGAACCCCAAGGACATGAGGATGGTCGCCGGCATCATCTACAACCGTCTCAACCAGGGTATGAAGGTGGAGTCGGATGCGACGGTGCTGTACGCCAACCATGCCGACGGAAAGCTGACGACGACCGACGAGCAGCGTGCCAAGGACTCTCCTTACAACACCTACCTGCACAACGGCCTCCCACCGACTCCCATCAACAATCCTGGTGCGGCGTCGATGGAGGCGGCCGTGACCCCGATCAAGAGCGACTACCTGTACTGGGTCGTCACGGATCCCGACAAGGGGACGACGGCCTATGCCAAGACCCTGGCCGATCACGAGAAGAATGTGAAGAAGTTCCAGGCGTGGTGTCAGGCCCACAAGGGCAAGTGCTGATCGGGGGGAGTTGACGATGCGGTGCGCGGTTGTTGGTCATCCAGTGGCTCATTCCGTGTCGCCGGCAATCCACCGGGCCGCATATCGGGTTCTCGGACTGGACTGGTCCTATGACGCCGTTGACGTCGAGCCCGGTGGACTGCGCACCTTCGTCGATGAGCTGGACGAGTCGTGGCGCGGCTTGTCGGTGACGATGCCCCACAAGGTTGATCTCAGTGAGTTGGGGGAGGCCGACGAGACCGTCGAACTGCTCGGAGCGGCGAACACCTGGGTGCGTCGTGACGGGAGAGCCATCGTCCGTAACACCGACGTGACCGGCGCCGGGGTTGCGCTTCGGTCTCGGGGCGTCACCGGGGTTGGGAAGGTCGTCATGCTCGGAGCGGGGGCGACGGCACGGTCAGTTCTTGCCGCTGCCGTCCAACTGGGGACAGACGAGGTCATCATCATGTCGCGCTCTCGCGATCGGTCGACCGAGATCCTTGAGCTTGCCAACCGTCTTGGGATCCGCGTCGCCTGGTTGCCCTTCGAGTCCGAGCCGTCGCGTTGTGACCTCATGGTCTCGACGGTTCCGGCCGGGTCCCTCATGGACCGGGCTGAGGACCTCGCTGCCCGTGCTGACGCCGTCTTCGACGTCATTTACGACCCGTGGCCGACGCCGCTGACGGTGGCTGGGGAGAACGCCGGCATCACGATTATCGATGGCCTCGACCTGCTCGCCGGACAGGCCGTCGACCAGGTTCGTCTCATGACGGGCCATGACGTTCCCATGGATGTCTTGAGGTCCACAGCGCAGAACGCTCTGGCTGAGCGCGCACGCCTTTGAGAGACTGGGCTCCATGTTGCGTTACCTCACTGCCGGGGAGTCTCACGGCGCTGCCCTTGTCGCGACGATGGAGGGCATCCCGGCCCATGTCCGCGTCGGGGCCGACGAGATTTCAGAGGAGTTGCGGCGTCGTCGCCTCGGGGTGGGGCGAGGGGCCCGGATGTCCTTCGAAGCCGATGAGTTGGAGCTGATCGCGGGATTCCGTCGCGGGGAGACCCTCGGCGATCCCATCGCGATCCAGATCGGTAACTCCGAATGGGATAAGTGGCGTACCGTCATGGCCCCCGGACCGGTATCCCCCGAGGAGCTGGCCGGTCAGGCTCGTGGAGCTGCTCTGACCCGTCCCCGTCCGGGACACGCTGACCTCGCGGGTATGCAGAAGTACGACTTTGATGAGGCCCGGCCGATCCTGGAACGCGCATCGGCCCGTGAAACCGCTGCGCGAGTGGCCCTGGGAGCAATTGCCAAGGCCTTCCTCAAACAGGCCCTCGACGTCGATGTGTTGTCCCATGTCGTGTCCCTCGGGCCTATCGAGTGTCCTGAGGATGTGCGGCCGGAACCGGCGGATCTGGCCCGTATTGACGCTGATCCGGTGCGTTGTACTGACCCGGCCACGAGCGAGCGGATGGTTGCTGAGGTGGAGGCGTGCCGCAAGGAGGGCGAGACCATGGGTGGTGTCGTCGAGGTGTTGGCATATGGCCTGCCTGCCGGGTTGGGATCCCACAGCCAGGGGGACCGACGACTCGATGCGCGTCTCGCCGGAGCACTCATGGGGATCCAGGCCATCAAGGGCGTCGAACTGGGGGACGGCTTTGAGCTGGCCCGTCGTCGCGGCTCTCAGGCCCATGACTGGATGGAGCCGACCGAGGCGGGTATCCACCGCATGAGTGATCGTGCGGGCGGTACCGAGGGCGGCATGTCCACCGGCCAGGTGTTGCGGGTGAGGGCGGCCATGAAGCCCATCGCAACTGTTCCCCGTGCCCTGCCGACGATCGACACCACCACGGGTGAGGCCGCCACGGCCCATCATCAGCGTTCCGACGTCTGCGCGGTCCCGGCGGCAGGTGTCGTGGCCGAGGCCATGGTTGCCCTGGTGCTGGCCGAGTGCGCCCTGGACAAGTTCGGCGGAGACTCGGTGGCCGAGACCCGCCGTAACGCTCAGGCCTACCTGGGTCGCCTGGCCGAACGCGGTCTGGTGGTGGCCCCGTGAGTGTCATCGTCCTCATCGGTGCTCCAGGGTCCGGCAAGTCGACGGTGGGGCCGCTCTTGGCTGAGCGCCTGGAGGAGGAGTTCGTCGACGTCGATGCTCTCATCGAGCAGGTCGAGGGGCGCGACATCCCGGAGATCTTCCTCGTCGAGGGAGAGCCGTACTTCCGCCAGGTGGAGAGGCGGGAGACCCTCGCTGCGATCGAACGCGGCGGGGTGGTTTCCCTCGGTGGGGGAGCGCCGGTCGACATCGAGGTCGGTAAGGCCTTGGACCAGGTGTGCGTCGTCTGGCTGGACGTCTCGGCTCGTACCGCGGCTGACCGGGTGGGGCTGAAGGACACCGGCCGACCACTGTTGGGAGGCCAAGTGCACTCGCAATTGGTGCGGCTCATGAAGGATAGGCGAGCGGTGTATGAGCGCCCGGCAACTATCCGAGTGGCCACCGACAAACTGACCCCTGACCAGGTCGTCGAGGCGATCATGAGTGAGCTGGCCGACCTGGAGGGGGAGTCATGAGCCGTGTCGAGGTACCAACGGCGCAGCCCTACCAGGTGCGGATTGGCCCCGGCGCGGTGACGGAACTGCCCACTCTGGTGGCAGGACGCAGGGTCGCCGTGGTGTGTCCCCAGCCACTCGTGGACCGCGTCGGGCGACTTGGAATTCACGATCCGGTCGTCATCGAGGTGCCGGACGCCGAGGCCGCCAAGTCACCTGATGTGCTGGCCCGCGGTTGGCAGGGCCTGGCCGAGGCTGGCATGACTCGCGGCGACGTCATCGTCGGTCTCGGTGGGGGAGCCGCCACGGATCTCGCCGGGTTCCTGGCGGCGACCTGGATGCGCGGGGTCGACGCCATCCAGATCCCGACGACGGTGCTCGCGATGGCCGATGCCGCGATCGGCGGCAAGACCGGTATCAACATTCCTGCCGGGAAGAACCTCGTCGGTGCCTTCCATGAGCCGAAGGCCGTGCTGTGTGACACCGATCTCTTGACGACCCTGTCTGTTCGTGAGGTGCGATCGGGCTTGGCGGAGATCGTCAAGTGTGGGTTCATCAATGACCCGGTGATCCTGGATCTTGTTGCCGGACAGGACGTTCTCGACGTCACCTCGGCGGCTTTCGTCGAGGTGCTGACCAGGGCGGTCGCAGTGAAGGCCGAGGTTGTCAGTGGTGATCTGCACGAGCGAACCTCCTCGAGCGGACACGTTGGCCGCGAGAGATTGAATTATGGGCACACCTTGGCCCACGCCGTCGAGGCCCACAAGCATTTCACCTGGCGTCACGGGGAGGCGGACTCCGTCGGGATGGTCTTCGCTGCTGAGTTGTCTCGACGGTACCTAGGACTGTCCGACGGGGAGGTCTCTCGTACTCGGGCCATCCTGTCGGGTATCGGACTGCCCATCACCTTCGACGAGGTCGCGTGGTCGGAGCTGCGCGAGACGATGGACCTCGACAAGAAGACTCGACTCGACCCACAGACTGGCCGCCGTGTGTTGAGGTTCGTCGGCATCAGTGAGCCTGGTGAGGCCGCGATGATCGCGGATCCCGATGAGGACGTGCTGGTCGAGTGTTACAGGAGCCTGCAGGCTTCCTGATGCTGCGGGTCAGTCGCTGTGAGGCGGTTCCTGCCGTCGATCTCTTCGCCCTTCGGTCGGGAAAACTGCCCGTTCGTCATCACGACGCCCCGTCACATCTCGCTGATCACAAGCTGGTGTCCCCGATGACGAGTCCGCCTCCCCTAACCATTACGAGTGCATCTGTGTGTTCGGAGGTCTTCATCCTCTCGTGTGGCGATCCCGGTTGTGAAGGCTGAGATTGCTACGTGTGGCAGCACATTGCGTGGTCATGACCGATATCGCCACAGCCGCACGGGATGAAAACCTGGAACAGTGATCTTATTAGTCCAGTGTCTGGCGAGAAGGTCGCTAGGCGGTGCCAAGGCCCATCATGATGCTCCGCAACACCGGTTCGCTGAACATGGCCTTGGGTCGGTGACGGCGATGGAGATGAGAGGCCAACCAGTCAAGCACGAATTGAGGATTCCGCCGGATCATGGTCGGGGTGGTGTGGAGCACCTTCCACCCGTGCCGGTCGAGATGGGCGGACCGCATCATCGTCGCCTCGTAACCATCCGCGGTGCCATGCATCTTCCTGCCGTCGATCTCGAGGGCCACCTTTTCCTCCTCGAAAGCTTGGTCGAGGTAGAAGTAGCGGTCGCCGACCTGAACCTTGTGGTTTGGTTTGTGTCCGGTTATCCCAACTGCCCTCAGCATTCGGCCCATCTCCAACTCGGGAATCGACCAGGCTACCAACGTGATGTCAGCCAGAGCGGCATCAACTTGGACCTTCGGGAACCGCCCGGTGAGCCCCCTACGCGCCTTTCGGCAGCTCCCAGGAGTGACGATGCGCTGGCGCAGCGCTTCGCACACCCATTCCCATTCGCCTTGGACGGCCAGCATCAGGACTGACACCTCGGGTGTGGCGAGACGAACTCTCTCCCTTTCAGTGATGAATCGGTGCGGTACATGCCAGCGATGAACCTGGATGGCTGGACGAACGAGGCTGCGGGTTCGGGAGAATGCCTCGACCTCGGCGACGCTGCGCAAGTCCATCGGTCGAGCCGATCCCGGGGCCCTCATGCCGAGAAGGATGAGGGCCGCCTTGCCGACGAGAACGACATCTCGGTGCCACAGGAAGAGTGCCCGGATGATCGTCTGTGGGTCGCGAGCAAGCGAGGCTGCGGCAACTACTCCGGGCAGGATCCGGACTGCGTCTCCGCGGGCCACTGCACGGTCCGCTTGGCCTCGAATGTAGCTGTGGCGGTGAATACGGGCGACACCGCGGCGCTCGATCTGGTCTTGAAAGGTCTTCACGCCTTCAGTTGTCGTCGGAGACCGTGAAATCTGTCAGGCAATGTCAGATCTGTGGACAACTGTCTGTTGGTCGAGGTTCTTGCGACGTCGCTCGGTGCCCAACGCTGGGCATCATCAAGATTGCCACAGGGAGGAGAAGAGGGGAGGTCGACAC
This sequence comes from Cutibacterium nasicola, assembly GCF_052654715.2. NCBI lineage: Bacteria > Bacillati > Actinomycetota > Actinomycetes > Propionibacteriales > Propionibacteriaceae > Cutibacterium > Cutibacterium nasicola. The sequence goes on along the minus strand of NZ_CP199745.2, from coordinate 1,075,799 downwards.
ACCGCCCATCGATTCACCCTGTTGCGTGCTGGGAATGACCGTCAACAGGAATCGCAGGGTTGCTGCTCGGCATCAACCACGCTGACTACCTTCATGTGAGCGAAAAATACGCAGCCATGTCTTTGTGGTGTCGACAGCGACTACGTCGACCCCGTGGCGGAGGGGCCCCGTGAACGATTTGGCCGAAGGCGTGGGTGACTTCGTCGTCATCTCTCCAGGCGACCGCATCGCCATGGATGGAGCCGTCGAAACTGGTGTATCCGAGGTTGATCAGTTCCGGATCACTGGAGGTCCGATGCCGGTCGCAGCCGTTGAGTAGTTCAGTGAACATCCGGTTGACTGCGTCATCTGTGCGGGTCGTGATTCGCCAGCCCCTATGGCCGCGGAGTTCCGTCAAGAGTTTGGGCATGGTGTTTCAGGTGGCGTGAGCGGCCGCCATGTCGGGGTCAGCCGCCGTGTCCCACCGGGTTTTCCACGGATACGACCGCGCGGTCACACGTATGGGTGAACGACGAGTGGATTGACGCAATCCAGTTCATTGACGAGGATCGCGCCAAACTGCGTCCGATCGGAAACGCCGATGTCGCCTCGGAACTCATGGTGTCGGGACACAAGATGGTCATGGTCGGTCATGGCGTCAACGACGTTCCCGCTCTTTCGGCAGCAACTGTCGGAGTGGGCATGGGTGCTGCATCGAGATGGCCCGACGATCTGCCGACGTCATCCTCATCTCCTCGAGCCTTGCCAACTTTGCCCAGCGCCTTCAACGTGCTGGAAGGCGAGACGGGGGGTAGTGCGATGTCGCCAGGAGGGGGCCGTGGCACATCAGCACGCCATGAGTTCTGCCGTCAGGGCTGCCACCACTCAACCTCGTCGAGCCAGCACCACTCAGTCTCCAACCATGTCTCGGGCTCGACGTACCAACCGAGGGTCGGGCTGACTGACTACATCGGTATCTTTGCCTTCGTAATCATATTGGGACAGGAAATACCTCATGGCATTGAGACGCGCGCGTTTCTTGTCGTTGGACTTGATGCAAATCCACGGGGCAGCATCGGTGTCAGTAGCGGCGAACATCTCTTCCTTGGCGCGGGTGTAGTCGTCCCAACGTCCCAAGGATTCCAGGTCCATAGGAGAGAGCTTCCAGCGGCGAACTGGATCAAGCTGACGAATGGCAAATCGGGTGCGTTGTTCCTGACGGGTCACCGAGAACCAGAACTTGGTGACGTGAATTCCCGACTCGATCATCATCTCCTCAAGGATTGGTGCTTGACGCAGGAAGACTCGATGCTCTTCGTCGGTACAGAACCCCATCACTCGCTCGACACCGCCGCGGTTGTACCAGGATCGGTCGAAGAGGACGATCTCGCCAGCAGTGGGGAAGTGTTGGATGTACCGCTGGAAGTTCCACTGACCGAGCTCGCGGTCCGAGGGCTTGTCGAGGGCGACGGTACGGCAGCGACGGGGATTGAGATGCTCACTGAATCTCTTGATTGCCCCACCCTTTCCTGCGGCGTCGCGTCCCTCGAAGACGATGACGTGGCGCTCGCCGGTGTCGTCAATGGAGTATTGCAGCTTGAGAAGCTCAATTTGCAGCAACCTTTTCTGGGTTTCGTACTCGCGCCTGTCCATGAGATTCGGATAGGGGTAGTCCTCATGCCATGTCTCCACGGCGGAACCGTCAGGAGCGATGAGTTCGGGATCGTCTCCGTGCTCATCGGAATCGACGACATATCCGGCATCAGCGACCAGATCAATGAATTCGCGCAGTGAGTGCTGGTCGGAATCCGTGGCGGGATCGAAGTGGGCCCGCAGCTCAGTGGAGTCGAGGTCGTGCATGGCGACAACGTTACTGACGAGGTGCGCGGCCAAGCCCTCAACGGCATGAACGGGGCGTGACAGGATCATGTCGTGAAGGCGTCGAGTGGTTGGGATGTGTATATCAGGGGCCGGCCCGCTACCGGCAATAGGGGTGAAGGCCTGCGTCCGCTAGACTTGCTCGGGATGTCGGCTGGCGGGCCTCATCCTGATCCATGATCGACGCAATCCACCTCGAAAGGGACCGACCTGTGGTTATCTCCACCAATGACATCAAGAACGGCACCGTTCTCGACCTCGACGGCCAGCTGTGGACGGTCATCTGGTTCCAGCACCACAAGCCGGGTAAGGGAAACACTGTCGTTCGTACCAAGCTCAAGCACGTTCTGAGCGGCAAGGTTGTGGACAAAACCTTCAACTCTGACGTCAAGATCGAGTCGGCCGAGGTCGATCGCCGCGACATGCAGTACCTGTACCAAGATGGTGACGTTTACGTCTTCATGGACGAGACCACTTACGAGCAGCTGCCGATTCCCTCCGAGGTCGTCGGTGACGCCAAGGACTTCATGCTCGAGAACCAGACCGCCACCGTCGCCCTGCACGAGGGCAACCCGCTGTACATTGATCTGCCCGCCTCGGTCGAACTCGAGATCACCTACACCGAGCCTGGCCTGCAGGGTGATCGCTCCACCGGCGGCACCAAGCCAGCCACCCTCGAGACCGGTCGCGAGATCCAGGTCCCGCTTTTCATCACCACTGGTGAGAAGGTCAAGGTCGACACCCGCTCCGGCGACTACCTCGGTCGCATTTCCGAGAAGTGAGTACGAGCACCACTCCCACGCCTGACGACGAGGGCCCCGTCGAGAGGATCGGGGACCTCGAGGTCAGGCGCATCAGCGGAGACATCCAGAAGCACACTGATCTCTCTACGCGGTCCAAGGCTCGCAAACAGGCGCTCGACATTCTGTTCGAGGCTGACCTCATGAGCACCGATCCCCTCGAAGTCCTGGCCGCTCGCCCAGGGGTCTTCACGAACCCGGTGCGCCCGTTCGCAGCTGATCTGGTTCGCGGAGTGGCTGCCTGCCAGGTTGGTCTGGATTCGGTCCTCGCTGATTGCCTCTCCGAGGGCTGGACGCTGGCTCGGATGCCGCGCGTCGACCGTGCTCTCGCTCGCCTGGCCGCCTTCGAGATTCTGCACACGGATACGCCGGACCCGGCCGTCATCTCTGAGGCCATTGAGTTGAGCGAGGAGTTCTCGACGGATGACTCGGCGCCATTCCTCAACGGTCTGCTGAACGCCGTCATTGCCCACGGCCCTGCCCGGGTGGAGGATGTGTCCTCTGCGGACGTCCTCCCCCCGCACACTGTTGGTGAAGACGAGAACAGAGCCGAACCACCAGATGGAACCGAGCAGCTGCGGATGAAGGTCACCTCAGATTCCGACTCTGTCTCCGACGAGGCTGACAATGTGGGTCTGGCTACCGAAAATGTCGTAGAGTCCACGAAACTCTCTGGTGGAGCCGATCTGGAGGCGGAAGAACACCCAACATCCAAAGATCACGAATTGGATACAGATCTCCACAAATCGGACCCAAACTCCGACTAAGCGGACTAGTGTGCCAAAGGTCTCCACCAGGGTTCTGGTGGGAGCCTTTCGCATTGTTCGGAATGGCTGCGCACTTGATCGGAGGGGCTCGTGTCCATACCCACTCTTTCACCGGAACAGCTTTCGGCTGCTCGTGAAGCAGCGACACGGGCCAGGCGAGTCCGAGCTGAGTTCAAGGCGAAGGTTCGCACCGGTGACTTGTCGTTGTCCGAGGCGTTGGACGAGGCTGCCAAGGATGATGTGCTTGCCCACGTCAAGGTTGTTGACCTGCTGAAGGCCCTTCCTCGCGTGGGGGACAAGCGTGCCGCCGAGATCATGGAGCGCCTTGAGATCGCCCCGAATCGTCGCATTCGTGGCCTGGGGCGACATCAGGTCGCTGACCTGCGTGCCGAGTTCGACCATCGTTCCTGAGGTTCCACGCCCCTGCGCGACGTCGTCGCCATGGACCATTAGGGTGTTGCCATGAGCAGCGATCCCACCATCCCACAGGCCCGTGGCCTTCTGCACAACGACCCTGTCAAGGTGGCCGTCGTCTCTGGGCCAACAGCCGTTGGCAAGGGAACGGTGGTGAGCGCGTTGCTGCGTCGCCACCCTGAGATCGTCGTCTCGAGGTCAGTGACGACCCGTCCGCCTCGCCCCACTGAGCGCGACGGAATTGAGTACGACTTCATCAGCCAGGAGCAGTTCGATGACCTTGTTGAGGGTGACGGGCTGCTGGAATGGGCCGTCGTCCACAACAGTCACCGGTACGGCACCCCGCGCAAGCCCGTCGAGAAGGCAGTTGCGAGCGGGCGCACCGTCATTCTTGAGATCGATCTTCAGGGTGCTCGTCAGGTGCGACAGACCTATCCGCAGGCCACTCAGGTCTTTCTCGCCCCGCCGTCGTGGGAGGAGCTCGTGCACCGTTTGATCGGTCGGGGGACGGAGACTCCCGCACAGCAGGAGCGTCGGCTGCAGACAGCTCGTGTGGAGTTGGCGAACGCCGATGAGTTCGACGCCGTTGTCATCAACGACACCGTGGACCATGCCGTTGCCTCTCTGGTAGGGTTGCTGGGTCTATGACCATACTGGGAGGACATTCCTTGACCGAGACCACGCCTGAAGGCATCGTCAACCCGCCCATCGACCAGCTCCTCGAGCACGTCGACTCGAAGTACCGCCTCGTTCTCTTCGCCGCGAAGCGCGCCCGTCAGATCAACGCGTACTACTCGCAGCTGGCGGAGGGGCTGCTGGAGAACGTCGGCCCGCTGGTGGAGACCACCAACCAGGAAAAGCCGCTGTCCATCGCCATGCGTGAGATCCAGGCCGGCGTCGTCGAGGCTCATGAGATGGACGCCGAGGAGATCGCTGCTCAGGCCGAGGCGGCCCAGGAGGCCCCGGCCATCGAGCTCGACGACCCCTTTGCCGACCTCGCTGATCCGAACGCCTGATCTGAGTCCGGCGTGAGTGTCGTTGTCCTCGGCGTCGGAGGAGGAATTGCCGCCTACAAGGCATGTCTGCTCTTGCGGCTCCTTTCCGAGGCTGGCCATGAGGTCCACGTCGTCCCCACCAGGGCTGCTCTCGAATTTGTCGGACGCCCCACGTGGGAGGCACTGAGTGGGCACCCGGTCCACACCGATGTCTTCGACGACGTTCCCGGCGTCGAACACATTCGGCTGGCCGAGCGTGCCGACGTGGTCGTCGTCGCCCCAGCGACCGCCGATCTCATGGCACGGATCGCCGGTGGTCACGCCGACGACCTCCTGACAACGACGATTCTCGCCACGTCCGCGCCCGTTCTGCTGGCTCCCGGCATGCACACCGGGATGTGGCAGAATCCAGCCACTGTTGACAATGTCGCAACCCTGCGTCGTCGCGGCATCGTCGTCAAGGATCCGGCCTCCGGACGTCTCACCGGTCGGGATTCCGGTCCGGGACGTCTGCCCGATCCTGACGAGATCGCCGAGTTCGTTGAGCTTTTGTTGACCTGTCCGGATGCCGCTGACGCAATGTGTCGTCGGGATCTTGCAGGAAAATGCGTCGTCATCTCGTTGGGTGGCACCCGCGAAGCCATTGACCCAGTGCGTTACCTCGGGAACTCCTCCTCCGGACGGATGGGAAGGGCCATCGCTCAGGTGGCAGCTGCTCGCGGTGCGAACGTTCACGTCGTGGCAGCTCATACTGATGTCACCATGCCGTCATGCGTCGAGCTGACGCGGATCTCCAGTACCGAGGACCTCGCCGAGGCCATGGATGATCTGGCACTGGAGGCTGACGTCGTCATCCAGGCCGTTGCAGCTGCCGATTTCGCCCCGGTTTCAGTCAGTACGAAGATCAAGAAATACGAAGAGGGCTCCGTCGGCGCCACGACGACATCCCTTGAGTTACACCAGACTCCTGACGTCCTGGCCCGAATCTGTGCCCAATCGATACCGCACCGGGTCGTCGTCGGGTTTGCCGCCGAGACGGCACCTGACCGTGACCAGCTCCTTGAGCTGGCTCAGGCCAAACTCGCCCGCAAGGGATGCGACCTGTTGGTCGTCAACGACGTGAGCGAGGGGAAGGTGTTCGGCAAGGCCGGCACCGACGTCACTGTGGTCCACCAGCAGGGGCCCGGTCGACGCTTCACCGGATCGAAGTCGCAGGCTGCAGTGGCCATTCTCGACCAGGTCCACACGCTGCTGGCCACTCAGTAACACGATGCGCGGCTTGTGGCCGCGCGGACAGGAAATCACCATGCCCACCACTCGTCTGTTCACATCCGAATCGGTGACGGAAGGCCATCCCGACAAGATTGCTGATGCTATCTCTGACGCCGTCCTCGATGCTCTTCTTGCCGAGGACCCGCATTCCCACGCAGCCGTCGAAACTGTCGTGACGACCGGGCAGGTGATGGTCTGTGGCGAGGTCACCACCGAGGCCTATGTCGACATCGCAGGTATTGCTCGGTCCCGCATCCTCGACATCGGCTACGACTCCTCGGCCAAGGGTTTCGACGGTGCTTCCTGCGGCGTATCGGTGGCGATTGATGCCCAGAGTCCCGACATCGCTCGGGGAGTGACCTCGGCCTACGAGACACGGCACGGTTCCACTGACCTCGTCGACGCCCAGGGCGCCGGCGACCAGGGCCTGATGTTCGGATACGCCTGCACCGAGACCCCGTCCCTCATGCCGCTTCCGATCGACATGGCACACGCCCTGTCCCTGACGCTCACCAAGGTCCGCAAGGAGGGTGCGCTGGACTACCTGTGCCCCGATGGCAAGACCCAGGTCACGATTCGTTACGACGAGAACGACAAGCCGGTGGCGGTGGACACCGTCGTTGTGTCCAGTCAGCATCGTGACGGCGTTGACATTGACGCGACGATGAGCGCGGACCTGCGGCGTCTTGTCATCGACCCGGTGGTGGAGCGTTACGGCCTTGATCACAAGGACATGAGGGTGCTCGTCAACCCGACCGGCAAGTTCGTCATCGGTGGCCCCATGGGCGACGCCGGTCTGACCGGTCGCAAGATCATCGTCGACACCTATGGCGGCATGGCCCGTCACGGTGGCGGTGCCTTCTCCGGCAAGGACCCCTCCAAGGTCGACCGTTCCGCTGCCTACGCCATGCGCTGGGTGGCCAAGAACGTCGTCGCCGCAGGTCTGGCCGACCGCTGCGAGTGCCAGGTGGCTTACGCCATCGGTGCCGCGCGTCCAGTGGGATTCCGCATCGACACCTTCGGGACCAACCATGTTCCCGAGATCGAGATCGAGCGCGCAGTCACCGAGGTCTTCGACCTTCGTCCCGGGGCGATCATTAAGAACCTCGACCTGCTTCGTCCGATTTACTCCCAGCTCGTCGCCGGAGGACACTTCGGACGCGAGCTCCCCGGCATCACCTGGGAGGTGACGGACCGTGCCGAGGCCTTGGCCGCGGCCGCCCGTCTCTGAGAGAACACCACCTGTCGCGATGCCGTCGGTGGTGGGCCGTAGCATCTGACCCATGACCGAACCGCTGCTGGAGACGACCACATGGATTGCCCATGTGGTCGTCTCCACTGGTTTGGCGCACCTAGACCGTCCCTTCGACTACCTCATCCCTGATGACCTCGTCGGTCGGATTCAGGTGGGTGCGCGGGTCAGGGTGAAACTCGCCGGACGACTGTGTGACGGCGTCGTGATGGTGGTCGACCACGAACAGGAACCAGGGGTCAAGCTTTCCCCGGTCGTGAAGCTGATCTCCGAACAGGTCGTGTCGACCCCGAACCAGCTCAGGCTGGCTCGTAAGGTTGCCGATCACTGGGCTGGCACTCTCGACGAGGTGCTCAGGTGGGCCATTCCGACCCGTCACGCGACGACCGAGGCTGCTGACCCGCCGCCGTGGCCAAACCCGTCCGAGACGATGCCGTCAGGCACCTTGCGGGCCCTCACGGATGGACGTCATTTCCTCGACCTGGTGGCAGCCGGCGAGCGTCCCCGAGCTCATTGGCGGGTCACCCCAGTATGCGGCCCAGGAGATGACGAAGGTCTGGGGGACTGGGCCAATGGCCTGTTGCAGGCCGTCTCCGCAGCTCTTGCCTCCGGGCGTAGTGCCATTGTCTGCTGTCCGACCGTCGAGGATGTCACCACCCTCCATTCCAGGTTCGAAGCCGTCCTGGGGGCGGGGACGGTGGCCGTCCTCCACGCTGATCAACCGGCGTCGACGAGATGGCGTCATTATCTGGCCGTCATTCGTGGTACAGCCAAGGTCGTCATCGGCACCAGGTCAGCTGTCATGGCGCCCATCGAGAACATCGGGCTGGTCGCAGTCTGGGACGAGGGCTCCGACCTTCATGACGAGCCCCGAGCTCCCTACCCGAACACCCGGGATGTTGCGGCCCTACGAGCCCAGGTCGACCACGGCGCTCTGCTGTTGGCGAGCTACTCCTGCTCGGTTCGCTGTGCGTCGTGGCTAAGGTCAGGCTGGCTCGTCAGCATCGGGGCAGACCGTCAGACGATGAGATCCGTCTGTGCGCCGGTACGCATCCCAGGCGATTCCGACATCGCTCTGGAACGAGATCCATTGGCCCGGTCCGTGCGGCTGCCTGATCTGGCGATGACGACGATCAGGGAAGGATTGCTGCGTGGACCGGTCCTCGTGTCGGTGCCTCGAGTTGGGGATCTGGTCTCACCATCCTGCTCGGTGTGTCGGACACCCGTGAGATGTCCTTCCTGCGGCGGCCCGGTGACAGGACGGCGTACTGACACGGGAGTTGACCTGCACTGCACTTGGTGCGGCACCCATCTACCTCGGTGGCGTTGCCCCGAGTGCGGTTCCACCGACGTCAGGTCCGGAATCGTCGGAGCGACTACGACGGCCGGCGAACTGGGCCGCGCCTTCCCGGACGTGCCCGTCGTCGACTCCTCGGGAAACCACGTGCGAGACAGCGTCGACCCAGCTCCCAGACTCGTCGTCGCCACGCCGGGGGCTGAACCAGCGCCGGAATCGGGATACTCCTGCGCCGTCATCCTCGATGCGCTGTCCTCCCTGTCTCGACCGGGGCTGGCTGCGGTGGAGCAGACCGTTGATCGCTGGATGGCGATCATGGCCCTCGTCAGATCAGTTCGCGATGGCGGGCGGGTAGTCGTCGTCGGCCCATCGGAGGATGCTGCCTTGCAGGCCATGGTTCGCAACGATCCCATCGGTTGGGCGGCCCGTGAGCTCGAGGACCGACGAGAGGCTCGGTTCCCACCCGCGGTTCCCTGTGGGATCGTCGACGGGGAACCGCAAGCGGTCGCCCTGGCAGCCGAGCGACTGAACGCGGACATGGGGGACAAGCTGGAAGTGCTGGGCCCGGCCCCCCAACAGCGGCGAGCTGGAGAGAGTGAGCGTGACCGGATCATCGTGCGTCCGGTGGGACAACTCTCCGTCGGGGAGTTGTCCTCAGCCCTGTTCCACCTGCGTTCCAAACACACCATGAACCATGAGCAGGGCACTCTGCGCGTCGTCATCGATCCTGCGCATCTCTTGTGAAGCCGGCAGGCGTTGTCCGGCCGATAGGCTGGAAGGGTGAAATTACTTTTCGCTGGCACCCCGGACGTAGCCGTCCCCACCCTGACGGCCCTTGTTGACGACCCGCACCACGAGGTCGTCGCCGTCCTGACTCGACCCGACGCCCCAGTCGGACGTCATCGCACACCGCGTCCCTGCCCAGTCGCCAAGGCAGCCGAGGATCTCGGCATTCCCGTCATCAAGCCAGCCAGCGTGAAGTCAGGTGAGGGGCACGATGCTGTCGCATCCCTCGACATTGATGCCGCAGTCGTTGTCGCTTATGGCGGTCTCATCCCCACTGATCTCCTGGCTGCGCCGAAACATGGTTGGATCAATCTGCACTTCTCCCTGTTGCCCCGTTGGAGGGGAGCTGCCCCGGTGCAGCGGGCCATCATGGCTGGGGACGAGGAGACGGGTGCCTGCGTCTTCCAACTCGTCAAGGACCTCGACGCCGGACCGGTGTATCGCTCCATGACAGTGCCGATTGGCGAGACGACCACAGCTGGTGAGCTCCTCGCCGAACTGGCCCAGACCGCGACCCCGCTGGTGACTCAGACACTCGAGGACATCGATTCCGGGATCGAGCCGACGCCTCAGTCGTCTGAAGGGGTGACGACCGCCCCACAGATACACCCAGGTGACGTCCGCATTGATCTGACGGCTCCTGCCGAGGAGATCGACCATCTGGTCCGTGGCACGTCCCCGACCCCGGGAGCATGGGCTGAACTCGATGACAAGCGCTTCAAAGTGTTGCGCACCTGCCACCTTGGCCCCGACGCCACGGTCCCGAACACCGTGACGACGGCTCGACCGGGCCAGCTCGTCGCCACCCGCAAACAGCTCTTCCTCGGGACTGGTTCTCGGCCCCTCGAACTGCTGCAGGTCCAGGCTTTCGGGAAGAAGGCCATGAACGGAGCTGACTGGGCGCGAGGCGCAGGGATTGACGCCGGAACCAGGCTGCGATGAATCAGCGTCCCCACCAGAAACGCCGCAAGACGGATCCAGCACGACGGCTGGCATACACCGCACTGTTGGCCGTCGAGACCCATGGTGCCTATGCCAACCTTGCCCTGGCCGACCAATTGCGTGCCACCGGGATGACCGGACGTGACGCGGCGTTCGCGACCGAGCTCGTCGACGGCACCTCCCGCGGATCGGGTACCTGGGATCGCATCATTGAGGCCGCATCAGGGCGAAACCCTGCCAAACTCCAGCCCGGAGTGCGCGTCGTCCTACGGATGGCGGCACACCAGATCCTTGCCATGAGGGTGCCCACCCGGGCTGCTGTGGCCACTTCGGTCGATTTGTCCCGTCAAGTCATCGGAGAACGAGTAACAGGTCTTGTCAACGCTGTATCCCGGCGCATCAGCACCCACAGCCTCGAGGAATGGGCCAGCGAGATCGGTGGACGCGAGGGCGTCGACGTCATGGCCCTGCGAACCCTGCACCCGACCTGGATCGTCAAGGCCTTCCAGGATCGTCTTGGAACTGACGAGGTGGAGGCCGCCCTGCTGGCGGACAACGAGCCGCCGGTCCCGACCCTGGTCGTCCGCCCTGGCCTCGCTGAGCGCGACGAAATTGAGTCTGGGACCCCAACTCGGTATTCCCCATGGGGTGTCGTGCGTCCAGGAAACCCGTCCGATGTCACTGCGGTGCGTGAGGGGAGGGTCGGCGTACAAGATGAGGGCTCTCAATTGGTGATCCTGGCCTTGCTTCATGCAGCCGAGGCGAATGGCAATTTTGGTCAATGGCTGGATCTCTGTGCCGGGCCGGGTGGCAAATCCGCGCTCCTGGCCGGACTCGCGAACCAGCACAACACCAATCTGACCGCGGTGGAACTGCATGAACATCGTGCTGATCTCGTGGCGAAGGCCCTCAAGACCATCCCGGGCAACCATCGCGTCATGACTGCCGACGGCACGTGCCCGCCACTTCCAGTTCGGTCTTTTGACGCCGTCCTTGCTGATGTGCCGTGCTCGGGTCTGGGATCCCTGCGCAGACGTCCAGAAGCGCGCTGGCGTCGTACTCCTGCTGACGTCGAGGAGTTGACCCACCTGCAGCGTCGACTCCTTACCTCGGCGGTCAATCTCAGCCGACCAGGTGGGATCGTCGGATACGTCACGTGCTCACCGCACCGAGCCGAAACCGTTGACATCGTTGAGTATGCTCGCGCGTCCCTGCCAGTTGACGTCCTCGACGCTCCTGCCATGCTCCCGGGCATTCCTGGTATCGCTGCGTCCGGAAACTCAAACGTCATCCAACTGTGGCCACATCGTCACGGCACCGACGCCATGTGTTGCGCATTGTTCCGCAGACATGACGAGTGAGGAATGCGATTATCAGGCATATGTGTGGCTGAAGGATGTCAAACGACATCCCAAGATGCAGAAACAGCCCAGTCCACGCTGACGTCGGCACTTGACGCACTGGGTATTTCCGGAAGCGGGGCCGAGGGGAGTGGTTGCCCCCGGGTTGGTTGGCAACCACACCGTAGGTCGGAACGGGCTACGTGTGACATGAGTCGGCAGCAGCCTTGGTGCGCGTGGTGCTCGACACGGTATGGAAGACAAAAGTTAGCTCTCGTCATCCTGCGGAGTTCCTTGGTATACATGTAGGTAGCGTTTTGGGGGATGTCCCGGCTCTTGCATTCTCAGCACTCGGGCTCGTCTGCGATGGTGATGTGGTCCGAGATCGTGGACAAGTCGCTCTAACGAGGAGAACCTCATGAGGATCAAGTTGATCGCCGCCCCACTGGTTGCCGGTGCCCTGATGGCTCCAGCCGCTCTTTCCACCCCCGCGGCTCAGGCTGCCGTACCGGCTGTTTCCGCCGTGTCGAGCAATACCTCTGATGCACACGCATTGCTCGGCGATGTCAATGATCGTATTGACTCGCTGACCAGTGATCTCAAGGTCGCCAAGGTCTCTCTGTCTCCTAAGGAGGTCATTGACACCATTTCGGACCTACTGAAGCAGGCCAAGATTCTCAAGGCTCAACTTGAGAAGGTCATCAAGGGAGTCACCACCTTCGTCAAGTCGATTCCGGCTCGTGTCGAGTTGTTCCTGACCATGTGCGACACCACGCACACCGCGACTCTCACCATTCAAGACAAGGTGCAGAACGCGCATACTGTCGTGTTCGATGAGATTGCCCACGCCATCAACGTGCTGATTTCTCTTGATTCCACCCCCGCGCAGTTGACCGACGAGGTGGCTGCACTTAAAAAGGCTCTCGCTACAGCTCAGGCCATGCCCGACCTTAAGCCGACCGATGTTGCCACCAAGTTCGTGCGCGCCAAACTGGGACGCTTGATGGCGCAAGTTCTGTTCGATCGCGACACCTGCGTCATCAATTACAAGGACAACGACACCATCCGTCAGCTCAACCGTGCCATTGACAGGGCTGGTCTCATTCGTGGTAACGCATGGGTGCGGGTCGCCGAAGTCGACCAGGCCATGGAGGACCTCAAGGTCGCCTACCAGGACGCCCTCAAAGCTCCGAACAAGAAGGACGCTCCGGCCTCGCCATCCTTCTGCATGCCGGCTGCCAATGCTCCGGTGGCTTTCGCCTGATACCAATGATCATCAGGACCACGCTGGTGGTCCTGATGATCGCTTTGTGTGTGGCTGGTCATGTCAGTCGTGATCAATGTCCTTTCCACATCCGGGACAAAGACGTGAGTCGCAGTCGTCACCGATGGACGATGCGGAAGCCAAGATGTTGGTGATGATGCATCGAAAGGGTATTGCGAATGTCCACCCCCCATGACGGTTACCGAATCGGCCACCGTCAAGTGGTCGTACATCGCGACATGTCGCGGGTCAGGCGTCGGTGTTCCTGCACCCAAGCCTGTGTCGATAGTTGACGAGCGACGCGGTAGTCGTCATCAACTCTGGGTACACCATCACTTCAAGCGGGGATGGTGGGCACGGTCCTGACGTCGTGGCAAGGAGAGTCCTTCCCCGCGTCCCCTGACCCTCTAGGCTGACAGCATGACAGTTCGCATCACACCGTCAATCCTCAACGCCAACCTGGCCAACCTTGCGGGGGAGGTGGCGCGAATCCCCTCTGCCGACGGCCTCCACATCGATGTCATGGACGGTCACTTCGTACCGAACCTCGTCATGGGGGCGTCTTTCGTGGAATCCCTGCGTCCGACCACTGACCTCATGTTTGACGTCCACCTCATGATCGAGGATCCCGACAGATGGGCACTGCAATATGTCGAGGCCGGTGCCCAGTCGGTCACATTCCACCTGGAAGCTGCCACCGCGCCCATCAAGCTGGCCCGTGAGCTCCGGGCGATGGGGGCGCGTGCATCCGTGGCACTGCGTCCGGCCACTCCGGTCGAGCAGCTCGCTGATGTCCTGACGGAGTTCGACCAGATCCTCCTCATGACCGTGGAGCCTGGATTCGGCGGCCAGGGATTCCTCGACCCGGTCCTTGCCAAGATCCGTCGAGTACGCACACTCATTGACGCGTCGGGGGCAGACATCTGGCTACAGATCGACGGCGGGGTCTCGGCTGACACGATTGAGCGGGCAACCAAGGCCGGGGCTGACACGTTCGTGGCGGGTTCTGCCGTCTACCGATCCGATGACCCGGACCAGGTCGTCGCCTCACTGCGCAGTCAGGCTCAGGCGGCCCAGAGCTGCTGCCACTGAGTCACCGCGGTCTCATGTGTTGCGGTGTCGTAGATAGGACTGGAACTCCACGGCCAGGACGTCTCCTGTGAGCCCCTCGGGCAGGGCGGCGTCCTGTTCGGTCTCCAGGGCTGCGACGTACTCGGCCAGTTCGGGATGCTCTGACAAGGCCTCGTCGATGGCTGTGGCCCACTCCCGCGTGTCCTCCTCGAGACCGGCTTGCGGTACGGCAATTCCGGTGAGCTCCTCGATCCGGACGAGGAGGGACTGCACAGCCGGCGGGCAGGCGGATTCGCAGGCGTATTGCGGCACCCCGACCCACAACCCGATCGCGTTGAAGTCGTGACGCCGTGCCTCAGTGACGAGGACGAAGGGGATCCCCGTCGGACCGTCGTACGTGAGCTTCTCCGCGCCCAGCGCACTGATGAGGTCAGGGTTGGTCGTCGAGACCATCACCGGCAATTGCCGTGTGTGGGCGACATCAGTGGCCATTGCGCCGAGCACGACCAGGCCGGCCGGCTTGAACCGGCGTAGTCGTCGCAGCAAGCGCAGGCAGTAGGTTCGCCAGCGCAGACTCGGCTCCGGACCGGTGACGACGATGATCGGCCGGCCTTGCCAGCTGCCGAGGCAGATCGTCGTGCGCGGCCAGTTGACGATTTCGACGTCGTTCATGACGGTGATGGCCGGACGGGTCTGACGGAAGTCGTGGAACTCCTCGCCATCGATCGTGCGCCAGGTCTTCGCCTCGGAGTATTCAGCGATGAGGGTTGCCGCTTGAGTGGCGGCCGAGCCGGCGTCGTTCCAGCCGCTGAAGGCCACCACGACCCATGGCCGGTCCATGTGTCGAAATCGCATGGTGTCAAGGCTAGCCCGGCCCCTAGGCTGGAAGCCATGACCATTCGCACCGCTCTGTCCCAGCACGTTCTCGTCATTGACGGCGCCATGGGCACGATGCTGCAGAGCAGCGATCTCACAATCGATGACTTTCAAGGACTCGAGGGCTGCAATGAGATCCTCAATGTCACCCGACCCGACGTCATCTCCGGGATTCATGACGCGTATCTGGATGCCGGTGCTGACATCATCGAGACCAACACTTTCGGTGTGAACTTACCGGCGTTGACGGAGTACGGCATTGCCCCACGCGCTGTTGAACTGGCAGCCGCGGCCACGGAACTGGCTCGTGAAGCAGCTGACAAACGCACCGACAAGCCGCGCTATGTCGTCGGATCGATCGGTCCAGGAACAAAACTGCCGACCCTTCGTCAGATCGGTTTCGCCGCGATTCGCGACGTGTACCAGCAGGTCATCGAGGCCATGATTGACGCCGGCGCCGACGGCGTCCAGATCGAGACCTGCCAGGATCTCCTGCAGGCCCGAGCTGCCATCATCGGCGCTCATCGTGCCGCCGCCGCGCGCAAGGTTGACCTGCCGGTTCTCGTCGACCTCACCGTCGAAACCACCGGAACCATGCTCATGGGGTCGGAGACCGGTGCCGCTGTGACGGTGCTGGAGTCCCTCGGTGTCGACGCCATCGGCCTCAACTGTGCCACTGGACCTGCTGAGATGGCCGAGCATCTGCGCACCCTGTCCCGTGGTGCACGGGTGCCGATCATGTGCATGCCCAATGCCGGCCTTCCCGAGATCACGGGGGAGGGAGCCCATTATCCTCTCAGTCCTGGCGATCTCGCCCCCGTTCTGGACGACTACGTCGATCGTTACGGCCTGTCCGTCGTCGGCGGCTGCTGCGGTACCACCCCCGACCACATCCGTGCTGTTGCCGAGCGGGTGTCAGGCCGCCCGGTTCGCCAGCGAGAGAGTCACCACGTCAACGCTGTGGCTTCCCTGTACAACGACGTCCCGCTGAGCCAGGACACCGCTTATCTCGCCATTGGCGAGCGCACCAACGCCAATGGTTCCAAGGCTTTCCGCGAAGCGATGGTGGCCCAGAACTGGGATGAATGTGTCGACATCGCCAAGGCTCAGACCCGCGACGGTGCCCACCTGCTCGACCTGTGCGTCGACTACGTCGGTCGTGATGGCGTGGCGGACATGTCGGAACTCAGCGCTCGCCTCGCCACCGCCTGCACGCTGCCGATCATCCTCGACTCCACCGAGCCCGACGTCCTGGCCGCTGGTCTGGAGCACCTGCCTGGTCGCTGCGTCATCAACTCGGTCAACTTCGAGGACGGGGACGGCCCTGGGTCGCGCTACCAGCGTGTCATGCCGATGGTCGTCGAGAATGGGGCTGGAGTCGTCGCGCTCACCATCGACGAGGATGGTCAGGCCCGCACTGCCCAATGGAAGGTCCGGGTGGCCTCTCGGCTCATCGACGATCTCGTTGGTACCTGGGGCATGGACATCGGTGACATTCTCGTCGACTGCCTCACCTTCCCCATCGGCACCGGTCAGGAGGAGACCCGCCGCGACGGTCTGGAGACCATCAACGCCATTGCCGAGATCAAGAAGCGTTACCCGGGTGTGCGCACCACACTCGGCGTCTCGAACATCTCTTTCGGCCTCAACCCGGCCGCTCGCATCGTCCTCAACTCGGTCTTCCTCCACGAGGCTGTCAAGGCCGGTCTGGACTCGGCCATCGTCCACACCGCGAAGATCCTGCCGATCGATCGCATCCCCGACGAGCAGCGGGAAGTTGCCCTCGACCTCGTCTACGACCGTCGTCATGAGGGCTATGACCCGCTCAATCGCTTCCTGGAACTCTTCGAGGGTGTGACGGCTGCCTCGATGCGCGCTGAGCGTGAGGCTGAGTTGGCTGCCATGCCGCTGTCCGAGCGCCTCAAGCGGCGCATTATCGACGGCAATGCGAAGGGCCTGGAGGCCGACCTCGACGAGGCCATGGAGACCAAGCCCGCTCTCGACATCGTGAACGAGGATCTCCTGGCCGGCATGCAGGTGGTTGGCGACCTCTTCGGGTCGGGCAAGATGCAGCTTCCCTTCGTGCTGCAGTCTGCGGAGGTCATGAAGGCGGCAGTGGCTCACCTCGAGCCTCACATGGACAAGTCGGACACCTCGGGCAAGGGCACCCTGGTGCTCGCGACGGTCAAAGGAGACGTCCACGACATCGGCAAGAACCTCGTGGACATCATCGTCTCCAACAACGGCTACCACGTCGTCAATTTGGGCATCAAGCAGCCGGTGACAGCCATCATCGAGGCCGCCGAAACTCACCAGGCTGACGTCATCGGTATGTCCGGTCTGCTGGTGAAGTCGACGATGGTCATGAAGGACAACCTGCTCGAGTTGAACCAGGCCGGACTGGCCTCCAAGTACCCCGTCATGCTCGGTGGCGCAGCCCTGACGAGGACATTCGTCGAGGAAGACCTCAATGACCTGTTCGAGGGCGAGGTGCGTTACGCGAAGGACGCCTTCGAGGGGCTTCGCGTCATGGACTCCGTGATGGCCGTCAAGAGGGGGGTCCCGGGAGCCGAACTCCCGAAGCCCCGACGCCGTCGTGCCAGGATCAGACGGACCACTGGTGAGACCGACGACATGACCTGTGATGACGACGTCCCACGCGCCGATGTGGCACGTCCGGTGCCGGGCTCGGTCGAGATCCCGACCCCACCGTTCTGGGGCTCGCGAGTCTCAACGGGTATTTCGTTGGCCGACGTTCTGGTCTGGCTCGATGAGCGCGCCACCTTCATGGGCCGGTGGGGCCTCAAGGGCTCGCGCACCGACGGGTCCTGGGATCGCATGGTCAACGAGGTGGCTCGGCCCCGCCTGCGCCTCCTGCTCGACCGCGTTCGTCAGGAGAACTTGGCCCAGTTCGGCGTGGTCGATGGCTACTGGCCGTGCTTCTCGCAGGGGCGCGATCTCATCGTCCTGGATCCCGAGGACACCTCGAAGGAGCTCACTCGATTCACGTTCCCGCGCCAGAGCAATGGCAGGAAACTCTGCTTGGCCGACTTCTTCCGGGATACTGACGAGGCCGGCGAGTACGGACCAGACGTCATCGGCTTCCAGCTGGTGACGATGGGCAAGGCCATCTCGGCTGCCACCCAACGGCTCTTCGAGGTCAATTCCTACCGGGAGTACCTCGAGTTGCACGGGTTGTCTGTCCAGCTGACCGAAGCCCTCGCCGAGATGTGGCATGCTCGCGTGCGTCACGAATTGGGGATTGACGACGACGGTTCCTCCGTCGCCGATGCCATCGATCATCAGACCTACCGTGGCTGCCGGTACAGTTTCGGGTACGCCGCCTGCCCAAACCTCGAAGACAGGGCCAGAGTGGTCACACTGCTCAACCCGGCGAGGATCGGAGTGGAGCTGTCGGAGGAGTTCCAGCTCCATCCAGAACAGTCCACCGACGCCTTCGTCGTCCATCATCCGGAGGCCAACTATTTCAATGCCAAGTGAGACGCCCGTGCACACCTGGACTGCCGACCATTTTGCGGCAGTGCTGTGGGACTTTGACGGGACCCTCGTCGATACCGAATCTCGCTGGGTCGAGGCAGAACTGGCGATTCTGGCCTCCCACGGGATCCCGTGGGAGGCCGAAAAAGCCAGTAGCTTCACCGGCGGACCGATGACCGACGTCTGCCAGGCGATGGCTGCGGAGATTGGTGAGTCGGTGACCGCCGAGGACGTGCAACACCAGCTCGTCACGATGGTCTCGACCTTCAACCGGGAACGAGAGGTGCCGTGGCGTCCGAGTGTGCTGGACCTGCTGACACAGATCCGTGAGGCTGGCATCCCCATGGCGATCGTCACGGGATCGGCACACGCTGTCGTCGAACCGGTGCTCGAGGCAATCCGCGACCTTATCGGCAACCCCTTCGACACGGTCGTGACCTTCGACGACGTCACCCCGGAGACCGCCAAGCCAGCTCCAGAGCCGTACTTGTTGGCTGCCGACAGGCTTGGCGTCGACATCGCCGACTGCCTGGCGATCGAGGATTCCCCCAAGGGGGCCACCTCGGCGACGACAGCCGGTGCCGCGGTACTCACCGTCGACGGGCTGGCTGGTGTCGGTCCCGGACCGCGCCGGGTTCATCGCCCGGACCTGTCCGGTCTGTCGCTGGCTGATCTCGTCAGCCTCTGGCACCTTGCCGACGAGCCTGCTGCTCCGGTGGCCAATGGGGGCGGGGGAGTTCTGCGTGCTGGTGAGCGGATCACTCTCACCGATCCCAAGGGGCGCAAACACTCAGTCGTCCTGCAGTCAGGTGGCATCTTCCACACCACCAAGGGGGCAGTTCGCCACGACGACCTCATCGGCGGGCCTCAGGGGGTCGTCGCCACCTCAGTCGGAGGCCTGGAGTTCCTGGCCATGCGACCGATTCTCAGCGAGTTCACCGTCTCCATGCCGCGCGAGGCCGCAATCATTTATCCGAAAGAGGCGGCCCAGATCACGATGTGGGCTGACATCTTTCCCGGGGCGCGCGTGCTGGAGGCAGGAGTCGGGTCCGGTGGTCTGTCGATCCCACTGCTGCGCGCCATTGGCCCGAACGGGCGTCTGCATTCCTACGAGCGGCGGCAGGAGTTCGCTGACGTGGCCCGCATGAACGTCGAGTCCTTCTATGGCGAGGTGCCGTCCAGCTGGGACCTCAAGGTCTCCGACCTGGTGACCGGCATGACATCTGAGCCGATTGACCGCGCCATCCTGGACATGCTCGCTCCTTGGGAGTGCGTCGAGGCGGTTGGCAAGGTGTTGGTTCCGGGCGGCGTGCTGTGCTGTTACGTCGCGACCACGACCCAGATGGGTCGGGTGATGGAAACCCTCCGTGCCGACGGTGGATGGACGGAGCCCCAGGCCACTGAGACCACGACCCGAGACTGGCACGCGGAGGGCCTGGCCATCCGTCCGGGGCACGGTACGACAGGCCACACCGGTTTCCTTGTCATCTCACGACGTCTTGCTCCTGGTGTGACGGCACCCATGCGTAAGCGTCGTCCTGCCCCGGGTGCTTACGGGCCTGAGTATCACGGCCCTCGGCCACGCAACATCACAGAGCACGACCAGTGGCGGTTGCCGAAGGAGCAGAAGTGATGGCTGGAGCGGCATGACCACGCTGTGGCTGATGCGTTCGACCGCATAGTTTCAACCACAGTCAGAGGGCCGGCAGGGTGAATCCCGCCGGCCCTCTCGCGGTCACGTTTGTGGCTTCTTGCGACGTGTCGCTGTGATGCCAATCATCACGGCCCGCCACCCGATGAGGGCGAGAGCCAAGAAGCTCGCCGCCACGGTCACGAAGAAGACTGTCACTGCTTGGTTCGTGAAGTAGCGAACTGCCATTCCCACGATGAGGGTGGACGCCCACACAACCAGTCCAGCCACCCAGCGCTGTGCCGGGACACGGGCCGTCACGACGATGACCCAACCGACGGCAAGTCCCAGCACGAAGGGAGTGCCGGTTCGCAACAGGCCACCGGGGGAGAGGGCCCTTCCGTGGCTGGCCCGTCCAATCGTCGCGAACAGGATCACACAGATGATGTCAGCGACGAGTGCCCTTCGCACCAAGGGCGATGCCAGGTCGTCGCTCATCGCGGCCTCACGGAGAAGGCGAAGTCGGCCGTGGAGGTCGAGGTGATCATCGGCGGGTGCAGGTCACGCATACGGAACAGCTTGTGGCGATGGACGAGCGCCAAGGTGATGATCGTCGAGATGATGAGGATGCCACCCTGGACGGCGAATCCGAGCGCCATCGTCGACATCGGTCCACCGGAGATGACGACACGGAAGGTGTCGACGGAGTACTTCATCGGCATGACGACTGCCAGCTTTTGATAGACCGGCGGCAGCATCGTCACGGGGAAGGTTCCGCCACAGGTGGGCAGCTGAAGCACCAGGAGGATGAGGAAGATAGCTGTCTGTGGAGAGCCAAAGATGAGTCGAATCCAGAAGGCCAGCATCATCCATGACAGTGAGGTCAGTGTGACGAATCCTATGAAGTGCCAGGGATGGACCGGGTCGAGTCCCAAGGTGAACCAGACGCCGAAGGCCATGATGTACGCACCGACCAGGGCGATGACGGCCAGCGGACCGAAGCCGACGAGCGCGATCGACAGGGCGTTCGCCCGCCCCGTCATGGCACGACCGGAGAAAGTACGCACGACAAGGAAGGTGGAGATACAGGCGATCCACATCGCGATGGAGAAGAACATCGGTGCAAGGCCACGTCCGTAGTACTTTGCGGAGTGGAGGATGGTCTGCTCGACGTCGACCGGGGAGCTCATGACATTGGCCAGATTGGTGCGCTGGTCGTCCGTCATGCCGGGAATTTGCTTGGCACCGCTGTCGAGGCCCTGATGGAGCTGTGTCGCTCCCTTGGACAGGGCGTCAGCACCCGACTTGAGCTGTCCCAGACCGTTGCTCAACTGCATGACGCCGGATGCAATTTCGGGAGCCTTCGCGGTGAAGTCTCGACCGGCGTCGGTGGCATTGTTGACGGCCTTGTTGAGATCCTTGGCAGCCGAATCAGCGGTGTCCATGGCGCCGTTGATCGTCTCAAGGCCGTTGTTGACCTGCTGGGCGTCCTTGTTGAGACGATTCAGCGCAGCCTTGGCATTGTCGGCCAAGGTGTCAGCGTTCTGTTGATTGAGGCTCAAGTTGAGACCGGCAGAGATATTTGCGACGGCCGCGATGTTGGACGACACGGTCGTCGTCGAACTCGCGGCGCCATTGATTTGTTTGACCAAAGCGATGTAGTCAGGGTCATCGGCAATTTCAGGATGCTTGGCAACGAGAGAGGATGCCTTGTTGGCTGCTCCATTCACATCATGCTGAATCTTGACGACTGAATTCCCGTTGGGGTTCTGTAACGTCGCCGTCGCGGAGACAAGATTCCTGGCTTGCTTCTGCAGGGCAGGGAGATTCTTGGTCACATTGTTGATGAGCGGAATCATCGCGGAATTGACGGCCTGGGTATCGGCCATGACGCTTTGTGCGGACCCGGTAATGGCCTGGGCACCCACCCGAGTCTGGCCAACTGCCATCGACGTCTTGGCCGCTGCCGAGTCGGCGTTCGCCAGTGCGGAATTGACCTTGTTGATGGTGGCGGTGGAGTCGCCGATAGCCTTGGTTGCCCCCAAGACCCTGGTGTTCATCTCATTGACCCCCGCGTCGAGGGTCTTCATGCCAGTATCGAGTGTCGCTGACCCCTCAGACGCTTTGGTCAATGCGTCCTTGATGACGCCCAGGTTGATGAAGAGTGCATTGAAGTAGGTCTCGGACACACTCTGGTCCAAGGCCTGTTCGAGGGCTGTCTGAACCTGCGAGGTCAACAGACCGATGATGAATCCGTTGGCGTCGTCTCGGTGGAGTTTGAGTGTCGCGCGAGCTGGTTTGAAGTCACCGGCGGACACGATGCTCGTCGAGAAATTATCAGGTACCTCGATGACCATGAAGTACTCGGCGTCACGAAGCCCCTGATAAGCCTTGTCCTCATCGGTTCCGAGGAACTGCCAGTCGAATCGCGGGTTCTTCTTCAGGGTTTCCTGGAATTCCTTACCACCTTCGACGGTCCGTCCGTCAAACGTGGCCGGCTTGTCATGGCTGACAATGGCGATCTTCACCTTGTCGGTATTGGAGTAAAGATCCCAGTTGGCGTGAAGATAGATACCGCCGTACAGCAGCGGAATGATGAGAATGAAGATGAGTCCGAGCTTGGAGCGTCCTTTGAAACGCCGGAACTCGAACTGTACGAGTCTGATGAATCGAGTCAGCATGCGTTATCTCCGGGAGGAGTCATCGGGACGGTCACTTTCCCTCAGGGCGTTGTTTTCGGGTTCGTCATCGGATGGAGATCTGGACTCGATCTCCACCGTGGTCTCTGCGCCTTCCTCGTCGGCCTCGCGAGGAATGTGTGTTACCTCTGGGACTTCTGGGCCACCAGAATTATCGTCGTCGTCCTTGTTGCCATGAATGTCCGTGACCGCATGGGTGCGGTGGTGGGCCGGCAACTCGACGTCGAGAGATCCGGGCGGAGCCATGTCGTCATCGACCGTTGCGGCGATGATGGTCGAATCGTCGAGCTCGGTGAGCTTCGAGAACATCTCGAACAACACTCGCTGCTGGTTGTGGGGAACCATGACGTCGGCATCGTCGATGACGACAACCTTCGTCTCCCTCAGCATGGCGAGAGCTACGGACGCCACGGCACGCTCAATGGCATCGAGTTGCTCGAACTCGCAGGAGCGGTCGATGCGGAAACCAACGATTTCCTCGATCTGACGCACCCTGCCCTCGGCTGTCTTGAGGTTGACGGCATCGAGATGGCACCGTTCGGCGAGCGACTCGTTGAGGGTAAGGCGGTCCTCCGGGACGACGTAATCGGCAATGCGGGCGACGGACGTGCGCTGAATCGCGCGGTAGGGTTCGGCCATCGCGTCAATACCGTCAATGATGAGAGTCCCGCGCGTCCTGCGGAATCGTCCGGACAACGCCAACAACAGGGCGGACTTTCCGGCGCCAGCCGGGCCGTGAATAACGGCGAGCTGACGCGGCGCCAGGTCCATGTCGAGAGGCCCGAAGATCATCCCCTGCCGCCCCTGGGCGTTCAAGTCGTGGGCGTGGAGCACCACTCCCGAGGCGTCCTCAAGGGCCTGGGTGTCGACCGGAGGACGTTTCGAGAAACGCATCACTGAAGGAACCCCCTGATTGAACGTTCGATGACATCGGTTATGACCTGCTGGTCAATGACCGCACTGGCCACGGAGAATTCCAAGGCGAGTACGTTGACCAGGCTGAGGACCACCACCGCGAGGCTGCGTGGGTTGGCAGCTTCTGTGGAGTCGACGTGATCGAGTACACCGTACTGGGTCGTCACATCGACCAGTTGAGCGATCCGCTGTTTTTGCAGTTTTGCGTAGGCCTCGGCGATCTCCTCGTCGTGGCGGGCCAGAGCGCGGAATTCTGCGAGGATCACCTGCCACGGAGCATCCTCCAGGAGGATTTCCGTGAGTTTCTGGCTGATCTGCCTCATGACCTCGTCAGGGCTGCCACCGTTCGACAAGATGGGGGAGAGGGCATCGACGACGTCCCGCTCGCCACTGGCAAGTCTTTCGGTGCACACCTGCCCGAAGAGGTCGGGCTTGGATCCGAAGTTGGAGTACACGGCTCCCTTGGTGAATCCGGCATCCGATGCGATACGACGCAGACTTGCGCCGGCATAGCCGTCCCGTTCGAATTCTTTGGTAGCAGCGGCGAGGATACGGTTTCTGACCTCATCGCGATGAGGTCTTTCCACTGCGGTGGGCATCACAGGTTGGCGTCCTTTGGAAGAGCAAGGGGATCGTAAGCAGTACCACTGGTATCGAATACCAATGGTATCCGCATCGAGGCCCGTACCCAAATCGGTCGGCTAGGCTGGAAATCCCGAGTGCATCCGTGACGAGGAGGGTCATGCCACTGTCGCTGTCCGATCTTGATGAGGCCTACCTCACCTCGAGTACAACCACCGATTCGTTTGCCCTGTTCTTGAGGCGTGTGGCCCCTGAGCTGCTGCCCCCGACGACGGTGGACACCAGTGTTCCTGAGCTGTTGAGGCACGGCAGAACGGTGCTGGCCATTCGTTGCAGTGGGGGCGTGATAGCCGCCGCTGACCTTGGATCGACGATGACGCGGCACCCGAACCAGCGAGACATTGACCGAATTCTCGGTACCGATGATCGCTGCGTGATCGGAGCCGCCGGGGCGGCGGGTCTCGCAGGGGAGATGATTCGCCTCTTCCAGGCCGAGGTCGATCACCTCGAGAAGATCCAAGGACAACGCATCAGCATGGACGGTCGAGCCGCGAGGCTGTCCAGCTTGGTTCGCTCGAACGGCACGATGATGGCTCAGGGTATGGCGGTGACGCCGTTGTTGGCCGGGTGGGATGACCTCGCTCATCGAGGACGCATCTTCTCCTACGACGGAACGGGTGGACGCACTGAGGAGCGCGCCCACGCCTGCGTCGGGGCGGGGACCCTCTTCGCAACCGGTGTCATCAATGACGGCTACCGCCCCGGTATGGATCGCGACGACGCCGTCATGCTTGCGATTCGCGCCTTGCACGCCGCCGTCAGCGACGACACCACCTCGGCGCCGTCAGGACCTGATTTGTCCCGTGGCCTGTACCCGACCGTGTGCCATGCCGATCCCACCGGTGTCACGCGGATTCCCACCGAGGAGATCGCGATGTTGGCGAAGCGAGTCGTTGATGGGATCACTGCCGAGACGGAGCATGAGGAGGCTCGGTCATGACGATTCCTGCCTACGTTCCTCCACGTCAGTGGGTGGCTGACCGGGCCAGCTTCGTGTCTGATTCGATCCGCGATAAAGGTGACGGCGTCGTCGTCGCTCGATGTGCCGAAGGCATTGCATTGGTCGCGCGTCACAGTGGTGCACATCTGCCCAGGGGTATGAGGTCAATCTCCGAGACGCACGATCGGCTCGCCTTCGCCGCGGTCGGGATCTTCCATGAGGCCGAGGACCTGAGGGTGGCGGGCATTCGGTTCGCCGATCTTCGCGCCTATGCCTATGACCGGCTCGACGTGACGGGACGCAGCTTGGCGAGCATGTATTCCCGCATCATAGGCAAGGTTTTCGCTCACCCTGAGGTCAAGCCCTACCAGGTTCAGGTGACCGTGGCAGAACTCGGCCTCGTCCCTTCCGAGGATCGCTTCTACACCATTGACTTTGACGGCACCGTGCGTGCCAGCACCGGTCCTGTTCTCATGGGGGTGGCTTCTCAGCACTCTCTCGATCTGCCGGACCATGCGGCGGTGTCTGACGTCGTTCGGGCTTCGGTGAGCATTCTTGGTGCCGGACCAGAGAGCCTTGAAATAGGATTTCTCGATCGCCACGCCTCAACTCGACGTCATTTCCGTCGTCTCGACGCTGTCACCGTGCTGGAGGCTGATGGTGACGAGTCCTGACAGCGTTGCACCGGCCTTGAGGGGGCCCGTTCTCATCGTCGGTACCGGGCTCATCGGTGCGTCGATCGGGAGAGCCCTCGTCACCGCAGGGATTGACGTCCACCTGTGGGATATCGATCGCGCCAACGCCCTGGTGGCAGCCGGACGCGGCGCAGGACAGCTGGACGGTCTCGACGACGATGCCTATCGGGTTGTCGTGGTGGCGACCCCGCCCGCCGCCGTCGCGTCAACCATCGTCGAGCGCCTCAACCGTCATCCCCACGCCGTCGTCACGGACACGGCGTCGGTCAAGGGGGCGGTACTCGCCGACCTCCTTGACCTGGCAGCTGGCCGCGATGTCGACCTCACCCGTTATGTCGGTTCACACCCGATGGCAGGCACTCAGTACACCGGCCCACTGACGGCCTCTGACGACCTCTTCGTCGATCGCACCTGGGTGGTCACTCCTCGCAGTGACAACCGTCATGACGACGTCGAACGGGTCATTGCACTGGCTGGGGCATGTGGTGCTCGCGTAGTGAGCATGGACGCTGACGAGCATGACCGAGCCGTCGCCGAGGTGTCTCACCTTCCTCATCTCATGAGCATCCTCACGGCGGCCAATCTGCGGCATGCTCGCCCCGAACATCTCAGACTGGCAGGATCAGGGATCCGTGACGTCACGCGAGTGGCTCGTTCCCAGACCGCCATGTGGCGCCAGATCCTCAATTCCAATCGCACTGAGGTTCGGCGTCAGCTGGAAGCCATTCGTGACGATGTTGACGACCTGTTGTCTCGTCTGGACGACCCGCACTGTCTTGAGGAATTCCTGAGCGTCGGGCAGTCGGGGGCACGCAAGGTCGCAGGTAAGCATGGTCACCAGATGATGGAGACGACCGCTGTCGTTGTCGAGATTCCCGATGCCCCTGGTGCCCTCGCAAGGCTGTTCGCCGACGTCGAGGCTGCCGGGGTCAACGTCGAGGATTTGTCGGTGGAGCATGATCCGGCTCGAGAGATAGGTTTCCTGTCCATCGATGTTGCCCCGGAAGGTGCGGAGCAGTTGACGGTCTTGATGCGCGATCATGGATGGTCGGTGCGTTCCTGACCCTTGTCGGTGGATACCGATAGTCTCACCTCGTCGGAGCGCCATCGAAAGGCAGGCAGAACGTGTCCCTCTCACCTCTTGTCATCGCCATTGACGGGCCCAGCGGGTCCGGCAAGTCATCGACCTCTCGCGGGGTTGCCCATCAACTCGACGTGGCCCATCTGGACACCGGTTCGATGTATCGCGCGGTGGCCTGTCGTGTTGCCCACCTCGGGATCGATCCGAAGGCCAATCCTCGTGACGCCATCGAGGTGGCTCGTACTTGTCACTTGAACCTCGACACCTCTGCCAACCATGACCTCGTCCTCATCGACGGCGAAGATGTCACCGAGGAGATCCGACGGCCCGAAACCAGTGCCCAGGTGTCCGCGGTTGCCACGATTCAGCCTGTTCGTGACGCCCTCACCGCTCGCATGCGCCAGATCGCGGACGAGTGCGGGCGTATCGTCATGGAAGGACGCGACATCACCACGGTGGTGTACCCCGACGCTCAGGTAAGAGTGCTTCTCGTCGCCGATCCCGCCGTCCGTATTGCGCGCCGTCAGGCTGAGCTGGGCGAGAACGTCGACATGGAACAGGTCATCGACTCGATCGTGCGTCGCGACCGTGACGACTCGACGGTGTCGACCTTCGAGAAGCCCGCCGAGGGAGTTACCTTGCTCGACTCCACCCACCTCAATCTGGACCAGGTCATCAACGCCGTCATCGATCTGGTTCCCCCGTCGCTGCGTTGAGCAGCATCTCCACGGGCGCCAGAGCGTGTACCGTGGTCCAGTCCCCTAGCAGGAGGGTGTCCTCATGTCCGACTCGCCCGAGTTCCTCGACGGCACCGAGGAGACTTTTCCAAAGCCTGTTGTCGCCGTCGTCGGACGGCCCAACGTGGGTAAGTCCACCCTCGTCAACCGTATCCTTGGTCGCCGAGCGGCTGTTGTGCAGGATGTTCCCGGCGTGACCCGTGACCGGGTGTCCTATGACGCCGAGTGGTCCGGTCGGCAGTTCGTGCTCGTCGATACTGGCGGTTGGGCCTCCGATGCCTCGGGCATGGCCGCGATGATCACCGAGCAGGCAGAGTTGGCCATCTCGACGGCTGACGCCGTGTTGTTCGTCGTCGACGCCAATGTCGGTACGACTGACGAGGACGAGGCGGTCGTCCAGGTGTTGAGGCAGTCACGCAAGCCCGTCGTCGTGGCAGCTAACAAGGTTGATGACGTGCGTGGCGAGGCCGAGGCCGCAACGATGTGGGATCTCGGCCTGGGGGAGCCCCATCCGGTGTCAGCCATGCACGGTCGTGGATCGGGTGATCTTCTCGACGCCCTCATAGACGTGCTTCCTGACAGTCCCGCCAACTACGAGACGACGGGCGGCCCGCGCCGTGTCGCTATCGTCGGCAAGCCGAACGTCGGCAAGTCGTCCCTACTGAACCGTCTGGCCCGTCACAACCGTGCGGTGGTCTCTGACGTCTCCGGTACGACGGTGGACCCGGTCGACGAGCTCGTGACCGTTGGCAGCACTGTGTACCAGTTCATCGACACCGCTGGTCTGCGTAAGCGGGTCAAGGAAGCTTCGGGGCACGAGTACTACGCCTCCTTGCGCACCCAGGCTGCCATCGAGCGTGCCGAGGTGTGCGTCGTCGTCATCGATGCCTCGGAGCCGATCAGTGACCAGGATCTGCGCATCCTCACCATGGTCGAGGACACCGGACGCGCCATGGTGATCGCCTACAACAAGTGGGATCTGACCGACGATGAGCGTCGTCGTCACCTGGAGCGTGAGATCGAACGGGATGTGCAGGCCTACACCTGGGCTCCCCGAGTCAACATCTCTGCTCTCAAGGGTCGTAACGTCGACAAGCTCGAGAAGGCCATCGAGACGGCCGCAGCAGGTTGGGAGACGAGGATCTCGACCGGCAAGCTCAACGCGTTCCTCGGACGTCTGGCGGCGGCTCATCCGCATCCGGTGCGTGGTGGCAAGCAGCCAAGGATCCTCTTCGGTACCCAGGCCCACAACTGCCCGCCGACCTTCGCCCTGTTCACCTCCGGGATGTTCGACCAGGGGTACGTGCGGTTCATCATCAGGCGACTTCGCGAGGACTTCGGCTTCACCGGATCGCCAGTTCACGTCCAGATTCGACCGCGCGGCAGGCGCGGGAAGAAGTGACCGATTTGGTCGCCGGAGTGGAAGTAAGCTAATGTGCTTCCTCGGATTGCCAAGCGATCCGATCGGGCTGTAGCGCAGCTTGGTA
This sequence comes from Cutibacterium nasicola, assembly GCF_052654715.2. Lineage (NCBI taxonomy): Bacteria > Bacillati > Actinomycetota > Actinomycetes > Propionibacteriales > Propionibacteriaceae > Cutibacterium > Cutibacterium nasicola. The sequence goes on along the minus strand of NZ_CP199745.2, from coordinate 1,046,542 downwards.
GCGCACTTGACTGGGGGTCAAGGGGTCGCAGGTTCGAATCCTGTCAGCCCGACGACATGCCTGGTGAGAACGTGGTTCTCGCCAGGCATTCATCATTTCCGGGGAAGGACTGTCCGCATATCCACCCGCAACGACGCGGTTTTGTGGTCCTCGGCGAATGGGACTCGTATTATCCCCATCCGAGTGTCGCACCTCGTCACAACGAAACCGCATAAGTCACATCTTGACCGCCCGTTGGGCCACATCGCAGGAGTTCGAAGGCTGCCAGCGAGGAGTACATGCACACTCCCAGGACAGCCACGGCGCCTGTGTGTCCGGCCCGTGCCGCGATCGCTATCCTGATCGCGTGGATATGCCGAAGCCGACCCCATTTCCTGCCCCCGCCGACGACCTCCGACTGGTCATCTCCGACATGGATGGCACTCTTCTCGACGGAGAGGGGAACATCCCGCCCCAGCTGTGGCCTCTGCTGGAAATCATGAATGATCGTGGCGTAGCCTTCGTACCGGCCTCCGGACGTCAATGCACCACTTTGTCCACGATGTTTCATTCCCACCTTGACGGGATGCCACTCATTTCGGAAAACGGTACCTATGTCGTTCGCGATGGCGTCGACGTCTCCTCCTCGATCATCGCCCCCAACCTCGCTCGCAAGGTCATCAAGGGAGTTCGAAAGCTCGTGGAAGATGGTCATGACGTCGGGCTGGTCCTCGCGACCAAGTCCATCGCTTACCTCGAGCGTGGTGACGACGCCTTCGTCTCCCACGTCGCAACCTACTACCACAGAAACACCGTCGTCGATGACCTCACGGAGCGCATTGACGACGTCATCAAGCTGTCCATCTACGACTTCGGTGAGGCCTCCGAGGTCACCCACCCGACGATGCAGGACATCGCCCCTGACCACCAAGTCATCCTTGCCACCCCGAACTGGGTCGACATCATGAACCCAGGAGTGAACAAGGGCAGCGCGGTTGAGGCTGTGCAGGCCGACCTGGGGGTCTCCCCTGACCAGACGGCGATCTTCGGGGACTTCCTCAACGACCTCGAGATGATGCCGCTGGCGACGTGGTCCTTTGCCATGGCCAACGCCCATCCCGACATCATTGCGGCCTCGAACTACGTTGCCCCGTCCAACAAGGACAACGGCGTCATCACGGTCCTTGCTCAGCTGCTCGGCGTCGATGTTCCGGAGGTCTGATCAGACCAGCCCAAACTCCCGGGCCCGTTGCCACAGATGGTCGCGGGCGGCGGGGTGGGCGGTGTTCTCGATGAGTTGACGGGCCTGTTCGTTCTGGGAATTGCCGAACAGCTCAGCCGTGCCCTGCTCCGTGACGATCACCGAGGGCTGGATCGCCGAAACTGGTGAGTCCAGCGCGTCGACGATCGTCGAGCAGTTGGCTTTCGGGTGCCAACTGAGCATGGTAATGAGAGCCTGACCGCTGGGGGAGTGCATGGCTCCCACCAGGAAGTCAGTGGAGCCTCCCACCCCGGAATGGATCTTGGTTCCCACTCGAGTTGCATTGACCTGACCGAACAGGTCCACCTGCAAACCCGTGTTGACACTGGTGACTTTGGGCTGGCCGGCGATGGTACCGGGGTCATTCGTCGTCTCACAGCGCAGCAACGACACTCGCGGGTTATCCTCAAGCCATTCGTACAAGGCGGGTGTTCCCATGGCGAAGGTGCCGGTGATGACGCGATCATCCAGTGTGTGAGCCTCCTCCAGGACACGGATGGAGTCGGTGAGGAGTTCAGTCCACACGCCCACGTGGATGTCCTCGGGCAGTTGAGCGACGACCGCATCAGGAACCGCACCGATGCCCACCTGGAGAGTGGCACCGTCAGGGATCCGAGATGCTACTCGGTCACCGATCTGGCAAGCCAGTGGACCCGGCGACGGCATGGCGACCGCAGGCAGGGGTACGTCGACGACCACGCCTATGTCAATGTCGTCGACGTTGACGATCCCATCGCCGAGGACATAGGGCATGTTCGGATTGATTTGGGCAATGATGAGGGCCCCCCGACGCTTGGCCGCCTCCAGGGCAGCCGGTAACACCTGGACCTCAATGCCCATGCTCACTGAGCCGTTGCGCGGAGTACTGGTGTGTAGGACGAGGATGTCGGGCGCCAATCGTTCCTCGTAGAGACTCGGTGCCAGACTCAGACGACAAGGAATGTACTCGAGGCTCTCGGCACGACGGCCACCCGGGCCAATGAAGATCGTCTCGTGAACGACGTCCTTGCGTGTCGGAACGCCAAGTGGCGCATTGACGCACACCAACCGCCACCTCTCGACGCATCGGTCGATGACGTCCAGAAGTGGCAGGGGAGTGGCCCCCGAACCACCACAGATCACCCGGGGCTGGCCCCTGACACCATGCATGACGCCTTCGAGTCCGCCTTGATCCATCATGCGCATGACAAAGAGCGTAGTGGCTGAAGGCCTTCACATCGTGGGCACGACGACGAGAACTGGCAGAATGGTCACGATGTCACCTCGTCTACCAGCGCCCAGAACTAGCCCCGACGGTCCCGGAATCGGGATCGTCGAGACCCAATACGCGACGGTCGCCACACCGGATGACCCTCTCCATCTGGTCGCAGGTGGCCGTCTCGATCATGTCACCGTCGCCTATGAAACCTACGGCGCTCTCAATGAAGCTCGTGACAACGCGGTGTACATCTGTCACGCTCTCACCGGCGATGCCCATGCGGCGGGTTTCCACCCGGGAGCGGATCGCCCTGGATGGTGGGACAACATCATCGGCCCAGGGCGCGCCATCGACACCGACCGTTTCTTCGTCATTGCCTCCAACCTGCTGGGAGGCTGTTCCGGTACCACCGGACCTGCCTCGACCAACCCGGACACCGGGAAACGCTGGGGACTCGATTTTCCTCAGATTGACATGCACGATTTCGTCGAAGTGCACCTACGACTCGCCAAGCACCTGGGTGTGGAGCACTTTCACGCCGTCGTCGGCGGCTCCATGGGCGGCATGCAGGCCCTCGACTGGTCGTTGACGCGTCCGACCACCCTGGACAATGCCATCATCATCGCCTCATCGAGTGGATTGACGGCCCAGAACATCGCCTTCTCGGCAGTGGGGCGCGAAGCCATCCTGCGCGATCCGGCCTTTGCCGACGGTACTTATGACGACGTCCGTCCCGACACCGGATTGTCGATTGCGCGGATGCTCGCTCACATCACCTATCTGTCCGAGGACGCCTTCGCCGAGAAGTTCGGACGGTCCCGTCAATCAGAATCGGTGAAACGCGGATTCGGCATCAATTTCGCCGTCGAGTCCTACCTGGATCACCAGGGCGAGGCCTTCCTCACCCGATTCGACCCACTCAGCTACATCTATCTGACGCGGGTCATGGACTACTTCGACCCCTTCGGTCGAGCTGGGGCCACCGACGCACTTGTGGCAGATCCGGTCAACTTCCTCGTCATCTGCTTCGACACCGACTGGCGGTTCTCCCCGGCCCACTCACGCCGGATCGTCCGTCATCTCGAGGGGGCAGGACTACCAGTGAGTTGTGCGACTATCGCCTCGTCATGGGGTCATGACTCCTTCCTCATGAAGCTCGACCCCTACCACGACCTCGTCAGGGCCTTCCTCAACGCCGATCGGCTGCCGATGAGGGCATCACGGCGTGCCCCGCACGTTGACGGCCATCTATGCACGAGAGAGACGACGCTGTGACAATTCGTCCCGATCAACGCATCATCACGTCGCTGGTGCCGTCCCATTCCCGTGTCCTTGACCTTGGATGTGGCGACGGATCTCTGCTTCGGCATCTCATCACCACCCGGGATTGCCTGGGAACGGGGGTTGAACTCGATCAATCCTCCCTGGTGGCGGCCATGTCGACGGGCGTGCCGGTGCTGGGGATGGATCTCAACGAGGACTTGGGGGAGTTCCACGACGACTCCTACGACGTCGTCATCCTGTCCCAGACCCTGCAGGCCGTCGTCTCACCCGACGTCGTGCTCGCAGAAATGGCGCGGATCGGTACCCTGCTCATCCTGCTCGTTCCGAACTTCGTGTACTGGCGCAACCGACTCAAGATCATCGGAGGCAGAATGCCTACCTCCCATGACCTACCGTACTCCTGGCATGACACCCCCAACCAGTCGTATTCCGGTGTGGCAGACCTTGAGGACTGGTTCGCCGAATTCAATCTGGAGACCGTGGAAAGGGTGTGCCTCGACGGCCGAGGTCGTCCATCCCGGGTAGCATCTGCAGGACCGAATCTGCTCGCCGGGTCCACCATTCACGTGCTGAGATCCCACTGGGCCGAACCGGGTACGGGGAGGAGCCATTCATGACCAAGCACCACGACGACGAGGACGAGGAGCGGCCGCCGATTCTGGAGGCCACCGATCGTCAGATCCTGAGTCTGCTCGAGGAAGACGGTCGGATGTCGTGGACCGAGCTCGGGCACCAAACGGGTTTGTCAACCTCCGCTGCCCAGCAGCGCGTCAAGAGGCTCGAAGCCAAGGGAATCATCCGCGGTTACCACGCCACTCTCAATTTGGAAGCCATCGGCGCTGGGATCACAGCATTCATCTTCCTCAACCCTATTGATCCTGAGGAGGACGAGAAGATCCCTGACATCCTGAGGACCTTCTCAGAGGTGCGCGGCTGTCACTCCATCGCAGGCTCGGCCTCCTACCTAGCCCGGGTCCAGGCCCCCAACACCAGTCACCTCGACCAGCTGCTCACCCGCATCCGCAAGGAGTGTCACTGCGGCACGGAGACGGTGGTCGTCCTCGACACCATGTTCGACGATCTCGGCATGCTGGGAATCCGGTGACGCGGCTCTCCCGTCTCCCGCGCACCTCGTGGCTGCGCGGCTTGGCCGCACTCGTCGCCGGAGTCGCAACGGGTGCCGGATTCCATCCGCAGAACTGGTGGATCCTCGTCATCCCAGGACTCGCCGTACTCATCCTGCTCGTCCGTCCCACGACCGGGCGGGCCGCCGCCGGTCTGGGGTACCTCTTCGGTCTCGGCCTGTGTACCACCACCCTCGCCTGGGTTGGCGTCATGGGTCCGCCAGTGGCGGTGCTCCTCGTCGCAGTCATGGCGATGTGGTGTCTGCTGGCTGGATGGGCCATCCGTTGCGTCAGCGGGCTTCCCGGTGCACCTTTGTGGCAGGCCATGGTCTGGACGGCCACCGAGGTGGGAGCGGCTGCGGTCCCGCTCGGCGGTTTCGGGTGGGTTCGGCTGGCATGGACTGTCGTCGACACTCCATGGGTCGGAGCCCTGAGATGGGCTGGCACGGCGGGAACAAGCCTTCTCGTCGCCTTGGCAGCAGCTCTCCTGGCGCGTGTTGTCGTCACACGTGGAAGGTCACGCCTTTGCCACGCCATCGCACTCGTCACGGAGCTTCTCGTCGTGGCCGTCCTGGCTTCGGTATCAGGAGTGATCGCCACGCGCGCCACCAACGATGAGAAGATTCGGGTACTCGTGGTCCAAGGAGGAGTGGACGGCACCGCTGGCCCCTACGCGATGGGCTACGCCCGATCCGTCACGGACAATCATCTCTCCCAGACGATCATGGCCGTCGCCGAGCACCGCGTCTCGGGCAGGGGCGCGCCCGACATGATTCTGTGGCCCGAGAACTCCACTGACATCGATCCGATTCTCGACGACGAAAGTCACCAGATCGTCATGGGGGCGCTGGCCATCTCGAAGCTGCCAATCCTCGTGGGGGCCGTGACTGACGGTCCCGGTGACGACGAACGCCAGACGACATCAATGTGGTGGCCGGTGTCGTCACCTGAGCCGACATCCACCTATCACAAACGCAACCTGGTGCCATTTGGTGAGTGGATCCCCGCAAGGTCATTCTTCCTGCCGCTCATTCCCATATTGAAGAACATCGGACGACAGTCCGTTCCGGGGACGGCCCCCGGTGTCCTCGACGCGACCATTGCTGGCAGGAAGATATCGGTTGGTGTGGCGATCTGTTTCGAAGTGGCCCACGACGACACCGTCGCGGACACGGTTCGCCATGGGGCACGGATACTGGCCGTCCAGTCGAACAATTCGTCCTTCATCGACACAGGCCAGACTCGTCAGCAGTGGCAGATCACCAGGGCGCGAGCGGTTGAAACCGGCCGTCACATCATCGTCTCGACGACGAACTCCTTTTCCGGGTTGGTCAATCCAGATGGCTCGGTCGCGCTACGTACTGACGAGGGAGGGCACACCAATGTCACGGTGACGCTGCCGCTGGAGTCAGGGCTGACGCCGGCCGTAAGAATTGCAAGGTGGCTACGGGTCGTCGTCGTTCTCACTGCGACTGGGGCAACAGTGATGTCGGTGCCTCGGCACCGCCGCGATATGCTCACACAAGCACACCACAACAGATCGGAGAAAGATGTCCGCCACCGACACTGAGGTCCGGCTCGACAAGGCCCTCGTCATCATTCCGACCTACAACGAGGCGGAGAATGTCGAGATGATTGTCACGCGTACCCGCCGCGCCAATCCGAAGGTCAACGTTCTCGTCGCCGATGACAACTCTCCGGACGGCACCGGCGAGATCGCTGACCGTCTGGCGTCTGCGGACGATCACGTTCACGTCCTGCATCGCAAGGGCAAGGAAGGCCTCGGCGCCGCGTACCTTGCCGGCTTCCACTGGGGTCTGGACCACGGCTACGACGTCCTCGTCGAGATGGACGCCGATGGCTCCCACCAGCCCGAGCAGCTGCCGTTGCTCCTCGAGGCCCTCAAGCATGCCGACATGGTCAAGGGATCCCGCTACGTCAAGGGTGGGTCCGTCGTGAACTGGCCGAAGTACCGTGAGCTCATCTCACGCGGTGGCGGCCTCTGGACTCGCATGTGCCTGGGAATCGATGTCAAGGATCCCACCGGTGGATTCAACGCATTCCGCGCAGACACCCTTCGAACCATCGGCTTGGACGAGGTCGCCTCGGCGGGTTATTGTTTTCAGCTCGACCTGACGTGGCGCACCCTCAAGAAGGACATGACCGTTGCCGAGGTGCCGATTGAGTTCATCGAGCGCGAGTATGGCAACTCCAAGATGAGCAAGGACATCGTCGTTGAGGCTCTGCTTCGCACCACCGTGTGGGGGGTTCATCATCGCTCTCATCAGCTCAAGGATCTCGGACACGTCGCCCTCGAACGGGCTGAGCAGGTTGCCGGCGACATCAAGGAACGCCGCTCGAAGCACTGAGGGCAACCACAGAGCATGACAGTGCCCCGCGGAGGATGTCCGCGGGGCACATCCGTCTGTTTCTGGAGTCCAAGCCACGTCGGTCTGGTGGCCTGGAGCCGGAGTGGTCGGGGAATCAGTCCTCCTTCCGGATCTCCTCCAGCCTTTCGGCAAGCAGTTCCTCGAGTTCGGGGATCGAGCGGCGCTCAGTGAGCATGTCCCAGTGGGTGCGCTGTGGCTTCTGCTTCTTCCACTGAGGGTCGGTGCCGTCGCTTCGCAGCGCCTCAGCGCCACAGCGCGGGCACTCCCACAAGCTCGGCAGATCCGCCTCGGTGGAGAAAGTGAGGTCGAAGTGGTGGCCGTTGTGACAGTCGAAGCCAATCTCTTGGCGTTCGGCCATCTCAACGCCTTCCTCGTCCTCGAAGCTCTTGGATCCCAAACCCATGCCTCGCAGTGCACGGTCGGCCATGATGCTCCCTCCTGGTCGTAGGGGTCCGGCCCTGGTTGGGCCGTCGTCCACAGGTCCAGCATCCCACAAGCCACAAATCCCGGGAACAGAACCGGATTCCGGGACGGGTGTTCACGTCGCGGAGCAACCTGTGACCAAGTAGGCATTCAGCTCGTCGTCACTCACCTCGGAACGAGGGTCGGAGCATCCTTGGGCTGGTGAATACGCGCGAAGTCACACATGAGGTCGGGACGATCCGTGACGATCCCGTCGACTCCCATGTCCATGAGTTCTAGAGCCTCGGACACCTCGTTGACCGTCCAGACGTGAACCGCGCGACCAAGGCGATGGGCAGCGGCAATGAAGGTTGGTGTCACTAGGGGAACACCGTAACGGGTCACACGGTGGGGAACTTGGTACGCCTCACCTCGGGACTCGGCCATCTGGAGACTGTTCGGTCCGATGACGGCCCAACCGACCCCGAGCGGTCCCACTGCGGTGGCCGTGCGTTCGCGCACCAACCGGCGGAATGTTCTTATTCGTTTGCTGCTGAACGATCCGACGCAGACCCGATTCCAGGCACGGTGGCGGGACAGTACGTCGATGAGGGGCATGGTGGCGGCGTCGTGCTTGATGTCGATGTTGATGAAGGACTCCGCAAACGTGTCGAGGATCTCATCAAGCGTCGGGATGGGCTCGCCGCCGACGCTGGCTTGTTTGACCTCGTGCCACGGCATCTTCGCAATGACACCGCTGGACTCCGTCACTCGGTCGAGAACAGGGTCATGAAAGGCCACGAGCACACCGTCTCTGGTGGCGTGGACGTCAGTCTCGAGGTGGGTGCATCCCAGATCCACCGCATGTCCAAAGGCCGCCAGGGTGTTCTCGATCCCTGTGTTGACTGCCATTCCGGCTCCGCCCCTATGAGCAAGAACGGTGAAGGGACGTTGGCAATACGGGTATTCAGTGGCTCTCACGGCTATCCATTCTGCCGCTGAGCTGGTTCGGATCCATGATCGCCTTGGCCACTACAGTGTCCATGTGTGAGCCCCACCGTCTTGTCATTGCAGTCCCAGGTCGTTCAGGGCACCGTCGGAAACAGCATCGCGGTTCCGGTGATGCGCGCCATGGGGATCCGAGCATGGGGGATGCCGACTGCCCTGCTGTCCAACCACAACGGTCGCTCGAGCGTCGCCGGCGCCCCGATCGAGGCGCAGCACATCAACGGCATGGTTGACGCCCTCGATTCCAACGGCGAACTCAAGCATGTTGACGCAGTGCTGTCGGGTTATCTCACGGCTCTCACCGGTCCCGCCGTCCTGCGGACCGTGAAGAAATGTCGGGAACGCCACTCCAATGCCATGTGGGTGTGCGACCCCGTCATGGGGGACATGGATGGCGACCAGGTGAGGGTCTACGTTCCCGACGACACCGTGGCTTTCATGAAAGAAGCGATCCAGTGTGCCGACGTCCTCGTACCCAATGTGGCCGAGCTCGGCATCTTGACCGACACGATGCCGCGCACCATTGACCAGATCGTGCAGGCAGCTCGTGGCCTGACCGGACCACAGCTCGTCGTCGTCACCTCAGTACCGCACCAGGATGAGGACGGTGCTGGGCTGGGCATGGTTGCGGTGGCGCGGGAGTGGGCCGCGATGACCCATGGCCCACTCATCCATCGTCACTTCAACGGTGCAGGAGATCTCACGACGGCAGTCCTGACCGCGCAACTCGCCGCAGGGGAGTCCTGGCAGTCCGCTCTCGGCAAAGCGTCCGGCGTCGTCCATGCCGTCCTCGAGCGCACCTGGAACCATCCCGGTGACGAGCTGAACTGGTGGCCGGAGGACGCTTTCGCTCAGCCGTGGAAGACCGAGATCTTGGCTCCCAGCGCCCCAAGTCGCGTGGGCAGGTCCTCGTAACCGCGGTTGATCATGTAGACGTCGCGCAGGGTCGTCTCGCCGGAGGCCGCCAGGGCAGCCAACAGCAGGCAGACGGCCGGGCGCAGGGCCGGCGGGCAGATGAGCTCTCGGCCACGCCAGCGCGTCGGTCCGCGCACGATGAGTCGGTGCGGATCGAGGAGCTGGACGTCGGCACCGAGCTTGCCAAGGTCGAGCAGATGGATGGCTCGGTTCTCGTAGCACCAGTCGTGGATGAGAGTCTGGCCCTTGGCCTCGGCGGCGATGACGGCGAAGAACGGCAAGTTGTCGATGTTGAGGCCCGGGAACGGCATCGGGTGGATCTTGTCCGCGACCGCGCGCAACTCGCTCGGGCGGACAGTGACGTCGACCAGACGGGTGAATCCGTTGTGGGAGACGTACTCGGGGGAGAGATCGAAGTCCAGACCCATCTCCGAGAGAATCGCCAACTCGATCTCGAGGAATTCGATGGGGCAGCGGGTGATCGTCAACTCGGACTTGGTGACGACAGCTGCCGTGATGAGGCTCATGGCCTCGATCGGGTCTTCGGACGGGGCATACTCGACGTCGACGTCAATGTTCTCGACGCCACGGATGCGCAGGGTCGTCGTCCCGATGCCCTCGATCTCGACGCCGAGCTGACAAAGGAAGACGCACAGGTCCTGAACCATGTAATTGGGGCTGGCGTTGCGCAGCACCGTCACGCCCGGAGTCTGGGCTGCAGCGAGCAGGGCATTCTCGGTGACGGTGTCGCCGCGTTCGGTCAGGACGATGTGACGCTCCCTCACCGTGCGATCCGTGACGCGGCACTGGTAGAAGCCCTCGGTCGCGACGACGTCCAGACCAAAGGCGCGTAGGACCTGCAAGTGAGGCTCGACGGTGCGGGCGCCCAAATTGCAGCCACCGGCATAGGGAAGCTTGAAGGAGTCGTAGAACCGCATGAGCGGGCCGAGGAACATGATGACGCTTCGAGTGCGACGGGCAGCCTCGATGTCCATGTCGTCAAGGTTGAGTTCAGCGGGACGAACGAGGGTAAGGTCGCGCTCGTCCTCGGACCACTCGTAGGTGACACCGATGGAGGTCAGCACCTCGAGGATGCGATTGACCTCCTCAATGTGAGCGATCCCGCGCAACACAGTGCGACCACGGTTGATGAGGCACCCACACAGCAGGGCGACGGCAGCGTTCTTGGAGGAACGTACCTCGATGGAGCCCTCAAGTTTGTGGCCACCTTCGATGCGGTAGTTCATCGTGCCGCTACCAGGCTGAGTGATGATGGGGGACTCAAGGGCCTCCGCTATGCGGTTGATGTACTCCAGGGACAGGTTCTGTGTGCCTGACTCAACCCGGTGGATGGCGCTCTGGGAGGTCTTGAGAAGCTCCGCTAGTTGGTTCTGCGTCATGCCACGCTGCTTGCGTGCGTCGCGGATGAGGCGACCAACGGCAGCGGGGGTGATGTTATCCACAGCAGATCCTTTCAACGAGAAGAAGTCTTCCGACAACGATATATCAGATCTGAGTTCAGATGTGGGGAAGAAGGGCGCTGTGCGATCCGTCCGAAATCTCTTCAGTGAGATCTTCGTCACACACTGACCTTCCCACTAGAGTGTTACCCATGAGCTCACATTTCGACGTTGTTGTCCTCGGAGCTGGCCCCGGTGGCTACGTTGCCGCCATTCGTGCCGCTCAGCTCGGCAAGAAGACTGCCATCATCGAGAAGGAATACTGGGGTGGTGTCTGCCTCAACGTTGGTTGCATCCCCACGAAGTCTCTTCTGCGCAACGCAGAACTTGCGCACATCGTCACCAAGGAGGCCAAGACCTTCGGCATCGGTGGCGACATCACCGTCGACTACGGCAAGGCCTTCAGCCGGTCTCGTGAGGTCTCCGCTCGCATGGTCAAGGGCATCCACTTCCTCATGAGGAAAAACAAGGTCACAGAGTTCAACGGATGGGGAGAATTCACCGGCCCCAAGGCCATCTCCGTCAAGGACTCTGAGGGCAATGTCACCGATGAGATCACCTTCGACAATGCGATCATCGCTGCAGGATCGGTCGTCAAGACCCTGCCGGGCACCCAACTGTCCGATCGCGTCGTCACCTACAAGGAGCAGATCCTCTCCGGCAACGTCCCGGGATCGATCGTCATCGCCGGGTCCGGCGCTATCGGCACCGAGTTCGCCTATGTGCTGGCCAACTACGGCTGTGACGTCACCGTCGTGGAGTTCCTCGACCGCATGGTTCCCAATGAGGACAAGGACGTCTCGGCCGAGCTGACCAGGGCCTACAAGAAGCTCGGCATCAAGCTCCTGACATCGACCAAGGTCGACTCCATCGACGACTCCGGCGACAAGGTCAAGGTCACTGTCTCGCCCTCGAAGGGTGGCGACTCCAAGGTCATCGAGGCCGATCGCGTCTTGCAGGCCGTCGGATTTGCCCCGCGTGTCGAAGGCTACGGTCTGGAGAAGACCGGGGTCACGCTCACCGAGCGTGGCGCCATCGGGATTGACGACTTCATGCGCACCAACGTCGACGGCATCTACGCCATTGGTGACTGCACCGCCAAGCTCATGCTGGCCCACACCGCCGAGACCCAGGGCGTCGTCGCCGCTGAGACCATCGCCGGGGCTGAAACCATGCCGATCAACTACGACATGATCCCGCGCGCCACCTACTGTCAGCCGCAGATCGGTTCCTTCGGATATTCCGAGGACCAGGCCCGCGAGAAGGGCTACGAGGTCAAGGTCTCCAAGTTCCCGTTCGCCGCCAACGGCAAGGCCTGGGGACTGGGAGATGGCAGCGGATTCGTCAAGATCGTTGCTGACGCCCGTCACGGGGAGCTCCTGGGGGCCTCGCTGGTAGGACACGACGTCTCCGAGCTGCTGCCTGAGCTGACCTTGGCTCAGCTGTGGGACATCACCGCCGAGGAGATCGGACGCAACATCCACGCGCATCCGTCGCTGTCCGAGGCTCTCAAGGAGGCCGTTGAGGGCATTACCGGTGAGATGATCAACATCTGACAGGCTCGCCCCACCAGATCAGATGGATTCCTGTCGGATCACCGACCGCCCAGTGTGAGCTGGGGCTGGATCCGAGAATTCCCGGGGATGACGCACCCGCCATGCCCGCACAATGAGGAGCATGAACGGGGCACCGAGGTTGGTCTCGATGAGGGAATCGACGACAAGCGGACGCCAGGACAACGGCCTGATGCCCGAGATCATCAGCACCGCCTCCCACGTGAATTGAATACCGATACCGATCGTCAATGCCGAGCGAATCGAATAGCGCTCGTCCTGGTGGCGCAGGTTGTGCAGCGCAAGCCATCCGTATCCCACGAGAGCGAAGGCAGCCATCGCGCCGTGGTAACTGCCGACATGACGCGCGATCTCCACGCTGTGGAAGGTGTCGCCAAGTCCTTGGCTGACCAGAGCGCTGGTGAGCCACCCTGCGGGGAAGAGGATCGACCACTCCCAGCGGTTGTCCGGTTCGTCGAACCAGAGCCACATCCATGCCATGTTCGTGATGCCGTAGCTGAAGGACAGCCAGAACTCCAGTGACAGGACACCCATCCCGACCACGCTCCGGGTTCCAAGCAACATGTGGAAGAAGCCGTAGTCGACGACGAAGTAGAGCAGGCCACCAAGCAGGCCAACGACGAGCGCAGCACGACGCCGCGTCCACGCCAGTATGCAGAGGAAGGCCAGCAACAGTATGACGTCGATCCAGATGTAGAGAACGTTGAAGGATCGCGCGACCACATAGTCACTCACCACGTCGTCACAGGCCCTTGACTGTCACAATGCACCCCAACAATGTATCCCGTTCGTCATCGACGGAGGTATTTCGGCACGATACTGGCGTGGCCCCTCAGCCGTACCGGCGTGACGATCATGGACAGGGGAATACGTGGCGGCACGTTGTGGTTGTGCCAAAGTAGGAAGTTGACGATTGCGCAAGCGATCGAACGCTGACAGTGAGCCTGACAACGAAGGATGGAGTTCATCGTGAAGATTGTGGACAACGGACCCGAACCCAACGTCTTCGACATCGAGACAGCCACCGAGGAGAACACCAACTACCGAACGACGGCGTGGACCGGCAAGTACCTGCAGGTGACGCTCATGTCGATCCCGGTGGGGGAGTCCATTGGTTGGGAGGTGCACCCCGAGACCGATCAGTTCCTGCGTCTGGACGGCGGCACGGGCAAGTGCATCCTGGGCCCCAACGAGAACCAGGATGAGGCCACCGTCGTGCAGGACGTCAGCGACGGCTGGGCCGTGCAGGTGCCGGCCGGCACGTGGCACGACATCGTCAACACCGGCGACGAGCCGATGCAGGTCTACGCGGTGTACGCGCCGAGTCACCACGCCAAGGGAATCATCCATGAGACCGCTGCCGACGCCGAGGCGGACGAGGAGTCCGGCAAGGACACCCCGCCGGAGTGGACCGTCCAGCCCAGGTGATGACGGTGGGTCAACAGTGATGGATGGGGGCTCGACACTCTGCGTTGAGCCCCCAGAACAAAGGACTCCAAGCCAGTTTCCCCCCTGGTGACGGGGTGCGTGCGATCGTGGAGATGTCCAGGACAGTGGTCCTGGCTGCATCGTGTCGGTCGAAGCAGACCAAGATAGCCGTGATGCAATTCTCACAGGGCAGTCGCACATGACCATCCCCGTATGTCCGATAAGGATCATTATGTCACTACGCCAGTGGGTAACGCTCCCCAGCCAGTTCCCGCGAGAAACATGACTGATCATCGCGATTACCACGTTGGACGTTGCCGATTCCTTTTGACCTCTCCACGCCGTTTCTTCGCGTCAAGACGGCGTCGTTGTGATCCTTTGGTTCTCTTGGTGGGACGACGTCGGCGGGGTTGGATGCACGCTTCCTCAAGCACAGTGGCCAACCGGGCCCGAGCCAACCGGCGATTCGCGAGCTGAGCCCGCTCATTCTGAACGGTTACCGTCAACACACCATTGACAAGGCGCTTCGACAGTGATGTGAGCACAATCGACCGCAAGTGTTCCGGCACGGCGTCAGAGTGACCCACGTCAAACAGGAGCTCCACCCGAGAGTCGCTGGTGTTGACGCCCTGTCCACCTGGCCCAGAACTGTGGGAAAACCTCTCATGCAACTGTGACTCGGGAATGACGAAACCAGGAATGACTTCCAGCTCCTTGACCATGTCACTCCCCTCGCTTTCATGTGCCCAGTCTGATATTCCCAGAATAGCTGTTGCCGAATGTGTCCACAGCGTGACGCAAAGCCTGTATTCCCCGATGACATCAAGGAGCGGCTGAGCTCCCCCTCTCCACCCGATTGAGGGTTCGCACCAGTCTGATGTGGGCTACTCAAGACTTCACGGGAATCGACGTCACTTCAATGCCACGCTGTGTGCCGTCATCCGCATGCGGTGCTGACCGTCAATCCACAACAAGACGATTGTGAGAACGAGGGTGCCGGCTCCGACGTAGTACGGTCCACCAACTCCCCACAAGGAGCTCAGCGCACCCGCAAGGGTGGGAGCGCATGCGCCGCCAAGGAAGCGAACCCCGGAGTAGGCCGACGACGCGACCTCGCGCTGAATGGTGCTTGCAGACATCACGATTTCGGTCATGGCAGTGTTGACGATGCCAATGAACAGACCACCAATGATGACCCCGATCACCTGAGGAATGGGCGAGATCCACGTCGCCAGCAGGATCTCGTCAATGGTGAACAGGACCAGAGTGACGACAACTGTGCGACGGATACCGAGGTGCTCGCAGGAACGCGGCCCGAGCCATACCGACCCCAATGAGACCATGAGCCCCCAACCAAAGAAGACCAGTCCCAGATCGAGTGGGGTGAATTGACCACCAGCTCGAATGGACGCCTCGGCCAGCGGGAACGGCGCGTAGGCAAGCAAGGTGAAGTAGCCGTAGTTGTAGACCAGGGCAGCCAGCATGAGAATCGCGACCCGCGGATCGACGAGAGCCTTGAACGGCTCGGCGGCAGACCGGCGCTGGGACTTGTGGATCGGGGTTGGTGGGACGAAGAACGCGATGGCGACGAGACCGATCGCCATGAGAACAGCAGTGCCGATGAAAGGGCCTCGCCATGACATAGACCCCAAAGCGCCACCGATGAGTGGCCCCAGGGCCATCCCTGCTCCAAGAGCCCCCTCGTACAGCATGATGGCGCGACGGGCATCGGAAGAAGCACCAAGAACGGTCGCCAAGGCGGTTGAGACGAAGAGGGCGTTCCCCACTCCCCAACCGCCGCGGAACCCGATGATGAGGTTGACGTGACCAGACAATGCACATGCTGTCGCAAAGGTCACGATGACGATGAGTCCGACGAGGAGGGTCTTCTTGCGGCCAATGCGAGTGGCCACCCATGAGGCGAAGAACATCGACGCGGCAGACACGAAGAGATAGGTGCTGAACAGCAGCTCGGTCTGCCCCGGGCTGGCGTGCAGGGCCGACGAAATCTCCGGGAGGATGGGGTCAACCACGCCCACCCCCATGTAGGAGAAGGCCGCCGCAATGGTGACCGCCCACACGGCCGGTCTGATGGGTTCCTTACTCGTCACTTCTTTGTCGTCCTCTCGTCGGCAGCCAGCACCTGGACCGCCTTCCGCAGAACTGGAAGCGCGTGACTCAGGATGGAGCGCTCTTCGTCGGTCATTTCCTTGAGGGCGGGCACGACCGACTTCCCCACTGACACTTCGCAACGGCGACAGTAGTCGTGGCCTTCGTCGGTGATCTCGATCAACCTGCTGCGGGCGTCGTTGGGGTCACGCCGTCGGGTCACCAATCCGTCACGCTCGAGCCTCTCGACGATGTCCGTCGTGGTGGTTGGTCTGGTGCCTTCCACACGGCTGAGGGTCCCAGTACTGATGTTCCCCATCACCTCGAGGGTGTGCAGGACCCGCCACGTCACTGAGGACGGCGGAATGCCAGCACGTCGCTTGGCCAGGCGTTGTAATCGACCGCAGGCGAGAACCAGGTCGGCCGCGGATTCGGCCTCGGACGGAGTGAAGGGTTCGGGCAGGGTGCGTCCGGGAGTCACATGATCTCAGAGTACTCCGGTTTCCGGAGTATTTCATCATGAGGTCATCGCCACGTCTATGTCCCCTAGCATGTGACGCGACACTTTACTGATGAGGACCCACGAGCGACACGACGACGCCACCGATGGTCGTGAAGAGAGGACATTCCATTCCCGCGGCGTCATGGTGTGGCACTGTGTGTCGGGCCGTTGGTTGGATCATCGGCACTTTCGTCGAGCCAGACGCCCGACTACCAACCTTCATGAGGCAGGGTTCCATCTACTCAACCTCCTTGCGACCATCGCTTTCATCGTGACCGACTCCTTGGTTGCGGTCGTCCTCGTCGTCACTGTCATGAGCCGCCACCACATGAAACACTTCGACCGAGACCCGACTGAACACGACCGAATCATTGAGAAGTGACCATGACTGCTCTCCCCCATCCACGCACAGGCAACCTGTTCACATCCCCTGTCATTCCTGGAACCGGCTGGCCAGGCGATCTGGCAACAGCACGAACACCAGTTGCCACCAACGCTGATGCCGTTGCGAGGATCGCTGCCCAGTGCGATGAACTTGCCAACCTTGACGCCGCAATTTCAGTGTGCCGGGCATGTCCTCGACTCATCGAGTGGCGGGAGGGCAAAGCGATCAGCAAGCGCGCTCAATGGCGCGACGAGCCCTACTGGGGACGGCCCGTGCCCTCATTCGGGGATCCGACGGCCCGAATGGCCGTCATCGGCTTGGCTCCCGCGGCCAACGGGGCGAATCGGACTGGTCGGATGTTCACCGGAGACCAGTCTGGAGAGTGGCTGTACCGTGCCTTGCATGACGCCGGTATCGCTTCTCAGGCGGACAGCGTCGACGCCGCTGATGGTCTGAGCCTCAACGACTGTCGCATCATTGCCCCGGTGCACTGCGCGCCCCCAGACAATTGGCCGAATCCCGACGAGAAACGCACCTGTGCGATCTGGTTCGACCGAGAACTCTCTGCGTTGGCCACCCTGCGCGCCATGATGTGTCTTGGCCAGATTGCCTGGACGTCAACTCTGGGTGCTGCCCGCAGGCTCGGGTGGCAGGTCCCCCGTCCCGCTCCCCGCTTCGGTCACGGGGCTCGAGCCGAGATCACGAGGACAGATGGCACCACAGTCCACATCGTCGGGTGTTACCACGTCAGTCGGCAGAACACGAACACCGGACGCCTCACGCGACAGATGCTCGGCGACGCCGTCCACACGCTTCGCGGTCTGGCCCTCGGATGACACAGCCTCACCGTCGTGGTGGGTGTACCTGAGTACGGTGACCAGGTGGGACAGCGTCGGAAGTGCGGCCAACAGGATCCGCCTCTCCTCAACGGACATCTCGTTGAGGGCGCCAACCAATCCTTCGCCAACCTTCCTCTCGGACTCGCGGCAGTAGTGGCGTCCCTGGTCCGTGATGGCGACCACCTTCGTGCGAGCATCGCTGGGTTTGACAGTCCGCGTGACATACCCCTCGTCGACGAGGCGATTGATGAGGTCAGTCGTGGTGGCGGGCTTGGTCCCCTCGATCCGAGTGAGAGCGCCCATCGGCAAGGGGCCTTCGCTTTCGATGGTGCGCAGCACCCGCCACGTCACAGATGCCCCTGGCACACCAGCCATTCTCTTGGCATGACGCTGCACCCTGCCGCACGCCATCGCCAGTTCAGCGGCCTGATCGACACTGAAGAAGAGACCTCGATCCATCGCGTAAGGATAGCTGGCGATGTGGACAACCACGCACCATGACCGCCTTCCGCGCATGAAGAATGCTCGTAGGCTGGGAACATGGTCATTCTCTCCAAGATTTACACCCGTACTGGCGACCACGGCTCGACTCGTCTGGTCGACAACTCCGTGGCAGCGAAGTCAGATTTGCGCGTCGAAGCGTACGGTCTCATTGATGAGGCCAACGCGAACATCGGTCTGGCTGTTGCCCTGGACTCAATGGTCCACGTCCTCACCGATGAGGTGCGCGAAGCCCTCGGCATCGTCCAGAACGAGCTGTTTGACGTCGGCGCTGATCTGGCCAACCCCCTTACCGCAAACCCGAAGTGGGAGCCGCTACGCACCGATGCGGGAAGCGTTGATCGGCTTGAGCGTTGGTGTGACGAGTTCGGTGCCGATCTTCCGACTCTGAAGTCGTTCATCCTGCCCGGCGGAAACCCTGTCGGTGCGCAGTTGCACGTGTGCCGAACTGCCATTCGTACCGCGGAGCGAGCGGCATGGCGCGCTGCGGAAGCATACGGAACTGAGGTTTCGGACGATCCCGAGACGACTCCGGGAGGCGTCAACGAACTGGCGATCACGTACCTCAATCGCTTGTCCGACCTGCTCTTCATCCTGTCGCGGACAGCCAACAAGGCTGGCGAGGATTCTTCCGACGAGGTGTTGTGGGTTCCGGGCGGCGAACGCAACTCGGCGGCTCACAAGGAATGATCAGAGGAGGTGACCCCTGGTGGCGTATTCGACGCCACCAGGGGGAGCCGCCTCGAGCCACGACATGAGGCCAGTCACCACGCCAGGGTCAACGACGATCTGGCACACCGAATACTTGCCTTTGCGCCCCGTCTCAAGGGTGACGGTCTCGTAGGCATCGGAGGCAAGTGCCAACGAGTCATCCACACTCGGTGGGCGATGCTCGACCATGACGAGTCCGCCCCGTCTCAGGACAATGGTGGGAACGTGACGTGGATCAATTGCCCGGTACCACTCGAAGGCGCCGTCGACGTAGCGGGCAGATCCAATCATCCATCCACCGGGTTTGGGCCCACCTATGACTCGCAAGCCACACAAAAAAGCACCGCGTCTACGCATGAGGACGCGGTGCCTGACGAGGAGCCAAATCATGTAGATGACGGCACAACAAACAATGAGGCCGATGATGACGGCATCCATCGCCAGTGTCGACAACATCGGTCTCATCCCGATGAAAACGATGGAAGCACGCACGTTTCAACGCTAGTCATCAGATCATTGATAGTCCATGAAGGTCACCCTAAGGTTGACCGCCGGTGACGATACGGGGAAGGGGCTGCCATGAGTCGCGACAGCCCCTTCCCGGCCTTTGTCAGACGTTCTTCTTCCCGGCGATGCGGGAAGCAGCAAGCTGAGCCTGGGCCAGGTGAAGACGATGGGTCAGATCCTGGATGACCAAGGAGTCCTCCTCGGTGCGCTCGTCCGTATTGATCTTTTTCCTCAGTTCGTCGAGGTCACGGTGGGCCTGATCGACCGAGATTTCCTCCGACTTCGTGGCGTACTGGGTGATGATCGACACGTGCCCGTCATTGTCGAGAGCCACGAAGCCACCGTCGCAGGCGATGACCTCACGAGCTCCATCAGGAGTGATGATCTGGGCCGCGCAGGGTACGAGGGCCGCGAGGAAGGCCTCGTGTCCGGGAAGGAGACCAATATCACCCTCGGTGGTCCGAACGATGATGTTGATCGACTCCCCCTTCCAGACCTCGCCGTCAGCACAGACGACCTTGACTTGAAGCGTCGGGTGACCCATGGGGACTCAGCCCTCCCTCTTCTTCTTGTCCCAGTTCTCCATCACCATGTCCATGTTGCCAACGTTGAAGAAAGCCTGCTCCGGGACGTGATCCACGTCACCGCGGCAGATCATCTGGAATCCCTCAATGGTGTCGGCCATGGAGACGGTCGAGCCAGGGACACCAGTGAACTTCTCACCCGTGTAGGTACTTTGCGACAGGAATTGCTGGATGCGACGGGCACGAGCGACGGTGACCTTGTCCTCCTCGCTCAGCTCGTCAACACCGAGGATGGCGATGATGTCCTGAAGCTCCTTGTTGCGCTGCAATATCTGCTTCACCTGGGTCGCAGTGTCGTAATGCTCCTGGCCCACGTACAGCGGGTCGAGGATACGAGAGGTCGACGTCAGCGGGTCCACAGCCGGGTACAGACCACGAGAGGCAATCTCGCGGGAGAGCTCGGTGGTGGCATCCAGGTGAGCAAAGGTCGTGGCCGGAGCTGGGTCGGTGTAGTCGTCGGCAGGGACGTAGACGGCCTGCATCGAGGTGATCGAGTGACCTCGGGTCGACGTGATTCGCTCCTGCAGCTGGCCCATCTCGTCCGCCAGGTTCGGCTGATAACCCACGGCCGAAGGCATGCGGCCGAGCAAGGTCGAGACCTCGGAACCAGCCTGCGAGAAGCGGAAAATGTTGTCGATGAACAGCAGCACGTCCTGATTCTGGACATCGCGGAAGTACTCAGCCATTGTCAGGCCGGTCAGGGCAATGCGAAGACGGGTGCCCGGGGGCTCGTCCATCTGGCCGAAGACAAGGGCGGTGTCCTTCAGCACTCCGGCCTCGTCCATCTCATTGATGAGGTCATTGCCCTCACGGGTACGCTCCCCGACACCGGCGAACACCGAGGTACCGCCGAAGTTGTGAGCAATGCGGTAAATCATCTCCTGAATCAGAACCGTCTTGCCAACGCCAGCGCCGCCGAAGAGGCCGATCTTGCCGCCCTTGACGTACGGGGTGAGCAGGTCGAGAACCTTGATGCCGGTTTGCAGCATCTCGGTCTCAGGTTCCAGGTCATCGAATCCGGGCGGATCACGATGGATCGGCCAGCGCTCGGTGACCTCGATGGTCGAGGGATCGACGTTGAGGACGTCACCGGTCACGTTCCACACGTGGCCCTTGGTGACATCGCCCACCGGCACACTGATCGGAGCACCCGTGTCACGGACCTCGGTGCCTCGGCGCAGACCATCAGTCGGCTTGAGGGAGATGGCACGCACAACGTTCTCGCCGATGTGCAGGGCCACTTCGAGGGTGATGGTATGGGTCTCCCCCATCACCTCGGTGTCGACGTGAAGGGCGTTGAGGATCTCCGGCATCCGTCCAGCCGGAAACTCGACGTCAACGACGGGGCCGATAACGCGGACGACGCGGCCGACACTTGCAACCTCGTCCTTCATCTCGGGGGACATAGCTGTCGCAGTCATGATGTTCTCTCTCACTCCTGTGGGGCGGACTCTGCAAGGGCAGCGGCGCCACCCACGATCTCGGTGATTTCCTGGGTAATGGCAGCCTGACGAGCCTGGTTGGCCTGCCGACTCAGCGACTGGATCAACTGCTCGGCGTTGTCGGTGGCCGCTTTCATGGCGCGCTGCCGGCTTGCCAGCTCCGAGGCAGCCGATTGCAGCAGGGCGTAATGGATACGGTTCGCGACGTACAAGGGCAGCAATTGATCCAGAACGCTGACCGGATCCGGTTCGAAGCGGTACTCGTGGAAGATCTCCTCATCAGATGTACCGACTCCAGGATCACCAGCCTCGAGTTCTCCCTCCGGCGTCGCCTCCGGGTCGACGACGGCCAGCGGCAACAACCTCACGACCTTCGGCATCTGCGTCAGCATCGAGGCGAAATGGGTGTACACGACGTGAATCTCGTCAACCCCACCATCCTCGGTCGGACGGAGGAACTCCTCGATCAGCGTGTCCGCGATGTCCCGGGCCTGCTTGTAGGTAGGCGAGTCGGAGAAACCACCCCACACGTGCTCGACTTTGCGGCCACGGAACTCGAAGTACTGCACTCCCTTGCGACCACACAGATAGGTGACAACCTCCTGCCTCGGTCTGAGAGCAGCGTGCAACTGCTCAGCCGACTTGATCACGTTTGAGGAATATGCTCCGGCAAGGCCACGATCGGAGGTGATCAACAGCACGGCCGAACGCTTCGGATCCGGATTGACGGAGGTGAGCGGATGCTCCTCGTGAGTGCGAGAGGCAACCGCCGACAGGGCTCGCGTCAGCTCCAAGGAGTACGGACTCGCCGCCTTGACGATGTTCTGTGCCTTGACGATCCGGGAGGAGGCAATGAGCTCCATCGCGCGAGTGATCTTCTTCGTCGTCGCGACCGAGTTCCGCCGTTCCCGCAGTTCCCGAAGGTTTGAGGCCACGACTCAGCCCTTCTTCGCGCGAACGATCTTGATCTGATCGATGTCCTCGGCGGACATCGGATCGAACTCCTCATGACCAGCCAACACCTTGCCGTCAGAGGTCTTGAATCCCTGCTTGACCACGTCGAAGGCGACCGCAGCCTCCTTCTGGGCGTCGTCGTCGAACTTGCCGGTCTCACGGATCGTGGTCAGCACGTTTCCGTGGCTGCGCAGGTACTCGAGCACATCGCCCTCGAAACGCAGCACGTCATCAACGGGGACGTCGTCGAACCTGCCGGTGGTCCCGCCCCACACGCTGATGGTCTGCTCCTCGACCGGGTAAGGGGAGAACTGTCCCTGCTTCAGGAGCTCCATCAAGCGGGCGCCACGATCCAGCTGACGACGAGAGGTCTCGTCCAGGTCGGAGGCGAACATTGCGAAGGCTTCCATGTCCCGGTACTGGGCCAAGGAGATCTTGAGCGTGCCGGACACCGACTTCATGGCCTTGATTTGGGCCGCCCCACCGACACGGGACACCGAGATACCGACGTCGACAGCCGGACGTTGGTTGGCGTTGAACAGATCGGACTGCAGGAAGATCTGACCATCGGTGATGGAGATGACGTTCGTCGGGATGAAGGCCGACACGTCGTTGGCCTTGGTCTCGATGATTGGAAGACCGGTCATCGAACCCCCACCCAGCTCGTCGGAGAGCTTCGCACAACGCTCCAGTAGACGGGAATGGAGGTAGAAAACGTCACCGGGGTAGGCTTCGCGGCCCGGCGGACGACGCAGCAGCAGCGACATTGCTCGGTAGGCCTCGGCCTGCTTGGTCAGGTCATCGAACACGATGAGGACGTGCTTGCCCTGGTACATCCAGTGCTGTCCGATGGCCGATCCGGCGTACGGAGCAATGTACTTGAAGCCGGCGGGGTCGGACGCAGGAGCGTGAACAATGGTGGTGTACTCCATCGCACCGGCCTTCTCGAGGGCGCCCTTGACCTCGGCAACCGTCGAGCCCTTCTGGCCGACGGCCACGTAGATGCAGCGGACCTGCTTCTTGGGGTCGCCGGACTCCCAGTTGGCCTTCTGGTTGATGATGGTGTCCATCGCGATGGCGGTCTTACCGGTCTTGCGGTCGCCAATGATGAGCTGCCGCTGACCACGACCGATCGGGATCATCGAGTCGATGGCTTTGAGACCGGTCTGCAACGGCTCACGGACCTCCTGGCGATCCATGACACCAGCAGCCTGAATCTCGAGGGCACGGCGACCTTCAACATCCTTGATCTCGCCGAGGCCGTCCACGGGGTTGCCCATCGCGTCGACGACGCGACCGAGGTAACCCTCACCAACCGGCACCGACAACACCTCGCCAGTGCCATGAACGGTCGATCCCTCATCAATGCCGTCGGAGTCGCCAAGCACGACCACACCAATCTGCCGCTCTTCCAGATTGAGGGCAATGCCCATCGTCCCGTTCTCGAAGCGCAGCAACTCGTTGGCCATGACCGAGGGAAGACCCTCGACGTGGGCGATACCGTCACCGGAGGTGACGACAGTGCCGACCTCCTCACGGGCCGCCGTCTCCGGCTCGTAGTTCTGGACGAAGTTGTCCAGGGCGTCGCGGATCTCCTCCGGACGTATCGTCAGTTCCGCCATTGCGTCTCCTTGTAAGCTCCCCTGTCCCGCACTCGAGGTGGGGGTCACGTGTGTCAGCCCAGTTCTCGTCGGGCTTTGTCCAGACGGTGGGCCACCGTCGAGTCGATGACCTCGGTGCCGAGGTCGATGAGCGCACCACCAAGCACCGCCGGGTCGACGACCTCGGACAGCTCGATCGGGCTGCCGGTGATCCGTTCCAGTTGCTTCACCATCTCGGCACGCTGTGCGGCAGTCAGCGCACTGGCAGTCGTCACGATGGCACGCCTCCGTTCGGCCATTTCGGCGGCAATGTGCAGATAGCCGTCGACGACCTGCTCGAAAGTGCTGTCGGATGACACCACCGCGCGGCGAGCCAGAGCGAGGGTGTCCGCGCTGACTCGGTCGCCTATCAGCGTCGTCAACAGCTTCTGGCGATCCTCCACCGAACGGTTCGGATCACCGATCGCCACCTGAAGTGAAGCCTGTCCGCGCACCAGCCGACTGATGTGGAACAACTCGTCGGCAACCGCCTCAAGACGGTCAGCCTGTCGGGCTCCGCGCAGCACGGCACGAACACCCTGACGCTCCAGGGCGCGCGTCAAGGCTGCTGGTGACCGCCACGTGCACGTGGTGGTCGCGTCCAGAAGTTCCTTGCAGTCAGGAGAGACCTTCGACGCGAAGACCGCGTCCACGAGTCCCTGACGCGCCTTGGCCTCAGAACCAGTGTCTGACACTGCGCGTCGTAAGCCGGACTCACGATTCAGAACGTCGACAACCGCGAAAATCTCAGTAGCGAAATCGGTACCTGTACCACGCCGATCGCCAACCTCGTCTAGGTGCTGTGATGCGCTCACCGCCGTCGTCATACCCGATTCACCGTCCGCGAGTCAGAAGCCGAGGGCTCCTCGGCCAGCGAGGACAGGAAGCGGTCGACGGTCGCCTGGACGCGCTGGTCGTCTTGTAAGGACTCCCCTACGATCCGACTGGCCAGAGTGGTCGCAAGGCCACCGATCTCGGCACGTACGTCGCGCACAGCCTGATCGCGTTCCGCCTGAATCTGGGCGTTGGCGCGCTCAGTGATGCGACTGGCCTCGGCCTGGGCCTGGGCACGCATCTCCTCAACGATCTGCGCGCCCTGGTTCTTGGCGTCGTCACGTATCTGGGCGGCCTCACCGCGCGCGTTGGCCAGCTGAGCCTGGTACTTCTCCAGAGCCGCCTTCGCCTCAGCTTGAGCTTTCTCGGCCCTCTCAATTCCACCTTGAATCGTCTCGGTGCGCTCCTCGTAAAGCTCCTCGAAACGGGGAACAACCGCCTTGGCGATGAGCCACGTGAGGAGCAGGACAAGGATGACTCCGACGATGATCTCGATGGGATCCTCAGGAGCAAGCGGCCCGAGATCCATCTCGAGGATGTTCATACGTCCGGGCTCACTTAACGACGAAGGCAAGAACGAAGCCGAACAGCGCCAGGGCCTCAACCACAGCGAAGCCGAGGATTGCCGGCGTCCACATAGCCGATCGGGCCTCCGGCTGACGAGCGGTGCCATTGATGACGGCAGCGAAGATCCACGCCACGCCGAGGGCCGGGCCGAGGGTGGCCAGGCCATAGCCGAGCACGTTGAGCGAGCCACCGATGAGCATGGGTACCATGGTGTTTCCTTCCGAATTGTGCCCCTGTGGGGCGTTGTCTTCGTCGCCGGTCTGTTTGACGACGAGGTCCTAGAGGCAGCGTGCCGTCAGTGTTCCTCGGATATCGAGGATGCCACATACTGTGCCGACAGCACGGTGAACACGTAGGCCTGCAGGAAGCCCACGAACAGTTCCAGCGCGAAGAGCGCGAAACTGAGGATCAGGGAGAAACCACCAGCGATGTTGTACATGACGCTGGAGGGATAGGTGAGAAGGAATCCGCCGCCGACGACGAAGATCATGATGATGAGGTGGCCGGCGAACATGTTGGCGAACAGTCGCAACGACAAGGTCAGCGGACGGGTGATGAAGTTTGACAGGAACTCGAGCGGGATGATGAGCCACCACAGGTACCACGGGACGCCTGGAGGAAGCATCGAGTCCTTGAGGTAACGGATGCCCTTGGTCTTGAAGCCGGCGATGACGTAGACGAACCACGAGACGATCGCGAGACCGTAGACGTACCCGACGTGGGAGAAGGTCGGGAACATGAAGACGAAGAGCTCGCCGAACCAGTTGTTGATGAGGATGAAGCTGAACAGCGCTACCAAGTACGGCAACCAGGGCTCGAACCCATGACCGATGGTGTCGCGCACCAGCGCGTTGCGGATGAAGTTGTAGCAGTACTCGCCGAAAACCTGACGCTTACCGGGAACGACCTTGAGCCCGCGGCTCATCCATACCCAGAAGGCGATGACGACGATGAAGGCGATGATCGCCTGCCAGAACGGCTTGTCCATCCAAGCCACCCCGAAGGTCCCGTCGAACATGAAGTCCTCAAGCCCTGGAGTGTGAAATTCCAGGGGAGACACGATCCCGTTCACTGACCCTCCCGGTCGTTGTTCTGGTCGGGCACGATCCCGTAGCGCTTGACAATGAGATAGACGCTCGCCGCAAAGCCACCGATCATGCCGACGACAAAAATCCACACTTGATGGAAGTGGCTTGACAGTAGCCAGCCGATACCACCATAGAAGAGCATGCCCGCGAGGACATAGCTCAAGACCCCCCAGGCGTCGCCGTCACTGGACGGCGCGGAGCTGGTACTCGTTCGCGTCATTGAGTTCGTACTCATGTCTATGGTGACTTTAGCAGCCATGACCCCACTAGTACTCATCGAAGGCTGCCATCGTCGTGACGACACTCGGCATCGGTCGGATTGGGATCTTCAGGATCTTCATAAATCCGCTGTGGCTGCGAACTAGCTAGGGCCGCGCCGACGGTCCAGGCCAGTGCGGACCCGACTATTGCTGATGCGCATGGAAGCGGGACAAGCCCAGTGTGGTGCTCGGATACCAGAACCCCAAGGCCGCCCAGAACACTGATCTGGATGACGAAGAGTCCAACGCCGAGAAGCCAGGAACCGCTCCGATTGAGCAGATGAACACCACGGCCGCACGCAAGAAATGCCACAGCCACGACGGTGCCAGCCAGACCACTACAGGCTGACGGTACGCGGGGTCGAACGATGACGGTCGTCACTGAGGTCACGAGCAGGCCGGTCACTGTAGCCCACAGCAGCCCACTACGGTACACACGAGACACGACACGAGATGTCGCCGACGCACGACGGTCAACGCGAGCATGACCCATGGCGAGACGTGTCATCTCGTCATCCCTCCCCGTGGTCATGACCAATGAATCCAAAAGTGGTGAGTCAAACCATCAGAACTCGGCAACGCGACGCTGTGAGTCGAGTGATTGGCCTGGTGAGGTCGCCCTCGGTGAGAAACGTAACACATGACGCGTGATGGCGTCGAAGTCTCAGGTTTCGGCAGATGGATGCCGCGAGTTTTCCATCGTCAGGAGCACGCACATGATCAGCCCCGCGATGACGATGGCTACCGCCCACCAGGTTCTCTCCAAGCCGATGAACACCGTTCCGAAGGTCAACACAGTGGTCCACAGGTACATCAGCAACACGGCTCGAATGTGGGAGTGCCCTCGCTGCAGAAGACGGTGGTGAAGGTGCTGCTTGTCGGCGACGAAGAACCAGGTTCCTCGCCACGTTCGCCTGACGTACCCCATGACGAGGTCGAGGAAGGGAATCGCGAGCACCATGAGCGGGACGATGATCGGCAGGTAGGCGGGAACCAACCCACCACCGTGGGCCGTAAGGGCTGTGGAGTCGATCTGCCCGGTCAAAGAGATCGTGGACGTGGCGAGAAGCAAACCCAGCAACAGGGATCCCGAATCCCCCATGAACATCTTCGCGGGGTGCCAGTTGTGCGGCAGGAATCCCATACAGGCTCCCGCACTCGCAGCGGTGATGAGGCTCGTCGTCGTCGCCACCACGAAATCCTGCTCGTGGGCCAGCAGGTAGGTGTAGAAGAAGAAGGCGAGAGACCCAATGGCGACGACACCAGAGGCCAACCCGTCCAGGCCATCGATGAAGTTCACCGCATTTGCACACAACACGATGAAGAAGACCGTGACGAGGATCGACGTTGGCGTCCCCAGGGCAATGATTGAGTTGGGCAGCGGAATCCAGAACATCCGGACTCCACCTGTGACGACGATTCCGGCCGCCAACACCTGCCCTGCAGCCTTCGCCAGAGCAGGTAGGTCAAGCAGGTCGTCAAGGACACCCACGGCGCAGATGACGGCCCCCGCGACGCAAATCGTCAGGGCATCATCAGCCACCAGGAGGTGACGCCCCAAGAAAGGCATGTTTCGCGCCAACAAGCATGCCAATGCCACTCCACCGAGCATGGCCACCCCTCCGAAGTAGGGAACAGGCCTGGTGTGGACGTCTCTCGAGCGCACCTTGGCAACAGCCCCCCATCTCAGAGCAGCCTGCCGACACAGGCTCGACAACAAATAGGTCGTCAGACCTGATGTCAGCATCACCAGGATGTACTCGCGCATGTTCGCGGGTCAGTTCTCGCCGGTCGAGGTGGCTGGAGGCTCGGAGTCTGGACCGGGCTCGTCCGACGAAGTGGTGTCGGCCTTGCGAACGTCCTCCTCGGCGGCTTTGGGCTCTTCCATTCCGACAACATCGGGAGCCACCTCGTGGATGGCCTCCAAGGACAAGGCACCCTGACGAACGATCTTGCCGTCAGTGGTCGACACGAAGTCGATGATGGTGGACGCCTCCCCTACCCGACTCGGTCCGGCGTCCAGATACACCGCAACCGTGACGCCGAGTTGTTCGGCGGCTCCCTGAGCCGTCAGCGCAGCCGAATGTCCGGACTTGTTCGCACTCGAGACCGCCATGGGGCCCGTCATGCGCAACAACTCACGGGTCTGCTCCTGGTCAGGGACGCGCACGGCAAGAGTCCCGTTGGTCTCTCCCAGGTCCATCCCGAGCGACTCCTGAGCACGCAGGATGAGAGTCAGACCACCTGGCCAGTACTTCTGCGCGAGAGCCTCCGCTGCGGCCGGGATGCGCTGGCACAGGGCCGGCAGCGCGACCGAATCACTGACGAGGATCGGCGGTGGCATGTCACGCCCGCGTTCCTTGGCATTGAGAAGACGCTGAACGGCCAAGGTGTCGAGGGCATCAGCGCCGATCCCGTACACGGTGTCGGTCGGCAGGACGATGCACTCGCCATCAGCGATGGCATCCGCGGCCTGTTCCAGAGCCGCTTCGTAGGTGTCTGGATTCGTGACATCGAGAATGAGCGGGGTGGTCCCGATGCCCTCCGTGTCGGCCTCGGCCTCAATGGGATCGGACTGACTGTCGGCCGACTCCACGTCAGCGCCTTCCGTCAGCTCGTTGTCCTCGACCATCGTCTGGTCAGTCTCATCCATGCCATACATCCTTCCACCGTCGTCGAGCAGTGACGAACCTCGGCCTACCTGCCAGATCATCATGATCCTCGACTTCGTCCCACTGTGCCGTCGTCGTCATGTACTCAGTCACGGCCTGGCGGTGAGTGTCACCATGTTCCATCACGAACAGTCCTCCCGGCACGAGGAGCTCTGATGCACGGTCAATGAGTCGACGTGGAAGGTCCAACCCGTCATCCCCGGAGAACAGCGCGAGGTCGGGTTCGTGGTCCGTGACGTCAGTGGGCATGGCAGCAGCATCGACGCGTCGCAGATACGGTGGGTTGGTGACGACGACATCGAAGCGACGTCCATCATCCGGCACCTCCAATGCGTCACCGGCGAGAACTTCCACCCCGGAACCGGCAAGGTTCCCACGAGTCCACACCAAGGCGTCCTCATCGAGCTCGACCGCGCTGACACGCGCTCCTGGTACCTCGCTGGCAATCGCTAGCGCGATGGCGCCGGTACCCGCACACAGATCGATGACGCTCGGGGCGGATCCGGCCATGACGAGACGGCGTGCCTCGTCAACGGCCCGTTCGACCAGCAATTCGGTTTCCGGCCGAGGTATGAAGACCCCAGGTCCAACGTCCATGCGCAGCCCGCGGAACCAGGCATGACCGACGATGTATTGGGTCGGTTCCCCGGATCGACGTCGGTCCACCATCTCGTCGAAGCGATCCGCGTCATGAGGGCTCACACTCGACACGAAGACAAGCGTGGCGGGTTGGACGTCAAGGGCCTCGCACAGCAACATCCGTGCGTCAGCAGCTGGGGTTTCGACACCTCCGGTGGCCAGCTTTCGGGTAGCTCGTGCCAGAAGCAGTGAGGGGCTGGGATCTGTCATGAGGCCTCCTGCTCATGACGCTCGTCAGCCATCCGCCGTCTCACCTCGTCTGTGTGGAGAGCATCAAGTACCTCGCCGAGATCACCCGCGAGGATTTGGTCGAGTTTGCGGGACTTGTAGCCGATGCGGTGGTCGGTGAGCCGATTCTCCGGGAAGTTGTAGGTCCGCACTCGCGCCGAGCGGTCAACGGTACGGACCTGGTCCCGGCGCATACGATCATTCTCATCAGCAGCTCGCTGGGCAGCCAGAGCAGCAACCTTGGCACGCAGCATCCGCATGGCCTCGGTCTTGTTCTGCAGCTGACTACGTTCGTTTTGGCAGCTGGCGACGATTCCGGTTGGAAGGTGGGTGAGACGGACCGCGGAATCGGTGGTGTTGACTCCTTGTCCGCCGGGGCCCGACGAGCGGTACACGTCGACGCGAACATCGGCAGGATCGATGTCCACCTCTGTCTCGTCGACGTCAGGCATGACGAGGACACCGACCGCTGAGGTGTGAATACGTCCAGCGGATTCCGTCACTGGCACCCGCTGAACTCGGTGAACGCCGCCCTCGTGCTTAAGGTAGCCGTACGCCGGGTGTGACGGCACACCCTCGACGGCGACGACGACAGAACGGTAACCACCCAAGTCAGTCAACTCGCTGGTGAGTTCACGAACCGACCAGCCAACCCTCTCGGCGTAGCGCGTGTACATCCGCAGCAGATCAGCGGCGAAGAGGGCGGACTCCTCGCCGCCCTCACCCGAATGGATCTCGACCAAGGCGTCCTCATGATCGAGTGGGTCCGAGGGGACGAGCAGCTCGGTCAGTTCAGCATTGAAGGCATCGAGGTGGTTTCGCAGGGTTTCGGCCTCCTGCGCAAAGGCGGGGTCCTCGTCGGCAAGGTCGTCAGCGGCCTGGATGTCTGCGGTCAGCTGGTTGACGCGGTCGGCGACTGACACAACGTGACATAGGCGTGAGTGGCGTTTGCCCAATCGCCCCATCACTGCCGGGTCAGACAACACATGTGGGTCGGCAAGTTGGGTCTCAACCTCCCGCAGCCGACGACGAACCTCGTCAACCGCTTGCTGCGTCGATTCACTCATGACCCTCCTGACCAACCATGCCCGGGGGGCGTTGAAAGGCCCCGGAAACGACCATGACGCCGAGCATGAGCCCGGCGTCATGGTGATACGTCATTGATGGACGACGTCAGTTCTTCTTGCCGTAGCGGCGCTCGAACCGGGCGACGCGGCCACCGGTGTCGAGAATCTTCTGCTTACCGGTGTAGAACGGGTGACACTGCGAGCAGACGTCGGCATTGAGGGTGCCGGACTTCGCGGTGCTGTGGGTGGTGAAGGTGTTCCCACACGTGCACACCACGGTCGTCTCATGGTACTCGGGATGAATTCCCTGCTTCATATGTGATCTCCTTAATCAAACGTGCTCCGGGTCGCCCGACTGATCCACTCGGGCGTGAACCGGAACCGGCGCTCCACAGTACACCGAATGGCCGGTACCGGTCCACTCGGCCGTGTCAGTCCTGGCTGGGAGTCGTCTTGGAAATCGTGTAGAGGAATTCGACGTTGGTCTGAGTCTTGCGCAGCCTCGAGAGCATCATCTCGAGGGCCTGGGAGCCTTCCAGACCAGAGAGAACGCGGCGCAGCTTCCACATGATCGCGGTCTCCTCACGCGAGAGCAGCAATTCCTCGCGCCGGGTACCGGATGCGTCGACATCAATGGCCGGGAAGAGCCTCTTGTTTGCGAATTCGCGGCGCAGGCGCAACTCCATGTTGCCGGTGCCCTTGAATTCCTCGAAGATGACCTCATCCATCTTCGAGCCAGTCTCCACGAGGGCGGTGGCGAGAATCGTCAGGGAGCCGCCGTGCTCGATGTTTCGGGCCGCGCCGAAGAACTTCTTGGGCGGATACAGAGCGGCCGAGTCGACACCACCGGAGAGGATACGTCCGGAGGCGGGGGCGGCCAGGTTGTAGGCACGTCCCAGACGGGTGATGCCGTCCAGCAGAATGACGACGTCATGACCGAGTTCCACCAGACGCTTGGCTCGCTCGATGGCCAACTCGGACAACTGGGTGTGATCGTCGGCAGGACGATCAAAGGTCGACGCAATGACCTCACCACTGACGGTGCGCTGGAAGTCGGTGACCTCCTCAGGGCGCTCGTCGACCAACACCACCATGAGGTGAACCTCAGGATTGTTCTTGGTGATCGAGTTCGCGATCGACTGCATGATCATCGTCTTGCCGGCCTTCGGAGGCGAGACGATGAGGCCGCGCTGGCCCTTACCGATCGGGCTGACCAGGTCGATGATGCGGCCGGTCATGTTCTTCGGGTCATCCTCGAGACGCAGACGCTCCTGCGGATACAGCGGGGTGAGCTTGGAGAACTCGGGACGCTGCTTCATCTGCTCAGGATCCGCACCATTGACCTGCTCGATCTTGACCAAGGGTGCGAACTTCTCACGCCTTTCCCCCTCGCGGTGTGCACGCATCTGACCGACGATGACATCGCCCTTGCGTAGCCCATGACGACGAACCATGGCCATTGAGACATAGGCATCGTTCGAGCCGGGCAGGTATCCCGAGGTACGCACGAAAGCGTACTGGTCGCGAGTGTCGAGAATGCCGGAGCACGGCACGAGGACGTCATCCTCGCGGACATTCGGCTCGGAATCTGAGTAACGATCGTTGGAACGCTTGCGACGGTTCTGTCGATCGCGTTGACGGCGACGGCGCGAGCGGCGACCACCATTGCCGTAGTCCGAGGAGCGGCCATAGTCGTCGTCGGACTCATGGTTCGAGTCGTTGTCATTGTTGGTGCGGTCACGATGACCTCCGCGATCCAGTTGGGAACGCTCGCCGTTCTTCCCACGCGAGAGT
Organism: Cutibacterium nasicola; assembly: GCF_052654715.2. NCBI lineage: Bacteria > Bacillati > Actinomycetota > Actinomycetes > Propionibacteriales > Propionibacteriaceae > Cutibacterium > Cutibacterium nasicola. The sequence continues at coordinate 1,013,196 of NZ_CP199745.2, read as the reverse complement.
GCCTCCAACCGGGCACCGACCTCATCGTTGACATTGCTGTCGCCGGAATCTCCGTTGGAATTCTCGCGGGAGGTGTTGCGAGCCCGACGACGCGGCGGGTCTCCTCTGCCGCCACGGTCGCCATTGTCGCCGTGCGGACGGTCGTTGGTGTCGTCCTCGCCACGCTGGCCGTCGCCTTCCAGCTTCTTCGTCTTGTCGGCGCGCTTGTGTGCTTCCGCGGACTCAAGAAGGTCACCGACCGACGGAGTGTTCTCGCCCTTCGAGGAGCGCGACTCGGAATCGATCAGGTCATTGTCGCGACGACGCTGGGTACGCTGTGGACGGGTCTGGTCCCCCTCACCGGAAGTGTGGGGCTTTTGACCACCGTCACGGCGCGGGGCTGGTTTCCTGGCTCCTGGGTATCCCCCTTCTGAGATGGCGGCCACGAGGTCAGCCTTGCGCATACTGCGAGCTCCCTTGATACCCATCTGGGTGGCGATGGATCGAAGTTCAGGCAGCAACTTCGTGGACAGATCCGAGGATCCACCCGGCTGTGAGGTTTGAGTCACGTAAGTCCCTTCGAACTGCCCTGGCCGGTGCAACTTCCGGCGGGCGAGGTTTCATCGGGCCTGCCGTCGGAATCGACAATGGGTCGGGCGGCTGACACCACGGAGATCCGGGATGGTCTGCTGAGTGAGACTCTCGGCCATGGTGTGGCGTTCGAGGCCCTCGAACGCCGAGGACATGGTCCCCAAGGACGGGACTGTGACACAAGGGTCACGACTCGATCGTCAGTGGGGAATTGCGCGCATCCGGCGCGTGTACGTCACTACTATAACGCACACAACGGATCGCGTTCACACAGCGGTCAAAGGACATGAACACCTTCACCGAGAACGAGATCGTGGACGACGAAACCGGTCGCGTCGACGTCGCAGGCTGCCTCGAACTGTTCACGCGTTCCCAAGGCCAGGACGGTGGGTCCGGCGCCGGAAACAACGGTGGCCACACCACGATCGCGCAGGGTGTCCATGAGCGCAGCTGACTCCGGCATGAGAGTGCGACGGTAAGGCTGATGTAGCCAGTCCTGAGTGGCAGCCAACAGGTGTTCCGGTGCGGTCGTCAACGCTGTGACCAGGAGGGACGCGGCCAGAACTTGGTGCACGGCGTCGCCACGATCGACCTGCTCTGGAAGGACCTGGCGTGCCAGTGCAGTGGGCATATGGCGGTCGGGAACGAAGACCCGGAAGATGATTGACGGGTTGACGGCCAGCCCGATGTGATTGACGACGTCCCCGCTCAACCACGCCAGCTGGGCACCGCCGAGGATGGCCGGGGCGGCATTGTCAGGATGCCCCTCGATGGCAGCCGCCATCGTCAGCAGCTCGGTGCGATCCAACGGGACTCCGGGACGCGCCAGTCCCCAGGCCAAGGCCAATCCTGACACGATTGCCGCAGCCGAGGACCCGAGGCCACGGCTGTGCGGAATGGCGTTGACAGCGGTCAGGTGCAATCCAGCACCCGGGTGGGGGTAACCCAGTTCCACCAACCCCTGTCGCAGCGTCGCGACGACAAGGTGAGATTCGTCATGGGGAACGGTGTCGGCCCCCTGCCCCGTGACATCGATCTGCACCCCGGGTTGATCAAGGACTTCGACTCCAACGTCGTCCCACAGGTCCAGTGCCAGGCCCATACAGTCATAGCCAGGACCCAGATTCGCCGAGGTGGCAGGAACACGCACCCGCACACTGTCAGCCATTGTCAACCTCTCAGGAGTGGAAATCCAACAACGCTGCGACCTTGTCGGTCGACGCCTCGACGGCCTCGGTCGACAAGGTGGTACGGCTCAGAGCAGTGTCGATGTCTTTGAGGCCATTGCCCGTCACCGTGATGACGATGCGCTGCCCGGACTCCAGACGACCCTCAGACTTCAGCTTGAGAAGACCGGCCACCCCAGCGGCCGAGGCTGGCTCCACGAAAATGCCTTCGCGAGCTGCCAGGAAAGCCTGCGCGTTGAGGATCTGCTCATCGGTGACGGCCTCGATGAGACCGTTCGACTCATCGCGGGCGGCAAGGGCGAGACTGCCCGATGCCGGACGGCCGATACGAATGGCCGTGGCCACTGTTTCGGGATCGTCGACGTCGTGGCCCAACACCAGCGGAGCAGCCCCAGAGGCCTGGAACCCAAACATCCTCGGGGCGTGACCAGCAGAGCCGTCAGCGGCGTACTCACGATAACCCTTCCAGTACGCGGTGATGTTTCCTGCATTGCCGACCGGCAGGGCATGGATGTCAGGGGCATCGCCGAGGACGTCGACGATTTCGAAGGCAGCCGTCTTCTGCCCTTCGATGCGGTACGGGTTGACCGAGTTCACCAAGGACACCGGGAAGTTCTCGGCCAGCTCACGAGCGATGCGAAGACAGTCGTCGAAATTTCCGAGGACCTGGATGATGCGACCGCCATGGACGACGGCCTGGGCAAGCTTGCCGGCCGCGATCTTTCCTTGCGGAAGAAGCACGACTGGGGTCATGCCGGCCCGGGTTGCGTAGGCCGAGGCCGAGGCCGAGGTGTTGCCGGTGGAGGCACACACGACGGCCTTGGAACCATCGGCCACGGCTTTCGTCATGGCCATCGTCATGCCCCGGTCCTTGAAGGAACCGGTCGGGTTGGCCCCCTCGACCTTGATCCACACCGAGGCGTCAAGCTCGGCGCCTAGACGCGACGCAGGCACCAACGGTGTGGAGCCCTCCCCCAGGGTGATGATCTCGTCGATACCCTCCATCGGGAGATGGTCTCGGTAATTCTCGATGACGCCGAAGGGACACTTCTGCTTGGTCATGATCACATTCCCTCCACTCGGATGACACGAGGATCAGAGTTGACGTAATGGTGTCCGGTGAGTTCATCGACGCATTCCTGGACGTCGCACTCTCGGGCCTCGTGGGTGAGGATCTTGAGGGTCGCGGACCAGCCGTCGGCACGGTCATTGCCCTCCACCGCTGACTGCTGGACGGTCTGCAAGGAGACACCATGACTCGCGAAGATCTTCGCGACCTCGGCGAGGACGCCCGGTTCATCGCGCACCTGCAGGCGCAGGTGGAACCTGGTGTGCACGTCGGCGATGGGCAGAATCGGGAACTCGCCGTAGACGTCCTGGGGAGGCCCGGCCACTCCTCGAACCAGGTTACGAGCCACCGTCACCAAGTCACCCATCACGGCTGAGGCCGTCGGGGCACCCCCAGCACCCGGCCCGAGGAACATCAGGTGTCCGGCTTCGCGGGCCTCCACGAAGACAGCATTGAAGGCGCCGGACACTCCGCCCAGCGGATGAGCGGCAGGAATCAGAGCCGGATGAACGCGAGCGGAGATACCGACAGGGGCGGCCTGACAGACGGCGAGCAGCTTGATGACGCAGTCCATGTCCCGAGCGGCGGCAATGTCCTCACGGGTGATCGCAGTAATGCCCTCCCGGTACACCTGGTCGCCGCGCATGCGCGTGTGAAACGCCAGGGTGGACAGCAGGGCCGCCTTGGCAGCGGCGTCATAGCCCTCGACGTCGGCAGTCGGATCAGCCTCGGCATATCCCTTGGCCTGCGCCTGGGCCAGGGCCTCGTCGAAACCTGCTCCCGTGGTCGTCATCTGGTCGAGGATGTAATTCGTCGTACCATTCACGATGCCCATGACTCGGGTGATCTGGTCACCGACGAGTGACTCGCGCAGAGGCCGAACGATCGGGATGGCTCCGGCCACAGCAGCTTCGTAATAGAGGTCGACGCCATGATCCTCGGCGACCGCGTGCAGTTGCGTACCATGGGCGGCCAGCAGAGCCTTGTTGGCGGTGACGACGGAATGACCCTTCTCAAGGGCGGTTGTCAGGAGCTGACGCGCAGGGTCGATGCCACCGATGAGCTCGATGACGATGTCAATGTCGCCACGATTGACCAGCGCTGTCGGATCATCCGTGAACAGCCGCGAGTCAAGGCCCTGGCGCGGGCGATCAGGATGGGCAACAGCGATGCCTGCGAGCTCGACGCGACGGCCCACTCGAGCGGTGACGTCGTCGCTGCGGGACTCAATCATGCGGGCCACCTGGGAACCCACGACCCCGCACCCCAGGAGGGCCACGCGGATCGGCTGGGCTGACGCGGAATCGATGGTGTTCGTCATCTCGTCCTCATCTCGTTGTTGTCAGCTGATGATTGTTGAGGGGGCCTGGGCCACCTGCTTTTGTGATCTATCACGGCCACGTCACCTCGGACTTGACAGGGCCCGGATCCAGGGACAGCAGGTCGTCAATGCTCTCGCGCCGTAGCAATACCGATGTGCCAGGGGGATCTCCGGTACCGACGCAGACGACAGCAGGTCTCGGTATGTGGTTGTAGTTGGATGCCATGGACCGTGAATAGGCGCCGGCACCAGGAACTGCGATGACGTCGCCCGGAGACACATCGCCGGGGAGGTACACGTCGCGGACCAGGATGTCGCCGGCCTCGCAGTGCTTTCCAACGACGCGGCACAGCAACGGGGTGACCGTGGAGGCACGGTTGGCGATGACGGCGGAGTATTCCGCGGCATAGAGAGCAGGACGAATGTTGTCGCTCATGCCACCGTCAACCGACACGTAGATCCGCTGAGCGCCGGTGGACAGGTCCACCGGCTTGACAGTGCCGACGGTGTACAGGGCCATCGTCGTCGGCCCGACGATCGCACGACCAGGCTCCAGACAGACGTGAGGAACCGCCATTCCTCTCCCCCTGGCCTCAAGGGCGACGATCTCCCGAAGGGAGTCAGCCAGGCTCTCAGCGGTGGCCGGAGAATCCTGGCTGGTGTAGGCAATACCGAATCCGCCACCGAGGTCGAGTTCCGGCAGGGCAATACCGGTAGCCTGCTTGAACTGTTCGAGCAGTTTCATGGTGCGACGAGCCGCCACCTCGAAACCTGCGGTGTCGAAGATCTGGGAGCCAATGTGGGAATGAATGCCCAACAGGTCAATGACATCACTGGTGTGGCACCTCACCATGGCCACCATGGCTGCACCATTGGTGATCGAGAAACCGAACTTCTGGTCCTCATGTGCGGTGGCGATGTACTCGTGTGTATGAGCCTCGACACCCGCCGTGACACGCACCATGACACGGGCGTGCCAGCCGTGCTCGCGACATAGATTCTCGACAAGGGTGATTTCATCAAGCGAGTCGACGATGATCCGACCGACCCCGGTACTGAGCGCCAACTTGAGCTCGTCAATGGACTTGTTGTTCCCGTGCAGGCCGATGCGCGCAGGATCCATTCCGCCCTGGAGAGCGGTGATGAGCTCTCCACCGGTGCAGGTGTCCAGACAAAGGCCTTCCTCGTCGATCCAGGAGGCGACGGTGCGCGTCAGGAAGGCCTTGCCTGCGTAGTAGACGTCCCAGCCTGCGAAAGCGTCGCGGAAGGTCCGGGCGCGCTGGCGGAAGTCAGCCTCGTCAAGGACGTAGAGGGGGGAACCGTACTCGGCCAGAAGATCTGTCACGCAAACGCCTGCGACATCGACGATTCCATCATCGCCACGTCCCGTTGACGCTGACCAGAGCGCAGGATCCAAGGCGTTGACGTCATCGGGCAGGGTCAGCCACTGAGGCCCGGCAGCCGCGACGTCGGCATGGACCGAGCCGGCAACGTGCATGTGCGTCATGGTTCCACCTTGCCAGAGAGTGACGACAGGACTGGCAGGTGTCCATACCCGTGGTCATGAATGGCAAATCACCCCACCCGTGCGCTAAAGTCAACGGACAGTCGGGGCCCACGGACCCAACGGCTCCCGTAGCTCAGGGGATAGAGCACCGCCCTCCGGAGGCGGGAGCGAGGGTTCGAATCCCTCCGGGAGCGCCCACCAGTGACGCAGCGGGGCACCAGTTTGTCGGCTAGGGTTTCACATCGTGCAAGTCTTTGACACCGACTCTCCTCATCAGAGATCACGAGCCGCCCTGTTCTCCGGGACCGGTGCCATCATGCTGTGGGTCGTCGGACGCATGATCATGCTCCACGTCTTCATCAAACCGTCGTCGAACTACATCACCGGGGATGTGCAGTACTACCTGTGGTGGATGCAGAGCGGACAGCCCGATTCAGCAGTTCTTCCGGAGTATCCGATTCCTGTCGTGTGGTTCCTGCGAGCCTTGTACTGGTCTGCCGGTAACTCCTACTTCTTACCGGCATTCGCCACGACGATGCTGCTGCTTGACGCGCTGCTCGCTGTCGCCATGTGGCTCGAAGGCCACCGAGCTGGGGCACTGTGGTGGATCGTCCTGGTGCCATGCCTCGGACCGATCATGTGGAATCGCTTCGACATGGTCCCCGCCGTTTGCGTGGGGTTGGCAGTCTTATGGTGCCGACGTCACCCCGCCGCTTGTGGTGTCATGATTGCCTTGGGTGCCGCGGTGAAGCTGTGGCCGGCCCTTCTCATCCTTCCCATGATTTCCCGGCACAAGGCAGCTGTCCGACGCCTCATCGCGTTCAGTGTGACTGGCATTGCGCTTGCACTGGCCTCGTTGCTGGCAGGCGGATGGGACCGACTCATGTCCCCCCTGACGTGGCAGTCGGACCGGGGCCTCCAGGCTGAATCCGTACTCGCAACCGTCCCCATGTACCAACGGTTCAAGAACCCCGACGGTGGTTACAAGGTCGAGATGTCGAAGTACAACGCCTTCGAAATCTATGGACCAGGCGTGTCTACGTGGCAATCGATCTCGACCGTCCTCATGTCCCTCACCGTGGCGCTGGCGATCGGGATGGCCCTTCTCTCGTGGCGACGCAATGGTCTTGACTACCGCAGCGCTGTGCTGGCTGATCTCGTCATCATCGGCGATCTCATCATCGCCAACAAGACGTTGTCCCCTCAGTACTTCGTGTGGTGGGCTGCGCCAGCAGCCATGGTTCTCGATCGAGTCCGGGGGGAGAACACCTCTGAGAATCCTCCCAATCCGAGCGCCCTGTCCTGGGCCCGGACATGGTGCTGGATCGTCGCGGGGTTCCTGCTCATCACAGCCTGCATGACCCAACTGGTGTACCCACTGCATTACGGCGGCATCATCGGGTCGTCTCCCGGCCGCGCCAGTACGAGCGTCTTGGTCGCCCGTAACGTCATGACCCTTGTGACCCTCGTGGTTTGTGTTGTCGCGCTCATCGCGAGCCTCCGCGTGGACCGTCCCACCCAGCCAGCATCGGCACCGGCAAGACCAGCCCACGCTGCTCTGGAAGCGCGGTGACCAATCTCACATTTGAGCGATCGGGGGGCGGTGTTCCCCGATGCGCCCAAATTGTTGGGATGGCTTGGTCAATCCGGCTACGATCATGACGTCTGGGTCGATGGACACAGATGGAGCAACGCAGCTCGGAGGGCCTTTCCAGAGGTTCCGCGAATGCTTGACACGACGGTTTGACGGAAGAAGGCAGTGGTGAGTCCCGCCCCACACGACAAGTCCAACAACTCTTCTGATTTCGGGGCCAATGACTGGCTCATCGAGGAGATGCGCGACCAGTACCAGAATGATCCGACCTCGGTCGATCCCGCCTGGGTCACCTTTTTTCGCCACGAGGCGACCCAGACGTACGACGAGGTGAATGGATCGACTGTCGACGAACAGCCTGCGCGTCAGGATCCCAAGCCTGAGCGGACTCTCAAGCCCGGCCCCACCTCGACGCCGAGAGCCATGGACGTGGCATCAGAGCCCGAACCATCGATGGTCTCCCGCAAGCCTGCCCGTCCTCTGCTGACGGCCGATGCCCCGCGTCACAGCGCGAAGCTGGAGACCGTCGAGCCGACGGTGACGAAGATGAAGGGTGCGCCGATGCGCACCGCCAAGAACATGGATCAGTCACTGACCATGCCGACTGCCACCACGGTGCGTGACGTGCCGATGCAGCTTGTCATCGAGCAGCGCACCATGATCAACAATTTCCTCCGCAAGGCGAAGGGCGGCAAGGTCTCCTTCACCCACATCCTCGCCTACGCGATGGTTCAGGCCTTGAAAACCATTCCTGCCATGAACAACTCCTACGCCGAGATTGACGGCAAGCCACACCTCATCGAGAACCGTCAGATCAACCTCGGCATGGCCATTGACGTCGTCAACAAGGACGGCTCCCGCAAGCTCGTGGTGCCCGCGATCAAGGGCGCCGAGCAAATGAACTTCCTCAACTTCTGGCGTGCCTACGAGGAGATCGTCCGCAAGGGGCGCACCAATGAGCTGACTATCGAGGATTTCAAGGGGGTCACGACCTCCCTGACGAACCCCGGTGGTTTCGGCACCAACCACTCCATTGCCCGCCTCATGCCTGGTCAGGGCATGATCCTCGGCGTCGGCTCGATCGATTACCCGGCTGGTTACCAGGGCAACTCTCCCACTCGTATGGCGGAGCTCGGCATCTCCAAGGTGACGACCCTCACCTCCACCTACGATCACCGCATCATCCAGGGCGCCCAGTCCGGCGAGTTCCTGCGGCGCATGCACCAGCTGCTCCTGGGCGCCGATCGCTTCTACGAGAGCATCTTCGAGTCGCTACGCATCCCCTACGCTCCGGTCCAGTGGGCAAGCGACCGTCAGGCCAACCGCCCCGACCAGGTCGGCAAGCAAGCCCGCGTCATCGAACTCATCAACTCCTGGCGTCGCTTCGGCCACCTGTCCGCCGACATCGATCCCATCGAATACCGACCGCGGTTCCACCACGATCTCATGCTCAACAGCCACGGCCTGACCTTGTGGGACATGGACCGCACCTTCCCGATCGCGAACTTCGCCGGGCAGCGTCGCGCCATCATGACTCTGCGTGAGATCCTCACGATCCTGCGTGACTCCTACGCCTCGACGATGGGCATCGAATACATGCACATTGCTGACCACGAGCAGCGCAAATGGTTCCAGGATCGTTTCGAGAAGGAGCACCAGCCCCTCTCCCGCGAGATGCACCTGCAGATCCTCGACCAGCTCAATGAGGCCGAGATCTTCGAGACCTTCCTGCAGACCAAGTTTGTCGGTCAGAAGCGGTTCAGCCTCGAGGGTGGAGAGTCGGCCATCGTCCTGTTGGCTGCACTGTGTAACCAGGCTGCCGACAACGGCCTCGACGAGGTGTGTATCGGCATGCCTCACCGCGGTCGTCTCAACGTGCTGGCCAACATCATCGGCAAGTCCTACGGACAGATCTTCCGTGAGTTCGAGGGCAATGCCGAACCGGTGAACTCGCAGGGATCCGGTGACGTCAAGTACCACCTCGGTGACGAGGGTGAGTTCACCGCAGCCTCCGGCAACACCATCAAGGCCTCGGTCGCCGCCAACCCGAGTCACCTCGAAGCCGTCGATCCGGTCCTTGAGGGCATCTGCCGGGCCAAGCTCGACGCTCTGGGCAACCCGGACGACTTCCCGGTGCTGCCAATCCTCATGCACGGTGACGCTGCCTTCTCGGGTCAGGGTGTCGTCTACGAGACCCTGCAGATGAGCCAGCTCGACGGATACCGCACCGGTGGCACCATCCACGTCGTCGTCAACAACCAGGTCGGATTCACCACCTCGCCTCGTGACGGACGTTCCTCGACCTATTGCACCGATGTTGCCAAGGCCGTCGGGGCGCCGGTCCTGCACGTCAATGGAGATGACCCCGCAACGGTTGTCCATGCTGCTCGTATTGCCTACGAGTACCGTCAGACCTTCCACCGTGACGTTGTCATCGACGTGATCTGCTACCGCCGCCGCGGCCACAACGAGGGCGATGATCCCAGCTTCACTCAGCCGCACATGTACGACCTCATCGTTGAGAAGCGCTCGACCCGAAAGCTCTACACCGAGAGCCTCATCGGTCGTGGTGACATCACCGACGAGGACGCCGATGCCGTGATGTCGAAGTTCCGGTCTCGCTTGGAGACGGTCTTCAAGGAGGTCCGGGAGGCCACCTCGAAGCCCGAGCCCTACAGCGGCGTTCCGGACTACCCCGTCAAGCACAGTGGCCTGCATCCGACCAAGGTCGAGGCCGACACCTTGGAGGCCGTCGCCCGGGCTCACGAGAACCTGCCGGAGACTTTCAACGCCCATCCCAAGGTTGCTCCTCAGATGACGCGTCGCGCCAAGCACATCCGCGAGGGTGGGATCGACTGGGCAACCGGCGAGATGATCGCCTTGGGCTCCCTGCTGCGTGATGGCGTCCACGTCCGCCTGGCCGGGCAGGACAGCCGCCGCGGCACCTTTTCGCAGCGCTTCGCGGCCCTGGTCGATCGTGCGACCGGAGGGTTCTACGTGCCCGTCAACCACCTCGGTGGCGAACAGGCTCACCTGGACGTGTTCGACTCCCCACTCAACGAGTACGCAGCAATGGGCTTCGAGTACGGGTATTCGGTCGCCCGTCCGGACTCCCTGGTGCTGTGGGAGGCCCAGTTCGGTGACTTCGTCAACGGAGCCCAGACAATCATTGACGAGTTCATCGCTTCGGCAGGTTCGAAGTGGGGCCAGAAGTCCGGCGTCGTCCTGCTGCTCCCCCACGGCTATGAGGGCCAGGGACCGGACCATTCCTCAGCCCGTCTGGAGCGCTTCCTCAACCTGTGCAGCGAGGACGCCCTGGCTGTCTGCCAACCCTCGACCCCGGCCAGCTACAGCCATCTGCTGCGTCAGCACGCCTATGTCAACATGCACCGACCGGTCGTCATCGCGACCCCGAAGTCCATGCTGCGCAACAAGATGGCGACCTCTGACCCAGAGGAGTTCACCACCGGCAAGTGGCGTCCGGTCCTTCCCGATCCGTCAATCACTGATCCGTCGACCGTCAAGAAGGTCATCCTGTGCTCGGGCAAGGTGCGCTGGGAGCTCGTCAAGCGGCGCAAGTCTGCCGGACTCGACGGGCAGCTGGCCATTATTCCGCTGGAGCGTCTCTATCCGCTACCAGACAAGGAGCTGACCGAGGTGCTCGCACCCTACAGCAACGTCACTGACGTTCGTTGGGTGCAGGAGGAGCCGGAGAACCAGGGTGCCTGGTACTACATCCTCACCCACCTGCCTCAGGCGATGTCCCACACACTGCCCGGCTTCCTCGATGACCTGACCGCCGTGACGCGTCCGCCGTCCTCAGCCCCCTCCGTGGGCCAGCACAGCGTGCACGTCCGCGAGGAGCAGGAGCTGCTCGAGAAGGCCATCGCCTGACCCGCCTGATCACCACCACGGCGCCATCCCACAATGGGTGGCGCCGTGGTGCATCATTGTGCCCATGTATTTCACCGACAGGGGCATTGAGGAACTGGAGGATCGTCGCGGAGACGAGGACATCACCTTCGCGTGGCTGGCCGACGAGCTACGTCACTTCGTCGACCTCAACCCAGAGTTTGAAGTCCCCGTTGAGCGTCTGGCCACCTTCCTCGCCCGACTCGACGACGAGGACGACTGAGACACCAGGGCAACGACGTGAAGCAGACCGTTGGCGATCATGACTCCTGCTCGCCTGAGGGAATCATTGTTTTGCTCCTGCACGGGTGGACCGGCGACGTATCATAATCGAACTGGCCGCGAACTCCTCGAAGCGTCATCTCCCGGATTAACGTTCATCGTGTCCGGATAATTCGTGGGAGGATGTTCGTCCTTCGGTGGATGCTCTTGCCAGAACATTCGACGGTTGCCAAACTTTGATGGTTGCCCGCCGCACGGTCGCTCGTCGGTCGTACGGCATGACGGGTCATCCACCCGCATATCACACGTGCCCCGGGTTGCGCTGGGGAGAAGGAGTCGAAGAGGCATGGACTGGCGCCACAGGGCTGCCTGCCTGACTGAGGATCCCGAGCTGTTCTTCCCGATTGGGAACACCGGCCCGGCCCTTGCCCAGATCGAGGAGGCCAAGAAGGTCTGTGCCCGCTGCGAGGTTCGCACCGAGTGCCTGGCCTGGGCTCTGGAAGCCGGCCAGGATCACGGTGTGTGGGGCGGCATGAGCGAGGATGAGAGGCGCGCCATCAAGCGTCGTCAGTCCCGCTCGCGTGTTCGTCGGTCCTGACGCAGGTCGGACAGCAGCCCAGAATGATTCGAATCCATCCCGGGCCGACCGACGGTCGCGTCTCAGACTCACAACCGGTCAAGCGGGATCACGAGTTTGGCGCAGGTCCCCACGCCGTCAGGATTGTTCTCGAGGGTGAAGGTTCCACCGAGGTCCTGGACCAATGTCGTGACGATGGACAGGCCCAAGGAGCTTCGGTGCCGGTCGAGCACGAACCCCTCCGGTAGAGGCTTTCCGTCGTTGACGATGTCGACGACCAGCGAGTCTTCGGTGCGGTGAGGACGCACGATGACGTTTCCCGATGAGGAGGCCAGGCTGTGCTCAATGGCATTCTGGCACAGCTCCGTCGTCGCCAGTGACAATGCTGTGGCAGCCTCGGCAGGAACACTGCCGAAGGTCCCCTCGCGCCGCGCCACCACAGATCCTGATGATGCTGCGACGTCCCCGACCATGTGGAGGATGCGATCGGCGACCTCGTCGAAGGCAACCTGCTCCTCGAAGTTCTGTGACAGGATCTCGTGCACCACGGCGATGGCCGAGACTCGTCCCATGGCCAGTTGGAGAGCTTCCTTGGCGTCCGGATTCCTGATCCGTCGCGACTGCAGACGCAGCAGAGCTGCCACAGTCTGCAGGTTGTTCTTGACCCGGTGATGGATCTCACGGATCGTGGCGTCCTTGGTGACGAGCTGACGATCTCGGTCCCGCAACTCGGTGAGATCGCGGATGAGAATCATCGTTCCTGCCGAGACCTCGACGTCATCCAGCCAGGTCTGCAGGGGAATGACGCGGGCACGCAAGGTCGCCTCGGAGTTCTCGACATCGGTCTCGGAAAGCCACCTGCCTTCCAGATCGAGGGTGAGGGACTGCCCGACCTCGCGCACCTTGGGGCACAGGTCCCGAACCGTCGGAATGAAGTACTCGCCGTCCAGGTCTCCTGCCAGGCCCAGGCGGCGGAAGGCCGACAGGGCATTCGGGCTGGCAAAGGTTACCATTCCCGTCGACGCGACCCTGATGACGCCGTCGGTCACCTTCGGAGCCAGTGCCCGGTCAGAGTCCGGAAAGAGCGGGAACCGACCATGGTGAAGCATCTCGGACAGGATGTCGGCGATTTCGAGGTAATTGTCCTCGGTGCTGCCGGGAGCTCGCACCCCCATCTGGTTGGTGTGTCTTTCGACCACGGCGATGACATCGTCATGACGAATGACGGGAATCGCCCAGACGTCCACAGGAATACCCGCCGACAGCTTGTTGTCGCTGGTCTCGCACATCTCGGCGCTCATGAACGCCTCGGTGACGAGGCTCTCGTCGTCGTAGGAGACCGACTCGCCGACGACGTCGTCCTCCAGGGCGGTCGGGCCGGTGTCGGGACGGACTTGGGCCGCGGCCCAGAAAACATTGGGGTCCTTGTCGGGAACCCAGAGGATAAGATCGGAAAAGGACGTGTCGGCCAACATCTGCCAGTCGTCGACGAGTTCCTCGAGCCATGTGATGTCGGCAGCAGCGAGGCTGGTCCGGTCGGCGACCAAGCGATTGATGGCAGGCATGCCGTCACTCTAGTGACCAGGATCGAGCGATCTCCACCCGGCGCCTGTTGTCGACGAATGTGCGTCTCGATTTGGGGCACGCCCACCCGATACGGCAGAATTAGTCGTCGTTGCCGCGCATCCGCGCGGACCCTCCTTCATCAGTAGGGAGGTTTGTGACCCCTCAGGAAGGAGAGCGCCATGGGCAAGACTGGTCGTAAGCGTCGTGCGCGTCGCAAGAAGGGCGCCAACCACGGTAAGCGTCCCAACGCCTGAGTTTTTTGTGGGCTGACGAGACCCCCGTCCATATGGACGGGGGTCTTTTGTACATGCTTCGGCCCCGGTGGGCGGTGTCAGGACTGTCAGCGATATGCCACGTGCATGTGCACGACACGGCTGCGCAACTGCATCGGCGCAGCAACAGTGCGATTGCATCGCTTGAGGGCACGGGACACGGCTGCCTCCATGTCCGCCTCGTCCATGCAGCTCTCGCAAGCCACGATGTGACGGCGGAACGCGTCGGCGTCCTGCGCACTCATCTCACCGTGCAGGAAATCCTGGAGGTGGTCAATGACCCAGTAACAGGATTCCTCGTCACCGAGGGGCTGTGTCATCGTGGTCCCTCTTTTCCTGCCACACGGGCCAACTCCGGACGGCCGAGATACTCCTCGTCGACCTGACCGGCGTGAGGGCCAATCCCTCGCGCACCTGCGACGTCAACCAGCTGCGTGCGCAGCTGCTTGCGGGCGCGGTTGAGCCGGCTCATCACCGTACCGATGGGCGTACCCATGATCTCGGCGATTTCCTTGTAGGCGAATCCCTCGACGTCGGCCAACAGCACAACCTGTCGGAACTCGTCGGACAGCCCGTCAAGAGCATCAAGGATCTGCTGGTCGGGCAGCCCGTCCAAGGCTTCCAACTCGGCGGATCGAAGTCCGTTGCTGTCATGGGATGCAGCCCGCGCGATCTGCCAGTCCTCGACGTCCTCATCGTCGGAGGTCTGCGGTCGGCGCTGGGCCTTTCGGTACGAATTGATGTAGGTGTTCGTCAGGATGCGGTAGAGCCAAGCCTTGAGATTGGTCCCTGGGCGGAACTGACGGAATGACACGAATGCCTTCGCATAGGTCTCCTGGACGACGTCCTCGGCGTCAGCCGCGTTACGGGTCATTCGCAGCGCGGCGCCGTAGAGCTGATCAAGATACTCGAGGGCATCACGTTCGAACCGCTCGGCCCTTTCAGCCTCGGTTTCCTTGGTGACATCCATGGTGCTCGACGCGTCCCCGCGGCGATTCATCATGGATTTGGGCTCTCCTGTGGTCATCGCTGTCCAGCTTAATGCACAGCGCCGATGACGATCGGAGGGGCGACGGCTCCGCCCGGTACATCGCGTGGTGAGGACAGCGTTCATGTCCGGTCAACACATCACAAAGGTTGATCTATTCCCACGGCACGTGTTCATCTGACGAAAATATTGCCCATCCGGCTACCGCGGTGGCCGTTGGCGCGGTAGACATGTATTCATGAGTATCATCCGAGGCTTGGGCCGAACCATGTTCGCCAGTTACTTCATCGTCAAGGGGACGAACTCCGCGATGAAGCCCGATTCCTTCGTGGAGGATGCCGAGCCGGTTGCCGACCGTCTCCTTCCTCTGGTACAGCGCGCACTGCCGGCATCTGTCGGCGCGTACATCCCTGAGGACACCAAGATCTTGGTTCGCATCACCGGCGCTGCCCAGGCTTGTGGCGGTCTTGGAATGGCGACGGGTCTCGCCCGTCGTGTCGGTGCCGGAGTTGTCGCCACCACGATGATTCCGCATGTGCTCGCTTCCATTCCTGACAAGTCCTTGCCGAAGGACGAGCGCGCCGCGGCCCGTTCGGTCCTGCTGCGTAACGTCGCTCTTCTGGGTGGGGCCATGATGGCCTCCCGCGACACCGCCGGTCGTCCCAGCCTGGCTTGGCGCGCTGCTGACACCCAGCGTCGGGTCTCGTCTGCTGCCAGCGACCAGCGCAAGGCCGTCAGCTCCTCCGTCGACGACTTGTCGAAGTCGGCCCGCAAGAAGCTCAAGAAGGCCCAGGAAAGAGCTCAGAAGGAAGCTGTCAAGGCGCAGAAAAAGGCCAAGAAGGCTCAGAAGAAGATTGCTGACTGACCAGCACCGCTGGACCGCCCCGCGAGTCGACCATCGTCTCGCGGGGCGTGTCGTCGTCCCGGGATCCAAGTCCCAGACGAACCGCGCCCTTGTTCTCGCTGCACTCGGTGACGGACCCAGCGTCCTTGACGGTGTCCTCACCTCGCGTGACTCTGCCCTCATGACCGCCGGGCTGCAGCGCCTCGGTGCTGACATCCAGCCAGTCGGCCCGTCCTCGGTTCGAGTCATGCCCGGCCTGGCGCATTCTGCCGGTCTGATTGACTGCGGCCTCGCCGGCACCGTCATGAGGTTCCTCCCGGGGGTTGCCGCACTTGTCCCCGGCAAGACCCGTTTCGTCGGTGACACGCAGGCTTGCCGACGTCCGATCGGCCCCGTTCTCGACGGGTTGCGCCAGCTCGGTGTGACAGTTGATTCCAACCAGCTGCCATTCGCCATGACAGCTCCTGACCGTCTGGGTGGCCCCGAGGTGACGATCGATTCCTCGACGTCGAGCCAGTTCATCTCGGCCTTGTTGTTAGCCGCGGCTCGCTTCCCACGTGGTATTGATCTTCATCACGACGGGACGTCTGTGCCGTCAGCTCCCCACATCGCCATGACCTGCGAGATGCTGGCGGATCGTGGCGTCACGGTGACCAGTGACGAGCTCTGCCACTGGGTGGTGCGGCCCGGCCCGATTCACGCCCTTGACCACGTCATCGAGCCAGACCTCACCAATGCCGCCGTCTTCCTCGCCGCGTCCCTGGTCGCTGGCGGATTCGTGACGGTGCAGGCATGGCCTGCATCCAGCGCCCAACCCGGGGCACAGTTCATCCAGATCGCCACGATGATGGGAGCCACAGCGACTCATTCCGAAGGCTCGATGACACTGGAATCCCCCGGATGGCAAGCCCTCCAACCGATCGACGTCGACCTGCATGAAGCGAGCGAGCTCACCCCCGTTGTGGCTGCTGTTGCGTCCCTTGCCCAGGGGCCGTCGCGTATTCGTGGGGTCGCACACATTCGCGGCCACGAAACCGATCGCCTTGCCGCCCTCGAGCATGAATTGTCCAGGATCGGCGTCACCGTCCAACAGACCGAGGACGGTCTGCAGATCGACGGTCACGGTGCCGACTCCCTCAATGGCGGGTTGATCCGGTGCTACGCCGATCACCGGATGGCCCATGCCGGTGCCCTTCTGGGCCTGGCCGTCAACAGGATCGAGCTCGACGACATCACGTGCACGGCCAAGACCATGCCGCAGTTCCCACAGATGTGGGCTGACCTCGTCAAGGAGAGCTGAGTGTCACCACGACGTCTGGCCTCCTCGGGAATCGACACCAGCGACTGGTCCTCCTACGACCGACCACGTCGCCGCACCAAGCCGCGAACCAAGCAACGCCCGGATCACTCCTCGTTGCCCATCGGGACCGTCATCACCATCGACAGAGGCCGATACCGCTGCCGTCTCGATGACGACAGTGAGGTCATCGCTGCCAAGGCACGACAACTTGGCCGCAAGTCAGTCATCGTCGGGGACAAAGTGCGTCTTGACGGCGACGTGTCGGGTGGCGAGGGGACGTTGGCCAGAATCGTCCACACCGAGGAACGTGCCACCGTCCTGCGTCGCACGGCCGACGACACCGATCCGCATGAGCGTCCCATCGTTGCCAATGCCAATCAGGTGGTCATCGTCACCGCCCTCGCCGATCCCCCACCGCGTCCCGGGATGATCGACCGTATTCTGGTGGCTGCCCACGCCTCCGGGGTTTCCCCCGTCATCTGCCTGACCAAGGCTGATCTGGCGCCGGGGGATGACTTCGTGGCGCTCTACTGCGACTTGGGGATTCCGGTCGTGACCAGCCGCCCAGGTAGCGATCTGAAGGATCTTCACGAGCTGCTGGACGGCAGGATCAGCGTACTCGTCGGCCATTCCGGAGTCGGAAAATCAACGCTCATCAATGCTGTGGTTCCCGGCGTCCATCGGGTCACGGGCCACGTCAACGACGTCACCGGGCGTGGCCGCCACACCTCCACCAGCGCGGAAGCGATCCCGCTGCCCCAGGGCGGCTGGATCATCGACACCCCTGGGGTGCGGTCCTTTGGCCTGTCCCACGTCGAGCCCGATGACATCCTCGCCAGTTTCCAGGAACTCGACGAGGTTGCCGTCGAGTGCCCACGCGGGTGCCGCCACAGTGACGACAGTCCCGGGTGCGCCATTGACGAGGCCCTCGCCACGGGAAGGGTGCGGCAGTCCCGGGTGGACTCACTGCGACGCCTGTTGAGCGCTACCGCCCCGCGCTGAGCAGGGCAGCAGCGTCATTCACTTGCTGTCATCCCGGTTGTCCTCGGCGTTCTCCTCAAGCACCTCGATGGCAAGACGTCCGCTGGTACGACGGATGAAGGTTGCGATCCCGTCGGCTTCTTCATCACGACAGCCAATGTACGGCATGTGACCGGTGTCGAAGAAGGCCTCCTCGATGCGATCGAAGGCATCGTCGTCGAGCTTGAGATGGTTGATGGTGTCGCGAGCCGCAAAATACGGGGTGGCCAGGTCGTAGTGGGCGTATTCGACGCGCATGTGCAGGCCCTTCTGAGCTCGCATGACCCGTTCCAGCTTGTCGGTGACGTTGACCGGACGGCCCTGAAACTCCTTGTAATTCCAGTTCTTGTACAGCGGCAGGCCCAGGTTGTACTGGGACTCGGTGGTCACCCCGAGCTCGCTGCGCAGGTAGTGTTGGAAGCCATGGACGAAGGCTGCCCCGGTGTCGTCGCCACTCGGGTCGGTGTCGGCAATCTCGTCGGTTCGCTTCGGCAACGCACCCTTGTAGCGGCCGTCGATACGGCCGACAACCTTGCCCTCGCCACGCAGCAGCTCGGTGCAGAAGCGCATGTGTTCGACACGCAGGTCGGCACGTTCGATGTAGCCGCCGTTCAGACCGGTGAGCCGGGACATGGTCTCCGTGACCTGACCCCTCTCCGCACGGTCAAGGCGATGACCGGCGGCGAGAGCCTGACGGTAGGGACCGACGGCGAATTCCTCGGCCTCTGCGAGCACGTCTTCAAGGCTGCGATCAGCGTTGTGGCCGTGGTAGTGGGCGACGGCGGCATAAGTTGGAAGGAAGTCAACGCAGGCGCGATCCCAGGTGAGGTCCTCGAAGTCCTGGTTACCGAAGTCGAGCACGGAAGAGACGAGGATGATGCCGTTGAGGTACATCGAGAAGGTGTCCTGCAGGCGCTGCGCAACACTCACGGCCCGGACAGTTCCGTAGGACTCTCCCAACAGGTAGAGCGGGCTTGCCCACCTGCCATGACGGGTGACCCACAGTCGGATGAGCTCACTGACGAGCTCGACGTCCTTGCTCCAGCCGTGCCACTGAGTGGGGTCCTCGCCGTCAACAACTCGGGAGTATCCGGTCGACATCGCATCAATGACGACGAGGTCGGTCTCCCGAAGTAGTGTGTGCTCGTTGTCCATGAGGTGGAACGGCGGGGTGGCCGGGTCCTCAGGGGTCCCCGGATCAACGACGCGGGGTCCAACCAGGCCCATGTGCAACCACACCGAGGAGGATCCCGGGCCACCATTGAACACGAATGTCAACGGTCGCGTGGTGGGATCGATGTCGTCCAAGGTGTAGGCCGTCACTCCCATGAGAGCCAGCGGCGTGTGAGCGGTGAAGGCATTGTTGACGATCTTCTCGCTGCCCAGGACGATGCGTCCGGTGGTTGCGGTGTAGCTGAGGTCACCGTCAACCGTGGAGATGGTGTGGTGAGTCGTCACCAGGTCATCAGTCGGAGCGGGTGTCTCTGGGCCCTTGGTGGAGGTTTCATCTGTCGTCATGACCTCAGCCTAGGACTGTCGATCGCAAACCTCCTGAGTTTCGGTGTCCTCGATGCCGCGCACACCAGTAGGGTGAGGACATGGCCGATCACACCGATGACCTCCGCTTGGCACACATTCTCGCTGACGATGCCGACTCCTTGACGACGTCTCGATTCGGCGCCCGGGACCTGACGGTCTCGACCAAGCCCGATCGTTCCGAAGTGACCGACGCAGATCTGGCCGTTGAGGATTCGGTACGTCGCACCTTGTCGCGGATGCGCTCCCGAGACGCCGTACATGGCGAGGAACGGGCCGACACCGGCGAGGGCCCGCGTCGCTGGATCATCGATCCGATCGACGGCACCGCGAATTTCCTACGCGGAGTTCCAGTATGGGCCACCCTTATTGCCCTCAGCGTCGAGGACCAGGTCGTCGCGTCCGTCGTGTCGGCTCCAGCCCTGAAACGACGCTGGTGGGCCGCCAGGGGTTCCGGGGCGTGGACCGGCAAGTCACTTGCCTCGGCAACACCCATTCACGTGTCCAATGTGCGCAACCTTGACGACGCCTTCCTGTCCTACTCCTCCCTCCACGGATGGGTGGAAAGTGGACGCGGTCGAGGTTTCGGCGAGCTCATGAGATCGGTGTGGCGTACCCGCGCCTTCGGTGATTTCTGGTCGTACATGATGGTGGCCGAGGGAGTCGTCGACCTGGCATGCGAACCGGAGTTGGGACTGCACGACATGGCCGCCCTTGACGTCATCGTCACCGAGGCCGGCGGCAAGTTCACTGGCCTCGATGGCAGGGAGGGCCCTTGGTCAGGAAATGCCATGGCGTCCAACGGATTCCTTCACGACGAGGCCTTGGGCTTGGTCAGGCCTGAGGATTGAGGCTCCGCCGTCAACCTCAGACCCGTTGGTAAGGGAGCGGACGGGTGATCATCGCCTCCTGCTGTCTTGTGTCGTTGGGATCAGAGGATTCTGGCGCGAATCGTCCCCTCGAGATCGGTGACATTGGCCAACAACTCGCCGTCAGTTTCGGCAATGTCGAGGACGCAATAGCCGAGCTCCCCCTTGGTGGCCAGCGCCTGATACGTGACGTTGCCTCCCTGGTCGGCGACGAGTCGGTTGAGCGTGGCCATCACACCGGGGATATTGCGATGAAGATGACCGATACGGGCGCCAGTACGCGGAGACGGAGTGATTTCGGGAATATTGACGCTCATCCCGGTTGCGCCATTTTCGACGTAATCAATGAGCTTCCCGGCGACGTAACGACCGATGTCGACCTGGGCCTCTTGGGTGGAGCCACCAATGTGCGGAGTGAGGATCACATTGTCCAGCTCACGCAATGGGGACATGAACGGCTCCTTGCCCGAGGCGGGTTCCTCAGGGTAGACGTCGATTCCTGCACCTGCGATGTGTCCGGTACGCAGATTGTCAACCAAAGCATCAATGTCGACGACCTTGCCGCGAGAAAGGTTGAGGAACAACGAGCGCGGCCTCATCATGGAAAACTCCCGCGCTCCAATGAGGTTGTCGTTGCTCGGGCGTCCATCAACGTGCAAGGACACCGTCTCAACACTGCCCAGCAGCTCTTCCATGGATTCACACTTGTGGGCGTTTCCCATGGGCAGGACGTCAGCAATGTCGTAGAAGAAGACCTGCATGCCCATCGCTTCGGCCACCACGGACAGCTGCTGGCCGATGTTTCCGTATCCGATGATGCCGAGACGACGACCGCGGATCTCGTGGGACCCAATGGCGGACTTGCGCCACACCCCGTTGTGCATCTGGGTGTTGCGATCACCAAGACGACGGGCCAACGCAGTGATCTCCGCCATCACCAGTTCAACAACTGATCGGGTATTGGAATAAGGGGCGTTGAAAGCCGGAACACCAACCTGGGCCATGGTGGCCAGATCCATCTGGTTCGTGCCAATGCAGAAAGCTCCCACAGCAGTGAGAGTGTCACCACACGCCTCGACGACCCGACCGCTGACGCGAGTCCGCGACCTGATACCCAACAGATCAACTCCGTCGAGAGCGCTGATGAGGTCGTCCTCGTCGAGGGCCTCACTCACCCGCTCGACCTCATAACCGGCCTGTTTCAAGGTTCGAACGGCTTCATCGTGGATGTTCTCAAGCAGGAGCGCCTTCATGGCGATCAGTCTATGGAGACAGCAGGGTCGACGTGCCGAGCCCGTCTCAGTGGGTGGAATCGCCCACACGGATCCGAGGAATCGCTGCCAACAATTCCTGGGTGACTTCGTGGTGCGGATCGCGGTAGACGTCAGAAAGAGGGCCTCTTTCGACAATGCGTCCAGCGCTCATGACAGCCACGGTGTCGCACAGATGACGCACCACGGCCAGATCGTGAGAAACGAAGACCATCGTCAGTCCTCGTCGACGCACCAAGTCATTCAGCAGGTTGAGCACCTGGGCACGCACCGACACGTCGAGCGCCGACACCGGTTCATCGGCCAGCAGGACGGCGGGCTCAGTGACCAAGGCCCTGGCAATGGCAATACGCTGACGCTGACCACCAGAGAACTCATGGGGAAAACGGCTGGCGGACTCGGGATCCAGTCCGACGTCAATCATGGCCTTCGTCAGCCGGTCCTTTCGTTCCTGGCGGGTCATCTTGCGCGCGACCGGGGACCGCAGTGGCTCAGTGATCGCTCGACCGATGTTCATACGCGGATCCAGGGAGGACCGCGGGTCCTGGAACACCATCGAGGCCGACCGACGCAAATCACGTACCGCGTCGGTATCGTCCAAGGATCGTCCCCGGAAGCGGACGGAGCCAGAATCCGGCCGCCGCAAGGCCATCATGACTTTCAGCAGGGTGGACTTCCCTGATCCGGACTCCCCCACCAGACCGAGCCGTTCCCCCTCGTCGATGTGCAGGGAGACCCCGCCCAGAGCGTCAACCCCGGCGCCACGCGGCCCCAGATGAAGATGCAGGTCCTCAACCTCGATCTGAGTGGTCATGAATCCTCCAACACGATCGCTGCCCCGGGCTCGACAAGGTCGAGTCGGGCGGCTCGCAGTAGCCGTCGGGTGTAGGTATGAGCTGGTTCGGACAGCACTGTGCGGGCCGGGCCGGTTTCGACGATCCGGCCCGAGGTCATGACGATGAGGTCGTGGCAGACGTGGGACACCACCGCAAGGTCGTGAGTGATGAACAAACAGGCCGCGCCCACTGAGTCAAGCACCTCGTCAATCGTTGTGAGTACCTGTGCCTGCACCGTCACGTCAAGGGCTGTCGTCGGTTCGTCGCAGATGAGCAGGTCCGGGGAGTTGACCAGGGCCATGGCAAGCAGGACTCTCTGACGCTGGCCACCGGAGAGTTGGTGTGGGTAGGAGTTGGCCACTCGGGCCGGGTCCTCAATGCCAACTTGTTCCAGCATCTCCATGACTCGATCATGAGCCCGGCCTCGCGCGATGGCATGGTGCAGCAGGGGAACCTCGCCAACCTGCCTTCCGACCTTCATCGTCGGGTCGAGTGCTGTCATGGGTTCTTGGAACACCATCCCGATGCTGCTGCCTCGCAATGCGGACATAGCTCGATCGCTGGCCCCGATGATCTCCTCGCCCCTCCAACGGATGGAACCCGAGACGTGGGCGTTTCCAGGAAGCAGGCCCATGATCGCCAGGGCAGTGACGGACTTCCCCGATCCGGACTCACCGATGAGGCCAAGGCGCTCACCGGGATCCAGGGACCAGCTGACATGATCGACCGCGACCCGACGGTGCCGTCCGAAATCGACAACGAGATCGTTGACTTCCAGAAGTGCCATCAGCGGACCTCCCGCAATCTCGGATCAAGGAAATCGCGCAAACCGTCTCCCAGGAGCGTGAAGCCCATGACGACTCCGGCGATCGCCAACGCCGGCGCCACGGTTAGCCAGGGGTTGTCGAAAAGATACACTTGGGAATCACGCAACATTCGTCCCCAGGTGGCAACGGTTGCCGGAGTGGCCAGACCGAGATAACTCAGCGCTGCCTCTGCCAGGATCGCGGTGCCATAGGACACCGAGGCCTGCACGCCGATCAGTGGAGCAATGTTGGGCAGCACGTGGTTGTAGGCGACGGAGTGCCATGACATTCCTGAGCTGCGGGCCGCGACGACGTAATCCTGGGCAAGGACCTGCCGACTGGCCGTTCTCGTGATTCGCGCGAATACCGGAACCGTCGAGACGCCGATGGCCACCATGCCGGTCAGGGTTGATCCACCCACCGCCGCGGCAAAAATGATGGCCAGCAACAAGGCTGGGAACGCATACAGCAGATCGGCAGCTCGTCCCACGATCATGGACCAAGGCCGGGCAAGCATGGCAGATGTCACCCCCCACGGCACTCCGATTCCGGCAGCGATGAGTACTGACACCACACCGACGAGCAGGCAGGTACGGGCGCCCACGAGCATCCGGGATGCAATGTCAGAGCCGAACCCGTCAGTGCCAAGCCAATGCTGGCTGCTGGGCCCCAGAAGACGATCTGCCGGAACGACGAGATTGGGATCATATGGTGTCCACACCGCGGAGGTGACTCCGGCGAGGACGACCACGCCGACCAGAACACACCCAATGACCAGACTTGCCCTCTTCATGAGCGGTCCTCCTGTCTGGAAGCGGCACTGGTACGCAGCCGAGGATCAAGGGCCACGATGACAAGATCCGTGAGGTAGGAGATGAGCAGTACGAGGGCCACGATGACCATGACGACGTCGCTGACGACGAGAAGATCGCGGGTACTGACGGCATCGAGGAGATAGGACCCCAAACCTGGGATGACGAAGACCTCTTCAACGACGATCGCTCCCACGAGCATTGCGCTTGCCTGCAGACCGAGGACGGTGGCCAGGCTGATCGAAGCATTACGCAATCCGTGACGATGAAGCGCGGGCCACAGCCGCCAGCCGGCAGCGCGTGCGGTGCGCAGGTGATCGTCAGCGAGAACGTCGATGAAGGCGCTGCGTACGTAACGTGTCATGACCGCAGCCTGGACAATGGACAGGGACAACACAGGAAGGACGAGGTGTGCTGCCCATTCTCCGACATCCTCGTGCAGCGGGACATACCCGCCAGCAGGCAGCCATCCAAGGGTCACCGAGAACAGCAGGATGAGAAGGATTCCGGCGAGGAACGCTGGGATGCTCATGAGGATCTGGGACAGTGCCGAGGCGGCGAATCCGCGACCCTCCCGACGATGGACAGCTGCATAGGCGCCCATCGGCAGGCAGACCAGGAGAGCCAACAGCAGGGCCAGCCCCACCAGCCAACCCGTCACCGCCAGGCGTGAGGTGATCTGCGGCCCGATCGGTTCGGCCGACACGATCGAGGTACCCAAGTCTCCCTTGATCAAAGAGCTGATCCAATCCCAATAACGCTGGGGCCAAGGAAGGTCCAGGCCCAATCGGGTGCGGACGGCTGCCGCAGCCTTCGGGTCCGCGTTGGCTCCCAGAATCACCTGGGCGACGTCACCGGGGAGCAAGCTGAGCAGGGCAAAGACGACCAAGGATGCAACCAGCAACCACACCAGCAACTCCCCCAATGGGAGGAGGACACGTTTGAGGAAGGTCACCTCGACCTCCTGACATTGGTGAGGTCAAAGCTCATTGAGGTGGTGTTGCGTTGAAGTCCGCTGATGTCAGCCTTGCTGATGGTGATCTTTGGCATCAGGAAGAGGAACCCCCCAGCAGCATCATTCGCCAGGATCCGGCTGGCCTGCATCATGGTGTCGTTGGTGCGGTCGGCTGGGCCGGTCCGGGCGGAGTCGATGAGACGGTTGAATTCCTTGTTGCGGTAGCGCCAGTAGTAGTCGGGGTTGGCCCAGTTGACGATGTCGCGAGCCTCCACGTGGGCGACGATCGTCAGATCGTAATCAGCATGGGTGTAGACGACGTCAAGCCAGCGAGCCGGGAATTCCAGCTCGTCGTTGTCGACGGTGATGCCGACCTGGGCCAGGTCGGAGGCAATCACCCGGGATGCTGCCGTCGCGTAGGGCAGGGCTGCGGCCCGCAACCTGAGAGTCAGCCCATTGGGGTATCCGGCCTCAGCGAGAAGCTTGCGCGCCCGTGCTGGGTCATAGGGCCAGGTGTGGGACAGATCAGTGTACCAAGGGTCGGTAGGTGGGACCATCGAACCGATGAGTGTTCCTTGGCCATTCCACACGACATCGAGCAATCCCTTGCGGTCGATCGCCATGAGGATGGCCTGTCGGACGCGTCGGTCTGACAGCGGCTTGGAGGTGTTGTTCATGCCCAGCACGACCTCGCCGTTCGTGGATCCCCGCAGTACCCGGTAGTCCGGGTTGCCGGTGAAGCGGGAGAGCGCCTGAGGTGTCGTCAGATCGGAGACGACGTCGAGATCTCCCGACAGCAGGGCGGCCGTCTGCGAGGTCGGGTCCGAGTAGTACGAGAAACGAACGGTGGGACGTCCCCCCTCGTGCCACGGGCGAGGGGACGGCGACAAGGTCACCGAGTGACCCGGTGTGAACTCGGTGACGACGTAGGGCCCAGATCCCTGTGGCCGGGTGGCCAGGTCCTTGGTGGCGGGATCGATGACGACACCCGATGTGCTTGCGAGGTTGAACAGCAGGAAATTGTCGCGATGGGACAGGTCGAGGACGACCGTGTCGTCGTCGGGGGTACGGATGGCCTTGATTGCCGACAGGTTCGCCTGGTTGACGGGGCTGGCGGACTCGGCCCTCATCCGTTCCAGGGAGGACTTCACCGCCGCTGAGTTCACCGCGGTCCCGGACGCGAAGCGCGCTGATGGATCGAGGCGGAAGGTGAGGTGAAGTCCATCCTCGGACAGCTGCCACGACTTGGCCAACAGACCGACGAGCTTGCCCGAGTCGTCAATGCGGACGAGGGTTTCATACACGTTGTAGAGGAGGACCTGTGGGATCGCTGCGGCGGCATTCGACACCAGGTCCAGTGTCGGAGGAGCAGCCGTCGCCCCAATGGTGAGAACTCCCTCTTCGGCGGACTGGCAACCGGCGATTCCGGTGGTCGACAGAGCCACTGCCACGGCAAGCCCCGCAGCTTTCAACTGACCTCGCATCGTATGGTCACGCTCCCCTCGGGTTCAGCACCCTGCGGGTTAGCATAACCGACCCCGGATTCATACTGACAGTGAGGTTGGTAGTGGGGTGAGATGTGCCCGATCTGCGGACCGGCCGGATGCCGAAGACGGGGGGTGATGCGCCTGGCGTGTGAAGCACGTCCCGACCTGATTTGTCTTGCACCGGTGTGATCTGTATAGTCGAGCAAGTCGACGCGGGGTGGAGCAGTTCGGTAGCTCGCCGGGCTCATAACCCGGAGGTCACAGGTTCAAATCCTGTCCCCGCTACCACCAGAAGGCCGGTTCACAAGGAACTCTCCTTGTGAACCGGCCTTCGTCATGCCCCCTGAGTTCGCTTCGCGAGGGATGACGGACTCGTCCGCAGGAATCGGACACGGTCACTCGGTCATGCGTAATCTGACAGACTGGCGACTCGTGACACATTCCGATGAGTCCCCCACCTGTACCGCCGACGCAGCCGACGAGATCAATTCACCATCGACCAGACGGATCATCGCTCTCGTGACGATCCTCAATGCCATCGGACTCGTCATTGACGTCACGGTCGCATCCATAATCGGATCAGCATCGCTGTTCGCCGACGCGGCAGACTTCCTCGAGGACGTCCTCATCAACGGACTCGTCCTGGTGGCCCTCGGGTGGTCGGTGCAGTCACGACGGAAGGCCAGCATCTGGTTGGCCGGTCTCATCCTCGTACCGGCAGCTGCAGCATTGGGAACTGCCGTCTGGAAGATCATCTCAGGGGTCCCGCCCGAGCCCGTGCCGTTGTCAGTGACGGCCATCATTGCCCTGCTCATCAACCTGTCGTGCGCCATCGCACTCATGACATTGCGTCACCAAGGATCGAGCCTGGTTCGAGGGGCATGGCTGGCCGCACGCAATGACGTGCTCGGCAATGTGCTCATTCTGGTCGCTGGTCTCATCACGACGGTGTGGTTCACGGTCTGGCCCGACGTCATCGTCGGACTCGTGATGTCCGCCATCAATGCCAACGCCGCCAAGGACGTGTGGGCGCAGGCTCGCCGGGAGGTGCCTCAACTAGAGATTGACGAGGACTGAGCGGCACCGGAACGTCTCGCCGAGCCCCTCGTCAGCCACACCTCCCGGCACGGAACCGCCAGACGCCATGGGCCTCACCGACACAGCGGCTGGTCCCAGTCCTCGCCACGCAGTGGGGCAATGATGACCGGACGCAGCTGGCGGCGTCCCAACTGGACTGCCACAGAGCCGTCCAGCCACTCCTGCAAACCAGCACGGAACCCGGGACGCCGTGTCCCCAGCACGAAACATCCGGCGTCGATGTTGTGAGCAAGGTGGGCAAGCTGCTGATCCGGCAGGCCGGACAGGTGGATGAGGTCCCACTCCATCTCCGGGTAGTTCGCCATGAAGGTGTCCAGAGCGCCTTGGATCGACGACCGGGCAGTCGCCATCGAAATGCGTTGGGCACTCGGGTCCAGTGGGTGGCTCTGGTCGGGATCAGACGGGTTCGGCACACGATCGGTCGCGACATAAGCGAAGACGATCTTGCCGCCCATGGCCCTGGCATGCTCGACGCCGACCTCCAGCACGGCTCGCGGAATGTCCGGCATGATCGCGACGATGACCGGACGGCCCCTCATCGTCCCCCGGGGCGAACGCTCGTATGTCACGGATGCACGGCGGTCGGTCACGGAGGTGTCCTTGGCCAGCTCGTGTTGCTGCTCGGTCATGATCGTCTCCTACATGTGGCGGCACGTTACCGACACGGTGCACATTACCGACCACGAGACGACCTCACGACCGGTCGTCACCTCAGGGTGCCGAGAACGGCGGACTCCAAGGCCGGGACGAGGTCGACCGATCCGAGCAAGTCCTCCGGATGATCGACGAGACGGGCCACCCCATAGTGGCTGCCATCACGCAGCGCACCGGCCACGACACGTACGTCCTGACGCTTGGGATGAGCTGCGACGAAAGCTGCAGCCTTGTCCGGACCGTCCGGAATCTCGTTGGCACACTCGTCGGGCAGGAAGATCCGTTCGACACAGATGGCCGCCCCGTCAACGGCCTCTCCCCAAGCCGTCGTGGCGAGGGCCTGGGCCAGATCCTCCCCCGCATGGAAGTCGTCCTGCTCGATGCTGGAGAGACTACCCGGACTGCCCGGGGCGAGCTGACCGGCAAGTGCAGGTTCGGCCTTCATGAGGTCGACGGTGCGCGCCAGGGCGAACAGGCGTGGGGGGCCACCCCAGCTCGATGTTCCGACGAACCTCTCGATCTCAGCCAGACATGCCACGAGCGCATCATTGACCGACGGTGTCTCGGACCCTGCGTTCTCGACATCCTGACTCATCTTCTCGCCCTCATCACTCAGCAATGCGGTACTCCCGTTCCTCCACTGCGGATCTTCTGGATGACCGCAATCGCGTCCTTGAGGTTTGAGACCTTGACCAGACGCATCGAGGTCCGAACCCCACTGACGTCGCGACAATTGCCTGCCGGCACGAGGAAGATCTTGGCGCCGTCCCGCTCCGCGCCAGCGATCTTCTCCTGGATACCGCCGATGGCAACCACGTTGCCGTCAGGGGAAATACTTCCGGTACTGGCGATTCGAAGCGAGCCGATGAGGTCATTCGGGGCGACCATCTGATAGATCGACAGGGCCATGGCAAGTCCGGCTGAAGGGCCGACGATGTCTGCTGGGATTCCATAGTTGACCGTCGGGGCGTAGCGGTATCCGGTGTCGACGGTGATGCCGACGGCGGGAGCTCTGCGATCGCTGACAGATGAGACCGTCGTCACAGCAACCGTCCTCGAAGTGGAGTTCCGCAACACCCCGAACACCATTGTGTCGCCCACGGCGTGCTTGCGAAGCGCCTTGCCGACGTCGAGAAGGGAGCTCACCGGCTTCCCATCGACCTTCTCGATGAGGTCACCGGGCTCGAGTTTTCCGTGGGCGGGACCAACCGCACTGACGGCATTGACCATGGGCATTTCAACGACAGGCTGACCTGCGGCGCGCAGTGCAGCCACGGCAGCATCACGCTGGGAGGTGTCCATCATGTACGACTCCTCAGCGTTGACCTGCTGAGGGGAACGCCCAGGCGGGTAGATGGCCTCCCGCTGCAAGACATCATGGTCCTGACGGATGTGGTCCACCAACGCCTCCGCGAGACTGAGACGTGAATCCGCACGGGTGGTGGACACCGTGGTCATCCTCATCTCGCCCTCGCTGTGCCGAGTGGTCAAGCCGTCAATCTGGATCATCGGCTTACCCTGCTCGTTCGTCGAAAGCAGATTCACCGTCTGTCCTGGCGACCTGGCTACGAATGGGATGGGCACGAGGATCAGGGCCAGCACGCACAGCAGCACGACAAGAGCCGACGAGATCGCGGTCCAACGAGTGGGAAAACGCGCCCTCTGGCGGGTCTCGGCATCGACCGCGGTGGTCGTCGCTGCGGGCGTGCCGGAGTCCTGCGCCGGTGAAGTGGGCGTGATCGACTCGGACATGGTGGCCATGCTAGCCGGAACGGGCAATCACTTTTCCACCACGGCGACAGCTCTAGACTTGGCAGGGACACCACGACGAGCGAACGGAGACGGGAATGAGTGACGGACCCCAGAATTCTGGGCAGCCCGACCCCGAGGAGATGGCCGCGCAGTTACGCCGCATGATGCAGCAACTGGGCCTGCCCGCCAATGGTGACCTCACCTCGTTCATGACCCAGTTGTCGCAGATGTTCAGCTCAGACGGACCGGTTGGTTTCGCAATGCCGGGAGCCAATCCGAGCGACGGACCGGTCGATTGGTCTCACATCAAGGACATGGCTCGCCACATCACTGCCTCTCGCGGCCCTGATCCGACGCCAGGCCAGCAGGAGCGCACCGCCCTGCTCGACGCATCGCGTCTTGCAGAGAGCTGGCTCGACCGAGAATGCGAGTTCGCCCAGGTCAACACGCAGCCTGCCTGTTGGAGCCGTGCGGAGTGGATCGAGCACACCTTTTCCTCATGGCAGTCGGTCGTTGAGCCGGTACTGGTCTCCCTGACCGAGGCGATGACTGGATTGATGTCACCTGGCGGCCCCGATGACCCGGTGGCTGCCCTGACCCAGATGATGGGACCGGTGTTTCGCCGGATGTCGGCCATGCTGTACGGAGCACAGCTGGCCCAGGGCCTTGGTGAACTGTCGACCTCGACGGTGACGGGAACCGAAATTGGTCTGCAGGTGTTGCCGGTACCGCAGGTCGTCCTTCTTCCGGCCAACATTGCCGCGGCATGGAATGACCTCGACCTTGATCCACGAGATGTCGAGCTCTACCTCGTGCTGCGTGAGTCGGCCCGTCAGCGTCTGTTCAACGCGGTGAGTTGGCTTGGACCGCAGCTGTTGGCCCTCGTCGAGCACTATGCTCGCGAAATTCGCATCGATTCCTCTGCCATCGAGGACGCCATCGACATTGATGACCTGTCCCAGTTGACCCCGGAGAAGGCCCAGGAGATGTCCGAGCGGTTGCAAGGACGCCTCTTCGAGCCGACCCGCACGCCGGAGCAGGAGGGCGTCCTTCAGCGTCTTGAAACCCTGCTCGCCCTCATTGAGGGATGGGTCGACGAGGTGACATCCCAGGTCGCCCGCACCTGGCTTCCCAGCCACGACCAGCTGGCCGAGGCCGTGCGCCGTCGTCGCGCCACATCTGGCCCCGCCGAGACGTTCTTCCAGTCCTTGCTCGGTCTGGAGCTTCGCCCTCGCCGCGTCCGCGACGCGGCTAACCTGTGGGCGGCACTGCGCGAGGCCCGTGGCACGGTCGGACGCGACCAGGTGTGGAACCACCCCGATCTCGTGCCCACCGCTGCCGACCTTGATGACCCGTTGGGCTATGTCTCAGGCGATCGTCAGAACATTGCTGAAGACGGCGATGATCTCGATGCCGAGTTGGAGAAGCTGTTGCGCGATCACGGTCAGGGCGACTGAGCCAACCTGTCGTCGGGCTGGTGTTCGGGAGTATCGACTCCTCCGGAAGCAGCCCACTGATACCCGTCAAGGAATCCCTCTGCACGCTCCGCATTGGGAAATCCTGCGAGCAGCTCGTGGAACCGTCGATTGTGACTGGCTTCCACCAGATGGCACAGCTCATGGGCCAGAACATGATCCAGAACCCAGTCTGGGAATCCGACCATGCGGTCTGACAGCCTGATCTGTCCCGTCGCCGGAGTACATGATCCCCACCGAGTGTTCTGATTTGACACCCACCTCACTGAGGTGGGCTCGACAGGGTGCCTCACCCGCGGCTCTAGGTGAGTCCGGCACAGCCGACGAGCGCGACGTGTCAGCTCTTCAGATGTCGCACTGGATCGTCGTCGAGTCTGGGATCGCGTCACCTTGTCGACCAGGTCCATGACTTGACGATTCTGATCGGCTTTCCGCATACCCATGGGAACCATGACGAGGACGGACGTGCCCTCCATTCGTGCGCTCAAGGTGCGGTGGCGTCGAGAACTACGCCGAATGATGATTTCTGGCCTACCGTCGCGCGCTGCGATGATCTCGTCAGTGGTTGCCCTGCCAGCCATGTGACCCATCATGCCCGGTGGGTAGGACACTGTCGGCGAGGCAGTGTCCTGCGCTGCGGCTCGGCTCTGAGGCATCACGAAATCTGAGCGCACAGTGGTTGACGAGAACCCCAACCTGCCCTAGATTGAGACCAACCCCCGGATCTCGGGTGTGCAGGGGAAGGCACATCGTGGTGGTCCGGGGGTTCCCATGTCCCCTCTAGCCTCGTGTCCTGACGTGCCAGGTCGTGCTCGGACTCGGTGTTGTTCGAACGTCCGCATGTGTTGTCCGCGAGGGGCAGTGTGTTGCCCGTCACTGCTGACGTGTTGCCCGTCGTCTTGTTGGTCCTTCCCGCGCTTCAAGCCTTTCGCGATTCTCAAGGCATGCGTGTTGAACTTGATTGTCCTTGGACGCCCGTACCCGGCGGATTGCGCCTGCTTGCCCCAGACGGTCGATCATTTCGGCTGCGAGGCGTGCGTGCAAGCCATGACGGACACATCGATGTTCCTGCAGATATCGCGAATTGCCTTCACACGTGCGCAATGGTGATGAGACCGACCGGCCTGCGAGTTGCCGTTGTCAGTGACGACGGCGTCTCCCAGGACATCGTTCACGGTCTGGATGCACGACGTGTCGAGGTGACGATGTGGATGCGTGGCGGGCAGGCCCGGGGATTTCGCGACCTTCAGTGCGTGTCCGAGGTGTCCTGCCCCGAGGTCCACGTCGTCGTCATCTGTCCAAGTACCTTGTCCGGAGGCCGTGACATTGCCGAGCAGTGTCATCGAGCCGGCATCCCGTCGGTCATTGCCTGGGGACGCCATCGTTGGGGTGTTCTCGGACCGATCAACGATCATCACCCGGGGTGCCAGCACTGCGCGGACATGGCGCTGGCGGCGCGCGATCCCGATTGGATGACGATGGCTCGTACGACGAAGGGAGACAGTCACGATCCGACTGTCACCGCGTGGCTGGTGAACCAGATCGAAGCGGCAGCTCTGGCCCTTCGCGATGGCTCAGATGTGTGTCGCGCGAAGTCCGTCCACGTGAAGACCGACGCCGGCGAACGCAGTCTCGATGTGCCGGCTCAGCCGGGTTGTCACTGCTGGTCGTTTCAGGAGGGGTCGTGCAACACCTGGATGAGATCAGCTGCGTAAAGATCGGCCTTACGTCGGCCGATTCCCGGAACCTGCAGCAGCTCCTCCACCGATTTTGGCCGTTTCTCGGACACGCTGAGCAAGGTGGCATCGGTGAGAATGACGAAGGCGGGTACGCGATCCGCCTCCGCTCGTTCGCTACGCCATGCGCGCAACCGCTCGACCAGTGCCGGGTCAACCCCGACCTCGCATGCAATGTGGTGGCCGAGTTTGCGATCCCGCGCAACAGTCAACGCCTCCCCACAGACCGAACACACTGCGACGGTCGCGCGGCGTTTCCGGTGGTGTGGAGGTGTGGTGGATGCGTCTGCGGCGCCCGGCAATCCTCGCAGGAAGCGCGAGATCCCCTGGCGGTCGCGGTTCGATCCCGCCCAGGAATACGAAACCCACAGGTCTCGACGAGCTCTGGTGACGCCGACGTGAAGCAGACGTCGCTCCGAGGCGATCTCGGCGGGAGTTTCCGCCATGATGAACGGCACCATGGCGTCGCTCATCCCATACAGGGCGACGACATCCCATTCGAGCCCCTTCGATGCGTGCAATGTCGACAGAGTGACGCCGTCTCCAACAGGGACTTCCCGGGTAGCAGCTCGCCGCGAGAACACGGTGGCCAAGTCCGCCAGGGTCGTCGCCCCCTCCCTGACGGCAGAGGCCGCGAGGTCATGGAGGGCCTGCAGCGATTCCCACCGCTGCCTCACCTCTCCCTCTCCCTGGGGAGCTGCGGTCGTCCACCCTTGCGAGGCAAGAAGTTGGTCGAAGGCGAGCATGGCGTCGGCCCCAGGTTCATCAGCGACGATCCGGATGAGGGCATCGAGAGTGCGCCGGACCTCCCGCCTCTCATAGAACCGCTCGGATCCCTTGACCAGGTATGGGATGGACCGCTCGGCGAACGCTGCCTCAAGATGGCTCGCCTGGGGATTCACTCGGTACAACACGGCAATCTCAGACCACGGGGTCCCCGCGGCATGACGCGATTCCACCCACATCGCGATCGCCGAGGCTTCGGACGAGTCGTCACCAAGCACCTGGTAGATCGGCTCGGGGCCCGAACGGCCATGAGAGACCAAGGTCACTCCCCTGCCATGTTCGGGAGCTTCATCGGAGGCCATGCGGTTGACGAGAACTCCATTGGCCAGCCGGATGATTTCCGGAGTCGAACGATAGTTCCGGACCAAGTCAATGCGTGTGGCACCAGGGTGATCTGCCACAAAGTTCATCAGGTAGTCGGCCCGCGCACCAGCGTAAGAGTGAATGGCCTGATGGGGATCCCCGACAACGCACACATCATTGCGGTCGCCGAACCACAGCTCGAGCAACCGGTGCTGGAGGGGAGACACATCCTGATACTCATCAACGACGAAGTGTTGATATCGGGAACGGATTTCCTCAGTGATGTCGCGGTGTTGAACCAACATTCCGACGGCACACAGCAAGATGTCGTCCAGGTCAATGACGCAACGCTCCCGTTTGACCGCTTCGTATCCGGCCAGGACCCTGCCGACATCGGTGGCGGACACCCCGGCCACCACCCGTCCTTCCGTTCGCGCCAAGGCTGCATATCGTTCGTTGGGAACATTCGAGACCTTCGCCCAGGAAATCTCGGCAGACAGATCCCGCAACAGTGCTGTGTCATGTCCCAGGCCGATACGTCGGGTGGCCTCGGCAACCATGAAGAATCTCGAATCGCTCACCGGTGGCAATTCGCAGTTGTAGGCGCGCGGCCAGAAGAATCTGATCTGGCGCAGGGCTGCCGAGTGAATGGTGCGAGCCTGTACCCCCATCACACCGAGGTCAGCGAGTCGTCCCTTCATCGTGCCGGCGGCCTTGGTGGTGAAGGTCACGGCAAGAGTCCGGCGCGGGTCAAGCTTTCCGGTCGCGGCTCCGTAGGCGATGCGGTGGGTGACAGCGCGAGTCTTTCCCGTTCCGGCACCAGCTATGACACACACCGGAACGTCGAAGGTCTTGGCAACCTTCACCTGCTCAGGATCCAGTGCTGCCAGGATCGCATCCGCCGATCGGGGTCTCACGGTGCTCACCCTAGAGGCACGTACCGACAGCTCCACGGCGGCATGGTCCGTCGAGCTGTTCGGCTGACACGTATCCAACTGTCTCAAATCCTGTCCGACAGCGCCCCTAAACTGACTGACCAGTTCGGCTTCCAACAGTTCAGGATGGGACCGAGTCGTCACGAGGAGGTGCTCCGATGGCAGGAGTGGTGAAGGTTGTTCACAGCTGGCACCAGGTCTGCGAAGCTGTGACGGCGGCCCTTGCGCAACCTTCTGAGGACCCTTTCATTCGCCCGCTGCTCGTGACACCCAGCGCTGCCCATTCCCGCGCTCTGCTGCAGGAACTTGCCCGCCGTCATGGCATCGCCGCCGGTATCCAGTCGGCAACGCCTCAAGGTCTCCGCACCCGTCTCGAGGAACAGCTCCTCGGGATTGAGCGCGGCGAGGATCCGTGGCGCCCTGGGCCATTGGCGTTGCGAATTGCACGCATCATCGAGACCGATTCCCCGGGTTTCGAGATCGTCTCCGCTCATGTCGATGCCAGCCGCCGACAAGGTATTCCGCGCGCATCATGGACGACTGCCCGGCAAGCCGCAGAAGCCTTGACGGCGTTGGTCCGAGACTCCCACGAGGTGCTGCGAACCTGGTCACAAGGTCATGGTCCCGGACGCGACGATGACCATGACGTCGATCTCACCGGCACCCCCCTGGATCCCGCCCGGTCCTGGTGGGCCCCACTCTGGCGTACCCTGCTCGCAGAGTCCTGCCCCGTTGCCGACCCCGTGACCAGGCACGAGATGCTGGTCGACGCAGTACGAAGCCTGGAACCGTCATCCGGTGCACCCATCGTGTGGCTGTCCTCGACAGCTCTGCCCCATCATGACGTCGAGTTGGTCGAAGCACTGGCGGCATCGCGCACGATCATGATCGTCCACCTCGACCACGCCATTGACCATGACGATCCGTGGCGCACCTTCGACCGCCTGCGCACCAGGACGACCACGAAGTGGACCGCATCATCGCTTCCGGTGACGGGTCAGGCTTCGGGCGCTCCAGCCAACGAGCTGGCCCCGGTCGAGATCCACAACTGCCACGGGCCAGACCGTCAGGCAGAAGTGATACGCGACGTCGTCTGCGCAGTTCTCGCCGATGACGAGACGGTTCAACCAAGGGATGTCGTCATCGTCTGTTCGGGACGCCCGGATACTGTGCACCTGTTGTCCGCAAGCACTATGGCGGACGTCACTCACCCGGCCAACCGAATCCGTTTCACGACTCTCCCTCCCCAGGATCGTGTCAATCCGGTGACCGAGGCCGTCACAACCGTCCTTGGCTTGGCGTCGTCTCGCGCGACCGGACAAGATCTCCTCAATCTGTGCGCGATGCCAGCTGTGAGGGCACGTTTCGGATTCTCCGACGATGACCAGGAAACCATCGAACGACTAGTGAGCCAGTCGGACATCCGATGGGGGGTTGATCCAGCGGCTCGAGAGAATGCCGGGCTGGGACGCATCAGGCAGTCGACCTGGTTGGCCGGAATCGAGCGCATGCTTCTCGCCATCGCGATGTCGTCAGCTCCTCCTACCCATCTTGGTACCGTCACACCCATTACTGACGTCGGTTCCACCACGATCCCAGTGGTCGGAAAGCTCGCCGAACTGGTATCGCGACTGCGCAAGGCCTTTCTGGACACCGAGGCACCCGCGACAATCACGGCGTGGTCAACTCGCATCAGCGATCTCGTCGACACCCTCACTGCCGCGCCCAGTGATGCTCCGCGCTCTGTCCTGGACACCCTCTCCCTTCTGACCGGTCTTGACGTGGCTGCGGAGAACCGACACTTCGATCGCCAGGAGATCATTGATCTTCTGATCTGGCTGTCGCGTACACATCACGGTCGTCACACATGGTTCGACGGTTCGCTTCACGTGTGTCGTCCCGGGGATCTCTCCCCCATTGATCATCAAGTCGTCATCATCGTTGACCCTGATCAAGACGTCATTCGGGCCGACCAGCTGCAAGGGTTGCGCGATGACTGCCTCGACCCGACTGCGAGAGCACGCCAGAACCTGCTTGACGTTGCCCTGTCGGCAAGGAGCCGTCTCATCGTCGTGCGACAGGCTCGAAACGCCGTGACCAACCTGCCCGTGCTGCCTGGCCCATTCACGACGTCGCTCGAGCAATCACTCCAGGTGAGATCCACCACTGCCCAATACGTCGATCACGGTTTGCAGCCCTTCTCGCCTGATGAGTTCTGTGATGGAAGCGGCGTATCGTGGCGCGGTTTCGATCACATCGCAGCCAGTGCGGCACGATGCCAACCTGGTTCGCAGCGACGTCGTGAACGCGTTGTTCTACCATCGGTGGCGGAGCTTCCCGAATCGCGAATGTCGCCAACCGATCTCACCCTGGCGTTGTCTCACCCAGCTCGGACATTGCTCCGGGCACGGGCAGGTGCTCCAGCCAACGAGAGAACCACGCCGTTGCCAATCGACCTCCCCCTTGCCCCAACACCGTTGGACAAGTATTGGATCCGTTCTCGGATCCTCACGGACCTCGAGCATGGTTCGAACCCAGACGATGCCA
Source organism: Cutibacterium nasicola (assembly GCF_052654715.2). Classification (NCBI taxonomy): domain Bacteria; kingdom Bacillati; phylum Actinomycetota; class Actinomycetes; order Propionibacteriales; family Propionibacteriaceae; genus Cutibacterium; species Cutibacterium nasicola. Next base: position 975,389 of record NZ_CP199745.2, on the reverse strand, counting down.
TTGACGCCGAGCGGTTGCGCGGATCGACTCCCCCGGGCCGCTTGGGTCAGCATCTCGTCACTTCCTTGGCAAACGATGCGATGCGTATTTCACAGCTGGCCAACCAGCTTCGTGGTGATGCCGATGAACGATTCATCGAAATCAACCTTGATCTCGTTGAAGGTGACAACCCGCCATTGAGGTGGCCTGACGGTCTCATCATCGACCCGATACATGCGGTCTCGCTGCGAGGCCGGGTGGGCGTGAGAAACAAACAGATCGTTCACGCTGTCGCGACCCGTGCCAATGCCAGGCCGATTCTTGACCTGTGGGTTGACCTCCTAGCGGTCGCCATCACCACTGAGGAGGTCGGATGGAGTGGCGCGCTGGTCTCGAGCGACGGAGTTCGAAAGATGGTGGCCCCGGATCCCGACCGTGCACGCCGGATTCTCGCCGGTCTGGCACGTCTGGCATGGTGGAGCAACCAACAGCTCATCCCTTTGCCCGTCAAACTGGCCCATGCTCTGGTGGGCCTGTCTCCCATGGCCCGCAATGACTACCGCACCGGGGCCAGTGCTCTCCAAGTGCAGTGGTCGCGGGAACGTGATCCGAACTGGGCAGCATTCCTGGGCACTGACGTTACCGAGCTGATCACCCGCTGTCATGAACTCGGAACCACCCTTGAGGAGCTTTCCGGGTGGTTGTTCAACCCCATCATTCGGGCGTCGCAAGAAACCGGGTCCTCACAACCCTCAATGGCTCGTTTCACTCATCCCGGGAGTATGGCATGACGACAAACACCTCATTCAACATCGCTGATCCGCTACCACAGGGAACGGTCCTGTTGTCTGCGAGCGCGGGAACCGGAAAAACGTGGACGATTTCGGCGGTGTGTGCCAAAGCGATCGCTACCGGAATGGTGAACATCGAGGATCTCCTGCTGGTCACCTTCAACCGATCAGCAGCTCAGGAACTACGTGGCCGAGTGTATGAACGCCTTGTCAGCACCGCATCCTTGCTCGCAGGTCGCCGGGAGTCTGCTGACACCTGCGATGGCTCCCTGAAGAGCCTAGGTGCAGAAGGGCTGAAACGTGTGGAGGCGGCCCTCGACTCCTTCGACCGGGCCGTCATGACAACCACCCACGAGTTCGCCGCCCGAATGCTCGCCGAGTTGGGAGTCCTGGCAGATCACGACCCGTCGTCAGTCCTGATGGCTGACCTCACTCCAGTGGCCAACGAGGTGTCTGACGACTTCTATCTGGCTCGATACCTCGATGCTGACCGACCTCCTTCGGTCGGTGACAAGCGGGATCTGTCCAGGGCCGTTGCCGTCAGGTACGGCGAAGTGCCGATCGCGACAGATGTGGACGTCGCGTCGCCCGATCTTGGCTGGGCCATGTCCGTGCGTGACGAGGTACGAAGGCGCTCGCGGACGAGAGCAGTCCATACCTTTGACGACCTCATCGGAGATCTTGTCGGAGCGCTGCGGGATCACGTACGTGGCCCAATGGCATGTACGACGTTGGCACAGCGGTTCTCCCTGGTCATGGTTGATGAGTTCCAGGACACAGATCCTCTCCAGTGGGAAATCTTGCACCGGGCATTTCATGGACACAGCAACTTGTGGCTCATCGGAGATCCCAAGCAGTCCATCTACGCGTTTCGCGGTGCCGACATCTACGCCTATCAGGATGCCGCTAATTCTGCTGAACACGTCCTCCACCTCGACGTCAATTACCGGGCGGACAAGCCCATCGTCGAGGCGGTCAATACCCTTTTCGGCAATGCACAGCTAGGACGCGGTATCGCCATGGAGCCGGTTACCGCCCGTCACCAGACGTCACGAATTGGCACCGAAGCTTCGCAGGGCCACCGATACAGCTGGTCACAACCATTCCAAATCCGTTGTCTCCAAGCCCCCATTGACGGGCAACTGGATGCCACCACCTCGGATTGCTTCATCACCGAGGACCTCGTCAATCAAGTCATTATGATGCTGGAAGGCGGCACGACCATTCGTGATGGCGACGAGTATGACAGGCCACTTCGCCCCAACGACATCGCCATCCTCGTCAGGACGCGGAGGCGAGGTGCCGAGATCGCTGCCGCGTTGTCACGGGCCAATCAACCTGCAGTCTTCTCCGGCGCATCACCGGTGTGGTCTTCCCGTGCAGCCGAGGATCTCATCACCGTCCTGGAAGCTCTCGACAACACTGACGAGAGGCTGCGAACCCGGTTGTGCTTGTCTGACCTCATTGGTGCAACTCCTGCTGACCTCGCGGCATCGGAGTCGCGAGTGCGTTCCGACCTCGCCATCGACGTGGCCCGTTGGGCGAGCGCGTGGCCCAGTACCGGGGTCTGGGGCACCGTGGAAGCCGCCCTTCACCGACCAGGGGTGTTGGATCGTCTTGTCAGCATGAGCGGGGGCGAGCGATACGTCACCGACCTCCGTCAGATCGCTCAAAAGGCCCATGCCGCAGCTGTCGAGGCCGCATTGACGCCGACGGCAACCGCAGGATGGATACGCGATCAGCAACAACGAGCTGGTGACGATGATCCCCGTCGTCTCGACAGTGACCACCAAGCCGTCAACGTCATGACCATTCATGAGGCGAAAGGTTTGGGGTTCCCGGTCATCCTGCTACCTGATGTCGCCCATGGATGGGCGCCGAGGAAGAGCATCAGCGGGCCGGTTGTCTGGCATGACGGGCAGCGCCGCGTGCTCGACATCTCCTCCCAGGGGATTGATCGTGCCATGGCCATTGAGAGCCACGAGGAGGACGAGCGTGGCGAAAATCTGCGACTTCTCTACGTTGCCCTCACCCGTGCCCGATCAGCCGTTCGGCTGTGGTGGTCTCCGTGCTCACGGCGCAATCGATGGTCAGCCTTCCAGCGTCTGGTCGAAATGGACCGGTCCACTGGCAAACTCGGCCTTGGCAGGGCCGGAACTGATCCAGGTACCCTCCCTTGGCTCAACTCAGGGCCCATTATGACAACCCTCGCACCCATCAATCAGAAACAGCTCACTCGAACGTCCGACGCCGAGCATCGGGTCATTGCATCTCCTCGCTCTCTGAGGCGACCGCTCGACCTCGACTTCGTCCGAACCTCGTACTCGGGATTGACCGCCGAGCTTCATGGCTCCGCCTTCACTGCCCTGACGACCACATTGACTGACGAGCCCAAGGACAATGGGTCCCCCGACACCACTGCACCAGGCCTCTGCGGCCTTCCAGGCGGCACGTCCTTCGGCACGTTGGTACACGAAGTCCTGGAGTACGTCGACACAACTTCTGCGGATGTGTTCAACGAGGTCCTCGCGATCACCCGCAGGATTCTGCGAACTACGCCGCTGCCGGATGTCCCTGCAACAGATCTTGCCAACGGTTTGGAACAGGTTCTGCGAACTGATCTCGGCGAGCTGGCGCCGGGCATGTCCTTGGCGAGCTTCTCCCCCGACGACCGACTCGCCGAGATGAACTTCGAGTTGGCGATGTCTCAATCCGGTCTCGCAGCAACGACGACCGACCTGGCAGCCCTGCTCGGGGATCCAGGTTTGGTGCCACCCGACGATCCGATCCATGGTTATGGAGACGCGCTGGCCCACATACCCAACAGTGATCAGGCCCTACGCGGATTCCTCACCGGGTCGATTGATGCTGTTCTGAGGCGACCGGATGGACGCCACCTCGTGGTCGACTACAAGACGAATCGAGTTCCTGGTGCTCGGAAGTTACGGGCCGACATGTACGACACCAACACCATGCGCGCCATGATGTTCAGCTCTCACTACCCCCTTCAGGGGCTGTTGTATTCGGCGGCCTTGCATCGTTTTCTCTCGTCGAGCCTTACCGGGTACGACCCTGCCCGCCACCTCGGCCCGATTGGGTATCTCTTCGTTCGAGGGATGACCGGTCGCCCAGCTCCGGAGACGGGGATGCCGCAGGGAGTGTTCACCTGGCATCCAAAGCCGGAACTCATCGAGGCCATCAGCGACTGTTTGGGAGGTCATCGTGCCTGAACTCGTGCCGGTCGGGGCCGGAAACAGATTGGAGCCTTTCGCCCGCGCAGGCGTCCTCGAACCAAGCGACATTCACCTTGCCAACTTGGTGTGCCGTATCGGCGGGGAACACAACGCTGACGTGAGTTTGGCTATTGCGTTGTCGTGCCGTGAGCTGCGCCGAGGATCAGTGTTCTGGGATCCCCACGAGATTGCCGAGTCCATCCGACATCAGGTTCTCGATCCAGCCATTCCGGACATCAACGACAGCGAACTGGCTGCGCTCTTTGACGACCTGGAATGGCCTGAACCTGGGCAGTGGCTCTCTGCCCTTGCCGAAAGCCCCGTCATTGCGGGCCGCGCTGATCCACTCAATCAATTGCCGGCCCGTTTGGACGAGGGCCTGCTCTACCTTGAGAAGTACTGGCAGGCTGAACACGATGTCGCACGCGACGTGGCCTCCCTGGCCGCGAACCCCCCAGGCCAGGGACCCGTTCCCGCCGAGCAGATCGTCTCAGAGGTAAGCGCTGCTCTCGCGTCTTCCGGGATCGTGTTGGATCCGGCCCAGGCCGAGGCTGCTGTTGCCGCCATCACGCACCGGATCAGTGTCCTTGCTGGTGGACCTGGGACCGGAAAGACGACGACAGTGTGCACCATCTTGGCATCACTTCAGAAGGCAGATCCTCACCTCGGTGCCATTGCCCTCACAGCCCCCAGCGGCAAAGCAGCGGCCCGACTTCGTGACTCGGTGTCAGAGGTCTCAGAGCGCATGCCTGACGATCTCAGACCCGTCGTCGCTGATGCCACGACCGTCCATTCGCTTTTGAAATGGCAGGGACCAGGGACGTCCTTCGGCTACGACGAGCAGCGCCAGCTTCCGTTCGGAGTGGTCGTCGTCGACGAGGCGTCCATGCTCTCCCTCCCACTGGCGGCCAGTCTCCTCGCCGCCGTTGGAACCGGAACTCGCCTCATCCTGGTGGGAGACCCGGGCCAGCTCGTTTCCGTGGACGCTGGAAGTGTTCTGGCAGATATTGTGTCCTCAGCCGAGACCCTCGACACACGTCTGCCTGTCACGATTCTCACTCACAATCACCGATCACGAGGAGACATCGCGGATCTCTCGGAAGCCGTTCGTGAGGGGGACAAGGACACCGCTCTTGAGGTGCTCACCACGTTCCGGCCCGAGCACGATGTGTCAGGGTCAGCTTCCGTTCTGCCAAGCATGTCCTGGATCGATACCGATCCCGCCGACATCACCATGGCTGACCTTCCAGCCGTCGCGGACGTCATCGCCCAGACAGGATCGCGGATGCTCGAGCTGGTCCAGTCAGGGTCTGACGCCGCTGCCCTCAAACTCGTGGACGCTCATCGCTTGCTGTGCGCCCATCGGGAAGGACCATATGGTGTCGACGAGTGGTCGCAACGCACGGTTTCTGTCCTCACCGACGTCCTTCCGGGAGTTGACCAGAGCCGATGGGCGCTCGGTGAAACCGTCATCGTCACACATAACCTCGCTCAGCTGGGCGTCAACAATGGCGATTGCGGGGTTGTCGTGGAGACGCGACCTGTTCCGACAGTAGCTCTTCCCGGACCTGGCAGCGCTCCTCGGCGCTTGCCTTGTTCACTCATCCCGTCCCTGCAGCCTCTGCAAGCGATGACGATTCACAAGGCCCAGGGCAGTCAGTTCACCAATGTCACGGTCATCCTGCCGCCCCCGGATTCACCGCTCCTCACCCGTGAGTTGTTCTACACAGCGATCACTCGTGCTCGTGAGCACCTCACGGTTGTCGGCACAAAGGAGTCCGTGGAGCGGGCCATCGATCGGGCCAATGACCGCAGGTCTGGCATTCAGCGTCGATGGGAGGAGACTCACTCGCTGTGACCAGAGCAACTGCCGAAGGGCTTGCCGGCGTTCACCTCAGCGGAGACGACAAGTCGAACCCGCTCTCGGGGTCGGGGAGCTGATGTGTCAACCATGCATCAATGAGAGCCCTGGCAATCGACAAGGTCGGCGGCAACTGCAACTGACCTGATTCAACCTGATCGGACATCTCGTCGCGGGAGAAGAAATCAGCCTCCGCCAGTTCGTCGTGGCCCACATCGATCGTTCCGACTGCTCGTGCGGCGTAACCAAACATGAGTGAGCGCGGGAAAGGCCATGCCTGTGATCCCACATACCGCGCCGCTGTGATATTCAGGGTCGTCTCCTCGGCCACTTCCCGAACCAAGGCATGCTCCGCTGGTTCCCCAGCTTCGACGAATCCCGCCAGAACGGATCGACGGTGAGGAGCCCAGGAGTGTTGTCGAGCAAGCACAATCCGGTCCTCGGCATCCAGCACCGCAGCGATGATTGCCGGGTCCGTACGTGGGAAGACCTGGTGACCATGGGCACAGACCCGAGCCGGGCCACCGTTGGTGATGCGTGTTGGTTCCCCGCAGCGGGGGCACGTCGGATTGTCCTCGTGCCACGCGAGAGCTGCGACAGCCGACATCACCACTTCACGATCAGTCGGGTCAAGGTTTACGGTGCGCACGCTGCGAGCTTCTGAACGCGGCTCACCGTTCCGTCGGGCGAACCACGGCACTCCATCGACGATGCCCAGGAATAGGTCGCGCTGGTCGTCCCGCTCCCCCTCAGTCGCAACAGTAGCCACGCGTCCGTCGGACATCACGACCTTGTCATGCAGGTCGATCAGCAACAATCGGGCCTTCGGATCCTCCCACCGAGCTCGATTCGCCTCGTCGTCGTCCCGGTCTGTATGGCAACGATCCAATATTGGTCGAGCCACGATTCGCGTCTCGCTGGTTCCAGTCACGTTGTCACTGTAATCCGGTCATTGTGAACCAGCCGAGGGCCGTGACCTGCTTGACGACATATCGGATCCGCCGCCCACCCCGTCCAGAATCGCAGCCACCTCATCAGCATCCAGCAACGGTTCTGCGGTGATCGTCTCGTTGGCCCCGACATGATGGAAAACCGCTCGCACCCTGGACGGCTCGATCCCTCGTGCCCGGGCCCATGCCAACCGGTAGATGGACAGCTGAAGAGGATCAGCCGACTGCGGCCGCGAGGTTTTCCAGTCAATGACCAATTCGTCACCGGGATGATCAGGGTCAGCCACCACCGCGTCAAGACGCCCGCGGACGACGGTGCTCCCAATCGTCATGACAAAAGATCTCTCCACCGCGAGGACCGTGGCATCTGCCCATCGGCTTTTCTCGAAAGCCTGGCAAAGGGTTTGCAATGCATGCCCCCCAACCGACCCAGTCGCCGCCTCATCCTCGAGCTCACGGCTGTCCTCCTCGAGTTCGGCGATCTCGTCGGTGTCAAAGAGCGGGATCGGCTCGGTTGGGGCGAGGCGTTGACTCACCCACTCGTGGAATGCGGTTCCAATACCGGCTCCCCTGTCGGCTGGTCGAGGCATCGGACGTCGCACATCCTCCTGGAACCCCTGTGGGTTGGCGTGGAGCCTCACCATCTGGGAGGCGGTCAGTCGCGGTGGAATGACCACATCGTCGCTGCCATCACACTGACGTCGAGCATCAGCCACCAACGCTTGCGCGTCAGATCGCCACGATGCCACCCGATCAGCGTCAGCGGGATCATCAACTGCTGGGGTATCAGCACCATCTGGCACCTTCTTGTTGATCCACGAGATGGCGCTCTCATCAGCGAATACAGGCCATGGAGTCCCGTCCTGGCTACTGGTCTCGGGGCGCTCACCCAACTCTGGCCACTTCACATCCAGCATGGCGGCAAGAAGATCCGCGTATTGGCTGGGGCTGTAACGACCTTGTCGTCGTGAATCCCATTTGTGCCATGACACGATCAAGCGTTCTTTGGCTCTCGTCAGGGCCACATAAACCAACCTGGCCTCTGACCATTGTGAATCGTCCTTGAGAGCTGCGAGGTATCCCTTGGCATCGACATCGCTTCCGGAAACGGGGTGGCTGATCTCACTCGCATCTCCCCTGGCGAAGGATGGCACAACAGCCGCCACGGTCACGAAGTTGTCCGGGCTCAGTTCCGACGGGAACACGCCTTGGGCCATGTCAGGAATGATCACGAACGGCCATTCCAGTCCCTTTGCCCCGTGGACGGTCGATATCGTCACGGCGTCGCCCTGGTCAACAGCGGCTCGGGCAAGACCATGTCCATGCTCCTCTTCGGCTGCCAGCCATGCGACGATCCCCGCGATCGTCATGTCGGGGTCGCTCCAACGCACCTGTCGTACCGCGTCCCACAACTCGTCGAGCTGGTCACGGCGGGCCACGCTACGACCTGGGTCGTCAGCGGCCATGTCGTCCACGAGACCCGTAATGGCTTCGATGCGCAGGATCAGGTCGTCAGGGCTGTCCCCCTGATGAACCGCAACCTCGGTGATCTCCGCAGCGAGGCGCTTGAGTGCAGATTGCACTCGTTCATCTCCTACTGGTCGACCTTCCATGACGGCGTCCACGAGATGGGCGTCAACATCCTTGGTGTCCAGGCCGTCGGCCTCTGCCTGTGTCTTGGCCAATGTCCGTGCTCGGCGGTGGACCCACGCAAGATCGTCCGTTCCCAACCCAAATCGAGGAGCAGCGAGCAGAATTGCCATGGCTGCATCGTCGTGACGATCAACGAGCAGCCGAAGGTGGGCCACCACCATGGCAACATCCGGCAGAGACAACAACCCTGAGAGGTTTGCCACTCTCACCGAGATGTCACGAGAGCTCAGCGCGTCGTAGAGGTCGGCAATGTCGCCGTTACGTCGCACGAGGATCGCGGCATCGGACCACCGTGTGAGTGCCCCACGTTCTTTGGCCTCCACCAGCATGTCGGCGCACGCACGACACTCATCAACCCAGGTCAGATGTGCGGCAACACCCACCTCCCCTGGAAGGTTCTCCTCCGGGGCAACCAGCGGCATCCCTACCGCGAGTTCCACACGGTCGTCAGCCACGCTGTCGTCAACGCATTTCATTGACGAAACCAGTGACGCCCGAAGCTCCTCGGATGCCACGTTCGCGGCGTCAATGATCTGATTGGCACATCGTCGATTCGTGGCCAGGGACAGCATGGTCGCAGGGCAACCCGTCGCATCCGGAAATCGCCGATGGAAATCCACAATGTTGCTCGCGGCTGCTCCACGCCACCCGTAAATGGCCTGCAATGGATCACCGACAGCCATCACCGGATGACCCATTCCGTGATCAACGTCCGGGCCAGAGAAGAGGGCAGCCAACAGGTCAGCCTGCGCCGACGACGTGTCCTGATACTCGTCGAGAAGAACGACACGGTACCGGGCCCTCACCTCCTGCCCGACCCTTGGATGATGTGCGACGAGATGAAGGGCCTGCACCATGCGATCGCCGAACTCCACGAATCCACGCTGCCGCTTGCGATCCTGGTAGGCCTTCACCAGGTCGAGCAGGTCCTCACGTTCGTCCACCGTGAGAAGGTTCTTCTTCACACTGGCGTACTGCTGCCCGTCGCGTCGTTTCGGAGCATCGACAAGCATCTGACGCCAACGAGCATCCGCAGCTCGAACCGTGTCGTCGCGTGCATCGTGGGAGGCCATCGCGCCGGCCAGTGACACCACAGCCTGAGCAATCGACGTCGGCGTCAGATGGGTGCCCACCAGCGGTGGTGTGTCCAGCTCTGACACAACCTCCGCGGCCAATTGGTATGCCCTCGCCCCTGTGATGAGATGAGCACCCGTGTCGATCCCATCCCAGGCCCCGTAGTCGGCTACCAGAGTTCCGGCGAAGCTGTCATACGTCGCCACTGTGGGCCTGGGTTGCTCCGGGGTCAGTAAACCCGCACTGATGAGGTTCTTCTCAATCCGCTCCGACAATTCAGATGTGGCCTTGTTGGTGAACGTCAGCCCCAGGATATCCTCAGGCCGGACCAGCCCGCTGGCGACAAGCCACACCACCCGAGCTGCCATCACTGTCGTCTTACCCGTACCTGCTCCAGCAATGACGACGCACGGCTTGAGCGGTGCCGTGACGGCCCTCTCCTGTTCAGCTGAGATGGGAATCCCAAGCAGAGATGCAACGTCGACATCATCATTGTCGTGGATGTCATCAGTCGGCTCCATCATGAGGCCCTCCTACCTTGTCGAGGCACTGCGGTTGAGGAGTCCTTCGGGACCAGGGCTGGGCATCCGGCCCTCGCAGGGCAATGGCTGCAACCCTTGTTCGCAATCGCGGTGTACTCACCGGATTTGACGATCTCGATGGCCTTGTCAACGCTTGCCTCAATCCAGTTCTGGCAGCCATCAACTGGCTCCATGTCGTTGGGCCAGGGGACATCCGAAAGCCCACTTTGGCGGTCGATCTTCGCATTCGCCTGGCCCTTGCCCGCCCCGATCCGAAGATGGACCAATTCCGCGCCACTCACCGATGCCTTCCCGAGACTGGCGACTCCACCGGAGGCGATGACGGCTTGGTAAACACCGATTTGGAGGTGGTGGGAGTTCTTCGTCTCAGGGGACTTGCTGGTCCCGGTCTTGAGATCCACGACATAGCAGGCTCCTTCTGCGTCTCGTTCGAGCCGGTCCACGCTGCCACGTACTCGAGCCACACCGGACGGAACCTTGATCGTGCCGTTGACGCGCACCTCAGCACCGATGAGGTCTCGAGTACGCGAGGCCAGCCACCCATCAAAACGCTTCAGCGCAGCTTTCGCATCGTCGAGCTCGGCCCCTCGCTGCCACTGCGCGGTCAATTCGATCTCGGGCCACGACTCCTCCAACTCAGCCAGTGCTCCCGGCAAGGACCAACGATCCATGTTCTCCGCACAGATCCGGTGGACAAGGGTGCCGATACTCGCTCTCAGGGCGGTACCGCTGCTGGCGCCGGCACGACGAGTCATGAACCACCGTCTCGGGCAGGTGAGCAATTCCCCAATGTGCGAGGCGCCCAGCTCGATCTCACCGGTGACATCAGCCTGACGAGGGGCACCTTTGCGCCACCAGGTCTGCGGATCAGCTTGTGGCACGAGGGGCCGGCCGTGATGTTCCTCGCCACGCAAATCATCGAGAAGCTCCTGAGCTTGGACCCGCACCCCGGGTGACTCGGTCTCGTCCGCGACAACTCGGCGTAGTTCACCAACAAGTTCGGTGAGGCTGGCTACGTTCACGACACTCGCGCTGTCCTCGAGGTGCGGAATACCCGTCAACACCCCAGATGGACGGATGCCCTCATCCGCAGACTCGACAGAACACAACAGCAATTGATTCCTCGCGCGCGAACACGCCACGAGCAACAGCCTGATCTCGGCACGAAGGTTGTCGGACCATCCGGGAACCACCACGGGGCCGTCTGGAGACCACCTGTCAGCACCGACCAGGGAGCCGGTGTGGTTGGTGGCAGGCCAGTTACCTTCTTCCAATCCGCAGACCGCCACCACGCTGAACTCTCTTCCCTTGACACGATGAGCAGTGACAGCGGTGACCGCATCGCGATCCTCATCAGATTCACGCGCGCGGTCGGCTGGAATCTGCTCTCGCCTGACCATGTCGATGAGGCGACGTCCTCCCGACACTCCAGCCATGGTGTGAGCTGCCTCTGCCATGTCGAAGAGGGAGCACAGCCCGTCGAGATCACGATCAGCCGACGCATCCCCGGCCAAGGCGCGACGTCGCAGGGCAGACGCCCACGAACTGCCCTGCCACAAGACCCACAACGCCTCATGGCACGTGCCACCGGAGAGCAAGAGGTTCGCTGCGCGTTGGACTCGCCGGACCAATGCGGCAAGCGGCTCCGCCAAAACCCGTAGACCTGGGGGCACGGTGGACGTCTCGCTGTCGTCGTCAGATTCACCGATGACGGCGTCGTCGACCAGCGCTGTCCTCGTCACGGAACCGCTTACATCAGTGGCCAGCTCCTGCATCACCTGCCAATTCAGTTCCTCGCGGCGAACGAGTCGGCACCAGGTTTCGAGGCGATGAACGACAGTGCGATCAATACTTGCCAATGGGTTCGTCATCAGGGCCGTCACTTCTCGCTGGCCAGGTCGAGTTCCTGTCGCGAGACAGATCGCCACCTCAAGAGCATTGAGGATCTGAGTGACGGCGTGGACGTCAGACAACGCGTGCTCATCTCGCGAGCGCAGGACTGGTATGCCCTGAGAGGCAAGAATCGTCGCGATCACTCCCAACTCAGCCCTGTGACGGGTCACCACAGCCATCTCGCTCCAGGGGATCCCATTGGCCACGTGGGCGTGACGAAGAGTTCCAGCAACCTTTCTCACCAGGCGAGAGGTGCTGCCAGCCCGGACGGCGGCCACCATTCCCGCGTCTGCGGTCACGGCATGATTCGCCCGCCGCCGCAGACGGCTGGACGACGGTATCGCTGGCATTCCCGTGCGCAACGACTCAACGACGTCAGCAACATGCTCATGATTGCGGTAATTGATCGTCAGATGGTGAATTGACAAATCCGGAAACTCATCAATCAGATCGTCAAAGCGCTCCGCAACTGCGCCACGAAAGCCGTAGACCGTCTGGTCCGGATCAGCGGTCAGCACACACGGAACATGGTATTGCGCAATGTCGGCAATAAGGCGAATCTGGGACGGATCACACTCGGTCACATCGTCGCACAGCAGCAGTTTGACTCGTGACCTCACGTCGATGGCCACTCCTGGGCGCGTCAAGGCGATCCGAGCACGATGCACCGCCTCGGCGTAATCCACTGCTCCCTCCAGATCAAGGACATCGAGGTAGTCCGTCAGGAATGGTCCAAGAACCTGCCATTCCGGCATGCCCCAAGTCATTCCCGCACCAGTGAGGTCCTGTGGATCGCATCCTTCTTGACGGAGTCGCGCCGCCATGACACGCACGTCAGCGGCGAATTGAGCGGTCTGTGCGCATGCCTGCAATTCCTCCGGCCAGTCCGTCATGTCCCGAGCCGCAAGAAGCTCTCTGATACGGAACTCCTGCTCAGGAGCGGTCAACAGCCGTCCCGAGAACTGCCGAGATCCTAGGATTCGCCGGGCCAGGGCATGAACCGTCATGACACGAGGATCCAGATGAGCGCCTCCGAGTCGTCGTACGAGGCCATTGCGCAATGCTTGGGCAGCTGGTCGCGTCTGACCGAGCAGCAGGACGTCGGACAGGGATCCGCCAGCCTCGACGTACCGCGCGGCCACCTCAAGACACAGACTCGTCCGTCCGGTGCCCGGTCCTCCCATGACGAGGACCGTACCGGCGTCATCATTGAGCACCCGCGCCTGAGCGTCATCCCATCCATGCATGGCACACATCTCACCACTGACATGAGACAGAATCGCCGTCCGACTGTGTCTTTTCCACAGAACAACGACGTCAGCAACCATTTCCTGGCCCCATCGACCCACCATGTGAGATGGTAGAAGTGCTGTCTCATCACCATGGGACGTGTCCGCACGCTCGTAGCAGGCCATGAGCGTCGTCAGTAGACATGGATCTACCGCGATCGCCACACTGCATCGAACGCTGCACCCGGTCTCGGCCGGAGCCGTGCGGAGAACAATTGCTCAGCCTGAGGACCTTCATGAATGAATCGGAGCAGTCATCGGTCGACATCGTGACACCAGAGACCTCCGCCACGTCGCGAGTGGACCTCACCGAGCGAGCTGCAGCTCGTGAAGATGTCGCCTGCGCCTCGCACATCGGACTGCGTCATGAGACGAACCAGGACGCCGCAGCCCTCGGCATCGACAGTTCCGGGCGTCATGTCGTCCTCGTCGTCGCTGATGGCGTCTCATCGACCGATGGCGCTGAGGAATGCGCCAGAATCGCATCCCGCGCCGCGCGCGACTACCTGACGGCGACGATGAACCAGGGGGTGCCAGCCAACGACGATGCCATCGTCACCCTGTTCGAGCGGGCGTTCCGAAAGGCACACGAGGCCGTCGTGAGCTCATCGCCTCCGATTGGTGCGTGCACTCTGGCCATCGCCGTTGCGACGCAAGAACGCATCGTCGTGGGCAACATCGGTGACACCCGAACTTACTGGTTTCCTGATGAGGGTGGTTGTCTCCGGCTGTCCGTCGATGACTCGATGGTCCAGGCGCAGATGGATCTGGGAATGTCCCGGGAAGAGGCTGAGGCAGGGATCGGCGCCCATACCATCACGAAGTGGATCGGCGCCTCCGCCACCGATCTCGCTCCGCGCGTCATGGCCTACCAACCGCAGCATTCCGGGTGGCTCCTGGTGTGCAGCGACGGATTGTGGAATCACGTTCCCGATCCGGACGACCTGGCCACGCTCATCGCAGATCTTGCCAGCAGGGCTCGCAAGGACGATCAAGGCCGTCGCGACCCTGCAGACCTCGCGGCCGCACTCGTTGCGCACGCCAACAAGTGCGGCGGTCATGACAACATCACCGTGGCGCTGTGGCGCCGGGATGTTTGATCCAGCGGTAGGTTTGTCGTCATGGAGATCAAGATCGGCATCGTCAACACCGCACGTGAAGTCAGCATCGACGCTCAGGAAAGCGCTGAGTCCATTGAGCAGCAGCTCAAGAACAGCCTCAGCCAGCCCGACGCCGTCCTCGCCCTGACCGATGCCAAGGGCCGCAAGGTTCTCGTTCCCGCCCGTGGGGTTGCCTACCTCGACCTGGGGCAGCCGAACAGCCGCCAGGTCGGTTTTGGGGCTCTCTGACCTCGGTCACGTTCCGCTCGAAGTCAGTCGCCGTTCGTCATTCACGGTTCGAGGCCGAGATCGATCATGCGTTCGTCGTGGGCGTTCAACACACCAGCCATGACCTCATTGATGAGGTCGAGATCATCGAACTCTCCCCCACCAGCTTGCGTCAGGGCCGAGGTCAGCGCCTGATGACGCGCGAAGAGGCGTTGGGCCACTGACAGCACCTCTCCCACGAGACGGCGCGCGAACAGGGACTCCGCCGACGTGTCACGTTGCCCTGCGATGGTGTGACGCATCGCGGCATCCCATCTCACGCGGCTCCCCGTACCGCGACCGAGCCACGGGCCGAAAGACCCACAGGCCGGATGAAGCTCAGGTGCGAGATTCGGCTCGATCCGATCCAGGAAATCGGCGATGAGATCAACGACGATGTGGTCGCGCAGCAACACCTGGGACCAGGATTGGGAGGGCACATACTCCTTGACGGACCCGATGAGGGGTTCCATCTCTGCCAGAAGCGCGCGATCCGTCAAGTGGGTTCTGGTCTCAGCCAAGATCTTCTGAACCTCAGCGCTGCGATCGACGACGAGGAACCGCTCTGACAGGCCGGTGGCCAGATTCATGCCAGACACCGTTGCAGAGAATCCATGCAAGGCACAGGACGCTGCGACGGACCAGAAGAGCGTCACAACCGAGGAGTCGTTGGAGTTCGTGTCTTCGATGCTCACGCCAACAGGTTAGAGGGTCGAAGGTACTGGAGGTAAGATAGGCGATGGTGTGTCGACCGCGCCACCTCGCAGGTCCGCACCGCGCGTGACATCGTCGCGGAACAGTTTCGCGCGACGACATCACGAGGAGCGACTACGAAGAATGACAGAAGAATGACACAGGGCCTTGACGGGCCCGCGCACGAAGAGGCCAAGACACTGACCGAGACCACAGTTTCCGTTTCCACCGCCTTCTCCGATCTCGGCGTCCGAGAAGACATCTGCCAGGCGCTGGAGGGGATGGGAATCGTCTCTCCCTTCCCCATCCAGGCCATGTCCATCCCGATCTCCATTCAGGGCACCGATCTCATCGGCCAGGCCCGCACCGGCACCGGCAAGACCCTTGCCTTCGGTATCACCCTCCTGCAGCGCATCACCCTGCCCGGAGATGACGGCTGGGAGGAGTCCGAGCACAGAGGCAAGCCCCAAGCACTGGTGATGTGCCCGACCCGGGAGCTTGCCCTCCAGGTGTCCAAGGACATCTCGACCGCCGCCTCGGTGCGCGGCGCCCGAGTCCTCACCGTCTATGGCGGCGTCGGCTACGAACCCCAGATCGATGCCCTGAAGGATGGGGTCGACGTCGTCGTCGGCACCCCTGGACGTCTTCTTGACCTGTCCCAGCGCAAGGACCTGGACCTGTCCCACGTGCGCATCGTCGTCCTGGACGAAGCTGACGAAATGCTCGATCTGGGCTTCCTGCCGGACGTCGAGAACCTCATCGGACGTACCCCCACCTCCCGTCAGACCATGCTCTTCTCGGCCACCATGCCGGCGCCGATCATGGCTCTGGCCCGTTCGCAGCTGAACCGTCCGGTGCACGTGCGTGCCGAGGGTGCCGACGCCCAGGCCACTGTTCCGGACACTCAGCAGTTCGTCTACCAGGCCCATCCGATGGACAAGATCGAGATCATCGGGCGCATCCTGCAGTCCCGCGACGTCGAGAAGGCCATCATTTTCTGCCGTACCAAGCGCGCTTGTCAACGTTTGGCCGACGACCTCGACAACCGGGGCTTCAAGGCTCGGGCCATCCATGGCGACCTCACCCAAGTCGCTCGCGAGAAGGCCCTCAAGAAGTTCCGCAACGGTGACGCCACCATCCTCGTTGCCACCGACGTCGCAGCCCGTGGCATTGACGTCACCGGGGTTTCCCACGTCATCAATCACGAGTGCCCCGAGGACGAGAAGACCTATGTCCACCGCATCGGCCGTACCGGACGTGCCGGTGCCAAAGGCGTGGCCGTCACCCTCGTCGACTGGGCTGACGTCACCCGCTGGAAGCTCATCAACAAGGCGCTGGATCTCGAGATCCCCGAACCCGTCGAGACCTACTCGACCTCCCCGTTCCTCTACACCGATCTCGACATCCCGGAGGGCACCAAGGGAGCTCTGCCCGGTGCCGAGAAACGCGAGCGCCATCACCACAAACATGACGGCCACCACAAGCATGGCGATCATGGTGAGGGCCGTCGGTCCCGCAAGGATTCCAAGGACGAGGACAAGCCGCGCCGCAAGCGCACCCGTCGTCGCAACGGCAAGGTGATCCGCGGCGGCGAGGCCAGCAGCGACCACGGCACGCACGAGGCGAAGGGCCACAAGAAGTCGAAGTCCTCGAAGAAGGAGTCCGCTCCCCACAGGGACCAGGCTCCCAAGGCAACGGCCAGGAAGAAGGCCAGTGGCGGCAAGGGTGCTGAGACCGCCCCCCGCCACCGCAGGGCGCGCCGCTCGCTGTGAGGCATTGAGAGCGACTAGGACGAGGCACGCGGCTGAGGCCCGTGCCTCGTGTCACAGGTGCCGCACCGTGTCGTATCTGCCGTTCATCACGCCACCAATCCTGTGATCCCGCGCTGTGGATCGCGTCAATCAGTAAACCATCTGCATCGCCTGGCGTACCTCGCTGAGGGTCCGATCCGCCACGGCATTGGCACGCTCATTACCCTCCCGGAGCACGTCACGCAGGTGGCCCTCGTCCGCTGCGAGCTCGCTGCGACGTTCACGAATTGGGGCAAAGTAATCGTTGAGTGAGGCGGTGAGACGCTTCTTGAGGGTGCCCGAGCCACCATCACCAATCTCATCGGCAATGTCAGCGGGATCACCGTTCTCGCACAAGGCGGTGAGCAACAGCAGGTTTGAGACCTCGGGGCGGTTCTCCGGATCCCAGGTGATGCGCCGTTGCGCGTCTGTCTTGGCCTTCTTGATGAGCTTGGCGGTCTGATCGGCGGTCATACCGATCTCGATGGTGTTGCCCTTCGACTTACTCATCTTCGTGCCATCAAGGCCGAGCACGTGCGGGGTGGCCGAGAGCAACGCCTCCGGCTCGGGGAAGACCGCCTTGGAGGCGTCGACACGTCCATACCTCTCGTCGAAACGACGGGCGATGACGCGGGTCTGCTCGATGTGCGGCAGCTGGTCCCGGCCCACCGGGACGAGGTTGGCCTTGCAGAAGAGGATGTCAGCGGCCTGGTGCACCGGGAAGGTGAGCATGAGGCCCGACATCGGCCGATCCGAAGTGGCCAACTCGTCCTTGACGGTCGGATTGCGACGCAGCTCGGCGTCAGTCACCAACGACAGGAAGGGCAGCAGGAGCTGATTGAGGGCTGGTAGGGACGAGTGGGTGAACATCGTGGTACGGGTCGGGTCGATACCGATGGCGAGATAATCGGCGATGTTCGACATGACGTTGGCCTGAAGCTCGCCGACGCCGTCACGGTCATAGATCACCTGGTAATCAGCGATGACGAGGAACGACTCGATTCCCTTGTCCTGCAGCCGCACCCGATTGGCCAGCGAGCCGAAGTAGTGACCGATGTGGAGACTTCCGGTGGGACGGTCCCCGGTGAGAATCCGCCATTTCTCGGGATGGACGGCCAGATCGGCCTCGACCTTGGCACTGCGGGCCTGTGAGCGCGCCAAGGTGGCAGCGTTCGATCCGATCTTGGAAACGTCGCTGGTCATCACTAATCCCTTCCTCGCCGCCCTCCTTGGCGACGAGGCGACGCGCCGGGCAGGGCGGCCGTCACATCGTCAGTGCCGCACGCAACGACGCCACCACGAGGTGGCATTCGCAGGTGCAATCGTCATGTCGGCCACTGTAGCAGTCTCACCGGACGCGAAGAACCCCACCGCGCAGCTGGATCCTCGTCACGAGCTCTCGGTATGCGGTCTCACGAGTGAGATTGCATCCCAGCTCATGGTCCTTCTTACCTGAGCCGTGATAGTCGCTCGCGCCGGTACGAACCAGTCCGAGCCGTCCTCCTAGGTCGAAGAGCATCCGGCGAGCGGCCTGGTCGTGGTCCTGGTGCTCCACCTCGATGCCGTCGAGCTGGTGATAGGCGGACAGCGCCGCAATCACCTGCGGGGTGAGAACCTGCTGAGCTCCCCTGCCCCACGGATGGGCCACGACGGCCACGCCGCCAGCGTCGTGGATGAGGTCAATACCCTTCTCCAGTGCCACGCTGTGCCGCGGAACATAAGCGGGCTTACCGTCGGCGAGCCAGTCGCGGAAGGCCTCGTCGCGATCCTCGACGTATCCCTTGGCCACCATCGCATCTGCCACATGGGGCCGTCCCAAGCTCGAGGCCGTGCCAGCAGCTCGGTGCGCATCCTCCGTCGTCACCGACAATCCGGCCTCGGCAAGTTTCTGGCAGATGGCGTCCAGGCGCCCGGCTCGCGAAGCCCGCGTGATCTGCAGCTCCCTGCTCAACGCTGGATCGTCGGGATGCGGCCCGTAGCCGAGAAGGTGGACGTCACGATCACCGATGTGGCACGTCATTTCGAGACCGGGAAGCAGCCGGACGCCGAACCGCTGTCCGGCTGCCTGAGCCTCCTCCAGCCCATCGAAGGTGTCATGATCGGTCAGGGCAATGACGTCCAAACCGCTCGTGGCAGCCTTCATCATGAGGCGGGTCGGGGAATCCGTCCCGTCCGAGATCGTGGAGTGGGTGTGGAGATCAATTCTCACTGTGTGGCCTCCTGACCCACGGCGGACCTCAGGTCGCTGACCATCACGACGCAGTGCGCAAGATCCGGGTTTGTCGTCATCTTCTCAAGAATACGTCCACCATCGACCAGAACGTTGTCCGTTCCAACCTCAAGAGCCCGTCGCGTCGCATCGGACATCACCTGGAGAAGATCCTCGCGAAGGCTGGCCCGCACTCGGGCATCCGTCGGACGGTCCTGAGGAAGCTGTTCGACAAGACGGGTCAGGCCAGTGATGTCCACTCGGCGTGCCAGCGTCAGGTATGCCTCGGCGACCTCGTCGAGAGGATGACTTTCGTCGGAGATCTCGACGACGCCCAACAGGACTTGACACCAATCGTGTGAGGCCACCACAGCGGCATCCGCACGGGTTAGTCCCAGCTCGGTGACCTCGTCAACCTTCTCCTGCCACTCGTCGGCACTGTCGCCCAGCAGGTCGGAGAGCTTGTTGACGAGTGCGGCGATACCTGGGCGGTACGTCTCGATGGTGGCAGAGATGTTGTCCACACCACCGTGAGTGAGGAACCACCCCGTGGTGTCCATGACGAGATCTCGAAGAGCGAACCTGATCTCGCCGGTACGAACTGCGTCCAGTCCGAGATCGGTGAGGTTCGTCTCCACCCTGTCCAGTTCGAAAACCGATCGGGCCGCCAGCTGGCAGCGTATGACCTGGGCGATGTCAGCCCCTGTCTGCAGATGCAGGCGGTGGAAGGCCGTGATACCCGGGGAGTCAACGAACTTGTTGACGGCCTCGGTCGTGATGATCTCCCGATGCAGCCGGTGATCTGACATCCGATCTGCGAACCTCTCACGCAGCAGCGGTGGGAAGTAGCCGGCCAGACTGTCGGCCACGAAGGGATCTTCTGGAAGATCAGTGGCGAGCACGGCGTCGCACAGGGCAATCTTCGTCCACGCGAGCAGGGTGCACAGCTCCGGGCTGGCGAGCCCTTCACCTGCGGCGATTCGGCGATTCATCTCGGCGGTCGACGGCATGGTGTCGACGACGCGATCAAGATGGCCGGACTCCTCAAGTTCGCACATCCAGGCTTCCAGGACTCCAGGAGTCGGGCCGGACGGACTCAACGCATTGGCCAGCGCGAGGTTCTGTGAACGATTGTGCCGTAGCACCAGGGCAGCGACATCATCAGCCATGGCAGGCAGGAGTTCGTCACGTTCCTCTGCGCTGAGACGCCCTGCAGCCACCTCGGCATCGAGCAGGATCTTGATGTTGACCTCATGATCCGAGGTGTCGACGCCGGCGGAGTTGTCGATGAAGTCGGTGTTGATCCTGCCACCGTTACGGGCGTACTCGATGCGGCCCGCCTGGGTCCACCCCAAGTTTCCACCTTCGCCAACAGCCTTGGCCCGCACTTCCGTGGCCGTGATGCGAACCGGGTCATTGGTACGGTCGCCGACCTGGGCGTCAGTCTCACTCGTGGCACGCACATAGGTTCCGATTCCGCCGTTCCACAACAGGTCGACCGGGGCCCGCAGGATTGCGGAGATGAGATGGTCGGGGGTCATCTTCGTGACGGACTCGTCGATGCCGAGGGCCTCATGCATCTGCTGGCTCACCGGGATCGACTTCAAGGTGCGATCCCAGACACCACCTCCCGCAGAGATGAGGGACGAGTCGTAATCGCCCCAGCTCGAACGCGGGAGATCGAAGAGGCGACAGCGTTCCTGCCACGATGCGGCAGGATCCGGGTTCGGGTCGACGAAGACGTGACGATGGTTGAAGGCTGCCACCAGCCTGATGTGCGTGCTCAACAACATGCCATTTCCGAAGACGTCACCGGACATGTCGCCGATACCCACGCAGGTGAAGTCATCAGTCGTCTGGTCGATACCGAGGTCGGCGAGATGCCGGGTCACCGACTCCCAGGCGCCCCGCGCCGTGATGCCCATCGCCTTGTGGTCGTAACCGTGGGATCCGCCCGAGGCGAAGGCGTCGCCAAGCCAGAACCCGTGCTCTGCAGCAATCGCGTTCGCGGTGTCGGAGAAGGTAGCGGTGCCCTTGTCAGCGGCAACGACGAGGTAGGGATCATCCCCGTCGTGGCGAACGACGTTCTCCGGGACGACGACCTTGCCCTCAACGACATTGTCTGTCAGGGACAGCAGGGAGGAAACGAAGATGCGGTAGCACTCCTTACCCTCCTCGGCCCACCCCGCGCGGTCAGTCGTGGGATCGGGCAAATGGGCGGGGACGAAGCCGCCTTTGGCGCCCGCAGGAACGATGACCGAGTTCTTGACCATCTGGGCCTTCACCAGACCGAGGACCTCGGTGCGGAAGTCCTCGGGACGATCCGACCACCGCAGGCCTCCTCGCGCCACCGCACCAAAACGCAGGTGCGTTCCGGAAACCCTCGGGGAATTGACGAAGATCTCGAAGGTGGGACGTGGAGCTGGGGCGAAGTCGAGCTCACTCGGACGCACCTTGAAGGCCAGTGCGCGGCGATCCTTCTTCCACCAGTTCGTACGGATCATGGCCTTGATGACGGTATGCATCATGCGCAGGATGCGATCGTGATCAAGGGAGGCGACGTCGTCCAGGTCAGACAGGAAGGTCTGTGACAGTTCCTCCACCGTGGCCAGCCGCTCGGCTCCCGCATCGACGCCGTCATCGTAGGCTGCCGGATCGAACTTGGCCTCGACAATTCTGACGAGGTCACCAGCAAGATTGGGGTTCGCCCGTAGCGCCTTCGCCATGTAGGTCTGGGAGAATGGGCTACCCACCTGTCGGAGGTAACGAGCGATACCGCGCAACATGGACACCTGGGGCCACGTCAGGCCCGCTTCGGTCACGAGGCCGGAGAACGTGTCGGATTCGCACTCGCCACGCCAGGATGCGGCAAACGCCTCGGTGAAACGATCTCGCTCGGAGTCGTTCCACAATTCCCCGGGGGTCTGCAGACCAAGGTCGAACAGCCAGATCTCCCGACCGCGCAGGACGATCCGGTGCGGATGCTCATCAACGACATGGACGCCGAGGCTCGACAGGTGCGGCATGACCTGGGACAACGTCATCGTCGCGTGTTGGTTGAAGATCTTGAGACGCAAATCGGAGGGATCGGCAGGGTCATTCGGTCGGTACATGACCAGGCCCAGGTCGTCCTTGGCCAACCCGTTGAGCAGTTCGAGATCCAGAACGCCCTGCGTGGCCGTGAATTCCTGCTTGTACTCAGGTCCGAAGTCAATTCCGCGTCGGTCGCTCTCGATGCGGCTGGCCAGGGCCATGAACTCGTCATCCCAGTTCGAGGTGGCCTCGGCGAGCTCAGCCTGCAGCTCCTCGTCGTCGATCGGGGGAAGGACCTCACCGTCAGGAACCTTGGCAGTCAAGGTGATCCTGACCAAGGAGGACTCACCCATCATCGTGGTCGAGTCGATCTCCACCGCACCAGTCCGCTTGGCGACGATTCCCTCGACGACACCAACAGTGCTGGCGTCGAAACGATCGGCCGGGATGAAGACCAACAGGTGGAAGAACCGACCCCACGGACCTCGACGGACCAGTGCCCGCAGACGTTGCCTCTCGCGCAGGTCGATGATCGTCATGATGAGTGGCACGAGCTCCTCCGCCGAGGCCTCGAACAGGGCGTCACGTGGGAACTCAGCAATGGTGCGAATGACCGCCTTGCCGCCGTGGGAGTTGGCTCGATATCCCGAAAGTGCGAGCACACGAGAGGCCTTGGCACGCAGGACCGGAATGTGCATGACCGACTCGGTGTAGGCAGCTGACCCCAGCAGACCGATGAAGCGGTGCTCAGCGACAACGACGCCGTGTTCGTTACGGATTCGCACTCCGACGTAATCCCGGTACCCATTGTGTTGCACGGTGGACCGAACCGAGTCCTTCGTGACGACGAGGGTGGAGTCATCCTCGCTGTGAGGAATCGCATCGAAGCGTGATCCGTGGTCAGTGATACCCAGCCGGGTACCGGGCACTGGCGTCATGGTGTCCCCGTCAACCCGGAACTCCTCGTAGGACAGGTACATGAAATGGTCGTCGGCCAACCATTCCAGCAGCTCACGCGTCGAGTCACGATCATCGGCGGGCCCTTGGGAGGCACTCACCAGCTCGGCGGTTCGCAGCATTGCCTCGTGCATCGCTGCCCAGTCGTCGGTGGCCCGGACAACCTGGTCAAGGCAGCTGTGAAGATCCTCATCGAGCCTCTTGGCAGCTTCACCAGTATCAATGCCGAGCGGCGCCAAGGCATCGATGTGTATCCACGATTCCGACTCATGGCCGCTTCGGCCCGGAGTTCCGACGCTCTCGACGGCTCCCTCGGCGTTACGCTTGACACCGAAGATCGGGTGCCGAACATCCTCGACGCGCCACCCGTGACGAAGCAAGCACGACACGACCGTGTCGACGAGGAAGGGACGGTCATCCATGACCACCTGCACCGAGTTGACCTGGCCGTCAGACCACGGTGGATCAACGATGACGTCGACGCGAACCGGGCCAGGTTTCACGGCAAGCGTCAT
Source organism: Cutibacterium nasicola (assembly GCF_052654715.2). NCBI lineage: Bacteria > Bacillati > Actinomycetota > Actinomycetes > Propionibacteriales > Propionibacteriaceae > Cutibacterium > Cutibacterium nasicola. The sequence goes on along the minus strand of NZ_CP199745.2, from coordinate 951,560 downwards.
CTGCCGTTCCATCATCTGACGAATCACCTCTTCACAGCAGTGATCTCCCATGGTGTGCTGTTCCAGCAGCGATGTCACGAGAGCCGGGATGACTTTGTCCATCTCTGACACGATCAGGTCACCTTCGTCATGGTCACGGGGCCACTTCGATGTGGTCCTCGATGGAAACTCTACAAGGGTCTATGCCTCCCCGTGAACCACCGAGCAAGGTCGTTGTGCACGATGTGTCGCAATCGTCGGGCATCATGGTGACATGGACATCAATTCACGGGCCCATTTCGACGCAACCCCTGATCAAGTCGTCACCATGATGACCAATCCGGCATGGTGGCAGGATGTCCACCATCGCGCCGGGGGCACCACCAGTAATGCCGTCGTCACGGGCGATTCGTTGAGTATGGACGTGGCCATGCCCGCTCCCAGCCAGGTGACGAAGCTCGTCGGCCCCACCCTCACTGCCAAGCAGACCGTGTCGTGGCAGTCCGCCAACCCCGATGGATCGCGAGAAGGTACCTTGCAGATCGTTCCTCAGGGCATGCCGGCGAGGGCGGACGGGCATGCTTCCGTGCGTCCCGACGCCACCGGAACCGAGGTCATCTACACCGGTACGTTCACCGTCTCGGTCCCGATGGTGGGCAAGAAACTGGAAAAGGCCGCAGCTCCGCACATCACCCAGGCCTTCGACATGCAGCAGCAGGCGGGTGACGACTGGCTGGCCTCCCGCTGAGCCGGACCCACCCGGTGCGGGGCCGACGTCACTCCAATCCAGGGAAACCCTCGGGATCGGTGTCGGCCCTCGGAAGTTCCTCGGTGATGTCGTGCCAGGACAGCCCGTGCTCACCGATGAGAGTCTGAATAGCGACGTCATTCCAGGCGTCGTCAATAACCATGCCCCTGACAGCTGCAGCAGCACCCTTGGAGTCGGCGTCGTCATCGTCGGCGAACCATGCCGTGATCTGCGAGGGCTCCAGACGAGTCAGCGTGACGCCGCCGTTGTCGACCTCTTCATGGTCGGCAATCTGCTCGGCAGGGACATGGGCGACGAGAACGAGTCGACGACCGGTATGGGTCAGACCCCACACCGAACCGATGACCATGGCGGCATGTTCGGTTTCCTCGGGATCGGTGACGTCGAGGATGGAACGAAGCTCCTCGGTGACTGTGAAGGCCGTCACCTGTTCTCCCGGCGCAGCAACGAGCTCACGGGCCCGTTGCGCATTGGTTGGGATGAAAACGATGGTGGACGTCGACAATTGAACCCTCCTTGGTCAGTGTGACCCCTAGTGCATCGTCCACGGTACTCAGATACGAACAGGAATCACATATTGGTTCGCACCATCCCAGATGACGAAATGGTGTGTTCACTCGACTTTTCCACAGATGTGCGCATCAGCCCTTCCCCTGGAACGACTTCCTGCGCTGTCCTAGGGCCCATGACGATCACATCAACGCCCATCCCCCTTGATTCGACGCGGCGACACCATTCGGACATCGTCCTGGAGCTCGACCGGGACTGGTGGCCGGACGAGTTGCGCGTCGTCTCGTCATCACCAGTGACGAGCACCACACAAGACGACTCAAAGGCCTGTCAACAGGCTGTGCGGCTGACTCGGGCAATGCACATCATCATCATCGAGACGATGGCTGGTCGACGCCCCATGAATCAGCTCATGAGAGCATCCAGCCCTCGTGCCACGGCAACCATGCGCACATGGCCCCGGGGTCCTGGCTGGAGCCGCATGCTCCTCGTCGGCGAGCCTCAGGTCAGTTTCGACGAGGACCACGTGGACGGGGTCGGCCTGATCGATCTACGTGGCAGACGGCTCCCGTTGGCCACGAACCTGGTTCAGCACGTGGGTGTCTGGCATCTCGAAGCCGTCGAGCTCGTCCTGAACCCCAGAGTGGCCGCACTCCTGTCCGACAAGCACATCACACAGGAGGCCGTCGGTATGGCGTGACAAAAGCAGCGTCGACACCGCGGCAATGTGCCATCAGCGCTTCTTGCGCCTCTTCTTCGACTTCTTGGACGCCGCCCTTCTGGCGGCACGATTGCCCCCGGCCTTCGGATCCTTCGGCGCGCCATTTTCGGAGGTCGTCGCGGCATCACCCTGCTCGTCGGGAGCCGAGTAGCTGAGCGCACGACGCGAATGGTTCTCCTTGGGCAGCACCGAGTCTGCCGTGACCGGCTGCCCCTCATCATCGGTCACCAGGCCAACCTGAGGTCCGGTCTCAATCTCGAGGTTGAACAGGAAGCCGACGACCTCCTCCTTGAAGGAATCCATCATCGAGGTGAACATGTCGCCGCCCTCGCGCTGGTACTCAACCAGAGGATCACGCTGGGCCATCGCACGCAGGCCGATGCCCTCACGCAGGTAGTCCATCTCGTAGAGGTGCTCGCGCCACTTGCGGTCGAGCACGGTCAGCAATACCTCACGCTCGAGCTGACGCATCGTCGCCTCACCGAGCTCAGTCTCGCGACGGTCATAGGCCTCCTGGGCATCCGTCTTGAAGTCCTCGACGAGTTCCTCGACATCCTGGCAGTCGGCATACTCGTTGATGTCCAGACCAACGGGGTAGACGGTACCGATCTCGTTCCACATGGCCTCGAGGTCCCAGTCCTCCGAGTACCCCTCGGTGTACTTGCGCACCCCGGCCTCGACGACGCGGTCGGTGGTGGCGCGCAGCTCGGCCTCGACGTCGGCTCCCTCGAGAACCTTACGACGGTCGCCATAGATGACGTGACGCTGCCGGTTCATGACGTCGTCATACTTCAGGACGTTCTTACGCATCTCGAAGTTCTGCGCCTCCACCTGCTTCTGGGCGCTCTCGATCTGACGAGACACCCACTTGGACTCGATCGGCATGTCCTCAGGCATCTTGAGGGTGACCATGGCGCGGTCGATGACCTCCGGCTTGAACAGCCGCATGAGCTCGTCCTGCAAGGAGAGATAGAACCTGGACTCCCCCGGGTCACCCTGACGACCGGAACGTCCACGCAACTGGTTGTCGATACGGCGAGACTCGTGACGCTCGGAACCGATGACGTAGAGGCCACCGAGTGCCTCAACCTCCTCGTGCTCAGCCTTCGACTGCTCCTCATACCTCGCCAAGGTGTTGTTCCAAGCGGTCTGGTAGGCCTCCTCGTCCTCCACCGGGTCGAGTCCCTTCTCGCGAAGATCCAGCTCCGTGAGGAATTCTGGGTTACCACCGAGGATGATGTCGGTACCACGACCGGCCATGTTAGTCGAGACCGTCACACTTCCCTTGCGACCGGCCAGGGCGACGATCGCCGCCTCGGACTCGTGGTGCTTGGCGTTCAGCACCTTGTGGGGAACGCCAGCCCGCTTGAGCTTCTCCGACAGCAGCTCCGACTTGGCGACGGATGCGGTACCGATGAGGATGGGCTGACCAGCCTCGTGACGCTCGACGACATCGGAGATGATGGCGTCGAACTTGGCGTCCTCGGTGCGGTAGATGAGATCCTTCTGGTCCTTCCGAATCATCGGGCGGTTCGTCGGAATCGGAATGACGCCCAACCCGTAGATCTTCTGGAACTCGCTCTCCTCGGTCTTGGCGGTACCCGTCATCCCGGCGAGTTTGTCGTACATGCGGAAGTAGTTCTGCAGGGTGATCGTTGCGAGGGTCTGGTACTCGTCCTTGATCTCGACGTGTTCCTTGGCCTCAAGGGCCTGGTGCAGACCCTCGTTGTAACGACGCCCTGCCAGGGTACGACCGGTGTGCTCGTCAACGATGAGGACCTCGCCATCGATGAGGACGTAGTCCTTGTCACGGTGGAAGAGCTCCTTGGCCTTGATGGCGTTGTTGAGGTAACCGATGAGCGGGGTGTTCGCCGATTCGTACAGGTTCTCAATGCCCAGACGTTCCTCGACAACGCTGATGCCGTGACCGAGGACGGCAACGGTACGCTTCTTCTCGTCGACCTCGTAGTCGACGTCACGCTGAAGCCTCGAAACGATCTTGGCGAACTCCGGGTACCACTGCTTGTTCTCCTCGGCGGGGCCCGAGATGATCAACGGGGTACGGGCTTCATCGACGAGGATCGAGTCAACCTCGTCGACGATGGCGAAGTGATGACCGCGCTGCACGCACTCGCTCAGGGAGCCCGCCATGTTGTCACGCAGGTAATCGAAGCCGAACTCATTGTTCGTGCCATAGGTGATGTCGGTTTTGTAGGCCTCCTTGCGCTCCGTCGGAGACATGTCCGACAGGATTGCCGAGATCGTCAGCCCCAGGAAGTGGTGCACCCGACCCATCTGCTCGGACTGCACTCGAGCCAGGTAGTCGTTCACGGTCACGACGTGGACGCCCTTGCCGAGGAGCCCCTCGAGGTAGGCGGGAAGAAGACCAACAAGGGTTTTGCCCTCACCAGTCTTCATCTCAGCGATGTTGCACTGGTAGAGGGCGGCGCCACCCATGATCTGAACGTCAAAGTGACGTTTGCCGAGCACTCGCGTGGACGCCTCACGCACCGTCGCGAAGGCCTCTGGGAGCAGCCGCTCCAGGTTCTCGCCGTTGTCGAGACGCTGACGGAAGTCGGCGGTCTGGCCTGCCAACTCGTCGTCGCTCATGGCGACGTAATCCTCCTCGATGCTATTGACCTGGCCGACAATGCGGTTGAGTCGGCGGATGATCTTGCCTTCACCGGCGTGCAGCACGCGATCCATGAGGTTCACGGGGTGGGTCCTTCAAGGAGTAGACGTCGTGTCGTCCAGGCGCATGCCGGACGAGCAGCTCAAGAGAGCCACCTCCCCCATCCTAGGGGGTTTGCGACCGAAGCAAGAACGCCGTGGCCTTTCATCGTGGGCATTTGAGAGTTGCGACGACCTCTCCTGACCATCCTTCCTCGCCGTCGGCTCACGACACAGACCGGTGGCAGTGCGGGATCATCCCGCACTGCCGCCGGTGTCGTTGCTCGCTGACGCTCCAGGATCACTCGTGGTCAAGATCCAGATGGATCACGCCGTAGTTGTAACCCTTCTTTCGCCGATACACGACGCTGGGCCGCTTGGAATCCTGATCGAGGTAGAGGAAGAAGTCGTGTCCGACCAGTTCCATCTCGTCGAGGGCCTGAGCAAGGGTCAGGGGAACGGCCTGGAAGACCTTTTCCTTGACATAGATGGGGCTGTCCCCGGTGACCTCCACGTCGCCCGCGATCTTCCTGGTGGCCAGAATCTCGGGTGCATCATCGGTGCTTTCCTCGGGCAAGACGTCCAGAACCTGGGAGACGCGCAGTCCACGACGACTGCGACGACGATCAGCGGCCTTGACAAGCTGGGTGCGAAGTCGATCGGCAGCCATGTCAAAGGCAACCATCTTGTCCTCCGCCTGCCCGACGGCTCGCACCACCGGCCCCTTCGCCCGCAGTGTGATTTCACACGTCATGGCTTGATCCTTGGGCCCCTTGGTGCCTTGGGCGGTGAAGACCACCTCGGCGCGCTGGACCCGGTCCTTCAACTTCTCGACCCCGGAGAGCCTGTCCTCGACCTGGGCGCGCACGTCATCACTGACGTGGCAATGCCGACCCGTAACGATGGCATCCATGACAACCTCCTGTATTGGGGTTCGCATCGGTGTTTCCGACGCTGACACGAATGGCACGACGCCGCCCCTCATACCTCTCGTGGAGGGCCGGGTACCAATCACGTCGTGCCATGCATCTACGCTAGCCCATGAGGGGGCTCCCAACAGTTGTTTGGCAAGGTTCGACATCCGAGGCGACCATGTCACTCATGCTTGTGGTCAGATGTGATCACGGCCATCTCAGTGGGGTAGCAGCATCAGCCAGGACAACCACCGACAGCACCCGTCGCCCAGACCGCCTCAAGGCTCTGCACGCCTCGTCGATCGTCGCCCCTGAGGTGCGAACGTCATCAACGAGAATGACATCCCCTTGCGCCGACGGGGCTCTCATCGATCCGCACTGATTGGCACTGCGATCTTCATGCCGTACCTCAAGTTGGTCCGCCACCCGTCGAGTTCGGTGCAAGACCTGAGCGAGCGAGGCGTTGGAAGCATCCAAGGTTCGCAGAGCTGATCGCGCCATGTTGGCGGCATGATCAGCACCTCGCCGCCGCACAGCCTTCGCCGATGAGGGCACCGGAACGACGTCGACGTGGCTGGGAGCGGCAGCTATCGCTGGAGCGAGCCCCTGGGCCAACCACTGGCCGAGTTCATCGGTCAACCATGCGGCACCACGATCCTTGTGAGCTGTCACGATCCCGGGAACAGGATCGTGATACCCCATACAGGCAATGATCGGTGGCGGACCGTCAACAATGACCCGTGGGGCCGGGTTGATCGCAGACCGACACGTCTCACACAGCCCCACACCCGGCTCCCCGCAGCCAGGACAGCATGCTCCCAGCAGCAGGTCGGCCAGGCAGTCCAGTGGGTTCACGATGAACCAGTCTCGCCGGTCAACGTCATGTCATGGAAGGGTCAAGCTGTCATCGCGACCGCGCTGACCCCTTGCAGAACCTGGCGCCAGCGGAATCTCTCCTCGTGGTGAAGCAGTTTTCCGTCGTCGCTGAGCACAACGGCCTCAATGCCGGTTTCCATCGGGACTGTCACCACGGATTTCATGCTCGCCCCGCTGAGCGGCCCCATGGAGGTTGCGCCCGAGCCGTCAACCATGACCTCGTACGGCGCAGTCACCCCAGCTTCGATCGCGCTGCCCAGGACACACAGTTGGGTTTGGGAAAGCCAGGCGACGTCGCTGATCTTCGACAAGTTCGCGTCCGAGGCGGACAACGGTGTCTCGACGATGTGGCCTAGATGAACTACGCGGCCCTGCCGTGACAGCAGGCCGATACCCAATCCGAAGGTCTTCCCCCGCTTGAGGACCAGAGCCGCACGAATACCATCGGGAGAGACACTGAACGAGGTTACTGTGCGGCCGCCAAGGTCAACGACAGTGGCCACTCGGGACCCATCCGCGTCAACGACGACGAGTGTGGGATCTGTCGAGGAGAACGTCATCACACTGCGATCGACGAGGACTTGTGGGCGAAGCAGATTCGCCCCGGTGGCGACGACGTTGACCTGATCGCTACCTTCCCGCCATGTCACCAATGATCGACGATCTGCAGAAACCGCGTGCCACACCGCGCCGGGGGTACTCAAGGTTGCGACGGGCATGGCGAACTGGGTGGACGCAACAGTTGAGACACCGGCCTCCGGGCGAGTCTGCTGGCCCAATGCCCCGGGCATGATCTGGAGGGCTTGGCCTGATGGGCTGACCCGTCCCATCTGCCCCTTGACGACAGCAACGACCGTTGGGGAGACCGTTGACGGGAGAGGTATGAGGTCGGCGTACAGGTCGGCCGACACAGTGTTGTCCTCAGCCGCTTCGGGGAGAGGTAGTAGGGATCCGCCGGCGGTGAATCGGATGCGTGAGACGGCGGCAAAACCACTCAGAGTGCAGGTGACTTGACTGGCAAGCAGCCGACGTTGAGATTCTGAGAGTTGGGCTGCGGACGCGCTCAGTGGCACGGTGACGACGCCAACAGCGTCAACCGAGGTCGTCCCAAGGGCCTTCACACCGTCCGGTAATGCCGTGCGAAGTACAGGCTTCAAGTGTTCCGGTACACCGGCCATCATCGCCCTGAGTGCGACGTCAGGAGTAGCCCGCGGGCTCGGCAGGTGAATGACATCCGGGACCAGACGGTCGGCGTCGGCGGCAAAGAAGTAGATCGGAATCGCCGACCAGGCGCGCTGAAAAGTATATTGCGAGATCAACAGCCCTTCGGGGGGCCGGGAAATCCGCCATTGTCCGGATTCCTGAGCCATGCCGAAATCGTGTTTGAGCGTCTGTGACGTCGCCGGGTGGTAGTGCCCGTCGGCATCTATGGTGCCAACGATCGGAGCCTGAAGAGACGCCGTCGCCACCGTGCTTGTCGGCTTGTAATTGGTGGCCTCGTAGATCGTCGCCCGGGAATGGGGATCCCAGCGGTCCGCCACGTCCTTGGTGAGGTAAGCACGAGCGACACGGTAGTCGTCATCCGCACTCGTCATTGCCTGCAGGAAACCGCCTACGACAAGGTCAATCGACGCGCCATCAACAGGAGGCTGAGGAGCGACGTCAATGCCCTCCCGCTGACTTGAGACCTCGTGTGGGTCGTCGGCCTGTCTCACTGCCCCCGTGGACGGCACCTCGGCGCAACCCGCCAGCACGAGGGCGGCTCCCGACAACACGGCACGGCGTGTGGGACGCAGTGTCATCGCTCCTCCTCAGATCCGGTCGGGCTGGCATCGCTGGGCTTGGCGGGCAGTGGGGACTCGACGACCACTGCGCCGGAATCCCTCGGAATGACCAGCCGGAAGAAGGCGCCCTCACCGGGTCGTCCCCACGCCGTCAGCCAGCCATTGTGCAGGTTGGCGTCCTGACGAGAAATCGCCAGGCCGAGACCGCTGCCACCCACGGTGCGCACCCGGGACGGGTCTGCGCGCCAGAACCTACCGAAGACCTTTTCCGCCTGCCATGGCTCGAATCCGACCCCGTGGTCACGCACGGCGATCCCCACAGCACAGTCATTACCGGCGACGGTCACCTCGACCATCTTTCCCTCGGCATGTTCAACGGCATTCGACAGCAGGTTCCTGACGATGCGGCTGATCCGGCGCGGGTCAACCTCAGCAGTCTGCGACGTCTCGGTGGTGAGTACGATCGGAACTCCCAGACGCTCTGCGAGTGGCGTCACATCGACGATCTCGGTGCGGACAAGTTCGACGATGTCGCAGTCCTCCAGTGACAGTTGTGCGGCTCCGGCGTCGAACCGAGAGATCTCGAGCAAGTCGGCCAACAGAGTCTCGAAACGCTCCATCTGGGTCCGCATGAGGTCGACCGACCGCACCTGGACCGGATCATCGGGATTGGCCACGATCATGTCGGAGGCCATCCGCATCGTCGTCATGGGTGTGCGCAACTCGTGGGAGACATCCGAGACGAACTGTTGCTGCAATGTCGACAACCTCTCCAATTCCCCAATTCGTCGATCCAGCTGGGCTGCCATGTCATTCATGGACTTGGCGAGGGTCGCCAGGTCGTCAGTCCCCCGAATCACCATGCGTTCGTCCAACGCCCCGCCGGCCAATCTCGACGCTGTGATGGAGGCCTGCCGAATGGGTTGGGACAGGTGACGGGTCGCCATGTAGGTCGCCAAAGCGATGGCCAGGGCCATGAGAGCTCCGACGCTGATGACACTGCGTCGCAGCAACTCGACGGTGGCGACCTCCTGGGTCTCCGGAAAGATGAAGTACACCGGGATGGACTGGCTGGTCCCAGGGGACCACAGGACCGACCCGACCACGATCCCAGGGACGTCAGGACGCACGTGGTCGGTGTAATGGATCATCGTCGGCGCGGTCCACATCCCACTTGACTCCCCCACCTTCGCGGTGAGTTCAGCCGGGACGGACTCCGGCGCGACCCCTTGGGAAATGAGTCCGGAGACAGGGCCCTGGATGACGACGTGATACTGCCCAGACTGTCCAGCTGCGTCGTCTGCAAGTCGGTTGAGCCGCTCATGGAGAGAGGCAGTGCGCAGATCGGTGTCTCGCAGCTGGCCCTGGATGCGAGTGATCGTCGTAGTCGTCTCCGCAATGGCAGAGGCACGTTTGGCTTCGACGATTCCCGCGGTGGCCTGACGAACCAGGAAGAACCCACCGACGACGAGAATGACCAGACTGCTCGACAACGTGATGGTCACCATACGCAGCGGCAATGACGACCACCACAGCCGCCGCAGACCGGCAAGCCAGGACCGGGGCCAACCAGATCGTCGGTGGCGCCCAGCACGCCGCGCCGGGGTGATCAGCTCTCCTCCCCAGGTGTACTGATGCGATATCCGACTCCGCGCACCGTGACGATCATCTGAGGACGCTCAGCGTTTCCCTCCACCTTGGAGCGCAACCGCTGCACGTGGACGTTGACGAGGCGAGTATCGGCATTGCTGGTGTAACCCCAGACCTCCCGGAGCAGGGTCTCGCGGCTGAAGACCTTGTTGGGATGCTGAGCCATCGTCACGAGCAAGGAATACTCCAGCGGCGTCAAGGAGATCTCTTCCCCTCCGCGTTGCACCACATGGGCTGATGAATCAATGGTCAGATCCCCGACACTGATGATTCCGCCTTCGTCTCGTTGTATGGCTGGAGTGCGCAAGCGGGCACGTATGCGGGCGACAAGTTCGGCGGACCGGAAGGGCTTCGAGACGTAGTCGTCGGCACCTGCCCCCAATCCACGAACGACGTCAGGGGTGTCCGAGCGGGCCGTGAGCATGATGATCGGGACGCCGGATTCGCGTCGGATGTCCTGGCAGATCTCGATGCCGTCACGGCCCGGAAGCATGAGGTCGAGGAGAACGAGCGCGGGCGTGCGCTGCCGGAACACATCCATGACATCATCGCCGTGCCCGACCCACACGGTTGAGAAACCCTCCTTCACCAGGACGAGCTGAAGCATCTCGGCCAGGGCCGCATCGTCATCAACGACAAGAATCGGCCCGTGATCAGCGGCGGTGTCCACCACAGACCTCCTGACTCATTCCGCAATGGTGCACATCGTAGCCCCAATGGCTCCCGACCATCGATCAATTCAGGGTGGGGGTGTCCGTGGCGGTGGCAAGCACCGCCGCAGCGCCGTTCTGACGATGCAGTACGGCTCGCCACAGAGCTCTCGGCTCAGAGGAGAAGATGTCCTCGGGGTGGGCGACGGCTCTGATCCAGTCGCCGCGGATGAACTCAGCCTCAAGCTGTCCGGGCTCCCATCCGGCGTATCCCGCGAAGACACGGAGGTCAGTGAAGGCGCCATCCACGAGTTCGGTCGGGGTGTCGAGGTGAAGCAGTCCGGTGAGCCCATCGACACGTCGCCACCCGGGAGGCTCCTCGCTTGATCGTTGCACGCGGGCCAGGCAGATGGCCCCGCTCGGCGACATCGGCCCCCCGAAGAAGAGGTCCTGCGGAGGGGTGGCGAGAGGCTCCCAGTCGGGTAGTTGGCTGCGCAACGTTCCCGCCGAGCAGGGTTGGTTGACGATGACCCCGAGGACACCGTCAGGGGCGACGTCGATGAGATAGACGACGGACTCGCAGAAGCACCCCTCGTCGATGTGGCGACTCGCCAACAGCAGGTCACCAGCTTTGAGAGGGTTCGCGAGTATCACGACGCCCATTGTGTCACCCAGAGCCGGGGTGATTCGAGGTAATCGTCAATGTGAGGTCGACTGTAAGCGGCCGCCGCAATAGCTCAATCGTGTCGACCTGTGACCAACTCGACGGTGTAGGGATTCAGAGGCACATGATCGGTATCCGAAGGAGGATAGCCTAAGGTATGGGCGCAAGCACAGTGAGACCATATGATGAGCATTATTTTGCACGGCATCAATCAATAGGGCAGGATGAAATCGTTCTTATGCTGCCATACTGTGAAAGGCTACCGTGAATTCTCCCGCGATCCGACGCCGCACCGTGATCTCAGGCACTGCGTGGGCGACGCCGGCTGTCATCTCCGCACACCGACTGCCAGCTTCCGCAGCGTCCACCCCCCCCCCCGCAGCCTCCGCCGAGTATGGTCTGTTTGTCACTGCCGGCATGAGCACTGAGTTCGTTTCGACGAATTATGTCGGATATGACCAAACCGACGATCCTTCTACCGGCAACTACCCGACGACCCCCAGCGAATACTTCACTGCAGTCAAGTCCGGTAGCAGCCCTCAAAATGACATCTATTGGGACGATTCTGCCACGTGCTACAGCAATAGCGCCTTCTTCCACAACAGTGAAGGGTCACTCACTCCCGTCACCAACATTTCATCGGGAACGAATGGCTCTTATGCTTCGGCGAGCGGTTTCTGGTGGTCCGTTCCCACCACGTCGTCACAGACGGGCACCGGATATATTCCTGGCTCGACCGCGACGCTGAACAGTGGGGCCACCTTCGTGACCGATATCGAGTTCATCGTTCCGCAAGAGGCCCAGTACGCGGCGAACCACATTAGGGTGAACCAGCAGGACTACTGGACTGAAGAGCTTTCTGGAAAACTAATCACGATACCTGGCAAAGCGCCTTATCTGGCCAGCCAAAATGTCGGTGGCAGCTGGTCCGTCACCGCGCCGACAACAACCACATTGCCAGACGGATCACTGAAGGTCACCGGCACGCTCACCTTCACGACCACGAAGTCATTCACGGTGACCCAGTCAAAGACCAAGTACTACGGGCAAACCCTCATCATGCCGGCAACGTTCCGGATGATGGCTAATGACGGATGGTCATCATTTAGTCTCACGTCATATGTGCAGTCAGCAACCATCACATACACCGGGCAACCGTCCAGTTCCCCCTCGAGCACCACTCTGACCAACCAGCTGCTGACCACGAGCAAAGTCGTCAACAAGGCTTGCTGAGCGCCTGTTAATGGTTGGGGCCAAGGACTAAGGCCGGCATCATGAGCCGCCGTGAGGGCCTTTCCGGTTGACGACGGGTTCAACCGGAAAGGCCCTCACACTGTCTTGGTCGTTGCAACCTATCGAGTGAGTACCCCGACCGATTTGGACATTGACCAGCTCGTCCCGTTCTATTCCTCGGGTAGTAGAGAGTGCGCTCGATGTCCCGGTCCTCCTGCTCCCCCCGGTTAGGACCGATGGCCCCAGCGCAGACAGCATCAAAATGCCTGCCGGCGCGCCAATGTACCAACGCCAGCAGGCACTCAGTGGAGATGGCGGGAATTGAACCCGCGTCCTTGAAAGACAGTCCAGACATTCTCCGGGCGCAGTCGATGCTGTCGTTGTTACTCGGCTCCTGCACACACACCGACATGGTGCAGACAAGCCCAGTCACGGAAAAGTCCCGTACAGCCTCCGTGACCACGGCTGTACAGCAAGCCTTCTAAACGAGGCCAGGATCCGGACGGAAGGCTACATCCGGGCTGACCCTTCGATCACTGATCAGGCAGCGAGAGCGAAGTCAGTGCGAGTGTTCTCGGCACTTATAGGTTTCCAGGGGTCGTTAACGAGTTGACCCTGGGTCCTCGGCCCGCTTCTCCTGGAACAACCATTCCAAGTCGAAACCAGTCATCCCCTCTATGGTGTTGTACCAGTCAAGTCTACCTCATCGGCCCCGAGTCACCGAACCCGTCAGCCGACGCCGACCGTCGTCGAAGAACTTCAGCGGGATCGCGTCGAGCAGCGGATTCGTCCACTCGACCCCCTCGAAGGCACGAGCGGCGTGAATGATCGTCCCGGCGAACCACGCCATCCCAGCAAGGGGGAAGGCGATGATGAGCATGGTTGTGTTGGCAGCAACTCCCAACACAACCATGGCCAGCAGCAGAGCAAGCACCTGGAAGTTCGCCTGATGAGCAACCTGACGACGGGTCCACGAGCCCCGAGGCGACATTGCCACCCCCAACATCGGACCCAGCGGCCCGAGGAAGAGCGGGGACAACCCGATCAGCCCAGCAGCCAGCGACTCCCCGGAAGCGACACGCCCCGCCCGAGACGACCGTGCCTGACCACCGATGACGGCCAGACCATTCAACGTGGCGTTGAGATCAGCTCGCGTCACCGCGGCCAGAGCACGACTCACCCTGTCCTCGAAGTCAGCCGACGAGAGCCGACCGTCGACATAGGCAGTGCGCAAGAAGGCCACGACTCGGTCGCGTTGAACGTCGTTGACGAGCCACTGATCCCCTCCCGACTGCCACGGCTGATAACTGTTCACGTTGTCCATGATGACCCGGTCACCGGCACAAACCAATGACCGCCATTGCGGCATCGACCGTGGCCATAGGAGCCACGGCTTGAACCCAGACCAGCGTCTCAGTCCTGACCTTGGAATCCACGAACGGCGTGGGAGATGGTGAGAATCATCCAGACCAGCGCCACAAGACTTACACCCCTGAAAGAGCCGACCGAGCCCGAACCGATCCCGATCAGCAAGGGGAGGAACACCACCTGAGTCACTAGTTGATGCGTGATCTTCCGGTGTGCCCATGACCCCTTAGGAGTCAGCGCGAACCCGGCAGCGGGTCCAATGGGGCCGCTAACGAGCGCCGACAATCCACACAGTCCTACGCCCATCGTCGGTCGCTCCTCGGGAACGTCCGGCAACGGTGCCCTGATCCCTTCGGGAACCGATGGCTTGAAGGACGGCAACCCGCGATAGCTCTCGTCGAGTTCAGAGCGAGTTCGTGCCAACAACGCAGTCTCAATTCGGCGTTCTCGCTCCATGTCGTCAATGACTCCGTGCGCATAAGCGTCACTGACGTGGTCCAGGACTCTTTCGCGCTGTTCGTGTGTCACACGTAGTGAAGAGGTCTCCGGTTGCCACGCGGTACTCATCGCGACACGTCTTCGGCAAAAACGCTCAACTGTGCAACATCGTTTCGCAACTCGGTGATCTGCTCGGCCACGCGAACAGGAGCAGTGCCACCGCGTCCGGACCGGGAGCGCACCGACCCCCCGACCGTCATGACTTCACGGACCTGCGGGGTGAGACGAGGATCAATGGCCGACAACTCCTCGTCCGTGAGATCGGCCAATTCCTCACCCTGGGACTCAGCCTCACGCACGCACGCCCCGGACAGCTCGTGGGCGACGCGGAACGGCACCCCCTGTCGCACCAGCCACTCGGCGACATCGGTGGCCAGGGAGAATCCCTGACCAGCCATCTCGGCCATGCGCTCGGTGTTGAACACCGCGGTGGCCATCATCCCGGTCACGGCAGGAAGCAGCAGATGGAGCTGATCGATCTGGTCGAAGACCGGCTCCTTGTCCTCCTGCAGGTCCCGCGCATATGCCAGCGGCATGCCCTTGAGGGAAGCCATGAGACCCGCAAGGTCGCCGATGAGTCGGCCCGCCTTGCCACGAGCGAGCTCGGCAATATCGGGGTTCTTCTTCTGCGGCATGATGGACGACCCGGTCGAGAACGAGTCGTCAAGGGTGACGTAGCTGAACTCGCGGGTATTCCAGATGATGATCTCCTCGCTGAGCCGCGAGAGGTCAACCCCAACCTGGGCAGCCACGAAGGCGAACTCGGCAACGACGTCGCGAGCCGCGGTGCCATCGATCGAGTTGGGAGCCGACGATGAGAACCCGAGGTCCCGTGCGACGGCTTCCGGATCCAGACCGAGTGACGACCCCGCAAGGGCCCCCGAGCCGTACGGAGAGCAGTCCATCCTGGCATCGAGGTCACGGAAACGCTGCACGTCGCGCACCAGTGGCCAGGCGTGAGCAAGCAGATGATGGGCCAACAGCACCGGCTGGGCGTGCTGCATGTGGGTACGGCCAGCGATGACGGCGTCACCAGCCTCCTCGGCCCGTCGCGCCAACACGTCGACCAGTTCCAGCACCTCACCGGCCAGGCTACGAGCCTCCTCACGCAGATACCGCCGCAACAGGGCAATGATCTGGTCGTTGCGGGAGCGACCAGCACGCAGACGTCCGCCAAGATCGTCACCAGCTCGTTCCATGAGGCCGCGCTCGAGGGCGGTGTGAACGTCCTCGTCATCAGGGCCGGCGACGAATCGTCCGGAGACGACATCGTCCTCAAGCCTGTCGAGAGCCTCGATCATGCCTTGGTACTGCTCGTCGTCCAGCAGACCCGCGGTATGGAGAACTCCGGCGTGGGCCCTGGAACCAGCAATGTCGTGGCGTGCCAGCCGCCAGTCGAACTGGGTCGACACGGACAGGGCCGCCAACGCCTCGGACGGCCCACCGGAGAAGCGTCCACCCCACAATGCCATCGGACGGTCAGAGCTGTTCCGGTTGTGGTCGTGCGGTTCGGTGGTCAAGAAGAACTCCTCGCTCGGGAACGTGTTTTCAGCTTACCCGCCACCATGCCCCTCCCCGTCCAGCTGTGGCGTTTCCCGGGGACCCCGACCAGATTGTCAGACGGTCACCGCGTCGATGAGATCGGGCAGGGCATCGATGAAGGACTGAGCCTCCTCCTTGCCAAGGATGTATGGAGGGGCCAACCTCACCGTCGATGGATTGGCAGCATTCACGATGAAACCATGCTCGCGAGCTGCACCCACCAGGGCACCGGCGATCTCGGAGTCGAACTGGATACCGATGAGCGCGCCACTGCCCCGCACCTCGGTGACCCGAGGATGGCACTGCCTCAGCGCCGTCGACAACAAGGTACCGATCTGACGCACACGGGCCAGCAGATCCTCGGACTCGATGGTGCTGATGACTGAGTAGGCCGCCGCGCAGGCCAACGGGTTGCCGCCGAAGGTCGTCCCGTGTTGGCCAGCAGTAAGGATCCCGGACACGTCCGGCCCGAATGTCATCGTCGCCCCAATGGGAAATCCGCCGCCCAGCGCCTTGGCCAGGGTCATGATGTCGGGTGTGATGTGAGCGCCATGGTGGGCAAACCAATGACCGGTACGCCCCATCCCGCACTGCACCTCGTCGACAACCATGAGGACACCGTGCGAGGCCGTCTGCTCTCGCACCTGCTGCAGGTACTCCACCGACATAGGAACGACACCAGCCTCTCCCTGGACCGGCTCGATGAAGACCCCGGCCACGTCGCCCTTGTCCAACTCGGCGGCAAGAGCTTCGGCATCCTCCGGGGGGACGAAGGTCACGTCAACCGCCGAAGGTCCGAAGGGCTGACGGTAGGCGATCTTGTGCGTCAACGAGAGGGCGCCCAGCGTCCGGCCGTGGAAGGCATGCTCGAGCGCGATGATTCGACCACCGGGGTCATGGGCAAGGCAGATCTTGACCGCCGCCTCATTGGCCTCGGTGCCCGAGTTCGAGAAGAACACTGCGGATCCCCGTGGCGCCTTGGCCAGGGACAACAACTTCCCGGCAAGATTGAGCTGCGGTTGCGTGGTGAAGAAGTTCGAGACATGAGCAAGGCTGGCAGCCTGGTGGCTGACTGCCTCAACCCATGCGGGATGTGCATATCCCAGAGCGTTGACGGCAATACCACCGAGCAGGTCAAGGTATTCCTTGCCGTCACTGTCGACGACGACGCAACCGTGCCCGCGCTCCAGACACAGCTGGGGGCTGCCGAACACACCGAGAAGGTCGTGACGGTAGCGTTCCTGCCACGTGGCAGTCGTCTGGTCGTAAGTCATGGCCATCCCTTCAGTCATCGTCATCTCCTTACACATAGTCGTCGCGTCGGGCCATCGTTCCGACTCCCTTGGACGTGAAGATCTCCAACAGCAGGGCGTGCTCGATCCGTCCGTCAACGATGGCCGCGCTCGACACGCCTCCGTCAATGGCATCGAGCAAGGCCTGGCCCTTGGGGCGCATACCTTCTCCCAACCGGGGAACCATGGAGCGCAGGTCCGTGGCCGAGATCTCCGAGACGAGTGTGCGGGGATCCGGCCAGGTGCCGTAGATACCGGCCACATTCGTCAGCATGACAAGTTTCTCGGCGCACAGGCCTTGAGCAATGGCCGTGGCAGCGGTGTCAGCGTTGACGTTGAGAACCCGCCCTGTCGGCCACCCGGCCTCGTCAACCTCAGGGCTCACCGGAGCGATGACGGGAATCTGCCCGCGATCCAACATGGAATTGATGAGTTCAGTGTTGACATCGACGATGTCTCCCACCAGGCCCATGTCGATCTGTTCCCCATCGACGATGACCCTCGACTTTCGCGCTGACAACAATCCGGAGTCCTCACCGGACATGCCGGCGGCCAGAGGGGCATAGGTGTTGATCCGGTTGACCAGCTGACGGCCCACCTGGCCGACGAGCACCATCCGGACAACCTCCATGACCTCGGGAGACGTCACCCGCAAACCATTGCGGAACTCCACGGGTGTCGCGGACTCGGCGAGCATGGCGTTGATCTGGGGTCCGCCACCGTGGACGACGATGGGACGGATACCCACCGATGCCATGAAGACGATGTCGTCGGCGAAGGCCTGCTGCAGGCCAGGGTCGACCATGGCGTTGCCGCCGTACTTGACGACCACGGTCCGACCCTGGAACCGCCTGATCCAGGGCAGCGCTTCAACCAGGACCTCGGATTTACGCTGAGCCGAGAACTGGGAATCGTCGAGGGGGATGTCGAGGGCGAGGATCATGATGTGTATGCGCTGTTCTCTTCGACGTATTCGTGGGTCAGGTCGTTGGTCCACACCGCAGCCTCGACGTCACCAGCGTGCAGGTCAATGTCGATGTTGACCTCGCGCAAGGTCATGTCGACGAGGTCTCGGGAATCCCCGATTCCTCCGGCCCTGCAGACCTGGACGTCATTGACCGAGACGTCCACCTCGTCGGGGTCGAAGGGAGCCACGTCCTCGGGCACGCATCCGACAGCTGCCAGGATTCGTCCCCAGTTGGGGTCGTTGCCGGCGATGGCTGTCTTGACGAGGTTGGAACGCGCGACCTCGCGAGCCACGGCGACGGCGGCATCCGTGGCTGTCGCCCCGCGAACCGTCACCTTGACGTCGTGGTGGGATCCCTCGGCATCGGCGACGAGCTGGCGAGCCAGATTCGCACACAGATCGGTGAGGGCCGAGACGAGGTCGGCCCCGGAAAGACTGGCACCGGAGACGCCGGACGACATCGCAACGACGGTGTCATTGGTCGACATGCATGCATCGGAGTCGACACGGCTGAACGTGACGTCGCAGGCCTGTGCCAGGGCGTCCTGGAATTCCTCGGGATCCACGACGGCGTCGGTGGTGAGGAAGGCGAGCATCGTCGCCAGTTGGGGGGCCAGCATGCCTGCCCCCTTGGCGATTCCTCCGAACCGCGTCCCGTTCTTCTCGACGGTGGCGGTCTTGGTAACGGTGTCGGTCGTCATGATCGCTTGCGCCGCCGACTCGTCAACGTCGTCTCCCCGGTCCAAGGAGTTGTGCGCGGCGGTGGCTCCCACCAAGATCGACGGCATGTCGAGTCGCACGCCGATGATTCCCGTCGAGGCGACGACCACCTCGTCGGGCTTGCAACCGACCAGGGTTGCGACGTGCTCAGCCTCGCGTTGGGAGTCCGTCAGGCCGTCAATTCCGGTGCAGGCGTTCGCAACGGCAGTGTTCGCGATGATAGCTCGTGCCTTGTGGTCAGCCACGGCCTGACGCGACCACTGCACGGGCGCCGCACAGACGCGGTTGGTCGTGAACACTCCCGCAACGGCGTCGCGAGGGCCGTCGTTGACGATCAGTGCAAGATCCGGGACCGGTCTGGTTCGCAGCCCGGCCTGAACACCACGGGCACGAAATCCGAGCGGATAGGTAACGGACATGAATCCTCCTGTCACGGGTTGAGTCCGACCATGGGCAGCCCCTCTGTTTCGGGAAGTCCCAGGGCCAGGTTGAGGCTCTGAATGACAGCACCAGCGGTTCCCTTGACAAGGTTGTCAAGGGCGACGACGACAATGGCCAGGCCGGTGTCGAGGTCACCGACGGCGTTGATGTGCACCATCGCCGAGCCGACGACGTCGTGGGTGTCGGGGTGAGCATCGGTGATGTGGATGAGCGGCTCGTCGTCATAAACCTCATGCAGCCGTCCGAGAAGATCCTCACTCGAAGCCTGGGACGGTGCTGTACACACCGCGAGGATCCCCCTGGTCATGGGGACCAGGACAGCACTGACGCTCAGCTGAGGATCCTTGGCCCCGGCGGTGCGCAAGGACTGCATGATCTCGGGGATGTGACGGTGGGCATTGCCAACGGAGTAGGGATGGGCTCCCGCACTCATGCGAGAGAAGGTGAGGTCCGGACGACTCGACTTTCCGGCCCCCGAGGTTCCCACAACCAGGGTCGCTGCGATCTGAGAGGTGTCAACGAGTCCCACCAGCGGTGCCAGACCGACGGCAACGGCCGAGGCGTTGCAGCCGGGTCCGGCGATCCGGATCGCTCCGACGAGGTTTCTGCGCTGTGAACCTCCGGCAGCCAGGGGAAGCTCAGGAAGGCCATAGGCCCAGGTACCGGCATGGTCGCCGCCGTACCAACGCTGCCAGTCCGCCGACGAGGACAACCGGAAATCTGCACCGGCATCGACGATGACGACGTCAGGGTTGACCTCGCTGAGACCATGGGCGATCTCGCCGGAGGCGCCGTGGGGAAGGGCCAGCACAACCGCGTCATGGCCTGCCAACCGATCGACGTCCATCTCGGAAAGGCTTCGCTCCCCTGCCACCCCGGCCAGCTGTGGCATCGCCTGGGCCACCGGGAGACCTGCCTGGCTGTGCGCAGCAAGGTCCCCCATCGTCAGCTCGGGGTGCGCAGCCAGCAGACGCACGACCTCAGCTCCCGCATGTCCGGAAGCTCCAGCCACCGCGACAGTGAATCCTTTTGCGCTCATGTACATATTTATACACTGGAACACATGTTCCACCAACCCGCACTCACAATGTGGAGACACAAGACCGCCACCACACGGTACGTGCGGTGGTGGTCGTCAACGATTCAGCGCTTGCGATTGCGTACGCGACTCGCCAGTGCTCGTTGGGCCTCGCGCTTGGCGTCCCGCTCACGAATGGCTTGCCTCTTGTCCCAGTCCTTCTTGCCGGTACCGACGGCGATCTCGACCTTGGCGTAACCGTCCTTGAAGTACAGCTGCAGCGGGACGATCGTCTTGCCCGGGCCGTCAGCCTTCCGCGACAACGTCGTGATCTCACGCTTGTTGAGAAGCAGCTTGCGCTTGCGCATGACGTCGTGGTTGCGCCAGGTCCCGAAGGCATATTCGGGGATGTGGAGGTTGTACATCCACACCTCCCCCCTGTCATCAACCTGGGCAAAGGCGTCGGTCAAGGTGGCCTTGCCAGCGCGCAGGGACTTCACCTCGGTGCCCTGGAGGACGATTCCGGCCTCCCACCTGTCACCAATGGTGTAGTCGTGGGTGGCGCGACGATTACGCGCGACGACCTTGACTCCCTGTTCCCTGGGCATGGCGAGCCTCCTTCGACACAGCGCGTTCCATCCTATACGGATCAGACCCTGAGGTACTTCTTCGTCGCGATGTAGGCCGGTACCACGGAGAGCACGATGGCCACGACGATCATCCACGCAATCGAGGTCCATACCTGGGGCCACCCAACCCACGCCACGGTCGTGATGGAATGAGCCATCTTGCGCATGACGACCAGGTCGGCGCCCAAGGCCACGGTGAGACAGGCCAGCAGTGCTCCAATGAGACCCGCGATGAGGGACTCCAGGAGGAAGGGCATGAGGATGTAGGTGTTCGAGGCACCCACCAACTTCATGATGCCCAGTTCGCGACGTCTGGCGAAGGCAGCCATCCGAATGGCGTTGCCAATCTGCAAGGCCGCGGCGACCAACAGCAGCACCGACATTCCGAAGGTCACCCATTTCAGGGCATTCATCCACAGGAATATTGGGTCCAACACGTTGTGCAGGTCGACGACCGACTGCACACCGGCCAGGCTCTGAGCCTCCGTCACCACCCCCTGATATTGCTGGGGGTCAACCAGTTTGACACGGTAGGAATCCTGAATGGTGTCCTCGGTGAGAACGTCCTTGACCGGTGAATCCGCATAGATGCGCTGGTACTCCTGGAAGGCCTCGTGCTTGGACTCGTAGTAGACGTGCGAGACCTGAGGATTGGCCTCCAACGCCTGACGAATCGCGTCCTTCTGACTTTGGGTGGCGGCTTTCTGTCCCGAGCACCGCGCTCCCGAGACGCCGTCAACGCACAGGAAGACGGAGACCTCGACCTTGTCGTACCACTTGCCCTTGAGCAGGTCGACCTGCTGAGTGGCCAGCAGGGCCGCCCCGAACAGGGACAGGGAAACCCACATCGTGACGATGACGGCTAGGGTCATCGTCGCATTGCGGCGCAGCCCAGACCACGTCTCTCGCAAGGTGTGACGCATGTGTGTCCTCGTTCTGTCTCGTGTCGGGGATGTCAGGAGTTGCGGTAAACGCCGTCGTTCTCGTCCCGGACGACATGTCCGAACTCGAGCTCAATGACTCGTCTTCTCATCTGGTCAACGATCGTCGAATCATGAGTGGCCATGACAACCGTGGCACCAGTGCGGTTGATGCGATCAAGGACCTTCATGATGCCCACGGCTGTATCGGGGTCGAGGTTTCCTGTCGGCTCGTCGGCGATGAGAATCTTGGGACGGTTGACGAAGGCCCGGGCCAACGCGACGCGCTGCTGCTCACCTCCGGAAAGCTCGTCGGGCATCCGCTTCTCCTTGCCGTCCAGGCCGACCAGTTCCAAGGTCTCGGGAACGACGGTACGAATCTCCTTGGTCGACTTACCGATGACCTGCATCGCGAAGGCGACGTTCTCGTGGACCGTCTTGCCCGGCAGCAGGCGGAAGTCCTGAAAAACCGTACCGATCTGTCGACGCAAGGCCGGCACCTTCCATGACCTCATCTGATTGAGGTTCTTCCCGGCGACGTACAGGGTTCCCCTCGTCGGCCGGTGCTCGCGCAAAATCAGCCGGATGAAGGTCGACTTGCCCGAGCCGGACTGACCGACGAGGAAGACGAACTCTCCCTTGTCGATGTCGACGTTGACGTCGGACAATGCGGCCTGGCTCTGTCCCGAATATGTCTTCGTGACGTTGTCGAAGGTGATCACGTCTGTCCCGTCAGTCGGTCTCGTTCTTGCGACGCCAACGAATGCCAACGTCAATGAAGTCGTCGATGTCGCCGTCGAAGACCGCGTCGGTGTTGCCAACCTCGTGGTTGGTGCGCAGGTCCTTGACCATCTGGTACGGGTGCAGCACATAGGAACGCATCTGGGCACCCCACGAATTGCCCTCCGACTTCAGCGAGTTCATCTCGGCCTCCTGCTCCTCGCGAGCCTTCTCCAGCAGCTTGGCCTGCAGGACTCGAAGGGCCGCAGCCTTGTTCTGGATCTGGGAACGCTCGTTCTGACAGCTCACCACGATGCCGGTGGGAAGGTGGGTCAGGCGGACAGCCGAGTCAGTGGTGTTGACACCCTGACCACCAGGGCCAGAAGCGTGGAAGACGTCGACGCGCAGGTCCGACTCGGGAATGTCGACGTGGTCTGTCTCCTCCACGACGGGAAGCACTTCGACACCGGCGAAGGAGGTCTGACGACGTCCCTGGTTGTCGAAAGGGCTGATACGCACCAGACGGTGAGTGCCCTGCTCGACCGACAAGGTGCCGTACGCGAAGGGGGCATGAACGACGAAGGTCGCGGACTTGATGCCCGCCTCCTCGGCGTACGAAGTGTCGAGGACCTCGATCTTGTAGCCGTGCCGTTCGGCCCAACGCAGGTACATCCGCAGCAACATCTCGGCGAAGTCAGCCGCGTCAACGCCGCCAGCCTCCGAACGGATGGTGACGACGGCCTCGCGCTCGTCATACTGCCCGGACAGCAGGGTGCGAATCTCGAGAGCGTCGATCTCCTCGCGAAGCTTGGCTGCCTCGCTCGTCGCCTCCGCCAGGGACTCCGCGTCATCGCCATCAGCTGCGAACTCCAGCAGAACCTTGACGTCCTCGATGCGCGAACGCAGCCGCTCCAGGCGCTCGATCTCAGCCTGCAGGGCAGACAGCCGCGAAGTCACCCGCTGAGCGTTCTCCTGGTCATCCCACAGGTTCGGGGCGGCCACCTGTTCCTCGAGGTCCGCGATCTCGGCCTTCTTGGCCTCGGGGTCGAGAACATTTTCGATCGAGGACAGGGATGTGTCGAGCTCCTCGATAGTCTGTTGAAGGTCTACCAATGCCACGTCAGCCAACTCTACAGGGGCACAACGACAACTCACCGTGTCGACGCCGACCCCGAACGGTGTGCTCACACCCACGACTCGGTACAGTGGTGCATCCAGGGCGTATAGCTCAGTTGGTCAGAGCGCCTGCCTTACACGCTGGAGGTCGCCGGTTCGAGCCCGGCTGCGCCCACCCTTGCGCGCCGCAGATCGCATTCGGGTCAGGTACTACGTTTTGGCGGCTACGAACCACCTTTGCATGTCTGGTTGTGTGCGCTGTGACGGTGCTGTGCCATTCAGGTATCCTGAATATTGCTGCCGTCAATTGATGAATAAGGAGTTCGCATGACACAGCCGAACCACCCACAGCAACCTGACGATTTTGGCGGCCCGGAGTGGCCCAGCGAGAGCCACGCGCAAGGCGGTTTCGACCAGTTCGGACAGCCTGTGACCGCTCATCCCTACCAGGCTCCAGATCCTTACTCCAATCACAGTGACCCGTCTGGCGAGGACCACCGAAGGCCGCACGTCGATTTCGGCCGCGCCGTCAAACTCTTCTTCAAGAATTACGCCGTCTTCAATGGGCGGGCATCCCGATCCGAGTACTGGTGGATCTTCCTCTTCTCGATCTTGGTCGAGATGATCCTCAACGCGATCAATTTCGCCATGGACGGGACCCCCAACGACCCGGCGAGGCTCTACGCGGTCCTGAGCACCATCTGGTTCCTGGGTACTCTCATCCCCTCAATCGCGATCGGTGTGCGCCGCCTGCACGACACCAACCACACCGGCTGGTGGCTGCTCATCTCCCTCATCCCGGTCATTGGTTGGATCTGGGTGCTGGTCTACCTCGTCCAGGATTCCGACGAGAATGCGTGGCAGTCCTACGACAAGGAGCCGCTGCCCGTCACCGAGTAACTCTTCAGTCACCAGACATCAGAAAGGGTCCGAACACATCGTTCGGACCCCTCTCGCGTACCTCAGTTCTTGGGTTCCTCAGGCTTCTGCTTGCAGATTCGCGAGGACGTCGTCAAGATCGTCAGGACGCACCAGCACGTCTCGAGGCTTCGAGCCTTCCGACGGCCCGACGACATGACGGGTCTCCAAGATGTCCATGAGGCGACCGGCCTTGGCGAATCCGACGCGCAGTTTGCGCTGCAACATTGATGTCGAGCCCAACTGCAACTCGACCACGAGCTTCGCCGCCTCGAGCACGAGTTCCATGTCGTCACCAATATCCTCAGCCACCTTCTTTTCGGCTGTCGGAGCAGCAACATCGTCGCGATAGCGGGCCTCCATCTGAGACTTCACATGGGACACGACCTGGTGAATCTCGGAATCAGACACCCACGATCCCTGTACACGCACCGGCTTCGACGCACCCATCGGCAAGAACAACCCGTCACCTTGGCCCACGAGCTTCTCGGCGCCCGGCTGGTCCAAGATGACGCGGGAGTCCGTCATCGACGAGGTCGCGAACGCCAGCCGCGACGGGATGTTGGCCTTGATGAGGCCGGTGCATACATCAGTCGACGGGCGCTGAGTCGCCAACACCAGATGGATACCGGCGGCACGTGCGAGCTGGGTGATACGAACGATGGAGTCCTCGACGTCGCGGGGGGCAACCAGCATGAGATCTGCCAACTCGTCGACGACGACCAACAGATACGGGTAGGGGGCCAAGACCCGCTCCGATCCTGGGGGCAGAGTCACTTCCCCAGCCCGTACTGCCTTGTTGAAGTCCTTGACGTGACGGAACCCGAATGCTGCCAGATCGTCGTAGCGCTGGTCCATCTCGCGCACCACCCATTGCAGGGCCTCGGCAGCCTTCTTGGCGCTGGTGATGATTGGAGTCACCAAGTGTGGGATTCCCTCGTACTGGGTCAGCTCAACCCGCTTGGGGTCTACGAGCATCATGCGCACCTCGTCAGGAGTCGCTCGCATCATGACTGAGGTAATCAGCGAGTTGACGAAACTCGACTTACCAGAACCAGTCGCGCCAGCTACCAGCAAGTGAGGCATCTTCGCGACATTCGCAATGACGAATCCACCCTCGACGTCCTTGCCCAGGCCGACGACCAGCGGATTGTGATCATTGCGAGCCTTCGAGGAACGCAGCACGTCACCCAAGGAGACAATCTCCTTGTCGCGGTTTGGAATCTCGATACCGATGGCCGATTTTCCGGGAATCGGGGACAAGATACGCACATCCGGGGAGGCGACCGCGTAGGCGATGTTCTTGCTCAAGGCAGTGACCTTCTCCACCTTGACGGCCGCACCGAGTTCAACCTCGTATCGCGTGACCGTCGGTCCGCGGGAGTAGCCCGTCACCTGCGCGTCGATCCCGAACTCACCGAAGACCGACGACAACTTGGCGACGACGGCGTCGGAAGCCTCGGTGCGAGCCTGTGGAACCGATCCCGGATGGAGCAGCTCGGAGGCCGGCAAGGTGTAGGCGATGTCACCGGAGAGTTGCAATTGCTCGACGCGAGTCGGCATCGGCTCATGCGCCGGGGGCTCGAGGTCCGTGTGTTCGTGAACGGTGAATCCCTGCGGCAATCCGGCAGTCGTGCGCTCGTTGGCTGGCTCAGCGCCGTCAATTGGAAGATCGAGAGGCAGGGATCCCTCAGCCGAGTCGGGGGGAGTCTCGTCGACGATCTCGGCGTCGAAGATCGTGTCGAGGCTCTCATTGGTGCGCTCGGAGCTGCTCTTGCGCTTCTTGGAGCGACCCTCCTTGACAGGTGTCATCTCCTGCGTGGCGACCTCGTCAGGATTGTGGTCGACGAGGGTGTCTCCCACCAGGGGAGTGTCGTAGGCGCGGCGAGACTCGATCGCTCGAGGCCTGGTCACCGCGCGATGGGAGGCATTGCGCACCCGAGCTGCCCCGTCCACAAGGGGGCGTCCCACGATGAGGAGCACGCCCAAAGCCGTCACGAGGATGAGCAGCGGCAAGGCGACCCACACCGTCAGCAGGTCGGCCAGCAGACTGGAGGAAATGTAACCGAGCATGCCGCCAGCGGCACGGACCGCCTCGGGATGATCTGGGCGTGGAAGGCCGTGGGCCATGTTGACGACGCCGAGAAGGCCGAGGAAGAAGCACACCCAGCCCATCACCGGGCGTCCGCCCGTGCCGTTGACCGCCGGGTGACGCAGAGTGTGCCACATCATGGCCAGGCCGAGGAGAGGCAGGGCGTAGGACAGCGACCCGAAGATCGTCGCCACTCCCATTCGCAAGCCGTCGCCGAACCCACCGGGCAGATCGAACCAGAATCCAGCGGCCACCAGGGCCGACAGCAACAGCAGCATGAGTCCGGTGCCGTCGTGGGTCACCTCAGGCTCAGCTGGGCGTCCACCAATACCGCGGACCATGGTTCCCAGTCCGCGGGCAATACCCGACCAGGTTGCCGACAGCGCTCGCGCCACCGGATTCATGGACGTGGATGCACTCGGTGGCGTCGACCTGCCCCTCGAGCTGGTCGACGTCTTCTTGTTGCTTCCGTTCGAGCGTGTGCCCGAGCCACGCGACGATTTCTTCGCCGTCGTATTTCGAGGCCGCGCTGGGGAAGACGCACGAGTCGCCATGTCATTGACGTTATCAACCATGAACCCCAGTGGCCGAGAGGCCAGGCGGAGAGTCAGATGATTTTACCGGCGAGTGACATCGCTCGAACGCAATGTGAATGTCGTGGTCATCTCAGGAATGGAAGTGGGTCCACCCTCGCTCACGCTGCCACGGCTGACCGTTGACGAGAACCGTGGGGTCGGCAACCTGATCAGGTGGAAGAACCCGACCGATGACCGTCCATCCCTCCGGAACGGCGCCAGGAGCGAACGTTGCGGCCAAGGCATGATCCTCTCCCCCGGCCAGTACCCAGTTGAGCGGATCCATACCGGTGGCCATGCCGACGGTCCGCACCGATTTCTCGATGTCGAGAGCCGAAGTGTTGACGTCGATGGCGAATCCGGATTCCTCTGCAATGTGCCCCAAGTCGGCCAACAGACCGTCCGAGACGTCGATCATCGCGTGGGCGCCCGCCTGAGCCGCCACCCGTCCCTGCCCGTAAGGGACCTCAGGGCATCGCTGGGCCGAGACCGCTGCACGCGGGGACCGGAATCCTCGACCGAGCAGCACGAGTCCGGCGGCAGCCAGGCCAAGCTGACCGATGACTGCCACGTCGTCTCCCGGAACAGCGCCGTCACGACGGACCGGGGCCATCCCAGCTGTCTGGCCGATCACGGTGACCGCAATGCTGACGACAGGTCCAGCGGTCGTGTCACCGCCCACGACGCTCACCCCGGCCTGCTCTGCCTCGGCAGCCATTCCCGCCATGAATTCCCGAGCCCAGGTGACCGGCAGATCTCCGGGCGCAGAGAATCCGACGACGAGGGCAATCGGGACAGCGCCCATTGCCTCGATGTCGGAGACATTGACGGCGACCGCCTTGCGTCCGACATCGTTTGCCGTCGACCACCTGCGACGGAAGTGCACCTCTTCGACGAGGACGTCGGTCGAGACGACGGCAGATCCGTCGACCTGGAACACGGCACCGTCGTCCCCCGGCCCCAGGGTGACGGCCTGGCTCATGGGCAGATCCCTGACGAGGGAGGAAATGAGCGGGAACTCCCCCACCTGGGAAATGGTCGTTGTGGTGGCCATTGGATCTCCTTGGTACCGGGCTGGTGGTCGAGAACACGCTAGCGTGAGTGTGCACCCATCCATCATGCAACCCGGTGCGCAACTTTGCTGATTGTCTGTCTGCTGGCCGGCACGACAGCCTGTCCGAGCTGGGAACCCATCGCCCATCCGTCCGCCAGCGGTTCAACTGATGACGGATGCAGGCCGTGATGGCCGATCTGCCGCGAACGGTTACCGGAGCGAACCTCAAGGATCATGACGGGACGGTGGCTACCTGGGGTGATCCCCGCATGATGCTGCATGGTGGGGTCGAGAAGCCCACCGCGTTCGCTCCGAAGACCGACACCGTGGTCGACCTGTCGGCCACCTCAAGAAAATGCCAGTGGTGCGTCCCCGTCAGTGAGGGCTCAGATCAGCGCAGACCCAAGGGGCGTTCCTGCGCAAGCTCGATGAGTTCGCTGACGATCTGGGCGTACGTCATGCCACTGGCCTGCCACATCAGCGGGAACCCTGAGCTGCGGGTGAATCCCGGCATGGTGTTCGGCTCGTTGACGTAGACGGTGCCGTCAGGGGTGACGAAGGTGTCGATTCGAGCAAGTCCTTCGCAGCCAAGCACCCGGAACGCCTTGATCGCGACCTTCTGGACGCGGTTGCGGATCTCGTCATCGAGCTTGGCCCGGGCCTGAACGGAGGCCTTCTGTTCCCCGCTGAGGTACTTGGCCTCGAAGTCGTAGAAATCATCCGGATCATGGATGACGATCTCGCCAGGCACGGATGCTCGAGGAGCGGCCCCATGGTGACCGTCAAGGACCGAGCACTCGATCTCGCGGCCTCGGATCCCCTGCTCAATGAGAACCTTGTTGTCATGCTCCCGAGCCACCTCGATGGCGGCTTCCAGGCCGTCAGGGCTCATCACCTTGGAAATACCAATGGATGATCCGCCCCGCGCTGGCTTGACGAACACCGGGTACTCCAACCGGGAGGCAGCCTCGAGAGCCGCAGTATGGTCCTCCCTCCACTCATGGTCGCGGACGACGACATAGGGGCCCACCAGGACTCCGGCCTCAGCCAGGATCATCTTGGTGAGGTGCTTGTCCATGCAGTTGGCACTTGCTGCGACACCGCATCCGACGTAACGCACTCCGGCCATCTCCAGCAGGCCCTGAATGGTGCCGTCCTCACCGAAAGGACCATGGAGCACCGGGAAGACCACCTGAACGAGATCGGCGTTACCCTCGGTATCGACGATGCAGGTGCCCTCCGGCATCTGCTTGACCGACACCAGGGAACGATTCCTCACGTCGGCGACGGGGAGTTGCCCGGTACTGGGCAAGGAGAGGATCTCGTCAACCCCGTATCGGACCCAAACACCATCAGGGGTGATACCCACGCCGGAGACGTCGAATCGTTCACGGTCAATCGCAGCCACCACGTTCGCCGCCGACAGGCAGGAGATCGAATGTTCCGAGCTCATCCCACCGAAGATGACGGCAACGTGGGTGCGATTCATGTGAGATCCTTTCACTAAGACGGTATCCCACCCTACCGAGGCATCACGTCATCGGAGATCGGCGACTGGCCGCGCAGGGGCAACCGGCTTGGGAACCCGCTTCCCCTTGCGCATGTCGTAACGGTCCGGCGGCGGGAGCTCTCCCCGAGCACGGGCGACCTGGGCGTCAATGGCATCCATGATGCGAGTGGTGGCCTCGCGGACTGATGCGGGGTCGTGATGGTCATGGAGGCCCGACAATTCGACCTCGGTCCCGCAGTACAGCTTCATGGTCTTGCGCGGCCACAGTTTGGGGAAGGTCATCTCCTTGTATCCCATGACCTCTTGAGGCCCCCACTGTCCCACGGGGATGACGGGGACACCGGTCTCCAGAGCCAGGCGCGCGGCCCCCGTTCGTCCGGTCATCGGCCAGTGCAGAGGATCGGCGGTGATGGTGCCTTCCGGGTACATGACCACCGTCATGCCCTTGTCCAGGGCAGCCTTGGCATCATCAAGGACCTTGGCCGGATTCGGGCCCTTGCGATCCACCGCAATCTGCCCGCTGGCGGAGGCCACCCATCCGATGATCGGCACCGAGAACAGCTCCTTCTTGGCCAACCAGTGTGGCCAACGACCATTGGCCACCAAGAAGGATCCCAGCACGACGGGGTCGTAGTTGGAGACGTGGTTGCTCACGACGAGGGCTGGCCCTGGTCCAGGCAGGTTCTCGCCACCGTGGTGGTCGAATCTCGTCAAGGTTCGAGCCAGCGGGTACAGCGTCCCCACACCCATCCGAAAGATGAGACCAGGGGTGTCGGCTGGATTGGTCACGGCGGGCAGCGCCACGGTGTCCCTCCTGAGTGATGTGGATCACCCCACCTTATCGGCTCACTGATGTTGTCATCGGTGATCGATCGGCGGATAGGGGTCAGGCCGTCGTCGGCAGGAAGGACGGTCGGCGTGCCTCGTAGGCGGCAATGTCATCGGCGTACTCGAGGGTCTCACCGATGGCATCCCTGCCTGCGAGCAGACGCTGACAGGTGGCGTCGTCGATCCCGAACGGATAGGACGTGCCGTCAGGCAGGGTGATGGTCTTGTCCTCGAGGGAGACCGTCAGGGTCTCGCCGGGGTGCTGCTCGGCATAGTCCCAAAGCCTCTCGACGACATCCGGGTCCACCTGGGCGAGCAGCAGTCCGTTGTTTCCGGAGTTGTTGCGGAAGATGTCTGCAAATCGCGATCCGATGACGACTTTGAACCCGTAATTCTGCAGTGCCCACACCGCATGCTCGCGGGAGGACCCGATTCCGAAATCGGGCCCGACGATGAGGATCGAGCCGGTGCTCCACGGCTCCTTGTTGAGCACGAAGTCGGGCTCGGTACGCCAGGAGGCGAACAGACCGTCCTCGAAACCGGTTCGGGTGATCCGCTTAAGGTAGACCGCAGGAATGATCTGGTCGGTGTCGACGTTGGCTCGTCGCAGCGGGACGGGAACTCCGGTATGCGTGGTGAAGGCGTCCATCTCAGGCCTCCTGGGAAACGGGTGACAGATCAGCGGGGCTGGAGAGGCGCCCGGTGACAGCGGTGGCGGCAGCAACGGCCGGGGAGACGAGGTGGGTTCGTCCACCCTTGCCCTGCCTCCCCTCGAAGTTTCGATTCGACGTCGAGGCCGAGCGCTCCCCTGGTGACAGCTGGTCAGGGTTCATGCCCAGGCACATGGAACAGCCGGCCCCACGCCACTCGGCTCCTGCCTGAACGAAGATCTCGTCCAGGCCTTCCTCCATGGCCTGCAGACGCACACGAGCCGAACCGGGAACGACGAGCATTCGTGTGCCCTCGGCAACGTGACGCCCCTTGATGACCTCGGCGGCCAGCCGAAGGTCCTCGATGCGACCGTTGGTACACGACCCCAGGAAGACGGTGTCGATCGCGATGTCGCGCATCCTTGTACCTGGTGTGAGGTCCATGTACTCCAGGGCGCGGACAGCTGCGCTACGGGCCACCTCGTCCTCGAAATCCTTGACGTCGGGGACGACCCCACTCAGCGGGACCCCCTGTCCGGGGTTCGTCCCCCACGTCACGAAGGGGGTGAGCTCGGTGGCGTCAAGATGGATCTCGGCGTCGAAGGTGGCGTCGTCGTCAGTACGCAGAGTGCGCCAGTACTTGACGGCTTCGTCCCACTGCTCTCCCTCGGGAGCGTGCGGGCGGTCCTTGAGATAGGCGAAGGTGGTCTCGTCAGGAGCGACCATGCCAACGCGGGCTCCCCACTCGATCGACATGTTGCAGATCGTCATGCGACCCTCCATCGACATCTTTTCGATGGCCTCACCGCGATACTCGACCATGTGGCGCTGGCCACCGCCGGTACCGGTTGTGGAAATGAGGGCCAGGATGAGGTCCTTCGGCGTCACGCCTTCCGGTAGTTCCCCGTCAACCGTGACCGCCATGGTCTTGGGCTTGGCTTGGGACAGAGTCTGGGTCGCCAGCACGTGCTCGACCTCGCTGGTACCCATACCGAAGGCCAGTGCACCGAACGCACCGTGGGTCGAGGTGTGGGAGTCACCACACACAATCGTCATACCCGGCTGGGTGAGACCCAGCTGGGGGCCAATGATGTGCACCACTCCTTGGTCGGCGTCACCCAGAGGGTGCAGCGGCACCCCGAACTCAGGAGCGTTCTTGCGCAGCGCCTCAACCTGCGCCCGCGAGATCGGGTCGGCAATGGGCTCGAGGATGTCAAGGGTGGGGATGTTGTGATCCTCGGTCGCAATCGTCAGATCAGGACGACGAACCCTGCGTCCTGCCAACCTCATTCCGTCGAAGGCCTGGGGGCTGGTCACCTCGTGCACGAGGTGAAGGTCGATGTAGAGAAGGTCGCGGTCCCCGTCCTGCCCGTGCCTGACAACGTGGGCGTCCCAGAGCTTGTCGCTCAGCGTCCTCCCCATCGCATCTTCCCTTTCGCTGGTTGTTTGCCACTGATGTTGTGTGGCTGTCATGAGCACCCACCGGTTGGCGGGGTCCCATTCTGACTCGACGGCCAGGATTTGGAACGCTAATATCGGCATATGGACGAATCAAGTGGTGTGGGAGTGTTGGACAAAGCCGCCCTCGTGTTGGCTGCCCTGGAGACGGGTCCGGCATCCCTGGCAGGACTGGTTCAGATGACCGGATTGGCCCGACCGACGGCCCATCGTCTGGCCCGCGCGCTGGAGCACCATCGCTTCGTCAGTCGTGATCTGCAGGGCAGATTCACCCTCGGCCCGAGGCTTTCAGAGCTTGCAGCGGCAGCAGGCGAGGATCGTCTCCTTGCTGCATCTGGACCAATCCTGGCCCGACTTCGGGACATCACCGGTGAATCCGCTCAGCTCTACCGTCGCCAGGCTGGCAGCCGCGTCTGTGCGGCCACCGCCGAGCGTCCGACCGGATTGCGAGACACCATCCCGGTGGGGTCCGTCCTGTCCATGGACGCCGGATCAGCAGCTCAGATTCTGTTGGCCTGGGAGGACAGCGACAAGATCCGTCGTGGATTGAGCAACTCCGCCTTCTCCGAGGTCACTCTCGCTGCCGTGCGCAAGCGTGGCTGGGCGCAGTCAGTTGGCGAACGTGAGGCCGGCGTCGCCTCGGTGTCCGCGCCGGTGCGGTCCCCTTCCGGCAAGGTCATTGCGGCCATCTCCGTATCTGGACCAATTGAGCGTCTGACCCGCCAGCCTGGACGCATTCACGCTCCTGCTGTCGTCGCTGCCGGAAGGCGTCTGTCCGAGGTGCTGCGGCGCTCTGCCGAGTGAGGTCAGTCGTCCCGGTATGGCTCATGGGGTGTGAGGGAATCCCCTCACACCCCTTTTGATCCTCGGGAACAGCAACCTTGTCATGTCCCTGACGCGAAAGTAATGATCCGGATCCTGAAGGATTCGGATCATTACTGCTGGTAGCCCCGAGCGGATTCGAACCGCCGTTTCAGCCTTGAGAGGGCCGCGTGCTAGGCCGCTGCACTACGGGGCCATTCGGATATCAATTCCCGTCAATTTCGGGCTTTGACAACCTTGTTCTGTTCTTCCCGTGTCCTTTTCAGACCGGGCTGGGAAACCGTAGCAACCATTCCATTGCTTTCGCAACTTCGTGATTTCGGCCTCCCGAGCTGGGGTACCAGGACTCGAACCTGGACTAACTGAACCAGAATCAGTCGGGCTGCCAATTACCCTATACCCCATTGTCGTTCCACCTCGGTGAACCTCAGTAGCGCAACGACGAGAAACTCTAACGAACTCTTCCCCCACTTTGCAACTCAGGACGACATGCCTTGTCGTGAGGGTGTTCTTCGAGCAACTCTCATGAGGTTCCCGATCCACCA
The DNA here is from genome assembly GCF_052654715.2 of Cutibacterium nasicola. Classification (NCBI taxonomy): domain Bacteria; kingdom Bacillati; phylum Actinomycetota; class Actinomycetes; order Propionibacteriales; family Propionibacteriaceae; genus Cutibacterium; species Cutibacterium nasicola. The sequence goes on along the minus strand of NZ_CP199745.2, from coordinate 917,457 downwards.
CCCGGCCAGGGCAATGGCCAAGAATCCGCCAATGTCCCAGGCCGCGTCCACCCAACCCATTGAGGTCATGCCCCGAGCCTGCCACACCCCTCCCAGGAAGACCGCATAGCCGAAGGCAAAGAGGTTGTTGACGACGTGGGCAGCAACCCCGGCCTCCAAGCCACCAGTGACGATGACAAGCCATCCAGCGAGCAGTCCGAAGGCGAACCGGTCGGTGAAGAGCCACGCATTCTGGGTGCCGTGCATCAAGGCGAAGATGAGGGAGGAGCCGACGACCGAGAGCCATCGGCCCACTTTCTCAGGCAGGTTCAAGGCCAGAGCGGAGATGACGTTCATGAGATATCCCCGGAAGAACATCTCCTCGGCAAGGGCCTGGAGGGGCGATGTGATGATGATCGCGACCAGCCACACCCACCAGAGCCTCGGAACGGTGTACTGAGCGCCAGATCCCCCGCGTACCAGCAGTTGGGTCAGGTTGAGCACAACCACGGCAACCAGAGCCACCAACAGGCCGAAACGCCATCGAATGCCCGGTTGCACTGATGCCACCCACCGAGGCGCGCGATGGTTGAGAACCCGCGCCAGTACCAACACCACGACGATGAGGCTTGCCAGCGCCAGATGGGTGGCGATGAGGCCTCCGGCCGTGTGATAACCGGCTGCCCGCTTGTAGTAGGCACCGAACTCTTCCCCGTCGCTGTGCTCAAGGAGGAAGCCGATCCCCAAGAAGGCGTACAACAGCCCTGGGACGATGATCGCGTACCCCAGCAACAACCCGATGAGACCGAGCACACCGGGGCCCGGCCCAGTCGAGGAATTGACGAGGACCCGGGTGTAGTCCACCCGCGGCTCGGGGTCGATCACCGTCGAGCGGTGCGACAGGGTACGAGCCGCCATCAGGCCTCCACGACGGTGTTGGCCAGGGTTCCAATACCCTCGACCTCGACCTCGACGCGCTGGCCGGGCTCCATGGGGCCAGCCCCAGCAGGAGTTCCGGTGAGGACGACATCTCCGGGCAACAAGGTCATGAAGGACGAGACGTGGGAGATGAGCTTGGGGATGGCATGGATCATCTGGTCGGTGTTGCCGTGCTGGACCTTCCCGCCGTCCAGGCGAGTGACGATCTGTCGATGTGAGGCCTCGGCGATGGAGAAGTGGGTGACCATCCACGGGCCGAGCGGGCAGAAGGTGTCCGAGCCCTTGGCACGCACCCAGTGACCGTCGATGTTCTGCAGGTCGCGGGCAGTGACGTCGTTGGCCACGGTGAAACCGAAGATGACTTCCTGGGCCCTCTGCTCGGGGACGTCCCTGCAGATGCGACCGATGACGATTGCCAGCTCCCCCTCGTAATGCAGGTTCGAGGAGGAGGCCGGACGGACGATGGTCTCGTCGGGCCCGATGACCGAGGTATTGGGCTTGAGGAAGAGCAAGGGCTGTGAAGGGACCTCATTACCCAGCTCGCAGGCGTGGTCGGCGTAGTTGCGACCGATTCCGATGATCTTGGACCGCGGAATCACCGGGGACAGCAATCGGACGTCGGCGAGGTCGTGGCGAGCACCGGTGTACTGGACCGGAACCGCCACTGGGTCACCAGTGATGACGGCGATGGTGTCGGGATGATCTCCGTGATCGGCGGCAAGTTCGACGATCCCGAAGGCGGGGTCGGAACCAGCTGTGACAAACCGGGCAATACGCATGGGTCAAGAGTAATGGCGACACGCGACACAACCGGAGCATCCACACAACGAGAACCCGCTGGTACTGCCATACTTTCGGCATGACCACCACCTACTCCGTCGTCGACCTCATCCGAGCCAAGCGCGAGGGTCAGACCCTCGACCCCGATCAGATTCGTTGGCTCATTCGCGCATACACCGATGGTGTCGTCGCCGATGAACAGATGTCCGCCATGGCCATGGCGGTGGTGTTCCAAGGCCTGGACGACGAGGAGCTCTCGACCTGGACGACGGCCATGATCGACTCCGGTGAGCGAATGAGCTTTCAGGGGCTGTCTCGTCCCACCGTCGACAAGCACTCCACCGGTGGAGTCGGTGACAAGACCACCCTGCCGTTGGCTCCCCTCGTCGCCGCCTGTGGTGCAGCCGTTCCCCAGCTGTCCGGCCGCGGCCTGGGTCACACCGGCGGCACCCTCGACAAGATGGAGGCCATTCCGGGCTGGCGGGCCGACCTCTCCCATGACGACATGGTTGTCCAGCTCGACACCGTCGGCGCCGTCATTTGCGCTGCCGGATCGGGACTCGCCCCCGCCGACAAGAAACTCTATGCCTTGCGTGACGTCACCGGCACCGTCGAGTCGATTCCCCTCATCGCCTCCTCGATCATGAGCAAGAAGATCGCAGAGGGTACCGAGAGCCTCGTTCTCGACGTCAAGACCGGTTCGGGTGCCTTCATGAAGACCGAGGAGGACGCTCGCGCGCTGGCGCTTCGTCTCGTCGGCCTGGGTGAGGCCGCCGGAGTACGCACCACTGCCCTGCTGACCAGGATGGACGTCCCGCTGGGTTATGCCTGCGGTAACGGCATCGAGGTGGCCGAGTCCCTCGAGGTGCTGTCCGGCGGTGGACCTGCCGACGTCGTCGACCTCACCATCGCCCTGGCTCGTCAGATGGTGAAGACCGCTGGACGTGACGACACCGACCCGGCTGACGTACTGGCCAGTGGCAGGGCCATGGATGTGTGGCGAGACATGGTCCGCGCCCAGGGCGGCGATCCTGATGCTCCGCTGCCGGTGGCGCACCATTCCCAGGACGTCGTCGCCACCGAATCCGGCGTCGTCACCGGAATCGACGCCATGTCCGTCGGCCTGGCCGCCTGGCGTCTGGGAGCGGGACGAGCTCGCAAGGAGGATCCGGTGCAGGGTGCCGCCGGCGTCATGCTGCGCGTTCGTCCGGGTGACCGGGTCGTCGTCGGCCAGCCGCTGGTAACACTGCTCACCGACACTCCTGACGCCATCTCGCGTGCCGAGGACGTCCTGACCGACGCCTTCAGCGTCGGCGAGTCCCTCCAGCCCCGCGACCTCGTCGTCGACACCATCACGGCCTGAGGACGTTGATCCAGGTCCGCCCAGAACGACTGGGGCTGGTTCGCCAGAAGTGAACCGGCCCCAGTCGCGTCGGAACAGGTGTCGCCAGGACAGGTTGTCGTCGTGACGGTCAGCAGACCCTCCTGAGCCAGCCGCGAGTGTCCTCGGCGCGTCCGAACTGGATGTCGAGGAGGCGACGCCGAATCTCCATCGTGGTCTTCCCGGTCGGCTCGCAGACCGTCACCTCGTCATCGCCGTCGAGGAAGGACCTGATCGGAGTGACGACCGCCGCGGTACCGCAGGCGAAGACCTCAGGGAATTCGCCCGAGCGCACCCCGTCAAGCATCTCGTCGATGCCGAGCTTGCGCTCCACCGGCTCCAGACCGAGATCTGGGGCCACCTCGAGGATGGACTTACGGGTGACACCACGCAGGATGGTTCCGGTCAGCTCCGGGGTGATGAGCTGGCCATCCTTGCTGATCGCCATGAAGTTCATGCCGCCAAGCTCCTCGATCCACTGGTGCTCGACCGCGTCGACGAAGAGCACCTGCGCGCAGTCGCGGGCCTGGGCCTCAATCTGGGAGCGCAGGGAGGCCGCATAGTTACCACCACACTTGGCCTCGCCGGTACCGCCAGGAGCAGTACGAGCTTGGTGGCGCTCGACGAGGATACGCACCGGCTTCACTCCCCCGACGAAGTAGGCGCCCACAGGTGAGCCGATCACGGAGAACAGCACCGTCGTCGCAGGAGCGACACCGAGGAAGTCCTGGTTGGCAATCATGAACGGACGCAAGTAGAGGGACTTCTCACCGTCCTCCCCGGGGTCAGGAACCCAGCGGGCATCAACCTCGGCCAACCGCGCACAGGCGTTGACGAAGTCCTCAACAGGCAGCTTGGGCAGGGCAAGGCGCTCGGCCGACAGGGCAAAACGCTCACCGTTCTGATCGGGACGGAAGAGCCACACGGACCCGTCAGCGTGTCGGTAAGCCTTGAGGCCCTCGAAAATCTCCTGGGCGTAATGGAGAACAGCACCGCCAGGATTGATGTCCAGGCCGCGGTAATTGACCACGGCGTCGTCCCCCCAACCCTCTCCGGCCTGCCAGGTGGCGAGGGCCATGTGATCGGCGAAGACCTCACCGAATCGGGGAGTGGCATGTTCCAGCGCGATCCGCTCATCGGAGGACCACATCAGATCGTCAGCAGAAGCAAAGCGCAAACTCATGGCCACACGTTACACCGAAAGGCAACCACTCGTTCCAATTCGTGGAATCGCACGACCACATCGTGGACCATCCCGGTAGGATTCTCCCCATGACGAACGACGTGACGCAGCTCGCCGTCATCGGCGGTGACGGAATCGGCCCCGAGGTCACCGAGCAAGCTCTCCACGTGTTGGAGCGGACGATCGGGTCCGAGGCCTTCACCATCCATGAGTACCACCTCGGCGCCGAGCACTGGAAGGCCACCGGGGAGGTCCTGGATGACTCCACCTTGGCCGAGATCTCACAGGCTGACGCCATCGTGCTGGGAGCCGTCGGTGCCGCTCCCGGCTCGACCGAGGTGCCCTCAGGACTACTGGAACGAGGTCTGCTGCTCAAACTTCGGTTCGCCCTCGCCCACAGCGTCAATCTACGGCCCTCGACCTGGTACCCCGGCACCGCCACTCCGCTGGCTCCCGAGATCACCGACGCCGGGCCCATCGACTTCATCGTGTGCCGGGAGGGTACCGAGGGTCCCTACTGCGGCAATGGCGGATCGGTGCGGACCGGAACTCCCCACGAAATTGCCACTGAGGTGAGCATCAACACCGCTTTCGGAGTCGAGAGGGTCGTTCGCGACGCCTTTTCCCGAGCCGCGGCCCGCCGAGGTCACCTGACCTTGGTCCACAAGCACAACGTCCTCGTCAATGCGGGTTCACTGTGGCGCCGGATCGTCGACGAGGTCTCCGCGGAGTTCCCTCGGGTGACCACCGACTACATGCACGTCGATGCCGTCACGATCGCGTTGGTCAAGGAACCCCAGCAGTTCGACGTCATCGCCACCGACAACCTCTTCGGAGACATCATCACCGACCTCGCAGGCGCGGTGACGGGCGGAATCGGCCTGGCCCCCAGCGCCAACGTCAACACCTCCGGTGAATACCCGTCAATGTTCGAGCCGGTGCACGGCTCAGCTCCTCACATCGCCGGAACCGGCAAGGCTGACCCCACCGCCGCGATCCTCTCGATGGCCATGCTCCTTGACCATCTCAACCGTCCCAACGACGCCCAGCGTATCCGTAAAGCTGTGTCCGACGACATCGCTGCCAGGGTGTCGGGACCATCCCGTGCCACCAGAGAGATCGGGCGAGCCATCGCCGAACGTCTCTGAGTCCCATCGAGAACCCCGGTCCGAGCGGGCCGGGGTTTCCAGGTGTCCAGTTGTCGATGACCACCGACGGGGCGGATGTTCCCTACTGGCACAATGTCGCCCATGCTACCCATTCCCGAGATTCCTGAAACGGTGACGAAAGCCCTCCACAATGCGCTGGAGATGGGCTACTTCACCACCACCCGTAATGAGACCGGTCGTTTCATGGCCACCTTGGCTGCGGGGGTGCACGGTTCCATCGGGGAATGCGAGACGGGGTCCGGTGCTGGGGCTGCCTGGCTGCGCCTTGGGGCCCGCAAGCGCACCAAGGTCATCAGCTACGAGCCTGACCCGACGGTGTGTGCCCGTGCCCGTGAGGTCTTGGCTGGCCTCGACATCGACATCATTGAGGGCACCTGGGACGACCTGGTGGAACGCGGACCCTTCGATCTGCTCTCCGTCCCGATTCGAGTGGCCCGGGTGCGCGAGGTCGACGAGATCCTCAAGGCGGTCGCTGTTGGCGGCGTGGTCGTCATCGACGACATGCCTCCCAGCCACGGATTCCCCCCACACGAAATCAACGGCACCGTCGACACCACCAGGCTCGCGTGGCTGACCCATCCGAAGGTCCATGCCACTGAGATTCAACTCGCCTCTGACATGGCTGCGATCGTCGCCTGCCGTCTGTCCCCGCGCGGCTGATCCTCTTCCACACCCACAACCCGGACCACAGTCCGAGGGCCCGTGGATCTCCACGGGCCCTCGGCACGAGTCAGCACTGCTCAGGCTCAGCGAGCGGCGTTGCCCTCGGTGTAGTCCTCGTCGGTGGCGGCCAGCCAGGAGTACATCTTGCGAAGCTCCTTGCCAGTGGCCTCAATCGGGTGCTTGGCCTCCTCCTCGCGCAGCTTCTTGAACTCCGGGGCACCGGCATCCTGGTCGTCAATGAAGCGCTTGGCGAAGGCACCGGTCTGGATGTCGTCCAGGACGGCCTTCATGTTCTCCTTGACATGGTCATCAATGACGCGCGGGCCGGAGACGTAGTCGCCGTACTCAGCAGTGTCGGAGATCGACCAACGCTGCTTGGAGATGCCACCCTCGATGATGAGGTCGACGATCATCTTCATCTCGTGGCAGACCTCGAAGTAGGCCATCTCCGGCTGGTAACCGGCGTTGACGAGGGTCTCGAAGCCAGCCTGGATGAGGTGCGACAGGCCACCACACAGCACGGCCTGCTCACCGAAGAGGTCGGTCTCGGTCTCCTCGCGGAAGCTGGTCTCGATGCCGCCGGCGCGCAGACCTCCGAGGGCCTTGGCGTAAGACTTGGTCAGATCCCACGCCGTTCCGGAGGCGTCCTGCTCGACGCAGACCAGCACCGGGACGCCACGCCCGTCGGCGTACTCACGACGCACGATGTGGCCGGGGCCCTTCGGGGCAACCATGCAGACGTCGACGCCCTCGGGGGCCTTGATGTAACCGAAGTGGACGTTGAAGCCATGGGCGAAGAAGAGTGCGTCGCCATCCTTGAGGTGCGGGGCGATCTGCTCTGCGTACAGCTGACGCTGGTTCTGGTCAGGAGCCAGGACCATGACGACGTCGGCCTCCTCACAAGCCTCCTCGATGGGCAGCACGCGCAGCCCCTGGGCCTCGGCCTTGGCGATCGACGAGGAGCCCTCGCGCAGACCGACACGCACGTCAACACCGGAGTCACGCAGGTTGAGGGCGTGGGCATGACCCTGGGAGCCGTAACCGATGACGGCAACCTGACGGTTCTGGATGATGGACAGGTCGGCGTCGTCGTCGTAGTAGATCTTTGCCATGATGTGTTCTCTCCTTGTTGGGTTTGGGCCTTGTTGTCTTTTCGTTGAGGAATCCCAGATCATCCGGAGCGTTTTGTCTTGAGGGCGGCGGCACCACGGTTGAGTGCCACCTGTCCGGATTGAACGAGTTCGATGATTCCGAATGGCTCAAGCATCTGCAGCAATGCGTCCAGCTTCTCACGCCCCCCGGTCGCCTCGATCGTCAGCGACTCCAGTGAGACGTCGACGGTCTTGGCTCGAAACAGCTCTACGGTGTCGATGATCTTCGAGCGGTTCTCGACGTTGGAGCGCACCTTGACGAGGATGAGCTCACGGGTCACCGCACCGGGATCCAGCTCGACGATCTTGTGAACCTCGATGAGCTTGTTGAGCTGCTTGACGATCTGCTCGAGGGCCTGGGCCGAGACGACGCTCATTCCGATCGTCATCCGGGACTCGCTGGGATCATCGGTCGGCGAGACGGTCAGGGACTCGATGTTGTAACCCCGGCGGGCGAACAGGCCCGACACCCGGGTCAACACGCCCGGACGGTTCGTCACCAGCACCGACAGCACGTGTGTGGTCATCTCAGTTCTCCTCGGTCTCGTCGTCTACGCCGTCCTCGTCATCGACAGGTGCGGTCTCATCCCCGGCGTGTCCCCAGTCGGGGGCCATGCCGCGAGCGATCTTGATGTCATCGTTGCTGGCTCCGGCAGCCACCATCGGCCACACCATGGCGTCGGTGTGGACGACGAACTCCACCACCACCGGACGATCGTTGATCTCGTTGGCAGCCTTGATCGTCTCGTCGACCTTGTCCGGATCGGTCACGCGGAAGGCCGCACAGCCCATCGCCTCGGCGAGCTTGACGAAATCCGGCAGACGGTCTGAATGCAGGTCAGTGTGGGAGAACCGGGAATCGAAGAAGAGGTTCTGCCACTGCCGCACCATGCCCAACACGTTGTTGTTGATGATGGCGATCTTGATCGGCGCACCATTGAGGGCAGCCGTGACGAGCTCCTGATTGGTCATCTGGAAACAGCCGTCACCGTCAATACCCCACACGGTGGCCTCGGGACGCCCGATCTTGACCCCCAGAGCCGCCGGGACGCAGTAACCCATCGTTCCGGCTCCACCGGAGGTCAGCCAGGAGCGCGGCTTGTCATGTGGCAGGAAATGGGAGGCCCACATCTGGTGCTGGCCCACACCGGTCACGAACACGCTGTGCTCAGGTGCCAGGGCTCCAATGCGCTGGATGACCTGCTGCGGGGAGATCTCACCCTCGGGAACCTCTTCCCACGACGGTGCGTAAGACTCCTTCATCCGCTGCAGCTGACGCACCCAGCTCGAGATGTCGGCCAGCTCCTTGTCCTCCAGGGACTCCGCCAGGCGCGACAGAGTCAGCCTGGCGTCACCGACGATCGGGACATCGACGTGACGGTTCTTGCCGATCTCAGCGGGATCAATGTCGGCGTGGATGACCTTGGCGCCGGGAGCGAAGGTATCGAGCCGTCCAGTGACACGGTCGTCGAACCGAGTGCCGACAGCAATGAGCAGATCGGCGCGCTGCAACGCTCCGACAGCAGCCACCGAGCCGTGCATGCCGGGCATGCCCAGAGCTAGCGGATGGGTGGACGGGAAGACATCACGGGCCGTCAAGGTGGTCACAACCGGGATGCCCGTCATGTCGACCACCCGAGCCAGCTCGCCCGCAGCCTCGGCCCTGGCGACGCCTCCACCGATGTAGAACACCGGACGACGAGCGGCACGAATGAGGTCGCGCGCCTCCTTGATCTGCCTGCTGTGGGGACGAGTCGTCGGCCTGTAGCCAGGCAGATCGTACTGCTTGGGCCACGTGAACGGGACGACCGAGGTCTGGGCGTCCTTGGTGATGTCAATGAGGACCGGCCCGGGCCGCCCGGTCGACGCGATGTGGAAGGCCTCAACCATCACCAGCGGGATGTCGTCGGCACGAGTGACGAGGAAATTGTGCTTGGTGATCGGCATCGTGATACCGCGAATGTCAGCCTCCTGGAAGCCATCAGTTCCGATGAGGCTGGTACCGACCTGACCGGTGATGGCGACCAGCGGTACCGAGTCCAGGTAGGCGTCGTAGAGGGGGGTGACGAGGTTAGTTGCGCCTGGTCCCGAGGTCGCCATGCACACGCCCACCTTTCCGGTGGCCACTGCGTAGCCCTCTGCGGCATGACCAGCCCCCTGCTCATGGCGCACCAAGATGTGCCGCACCTTCGCGGAATCCATCAGCGGATCATAGGTCGGCATGATCGCGCCACCGGGAAGCCCAAAGACGACCTCGACACCGAGCTTCCCAAGGCTCTCAATGACGATCTGTGCGCCAGTCATCATTCGTTGCTGCCGGGATTCCTCGGCCATGTCATCCTCCATCCGTGGTTGTGAAACGGCTTCATTGGTGCTGTCAAAGTCCTGGACAAGAAAAAACCCTCGCTGCCGAGTGGCACACGAGGGAGCGTCCTATCCGAAGATGAGGACGCTAACCAATAACAATGAGCTGGCCGTTCATACCTTTGATCTTTGTGCATGGACGGCCAGCCGTCAACCAATTCGGACATACGTCCCACATTGTGGACTATTTTCTGTGCGGCTCTCCGCTCACCATGGCGGCAATCTCCTCGACCGGACGCAGCGGCATGGTCGAACGAATGGCGTTGATCCCGGGCTCGCTGTCGTACCGCGGGATGACATGGACGTGGAGATGGTGGACGCTCTGACCAGCGACGTCACCGGCATTGGAGACGATGTTGACTCCGGATGCTCCCAGCGAGTCGACCAGACGGCGAGCGACCTTCGTCACCATCGGGCTGATCCGAGCCAACTCCCCGTCGTCGTCAAGGACGCTCGTGACGTGCTTTCGCGGAATGACGAGGGTGTGGCCATCCTGGAAGGGCTCGATGTCGAGGAATGCGACCGAGGTGTCGTCAGAACCAATGATCGTCGCGGGGATGTCCCCCGCAGCAATTGAGCAGAAAAGGCAGTCCATGAATCATGACTACCACAACGGCTCTTCCTGATGGCGGTGTTCGCTCAGCGGACCTCGAAACCGGCCTTGCGCAAGCCGTCCTTGACCTGAGCTATCGTCAGGGTGCGGTAGTGGAAGACGGACGCCGCCAGGACGGCATCGGCACCGGACCGCACCGCCGCGACGAAGTCAGACACCGTGCCAGCCCCACCCGAGGCGATGAGTGGGACGTCGACTGCCTGGCGCACCGCCTCAATCATCTCGATGTCGAAACCGTCCGTGGTGCCATCGGCATCCATGGAGTTGAGCAGGATCTCGCCAGCCCCTCTGTTGACGGCTTGCCGAGCCCACTCGACGGCGTCGAGTCCGGCTGATCGGCTTCCACCGTGGGTGGTCACCCCGAATCCGGAAGGCTGATCTGGCTCCCGTCGTGCGTCAACCGACAACACGATCACCTGAGTACCGAATCGGTCGGCGACCTCGTCGATGATTCCCGGGTTGGCGATGGCTCCGGTGTTGACACCCACTTTGTCGGCACCGGATCGCAGCAGGACGTCGACGTCGTCGACCCCTCGCACACCGCCGCCCACTGTCAGGGGTACGAAAACCGTCTCGGCGCAGCGGGTCACCATTTCGCAGGTCGTGGCTCTCCCCTCGGTCGAGGCAGAGATATCGAGGAAGGTCACCTCGTCAGCCCCCAGACGTCCGTATTCGGCCGCCAATTCCACCGGATCACCGGCATCGCGCAGACCGACGAAGTTGACGCCTTTGACAACTCGTCCGTCCTTGACGTCGAGACATGGGATGACACGCACAGCCACAGCCATGGCCACAGGCTACCGGGTGTGGACCCTTGGTGCAGTGGGTGATCCAGGTGTCATCGCAGGTGAGGGGCGGTCTCACTCCTCCTCGCGATCCATGATGACAACACCGCGCTGCATGGCACCGACCACCTGACGGCAGGTGTGAGCGAGCTCCTCAGAGACTCCCGCATGAGCGATTTGACCCGCCAGATCACAGACCTGACGCACCCGTCGTACGAAGTCACCGGCGCTCATGTCATCAAGCACCGTCTCCAAACCGGCCCCTGCAGCCCAGGCATAGGCCGTTTCCGCGAATCCGATGTCGAGGTCGCGGGGGCGCTCAATGCGGTGATCCCGTTCCAGCAGGCCGATCTCGGCTCGCACGGCTCGAAGCTGGGATTCCGCCGACTCACTGGCCTGGTCGGGCATGCGGTGCAGGTGGCCACGATCACCGGGACGAGATTCGTAGACAATGGTCGACAACACCGCGGCGAGCTGAGGGTGATCGAGTTCGTCGAAGATGCCACGCCTCATGGCCTCGGTCGTCACGAGGTCCAGCTCGGAGTAGATCCCCGACAGCATTCGACCGGCGTCAGTGACGTCCTGGCCATCCTCCCCGAGGTATCCCAGGGCTTCCAGGACGAGCACGATCCGCTCGAACTGGGTTGCGATGGAGGTGGCCTTGGCTCGCGCTTTCGCCAGCTCTCGTTCGCTGCGTCGAGTCAGCCTCATGGCACGTTCGGCGAAACGGGCATGGGATTCCCGATCCGGACAGGAATGGCAGGGATGCTGCCTCATTCGAGTTCGTAGGTCATGGATGCGCTCGGCCAGCTCCGCGTCCACCTCGAGACGTCTAGGTTGGATGACCGGCTCCCCCAGACCATCAAGGACGCGATCGAAGGCCTTGCCCAGGCAACGTCGATCGGCCTGATTTCCGGGGTGGAAATGGCGCGGAACCTTGACCCCGGCGACCCTCTTGACTGGGGCATCGACGTCCTCATGGCCAAGGCGAATGACGGTCCGCCCCGGAGTCATGACGAGTGGCTTCGGACGTTTGCCCCTCTTTCCGTGAGTTCCGGGATCGACGACGACAACCCACCCGGCGTGCGGCCCGGACGGTACCGCGATGACGTCACCCGGATCGAGACGGGACAGGGAATCGGCGATCTGGCTGGGCCGATCCGCCTTGCGCAGTCGAGCCTGCTCATGTTCCAGCTCGCTGATTTGCTCACGCATCCGGGCGTATTCGGCGAAGTCGCCGTGCTCACAGTGGGCAGCATTCAGGTAAGCGTCGATCTCGGACTGGGTCTGACGGCTACGCACGGCTGAACCGCCCAGTCTTCGATCCGTCTGGAACTGGGCGAAGGAATGCTCCAGTAGATCACGTGCCTTCTCCCGGCCCATGGATCCGACGAGATTGACGGCCATGTTGTAAGTCGGGACGAAGGCCGAGTTGAGCGGATAGGTCCGCCGGGAGGCCAACCCGGCCACCGCACGCGGGTCCATGCCAGCCTGCCAGCACACGACCGCATGTCCCTGGGTGTCGATGCCACGGCGTCCAGCACGACCGGTGAGCTGGGTGTACTCGCCCGGGGTGATGTCGGCGTGGGTCTGTCCGTTGTACTTCACAAGCTTTTCCAACACGACCGTGCGGGCAGGCATGTTGATGCCCAGGGCCAGGGTCTCGGTGGCGACGACAACCTTGAGGAGACCTGCGACAAACCCTTCCTCGACGATGGCCTTGAGCACTGGCAGTAACCCTGCGTGGTGAGCGGCGATACCGCGCTCGAAGGCCACCACGAAGTGGTTCCAGCCCACCGCTCGACGTTCCTCGTCGGTCAATCCTTCGCCGTGGCGCTCCGCGATACGACGCAGTTGGCGGGCTTCCCGCTGGCTCGTGAGCACCAGGTCGGTGTTGAGCAATTGGCTGACGGCGGCGTCACATCCGGCTCGGGAGAACACGAAGATGATGGCGGGCAGCAAGTTGGCCCTCTGGAGGGACCGCACGACCTGAATACGACTGGGCCGATGACGAGGACCGCGCGGCTTGTCACGTCCGCCTCGTCCTCGACGCTGGGCGGAAGCTCCGCCAAACCGCCCGCTGCCATAGGAAACATTGCGTTTCCCCTTGCCCGAGCGGCCTCGGGGGCGGCGGGAGTCGTCCCGCTGGAATCTGGACTCCTCCCTGGCTATGGACACCAGCTCCTGATTGACCTCGGTGGGGCGTCTGTCGTCAAAAAGATCGTGGAGATGCCGCCCGACGGCAACGTGCTGGGTCAGGGGGACCGGACGACGCTCGGAGACGACGACTCTAACGTCCCCGCGTACCTCGTCGAGCCATTCTCCGAATTCCTCGGCATTGGAGACGGTCGCTGACAGCCCGACGATCTTGACCTTCGGATCCAGGCCGAGGATGACCTCTTCCCACACCGGCCCGCGGAAACGGTCAGCCAGATAGTGCACCTCGTCGAGCACGACCCAACCCAGGGCGTCGAGGGTGTGGGAGCTGCGATAGATCATGTTCCGCAACACCTCGGTCGTCATGACGACAACAGGAGCTTGCGAGTTGATGGTGATGTCACCGGTCAACAGACCCACCTGGTCCTCACCGTGACGAGCCACCAGATCATGGAACTTCTGGTTGGACAGCGCCTTGATGGGGGTGGTGTAGAAACACTTCAGACCTGAGGCCAGAGCCAAGTCAGTGGCATACTCGCCGACCACCGTCTTGCCGGCACCCGTCGGCGCGGCAACGAGAACCCCGGCACCGTCGTCGAGATCCTGACAGGCCTTCACCTGGTAGCCGTCGGGTTCGAAGGACAGCCCTGCGATGAACCGGTCAAGAGTCTCGCTCATGTCTCCAACCTAGCGACCAGGTACGACCGTCACGGCAGACCGACGAAGTTTACCGCGAAGGGACAGGCCAGGACGGTCAGTTGCAGCTACCCACGGCTCGAGACGACTGGCACGAGTCAATCGATCTGAACGTTGAATTCGGACTTGTCGATTCCCAAGTCGTCAGTGTTGCGTTTGCGCTCATTACTGCGGCAGATCCACTCGGCGATGACGTACATCACGCTCAGTGGGACGGCCAGGGCGCACATGGAAATGGGGTCACCGGACGGATTGACGAAGGCGCCCAGGCAGAAGAATCCGAAGATGGACCACTTGCGAGCCGCCTTCAACTGTGAAGATGACAGAACGTGAATCAAGTTGAGCAGGACCAGGACCACTGGCAGCAGGAAGCTCACGCCGAACAGCAGGATGACGCGGATCTCCAGAGCCAAGAAGGCATTCATGTCGAGCAGGTTGGTGATGCCCATGCCATGAGGCGTGAAATTCAGCATAAGGGCGATGCCCTTGGGCAGCACCCAATAACCCAGCGCCGAACCGATGAGGAACAGCGGAATGGCCGATCCCAGGAATCTCAGCGCCCACTTCTTCTCGTTGACGAGCAGACCAGGGACGATGTAGGCCCATATCTGGTACAGCCAGACGGGACAGGCTGCGATGAGTCCGGCGACGATGGCCACCCTCATGTTCAACACGAACGGGGCGACGACACCGGTGTTGACGACCTGCAGGGAGGCCGCTGGATTCTTGTCCTTGATCGCGGCGCTGGCCTGCTGGTAGGGATACATGACGATCTCGACCAGCGGCCGATAGAACACGAAGGCCACGGAGCTCGTGATGACGACCGCGATGAACGACACGATGATTCGGTACCGAAGTTCCCGAACGTGGTCCAGGAGCGACATCGCACCGCCCTCCCCGGCCTGGGGTGGACGGAATCGGGCAAACCGACGATGATCCTCACCGTCAGTCTGCTCGACCGGGGTATCCGTGGCCATGGGTTAACTCACTCGGTCGGCTTGCTCTGATCCTTGGCGACGTCAGCCTCGACGGCCGTGGTGTCCTTCTCGGCCTCCTTGTCCTTGCCCTTCTCGAGACCGGCCGTCTCTTCCTTGAACTCACGGATGGCGCGGCCGGCACCCTTGCCGACGCCGGCGATGCGGGAACCACCGAAGAGAACAAGCGCGAGGATGATGATGATGATGATGGTCATGTCATTCGCGATGAGCAGAGGAGCCATTGAGGCTCTCCTTCCAGACTTGGCTGGCATCCGTTCCCATACCACACGGGGGGTCGCCAGCTCGACGATCGGCGTTCAGGCTACCACGATGATCAGCGTACGTCGGACCTCATCGACTCCTTGCCAGCGGTGGTGTCGAAATCCTCCAGAATGTGGGCCAACTCATCGAGCCGACCGGTCGTCTGTTCCACGCCGCTCAGCAGTGCAGCGGCCTTGCGCCACAGCCAGATCGTGCCGACCACGATCTCCACGACGAGCAGGACGAAGGCGAGGACAAGGACCCACAACCACCCCATCATCACTCGCCCCCAGCCTCACGCCGTGGCACCTCAATGCCGTTGGCCGCGGCCGCCGCGCGTGCCAGCTGAATCGCAGGAGCAGCCGCGCGAGGCGGATCAACGGCGAGGACATCGCAGCCCAGACCCACCATGAGTTCGGCGAGCCAGGTCGCAGAGGCGACCGCGAATGTCACCTTCCACACGTCCCCGTCCTTCTCGACGTGGCGCACCGGGTGATATTCGGCGACCCATCTGGCACGCGGGGCCAGGGTCAACGTCACCTCGTCAACGACATCCGAGAACCACTCAAGGGTCTTGGGCGGGCGGCCATGGTTGGTGGCGTGGCCGACCCTCTTGCCCGTCACGATGCGGTCCAGACGCCATGTTCGCCACTGCTTGCGAGCCATCGACCATCCGACGAGGTAACGATGCCCGTCACGAACCTCCACCCGAACAGGGTCGACGACCTGAGTGTGCGGGGTCGGATCGTCGCCTCGCTTGTGGACGATCTCAATGCGCCATTTGTTGGCGCACGCCCCGGTGAACCACTCCGAACGCGGGTCGTAATCGGCCTCCACACTGGCCTCCACCGGGTCCGGACCGGACTGCGGGCAGACCTGGCGCAGTTTCTCAACCGCCGAGGCCACGGCGGGCCGAACCGTTTCGTCAGCCAGATCGGCGATGACCTGCAGGGCGGCTAGCAGGGACCACGCCTCGTCGGGAGTCAACCGCATGGGACGTGGCAGGGCGTCGGCATTGGTGATTGTGATGGTGCCGTCGGAGTCAACGGCATCCATGTCGATGTCTATGAGGTCGTCCGGCATACCGCCGGGCAGGCCGACCATCCACAGGATCTTGAGATCAGCGATCACCCGATCGGTGGTCACTCCGAATACTCGGGCGACCTCGGTGACGGCGACTCCGGGGTGGGACCGCAGATACGGGATGAGCGCGAGCAGCCTGGCGGTGTCAGTACGAGCGGTCATGAGACATCCTCCTGCAACCGCAGGACAGCCTGAATACGATCGGCGAGCACCGTGCGGGCCTTCTCCGGGGCGAGCAGAATGATGCGTCCACCAGCGCGCAGCACGGCGGTGGCGGCCTCGCCATATCCACCGAACCCGCCGGTGACGACCTCGTACCCCTCGGGAACGGGCCCGTCCCACTCGGCGCGAGTCGTCATGACCCCCAGACGCACACCGGGAGCAACAGCCAAGGTGACGTCGACCTCCTCAGGCTCGGGCGGTTCAAGGCGATTGAGGTGGGCCTCAATGACCTCAGGTTCGGGACTGGTGACGGTACCGGGCTCCCCCACCGTGGTCACCGCAGAGCTGATGCGCGAGAGGCGGAACAGTCGCGGTTCGTCACGGTCGACGTCATGTCCGACGAGGTACCAACGTCCGCGGCGCAAGGCCATCCGCCATGGATCGACGGTGCGCTGTTTGCCACCTCGGTACCCGAATCTCACCCGGGAGCGATCGATGGTGGCCCGCCACAGATCGGAGAAGGATGGCGCATCAGCACCGGTGACGACCTGGGTAGCGATACCGGCCTCGGTGTCGGGTTCGACACCAGCCGCACGTAGCTTCACCAGCGCAGAGGTGGAGGACTCGTCAAGAACGGATTCCCGCCACACCCGCGCCGCGGTGGCCAGGGCGTCAGCCTCGGCCTGGGTGAACTGCACAGGTGGTAGCTCGACGTCAGCACGAGGGATCCGGTAGCCGACCTCGTCACCGAAGAAGGTATCGAGGGTCACGGACTCGACAGTGATGCCGATCCGACGCAGTTCCTCCTTGTCGCGCTCGAACGAGCGCTGGAAGGCAACCTCAGAGACGTTGCGGTAGTCCTCGATCATGTCGCGCAACTGAGCACGAGTGAGAGGACGGTCGGTGACCAGGAGAGCGATGACGAGGTTGACCAACCTCTCCGAACGCTGCGCAGCCATCGGCACCCTCCTTCCAGCGTCACAGCCTACCCATATGGGCGGGCACAGCCATTCCGTCACAACAATTGTTGCCTACACTGCCGCTCGTGACCGATTTTGCCGCGACCCATTCTTCTGCGCAGCCATCCGGGCCAGCAGGACGATTTGCCCCATCCCCCACCTCGTCCCTCCACCTGGGAAACCTCCGTACGGCATTGGCGGCCTGGTTGCTGGCCCGATCCTCGCAACGCCGATTCGTGGTGCGCATCGAGGACCTGGACCAGGCGCGAGTAGCGGCCGCCGGGAACATCTCCTCGGCCCAGTTACGGGACCTGGAGACCCTCGGCATCGACTGGGACGGGCCAGTGGTCCGGCAGTCGGAACGTCGTGATCTCTACGCTGACGCCGTCGCAGGCTTGGACACCTACCCCTGCTTCTGCACTCGCAAGGAGATCGCGGCAGCGACCACCGCCCCCAACGAGGCCGACTGGCGTCCCTACCCAAGCACCTGCCGAACCCTGACCACACCACAGCGCGAAGAACGGGCTGGGAAGCGCCCTCCTGCCACCCGCCTGGCCAGCGAGATCGACTCCTTCCAGGCCACCGACCTGGCGCGCGGACACTGCCGAGGGCGAGTCGACGATCTCGTCCTGGTCCGTAACGACGGCACCCCCGCATACAACCTCGCAGTGGTCGTTGACGACGGTTTGCAAGGGGTGAATCAGGTGGTTCGAGCCAGGGATCTGTGGTCTTCGGCGCCCCGTCAGGCCCACTTGGCCGCACTACTCGGTTTTGAGGCCCCAACCTATGCGCACACCGGTCTTGTCACCGCTCCCGACGGTGAGCGTCTCTCGAAGTCAGCAGGGGCTGCAGGGCTGACCGACCTCATGGAAGCCGGCATCGACCGCAACCACGTCGTGGCATGGTTGTGCCGCTCCTTGGGTCTTCCGGAAGCCACCGATCCGCATGACCTCATCGGGTCCGCGGCTCTGACCCCGCCCTCTCCCCCGGCCCACGTGACCCCACTTGATCCAGCTCCGCTTGCAGGGCCACGTGGCTGGTGGAGCGACGCCGTGTTGCCCGTGGTCGAGTTGTGACAACGGATTCGGCCGGCCCACTCATGAGGGGACCGGCCGACTCAGTGCCTCAGATCAGGGGCTCAGGACTCCTTCTGAGCCGAGAGAATGTCGATGACGTACACCAAGGTCTCGCCCTTCTTGACCGGCGGATTGGTGTTGCCCTCCGGGTAGGCATCGGCAGGCGGGACGATGAGCATGACGCGCGAACCGACCGTCTGACCCGCCAGGCCCTTCTTCCACCCCGGGATGACCGAACTCATGGAACCAGTGACGGCCTCACTGGAGAAGCCGTCCTCAATGAGCTCTTTGGAGGACCAGGCATAGGTGCGGTACTTGACGTCAATCGCATCCTTGGGGGTGACCTTCTTGCCGTCTCCCTTGATGAGGGGCTGGGCGACAAGCTTCGACGGCTTCTTGGCGTTGCCGATCGTCACGGCGGGGGCTCCCTGAACCTCCTTGACGGTGGGCAGACCAGAGGTCGGGGTCACCGCTTCACCCTTGGCCTTGGCGAGCGGCACGTTGACGATGTCTACGACGAAGATGAGGGAATCGCCCTTCATGATGCCAGCCTGCGGGGCGCCGCCCTTCGAATCGTAAGCGTCAGAACCCGGCATCATGATGAGGACCCGATCACCCTCGTGTTTGCCGGTGAGACCTTTCGCAAATCCTGGGACGACCTGGGACAGCGGGAAGTCCACGGTTGAACCACGCTGGTAAGAGGAGTCGAACACCTTGCCGGTACGCCCGTTGACGCCAAGGTAATTCACCTTGACGGTGGCGTTCTTGTCAACCTTCTCGCCGTCACCCTCCTTGAGTACCTTGGCCTGGGTCTTGGCGATGGCCAGCGGCCATGATCCCTCAACCTTGGGGGCCTTGCCGTCCTCACCGGACACCTTGATCTGATCAAGACTCGTGACCATGGTCGGCTTCTTGGTCGCAGTGGCCGAAGCCTTCGTGCCCGCGGGGGCGGAGGCCGGGGCGCTTGCCGAGTTACTCGGCGACGGCTCGGCGTCGGGGGATGACTTGTTGCAGGAGGCAAGGGCCAGTGACGACACGCACAGTACGGCGGCAAGTGCCGCAGCGCTGACCCGACGATGCTTGTTCGAACTCACCTGCCTGAGGGTACCCGAGTAGCGCCTCAGAACAATTCCTGTCACTGACGTGGCCTCACAATTCGACAAGGTCGAGAAGCTGACCCAGCTCCTCGTGCGTGAGTTCGCGCATGTCGCCACGTCCCAAACGCCCTAGTCGAACCGGCCCGATCGCAGTCCGCGACAGTCGGCGCACCGGGTGTGCGACCGAGTCCATCATGCGACGCACGATCCGATTTCGGCCCTCGTGAAGGCTCACCTCGACCAGGGAGTGCTCGTCGCTGACCTGCACCAGACGGACGGCATCAGGCTTGACCGGGCCGTCCTCCAAGGTGATGCCCTTCGCAAGGCGACGAATGACCTTGTCATCGACCCGACCCTCGACGTCGGCCAAGTAGGTCTTGAGAACCTTGTATGACGGGTGGGTCATGCGGTTGGAGAACTCACCATCGTTGGTCAACAGAATGAGGCCAGAGGTCTCGGTGTCAAGACGACCGACGTGGAACAGGCGAATACCGCGCGGCACTCCCTCGATGTCCGACAGGCAGGGGCGTCCTTGCGGGTCGTCCATCGTGGACACGACACCTTGCGGCTTGTTGAGCACGTAGTAGACGTGTCGTCGAGCGGTGGGGATACGAGACCCGTCGACGCGGATCTCGTCGCGCTCGGGATCGACGCGTCGTCCCTGCTCAATGATGAGTTCACCGTTGACCTCGACTCGTCCAGCCGTGATCATCTCTTCCGCAGCACGGCGAGATGCCAGCCCAGCCTGGGCCAGCACCTTCTGAAGCCGGATGCCTTGCTCGTCGCTCATGTTCTTCCTCGCGTTGTTCCGTCAGTGGTGAGGAGACGGGCCAGTGTGGAATCGTGGCCGTTCTCCTCCAGATCGGCCAGGGCCATGGCGACCGATGCGCGCACGATACGGCCACGATCGGCGTTGATTCCCCGGGATCGCAGGGTCAGTCTGGCGGTCTCCAGAGCAATGAGTTCCTCGGTGGAGACATACACGGTGATCTTCTCATCGTGACGGACCCGCCCGCTACCAGTGCGCTTGTCCCCAGGTATCCTGGCCCGGACGTCCTTGGCGGTTTTCCCCGGCATCTTCTCGGGGTCCTTCGCACGTTCGGATTGGTGAATGTCGGCGGTGGGTCGGAAGAGTTCGTTGGCTCCCGGCAGGCTCACTCGGCGCGGCATCGTGTCAGAACCTCCTTGGCCAGATCACGATAGGCCTGGGCTCCCAGTGATGAGGAGGCATAGCTGGTGATCGGCTCCCCGGCCACGGTGGTCTCGGGGAACTTGATGGTGCGCTTGATGACAGTGTGGAAGACGACGTCCCCAAAGGCCTGTACGACACGCTCCATGACCTCGCGGGCATGCAGGGTACGCGGGTCGAACATCGTTCCGAGGATGCCCAGGATCTCCAGATCCGGGTTGAGGCGATCCTGCACCTTCTCAATGGTGTCGGTGAGCAGGGCGATACCGCGCAGGGCGAAAAACTCACATTCCAGCGGCATGATGACGTAGTCAGATGCCGTTAGGGCATTGATGGTGAGCAAACCCAGCGACGGGGCACAGTCGATGAGGATCATGTCGTAGTCGCCCCGGACACGATCGATGACTCGCCTGAGGGTCTGCTCACGGGCAACCTCGCTGACGAGCTGCACCTCGGCTGCCGACAGGTCAATGTTGGCAGGCAGCAGATCCATGCCCTCGGTCTCGGTGGGCTGGATGACGTCATGAACGTCGTCACGCCGCGACATCAGGAGGGTGTAGATCGACTTCTCCAAGGTGTGTGGGTTGACGCCCAGTCCCACCGACAGCGATCCCTGCGGATCGAAGTCGACGAGGAGTACCTTGCGGCCATACTCGGCCAGCCCCGCGCCCAGGTTGATGGTCGTCGTCGTCTTGCCGACTCCACCCTTCTGGTTACACATCGAGATGACGGTGGCGTGCTTCGGACCGTCAGGAACCGGCGTCGGCTCGGGAAGGTCAGGAAGTGGGCGTCCGGTCGGACCAACGGAGTTCTCAGCAGCCTCCTGGGCCTCCCGGCCCGGCCCGGGGACGCGGAACAGCGGTTCGGGGTCAGTCTCGGACACGTGGTGACCTTCCTCTCGACGTCACGACAGCATCGTCACGGCAACAATCCGTGCTCGCACCCACGATAGTGGGCGGATCCAACAGCTGCGCCCCGCAGCCGGCACAAGGACCGTTCGCATGCGGATTGATCCGCTGGCAGCTCGTGTCAAGATATCAACTGTCAATTCATATCTATTCCATAGCTTGAATATACTCGGTACTCCGCGCTGACAAGACCCAGGTCACGAAACACGTTCCCATGGCATCAAGGAGGCCGCATTGACCACGAATGCAACGCCTGATGTCTTCGGACAGACACTCACTCGTGGACTGTCATGGGCAGCACCCACCGCAGTAGTCGCGACCACCCTCCCGGTCTACGCCGCCTCATGCGAACCTACGACACGTGTCATCGACCGCGGCCCAGTCCGAGTGACCCTACAATAGCGACCACGTTGAGGGAATCGACATCACCACCTACGACGTCGGCGCGACAAGGATGCCTGGATCGGCGATCTTCCAGTCCCCCCACCGACAGCACCCTCACGACTCCGCACGTGTTCCTCGAGAACCGCTCCCAGACGACATTCACATTCCCTCGACCGGTGTCTGACGTGAACGTCACCATGGACGATCCATTCACATTTCATGGCGTTGCACAGTGGCGGGAGGTCAATGACGAGATGAGCACCGATGGCAACGTCAGCATCACCTTCAACGAGGGGTGTCGTTCATCATCTTCTACGGGAGGTCGCTTCTGTCATGGACGGCGACCAAGCGATCTGCGCCGCGGCGCTGTCCGTCACGTGTTCCACCTGCCGACGGACGACAGCATCCATCAGCAGGGTTCTCACACGGCTCGCGGGTGCGAGGACCGGTACACCTCTCTGAGATGGTCAGCCGTCACCAAGGTGTAGATCTGGG
The DNA here is from genome assembly GCF_052654715.2 of Cutibacterium nasicola. Taxonomy (NCBI): domain Bacteria; kingdom Bacillati; phylum Actinomycetota; class Actinomycetes; order Propionibacteriales; family Propionibacteriaceae; genus Cutibacterium; species Cutibacterium nasicola. The sequence goes on along the minus strand of NZ_CP199745.2, from coordinate 895,006 downwards.
TCGTTGTCACAGAGGAGTGCCCCAGGAGTTCCTGCACAACTCGGACATCGGCCCCGCCATCCAACAAATGGGTGGCATAGGAATGGCGCAAGCTGTGCGGTGACAAGTGCTCGACGTCCAGGCCTGCGGCCTTACCAGCTCGACGAATGACGGCCCACGCCGACTGCCGGGACAACCTCCGTCCGCGGGTGTTGAGAAACAAGGCGTGGTCGCCATGTCCCACCCCGGCCCAGGAGGGACGCCCTCTCACCAACCAGGCGGTCACCGCCTTCGCGGCATAGCTTCCCAGCGGGACGATGCGTTCCTTGTCTCCCTTGCCGATGAGTCTCAAGCCGAGTTCTGGATCGTCCAGGACGGGACGAATGTCGTCGACGTCGAGGGCACAGATCTCCGAGACACGCGTGCCCGTGCCGTAGAGCAATTCCAGCAACGCTGCGTCACGCAGACCTTCCACGGTTTCGGTGTCAGGTGCCGCCAACAGCGCCTCGACCTGATCCATGGACAAGGCCTTGGGCAGCCTCCGGGAGCGAGTTCCCGGTGAGATCCCAGCCGTCACATCTGTCGGGGTCTGGCCAGCACTGGCGGCAAAGCGATGGAGATTGCGCACGGCAACCACCGACCGGGTGACCGACGCCGGGGCGAGCCCCAGGTCGTCAAGGTGGCGGCGGAACTCCTCGACGTCGACGCGGGTGACCTCGCACAGCGATCGAATCCCGCGCGAGTCGAGGAAGTCCTGGTAGCGGGCGAGATCGCGTCGGTAAGCCTGAACCGTGTTGTCGGACAGACCTCGCTCCACGACGAGGTGACGCAGGTAGTTGTCGACCTGGTCACCGGCGGTGAACGTCACTCGACAAGGGCCCCGTTGATACCACCGGGGCGCTCACGAATCGGCCATGGCGAATCGGCAGGACGCAGCTGGTCGACCCGGCCAGTGCGACGCGCCAGCTCAAGTGCCGTGACCCCGGTCACCAGGGTCGGTGACTGGCACTGCCCGGCGTAGACCGCCTCGACGAGGTCGGCCAGCGGCTCCCAGCCAACCGTCATCGACACTTCCTCCCCCTCCAACACGAAGCCTTCTGGACGAGGCGCCTCGTGAAGCCCGCGGGCGAGGTACATCCGCAAGGATTCCTGGCATCCACCGGGGGTGGTGACGATGTCGAGGAGGATGCGCCAGTCATCGGCAGCGAGCATGGCCTCCTCGGCCAGCTCGCGCTGAGCTGCTGCCAGAAAATCCTCACCGTCGACGTCGAGCAGGCCAGCAGGTGGCTCGACGAGGACCATGCGCACCGGATGTCGGTACTGCCGCACCACCGCGACGCGATCCTGGTCGTCAAGGGCGATGATCCCCACCGCACCGGGATGACTCATGTACTGCCGATTGATGTGCTCCCCAGACGGAGTGACGACAGCGTCATCGACGAAGTCACACACCCGACCAGTGGCCTTCACCTGGTGGTCAACGACCTGCCAGCACTCGTCGCGGTCCCAGCGCTCCTGACTCACTTGTCGGCCTCCTTCCTGGCAGCCTCCTTCGGGGCTTCCTTGGCAGCCGCCCTGGCGTACTCGACAGCAGCCGCGATGAGTCCGCGGAACAGCGGGTGGGCATGCGTCGGGCGGGACTTGAGCTCCGGATGGGCTTGAGTGGCGACGAAGTACGGATGAGCCTCGCGATCGAGCTCCACGAACTCCGCCAGAGCGCCGTCGGGTGAGGTGCCGCTGATCCTCAGACCTGCCTGTTCAAGGAGATCTCGGTAGGCGTTGTTGACCTCGTAACGATGGCGGTGACGCTCGGAGACCGTCGTCGTGCCGTAAAGCTCGGCCACCAGGGAATCCTTGGCGAGCTTGGCGGGGTAGGAACCCAGGCGCATGGTGCCGCCCAGATCCCCCTTTCCGGAAACGGCATCGATCTGCTCAGCCATGGTCGCGATGACCGGGTCAGTGGTCTGCGGGTCGAACTCACTGGAGGCAGCATTCTCGATGCCGGCCAGGTCACGAGCAACCTCGATGACCGCGCACTGCATACCAAGGCACAGGCCCAGGAAGGGCACCTTGTGTTCGCGGGCATGGCGAATGGCACCGATCTTGCCCTCCACGCCACGGATGCCGAATCCGCCGGGAACGCAGATGGCGTCGGCGTCCTTGAGCTGTTGGGCAGCGCCCTCGGGGGTTGCGCAGGAGTCCGAGGCTACCCACACGACGTTGACGTTGGCCTTGTTGGCGAATCCGCCGGCACGCAAGGCCTCCGTCACCGACAGGTAGGCGTCCGGCAGGTCGATGTACTTGCCGACCAGGGCCACCGTCACCTCGCTGCGCGGCTTGCGGACGCGGTCGAGAAGATCGTCCCAGGTCGTCCAGTCGACGTCCCGGAAGAAGAGGCTGAGCTTCTGCACGACGTAGGCATCCAGGCCCTCGCGATGCAGGACCTTGGGGATGAGGTAGATCGAGGGGGCATCCGGGCAGGACACGACGGCTGGGCCCTCGACGTCACACATGAGGGCGATCTTCGACTTGATGCCCTTGCCCAGCGGGCGTTCAGACCGGCAGACGATGGCGTCGGGCTGGATACCGACCTCCCGCAGAGCTGCCACGGAGTGCTGGGTGGGCTTGGTCTTCATCTCACCGGAGGGCCTGATGTAGGGAACCAAGGAGACGTGCAGGAAGAATACGTTCTCCCGGCCGATCTCGTGACGAACCTGACGGGCAGCCTCGAGGAAGGGTAGCGACTCGATGTCACCGACGGTACCGCCGATCTCATGGATGACGACGTCGGGGTTGCCGTCCTCCATCGCCAACAAGCGTTCCTTGATCTCGTTGGTGATGTGAGGAATGACCTGAACCGTGTCGCCCAGGTAGTCACCACGACGCTCCTTGGAGATCACAGCCGAGTAGACCTTGCCGGTGGTGACATTGGCCTGACCGGACAGGTTCTCGTTGAGGAATCGCTCGTAGTGGCCAATGTCCAGGTCAGTCTCGGCACCATCCTCGGTGACGAAGACCTCACCATGCTGGAACGGATTCATCGTTCCCGGATCGACGTTGAGGTAGGGGTCGAGCTTCTGCATCGTGACCTTGAGGCCACGAGCCTTGAGAAGGGACCCGATAGAGGAGGCCGTGAGCCCCTTTCCCAAGGAGGAGACGACTCCTCCGGTGACGAAAACATGCTTGCTGGAGTGATTGTCGGTGCCCACGGACCTCCAGCCTAACGGATGACCCACGGTCCCGGCCAAGGCGGCCCGACTGGCGGACACTCGGCTACGGCCTGTCAGCCCTGCCGGGCGACCTCGTTCAACAGGTCATGAGCATGCTCCAGACCAGACTCCGAGTCGACCATGCCACTCATCATCCGGGACAACTCAATTTCGCGCTCCGATCCGCTGACCTCTCGCAGACCAGAGCTGGTGACGGCCCCGTCGGAGGCTTTCGTGATGACGACATGGGTGTCAGCGAAGGCAGCAACCTGGGCCAGGTGGGTGACGACGATGACTTGGTGACGTCGTGCCAGCTGGCGCAGTCGCCGCCCGATCTCGATGCCGACTGCACCTCCGACGCCGGAGTCGATCTCGTCGAAGACGAAGGTCTGTGGCGTCTGGGCCTGTGCCGCGACAACCTCGAGGGCCAGCCTCACCCGCGACAACTCACCACCTGAGGCCGCCTTGGACAGCGGGGCCGGATCCGCACCCGGGTTGGCCGTCAGCATGATCGTCACACCATCGGCACCTCGCGGCCCCATGGGAGCAGGTTCGACGCGAAACTCCAGTCGGGCGTGCGGCATGGCCAAGACCTCCAACTCAGGCTTCACCTCGGCAGCCAACCGGACGGCGGTACGGCGTCGCACAGCGCTGATGCGGTCGGCCGACTCCCGCAGCTGGCAGCGCAACTGCTCCACCTCGCGTCCCAGGGCGTCGAGATCATTGGCAGCCGGATGGAGCTCGGCAAGACGCTGTCGATCTGCGGCGGTGGTCTCCAGCAGGTCGTCAAGAGTCGTCGTACGAGCCCTCAACAGTCGCTGAATCGCGGCCAGCCGTCCGCCCAACTCCTCGAGGCGCTGCGGATCGGACTCGGCGCGCACGGCATGCCCGGCGACCGAAGCGGCCAGGTCGCTCAGGTCGTAGGACACCTGACGAGCGCGCTCGGCCAGTTCTGCGGCCTCGGGATCGACGTCCCCGGTGCCCTCCAGCTCGTGAACGGCCTGTTCCAGCAGGGCCAGTGCTCCCGATTGGGGGCCGGTGGACGTCTCCGTCCCGTTGAGGAGGACGTCAGCCCTACGCAGCGATTCCCGAATCGACTGAGCTGCCTGAAGCCCCGCCATCTCAGCGATGAGGTCGTCGTCCTCATGAGGCTGGGGATCGACGGCGTCAACCTCTCCCACCCGCCTGGACAGCACCTCGCGTTCCATCTCGGCTCCGGCGCGGTCCTCATTGAGACGGTGGAGACGCTGGGAAGAGGTACGCAATTGCACCCACAGCTGGGCATGATGCTTCAACTGTGCGGCCAGTTCCTTTCCAGCCGCACGATCCACGATGTCGAGCTGCCGGGACGCATCGACGAGTCGGACCTGCTCGGACTGTCCGTGGATCGTCACCTGGTCCCCGACAACGTCGGCAAGCTGACCGGCAGTGATCTGGGCCCCTCCCAGGAGGGCTCGGGAGCGACGCGCAGTGATGTGCCGGGCACAGATGACCTCGCTGTCCTCGACGCTTCCGCCCAGATCATTGATGCGATCAGTGTCAGGAGCATCAAGAACGGCCTCGACGACGGCTCGATCACGGCCATGTCGAACCAGTCCGGTACCGGCCTTGTCTCCCAACAACAGGCCGATGCCGGTGACGACCATCGTCTTGCCGGCACCCGTTTCGCCGGTCACCGCTGTCAACGCGGGAGAGGGCTCAAGGATCGTCTCGTCAATGACGCCCAGACCACGAATCCGGACACTGTGAATCACGAGTTCCCCCTTGGATGGTTGCGTCCGTGCTCCTGGCGCCACCCGCTGACGGGGAGCTCGAACTTCTTGACCAGACGGGAGGTGAAGGGCTGTGCGGCCAACCGGGCGATGCGCAGACGATCGGGGTGACGCACAACGGTGATCCTCTCCCCCGGGCGTACTGTGCAGGATCGGCGTCCGTCGCACCACAGCACCGCGGATTCCGAACCGTCCGGCTGAATGTCGAGGTCGACGCGAGCCTCCGGGCTCATGACGAGGGGACGCGCGAAGAGGGCATGGGCGCTGAGTGGAACCATGAGCATCGCGTCGAGATCGGGCCACATCACCGGTCCGCCTGCGGAGAAGGCATAGGCAGTGGAACCGGTCGGCGTCGAGATGAGGATCCCATCGCAACTCCAACGCTGCACAGGCAGTTCGTCCACGGATGCCAGCACGTCGAGCATGCGGCGTCGAGCTGCTTTCTCCAAGGAGAGCTCGTTGACGGCAAAGGAGTTCCAGCGATGCTGACCGGAATGCTCGGTGACGGTGATCTTGAGGACCAGCCGGTCCTCAACGGTGTAGTCGCGTGAACACACCCTGTTGACCAGGTCGGCCATGTCGGAGCGTTCCAGTTCGGCCAGGAATCCGACATGCCCCAGATTGACGCCGATCATGGGGACGTGACGGGGCAGGGACCACTCCGCGGCCCTCAGGATCGTGCCGTCACCTCCGAAGACGACAACGACCTCGACCTCATGGGTGAACTCTCCGAGACCCTGAACCCGAGTTCCGGGCAGTTTCTCCGCCATCGGCTCGACCTGATCGTCGGGAACGGCGCAGCCAATGCTCCTGCGATCCATCTCGGCAATGAACTCGGCGGCCGCGTCAAAGGCATCGTCACGAGTGGCATGGGTGACGACGACAACGTATCTGGAAGGGCTCGTGTCGCTCACGCCACCACAGTAGCGGCCCGATGTGACCTGTCTGGTCCACTTTCACCGGCAAGCCCGTTCCAACAGGACGAAGTGCTCAACATTTCCGTCCTGGCCCGGTAGAGGGCTGTCGCATTCGTCGCGCACTGCCCACCCCAGCTCTTCGGCCTTGTCGCTGACCGTCGCGACGGCTTGAGCGCGCAGCTTCGGATCGATGACGACGCCGTGCGCACCAAGAGCCTTGCGCCCCACCTCGAATTGCGGCTTCACCAGCAACAACATGAAGCCCTCTGAGCTCATGACAGCCGAGATCGGTTCCATGATCATCGTCAGGGAGATGAAGGAGACGTCGCCCACGATCAGGTCGACCGGCTCGAAGTGGCCGGCTGTGACCAGATCGGCAGAGGTGAGGTCGCGCAGGTTGAGTCCCTCGTGGACAATGACCCGTGGGTCCTCTCGCAGCACTGGGGAGAGCTGGCCATGACCAACGTCGACGGCATGGACGAGTTGAGCTCCCCTCGACAGCACGACCTGGGTGAATCCGCCGGTGGATGCTCCGGCGTCAAGTACCCGGGCTGGGACCTCGACGTCAAGGACGTCCAAGGCACCGATGAGTTTGTGAGCGGCCCGGGAGACCCACACCTCGTCCTCTGCCGCCAGGTCATCGGAGGAACTGACCTTCGCTGCGGGCTTGGTGACGACCACTCCGTTGACGGTCGCCCGCCCTTCGCGCACCAATCGCGTGGCCAGGGTACGCGAACGCGCAAGTCCGGCGTCCACGAGGGCCTGGTCGAGTCTCACGGGTCAAGACTGCCACCTCTTGGAGACCTGGCGCACTCTGGATCCATCACGATGGCGACCACGGTCACGGTGTGCCACTCCGAACGGTGCAGGCTCGTTGGCCCAGGAAAAAGCATCCGCGTCAGGCCCCAGCTCGACGTTGAGCAGCGGTGCCGTCATGGTCTTGCAGCACCTGGCGTCCCCGGGTGATCCAGCAAACGTCGTCAGCGGGTACCTCCAGGTGGGCCTTCCCGTCGACGAATGGCTACTGCTGGCCAAAAGTGAGCGCACTCGTGCGACAGTCGCCTCCCACATTCTCGGCAAACTGTTCCCACGTTGTGACCCTCTCATCTTGCACCCTCAGCGCGACGTGCTGAAGAGGTCACTCGTCGTCTCCGAGCCCGCGAGCCTTGAGAGCCTCCCCCATCTCCAGGGCATGGCCGACTGCACCGACAAACATCGGGATGAAGAACCTCCAGCTGGAGCGCTCCAAGCCCCTGGCCCTGGCGGCCTCCCTCACCTGTCCGACAGATCCGATGAGATAAGGAATTGTGGTCCACATCAGGGCCAGGGTGAGGGCGAACTTCTCAGGTTTGGCTCCCAGTGGGCGCAACGGACGCGCCATCGCGACGATGGCGTCCATGAGAGCGCCAGGGTCCGTGGTACACGTGACGAGCCGAGCGATGTAGAGGCAGGCAAGCAGGCCCGCCACATAAATCACCCCTCGCTGCCAGGTGGTGAAGAAGCAGTGATAGGCGACGATGAGCGCGTTCGCGATCCACAACGGCACACCGATGGACAGCGCAGTGCGAAGGGGCATCCTGGCAACGGCCAGGTCGATGACGACGGCCACGACCAGGCAGCCCGCCGAGAACCACCATTGCTTGACGAAGAACGGGGTGACCCCGACGACCAGCACGAGCACGTACTTCGACCACACCGGCATTCGGTGGGCCAAGCTGTGACCAGGACGGTAACCCCCGAGGAAGGCCGAGATGTCAGCCTTCACCGGGACAGCCCCCCAGTCATCATCCGTCGACGATATCTGGCAATGACTTCTACGGGGTCCCCGTCATCGACGACCCTTGCGTCCTCGACGGCCAGCACCCGGTCGAAGGAGGCCGCCAGCTCGAGGTCGTGGGTGCAACACAGGATCTGCTGATCCAGCCGTTCGAAAGCGTAGCGGACCATTTCTCGGTTGCGCAGGTCGAGCAGGGTCGTCGGCTCGTCAGCAAGGATGACCGATGGCCCCACGGCGAGGACGCTCGCCAGGGAGACCAACTGGCGCTCTCCCCCCGACAGTGCGTGGACGCTGCGACCGGCGATGCCCTCCAGTCCCTGGTCAGCGAGGATCGTCATGGCGGCCTCGTGACGTTCAGTGCGATTGTGGATGCGCTGACGCAGGGAGAGCTCGACGTCGGCAACGGGGGTCGACATGACGAGCTGGCTCATGGGGTTGGTGAAGACGTACCCCACCCGTCGTCTCGCCGCCTTGCCGTCGATCTTGGGATCAATTCCGTCGACGGTGACGGTACCTCTGGTGGCCTCCATGAGCCCGTTGACGAGTTTGAGAAGGGTTGACTTGCCCGCTCCGTTGGGGCCGACCACCGCCACCCGACGCTCGGACAGGGCGAGGTTGACTCCGCTGAGGATCGTCACTCGTCGATGATGACCCTCGACGTCGTACTCGTCGACATCGACGCCGACATCCTTGAACTCAATCACGGCATGAGACGCGGAAAGGCCGTGAGCACCGCGGTGGCGATGAGGCAGGCCAGAATGCCCTTGACCAAGTCGAGTCCGAAGAAAGCGACGTTGGCGGCCAAGGCGGCATTCAAGCTGAGCTTGGCGAAGACCATCAGTCCGAGGATGCCGCCCAGGTAGACGCACACCAGGTCCACGAGTGCGACGAGGAAGAGCCAGACCGGCAGCATTGCCTTGCGTGGACGTCGACGCAACACCGCCGTCGCCACAGCTCCGGCGACGAATGCTGCCAGCAACCAGCCCCACAGGAACCCACCGGTCGGGCCGACGAGAACGCCCACACCGCTGGCACCGCCACTGAAGACTGGAAGTCCCAGAGCACCGACGAGGACGTACAGACCAATGGCACATCCGCCGCGGATACTGCCGAGCACCATCGGTGTCAGCATGACGGCAATCATCTGAAGCGCGAAAGGCACCGCTCCCACCATGAAGATCGGCGGAATGACCGCGAGCGCCGCGATGAGGGCAGCGAAGACGGCGATGAGTGCCAGGTCTGTGGCCTGAAAACTTCGGCGTGACGACATTGGGTTCCTCCCATGACAAGATGGAGCGGCCGCCCGCGGTGGGTGGCCGTCACGTTCAATTGAACACTGTTCAGTGGAGCTTGTCGAAAAGCGCCGCAGGCCTGTCGGGAACCGTCGTACCCAGCTCGTGAACGAGAGCCATCATGGCACTCACGGCATCGAGCTGTCCGGGCATGTCGTCAGGGATTCTGTCAGCGCGAACCTCGCGATCGGCGGTCAATGAGACCTCCACCTCCCCACAGCGAGCGTGGGTGTCCGACACCTCGACCATCCGCACAGGCTCCAACAGACCCGACAGGTCCGCAGCAATGTGGTGCGGTCGGTCCTCAGGTGTTGCGGCCAGCAGGTCAGCGACGCCATGAGCCCCGGTGAAGACGAACAAGGAGTCCATCGTCATGGCATTGGCACCGCGAATATCGGTGTCCAACCGGTCCCCCACGAAGATTGGCGCCTTGCATCCGAGACGCGAAACGGTGGCCTCCAGCAACGGACGGTAGGGCTTGCCTGCAATGACCGGCTTAATGGCACACGTCGTCGCGACGACCTGGAGCTGGGCACCGATACCGGGGACGATGCCACGATCGGTGGGACGGGTGATGTCAGGGTTGGCCGCGTACCACGTGGCTCCGGCTTGCAGGGCGAACCCGGCCTCCTCCAACAACGACCAGTCGATGTGGGGGTCGTAGCCCTGAATGACCGCCACCGGGTTCTCCTGAGCCGATTCCACCGTGATGAGCCCGCGGGCTCTCGCCTCCTCTCGCAGCGACTCGGTACCGATGATGAGCACCTTGGCCCCTTCAGGCAGCTGTTCAGCTGCAAGATCGGTGATGGCCTGGGCTGAGGTGACGACATCGCTGGCCTGCGTGGGGATGCCGATCTCGGTCAGGTGCTGGGCGACGACCTCCGCGGAACGGGCTGCGTTGTTGGTGACGAAGCCAACCTTGATCCCTCTGCGACGCAGTTCCGCAATCGTGCCCGGGGCAGCAGGTACTGGATGCGGTCCCAGGTAGATGACGCCATCCAGGTCGAAGAGGACTGCGTCGTGTCCATCGATGAGGGTATCGCTCACTGATTCGTCTCCTCATCGTCCTCGTCCATCTCGATGAACACCATGTCGTCTGCGTCGTCGTCGAGATCCTCATTCGGCTCTCGACCATCGATGATGTCGATCCGGTCCTGGCAATCCAGGAAACTGGCCGGATCGTGGCTCTGAGCAGAGACGAACCATGTGCGAGCCCCGGCGGTGTCACCGGCCTCGAGCAGGGTCTCGGCGTAGGCGTAGTACAGGCGGGCCGTCGCCTCGGTGGGAGCCTTGAGATTCTTGACGGCGTCGCGCAGCAGGCGAACCGCCTCGGCCTTCTGGTCAAGATCACGACGGGCACCGGCCTGAACGAGGACCAGCTCGACCTGCTGAGCAGGCGTGAGGTTGGCCTGCTGGCCTTCGCGGATGAGTCGGAGCGCCGCCTGGGGGCGCCCGAGGGCGCGCTCACAGTCGGCCATCACCGGCAAGAAGTTGTCATTACCGGTCATCCGGCGCAGGGCGCGGTAGTCGTTGAGGGCCGAGGCGTACTCGCCGGCCTGGTAGGCCGCCTCCGCAGCCACCTCTCGAAGCACGGGCAGGCGCGGGGCACGTCGACGCGCAGCCTGGGCATGGGCATTGGCCTGGGCAGGGTCCTGGTTGAGGAGCTCGGCGGCAGCGACCAAATGACCTTCGATGATGTGGGCGGTGTCGGCAGGAACACCGCGCATCTCGGCCCGAACGGAGGCAGGCAGGGCCTTGTCGTCGAAGTCCAGCGGCGCCATCGGCTCGTCGGGAGCCTGGGTCACCTTCTCCTCGACAACCGCATCGTCAGCGCGACGATCATCCCGACGGCCACGACGGAAATTCTTGGGGTCAGTCTTGCGGAAGTCTCGGCGACCATCGTGCTGATCCTGGTCCCAGCGGCGATCACCACGTCCCTGGCCATCACGATGTCGGGTGTCACCCTCGCGACGGCGGTCATCCCAGCGTCGGTCATTTCGGCGACGATCATCCCGGTCGTTCCAGCGACCATCGCGTCCTTGACCGCCACGCCGTGCCCCACGGTCGTCTCGCCAAGGACGATCCGAGTCGCCCTCACGACGGGGCTTACGATCGTCAACCCAACGACGTCCACCGTCGCGACGAGACTTGTGATCGTCATTCCAACGACGATCTCCATCTCCCCCGCGTCCTTGCCAGCGATCCCCGCGACGACCTCCGTCATCGGACCAGGATCGACGGTCACGGCGGTCACCACCACGACCATTCGACTTCGAGTTCCAACCGCTGCGTCCGCCCGACTTGCCGGACCATCCATTGCGGCCCTGACCTCGTCGGTCTCCGCCGGATCGACCGTTGTTGGGGGAGGAAGAATCTGCCATGTCTCCTATTGTCCCGCACACCCGGCCATCATGGCGAACCGAAATCGAAGCCGGTTCACCATGTGCTTGACGGCCAGCCAGCGACCCCATGATCGTCACCGTCGGCGATGAGCGCTCACAGATCGCACACCAGCCATCTAGGATCAACTGACGTGAGCCAATTCGACAACCGCGCCAAGGACTGGGAGACCAATCCTCACAGGCACAAGCAGGCAAAGCGCGTCGCCCGCGCAATCGTCGAGACGATGTGTCCGGGCGACAATCACAGAATCCCCGACCTCGACGCCTTGGAAATCGGAGCGGGAACGGGCCAGCTTGCCATCGAGATTGCCGATTTGGTGATGCCGGCCACCTGGACGTTCACCTTGACCGACACCAGTGAGGGAATGCGCAGGGTTGCCACCGAACGAACCTCGGACCGGGGATGGAAGGTCCTCGATCGGGATTACTCATGTCCTTCGACGAAGCTGGACGACGGCAACTATGACCTCGTCATCGCCCAGATGGTCCTGCACCACGTCAAGGACCTGGCGACGTTGTTTTCATCCGTGCACAAGATGTTGAAACCGAACGGAACCTTCATCGCCATCGACCTCACCGAGAAGGAGGGACGGGCATTTCACGTCCATCACTCCGATGGTGACGACGACCCACGCTATTACCACGACGGCTTCACCGAAGAAGCAATGAACCGACTGTGTTCACATGCAGGGTTCAGCGAGATGACGTGGTCAGTGCCGTTGACCATCAAGCGCGAACGCGACGGACAAATCAAGGAGTTCCCACTTTTTCTGGCCAAAGCTCAGCGCTGACGGCGCCCGAGTCGATGAATTCGAATTCGTCCCCATGACCGCGTCAGCATGCCGGCGCGGTCATCGTTTTTGGTTTTCTTCGCCATCAGACATGACGAGGAACAACGCTGAACAATGACGCCCGAATACGGGAAGTCAGCACGCTCGGCATAGGTTGGCGGTTGTGTAGGAATACAAAAAAGCTCCGGGCGGAACACTCGAAAATGTTCCGCCCGGAGCTTTTGAAAAATAAATTCCGGCAGTGTCTTACTCTCCCACATGATCCCTCATGCAGTACCATCAGCGCTGGAAGGCTTAACTACCGGGTTCGGTATGGGACCGGGTGTTTCCCTTCCGCCATGACCACCGGAAAACTATGGGGCCAGTCAGGCTTGGCGCAACCCCGCGTGGGGGCTGGGAGCCGTACAGTGGATGCGACACAACACCATTCTTGACGTCTCAAAACAGAATGTGTAAGTCCTCGGTCTATTAGTACCAGTCAGCTCCACACCTTACGATGCGTCCACGCCTGGCCTATCAACCCGGTCGTCTACCGGAGACCTTACCAGAAACCTGTAGGAACCCTCATCTTGAAGCATGCTTCCCGCTTAGATGCTTTCAGCGGTTATCACGACCCGACGTAGCCAACCAGCCATGCTCTTGGCAGAACAACTGGCACACCAGAGGTCAGTCCGTCCCGGTCCTCTCGTACTAAGGACAGCCCTTCTCAAGATTCCTCCGCGCGCAGCGGATAGGGACCGAACTGTCTCACGACGTTCTGAACCCAGCTCGCGTGCCGCTTTAATGGGCGAACAGCCCAACCCTTGGGACCGACTCCAGCCCCAGGATGCGACGAGCCGACATCGAGGTGCCAAACCATGCCGTCGCTATGAGCGCTCGGGCAAGATCAGCCTGTTATCCCCGGGGTACCTTTTATCCGTTGAGTGACGGCGCGTCCACAAGCCACCGTCAGATCACTAGTCCCGACTTTCGTCCCTGCTCGACCTGTCAGTCTCACAGTCAAGCCCCCTTGTGCACTTACACTCACCACCTGATTACCAACCAGGATGAGGGAACCTTTGGGCGCCTCCGTTACCTTTTAGGAGGCGACCGCCCCAGTCAAACTACCCATCAGGCACTGTCCCTGAACCGGATCACGGCCCAAAGTGAGATAACCAGAACGACCAGAGTGGTATTTCAACAATGACTCCACAACCACTGGCGTGGCCACTTCACAGTCTCCCACCTATCCTACACAAGTCGTCCCAATCACCAATACCAAACTATAGTAAAGGTCCCGGGGTCTTTCCGTCCTGCTGCGCGTAACGAGCATCTTTACTCGTAATGCAATTTCACCGAGTTCATGGTGGAGACAGTAGGGAAATCGTTACTCCATTCGTGCAGGTCGGAACTTACCCGACAAGGAATTTCGCTACCTTAGGATGGTTATAGTTACCACCGCCGTTTACTGGGGCTTAAGTTCACCGCTTCGCACACGCTAACAGTTCCCCTTAACCTTCCAGCACCGGGCAGGAGTCAGTCCGTATACATCGTCTTACGACTTCGCACGGACCTGTGTTTTTGGTAAACAGTCGTTTCCCCCTGGTCTCTGCGCCCCTCACCGCAACCACCAGCACGTGGCAGCAACAGCTCAGGTCCCCCTTATCCCGAAGTTACGAGGGCATTTTGCCGAGTTCCTTCACCATGATGATCTCGATCGCCTCGGTATACTCTACCTATCCACCAGTGTCGGTTTAGGGTACGGGCGGACCAGCCACCTCGCTCACGAAGCTTTTCTCGACAGTACAGGATCACTCACTCACCCACACACATGGGCTCGCCATCATGCCTCAACCACACACCCGGCGGATTTACCTACCAGACGGTCCACACATTTAGCCCCGGACAACCATCGCCGGGGATGAGCTACCTCCCTGCGTCCCTCCGCAGCTTGCCTACTACATGATCGGTTCACACACTCACCACACCACCACAACATCAACGATGCCACAATGGCAGGCTCGCACGCTTAGCATCACACACCTCGACACGAACGGTGACAAGCCGGTACCAGAATATCAACTGGTTATCCATCGACTACGCCTGTCGGCCTCGCCTTAGGTCCCGACTCACCCAGGGCAGATTAACTTGACCCTGGAACCCTTGGATAATCGGCGGACGGGTTTCCCACCCGTCATTCGCTACTCATGCCTGCATTCTCACTCCCGCACAATCCACCACACGGTCACCCGGCAGCTTCACCTCACACAGGACGCTCCCCTACCCAAACCCACACAGGGTCTGCCACAGCTTCGGCGGATAACTTAAGCCCCGCTACATTGTCGGCGCGGAATCACTTGACCAGTGAGCTATTACGCACTCTTTCAAGGATGGCTGCTTCCAAGCCAACCTCCTGGCTGTCTACGCAACTCCACATCCTTTTCCACTGAGTCACCACTTAGGGGCCTTAGCTGATGATCTGGGCTGTTTCCCTCTCGACGACGAAGCTTATCCCCCGCCGTCTCACTGCCACGCTCACACTTGCCGGCATTCGGAGTTTGGCTGATTTCGGTAAGCTGATAGGCCCCCTAGACCATCCAGTGCTCTACCTCCGACAAGAACCACGCAACGCTGCACCTAAATGCATTTCGGGGAGAACCAGCTATCACGGTGTTTGATTGGCCTTTCACCCCTATCCACAACTCATCCCCTCCATTTTCAACTGAAGTGGGTTCGGACCTCCACGACGTCTTACCGACGCTTCATCCTGGCCATGGATAGATCACACCGCTTCGGGTCTAGAACACGCGACTAGCGCCCTTATCGGACTCGCTTTCGCTACGACTCCCCCACACAGGTTAACCTCGCCACGCATCACTAACTCGCAGGCTCATTCTTCAAAAGGCACGCCATCACCCCACAAGGCTCTGACGGCTTGTATGCGACCGGTTTCAGGTACTATTTCACTCCCCTCCCGGGGTACTTTTCACCATTCCCTCACGGTACTCATCCACTATCGGTCACCAAGGAGTATTTAGGCTTGACGAGTGGTCCCGCCAGATTCACGCAAAATTCCACGAGTTCCACGCTACTTGGGGCAACCCTCACCAGTGCCACGCTTACAGTTACGGGACTCTCACCCACTCCGGTACGCCTTCCCAGACGCTTCACCTTCACGCAACATTTATCACTGGCCGATCCTGCGGCAGCAGAACCCAAAGGCCCCCACAACCCCGCACATGCAACACCTGCCGGCTTGAACACACACACGGTTTGGCCTCCTCCGCTTTCGCTCGCCACTACTCACGGAATCACAATTGTTTTCTCTTCCTACGGGTACTAAGATGTTTCACTTCCCCGCGTTACCTCCCACACCCCTATACATTCAGGGCAGGGCCACCGGACACTACTCCGGACATTCCAGGTTTCCCCATTCGGACACCCCCGGATCACAGCTCGTTTACCAACTCCCCAGGGCTTATCGCAGGTTACAACGTCCTTCATCGGCTCTTGGTGCCAAGGCATCCACCGATCGCACTACACAACTTACACAACACAAAACACAAAAATAATAAGATGCTCGCATCCACTATACAGTTCTCAACCACCACACGAATCAACACCACACCCACCACACAGCAGACGCAGCATCACCGCACCAGGCCACCACACACAGTGTGATACCCCAGAACCCCAACAGCATGCCTAAGACCCTGCCACAACACACAGGACGCCAATACTCCACAAGAAGCCAACCCATCCACCAACGCCCCACACGAGACGCACTGAATGAGCCCTTACAAAACGCTCCTTAGAAAGGAGGTGATCCAGCCGCACCTTCCGGTACGGCTACCTTGTTACGACTTAGTCCTAATCACCAGTCCCACCTTCGACGACTCCCCCACACAACGTGTTAGGCCACCGGCTTCGGGTGTTACCGACTTTCATGACTTGACGGGCGGTGTGTACAAGCCCCGGGAACGTATTCACCGCAGCGTTGCTGATCTGCGATTACTAGCGACTCCGACTTCATGAGGTCGAGTTGCAGACCCCAATCCGAACTGAGACCGGCTTTCCGAGATCCGCTCACCCTCACAGGCTCGCAACTCTTTGTACCGGCCATTGTAGCATGCGTGAAGCCCTGGACATAAGGGGCATGATGACTTGACGTCATCCCCACCTTCCTCCGAGTTGACCCCGGCGGTCTCCACTGAGTCCCCACCATAACGTGCTGGCAACAGTGAACGAGGGTTGCGCTCGTTGCGGGACTTAACCCAACATCTCACGACACGAGCTGACGACAGCCATGCACCACCTGTGAACCAGCCCCACAAGGAGGCGCACCCATCTCTGAGCACTCCCAGTCCATGTCAAACCCAGGTAAGGTTCTTCGCGTTGCATCGAATTAATCCGCATGCTCCGCCGCTTGTGCGGGGCCCCGTCAATTCCTTTGAGTTTTAGCCTTGCGGCCGTACTCCCCAGGCGGGGTACTTAATGCGTTAGCTACGGCACGGAATCCGTGGAATGGACCCCACACCTAGTACCCACCGTTTACAGCGTGGACTACCAGGGTATCTAAGCCTGTTCGCTCCCCACGCTTTCGCTCCTCAGCGTCAGGAAAGGTCCAGAGAACCGCCTTCGCCACTGGTGTTCCTCCTGATATCTGCGCATTCCACCGCTCCACCAGGAATTCCATTCTCCCCTACCTTCCTCAAGTCAACCCGTATCGAAAGCACGCTCAGGGTTAAGCCCCAAGTTTCCACTTCCGACGCGATCAACCACCTACGAGCCCTTTACGCCCAATAAATCCGGACAACGCTCGCACCCTACGTATCACCGCGGCTGCTGGCACGTAGTTAGCCGGTGCTTCTTCTACAGGTACCGTCACACAAGCTTCGTCCCTGCTGAAAGCGGTTTACAACCCGAAGGCCGTCATCCCGCACGCGGCGTTGCTGCATCAGGCTTGCGCCCATTGTGCAATATTCCCCACTGCTGCCTCCCGTAGGAGTCTGGGCCGTATCTCAGTCCCAATGTGGCCGGTCACCCTCTCAGGCCGGCTACCCGTCACCGCCTTGGTAGGCCACTACCCCACCAACAAACTGATAGGCCGCGAGCCCATCCACAACCACCGAAGCTTTCCAACCCCCACCATGCAGCAGGAGCACATATCCAGTATTAGCACCAGTTTCCCAGCGTTATCCCAAAGTTGTGGGCAGGTTACTCACGTGTTACTCACCCGTTCGCCACTCGAGTACCCCAAAAAGAGGCCTTTCCGTACGACTTGCATGTGTTAAGCACGCCGCCAGCGTTCGTCCTGAGCCAGGATCAAACTCTCCAATGAAAAAATATCACCCACCCCACACCACACAGGCACAGGGCAACGGTGTCAACATGAAGAATCCAAAACACTAACCCCAAACACTGACCAAAAAATCCAGTCCATGTCCAGAATCACAAAGGAATCCATAAACAAATCCGACACACCAAAAAGATGCATCAAAAAATCATTGACTATCAAAGACACACTGTTGAGTTCTCAAACATCACACCCACAGAACAACCCCACCAACAAGCAGGACCACCCCAAGGCGACCCGACCAACCCTACCACACCAAGCCCCGACACACAAAACCGAGACCAACCAGCAGAACCAGCCACAATCAGCTCACCACCCCTAAAGGCAGCAACCCAATCAACCTTACCAGATCAACCCTGAATGTCAAATCCAGGAATTCACCAGGGAAATCACCATCAAGAAAACCATCCAGTCATTCCCAGCCCCCTCCAACAAGGGAACCCGCAGAAGCTTAAACACTCATCAAACAACCGTCAACTCATGCCCCAGCAATCCCACAACAGAATCACCAGCACTCCCACCAGCCCACACCCACCGGGCGCCGGGCCGAGAAACAACACTGCCACAACCACACCCTCAACGCAAATCGGGCTGATTCAGGACTCGAACCGCCCCACCGTCCGGCCGCGTCACGGTTGCGTTTGGTGGGTAAATACAACCGTCCGGGGGACCACCGCAGACACGGTGATCCCCGGACGGATCCGACATGGAGGTGCTCAGCGGGTCAACGCACCCACCGTCTTCTTACCACGGCGCACCAACGCCACTCGACCACATAGGAAGTCATCGTCACTCAGACGCTGATCAGGGTCAGACACCTTGACGTTGTTGAGGTAAGCGCCGCCCTCGATGACGGCTCGTTTACCAGCAGACTTCGTATCGACGACCCCTGCCGCAACCATGGCGTCAATGATCGTCGGGTACTCCCCACCCTCATGATGAGCAGCGCCAAGCTCGTCAGCCAAGGACATCACCGTCGTCTCGTCGAGGTCACGCAACTCACCCCGTCCGAAGATGGCCTGAGCAGCAGCCTCGGCAGCCTTACGCTGCTCCACTCCATGGACAAGATCAGTGAGGTCGTCGGCCAAGCAGTGCTGAGCAGCACGACGCCACGGCTCCTCCTTGGTCTTACGAGCCAAGTCCTCGATCTCCTCACGAGAACGCGAACTGAAGATCTTGAGGTACTCGATGACCTTCGCGTCCTCCGCATTGAGGAAGAACTGGTGGAAGGCGTAGGCGCTCGTCAATTCCGGATCGACCCAAACCGTCCCGGACTCGGTCTTGCCGTACTTGGTGCCATCGGCCTTGGTCAACAGCGGGGTCACCAGGCCGTGCACAGTGTCACCGGTCGTCTTGCGAACGAACTCCGCACCCGCAGCAATGTTTCCCCATTGGTCCTGGGCACCGGTCTGGAGACTGCAGCCGTAACGCTTGTGCAACTCGTAGAAGTCCAGTGACTGCAACAGGACGTAGCTGAACTCGGTGTACGAAATACCGCTCTCCAGACGTCGGGCAACGACGTCCCGGGCCAGCATCCGGTTGACCGAGAAGTGCTTGCCAACGTCACGCAGGAAGTCCAGAGCGGTGTACTCGACCGTCCAGTCGTAGTTGTTGACGATCCGAGCGGCGTTCGGCCCCTCGGTGTCGACGTACTTGCTCACCTGTTCCTTGATGGACTCAACCCACTCGGCGACCAGCGCGCGGTCATTCATCTGACGCTCGCCAGTCATCTTTGGATCACCAATGAGACCCGTTGCCCCACCGACGAGGAGCAACGGCTTGTGTCCGCGTTCCTGCAGGGCTCGCACCAGCATCAACTGGACGAGGTGACCAATGTGAAGGCTCTTGG
Source organism: Cutibacterium nasicola (assembly GCF_052654715.2). Taxonomy (NCBI): domain Bacteria; kingdom Bacillati; phylum Actinomycetota; class Actinomycetes; order Propionibacteriales; family Propionibacteriaceae; genus Cutibacterium; species Cutibacterium nasicola. The sequence goes on along the minus strand of NZ_CP199745.2, from coordinate 875,683 downwards.
CGGTCGGATCGAAGCCAACATAGAAGGTGACGGGTCCTTGGGCGAGGTGGGCCTCCAATGCCTCACGATCGGTGGAATCGGCAACAAGCCCTCTCCACTCCAGGTCGTCCAACAGATCCGACACGTCATCTTCCTTTCACCAAGACCCCATGTGGGGGTCAACTCGGCGTCAGTATACCGACCGAACCGTCCTCCGCGGTTCACTCACAGTCACACACCGGACGTGAGAGGATCTCAGCAGGCACACCCGTGACGGCCATCTGGGAGAAGGCGTCCGCCAACTCTCCGGCATCAACACCTGTGGCACACATCAAGGCGATGGTGTCATCCCCCGCGATCGTCCCCAGGATGATGTCCAGGCCCGCCTTGTCGATGGCAGATCCGTAGTACTGAGCAGCACCCGGTGGGGTCTTGAGCACCACGAGGTACTCATTGTTTCGTACTCCGGTGCACAACTCCTTGGTCATTCGTGCCAACTTGACCCACGCCGGCGAGCCCGTCGTCACATCCGAGGGGTGCTCTCCCTCGGGAATCGAATAGCACGGGTTTCCAGCGTGATCACGCCCCCGGACGGCTCCGATCTCGACGAGGTCGCGGGAGAGGGTGCCTTGAGAGGCAACGAAGCCTTCGGAAGCCAGGATCTCGCCCAACTCAGCTTGGGAGGAAATCCCTCCCCCCTGAATCAGGGCGCGGATGCGGGCGTGCCGCGCTGCCCGCGAGGTCGGCGCCGAGTGCCCCTCGCTCATGGACCCCCCTTGATCGCACCCCATCGGAGTGGCTATAGAACATTCAGTAACTCACATAAGTATGCACTAATTCAGCGGCCAGCGTCCACCTACGATTCACAGAACGCTCTCCATGCCTGCAATGAAGATCCGCAGCGCGAGGTCGAAATCCGCCTCTTGCCGGGCGAGATCGACCTCTGCCATGACGCCCAGGTCGTGCAACTGGGTGCGCGTCTGCTCCTCCATGGTGTGGCCAAGGACGAGATGGACGATGGCACGACAGATTCCCCCAGCGCGATCATCATCGAAGCCATGAGCCGCCAGGAATTCTCGCAATGTCACAGTGGGATCGACGGCCCCCAGCCCCACTGAAATGGTCGAGGCGACCAATTCTGCTCCGTCACAGTGAGCAAGCAGCGTCCTCCGGAAGCACCTCGCCCATTCGTCAACCCCCTCAGCGAGGCCAGCCTCTGCAACCGGAATGGACGTCGGCCCCGCATCCACGGACAAAATCTCATCGCTCACCGCCGCCAGAAGGCTTTGCTTGTTGGCAACGTGCCAGTACAGCGCACCAGCCTTCACGCCGAGACGTTGTGCGAGGCGACGCATGGACAGGTCGCCAAGGCCATAGGTGTCGAGGATCTCAACCCCTGCCCGAACGACGTCCGCCTTGGTCAGGCTCACGGTGACTCCCTGAACTCGATGACACTTTTTCGATGACATGTTTCCGGGGGTGGCCCACTTCGGCCGAACCTCATGGACTACATTGAACCCCGTTCAATCCTGAACGGTGTTCAGGACGTCTCCAGTCTCGGAAGGACCAGAGCATTGTTGAATCTAGCCGACATGACCGAACGCGGCCTGAGGGGGGAGTCGATCACCCGGGAGGAGGCCCTCGAGATCCTTCGCAGCAATAATGACGAGCTCATGTCACTCATCGCCGCTGCCGGAAAGGTTCGTCGCCATTTCTTCGACAACCGAGTGCGCCTCAACTACCTGGTCAACCTCAAGTCGGGCCTGTGCCCCGAAGACTGCTCGTACTGCTCGCAGCGCCTAGGCTCCCGTGCCGAGATCATGAAGTACTCCTGGGCCGACCCCGAGAAGGTGCACGAGGCAGTCGAAGCCGGTATCGCCGGCGGCGCTCGTCGCGTCTGCATGGTGGCCTCCGGCCATGGTCCCTCCAACCGTGACGTCGAGCACGTCAACAGCATGGTGCGCTCCCTCAAGGCAGACCACCCCGACGTCGAGGTCTGCGTCTGTCTGGGCTTCGTGGACGATGAGAAGGCAGCCTCCATCAAGGACGCCGGTGCCGACGCCTACAACCACAACGCCAACACCGCTCGCTCCCATTATGGAGAGATCTGCACCACCCATTCCTACGAGGACCGCATGGACACCGTCGAGGTCCTCAAGCGCAATGGTCTCTCCCCCTGCTCGGGCGTCATCGCTGGTATGGGCGAGACCGACGAGGAATTCGTCGACGTCATCTTCGACCTGCGTGAGCGTGGGGTCGACTCGGTGCCCGTGAACTTCCTGCTCCCCTTCGAGGGAACGCCTCTGGCAGGTGGCGCTCAGCACATCACCCCGCAGTGGTGCCTCAAGCGTCTCGCCATGGTCCGCTTCGTCCATCCGGACGCCGAGGTGCGGGCTGCTGCCGGACGTGAGCAGCACATCCGTACCATGCAGCCGCTGGCGCTCGAGGTCGTCAACTCCATCTTTCTGGGCGACTACCTCACCAGTGAGGGCGCTGCCGGCGCTGCCGACCTGCAGATGATTCAGGACGGCGGCTTCGTCCCTGAGGGAGCCGACGGGCAGCCCGTGGTCCACACCACCGTCGATTCGTCCCAGTCAGCCGACCTGCCCATCAACGCGGTTCCGATCCGTCACCGTGGTATCGGCAGTGCGGTTCCGGCAAACGCCTGATGCCGTCAGCGCAAGCCTGAACACATTGCACGAGGGGTCGACATCATGTCGACCCCTCGTGGCATGTATCGGTAGGTGTCAGGACCTCAGCTCAGCCCCGCAGGCGTCCTCGGCGCGAGCCACCGCAGCGTCGCGAGCCTCGGCCGCCTCGGCATCAGTGAGAGTCCGATCGGCAGCACGCAGACGAAGGTTGAAGGCGAGCGACTTGTGTCCCTCGCCGACCTGCTCACCTTGGTAGACGTCGAACAGCTCGACGGACTCCAACAAGGATCCAGCCCCCTCAGCGACAGCCCGACGGACATCCTCGCTGGCGACGGACTCGTCAACGACGAGGGCGACGTCCTCCTTGGCCACCGGAAAACTCGAGATGGGCTTGACCTGGCCACCATGGGGAGCCGCAGCAACGAGGGCGTCAAGGTTGAGCTCAACAGCGCAGGAACGCTGCGGCAGACCGGCATCCGACACCACGGTCGGGTGAAGCTCACCTGCATGGCCGATCACCTTGCCGTCCACGATGAGGACGGCACACCGGCCCGGATGCCAAGGGGCCTGACGGTCGGCCTTGCGCTCCAGGGTGACGCCGAGGGCGTCAGCGGCCTTCTGAGCGACCAGAACCGCATGACGCCAATCAGTCTTGACGGGCTCGCCGTCCCACCGATCCGGCAACCAGTTGCCACAGATCACCGCAGCCAGCATGCGCAGCTGAGCGGGCAGGGCTGCGTCGATCTCGGCGAGGACCTCGTCGCAGGGACGCTCGTCGACACCTGGACGGGGAGCCTTGGCCGGGGTCACAGCGCGGAAAACCACACCGCTCTCGAAGACCGCGAGGTCCTCCTGGGACCGCGCCATGTTCGTCGTCACGGCGTGGAAAAGCCCCGGCAGCAGGCTGGTCCGCAGATACGGGTGGGTGTCGTCGAGAGGGTTGGCGAGCCTGACCGTCGCATGCCGCGGATCATCATCGCTGATCCCGAGGGTTTTGAGGTCCTTGTCACCGATGAAGGGCAAGGTGATGAGCTCGACGAATCCGGCCTCGACGACCGAACGCACCACGCGACGACGACCTTGCTGAGCCTTCGTCAGGCCAGCGGTGCCCAGGCCGGGAGGAAGGATCGGCTCGATGCGGTCGAAACCGATCTTGCGACCGATCTCCTCGACGTAGTCGTATGCATCAACCAGGTCCGGACGCCACGTCGGCGGGACGAGGCTGAGGGAATTACCCAGGGCGGTCACCTTGACACCCGAACGGGTGAGGATCTCGATGACCTCCTCGGTGGACACCTTCGTGCCGAGGATGCGGCTCGGCAACTCAGCGCTGATGGTCTGGTGAGGCATGTCTGGGACCGCACCGACGACAGTCGGCTCGCCGATGGTCGCACCTGCGTAATGGGCCAGCAGCTCGGCGGCACGAACCGCAGCGGTGTGGGCGCACACTGGATCGACGCCGCGCTCGAAGCGACGCGAGGCCTCGGACCCCAGCTTGTGGCGTCGGTACGCCCGAGCCACCGTCATGGGATCGAAGTGGGCACCCTCAAGAATGATCGAGGTCGACTCGGCGGTCATCTCGGTGGCGGCCCCACCCATGACACCGGCCAGGCCGATGGCACCCGAGTCATCGGCGATCACCAAGTCGTCGGTACCAAGGATGCGCTCGGTGTCGTCGAGGGTGACCAGGTGCTCACCCTCGTGAGCCTTGCGGACGACAATCGTCCCGCTCACCTTGTCGGCATCGTAGGCGTGCAGCGGCTGACCAGACTCCAACATGACGTAATTGGTGACGTCAACAGTCAGGCTGATGGGACGCATTCCCGCCCGGGTGATGCGATCAGCGATGAATCGTGGGGTCTGAGCGTGCGGATCCAGACCGGTCACCGGCAGGGCGACGAACTGGCTGCAGGCATCCGACTGAATGTCCACTCCAACCGGACCGTCAACCGGACCGATCGGCTCCTCGTCGTAGCGATCCGGGAAGTGCACGGACATGGCGTGGGCCACCTCACGGGCGATACCACGAACCGACATGCAGTAACCGATGTCGGGGGTCACGTCGACGTCAAGGACCTCCTCGGGAACCCCGAGAATTGGCAGGGCATCCTCGCCGGGAACCAGCTGGTGTCCCTCGACGGAGGGCGGCAGGGTAATGATCCCAGAGTGATCGACACCAATGCCCAGCTCGTCAGCAGCGCAGAGCATGCCGTCGGACATGTGGCCGTAGGTCTTACGGGCGCTGATCGCGAATCCACCGGGGAGCACGGCCCCGGGCAGGGAGACGACCACCCAGGCGCCTTCAACTGCGTTGGGAGCACCGCAGATGATGCCGCGTCCCTCGACACCCTCCTGCACATTGTTGGGGTGCCCTTCGGCGTTGTATCGGGGACCGACGTCAACTCGGCACCAGTTGATGGTCTTGCCGTTCTTCTGCGGCTCGGGAATCGACGACAGGATGCGACCGATGACGATCGGGCCGGTCAGCTCGCCGCCGACCACCTCGACCTTCTCGACGGTGGCAGTGTGGTCGGTGAGAGCCTGAGCCACCTGCTCGGTGGTGGTGCCGTCAGGCAGGTTGACCATGGCCTGCAGCCATGACATGGGAACCTTCATCGTGCTCCTCCCCTGAGTGAGCGGCTGAATCGAACGTCACCCTCGACGAAGTCGCGCAGGTCAGGGGCGTTGTTGCGGAACATCACCGTGCGATCAATGCCCATTCCGAAGGCGAACCCGGAGTAGACGTCGGTGTCAATTCCGCAGGCGATGAGCACACGCGGGTTGACGATGCCGCAGCCACCCCACTCGATCCAGCCCTCGGAGCGGCAGGTACGACACGGGCGGTCGGGATTGCCGACCGACGCACCGTGACACACGAAGCACTCCAGGTCGACCTCGGCACTGGGCTCGGTGAACGGGAAATAGTGCGGACGGAACCGGGTGCGCACGTCGCCGAACATCGCGCGGGCGAAGGCGTCGACGGTGCCCTTGAGATGACCCATCGTGATGCCCTTGTCAACACACAGGCCCTCGACCTGATGGAAGACCGGCAGGTGAGTGGCGTCGTACTCGTCGGCACGGAAGACCTTGCCAGGGCTGATGATGCGCACCGGCGGCTGCTGTGTAAGCAGGGTGTGAATCTGCACCGGGCTGGTGGCGGTACGCATGCACTTGCCATCACTGACCGGGTCAAGCCACAGGGTGTCCTGCAGGGCGCGAGCGGGATGGTCGCTACCAAGGTTCAAGGCATCGAAATTGAACCACTCGGACTCGGCCTCCGGACCTTCAGCGATCTGCCAACCCATGGCGGTGAAGACGTCGCAGACGTCGTCGATGAGAGCTGTGATCGGGTGCGGGGCCCCCTGCGGCGAGGTGACGACCGGCAAGGTGACGTCAGTGGTCTCGTCCTCGAGACGAGCTTCCAGCTCGGCCTCCGCGAGCTCCTCCTGGCGAGCCTTGAGAGCCTGGTTGACACGGCCACGGGCCTGACCGATCCGCTTTCCGGCGTCCTTGCGGGCGGCCGGAGGCAGAGCTCCGATCTCGCGGTTGGCCAAGGCCAGCGGGGACTTGTCACCGGTGTGGGCGATGCGCACCTGCTTGAGCTCAGCAGTGGTGGACACCCCGGCGATCGCCTCCAGTGCCTCGGCCACCCGGGCCTCGACCTGGTCAGCGTCCAAGGTGCTCACCTGGACCGGGTCATAATTCGTGTTGGGGCCACTCATGGGCCTTCCCCCTGATGGGTTGACGTTGGAAAAGCGCCCCTCTCCGGGGCGCAAGTGTGCGACTGGCGTCGATCACCCCGAGTCTAGTGGTGACCGACGCCGTCAGTGGTTGATGGCCGCTTCTCGGTAATCAGGCGCGCTGTTCACTCGCTGTCGCGTACAGCACGACGGCAGCTGCGGTGGAGAGATTGAGAGACTCAGCGGATCCCCACATCGGAACCCCGACGACCTCGTCAGCCAGGGCTCGGTCTGCCTCTGGCAGTCCCCACGCCTCGTTGCCCATCAGCCAGGCGATGGGCGTCTTGAGGCGTCCGGATCTGGCGACGACGTCGAGACTGTGGCCTCCCCCGTCGGCGGCGAGCACTGCCATCTGGTGGCTGCGAGCCCACTCCACGGCGTCGGCAAGGTCAACGCCGACGATGACGGGCAGGTGGAAGATCGATCCCACCGAGGAACGGACCGTCTTGGGATTGTGCGGGTCCACCGATCCGCGGGTCAGGATCACGCACTCGGCACCGAAGGCATCGGCGCAGCGGATGACCGTTCCGGCGTTACCCGGGTCTCGAACCTGCGCGCAGATGACGGCCAGACGCACCTGCCTGTCGGGCAGCTCGTGGCGGGTGACCTGTCGGCACACGGCGAAGACTCCCTGACTGGTGACGGTGTCGGACAAGGCACTGACGTCCTCGTCAGTCAGTAGCGCCACCCTGATTCCACGACGTTCCGCGGCGTCGACGTGCTCGGCATCACGCACCGGATCCGAAGTGGCCAGCAGATTCACCTTGCCAGGCCACGCCAGTGCCTCACGTACCGCCTGAGCGCCTTCGACGAGGAAGAGTCCGGATTCCTCACGTCCGCGCCGCGAGGACAGCCGACGGGCCGAACGCAGCGACCCATTCGAGATGGGATCGCATCTCGAATGGGTCGCTGCGTTCGGCCCACCGGTCATGCTCACGTCAGGCGGCAGCGTTCTGCGGCTGGTTGGCCTTGGCGATCTCGACGAGGCTGTTGAAGGCGTCAATGTCGGAGACGGCCAGCTCAGCGAGCATCTTGCGGTCGACCTCAATGCCGGCGTTCTTCAGACCATTGATGAAACGGTTGTAGGTCATCCCCTGGGCGCGGGAAGCAGCATTGATGCGCTGGATCCACAGCGAGCGAAAGTCGCCCTTCTTGGCGCGACGATCACGAAACGAGTACGTGGCTGAATGGAGGGTCTGCTCCTTGGCCTTGCGGTACAGACGGGAACGCTGTCCGCGGTAACCGGAGGCCCGGTCGAGGACCTCGCGACGCTTCTTCTTGGCATTCACAGAACGCTTCACGCGTGCCATGGTGATTCTCCTTGGTTTTCCCGGGTCAGTCCCGGATCGGTTCGGGGCGTCTGACGCCCAGCGGACTTGAAGACGTCGTCAGTGGCGACGCCGGCTGTCGTCAGCGGCCGGGGTGGCCCGCGAGCAGCTTCTTGACCTTGGCGGCCTGTCCCTTGGGCAGCACGGTCTCGCCGGTCAGACGGCGGGTGACGCGCGAGGACTTGTGCTCGTTGAGGTGACGCTTGCCGGCCTTACGAGCGGTGACCTTGCCCGAGCCGGTCACCTTGAAACGCTTCTTCGTTCCTGAGTGGCTCTTCATCTTGGGCATGGATAGCTCCATTCGTTCATGTGTGTCGTCCCGCGAACCGGAGGAAAGGTCCCGGGCTGGCTCACCGGCGAAGACCGGATCGCCTGGTTCTGAGCAGTGCTCAGAGGTCGATGTCAGGGTCCATGTTGTCGGCGGGGCCCTTTTTCTTTTTCTTCTTGGCGGTGCCGGCAGCAGCGCGTTGGGCAGCCTCGTAGGCCTTGTCAGCCTCAGCAGCCTCGGCGCGCTCAGCGGCTCGGCGGTCACGCTCAGCCTTCTGATTCGCCTTGGCCTCGTTCTTCTTACGAGTCGGGGCGAGGATCATGAGCATGTTGCGCCCTTCCTGCTTGGGAGGGGACTCGACGGTCGCGTACTCAGTCAGATCGTCAGCAAGGCGACGCAACAGGTTGACGCCAAGCTCCGGACGAGACTGCTCACGGCCACGGAACATGATCGTGATCTTGACCTTGTCACCGGCCTTGAGGAACCGCAGGACATGGCCCTTCTTGGTCTCGTAGTCGTGGTCGTCAATCTTGGGCCGAAGCTTCATCTCCTTGATGATGGAGTTCGCCTGGTTGCGTCGCGACTCCCGGGCCTTCTGGGCCGCCTCGTACTTGAACTTGCCGTAGTCCATGAGCTTGACGACAGGGGGACGGGCCTGGGGAGCCACCTCGACGAGGTCGAGGTCTTGCTCGCGGGCGAGCTGCAGGGCCTGCTCGACCCTGACGATGCCGACCTGTTCGCCATTGGGGCCAACCAGGCGCACCTCGGGAACGCGGATCCGCTCGTTGATGCGGGGTTCAGTACTGATGGGTTCCTCCCGGATGTCTGTTCAGCATGGAGACGTGTCCACGTCTCCGCGATCCGGGTACAGGAAAAGGCTCTCGCGGAAATGCGAAAGCCTGACTCATGCGGGTGCATGAGCACCCTACCCAACCCTCGGGGGGAAGAGACCCTGAGGATCGTTGTTGAGAACCCGGCGGACGAAATCCGCCCAGGTGGGAGGTCAGGCCCCCTCTTCCACGTGACCAGTTCTGTACTGATCGCTCTGAAGATGGTACGGCATCAGGAGTCATCACCCCAAATCGAGAGCCATCCTCCGAGTCAACTCCACAAAACCCGACCTCCCCGTCCGGAAAGGTCCTCGCTGCACACCGACCCCAGCCGTCCTCGAACGTCATGAGTTTCCGCCATGCTCGATCGAGTCGAGGATGTCTGGCCCCGAGACGAGTGGAACCGGACCCGCGACGTCAATGAGGAGGGCGTCAGCCGGGACCTCGGTGACGGTGGCGGCCAGATCCGGGAGCTGGCCAGGAACCGGTCCGGCGGTCTCATGGCGTCAAGGAGTCGGTTCCGGTGAAGGCGACCAGGACGGTACTTCCCCTGCTCATTGGTGAGTGTGATCGCACCGGTCTCACCGGCCTCGTCCTCTATGTCGCCGCCGTGTGACACAGTTGAGGGATGAGCGAAACGACCGTCGTTGCCGTCGTCACTATTGTCCTGGTCGTCCTTCCACTGTTGCGAGCCCTGTCAGGGTGGTTTTCTCGCCGCTCCTCCCGAGCTCTGCTGCGCGGACTGGGTCTGGCCCTCATTCCGATCGGTCTGGTCCTGACAGGACTGATGCGTTTGTTGGTCCGAGCGATCCGCCTCGTCGTGGACTGGTTCGCCGGTGCTGCCATGACACCGGCCATCTGGATCGGCGTCATCGCCATCGCCATTGGCCTGGTGACCTGGTTCATCGCCGGTTTCATGCCCCCGGTTGACCGCGAGACCGGACGTCAGCGTCGTCAGGATCACGCCGCACGCAAGCAGGCCCGCGCCACGTCGGTCTCGCCGAAGTCCCAAGGTTCTGCTTCCCCGCAAAGTGCCCCTCAGGGGTCGCGACCGGCATCCGAAACGAGCTCGCTACCCGTTGATGCCCCGAAGACACCTGCCACCGCTCCGGTTAGGACGCCGAGCTCAAGCTCTTCCGAGCCGACGGCCAGGTCCTCCAAGATCTCGGCCACGGAGAAGGACGAGGACGCCGAGCTCGAGGACATTCTGCGCAAGCGCGGGATCGAATGATCCTTCCCCCCAAAAAAACACACAGCAATGCCGTGGGCTCCGAACCGGGGTCCACGGCATTCTTCAGTGACGGTGGGGGCACCGTGGCGATCACAGTCGACAGGCAGACAGCTCCGTCGACAGGATGGCGCGGGCACCGGCGTCCCACAGCTCGTCCATGAGCCCCTGCACGGCCTCGCGAGGGACCATGGCGCGCACGGCATACCAGCCGTTCTTCGACAGCGGCGAGACCGTCGGGGCCTCCAGGCCCGGAGTCAGCTCGGTGACGGCGCCGAGGGCTTCGGCTGGCACGTCGTACTCGACCATGACGTAGCTACGGGCCACCTGGACACCGTCAATGCGTCGCATGAAATGGTCAAAGGTCGTGCCACCGGTGAAATCGCGCCGCTGGATGAGGACGGCTTCGGACTCCAGGATGACGTCTCCGAAGAGCTCGAGGCCAGCTTTGCGCAGGGTGGTTCCCGTCTCGACGACGTCGGCGATGGCGTCAGCCACCCCGAGTCGGATCGAGGACTCGACGGCACCATCCAAGTGGATCAGGTGAGCGTCGATACCTCGCTTCGTCAGGAATGATCCGAGCAGGCCCGGATACGACGTCGCGATGCGCTTACCGGCCAGACCCTCCACGGTGTTGCCGGAACCCTTGGGTGCCGCGAAACGGAACCGGGAGTGACCAAATCCGAGACCCTTGATCTCAGCGGCGTCGGCTCCGGAATCCAGTAGCAGGTCGCGACCGGTGATACCGATGTCGAGAGTGCCCTCACCGACGTACACCGCAATGTCACGCGGCCGCAGGTAAAAGAACTCCACCCCGTTGGCTTCGTCGATCAGGGTGAGGTCCTTGCGATCAGAACGCTGACGGTAACCGGACTCAGTCAGCAGGGAGGACGCCGCGTCCGACAGGGCACCCTTGTTCGGCACTGCAATGCGCAGCAGGTCTGACATGAATTCTCCTCAGGAGATTGAGAAAGCGGGGGACATGACGATGACTGGCCAGGCACAACCCGACCTGGGGAAATTCACAGATGCTTGTAGACGTCATCAAGGGTCAACCCCTGCTTGATCATCATGACCTGCAGGTGATAAATCTCCTGACTGATCTCCACGGCCAGCCTTGCGTTGCCCTCGTACTCAGCGGCCATCCAGACCTCAGAGGCTTCCTCCACAATCTTCTTGCCGATGGCATGCACTCCGCGGTCGAGCTCCTCAACGGTTCCCGATCCCGCGGGGCGGGTCTGTGCCTTGGTGGACAGCTCGGCGAAGAGTTCCTCGAATGTCTTGCTCACAGTGGTCAGGCTACCGACTGCGGTGCCATGACCATGCCTGGGACCACGTGACGGACCTTGCACGCCACCGGGCCGAGCGTCCGATCAGTTCGCAGCCCCTCCTGCGTGTTGAGCTCGCCACCACGTCAGGAAGCCGTAGAAGCAGAACGCTCCGTAAAACACGTACATCAGCGCACTCGGGTAGTACTGCGCGGTCGCAAGCAACGGGACGCCGACAACATCCACGGCGATCCACACGAACCAGAACTCGTTCCATCCACGCGCCATGCCCCACGTGGCAAGGATCGATCCAGTGAGGATCCAGGAATCCGACAATGGACCCCATGAGCCGAGGGCCTCAAGGACGACGTAGAAGATGATGAGCCCGACGAGAGCGGACGCCGGGCTGAGGATGCGTTCCCGACGAGTGGCCCACCGGGGATGAACGGCCACCTGGGAGGCTCCATTGTTGCGTCGGGTGGCAGCCCACACGACCCAGCCATAGGCGCTGGTCGCGAGGAAGAAGATCTGCCGACCAGCTTGGCCCCACAAGTTGAGGTCCTGAGGAGTGTGGAACACCCCACCCAGGAAGACCGTGAACAGGGTGACGTTCCCGACAATGCCAACCGGCCAGGCCCAGACTCGACGACGGGCGCCGCCGAGGGCCGATGCCAGTCCGAACAGATTCCCGATGACCTCGCGCCACAACATCGGCTTACCCAGGCCCACAGCACCGTGCGCAACCTGAGATCGGTGTCAAAGGTCAGGGCGTTGTCCACTGCCCAGACGTGAGGCATTCCACTCAGATCGGGGTCGGGCCCGAGCAGGACGTGACCGCCCTTGCGGTCGGTGTTGTTGGCGACTGCGTCAAAGAGGGCCAGGGCACGCAGAGCCGGATGCGGGGAATGAGCGAGCCCGATCTCGCGACCGTCCTCGTCAATCCCCAGCGACAATCCGTGCCAGTGTCCCGGGAGACGTTCGGTGACGTCGGCAACCACCAACGGATTCTCCCGGTCGTCGTCAATCCATCGCTGTATCGAACCAGCCCCTCGTGGGCCGTCCTCGATGAAGACGGTCAACGGCACCAGCCCAACACCCATGAGCTGGGACAGCCGGTAGGACGAAACCTCACGTCCAGCAAGGGTCCCGGCAGGAAAGCCATGAAAACGACGCTCATGGGAAACCGGTTTGTACACCCACAGCCTGTCGTCCGCATCGCGCACTCGAAGCGCACCATCACTGGAATCGGGCAGGGCAGCGTCGATTCGCCACGGTGCGCGAGGCCGAGGTGCTTGTGGCAGGTCCCAGGGATTCGTCGAGCTCACCACACCAACGATGTGCGATAGCCATTTGACCGAGGGCACAGATGGCCCCCACCAGAAAGGATCTGCTGGGAACAATACGGGCAGTATTGGCGTCCCGACGCCACGACGACATTGCATCGAGCGACGAATTGGCGAGCCTGGGAGGTCGTCATGAAGATTTCAAGGGAGTCCAGTGCCGACTCAGGAAGTGTGGTCAACAGCATTGCTGGGTCGTTGATCATCAACTCGTCATCGCTGGCGGCATACATCTCGATTTCGACGCGCTTGCTCGGGTCATCGAAGGCCATCGCCATGGCACCTACTGTGAATTCCTCGTCAAGAGGTGAGTCCAGCGGGGCGAGATCGTCAGGGGTGTGGATCGTCGGCGGGACGAGGACGTCGGCGGCATGGGCAGCCAAGCCGTCCAGAATCCTGTCCATCTGAAGCGCAAGCTGGCTGATCTGAGCCTTCTCGCACCGCACCGTCACCAGGCGGGAGCCTTCCCGAACCTGAAGGTGAAAGACCCGTGCTCCTGGGCGACCGACGGTGCCGACCACGACCCGATCGGGCCGTTCGAATCGGAAGGTGCGACGAGTCATGCCTCCACCCTAGCCACCCAACCCTTGGCAGGAGCACAGGACGGAACCTGTCTCGCTGGGCATCATCGCCGAGATGGTGGCCTCGGGTGGATTGTCGACCACCATGCACCAATCCGACTCGCTGCTCAGGATCAACGGGGGAGGTCACGACGAGGCCAGGTGTCACGTCCGTCAGTTGGGAAGCCAGCGCCCCCGCGTCGCGAGTACCGACCTCGTCGAGGGGATGGCTCGAACGGCCAGCGAGGACTCCCTTCGCATTGGCCTCAGTACGCCCGTGTCGAATGAGCAGAAGTCGTGCCACGGCGTCGCTGTATTGCGCCTGGTCCTGGCGTCTTGCCTCAAGGCCGGCTTGAGGGTGCTCCGTTAGGGTGATCTGAGCGAGGAGGACGCACATGCGCATGAAAACCGTCGGGGCCAGCGGCCTCAAGGTGTCTGCCATTGGTCTGGGCTCCCTGACCTGGGGAGGTCACACCGACACTCGTGAGGCTCGCTCCATGGTGCGCCGTTTCGTCGACGCCGGTGGCAACCTCGTCGACACCGCCCCTGCATATGGTGGTGGCTTCGCCGAACAGCTCATTGGCAAGCTCATTCACACCGACATCAGCCGAGACGACCTCGTCATCGCCACGAAGGCTGGATTCGTCGCCGAGGGGAAGAAACGGGTCGTCGACACCTCCCGAACCGCTCTGTTGCGCGATCTGGAGGGATCCCTACGTCGCCTCCACACCGACCACGTCGACCTGTGGCAGGTGCATGCCTGGGGAGATGCCCCCATCGAGGAGACCTGCGCTGCCCTCGACCACGCTGTGCGTTCAGGCATGGCCCGCTACGTCGGCGTCTCCAATTTCGTCGGCTGGCAGTCGGCAACGGCGGCCACCTGGCAGCGAGCGACAGGAGCTCGCACTCCGCTGGTGAGCAACCAGGTCGAGTACTCCCTGCTGGCTCGTCGCGCCGAGATCGAGGTCGTCCCCTCCGCCCAGCATCACGGCATGGGCCTGCTGGCGTGGTCGTCCTTGGGTCGTGGCGTGCTGGCTGGTCGTTACCGCAACGGCACTCCCAAGGATTCTCGTGGCGGTTCCGACCGTCTCTCGTGGTTCGTGCAGCCCTATCTGACGCCCAAATCCCGAGCTGTCGTCAACGCCATCTCGAAGGCGGCCGACGGGCTAGGAGCGACGGCCGCGCAGATTGCTCTGACCTGGGTGCGCGACGCCCCCGTCGTTTCGTCGGCCCTCGTCGGACCGCGAACGACGGCGCAGCTCGAGGAACTACTGGGTGCCGATGACATCGTGCTGCCCCCGGAGATCAGCGCGGCCCTCGACGACATCACGGGCGGGCCGAACTTGGCCCGCGAGGAGTCCTGAGGGCCGTCCCGGTCTCAACGTTCGGCGCGAGGCATCCACGGCGTCGAAACCGGACCGTCGTAGAGTTCACGCGGCCTGGAAATTCTCGTCGTCGGATCCTCGGCGACCTCCTTCCAGTGCGCAATCCAGCCGGCCATCCGGCCAATGGCGAACATGACGGTGAACATGTTGAGCGGGATGCCAAGAGCCCTCAGCACAATTCCGGAGTAGAAGTCCACGTTCGGGTAGAGCCTGCGCTCGACGAAGTAGTCGTCGGCCAGCACGGCGTCCTCGAGCTCCATGGCGACGTCGAGCAGTGGGTCGGGCTTGTGCATCGTCTCGAGCAACGGACCGACAGCACCGCGGAAGATCCTTGCCCTGGGATCCCAGTTGCGGTAGACGCGGTGCCCGAAGCCGGAAATCCTCTCCCCCGAGTCCTTGGCCTTGGCCAGATACTGACGCGGGGAAAGGCCGGAGTCATGGATGCGCTGCAGAGCCCGCACCGCGTTGACGTTGGCACCCCCATGGCGGTCTCCCCAGAGGGCACAGACACCAGCCGAGCACGACGTGAAGAGGTTGGCACCGGATGACCCCACCATCCGGACCGTCGAAGTCGAACAGTTCTGGCCGTGATCGGCATGGAGGACGAGGAAGAGGTTGAGGGCCCTGGCGGCAATCGGGTCAGGCTCGTAGTCGCGGTACGGCAGGGAGAACATCATGTGCATGAAGTTTTCGACGTACTTGAGGTCGTAGCGCGGGTAGATCGCCGGTTCCCCGATCGACGCCTTGTACGAGGCCGCCGCGATCGTCCTCACCTTGGACATCAGTTTGGCAGCGGCGTCGGTGAAGGAGTTCTCGTCCGTGATGCGCGGGCGGTCATGGGTGCTCATCGCATTGATCATTGACGACATGATCGCCATGGGGTGGCCGTTGGGAGGGAAGGCATTGAAGTGAAGATCCATCGACCGGTGCAGCGCGGAATACTCGGTCAGCCGATTCCGAAAGTCGTCACGCTGCGCCTCGGTCGGCAACTCGCCGAAAATGAGCAGCCAAGCCGTCTCCACGAAGGAGACCTTCTGCTCGGCAAAGGTCTCGATGGGGAGTCCTCGATAGGTGAGCACACCATCCTCGCCGTCAATCCAGGAGATGGCAGACCGGCAGGATGCGGTATTGGCGAAGGCAGGGTCGAAGGTTGTCACGCCGCCGGTCATCCGGCGAAGATCAGAGATGTCGATGACCCGGTCGCCGGTGGTGCCGGTGATGACAGGAAGGGAGTACTCCTGACCGTCGAGGATCAGGGTTGCAATGTCGTGCGTTTCGTGGCTCATCGTCAGGCCTCCTGCAAAATGTGATCGACGACTTTGGCACCGAATACGAGGGAGGCCACTGGGACTCTCTCGTCGACGCCGTGGAACAGACTGATGAAGTCAAAATCAGCGGGAAGTCGCAGCGGGGTGCAGCCGTAGCAGTTGATGCGACGGCCGTTCGGGAGAACGGCAAACCCCTTCGCGTCGGTGCCTGCTGAATTGAGATACGGCAGCACGATCGCTCCCGAATCCTCAGCGTCAATGGCATGACGGATGGCATTGACGGCTGCCCCCTCAAAGGGCGCTTCCGCTGCTGGTTTGAGGGAAATCGTCTCGATATCGATCCCGGGACCAGCCAAGGACTTGATCGTCGAGATCATCTCCTCCTCAGACCCGGGAATGAAGCGGGCGTCAATCTCGGCGCTGGCCCGAGTCGGCACGACGTTGACCTTGTACCCGGCCGACAGCACCGTCGCAGTGACGTTGTGGGAGCAGCACGCGGCAACCATGCGGGACAGCGGCCCAATCGGTGCGAGGCACGACTCAAGGTCGTCCCGGTCGATCGTCAGACCCCACATCTGGGAAACCTTGGCCAGGAACTCCTCCTGCACGGGGTGGCCCAGGTCGGGCCACTGATGGGAATCAATGCGCGACAGAGCTTCCAACAAGTGGCTGACCGCGTTGTCCGGGTTGCGCATGGAGCCGTGGCCGGCGCTGCCGGTGGCACTCATTCGGAACCACCACAGGCCCTTCTCGGCTGACTGGACGACGTAGACCCGCGTGCCCCCAGGGGTCGTCAGGGAGAACCCACCCACCTCGCTGATGGCCTCGGTGACGCCGTCGAAGATCTCCGGATGGTTGGCACCCAGCCAGGTGGATCCGAGAGTGCCGGATGCCTCCTCGTCAGCGAACATGATGATGCGAATCGGACGCGACGGCACCTCACCGCGACGATGACGGGCTCGGATGGCTGAGAGCACCATCGCGAGGAAACCTTTCATGTCGATGGCTCCCCTGCCCCACATGCAGTTGTCGTGAACCTCGCCGGACAACGGGTGATGGGCCCAGTCCTCGGCTTCGAAGGGCACGGTGTCGCTGTGGCCGTGAAGCAACAAGGCGGGACGACTCATGTCGGTGCCTTCGGGTGCCCACTCAGCAACCAGGGTGGCTCGGCTGGGCTCGGATTCGTAGATCGAGACGTCTACCCCGATCTCTTCCAGGAGCCCGGAGACGTAGCGACACATGTCGACCTCGCCACGAGCGTCTTGTGGACCAAAGTTCTGCGAGTCGATCTGAATCATGCGCGAGCAGATGTCGACCACCTCGGCTTGCGGACTGTTCGGCCCGTCGACAAGGCCTTCGAGAGGCATGCTGAAGAGATCTGACATGTCGCGATTGTGCCACCGCCAGGGGTCTGCAGCGTCACTCGGGACACTCGATGGACGCCGATTTGCATTGCGGTGCAAGCTTCGACTAGAATCTCGTGACTGTCCGGCTCGGAGTAGAAGCGACGAGCCAGAAACCCGAGTCCGGGTGGCGGAATTGGTAGACGCGCTAGCTTGAGGTGCTAGTGGCCGATTAAGGCTGTGGAGGTTCAAGTCCTCTCTCGGACACAACAAACCCCGTCTGATTGAGCGTGTCAGGCGGGGTTTCTTCGTAGCCAGTTCCGGCGCTGGTGCCATGAGGCCAATTCTGACGTGCTCTGTGACATTTCTCGCCGCGGACACACATGACGGGTTCATTTCAGCCATCCTGGCATGGAAGTGGACAAATTTCTTCAGCTGAATTGTCGCCTGTGCACGAACGACCAATTCTGTCGTTCAGCCCACTCATCGACTCTTCGACTCATATCGTCCTGGACATCCGAGGTGGCCGTCACTCAGGGATGAGACGGGCACACACGACGCAAAGGAGCATCTTGATGTCATTCCCACGCAAACTCAGCGCACTGGCGATCGCCGGCACCATGGCGGTGACCGGCGCGACCATGGCGACCCCGGCCATGGCTGTACCTGAAGGAGGCTCCCAGCCTGCCGCCGCTGCTCCGGCAACCGACCAGGTGAAGAAGGAGACCGGCTACTTCAAGACCACTGACAAGCTTGGGACCAAGCTCTTCCACCGCAAGGACATCGTCCCGAACGCCAAGGGTGCCGTCGTCCTGGTCCACGGTCTCATGGAGAATTCCTCCAACTACGAGTACCTGACCAAGAGTCTCACCAACGCCGGCTACAGCGTCTACCGTTTCGACAACCGTGGTCACGGTCGTAGCGCCGCCCCGTACGTCAACAACGCGATCCCGCGCGGCCAATTCGACGACTGGTGGAACATCGAGTCCGACATCCACCAGGTCGTCCAGACCGCACACAAGGAGAACGCCGACAAGAAGGTCTTCCTCCTCGGCCACTCGATGGGCGGTATCGCCGTTCAGTCCTACGGAATCATGTACCCGGGCACTGTCGACGGCATCGTCTCCTCCGGTGGCGGTACGTTCGCCAGCGTTGACGGACCGAACACCGAGGGCGTCACCACCGTGACCCCTGACAACCTCAACTTCTTCGCCCGTCATGCTCTCCCGCAGATCAGCCAAGTTCTCCCGATGTCTCGTCTGACAGCATTCAACGGTCGTCTTGCCAGGGCTGCCGTCAAGGATCCCAAGAGCATTCGGATGCCATCTGGTCCGGTGTCTGCCAACGTCATCCTCCCTGGTTACCCGGCCTATGGTCTGTGTTCCGATCCCCAGGTCCGCATCGACCACTGGCAGCGTGACCCGCTGTACAACCACTACATGCGTCTGGGTCTGGTCGAGCAGCTCGGTGTCGGCCAGATGTACAACATCATGAATGCCCATGAGTTCGACGCCCCGACCCTCATCATGCACGGCGAGAACGACGGCCTCGTCCCCAGCTACTTCGACGTGAACTGGTACAACGCCATCAATTCGAAGGACAAGAAGATCATCCAGTGGCATGGCCTCATGCACGAGCTCTTCAACGAGCCCACCAAGGACCAGGTCATCAAGACCGCTGTCGACTGGATTGACGCCCACAACAAGTGAGCGTGATCTGACCTGCTCCCTGACAAAGGCTGCGTTCCCCACACGTGTGGGGAACGCGCGCACGCGACGAGGAGCCACACTCGCTCACGTAACCCAGTTCTCAGCTTTTCCCACAGCCTCGTTCAGGGCTCATGAACAATCCGTGTTCGTGACCCGAGAACACCCTCGCAACTCACACTGCTGGTCAGACTTGGGTGGCTCGGTACCATGAATACATGCCCCGGACTGATTAGCGGTCCTGGGATTGACGAAAGGAGCCACTCGTGGGCCTCAGCGACAAGATCAAGAGCAAGAGCGACGAGCTCGTCGGTGCTGCCAAGGAGAAGATCGGAGAGGTGACCGACAACGACAACCTCCACACCGAGGGCGCCGATCAGAAGGCCAGTGGCAAGGTGGACCAGAAGGTCGAGGACGTCAAGGACAACGCAACTGACCTCAAACACAACGTCCAAGCTGCTACTGACAAGCTGAAGGACTGACGACACGAGGCCGGGCCATGGTGCCCGGCCTTTGTCATGCCCTCATGTCGAACACGTCATGGCGCCACCTCGACACGCATATCGGGACGTTGGCGTTGACCGCAAGCCCACTGGGACTGGCGCAGGTCACGTTCACGACGTCACCTGCACTCTCCTCCATTCAAGGGACAACAGAAGACCACCAGGTTTGCGAGAAGATCCTCGACGACGCAGCTCACCAGATCAGCGAGTACCTCTCCGGCTCCCGTACTGGTTTCAACCTCCCTCTCGACCTTTCCACCACGACCGCCTTCCACCGCACCGTTCTCAACGAACTGCAGACCATCCCCTACGGCCAGACCGTCAGTTATCGCGACTTGGCCACCCTCATCGGGCATCCACAGGCATCGCGTGCCGTCGGCAGTGCCTGCGCCAAGAACCCATTGCCGGTCGTCATCCCGTGCCACCGAGTCCTGCGTAGTGATGGCGAACTCGGCGGCTACCTCGGCGGACCGGTCATCAAACGGTTCTTGCTGGACATGGAAGCCCACCACATCACCTCCTGTCCGCCCCCAGCGTGACGGACCACGTGCCATCCAGACAGCAGGCTGCCATCCCCAGTTGTTCAAGAACGGTCAAGGCCGCAGAGCACCGAGCCACTGACACTCCTGCCGACGCGGACAACTCGTCCAGCCCACAAGACCCATGGGCTGGGAGCGCTTCGTGCACGGCCAGTTCCGTGGCATCCAGGGCATCCGTCGGAAGGCTGCGACCTTTCGGTCGTCCGGGTTCAGGGACAAGTTCTCCGACGATCCCGCGAACATCGTCGGCATCGCGCACCAAAATCGCCTCACCGTCACGGATGAGCTTGTTCGTACCGGTCGACCTACTCGAGGTCACAGGACCAGGAACAGCCATGACTGCCCGGCCCAGCGCATTCGCCCATGAGACGGTGTTGACAGCCCCTGATCGCCACGCCGCCTCAACAATGACGGTCCCTGCCGTCAGCGCAGCAATGAGACGGTTTCGGGCAAGGAACCCCGGACGCGTGGGATGTCGACCTGGTGGCATTTCCGAGACCAAGGCGCCCGTTTCGGCAATGCGTTCCAGCACCGCGGCATTGCCCCTCGGGTACAAGACGTCAAGCCCACACGCCAGGACTCCGATCGTCGTTTCATGGACGGACAAGGCGCCTCGATGCGCAGCGACGTCGATACCAAACGCGCCACCGGAGACGATGACCTGACGTCCGCTCCCGTCACTGTGTCCCTGAGAAAGATGGTGCGCCATCTCCATGGCAATATCCTGGCCATAGCCCGTCGCAGCTCGGCAGCCGACGATCGCAACCGACCGCTCAGACGCCTCATCAAGATGTGCCGGGCCAAGAACCCATATGCCAAGGGGAACTCCACCCATTCCCGCCTTTTCGACCCGCGAGAGGTCATCGAGCCCAGCGGGCCACTCCTCATCTCCCGGCACGAGGAACCTCATCATGGCTTTTTCCGCCCGAGCTAACACCTCATCGACATCCGTCCCTCGGGCTCGCTCGTGCCATCTCTCGTCGACATCGGTCAGCAGCTGGCGCCACACTTCTTCCGCCGTCATGTCCACCAGTCGCCGCGCCGTGATGGTGTCCCCCGGCTCAACAACAGCTGTCAGGGCGGCACGTGCCATTCTCTCGTCGTCCCAGGTCATCGGAATCGTCGTCACCGCAGTCGTCCTCGTCTCATTCCCATGGCCTCGGCAACACATGCCTTGTCCACCTCGTCCTTGCCCTCCAGATCGGCCACGGTCCATGCGATCCGCAACACCTTGTCCACCCCGCGCGCTGTCAGCCGCCCAGTCGTCAAGGCATCCTCGATGATGCGGGTGGCGTCATTGGCTGGCAGCATCTGATGCAGCGCCTTCCCAGGCACCTCGGCATTGCAGCTCCACGGCATTCCCTCCCAGCGATGCGCAGCCCTCAGCCGGGCTTCTGCCACCCGGTCGTGGACGACGGCGCTGGACTCCCCTGCGGGCAACGTTGAGGCGTCAAGCAGGTGAGCTGAGGTCAGCGGGCGCATGCGTACCGTCACATCGACTCGGTCGAGGATCGGCCCGGACAGCCGACTTGAGTACCGACGGACCTGTTGAGGGGTGCAGGTGCACCGACCGGATAAATCGTCAGCCATTCCACACGGGCACGGGTTGAGGGCCATGACGAGCTGAAAGCGCGCTGGGAACGTCGTATGGGCCTGAGATCGGCCGATGACGATCTCCCCGGTCTCCAAGGGTCCTCGCAGTGAATCGAGAACTTTGGGAGCGAATTCTGCAGCCTCGTCGAGGAAGAGGACGCCCCGGTGCGCCAGCGAGATGGCACCTGGTTGGGCGATCCGCGCCCCTCCACCGACCATGGCAGCCATCGACACCGAATGGTGCGGCTCGGCCAACGGTGGCCTAGTCATGAGACACCCGCTCCCTCGGCCTGCCAATGAGTGCAGAGCGGTCACTTCAAGGGCATCATGGTGCTCCAATCGTGGAAGGACCCCCGGCAGCCGTCGAGCCAGCATCGACTTTCCACACCCCGGGGCTCCCCGCAACAAGAGGTGATGACGTCCGGCTGCCGCCACTTCGAGGGCGCGACGCGCTTCCTGCTGCCCGATGACCTCAGCCAGATCTCCCAGCCCCGAATCGGTATCCGTGGCGTCCGTCACGGGTTCCTCAGTCGTCAGTACCGGACGGCCGTGCAGAACGTCGACAACGTCACGCAGAT
The DNA here is from genome assembly GCF_052654715.2 of Cutibacterium nasicola. Lineage (NCBI taxonomy): Bacteria > Bacillati > Actinomycetota > Actinomycetes > Propionibacteriales > Propionibacteriaceae > Cutibacterium > Cutibacterium nasicola. Next base: position 853,576 of record NZ_CP199745.2, on the reverse strand, counting down.
GACCGACCGGCCAGATCGTCACCCCTTCCACCAATGTTGCCTCGGCATACTGACCGCACGGCACCACGGCTCGCTCGAACCCTGCCTCGCGGGCTGCCAGCAATGCCGGGAGTACCCCACGCACTGGTCGTACTCGTCCGTCAAGCCCCAGCTCTCCGAGCAGGACCGTTGACTCAAGCAGGGTTTGCGGGATCTTTCCGTCCGCGGCCAGGGTCGCAGCAGCGATGGCGAGATCGAAGTGAGTTCCGGCCTTTGGCAGACCGGCTGGGGTCAGGTTGATCGTCAGGACATTGCTCGGCCACGACATGCCGGTGGCGCCAACGGCGACTCGGCATCGGTCTCGCGCCTCGTGAAGAGCAGCATCCGGAAGACCGACGAGAACAGTGCGCGGAAGGCCGGAGGACAGTGCCGCCTCCACCTCAACCAAGGAGCCTTCCATCCCCACCAGCGCAACCGACCATGCGCTTGCCCCGGTCACCGGATGCCCCGCACATGCGTGATGGTCGGCCGTTCACCCGGGCGCATCATGACCCCGATGGCATCAATCCGGACCGAGTGGACTCCCTCGTCATGGTCGACCAGCCAGGCCAGTGCGAGCTCGTGAAGCTTGCGAACCTTCGTCGCCGTGATGGATTCCAGGGGATGTCCGAATCCAGTCCCGGACCGCGTCTTGACCTCGACGAAGACGATGGTCCCATCATCGTCCGCGATGAGGTCAATCTCCCCGACACTGCACGCCCAGTTTCGGGCGACAGTCGTCCACCCGAGGGATTCCAGGTACTCAGCGGCAATGTCCTCACCCCACGCACCGAACGCGGGTTTGCCTCCACGACGCCCTCGCAAGGCTGCTCCGCGAGGGGTCGTCAATTCTGCCGACAACGGCTTGGGTGTCATCATGCACCACCTCCGACAACAGTTGTCGTCGTGGGGACGCCGATTATTCAGTTATCCACAGAAGAATGAGGGCGGCCATGAACACCACGAGTTGTCCACAAGCAGAGACGTCGCTTACGTGGCCGGAACCTCGTCAAAGTCGGAATGGACGATCTCCTCGATCGACACGTCACGGAAGGTGAGGATCTTGGCGCTCTTGACGAACCTGGAGGGCCGGTACATGTCCCACACCCAGGCGTCCGCCATGGACACCTCGTAGTAGACGTCACCGCCCTCGGTACGTACCTTGAGATCAACAACGTTGCACAAGTAGAACCGTCTCTCGGTCTCCACGGCATATTTGAAGATGCCGACGACGTCCTTGTACTCGCGGTAGAGCTCAAGCTCCATGCGGTTCTCGTACTGTTCCAGATCCTCGGCACTCATGATGAATGAAGCCTAGCCGCTCGTTGCACATTGCCGTAGCTCATCCGATGCTGAGGTGACGGCCCCAGCTCCTCCAGCCGTCGTTGGTGCAAGGCCGTCGAGTACCCCTTGTGCACCGCGAAGTCATAACCAGGAATCTCCTCGTCCATGGCAATCATGATGCGGTCCCTGGCCACTTTCGCCACGATCGACGCTGCCGCCACACAGGCGCACACTGCATCCCCCTTCCACATTCCCAGGTCCGGAACGGTCAGTCCGTCCACGGAGAACCCGTCCGAGAGCACGTACCCAGGCTCGACATGCAGCCGTGCGACGGCGCGCCTCAGCCCGCTGATGTCGGCTTGTTGCATACCCAGCCGGTCGCACTCGTCGGCCTCCACACGAACCCATGACACGGCCAGCGCCTTGTCCATGATGATGTCGAACAGTCGCTCTCGTCTGGTGGCCGACAAGGCCTTGGAATCGGCGATCCCCTCGATCCGTGCTGACTTGCGATCATCAAGGATGACGGCTGCGGCCACCAAGGGGCCGGCGCAGGCGCCCCTGCCGGCCTCGTCGCACCCGGCAACCGGACCCAGACCTGCTCTCGTCAGGGCCCGTTCATGACCCATGGGGCCGGGTCTGACGCGTACCGTCACGGCCATGACGTCGTCATCGGGGTGCGCACTCGTCACCAACGCAGATGCGCGCCTTGTCAGGGGCTGAACCAGACCGGTCGGGAATGCCGCTGAAGGTGTCGGGGGCTCCCAGCCCGCCAATGCGGTTGAGAGGCATGAGAATGGCCTTTGTCGGCCCAACGACATTGTCGAGGGGAATGAACCCGGGGGCACCCGTGTACCCGTCAGGATCAAGATCCTGGATGTGGTAACGGGAGTCTCCCGACGCATTGCGGTGATCCCCCATCACGAACATGCGGTCTCTGGGAACGGTGACCCGGAACGTCATCGTCGACGGCTCGACCATCCGACCGTTCTGCGAGTACAGGTAGGAACGCTCGTCGAGGGCTTTCCCGTTGACGGTCACCTGGCCCCTGATGTTGCAGCAGGCAACGGTGTCGCCGGGCATTCCGATGACGCGTTTGATGAGGTAGTTGGAGCTCGTGTTGGGCAACAGACCCACGAACTCCAGCACCTTGCCCGGGGCAGAGCGACGATCTTGAGCGGCGGGAAGCCAGTGCTCGGTGTCCTTGAACACGACAACGTCACCACGATGGACATCTGCGGCCTTGACTGCCACCACGCGATCACCGACCTGAAGGGTGTTCTGCATGGACTTGGAGGGAATGACGAACATCTGTCCCACGAAGGCCCGTAGGAGTGCCGAGATGACGAGAGCTCCGACGATGATGAGGACGATTTCAATCATCCCGGATCGGAACCGCTGCCATCCGCTCGGCCGTTGCGATGCAGCCGTGGCGCCAGCGGTGTCACCGTCGACGGTCCTTCGCGCCTGGTAGTCATCGGCCACGGCGATACCTCCCCCTCTTCCCCTGGGAATCTCCCGTCGGGTGCCACCCTGCAGTGTAACCAACGTCGGGAACACACTCGGGTCGCTCGGTCGTGTGCCGGTCAACCCAGGCGTCATCACACACGCAGAAACGGGGCCTCGCAGAAGCGAAACCCCGTTGCTGTGAGTACGACGACGTCAGCGAGCTGCGCCCTTCTCCTTGATCTTGGCAGCCTTGCCACGCAAGCCGCGCAAGTAGTACAGCTTGGCGCGACGGACGGCACCGTGGCGATCAACCTCGATCTTCTCGATGATCGGGGAGTGCAGCGGGAAGGTACGCTCGACACCAGTTCCGAAGCTCAGCTTGCGGACGGTGAAGGACTCCTGGACGCCACCACCGGTACGCGAGATGACCGTTCCGGCGAAGACCTGCACACGAGTGCGGTTGCCTTCGACGACCTTGACGTGGACCTTCACCGAGTCGCCAGGACGGAACTCAGGAATGTCTTCGCGCATCGAGGCCTTGTCGATCTCGTCGATGATGTTGCTCATGGTGTTTCCTCGCCGGTGCCACAGGTCACCTGGTGCTCGTGTTCAAAGGATACAGTCCCCCGTGCCCCGGACGATCCCCCCATGGCAGGAGCCGGACACGGACAACAGCAACGAATTCTCCCACATTCCAAGGTCAGACACCAAATCACACACCACAGGACCGGAGACGTCCTTGCCCCATACAACCGACAGGGCTCCGGCATCAGATGGTGCCGGAGCCCCGTGTGGTCGACCACGTGAGTCAGAACTCAGTCGTCCTTGCCGTCATGCTTGAACAGAGCGGCGATGAGGTCGCGGTTGAGCTGGCTGATGGACTCAAGCGGGATGCCCTTCGGACACACCGAGGCGCACTCACCAATATTGGTGCAGCCACCGAATCCCTCGGCGTCGTTCTGGGCAGCCATGGCCTTGACACGACGCATCCGTTCCGGCTGGCCCTGCGGAAGCATGGCCAGGTGGGTGATCTTAGCCGAGGTGAACAGCATCGAGGAGCCATTCGGGCAAGCAGCCACACAAGCACCACAACCGACGCAGGTGGCGGCGTCGAAAGAGCGGTCAGAACGCTTCTTGTTGACCGGGACGGCATGGGCGTCCGGGGCAGCACCAGTGTTCACCGAGACATAGCCACCGGCCTGGATGACGCGGTCGAGGGCCGAGCGGTCCACGATGAGGTCACGCAGGATCGGGAAGGCACCCGACTTCCAAGGCTCAATCGTGATGGTCGAGCCATCAGCGAAGGAGCGCATGTGTAACTGACAGGTGGTGGTACGCACCGGCTGGGCGACACCCATGCCACCGTGCGGCACGCCGTTGATGACGACGCCACACTGACCACAGATGCCCTCGCGGCAGTCCGAGTCGAAGGCCACGGGCTCCTCACCCTGAGCGGTGAGGTTCTCGTTGAGCATGTCCAGCATCTCGAGGAAGGACATGTCGCCGGAGACACCATCCAGGGTGTACTCGACGAGACGGCCCTGATCCTGGGTGTTGCGCTGGCGCCAGATTCGCAGGTTGATCTTCACTTGTAGCTCCTCTGCTTGACCTGGATGGACTTGTAGACCAACGGCTCCTTGTGCAGGGTCGGCTTGTGGCCCTCACCAGTCCACTCCCAGGCAGCGACGTACTGGTACTGATCGTCGTGACGCAGGGCCTCGCCCTCCTCAGTCTGAGATTCAGCGCGGAAGTGACCGCCACAGGACTCGCGACGATGCAGAGCATCGATGCACATCAGCTCACCGAGCTCCAAGAAGTCAACGAGACGTCCGGCACGCTCGAGAGTCTGGTTGAGCTCCTCGTTGACACCGGTGACCTTGACATTGGTCCAGAACTCGTTGCGCAAGTTGCGAATGAGACCGATGGCCTTGACGAGGCCGGCCTCGTTGCGCTCCATACCGCAGTACTCCCACATGATGTGGCCGAGTTCCTTGTGGATCGAGTCGACGGTGCGGGTTCCGTTGATCGTCAAGAGCTTGTTGATGCGGCTCTCGACGGCCTGGCGGGCCTCCACTGCGGCCGGGGTCTTCTCGTCCACCTTGCCGAACCTCGGGGCGTCAGCCAGGTAGTCGGTGATGGTATTGGGAAGCACCCAGTAACCATCAGCCAGACCCTGCATCAGGGCCGAGGCACCGAGTCGGTTGGCACCGTGATCGGAGAAGTTGGCCTCGCCACAGACGAACAGACCCGGGATGGTCGACTGCAGGTCGTAATCGACCCACAGGCCACCCATGGTGTAGTGCACAGCGGGGTAGATACGCATCGGAACCTCGTACGGGTTCTCGTCAGTGATCCGCTGGTACATGTCGAAAAGGTTGCCGTACTTCTTCTCGACGGCATCCTTGCCCATGCGCTCGATGGCCTCGGAGAAGTCAAGGTAGACACCGCGGGCGCGCATGTGCTCGGTTCCGTCAGCATCGACCTCACGAACCTTCGGGCCAACCCCGCGGCCCTCGTCACAACGGTACTTGGCCTGACGGGAGGCGATGTCGCGAGGAACCAAGTTGCCGAAGGACGGGTAGATGCGCTCCAAGTAGTAGTCGCGGTCCTCCTCGGGGATGTCGCGCGGATCCTTCTCGCAGTCCTCGGCGCGCTTCGGCACCCAGATACGACCATCGTTACGCAGCGACTCCGACATCAGGGTCAGCTTCGACTGGTTCTCGCCGTGCACCGGGATGCAGGTCGGGTGGATCTGCGTGTAGCACGGGTTACCGAAGTAGGCACCCTTGCGATGGGCGCGCCACGAAGCAGTGGCGTTGCAGCCCATGGCGTTCGTCGACAGGAAGAAGACGTTGCCGTAACCACCGGTGGCCAGGACGACCGCGTCGCCGAACCACTCCTCGATCTTGCCGGTGACCATGTCACGGGTCACGATGCCGCGAGCACGACCATCGGCAACGATGAGCTCGACCATCTCGTGGCGGGTGTGCATGCGGACGGTTCCGGCATGGACCTGACGCTCGAGGGCCTGGTAGGCGCCGATCAGCAGCTGCTGACCCGTCTGTCCACGAGCGTAGAAGGTGCGCTGCACCTGGACGCCACCGAAGGAACGGTTGTCGAGCAGGCCACCGTACTCACGGGCGAACGGAACACCCTGGGCGACGCACTGGTCGATGATGTTCGCGCTGACCGCGGCCAGACGGTAGACGTTCGTCTCGCGGGAGCGGTAGTCGCCGCCCTTCACGGTGTCATAGAACAGGCGGTAGATGGAGTCACCGTCGTTCTTGTAGTTCTTCGCAGCGTTGATGCCACCCTGGGCGGCGATGGAATGGGCACGACGCGGAGAGTCCTGGTAACAGAAGTTCTCGACGCGGTAACCAGCCTCACCAAGGGTGGCAGCAGCGGAGCCACCGGCCAGGCCGGTGCCGACGATGATGACGGTCATCTTGCGGCGGTTGGCCGGGTTGACCAGACGAGAGGTGAACTGACGATCAGTCCAGATCTTCTCGATCGGAAGGTCGTGGTTGGCCTTCGTGTCATGAATCTCGTCGCCGGTCGTCCAGTACTGGTCGGCGAGAGCCGCGTTGATATTGGATGCAGCAGTTGCAGTCATCAGGAGATCACCCCGAACAGGATCAGGAAGGGAGGAACCATGAAGCCCACGAGGATCACGATGGCGACGATCCAGGAGCACACGCGCAGCACAGCGCGAGCGGTACCAGAGACGTTGACACCGAGGGTCGCGAAGGCGCTCCAGAAACCATGGGAAACGTGCATGCACACCGCGATGATGGCGATGAGGTAGATGAGCACGAACCACCAGTGACTGAAGGCTGTGAGCACCATGCCTGCACGCCCAGCCGCGTCGGTCGGCGGGTTGTTGAACAGATCAGGGCTGATGGTGAACTGCAGCAGGTGAAGGATGAGGAACGCGAATATGATCCAACCGCCCCAGTACATCGTGCGGGCCGCGTAGGTGTTCTCCGGGGAGAGGTTCTTCTTCACGGAGTAACGACCAGCGCCACCAGTACCGATGCGACGCTGCTTCGTGACGCGGATCGCCGACCAAATGTGCAGCACAATCGCCAGCAACATGAAGATTCGGAAGATCCACAGGAACGACTCACCCGGAAGGATCGGGTTGAGAATCGTACGGAGGTAGCTGGCGTAGTCGTTGAACTCCTCGTTGCTACCGAGCAACTTCAAGTTGCCGAACATGTGCATGAGCAGGAAGAGGACCAAGATGATGCCGGTGACGGCCATGAGGGCCTTCGCCGCGACAGTTGATCGCACTGCTCTCTGATGAGTAGTAAGTGTTGTAGTCGCCACGGGGGAAAGACTATCCAATTCACAGTCCTTTTGCCTCACGACCCCCAGCGTTTTCAAACACTCCCTATAACTACCGTCTGACTAGGTATTTCACCCCAGAATAACGCAACCGTTTTGGTTCGAATTTATGGTGTTGGCGACTCCTAATAGGTAGTCTCCGTGGGTCCTAATCAGTCAAGTCCGGACGACGATCACGAGTGAGCAACAACGACTCCTCTCGTCTCCATTCGGCGATACGGCCGTGGTGCCCACTCATGAGGACCTCAGGGACATCCATCCCTCGCCATGACACTGGTCGAGTGAACAGCGGGTACTCCAACAGTCGTTCCTGGCCCGGCGAGAACGACTCCTCCGCGAGGGACTCCGGGTTACCCATGAATCCGGGGATCAGACGGACGATGGCTTCGGTGATCGCCAGGGCAGCGACCTCTCCCCCGTTGAGGACGTAGTCGCCCAGACTCAGTTCATGGACGGTCCACATGGTTCGCGCGTAGTCGATAACCCGGTGATCGATGCCCTCGTAGCGTCCGCAACAGAAGACGACCCGCTCAACCGTCGACAGCTCCTGGGCAGCGGACTGTGTGAACGGAATTCCGGAGGGAGTCGGGAAGATCACGTGGACCGACGGATCGGGTTCAATACCAATGATCCCGTCGAAGGCCTCGCCCCAGGGATCAGGCTTCATCACCATGCCGGCGCCGCCGCCACACGGGGTGTCGTCGACAGTGCGGTGGCGGTCATGGGTCCAGTCGCGCAGGTCATGGGCGCGGACATCGACCAGACCGTTGTCGGCAGCCTTTCCCACCAGGGAGATGTCGAGAACGTTGAAGTACCCGGGGAAGATCGACAGGTAGTCCAGCCTCATCGTCACCTCGCCTCCTCGGCGTCGTCGTCGAGAAGTCCAGGGATGCTGGTGACGACGATCTTGCCGGCGGCAACGTCGACGGTGGGGACGAGCTGCCGGACCAACGGCACCAGATGCTCCTCGCCGTTGACATCAATGGCGAGTACGTCCTGGGCGGGCATGTGGAGAACGTCCTTGACGGTCCCCCGCACCCGACCGGTCTCGTCGACGACTGCCAGGCCTCGCAACTGACGATCCCAGAACTCTTCAGGATCGGCTGGCTCCTCGTCGGCCCCGACGTCAACCACCAATACCGATCCTCGCAGCTCCTCGGCACCATTTCGATCAGCGACCTCCTTGAAGGCCACGATGAGACTGTCCTTGGCCCATCGAGATCTGACAACTGTCAGCTCTCGCCGAGTCCCTTCGATGCGAACCATCGCACCGACATCGAACCTCTCGTCGGGCTCATCTGTCCGAACTTCGACGACAACGTCTCCGCGCAGGCCATGGGCACGTCCCACCCGACCGACGACAACCTCCATCGTTGCCTGCTGTTCCACTGTGACTCCTGAACCTCGTGGGTATTGCCGCGCCTGCGGCTGAACAAAAGCGTCAAACACGACAATGGGCCGCAGCCCCGCCTGAGCGGGACCACGGCCCATATTGCCAATTGATTGGTGCGTCAGAGAACTGGCGACTCAGTGACGACGGCCACGGTGATCGGAACGGCGTCCCGAACCACGGCGGTCGACGTCGACGAAGTCGATCCTGATCTGCTCATCCCCGGCCAGGGCATCAATGACCGTGCGCAGCGAGGAGGCCGTACGGCCCTGACGACCGATAACCTTGCCGATGTCGGAGGGGTTGACACGCACCTCGAGCATCTGGCCGCGTCGCAGGTCCTTCTCCCAAACCCGGACGTCGTCAGGATTGGCGACGATGCCGGAGACGAGGTGTTCCAGGGCGTCGGCGAGCACGATCAGGCCTCAGCCTTCTCGTCGGACTTCTCCTCGGTGGCTGGCTCAGCAGCCTCCCCGGCAGCGGACTCCTCAGCCTTCTTGGTAATGGCCTCGCGCGGGGCCTCGTCAGCCTCGGCCAGAGCGGCGTTGAACAGATCGTCCTTGTTGGGACGCTCAGCCTGCGGAGTCACACCGGAGGCCGAGGTGTCGCCGGTGAACTTCTGCCAGTCACCGGTGCGCTTGAGCAGGGCAACGACGGCCTCAGTCGGCTGGGCGCCGACGCCGAGCCAGTACTGGACACGCTCGGAGTCGATCTCGATCACCGAGGGGTCGTTCTTCGGGTGGTACTGGCCAATCTCCTCAATGGCACGACCGTCGCGCTTGGTGCGCGAGTCCATGACGACGACACGGTAGTGCGGGGTACGAATCTTGCCGAGACGCTTCAGACGAATCTTGGTAGCCACGTGTGTGGTATCTCCTGTAGTGAGACGCCCGGGACGAGACCCGGGAAGTTACGGGTGAGTGCGGATCGCGATGTGGGGACACCGCAACCGAACTCGGATGGAACCGTCCGCCGGTTTGAGAGGGCACCGAACAGACATGAACTCTGAGTATTGTGCCACATCCAGGGCGCCCACGCGAGTCCGGGGGCTTGTCCGGCCACCCGTTACCGAATGACGACCGTTACCGAATGACGACTCGGCCTCTCAGCAGGATGTGGGTGGGAGACTCCAAGACTCCGACATCCACCCTCGGGTCGCGATCGAGGACGAGAAGGTCGGCGGAATCCCCAGTTCCCAGTTGTTCGCCACCCAACCAGGCACGGGCTCGCCAGGATGCTGCCCCCACTGCCATCTCTGCTCCCCCGACTGTCGCCAACAGCCTTACCTCCGAGGCGATCAGACCATGTTCGATGGTGCCACCGGCATCAGTACCGGCGTACATCGCAACGCCGGCATCGAAGGCCTTGCCGATGGTCTCCATCCGGTGGGCATGCAGATGGCGCATGTGGTCTGCATAGGTGGGGAACTTGGCGTCAGCCTGAGCTGCGATGGACGGGAAGGTCTCAATGTTGACCAGGGTTGGGACGAGTCCGACCCCGCGCTCGGCCATGGTGGCGATGGTCTCATCGGTCAGGCCGGTTCCGTGCTCGATGCAGTCGATGCCGGCATCGACGAGCTGGGCGGGAGCTTCCTCGGAGAAGCAGTGGGCCGTGACACGGGCGCCGAGCTCATGAGCACGATCAATCGCCTGCTTCGCGATGTCAGTTGGCCACAGCGGTGCCAGGTCCCCCTCGGCACGGTCGATCCAGTCTCCGACGAGCTTGACCCAGCCGTCACCCGCTCGAGCCTGGCGATCCACCTCGGCGACGAGGTCTTCCGGATCGACCTCGGCCGCGTAGTTGCGGATGTAGCGCTTGGGACGAGCGATGTGACGTCCGGCACGGATGACTCGAGGCAGGTCGTCGCGATCGTCAATCCAATGGGTGTCGCTCGGCGACCCCGCGTCGCGGATGAGGAGGGTGCCGGTCCTCGCCTCGGTACGCGCCTGGTCCTCAGCCGTCTCCTTGTCGACGCCACCATGACCATCCAGCCCGATGTGATTGTGGGCGTCAACCAGACCAGGGATGATCCAGCAACCGTCGGCGAGGGTGCGAGCGCCCGGCAGCGGTCCCTCGACCAGAACGCCGTCGTGAACCCACAGCTCACGCTCCTGTCCGTCGGGCAGGACAGCTCCCCGGATCCGCAGATCCTCGGCAGGAGCAGTGTGAGCCGCGGGAGCAACGTGAGTGTGCGTCACCCCGCCATGGGTGTGGGTGTGGAACAGCGGCTGGGTGTCGTCGGTCATGTCCCCATCGTGACACGAAGCCGCGGGAGACGGCACGCCAGATCAGCGCGGACCCTTGTTGGTCTGGTTGAACATCTGCTGCATCGCCGACGGCATCTTGAATTCGCTCATCGCCTTCTGCAGGTCTTCCTGGCTCGGCTGTGGCTGTCCCTGCAGGCCGAAAGCCTCGCCGCTGTTCTGCTGCGGCTTCTCGACAGCCTTGCGGGCCTGGGCCGCACGCTTTGCCGGGTTACCAGAACCCTTGCGGTTCTTCTGCTTCTTCTTGGACTGTTTGGAGCCGCGCTTGGCCATCGACCCCATCATGCGGCCAGCACCCGGACCCATCATCTGGCCCACCTGGCTCATCATCTTACGAGCGTCGACGAAGCGGTTGACGAGGTTGTTGACGTCGCGAACCTCGACGCCGGAACCCTTCGCGATGCGGGCGCGACGCGAACCGTTGAGGATCGAGACATCGGCACGTTCTGCCGGGGTCATGGCGCAGATGATGGCCTCGATACGGTCGATCTCACGTTCGTCAATGTTGTCGATCTGGTCCTTCATCTGGCCCACACCGGGCAGCATCCCCATGATCTTGGACATCGGACCCATGCGGCGCATCTGGCGCATCAGGCCCAGGAAGTCATCGAGTCCGAACTCCCCCTTACCAGCCATGATCTTCTGGGCGGCAGCCTGGGACTGCTCCTGGTCGAAGGCTTTCTCGGCCTGCTCGATGAGGGTGAGCATGTCGCCCATGTCGAGGATGCGCGAGGCCATCCGGTCCGGATGAAAGACGTCGAAGTCCTTGAGTCCCTCGCCGGAGGAGGCGAACATGATCGGCTTGCCGACCACGCGGGCTATGGACAGGGCGGCACCACCACGGGCGTCGCCGTCGAGCTTGGTGAGGACGACTCCGTCGAAGCCGACTCCCTCTTGGAAGGCCACTGCGGTGTTGACCGCATCCTGACCGATCATGGCGTCGACGACGAACAGCGTCTCGTCAGGATTGGTGGCGGCCTTGATGTCGGCAGCCTGGGCCATCATCTCGGCATCGACACCCAGACGCCCGGCGGTGTCGATGATGACGACGTCATAGAGCTTGCGTTGGGCCTCGGCGACGGCGTCACGAGCCACCTGGATGGGATCGCCGACACCATTGCCCGGCTCCGGGGCGAAGACGTGCACACCGGCCCGCTCACCGACAACCTGCAACTGGGTGACCGCATTGGGACGTTGCAGGTCGCAGGCGACCAGCAGCGGCGAGTGCCCCTCCTCCTTGAACCACCGAGCGAGCTTGCCCGCCAGGGTGGTCTTACCGGCGCCCTGAAGACCAGCGAGCATGACGACGGTCGGGGGGGTCTTCGCGAACCGGACCGTACGGGTCTGGCCACCAAGGATCTCGACGAGTTCCTCGTTGACGATCTTGACGATCTGCTGAGTGGGGTTGAGCGCCTTCGACAATTCCTCGCCGTGGCAGCGTTCCTTGACCGCCGCGACGAATTCCTTGACGACCGTCAGGTTGACGTCGGCCTCGAGAAGGGCGATGCGGATCTGACGAGTCGTGGCGTCGATGTCGGCATCGGTGAGACGCCCCTTGCCGCGCAGTCCCTTGAAGGTGGATGCGAGGCGGTCTTGGAGAGTGTCGAACACGGTTGTCCTTCAGCGCGCTGGTTCCTTACCCGGACAGCCTACCGTCCCGGACAGCCATGATGGTTCAGTGCGAGGTCACAAACCAAACTGGCCCAGCCATTCCAAGCACTGCTGGACGTAGGGCATGTACACGGTGTTGCGGTGCCCACCTCCATTCAACACGATGAAGGTGAACTGCTTGTGGCCCTTGGCGAGTCGATGAAACCGCCCACCGTCGGGTCCAACCTGGCCGTCAATGATCGCGGGGTCTCGCCCCGGGCCCCAACTCTGCACGTCACTGCGATTGAGGACGGACAGGAATCGCACGCTGCGGTCGACCTTCTTCTCCTTCACCCTGAGCACCACTGAGTTGTCGTCGATGAGCGGCTGAGTGACGCTGCTGAGAACCGCCCCGTCGAACGTGGGGTGGTAGTACCCGCCGATCCCGAATCCAGCGTTAAAGGTCTTCGGATACTTCGTGGTGAGGTTGGCCGAACAGTATCCGCCAGAGCTCCACCCACTGAGGAAGCGGGATCCCCGCTCATGCCCCACACGGTACTGCGACTCGATGTGGGGGATGATGGTCTTCATGATCCACGATTCGTGGTGGACCGAACCGACGTCGAGGCATTCGCTGTCAACGCCATTGCGGATACGACCGGGCAGGAAGACAATGACGAATGGATTGATCTTTCGACCCTTGACCAGTTCCCGGGCTGGTGCAATGAGGTCCATGGAGACGTTGTCGTGATCGCCGGTGTCGTTGACTCCCCCGATGTAGTACAGCACCGGGAAACGGGTGCCCTGCTCGGACTTCTCGAAGTACTGCGGCGGCAACCACACCGGAACGTGGGCGTACCGAGGATCCGCGCCAGGCATCGCCGACCTCGCCAGCTGCCCGTTGGGATGCGGATTGTCCTTGCTGACAGGGATGTCCTTGACCTTGGTACGACGAATCGGGACAAGATCGTGGACCGGACCTGCCGGCTCGACCTCGCCGAGCAGGTCTGACCAGCTGGTGAAGAACCCGTATTCACGGTTGATGTAGAGGAAAGCCCCCACGATCAACAGCGCCTGGGCCAACAGGATCACCACGAAATGGCCCAGTCCACGCAAGGCCTTGCGCCACCATCCGTCCGTGCCGCGCACGGCACGCCATATGACGAAGGCCAGCGGTAGCGCAAAGGCCACGATGAGGGCAGCAGTGCACAGCTCAGGGCTGAGAATGCTGACCATCATCGCGGCAGCAGGCAGCAACATCGCATCGGTCACCAGACGATTCCTCGTCAGTGACCATCAGGGTCATAACCCATGAGACCGGTGACGAAGCCCTCGGCATCAAAGGGAGCCAGGTCGTCAGGCCCCTCACCAAGACCGATGAGCTTGACCGGAACACCCAGCTCACGCTGCACCTGCACGACGATGCCACCCTTGGCGGAGCCGTCGAGCTTGGACAGCACGATGCCGGAGACGTCAACGACCTCGGAGAAGATACGAGCCTGGGTCAGGCCGTTCTGGCCGGTGGTGGCGTCGAGAACGAGCAGGACCTCGCTGACGGGAGCGAGCTTCTCGATGACGCGCTTGACCTTGCCCAACTCGTCCATGAGGCCAACCTTGGTGTGAAGACGACCAGCGGTATCGACGAGCACGACGTCAACGCCCTCGTCGATACCGGCCTGAACAGCCTCGTAGGCGACCGAAGCGGGATCAGCCCCTTCGTCCTTACGGACGGTACGCACGTCGACGCGCTCGCCCCAGGTTTCCAGCTGCTCCCCAGCGGCAGCTCGGAAGGTGTCCGCGGCGCCGAGGAGAACCGTCTTGCCCTCGGCAACCAGGACGCGGGCCAGCTTGCCGCAGGTCGTCGTCTTGCCAGTGCCATTGACGCCAACCATGACGATGACGGCTGGCTTGTCCTCGGGATGGTCGAGGTTGATGGTGCGATCCATGTTCGGACCGACAAGGTCAACGAGCTCGCGATGCAGCACCTCGCGAGCGTGATCCGGGTCGCGGACACCGTCAATCGCCAGTTCGGAGCGCAGTTTCTCGACCAGTTCGGTAGTCGGGCCAACACCAAGATCAGAGGTGATGAGAGTGGTTTCGAAGTCATCCCATGTGTCGTCGTCGAGCTTGTCAGCGCTCAGGAGCTCTGCCAAGCCACGAGCCAAGGCGTTGTTGCTGTTGGCCAGACGTCGGCGAAGTCGGGCCATCCGGGAGCCCGCGGCCTCCGGGGTCTCAACCTCGGGCGCAGGAGCGGGGGCAGTGGCCTCGCCAGTCTCCGGCTTCTCCTCACCAGTGGCCTCGGGGCCCTTGGTCGGGGTCTGCTCAACCTCCGCAGGCTTGGAACCCTCGCGAAGAGCCTTACGTCGTGAGAGGCCAGCCGTGATGGCGGCAACCACCGTCACGAGGACGAGGATGCCAGCAATGATCCAAATCAGGTAAGTCAGGTCCACGTCCGCCGATATTAGTCGCTCGTATCACGCCACCAGGGATTCGCAACGTCTCAACGGCGTCGGATACCGCTGAGATCCTCCCCAACGCGAGTGGCGGTATGGCGCCAGAAACTCGCATCGGGATCGTCACCAGGATGGCGCAAACCAAACATCACCACAGCACAGACGCTCAGCGCGACCGCCAGGATAAGAATCATCGCGATGATGAAAACGACCATCCGAGCACGACCTTTCCGTCAACCGGGTATCGAGTGCAGGCTACCTGATGCGAGGTGTCTCTCAGACGTGCTGACGAACCTGGGACGAGTCATCCGCGTCGAAACTTTCCGGAGAAACAACGGGAGCCACCATGGGAACCTCACCTGAGTGGGTGACCGCTCTGAATGTCCACAACTTGTTGACGACGAAGTTGATGGGCATGGTCACGATGACGGCGAAGATCTGCGACCAATACTCACGCGAGTGAAACCCCTTGCTCTCGTGGAACCACGGCTCGGGAAGGTAGATCGGGGAGGTCGGGTTGGTGAACAAAACCTTGATGAACATGCCAATGATCGCTGCCACGGACCCCACAGCGAAGAAAGGCCAGAACTCATGCCACCAGCCACGGCGATGCTCCCTCTTGAAGGTCCAGGAGCGGTTGAGTTGGAAGTTGGTGACGTTGGCCACCACGAAGCCCACCAGCCAGACAAGGCTGGTGAACCGGAAGTTCCATCGTGTTCCCGCCAGGCTGAACAGGATGTCCTGGGCATGCTCAGTACCACCATTCAGCTTGTTCATGATGATGGCAACGACAATGTTGACCACGAATCCCGAACCACCCACGATTCCGAATTTCAAGAACTCGATGACGTGACGCCTCTTGATACGTCGTCTCACAGGTGCGGATGGCTCAGTGCTCACCCGCAGCATGATATGCCCTGTTGAACAAGGACAGGAAAATGAGCTTGTGAACACTGGCCACCCCGAGAAGGAGGCAGGTCATGCGGTTGTGGAGCCTCGACCCCGCCCTGCTGGACCGGGCTGCACTTGTCGCCGGCTGGAGGGAAGGCCTGCTGGCCCAGAAGGTGCTCGCAGGCCACACTCGTGGTTATCGTCACCACCCCCAACTGGAGAGGTTCAGAAGCGCAAGTTCCGGTTCTCTGACAGCCGCCTTCTTGACAGCTCTGGCCCACGAAGCCGCTGAGCGTGGCTACCGCTTCAACCAAACGAAGATCACCTGCGATCCGGCGCCATGGGGGTCGCTCACCGTGACATCTGAGCAGCTCGATTAAGAGATGGAACACCTTCGCACCAAGGTCGCCGCCAGAGCACCGGAGTGGCTTCCCCGTCTCGACGAGCCGCGCCCTCACCCGCTTTTCGTCGTCATACCAGGACCTGTCGAGCCGTGGGAACGGATGTGACCAGGTCACCGGCGCAACCGCTGACACTTCGGGCAACGGTGTGACGACCTGTTCGCGAAGGACTCCCGGACGATGGGGGTACCACATCGTCGACACTCCTTGCCCTGGCGTCCGTACACGTCAAGGGTTCGGTCGAAGTACCCCGACTCCCCATTGACATTGACGTACAGGGCATCAAAGGACGTCCCTCCCTGGGCAATCGCCTCGGCCATCACCTGGCGCGCGGTCTCCAACAACTCCACGGCCTTGCGTTGGCGCAGGCGCGAGCACGGCGTCTCCGGGTGACACCGAGCTCGCCACAGTGTCTCGTCGGCATAAATGTTGCCGACTCCGGACATCAGTGTCTGGTCGAGCAGACTGCGCTTGACAGTCGACATGCGTGCGCGCAGTCGTCGCGCGACCTCATCAATGTCACAAGAATCCTCGAAGGGATCAGCAGCGATATGGGCGACCGGCCCGGGCACGCCGTTGATCAGCGGGGCGACAGTGAGTCCGCCAAAAGTGCGCTGGTCCAGAAAACGTAGGTCGCGGCGGTCGTCAAGGCCGATGACAACACGGGTATGGCGATGTCGTGGGGTTCCCCTGTCGACGACACGGAACTGTCCACTCATCCCCAGATGGGCCAACATCGCCGTGCCGTCGTCGAGGACGAACCACAGGTACTTGCCCCGCCGATTGACGGCGGTGAACTGGCGACCGGTCATCGTCGCCTCGAAGACTCTGGCCTCCTCCGAGCCACCGGTGGGGCGTAGACCGCGGGCATCAACGACGTTCACACGCTCGACGATGGAGGGAATGATGAGGTTCTCGAGTCCTGCTCGTACCGTTTCGACCTCAGGAAGCTCAGGCACCGGTGCGAGGAGGGTTCAGTGCGGCGACCGCGAGCTGGGCCGCCCCCTGCTCGGCCTCCTTCTTGTTGTGTCCGGTGTAGGCAGCGTGCAGCTTGCCATCCACTCTTGCCCTGGCACAGTAACGGCGATTGTGGTCCGGGCCTGACCCCACGATGTCGTATCGCGGAGCGTCAAACCCCTGCTCAGCGCAGTACTCCTGGAGAACTGTCTTCCAGTCGGTGCCAGCTCCGGATCGATCCGCCTCGTCAACGAGGGGATCGAAGAGATGGTGGATGAGACGCAGGGCGTCCGGCAATCCCGAGGACAATTCAACGGCGCCCAGCAAGGCCTCGGTGGTGTCGGCCAGGATCGACGTCTTGTCATGGCCGCCGGTCCGTTCCTCGCCCTTGCCCAGCTTGACGCGCGGCCCGATGTCAAGACGACGGGCCAACCGCCCCAAGGACACCGTGCTCACAACCGCTGACCTCAACGTGGCGAGTTGACCTTCCGGCTTGTCCGGGAAGGCGCGATACAGGTAGTCCGTCACGCCGACCTCAAGGACGGCGTCACCGAGGAACTCCAACCTCTCGTTGGTGGGAATCCCACCGTTCTCAAAGGCATAGGAGCGATGTGTGAGCGCGAGATCGAGGAGTTGGGGGTCACATCTGATCCCCAACTCCTCAAGAAGACCCAGAAAGGGCCATTCGCCGTACTCGGGTGAACTGACGTTCTGGCCGTTTCGTGCGCTCACGGTGCCGATCTCAGACCTCGGCAACCTGACGGCGATCGCCACGTGGGCCGTACTCACCGCAGGAGGGGCACGCGGTGTGAGGCAAGTGCTTCTCACCACACGCCGGGTTGGCGCAGGTGACGAGATTGGTGGCAACCGTCTTCCACTGCGAACGACGGTGCCGGGTGTTGCTGCGGGACATCTTCCGCTTCGGGACGGCCACGATCTTCTCCTTGGTGTGCTTCAGGTGTGACATCCGTCGTGGACGGATGCCGTTCGGGACGTTCAGGACTTGTCCGAATCATCCTCACTGACGAGCCCTCGCAGAGCTGCCCAGCGTGGATCGATCCGATCCGGGTGGTCATGGTCCGGGTCGTCGTTGAGGTTGGCGCCGCAGTCTGGACAAAGTCCCTCACAGTCGTCGCGACACAGCGGACTGAAAGGCAGGTTCAGCACCACCGTGGCACGGACGACGGGGTCAAGGTCGATCGTTTCCTCGGCGCTGACCCGGCTGGCATCCTCCTCAGCCTCCTTGTCCGGGTAGAAGTACAGCTCCTGGATGTCGCGGACGAGATCCTCCACGATGGGATCCAGACAACGAGCACACTCCCCCTTCAGGGTGGCTTCGACGGTCCCGGTAACGAGAACTCCTTCACCCACCGATTCCAACCGAAGGTCGAGATCGAGAGGGAAGTCCTCGGGAACGCCGATCATGTCGACGCCGAGATCCGCCGGAGCGGGCACCGTCCGTTGAACCCGGATCATCTGACCCACTTGCCGACGCAAGGAATGGGTCTCGATGACGAGATCCGAGTGTGCGTCGGGGTGGCGATGGGTGGTATTCATCGCAAAGATCCCTTCGACCGGTGGAACACGACGAGGTCATGACCGACCGTCCACTCTACATCGGGAGTCGACACCCGGCCAAAACTGTGCGCCGGCTTGACTGGGAGCGCTGTTTCAGGCACTCTGAACTAAAGCGTATTAGTTCTCTGAGGCCCGACACCGACGCTGGAGTCGGATCCCTCTGAGGACCCCTTCAAGGAAGAAGAAGAGAACATGGCAAATCTCACCATCGGTCGACGTCAACTTCTCGGTGGTACGGCCACGCTGGCAACTGTCCTGGCTGCCAGCGCCTGCGGCATGAGCGGATCGGGAGACAAGCCGTCGAGCCAGGCATCCGTCGACACCTCCGCCAAGCTCGAGGGCAGCATCCAGTTCCAGACGTGGTCGCTCAAGAACGAGAAATTCACTCCTTACTTCGAAAAACTCGTCAAGTCCTTCGAGACGAAGCATCCTGGCACGACCATCAAGTGGGTCGACCAGCCGGGTGAGGGCTACGAGGAGAAGGTCCAGCAGCAGGCCACCGCCGGCCAGCTGCCCGACGTCGTCAACATGCCCCCTAACTTCGCGTGGCAGCTCCTCAAGGCCAACAAGGTCATGGACCTCAAGAAGGCCGATGCCAAGACTATTGACACATACACCAAGGGCGGCATCGACGCCTACACCTTCGATGGCCATGAGGGTGTCTACGGCTACCCGTGGTACCTCGGCACCGACCTCAACTGGTGGAACACCCAGGCCTTTGAGAAGTACGGCCTCGATCCCACGAAGCTGCCGACCACCCTTGACGAGCTCCACGAGCAGGCCATCACCATGGCCGAGAAGTCCGGCGGCACGATGCCCCTCATCTCCACCGCTCCGACCCTCGGCGATCTCGCGGCCCAAGGTGTCGAGGTCTTCAAGAACGGCAAGTTCACCTTCAACACCGACGAAGCCGTCACGATCATCGAGAAGTACGTCGAGCTCTACGCCAAGAAGGCCATGCCGCCGGAGGTGCTACAGAACAACTACCTGGGCAACTCCAAGCTCTTCATCCAGGGTAAGGTCGCATGGACCACCGGCTCAGCCTCCTTCCCGGTCGACCTCAAGAAGGACGCTCCGAGGCTCGCTCCGTACGTCGCGATGACCAAGCGCATCGGTGTTCCCCCGTTGTTCGTCCAGGGTATTTGTGTTTCAAACGACTCCAGGAACCCGAACTTGGCGGTGGCCTTCGCCCAGTACGTCACCAGCAACGCGAACCAGGTCGAATTCGTCAAGCTGGCCCAGGGCTTCCTGCCCGGCACCAGGAAAGCGAACGAGAACCCGGGGTCCTTCACCTCGGTCATCGATGATCCGCAGATGAAGAAGGCTGCCGAGGCTCTCGCGGAGGAGATGGAGGATGCGCAGATCGGTGAGCCGATGGCATACACCGACGCCATGAAGGCTTACGTCGGCCAGCAGGTTTCCTCGGCCATGCGTGGTGACATCAAGGCCAAGGACGCTCTTGACAAGGCCGTCACGTACTGCAACGACCACATCGCAAAGTGATCTCCCTGCCGACCCCGTTCCCACGCGGGGCCGGCTCACCTCCCGCCTGACAACGCCCCTACCCCGCCAAGGATCTGCGCCCATGAACTCCCACCGCTGGTACACCCCGTGGTTGTTGGTGGCTCCGGCAGTCGTGTGGACCGTCGTGTTCGCCCTCTACCCCTTCATCAACACGATCATCCTGTCCTTCACGAACACCCGACCCCTCGTCGGCGGGGAGTTCATCGGTTTCGACAACTACGTCGAGTTGTGGCACGACACCATGTTCTGGAATGCCATGGCGACAACCTTCATCTATGTCATCGTGTGCATCCCGCTCTTGACGATCTTGCCGTTGCTGTTGGCCCTGCTCGTGGAGAAGAAGATCCCTGGGATCTCGTTCTTCCGCACCGTCGCGTACTTCCCGGTGATCGCCTCGGTCGTCGTCGTGGCCCTCATCTGGAGCTGGATGTTCGACTCCCGTGGTCTCATCAACCAGTCCCTGCAGTGGATGGGTGCCACGAGCAGCCCCATCCCCTTCCTCGTCGATCGGTGGAAACTGTTGGGTTGCGCGATCCTGCTGACGGTGTGGAAAGGCCTCGGGTATTACATGATCGTCTACCTCGCAGCCCTCGGAAACGTCGACCATGATCTCCATGAAGCCGCCGCCCTCGATGGGGCAGGCAGCTTCCAGCGTTTCCGCAATGTCACCGTCCCCGGGATCAGGCCGGCCATGGTTCTCATCATCGCTCTCATCGCGGTGTCCGGAATGCGAATATTCTCCGAGCTCTACGTCCTCACGAATGGAACCGGTGGCCCAGGTGGTGAGGACTCCAGCCTGGTCATGATCATCAAGCAGGTCGGTACCGGCTTGTCCGGACAGCTCGGCTACGCGTCGGCCCTGTCAGTCGTACTGTTCTTCCTCACCCTCATTCCGTTGGCAGCCATAGGTTGGGCCAACAACAAGGACCTACGGTCTGACCGCAAGCCCAAGCGCGCTGGGCATCGTGCCTGCCGGACTGCAGCCGTCCAGGCCACCATGAAGGAGACGATGGCATGAGCACCTCGAGCGCAACCCGTCCGGCCAAGCCGAAGCCGTGGCGTAGCCGACGGGTGTTCGACCCGACCCGTCCCACCCTTGCGGGACTCATCGGGCGTTACATCCTGCTGGTCTTCGTCGCCATCATCTCGATCGGCCCCTTCCTGTGGCAGCTGTCCACCTCGCTCAAGGGCGTCAGCGAGGACATCTATTCCTTCCCACCTCACCTCATCCCGCAGGACTTCAGCGTTGACGCCTACCGTCGGGTGGCCCATGTCGTCCCGATCTTCAGCTATGCCTGGCACTCAGTCCTCGTCGCCACAGTGTGCGTCATCGGAAACGTCGTGCTGGCCTCCCTGGCCGGTTACGCGCTGACCTGCATGAAGTTCCGCGGCAAGAGGGTCGTCATGGGCATCCTGCTGTCAGTGCTCCTGCTTCCCGGTGAGGTCACACTGACCAGCCAGTACCTCGTCATCAAGGGCATGGGCCTGGCCAACACCCTGGCCGGCGTCGCGATCCCAGGTGTCGTCGGTGCCATCAACGTGCTCCTCATGGCCACCGCCTGTCGGGCGGTCCCGCCGTCAGTCCTCGACGCAGCAACCGTTGACGGGGCCAACACCTGGGCCAAGATCCGGCACGTGGTGTGGCCCAACATCAAGGGAATGGCCTCGGTTGTCGCGGTGTTCTCCTTCATCGGTGCCTGGGATGACTTCCTGTGGCCATTGGTCGTCCTCAATGATCCTGACAAGTACACCCTGACCGTTGGCATGCAGTACCTCAGCTCAACCATGTCGACCGACCCACGCGAGGTGGCAGCCGGAACGGTCATCGCCCTCATTCCGATCATCGCCGTCTTCGCCTCAATGCAGAAGGTCTTCTTCCGTGGTGTGGAGAGCGGCGGTGTGAAGGGCTGAGCGTCCTACACACGAGTGAGGAGACGGTCGGAACTCGCAGGGTTTCGACCGTTTTGTCCTGCCTCGTCCAGAGGTGGATGGACGTTCAGAGCTGGGCCGTGGAACCCCGGACGACGAGTTCAGGTGGCTGCTCGGTGATGTCCTCCACGTCCTGGCCCGCAATGATGCTCATCAGCATGGCTACGGCGTCCCTACCCAGAAGTGACGGATCACGACGCAAAGCGGTGATCCCAGGCGGTATCACTCGACACGTCGGAGAATCCTCGAAGGACACGACGGAGACGTCAGCAGGAATCCGCAATCGGTGTTGTGCCAGGGACGTGATGCCCCCCAGAGTCAATACTTCATTGTCATAGACGATGGCGGTGGGACGGTCGGGCCTGGAGAGAAGAGCACTGGTCTCCTGCAGTCCGGACTGCTCGGAGTAGTCGCTGGCCGCGGCCTCGAGGACGACGACTCCGTGGCTCCTTGCTTCCTGGGCGAAGACTTGGCGCCGGACCATGCTGTGCTCGAGGGTCGGGTCACCGCCGATATGGGCAATGCGACGATGACCTCGGTCAGCCAAGTGGTTGACGATGCTCCGCGCGGCAGCGGCATCATCAATATGGACGCCCGGCAATGGGGTGTCCTTCGTGGCTCCGACGACGGTGCACGGCATGTTGATCTGCGACATGAGGGACCACCGTGGGTCGTTGCGGGCCGGATCGACCAGGACGACGCCGTCGACACGGTGCTGGGCCCACCACTGCCGATGGATCTGGCACTCCTCCTCAGCAGACCTGACCAGCTGCAGCACCAAGGCCGTGCGAGCAGGGGTGAGAACCTCCTCCATCCCCGCGATGAGGTGGAGAAAGAACCCTTCCCCGGCAAAACTACGATCGTCACGGGCAATGACGAGACCGACGGCACCGGCTCGGTTGACCGACAACGCCTTTGCGGCGACGTTCGGACGCCATCCCATGTCCTTGGCCACAGCCTTGATACGAGCTCGGGTAGCCTCAGAAACTCCAGGCTTGTCATTGAGGGCAAAGGACACCGCGCCCGGCGACACACCGGCGACTCTGGCGATGTCCTTGATCGTCGTCCTGCCCATGAAGCCACGGTCCCTTCCGGAAGCATGCATGCCCTGATGGGCGCAGGCCACACGGCATCCTCGCCCTGGAGCACATGGCCTTCACCCGCGCAGCATCATCCTAGGGCCAAACCGGAGAATAGGTAAAACGTTTCAGCGATGCCTTCACGATGACCTCCAGAGCGGTTCATTGGCTATTAGGGTGGGAGTCCCCAACGCTGGGAGACGCCATGCCTCAGACAACCTGTCTTGCCACAGATCACTACCGCATAACCCTCATCACCGATCGACTCATTCGCTGTGAGTGGCGCGACGACCCTACGGAGCCCTTCGAGGACCGACCGACACAGGTGGTCGCGGACCGCACGCCCCACGAGGTCACCAACACCATTGATGAGGAGAATGGCCATATCGTCATTCGAAACCGGTATTACGAGCTTCGCTACAACGGCATGGAGTTTTCCCCGGAAGGGCTGCACGCATCGATAACGAGCGTCGGCAATTACCACGCCGTGTGGCACTGGGGCGATGACCCACTCTCGCAAACCCCATTCGGAATCCCCACCAATTTGGGCGGGACCGCTCGCACTCTCGACTGCGTCGACGGCCGTTGTGACATGGGCGCAGGTGTGGCGAGTGCGCAGGGATGGGCCGTCCTCGATGATTCTCATTCACTCGCACTGGACGATGATGGATCCACCCCATGGCCCCAACCGGTACGTCGGCACAACCCAGCTGACTCCGGCGGCAAGGATGTCTACCTCTTCCTCCACGGCCACGACTTCGCGGCCGCGGTCGCGGATTTCTACCGCATCACCGGACCGCAACCGGTTGTTCCGCGATGGGCCCTCGGCAACTGGTGGTCCCGGTACCACGACTACGGCGCCGATGAGTACGAGGCGCTCATGGATCGCTTCGAGGCGGCCCGAATCCCGCTGTCGGTCGCCGTCATTGACATGGACTGGCACCTCACCGACATCGACCCTGCTTTGGGACACGGCTGGACTGGTTATACATGGGATCGAGAACTCTTCCCCGATCCTCGCGCCTTTCTCGATGACCTTCATCGTCGTGGTCTGCGCACTAGCCTCAATCTGCACCCCGCTGACGGCATCCGCCGTCATGAAGAGTGTTACCGGCAGGTCGCCACTGACATGGGGGTCGATCCGGACTCGGGTGATCCCATCCCCTTTGACATTGCTGATCCCCGGTTCGCCAAGGTCTACGTCGAGGACGTCCTTCACCCCATGGAGGAGGAAGGGGTCGACCTGTGGTGGGTGGACTGGCAGCAGGGGCAGACGTGCTCAGTACCCGGATTGGACCCGCTGTGGATGCTCAACCACGTTCACCACATTGATTCCGGGCGCCCACGTCCCGAGGGACGCCGTAGCCCGCTGACCTTCTCCAGATACGCCGGTCCGGGCTCTCACCGCTACCCCATCGGGTTCTCGGGCGATTCCGTGATCTCCTGGGAGACTCTGAACTTCCAGCCCGAGTTCACGGCCACCGCCTCCAACATCGGTTACGGCTGGTGGAGCCATGACATCGGCGGGCACCTCTTCGGATCCCGTGATGACGAGCTCATGGCTCGCTGGGCCCAGTTCGGGGTGCTCTCCCCCATCAATCGGCTGCACTCGACCAAGGACGAGTTCGGGTCCAAGGAGCCGTGGCATTACCGCGCCGAAACCGAGATGGTGATGACCCGATGCCTACGGATGCGTCATCGCCTCATCCCATATCTGCACAGCGAGAACCTCTCGGGTCATCGCGACCTGTGCCCACTCGTCCGACCGCTTTACTGGACACATCCGGAGTGGGAGGAATCCTATGTCGATCGCAACGAGTACTGGTTCGGCAGCCAACTCCTGGTGCGACCGGTCACCAGCAAACGCGACCCTGCGACGGGGCTCGCAACCACCCGAACATGGTTACCTCCTCTTGAGGATGGTCTTAGGTGGGTCGACCTCCTCACCGGGCTCACCTATTCGCCACAGCGTTTCGTCACCATGTCTCGCACCATTGACGAGGTTCCCGTCCTCGCCAAGTCTGGAACCATCATTCCGACCGCAACTGACCCCTTGGCCAAGGGGGACGTGACAACCGATCTCACCCTGGTCGTCGTCCCAGGTGCTGCCGGTCACTTTGACTTGCTCGAGGACGACGACGGTCTGAGGACAATTCCTCTCAGCCTCGATGCCGACGGACTCCTGCAAATCGGACCATGCGGAGGTCCACGCACGGATGTGACGCGACGATGGCGCGTGAGCGTCCATTCAGGAGGACGTCCCATCACGATTGACCTGGGACGGCATCGTCTGGACGAGGTCGTCGAAACGACCATTCCGGCCTCGTCTGACTG
This sequence comes from Cutibacterium nasicola, assembly GCF_052654715.2. Taxonomy (NCBI): domain Bacteria; kingdom Bacillati; phylum Actinomycetota; class Actinomycetes; order Propionibacteriales; family Propionibacteriaceae; genus Cutibacterium; species Cutibacterium nasicola. The sequence continues at coordinate 828,088 of NZ_CP199745.2, read as the reverse complement.
CGTCGATGACCTCATGGCGAGAGCCATCACGCTCATCGACGATGCTCAGATCGAATTCACCACGAAAACTCGCCTGGCACGCCTGTTGCGAAGTGGCCGTCCTGCCCTCGACCTCATCGCGATGCTGCTGGACCAGGAAGCGCCCGAACCTCTTCGCAACGCCTTGTTGGAGATCGTCTGGGCAATTCCTTCCGAACGAGTTGCCTAAACCGTATTAGTCACTACACTTCAATGTGGAAACTATCCGTTGTCAATGTCGCAACCGCCAGGGAATCCCATGCATGATCACGCGCCCATTCTTGACGGTCGGGTGCACCGTCATCTCGCTGAGAAGATTCGCCCCGCCGAAACCACCACGGTATGCCAACTCGACGTCGAGTGGGCTCCCGTCACTGACGCCATCGAGGGACCGAACAGTCGCCCCGGAGTCCGCGGACAGGGAGAGCCCATCTCAATCAGCGAGGGGCTGTCAATGAGCTACGAGCCATTCCGGGTGGGAGACAAGTGGGGCCCGCCATGGGGAACGACCTGGCTCCATCTCACGACCACCGTTCCACCGGAGCATCGCGACGACCATCTCGAGATGATCGTCGACCTCGGCGGTGTATGGGACTCCCCCGGCTTCCAGTCCGAGGGTCTTGTGGTGCGTCCGGACGGGTCGGTCGTCAAGGCCCTCAATCCACGCAACACGTGGATTCCCGTCGAGACCGACGCAGATGGTCACATCGACATCTACGTCGAGGCTGCATCCAACCCGATCCTGTTGGCCCAGCCCCCCTTCCAGCCGACCGACGACGGCGACAAGCTCACTGCCTCGACTGACGCCTACTACACCCTCAAGCGAGCTGATCTGGTCGTCGTCCACGACGAGATCCGCGAACTCATCGCTGACATCGTGACCCTGTCCGGTGTGGCTGCCCAGCTGCCGGAGGATTCGGAACGCCGGTGGGAGATCCGTCGCGCTCTGGATCGTTCCATGGACAGAATCGATCTTTTTGACGTCATTTCCACGGCGTCAGCGGCTCGCACCCAGTTGGCCCCCGTTCTCGCTCGTCCGGCTCATGACTCTGCCCAGACGATGACGGCCATCGGCCACGCTCACATTGACTCTGCCTGGCTGTGGCCGCTGCGGGAGACCCGGCGCAAGGTTGCCCGAACTATCTCCAACCAGCTCAATCTCATCGAGAACGACCCCACGCATCTGTTCGCCTTTCCGGCTGCTCAGCACTCGGCATGGCTGGAGGTGGACCATCCTGACCTTTTCGCCAAGTTGCAGAAGGCAGTCGCCGACGGACGGATCATCCCGGTCGGAGGCATGTGGGTGGAGTCTGACGCCAACCTGCCTGGTGGCGAGGCGATGTGCCGTCAGTTGCTCTACGGGCAGCGCTACTTCATGGAGAGGTTCGGCCATCACTGCCCCGAGGTGTGGCTGCCTGACTCCTTCGGTTACTCGGGAGCCCTGCCGCAGCTGGCCAAGTTAGCCGGTGCTCAGTGGTTCCTGACCCAGAAGATCTCGTGGAACCAGGTCGACAAGTTCCCCCACCACTCCTTCTGGTGGGAGGGGATCGATGGCACCCGGATCTTCACGCATTTCCCGCCGGCCGACACCTACGGTTCCGATCTCTCGGCTCGGGACCTCGAGCACGCCCGGTCCAACTTCCAGGACAAGGGCCGCGCCAATTCCTCCTTGGTGCCTTTCGGCTATGGAGATGGCGGCGGTGGTCCCACTCGCGAGATGCTCGCCCAGGCCCGTCGTGTCACCGATCTTGACGGATCCCCCAAGCTGGCCATCGAGCCTCCGGCCACGTTCTTCAGCCGCGCCGAGGCCGAGCACGAGGATCCGGGCGCCTGGGTTGGGGAGCTCTATCTCGAGCTGCACCGCGGCACATTCACCAGCCAGTACGAGGTCAAGAAGGGCAACCGTCGCAATGAGCACCTGCTGCGCGACGCCGAGCTGTGGTGCGCCACCGCAGCGGTACGCGGCCTGATGGACTACCCCGGTGAGCGGTTGGCCGAGATCTGGCGGACCATCTGTCTCTACCAGTTCCACGACATCCTGCCTGGATCGGCGATCGCGTGGGTGTATCGCGAGGTCGTCGCCGATCACCGGCGCATCTCTGACGAACTCACCGAGCTCATTCACCATGCCCAGGAGCTGCTAGCCGGAGAGGGTGACGAGCAGGTCGTCTTCGATTCTTCTCCGATGACTCGTCCGTGGGCTTCCACCGTGGCCATGGGGGCCGGAGTTGCTCCGGCAATTGCCCACGGGGTTCAGGCTGAGGATGCGGCTGACGGATTCATCGTCGACAATGGCCTGCTGCGTCTTACCGTTGACGAGCATGGCCTCATCACCCACCTCGTCGACCCTGCTTCCGGTCGCGATGCCATTCCGGCTGATCAGCGTGGCAATCTTCTTCAGATTCACCCTGACTTCCCGAACATGTGGGACGCGTGGGACATCGATCCCTTCTACGCCAACAACGTCACCGACCTGGATGATGGCAGGGCCACCATGTCCCGCAACGGTGATTCGGTGACCATCAGCGTCACAAGGACGTTCGGGGATTCCCGGGCCACCCAGTCGCTGACCGTGAATCCGGGAGATCCGCGCGTCAAGGTGCGCACCCATGTCGACTGGCACGAACGAGACAGTCTGCTCAAACTGTCCTGGCCGGTGGACGTCCACACCGATCATGCCGACTATGAGATCGAGATGGGTCACATCTCCCGTCCCACCCACACCAACACCTCGTGGGATGCCTTCCGCTTCGAGGTTCATGCCCATCGCTGGGTGTACATCTCCGAGCCCGGTTTCGGCGTCGCCATCGCCAACTCCGGTACCTATGGATGGAATGTGTCCCGCCATCCCAAGGACAACGGTGGCACGTGGTCGATGGCCCGCGCCTCCCTTCTCAAGGGAGCCCGCTACCCCGACCCGCGCGCCGACGAGGGAGAGCATGACTTCTTCCACACTCTGCACGTCGGAGCCGATCTCACCGATGCCGTGCGTGACGGGTATGCCGCCAACCTGTGCGTGCGTCGTCGTCAGGGATCGCCGGTCGATCCACTGGTCAGCGTCGAAGGCATTGCGGTTGAGGCCGTCAAATTGGCTGAGGATGGCTCTGGTGATGTCATCGTCCGGCTATACGAGCCCTACGGGCGTCATGTTCACACCACGATGACGGTGGGCTTTGATGCCACGTCCGCCGTCGAGTCCGACCTGCTCGAGGACCCCCTTGAGGGCAACCCGCACGCCCAGGTCGATCCGTCAGTCATCACCGCTGGCCTTGCTGACGACACTATCGGTCTGTCCATGCGCCCCTTCCAGGTTGCGACCTTGAGGTTGGGACGCAACCGATGAGGATTGGCGTCAATCACACACCGTCACAGGGATGGTTCCACAGCTGGCTTGACCTCGATATCGATGCGGCACGACGCGATTTCGAAGCAATTGCACGACTGGGCCTCGATCACGTACGGATCTTCCCACTGTGGCCGTTGTTGCAGCCCAATCGCGGTCTGGTGCGTCCCCGCGCCCTCGATGACGTCATCTCCGTCGTGCGCGCAGCTGGCGAATTCGACCTTGAGGTCACCGTCGACGCCCTCAACGGCCATCTGTCGAGTTATGACTTCCTGCCCTCCTGGGTGGTCACATGGCACGAGTCAAATCTCTTCACCGATCCGCTCGTCAAGGCTGGCCAGACCGAACTCATCAGCCAACTGGCAACACGCCTGCGGGAAGAGCCGAACGTCACCGGTATGACGGTGGGCAACGAGTTCCCGCAGTACGCTGCTCTGGCCCCGGGGCACCATCATCCGACGCGCAGCGGGTGCACCGTCGATGAGGCCCAGACGTGGTTGGAGACGATGCTCGGGACCATGCGGGACCAGTGGCCGGACGGACGGTTCTGGTTCGGGTTCGACGACGACCTCTGGTTCGTTGACGATCATCCCTTCACCCCGCGTCACGCCGTCACCCTGGGCTCATCGACGACCATCCATTCCTGGGTGTTCGCGCAGGTCGGACCGCACTTCGGGGAGGGACATCCCGCCCTCACATGGTTCCCGCGCTATCTGCTCGAACTGGCCCGGGCCTGGAGTCCCGATCCCCACCGTCCACTCTGGCTGCAGGAAATTGGTGCGCCTCGCAGCCATGTTCCCGACGACCGGGCAGCGGACTTCGTCACGTCGTCCCTGGCCTCGGTGGCCACCACCCCGAGTCTGGAGGCGGTGACATGGTGGTGCTCCCACGACGTGTCAGACCAGCTGTTGGATTTCCCGAAGCTGGAGTATTCGCTCGGCCTGTTCACCAACGACGGCAAGCCAAAGCCGGAAGCCCTGGCCATGTCGGACGTGCTGCCCGATTTGCATAACGCTCAGCCCCAGGAACAGGCCGATGAGCCGCTGGAATTCAGCGCGGACTGGGCCACCGGGGCGGGACGGTCGGTGTCTTTCCCCATGGGCGATCTCTTCGCCCGATGGGTTGATGAAGCCATACAGACCGGACGAGCACCCAGGCTCGTCTTTCATCCCACCCATGGGCTCACAGGCCGAGAGGCCCTCGCCGGTGCTCTAGCCCGCTGACCTGTGTGACTGCGACCTCATGCTCGACACTCGGAGGCCTGGACCATGGCCCAAGGATCCCCGGTCGTCAGGAGCGCGGGAACCTCTCTCGCAGCGCGGCATCGACGATAGCTGGCACGAACTCTGAGACATTGCCCCCATTGCATGCCGCCGAGCGGATCATGGAGGAGCTGATCGTGCCGAATTCTCGCCCTGCCGGCAGCAGGATTGTCTCGATCCCGCTCATGGCCTTGTTGAGGTGGGCCATCTGGAGCTCGTAGTCAAAATCCCCACCAAAGCGCAGGCCACGAATGATCGCGTCAGCCCCTTGCTCGGTGCAGAAGTCGACGAGCAACCCGTCGACGAGGGCGACCTCGACACCCGGGATGTCAGCGACGGCATCCCTGACGAAGGCCACCCGCTCCTCCATGGAGAAAATGCCATTCTTGGCCGAGTTGACCGCCACCCCGACGACGACCTCGTCAACAAGCTCGGCGGCTCGCGTCACGATGTCGACGTGGCCGAGGGTGATGGGGTCAAAGGATCCTGAAAAAACTGCTTTCACTGCTGCTCCATGGGCTCGTGGTTGCGCTGGGCATAGTAGACGACGGTTTCACCGTAACGAGAGTTCCACGACTCAAACCCTTCCGGGACGTGAGGCGGTCGGCTGCGGCGCGACCTCTCCACCACGATCAGTCCGTCATGGGCCAGGGCGTTCTGAATGGTGGCGTCGATGAGGCCATCCATGACGTCGTCGGCCAAGTCGTAGGGCGGGTCGAACCAGACGACGTCAAAGGTCTGCCGGTTGTCGGAGAGAAATGTCGGTACCGTCTGGGCGACCACCTGAATCCGCAAGCGCGTGGTCCGGGCGTTCTCCTTCATGACATGACACGCTGAGCGGTCCCGGTCGACGGCAACGACCGTCGATGCACCGCGACTGGCAGCCTCGAGGGCAACTGCTCCGGACCCAGCGAACAGGTCGCAGAAAGCTTGCCCGGCCAGCTGGTCCTCGGGAGCCTCATCAGACGTTCCATTCCAGGCTGCCAACGCAGAGAAGACAGCCTCGCGCACCCGATCGGTCGTAGGACGTGTGAGCCGCCCTGACGGAGTGGTCAGACGCTGTCCGCCAGCACGACCCGAGATAATCCTGCTCACCCCTCCAGGCTAGCGGTTTCGCCCGATCACGCCCGCATCGTCGCCGTACCCATTGCATCCACTCCTAAACCCCTCGACATGGTCATGTGGCGAGCCATCCTCACCACCATCGGCAACTTTGTGCCGGTCGGTTCCCGAAGTGGGCCGTGTTCAGGAAGAATGGCCCCATGATCAATGAGGAGAACCCGATCACCGAGGTCCCGGAGGACAGCTGCTGGGGCTACCTTGACACGGCTGAGGTCGGCCGCCTGGCCACCAGCGTCAATGACCAGCCCGAGGTCTTCCCCGTCAACTATGTCGTCGACGGGCAGAGCATCGTCTTCCGCACCGCCGCTGGAAGCAAGCTTGAGGACATCGTCACCAACAACCGTGTGGCCTTCGAGGCCGACGGTTGGACCGAGGAGACCGGCTGGTCGGTCGTCGTGCGCGGCAGCGCCGAGGTCATCACCGACGAGGCCGAGCTCGCGCTGTGCGACAAGATGCCCCTGCTGCCGTGGGTGCCGACCGTGAAGCGCAATTACGTGCGTGTCCAGGCCGATCAGATCACCGGCCGTACCTTCGCCTTCGGTCCGGAGCCCAAGGACAACTGACAGACCACTCATGAAGGTCCGGATCGTCGTCAACGTTCCGGACCTTCGTCACGCCTGGTCAGCTCATCCCTGTTCCATGAGATCGCCCTCAGCCAGCATCTCCGTCGCGGTGACAACGTCGAGCAGCCGGGGATCCTCGGGCTCCTCTCGCACCCACCGTTCGGCGAGGTCCTTGGACGCAGTGACGATCTCGGCGTGGTCGAGCACCCGCAACAACCGCAGTGGCGAGGAATACCCCGACTGGGAGGATCCGAGCACGTTGCCTTCGTGACGCTGGGCCAGGTCCAGTTCGGCCAGTTCGAAGCCGTCACGGGACGATGCCACCGCAGCAAGCCGCTCACGGGCCGCCGATCCGGGGGGTGCCGTCGTGACCAGTAGACACAGGCCAGGCAGCTTTCCTCGCCCGATACGTCCGCGCAACTGGTGCAACTGGGAGACGCCGAAGTGATCGGCATCCATGATGACCATCATGGTGGCGTTGGGGACGTCGACGCCGACCTCGATGACCGTGGTGGAGATGAGGACCTGGGACTCGCCGTCAGCGAAGCGATCCATGACGGCCTTCTTCTCATCGGCGTCCAGCCGAGAATGGAGGGCGTCGATGCGCAGTCCTGCGAGCGGACCGGAGGCCAGCTGAGGAGCGATCTCCTCGACCGCAGCCGTCGGCGGGCGACCACCCTCGACGTCGTCAGTGTCATCGCTGCTGATACGAGGACACACCACGAAGACCTGATGCCCGGCCTCGCACTCCTCTCGGATGCGCTCCCAGGCGCGGGTGAGCCACGAGCGGTGGGCTGGCAGATCAACCACAGTGGTTTGGATGTCGGCACGTCCTGACGGCAGTTCTCGCAAGGTCGACACCTCGAGATCACCGAAGACCGTCATGGCAACCGTGCGAGGAATCGGCGTTGCAGTGAGAACGAGCTCGTGAGGTCGAGCACCATCACCAGTCGTCAAGACACTGCGCTGCTCGACGCCGAAGCGGTGCTGCTCGTCAACGACGACCAGACCGATGTTGTTGTAGATGACCTTGCCCGACAACAGGGCATGGGTTCCGATGACAATTCCGGCCGCTCCCGAGGCGATGTCGGCCAAGGCGGTTCGAGTTCCAGCCGTCCTCATCGAACCCGTGAGCAGGGCAACTCCGGTGGAGTTCTCTGGAGCGTCGAGGCCACCGCCCGCGGCCAACTCGTCCATCATCCCGGTGATCGTGGCGTAATGTTGCTGGGCGAGAACCTCGGTGGGTGCCAGCAGGACGGCTTGGTACCCAGCGTCAACGACTTGGAGCATCGCTCTCAAGGCCACGAAGGTCTTACCGGAACCCACCTCACCCTGCAGCAGTCGGTGCATGGGGTGATCGGAAGACAGGTCAGCGTCGATGGCCTGGCTGATCTCGTCCTGGCCTGCCGTCGGGGTGAACGGGAGTCTCGACTCAAAGGCTGCCAGCAGGCCGTCGTCATGACGTCGACACACCGGCGCATCATGACCCTCGGCATCACGTCGACGCACCGCCATCGTCACCTGGGTGGCGATGGCCTCCTCCCACACCAGTCGTTCGGCACCGCGATTGGCTTCCTCCACCGAATGCGGGTGGTGAATAGCGTGGTAGGCCTGCCACAGGCTCGGCAGATCAGCCTCCTGACGCAGCCATTCGGGCAGGGTGTCCTCAAGTTCGGGGGTGGACTCGAGCAGCATCGACTCCACCGAGGCGATCTCCCAGGTGCGCAACTTCGAGGTCTGCGGGTAGAGGCCAAGCAAGCCGTGGCGTTGCACCTGGGCAGCCATCACCTTGCCCTCCTCACGGCCTGCCACGACCTTGCCGTTGCGGTCGATCATGACGAAGTCGGGGTGGACGAGCTGCGGGTTGCCCCGGAATTCCCCCACCTTGCCGACGAAGATGCCGTGAGTGTGGGCAGAAAAAATGCGCTGCCAATAGGACACGATGTGGGGTTTGCCGAAGAAGGTGACGGGCAGACGTGCGTTGCCGTCGAACAGCATGACTTCCAGACGTTGACGCGGTCGCCTCTCTCGACCTGTCACAGTCTTGTTGGTGTGGACCTCGACGCCGACGACGTCGGCCACCAAGGCGACTTCGGTGTCAACGACGAGGTGGGACAAATCCGTGGTTTCGGTACCGGTGAGGTAGCGACGCGGAAGGTGACCGAGGGCCTCGCCCACCGTCTCGACGTGCATCGCAGCGAATGCTTTTGCCGTCTTGGCTCCCACCGCCTCCGCCAAAGGGCGATGAAGCTCCTGCTGGCTGCGGGTGTGCCACCTGGTCACTGCATTCACAGTGTCACCGTACCGATAGGCAATGACACCCACAACGACAAAGAACCCGCCTTACGGCGGGTTCTAACGTCGAACGCAGTGCTCAGCGGCTGACTCGGCCAGCCTTGAGGCACGACGTGCACACGTTCATGCGCTTGTGCGTGCCGTTCTCGACGACACGGACGCGCTGGATGTTCGGGCTCCACCGGCGATTGGTCTTCTTCTTCGACCAGGGGACGTTGTGTCCGAAACCGGGGCGCTTGGCGCAGATGTCACACACAGCAGCCACTGGGAGATCTCCTGTTCAGGGCCGGGCGCATGACGCACCCGACGCAATCGTTGGGTTCGGGGGTTCCTTCGGGAACTGGACAAGACTATACGGTTACCTGCTCTGAACCCAAATCGACGCCTCACCACCTCGGCGCGGTCCCACAACGATGTGCCAACAATGAGCAGTCGATTGGTCGCCTTGCAGACACATAGTCAGATCGGCAACTCAGGAAGTGACCTCACGATATTGACGGTTTCAACCGACACCCGGGTCACCCGCTTCACCAAGTCGACGATGTAGCGAGGGTCGTCATGCTCGCGCGCCCAGTCGCTGGGATCGTTGACAATGCCCGAGGCCTTGTCGGGTTTCACCCGGTATCGGTCGATGAGCCATTCCAGGCCGGAGCGCGACCCGAGCATGTACTCGTGCGCTTGCTCGGGAATGTCAGACAAGGTGAGGTACGAGTTGTAGACAAGGTCGCGTTTGGTGGTCTTGTCCTTCCACCGCATCTTGGTGACGCGGTACAGGTCCCACTCGTCGACGTCGAGCGGGTGGGTCGGTTCGTGCAATGGATAGGGCTCGACGTTCTCATAGCCGACGTGCAGATCGCACAGACGCCGACCGGCCTCGGCAAACGCCTCGAAGTCCGCGGTTGATGCGGCCAGGGGAATGCGCGGAAGCATCCGCTTGAGGTCTGCGGCGTAGCGGGTGCGATATTGCTCAGAGTGCAGCACCGCGTAGACGTAGAAGAAGATGTCGTCCTTGGTGACCTGCGACCCGAAAGCCTGCTGGTAGTGGGTCAGGATCGCATCGGTGATGTTGTCGACGCGACGGTAACCCCACTCGTCTACGTCGCCACTAGTGCCCAGGAGCGTGTCGTCGGTGGCTTCTTCATAAGTCCAGCGGGGGAAGAACTGACCACCACTACCTGCGCCCGTCACGTGCAGATTGGGCAGATCGTTCAAGGCAACCAGCGAAAACGGTACGGCAGATCCCATGCCGACGACGTAGTAGCCGATATTGGTGTGGTGAGGGGTGGGAAAGTATGTGTCATTTTGACCGGGAACTGAGTTGAAGACCGGGTCGAAGTAAAGCGCCTCTTTGGTGAATGGACGATAGATGGCCTCTCTGCGGAGCCCACCTGGATGGTAAGCCTCTAAAACCCCATTGAGAGCCCGTCGGCGGACTCGAAGGCCACGTTGTAGGGCGGGTCGGTGAGCACCAGGTTCGCGCTCTTGCCATCCATGAGCACTCCGACATCACCGGGGTTGGTGGCATCTCCGCAGACCAGGCGGTGCCTGCCGACAGTCCAGATGTCCCCGCGCCTGACGAACGAGGCAGCCTCGAGTGCTCTCGTGAGATCGAAGCTGTCATCGGTGACCTCGTCATCGTCGAGAGAGCCAATCATCTGGGCGATTTCGTCATCGTCGAAGCCGGTGAGCTCGGCATCAAAGTCAGCCGCGTCCAGGTCGGCGATGAGCAGGGCCAGCTTGTTCTCGTCCCAGTCGCCGCTGATCTTGTTCAATGCGACGTTCAGCGCCTTCTCGCGGGTCTCATCGAGTTCAACGACCACGCAGTCCACATCGGTGTGGCCGAGGTCGGCCAGTACTTTCAGGCGCTGGAGGCCGCCGACGACGTGGCCGGTGGTGTGGTTGTAGATCACCGGCTCGACGTAACCGAACTCGATCAAAGAGCGCTTGAGTTTCTCGTAGTCCGCATCCCCGGGCTTCAGGTCTTTACGCGGGTTGTAGTCGGCGGGCTTGAGCTCAGCGATGGGTAGCTGCTTGATGAGCACGGCGGTTCACCTCTTCTCGAAGTGCGTCGGTATAAGGCAGGGTCCATTCCCAGTCGCTCAGGCCATGTCCCATGTGCCCATAGGTGGCAAGCTTCGCGTAGATGGGAGCTCGCAGGCCGAGCCGTTCGATGATCGCGGCCGGGCGCAGCGGGAAGATCGCCTGGGCGGCGTCGGTGAGCAGCCAGTCCGGGTACTGACCGGTGCCGAAGGTGTCGATGTGGAAGGCGACCGGGTCGGCCTTACCAATCACATAGGAGATAGCGACGTGACATTCTTCGGCCAGGCGCGCGTCCACCACGGTTTTCGCGATCAGGCGAGCCATGCACGCTCCCGCCCGGTCGACCTTGGAAGGGTCCTTACCCGAGAACGCGCCACCGCCGTGCGGGCCGAGCCCACCGTAGGTGTCAACCATGAGCTTGCGCCCGGTCAGCCCGGTGTCAGCGGTAGACCCACCGGTGACAAACCGCCCCGACGGATTGACCAACACGCGCTCGGGCGTGGCACCGGGCAGATGCGCCTCGATAGCGGGAGCAACGATCAGCGTGCGCACCTCCCGTTCAAGCACGGCGGGGTCTTTGTCCGCATCGTGTTGGATGGAGACGATCACGGTGTCGATGCCGACCGGGGTGCCCAGCTCGTCGTAGACAACACTGACCTGGGATTTGCCGTCGGGGCCGATCCCACGGATCGTGCCGTCGGTGCGGACGGCATCGAGGCGGCGGCAGATCTCGTGGGCGAGCACGAGCGGCAGCGGCAGGCGCTGACTGGTCTCGTTCGTGGCGTACCCGTAGACGGTGCCCTGATCGCCCGCCCCGAGGCTCGCATACGCCGACTCATCGCCCGCGCGGGCCTCGATGGAGGTGGTGACGCCTGCGCCGATGTCGGCGGATTGGCGGCGCACCCACACGTAGATGAGGAACCTGTCCGGGTTGTACCCCGCCCGGCGCAGCGCCTCCCGGGCGCACGAGCGCAGCTGCGGACGGATGGTGGTGGTGATCTCGCCGGTGACGATGATGCGCCTGCCCGTGGCCATGACCTCAACGGCCACGCGTGCCGCCGGGTCGAGAGTGAGGATGTCATCAAGGATGTGGTCTGCGATCAGATCGCACAGCTTGTCGGGGTGGCCGATACACACAGATTCAGCACTTCGCACTACAGACACGCGAGGGCTCCTTTCACAAAAGCGAACAACAACAAGAAAGCCCGCCCGGGTGCCGGGCAGGCAGGAAACGAAACGAGCGGGATGAGAGGCCTTAGGAGGAGGCTTTGAGCAGCTGCTCCATGACCTCATCGCCTGGCGTGGTGCCGGAGTAGTCGGTGGTGCAGGTGGCACGCACGATGTCGAAAATCTCGTACCAGTACACGTTGGCCTGCTTACCGAAGCTCTGGCTCATCGCCACAAACGGGCTGGCGATCGCAGCTCCCGTGGTGGGGTGTTTGCCGAGCAGTCCGAACTTGCTGATCGCCTGCTCACACTGGATGTAGCGGGCGAACGCCTGCGCGTACTGCTCAATCAAGCGTTTGGAGACGAACTCGGTGCAGCCGCGTTCATCCAGCCAGTTCCACGTCTCCCGGTACACCAGGTCTGCACCGAGCGGTTGGCCGTCGCGCTGCTCAGCCGAGAGGTATGCGCCGGGTTCTGGCATCGGCTCGCCTGCGAGCAGCGCACCATCGCCGATGTCGGTGCCGTCCAGATCGAACACATCGAGTTCGGTCGGTGTGGTGAGCCGGGTGGCGGGACGACCTGCAGCGAGCTTGTCGTTCAAAGCATCAGGCTTAGTGCCCGCTCGTACCCTGCGTCCACCACGATTGGTGCCATCTTTGGCCATGGTCTCGCCTCCTTCCGAGGGTGTCGTGCCCTGATGTGGAGGGCGCGAGGGGTCAATACCCCGTTTGATTCGGCGGTTTTGCGCACGGTTGGCCCCGCCCGCTGACCTCCAGACAGGTCGTAGAGATCCGATGGCCCCAACCCCAAACCAGACGCGCCACGTTGCGCCGTAAACGTCGAACAAGAAGCAGGGCGACAACTTTGAGGTCGGCGGTATTTGAGGCGCACAGGCCGCGATTCCAAGAAAAATCAGTAGGTGTAGACCTGGGGTGCTTGCCTCCACCGGTCACCGTCCAACGCGCTCTGGCGCGAGTGGCAGGGCTTACAAAGCGACCGCAGGTTAGCAAAGTCGTGGCTGCCGCCATGTTCCAAGGGCAGGACGTGGTGGACCTCTTGGACTGGGGTGATGCGGCCAGCTGCTAGGCAGTCTTCGCACAATGGGTGGGCGGCGATGTAGGCGGCGCGGATCTTGCGCCAGCGCGAGCCGTAGCGTCGGTTGATCTTCGGGTCGCGTTGGTACTTGCGGTAGCGCTTGACCTCAGTCTTCGCGTGCTTGGAGCAGAAGCGGTCGTGGGTTAGCTCTGGACAACCGGGAGCCGAGCAGGGGCGGGCTGGTTTCTTCGGCATCGCACCCACCACCCTTTCTGCCTGGGTAAAGCGAAACCCTCCGGTCAGCTGGCGTGCTGTCGTCCCGGAGGGTTTCGCTTTTCTATATTTTCAACCACTTACAGTATTTCAGGCCCACACCACTAAATCCATAGCAGGGTTCGGATACTCGCTAACGCATGGGTGCAGCTAGCGAGTATCCGTGCAGGAATGTCCCGCACTCGAGTAGTTAGGGGTTTAGCTCAACTTCTCTTGCAGGCAAAGCGTGGACGTCTAAGTTTTGTGCTGGAGCTTCAGTTGTAACAGTAAGTTTTTCGATCCTACCTACAGCCGTGCAGTGCTTTGGCGCATCCGGTAGCACTCCCTCGACAATTGCAACCTCAATGCGCCCATTAGCTTCCTTGGTAACAATGCGTAGTTTGAAACACTTGGGGTCACCCGTGTTAGCAGTGAAAGTCAGCTCATGTGAATCTGTAACTTCATGCTTTGTCCAGTTTATTATCTTTTCCGAATGCAGATTAGCGTCGCTGCTCGAACACCCGCACAGCATAGCAAAGGCTCCCAGAAATACTATGAGTCGTCTTCCTTTTTTCATCTCGGTGGGTATTAATCGTTCCGGGTGGAGTTATATAGATTCATTACCGCATCATCAAAATACGGGCCACCATTATAGGAGTTATCTTCTGGCCCGAACGATGTAACTGAGCGAACGTGCCCCAAGCCTGTGGAATTGTTGTAGTCATCTATCCAAGGGCCTCCGGAAGATCCGCCTCCAAAATCGCATCCCGTAATCTTAGGGAAGCTGCTCGTCCACCACCTGTGCGTTGTAGTTCTTCCCCAGCAAGCCCACATTCTCTCGCCCTCATCAAGGTTTCCAGGATATCCAAATACGGTGACATCAAAATTCCGCGATCCCCCGGTCCTTAAACCGTATCCACCGACAGCATCTACGACCTTCTGCCCTGAGGCATTCATGTAGGTGGTAACAAATGCTACGTCTCTTTCGAAGCCCCGTCTGCCCTCGCCGTTATCTATCCATCCTTGAAAAGTGGTGAGAGTTTTCGCTTGGAACGTCCCATAAGGCCGATGGTCATAGTGATAATCCGGAATAAACACCCAGTTCTTATGCCATGTCCCGTTCTTGCCACCACCATGCACGCAGTGCCCAGCAGTGATAACCAAGCGCTTCGAAGGACTGTTTAAAGCAGACCCAGAACACATGTAATCCTGCCCATCTTTCGCATTAGTGAAGAGAACCTTACCGTTAACTTCAGAAAAATTAGTTACTGAACGAGTGCTGCGTTCCTGAATTTTTCCGACACGCCCAGAAACGGGATCGCTTAGCACTCGTTGCGGCGAGACTGCATCGGTTGGAGGGAGTGCTTCCCTTGTTGCGTAGTTGTTACTACTAGCGAAAGCGTCTGCCGGGATGGCATTATCAATTCTGTCCTGAGTCCAATAGTCTATAACACGCGGATCGGCCTCGCTTGCCTCAGACGACCTATTCCTTGGAACATATTGATCATCAAAAGAAGTCGTTGCAGCAGCAGAAACTACTTGATCATCACGTGTTCCCTCATCGGGAGGACTCGCGTTAGCAACACCGCCGCCTAGCACTAAAGCGCTTACAGAAAATACGACGACTGCGCCCTTTTTCAAAGCACTTAATCCAGAAATCATGGATCTTCCTTCCTGTGAATTAATGTGACGATTGAAAACCTTCAAGCCCAAAAACTTCCTCCTTAGATAATCCTAACTTTACGGGAAACTTGGTTGCGGAGGGATCTTTTTGCAACATATTTCCTTACGTAACGCCTACCATACAACGCGGTGGCGAGGCGATCCAGGGCCCGGTTCTTTCGCCGGTAGACGCTGTCGCGCTGAATATAGAAGTGGTCGCCGATCATTGCCACTCGCTCGTCTTGACTGCCTTCACCCAAGAAGAAGTTCTCTAGCACGAACCTGTCGTCCTCACTGAGTATCGCCCAGGCGGGTAGGAACCAGTCCAGGTACTCGCGTGCTTCCTTTTTGCGGGCAGCGAGCAGGTTGATTTTGTCGAGGGTGGCTGCGATGCGGTGTTCACCTGCATGAGGATCTTTCGCGTGCGGAACACCCGTGATCCTCGCGCTCGCGGGGCTGGCGAGGTCAGCCCTCAGCTGGTCGGCCTCAGCGCTAGTGTCCTGGGCGGCTGCTTGCTCCATTAATGGATAGTCTTCTAGCGCGCAGATTGCTGCTTTGCGGGTATCGAGGTATTTCGTCATCACATGCATCATGAGTTCTCCTTCGTGGTTGTTAGTTGGGTTTTGACCGCTTCAATCAGCGCGGCCTGCGTCGTGTTCTTGGAATCGAGTGCTTTGAGGACGGCTTCATCGAGAGTGCCGGTGGTGGCCAGGTGGGTGATCGTCACCGGCTGGTCCTGGCCCTGCCGGTAGAGCCTCGCGTTGGTTTGCTGGTAGAGCTCCAAGGACCAGGTCAGAGAGAACCAAACCAGGAGGTTGCCGCCTTGCTGGAGGTTGAGCCCGTGTCCGGCTGAGGCCGGGTGGATCAGCGCCAGCGGAATCTCCCGGCCGTTCCATGCCTTGATGTCGGCGCTGGTTTTCAGCTCGCGGGCCTGCGGGAACCGTTCGGTGATCCGCTGCAGGTCATGTTTGAACCAGTAGGCCACGAGCAGGGGCTGGCCGTTGGCCGCCTCCACGAGGTCTTCGAGCGCGTCGAGCTTGCGGTCGTGCACCTCGATCACGTTGCCGTTCTCGTCGTAGATCGCCCCCGAAGCGAGCTGCAAGAGCTTGCCGGAGAGCGCGGCGGCGTTCGCTGCGTCGACGATCTGCCCGTCGAGGTCGAGCACCATCTCGTCCCGCAACCGCTCATACGCTTCGCGTTCCCTGTCATACAGCGTGACGGCTGTGGTGGTGACGGTGAGTTCAGGCAAGGTCAGGTGGTCGGTGGTGCGCATTGACAACGTAATGTCGCCGATCGCGGCATAAATCTCGTCCTCGGCACCCACCCTGGGTTTGTAGGTGAAGATCTGCATGCCGTTGCGCTTATCCGGAATAAACCAGCGGTTGCGGTAGTGGGAGATGAACCTGCCGAGGCGCTGGCCTTCGTCGAGGAGCCGGAACTCGGCCCACAAATCCATCAAACCGTTGCTCGCGGGCGTGCCGGTCAGGCCCACGATCCGCGCGATCCGTGGGCGGACGGTGGTGAAGGCTTTGAAGCGCTGTGCCCGATGGTTCTTGAAGGAGCTCAGCTCGTCGATGACGACCATGTCGAACGGCCACGTTGACCCGAGCTGTTTGACCAGCCAAGGCACGTTCTCCCGGTTGATGACCGTCACCATCGCGTTCCTGGCGAGCGCGTCCAGCCGGTCGGTCTTGGTGCCGACTGCGATAGCGATCGTCAGCCCTGCGAGGTGATCCCGCTTCTGGGCCTCCGTGGGCCAGGTGTCTCGGGCGACGCGTAGTGGGGCGATGATCAACACCCGGCGAATCAAGAACGAGTCCAGCAGGAGGTTCCAGACTGCGGTCAGGGTGATGACGGTCTTGCCCATACCGAGGCCGAGGAACACGGCGGCTTGCGGGTGGGTCTCGATGAAGGCGGTGGCCTGGGCTTGGTAGTTATGCGGCTGATAGAGCATCGAGCACCTCCCGAATGCCGTCGGTCGAATCGATGACGAGCACGCTCATGCCGTGATCAGTCAGTTGCTTCATGCGGCGGTGTTGGATGGGGCGGGGTTGGCGTCCGGGTGCTTTGAGTTCGACGAAGACGATGCGTCCGCGCATGATGCAGATGCGGTCTGGGACACCGTTGGTGCCGGGGCTGACGAGTTTCCAGCAGATTCCGCCAGCCGCCTCAACGCTGTGTTTCAGGGCTTGTTCGATGTGGTGTTCGTTCATGGGTGGTCCTCTCTGGGAGGCTCCATGACGACCTATGACGATGCGATATGGACTTTTCTATAGGCCTTATTTTTCTTGCCTATAGGAAACTTACATATGGGTCGTCATAGGTCGTCATAAGAGCCATTCGTCAGTTGTCGAATTCGCTTTTCAACGCCAGTCCATGGACGTACATGCCGTGCATGGACTTTTTGCGGATGAAGCCGTGGCGTTCGACGGTGGCGTTGAAGTCGACCATGGGGCGAGCCCACCCGGATGTGGACATCGCCCACGCCCGATACGCCTGATACAACTCACCCGCCCGCTCCGACAGGCCCTCGTCGATGTCGCAGTGGGCGTCGAGGAACTGGGCGAACCAGTTGTTCTCCTCGCGGTACGCTGCCGATGCCGCCACCACCCGTGCCGGAGGGGTCAAGTGGTAGTTTTCGGCGTGGATGAGCCGGGCTCCGTCCATGATCCACGCGAGGATTGCTCCGCCAGCATGCCGGTAGAGGTGGTCGGCATAGTTTTTGATGTCGCTAGTTCCTTCGATTTTGGCTTCGAAGGGGATGACGATCAGCCGCCGCCAAATCCCCGCGTCCATCGCCCCTACACGTGGCAGGTGGTTCGTGTAGAGAATCAACGTGTGGGAGGGGGTGAAGGCGAAGGGTGCCTTGTATTTCTTCTCCGCATAAATCTGGTCAGTTGACGCCAGCTGTTTGACCACGGAGGTTGACATGCGCACGCCCTCCTCCGACTCGGCGGAAATGATGAGGCGTTTGCCTTTGGCTTCAGCGAGTTCGGGTTTGACGTTGCGCATCCCACCGATCGTCAGCACATCAGCGCTCATGTTGCCCGCGTAGGTTCCGAGTACTCTGGCGATGGTGTTCCAGAAGGTGGATTTGCCGTTACGTCCGTCGCCGTAGGCGATGACGAGGGCTTCGACGAACACTTGCCCGATCGCAGCTAGGCCGACGATGCGTTGCACGTAGGCGATGAGCTCGGCATCGCCTTGGAAGAACACCTCGAGGGCTTCTTGCCACAGGTGCGCTCCGTCGGTGCCCGGGTCGAGGGTGGTCTGCTTGGTCACCAGATCTGCCGGGTCATGGTCGCGGCGCGATGCGGCTCCGTGGCGCAGATCGTAAGTGCCTGATGGGGTGTTGAGCAGATACGGGTCGGCATCGAGCTGCTCAGGGGTGGTCAGCAGCATGGGTCGGGCTTCTTTCAGGCAGTTGGTGATCCCGCGTGATTCTCGGCGTTTGAGCGCGTAGGCCGCATAGGTTTTGGCGTCCTCAAAGGCGGCGAAGGCCTCCTGTTGGGCAGCGTTGAACATGGCCTGGGCTTTCGCCTTCGACATCGACGCCAACAACATGGCAGCTCCCGTGGCGGCGAGCTGGCCCTTGGCGTCTTCGAGCAGCTCGTGAGCCTCGGCCAGTTGGCGCTCGGTAAGCTCCTGGGCAACAGCTTGGGCAGCGGGAGCGGATTCGTACCAGACACCGTCGTAATAGACGAGCCAGTCGGTGGCCTCCGAGTAACGCAGCGAGTCCGGGTACGCCTTGGACAGGGCGTGGGCTTGGCCGACGTCGCTGTAATCGGCGGGGCGTACCGAATCCAGGCTCGCCTCGAAATCCTCTGGTGGCACATACCCGGGCTGGTTCTCGACCGTCTTGGCGAACCGGGTGGCCGACCGCCAGATCGGCTCCACCTCCGCCTCGGGCAGTGGCGGGTTGCAGCGGGCGGCCTTGCGGTCGAACAAGTCGCGTGCCTCATCGGTCGTGCCGAGGCGAATCAGCAGCCTGCCAGCAAACCTCGACAAGGTCGCATTCCGGGAGCCTTCTTCGATGGACTGGGTGGCGTCATCCCACTGGGCGAACACGTCCTCATCGGCCGCGTCGGCAAGCCAGGCGTCGATGGTGTGTTCACCCTCGACCACGGTGATACTCGGAGCATTGTGGCCGTAGATGAAGCGGCCTGCGTCGATCGCGTTCGGGTCGAAAAACTCAAACCTGGCAGCAAGCTGCTTTTTCAGCCCCGCATAGGCCTCAGCATCAGCCACGGGGTTTATCGGGAAGTAGACGTGGAAGCGGGGTCGTGCCGACTGGGCACCTTTCGCTCTCTGGTGGTTGCGGGAGGTGGCGGTCATCAACGCCGCACCCGCCACTCGCTCAGCTAGGGACTCCGGCGTGATCCATTCAGCGGGCTCGTCGGTATGGGAGTTGTCGACGTCCATGACCAGGCAGTTCGAGGTCACGAAACTGCCAGCCGAGCGCCTGCCACCTACGTATTCGGCAACCACATGATCCAGCCTGGCGACTGCTTCGAGGTCGGCTGCAGTGGTCACGGTGTGCAGGTGTGGGTAGTGGGCGTTGCTTTGCTGGCCCGCCACCTGCGCGGTGAACATCGTCATCGCCTTCATAGGGTGACCTCCTGAAAGTCAGCGTCGAGATAGGTGATCGGCAGCTCGAGGTGGTGGGCCCATTCGATCTCGGCGCGCATCCCTGCCGAGACGCGGGCCGTGTAGACCCAGATCGCCTCGCACTTGCTCAAAAGAATTCGGTTGAAGAACATCGCCAGCTCACGGTCGCTCGCGTCGGTGTCGTCCATGAACTGCGGAAACAACAGGTGCGGTGCGAGCGGGATCTTGTGCCGGGACACCGCGTGAGCACACAACGCGCGAGCCAGCTCGACGTTGTTCTCGATCTCTCCGGAGTACGGGGAGCAGATGTAGACCAGGGGCCGGTAGCCGTACTCGGCGCGCTGGAGATTCTTCAGCGCTGTGAACGCGGTGGGGTCTGGGTAGCCCTCCGTGTTGTGGGGCGAGAAGCCCAGGTCGATGTTGACAGCAGTCGTCGTCATGCCACGCCGTCGTTCTGCTCGATGACCGGCAGCAGGCCGAACTGGTTCTTCAAAAGGTCGTAGACGAACAAGCGACCCTTCTGGGTCCAGTACATGTGCGTGCGGGTCTTGCCCTCGTCGTACTCGTGGGTCTTGGACTGCGTGTAGCCCTGCTCGGCGAACCGGGCGTAGAGGAACCAGCGGCCGGACTGCCTGAACTGCACCCCGGCGTCGTGCAGCAGCAAGTTCAGCTTCTTCGCCGACAGCCCGTAGTCCTTGGCGATCTCCGTGATGGTCAGCAGCGAGTCCGACTGGAGCACAAGGTCGTAGTAGGAGACCTTCGGGGCGGCCTCGAGCAGGGCCTGCTCGGCTGCCAGTCGCTTGGCCCGCTCGGAGCGAAGCTGGATGATGGCACGCTCGAGGAACTCGTCGTTGTCCAAGAGCTCGTCGAGGGCGTAGACGCCGTGGCGGCGGATCGTCGGCAGGACCTCATCGACAACCCAGGCTTCGAAGTCCTGGGCTGCGGGGAGCTTCGAGGAGAAGATGAGCCGGTACAGGTCACCTTCGGTGATGAACCGGGCTTCTTGAGCGCGCCCGAGCGCATCGACGATGGGGTAACGAAACGGAACCCCACGGCAATGATCCTGAATCGCCTTGCTGGTATTGGTGTATCCAAGCGCCGTGACCACATCACGGCCGCAGAAATACACCTTGTCCTCATGCTCGACAGTTCGGATCGTTCCAAAGGCATCATTGGTGAATACCTGAAGATCTCTCGTAGCCATGTCTGGCTCCTTTCTAGGAAGCCGTCGATGAATACGCAGAGAGGTATGGCTTCCTAGTAGGAGGGCTTCGAGGAGACCCATTTGATAACCGACCCTCGAAAAGTCGCACCGGGTTTACCCAGCCGACAACCCACCTACCCGCCGGGCAGACTCGCCGCCATGGACAAAGCGACCGTGATGCAGGTGCTGGGATTGATGGACGAGGAGATGGTGTTCGAGTGGAGCTACCAGCTGCGCTGTGACCCGCGCCCACAGGCCCAGGAGCTCTACGAGCTGGTGCTCAAGTATCTGGCTCAGTCCTTTTGATAGAAATCGCACGCGTACCCGTCTGCCGCTAGCGGCAACCCTGCTGCCCAGTCAGGCACGGCAGCCATCAGCTCGCAGATCTCGTCCACGGTGGCCGTTGCGGTCTCCACGACGATCTCGTCATGAACGTGCATGACGATCCGATGCCCAGCGCGATCGACCTGGTGCATGCCGAACGTGAGCAAGTCTCGGGCGACGGCTTGGACGATGTTCTCGGTGAGTTTCCCACCGTAGGTTTCCAGCTGGCCCCACTTGCGACCCGTCGTGATGCCCTCGTGGGTGATGGCAGTGCCACCGAACCTGTTCTCACCCAGCTTGGGTTTCACGTAAGCCAGGCGGCGTCCGGAGGGCAGGCGGATGAACATGATCCCGGATTCCACGGTGAAGGTCAGTGCCCCAACGCTGGTCGGCTGGCGGGTAAAGATGGCCTCGATGGCGGCGGCGTTGATGTCGGCCCACAGCTGCACCACGCTGGGGTTGGCTGCCCGCCACGCATCGACCAGCGGCTGGAGCTCGGATTCAGCCAGCCCCATCCGCAGCGCCCCCATGGCTTTCAGGGCTCCGACGCCGCCTTGATAGCCGCAGGCGAGCACGGCGATCTTGCCTTTCTGGCGCAGCTCGGCGTTGGCTCCGTGCTTGTCGACGGGGACTCCGAACATGCGGCTTGCGGTCTCGCAGTACAAATCCTTCCCGTCTCGGAAGGCCTGCAGCGTGGTGGTCTCGCCTGCAAGCCAGGCGATGACCCGCGCCTCAATTGCGGAGAAGTCGGCCACCACGAACCGGTGCCCGTCGGCGGGAATAAACGCAGTGCGGATCAGCTGGCTGAGGGTGTCGGGCACGGAGTCGTAGAGCAGCTCGACCGCATCAAAGTCTCCGGTCCGCACGAGGCTTCTGGCCTCACTGAGGTCTGGTAGGTAGTTGCGGGGCAGGTTCTGGACTTGGACGAGGCGGCCAGCGAAACGCCCGGTTCGTCCAGCCCCGTAGAACTGGAGGAACCCGCGTCCGCGCCCGTCACGACCTGCGACGTGTTGCATCGCCTCGTACTTCTTCACCGACGACTTCGCGAGCTCACCGCGCAGCTGGAGGACTTCACGCACCTCACCAGTGGCGCTGTCGAGCGCGGCAGCGACTTCGTCTTTCGTCAATGACTGCAAGGGCGCACCATGAGCGGCGAGCCACTCTTTCAGCTGGATTGGCGAGTTCGGATTCTCCAGCCCGGTGACCTCTTGAGCCCGGGCCAGCGTGGTGGCGCGGTGCTGCCGGTCGCACTGGACCGCGTTGTCCACGAGCACCCGGTCGAGCCGGATGCCGGTGTCGTTGACGCGCTGGTCCAAGGCGTAGGTGTCCCACTCAGACGCTGGGAGCGGGAAGTCGGCCAGCCGGTCATAGATCGCAAGCTCCACCTCGACGTCGCGCCGGTTGTAGGAGATGAACTGCTCCCACCCGTCCGGGTCGGATGCAGGCGGGTTACGCATCCCGCCCTGGTTGAACACGCTCGGTTTGGCCGGGGTGCAAAAACGGGTGATCAGTTTCTTGCCCGCACTGTCTTTTCGTACCGGCAAGTCAAGGACGGTCGCGACCTGCTCCAGGCTCATCGGCAGGCCCAGGTAGGCGGACCAGACCATGGTGCAGCGCCACTGCGCAGGGTCCAGAAACCTGCGCCCCGCCATGAGCTCTGGATGGTGTCGGAGGAGCCAGCTTGAGAGGCAGATGCGCTCGAACGCGGCGTTGAACGCCCACTTCACTACGCGCGGGTCGACCAGTGCGGCCAGCACCTTATCGGGGAGTTGCTGTCCGTTGGCGAGATCGACGACCTCGACCGGGCCGCCGTCGATCGAGTAGCCGAACAAGAGGAGATCGAAGTCGTCGTGCTCGGCATAGGGGTACACACCGGATTTCGCCAGGTTCACCGGCGAGAAGGTCTCGATGTCAATGAAGAGTTCACGCATGCGCAACAGCTCCTAGAAAACAATGAGTGCTGGGAGGAGACCACACCCCAGAGAAGTGGGCGTGGTTCCTCCCAGCACGGGTGAGGAGTTAGCGGTCGTGGTCAGCGCGGTACTTCTTGAGCTCGGCCTCGGTGTCAGTCATGAGCTTGTCGATGCGTTTGCGATCCTGGCGGATCGCCCGCCGTTCGGCAATCGCAGAGGTGACCTTGATGACAATGAGACCGAGGACAGCGCCAACGAGCAGTGCCACGACTGTGGTGGTGTTTGCGGACAGCGCCGCTGAATAACACTCGTTCATGATGCTTCTCCGCTCTTCTAGCTGAGGAAGTCGTCCGAGGCTGCTGCGAAGCCTCCGAAGTCGGCCTCGGCGCTGATGCGGTTGCCGCCAAGCGGTTCGCCATCACGCAGCTTCTGGATGTTGCCCAGCCCGCAGGCGATACCCCGGTTGCCGTTCGTGTTGAACGCGTAAAAGCTGATGCTCACCCGTGCGTAGCAGCCCGAGTAGACTTCGCTGGCGTCCAGGATGGGCTGCAGGTCAGTACCCACGACCTGCGGCGGGGTGGTCGAGTTGGCGTTGACGAACATCGCGTTCGCATAGGCCTCGTCGTCGCGCTCGATGTCACCGTCGCGCAGCGGGAGCTTCAAGGCGGCCTTGTTCGGTCGCTTGCCACCGAACTTCGCCGCCCCGGCATCGATCGCCGCGTCGATGGCGCGTTCGATCTTGGCCAGGGTCTCGGTGTCAGACTTCGGGATGATCAGGGACACGGAGTACTTGGGCTTACCGCCCTGGATGGACTTCGCCTCGAAGATGTTGGCGTAGGACAGGCGGACTTCGCCGGTGACCACACGGGTCGGATTCGTTGCAGACATCTTGTCTTACCTTCTTTCTTGTTCGTTACTTGATGGCAGTGAATTCGTTGGCCGCTGACTGGATCTCCAGTGCGGGCCTCTTGTCGGATTCGGGCACGAGCGTGGGCTTCCCGGCGGGTTTAACCACGAGGTCCCCGAGAAGAGTGGTGAAGCGCTTCTTGCCCAGCTGCTTCTCCAGCGCGGTGATGGTCTTGAGCTTGCGATCCCACACACCGACACCGGCTGCCTCGGCCGCCTGGGCGACAGCGGACTCGTCGGCGTATTTGCGGATCGAGCGGCCTTCGACGAGCTTGAACCCGGGCCAGGTCTTGCCCTGGTTCACCGCCAGCGACAGCGCGTGCGCTTCCACGTCGGCAGCCCAGGCCTTCAGGTCCGGCAGCTTGGCCAGCACCTGTGCGATCCGGTTCAGCGCCGGGATGTAGCGGTTCGCTTCGGTGACGTTCACGCGGCATCACCACCGCTCCGGGTAACACCAACGGCGCGAGCCAGCGCAATGAGGTCGCCGTCATCACCGTGCTGAGTGATGGTGACCTGGCCGACGCTGTCGCCGGGGACGACCACAGTGAAATCCTTAGCCTCACCGAGAATGAGTCGGGCAAGTCGTTCACGCAGGGGGACCCGGCGCAGACCCACGACCTTTTCACGGGTCGCCAGGTCGAGATTCAATTGGTGCCGCATCAGCGGACCTCCCTTCCTATGCAAGACCCGGAACCGGAACTGGCTGGGGTGGCCTTGCATAGGAAGGGCTTCGGGCAGTGCGGATTTATAACCGATCTAGGACAGAAGCTCGCGCAGGCGTGCTTCGGTCTTCTTCAGCCTCTTCGCCACCGCTGGTTGAGATATGCCCAATACGCGAGCGATCTGGGATTGGGTATAGCCGTGCATATGAATGCCAAACACCACCAGGCGATCCTTCGGGTCGAGGCTCGCCAAGGCCTCACGCACCATCTCTGCAGTCGCCCAGGAATCCGCAGGGTCCTCGCCCTCATGAGACACGGCAACGTCAACGACGGACAGCTCATCATCGTCGTCCCTTGCAGATACGGACCGATAGGTGGTGTTACGAAGGTGCTGCTTGGCGTTGTTGTAGTCGTGCTTACTCAGCTCGTCACAGATCTCATGAATGCTGCGACGCTCTACCTGTCCTGGATCTGCCGCTTCCTGGCGGCGCAGTTCGAGATCACGCTCCACCATGATCTCGGCCTTGTCAGCAGTAATGAAATACGTCGCGCTGCTAGTGGGATAGCGTTCACTAACTCCTTCTGTTCGCTCGAACCTGAGCTGGATCTTGATAGTTTTCGGCTCGGTAGCCATTGAGGGGGAATCCCTTCCGTGAAGGGAGACCCGCGTGTGCGCGTCAAGTTCGAAGACGAGTGGCTAAGCGCAGAAAGGCGGACCCCGCGACCAACCCCGGTTGCCAGGGGGTGGTCGCAGGTATCCGCCAAGCGCTTAGCGAGTCTCCGTATGAACTTGTTTTCGGTTGACGACCAGGCCGTACGCTTCCCGATCAAGACACCTGGCCAGTCGCACGGCTTGCACGCTCGTGTTGAGCCGCAATTTGTCGGCGGCTCACGGTACGATGTGAAGAACGTCTTCACGTTCGCGGTGACCGCGGCTGGCCGTGGTATCTGGTTAAAACCCTAGAAATCGGGGTCTACCAGGCCGTGAGAAAGCGTGAGGCGAATCTGTGAGGAACCGTGAGGCTTTTTGGCAAGGAGGGCGATGAAGTTCTTTGAACTGGCTAAATGCCTCGAGCCTGCTGTGCCCGGAGGGCTTTCGCGTGCCCCGTATATGCGTGAACTGATCTCGATGTTCACCACCGTCACCGAAGACGAATGGGACACCCACCGAGACCCATCGACACTGCCGTCAGATTCGGTTCTCGAGTCGATGACATCCCGCGATTCGGCATTCTCCAAAAAGCTTGCCAATGCGATCTGCGCTCGCCTCGACATCAACGCCTTCATCGAGCGCCTTTACGAGTTGGATCTGGCTACCCAGGAACTCATCGCCCAGAACATCGCCGCCCACGACGAACACGTAGATTTGAAACACTTCGCCTACGACGTCGCAAAGCTGCTCGTCGGCACCCTCCACGACAAAGCCGGGCTCTCCGACAAGACCGCCACGGTGCTCAAGCGGGGTAAAATCCACGCTGCGCTCACCAAGAACCGTGACTTACTTCTGACGCGCTCACGTGGCTGCGCCACTTGCGGCACGCCGCTTCGGACCCGGTCTCACGATTCCTCACAGGTCTCCTACGACATCGTCTTTCTCGACGACGCCACCGAGCCTTTTAGCGCGGATCACTTCGCTGTCATGTGCAAGCCGTGTGCGGAACGTTTCAACCTCGCCCACACTGACGCCGAGATTGCCGAGCTACGCGCCCACAACCGAGCACTCACCGCAGCAGAAAGCGTCGACGAGGGTCTTGCTCCGCTCGGGCTGGACCGCAAGATCAGCCAGTTGCTCGCTGTCATCAACCAATTGCCTTTCGAAGAGGCGGTCCGCGACACGGATTACAGCGTGATGACGTTGCAACAGAAGATCGACGACATGGCACTGCTACGCCTGTGTTTCGATGCGATGGCCACTTACGAGCCAGTCGTCCGCAACACCGCCAAGGCCCTCGAAGCTCAAGGGGACTTCAAGTTTTCGAAGATGCGCCGTCAGATTCAATCGGCGTGGGACGTCTTGGACGACAGCGGCATGAGCCAGTACGACATCTGGCAGCGCCTAACCGCATGGATCCACGAGCACACCGAGGTTGACCGGTACGCGTGCGGGGTTGTCGTGGCGTTCATGATCCAGATCTGCGACCTGTTCACACCAAGGCAAGTGACGGTGAGCGCATGATCCGACTCCCGAACAAGCTCTACCGCTTCAACGAAACCGTCCTCGCCGATTTCGTCACCATCATGCGCAGCCTCGATACTGCGCCCATGAGCGTCGCCGAACTTCACGACCGCCTCGAGGGGCAGATGGCGACCGAGGACATGATCGACGCCCTCACACTGCTGCTCACGCTCGGCACCCTCAGCCTCGATACCGACCAAGGGGTGATCGCTCGTGCTCACTAGACTCTGGTCCCCAGCCTTCAAACACCACGGTGAGAAACGGCCGGTGATTGAGTTCCATGCCGGGCTGAACATCATCGAAGGCGCAGACGGGGCGCAAAACTCGATCGGCAAGTCCACCGTTCTGCAAATCATCGACTTCGTCTACGGTGGCCGCGATTTCTTGAGCTCGGATGCGGTCACGATGGCCACGGCGGTACGACACCACATCATCTATTTCACGCTGCGCATCCACGGCACTAACCACCACTTCTCCCGCGACACCTCACGTCCCGGATTCGTCGCCACCTACCAAGACCCCGGCTGGACTATCCCCGGCGACGAGATGTCGATCGATAAGTACATGGGTTTCCTGCTCACCTCCTACGGACTCGACGAGGCGGGCACCACGTGGCGCGACCTGGTGGGCCGATTCTCCCGCGTCGATGAATCCGGGATTGCGATGCTCGACAAGCCCCTCGCCGCAGCCCCACGAGAGAGCGACACCAGCGGCGCGGCAGCGCTACTACGGTTGTTTGGTGCGTATGCGGAAATAGAGGAAATCCAGGACCGATACGCAAGAGTGCGCCGCGAGGTCGATGCGCTCGATGCGATGGCGAAGGGCCAGTACTCCAACTACATCAAACTCACCAAAAAGACCGACCGCGACCAGGCAGAGCGTGAGCTCGCTGAAGCGAAGGCTGAGGCAACGCGTGTCCATCGACAGGCCGATCTTGACCTGTTCGATGCCGACCGCAAGGCCCGCCAAGAACAACAGCTCCTCCGCGCCCAGCTGCGGCCCTTGACTGAGCAACTCGACCAGCTGACAGGGAAGCTGGCGATCGTGGAAGCCACCCTCGCTGGTCGCACTCGCATCACCACCGATGATCTCGAAGAGTTCTACACCTACTTCCCCCATGCAAACCGCGAGCACCTGGAAACCGTCGAGTACTACCACCATGCTCTCACCGGCATTCTCGAAGAACAGCTCACCGAACAACGCCGCCTCTACACCACGCAGGTCGAGGCCCTGAAGCGGGAAATCCGGGCACAGCAAGCAAGGATCGTCTCGCTCGGCGAATCCGTGCAACTCGATGATGAAACCTACCAACGCTCCCTCGAACTGCACACGAAGATCACCCAGCTTGACGAGCAGATCCGCACCTTCGACCACAACCAGAAGCTCAAAGAAGAACGCAAAGCCCTCAAGAAGGAGATCGAGGAAAGCATCCCCGCTACGCTCGGTGAACTCACCACGCAGATCAACGCCGAGATGCGAGACGTGATGGACGCCTTGTATCCAAGCGAACCACGGACGGCCCCGATCTTCACCTTCAAAGCCGTCACCAAAGGCGTCTCCTACACCTTCGACCACAACGGCGACACCGGCTCCGGTGCGAAATTCAATCACCTCGTTGCTCTCGACATCGCCGTCTTGCGCTCCACACCGTTGCCGTTCCTCATCCACGACTCAGCCATCATCAAACTGATTGCATTCGCTCCCGTCGCGGAACTCCTTGCCGTCTACACCAACACCGCAAACCTCACCAGCAGAGCGGGCGAGCCGAAGCAAGTGTTCTTCTCCTTCGACGCCACCAAGGCTTACGGCACCAAGGCCGAAGAACGCGTCGCCCCAGCCCAAGTCATCCATCTCGGCGAAGGCGCCGCGGCCCTCTACGGCTTCACCTGGAACACCGAAACCGACTCTGACAGCCCGCAGGCCAGCGAAGGATACCTGGAGCAATGAAGATCACCTTCAAACCACTGTGGAAACTCCTCATCGACCGCGACATGACCAAAGAAGACCTCCGACTCGCCACCGGCCTGTCCGCAGCCACCATCGCCAAGATGGGCAAAGACGGCAATGTCACTACAGAGGTTCTTGCCAGGATCTGTACCGAACTGAACTGCAACCTCGAACAAATCGCCTCGATCGCCCCAGCCAGCCACGACGAGAAAGGCGAGCGCGATGAGTAGAGGACTGACATCCGCCGGTCTCTACCTGGAGAAACGGGCAATGGGAATGCGCCCACGCAGCCCGGCACCGGAGCCGACCAATCAGACAGCATTCAGCGGCAGTACCGCCGCAGGCACCCCGACTTTCACGAACCCATGGAGCAAGCAATGACCGAAGAACTTAACGAAGTCTCAAGTACTACCCCTGACTTCACCACGGAAGCCGCATCCCAGCTCGCTGAACTCTTTCCTGAGGTTGTAGCCGATGGAAAGATTAATCTCGACACTCTCAAGACGATTCTCGACATAGATGTCGAGGAAGGTCGGGAGCGATTCGGTCTGACATAGCCGGGCAAGCGCGATGCAATTCGCGCCGCCCAAACGCCCACCACCGCAACCTTGATGCCAGACAAGGAGAACTCAGTCAACTGGGACACCACCCAGAACGCCTTCATCGAGGGTGACAACCTCGAAGTGCTCAAGATCCTCCAAAAGCACTACTACGGGCAGATCAAGATGATCTACATCGACCCGCCGTACAACACCGGCAACGACTTCGTCTACGCCGACGACTACGCCGACTCCATCGGCAACTACCTCGAACTCACCGGCCAAATCGACGAAAGCGGCAAGCTCTCCACCAACTCCGAATCCGCCGGACGCTTCCACTCCAACTGGCTAAACATGATGTACCCACGCCTCAAACTTGCGCGAAATCTCTTGAAGAATGACGGCGTGATCTTCATCAGCATTGACGATAATGAGCAAACCGCGCTAAGGACACTTTGCGATCAAGTATTTGGCGAAAGCAACTATGTGAATACGTTTGCTTGGGTAAGCAACCCTAAGGGTCGACAGATTTCAGCCAATGGTGCCGCAATCACGAAAGAGTACATACTCTGCTATGCGAGAGATCGACGATTTGCCCCCGAGTTTGATGTGCGAATTAACTTAGTAAAGCCATTGATGCCGGAAACATACAAAGGATTCGACTATGAGCTCAATTCCGACGAGCTCGGCCCCTTTATTGTCAAGAACGAGCTTTACAATTCAAATTCAAAATTCAATGAAGAGACTCGCCCCAATCTAGTATTTGACATCTACTACGACCCCAACAGCGGAGAAGTGAGAACTGCAGACAGAAGCGAGGTTCACCTATACCCGGGATTCGTGAAAATACCACCAAAGAAGAACAATAACGGAACTCATAACTACCATGCTTTTCGCTGGAGTCGCGAAAAGATTGCTGAGGAAGGTAGTGAGCTCTACTTTCGCGAGGCTGGTGATGGCAAGTGGCGTGTCTACACCAAAGTGCGCTCCATCGATCAGACGATCCTGAAGGACACAATTACTGGCCTAACAACAACAACCGGCGCAAATGATCTAGAAAGTGTCGGCATACCTAAGACTTACTTTGATCACCCTAAGCCTGTAAAACTGATCCAGGTTCTCCTTGAAGCGTCCGGGGTGAAGTCTGGCGACACAGTTTTGGACTTTTTTGCTGGATCCGCGACCACAGCGCACGCCGTGTTTGCGTCAAATGCCGAAACAGGTGACCACCGCTCTTGTATTTTAGTTCAGCTCCCAGAACTAACTGACGCACAATCCGACGCTCACAGAGCAGGATACGAAACAATTTCTCGGATTTCTCGTGAGCGTATCCGTCTAGCGGGCAAGAAGATCCTTGAGGAAGAAGGTTCAAAGCTTGACGGCCGCACAGACACGCTGGATATTGGTTTCCGTGCCTACAAGCTCGTGGACACGAATTTCACGAAGTGGAAGGCAGACTCAGGTCTCTCCGAAGATGACCTGGTTGGTTTGTTCGCAGATCTTGCTGATTCGGCTGCTGATCATGCCCGCCCCGAGGCGCTGC
This sequence comes from Cutibacterium nasicola, assembly GCF_052654715.2. Lineage (NCBI taxonomy): Bacteria > Bacillati > Actinomycetota > Actinomycetes > Propionibacteriales > Propionibacteriaceae > Cutibacterium > Cutibacterium nasicola. The sequence continues at coordinate 797,507 of NZ_CP199745.2, read as the reverse complement.
TGACTGAGGTGTTGTTGAAGCTGGGATTCTCGCTGACAGAGAAGATCGAAACTGTGGACGTTGAGGGTCTCACTGTGTTCAGTGTCGCCGATGGCCTCGTGATGGCCTATCTCGATGAGCACACGCAGCCGACTCTGGATCAGCTACGTGCACTGGTCGCGAAAGAGCCCGAGCGGCTCGTGACCCTCGAGGATGCGTTCCAGGGCAATGATGAGCTGAAGACGAATCTGGTGCAGGAGTGCCGCACCCGCAATGTTGATCTGTGGACGGCGTAAGGCGAGGACTGAGTGATGCGTTTTCAGTTTGATCCCCGGCAGCCCTACCAGACCAGCGCCATCGAGGCTGTCACGGATCTGTTCGATGGGCAGCCTGCCGATGCCGACCAGCTCTTGACGAGCTTGCAACATCTTCCGCCCCAGCAGTCCCTGGACCTGCCGGACTTTGGCAACCAGGAAGCTTTCGACATCTTCGAAGAGATCGGCGCATATGGCAACAACCTCGTCCTAGACGAGGACACGATCGTGGAGAATCTGCGCCGGGTGCAGGACCGCAACGGCCTGGAGATCAACAAGGGCCTGGTTGATGGTTCGCAGTTCGACATCGAGATGGAAACCGGCACCGGCAAGACCTACGTGTACCTGCGTACCGCGTTCGAGTTGGCGTCGAAGTACAAGTTCCACAAGTACATCATTTTGGTGCCGTCGGTCGCGATCCGTGAGGGCGTGAAGACGAGCATCGAGTTGATGCGCGAGCACTTCCGCCACTTGTACCCGCAAATCAACATGGATTACAGCGTTTACTCCGGTGACCGAGCTGAGGACGTACGGGATTTTGCCACGGCCACGTCGCTGCAGTTCCTGGTGATGACGATCGACTCGATCAAAGGCGACAAAAACACCCGCATCATCCACCAGATGCGCGACAAGCTCTCAGGACTGCGGCCTCTGGACTTCTTGCAGGCGACACGTCCGATCGTCATCATGGACGAGCCGCAAAACATGGAGTCCCAGCTCTCCCAGTCCGCCGTCGCCGACCTAAACCCGCTGTGCACACTGCGCTACTCGGCAACCCACCGGACCACTCGCAACGTGGTGTACCGGCTCGATCCGCTGGATGCGCACCGGCTGGAGTTGGTGAAGAAGATCGTCGTCTCCGACGCCCTGGAGATGGGCAGCGCGGCGAAGCCGTATGTGAAGTTGCTGGAGGTCAAGCGCGACCCGTCGTTCAAAGCAAGCCTGGAGTTGATCTGCCGTAAGAAAGATGGCTCGTATGCCAAACGGAAGGTCTCCGCCACCCAGGGTGCCGATCTGGAGCGACTTTCTGGTGGTAATCCGGCGTATGAGGGGAATTGGCGGATCAACGAGATCAGCATCCAACCCGAGCAAATCGAGCTCACCAACCACGGATATCTGCGGGTGGGTGAGGCGATTGGCGATAACCAGGACGCTGTGTTCCGGGAGATGATCCGCGAAACCATCCGTGAGCACATCCGCAAGGAGACCCAGGTTCACGAGCACGGTATCAAAGTGCTGTCGCTATTCTTCATCGACAAGGTCGCCTCCTACCTCGGAGAGGGCATCAACAACCTCGATGCACGCGGCCCGTTCGCCGAGGCCTTCGACGCGATCTATGTCGAGGAGCGAGCGAAGAACCCGGCCTCGCACGCGTTCCTGCCCGAGGATCCGGTGGAGGTGCGCTCGGGGTACTTCGCGCAGATGAAGGCCGGGAAGGGTAAGAACGCCCAGCTCACGTTCAAGGACACGACAGGTAAGACGAAGGCCGATGATGACGCTTACGAGCTGATCATGAAGGACAAGTCTCGCTTGCTCAGTATGGATGAGCCGGTACGGTTCATCTTCTCCCACTCCGCTTTACGTAAGGGGTGGGATAACCCGAACGTGTTCCAGATCTGCACGCTGCGCGACATGTCGACCGAGACCGAGCGCCGCCAGACTATCGGACGCGGCCTGCGCCTGCCCGTGAACCAGGATGGTGAGCGGATCAAGGATGCGGGCACCGCACAACTCACTGTCGTGGCGAACGAGTCCTACAAGGCATTCGCGTCCGCGCTGCAAGATGAGTACAAGCAGGCTGGTGTGGCGATCGGATACGTGCGTCGGACCGAGTTCGCTGCGTTGCCTGTTGTTGATGAGGTCACTGGTAAGGAGATGCGGTTGGGGACGAAGCGCTCTGGCGAGATCTGGGAGTCGCTCCACAGCCAGGGTTACATCAACGCCGCAGGTGAGGTGATGGGCACGTGGGTGCCAGACCAGCTGGGCTTCACCGTAAACCTTCCTGAAGAGTTCGCGGTTTACGAGGAAGACGTCATCCGGATCGTCGATGGCTGCAAGATCGAAACGATTATCAAGCAGAAGCGCAAGCGCCAGCCCCGCACCCTCAACAAGCAGGTCTACGCCACCCCCGAGTTCGAAGAGTTCTGGGAAGCAATCACCGCGCGCACCACCTACCGGGTCGCCCTCAACCGAGCGGACCTCATCAGCCGAAGTGTGGCGAGTATTCAGCAGGCGCCGCAGATCGATCCGATCCGTATCCAGGTCACCCGCACGGGGCTTGAGATCACGCGTGGCGGCCCGAAGGGCACGGAACTGGGCTCCCGGTCCACCGTGCTCACGGGCTCCTACCCACTGCCGGACATCATCAGCCAGCTGCAGGAGGCGACCTCACTGACCAGGAAGACGATCATCGAGATCCTGATCGGCTCCGGCCGTATCGGAGATTTCCTCACGAACCCGAATGCTTTCATCAAGATGGTCACCGAGCGCATCGAGACCGAGCTCGCCCACACCCTCATCGATGGGATCCAGTATGAGCCGATCGGCGGCTCCATCTACGAGCTGCGCGAACTCCAGGCCGATGGGCTGGAGGAGAAGGATCGTTTCATCGACCAGCTGTACAAGGTCACGAACAAAGAGAAGACGGACTTCGACTACCTCGTGCTCGACTCGGCAGTGGAGCGACAGTTCGCCCAATACCTGGATGGGCGTGAGGACATCAAGTTGTTCATGAAACTGCCCGACAAGTTCCGAGTGCCTACACCGGTGGGTGATTACAACCCGGACTGGGCGATCATCAAGGTTGAGGACGGCACCGAGCACCTGTACCTGGTGAGGGAAACGAAGTCGAGCCAGGACCCGGCGAAGCGCCGCCCGAACGAGAACGCGAAGATCAAGGCCGCGATGAAGCACTTCGCCGCGATCGGCGTGGATTATGCGGTGTCGGCCCCTGAACGGTGGGAAATCTAAGGGGAGCGACCTAGCGTGCAGTATGTGAGTGACTATCAGGCCAAGCTCTACGCCCACGAGCTCGACCGCTCCTATGCCTCCGACCATGTCGGCAAGCTCGCTGGGCTGCTGTTCGATGCGCAGGTGGAGCCCAAGCCCCACCAGGTCGACGCCGCCCTGTTCGCCCTCCAAACCCCGTTCTTGGACGGGGTGATCCTTGCCGACGAGGTCGGGCTTGGTAAAACGATCAAGGCCGGAATCGTCATCTCCCAATACTGGGCACAGCGCAACCGGCGCATCCTCATCATCGCGCCATCGTCGCTGCGCCAGCAGTGGAAGCAGGAACTCGACGAAAAATTCGCCCTCCCTGCAAGCCTGCTCGACCGCACCAACATCGACGAGTTGACCGGTCCTGGCGCGAAGGATCAGATCCTGATCTGCTCGTATGAGTTCGCGAACTCGCAGACTACGAAGATGATCCGTACCTGGGATCTCGTGGTCTGCGATGAAGCCCACCGCCTGCGCTCCCACTGGACCGGGCAAGCCAAGATCGCTGCAAACGTCGCCCGCATCTGCCGCGCCGCCTCGAACACCGTCATGCTCACCGCGACGCCGCTGCAGAACCGGCTCGAGGAACTCTACGGGCTGGTCTCGGTGTTCGCGCCGGACTACTTCCATTCTCTCGAGGCATTCAAGGAACGCTACCTGGACAACCCTGACGGGGTCGGTAACGACGACCTCGCCCAGCGGGTCGCGATGGTGGCGAAACGGACGCTTCGCAAGGATGCGGATAAGTACATTCGCTTCACCGAGCGCATGCCGCTGACCGTCGCGTTTACCCCGAGCGATGCCGAGATCGAGCTGTACGACAAGATCAACGAGTACCTGCAGCGGCCGTTTCTGTGGGCGTTCGCGAAATCCCAACGCCACCTGTCCGCGCTGATCATGCGCAAACGCCTCGGCTCCTCCTCCTACGCCGTCGCCTCCACTCTGGAGCGCACCGCAGACCGCCTCGAAGCGGAAGTCCGCGCCGGACGCCGACGCAACGACGCCGGTGGTTTCGTCGGTGACCCAGATGTCACCAGCGAGCTGCGGGAAGAAGCAGAAAACACCCCGGTCACCTCTGAGGTTATTGACCCGGAGCAGCGCCAGGCGATGCTCAGCGAAGTCGAAGAGCTGCGCGAGTTCGCGGCGCTTGCCCGTTCCATTACTGTCAACCAGAAGGCTGTGAAGCTGGTTGATGCGCTCGAACAGGGCTTTGCGAAGCTGCGCGAGATTGGTGCGCCGGAGAAAGCGATCATTTTCACCGACTCCACCGTCACCCAGGACTACCTCGCCCGATCCCTCACCGAGGCCGGATGGGGCGAAGGCCTCGTCTTGTTCAACGGCACCAATACCAGCCCGGAAGCCAACTCGATTTACAAGCGGTGGCTCGAGGAGAACGAGGGCGGTGATCTTGTCACAGGTATTCCTGCTGCGGACCGGCGTAAAGCCCTCGTGGATGAGTTCCGTGAACGCGGTCGGCTCATGATCGCGACCGAGGCTGCCGCCGAAGGTATCAACCTGCAGTTCTGCTCGATGCTGGTCAACTATGACCTGCCGTGGAACCCGCAACGCATCAAGCAGCGCATTGGCCGCGTGCACCGCTTCGGGCAGAAACACAACGTCGTGGTCGTCAACTTCTCCAACAAGGGCAACCTCGCCGAAGAGCGCATCTTGGAGCTACTCACGGAGAAGTTCGAGTTGTTTACCTCCGTGTTCGGCGCCTCCGACGAGGTTCTCGGCCAGATCGAAGACGGCCTGGATTTCGAGAAGAACATCGCCCACATCCTTGACAACTGCAAGACCTCTGCCGAGATCGATGCCGCTTTTACTGCGCTCGAAGCGAAGTATGCGAAGCAGATCAATCGGGAGATGAAGAAGACCCGCGCCAAGGTGTTCGACAACCTCGACCCGAAGGTGCGTGACAAGCTCAAGTCCTACGACGCCCAAACCGGCGTCGTCCTCAACGCCTTCGAGCGCCTCCTCATCGAAGTCACGCGCCACGAGCTGGGCAACATCGCCACCTTTAACGAGACCGGCACCCAATTCACCCTCAAGGACGCCCCAGAAGAGGGCATCCCGACCGGCGAGTACTACTTCAAGTCCGAGCCGCGCAAAGGCGCACACCAATACCGGTATGCCAGTGAGCTATGTGCGTGGGTGATCGAGCATGCGAAAAACCACGACACTCCACCGGCCCACCTCACGTTTCAGGTCAAAGGCTCCGAACGCGCCACGACGGTCGCGAAGCGGCTCAAGAAGAAGTCCGGGCGGTTGCGGATCGAGGAAGCTACCTTCACCATGAAGGCAGGCAAGCAACAACTGCGCGAGTCCTACCTGCTGAGCGCCGGGTTCATTGACGATGGCACCCCGATGGACCATGAACAGGTCCGCGACCTCCTCGACCTCGCCTGCACCAACATCACCGCAGGTGCGGTTGACGACGCCGGGTTCGAGGACGCCCTCGACGCTCAACGCGCTGAGCTTGGGCAAGACGTGGAGGGTCGCAACGCTGGGTTTTTCCTCCAGCAGGAAGAACTCATCGAGGCAGCCCGTCTGGACCACAAAGCGAAGTTTGACGCGAAGATCCGCGAATACCAAGCCAAAGAGACCACTGCGAAAAAGGCCGCCCGCAAGGCGACCAGCGCCACCGAAGAGCTCAAGCTCAAGCAAGAAGCCCGCCAGTGGCGACGCAAGATCGACGACGCCGAGGATGAATACCGCACCGAACGCAACCGGCTGCGCGACGAGTCCGAGGAGTACCTCGACAGCGCCCGCGATGCCCTTAATGCCAGCGAGAACCGTCGCGAACTGTTCACCATCACCTGGGAGGTGATCTGACGATGTGTGTCGTTGAGAAAGGTGCGACTGATGGCTAGACCGTACGTGTCACACAAGAAGCTCTGCGACAATTCACGCGCCGCGATGCTCGCCGCGATCGAGGTCTACAACAAGCCGCAGACAACGTACCGGGAGCAGGTTGTCACCGTCTTGGTCGTCAATGCGTGGGAACTCATTCTAAAGGCGGCATTGCGAAAATCCCGGAAGAATATCTTCTACAAGAAGAAGCGCGGAGAGGACTACAGATCCTTCTCTCTCGAGCGCTGCCTAGCCGACATGGAAGCATTCCATTTGTGGCCAGACACCGTGGACGGGGACGGCGTACGCGCCAACCTGCACGTTCTTACCGATTACCGAAATAAGACCATTCACCTATACGTCTCCGAGGACCTGGGCACGATCCTCTACATGTTCCTGCAGCAGAGCATCATCAATTACCGGGACTTCGTGCTTACGGTCTTTGGCAAGGACCTAGCGGACGACATCACGTGGACATTGCTACCGCTAGCTGCCACCACGCCCAGCGAAATGGTCAGATCACTGCGGGTGGACGGAGATGGCGGATCTACACAAGTCGTAGAGGAGTTCATCGGCGACCTACGCCGGATCATCGCCGAGGCGGAAGACCTTGGAGCTGATATGGGTCGCATCGCAGTGGTGCAGGAATACAACATGCAGTCAGGCAAGAAAATCAGTCGCGCTGACTTCCAAGTCGCTATCAACTCCGACGCCACTGCCACAGTTGTACAGCGGAAAACCGACCCCAATGAAACGCACCCGTACTCAGCAACAGAACTGATCGACCGAGTGAACCGTTCTAGGAAGGTCGGAAGGAAGCTAACTAGCCATGACCTGACCTGCATGGCCTGGAAGTACCAGCTGCGTGAGGACGGCACGTACGTCTGGCGAGGCAAACACAACCAAACCTGCGTTTGGTCGGGAGCCGCGCTGAGCTTTCTGAAGAACAAAACCGATGAAGAATACGAGCAAGTACGCGAGGAATACAAGAACTACCTGCGGGAGAAACGACACGGGAAGAAGTAGGGCGAACACCCCCTGATACATTTTGACGCCACGGCTTCCAGTGCTCCTGGTGGGTACAAATGGTGCCGTAGCTCAGGCGGAAGACGCCCGAACGCCCCTGTCATTACTACCGCGAGAATGCTCGCGAGCAGCACACGGATTCCCTAGATCCTGCCTTCCAGCAGGTTTTAAGCGGCTAACGCGTACTCGCACACACCGTTATCTCGTATCAATAGCGACAACCAACGTTTGCCGACAATGACCCTGATCGGGGTGGCAAGCTGGGTCTCGATCCGAGCATTGTTGGCCGGGATGAGGCTGGTGTCGGCTTTGTCCCCGTCCTCACTGATCTGGAAGGTATCGGTCAATGTGGCACCACCAAAAGGCTGGTAGGCAACCTTCGCCGCCTCGACACCCTACTGTTCAGCCAGCAGGGACTGGTAAGTGGTCTCGACGTTGACGCAGGCAATGTAGTAGGCAAGCAACATGATCTCGTTGCACCACAGCTCGCCCGCATGTCCGTCGACGCCATATTTGCGCTCCAAATCCGCCGGATCGATAATCCCCGATTGCAAGAGCCGGACGATGAACGTTCCAGCGCCGGTGAATGGGTCGAGGACGTGAACCCCCTTGTCAGTAAGGCCGAAGCCGAACTGCTCATGGCATATCTGATCGGCGGCACGCAAAATGAAGTCGACCACCTCGACCGGGGTGTAGACGACTCCGAGGCTAGCGGCCTGAGTGGGGAAGGACTTCTTGAAGAAATCCTCGTAGAGCCGGTGGATAACCGTCTGCCGACCCGCCGGACTCTCGACCGTTGATGCGGAGCGACGCACCGAGGCGTAGAAACCGGCCAGCGCGTCAGTCTCGGCCTGCAGCCCCTGCCCCTCCAGGGCAGTGATCATGCGTTGCATACTCACCGATACCGGGTTGGTGTGCGCAAAGCTGCCGGTGGGAAATAGCGCGTCGAACACCGGTTGGGTGATGAGGTGCTGGGACAGCATGTCAATCGCACCGTCGACGGTGATGGAGTCGTTAATTGTGGCCTGCAACCCGGAGAGAAAGGTGTCGAACTCACCAGCCAGCGGACCATCGGTGGCGCGGGCCTGCGCCAAGATACTCGTGATGCGGGTGACCTGGTTGGAATGGATGTGAACGACATCGTCGGCCCAGGAATCCCAGTAGTCGCGCTCGCCGACCTTCTTGACGATCCGCGCGAGGATCGCGTCACGCATCTGGCTTTGGAACAGCATCGGCTGGATGGCAGCCCGCGAGCCGTTGGTGTCGTGACCGGTGTCGGGAGCGGTGCCGCCGAAGACACTGATGCCGATTTTGCCCTTGGTGTCCTTGTCCAGATCGATGGAGTTGATCATCGCGTTGAACCGGTCGTCATGGGCGCGTAGGGCATTGAGGACGTCCCAGACCACTTTGAATCGTTTGTTGTTGTTCAGGGCTTTCTCAGGTGATTCGCTGGAATCGATCGCAACTGGGAGGATGACGTAGCCGTAGTCTTTGCCGGGGGCCTTCCGCATGACGCGGCCCACCGACTGCACGACGTCTACCAGGCTGTTGCGCGGTGCCAGGAACAATACGGCGTCCAGGGCAGGCACGCCGACGCCCTCCGACAGGCAGCGGGCGTTGGACAGGATGCGGCACTCTCCTTCCGGGATGGGTGCCTTGAGCCAGGCGATTTCGTTACCACGATCGAGGGCGTTCATCGTGCCGTCGACGTGGTGCGACGCCACCTCCAGTGCAGGGGTGTCGAGGCCGCCATCAGCCGAGAGGGCCTCCGTGACCTGCGGGAACGTGGCGGCGAAGGCCTTGGATGCCTTGATGCTTTGGGCAAATGCGACTGCACGCTGCATCGGCACCGGGTGGGGCCCGAAGTCCATATCGGTTGTGCGCTTGGCTAGACCGTTCCAGCAACCGATGATCCGGGCGGCATCGTCCAAACCGATCTCGCCGGTCTCATCAGCAATCTGGGACTGGAAGGTGTCGGCAATTGCCGCGTTCTCTACGCACAGGATCATGACCTTGTAGTCGGCAAGCAGATTACGCTCTACGGCCTCCCCGAAACCCAAGCGGTGGAATTCGGGGCCGTAGAGGGACTCGTCATCCATCGAAGCCAGCACGACGGAGTTTTCCTCGGCCTTCTTCTTTGCCTCCTGACCATAGATGCGAGGAGTCGCCGTCATGTACAGCCGCTTGGCGGCTGGCAGATAGGTGTTGTCGTGCACCTTGACGAAAGCGGACTCGTCCTGGCCGCCGACAAGGGAGGCACCGGTGGTTCGATGGGCCTCGTCACACAAGATGAGGTCGAACTGCTCACCCGAGATGCGCTGGGCCTGGGCGACGACGTCGATGGACTGATAGGTGGAGAACACCACAATCATCTGCTTGCCCCGGCGGCCACCGACCGCCATCTGTTCGGCAAGCCGGGCCGCGTCCGTGGTGGGGATGGGGATGTCGTGGGTGGTGATGTCCTCGGCCTTCCTGGAAGCCCGGGTGTCGGAGCAAACCACCATGGGCCGGATAGTCGTCTGGGACTGGGCCATCCATTCCTGCAGGGTCTGAGAAACCAGGGCGATGGAGGGGGCCAGGAAGAGTACCTTGAGCCGACCGCCATTCTCGGCGCACATCTGTTCTGCAAGCTTCAGTGAGGTGAACGTCTTGCCCGTACCGCAGGCGCTGATCCACTTGCCTCGGTCGTGGGTCTGGAATCCCTCGTGGATCTTGGCGAGGGCCTCCTTCTGGTGGGGACGCAGCCCGTAACGCACAGCTCGTCGTGGCTCGAAGTTCAGGCTGTCGCGGGACTGCTGCATCCAGTCGATGGGGGACTCGGCGATCTCGGTCAGGCCGATGCGCTGGACGGGGATGGACTGATCCTCGAGCGCTTTCTCTGCGTGTGTCGACCACTGATCCGTGGCTGAGATAATGATGCGGTTAGTGAACCATACGTGGTCCCATGCCTTACCCGACGCCGTGAAGAACGAGTCAATGTCTTGCTTCTGTAAAGCGTGGCCAGGGTCATAGAACTTGCACTGGATCGCTGTCCACTCACCAGTGGAGCGATTACGGGCCACTAAGTCGATACCAGAGTCGTGGGTGTTCTCGTTGTGGACCCATTGGGGCCAGGTGCGTACCTCGTCATATTCGGATGACAGCGTCGGGTCCGTCGTCTGGAAGTAAGACACCATGAGGTCCTCAAAGCGCGCCCCCCGCCGCGCCGCCGAAGGCTCTTGCCGGAACTGCTCAATAACATGATGGACAGTAGTTCGAGTAGCCACCCGATTCTCCTTGTACAGTCGGCTCCAGCGTCGAAGACCTCAGATCTTGACGACAACCGGCACGATCATCGGTCGACGCCGCAACGACCGTGCGACCCACCGGCCAATGGTCCGACGGACCACCTGCTGCAACCGGTGGGTGTCGTCCATGCCACCCTTCATGGCGTTCTCAAGCTCGGTGACGATCTGGTCGGTGATTTCCGCGAAGACTGAGTCGTCCTCAGCGAAGCCGCGAGCCTGAATCGCCGGACGGGACACCACAGTGGCCGAGCGGGTGTCGACCGCGGTGACGACTGACAAGAATCCCTCCTCCCCGAGGATCCGACGGTCGGTGAGGGTGTCCTCGGTGAGTTCACCCACCCCAGAGCCATCGACGAGGATGTAGGAGGCGTCGATCTTGCCCACCACACGCGGTACCCCGTCAACGAGGTCAATAACCCCGCCGTCTTCAACGAGGACGACGTTCTTCTCATCGACTCCGGTGGCCTTGGCCAGGTCGGCGTTGGCGACCAGATGACGCACCTCACCGTGAATCGGCATGACCGCGCGCGGACGCACGATGTTGTAGGCGTACAGCAGCTCGCCCGCCGCGGCGTGGCCGGAGACGTGGACCAAGGCATTGCCCTTGTGGACGACGGCCGCACCGAGCTTCGTCAGACCGTTGATGACACGGTAGACGGCGTTCTCGTTGCCAGGGATGAGGGAGGAGGCCAGCAGGACGGTGTCGCCCTCCCCCACCTCGATGTCGCGGTGCTCACGGTTGGCGATTCGGGCCAGGGCTGACAGTGGCTCCCCCTGGGACCCGGTCGAGACGATGACCACCTCGTTGTCACGGTAATGATCAAGCTCACGCAGCTCGATGACGGTGTTGTCCGGCACATGGAGGTAACCCAGTTCCTGAGCCACCGCCATGTTTCGGACCATGGATCGACCGACGTAGCAGACCTTGCGGTTGTGGCGGACCGCCATGTTGAGCACCTGCTGGACGCGATGCACGTGAGAGGCGAAGCAGGCGACGATGAGCTTCTTGTCCGCCTTCTCGAAAACCCTCTCGATGGCCGGCTCGATCTCGGTCTCGGACTTCACGAAGCCCGGCACCTCGGCATTGGTGGAATCGACCATGAACAGGTCGACACCTTCTTCACCAAGACGTGCGAAGGTACGCAGGTCGGTGATGCGGCCGTCCAGCGGCAGCTGATCCATCTTGAAGTCGCCGGTATTGATGAGGGTTCCGGCGTCAGTACGGACGCACACTGCCAGAGCGTCAGGGATGGAGTGGTTGACGGCAATGAACTCTAGGTCGAACTGTTCGCCGACCTCGGCGACGTCGCCTTCGTGAACAACATTGAGCTTGTATCCCCTGATGCGATGCTCACGCAGTTTCGCCTCAACCAGCGCCAAGGTCAGCTTGGACCCGTAGATCGGGATGTCGGGACGACGTTTGAGCAAGTAGGGCACGGCCCCGATGTGGTCCTCGTGGCCGTGAGTGAGCACCAGCGCCTTCACCTTGGCCAGCTTCTCATCGTCGAGGTAGTCCAGTCCTGGCAGCAGCAGGTCGACGCCGGGGTGGTCATCCTCCGGGAAGAGCACCCCACAGTCAATGAGAAGGATCTCCCCATTGATTTCGTAGCACGACATGTTGCGTCCGACATCTCCCAGGCCGCCGAGGGGAATGATGCGCAGAACGTCCGGTTGCAGGTCCGGGGGTGTCGTCAATCCAGTATTAGCCACGGCGTGAAGCCTATCGGGAAACTCCGACAGCTTCGCCCCGATGTGTCCTGGCCGCTTCATCAAGGGCCTGGGAGACGAAGTTCTCAGCTCGTTGGCGCAACTCCTCCCTGGCCTGGCGTCGTGGCAGGGTCTCATCGGCATACATCGGCGGCCCCACCTTGGCCTCCAGCTGCGGACGCCGCCACTTGACTCCGAGCTTCCGCCCGGACCGCACCAGTGCCACTGGCACCACCGGGGCACCGGTGCGCACCGCGAGGGCAAAGGCCCCTGGACGGAAGGTCCCTGCGGAGGTCTCGTAACAGGTGATGTCTCCCTCTGGATAGATGACGACGCAGTCACCGTCGGCCATTGCCTGCGCATTGGCCGAGAAGAAACCGCGTACGTCAGAAGAATCAACCGGAATCGTGCCGAAAGCTCGCAGGATGAGCCCGGCCACCGGGATACCGAAATTGGAAGGTTGGGAGTTGAACCTCAGACTGATCTCGCACCAGGACCAGGCAGTCGAAATCGTGGACGTGATTGCTGACGACGATCGTCCCCGGCTCCACATGGTGGTGTCCTCGTCGACGAAAGGCAAAAGCCACCCCGGTGAGAAGCATAGCAGCTGGGCCGACAATCGTCAGATAGGCCAAGCGTTGGACCTTCGTCATGCAGTCGGCTCCGAAATGGCGGCGTCAAACATCTCGATCAGCAATCGAGCCGACCTGTCCAGGGCATACTCCTGACCACAGCGCGCCTGGGCCTTGCCCGCAGCCTCACGTTCCCTCGGGCACTCCAGCCACCAGTCGATGTCAGCCGCCATCCTCTCCGGATCGCGGGGGCGGGCACAGTCCGTGCTCGGGGACACGACAGAACTGGCTGGTCGCCGACAGCGGGCTGTCGACGATGAGGCAGGGCAACCCGACCGAGGACGCCTCCAGGGCAGCCAAGGACTCGATCTCGACGTCGGAGGGGTGGACATAGAGGTCGGCGGCTCGCAGTTCAGCGATGAGGTCCTCCGGACGGTCGTGGCTGACGAAGCAGGCGTCAACCCCAGTGCGTTCGGCTCGCCTCTGCAACCATTCTCGCTGCGGCCCTCGACCGGCGACCACCAGACGGATCCGATCGCGATGTCGAGACCGGGCAATGGCGTCAACGAGGACCTCGATCCTCTTCTCGGGCGAGAGTCTGCCGACAGCCATGATGATGGCGGGACCGGGGCCGCCCAGGATCCACGTCTCGCGTGGCGGGCCGGGCCGAAACTCTGGCGGTACCCCGTTCGAAATGACGTGAAGGTGCTGTTCGTAACCGTGACTGCGCAGCTGATCGGCGATGAATTCACTGGGAGCATGGATGTGGGACACGTCGTGGTAGAACGCCAGCCACAACATGCGATAAATGCGGTCGGCAAGGCGTCGAGCGTTGGCCAGGTGCACGTTGTAGGTGATGTTCTCAGGCTGGATGTGGAAACCCGCGGTGACGGGAACACCGGCATGCTGCGCCACGTGTTTGGCACAAGCCCCCAATAGCGACGGCATGACGACATGCACGAGGTCAGCCTCGGCCACCGCTGAGGAGACAATGGCCCTGACTGGGCGCGCGAGATCGACGTTCTGAAGGTCAGCCAGGTGGGTGATGAGCGGCAGGTAGAGGACGGGCACGCTGACCACGGGGATCCCGCGAGTGCTGGGCACCGGGGTCGACTCGACGCTGAGTAAACGCACCTCGTGACCCTGGTCACGCAATGCGTGGGAAAAACGAAGGGTCGAGGCCGTCGTCCCATTTCCTGGTTGGAGGAAGAAGGATCTTCATGCGGCAGCACCACCGCTGTTCATTGCCTGCATTGACGCCATCCAACCTCGGTCCCGTGATCCTGGTCCGAAAATGCCTGTGGGGCCCGTCCTCGTCGGACGGACCCCAAAACGTGATCTCTCAGAATCTTGGGATGTTACGCATGTTCGAGGTGGCCATCGAGACGGCCTCACCGGCACCACGGTTTAGCACGATCTTGCTCATGGCGGTGGCGAACCCAATCATCTGCTCACCCTTGATCTCCGGCGGCAGGGACAGGGCGTTGGGGTCGGTGAGCACCTCGACCAAGGCCGGTCCATCGAAGTCCAAGGCATTCTTGAGCGCACGACGCACGTCCTTCGGATCGTCGACACGCTCAGCGTGGTACCCGATCGCCTTGGCGACCCCGGCATAGTTCACGTCGTGGACGTCGGTGCCGAAGTCGGGCAAGCCATTGACGAGCATCTCCAGCTTGACCATGCCAAGGGTGGAGTTGTTGAAGACGATGACCTTGACCGGCAGGTTGAGCATGCGAGCCGTCACGAGCTCGCCGAGCAGCATCGACAGACCACCGTCGCCGGAGACCGAGATGACCTGACGGCCCGGATGGGAGGCCTGCGCACCGATGGCGTGCGGCAAGGCGTTGGCCATCGACCCGTGCAGGAAGGATCCGATGAGACGACGGGTGCCCAGCGGATCGATGTAGCGGGCAGTCCACACATTGCACATGCCGGTGTCGGCTGTGAAGATGGCGTCACGATCGGCCAGCTCGTTGAGGACGTGGGCGACGTACTCGGGGTGAATCGGCTTCATGCGTTCGACATTGCGGGTGTACGAACCGACAGGGGCCTTCATGATCTTGGCGTGACGCTTGATGGTGGCCTTGAGGAACTTGTCGTCATGGCGCTTGATCAGCGGGGTGACGGCATTGCACAAAGCCTTGACGTCGGCGTGGATCGGGAAGGACACGTCGGTACGACGGCCCAACTTCTCCGGACGGTTCTCGACCTGAACCGTGAGGGTGTTCGGCAGGAACTGGTTGTAGGGGAAGTCGGTTCCCAGCAGGATCAACACGTCGGCGTCGTTCATGCCCTCGGCGGCGGCACCGTAACCCAGTAGGCCGGTCATGCCGACGTCAAAGGGGTTGTCGTACTGGATGAAATCCTTGCCACGCAGGGAGTGACCGATCGGGGCCTTGAGCTTGTCAGCCAGGGCCAGCACCTCGTCATGGGCGCCCTCGACGCCTGCGCCGGCGAAGATGGCGACCTTCTTGACGTCATTGAGCAACGTGACGAGCTGGCGGACGTCCTCCGGGTTCGGCTCGACGGAGGGACGACGGCTCGGGATGAAAACCGGGGATGCAGCGGCAGCCTTCTTGTCGGTGATGTCGCCCGGAAGGGTCACGACTGAGACGGTGCTGCCCGCGACCGCATGGCGAATGGCCGAGTTGAAGACGCGGGGAGCCTGTTCAGGGGTCGAGACCAGCTCGCAGTAATCGGAGCACTCCACGAAAAGGCGATCCGGATGGGTCTCCTGGAAGTAGCTCATGCCGATCTGGACGCTGGGGATGTGTGAGGCGATGGCCAGAACCGGGACCTGGGAGCGGTATGCGTCGAACAAACCATTGATGAGGTGCAGGTTGCCCGGACCGCAGGATCCTGCGCAGACAGCCAGCTCGCCGGTCAAGGTTGCCTCGGCAGCAGCGGCGAAGGCCGCAGCCTCCTCGTGACGAACGTGGACCCAGTCGATACCGCCCTTGACAGAACCGCCGGTCTTGCGAACTGCGTCAACGACGGGGTTCAGGGAGTCACCGACGATACCGTAGATCCGTCGCACCCCCGCATCGAGGAGCTGTTGGACGAGCTGTTCGGCAACATTCATGAAAGGGACCTCCACGGAACTGACGACATGGGATGAGCGGCCGAGCGACCACTGATCAGGATATGACTTCTTCGCCTAGGCTCACCTCATCATTCGCGCCCAGCGGATCACTTGCCGGTGAGGTCGGACAGTTTCACCTCTGTCCCGACAAGGGAAAACTCCAATCCTTTCGGCGTCGCCTCGAGGGATTCGTAATGCAGATTGCCCAAATCGGGGAGGGTGAATCGCTCAGTGATGCCTTCCAGAATGGGCTTGAGCAGGATGTCCGGAATCGCAATACCATCCAAGCTCGCCGATGGACTCGTCAACGTCACCCGCCGCGAGGTGGCCTCGACGCCAGGGACGGCTGAGATGCTGACGCCCACTCGGGCTCCCAGAACCGACATGTCGCGCACGATGGTCACCGTGCCGTTGTCCCCGGTGTCGTTGTTGTAGGTGATCTTGCCGCCTGCCAGCCGAGAAAGCTCAGACCAGTCGACCCGGCCAGTTGCCGACGCTGTCTCGGCGACTGTCCGGGATTCCTCACGGGCCTGACGGATCCCGTTGGCGTGGATGTCCACGTCATGGAAGGTCACCGTCGTCTCGTCCCGAGCGACGGTCGCCGTCGGTATGGTCGCGTCAAGCCCTTGGAGCTCGTCAGTCAGCAGGACTCCGAGGAAGGGGCGATTGCGGATTGTCACACCGACGCTCGACTCGTCCGCCCCGAATGACTTCGCAATGTTGGCCGCAACGTCCTTCTCGCTCCTGGCCCGGAAGGTCTGATCGGTGATCACTGCCGCGACCGCGACCAACGCGATGACGACGACAACGATCAGCCACGTGATGAGGCGGTGGGGGCGACGAGCACGTTCGACCGTCACCATCGCCCCGGGATCAATCTGAGGCCTTGGCGGCAGCACCTGAGTCGGCTCGGATGGCGTCATCGAGAAGTCAGGACGCTCATTCAAGTCCGAGCAGCCCTTCGATGCCGATGGTCAGTCCCGGAAGGTCAAGGACACCGCGCACGCCGGTGAGAACGCCCGACATGAAGGAGACCCGATCCATCGAGTCATGCCGAATGGTGAGGGTCTCCCCCTCGGCTCCGAAGAGCACCTCTTGATGGGCAACGAGGCCACGCAGACGGACGCCGTGGACGTGGACCCCGTCAACGACGGCTCCGCGAGCCCCGTCAAGCTGACTCTGGGTGGCGTCCGGGACATCCCCCATGCTGCCCTCCTGACGAGCAGCGGCGATCTTGGCGGCGGTGGTGCGGGCGGTGCCGGAGGGGGCGTCAACCTTGTTGGGGTGGTGCAGCTCGATGACCTCGACCGACTCGTAGAACTTCGCGGCCTGCTCGGCGAAGTGCATCATGAGCACGGCACCGATGGAGAAATTCGGGGCGACCAGGCAGCCGGTGTCGGGATGGTCGGCGAGCTGGTTGCGCAGCGTCTGGTAGCGGTCCTCGTCAAAACCAGTGGTACCGACAACGGTGTTGATCTCGTGGTCGATGGCCCAGGCGAGGTTCTCCATCACGGCGTCGGGGGTGGTGAAATCGACGATGACGTCGGCACCCTCAGCGGCTGAACGATCATCACCACTGTCAATGGCGGCCACGAGCTCGGTGTCCTCGGCCTCCTCGAGGGCCTGGCACACCGAAGCCCCCATACGTCCCTTGGCTCCGAAGACGGCAACCTTGATCATCTGGACCTTCCTTCCTGACGACAGCGCCTGTCCGGGCGCCGCGTCCAGACTACCCAGCTGTTCTGACGTTCCCGAGGACTGGTCATCCGCGCATGAAGAACGGGCTGCCCTGGCGAAAGTGCCGGGGCAGCCCGTCAATGTCAGTCCTTCACGGGATCAACAATTCAAGGAGATGACTCACTCCTCGGTGTCGTCGTCCTCCTCATGGGACGCCAAGACCAGGGAGAGCTTGCCACGGTCGTCGACCTCGGCAATCTCAACCTCGATCTTCTGACCGACCGACAGCACGTCCTCAACGGCCTCGACGCGCTTGCCGTCGTTGAGGTCACGCATCTTGGAGATGTGCAGCAGACCATCCTTGCCAGGCAGCAGGGAGACGAAGGCGCCGAAGCTCGTCGTCTTGACGACGGTACCCAGGTAACGCTCGCCGACCTCCGGCATCTGCGGGTTTGCGATGGCGTTGATCATCGTGCGGGCGGCCTCGGCAGAATCGCCGTTGTCGGCACCGATGAAGATGGTGCCGTCATCCTCGATGGAGATGTTGGCGCCGGTGTCATCCTGGATCTGGTTGATCATCTTGCCCTTGGGACCGATGACCTCACCGATCTTGTCGACCGGGATGTGCACGGTGATGATGCGCGGCGCGGTCGGAGCCATCTCGTCAGGAGAGTCGATGGCGTCGTTCATGACCTCGAGGATGGCGGTGCGAGCCTCCTTGGCCTGTGTGAGGGCACCAGCCAGCACGTCCGCGGGGATGCCGTCGAGCTTGGTGTCCAGCTGCAGGGCCGTGACGAACTCGCTGGTACCGGCGACCTTGAAGTCCATGTCGCCGAGGGCGTCCTCGGCACCGAGGATGTCAGTGAGGGCGAGGTACTTGGTCTTGCCTTCCTCGTCGGTCTCGCTCATGAGGCCCATGGCAATGCCGGCGACCGAGGCGCGCAACGGCACACCAGCGTTGAGCAGGGCGAGGGTCGAGGCGCAGACCGAACCCATTGAGGTGGAACCGTTCGAGCCGACGGCCTCGGACACCTCGCGGATGGCGTAGGGAAACTCCTCACGGGTTGGCAGCACCGGGATGAGGGCGCGCTCGGCAAGGTTGCCGTGGCCGATCTCGCGACGCTTCGGGGAGCCAACACGGCCGGTCTCACCGGTGGAGTACGGCGGCATGTTGTAGTTGTGCATGTACCGACGGGTGGTCTCCGGGGACAGGGTGTCGAGTTTCTGCTCCATGTCGAGCATGTTGAGGGTCGACACGCCCAGGATCTGGGTCTCGCCGCGCTGGAAGAGGGCAGAACCGTGCACGCGCGGGATGACGCCGACCTCAGCCGACAGGGCGCGGATGTCGCGGGGCCCACGACCGTCGATACGCACACCCTCGTCAAGGACACGCTTGCGGACGATCTTCTTCATGACGGCCTTGAAGGCGCCGGAAATCTCGGCCTCGCGCTCCGGGAAGGCCTCGGCGAGCTCAGCCTTGATGCGGGTCTTGAGCTCGGACTCGGCCTCCTGACGCTCCAGCTTGGCAGCGATCTGCTCAATGCGGGAGAGCTCGTCGGCAGCCTTCTCCTCGACGGCGGCGTAGACATCGTCCTCGTAGTCCTTGAAGACCGGGAAGTCGTAGGTCTCCTTGGGCAGCTTGGTGGCCAGGGCAACCTGTGCGTCGCACAGCACCTTGATGAAGGGCTTGGCGGCTTCCAGACCGGTGGCGACGACCTCCTCGGTCGGAGCTGTGCGTCCACCACGGACGAAGTCCCAGGTGGCCGGGGTGGACTCGGCCTCGACCATCATGATGGCGACGTCACCGTCGGCAAGGACGCGACCGGCGACAACCATGTCGAAGGTCGACTCCTTGCGCTGCTCGACGGATGGGAAGCACACCCACTGGTCGTCAATGAGTGCCATCCGGACGCCGCCAATCGGACCGGAGAACGGCAGACCAGCAAGCTGGGTGGACATCGAGGCGGCGTTGATGGCGACGACGTCGTAGTAAACAGCCGGGTTGAGGGCCATGACGGTCACGACGACCTGGACCTCGTTGCGCAGACCCTTGACGAAGGAGGGGCGCAACGGACGGTCGATGAGACGGCAGGCGAGGATGGCACCCTCGGACGGGCGTCCCTCACGACGGAAGAAGGAGCCGGGGATACGTCCGGCGGCGTACATGCGCTCCTCGACGTCAACCGTCAGCGGGAAGAAGTCGATGGAATCGCGGGGAGTCTTGGCAGCCGTGGTGGCCGACAGCAGCATGGTGTCACCATCGAGGTAGACGGCGGCGGATCCGTCCGCCTGCTGGGCCAGCAGTCCCGCCTCGAAGCGGACGACGTGCTTGCCAAATTTTCCATTGTCGATGATGGCCTCGGTGAATTCGAGTCCGGGTCCCTCCACAGGGATGTCCTTTCGCAGGGCCGACCGCCGCCCGCTGGCGCTCCAGAAGGCGCCTCTTGTACAACCACACCGGTCTTCGATCGAAGCCGCCGGGACAGTGCCCCGGTGGCCACTACCGAGGACCCATGTGTCATGGGGAGGCAGTCGACGGTTACAGTGAATCTAATTGTGATCTTGAGTCTACGGCATCTGTGGCCCATCCCACGAATCATGGTGTCGTGCCACGAAGTGGCAACGATGCTCCTGGACATGCGAAACGGGGCGCCCCGAAGGGACACCCCGTCAATTCGGTCGATCCGTGACGCTCAGCGACGCAGACCGAGTCGAGCGATGAGCTCGCGGTAGTGCTCAATGTCATTCTTCTCAATGTAGTTGAGAAGACGACGACGCTGACCAACCATGAGCATCAGGCCACGACGGGAGTGGTGGTCACCCTTGTGGACCTTCAGGTGCTCGGTGAGCTCAGCGATGCGCTTGGTGAGGATGGCGACCTGGACATCCGGGGAACCGGTGTCTCCGGGGTGGGTTGCGTACTCTTCGATGATCTTCTTCTTCTCGGCAGCATCCATCTCGGTGGGTTCCTTCCTGTCCGTTGCGCGGCGTCCCCGACGCTCGTATTGCAGGGGACTCTTCCAAGGCCGCGGCCGATCTGACGGCAACTGGGAAAGAGTATCATCTCGTCCCCACAGAGCGCGAATTCAAAGCCTGGACGACCGGTCACGACTGAATGACCTTTCGATACGTGGTCAGGGAGAACATGGCCCACTGGGTAGCCCCACGACGTTCACACCCGCACCGGCCCATGAACTGCCGGACGTCATTGCCAGCCTCAGGCCAGGATCTTGCGAGCCGCGTCGACATCGTCGGTCATCTGCGAGATCAGCGGCTCGACACCGTCGAACTTGATCTGCCCACGCAGTCGCTCGGCAAAGGTGACCGTGACGTCAACCCCGTAGAGCTCGAGATCATCGCGATCGATGACGTAGGTCTCAACTCGGCGCTCGAGACCATCGAAGGTCGGGTTGGTCCCCACCGAGATCGCAGCGGGAAGTCGGCGACCAGCGTCCGGACCACTACTGGGTTCCAACCATCCGGCGTACACCCCGTCAGCAGGAACGGCACGCCCTGCCGGCAGGACGAGGTTCGCCGTCGGGAATCCCAGTTCGCGTCCGCGCTGGTCGCCCATGACGACGACGCCACCAACCTCGAAGGGGCGTCCGAGCAACTCGGCGGCTTCCGCGACATCGCCAGCTGCCACCACCTCGCGAACCCGGGTTGACGACACCGTGACACCGGACATGGCGACGAGATCCATGGCATGGACCTCAAAGCGGCCCCGGCCAATCTCTGACAGGGTCTGCGGAGTGCCCACGGCGTGACGTCCGAAGCGGAAGTTCTGGCCCACCAGGACGTGCTCGGGCTGCAGGGGGCTGATCATTCGCTCGACAAAGGCCGCCGGGGACCAATCCGCGATCTCCGGGGTGAAATTGACCACGCGCACCTCACTGGCACCGGCCTCCTTCAGCCAGTCAATGCGTCGCTCCAGCAGGCACAGCAGGGCCGGAGCCTGATCAGGGGCGAGGACAGTCAGCGGATGGGGCCAGAAGGTGACGACAACAACGCAACCGTCCGGGTCAAGCCTCTTGGCCTGTTGGACAAGGGCCTGGTGGCCACGGTGCACACCATCGAAGTTTCCGATGACGACGGTTGGCGATTGCTCGGGAACAGACACGCTCGGCAGTCTATGGCGCCAACTGCCCATGACCCGAATTCGAAAATCATCACTGCGCGTCGCCCTCGTGGAATATGTAGGCGTCCCACCGCGTCATGACGCGGTGGGACGCCTACATATGCGGTCCGTAGCCACTCAGCGCTCGGTGAGTTCACCGGACTTGAGCTTGTCGACCCACGCCTCGTTGTGCGAGGTCCACTCCGCCACGGCCTTCTCCTGGTTCTTGCCACCGTACTTGTCCGCGGAGAACATGGTGTCCTCAAGATCGGAAAGCGTCTTGTCGTCGAAAGCCATGTTGCGCATCAACTGAGCGGCCTTCGGGAAGTCCTTCTCGAAGCCCGGACGAGCGAAGCTGTAAATCACCTCAGCGTCGCCCAGGGCGTTCTTGGGATCCTTGAGGTCGCGGATCGGGAACGCGCCGTAGGCCCAGTGCGGACGCCACAGCGTCACCGCGATGTCACGTTTGGCGGCAGTGGCCTTCTTCAATTGGGACAACATCGCCGGCGTTGACGAGATCTTGAAGTTGATGTTCTTCAAACCGTACTTCGGGATGGCCGAATCCTTGGTGGCCTTCGTCAGTCCGGCGCCTGCCTCGATGCCATAAAGGGTATTGCCGTACTCATCACCCATCGACTTCAGATCGCCGATGGTCTTCGCCTTGGAGTCCTTGTTGACGGCGATGGTGAGTTTGGCGTTGTCGTACCAACAGCCAAGGTTCTCCATCTTGTCTCCGTAGCGCTTGACGTAGTCGGCATGAGTCAGGGGAAGCCAACCGTCGGTGATGAGGTCGATGTCCCCGGCGACAAGTCCGGCATAGCCTGGACCGGCGTCAAAGCCCTTGATCGTCACCTTGTAACCGTCCTTCTCCAGGACGTTCTTGATGATCCCGGCGGTGGCGAAGGACTCATCCCAGCCATTGAAGGCGCCAATCGTGATGTCCTTCTTGCCATCGGCCTTCATGGACGTCGTGTCCTTGGATCCGTCGCCCGGGGTGCAGTCGGCCCACTTCGTGTTGACATTGTCGGAGGCCGTGTCAGAGCTGCCGGACTCTCCGTTTCCGCTGTTGGAGGCATCGCATCCAGACAGGGTCAGGGCACCCATCGTCAGGATGGAGGCCACGGCGATGAACTTGCGTCGAACCATACTTGTACTCCTCATTGTTACCTCGTGTTCATGTTCTGCATGGGACTCAGTCGTCCTATTGGGTTCAGCTGCCCTGTTGTGATCAGTTGGCGCGCTGTGCCCGGGCGAGCGAGGTGCGATTGGCCAGTCCATTGGTGATGCGGTCCAGGTAGACGGCCACGATCACCACTGCCAGTCCAGCCTCCATGCCCAGACCGATGTCGACCTGGGACAGGGCTGCGACGACGTCACCGCCAAGACCACCGGCACCAACCATGCCCGACAGCACGACCATGGACAGGGCCAGCATGATGACCTGGTTGACGCCGGCCATCACCGTCGGCATGGCCAACGGCATCTGGATACGCCACAGGATGTGACGCGGACTAGCACCGAAGGCTGCGCCGGCCTCCACCGTCTCGGTGTCGACGCCGCGAATACCCAACTCGGTGAAGCGCACGCCAGGCGGCAGGGCGAAGATGATCGTCGCGATGGCACCGGGAACTTGGCCGATTCCGAAGAGGACGATGACCGGAACCAAGTATGCCAGCGAGGGCATCGTTTGCATGAAGTCGAGAATCGGCTTGATGATGGCCGAGAAGCGTTTCGACTTGGCTGCCCAGATACCCAACGGGATCGCCAGGATGAGGGCCAGGATGACGGCCACAACCACCAGCGCCAGGGTCTGCATGGTGTTGTTCCACTGATCCATCGCCCGGACCAGGTAGAACCCAATGAGGGCGAACACTGCCACCTTCCAGTTCGCACAGGCCCAGCCGATGGCGGCGAAGACGACCAGCATGACCAGATACAGCGGCTTGGACAGGACGAGGTTGAGCCCGTCGTACATACCGCCGATGACGACGTTGGTGAAGGTGATGAGCCAGTCAAAGGCGTGCTGGAACCAGTCGAAGAAGGTCTCGATCCAGCTTCCCAACGGAATACGGGGGTTGACGAAATTGAAGCCCATCTCGATCAGGCCTCCTTCTCGATGGTCGGAGTGGACGCAACCGTCGCGGTCATCGTCTGGTCAGCTGGTGGAAGACCAACGGGGTCTCCGACGCCCTTGATGACGGGTAGCTTCCCGGTGTCCTCCAGGGACATCACGGATCCCTCGGACACCTTGTCCTGGGAACGCGACATGGAGTCGAGCAGGGCGACTCGGGAAATGACTCCCATGAGGTGGAAGTCCTCGTCGACGACGGCCAGGGGCACTCGTGCGTCCTTGGACGGGGCGAAAAGATCGGACAATGGGGTGTCCGTGCGAACGGTGAGGATGCCGCCGGTCTCGACGACTCCAGCAATGCTGCGATCGCCACGACGAGCAGCCTCGATGACCTCTTGGTCACCGACCATGCCGAGCAGACGGCGGTGCTCGTCAACGACGAAGACGCCCGCCCAGTCGTGTTGGTCCATGATGCGCTGGACCTGGCGAGGATCTGCCGACTTGGAGACGATGGCCTCTGTCGGGCGCATGACCGCCGATGCCGTGAGCACTCGGCTGCGGTCGACATCCTGGACGAAGTCAGCGACGTAGTCGTCGGCCGGTTGGGTGAGGATCTCGTCAGAGGTGCCGATCTGGGCGACACGACCATTGCGCATGACCGCGATGTGATCGCCGAGGTACATGGCCTCGTTGAGGTCGTGGGTGATGAAGATGATCGTCTTGTTGAGAGTGCTCTGCAGCTCGAGGAGCTGGTCCTGCATCTCGCGACGGATGAGCGGGTCAAGGGCCGAGAAGGCCTCGTCCATGAGAAGGATGTCGGTCTCCGCGGCCAGAGCGCGAGCCAGACCGACTCGCTGCTGCATACCACCCGAGAGCTGATGGGGGTACTTGTCACCCCATCCCTTGAGACCCACGGTGTGCAACCACTCATTGGCCTTCTCGAGTCGGTCCTTCGACTTGAGCTTGCCCTGCAGCTTCAGCCCGTAGGCCGCGTTCTCGCGAACAGTCAAGTGAGGAAGAAGGGCAAAGTGCTGGAAGACCATCGACACATGGTCGCGACGAAGCTCGCGCAATTGGGCGTCGTTCATGTCGGAAACGACCTTGCCGGCGACCTCAACAGTGCCCTCGGAGGGCGCCCACAGCCCATTGATCATCCGGATGAGAGTGGATTTTCCGGACCCCGACAGGCCCATGACGACGAAGGTCTCACCTTTGGCAACCTTGAAGTTCACGTCGATGACAGCCGCAGTGCCGAGAGATGCCAGATCTTCTCGAGACTCACCTGCCTTGAGTCTTTCGATCACTTGTCGCTCGTGTTTACCGAAAACCTTGTACAGGTGGGATGCTCGAACCAAATCCACGTCGTACGTTACCTTTCGTATTGACGATTGGAAAATAACTCAGGCGGCGCAACAAACACCACGGCCTCACGCCACGGCGATATCAGACACCGAAATGATGGGCCGACATCAGCACAAAACAACTTTTTTATGATATCATGCAAAATCGCCACCCGCAAGCACGAATATCTTTAATTACAGAAGTAGAATTGTTGTGAGACTTATACAACTATGGCATGGGCACACACTTATACGCGGGTAACATTGATGAGCGCGCCAACAGCCACGTCAACGTTGCGCCATGTCTGGGGCCGTTGTGGGGCGTTCTCCCTCACGTGGTTCGTTCCCGGCCATCAGACCAGCACGCATATTGCGCGACTCTGAGCGGGATGGTCGTCATCGGGACGATACAGCGCCAACAATTCACCGTTTCTGGAAACCATTGCGGTCACTTCCGATGGCACAACGAAATGTAGGGGTCTTCCAACCCGGATAGCGGCTTCTTGTTCCGCCGTGAGGTGGACGATGGGGAAACTCAGCCGAGCAGCCTCAGCCATCGTCATCGGGACGGGGGGAACGGCATCTGCCGCGAAAACATCTGAACATGCGGTGCTCAGATCAAAAGGCCCGACACGGGTGCGACGCAGCGCCGTGAGGTGTCCCCCGACTCCAAGATCGGCACCCACGTCGCGAGCCAGCGCCCGAACATAGGTTCCCGAGGAGCACGTCACCTTGACGTCAACGTCAACAACGTCACCCTGCCGTCGAATACCAGTCGCTTCAAATCGAGAAACGGTGACGGCACGGGGCTGCAAGACGACGTCCTCGCCAGCTCGTACCTTGGCGTAGGCACGCTGGCCGTCGATCTTGATCGCACTGACGGCAGTGGGAACCTGCTGGATGTCCCCAGTCTGACGCGACATTGCGGCACGGATGGCCACGTCGTCAATCACCGAGGCGTCGGTGGTCGCGGTGACGTCTCCCTCGGCGTCGTCGGTGACAGTGCTCTCCCCCAGCCTCATCGTGGCGGTGTAGTCCTTGTCGTGCAGGGACAGGTGGCCCAACAGCCGAGTTGCACGATTCACCCCGACAACGAGGACCCCGCTGGCCATCGGGTCGAGAGTCCCAGCATGACCGACCTTGCGGGTTCCCATGAGACGACGCACCTGCCCGACGACCTGGTGGGAGGTCACTCCGGCGGGCTTGTCGACGACGAGGACGCCAGACTGGAGAGTATTCATCGGAACCAGTATCCCGACCCAGGAGGGCTCCAACAAGCTGGCCTGCTGCAAAGGTGCGCGATAACTATGTACGAGGCCATTCTTCTGGGCATTAACTTCTCTGACCGCGTGGGGCAGCCGCGTTGCGACATGCACTAGGCCGCCAGAGTTCAGAGTCACGGCGCCCCCTCGGCAGTGTTTCGAGCTGACAGTCAAGTGCCTCGAGGGTTCAGCATCATGCCGACACCGCCAGTTGGACAGTCATCATGGGGGGAGAGGACCTCACAGCGTGCCTTCAAACTCACACACCATGTCAGGACCGCCTTACCCTTCATAATCGACACCGTCGTCAACCCAACGGAGCAGAGGGCAAGTTGCCCCGCCCCGTGCAGAGCGATGATCGACGCGGGGATCTCTTACTGACGTCAAGAAGGTGTTTCGATTCGGTTCACCAACTGCACGGCGGGGGTCGAATCCGGAAGGTCTGCTCCGGTAATAGCATCAATGCACCTTGCGTCGCACAAGCAGCCGGTGGCGTGGGAGTAGTCGGTAACGTTGGACCGCCAATCGGCGCTCACTGGAATGTCGCAGCTGCCGTGCAGAATCCCCAAGAAGACCAGTCAGAGTCCTGCATCGTACTGCAGAGCCCTGGGCCTGGTAGCTATCGAAAACCGCACGCCTTCTATGGCGCGTCGACTCAAGCAGCCAACCGCAGAGGGATCAAGGCCGACGGACATGCCGCATCGTCGTCCTGAGAGGATCAAAACCGGCATCAGAACAGCAAACAGCAGATCATCCTCTAGCTGACGAACAGCGAGTGTGTGCCACGACCGCACGGGGCGACTCGGGCGCTATCCCCTCCAGCAGTATGCAGCTGCGTGTGTGCCACGACCGCACGGGGCGACTATCGCGCCACTGCCTTTCCAAGAGTCGGAAAGAAACACACACAATGTTGCAAGACCGGGACGCAGGTGCGGTGTTAATTTCATGCCAACCAACGAGGTCAAGCACAAGGAGGTGATCGTCATGGACCGAGAGATGTGGATCCTCAGGCAACTGGAAACATCATTGGCAGCCTCCACCGAAGCGCTGGCAGAGCGCCTACAGGTCAGCCCTCGCACCATCACCAACGCCATCACCACGCTCAACCGTATGCTGGCCCCTGCAGCATCCGTACGTCCCGCCAACGGCTGTTACCGCCTCTACATTCTCGACCCACAGGGATACAGCCGAATTCGTGGTCATCTGGTCCGTGCCACGGACTCCCTCAACGACCCGCGTCATCGCCGCGCACAGGAGTTCAGAGTCCTGCTATCTGCCAAACACCCGGTGACCTCGGACGACCTGGCCGACATCGTCTGCACCTCCCGAGCAACCGTCCTGGCTGATGCAGCCCGATTGCGTGAAGCCCTCAAACCCCTCGGAGTACGCATTGAGGGGCGTTCGAACTGGGGTTTCAGGCTCGCCGCTAAGGAACTCGATCTGCGTCTGGCCGAACTAACCCTCTATCCCGAAGAACTCGTCGACGAGTACCCTATCGACGACGACATCGTCGCCGTCGTTGCCCGGATTACTGAGCAGGCTCACCTGTCCAGGCCATCACGTCACTATGTGCGTCGCTGGCTCACCGTCCTACTCGATCGAACCCTCACCGGCCACCCACTAGACGAGATGCCCGAGGAGTACCAACGTCTTCGCAACACCCCCGCCCACCGCATTGCTTCCGAACTCCTCGCTGAAGCTGAAAGTCTCGTTTCGACCACCTTCTCAATCAAGGAGGAACTCTTCCTCGCCATGTCGGTCGCCGGGATGCGTACCCCCGACAGTGCACAAGGTCGTCAGCTCTTCCCCGCTGACGAGGAGGTTCCCGACCTCGTCGACGCCATATTTGAACGCATCGCCGAGGTCATGCAGATCCATCTGGACGCAGACGAGCTTGCTGACGAGTTCGCTCACCACCTCACTTTCATGCTCAACCGGATGCGATTTCGCGTCACGATCGACGAGGATTCTGTGCACAGCATTCGCTATCAGTACCCGGTAGCCCACCGGATGGCCGAGATTAGCCGCGACGTCATCGAGGAACGCACCGGTATGCGTATCAGTGATTCCGAGACCGGACTACTGGCCGGCTATCACCAGGTATTCCTCGACTCTCACCGTGCCTGCCACCACCTCAGGTTGGCGATCGTCACGGCAACCGGGCGAGTCTCGGCTCACCTCATGCGAATCCAGCTCGACAAGGTGCTCCCCCACGGCACCAAATACCTCATGTTGACCGGCGACGAGGCCGACTCGTCGACGCTGGCCAGAATGGACCTCGTCGTCGCCACCCCCGATGTCGACATCACGGCCCTTGCCGTCCGTGAAGTTCCGGTCATTCAGCTCGGCCAGGTCTTCGATCCCACCGAACTCATCAGCCGGATGTCACGGCTAAACCTGCGTGGTCACGTCGATCTTCAACTCGCTGGTGCCAACTCGTCGTTACTCATGTCGATGCTGTCCCCCGACCGGTTCATGGACATGCCAGCAGGAACCGATTACTGGTCGGCGACCGAGGCCCTCGTAACCCACCTCGTCGACCAAGGCCTGGTCAACGAGTCTTTCCTGGCCACGCTACGGGCCCGCGAAGACGACGCGACCATGCTTCGGATTCCCGCACGCCACCATCCCAGGGGCCGAACGCATCGTGCTGGCGATGGCGACCATTCCGCACAGCCCAGAGCAGCCCGGCGCCCGCGTCGTCTTCCTAATGGGTGTTCCGGACAAAACCGACTACGACGACACCATCCTCGTCACTGTCTATGACGAGATCGTTCGCCTGACCAACGAGCCCGACCTGCTTAACCGGCTAAGCCTGCTCACCAGCTATGAGGACGTCTTCTGGCTCATGGCCTCCCGCCCCTGCAATTCCGTCTAACTCCGAGGAGAGATGATGTTCTGGCCCGTTCTTGCCACCGTCGCGATCATCTATGTGTGCAACGTCACCCTAGGCATGCGTCAGATGAGGAATTTCTCCATGACCTACACACTGCTGCGCAGACGCGGGAAAGTCACCATCGGCAAACAAAAGAACGCCCTGAGCCGGGGCGCCATCGTCATGTTCCTGCTCGACGATAGAGACCGTGTCGTCGCAGGCCGCCGTATGAACGGCATCACCGTTCTGGCCCGGTTCAGGGACTTCCCAGTCTTCGACGGGTTGCCTGTCGAAGAGATCAACCCTGCAACTGTACGAACTGATCGGGGAACGCAGCACGCCATCGCCAACGCCCGTGACAACTTCCTCACAGTCCGGGCCGGCGAGATCCCGGTCGAGCCCCCGACCCCGCTTATGAAAATCGTCAACCGAGTCGACGCGAAAGTCGGACACACCCGTGAACAACCCGCAGCTGTCACCCGGCACGTCGCCCGCAGACCTGGACTCACCGCCATCGACTGATCGGCTCCGCCCAACACAATTCTCCCCCGGTGCTTCCGCAGCCGGGGCCATCCCGAACGCCACCACACACGAAGGAGTTGACCATGCACTACCTAGTGGAGGCCGCCGAATGGTTCGTCGGCCTGTTCCAAGAAGGTGCGAAGACATTCGTGAGCTGGATGGGAAGCATCGTACCCCTGGTGCTTATGCTTCTCATCGCCATGAACTCGATCATCCGCCTCATCGGTGAGGACCGGATCAACCACCTCGCCCAGAAAGCCGGAAACAATCCCGTAAGCCGTTATCTTCTGCTCCCCTTCATCGGCTCATTTATGCTGTGCAACCCAATGGTGCACTCCCTGGGCCGATTCCTCCCGGAGCGCTACAAGCCGAGCTACTTCGCTTCGGCGGCCCAGTTCTGCCACACCAGCAACGGGATCTTCCCACACATCAACCCTGCCGAATTATTTATCTGGCTCGGCATCGCCCAGGGCATCACGAAAGCTGGACTACCGACCGGGCCGCTGGCGATCCGCTATCTGCTCGTTGGTCTCGTCCTCAACTTCGTCGGTGGCTGGGTGACCGACCTGACCACGAGATACGTGAGCAGGCAGCAGAAGGTCATCCTCCCCGACACCATGGACGGGAAGATCATCCATGTCGACGCCCTTGTGGAGGCCTGAGATGACCGAGTACCATTCCGTCACCGTTTCCCATGGCTCCGGCGGCTACGGCGGTCCCATTACCATCACCCCGACCGAGGCTAAACACAAGCTCGTCTACATCGTCGGCGGAGGCGTTCGACCCCCGGTCGTTGATCGCATCGCCGAGCTGTCTGGTGCCGAACCGATCAACGGGTTCAACACCTCTGTCCCCGATGAGCAGACGATGGCCGTCATTATCGATTGTGGGGGAACACTAAGGTGCGGGATCTACCCCCGCAAGGGAATCCCGACCATCAACGTCATGCCAACCGGAAAGAGCGGTCCGTTAGCCCAATACATCAACGAGTCGATCTACGTCTCCGCCGTCGACGCCGACCAAGTCCGGTTGGCCGACTCACCTACCTCCTCCACCACCACCGCTTCCCCTGCTGTAGCTGCCACCGTCGCGCCACGGTCAAAAGCCGGAACGGCAGGCACCGTCCAAGGGAAATGGAGCACTGACAAGAAGATTTCCGAGGCCGTCGCCGAGAAGAAGAACAAGACCGTCATGGACAAGATCGGCCTCGGCGCCGGCAAGGTCATCTCAGTGTTCTACCAAGCCGCTCGAGACGCAGTGCAGGCCATGCTGACCACCGTCATCCCCTTCATGGGGTTCGTGGCCATGCTCATCGGCATCATCAACGCCTCCGGATTCGGTACCTGGTTCACCAAACTGCTCATCCCACTGGCCGGCAACGGCATCGGGCTCATCGTCCTCGGCCTCATCTGCTCGCTGCCCTTCCTGTCCCCCCTACTCGGCCCAGGAGCCGTCATCGGTCAGATCATCGGAACCCTCATCGGTGTGGAAATCGGCAAACACAACATCCATCCCAGCCTGGCCCTTCCGGCGCTGTTCGCCATCAACACCCAGAACGCCTGCGACTTCATCCCGGTCGGCCTAGGACTAGCCGAAGCTGCTCCGGAAACAGTCGAGGTTGGCGTTCCCAGCGTTCTGTACTCGCGATTCCTTAACGGTGTCCCACGAGTCGCCATCGCCTGGCTGTGCAGCATCGGCCTGTACGCATCCTGACACTCAAACCTGATCCGGAGAACATCAATGTCTGTCATCTATCGCAATCAGATCTGCGCCGTCGGCTCGCAGGCCGAGTCCTTTCTCAACGAAAAAATGCTTGTCACATTCGGAGGCAAGGCACCCGACGAACTCCGCGATTTCTGTTACGCCCTACCCGAGGCGACCTCGAGCGGCACAATCGGCGTCGGCGACGTCCTCGCCATCGGCGAGCACCGCTTCCCCATCACAGCAGTTGGCGCCCTCGCACAGCGCAACCTCGACTCCTTAGGGCACGTCACCCTCATCTTTGACGGCGCCAACGGTCCCAGGCTCGAGGGAGCCCTCCACGTACGGTGCGATGGCGAGCTGCCCAGACCACAGGCAGGCAGCAGAATCCTCATCGAGTCGGCATGATCCGCACTGAGGTGACAATAGGCCACCCTGCCGGGATCCATGCCAGGGTGGCCGCACAGGCCGTACTGCTGGCCTCCGGCCACTCGGCCAGTGTCTTCCTGCGATCCTCGCGCGGGACGGCCAGTCTCACCCGACTTGCGGACCTGTTGAGATTGGACGTACGCGAGGGCGACATCGTCGAGATCCTGGCCGACGGCCCCGATGAGGTTGAGACACTGCATGAAGTCGGGACATTCCTCAGGTCCGCCACAAACGACCCCACACCACACACTGCATTAGACGAAGGGAACGATTGACCATGAGTGATGCGATCATCGCCGCAGCCGTCACGGACGCCGGGGACACCGACGTCGTCGAAGTGGGACGGGGAGTCCTCGTTCGTGTCGGAAAGGTCCTGGCTGAGCATATGTGCTATGTCAAGGACCACAACCTGCCCGCCCTTGTCGTCGCCGACGAACGCACCTGGGCAGTGGCCGGGAAAACCGTCGACGCCGGCTTACGCTCGGCCGGGGTGGCGGTCTGCGACCCGCTGATCTTCCCTGCCGAGCCTTGCCTGTATGCCTCCTTAGACAACGCCCACACCATCGCCGACCGGCTGCAAACCCTGGACACCGAGACCGGTTCGGCAGTCGTCCCGGTCGCTGTCGGGTCAGGAACCATCAACGACCTGACGAAACTGGCCGCCAAGGACTTGGGACGGCGTTACGCCGTCGTCGGAACTGCAGCCTCCATGGACGGTTACACAGGGGCCGGGGCGCCCATCAGCGACAATGGGGTCAAAGTGACGAAGCAGTGCGTGGCACCGCAAGTTGTCATATTCGACCTGGACATCACCGCCGCCGCACCACAAGTCATGACAGCATCCGGATATGGCGACCTAGCTGCCAAGATTCCCGGTGGTGCAGACTGGATCATCGCTGACGCCGCCGGGGTAGAACCACTCAACCAGCATGTATGGGCCCTCGTCCAGAGCGGCGTCCGGGACGCCCTATCATGTCCCGACGACCTGCGTCGCGGCGATCCGGAAGCATTCTCCGGACTCGTGGAAGGTCTCATCCTGTCAGGCCTGGCAATGCAGGTTTATGACGGCACTCGTCCAGCATCCGGGGCCGAACACTACTTCAGCCACATCTGGGAGCTGGCCCACGTGGGTGCCGACCGCAACCCACCACTGTCCCACGGGCACAAGGTCGCCATCGGGACCCTCGCCATGCTCGCCTTCTACGAGAAGTTCCTCGACCGAGACCTCTCCAGGCTCGACATCGACGCGGCAGTCGCAGCATGGCCCGACTGGCGGACGGTGGAGTCCGACATCCGCTCAACCTTTAAGGGTGCGCTGGCCGACCACGCCGTCAAGGAGACAAAGGTCAAATACGTTGACGCTGACGGGCTGCGAGCCCGTCTCAATCGGGTCGTTGACCGATGGCACGAGACCCGAGCAGCCCTTGAGAAACAGCTAGTAAGGGCCCGCGTGTTCGCCGACCAGCTCCGTCGGGCCGGGGCCCCGTCCCGTCCCGAGGACATTGGACTGACCGCCGCCGACGTGCGGGCAACCTTCCCCAAGGCTATGTACTACCGCTCCCGCTACACCGTCCTGGACCTGGCACGTGAGGCGGGGTGGTACGAGGAACTCGTCGAGGAGGTGTTCGCCCCGGACGGACTGTGGACCTAATTGCTCCGGCACAACGCTGACCTCGGACTCATATCCGGGGCCACGCCATGTCGTCAGGAGTTATCACTCCTCCTCGTCGCTATGACGGTAGGGATCAGCCTCACCGGCAGGCATGGCACCTTGGGAGCGTCGAGCGATCTCGGCATCAGAGGCGGCAGCTCGTACCAAGGCGTCCTCGATCGACTTGGCGGTCTCAGGAGTGGCATCGCGCACGAAGGTCAGGGTCGGGGCGTAGCGCAAACCAAGCCGCTTGCCTACCGTGGATCGCAGCAGCCCCTTGGCAGATTCGAGCGCAGCTGCTGTGGATGCAATCTGCTGGTCAGTGCCCATGGCGGTCCAGAACAAGGTGGCATCACGCGAATCACCAGTCAGACGCACATCGGTGATCGTCACGAACCCCAGTCGAGGATCTTTGACGCGACGCTCGAGGGTCTCGGCGACGACAACCCTGATCTGGTCGGCCAGTTTGGCAACCCGGGGATTGGGTGGCTTCATGATCTCTCCTCGCCATCGGTGTCCTGAGCGGATCAACCATTTTTGCACACCCTCCCCACCGACGCACGCGGCAGCCAGTGTCAACGAGGGGGTCCGGGGGTGTGCCATTGCAGCGCCAACCCGGCGACGACGAGTCCGACCGCCACTACCAGACTCAACGGGTCAAGGGGACTGCGGTCGAGCAGCGCCCACCAATAGGGAGTCGCCGCGGAATCCTTGGTACCCAGGATCCAGCACGATAGGACGAAGATCGTTCCCGGCAGCCACGCCCAGGCCACCGACAGCACGACGCTGGCGACCATCGCCAGTCCCACCAGCAGGACATGGTTGCGCGCAAACCACAGCACCCACCACTGAGAAATAGGTTGGTCACCGTTGAACAGGACAGCCCATGCCACTGGCCAGACGAGCACGATGACGGCCCACACCACCCTCATGGTGCGAATGGGACGGTCGGGGAAGGCCTGTTCCCGTTGTGGGTCCGGGGAGGAGAACAATACGGAGGCGAGGATGCCACTCAGGCTCGAAGGCCCCAGCCCCACATCAACCGACCTGCTGCCGGCAAACGGGACGGTGACGAGGTCGCCGCCAAGGTGATGGGCACAGACCATTCCCACCGTCAGATAGGCCACTACGGCCACCAGACCGCGGCTGCGCAGGAACCATCCGAAGCAGGAGAGCCGACCCGTCATGGACAAGCCCTCACCTGTGCCACCATGGATCGCAGCGAGTCCGGGGCGAGGGGTTGACCGTCCATGACCGACACCAGTGCGTCGTCAAGGATTTCGACCGTCCCGTCACACTGTGAGGAGGTGGAATCCTCGACTCCCAACAGGTTGTCACCCAGCAGGGGTGCGTTGAGATCCCCGGCCCATTCTCTCGCTGTGGAGGAGGTCGACACGTGCGTCCGCACCGGCAGGTAACCGGCCTTCCCTGGCCCTCCCTCGGGGGCGTAGACAATGCGTCTTTGGACCCCGCTGGCCATCAACAGGTCATCGACGCGGCCCATAGCCGTTGCGTATTCCTCCAGCCGCCAGGACAGGTCACCGGAGACGCATGCCATGGATCCGTGCTTGCCGACCTCACGACACCGCCAATCATCCGTGGATTCCCACACCTCCTCCAACCGAATCGTCGCTGCGGCGTCAACGATGACCACTGCCACCAGAATCGTCGCCGTGAGCCACCGCCGCCAAGGCCCACCACCGGGTGTCGTGATCACGGCCACGAGCACCAAGGAGACGACGATGACGGCACAATCGAGTCCAGCCCACAACGCGATGGCGTGCCAGGTGAGATGCGAAGGGGCGCCGTCGATGGCCGCAGGACCAGACCATCCAATGAGCAGGTCATAGGCCTCAGGAACGGCCCCCGCCACCAAGTAAACCGCGATGGCAGCGACAGCGGCGAGCAGATAGGAACCAGCCGCCACTCCAAGGACGGCCCCCAGGGCCAGGAATGCCGTGGCGGCCATGGCGGTGAGGACCGAACCCATCACGAGTCGCGGATCGGCGTCACCGGAAGCCACCAATGCGAGGATTGCGGTCGTTACCCCCACAGCCAGGAGCAGAACGGCTCCGACACCCACCAGCCAGGTGGTGACGATGGCGGCGGTGGCGCTGCGCGGCCAGGCTCGGGATGTACGCGTGACCCCGGCGCGGCGAAGACGGGCGCCGTACGCCACCCCGACTCCGCAGCACACTGGAGACAGGATGACCGTGTCCACCGAGACACTCCCCGTCGTCAAGGCGAAGGACTTCCACACGCGGGGATACATGTGCATCAGGCCAACGCTCGTGGCGACCCACAACACGGCAAGCCCCAGCCCAGACCAGACGGCCTGCCGAAGACAGGCTTTCATCGGTCTCCCTCAAGGAGCTCGGATTCTGCGCGACCTTGCATCAGGTGCAGGTAGCCTTGCTCAGCCACTGACACGTGGTCCTGTGAATCAGATTCTCCTGCTGCAGCCATCAATTCGGGCAGCGTGCCGCTCCAGGTAATGTGTCCCCCATCGACCAGATGCACCTGGTCTGCGGACAGGGCGACGTCATCCATGAGATGGGTGGACAGCACGACGACCCGTGAGGCCGCCTGCTCGACGACGTGACGGCGAAATGAGATCCGCTCCCCCGGATCCAGGCCCACGGTCGGCTCATCAAGAATGAGCACCTCGGGGTCGTGAACCAGTGCCGCCGCGAGGAAGACCCGACGCTTTTGACCGCCCGACAGAGTACCGATGGGCTGGTGGGCGAATTGATCGACGTTCAGATCGGACATGACGCCTTGGCACCTGTGCCTGACCTGCGTGGACGGTACTCGATACATGCGCGCACAGAAGGTGAGAAAGTCTTCGACCGGCCACGACGGTGACCAGGTGCATTCCTGCGGAACGTACCCGATGTGGGCCCGGTACCCAGAGCCCTCCCGTCGTCTCCTCACGGGTTGCCCGTCACGACGTAGCGTCCCGGCCCTCGGTCGTTTGATTCCGGTGAGCACACCGAGCATCGTCGTCTTGCCCGAACCATTGGGGCCGACAAGGGCACTCACCCCCACCGGAAAGGTCGCCGATACCGGCCCCAGTTGCCACCCGGACCGGTATCGGACGACCACCTGGTCAAGTTCAATCGTGTCAGAACTCACCAATTCAACCCATCGCTGCACTTATCACGTCGAGCCACTAGGTCGATACAAATCTTAGAAGAACGTTGCCAACCGCCTCTTTGATTACGACCAACGCGGATCTTGGCGTCAGCATCCCATCTGTACGCCTTTCCACCAACCAAACGCCCAGTGTTGCCTGATGCCCCGGTTCTTAAGACTTTCGGTATACAGTTTCCACCCGGCATGGGCTGACAGGTATAATAAAGAACGGAAGCGTCGATCTTGCCGTAACCGCCCCTGTCAGTTTTCTTGTGACCCGCGACAGTGAAAATGTAATTAGCCCGAGAATGCCAGACACCATCTGATGACATGTAGGCTTTCTTATGTCCTTGGGTTTTTCCTGATGCTGTCGCCGATCCTCCCTTGACAGACAAGTTCTTCCACGCTGTCACAGGAGTCGCTCTGACGGTGTCTGCAAGTCCTGGTACAGCAGAGGACAAGCCAAGGACAGACACCGCAGATATCAACAAAACTACAATGCGGCTCTTTTGTACATTCATCAACCACCCATCCAAAAGAATACGCAGGAGAACAAGGCCAGCCCCATTGCCGACCGGTCAGGAGATTCTATCATTTGGATGACCACGGGTCAAGTGGCTGGGAACACATGAACGGGGCGACCATGCTTTCGCACGGACGCCCCGTTCAGGACAGTGACCAAGAACCTCAGTCGCGAGGCTTCTCCACCATCTCGTAGCACTGGATCTCGTCGCCCACGTGGATGTCGGAGTAGTTGGTCAGGGTCAGACCACACTCGTAACCCTCGCGCACCTCGGTGACGGCGTCCTTCTCGCGCTGCAGCGTGTTGACCTCGGTCTCCTGGATCACCACACCGTCGCGGACGAGACGAGCCTTGGCATGACGACGGATGGTGCCGTCGGTGATCATGCAGCCCGCGATCGTACCAACCTTGGAAGAACGGAAGATCTGGCGGATCTCCGCAGTTCCCATCGCCTTTTCCTCGTAGATCGGCTTGAGCATGCCTCGCAGGGCGGCCTCGATCTCGTCAATGGCGTCATAGATGACCGAGTAGTAGCGGATGTCGACGTTCTCCTCGTCGGCCATGCGCTGGGCATGGGCGGTCGGACGAACGTTGAAGCCCACGATGACGGCATTCGAGGCGGCAGCCAGCGAGACGTTGGTCTCGGTGATGGCACCGACGCCGCGGTCAATGACGCGCAGATCGACCTCGTCGCCCACGTCAATCTTGGCCAAGGCGTCCTCCAGAGCCTCGACCGAGCCGGCGCCGTCACCCTTGAGGATGAGCAGCAGCTCCTCGGTCTCGCCCTTCTCGAGCTGCTCGAACAGCTGGTCGAGAGTCTTGCGACGCGACGACTTGGCCTGCTGGGCAGCACGCATGCGCGCCTCGCGCTTCTCGGCGATCTGGCGAGCCATCCGGTCATCGTCGACGACCAGGAAGTTGTCACCAGCACCGGGAACCGAGGTGAGGCCGAGAACCTGTACCGGGGTGGCCGGGGCAGCCTCGTCAACGCTCGCACCCTGATCATTGACCATGGCGCGAACACGCCCGTAGGAGGACCCGGCAACGATGGAATCACCAATGTGCAGGGTTCCGCGCTGAATGAGGGCGGTGGCCACCGGGCCACGCCCCCTGTCGAGGTGGGCCTCGATGGCAACACCCTGAGCAGCCATGTCCGGGTTGGCGCGAAGGTCCAGAGCTGCGTCGGCGGTCAAGATGATGGCCTCGAGCAGATCGTCAAGACCCTCGTGGGTACGAGCGGAGACATTGACGAACATGGTGTCGCCGCCGTACTCCTCAGGAACCAATCCGTACTCGGTGAGCTGTCCGCGCACCTTGTCCGGATCGGACTCCGGCTTGTCGATCTTGTTGACGGCCACCACGATCGGCACGTCGGCAGCCTTGGCGTGGTTCACTGCCTCAACGGTCTGCGGCATGACGCCGTCATCAGCAGCAACGACCAACACCGCGATGTCGGTCGACTTGGCGCCACGAGCACGCATGGCCGTGAAGGCCTCGTGACCCGGGGTGTCGATGAAGGTGATGGCGCGCTCGACGTCGTCGACCTCGGTCTCGACCTGGTAGGCACCGATGGCCTGGGTGATGCCACCGGCCTCGCCCTCCACCACATGGGTGTGACGCAGGGCGTCCAGCAGCTTGGTCTTGCCGTGGTCAACGTGACCCATGACGGTGACGACCGGCGGACGTGCGACGAGGTCCTCCTCATCGCCCTCGTTCTCGCCGAACTCAAGATCGAAGGACTCAAGCAGCTCACGATCCTCGTCCTCCGGGGACACGACCTGAATGTCGTAGTTGAGCTCGCCGCCCAGGATCTCCAAGGTGTCGTCAGACACAGACTGGGTGGCAGTCACCATTTCGCCAAGGTTGAACAGCACCTGCACCAGCTGTGCTGACTCGGCATTGATCTTCTCAGCGAGATCGGTCAGCGAGGCACCACGACGCAGTCGAACGGTCTCACCATTACCCTTGCGAACACGCACACCGCCAACCAGCGGTGCCTGCATCTCGTCGAACTCTTGCCTGCGCTGCTTGCGGGACTTTCGACCACGCCGGGAACCACCACGACCGAAGGCACCCTGGGTACCGCGACCGCCACGACCTCCGCGGCCACCGGCGACGGGACCACGAGGTCCTCCGCCGAAGCCTCCACCGAAACCGCCCCCACGGGATCCGCCGCGACCACGACCGCCGCCGCGGCCACCACGGCCAGTGTTTGCCTGACCAATCTGGGACGACTGGTGCTTCGGCATCATCGCCGGGTTCGGACGAGGTATACCGGAACCGCCACGCGATCCCTGGCTGCCGCCCGGACGCGGCATACGCTCGCCCTGACCTGGACGAGGAGCTCCACCGGAGCGCTGTCCGCCCTCAGGACGATGCCGGGACTGGCCCATTCCCTGGCTGGAGGCGAACGGGTTGTTCCCGGGACGCGGTACGCCGGTCCGACGACCAGCACCCGGACGCGGACCGGGTCGAGCACTCGACGGCAGCCCGCCAGACCCACCCGGACGCGGGCCCGGACGGGCACCCGGCTTCGGGATGGCGGACTTGGCCGACACACCCGGCTTCGGGCCGGGGGCCGGGGTACGGGGCTTGGCGGCATTCTGACCAGGCTTGGGAGCCGGCTTGGCGTCGCTCTTCGGTGCCGGGGTCTCCTGCTTGGAGCCACCGGAAGACTTCATGAGACCCGGGCGCGGAGTCGCGCTGGTGCGAGCTGCAGAACTGCGCCCCGGCTTCGGGCCTCCACTGGTACCGGGAGGGGGGGCAGGCGTCGGCTTCGGTGCGGGTCCCGGCTTCGGACCGGGAGTCGGCCTGGCCGACGGGGCCTCCTTGGACTTTCCCCTGGAAGACGCCTGCGACGTGCGAGCCGCAGGCTTCGCGGGCTTGGCGTCGCCAGCCGGTTCAGCCGAACCGATCTGGTCACGCAGTCGCCGCGCAACTGGTGCCTCAATGGTTGAGGAAGCCGATCGGACGAACTCGCCCATGTCGTTGAGCTTCCCCAGAAGCTGCTTGCTTGACAGTCCGAGCTCCTTCGCGAGCTCATAGACGCGGACCTTGGCCACTACTCTCCTTCGGGCCCGGCCGCGGTGGACCTGGGCCTAGTTGTTGTGAATCCTCATTGGTGCGAACTCATCGAGTGTTCATGAGCTTGTGCCCACTTCCTATTCAGTCCCCTCGAGCCAGAATGACCGACCTGCCAAGGACACGATTCGGTGAGGCCGCCGGACCTCCCGGCGGACATGCAGTGTTAACTTTACCGAAAATGGCCCATCGAGCCCAACTCACCGCACTGGCCACGTGTCCTCGTCACTCTGATCGACGGTCACCCGCTGTCGGAAGGACCGAGCGAATCCCCCGGCCACGGCACACTTCCAGCACTCGCCGTCAGGATGGACGTGGGCTCCCCTTCCGGCTGCACTGCCAGTCGGGTCTGCCACGACGACCCCGTCAATCAGCACATAACGCCTCATGTGGGCTAGATCGTCGACGCGTCGGCATCCGACGCAGGTGCGTTGGGGTCGTCTGGTCACCCGACAACCCTAGGCGAGAGGGCGGGAGAAAAGCACGACGCCCCGATCGTCCACGTAGAGGATCGGGGCGTCGGCCACCTCAAGGAGTCTCACACCTGGTTGTCAGGACGGATGTCAATACGCCACCCCGTGAGTCGGGCTGCCAGACGGGCGTTCTGCCCCTCACGTCCAATGGCCAGGGAGAGCTGGTAGTCCGGGACGATCGCCCTGGCAGCCTTGGCCTTGGGATCGATGACCGTCACCGACGCCACCTTCGCCGGTGAGAGAGCCGAACCCACGAACTCGGCGGGATCCTCCGACCAGTCGATGATGTCGATCTTCTCCTCGCCCAACTCATGCATGACGGCGCGCACACGCTGACCCATCGGTCCGATGCAGGCGCCCTTGGCCGAGACGTCGGGATTGTGGGAGACGACGGCGATCTTGGAGCGATGACCGGCCTCGCGAGCCAAGGCCTTGATCTCGACGACGCCCTGCTCGATCTCGGGGACCTCCATGGCGAAGAGCTTGCGCACCAGGTTCGGGTGGGTGCGCGAGACAATCACCTGCGGGCCACGAAGCTCCTTGCGCACCGCGACGACGTAGACGCGGACACGACGGCCATGCGAGTAGTCCTCACCGGGGACCTGCTCGGCCGGGGGCATGATGCCCTCCAGAGCGCCCAGGTCGACGCGAACCGTGCGGGTGTCGCGGTAGGACTGCTGGACCACCCCAGTGATGACGTCACCCTCGACTGCCGCGAAATGGCCGTACTTCTGCTCGTCCTCGGCCTCACGCAGACGCTGGAGGATCACCTGACGGGCCGTTGAGGCAGCCACGCGCCCGAAATCGTCGGGGGTGCCGTCATACCAGCCGACGATCTCCCCCTCCTCGTCCTTCTCCGGGATCATGACGGCGACGTTCCCGGTCTTGCGATCGAGCTGGATCTTGGCCCCCTTCTCGGGAGCCTCCGTCTTGTCGTAGGCGTTGAGGAGGGCGTCCTCGAGGGTCGTCAGCAGGTACTCGAGCGGGATGTCCTTGTCCCGTTCGATCATGCGCAGGGTCGACAGATCGATGTCCATCTCAGTTCTCCTCCTCCGACGCCTGCGCGTCGCGACGATTGAGCTCCACCTGCACGACGGCCTTCGCCACGTCGGCCAGCTGGACCTCACGGGTGGTGTACACGGGCTTGTGAGGCTTCGAGTTCTCTGCCTCGACCTCGACAGTGACCTTCCCCTCCGCCGTCTCGACGATGCGACCATCGAGGGTCTCCCCCGGCTTCTGGCTCCCGGCTGGATTGAGGGTGAATCGCACCATGCGTCCGAGGTTGCGTCGGTAGTGACGCGGTTGGGTCAACGGAGTGGAGACACCACGCGACGACACCTCGAGGGTGTACGGCGACTCCCCCATGGCGTCGGACTCATCAAGGCAGCGGGAGATCTCGGCGGTGGCCTCGGAAATCTCGTCAAGGCTGGGTCCGTGGCCGTCAGGGCCATCCCCGTCGACCGTCACTCGCACCAGGCGGCGTCGCCCGGCGGGCACGATCTCGACGCGATCGACTTCGAGCCCGAGCTGGGACACGACTGGTTCCAGCAGACTGGTGAGCCTCTCTGCATTCATCTGTGTCTCATCCTGTTGTCGTTGCACATTGTCCGCACCGAGTCTAGCCGCTCAGTCCCGTCGCCCGGAT
Source organism: Cutibacterium nasicola (assembly GCF_052654715.2). NCBI lineage: Bacteria > Bacillati > Actinomycetota > Actinomycetes > Propionibacteriales > Propionibacteriaceae > Cutibacterium > Cutibacterium nasicola. Next base: position 755,188 of record NZ_CP199745.2, on the reverse strand, counting down.
ATCGTCACCTTCCCACCTGGGTGATCCCCGATGTCACGTCGAAGGGACAGCTTCAGTATGGATAGGGTGAACACATGATCGCTCGGAGAACCCTTCTTGCCAGTGGAGCCAGTCTCGTCGCCATCGGGCTGACGGGGTGCGATCATGAGCCCGCCAAGAAGACGACTCCGGTGCGCTCAACCATCGCCAGCGCAGCCCCACAACGTCGCGATGCCGTGTCCCAGGAAGCCCTTCTGGCGCAGTTGGCGACGAAAGCCGCGAGTACCGTCGGTGGCGGCCGGAAGGTGATGTACCAGCGCGTCGCTGCTGCCCATCATCGGCATTGTCAGGTGCTGAGCCAGACTGACCCCTTCTCCGGAAACACGGGCTCTCCATCCTCCTCGGTCTCACCTTCACCGTTGACCGCCGGACAGGGATCGCCAGTTGCCTTGTTGCAGCGTCACGAAAAGGCTGCCGCTACCCAATATCTGTCGAATTGCCGAGCCGCGGGTGACCCCTCGGAATCCCTGGTGTGGGCCAGTCTCTCGGTGTTCTGCTCAGCTTTCGACCCCGACGCCCCCGCTCCACGTCCCACGCCCAAGGTTGTCCCGGTCACCGTCGGGCAGGAACCTCTCGTCAATGCCCAGCAGGCACTCCTGACCCATCTCAATGCCCTCGTGGCAGGCCTGGAATGGGGCATTGGTCGCCTTGCCGAGGGCGACCCGCTTCGCGCCTGGGGATGGCGGCGACGCGACCGGGTCATCGCCCAGCGCGCCGAGGTCCGCCGGGGTATCCGCGAGGCCTCTGCTACCCCGACCCCTGATCTGCCTGGCTACCCCATGCCGACGACCCCTGTCAATGCGGCAGCGACCCGTTCGCTGTGGTCCGACCTGGAAGACAATGTGCTGTCTGGCTGGGGTCGAGTGACAGCCGCGAGCCCGGCTCCGGCACGTCCGCACGCCGTCGCTGCGATGGCCAGCCAGACTGAGGTCCTCGCCCATCTGGGCACTGGGGTGACGACCTGGCCCGGCTGGGTGTGAGCAGGAAGCCGCGCCCCGGCGGCAACACGACTCAGATTCCCCAGATCAGCTGAACCAGCATCCGTACTGCCAGCACGCTGGTGATGATGAGGAACATCGTCCGGACGAAACCATTGCCATACCTCATGGCCGTCCGGGTGCCGATCAACCCACCCATGACGTTGGCGATGACGAGCGGCCAGGCGACATGCCACCAGACATGACCGTGAATGGCCAACGTCGTGATCGTGACGAGGTTCGTCACCGCGTTGCAGATCTTCGCCATCCCGGACGCCTTGAGGAAGGAATAGCCACCCACAGCGACATAGGTGAGTACCCAGAAAGTCCCGACCCCCGGTCCGATGGCTCCGTCGTAACACCCCAGGAAGAGGCCGATGATCGGAACCAGAACGGGGTGTTTCCCGCCCTCTCCGTGCGAGCTCACGCCCAGGGCTGGTCGTCTCCAGGTGTAGATCCCTATGACCACGAGGACGATGAGCAGGATGGGAGTGTAGACCGCTCGGGACATGTAAGTGACGATCCGAGCACCGATCACCGCGCCGATGACGGCCATGCCGGCCGCTGAGAGGAACATCCGCCAGTCCGGGCGCTGCTTGCGCAAGTACCCCACTCCAGCGGTGAGGTTCCCGACGACTTGGGCCGTCTTATTCGTCCCGACGATCGTCGCCACCGGCGTCTCGGTCGGCAAACCAACCAACAAGGACGGCAGCATGATGAGTCCGCCCCCACCCACGACGGCGTTGACCCACCCTGCCATGAAGGCGGCGAGGACAAGACCAGCAAAGACCCACGACGTCACGTGTCAACCTTCCGTATGACACCAACACTTAGGGGCCCCGCCTCCTGAAAAGGGCGGGGCCCGACATGTTCTCGGTCCGGAAATGCCTCAGGCCCACGGATGTGCCAGTAGCAACTCCGTGTTGTGATCGACCGATGTACCAAGCCTACGTGCCATCGTATGGATGTCGTTCGCGCCAAACTCTCGGTACAGACTGGCCAGACCATCCGGGTCCGTGGTGTCATAGTCGGCCTGATAAGGGGCATTGGACTCGATCAAGGTCGTGAAGATGCTCACGGTGCCATCGTGATTGTCAGCAAGCTCGATGACACGGGCCATCTGGGGAAAGTCGACATGCGACGCCGTGTTGATCTCCCACCAGCTACGGCGGGCGTCGAGAGCGTGCCGGTGAGCGGTGATGTTGTTGGCATGCACATGACCGTTGACCCACGCGACCACATTCGGGTAGTGCGACAGCAGGGAGACCAGTTCAGGGCCGAGATGACGAATACCAGTGCCGTCACCGGGGAGGACGGGGTTGTTCATCGTCTTCGAGTCATGATGGCTGAAAAGGACGAACATGGTGTCGCTGGCCTCGTGATGCTGCCGCACACCCAGATCGTCGTAGTACACGCTGCTACCGGCACGCAGCACGGATTCAAGCCACGTCCACTGACGGTCGTCGATGGAACCATTGGTGTATCCGGCCCGGTTGGTGGAGTCCAGGCTGATACCGGTCACGCCTTCTGCGATCGGGAAGGTGTAATAACCGCGTACCGCGTTGAGGTCATTTTCGCTGAAACCGTGACCATGCGGACCTGCACCATCAACATCCTCACGCAAGTGAGCCTTGATGAACTCAAAAGGAGTGAAGGGCACGCGCCGCTCATCCGCAGTGACCCGCCGAGTCAGCGAGACGGCATCATTGGACAGCGCGACCGGTCCGCCGCCTTGGGCAGCCTGAACGTACGCCTTGGCGTCCCTGTCACTGGCGAAACCAGTGATCTTTCGATCGCTGGTGTACATCGCCTTCAGAAACTCCCAATCAGCAGGCAGCGTGCCTTGGACTGAGTCGTCGTGGTTTCCGAACACCGCGTACCACGGGATCTTCACACCCGCGGACGACACCGGGGCCATGACGCGACGGAAGTAGCCGTCGACCTGGGGAAAGCCGGCACGTTTGTACATGTCGCCGTGATGCGCTTCAGGATTGTAAAACAGCGGATCCCCGAAGGTTTGCACACTCTCCCAGCGATCACGAGCACCAGTATTCGGGACGATCGTGCCACCGGCCAACAACGTGAGATACCAGTCGAGTTCCACGTGTTCGTGATTATCGGTGTTGTCACCAGTACTGACGAGGGCGTCGAAAGCCCGTCCGGTGGCCGGACCGCCCCGGAGGGAATTGACGCGACGCACCAGGGAGGCCGTGGCAAGTGGACCCAAGGCCTCCTGCGGGCGGAAGGCCGGGCCAGCCAGCGGATGCAGGAATTCGACCCTCATCGGTGACTGTACGTCGGTCACGTGCAGGTCGGTCACCTGAACGAAGGACGCCAAGCCATCGCGGCGGTCGTCGCGTCCGCTCTTGCCCCTAGCGAGTTCCTCACGGACGACGAGCGGGTAACCGCGCTGTGCCTTGATCCTGCGGTAGCCGCTGCCCGGATCCCGCAGACCCACCTGTTCAAGGGTGGTGCCGGACGTGGAATGGAGACGCTTCGAGGCATGGGCCAACGCTGGGGTGGTGCCAGTCACCGCCGCAGCGGCGACCAGGGTCATACCACCAAGAAACGTCCGCCGTCCCAGCGTATTTCTGGCCGCCTTGTCGTCATTTCTGGTCAACTCGTCTTCGTTCTCCGGCATCGTTCACCTTTCGCAAGGTCGAGGGGTCTTTCAGCCTGACTTACGAACACCATTGTCAGGCTTTTGTTGGGTCATTTCCGCGCCAGATTTCGAGAACAGTTGGCGACCATTCAGTAACGTACAGATGTTGGTCGATCAAACGTGAGCCACCACTTCGGCTTTCACCCGTGCACCTTCTTGAGGACGGCGCGCACAGCCTCGGCTACTCCAACCTGACGGTTCTCACCCGTGGCACGGTCGCGCACTTCGACCAGGCCATCTTTAAGCCCCCGGCCAACGACGACCGAGGTCGGCATACCGAGGATCTCACTGTCGGCAAACTTCACGCCTGGGGACGCCTTGCGGTCGTCCAGGAGCACCTCGAGTCCGGCCTCGGCCAACTCACTGGCAATCCTGGTCGCCTCCTCGAGGATCTCCGAGCCCTTGCCGGTGGCGAGCACCTGGACGTCAAAGGGAGCGACCTCGCGAGGCCAGGCCAGCCCCTTGTCGTCACAGGTGCTCTCGGCGATGGCGGCCACCGCGCGCGAAACACCCAGACCATAGGAACCCATGGTGACGGTCACGAGCTTGCCATTCTGGTCGAGCACCTTGAGACCCAGGGCGTCGGCGTACTTCTTGCCGAGCTGGAAAATATGGCCAATCTCGATACCGCGGGACAGGTGCAGCTCACCACTGCCGTCGGGAGCGGGATCGCCCTCGCGGATCTCGGCGACGTCGATGACTCCATCGGGGGTGAAGTCTCGTCCTGCCACCATGTTGAAGACGTGACGATCCGTCTGGTCGGCGCCGGTGATCCAGGACGTGCCGGTGACGACACGGGGATCGACGAGATAGCGCACCTTCGAGGAGTTCTCCTCGCCCAGGGATCCCGGGCCGATGTACCCCTTGACCAACTGTGGGTTGGCAGCGAAGTCCTCTTCCGTGAAGGGCTCAGCCACGGCCGGCTCGAGTGCGGCCTCGAGCCGCTTCTCGTCGACCTCGCGATTTCCTGGCAGACCGATGGCCAGCGGCTCACGCTTGCCGTCAGGATGGGTCACCATGAAGACGACGTTCTTGAGGGTGTCAGCCCCGGTCCAAGGACGATCCTCGCGAGGACGCACCTCGTTGGCCATCCGAACCAGGGACTCGATGGTGGGAACCTCGGGGGTGTCGACGACCTCCGCATCCGGCAGCCCCTCGATCGGCAGCGGGTCCGGGGCAGTCATCCGAACCGCCTCGACATTGGCTGCATAGCCACCGGGAGAACGCACGAAGGTGTCCTCACCATTGTCAGCTATGGCCAGGAACTCCTCGGAGCGAGAACCACCCATCGGACCGGACATCGCTTTGACGATGGCATAGTCGAGGCCGAGACGGTTGAAGATGCGGATGTAGGCGTCGCGCTGGGCCTGGTAGGCCTCGTCGAGACCCGCCGGGGCGACGTCGAAGGAGTAAGCGTCCATCATGACGAACTCGCGGCCACGCAGGATGCCAGCGCGCGGACGAGCCTCGTCTCGGTACTTGTTCTGGATCTGGTAGAGACACAGTGGCAGATCCTTGTACGAGGAGTACAGGTCCTTGACCATGAGGGTGAACATCTCCTCGTGGGTCGGGCCCAGCAACATCTCCACCCCCTTGCGATCCTTGAGACGGAAGAGGTTGTCGCCGTACTCAACCCAGCGACCAGTCTCCTTGTAAGGATCGGAGGCGAGGAGTGCGGGGAAGCACACCTCCTGAGCTCCAATTCCAGCCATCTCCTCGTGGCAGATGGCCTCGATCTTGCGCATCACCCGGAGACCCAGTGGCAGCCATGAGTAGATGCCGGGAGCAACCCGACGGATGTACCCGGCCCGCACCAGCCAACGATGGCTGGGGACCTCGGCGTCGGCCGGATCCTCTCGCAGGGTTCGGACGAAGAGCTGTGACATGCGCGTCAACACGACGTGTACCTTCCCGGCCGCGCTCGACCCTCCGCCGCCCTTCGACGTGACCGGCCACGACCACGTTGAATCCTAGTGGCAAGAAGGACGGTGGCCGATTTCGCCAACGCACTGTCTACCTGTAGCCGGACTCTCAGGAGGTCGCACCCGACGTGTGGATCGACTCTGACCAATCCGCTGCAAGCGCCATCCGGCGCACCCCGTGGGGCCGATTCGCATCGTCAGACCCCGACCCACCACAACAGCGGGGCGTGGCCATTCACGGGGGTGGCCCGCACTCCTCACGCCGCGCACCGCCGAACCATGACCCATCACCACAGCGGGGCACCTACCCCCCCATTGAACTGAGAACTGTTCCCATTATATAGTCAGCCGTGAATCACAAGAAGACAATGGAGGCCACCGTGAAACGGTTAGCATCGCTCCTCGCCATCCTGCTGACGTTCCTGACGGTCAACCCGTCACTGGCGAACGCGTCAGCACCGGATCGCGAGCTCCTGCACAATGGCCACGCCGACGTCGCCCACGTGGAGTGGGACCAGGCGAGCGGCAGACCAACCATCAAGATCCTGTGGAACGAGAGTGAGCTCAAGGAGGCCAAGGACGTCTACATCCGCCTCGGGCCGGACGCCGACGCGAACGGCCAGGAGACGTCTCGCCTCAAGATTCCCGACGACCCCCGATTCAGTTTCCTCGGTGAGCCCGGCGACATCGTGTGGACCGCCCCGCAGAGGGAGAGCGACAAGTGGGCCCCGGTGGCAGCCGCATTTGGCGCCGGTCACAGCTTCCCCGACGAACTCATGGATCGCATCAAACCTGAGACGCTACACCTGAACCTGGTCGACGTCGACGGCCCCGGCGAGTTCAACGCCTTCACCGTCAATCCCCTCGGCGTCTCACACCTGTTCTCCTCGACTGGCACCGATCACCGTCGGCAGGTCGTGCACCCCGGCAGCCACACCCACACCAGTTGGACCTTCTCCCAACCTGGCCGCTACAACCTCACGTGGCAGGCAGCCGTGGAGACTCGCGACGGGAAGACCATCGAGTCCGACCCCACCGTCGTCTCGTGGTTGGTCGGTTCCGACGAGCAGGTGGGCCTCGACAAGGGCTCCACGCAGCCTGCCCACGAGATCACCACCCCGGCCGAGCAGTTCCCCATCGCCAAGGGCCAGGACACCCGATCCGACGATCCGCTGGCCTTCAACCCCACCGCGAACACGGCAGGGTGCCTGCACCATGCCAGTGGCCCCGTCACCCTGAAGGCAGACTGGCAGGCCAGTTGGAAGTCCGATGACCCGCAGAAGCCCGCTCGCCCGAAGATGAGCGTCATCTCGGGCGACTCCGGCAAGCAGATCGGAGGGGAGGCTGGCGTCATCAACGTGCCCGACTCCCTGAAGGCAGCTGCCCCGCAGGCCGGGACCGACGAGTTCAACAGCTCCTTCGCCGCTGGATCGCAGTTCCATCGCATCCCCACCTCCGCGCAGAACGGCCAGCCGAACCAGGTGCTCGACACCACCGGCACCGATTTTGTGAACCTCTACGAGGCCGACATCACGTGGGACCCGATCGAAGGGCCGCAGGGTGGCCAGGTGTCCGTCGTCGACACCACCGATGGCCAGACCCGGACCGTCCTGTCGTCCAGCGAGTCGAGCCTGCGCACCGTGATGCGCGTCAACAAGGCCGAGAAGACCCCCATGGAGATGTGGTTCTCCAAGCCGGGGTTCTACCGGATCAGCGGCTACTACACCGTGCACGGCAAGGCCGACGCCAACGGCCGGAAACAGCATCGCTACGTCCCGTTCACGATGCAGTACGCCGTCGGTGACGCCGCGGTGGCCAACGCCTGCCAGGGCAAGGGAGAGGTGCTGAACGGCACGTCGGCCCCCGACCGGGGAAGGCCGGCCGACCCCGCCCCGAAACCTGATCCAGTTCCCGACAACTCCCACACCGATAGCAACAACGTCGTGCTCGATCGCGGACACCTGGATGCCTTCCGAGTCGGATCCTCAGCTGACGGCGGTATCGACCTCAAGCTCAAGGAGGACGTCACCGGTGAGGGTGTGCTCCGCGAACCGGAGAACGTGCTGCTCAAGGTGCGGGACTCCGCGCTGACCGACATCCCCTCCGGGCTGCCCGGTGCCCCCAAGGGCTACGTGCTGCCGCTGACCCAGAAGTCCGGGCTGCTGTGGCCGGGCTGGGAAACCTTCGACGTCAAACGCAACGGCTTCACCACTGTGAAGATCAACGTCAACGACGTCAAGGGCCCCGGAACTGTCAATCTGTTCTCCCAGGGCACCCTCGGTGACGTGCGTTCCCTGCTCGACGGTGACTCCACCACCCTGCCGGGCACCATCACCGTCAAGCAGCCGACCCACGAGCACGCCAACTGGGTGTTCAGCAGGCCGGGCGTGTACACCATGACCGTCCAGGCCAGCGCCGAGAAGGATGGCAAGGCGTTCCGGAGCAAGCCGCACACCTACACCTGGGTCGTCGGCGACAAGACCGAGCTGCCCGCCCCGTGGGGCAAACCGACTCCCACGCCGTCAGTGACGCCACCCCCGGCCTCCAAGCCCTCGGTCGCCCCGAAGCCGTCGGTGACTCCGAACTCCCCGGCCACCCCGACTCGGAAGCCGGCCCGCAAGCCAGCTTCCAAGCCGAGCAATGGCAAGAAGCCCTGCCACCAGAAGCTCGTTCTTGACCACGGTCACTCCGACGTCTTCCGCGTCGGCTCGGCTGCCAAGAACGGTCTCGACCTGCAGGTCAAGGAGGACGTGACCGGCGAAGGTGTGCTTCACACCCCGAAGAATGTCCTGTTGGCCGTCAAGGACTCTGCCCTGACCACCATCCCGAGCGGATACCCAGGCGCCCCCAAGGGCTACCTGTTGCCCATCACACAGAACCAGGATCTGCTGTGGCCGGGATGGGAGACCTTCGACGTCAAGCGCAATGGCTTCAGCGAGGTGAAGATCAACGTCCGTGACGTCAAGGGCCCGGGCAAGGTGCATCTGTTCACGCAAAACTCGTTCGCGGGCACCAAGACCCTGCTCGACGGCGGCTCCACCACCCTGCCGGGCACCATCACCGTCAAGGAGCCCTCGCATGTGCACGCCAACTGGGTGTTCACCAAGCCAGGCCGCTACGAGATGACGGTCGACGCCACCGCTGTTCGCAATGGCAAGACCGTCAGCACCGGAACCCACACCTACACCTGGGTGGTCGGTTCCAAGGCCATCGCCGCCGCCAGCACCTGCCCCACCAGTGACGGCGGCAAGGGCGGCACCCCGGTTCCCGGCAAGAACAGCACCAAGGGCGGTTCCGACAAGCCCTTCGATGATCTCGGTGTTGTCGGCAACACGCCGACCAACGAGGTTGGCGGAAACTCCGACCCGAACGGATCGACCGAGGGAACTACCACCAGCGGCCCCTCCGCCCGGAAGGAGATCTGCCGTCCGGTGAAGATCCCCACCAAGGCTGCCGCTGCCGTGAAGAAGACGGCTCAGTCTGCCACCCATCCTGCGTCCATCGCCACCGAGGGTCACTTCGACTGGGGCGTCCAGCTGCAGTCCGGCAAGTTCATCTCCGCTCTCAAGGACGACCGCTCCGCCCCGGCGAAGTGGGTTGTGCCGTCGAGCATCGTGATGGCTGTCGGTGACAAGGCCAACACCACGGCTCCGGCCGGCATGGAGTTCATCGCCAAGGGCGGCAGCAAGGTGTGGCTCATCGGTGCGACCCAGGTTCCCGGCGTGCCGTGGCTCGGCGTCAACACCATGCACGAGTCAATCGTCAGCGGCACCACCGGCCCGGTCCAGATGCACCTGGACAAGGTCAGCGGCCCCGGCAAGATGGCCGTGTTCATGTCCGGCACCTTCGGTGGTGGAGTGGGCCAGCGGGTCTTCGACAACGTCGGCGGACCCACCAGCTACACCGTCCCGGCCAACACCCATGCTCACCCGAACTGGGTGTTCACCGCCCCCGGCCACTACGCCGTGACCGTCACTCAGACGGCCACCACCAAGGCCGGCAAGAAGGTCAGCGCCACCGGCACCCTCCACTTCGCAGTGGGTATCGATGCCAAGTCGGTCGCCGCCTCCATCGGCAAGGTGTCGGCCTCCACCGGCGCCGACCAGAACACCGAGCCGGCTTACACCATCGTGGGCCGCACCCCCGATGGCAAGCCCTGCGATCTCAACGGGCTGCCACGCTCCGGTGAGAACGGCACCTTCGGCGATTCCGGTATCGCCTCCCAGACCAACCAGGGTCTGGTGGCCGGAGCCCTCGCGGTTATCGGTCTGACCGGCGCTCTCCTCGTGGCGAGGAGACGACGCGGGTGAGAAAACGCCTGGTGTGCGTCGTGGCTGCACTCAGCCTTCTGGCTGGGTGCGGCCACGCGCCCGCTTCCCAGAACGACAAGCTTTCCGTGGTGACGACCACGCCCATCCTCGCTGACCTGACGCGCAACGTCGCCGGCGATCGTGCCACCGTCACCTCGATGGTGCCCTCCGGCGCCGACCCCCACACCTACGAGCCGTCGCTGCGTGATGTCCGGACCGTCGTGTACTCGAAGGTCGCGCTGTCGAACTACCTCATGCTCGAGCCCCATTCGGTCATCAAGACCATCGACGCCTCCCTGCCTGCCGGATCGATCAATGTCTCTCTGGCTGAGGAGGCACAGAAGTATGGCGCTGAGGTCATCCCGCTCGTCGAGAATGCCAACCTGGACACCGTCTGGCTGGGCCTGCGGGTCATCGGCAAGGGCACTGCTCGAGGGGCCGACCGTTCGTCCTCGGTCCATCTCCAATTGAAATCCGTCGACGGTCCTGGCGATCTCACCGCCTACATCACCGGCACCTTTGGTCGTCCGCAGATCTACTACTCGACGACTGACGGCGTCGACGAGCGTGATGACGTCGAGCTTCCCGCTGACGCCCACACCCACATGTCGTGGGCGTTCAGCAAGCCTGGCATCTACAAGGCGACCTTCGCGGCCACCCTGTCCACGGCCAAGGGAGACACCCCCATCGGCACCCAGACCCTGACGATTGCCGTCGGAGCTGATCCACGCACGATCCCCGAACTCGCCAATCGGACGGTCGTCGACAAGGGCCACGCGGACCTCTCCGCTGACATCGACGAGGGCAAGATGATCATCCTGTCCGATCCAACTGGCGGTGGCGTCCGCACCCAGAAGCGTCTCAGCCCCGACAAGTCTGTGGTGTGGGTGCCCCCGAAGGCACTCACCGAAATCCCACCGACTCCGGCGTTCCGATTCCTGGGCCACCCTGGCGACTCGATCCACCAGCTGCCCCAGGCCGTTCTCGGCGCGCACGTTCATGGTGAGATCGACCCCCATCTGTGGATGAGCATCAAGAACACCAAGGCCTACGTGCAGGTCATCCGTGACGCTCTCATCAAGGCCGACCCCGACGGCGCCCAGCCCTACCGAGAGAACGCCAAGACATACCTGGCGAGGCTGGAAGAGACCTCGCACTACGTCGATCGCAAGATCGCCAACATTCCCAAGGGACGGCGTCAGCTCATCACGAGCCACGATGCCTACGGCTACCTCGCCCAAGCCCACGGCATGCACGTGGCCGGATTCGTGACCGCCAATCCCGGTGTCGAGCCGTCCATGGCACAACGCCGCAAACTCAACCAGACCATCGCCGACCTCAAGGTGCCGGCCGTGTTCCTGGAACCCAATGTGCTGCGTGGCTCCTCAGTGCTCGCGGCCATTGCCGCCGAGAACGGTGTCCAGGTGTGCCCCATTTACGGCGACACCTTCGACGACCGAGTCACGAACTACATCGACCTCATGAAATTCGACGCCGACTCCCTGGCCAAGTGCCTGGGATGAGGCTCCTGCGGAGGAATCCATGATTACGAAACACCGTCGGTTGGCATCCCTGTCTGCCATGTTCATCGCGCTCAGTACTGGTTTCGCACTCTCGCAGCCAGCCCATGCCTCCCCTACCCCGCCACCAGATCCTGCCCTCAAGCAGACGGTGACAGACAACGAGAAGGTGGCCAAGGAACCCGCCGAGATCAGGCGAGGACACGTCGATGTCGGCCCTCGCATCGTTGACGGCAAGTTCACCCTCATGGCCCGCGACGACACCGCCAACCCGCCGGTGTGGCGCAACACCGATGACGCCGTGCTACGCGTGGTCGATGCGTCCCGTATCGACGTGCCGAACGACGAGGCCTACTCCTTCCTCGGCGACATGCGTGGCAAGAAGGCATATGTCATTCCGCAGACCCAGGACCAGAAGATCGTGTGGCTCGGTTGGAACACCCAGGCCCCGGAGATCGTCAAGAACTTCCCTCGTGGCGCCGAACTCGTCTTCACCGGGCACGAGGGCCCAGGTCAGGCCCACATGTTCATCGAGAACGGTTTCGACGCCCCGACACCGCTGTATGACTCCACCAAGTCCGGAGAGCAGTTGGTGCACATGGAGACCAACACCCATGTGCACGCCAACTGGGTGTTCTCCGATCCGGGAGCGCAGACCATCTCCGTCGATGTCCGCGGCACCGACGCCAAGGGCGCCAAGCACTCCTACTCGACCAAGCTGAGGTTCGTCGTCGGTGACAAGGGTTCGGCCGACGAGGCTCGAACCATGGGTGCCTCTGCCTCGGCGTCCTCCCCGGCTTCCGCGGCATCGGATTCCTCGGCGTCCGGCATGGCCTCGACGAGCAGCTCCGCCGCTGCCTCGGCCCCTGCGAAGGCCTCCCCGCCAACAGCTGCCACCAACTCCACTGATGATTCCGACCATGACACCCCGTGGGGAATGATCATCGCGATCATCGCCGGAGTCGTCATCATCGCCCCCATCATCGCTGCTCTGGTGGGACGCTCGAAGTCCAGGAAGATGCATGACGAGGTGTGGAAGGACGAGGGCACCGACGCAACATCGGCCAAGACCTCCGACAGTGGAACGAGTTCGCATGAGTGACCTCGGATCCATCAAGATCACTGACATGGCCGTCAACCTGGGCGGCCTCCGCGTGCTCCACGACGTCAACCTGTCAGCCAGCAGGGGTGACCTGCTGGCACTCCTGGGCCCCAACGGCGCCGGCAAGACGACCATTCTGCGCAGCATGCTCGGCTTGGTGAAACCAGCCAAGGGCAGTGTTGAGGTCGCTGGGTCCGCTCCCGGCAAGGGATGGCGTCACATCGGTTACGTCCCCCAGCGTCACGAATTCGCCTGGGACTTCCCCATCAGCGTCGCCGACGTCGTCATGAGCGGACGAACCCGCCACATCGGGTGGCTACGTCGTCCTGGCAAGGATGACCACATCGCGGTGCGCGACGCCCTGCGGATCGCCGACATGGCGGACTTGGCAGATCGCACCGTGGGAGAACTCTCCGGCGGTCAGCGTCAGCGTGTTCTCATTGCCCGAGCCCTGGCCACGCGTCCCTCCGTGCTGCTTCTGGACGAGCCGTTCACCGGGGTCGACATGCCGACTCAGGAGATGCTCACCGAGCTGTTCTGCCGCTTGGCGGCCGACGGCACCACACTGGTCATGACGACCCACGACCTCGCCCAGGCCATGGCCACCGCTGACCGGGTGTGCCTCATCAACCGCACCGTCATCGCCGACTCCACCCCGGAGGAACTGCGTGATCCGGCGATGTGGATGAAGGCCTTCGGGGTCACCGCGAACTCCCCGCTGCTGACCATGGTCGGGGCTGCTGAACCCGTCCACACCCCCGTCTGACAAGGAACCATCAATGCTCACTCCATGGGAGTTCTTCACTGATCTCACCAATCCCCTGCTGGTCTTCCTGCCGAAGGCCTTGCTCGTTGCCGTGGTCTGCTCGATGGTTGCCGGCGTCATCGGTTCCCATGTCGTGCTGAGAGGCATGGCATTCATCGGCGACGCAGTGGCCCACTCGGTCTTCCCCGGTTTGGCGGTGGCCTTCCTGCTCCAGGGGTCGCTGCTCGTCGGTGGTGCTGTGGCCGGTCTCGTCACTGCCGTCCTGGTGGCCATCGTCTCCCAGAACCGACGCCTCAAGGAGGACTCCGTCATCGGAATCCTCTTTGCGGGGGCCTTCGCGTTGGGAATCGTCATCATCTCCAGAGCTCCTGGGTACTCGGGTTCCCTGCAACAGTTCCTCTTCGGATCCATCACGGGTATCACCAACGACGACATCGTCGTCGTGTGCGTGGCCGGGGCCATTGTGCTGCTCCTGGAACGCGCCGTCCACAAGGAGCTGGTGACCGTCGGTCTGGATCGGGAGACTGCGCGGGCCTCCAACCTTCCGGTCTTCGCCCTCGACCTGCTGCTCTACGTGCTGGTGACGATGACCGTCGTCATTTCGGTGCAGGTCATCGGTAACGTCCTCGTCCTGGCCCTGCTGGTGACCCCGGCCGCCACCGCCCGCCTGTTCACCGATCGGCTGGGGCGAATGATGGTCCTGGCGCCGGTGATCGGCGGCCTCAGCGCTCTGGTAGGCCTGTACCTGTCGTGGTCGATTGACCTTCCGGCCGGCGGGACGATCGTCCTTGTTGCGACGGCGGTGTTCCTCCTGTGCTGGGTCCTCGCGCCGCGCGGGCTGCTTGGGGGGATGCGGCGCCGGGTCGCCTGAGGCGCCCCTGCTCCCACCCCATCCCATTCCCTGCCGTACACCGCTCACCATGTGGATGCCGATCACTCCGCGGGCAGGGGCACCTCCGATTGGTCTGTTGGAGCACCGTGGAGTTCCACGGAATCAGAGCCGACGGTCTTCGGAAAACACATCACTGTCGACAATTCAAGATCTGGGGCATCACTGGGTCGAAGGCCCCGCTGTTGAGAGCGTTCACTTGGTGTCTGCGACGCGGGGCAAGGTCACCGACATGAGCGCTGACCCTGTTCATCCGCCTTTACGCCCTGGTCGCAGCGGGCCGTCAGTAGAGCACGGTGGCCATTTCTCCCACCTGACGGAACCCAACGGTGTCGTACATCGCCAGAGCTCGGGTGTTGAAGTCATTGACGTAGAGGGACACCGACTCGTAGCGTCGCTGGCACAGATCTGCCACGGCCGTCATCGCAGCATCGGCCAATCCTTGACCGCGCCATGCTGGATCCATCCAGACCCCCTGAACTTGGCAGTAGCGATCCCACACGACGCCAATGTCGGATTTCCATCGCACTGTTCCGTCCTCGTCAATGATGGCGAAGCAATGGCTCCGCTGCACGAGGATGCGCATGTGGCGCATATAACCACCAGACGGCTCGATGGGACTGACACCAACTTCCTCGGTGTACATCGCCACCGCGGCTTGAAAATAGGCCTGGAAATGCTCCATCGTCGCAGCCGTGACACGGGGATCCGGAGCGACACGTGACGGTTCCTGCAACTCCAACAACGGCTGGTGCGCTCGTAACTCACGAGGACTTCCCCATGCCCGCGGATACCGCTCAGACAGAATGTGGTGCAACGCCAGGACTGGTTCTGCCCGTCCCATCATTGACGACGACGCGCGCCACGGCCCGACCTTGGAGGCCAATGCCTCGATCGTTACGTCGTCTGATGCCACCGGTACGACGTTGGCACCAAGATGAAGCACCCCGTGCAATTCACGGGACCGGACGACACCGACGACGGGGCATCCGAGCCTGCCGCGGTCCAGGCCATTGGCCTGGATTCGTGACAGCAGAAACAGATTTCCCACTGGGTCCTGTTGGAGAAATTCGGTGACCTGGGCCACGTCGGTGTCGTCAAGGACCCTGACCCTGGTGAACACGTCAGGAAACCGCGACTTCCGGTTCCCCGGTCTCATTCATGTTGTCAGCCATCCGATTCGCCTCGTCAACGAGGGTGGCAACGACCTCATTCTCGGCAACAGTACGAACGACCTCGCCGTGCTTGAAGATCTTTCCCTTGCCATTACCGGCAGCCACACCCAGGTCAGCTTCACGGCCTTCCCCAAGGCCGTTGACCACGCAGCCCATGACTGCCACACGTAGCGGGGCGTCAATCCCCTCCAGAGCATCGGTCACATCGTTGGCCAGTGAGAGAACATCCACCTGGCACCGCCCACATGAGGGGCAGGAGACGATTTCCAGACCGCGGGGACGCAGATTCAGCGACTCCAAGATCTTGATGCCGACCTTGACCTCCTCGACCGGATCAGCCGACAGGGAGACGCGAATGGTGTCGCCGATGCCCTCAGCGAGGAGGTGTCCGAAGGCCACCGACGACTTGATGGTGCCTTGGAAAGCCGGGCCGGCCTCAGTCACACCGAGATGGAGCGGGTAGTCGCACTGCGCCGCGAGCTGTTCATAGGCCTGGATCATGACAACCGGGTCGTGGTGCTTCACCGAAATCTTGAAATCCCGGAATCCGTACTGCTCAAAGAGACTCGCCTCCCACAGCGCTGATTCCACCATAGCCTCAGCAGTCGGTGCACCGTACTTCTCGAGCAGACGCTTGTCGAGAGAGCCGGCGTTGACACCGATGCGGATACTCGTACCGTGCTCGGTGGCAGCCTTGCAGATCGACTCAATCTGGTCGTCAAACTTGCGGATATTGCCGGGATTGACTCGCACTGCACCACAGCCGGCCTCGATTGCCTGAAAGACGTACTTCGGCTGGAAGTGAATATCAGCGATCACCGGGACGTGTGACTGTTGAGCGATGATCGGCAGAGCGTCCGCGTCCTTGTCAGTGGGACATGCGACCCGCACGATGTCACAGCCAGCAGCGGTCAGCGCCGCGATCTGCTGCAAGGTGGCACCGACGTCATGAGTCTTTGTCGTGGTCATGGACTGCACCGAAATGGGTGCGTCACCACCGACAAGCACATCTCCCACCGTGATCTGGCGCGTCTTACGGCGCGGCGCCAGGGTCGGGACGGGAGGGGTGGGCATGCCCAGGTTCACGGTCATTGACGTGTCACTCCTGAAATCGCGGATTGTCATTCCCATTGTGTCACCTACTTTCCTCAGTGTGGTGACGCTGACAGCGAGCACCCGCCCTGTCGTGGTGACGGGGCGGGTGCCGCGAGGATTCGTCAGACTCCGGTGCGAGGCAGACCGGGACGGGTTCCCGGCACGTGTCCGGGGGCAGGAGCGACCGTCGTGCTAGAAGCAGTGGCCGGGGTCGGGGTGCTGGCCGACGGAGTCGGCGCCACGGTCGGCGCCGGGGCCGGAACCTGCATCGAGAAGCCGACGAGTGCCGGGGAGTGGTCCGAGGCACCGAACTGGCTGGTGGTGTAGAAGTCGGTCACGTTGTAGTTGCGACGCGAGTACTGCATGGCCACCGACTCAGATCCATTGATGTCCCAGATTCCGGCTCCAGAGACCAACTCGTGGGCCTTGGCATTGGCGAAGATGTGGTCCAGGGAGCCCACGCGACCCGAGTACTGATAACTGGCGGCACCGGGGTCGCGCTCCTCGACAACCTCACTGAATCCGGCGTCCTTGATGGCGCGGATCGGGTCCTCCATGGCGTAGGCATTGAAATCACCGAGCATGAAGACCGGGTCGTCCCTGAAAGTCGTGTTCACCCAACCCGTCAGGGCCTTGGCCTGGGAGACGCGGCTGGGGTTCGACTTGCCCTGCCCGGTGCGGTCATCCTCACCAGAACCCTTGGACTTGAAGTGATTGACGACCGCCACGAAGGTGCGCTTGGAACCCTCCGGCTGGAAGCGCTGGGCAAGCGGCTGGCGGGCATTGGCGAAGGCCGGGTCGGCCAAGATCTGCGAGGCACCCACCGGGGCGACCTTGCCGACCTTGTAGATGAAGGCCGAGCGAATGACGTCCTCGTTCGGGGGAACGACACTCGGGCTGGGAACGTAGGCCCACACCTTCTTGCCGGTGGCCTTGTTGAGGGCGTCAACAAGAGTGGCCAAGGAAGCGTCACGGGGCTGGCTCGAATGCCAGGTGATCTGGGCGGAGTTCTCGACCTCCTCGAGAGAGACGACGTCGGCACCCAGACCGTTGATCGCTGTGACGATCTTGGCCTGCTGGTCGGCAAGGGCCTTCGGCGTGTAGGCGCCACGGACCAGGCAGTAGTTGGCCGAGACCGGGTTGCCGTCACGGTCGAGATAGGCCTTGCAGTTCGGCTCGTCCTGGCCCAGATCGGTGAAGTAGCTCAGCACGTTGAAGCTGGCCAGCTTGACGCTGCCAGCCACGGCCGGTGGGCTGGCCGGGCGGTTGTTACCGACCTTGATCGGCGACAGTGTGGAGGCCGCACCGACGACCTGACCGGTGGGCTGGAAGTTCCAGCCGAACCGCTGGTCCATGATGACCGGCGAGGTGAAGTCGACGTGAGTGCCGGTGCGCATCGGGGTGTCCTGGGACAGGTACGGCAGCGGCGAGTTCTTGGCGTCGGCGTTGGTCATGAAGTTCCACGAAGCCCCGTCATCAAGGGTGATGTACCTGGCCTTGTTCGCCACCTCGACAGCCTCGGCGTCCTTTCCCGGAAGGGCAACCTCGGTGCCCTGGTAAAGGGGCTTGTCGCCGTCGGCCAGGCCGATCTGACCGTACTGGTTGAGGCCGTAATTGTTGGTGATGGTGTAGCCGCTGGTGGGCTTGACGAGCATGCCCTCGTAGGCCTCCCGCTCGGCGTCGGTGGCCGGCAGCGAGGTCAGCTCGGTGGCCTTGACCGGGGCGCAACCGAACCTGCGATCGACTCGGGTGCTACCGCCGATCTCGGTGAGGTCATGGGCCTCCGTGACGGTGCCCCTGACGGTCACGCAGTCGCCGACCTTGATGTTGACGGCAGCCCACTTCGAGTACACGAAGACGCCGTCAGAGGCATCCGTCGCCCTCTTCGGAGTGCCACCAGATCCTGGGGTCTGGATGTAGATGCCATTGAATCCGCCGGTCGGATAGGCAGCGGTGACGACGCCCACCGTGGTGACGGCCTTGTCGACCAGTGGGCTGACCGGACCATTGCCCTGGATCTTGGAAATCGGGGTCTCAGTCGGGTCCGGGGTGGGGATCGGAGTCGGGGTGGCTGCTGGGACCGAACCGGAATTCGTCGGGGTGGGATCTACGACCTCGAAGTCCGCCGAGTTGTCGTCGGTGTCGACGCCGTTGCGACGCTCGATCGAGGTGGTGTTCGACGGGGCGGGGGCCGCCTTCGTCTCGGCCACCGATGCAGCACCGTAGCCAACCAGGTCAACGACAGCACCAGATGCGTCAGTGATACGTACCGACCCCGTGATGGCACTCATGAATGCCGAGCACTCGGCGTCGGGAGTCGGGAGGGGCTTGCTACCGCCGTCTCCCCTGGCCTCCTGGACCAGGAAGTGACCACCGGCCTTGACGGTACCGACCAGGCTACAGGTGTTGGCCACCTTGCCCTTGGCAGTGAGGTATTCCAGCTTCCACCCCTCGACGGAGACGTCCGCAGAGGTGGGGTTGAGCAATTCGACGAAGTCATGGGTCCAGGTGGCACCGGAGTTACCGCCACCTCCATAAACCTCATTGACGACGACGTGGCCGGCTGCCACCGGATCAGCATGGGCTGGCTGGACCGCGACGATCATGGCGACGCCGCACGACAGAGCACAGAGGCCTGCCAGGACACGTCTGGACATTGTGGTCATGAGAATTCCCATCTCGTGGTAGGCAACGTTCGCGCGTCACCTTGCCACGGTAGATACGACGACAGAAACGGTTGTCACCGACAATTCACCGAGCTTTTTCCATCATTGCGTAACAACACGACGTCTCACGGCTGATTCACAGGAGTGCCAGGGAGCTCAGAAGATCTTGACTGGGGAGACGACGTCAGCGACGACGAGGATCAGCCCCATGACAAGCATGAGGACGCCGATGACCCACGCCACCGGCAGCATCATCGCGGTGTCGGCCGAGCCCGGATCAGGCTTGCCCAGCACCCGGAAAATCCCCCTCTTGCACGCCTCGTAGACTGCTCCGGCGATGTGCCCGCCATCCATGGGTGGCAGGGGCACCACGTTGAACCAGAAGAGGAAGAGGTTGAGTCCGCCGAGCAGACTTGCACCGGTGGCGACCTTGTCCCCGAAAGTCAGTTGGCTGTTGCCCGCGACGTCGCCGGCAATTCGGGATGCCCCCACAACACTCATCGGACTGTTGACGTCCCTGGTCCTCCCGGTGATCATGTCGGAGGCGACACTCCAGGTCAGTTGTGGGAGTCTGGCCAATGCGCTCAGTGACTGCTTTGACATCGTCCACATCTGAGACATGGTGTCGCCCGGCCCCGAGTGAACGACGACCATCGTCGGGCTGACGCCCAGATACCCTGCTTCGATGGTGCGACCTGGATTGTTGAGGTCTGGGACCTGAGTGACGAGAGTGTGCGTTGGCGAAAGATTCACGGAGTCGCCATCGCGCTCCACGACAAGGCGAACCTCCCCATCACCGTTGGCACGGATGAACTCCTGCAATTGCGACCAGGATCCCACCCGTCGACCGTTGAAAGAGACGATGCGATCCCCCGCATGCAAGCCGGCCCCAGCAGCCGGTGCTGGACGGTCTCCCTTGGGGCACGGACCAGTGGTCTGGGTGGATTGGACGCACGGAGTGACCGCGGCCACCGTCGTCGTCTCGGCGGGGCGCCCATGAATGCCGAATACTGCCCAAAACAGCAGGAAAGCCAATACCAGGTTGGTAAGGATCCCGCCGCTCATGATGATGAGCCGCTGCCACACCGGTTTGTCGCTGAAGAGACGTCCGCGGTCCGCATCGGTGATCTCCTCCGCCTCGGCCGCCCTCGCCTGGTCGGCCAGCTTCGTCAGCTTGTTGGCATGACGGTGATGCACCTCGGTGGGATACATGCCGACCAGGCGCACGTATCCGCCCAGTGGGAGCCACTTGAACCCGTACTCGGTCTCACCACGGGTGAAGGACCAGATCTTGGGCCCGAATCCGGCGAAGAACTCGGTGACCTTGACCCCAAAAATCTTGGCCGGGATGAAGTGACCGCACTCGTGGAGCAGCACCGAAAGGATGATGAGGCCGAAGAAGACGATCCCGGCCAGCACCTCGATGACGGTTGTCACCGGCGAATCCCCTGGGCACACATCTCTGCAGCGCGTCGACGGCCCCAGGCGTCGGCGGCCAACACGGCGTCAAGGGTGAGAGCGTCGTCACCAACATGTCGAGAGCCGGGGTCATCGTTGGCATCATCAGACAAGTGTTCGTCAAGGACCGCGGCAATGGTTTCAGTTATCTCGAGGAAACCAATACGTCCATCACAAAAGGCGTCGACACAGGACTCGTTGGCGGCATTGAATATGGCTGGTGCAGTACCTGCGGCGAGTCCAGCTCGTCGTGCCAGTTCGACCGCACCAAAGGTCTCGTTGTCCAGAGGTTCGAAGGTCCACTGGGTGGCCGTCGACCAGTCGCAACCAGCAGCCGCATCAGGGATGCGGTCGGGCCAGGACAATCCCAGGGCGATCGGCAATTTCATGTCAGGAGGCGACGCCTGCGCAATCGTGGCACCATCCCAGAACTCCACCATCGAGTGCACGACAGATTGCGGATGCACGACAACGGTGATGTCGTTGAGGTCAACGTCATAGAGCAGGGCTGCCTCGAGTAATTCCAGTCCCTTGTTGACCATCGTTGACGAATTGATGGTAATGACCCGACCCATGTCCCACGTGGGATGCTTCATGGCGTCGGCAGCACTGACGTCCACCAGTGAGGCGCGGTCGCGGCCACGGAACGGCCCCCCAGATGCCGTCAGGACGAGGCGTCGCACCTCATGACGCCCGCCTCCTCGCAGACACTGGGCGAAGGCGGAATGCTCAGAATCCACAGCAACGATCTGTCCGGGGGCAGCCGCCTGGGTGACGAGCCTGCCCCCGATGACCAGGGATTCCTTGTTGGCCAGGGCCAGTGTCGTCCCGGCGGCAAGGGTTGCCAAGGTCGGACGCAGACCGGCAGCTCCGGTAATGGCATTGCACACGACGTCAGCGGGCATCCCGGCCAGTTGGGTCGAGGCCTCCGGCCCGGCCAAGATCTGAGGACTGGGCACCGGAACATCGCGGGACCCTGCCTGGGCAGCGAGTGCCCTCATGAGTTCCTCTGCAGCGTTCTCCCGTGCGATCGCAACGACGGGGACGGAGAAGTCGAGCACCTGCTGGGCCAGCAGGCCAACATCTGAGCCACCTGCCGATATGCCGGCGACCTCAAATTGGTCACGGCGCGACGCGATGACCTCCAAGGTCTGTGTTCCGATCGATCCAGTGGAGCCGAGAATGATGACCTTCTTCACCCTGCCAGTGTGTCACGACCGTTTCAGGGGACCGATTCGAGGGACAACCCGTTCATTCATCTCCCCGAGGTCCTGGCCAGCGGCCCTACAGTGGATTCATGACCGACAGTGTCCTCGACATCACCGCCGATGCCCTCGAAGAGGCCGGAGTCCACCCGCATCGACTCATCGTCCGTCAGCACGGACAGGTCGTCGGGCGACGCCGCTGGGCACCCTGGAGCCCCGACGTTCCCAGCCTCGTCTATTCCTGCTCGAAGACCTTCACCTCTGCTGCGGTCGGCATTGCGGTGGACCGTGGCGCTTTCGGGTACGACGACACCCTGGCAGACCTGTTGCCCGCTTTCTGCACCGATGAGACCGGACCGGTGGCCAGATCCATCAGGGTCCGTGACGTGCTGGCGATGGCGAGTGGTCATTACCCCGAACAACTCATCGAGCCTGCCTTAGGCGTGCCGCAAATTCCCAGCGTCGAGACCGCCAAGGCGTGGTTGGCGACCGAACCAGCCGGACGTCCCGGGATCGACTTCGCCTACAACAACCTTGGCACCTGGATGCTCTCTCGAATCGTGCGTCGACATACCGGGGTGGACGTCGACGCCATCATCACCCGAGAGGTCCTGGAACCGCTGGGATGCGGGCCGCACAGCTGGGCCGTCGACATGGACGGCATCCCGTTGGGGTTCAGTGGCCTGCACATCGACGCCGAGGACATGGGTCGGTTCGCCCAGCTCCTCCTCGACGACGGCATCCATGACGGCACACGTCTACTCCCCCAGGAATGGATCGAGCAGCACCGCGTCAAACATGTCGAGTCCGATGGCCTCACCGGCCCTGAGTGGGGGCTGGGTTACGGCTGGCAGACCTGGATCTCCAGCCATGGTTACCGTCTCGACGGTGCCTTCGGCCAGTTCGCACTCGTCCTCCCCGAGGTCGACGCCGTCATCGTCATGACCAATGAGGCAGGCGAGGGCCCCGGAAACACGCAGGCGATTCTGCAGATCGTCTGGGACCACCTCCTACCCGCACTGAGGAAGGGCATGGATCCCGAACCCGACGAGGGCGTGCGCAGCCAGCCGACGGCCCTCGGCGAGTTCGACCCGACGCGATCGGTGCAGGGCGTCGTCGATGGTTCTCACATCGTCGTCTCCCCTCGCGGTGACGGAGACAGCTGGGCGATGTCCTGGCACTGCACCCGACCCCAGGTCGGCATCGTCAACGCAGCCCTTGACGTCACCGTCGGTCATGACGAATGGCTGATCTCTCACTGCTGTGTCGGCGAGGGCACCATCGACATCGCGGCGAGCGGTGGCTGGCAGGCAGAGGATTTCGTCGCGAAACTTGACGTCATTTCCAGCCCCCACGGCCTCACCGTGCGGATGTCCCCGGGCTCCACGACAATCCAGTGGGATTGTGATCCCCTCGATCCCCGGGGTCTGTTCGGCCTGGCCCACCCGGAGTCGCATCGATGAGTCCTTCCCCCATCGAGATCGAGACGGTCGAGCAGCTGGCGGAAGCGGCACCGGATCTGTCCGGACGCGTGGTGCAAGGGGTCAATCTGGCCGACTGCGCCACTGTGCTGCGCACCTGCGATGTCTCCACGACCATCTTCCTGGGATGCACCGGCCCCGTCCTTGTGACGGAGTGGCTGAGGGCCCGGGGTGCCCTCATCTTCCCGAGCATCCCGGGAGTTCCGTTCGACCCCTATCACCCGGGGGCCTACACCGCCCAGGAGTTGTACGACGACATCGACCAAGGATACCCCGCCACCCTTGACGCGGCGGTGGATCGCTGGCGTCGCGGGCTGTCCACACCTCCGGGATTGCACGACACCCTCGCCACCGCCCTCCATGACGACTCCATGACGGACGCCATGGATGATCTGCTCACTGGCACCGATCCGACCATGACGGTCGGCGTCATGGGTGGCCACACCGTCACCAGGGATTCTGATGGGTACCGCATGGCAGCCGACCTGGGAGCCACCCTTGCTGATGCCGGCCACCTCGTCGTCACCGGTGGCGGACCGGGCGCGATGGAGGCCACCAACCTGGGAGCAGCCTGCCCACCCGATCTGCTTGACCACTCAATCGACCGGCTGCGCGAGATCGTCGGGACCGCCGACGTCACCGCCTGGGTGCAGGCGGGTCTGGACGTCGTCGCCTCATGGCCCGATGGTCCGGCTCACCGCACCATCGGCATCCCGACCTGGTTCTACGGACACGAACCGCCAAACGTCTTTGCCACCAGCATCATCAAATACTTCTCGAACGCGCTGCGCGAGGACATCCTGCTCAATCGATGTCGTGGCGGGATCATCTACCTACCCGGTCAGGCGGGAACCGTCCAGGAACTCTTCCAGGCGATGACGGGCAACTACTACGCCACCAATGAGAACGAGGTGACCCCGCTCATCATGCTCGGCAGCCATTACTGGAGCCAGACCTTGCCAGCCTGGCCGCTGCTCCACACGATGTCGCGGGATCACCTCGTCGCTGGTCACATTCGCCTCGTCGACACCATCGAGGAGGCGGTGGAAGCGCTCAGACGACACCCATCGCGATGACGGCGTCGGCCACCTTGGTGAAGCCGGCGATGTTGGCGCCCATGACGTAGTCGCCTGGGTGACCGTAGGCGTCAGCAGTCTCGATGCAGCGGTCGTGGATGTCGGCCATGATCTGCTGCAGTCGGGCCTCGGTGGCGTCGAAGTCCCAGGAGTCGCGGGCGGCGTTCTGCTGCATCTCCAGGGCCGAGGTCGCCACGCCGCCGGCGTTGGAGGCCTTGCCGGGAGCGAAGAGAACACCAGCGTCGTGGAAGGAGTGCACAGCCTCGGGGGTACACGGCATGTTGGCACCTTCGGCCACTGCGACGACACCATTGCGGATGAGGGTCTTCGCCTCGTCACCGTTGAGCTCGTTCTGGGTCGCGCAGGGCAGGGCAACGTCAACCGGAGTGTCCCAGATGGACTCGTCGGTGTGGAAGGTGGCCGAGTCGCGGCGGGCGGCGTACTCGCTGATGCGGGCTCGCTCGACCTCCTTGACCTGCTTGAGCAGGGCGACGTCGATCCCCTTCTCGTCCACGACGTATCCGCTGGAGTCCGAGCACGCGACAACGGTCGCACCGAGGTCCTGGGCCTTCTCGATGGCGTAAACGGCGACATTGCCCGACCCGGAGACGGTGACTCGCAGGCCGTCCAGCGACTTTCCGTTGGTCGCCAACATGCGCTGGACGAAGAAGACCGTACCGTAACCGGTGGCCTCGGTGCGCACCAGGGAACCACCCCAGGTGAGCCCCTTCCCGGTGAGGACCCCGGACTCGTGACGGTTGGTGATCCGCTTGTACTGGCCGAAGAGGAATCCGATCTCACGTCCGCCGACGCCGATGTCACCGGCGGGGACGTCGGTGTGCTCACCGAGATGACGGTAGAGCTCGGTCATGAACGACTGACAGAACCTCATGACCTCGCCTTCGGAGGCCTCGTGCGGGTCGAAGTCCGAGCCGCCCTTGGCGCCGCCGATCGGCATACCGGTCAACGCATTCTTGAAGATCTGCTCGAAACCGAGGAACTTGATGGTTCCGAGGTACACCGAGGGGTGGAATCGCAGTCCGCCCTTGTACGGCCCAAGTACCGACGAGTACTCGACACGGAAGCCACGGTTGATGCGCACCTTGCCCTTGTCGTCGATCCACGGGACTCGGAAGATGATCTGACGCTCCGGTTCGCAGATACGCGACAGAACTGCTGCCTCAACGTACTGCGGA
Source organism: Cutibacterium nasicola (assembly GCF_052654715.2). NCBI lineage: Bacteria > Bacillati > Actinomycetota > Actinomycetes > Propionibacteriales > Propionibacteriaceae > Cutibacterium > Cutibacterium nasicola. The sequence goes on along the minus strand of NZ_CP199745.2, from coordinate 729,649 downwards.
TTCTTCTCGAGCACCGGGCCGAGGGACTCAAAGATCTCCCGCACGGCCTGATGAAACTCGGCCTCCCCCGCATTGCGCTTCAGCACCGCCTCGTAGGCGTCCTCGAGCTGACTGTCCATCAGGCGACCTCCTTCATGTGTTGGCGTTACTCGGATGATTTTTGCACCACATCAGCCCAACTCACCCCACTGGGTCGCCCTGTGGACTCAGTTGCCCAATCCCTCCGAGCGTCCCGCGGCAGCCAACTGACCACATGCGCCATCAATCTCAGAGCCTCTGGTCTCGCGCACCGTGACCGGGATCTTCCAGCGCTCCAGGGTCTCGACGAAGGCGTCCTGATCCTCCCGACGAGACGCTGTCCAGCGCGAACCTGGCGTCGGGTTGAGAGGAATGAGGTTGACGTGGGCCCAGGTCCAGTCTCCCCGACGACGAATCTGGCGAGCCAGCATGGCGGCGCGGTCGGCCTGGTCGTTGATGTCCTTCATGAGGGCGTACTCGATCGAGACCCGACGCTTGGTCCTCTCGGCGTACTGCCAGGCGGCGTCAAGGAGTTCGTCGACCTTCCACCGCCGGTTGACCGGGATGAGCTCGTCACGCAGCTCGTCGTCGGGGGCGTGCAGGGAGATGGCCAGGGTGACGGGGATCCCCTCCTCGGTCAGCGCCTTGACACGCGGGACGAGACCAACGGTGGAAACCGTCAGGGCACGGGCACTCATGCCCACTCCGTCGGGGCCTTCAGCGGTCAGAGTGCGCATGGCGGTGAGCACCGAGCGGTAATTGGCCATCGGCTCACCCATTCCCATGAAGACGATGTTGTGAACACGGCCGTTGGCTCCGGGAACCTCATCAGCCTCGATGAGGCGGTTGGCCGCCAACACCTGGCTGACGATCTCAGCGGTGGACATGTTGCGCTGGATACCGCCCTGACCAGTCGCACAGAACGGACACGCCATGCCACAGCCGGCCTGGGAGGAGATGCACAAGGTGGTGCGAGCCGCGGAATGACGGGTGGCCGGGTAGTGCATGAGAACCGACTCCACCAGTGCCCCGCCGTGCAGCCGCCACAAGGTCTTCACGGTCATGCCATGGTCGCAGGACTGCCGGGAAACCTCTGTCAACAGTGTCGGGAACCAGGCATCGGCGATCTCTTGACGAGCTGACTTGGGTAGGTCGGTCCACCCCATGGGGTCAACCTCCCAGCGGTCGAAGACGTGGGCGGAGATCTGACGAGCGCGGAAGGCCGGCAGGCTGAGGTCCTTGACGGCCTGTACTCTCTCCTCAACGCTCAGGTCAATCCAGTGCCGAGGAGGCTTGGTGCGCCTCGGGGTGCGCACCACAACCGGGATCTCCTTGTCGGTCAGCGGTGTGATGGGCAGTACGAGTCCCGACGGCGACAGGCTCGGGCGGTCGGATTCAGTATCGGTCACGAGACTCCTCTCAACTTGAGGTCAGCCACCATGGATCCGTCGACGGTGGCTGCACGGTTCTCAGGTGCGATGGATGACGGGCACGAGCTCGGTCACAGCACCAGGGACATGACGAGCCAGGCGAAGGGTGCCGAGAACAGCACCGAGTCCAGCCGATCCATCACTCCGCCGTGGCCGGGCAGGAAGTTCGACATGTCCTTGATGCCGGCATCGCGTTTGATCATTGACTCGACGAGATCTCCCGCAGTTCCCGTGAACGCGAGAATCACGCCCAGGAGCAAACCGGCCCACACCGGGGCATCGAGCAGTCCGCTCAGGCAGGCCCATCCGACGAGGGCCGCCATGCTGACGGATCCGGCGAAACCCTCCCAGCTCTTCCTGGGGCTGATCCTCGGGGCCATCTTGTGCTTGCCGAAAAGCACACCGACGGCATACCCGCCGGTGTCGGAGGCGACGACGCTGAGAATCCAGGTGGCGATGCGCCGACTGCCGCCGTCGTCTCCCATCATGAGTGGGACGAAGCAGCCCAGCAACGGCAGGTAGGCGATGGTCAACAGGCTTGCCGCGACGTCCTTGACGAATCCGTCAGAACCACGCGGCAGGCGCCACGCCATCGCCGCGACCGTCGTCGCGCCGAGAGCGGCAACGAGGAACGTGTTCGGCAGGATGCGGAGGTCCATCGTCGAGGCCGCGTATGCCCCGATGACCATCACGACGGTACCGACGCAGATCGGCACGATCGCAGAGTCCATGCCCAGTCGAACCATCGCTCGATGGAGTTCGATGGCTCCAGCCACCAGGGCCAGGGCCATCAGCAGGACGAACCCCCAGTGCCACCACCCGACGGTGCCGATGACGGCCCCGCACAACACCACACCTGTGGTGATGGCAGCAGGAAGGTCACGGCCAGCACGTGAGGTACGTGTGACTGTGGCCTTCTGCTGAGAGTTGTCCATCCCGATTCCGATCAGATCTCGAGGAGCTCGCTCTCCTTGGACTTCAGGAGCTCGTCGATCTGCTCGACGTACGTGCGGGTGACCTGGTCGAGTTCCTTCTCCAGGCGAGTCAGCTCGTCCTCGGAGATCTCCTTGTCCTTCTCCTGCTTCTTGATCATGTCGTTGCTGGCACGACGGACGTTGCGCACGGCGATGCGACCTTCCTCCGCCTTGGCCTTGGCCATCTTGATGTACTCCTTACGGCGCTCCTCGGTGAGGGCCGGCAGGACGCAGCGCACGACGTTGCCGTCGTTGGAGGGGTTGACGCCCAGATCGGAGTCACGGACAGCCTTCTCGACCTCGTTGACACAGCTCTTGTCGAACGGGGCGATGAGGACGGTGCGAGCCTCCGGAACCTGGAAGCTGGCGAGCTGCTGCAGCGGGGTGGGGGTGCCGTAGTACTCGACCATGATCTTGTTGAACATGGCGGGGTTGGCGCGCCCGGTACGAATGGCCGCGAACTCCTCGCGGGCATGGTCGACCGCTGACCCCATCTTCTTCCCGGCGTCTTTGATGATGTCGCTCACTGTGTTGTCCTTCCTTGGTGTGTCTTCGATGGTTCAGCGATGGACGGTGGTGCCGATGCCCTCACCATTGATGACGCGAGCGATGTTGCCAGGGGTCTCAAGGTTGAAGAAGATCATCGTCAGGGCGTTGTCCCTGGCCATGGCGACGGCAGTGGCGTCAGCGACCTTGAGGTCACGTGACAGGAACTCATCGTAGGTCAGTTCGTCGAACTTGTGGGCGTTCGGGTTGGTCTTGGGGTCGCTGTCATAGACGCCGTCCACCCCCTGCTTACCCATGAGCAGGGCATCCGCGCCGATCTCGAGGGCACGCTGCGCGGCGACGGTGTCGGTGGAGAAGTACGGCATGCCGGACCCAGCGCCGAAGATGACGACTCGTCCCTTCTCCATGTGACGCTCGGCCTTGCGGGGAATGTACGGCTCGGCAACCTGGCCCATGGTGATGGCGGTCTGGACGCGGGTGTCGACTCCGGCCTTCTCGCAGAAGTCCTGCAGGGCGAGGCAGTTCATGACGGTTCCGAGCATGCCCATGTAATCAGCGCGATCACGCTGCATGCCGCGTTGCTGAAGCTCAGCCCCACGGAAGAAGTTCCCTCCACCGACGACGACGGCCACCTGAACACCGGTGTTGGCGATATCAGCGATCTCGCGGGCTTTGGCGGCAACGACATCGGCGTCAACACCGATCCCTCCCCCTCCGAAAACCTCTCCGGACAACTTGAGAAGAACTCGGTTGTAGCGCTCTGGCATCATCTCTCCTGGTCGGCGAACATTGACGCGGGATGCGTCACCCCAGCTTAGCCCGAGGACGGCCACCACCGCAGTTCACCGTCGTCTCGACCAGCATTCACCACCAGGAACTCCCGCCACGAGTTGGCCCGGGAGTTCTGGCTTCCAGCGAACATCCGTATCCGAGAACGACGAACGGCCCCACCAAGCGGTGGGGCCGTTCGTGGTCAGTCATCCCCCCGGTTCGCACCGGGAAGGAGTCACTCTCCAGCGGAGAAACGCACGAAGCGCTTGATGGTGACGCCAGCGGCCTCAAGGGTCTGGGCGACGGACTTCTTGTCGTCGGAGATGGCAGGCTGGTCGAGCAGACAGCTCTCCTTGTAGAAGCCGTTGAGGCGACCCTCGACGATGCGGTCGATGATCTTCTCGGGCTTGCCCTCCTCGCGAGCGATGTCAGCGGCGACGCCGCGCTCGTGCTCGACGACGTCAGCGGGAACCTCGTCGCGGGACAGCCAGCGCGGGCTCATGGCGGCGATCTGCAAGCAAGCCCCGTGCACGGCCTCCTTGTCATCACCCTCGTACTCAACCATCACGCCGACCTGCGGGGGCAGGTCCTGGGAACGACGGTGCAGGTAAACATGGGCGTTGCCGTCGAAGTGGGCGACGCTGGCGAGCTCGATCTTCTCGCCGATCTTGGCGGCAAGCTCGCCGAGCTTGCCTCCAACGGTGGTGCCGTCGGCCAGGGCGGCGGCGTTGGCGGCATCCTTGGAGTCGGCCCCGGCCTTCTCGACGGCCTTGGCGATTTCCTCGGCAGCGGCGATGAACTCCTCATTCTTGGCGACGAAGTCGGTCTCGGAGCCGATGTGTACCAGGGAGGTGCCAGCAGCGGCGACCAGGCCGTTGCTGGCCTCACGGTCGGAACGCGTGGCGGCCTTGGCAGCGCCGGAGACGCGCAGGATGTCAACGGCTTTGTCGAAGTCGCCGTCGGCCTCGGTGAGGGCCTTCTTGGCGTCCATCATGCCGGCGCCGGTGGCGTCGCGCAGCTTCTTGACCTCAGCAGCAGTGATAGCCATGGATAATCTCAGTCCTGTCTATACGTGGGCGAACTTCAGTTGGACTTCTCAGCCTTGGCGGCCTCGGGGGCGTCGGCCTTGGGCTCCTCAGCCTTGTTCTCAGCCTTGGCGTCGCCCCCCTGGAGGAGCTCGCGCTCCCAGTCAGGCATGGGCTCAGCCTCAGCAGCCTGATCACCGGACTTACCAGCGGAGCGAGCCATGAGGCCCTCGGCGACGGCGTCGGCGATGATACGGGTCAGCAGGGACACCGAACGGATGGCGTCGTCATTGCCCGGGATCGGGTAGTCGACCTCGTCGGGGTCACAGTTGGTGTCGAGGATGGCGACAACCGGAATCTTGAGCTTGCGAGCCTCGTCGATGGCGAGGTGCTCCTTCTTGGTGTCGACAACCCAGACGGCCTGGGGAACCTTCGGCATGTCGCGGATACCGCCGAGGTCCTTGGCCAGCTTGTCCTTCTCACGGGAGAGCATGAGCAGCTCCTTCTTCGTGAGACCGGAGCCGGAGGCCTTGTCGAAGTCCATGGCCTCGAGCTCCTTGAGTCGGGCGATGCGCTTCGAGATGGTCTGGAAGTTGGTGAGCATTCCGCCGAGCCAACGCTGGTTGACGTAGGGCATGCCAACACGGCTCGCCTGCTCGGCGATGGACTCCTGAGCCTGCTTCTTGGTACCGACGAAGAGAACCTGGCCCCCCTTGGCCACGGTCTCCTTGACGAAGGCGTAAGCCTTGTCGATGTAGGTCAGCGACTGGTGCAGGTCGATGATGTAGATACCGTTGCGCTCGGTGAAGATGAAACGCTTCATCTTCGGGTTCCAGCGACGGGTCTGGTGTCCGAAGTGGACGCCGCTCTCGAGGAGCTGGCGAGTGGTGACGACGGCCATGACCGTGTCCTTCCTCATCAGGGCACACCACGGGTGTGCCAAACGGTTGTGCGGCGGCGCGGGATTGCGTCACCTCCTGATGCATCACCGTCCGCCCGCCTGCCGTGGCAAGACCGTGGGCGTCCGGTCGTTGATGACGTCGATGCATGCGAAGTCAGTCCGAAACATTCCGGACTGCCCGGCCAGCGTACGACATGAAGTGGCGATCAAGCCAATCGTGATGGGCCTGCTCGGATCACTGCTCGTCTCCCGGATCACCGATCCTCTCCGCGTGTCCACCCCGTCATCCCGACGCTGACAGACCACAGTAGGTGTGGTGAATTCTCGCCCTGACTCCCCGCGCCTTCCGAGTGCGCTCTCGGTGCCCATCGAGGACTTCTGCGATCACCTGACAACTCTGCATCGCTCCCCCCACACCATTCGTGGTTACCGGGCTGATCTCACTGACCTCATGGAGCACGTACACGACCACGGCGTCGACTCCATCGGAGGCATCGACACCACTGGCGTGCGCACCTGGCTGGCCGACACCCGGCTGGCCGGCGCAACAGCGGCCACCATGCAACGCCGTTGGTCAGCGGCCCGGGTCTTCTTCCGGTGGGCATCCAACGAGGGACTCATCGACGGGAACCCGACAGCCGACCTGTCCTCGGCCAAGGTTCCGAAACGTCTGCCGGCCACCCTCGGCGTCGAGCAGGCCCGTCACATCCTCGACGATGCGATTGCCGAGGCTCGCAACGATGAGTCCCCCCAGGGAGCCCGTGATGCCGCCATCCTGGAAGTACTCTATGGCGGCGGCCTTCGCGTCGGTGAGCTGTGCGGCCTGGACCTGGGTGACGTCGACCGGTCTCGTCGAACGGTGCGCGTGACCGGCAAGGGGAACAAGCAACGCACCGTGCCGATGGGAGAGCCCGCGCTACGCGCAGTCGACGAATGGCTGACGCGTCGCCAGGAGTGGGTCTGTCCCACGTCGGGGGCAGCGCTCTTCCTGGGCACCCGCGGAGGACGGATCGATCAACGAGTGGTGAGACGCATCGTCCACACCCATCTGCGAGCCGAACCGGACTCCCCCGACCTGGGACCCCACGGACTGCGTCACGCCATGGCGACGCACCTTCTGGAAGGCGGAGCTGATCTACGCACCGTCCAGGAGATGCTGGGGCATGAATCGCTGTCCACCACTCAGATCTACACCCACGTGTCCGCCGAGAGACTGCGGACGGCATTCCATCAAGCTCATCCCCGGGCGTGACCCCCTCGGGCCACCGCCCGAGTCACATGCTCGTCGATGAGTGACTCCCCGTCACGACCGGCTCCCAGCCATGGCGGCATCAACGTGCCGGTGGACACCGTCGGAGTCTTCACACCGGGTAGCTCCCTGGGATGTCGCAGGCCTTGTCTACCTGATGCCATCCGCGCTCGCCCCTGCGTCGGCAGGAGACGTACCTCAATGTCCAACAGGGTCATCGGGTTCTGATATTCGGTTCCTTTCTTGAGTCCCCAGTGCAGACAAGTGCGGGCACATGGCGGCCCCACACCCACCAGCCCAATGACCTGACCAGGAATGACGACCTCCCCCACCTCCACGACGGGAACCACCGGCATGTGAGTGGTCCGCCGCCCGTCGGGCAACATGATGCTGACCACCCCGGCGCCGGCGACCTGCCCGGCGAAGACGACGACCCCGGCGGTGACTGTCCTCACGGGTTCTCCAGGTGATGCCGCGAACTCGACCCCACGGCTACCAGGCAACCACGGCTTGGCCGGAGGATCGAACCCCTTGGTCACGGAACCGGGCACGGGCGGACGTCTCCGCACCGGCACACCAAGATCGCTCGTGGGCCGTGCTCGCCACGCCAGAGCTTCTGCGGGCGGGGCCGCAACACTGTGGGTAGGGGCAGGAAGAACCAACAGACATGTCCCGATGACGATGATCAACACACTGACACAAACAGATCTCCTCACATCTTCAGTTGTCGTCCGACGCCGCGAAATCCGCCATCTTTTTCCGCGCTGTGGACAACCTCGTGACATTGGACGTCACCGGTTGTGGACAGTCCCGCGTCCTGCATTGTCTGACCTTGTGGATCGCTCATCGTGAGTAGGCTTCCAGCCATGGCTGTCACCCCAGTTCTTGCCTGTCATCGCACCACCGATACCTCAGCCGGAGGCATTACCGCATGGCAGTTGGCGGATGAGTCCGATGGGCTCCACACCGAGGTCGGCGGCACCTGCCACCTCGGAGACGCGTCCTGGGTGACACCACTGAACAACGTGGTCGCGGTGCTCTGCGAACGTGACAATACCCTGTGGATCGTCCATCCCGGCCGCCACTTCCAGGTCGTCGGAACCATTGAGTTGGAAGGTCAATGGCCCTGCCACGGAGCCGTCGATCCCACCGGTCGGCTCATGGCGATCACCGATTACGCCTCTGGCCAGGTTGAGTTCGTGGATCTGTCGGACCTGGCCCGGCCAAAGGTGCGCCACGTACTGGATCTGGGCAAGGACTGCACTTTCCCCGGCTCGCTGCCAGACCGTCAGGAAGGGCCTCACCCCCACCAGGTGACCTGGTTGGATCGTGCCCACCTCGCCGTCACCGACCTGGGAGCAGACCGCATCCATGTCCTGCGTTGGAGCGAGGCTGCCCCTGAGGTCATTGATTCTCTCACGACCCCTGCCGGTGTGGGCCCTCGTCACCTCACCCTCACCGAGGACGGCCGAAAACAGATCCTCACCGTCGCGGGAGAATTGTCCGCGACGGTCAGCACGTGGTCCCGGCCCACCGGACACGACATGTGGGCCCGGGGGTGGCGATTTGTCACCGAGACACCGTCGTCGCGCTGGTCAAAGGTCCCTTCCCGGAGAGGTCATCCCTGCCAAGCCGCTGCCCAGCCATCTGCAATCGTGTCCTCCCCGAATGGCCAACACTTCGTCGCCAACCGTCTGGTGGGAAGTATCGGGGTGCTGGAAGGCCGGTTCGGACGACTCGAGCTGGTCGACGAGTTCGACACCACCGGGGCCAATCCGCGCGACATCACCGTCACCACCCAGAACGGCACCCGAGTCTGGGCTGCGCTGCCGGACGAGGGCCACATCGCAGTTCATCGGCGCGACGACCACACCGGCACGTGGCAGGTCGAGACGACCATCGACCAACCCGGGGTCATGCGGGTGCTCGTCGGCCCCACCATCGGGTGATCACCGGCACCTGCCCACTCGTGAGACAATCACCTTGGACACTCATCAACCTCAGGAGATCAGTCATGCGCAAGCACACCCCCAATGACGACCCCCGTTGGGAGGATCTGTTCAAAGGTGGGTCCCTGCGCCGGGTCACCCGGTGGGGGGAGCCTGTTCTCCACGCTCAGACCCGCCCGGTCACCGAGTTCGACGAGGATCTGACGACCCTCATTCGTGACATGTTCACCACCATGGACGCCGCCGACGGTGTGGGTCTTGCCGCCACCCAGGTCGGTGTTGACCTGTCGTTGTTCGTCTACATCTGCCCGGACGCCGACAACATCATCCACCACGGTGCCTTCTGCAACCCGGTCGTCACCTTGCCGGAGGGACGCGAGCGTCGCCTCGAGGCTGCTGACGAGGGCTGCCTCTCGTGGCCCGGCGGATTCCAGTCCCTGGCCCGCCCCGACCTGGCCACTTGCACCGGCCAAGACCCGTGGGGCAACGACACCACCGTCACCGGAACCGGTTTCTTCGCCCGCTGCCTGCAGCACGAGACCGACCACTGCAACGGAGTCGTCTTCGGAGACCGGCTCTCCAAACGTTCGCGTCGCAAGCTCGACGAGCGGCACGACAGGGTGGCCCATCTGTACCCCGACGACTGGCCGCTCACCCCGAAGGGCTGATCTGCGAAGAGTTGATCGGCGAGGCCATGACGTCCCTCAATTCGTAACAGGCCACTGCTGCGGCTGCGGCGACGTTGAGGGAATCAACTCCTGCGACCATCGGGATGCGTACCACGACGTCAGCCTGACTGATCCAGTGGGCCGACAGGCCCGCCCCCTCGGTGCCCATGAGCAGGGCAACCCTGCGTGGACTGGCTCGCAGGTCCGCGGAGAACTCGTCCAGGGTGACTGAGTCGTCATTCAGGGCCATGGCCGCCACCGTGAAGCCGTGGTTACGCAGCTCGTCGAGACCACCCGACCAGTCCTCGAGCCTGGCCCAGGGCAACTGGAAGACGGTTCCCATCGACGTCTTGATGGCTCGCCGGTAGAGCGGGTCAGCCGCGCGGGGGGCCAACAGGACACCATCCCACCCAATGCCTGCGGCGCACCGGATGATCGCTCCGACATTGGTGTGGTCCACGATGTCCTCGCACACCACCAGCCGTCGAGCATTCATGAGATCGGCAGTGCTCCAGCGCGTCTGCCGACACATCGACGCCAGAGCACCACGGTGGACGTGGAACCCGGTCACCTGCTCGGCCAGGGCCTCGGAGACGACGTAGACCTCGACGTCGAGGTCGTCGAAGAGATCGCGCAGACCGTCGATCCAGCGCGGAGCCAACAGGAATGACCTGGGCGGGTACCCCGCTTCACAGGCGCGCCGGATGACCTTCGCCCCCTCCGCGATGAAGAGCCCCTGCTCAGCCTCCAAGGACTTGCGAAGGTTGACGTCGCGCAAGCTGACGTAGTCGGCCAGGCGGGTATCAGCCGGATCATCGATGTCTGTGAACGTTGCCATCGCTCCAATCTACCGGTGGCTATCGTGGACAGGTGAGTTCTGCCAAGCCACGCCGCACGCTGCCCGTTGACGGATTCGTCATCGCCATCGTCGTGACAGCCATCATTGGGTCGATCCTTCCCGCCTCAGGATCGGCTGTCCCCATCGTCACACACGGGGTGACCGTCCTCATCTTCATCTTGTTCTTCCTCTACGGTGCCCGTCTGGAGCCGCGAGAGACGCTGGACGGCCTGAAGAACTGGAGATTGCAGGGCGCGATCCTGGCCTCCACCTTCATCATCTTCCCGCTCATCGGGCTGGCAATGAAGGCCCTCGTACCGTGGGCCCTGCCGGCGACCCTGTACGTCGGCATGTTGTGGATCTGCCTGGTGCCCTCGACGGTGCAGTCATCGATCAACTTCACCTCGATCGCCCATGGCAATGTCGCGGGGGCGATCGTGGCGGCCACGATATCGAATCTGCTGGGTACCTTCCTCACCCCGGTACTCGCACTGCTGTTGATGTCGACCACCGGTGGTCTCAAGATCCAACCGTCCAGCTTCCTGGACGTCATCCTACAGTTGCTGCTCCCCTTCGTGCTCGGCCAGCTTTCACGACGCTGGACAGCCGACTTCGTGCAGAAGCACCGCAAGCCGCTGAAGTACGTCGACCAGGGCTCGATCATCCTCGTCGTCTACTCGGCCTTCTCCGAGGGCATGCGTGAACACATGTGGTCCCTGGTGTCCCCAGCCTCCATGGCCGTCCTGACGATCATCTGCCTGGCCTTGTTGATCTTCATGCTCTGGCTCACCTGGGTGGGCTCGGGATGGCTCGGATTCAACCGTGAAGACCGCATTGCAACTCAGTTCTGCGGCACCAAGAAGTCCCTGGCCACCGGTCTGCCGATGGCGACAGTGCTCTTCGCTGCTCAGCCGGTTGCCCTCATCGTCCTGCCCCTCATGATCTTCCACCTCACCCAGCTCATCGCCTGCGGCGTTCTGGCCGGTCGCTATGCCCGCCAGTGGGAGGAAGCCCAGCCGTCATGACGCAGACCCTCTGACGACGGGAACCTCTGCGCGCACGAACACGGGGCGGGATCACAGTGATCCCGCCCCCCATCAGATCATTGGGTCTGGGAAGGCCACTACCCACCGAATTGCTGGCCCCATACCGCTGATTCAGGTGGGTCGGTCGACGAGGTCGTCGGCCTGGGGCCTCCCACTATTCCTGGCTGGTGGTTGTTCCGGCCGACTCATCCTCGGCCTGGGCCTCGACCGGGGCTGGAGCCGGAATCTGGGTGCCGGTCACCTGGCCGCGGTCCTTGTGACGCTTGCCGGACAGCCCCGGGTTCTCGAGCTTGGCAGCTTCCTGAATGGCCTGCTGGACGGTGGCCTCGGACGCTTCTTTCTCCTCAACCTTCTGAGCCTCGATCTCGGCGAAGACGTCAACCTTCTCAGGCGCGGTGAACCGGCTCGGATCGGCGACCGAGAATCCGTCCTTGTCGGATCCTTGAGGTGCACCGCCGGCCATCGACCCTAGGCCCTTGAGGGCGTCGTTGAGCTCGGAAGGCACGACCCACACCTTGTTGGAGTCGCCGTGGGCCAGGGTCGGCAGCATCTGCATGTACTGGTAGGCCAGCAGGCCTTGGTCAGGCTGTCCGGCGTGGATGGCGTTGAACACCGTCGTGATGGCTTGGGCCTCGCCCTCGGCTCGCAGCATCTGAGCCTGACGGTCAGCCTGGGCATGCAGCACTGCGGCCTCACGATCGCCCTGGGCACGCAGAATTGCCGACTCCCGGTCGCCACCGGCCGACAAGATCTGGGACTGCCGCTGGCCCTCTGCCAGCAGAATCGCAGCTCGCTTGTCGCGCTCGGCACGGGCACCCTTCTCCATCGCGTCACGGATGGTGGGCGGCGGTTCAATGGCACGCAGCTCAACTCGGTTGACCTTGATACCCCACTTGCCAGTGGCCTCGTCGAGAACCGCGCGCAGCTTCTGGTTGATCTCCTCACGGCTGGTGAGAGCGGCCTCCATGTCCATGCCACCGATGATGTTTCGCAGCGTCGTCATGGTGAGCTGCTCGATCGCCGTCTTGTAGGACTGGGCCTCGTAGGCGGCACGCTCGGGGTCAACGATCTGGAAGTAGATGACCGAGTCGATGTTGACCATCAGGTTGTCCTCGGTGATGACTCCCTGCGGCGGGAAGGGGACGACCTGTTCACGCATGTCGAGGTTGTACTGCACGCGATCGATGATGGGGATGACCAGGTGGGGGCCAGGGGTGAGACGTCGGTTGAACTTACCGAGTCGCTCGACCAAGCCGATCTTCTGCTGGTGGACGATCTTGATGCTCGAGGCCAAGACGGCGACGAGCAGCGCAAGGATCACCAGAACCGTGATGAACTGGGGCATGGAAACTCCTGCAAAGGGTCGTGGACGGTGCCGGTCACGCCATGGCACCGTGTTCATCATCCCAGATCAGGGAAAAATTTTCAGATCACGGACCGAGGCTCCTGCAAACTGGATATACAACGAGAGTTGTCCCGTCCACCTCGAAGACCTCGACCTTCTCACCGGAAGCAATCGCCATGCCCGGCTCGAAGGCTCGTGCCGACCACTCCTCGCCCTCGACCTTGACCTGCCCGTGGCCATCCGTGATCTGCGTGGTGGCGACCCCGCTCGAGCCGACCAGCTTGTCGAGGGAGGACCGGTATCCGGGAGCTTCCCGGACTCGTCGTAACAGGGTGGGACGCAGCACAGCCAGCATGAGGACGGCGACAGTCACGGCCACGATCGCCTGGACCAAGACCATCCCCGGCAGGAAGAAAGCCGTGATGGCACCAGCAGCCGCCCCACCGGCCAACATCAGCAAGGTGAAATCGCCGGTGAGCATCTCGGTACAGGCCAGCACTGCCGAGCCAACCAGCCAGACCAGCCACGGCCAGTCCTTCACGTGATCCATCACGGTACTCTCCCGTCGTCAGGTGGTCCTACATTCAGTGGGCAGCGCGGGCATTCCATCGGCCATCAACGTGACTGACGGTCAGCGGTGTCCCGAAAGCACCCGAGAGAACCTCGGAGGTCAGGGTCGTCTCGACCGGCCCGGCAGCCACGATGTGCCCGTCGGCCATCACCAAGGCATGGGTGACGCCAGCCGGGATCTCCTCCAGGTGATGGGTGACGAGCATCGAGGCAGGGGCATCAGGATCGGTGAAGATGGACGAGAGCACGTCAACCAACTGCTCACGACCTGCGAGGTCGAGGCCCGCGGCGGGCTCGTCCATGAGCAGCAGCTCAGGATCGGTCATGAGCGCACGGGCAATCTCGACCCGTTTGCGCTCCCCCTCGCTGAGGGAGCCCCAGGTGCGATCGGCCATTCCGACCAGGCCCATGCGCTCCAGCAGTTCTTCCGCGCGGTCGACGTCCTGCTCGCCGTAGGCCTCACGCCAGCGTCCGACGACACCCCAGGCAGCCGAGACCACGATGTTGCCGACCTTCTCCTGGGCCGGGATACGATGCGCCAGGGCCGAGGAGGCCATGCCGATGCGAGGACGCAGCTCGAAGACGTCAACGGCGCCGAGGATCTCGTCAAGGATCTCGACCAGTCCCACGGTGGGGTGAAGCTGAACTCCCAGCACCTGCAGAAGGGTCGTCTTTCCCGCTCCATTGGGACCGATCAACACCCAGCGCTGGCCGTCTTCGACGTCGAGGTCGACGTTGTCGAGGATCCATCGATCCCCGCGTCGGACTCCCACGCCTGCCAACTGCGCCACTGCATTCATGGGAATGAACCTACCGTGTACCGGCGACATTGACGGTCTGGCGCGACGAGATCGACATGGTGGCGTTGTCAGCTGTGACCGTCGGTGCCGTGTGAGTGCGTTCTAGTCTGGGCAAGTGCTCGAGATCTGCTGCCGTCTCACCTGCCTCCTCAACGACCTGTGTGCCGGTCGCACCACAGCTGCGCACGCTGAGGCCGAACTCCTGGAAATGGCGGCAGCCCACCATGTTCATGACCCCGAGGAGGTCCTCGGCCTGTCCGAGCACGATCCCCTGGTGTCGGTCCCGATTCGGATGGCTCTGTCCCGGATCTCCCACGTCCCCCACGACTCCCCGGTGTTCTGGGGCCTCCTGCTGCCCGCCCCCGGCCATCTCACCGGACTGCGAGGTCCGGCACCGTTCAACCACGCCGCCATCGATGCCGGGGCCGTCATCATCTGCCACCAGGGCTGCTCGTCCATTCCCGCCGGTACCTCGTGGATTCCTCAGCCTGTCGGCCCCGCCATGCAGTGGACGATTGTCCGAGGAGCGTCTCCGCTGTCCCCACCAACCCCGGCTGAGGCGACGGCCCTGCTCCGCTCGGCGATGACGGCCACGGCATCCCAGCTCAACGATCTGGGCATGGCCGCCGGGGAACGCCCCGACACCATTGCCCCGCATCTGACTGGTCACCGTCCTGCTGACCAACGGCTGTTCGACTCGGCCTGGACCGTATTGACCGCCTGTGACGCCGGGATGGCGTCCACCCCCCAGATGATCACGGCCCACGGCGCGCACACGAGAGAAGCGGCGCTGCGCCGGTTGCGCAATGCCGCCTCCCAAGCGATCACAGCAGCCACCTCGTGGCCGCAGACATGATCAGGCTCCGGTTGAACCCATGCCTCCGTCGACGTGGATCATCTCGCCGGTGGTGGCGGGGAACCAATCAGACAACAGGGCAACAATTCCCTTGGCGGCCGCAGTGGTGTCCTTGGTGTCCCAGCCGAGCGGGGCACGCTCACCCCACAAGTCGTTGAAGGCGTCAGCGCCGGGAATGGCCGTCTTGGCCATGGTGTCCAGCGGGCCAGCCGAGACGAGGTTGCAGCGCACTCCCTTGGGACCCATGTAACGGGCCAGGTAACGGTTGGCCGACTCCAGGCCGGCCTTGGCAACTCCCATCCAGTCATAGAAGGGCCACGAGACGGTGGCATCGAAAGTCAGACCGACGACCGAAGCATGCTCGGCGAGCATCCCGTCGAGCGCGGTGATGAGGGAGACGTAGGAGTAGGTGGAGGTGTGGACCGCCACTGAGACGTCGTCCCACTCGGTCTCGAGGAACTTGCCGCCCAGGGCAGTCTTCGGGTTGGCGAAGGCGATGGCGTGGACGACGCCGTCCAGCTTCTCCACCGCGAGGTCACGCAGCTGCTGTGGCAGAGCAGCGAGTTGGTCGGCGTCGGTGACGTCGAGCTCCAGCACCTCCGGCACCGGGTCGAGCTTGCGCACCGCACGACGGGTGACCCCGACGGCCCGCGGCAGGTTGGCGACGATGACCCGTGCCCCCTGCTCCTGGGCGATCTGAGCCACCTTGAAAGCGATGGAGGTGTGCATCGTCACGCCGGTGACGAGAATGGTGCGTCCTTCGAGAAGTCCCATGGTGATGTCCTTACGGTCGATGGGGAGGATGGATGTACGTGGTTTCAGTGGCCCATGCCGAGTCCGCCGTCAACGGGGATCACGGCACCGGAGATGTAGCCGGCGGAGTCGCTGACGAGGAAGCGGACGGCGGCGACGACGTCGTCAACCGTTCCCAGTCGCTTGGCCGGGATGCGCTCCAGATAGCTCTCGACGACTTTCTCAGGCAGTTCGTCAGTCATGTCGGTGGAGATGAAACCGGGAGCGACGAGGTTGCAGGTGATGCCACGGGCACCGAGCTCGCGGGTGAGGGACCGGGCGATACCGACCATGCCGGCCTTCGACGCAGCGTAGTTGACCTGGCCAGGCGAGCCGAGCAGGCCGACCACCGAGGAGGTCAGGACGATGCGTCCGAACCGGGCGCGGGTCATCGCTCTGGCAGCGCGACGAATGACACGGTAGGCACCAATGAGGTTGGTGTCGACGACGTCGGTGAAGTCCTCCTCCTTCATACGGGCGAGGAGCCCGTCCCGAGTGATGCCAGCGTTGGCGACGAGCACCTCGACCGGGCCGAGCTCCTGTTCCACCTGGCTGAATGCTGCGTCCACGGAGTCTGCGTCGGTGACATCGCAGGCAACCGGCAGCACCCCCTCAGGTGCGGTGGCCGAGCGACTTGTGGCAGCCACTCGGTATCCCTGTGCGTGCAGATCTGCGGCGATCGCGGCCCCGATACCGCGCGATCCACCTGTGACGAGGGCCACGCGGCCCGGGGTGTCTGGACTCATGGAATGAACCTATCGCACGTCACCACCGAGAACTGGAAAGGTTCGACCTGAGTGGCGTCGTGGACCTAGGCTGGAGAGCGTGAGGACGCTGCGGGCTCGGTGGGTGGCTCTGACCTTCCTGGTCACGGTGCTGAGCCTGGCCATGGTCCGGCTCATCTACTCCGACACCATCGGCAAGGTCAACCGGTCCTCCGCTACCATCGACGGAGAGGACAACGGCGCGACCCCCGAAGAGTCCGGGACAACCGAGACGAGGACGGTCACCACGTGATGCCGACCTTGTCCCTGGCCCTGCCGTGGTTGGTGTGTCCGACCTGCCAACGCCGCGGCCATGAAAGATCCCTGAACCTCGATGGGCATTCCCTGCGCTGCGGCGAAGGCCATTGTCTCGACATCGCCAGGCAAGGCCATGTGACGATGACGACCTCCCCTTCCGGGGCGAATGCTGACACCCCCGCGATGGTCGCGTCACGTCAGCGGGTACTCGATGCCGGTCTCTTCCGCGACCTCGACGGTCGTCTCACCGAGATCCTTGCCGATGGCGGGAACATCGTCGAGGTCGGGGCCGGAACGGGACATCACCTGGCACAGGTTCTCGAAGCTCACACACGTACCCTCGGTCTGGCCACTGATGTCTCGCCAGCCGCCATTCGCAAGGCGGCCAGGGCCCATCCTCGGATGGCAGCCGTCGTCGCCGACACCTGGGTCGGTCTACCGATCCGCACCGGGTGCATGGACGCTGTGCTGTGCGCGTTCGCGCCGCGCAACCGCGATGAATTCGCACGCATCCTGCGTCCCGACGGCCTCCTCGTCGTCGTCACTCCGCTACCCGAGCATCTGCATCAGCTACGCGAGGCGACCGGGATGATCGGTATCCAACCCCACAAGCATGACGAACTCGTGGCAGGTCTGGAATCACGGTTCGCGGTTGCCGGACACGAGGAGGTCCGCACCACCGTAGGCCTCGATGGGCCGACAGCCTCGGACGTCATCGCAATGGGACCCAGCGCCCACCACGTCCAGGACGTTCATGTGGATGCGGTGGAGGTCACCTCAGCGGTGGAGATCACCACCCTGGCCCCGCGCTGATCGCGGTCGACACGAACAACCTCTCAGAACTGGCGAGGCTCAGCGGCGTGCTCGGCCTCGTCAAGTCGACGACGGGCCTTGCGCAACTTGCGGTCGGCCTTCTCAGCCTTGGCACGGTGCTTGTTGAGGGTCGCCCTGGCCTTCTTGCGGCGGGACTTCCCGGCTCCCTTGCGACGCAGCTTCTTCAGCGCCTTCTCGGCCTTGCGTGCCTTGCGGTCGGCCTTCTCGGCCCGGGCCACGGCCGCCTCTACGGCCAGTCGGAGGGCCTTGAGGTCGGGCTGCTCGTCAACCTGATCCTTCGTCGACGCGGCGGGTTCGTCCTGCGACGTCGTCTGCTTCTGTTCGGAGGCTGGCAGCTCCTGTGCCGAGTCAGCGGGTGATTCCTGCTGCACGGTCTGGCGCGCGGCCTTGGTCTCAGGAGACGCCGGGTCAGCACCACCGCGTGGACGGAACTTCACCCCGGCTTCCCGCAGAAGCTTCTGCACCAGCCCGTACGATCGTCCGGACTCGCGTGCCAAGGACCGGATGGACGCACCTGCGTTGTAGCGACCCGCCAATTCCTCGGCCATCGCCTGCCTGGCCTCACCGACCAGTCTGGGCGCACGTGTGACCATCAGCTCTCCTTGACGACGTCCTGTGCGCCTTCATGTTACGGCATGTCACAGCCGCCAGAAGTGCAACATCAGGCCAGACTGATGAGCTCGGCGTAGTCAGCGCTCCACATGTCCTCGGTGCCGTCGGGCAGCACGAGTACCCGATCTGGGTCGAGGGCATGAACGGCTCCCTCATCGTGGGTGACCAGAACGATCGCTCCGCCGAAGTGACCGATGGCATCGAGAACCTGCTCCCGACTGGCTGGGTCGAGGTTGTTGGTCGGCTCATCGAGCAACAACACATTGGCCGAGGACACGACGAGGGTGGCCAGAGCAAGACGGGTCTTCTCACCACCGGAGAGCACCCCGGCCAGCTTGTACACGTCGTCACCGGTGAAGAGGAACGACCCCAAGACCTTGCGTATCTCGGTCTCGTTGAGATCAGCTGCTGCGCTGGCCATGTTCTCCAACACGGTGCGATCCATGTCCAGCAGGTCGTGCTCCTGGGCGAAGTACCCCAGTTTGAGGCCATGCCCGGCAATGACCTCACCGGTGTCGGGGGTCTCGTTGCCTGCCAGGATCCGCAGCAGTGTCGTCTTGCCAGCGCCATTGAGCCCCAGGACGACGACCTGGGATCCCCGGTCGATGGCCAGGTCCACTCCGGTGAAGACCTCCAGGGACCCGTAGGTCTTCGTGAGGTTGCGGGCCATGAGCGGCGTCTTGCCACAGGGGGCCGGATTTGGGAAGCGGATGGCAGCCACCTTGTCGACGGCCCTCTCCCCCTCGACCTCGGCGAGCAGTTTCTCGGCGCGTCGGGCCATCTGTTGGGCGGCAACGGCCTTCGTCGCCTTGGCATGAAGCTTGTCAGCCTGGGCCTGCAGGGCAGCAGCCTTGCGTTCGGCGTTGATCCTCTCCTTGTGACGACGCTTCTCGTCAGCAGCCCGCTGCTCGAGGTAGAGCTTCCAGCCCATGGAGTAGATGTCGAGGGTGGCGCGGTTGGCGTCCAGGTGGAAGACCTTGTTGACGGTTGCCTCCACCAGCCCGGTGTCGTGGGAGATCATGAGAACCCCACCTGAGTAGGACTGCAGGAAGCTGCGCAGCCAGACGATGGAGTCGGCGTCCAGGTGGTTG
The DNA here is from genome assembly GCF_052654715.2 of Cutibacterium nasicola. Lineage (NCBI taxonomy): Bacteria > Bacillati > Actinomycetota > Actinomycetes > Propionibacteriales > Propionibacteriaceae > Cutibacterium > Cutibacterium nasicola. The sequence continues at coordinate 710,351 of NZ_CP199745.2, read as the reverse complement.
GTCGGCTCGTCGAGGAGAAGGGTGTCCGCCCCGGAGAAGAGGATGCGCGCCAGTTCGACCCGGCGGCGCTGACCGCCGGAGAGATTCTTGAGCGGCTGGGACAGCACGCGATCGTCTAGGCCCAGGTTCGACGCGATTCGGGCGGCCTCGGCAGAGGCTCCGTAACCGCCGGCAGCGACAAGACGGTCCTCGGCCTTGGAGTACTTGTCCATCGCGACGGCCCGCTCCTCGTCGGAGCCGTTGGCCATCTGGTCCTCAAGGGTGCGCATCCGCTCGATCATGTGGTCCAGACCACGAGCCGAGAGGATTCGTGCTCGGGCGATGGTCTCCATGTCAGGATCGCGGGGATCCTGAGGAAGATAGCCGAGTTCCCCAGCACGCCTCACCAAACCTGCCGCGGGAAGTCCCTCACCAGCGAGGATGCGTGTCAGGGTCGTCTTGCCGGCACCATTTCGACCCACCAAACCGATCTTGTCCCCAGCGGCGACCTGGAAACTCACCGGGTTGAGCAGGAGCCTGGCTCCGACCCGCACCTCCACATCCTTGACCTGCAGCACCGGCCCATCTTCCCCCGTCCTGACGCCTTGGACCAAATGGAGACCTCGGAGGAATCAGCGCCTCAAGGTCATGGGGACGTGATCGATGCCTGCCTCGTCGAAGTGCGGCCCAGTGGCGACGAAACCGACATTGCCGTACCAATTCTCCAGGTGGGACTGGGCGTGCACAGTGACCTGTCTGCCGTCGGCTGGCGTGAGTTCAAAGGTGACAATGCCTTGTCCAGAGTCTTCCTGGAGGGAGCCGGGTTCAGTTCCGCGCGTGAAAGGAGACATCATCCCCACGTCTTGACAGAATGTCAGACATGAGTACCCCACGCCGAGCAGCACCAGAAGACGACGACCTTGAACAGGCCGCCCGTTCATGGCGCCGATACCTGATTCTCGTCATCTGCGGTGTTGTCGTCGCGGTGCTTGGATTGGGCATTTTCGGATATCTCGCGTGGTGGTCCCTCTGTGACCAGGCCGGCGGGGTGTGCCAGCGCGGTGAACCCGTCACCTACTGGTGTTCCGTGGTCGCCCTGGGCGTTCTGGGCCTCATCATTGGCGTCCTGACACAGATCTGGTTGGAGAAACGGTGGTGGCACCTGGTGGCCATCGTCGTTCCGGCAGTGCTGGTCGTCGCTGGCGTCATCTTCTGGTTCGCCGTCTGAGAAGGATTGCAAGGCCAGGACGACCCCGTTCAGCGGGTCGGTCCGGTCCGGGTGTGGTCACGCCGAGGCCCTGCACACCACGCCGAGGGGACTCATGGTCGAGGTCAACGGTCATGAGGAGGAACTGCCCGCCAACGTCATGTACGCAATCTGGGACGCCTACGAGGTGGCCAGCAGTGTCTGAATGTGGCCGGTGAGGGGCTGGGACCCTCGGGCCCTTTTCTTCCTAGCCGTGCCAGTTGTGTCTGACAGAGTGGACGGACAGCCGGAAGGGCCCGGGGATCAGGAAATCCTGACCATCCGGACTCTCGTGTCACTCCTGCCTGCGCAGGAACGTGACGACAGACTCAGACGTTGAAGCCGATCGCCTGGAGCTGCGCCCGACCATCGTCGGTGATGCGCTCCAGACCCCACGGCGGCAGCCACACCCAATTGATCGTAGCGGACTTGACGATCCCCTCGAGCACCGTCTGGGTGTCGTACTCCAGACGATCCGTCAGCGGGCAGGTGGGGCTGGTCAGCGTCATGTCGATGGTGACATTGCCCTCGTCGTCGATGTTGACCCCGTAGACAAGGCCAAGGTCAACGACGTTGACCATGAGCTCGGGGTCGATGACGTCCTTCATCGCCTCAATGACGTCGTCGACGCTCGGCATGGCCGTCAGCGTCACTTCCTGGTCGGGCACGGCGTTGTCGTCGCTCATCAGCCCTCCTCCTTCGTGTCATTCTTATCCGCGGTGTCGGCAGTGGCTCGGGGCTTCTCCGGGGAGTCCTCGATCGCCTTGAGCAGGCCGTCCTCCAGTGCCGACCAGCCGAGCATCGCGCACTTGACCCGGGCCATGAGCTTGGCGACTCCCTCGAAGGCAATGGCGTCCTCGTAGGTGTCCTCGTCGAGTTCGACGGTGCCTCGAGAGCGCATCATTTCTCGGAACCCGCGGTAGAGTTCCTGGGCCTCATCAACGGTCTTACCGATGACCAGGTCTGTCATGACCGAGGTCGACGCCTGCGAGATCGAGCAGCCGACAGCGTCGTATGACACATCACTGATGACGTCCCCATCGAGGTGCACGCGCAACAACAACTCGTCCCCACATGACGGGTTGACCTGGGTCACCTCGGCGTCGTAGTCCTCGCGCAGACCACTGTGGTGCTTCTCCCGGTAGTGATCCAGGATGATCTGCTGGTACATCTCTTCGACGTTCATGCCACGCCTCCGGCGAAGAAGTTTCGAGCGTACTCGACCGACTCGACGAGGCGATCCACCTCGTCCATGGTCGAATACAGGTATGCCGACGCACGAAGGGAGGACTGTACGCCCAGTCTCTCGTGTAGCGGCCTGGCGCAATGGTGCCCGCCTCGCACTGCGACGCCGTGACCATCCATGATGCTCATGGCATCATGCGGATGCACACCCGCGACGGTGAAGGACACCGTTCCGGTACGGGCTGTGGTGTCGGTTGGCCCGAGGATACGCACTCCCTTGACGGTCTGAAGCTCCTTGAGCATCCGAGCAGCCAGGTGATGCTCGTGCTCGGCAATAGCCTCCATTCCGATGCCGTCGAGGTAACCGGCAGCTGCTCCGAGGGCGGCAAGCTGCGCGATCGGAGGAGTGCCAGCCTCGAATCGGTGCGGAGGCTCGGCGTAGGTCGATCCCTCCATACGCACAACCTCGATCATCTCGCCACCACCGAGGAAGGGTGGCAGTTCAGCGAGCAGATCGTGGCGGCCCCACAGGATGCCAATACCCGTCGGGCCACACATCTTGTGGCCGGTGAAGGCCACCAGGTCGGCGCCCGAGGTCGTCACATTCACGGGCATCTGTGGCACGGCCTGGGATGCATCGACAACCATGACGGCACCGACGGCATGAGCCTGTTCGGCGATCCTTCCGATGGGGTTGATCGTCCCCAGCACGTTGGAGGCCAAGGTCAGGGAGACGACCTTGGTGTGCTCATTGATGAGCTCATCCGCCTCGGCCTTCTCAAGGTCGAGACGCCCGTCGTCGGTGATGTCGAACCACCGCAGGGTGGCTCCGGTGCGCTGACACACGAGCTGCCATGGCACCAGGTTGGAGTGATGCTCCATTACTGAGATGACGACCTCGTCGCCGGGCCCGAGACGCTCACCCAGGGTGTGAGCACACAGGTTGAGAGCCTCCGAGGCATTCGACAAGGCCACCACTTCCTCGGGACGAGACGCCCCGATGAACCGCGCGATGCGTTCGCGCCCGCCCTCGTATGCCTGGGTGGCCTCCAAACCGAGCTGGTGCATGGCCCGGGCAACGTTTGCGTTGTGACGGGCGTAGTGCTCACTCAGGGTGTCAATGACGACCTGCGGTTTCTGGGAGGTGTTGGCCGAGTCGAGGTACGTCAGCGGGTACTTCCCCACCTTGGTCGACAGGATGGGGAAGTCCTTCCTGATCTTCTCGACGTCATAGCTCATGATCAGGCGTTGGCCTTGGCGGCGGACAGGTACTTCTCGTAGCCCTCGGCCTCGAGCTCCTCGCCCAACTCCGGACCACCGGTGGCGGCCACCCGACCGTCGACGTAGACGTGAACCTGGGTGGGCTTCACGTAGCGCAGGATTCGGGTGTAGTGGGTGATCAACATGAGCCCGTGCTCCGGGTCGGTCATGTACCGGTTGACGGTGTTCGCGACGATCTTGAGGGCGTCAATGTCCAGGCCGGAATCGGTCTCGTCAAGGATGGCGAACTTCGGGCGGAGCAGCTCGAGCTGGGCCATCTCGGAACGCTTCTTCTCCCCACCGGAGAATCCCTCGTTGACAGAGCGCTCGGCGAAGTCGAGGTCGAGCTCCTGCCGGGTCAGGGCGTCGTTGACCTCCTTGACCCAAGTGCGCAGCTTCGGAGCCTGACCGTCGATGGCGGTACGGGCGGTACGCAGGAAGTTGGCGACGGAGACGCCGGGCACCTCGACCGGGTACTGCATCGACAGGAACAGACCTGCGCGGGCACGCTCGTCGACGGTCATGGCCAGCAGGTCCTCACCATCGAGGGTGACGGAACCGCCGGTGACGGTGTACTTGGGGTGACCGGCCAGGGTGTAGGCCAGGGTCGACTTGCCGGAACCATTGGGGCCCATGATGGCGTGGACCTCCCCGGAGTTGATGGTCAGGTCGACTCCCTTGAGGATCTGCTTGGGACCAGCCTCGGTCTCGACGTCGACATGAAGGTCATTGATCTGCAGGGTTGCCATGGTGGTTCAGGACTCCTTGGTGATGGGCTTGGCGACGTCGACGAGGACGTCGTCGCCGTCGATGGTCACGGGATAGACGGGAAGCGGCTCGGTAGCCGGAAGATTGCGCGGTGTGCCGGTGCGCAGGTCGAAGATCGACCCGTGCATGTAGCACTCGAGGCCACAGTCCTCGACGTCACCGTCAGCCATCGGCACGTGGGCGTGGGTGCAGATGGCTCCGACGGCGTGGACCTCACCCTCGGTGCGGACGAGGACGATTTCGGTGCCGTCGACCTCGAACTCCTGCGGGGAATTCTCCTTGAGGGCCGAGAGGCTGGTGACGGCCGGCATCACACCTCCTCCATCGTGGCGGCGGCGCCGAGGCTCTCGACGAGCTCGGCTTCGATGCGGTCGACGAGTTCCTCGGAGATCTCGGGCACGCCGATCTTGCGGACGATGTCGGTGAAGAAACCGTGCACCACGAGACGACGGGCCTCGGCCTCCTCGACACCACGTGACTGCAGGTAGAACAGCTGCTCGGCGTCGAAGCGTCCGGTGGAGGCGGAATGCCCCGCACCACGGATGTTGCCGGTCTGGATCTCCAGGTTCGGCACGGCGTCGGCACGGCAGCCCTCGGTGAGGACGAGGTTCTTGTTGGACTCGTAGGTCTCGATGTCCTCGGCCACCGGGCGGATGAGGACGTCACCGATCCACACCGAGTGAGCGTCCTCGCCCTGCAGGCAACCACGGAAGTCCACGTGGGACTCGGTGCTGGGGGCATTGTGGTCGACGAACAGGCGGTGCTCGATGTGCTGGCCGGCATCGGCGAAGTAGGTACCGAGCTGGGTCAGGTTGCCGCCGGGGCCGTTGTAGGAGGCCGTCTGGCAGATGCGCACGGCCTTGCCGCCGAAGCTGGCCTGGGCGGTACGGACGGTGGCGTCACGACCGATCTCGAAGGAGACCTGAGCACCATGGATGGCCGTGCCGTCCCACTCCTGGACGAAGAGGACGGTCACCTGGGCGCCGTCATCGACACGGAAGGTCCAGTTCTCGCCGAGATGGGCCACCCCACGGTGACGCACGATGACGGTGGCCTGAGCGTGGTTGCCGATCTCGACGACCACGTTGTGGTGGCAGGCGATCTCGTCGTTGTGACCGTTGATGGTGATCTCGACCGGAGCCTTGAGCTCGGCCTCGGACGGGATCACCAGACGACGATTGATGGCGTGCGGGTCGGTAGCGGCGAGGGCCGACAGACGATCCTGCGGGGTCTCGGCCAGGCCGTTCAGCTCGCTGGTGGCCAGGGTCGTCACGGTGATCCCGTCAGTCCCCTTGACGTCGACGTCGATGACGTCGGCTTCCTGGCTCGGCTCAAGGGCGAGCTCACAGAGGATCGGGGTGAAAGTCTTGATCGGGGTGAACCGCCAGACTTCCTCACGCCCGGTGGGCATGGGGTGATCGGCAACCTCCCACGACGGGGTGGGGTGCAGATGGGATTCGACGTCGTTCTCGATGGCGACGTTGTGGCCCTTCTCGGGCGCGGCGGCTGGTGCGCTCAACGCGGTGTCTCTCTTTCCAGGATGGGGTCGGGTTCGTCGGGGCAGGGTCGGATCAGCCGACCGCACCCTCCATCTGCAGCTCGATGAGCCGGTTGAGCTCCAGGGCGTACTCCATCGGGAGCTCCTTGGCGATCGGCTCGATGAATCCGCGCACGATCATGGCCATGGCCTCCTCCTCGGTCAGACCGCGCTGCATGAGGTAGAACAGTTGATCCTCGCTGACCTTGGAGACGGTGGCCTCGTGGGCCATGGACACCTCGTCAGTACGGATGTCGTTGTAGGGGTAGGTGTCCGAACGCGAGATGTCGTCCACCAGCAGGGCGTCACAGCGCACTGCCGAGGAGGAGTGGTGAGCGTCCTTGCCGACGGCGACGAGGCCGCGGTAGGCGGAGCGTCCGCCACCCTGGGAGATCGACTTGGAGACGATCGTCGAGGAGGTGTACGGGGCGTTGTGGACCATCTTGGCGCCGGTGTCCTGGTGCTGACCTTCAGCGGCGAAGGCAACCGAAAGAGCCTCGCCCTTGGCGTACGGACCCATGAGGTAGCAGGCCGGGTACTTCATGTTGGCCTTGGAGCCGATGTTGCCGTCGATCCACTCCATCGTGCCGCCCTCCTCGACGTAAGCACGTTGGGTGACGAGGTTGTACACGTTGTTCGACCAGTTCTGAATGGTCGTGTAGCGACAACGGGCGTTCTTCTTGACGATGATCTCGACGACGGCCGCGTGCAACGAGTCCGATTTGTAGATCGGAGCGGTGCAACCCTCGACGTAGTGCACGTAGGCACCCTCGTCGACGACGATCAGGGTCCGCTCGAACTGACCGAGGTTCTCGGTGTTCATGCGGAAGTATGCCTGCAGCGGGATGGTGCAGTGGACACCCTTGGGAACGTAGATGAAGGAGCCACCGGACCACACGGCGGAGTTCAGCGCGGAGAACTTGTTGTCACCGAGCGGGACTGCGCTGGCGAAGTGTTCGCGGAAGAGCTCGGGCTCTTCCTTGAGGGCGGTGTCGGTGTCGAGGAAGATGACTCCCTGCTTGCCGAGCTCCTCGTTGATCTTGTGGTAGACGACCTCGGACTCGTACTGGGCGGCCACACCGGCGACCAGACGATCCTTCTCGGCCTCCGGAATGCCCAGACGGTCATAGGTGTTCTTGATGTCGGTTGGCAGGTCCTCCCAGGACTGGGCCTGACGCTCCTGGGCGCGCACGAAGTACTTGATCTGGTCGAAGTCGATCGTGCTGATGTCGACACCCCATGTCGGCATCGGCTTGCGCTCGAAGAGCTTGAGAGCCTTGAGGCGCATGTCCAGCATCCACTGCGGTTCGTGCTTCATGGCCGAGATGCCACGCACCACCTCTTCGGACAGTCCGCGCTGGGAGGCCGCTGCGTAGGCATCGGAATCGTGCCAGCCGTATTTGTAGCCGCTGAGCGCAGCCAGGTGTTCGTCCTGGCTGGCGCCGGTGCCCGGGAGGCTCGCGGGGGTGTCAACCTGGGTCATGAAGGATCCTTTCGGATGGATGGACGCTTGGACGGCTCGGAGAAGGTCCGACGGGTGATCTCGACGTCGACGGGAACATGAGTGGTGCACACCCCGTCGCCGTGGGCAATCGTTGCCAACCGCTGGACGTGTGACCCGAGGAGTTCGGAGAACAACTGGGTCTCGACCTCGCACAACTGCGGGAAAACCTTGGCCACCTCAGCCACCGGGCAGTTGTGCTGGCAGATTTGCTGTCCAGCACCCGCCGGCCGGATGGTCGCCACGTACCCGTCCTCGGACAGGGCCTCGGCCAGCAACTGGGCCGGGACCTCATCGGGACGTTCCTCCCGAAGGCAGCGGTACCGCGACTCGATGTCGTCAACCCGTGCCTTGGCCACCGCGTCGAGGGCCGATGGCCCTGCAGCATCAGCAAGTTGGCGAAGGGCCGAGATCGCCAGGTCGTCATAGGCAGTGTAGTAATCGGCCCTGCCTTGATCAGTCAGGAAGAAGACACGGGAAGGACGACCTCGACCGCGCGCCCCGAAGACCTTCTTCTCACGGGAGTCGACGAGACCCTCCTGGACGAGGGAACTGAGATGACGACGTACCGCCGCTGCTGTCAGACCGAGACGATCGGCCAGCTCACTGGCCGTTGACGGGCCATTGTGAAGGATGGACGACATCACACGATCTCTCGTGGAGCTGTCCGCACTCCTCTGCTCGTGCTCGCCGACGACGTCGCGACCTGCAACGGGCACATCGGTGTCGGTCGAATTTTTCACAACCCCATTGTTACTTAAACCGACTCCAATGCAAATTAGGCAACCCTATGTCGATGCCGACCCGCCGGCGGGCACCCTGAGCAACAGAAGGCCGGGTCAGGCCTGGACCATGTGTGGCTCGTGTTCACTGATGCGAAGTCAGACCACCTGCGCAACACCAAGAGGATCACTTCTCGTCGGCATAGGTGCACTCGACCACTCGATGCTGGAAGACACGGCCATCGCCGAGGAAGAGGACCGTCACCTCGTTGGTGACCTCACAGTTGGATCCCTTGGAAAGCGGGACATCAGCCATGATCGGGGCTTTTCTCATCGAGTCGACGTCAGACTGGGTGAAGGACTCAAACTGCAGAACCTCGCCGTCATCCTCCCCACCAATCACACAGCCCCATGCCTTGTGTCCTTTGAGGGAATCCACATTCGACGTGGTGAGTTTCTCCGCCCGAGACATCACTCTGGTGTCCTGACATGCGGAGCGGACATCTGCAGACGAGGTCACCTTGATGCTCGGAGAAGGAGAGACCTCACCCCGAGAGTCGCCACATCCCGACAGGCCGACGAGACCAACCATCAGAACTGGCATCACAGCCAGCTTTCTCACCACGTCACCGACTTCTTCCACGCTCGAAGGGTCCTTGACGTAAACCCTCAAGCCAGAATAATCACGACAAAACTCGCCCCCACCCCATACGTCACGATACCGATCGAAAACGCTCGCCAATTCATCACTGGCGTCATTGACTTCCCTGAAACGAGAGCCATCAAAGGAATAATCCCCATCAGCAGACCGAGGACTCTCACAGATCGCACGGACCGGCCCCCCTCTTCCGGTGACGCTTGGGACACCCCTGCCTGAAGTACACCACAGCAGAGAATCCCCACAAGAACCAAAGCCAATCATGAATTCTCGTTCATAACCATCACCATTCTCACCGTTGAACGAGGTAACAGCACTAGCAGACACAGGTGTCATCGATGACCAAAGGGCGTCGTTACCCTTTTCCCGAAATTAAATGCCGCAACACCAGAACACCCACTCCGTCAAGCCTGCGACGACACTCACATAAAGTCCCCGCGTAGCAAGGGTCCGTACCCCACACATTTTTCCCCGCGAAGTGAGTGTCGGCCACGATGGGGTGTGAGCACCAAGAAGTATGCCCGGGCCTACCAGGCCGCTTCGGAGAAGGACAAGGGCCGGATCTTGGATCAGGTCGTGGAGGTGACCAGCTGGAACCGTGACCATGCCAGACAGCAGTTGAAGGCCCGTGCCGTCGACGGGCCGTTGTGCAGGATGGACGACCTCACGCGATCCCTCGTGTAGCTGTCATCACTGGCCTGCTGGTGCCCGCCGACGACATCGCGACCCGCGACTGTCAGGTGGCTCTCGGTCGTCAGCTCAAGTTCTCCCCGCACTCCACGATCCGATGCCACCACACCTGTCCATCGTCAGTCAGTATGTACACCTTGCCTGGCGCGACATGGCAGTCCGCGTCAGTGGGAACGGGTGTGTCGCCCAGGATTCCGGACTTGCGGATCTCACGCATATCGGCGTCACTGTAAGGGCCTTGAGGCACGACCCCCTCCGCTTGACCTGACGGTTTTACCCAGCACACCCAGGCCTTGTGTCCCTTGATGTGGGCAAGATTGGATGTAGTCAGCTCTTGAGCGCGGTCAAGCTGACCCCGGTCTCGGCACATAGCCAGTGCCGCTGATGATGTCGTCGCGACCGGTGATGAGGCCGGGTCGTCGGGCTTCGGGGTCGAGGTGCACGCCGTAGCCATCCCTACGATCACGACGATAGCACCCCACCATGCCGAGCTTCTCTTTACCATCCGACTGAGCTTTTCCATGCGCGAACTCCACTCAATTGCGTGGCGTAGTAGGTGCATCGTTTTTGTGTCCCCGGCTTCCACCACGAGTAACCTCTAACCAGGCCGGCATAGACCATCTTTCCGGATCCATTATTATAATACACTGGGCCGCCTGAATCTCCCCCTCTAGTACCATTACAACCATGGGAATTCCATCTACCCTCTTGCTTGGCAAGCTTTATTTGATGACCAGCCGTAACACCATCAAGCTTGATGCTACCAAAATTATCCTGCACGATATATCCGCAGATCTGCCCCGAAGTTCTACCTGAGCTGCACAGCTGACGGCCAATAGAGAGACCACCAAAATAGAGCCCAGCGCCAGGATGGCGTGATGACGAGGAATTCCCTGCGTTATACACGTTTGGCGAGTACGATTTTCCCGCAATCAACTTCCAGTCACCATAGACTTTCGCATTCCCCGGATATGCGGTAGTGTATTGATTTCCAACCGGCCTTTTCGCCGGGGTGTAGTGAGTACCACCAGGACAATGACCTGCCGTGAGCATCATATACTTACCCCCTAGACGAACACGGGGGCCAAGTGAACACATCAGTCCTTCTGCCTGAATATCGGCACCAGCAGAAAATGGCGGCGCATCATTCCCACGTGTCGCAGCATTCTTCCCTTCGATGCCAGTACGAATATAGACAATAGGAACTTCGACCGGACCATTGACCCTCCGAGCCATGCGAGGATCCGAGGACATGATCCGTACCGAGGCTTGCTTAGCCGATCGACTCGACGTCACCCCCGACGACTCAACGACCACCCGACCGTTTTCAGGATCCGAGTTGGCCGACATGACCGGAGATGGATCGCGATCAAGCGCAGCCTGCTCCGCGGCCTCAAATTCAAGGGACGAGAACCGGGATTTATAGACATGGATTCCCACCTTGGGATAATGAGCCGATACATCTCCGATAACCCTCTTGGACGCATCATCCTGATAGGCGATGTAGACTGCAAGACCGCTGTAATCGCGACAGAAATGCACCCCAGCCCAACTGTCACGATGCTCAGAGAAATAGTTCGACAGTTCTTCACTGGCCGCCAATGCGTCACGGCCAGGAGAGCCGATAAACTCATAGGATCCCGGTTCAGTCTGGGCGCTTTCGCAGGCAGGCTTCGATTCCTTGAGAGGAGGTTCAGCTGATGCACTCGGCCCTGTCCCGGCTATCGCGCCCACAACGAGAGCAGATGCCAGACACACTCCCATGGTTTTTCGCAGTTTCACGATACTTCTCCCATCAGTCGCTGATATCCAGTCACCGATGACCGAACGATGTGGTGTGAACTCACACCGAGACCCAAGTAGATGCCATCCACCACAAACATAAGCATCACCACAAACCCACGACAAGACCCGCACGGGTCGCCGAACCCGCATATTGCCTCGGGGCCGGATGTGTTCTGCTTGGTGACGTAGTGGCAGTGGATGACGAAGCCCCGACTGGAGCCCATCGTGGCGACGAAGCGCCACGATGCAGACCAAGACCGCAACACTTTCATCAGGCGCGGTCCTCGTCGTCAGAACCCATTAGAACGCCGCCCGGGACTCGTAGCTGCTAGATAGTGATAAATCTCACCTCGCTTGGACTAGACAACCGTGTAACACTTTGCAACACTGACACCACGCTGCAAACGACCGACAACGATACGTCGGCCTGATGCACAACTACGTGCTCGACGATGAGCGTCGAGCTGCCTCGAAAGGTGTACCCACATGCCTGACATCACGCGTCGCTCAATGCTTTTTGGAGGTCTCGGTGTTGCTGCCGTCGGCGTCCTGTCCGCATGCGGCGGCAATGACTCCCCCTCGTCATCCACCTCGTCAGCATCCGGTGCTGCGTCCTCGGCCGCCGGAGCTGCCGGCTCAATCCTGGTGTGGACTGACTCCAACCGTGAACCCGTCCTTCGGAAGGTCGCCGAGCAGTTCAAGTCCGACACCGGGGTCACCGTCAAGCTGGCCGTCAAGGACTTCGCCAAGATCCCCGACGACTTCATCACCCAGGTCCCGACCGGTAAGGGCCCTGACGCCGCCATCGCTGCCCACGACGGCACCGGTCGCATGGTCGAGAACGGTGTCGTCGCCCCACTGGAGCTCGACGACACCTCCGCCTACCAGGGCGTCGCCATCCAGGCCTTCACCGTCAACGGCAAGATCTACGGCGTTCCTTATGCCACCGAGAACATTGCTCTGGTTCGCAACACCAAGCTCGTCACCGACGCCCCGAAGACCTTCGACGAGATGATCGAGATGGGCAGGAGGTCCGGCGCGAAGTACCCCTTCCTCGTGGGGCTTGACCCCAAGGAGTCCGATCCGTACCACCTGTACCCATTCCAGGCCTCCTTCGGCGCCCCGGTTTTCGAGTTCAAGGACAATGGCTTCGACGCCGCCAAGGTCGCCATGGGCGGTTCCAATGGCGAGAAGTTCGCCGCATGGCTGGCCGAGCAGGGGAAGGCCAAGAACCTCAACCTCAACATCTCCCAGGACATCTCCAAGGATCTGTTCGGCAAGGGCGAGGCTGCCTTCATCCTCACCGGACCGTGGAACCTCGACGGCTTCAAGAAGGCTGGCATCAGCTACGAGATCAGCGAAATCCCTTCTGCCGGTGGCCAGCCCGCCACCCCGTTCGTCGGCGTCCAGGGATTCTGGATGAGCGCCAAGACCAAGAACGCCGTCGCCACCCAGAAGTTCCTCGTCGAGTACGTCGGCAACCCGGACGTTCAGGCCGAGCTGTTCAAGGTCGGCAATCGTCCACCGGCCAACAAGCAGGCCTTCGAGAAGGCCAAGGCGGACAAGGACGTCGCTGCATTCGGCGCCGTCGGCCAGAAGGCCGTCCCGATGCCGAACATCCCCGCCATGGGATCGGTGTGGGCTGACTGGGGCGTCGCCGAGGCTCAGATCATCAGCGGCAAGGTCTCCAACCCCAAGGCCACCTGGGACAAGGCCGTGACGTCCATCAACGACAAGATCAAGAAGGGCTGATCTCAGCCTCCAGGTGGGGGCGCACGACGTCGCGCGCCCCCACCTCCCGCAACGCCAGTGCCGGCGTTTCCTCACATGCCCCGCTGAACCGGAGAACCCCACATCATGTCGTCATCATCAACCGTCGACCACGAGTCACGGGAAAAGCGTGTCGCCGCAGCCAGCGGCAAGTACTCCGGGTCACTGTGGGCCTGGATCCTCAAGATCGCACTTCTCGGCGTCCTCGACGCGATCGCCGTCTACGGCGTCATGACTGCCATCGCCCATGGATCCACTGCAATGGCCATCGGCATCGGCGTCATCGCCGTCATCATCACCCTCATCTACCTGCCACCCAACCGGATGCTGCCGGCCAAGTACCTGGCTCCCGGCATCGTCTTCATGCTCGTCTTCTCGGTGGGCGTGATGGCCTACACGATCTACGTGGGCTTCACAAATTACGGCGATGGGCACAACGGCAGTCATGACGACGCCGTCGCAGCCATCCAACGAGACAACCAGCAACGTGTCCCCAACGCTCCGGTCTATGACTCGAGCGTCGCCGAGAAGGATGGCAAGCTGGCCCTGATCATCATCGATCCCAGTACCAAGAAGGTACGAGCTGGCACGTCCGATCAGCCCCTGGAACCCGTCGATGGGGCACAGCTCAACTCTCTGGGAAGGATCAAAGATCTTCCGGGCTACCGCGTTCTCCCGTTCTCTGAGGTGTCCCAACGCAGCGATGAGATCTCTCAGTTGCAGGTTCCCGTCTCCAAGGGCGCATCAGCCGGATTCATCCGCACCACGACTGGCTCACAGGCCTTCGAATTCACCTCGACGATGACCTACGACGAGAAGACCGCGACGATGACTGACACGAACGGCACCGTCTACAAGGACAACGGTCACGGCAACTTCGTCTCAGCCTCCGGCAAGGCATTGGAGCCCGGTTGGAAGGTCACCGTCGGGTTCGAGAACTTCAAGAAGGCTCTCACCGACCATGATGTCCGCGGACCGTTCCTGAGGGTGACCGCGTGGACCTTCGCCTTTGCCGTGCTATCGGTGTTGACGACCTTCGCCCTCGGTCTGGCCCTGGCCCTGTTGTTCAACGACACCTCCATGAAGGGACAGAAGTTCTACCGCATCCTCATGCTCCTGCCCTATGCCTTCCCAGGGTTCCTGTCAGCCCTGGTGTGGTCGGGGATGTTCAACCAGGAGTTCGGCTTCATCAACCAGGTGTTGCTGGGTGGAGCATCCATTCCCTGGTTGACAGATCCCTGGATCGCCAAGGCAGCGGTCCTCATCGTCAACCTGTGGCTGGGTTTCCCCTACATGTTCATCGTCTCGACGGGCGCTCTGCAGTCCATCCCGGGAGACATCCTGGAAGCCTCTCGGATCGACGGCGCGAGCGCCTGGCGCACCTTCACGAAGATCAAGCTGCCACTGCTCATGGTGCCGCTGGCACCGCTGCTCATCAGTTCCTTCGCCTTCAACTTCAACAACTTCGTCCTCATCTACATGCTGACCCTCGGTGGCCCCCGATTCACCGACACCAGCCTCGATGTCGGCGCCACCGACATCCTCATCTCGATGGTGTACAAGGTCGCCTTCTCCGGTGCCAGTCGTGACTACGGCCTGGCCAGCGCCTTCTCCGTCATCATCTTCATCATCGTCGGCGTGATCTCCTGGCTCGGATTCCGCCAGACCAAGGACCTTGAGGAGGTCAACTGATGAGCACCGCAACAGTGTCCTCTGCCATCAAGGACGCCAACTGCCGCACGCCGTTCTCCAAGCGACTCAAGTCGCAGTGGTGGCGTCATCTGCTCGGCATCATCGCTGTTGTCTTCGCGGCCTTCCCACTGGTCTACGTGCTCTCGGCGTCCCTGTCGCCAGGCGGCACCCTGACCGGCTCCAACCAGCTGTTCTCGAAGATCGACTTCTCGAACTATTCCAAACTCATGAGCGACCCTGTGCGTCCGTACGGTCGGTGGTACCTCAACACCGTCATTATCGCCGCGGTCACCGCGATCTTCACCGTCTTCCTGGGAGCTCTGGCTGCCTACAGCTTCTCCCGGATGCGCTTCAAGGCGCGTCGCGGTGGTCTGTTGGCTCTCATGCTGGTGCAGATGTTCCCCCAGCTTCTGACGGTGGTGGCCATCTTCCTGCTACTGACATGGCTCGGTGACGTCTACCCGGTGCTGGGCATCGGGTCCCGGCTGGCGCTCATCATGGTGTACCTGGGCGGAGCCCTGGGAGCGAACACCTACCTCATGTACGGCTTCTTCAACACCGTGCCGCAGTCCCTCGACGAGGCTGCCCGGATGGACGGTGCAGGCCATGCCCGCATCTTCTTCACCCTCATCCTGCCGCTGGTGGCCCCGATTCTGGCGGTCGTCGGTCTGCTGAGCTTCATCGGCTCCTTCACCGAATACGTGGTGGCCTCGGTCATTCTTGGTGCCGACCCACATACCTCGACCCTGGCCATCGGTTTGTACCAGTACGTCTCCACTGAGACCAGCTCCAACTGGGGAGTCTTCGCGGCCGGCGCCGTGCTCGCCGCCCTTCCCCCAATGGTGCTGTTCCTCTGGCTGCAGAAGTACATCGTCTCCGGGCTGACCGGTGGGGCGGTGAAGTGACGTGACACACTGCCGGGAGGAGAAGAGATGAGCGGACCAACCCTTGCCGAGATCGCCGACCAGGCAGGTGTCAGCCAGGCCACCGTCTCCCGGGTCCTCAATGACAAGCCCGGGGTCTCAGACTCCACCCGGCAGTGTGTGCTCACCGCCCTCGACGTCCTGGGGTATCAGCGCCCCACCCACCTCAAGCCCGTCACGACGGGGCTCGTCGGACTCATCGTTCCCGAGCTCACCAATCCCGCCTTCGCAAGCTACGCCCAAGCTATTGAGACCCTGCTTTCGCGGAAGGGGTACGCCACCGCCGTATGTACCCAGGCCCCCGGCGGCATGCGCGAGGACGACTACATCCGGGTGCTGCGATCACGTCAGGTCTCGGGAATCATCGTCATGTCAGGGTCGCATGCCGACACCACTGCGGACATGTCCACTTACCACCACCTCGTTGACGTCGGGTTACCGTTGGTGCTTGTCAACGGGTATTCGCCCACCATTGCGACGCCGCAGATCAGTGACGACGACGTGTCCGCCATGGATCAGGCTATCGCCCATCTCGTCAGCCTTGGGCACGAGCACATCGGCCTCGCGGTGGGTCCTCGCAGATACGTCCCGGCACAGCGCAAGGAACAAGGTGTACGCGCGGCCATGGATCGTCGACTCGGCGGGCATGGCAGGGTCGCCGTCAGCAACACCGTGTTCTCCGTCGACGGCGGAGCTCATGCGGCTGTCGACCTCCTCGGTCAGGGGGTCAGCGCCATCATCTGTGGCTCCGACCTCATGGCTTTGGGAGCAATCCGGGCCGTCCGCGCACAGGGCCTGTCGGTCCCCCGTGACGTCTCCGTCATCGGTAGCGATGACTCAGCCCTGATGCGGTACACCGATCCCCCGCTCACGAGTCTGCATCAGGACGTCGGGCTCATCTCGACGATGGCGGTGCAATCTCTCATCGGTCTGGTGCGCGGTGACGCGGTTTTCCTCAGAGAGAGACTGGTGCGCCCGGAACTGGTCATACGCGCTACGACGGGGCCCGCCCGAGGCGCATGAGCATCCTGAAAACCCTGAAGTAACGGCGCGAGAGTGAGTCTCACACGATACGGGGCCCAGCTCCGTTGACGCGGAGCCGGGCCACAACCACAGCGAACGGCCAGATCACTTCTCGTCGTGATACGAACACTCGACCAACCGATGCTGGAAAATACGGCCATCCTCAAGGAATAATAGATACACGGCACCGTGAGGGACGTCACAGCTGGATCCCGTCGGGACGGGGACGTCAGCCATAATGGGGTCTTTCTTCATTGAGTCGACGTCAGCCTGAGTGATGGTCTCAAACTGCATAACCTCGCCGTCATCATCTCCACCAACTGCACAGCCCCACGCCTTGTGCCCCTTGAGGGAATCAACATTCGAGGTGGTGAGCTTCTCTGCCCGAGAGGTCATAGAAGAGTCTCGACATGCAGAGCGAGCCGCTGCCGACGAGGTCACCTTGACCTCCGGAGAAGGCGAGGTCTCGCCCTGCTGACCGCCACACCCTGATAAGCCGACGACCCCAACCGCCAAGGCTGACATCAAGGCTACTCTTCTCACCACTTCACCGACCCCTTCCACGCACGAACACCGCTCAGTTGGGTTACATAATAAGTGCAACGATACTGCGTTCCGCGCTTAGCCCTCGAGTGGCCCGTGACGATTCCAGTATAAATCATCTTCCCAGACCCATTGTTGTAATATGCCGGACCCCCAGAATCTCCTCCTCGGAAACCGTTACAGCCATGCGTATTGATCCGACCTTCTTTTTTCGCGAGTTTCGTAATATGCCCAGTCGATACGTTACCAATTTTTACCCTCGCGAAAGTTGACTGAACTACAAACCCGCAAATCTGGCCTGTCGTCCTCCCAGAAGTACATAACTGGTGGCCACCCGACAAAGCACCGAAGTTCGCCCCAGCCCCGTGGTGTCGAGATGAGGACGATGATCCAGAATCATAGACGTCGGCAGAATACGATTTCCCCGATAACATCTTCCAATCACCATATATACTGGCATTTCCTGGGTAGGACGTGGTATACTTATTGCCCACACTTTTCCCCTGTGGGGTATAGTGAGTTCCACCGAGACAGTGCCCTGCAGTGAGCATCACATAGCGGCCATTATAATAAACCCTGGGCCCCAACGAACACATGAAGCCCTAAGCCCTGATATCTGCCCCAGATATAAAAGGAGATGCGTCATTTCCACGAGTGGACGCATCTCCACTCTCGATATTGTTTCCAATATATACCACAGGGACGACGGCATGTGAGCCTACCGCTCGATCAGATGGAATACGCGCCTGTTTCAAATCACCCGTCGGCGCGCCCGTCTCGACGAGAACCCTTCCCCTTTCAGGATCAGGCTCAGTAGACAGGGTCGGCGACAAATCCTTCCGCATAACCTCATCTTGAGCTGATTCCAGATCTAACGACGAGAACGGAACCTCAACGAAATAAATAGGAATAGTAGGGTGCTTTTGTTTAACCGGATCAGCCAATGAAATACTCGAAGAATTCTTGACGTAGACCCTCAAACCAGAATAGTCACGACAAAACTCAACCCCACCTCACACATCGCGATGCTGACTAAAAATACTCGCCAATTCCTCATCAGCGTGATTGGCTTCCTTGGAGGATGAACCATCCCAGGAAGCATCCCCATCCGCAGACCGAGGACTCTCACATATGGCACGAGGCGATTCTCCCCGCTCCGGTAATGCTTGGGATACCTCTGCCTGAAGTGCCCCACAGCAGAGAACTCCACCTAGAGCCAAGGCCAACAACGAATTCTTTTCACGTCCATCACCTTCCCACCGCTCACAATGTCATGTATACAGTGTCATGTATACAGTTGGCGTAACCGTGTGCGACGTGGGGTAGCCTCACTGCCTCCCCCACGTCGCACACGCAAGTTTACCCACCCGGGCGCACAACCCGACGAGACTCACATCACCAGATTCCTTCCACTGCCACACTCGCCGGCCTCTCTTGCTATTGCTCACGTCTTTACAGGAACTACACGTACTTGCAAGAGGACGGCAACGGCACTCCCCCTCGCGAGTTCCCCCTCGACGACGAGGTCAAGTGGATGCACGAAAACCCGATCCTTGCCTTCATGGAGATTCCGAATAACTGCGACCCGGATGACGGCACCGTCCAGCTGCTGACCAACCACCGTCGGACCTGCCAACATCGCATCGTGACCTGCACGTTCAACGACAGGTTCTGAGCACCCATTCCGGGACATGCCGAGACGCGCTGAACCCATGAGCGATACCGGCCCGACACGGTGACATTCTGCACATCTCGACGCCAACTGCTGACAATACGACCACCACGTCATACGGTTGGAAGCAAGGCCTGCACTCACGCAGGTGCACGAGAATTCTCAGGGAAGAGACAGGATCGTGAACACGATTGACAAGGGGGTCTCCCCCATGAAGCGCCTACTAGGCTGCACACTGCCCGTACTTCTCACCACCCTCGCCCTGGCCGGATGTGGCTCAAGCGGCGGGGAACCGAGGGGGGGAGGAGGAGGCGGCGGTGAGGCCAATCTGAAACTGCCTCCCCTCAATGAGCAGGTCGGAAACATCTCCGGAACCACGCTGCTGTGGATCGGACTGGTGATCTGCCTGTTCGGCCTGGTGTTCGGTCTGGTGACGTACTCCAAGCTGCAGAAGCTGCCCGTTCACGAGGCGATGCACGAGGTTTCCGAGCTGATCTACGAAACCTGCAAGACCTACCTCAAACAGCAGGCCAAGTTCCTCATGCTGCTGTGGGCCTTCATCGCTGTGGTGATCGTCGTGTACTTCCTGTTCCTGGAACACATGGGCGCCAAGGTGCTCATCATCCTGCTATTCAGCCTTGTCGGTATGGCGGGATCGTTCGGCGTCGCCTGGTACGGCATCCGCGTCAACACCTTCGCAAATTCTCGTACCGCCCATGCGTCGCTCCGCGGGTCTCCATGGGAAACCTTCGACATCCCCATGCGTTCCGGCATGAGCATCGGAATGGTTCTCATCAGCGTCGAGTTGACCCTCATGCTGTTCATCATGCTGGTACTGCCCGGCGACCTCGCTGGCCCATGTTTCATCGGGTTCGCCATTGGTGAGTCCCTTGGCGCAGCCTGCCTGCGTATTGCCGGCGGCATCTTTACCAAGATTGCTGACGTCGGCGCCGACCTCATGAAGATCGCCTTCCACATCAAGGAGGATGACGCCCGTAACCCGGGCGTCATCGCTGACTGCACCGGTGACAACGCGGGTGACTCGGTTGGCCCCTCCGCTGACGGCTTCGAGACCTACGGCGTCACCGGCGTCGCCCTCATCACCTTCGTGCTGGGAGCTGTTCCGGACCAGACCGAGCAGGTTCAGCTGCTGGTGTGGATCTTCGTGGTCCGTGTCGTCATGCTGATTGCCTCCTTCGTCTCATACCTCATCAACAACGCTGTCACCAAGGCCCGCTACGGCAAGGTCACCGAGATGGATTTCGAGAAGCCGTTGAGCTCGTTGGTCTGGATCACCTCGGTGATGTCGATCCTGTTGACCGTCCTGACCACCTGGTGGATGCTCGGCTCGATGGGCGACGGGACGATGTGGTGGAAGCTGTCCATCATCATCTCCTGCGGCACCCTGGCCGGTGCCCTCATCCCGGAGCTCGTCAAGGCCTTCACCTCGACGAATTCCCGTCACGTCCGTGAAGTCGTCACCAGTGCCCGCGAGGGCGGCGCCTCCCTGGACATCCTGTCTGGTCTGGTTGCCGGTAACTTCTCCGGATTCTGGCTGGGAATCGTCATCGTCGCCCTCATGGGTGCCTCCTTCCTCGTCTCCGGCACCGGTTCCGGCCTGGGCGACATGGGAGCGATGAGTGAGGTCAAGTGGGCCGTCTTCGCCTTCGGCCTCGTCGCCTTCGGTTTCCTCGGTATGGGAGCGGTGACGATCGCTGTCGACTCCTACGGTCCGGTCACCGACAACGCCCAAAGCGTCTATGAGTTGTCGACAATCGAGGACATCCCACACGTCTCTGACGAGATCGAGAAGCATTATGGATTCGCCCCCCGGTGGGACGTCGCCAAGCACATCTTGGAAGCTCAGGACGGTGCCGGTAACACCTTCAAGGCCACTGCCAAGCCTGTGCTCATCGGCACTGCTGTCGTCGGTGCAACCACCATGATCTTCTCGATCGTCATGATGCTCACCGAAGGTCTGTCAAACGCCGCTGAGGTCAACAAGCTCGGCCTCACCCACGCCCCGTTCCTGCTCGGTCTCATCGCTGGCGGTGCCATCATCTACTGGTTCTCCGGAGCCTCGATGCAGGCCGTCACGACCGGCGCCTACCGTGCCGTCGAGTTCATCAAGAACAACATGCAACTTGACGAGAACGCGACCAAGGCCTCCGCCGAGGATTCCAAGAAGGTCGTTCAGATCTGCACCGAATACGCTCAGAAAGGCATGCTCAACATTTTCCTGGGTGTGTTCTTCGCGGCTCTCGGGTTCGCTTTCGTCGATCCTTACTTCTTCATCGGGTACCTCATCTCGATCGCGGTCTTCGGCCTCTACCAAGCCATCTTCATGGCCAACGCTGGTGGAGCCTGGGACAACGCGAAGAAGATCGTTGAGGTCGACCTTGATGCCAAGGGCACCGAGCTGCACGACGCCTCCGTGGTGGGCGACACCGTCGGCGACCCGTTCAAGGACACCTCGTCAGTGGCCCTCAACCCGGTCATCAAGTTCACGACCCTCTTCGGACTGCTAGCCGTCGAATTGGCAGTGTCGATCGGCGCAGGTCCGCTCACCCACATCCTCGCTGCGGTGTTCTTCCTCATCGCCTGCTTCTTCGTCTACCGCTCCTTCTATGGCATGCGAATTGACTCGACGAAGGATCCCGGGCTCGACATCGTTGCCAGGGAGGCTGGTAGCGGGCTGTGAGTGGCGTAAGGGTTCTACACTGACCGTCGTGCCAGGAATCCCCTTGCCCCCGAGTGGTGACCCTCACGCTCCGACGGAAGCTCTGCTTCTTGAGGACGTGAGGGCCCCTTTTGGCCGTGTCACTGCTCTTGATGGGTTACGTCTGACCGCCGCCACCGGACTCATGTCTCACGATGCCAGGGCCTGCAGGGGCATCCGAGCCGACGAGCTACTGCACTACGTGGCTGGTTCCCTCATGGCCGAGGTCACCCTCGGGCTGGCCAATCTGGCCTACATCGTCAGTCTGGTTGCCGGTGCCGTCCTGCGGCCACTGGCAAGCCTGCTGATCTGGGCAATTCTGCTCAGAATGCTGGCACGAAAGTGGATCTCATGACCTCCCGAGATCGCCGTTTGCACGGTTGGTGCATCGCTGCCCTGGTCACCAACATGGGCATCATCGTCACCGGTGCAGTGGTGCGCCTGACCGGTTCAGGACTGGGATGCGATACCTGGCCCCGTTGCACCGCCGGGAAGTACACCCCACATGAGGCGATGGGGATTCACCCCTACGTCGAGGTCGGCAACAGGCTGCTCACCTTCATCCTCGTCGCGGTGGCGATCAGCCTGCTCGTCCGCTGCTACCGAGTCCGTGTCACGTCCCAGCTCACGGCCTTGGCATGGATCAACCTGGTGTCCATCACTGTGCAGGTTGTCATTGGCGCGATCTCGGTACACCTCGCGCTCAACCCGTTCATCGTGGCCTTGCGCCTGATGGTGTCGGTGGCGATCATCCTCGTTGACGTCAAGATGATCTGGTTGAGTGGACCTCATTCGAGCGAGGCCGTCGATGGACTGGCGATGGGGTTGGTGCGATCCACCGTCGCGATGATGTGTGTCGTGATGTGGCTGGGAACAGTGGTGACCGGATCTGGCCCCCACGCCGGAGACTCCGACTCAGTACGAACCGGGTTCAACATTGAGACTGTGGCACGACTGCATGGCATATCAGTGTGGATCACTGTAGCCCTGACCACCGCCTGCCTGGCCATCGCCACCACCCGCCACCTTGCCATGATGCGTCGCTGGAGCATTGGCTTGATGGCTGTCGAGATCTACCAGGCCATCATTGGATACTCCCAGTACCTCACCCACCTCAACCCGTGGCTGGTCATCTGGCACACGGTGGGCGTCGCGCTGTCGGCAGCAGCAGTTGGAGCCCTGTGGTGCAGCGTGCGTCCGACCCCTTCCCCAGTATTCAGGCCGTCCTGACGAGATCCCCCATGACGATGACGGGCGGGCCAGAGAATCATTCCCCAACTCACCCGTCATGTCGTCTGTACGGCGACGTGTCTGTGCTCACCGAATGACCACGCGTGCTCTCTGCACGCGGCCACCACTGCGCGCCTCGTCGGCCTGGACGACAACAGTCATGTATCCCTCTTCGTCAGACATCTTGAGCTGATGAGTGTGCCAGCCGCCATCGCAAGACCGGGATGGTGGCGCCCGTCTGACGGGCATTCATGAACAGCAGGACGCGAGCGTTCTGGGACCCCGCGTGGACATTCGGGAAAGCACGAATGATCTGGCCATTGTTGATGGGATCCACGAGGTCATTGGCCAGGAATACCATGCCACGTCCGGCCACCGTCTGGGGATAGGCCACCGTGCAGCCTCCGGAAACGAGCGGCGTCACGCGGACCGGTGTTGGCACGGCACACCAACTGGGTGTCCTCCTCGTCGAGCGCGGCAACGGGACATATCCGTCCGCCTGTCGCTGAGCACGCTCACGGACCGGGCAGCTTGACCGACTACCGTTGGGCTGGTGGAACCTCAGTTCCGCATCATGACTACCGGTTTCGGAAGGACGGGTGAGGTGGCAGGTCGAGACGCTTCAGGAAGCACCATCAGGGCGACCAGTGGGTGGCGCGGCGATCGCGTCAATCCATTACGAGATCCAGCCGACCGTCGACTGCCCCGTGTGGCGGGCCCGTGCGTCCTGGTGATGTTTGGCGTCACCGGCGACCTCTCGCGCAAGAAACTCATGCCGGCCGTGTACGACCTGGCCAACCGCGGCCTGCTGCCGCCAGGGTTCGGACTGGTGGGATTCGCCCGGCGCGACTGGGAGGACGAGGACTTCGCCAAGGTCGTTCATGACGCAGTGGCCGAGCACGCCCGTACCCCCTTCCGCGAGGAGGTCTGGGAACAGCTGCTTGAAGGGATTCGGTTCGTCCGCGGCGAATTCGACGACAACGAGGCCTTCGAACGGCTGGCTGACACGATTCGCGAGCTTGACGAGGAACGCGGAACGGGCGGCAACCATGCCTTCTACCTGTCGATCCCGCCGCACTCCTTCGAATCCGTGGTGAGCCAGCTCAAACGCCACGGCTTGACCGACCACGACTCCTCCCACTGGAGCAGGGTCGTCATCGAGAAGCCCTTCGGCCATGACCTGGAAAGCGCGCGAGACCTCGACGAGATCGTCGGGAGCGCGTTCAGCCCGGAGTCGGTCTTCCGTATCGACCACTACCTGGGCAAGGAAACCGTCCAGAACATCATGGCGTTCCGGTTCGCCAACCAGATTTTCGAGCCCATTTGGAACAATCACTACGTCTCCCATGTCCAGATCACCATGGCCGAAGACATCGGCATTGCGGGGCGAGCGGGGTACTACGACGGCATCGGAGCTGCCCGTGACGTCATCCAGAACCACCTGTTGCAGCTCATGGCCCTGACTGCCATGGAGGAACCGACGAGCTTCGACGCCGACCAGCTGCGCGCTGAGAAGACCAAGGTCCTGGCCGCCATCCAGCCCCCTGACGACATGGCGACCCAGACCTGCCGGGGGCAGTACGTTGCCGGTCGTCAAGGAGGGGAACGGGTGCGCGGCTACCTCGAGGAGGACGGCGTCGATCCGCACTCCCGCACCGAGACCTACGCAGCCGTCCGGTTGACCATCGACAACCGTCGGTGGGCAGGGGTGCCGTTCTACCTGCGCACCGCCAAGCGGGTGCCGCGACGGGTCACCGAGGTGGCCCTCAACCTGCAACGAGCCCCACACCTACCGTTCTCCGACACCGCGGCCCTTGGCACCAACGCCGTCGTGCTGCGTATTCAGCCCGATGAAGGAGTCACCCTGCGCTTCGGTGCCAAGGTGCCGGGCACCCAGATGGAGATCCGAGACGTCACGATGGACTTCGCCTACGGATCTTCCTTCACCGAAGCCAGTCCGGAGGCGTACGAGCGGCTCATCCTCGACGTCCTGCTCGGCGACCCGCCGCTGTTCCCCCGGCACGAGGAGGTCGAGTTGGCGTGGAAGATCCTCGACCCGATGCTCGACTTCTGGGCAGGATCCGACACTGCCCCGTACGACTATCCAGCCGGCTCCTGGGGTCCGTCCGAGGCTGACGAAATGATCGCCCGGGACGGCTTCGTCTGGCGTAGGCCCTGAGGAGAAGACATGATCGTCACACTCACCGACACCACCGCGTCAAAGATCGGCGCCGCCATCGTGGAGGCCCGTCGCACCGTCGGGTCCGGATCAGGATTGGTGCACACCCTCATCTGTGTCTGCGACTCCTCCCACTTCGACGCCGCGTTCGAGGCCGCCCGAGACGCTGCTCGTCAGCACCCGTCACGGCTCCTCATGGTCGTCATGACTCGCTCCCGCAAGGACAAGCTCGACGCCGAGGTGCACGCTGGGGAGGGAACTCCCGGTGAGGTCATCGTGCTGCGGCTCTCCGGAGCCATGGCCCGGCGACCGGCCTCGGTCATCCTTCCGCTGCTGCCCGACTCCCCCGTCATCGCCTGGTGGCCGTTCTCGGGCCCCGATGACCTCGCAGCCGATCCCATCGGCGCCCTGGCCGACCGTCGCATCACCGATTCGGCCACCGACAAGGACCCTTGCAAGGCACTCACACGTCGCGCCGCGCACCTGTCAGAAGGTGATTGCGACCTCTGCTGGGCCCGCACAACCGGATGGCGGGCGCTGGCCGCCGCAGCCCTGGACCAGCACCCGGCCACTGTCCATGCCGCTCGGGTGGAGTCTGCTGCCGACAACGCGCCAGCCATGTTGTTGGTAGCCTGGTTGAGACTTCGTCTCGGTGTTCCGGTGGAGAGGGTGACGACGGATGCTCCCGGAATCTCGGCCATCGTCATGTCGACCTCCGGTGGGGACATCGAGATTCGACGCCGCAGCGGTCGATACGCCGTCTACCGGATTCCCGGGGAACCTGCTCGCGGTGTGGCCCTGGACCGACGGGAGCTTCAGATGCTCATCGGCGAAGAGCTTCGCCGACTTGATCCTGACAAGGTCTTCTCCGCTGTCATGGCAGAGATCCGCGACGGTGCCGGACGTAGGTCGTCGACGAGTGATGAGGAGTGAGTGATGACGAGCCGACGACTCATGCGGTACCAGTCCGCCCAGGGACTGGCTGAGGGTGTTGCCCATCGCCTCGTCCAGACCATCGTCAAGGTGCAGGCCGACCAGGAACGCATCGACCTGTGCCTGACCGGCGGACGGATCGCCAATGCCGTCTACGCCGCGATGGGCGATGTTCCCGAGTGCGCCCAGATCCGCCCGGACCAATTACACGTGTGGTGGGGTGATGACCGGTTCGTTCCCACCGGCCACCCGGACCGCAACTCCCTGCAGGCCCTGCCACTGCTGTCGTCAGCCATCCGACTGGATCCCTCGAAGACCCATGTCATGCCCGCCGCCGACGGCAAGGCCGATCCTGACGAGGCCGCCTACTCCTACGCTCAGGAACTCGGCGACGTGGTCTTCGACATTTGTCTGCTCGGAATGGGCCCGGACGGCCACGTCGCATCACTCTTCCCGGGCCATCCTTCCTTCAGTCCCACGACGACAGCGCTGGCCGTCGGCGTCACGGATGCTCCCAAGCCCCCGCCGGATCGCCTCTCGGTGACGATGCCGGTCATCAATCGTTCGAAGCGGGTGTGGTTCCTCGTCAGCGGGTCGGAGAAGGCAGACGCCGTCCAGAAGGTCTTCGCCGGGGATGCCTCCCTGCCAGCCACCTGGGCCAACGGCACGATCGAGACGAGTTGGATGGTCAACCACGACGCCTCGATCGGGTTGCCGCGTTACAACTGCTCGCTATGACACCGGCACTTCTCTGGCTGGCCCTGTACCCGGGACGACCCCGACAAACACCCCGGTGGGAGCCGCTGGGAGGCCTGGTTACGATGGAGGGCGTCAGCTGGCCATGAGAGGACCCCGAACCGATGCCGAACAAGAAGACGGCGACAACCACGTCGAGACGCGCCGCGTTGAGAGCTCAGCAGGAAGCTCAGGCGGCCGCGCAGAAACGTCGCCGGGTTGTCGCCGTCATCATCGGGGTCGTCGTCGTAGCCGCCATCATTCTCGCCATCGTCCTCGGTATGAACCGCAAGTCCGATGGCGGCGCCTCGTCAACTCAGATCACCCCACCCTCGATCACCAAGGATGGCGTGTACACCCTCAACCCCGACAGGGGGAAGAAGGGCGCTCCCACCGTCACGGTCTATCAGGACTACCAGTGCCCCGGATGCAAGGCCGTTGAGGACGCGTTGGGCAGGCAGTTCAACGAACTGTCTGCCCGGGGACAGATCAAGCTCCGGTACCACACCATGACCTTCCTCGACCAGAAGTACGACGGTGAAAACTCCCACCGCGCTGCGATGGCGGCTGCCGCAGCTGACATCGTCGGCAAGTACGAGGCCTACCACGACGTCGTCTTCGCCCATCAACCCAAGGAGGAAGGCACCGGCTACACCGACGACCAGTTGCGCACGAAGTTCGCCGCCGAAGCCGGAATTACAGGGGAGAACCTCACCAAGTTCCAGCACATCTACGACACCCGTCAGACCGAGCAGTTCGTCACCGAGGCCAACGACAACGGTCTTCGCAAGATGCAAGATCTCGATGCTGATGGCACCCCGGCCCTCACGGTCAACGACAAGGTGTGGGAA
Source organism: Cutibacterium nasicola (assembly GCF_052654715.2). Classification (NCBI taxonomy): domain Bacteria; kingdom Bacillati; phylum Actinomycetota; class Actinomycetes; order Propionibacteriales; family Propionibacteriaceae; genus Cutibacterium; species Cutibacterium nasicola. Next base: position 682,750 of record NZ_CP199745.2, on the reverse strand, counting down.
GGATGGACCCAGCTCGGCGACGACACCACTCCTGACGAGCTGCTCAAGGCCATTGATGCGGCCAAGTGACATGTGGACCATGTCGACAGCGGCTCGCCCCACAGCACCGACAACTCGCTGACGGCAGGACCGATGGCGCACAGATCGCTGTCAGGAGGCCCCATTAGAATGGCAGCCATGGATTCTCAGCCGTCGTCGCGATCCGTCAAGGTACGTGACTGGGTGGGCTTTCTGGCCCGGATCATCCTCGGTGGCACCCTCCTGGTGGCAGGAATCATCAAGGCAGCCGACATTGACGCCACCATATGGTCCGTACGCGCCTACCAGATCGTCCCCTGGGACTTCGCGCCTGTCGTCGGCCGGGCGATGCCAATTCTCGAGATCATCGTCGGTCTGATGCTCGTGTTCGCCATTGCGACGCGCTGGTCCGGCCTGTTGGGGACCCTGGCCATGGTCATCTTCATCATCGGCATCTCGTCGGTGTGGGCTCGCCACATCTCCCTGGATTGCGGTTGCTTCGGAAACGGTGGGCCCGTCGAGCGCAGCTGGGCCCACGCTCAGCGCACCTATGCGCTGGACATCCTGCGTGATCTCGGACTGGCGCTGTGCGGCGTCTGGCTGGTCGTACGCCCCCGCACTTCCCTGTCCGTGGACCGCTGGATCAACAGCTGAGGCGCGAGCAGGATGAGGGGCTGATGGGCCGACCGGCTACCATCATGGGCAACACATCATCGATTGCATGAGGGGACCTCAACCGATGGCTGACAAGAAGTCGACCGCCAGTACCTCGAGGCGGGATGCCCTGCGCGCTCAGCAAGAGGCTCAGGAATCAGCGAAGAAGCGTCGTCGGATCATCGGCGTCATTGCCGGAATCGTCATTGCGGCGGTCGTCGTCGTCGCTGTCGTCGTTGGGCTCAACCGCAAGTCCGACGACGTGCCGACCACCGGCCAGATCACTCCTCCCTCAGCCACCAAGGACGGCGTCTACACCTTGAACAAGGACAAGGCGAAGGGCGGCGTTCCGACGGTGACGGTCTTCCAGGACTACCAGTGCCCGGCCTGCAAGGGTGCCGAGGATCTGCTCGGCAAGCCCCTCAATGACCTGTCGGCCAAGGGAGACATCAAGCTGGAGTACCATACCTTGACCTTCCTGGATCACAACCTGCGCAATGACTCCTCGTCCCGCGCCGCGATGGCGGCGGCTGCGGCCGATGTCGTCGGCAAGTACGAGGCCTACCACGACGTCGTCTACGCCCATCAGCCCAAGGAGGAGGGCACCGGCTACACCGATGAGCAGCTGCGCAAGGAGTTTGCCTCTGAGGCCGGGATCACCGACAAGGACCTGACGACCTTCCAGCGGGTCTACGACAACAAACAGACCGAGCAGTTCGTCAAGAACGGCAATGACCAGGGTCTTCAGGAGCTGCAGAAGTTCAGCAGTGCCGGTACCCCGACCTTCCTCGTCGACGGCAAGCCGTGGGAGGGCTGGGGAGACTTCCAGGCCGTTCCCTCTGCCGACGAACTCCTCAAGGCCGTCAAGAAAGCCCACTGATCCTTGCCAGCCTGGTGGTTCTCAACAGCCTGCCCATCAACCCCACTCCAGGCGGGTGGCGAAAACCGCTCGTCTGGCAACCTGTCCGAGTAGAACACTAGAGTTTGGAACATGACCTCACAGACCTCTGCGCCCACATCCGCCACGTTCCCGATGCGCGGCGTCGTACCCGACAAGCCGGCCCTCGAGGGCCTCGAGGCCAAGTGGGGGCAGATCTGGGAGGACCAGCAGCTCTATGCCTTCGACGCCACCGCGGTGGACTCCCGCGATCAGGTGTTCTCGATCGACACCCCGCCCCCCACCGTCTCCGGCCACCTTCACCCGGGCCACGTCTTCTCCTACACCCACACCGACACCGTCGCCCGCTACCAGCGGATGCGCGGCAGGAAAGTCTTCTACCCGATGGGTTGGGACGACAACGGCCTGCCGACCGAGCGTCGTGTGCAGAACCACTATGGCGTGCGCTGCGATCCCTCGCTTGCCTACGACCCGGATTTCACTCCGCCAGCCAAGCCGGATCCGAAACGCCAGGTGTCGATCAGCCGTCGGAACTTCGTCGAGCTGTGCGTCGAGCTGACTGCCGTTGACGAGAAGACCTTCCAGGACCTGTGGCGTTCGGTCGGTCTGTCGGTGGACTGGAACCAGCTCTACACGACGATCTCCCCGGAGTCCCAGCGGATCGCCCAGCTGGCCTTCCTACGCAACCATGCCCGCGGCGAGGCCTACCTGTCCGACGCCCCGACCCTGTGGGACGTCACCTTCTCCACAGCCGTGGCCCAGGCCGAGCTCGAGGCCCGCGACTACCCCGGTGCCTACCACCGTCTCGGCTTCCACCGTCCCCATGGTGAGGATGTCTTCATCGAGACGACTCGCCCGGAGTTGCTGGCCGCCTGCTGTGCCCTCATCGCCCACCCGGACGACGAGCGCTACCAGCACCTCTTCGGCACCACCGTCACCACCCCGTTGTACGGGGTCGAGGTTCCGGTGCTGGCCCACCCCGCCGCCGAGATGGACAAGGGCGCCGGTATCGCCATGTGCTGTACGTTCGGCGACCTCACCGACGTCGCCTGGTGGCGCGAGCTGCAGCTGCCGACCCGTACCATCATCGGTCGCGATGGACGCATCCTCGGTGAGACCCCGCAGTGGATCATCGACGCCAACTCCGCCGACAAGTACGAGGCCATTGCAGGCAAGACCACCTTCACCGCTCGAAAGCTCGTTGTTGAGGCCCTCGTGGAATCAGGCGAGATGGACGGTGAGCCCAAGCCCACCCAGCGCAAGGCGAACTTCTACGAGAAGGGCGACAAACCGCTGGAGATCATCGGCACCCGCCAGTGGTACATCCACAACGGGGGACGCGACGCGGACCTGCGCGACGCCCTGCTGGAACGCGGTCGGGAGCTCGAGTGGGTCCCCGAGCACATGCGTCACCGTTATGAGAACTGGGTCGAAGGTCTCAACGGCGACTGGCTCATCAGCCGTCAGCGCTTCTTCGGCGTTCCCTTCCCGGTGTGGTACCCGCTGGACTCCGACGGTGAGCCCGACTACGACCATCCCCTGCTGCCCGAGGAATCCGCATTGCCGGTCGACCCGGCCTCGCAGGCCCCGGCAGGCTACGAGGAGTCCCAGCGCGGCGTCGCCGGCGGCTTCATCAGCGACCCGGACGTCATGGACACCTGGGCCACCTCGTCGCTGACCCCTCAGATCGTCACCGGTTGGGAGCGCGACGCGGACCTGTTCGCCAAGACCTTCCCGATGGATTTCGCCCCCGAGGCCCACGACATCATCCGTACCTGGGTGTTCTCCCGTGTGGTGCGTGCGCATCTGGAGAACGGCGTACTGCCGTGGAAGCGTGCGGCAATCTCCGGGTTCGTCACCGACCCCGACCGCAAGAAGATGTCGAAGTCGAAGGGCAACACCGTCGTCCCGACCGCGATCATCGAGGAGTTCGGTGCCGACGCCGTGCGCTGGCGTGCCGCCATGGCTCGCCCGGGCATGGACTCCCCCTTCGACAAGGCCCAGATGAAAGTCGGTCGCCGTCTGGCGATGAAGATCCTCAATGCCTCGAAGTTCGTCCTCGGGTTCGGTGAGGGCGGTCAGGTCGGCGACATCACCAACCTGGCCGATCTGTCGATGCTCGCCGGACTGCGTCAGCTCGTCACCCAGGCCACCGAGGCCTTCGACAAGTTCAACTACACCGCAGCCCTCGAGGTCTCCGAACAGTTCTTCTGGACTTTCTGCGACGACTACCTAGAACTGGTCAAGGAGCGCGCCTACGACTCCGACGGCATTGACGAGGCCGGTGCGCTGAGCGCCCGGACGGCCCTGCGTCTGGCCCTTGACGTCATGCTGCGTCTGTTCGCCCCCTTCCTGCCCTTCGTCACTGAAGAGGTCTGGAGCTGGTGGAAGGACGGATCCGTACACACCTCCTCCTGGCCGACCACCGACGAGGTTCCTGGTGACGGCGACGTCGATCTCATGACCGACGTCTCGGCCGCCTTGGTCGAGCTTCGCGGCGTGAAGTCGACCCACAAGGTGCCCATGAGGACCCCAATCCTCTCGGCCTGCATCAGCGCCCCCGCCTCGGTCATTGCCAACCTCAAGGGCGTCGAGTCCGACCTGGCCAAGGTCTCGAAGACCGAGTCCTTCACCTTCACCGAGGGTGGCGAGGAGCTCGACCTCGAGGTCGAGCTGGGTGAGCCCCCGGCCAAGCGCAAGAAGTGAGTCACTGATCCTGCAACGAGGCGCATTGGTCCCCGGAGCAGGGTTCGGCCCCCGCACCTGAGTAGGTGTGGGGGCCGAAATGCGTTGAGATGATCAGCCGAAGACCGGTCCGGGGAACTCCGGCGGCGTCGCAGCCGGCTTCTCGTCGAGCTGACGCAGACATTCGGCGATGGCGGCGTCGAGCTGGACGTCTTTGCCAGACTCCCAGTCCTCCGGGGAGACGGTGACGACGATGTCGGGGTCGACACCGTGGTTCTCCACCCCCCAGCCGTAGTTGCCGTACCACCCGGCGTACCTGGGCTGGGTCACTCCGGTACCGTCGACGAGGTCGAAGCGGCCGTCGATTCCGACGACACCTCCCCACGACCTCTCACCGATGACCTTGGCGTAGCCCATCGTCTGGGTGACGGCGGAGACGATGTCACCGTCGGAGCCTGCCCACTGGTTGGTGACCATGACGATTGGTCCGCGCACAGCGTTCTGGGGGTAGGTGGTGGGGCTGGCGTACCAGCGGCTGTAATCCCAACCGATGACCTTGCGGGCCAGCCTCTCGACGACCAACTGCGAGATGTGGCCACCGTGGTTGTAGCGCACGTCGGCGATGACGCCCTCGTGGCTGGTGGCTTCGTTGATCTGACGGTGCAGCTCGGCCCAGCCGTCGGAGACCATGTCCGGCACGTGGAGGTACCCGAGTCGTCCGCCCGAGTGCTCCTCGACGTAGCGGCGACGAGACGCCACCCAGTCGTGGTAGCGCAGCGAGGCCTCGTCAGCCATCGGCACGACGGCAACCTGACGCACGTCCTCGCCCCGGCGCACCATCAGCTCGACGACCCGCCCGGCTGATCCCTCCAGGAGCTCGCCGAGGGTCCCGTCGACGCCGATCCTGCGACCGTCCACCGCGACGATCACGTCACCGTCAGACACGGCGACTCCCGCCGCCCGCAGCGGGGACCAGGCGCGCGGATCCGAGGACTCGCCGGGCACGACACGGATGACCTTGGCCCCGTCGACCTCGTTGCTGACATCAGCACCGAGCAGCCCGGCGCGCATGTCGGGATCACCAGCAGCACTTGCGGCAGAGACGTAGGAGTGCGATGTGTTGAGCTCCGCGACGGTCTCCCACAGGATGTCGTGGAGGTCGTCGACGACGTGGCACACATCAACGAGCGGACGGTAACGAGTCAGCACGCCGTCCCAATTGACCCCGTTCATGTCCTCGCGCCAGTAGTGGCTGGCCATCAGACGGCCATTCTCGTCGAACATCTGACGCCACTCGGCACGCGGATCGATGGTGCGACGCATCCTCGACAGGTCGACCCGAATGCACGCCGGATCGTCGTCATCCACCTTGTGGGAGGAGGGGACGACGATGACGTCATCCTTGTACCGCACCACCAGACGCTCCCCGTCGCCGGAAACCGAGTAGGAGTCGACGTGCTCGCAGAGCTTGTCGAGGTGACGGTTGGCGAGGTTGTAATGCCACAACACGTCGCTAGGAGCCTCCCCGCCGACACCGGCGCGGGTGGCGCCGAGTTCGCCACCACGATCGGCAATCTCGATCCAGACCAGGCCGTCCTTGACCGCCGCCAGCCCGCGGTAGGAGCCCGAGGGCACCGGGAACGGCACCATCCTCTCCTCGAAGCCATCAGCGGTGAGGTCGCAGACGACGTCGGGAGTGTTGTCCTCGTCATCGTTACCGGTCTCAGCGGTGGCTTTGGCCTTGGCATCCTGGACCTCGCTGATCCGCCACCCTTGGGAGGATGGACCGAAGGGGGATGCCTCGGTGGCGCTCAGCGGAACCAACCACGGACGCTGGGTGTGTCCGAAGGACAGGTCGAAGGTCTGGCCGTCGTAGTTCGGGTCGAAGGTGCGGGCCGAGAGCATGACGAGGTACTTGCCGTCGGCGGTGAAGACCGGGCAGGAGTCGTCGAATGCACCACGGGTGAGGGCAAAGGACTCTCCCATCCCCTGCTCGTCCCAGCAACGGATCTGGCCGATCATGGCCTCTCCGAGGGGGACCGGTGAACGCCACACGAGGTAACGAGAATCCGGGGACCATGCCAGACCACTGGCTTCACCCTCCGGGGACTTCGCAATCTGGCGGACGTCTCCGTCGGCCATCGTGACGATGAGGATGCGGCCGTCATGGCTGACGAGGGCGACCTTCGTGCCGTCGGGGGCTGGTGCGATGTTCAGCACACGGCCGATCTGCCCCTGAGCCACCCGACGCACATCGCCGGTGCCGTCAAGGTTGGCGATCTCGAGGCAATCCTCTCCCTCGACGTCGCTGGCCCAGACTCCCTGACCCGTCTGGCCGAGGACGCGCGGCTCACGGATACGGACCCCATCAGCTGCCGACAACGCTCGAGCCGGACCGGAACGGTGAGTGAGGAAATAGGCAGCTCCCCGCCACTCCAGCAGGGATCCGTCACCACCGTGGTCGGACACGACGGCCTCCAGACGGTCGGTGGGGTCCACCGGCACACGCTGGGGCGCTCCGACACCAAGATCGATCTCGAGACGGTGAGGCTCGGCATCGAGGCCGGTCATTGTCCAGAGTGCGCCGTGAGCGTGGTAGACGATTGTCGTTGAGTCAGTACGGGGGTCGCGGACGTAGCCCTGGTCCTCACCGTGATGGGTGTGTTGACGAAGGTCATGGCCCTGACCGTCGACCGACCAGATCTGAGCCTGGGCGCGCGGGCAGTCATCGTCACTCATGTCGGAGCTGAAGAAGAGTCGACCGTCGACCCAGCCGACCCCGTAACGCCCAGCAGCGGCGTAGCGACCGCCGTGATCGTCGTTGCCGTCACGCAGCAGGCGGAAGAAGCTGTCGGCCCCGGCTGGACGCAACCAGATCTGGCCAGCAGTGCCACCGCGGTAGCGCTTCCAGCGCGAGCAGTCTGCGGAGTTCGGGGTGACGACGGCAACGGCGCCGTCCGAATTGACGGCCAGGTCCATTCCCGGTCCGTACCCGAGGCGCTCGACGTGGCCATCCAGGCAGACCGTGTACAGCCAGGCCAAACCGACGTCATTGGTCTGATGTGGAGACGAGAACACCACGTGTTCGTCGTCCTGCCATCCCACCACGAGGTTGCGAGCAGCTCCCAGCCACGTCAGGCGACGCTGGTCACCCGTAGCCAGGTCGATGACAAAGACCTCGGGCCGCTGACCCAGGTGAGAGGTCCACGCGATCTTCGTGCCGTTCGGGCTGAAACGGGGATTGCGAACCATGACGTGATCGCTGGTGAGCCGACTTGCCCGTCCTCCCATGACCGAGGCCAACCACAAGTCGTTGTCAGCAGTGAAAACCACGAGGTCGCCGTGGACATCGGGGTATCGCAGATATCCGGTTGCCATGGGTGTCAGCGTACCGTCTTGTAAGGAACGCAACAGGAGGAGTGAATCCATGGCAGACACCCGGAAGTCCGCGAAGTCGAAACTCGTCAAGACAGCCATTGCCGCAGGAACACCACTGGCCAAGGACCTGTGGGATTCCATCAACACGAATGGCCGTGTCGAGGCGTGGGCGAAATCGGGCTACGACAAGGCTCGCAAGTCGGTGGCCTCGAAGACGGCACTGGGACGGGTTCAGCTCACCGTGGATCGCGTGCTGGAGTATGCCGACCGCTCGTCCAGTTCCAAGGCCCAGGAATGGCGCGACGAGGCCAACGACATTGCGTCCCGCATTCCGCTGGTCAAGGTGCAACGGGGCAAAGAGCGTCGCAAGTCCGTCTCGGACCTGCAGGAACGGGCGGACCGGCTGCTCGCCGAGGTTCTCGACGAACGCTGAGGTCAGGCCGACAACCGTCCTCGACCGTGCGCCAAGCTCGGCGAGGACAGGTACTGGCACTTCCCTTCTCCGGTGATGGCCTCGCGGGTCACGACGACACGGGCGACATCATCGCGGGAGGGGACGTCGAACATGACATCCATGAGGGTCTCCTCGATGATGGCCCGCAGACCACGGGCACCGGTCCCCCGGGCCACGGCCTTGTCGGCAATGGCCTCCAGGGCACTGTTGGTGAAGGTCAGCTCAATGCCATCGAGCTCGAAGAGTTTCTCGAACTGACGGGTCAGGGCGTTGCGCGGTTCGGTGAGGATACGTACCAATGCGCGGCGATCCAGCGGATGAACGGCCGTGACCATGGGCAGACGACCAATGAACTCCGGGATGAGCCCGAACTCATGAAGGTCCTCCGGGCGAACCAAGCTCAAGACCTCCGGCCCTCCGATGGCGTCATGAACGCCGGGATCGTTGTTGAACCCGAGAGGACGGGTGCCGATCCGCTTGGTGATGATGTCCTCCAGACCGGCGAAGGCACCGCCCAGGATGAAGAGGATGTTGGTGGTGTCAATCTGGATGAAGTCCTGCTGGGGGTGCTTGCGTCCTCCCTGAGGAGGCACCGAGGCAACCGTCCCCTCGAGGATCTTCAGCAGAGCCTGTTGGACTCCCTCACCAGACACGTCACGAGTGATCGACGGGTTCTCCGACTTGCGAGCCACCTTGTCGATCTCGTCGATGTAGACGATTCCCCGCTCAGCACGCTTGACGTCGAAATCAGCGGCCTGGAGCAGTTTGAGCAGGATGTTCTCGACGTCCTCACCGACGTAGCCAGCCTCGGTCAGAGCCGTGGCATCAGCCATCGCGAAAGGAACGTTGAGCTGACGAGCCATTGTCTGGGCCAGGTAGGTCTTGCCACAACCCGTCGGCCCGAGCATGAGGATGTTCGACTTACCGAGCTCCACCCCATCGTCCTCGGCGCGACGGGCGTGCGACATGTCAACCTCGGACTGGATGCGCTTGTAGTGGTTGTAGACGGCCACGGAGAGGGTGCGCTTGGCCTCCTGCTGGCCGATCACCCACGCATCAAGGAATTCGCACAGTTCACGAGGACGGGGCAGCTCGTCGAGGCCACCGATCTCCTCCGAGGAGGAGAACTCCTCCTCAATGATCTCGTTGCACAGATCGATGCACTCGTCACAGATGTAGACCCCGGGGCCAGCGATGAGCTTCTTGACCTGCTTCTGGCTCTTCCCGCAGAACGAACACTTGAAGAGGTCTCCGCTCTCACCAATCCGCGCCATCCGGCTCTCCTCCTTGTCGGCAGGCCACCATCATTACGTCCCTCCGGAGGTTCGTCCCCCGAGGTGGGTGCCGTCCACCATAGCCGCGGACGGCACCCACCCCGTGGCTGTCGCCGCCCCGTGTTGGGTGACGCCACCCAACCCTGCAGTGGCCCTCGAGACTCGAGACCCCTCACTGCCGGACGAGGACTCGTCCAGCAACAACCTCACAGAAAGGTGAGAATGTCGTCGATCAGTCCGTATTCCTTGGCGCCCTGGGCAGTCAAGTACTTGTCACGGTCGATGTCCTTGGACACCTGCTCAACGCTCTGCCCGGTCGCATCAGCCAACATGCCTTCCATGAGCTTGCGGATGCGCTGAATCTCGTCGTCCAGAATCTCGATGTCGGTGGCCTGACCATAGGTGGCCTGGCCCATCGCCGGCTGGTGGATGAGGATGGTCGAGTTCGGCAGGGACAGACGCTGCCCCTTCGCCCCGGCTGCCAGCAGCACGGCCGCAGCCGAGGCCGCCATGCCCAGACAGATCGTCTGAACATCAGGACGCACGTAGTTCATGGTGTCGTAGATCGCCGTCATCGCGGTGAAGGAGCCACCAGGCGAGTTGATGTACATGCTGATCTGACGATCGGCATCCATCGACTGCAGGCACAGCAGCTGAGCCATCACGGCATTGGCGATGTCGTCGGTCACCGGGGTGCCGAGGAAGATGATGCGATCCTCGAACAACTTGGTGTAGGGGTCGACACGACGCACACCGTAAGAGGTGCGCTCCTCCCACTGCGGGATGTAGTAGTCGTTGCGCGGGCCTTCCGGGGCCAGCCCGCCGGGAGCAGCCTGCTCGGCCTGCTCGGCGTTCAAGGCGGCCAACCGATTCCTGTCAAAGGAGTTGAATCCCATGGTCACCTCACTGATTGGGAGCGTCGCCGCGAAGCTGCGACGCATTGCTGTAGACGTGGTCGATGAGCCCGTACTCAAGAGCCTCCTGAGCGGTGAACCAGTGGTCACGGTCGGAGTCCTCAAGGATCTGCTCCAGGGTGTGGCCGGAGTGATCGGCATTGAGCTGGGAGAGCTCCCGCTTGGTGTCCTTGAGCATCTTGGCGTTGATGGCGATCTCCGTGGCGGTACCGCCGACGCCACCCAACGGCTGATGCATGAGGATCTTGGCATGCGGCAGGGCGTATCTCTTGCCAGGGGTACCGGCGGTCAGCAGGAACTGGCCCATCGAGGCAGCCATGCCCATCGTCACCGTGGCGACGTCGTTGGAGATCCACTGCATGGTGTCGTAGATCGCCATTCCACCGGTGACCGAGCCGCCCGGGGAGTTGATGTACAGGAAGATGTCGGCCTCGGGATCCTCGGCGTTGAGCAGCAGCATCTGAGCGCACAACGCGTTGGCATTCTCGTCCTTGACCTCGGACCCGAGGAAGACGATGCGGTTGCGCAGCAGCGACTGGTAGACGTTGTCGGTCATCCCGGCACCGCCGGTCTCGGGGCCGGCCATGGCGGGCATGCCCTGGGAAGTGATCGAAGTGTTGTGGTTCACGATTCTGAACCTACCTCGTGGGGACGACAGTTCCAGGACCTTTCGCGTTCAGCGGTCCTCGACGACGTCAGCATGTTCCTCGTCCGGATTGTCCTCAAGGCTCTCGGAAGGACGGGAGGAGATGAGGGCGTTGACCCACCGGGCACCCGGGTCGTGGTCGATGAGGGTGGCCTTGACGAGCAAGGAGCACGGTAGGGCGATGAGGGTTCCCAGTGCACCGAACACCCAGCCCCACAGCAACAGGGACACGAACGACATCGTCGGCGTGAGACCGACGGCATCACCGGCAAACTTCGGCTGAATGATCGACTGGATGACGAAGTTCAGCACCGAGTAGGAAACGACGACGGCCACCGCAGCCACCCAGCCGTCCTGGAAAAGAGCCAGTAGTGCTGGCGGAATGACGCCGATGATGAAGCCGATATTCGGAATGTAGTTCGTCAGGAAGCTGAACAACGCCCACACCCCGGCGAGCGGAACGCCGATGATGAGCAGGGCCGCCCAGTCGAAGAGCGCGACGATGAGACCGAATACCGTCGTCACCAACCAGTACTTTCGAATACCGCTGGCAAAGGACTCGAGGGCGATGACGACGTCCGGCTTACGCTCACCAGCCATACGCAAACGATCATGCATCTGAGGAGTGTCCATGACCATGAAGATCATGCCCGTCAGGATGACGACGATCATCGTCACCACGCTCGTGGTGTCCGAGGCCAAGGATGTCACGACCGACATCACCTGCTGAGGATCAATCTTCTTGAGTTTTTCGGTGATGACCTCTTGGGAGTATCCCAGCTGTGTCGACCACGTCAACAGCTGGGTGTAAAGCTTCTCCATCTGCGGGATGTAACTCTGCAGCTCGGTGATCATGGCCGCGACGGACCACGCCATTCCGGCCAATCCCGCCGCCAAGACGATGATGACGACGGTGCCCGCTGATGTGGCGGAAATCCACCTCGGGCACTTGTGTTTCACGAGCCAGGTGTGAATCGGGTAGGCCGTGATGAGCAGATTCAGGGCGAAGAACAGCGGCGCAATGACACCGGAAAGTTCGTGGAGGAAACTCAGCCCCAGCCACGCCGCGGCCATGGTGAGCAGGACGATCGTGACCTTGGGCAAGCCGTGCTTGCTGGACGCAGGTTTGACCTTCTCCTCGTCGGTGGGCTGAGGTTGAAGGCCCGACTCAGCCGCCATCGTGGCACCCGTCGCGCCATGGGTCGGCTGCTCCTCGAGCGTTACTTCGTCGATCTCGACCTCGCCGCGCTCGACAGCACGGGCCACCGCAATGTCGTCGGCCACCATCTGGCGCACATCGCGCAACTGACGGGTGGCAGGGGCCACGGAGATCCGGCGTCGAGGCCGTGGGGTGCGTGAGGGGTGTGTGCTCATCGAACATCCTCAGGATTGACGTGGAACCGGCGCCGCGCGGAAACCCGCACGACGCCGGTCATCAACGGATCGTGTCGATCCTAAGGGACTGCTGTCCCACATCGTCACTCGGACTTGTCCTTCTTGGCCGCCGACTTGGAGGCAGTCGACTTCTTGGTGGCTGTCTTCTTGGCCGAGGCCTTCTTCGCAGCAGGCTTCTTGTCAGCCTTGCCCTTGTCGGCGGCTTTCTTGGCAGTCGACTTCTTGTCGTCCTTGGCCTCCTCAGCAGGGGCCTCGCCCTTGTCCTCAGCCTTCTCGACGGACTCCTCGGACTCCTCAGGCTTGTCAGCAATGGTGCCGTCAGGCTGGATGCGGTCGAGCTCGAGGGTCTCGCCCTTCGAGTCCTTGACGGTGGCAGCACCCACCATCGAGGCCAGCGCCTTGCCGCGACGGATCTCCTGCATCCAGTCGGGCAGGTGGTTGTGCTCCATCATGTGCTGGGCCTCCTGCTCGGGGGAGGTTCCGCTCTGCTGAGCCTTGCGGAAGAGCAGCTCGGTCAGCTCATTCTGCTCGACGCCGATCTCGTCGTCGTCAGCCAGCTTGTCGAGGACGATCTGAGCCTTGAGGGCGTCGAGGGAGCGCTTCTCGATCTCGGCCCAGAAGTCGTCGGCGTTGTCGGCCTCCTCCTCGGACTCCTCGAGGTACTCCTCGACGGTCATACCAGCCTGGGCCAGTTGCTGGCTGACCTGCTGACGGCGAGCCTCGAGCTCACCGTCGACGAGCTTCGTCGGCAGTTCAATGTCGATCTTGGAGATGACCTCCTCGAGGACCTTGTCACGGGCGTCCGCAGCCTGGTCCAGTCGGGCCATGTTCTCCATAGCGTTGCGCAAATCGGCGCGCATCTCGTCGAGAGTGTCGAACTGGCTCACCAGCTGGGCGAACTCATCGTCAACGGCCGGAAGCTCCTGCTCGCACACCTTGGTGACGGTGACCTTGATGTCGGCATCCTGGCCGCGCAGCGGGCCACCGACGAGAGTGGAGTGGAACTCAGCGGACTCGCCAGCCTTCAGACCAGTGACAGCCTCATCGAGGCCCTCCAACATGCCCTCGGAGCCAACCTTGTAGGTGACGTCGGAAGCGGTGGCGTCCTCGAGAGCTTCGCCGTCGCGGGTCCCCGCAAGGTCGATGGTGACGAGGTCATCCTTGGCTGCGCCACGCTCAACCTCGGTGTTGGTGGCGAAACGCTGGCGAAGGGTTTCGATGCGCTCATCAACGTCGTCGTCGGGCACCTCGACGGCAGGCACCTCGACGGAGATGGCGGAAACGTCGGGCAGGTCAAAGTCGGGGCGGACGTCCACCTCTGCGGTGAACTCGACGACCTCGCCATCCTCCAGCTTGGTCACCTCGATGTCGGGCTGGCCGAGGGGAACGACCGTGTTCTCCTCAATGGCCTTGCCGTAGGCAGACGGGAGGGCGTCGTTGATGGCTTCCTGAAGGACGGCTCCGCGGCCGAATCGCTGATCGATGATCGGAGCGGGCACCTTCCCCTTGCGGAAGCCGGGGACGTTCACCTGGGCAGCAATGTCCTTGTAGGCCTTGTCAAGGCTGGGCTTCAGTTCATCGAAGGGCATCTCGATCGTGAGCTTCACACGGTTGGTGCTGAGCTTCTCAAGGGTGCTGGGCACGAAGTTTCTCCTGTGGTTCCGATTCTGTCGTCCCCGTTGAGGGGAACACACATTCCATCTGATTCTAGCGATGCAGTAGCCCCCTAGCCAGTGGACGGCTCCCCGAGATGACCTGGCCCGCCTAACTTCACAATCTTGGCTAGTGATTTTGGTGGTGTTGTGGCCCTTTCAGCGAGCCTTGGTGCAGGGACTGAGTGAGGCCTTAGCGAACCCATACCCTCTAGAAGCTCATGAAGGCAAGGCCCCATGGTCTAACACCCCGCTTGTTTCTTCCACTTTCTGATCTTGCTGCGAAACGTCGTAAAAGGTGCGACTGTGTTGATATGCACCCACTTCCACACTGGCCACGCTGATGGTGTCGATGACGCCCAGGCCCGCTGCCCCGGCTCAAATAACTCTTCTTCAGTGAGACCCTTAACCAGGTGGACTACCTCGTCAAGCGAGATTTTGAATCGATCCATTAACTCTTCGGCGGGGAGCGTCTCCCAACGCCGATAAAACGTCTGATACAAATCGCCTAGCTGATTCCACTTATATCCCGGAGCGGGAGTCACCACCTCCTCGCCGGCTCGCTCGTCACGTTCCCAGCCAAGCAACAGCTCCATCCAGCCAAGCTGATAAGCAATCATTTGGCGGGGTGTGCGATCAACGCCATCAACACGCTGATCCCAACTATCGTCAGGAACATCTGCGAACTCGCCTATAAAAAGATCGCCACGCTTGGCAATCTCTGCAGCCAGCTCATCGCCGGATTCATACGACCTCACCGCAAACACCCTTTCGAATCGCCCCTCAGGAATTCTCCGTTAGCGTATCCGTTCATTGAATCGTACGTGTCGAGATGACAATGCCACCATGGAGCGGATGACGGGAATCGAACCCGCGTAGCCAGTTTGGAAGACTGGGGCTCTACCATTGAGCTACATCCGCGCATCCCCGAGGGGACTTCGACAGCATACATGGATTGCCCGTCGACGTCACACCCGTGGTGACACGGTGCGTCAGAGCGGCCTGAACTCGTCCGCGCGTCACCCGCATATCAATCTTTCGGACCATGTCCACAGCTCATTCCCATGATGTGATGGCCTCATGACACCATTGAAGAAGCTTGCCACCTGCGCGACCACCTGGTTGGTCATCGGTCTGGTCGGCGGAGTGTTCTACCGTGAGTTCACCAAGGCCCACGACTTCACCGGCTGGACCCAGCTCAAGGTGGTACACACCCACAGCCTTGCGCTGGGGTTCATGCTCACCCTCATCGTGCTCCTCTTGGAACGCGCGTTCACCCTGTCGCAGCACCGCGGCGCCTTCGCCACGTATTTCTGGGGATTCAACCTTGGCCTGGTGGTGACGATCACCATGCTCGTCGTCCACGGCATCATGCAGATCAACGGACATACCGACGTCTCCCCCGCAATCTCCGGCATTGCAGGACTTGGACACATCGGCCTGTCCGTCGGTCTCATCGGCCTCATGGTGGCCCTGTTCACGTCACTGCCCGCAGGCAAGAATCAGGATCAGCTCACGACCCCTCAGTGACCACTCAGCGGAGTGACCCTTGGACAAGGGGTGAACGCTCGTCGTATATCGTTCGCATGCAGATACCGTCACGACGGTGTCTGCCAGCGCAACGAGTGGTCGAGTCCGCCCGATCGGCGACGGACGCGTCGTCATTGGCGCCGAGACGGGCGGTAGCAATCACGAGGATGGAGTTGACCATGACGATCACCGTCGCGCCAGGTTCCGTCGTCCAAGTGCGTGACGAGGAGTGGCTCGTCAGCACTGTTGAGCAGACCGACGACGGACAGCTCGTGACGGTTCAGGGCTTGTCAGACCTCGTCCGTGGCACCACGGCGACGTTCTACGAACACCTGGACACCATTATTCCGCTGGATCCACGAGAAGCGACCCCGGTAGCCGCAACACACGCCTGAGGATACGCGCATCTGGTGGAGTGAGGACAGCCTCTTGAGCATTCGGACCCGACTACGACCGGTCAGCTTCCCACCGGCCAGCGACATCTGCGTTGTTCTCGACGACGACGCCGCCAACGAGTCCGATTTCTTGGACGCGTGGCGTCGGTGGTTTGCGCTGAGCAACGCACTCATGCTGCGCGATGCATCGGACCAGACGGTCATCCTCGGCTGTGCCACACCGCAGCAGCCGAGTGGGCAGGAGACGGCCGTCACCACGCCGGCGATCGACATTGCACACGTCCCCTGGCCCGCCGTCTTCGAGATCCTCGACCCCTCACCCGAGCATTCCGATCTGTTGCAGGATCTCGCGGCGCACGGGGTAGCTGAACCGGTGGACGGCGAGGAGATCGGTTCCGAGGGCATCATGCTTGACCTGTCATGGCCCGAGGAGGGTATAGCAGTCATCTTCGAACCGGAATCCGGCGACGAGGAACTACTGGCCAAGGACGGATGGACACTGTGCAGGCAACAGCACACGACATCACCGCGGCGTTGGAAAACGTGGAGTCGGGGGAAGGACACCATGGCTGAGTCGACGATCGTCATGTCGAAGCAGGCGAACAAGCTCGACGGATTCCTCAAGGCGAAGACGTACACCTTCCTGGCCAAACTCGCCGCCGATGACGCGATGCCCGGCCTGAATGTCGAGAAGGTGAAAAACTGCCGCGACAGCAGAGTACGGACCGGCCGCGTCGACGACCAGTACCGCGCCGTGCTGTTCAAGATCACCGGTGAGGGGCGTAACCACTATGTCCTCGAGGGCATTTACAACCACGACCAGGCCTACAACGTGGCCTCGCGCGTCGAACTCGCCATCAACCCTCTCAACGGAATCCCTGAGATCAAAGAGGCTGAACCGTCCAGCGACGCCGACACTACGAGTGTCAGCAAGCCATACGTCAGCGCCCCCTGACGAGCCCCGTCCAAGGATCCTCTCCCGTCATCACCGCTGATCGGGCAGACATGCTGTCCCTCGGGCTCGACGCCAACCTCGTCGATGCCGCACTCACTCTCACCAGCGAAGACGCCATACTCGACATGGCCGCGCCGCTGAGTGGGTGGCAGGGGGCCGCACTCATCGATCTGGCCACCGGCAAGACGCCAGACCAGGTGCGCGAGGAGCTGTTCGAGCCGCCGGAAGAGTCCGAGGCAGAACAGGAACCGGCGCCCCACAAGGACGTGTCTCGCGAGTCTGACGCCGCGCTGCTCAATAGTCTGCGCAGCCCTGCGGCGGCCATGGAATTCGCCATGATTGAGGGTAAGGACGAGCTGCGACGGGTCATCGAGGACGGAGACTTCAGGGCGTGGCGAGTGTTCCTGCATCCGACACAGCATCGATTCGTCAACGGCCGGTGGAGCGGGCCGTTTCGGTTGGGCGGCGGGGCCGGAACCGGCAAGACTGTTGTCATCCTTCACCGGGCTGCATCGCTGGCTCGCGAGAACCCCGATGCCCGCATCGTCGTCACGACTTTCACGACGAACCTCGCCAATGAACTGTCGGAGACCCTGAAGTCACTTGATCCGACCCTGCCGCGAGCGTCCGCGCTGGGGCAGTCAGGGCCGTCCTCGGAGCCCCCGCACTGATCTGACCGGGCGCACGCCGTCGCGGCTGTGGCGCGACGTCGTTGATCAGGCTCGCGGCACCGTACCCGAGCGGCTGGCTCACCACCGACTGCTCGAGACCGAGTACGAGCACATTGTCTTGCCGAATCTCATCACGACGCAGGAAGAGTATCTGCGGGTGCGACGCCCCGGGCGAGGCTTCCGACTCAATCGTCGCGATCGTGATGAGGTGTGGCAGCTGGTGAATGCGTATCGCGAGAGATCTCGTATGGATGGCACCATCTCGTTCGCCGAGGCGGCAGCTATTGCCGGGCAGTACCTCACCAGCCATCGTGACGTCGCCGATCATGTCCTTGTCGATGAGGGCCAGGACCTCGCCCCGGCCCACTGGAGGCTCATCCGATCACTGGTGCCCGAGGGGCCGAATGACATCTTCATCGCTGAGGACTCTCACCAGCGCATTTACGGGCACCGGTTGGTGCTGTCGCGCTACGACATCATGACGAGAGGCCGTTCGCGGCGGCTCACCCTCAATTACCGCACCACGGCGCAGATACTTCGCTGGTCGGCCAAGGTGCTCGAGGGCGGGTCCTACGTAGACCTGGGTGGTGGCGACGACGAGCTAACGCAGTACCGGTCGGCTCGACGCGGCCCCGACGTCACCGTTCACCCATGCGGGACGATCACCGAAGAGTTCGACGTCCTGGCCAAGATCGTCGGGCAATGGGCGAAGGGTCGCCAACCCGAGACCACGGCGGTGCTGGTGAGGGACCGGTCACAGCGCGAGCGAGTAGTAGATGCGCTGCATGAACGGGGAGTACAGACCCGAGCCGTTGATCACGGTTCGATACCGCCGGGGGCGCCGGTCGTCATGACCATGCATCGTGCCAAAGGCATCGAGTTCAGCAAGGTGTACCTCTTCGGGGTCTCCTCGCGGTCCATCCCCATGGGCATCAAGGCATACGACTTCGATCAGGATGAGAAAGACCAGGCTCTGCTCCGGGAGCGGTCGCTGCTGTACGTGGCGGCGTCGCGAGCCCGCGATGAGCTTGTCGTGAGTTGGAATGATCAGCCCAGCCCGTTGCTGAGCGCCTCCGTTTCGGCTGGGGATACCCAGCACATCTTGAGAACGCTCGAGCCTTGGAATACCGGTCAATGGCTGCTCCGAACAGTGAACTCGAGACATTCTCGCATTGCCATGAGCTGCCGTGGCCGATCAGAGTCCCGGTGAGACGCTCAGCATGAATTCACCTGATGGATAGATTCACCGGTATGGCGAAGACACCGGAGCTCCCGCTTCTCCGACGGGCTTGTTGGCGTGCCCATGTACGTTGTCGTCGACCCACTCTGGAGGTAATTCGCTGCCTTTGGCAGCCTCGAGGACGAGATCGACTTTCAGCTGGTTACCGGTGACCCTGCCGTGACAGACCAACGCAATTCCTGCGTCCTCGCACACTTCGACGACCGGAAGAAAGTGCTGACTCGTCTGGGTTGACAACAAGCCCACCATCTCACCGCACACCTTGACGCCAACCACTGTTTTCTGAGTCGTCTTGAGTTGTTTTATGCAGGATTCAAGTTCTGCCACCACTGGCACGGAATGCTCGCCGTCAAGTAGGCCCAACAGTGCCTCCATGTGGTCCTCTTCTCGGGTCACCTGCACCTTACGACCCCGCGGCAAGACTGCGACTGGCCCCTGTGGCATTCCGACGGGGGTCGCAATCTCATCGGGTAGCGGCAATGCGATGCTCGCTCCGGCTCGAAAACCGCGCTGATACGTCATCCAGATCGATGCCGGAACTGACAAGCATCGATCCGAGGAGTCAAGAGCCTCGACCACATTGAGATATGATTCCCTCACTTCATCTGGGACCATTCCAACTTGGACATCGTCGATGAAAACGGCAAGTTTGTGATTCACGGTCAGCCTTATGTGGGCGTCGAGATCATCCAGCCGAGCCTTGTCATGCTTACCGTTCTGACCATAAGACTGACAGACTCGAGAAATGCCAGCTTTGGATTTCTTCGTCACCACCAGCTTACGGCTACGGGTACATGGCCCCCACGGGTGAACTGGCACTTGTGTGCGAGCCATCACCGATGCCGACGGTAATGACAATGCGTGACCCCTCAGCAGGATGGGGCGTCGGCCCTGGTCCGTACCTTGTCGTGACAGCGCCGCACGGAGGGCATCATTCGTCGGCACCTCGACATAAGCGCCGAGGGTGCTCATGACGCGTCCGTGAACCTCCATTGACGTCACACCGAGGGCATCCCATTCTGGAGCTATTTCGGCGGCAGCCCATACCGACATGTAACCGATCTGATGACCATTTATGCTTACCTTGAGAGCGTTGTGGTCGTGACTATTCCGAGGTTCACGCTCAACGCATAACGTTGTTAATCCAGCAATCGACCGGGGAACTGTGTAATAGCACATTCCGAAAACATCGTACCGTGTAACTCTGTCCCCGACGTAATAATTCGTCGAAGGCCCCAAAGAATCTACCTTGACAGCCACCCTTGCGGCAGGCAATACATTCTTGCTCCCAATACGATTACCAATGATCGCGAGCCAAAACCCAGCAGCTAACCATATTCCCGCTCTCGGTATGAGAACCATGGCAGAGACAACGAGAGCACACCACCACGGGTGGCGCGCCATGAAGTCCCTCACCACGTTCGTACCTTTGATCATACTTCGACCCATCGACCACTGGCCTGATTGACCTTGCCTGCCCCGTTCCGTTGAGCGCAACGACCAGTCTTGGATGTTGTTGTCGCCCGTATCGTCGTGGCAAGCACACAGCGGATCGGGACGATCCACGCCTGCTGTGGAGATGGGATGCCATCACCACGACTCGCCGGAGAACCTCCGTGGGAGTACCCAGGTGCCCAATCCCTGCCCGTGGCGCCTACCCCCCCTCCACCAACGCTGATACTGGTAGACACCCGGAATGGCTTGCCGCGTACCAGCATGACCTTTGACTGCAATGGCATCAGGTGTCCTTGCAGACACGACGTAGCTACAAGCTTACACGAAGGAGCATCACTCAGGACGCGCTGGATGCAGTCCGAGGCTGTTCATTTTTCCTCACCGTTGTGGCATCACATTCCGCGCACAGCCGCACTTCGACTGAACACGAGGCGGTCGGGGCGACAGGACTCGAACCTGCGGTCTCCTGCTCCCAAAGCAGGCGCGCTAGCCACTACGCTACGCCCCGTCTCATCGCGCCTAGCGCAACAAGAACATCAACAGCTTAGTGGAACACCCTGTCGTTCGGCCAATGGGACACCACACCACATCGCGATCTCGTCACTTCAGCACCGATTGGATTGCATCCGCGACAACGTCCGGGCGGTCCAGCATCATGAGGTGGTGGGAGTTTTCCACCACGACGAGGTCGGCCCTGAGCATTGGGGCCAGACGTTCGTGACGATCCAACTCCTGCTCCTGGCCTGAGTACACCGCCGACAACAGCACCGTCGACAGGTCAGGCCAGGGATGCTCCGAACGCACGGCCAAGAGGTCCCATGCCTGCTGGTCATACCCAATCCACTCGGCTACCGCCATTGCCATGGCGTCAGGGCTCCCGTACACCCGATGAAGCCGGTGTTCCTGGAATTGACGCCACACCGCCGACCCGGATCTCATGGTTTGCGCCATGACGCCGATGGCGAAAACGCTACGCCCCAACGTTCCCGCCGCTGAATCCACAACCCTGTACACCGCGTTCGGCAAGGCGAGGCTTCGACGACGCGGCGGATGGATCGGCCATTCCACCGACGGATCCACGAAGACGATTCCGGCGACGGCGTCAGGATGGATACGAGCGAAGGCTTCGGCATGGAAGGCCGCCATGGAGTGGGCGACGAGAATGACCTTCCGTGGCTCCCTGGTGTCCCAACGTGCTTGGATGAGCTCAACCAGATCTCTCAGACTGGCGATCTCTTCGTCCAGGTCGGGATAGCTCCCTGGCCAGACCGTTCCGCCGAGCCCTGGTCTGTCATAGCTGACGACGTCAAGATTCTGCAGACGGTCCACGACCGGTGTCCAGAAATCGCTCGACGCCGCGGCGCCGGCCATGAGGAGGATGACCGGGGCGTCAACGCTGTCATCGGGTCCTTCTCCATCGTCGTACACCACGCGTAGTGGTCGTCCGCCCAGCTCCCGAACTGACGTCAAGGCGTCGTGGGAGGAGTCAAGCACCTTGTGACCACACCCGTTGGAACAGCGCGCCTCAGCATCCTCACTCATGGCAATCTCCTGCCTCACACCACACTCGTCAGGGCCTCACGAGGTGCGCGGGCGCACCAGCGGAAAGGCAATCGTCTCGCGAATTGACGCATTCGTCAGCATCATCACCAAACGGTCCAAGCCCATGCCCATTCCGCCCGAGGGTGGCATGGCATATTCGAGAGCTTCCAGGAAGTCCTCGTCGAGCTCCATCGCCTCCGGGTCACCACCAGCGGCCAGCAATGACTGGGCGGTGAACCGCTCCCGCTGAATCACCGGGTCGACGAGCTCGGTGTAGGCGGTACCCACCTCGGACCCGAAGATGATGAGGTCCCACTTCTCCGCCAGGCGCGGATCGTCACGATGCTGACGAGTCAGCGGGGAGACGTCAGTCGGGAAGTCACAGAAGAAGGTCGGCTCGACGGTGACGTGCTCGCTCAGGTGTTCGTGCAGCTCGAGAACCACGTCGCCGCGGCTCCACTTCGGCATCGTCGCAATACCAAGCTTGTCGGCGTATTCGAGGAGTTTCTCCTTGGGGGTGTCAGCGGTGACCTCCTCCCCCAGTCCTCGCGAGATTCCCTCGTTGACGGTGATGACATGCCACTCGTTGGCCAAGTCGATCTCGTGTTCAACGCCCCTGCGGTCGCGTCCTCGGACCACGGTGTCACCGATGGCGTTGCGCGCCGCCGCCAGGATCATCTCGCGCGTGAGATGACGCATCTGCACGTAATCACCATAGGCCTGGTAGGCCTCCAGCATCGTGAACTCGGGGTTGTGGGTGGCATCTGCACCCTCATTACGGAAGTTCCTACCGATCTCGAAGACTCGGCCGGCTCCACCCACCATGAGCCTCTTGAGGTACAGCTCTGGGGCGATGCGCAGGTAGAGGTCCAGATCGTAGGCGTTGACATGGGTACGGAACGGTCGCGCATTCGCACCACCGTGGATCGTCTGCAGGATTGGAGTTTCGACCTCGATGTAATCGTGACTCAGCAGGGTTTCTCGCACCGCACGGATGGCGTTCGACCGAGCCCTCAACTGATCACGAGCGCCCGGGTTCACGATGAGATCGAGGTAGCGCTGTCGAACCTTGGCCTCTGGGTCGTTGAATCCCGATCGGCGCGACGGCAACGGCCGTAGGGCCTTCGCAGCCAACCGCCACGACGTCGTGCCCAAACTCAGCGTTCCATTGCGGGAACTACCCACAGGTCCGGATGCCACGAGATGGTCCCCCAGAGACACCGCATGGCGGAACTCCCGAAGCGCATCGACTCCCAGCACATCACGCTCCATCACGAGCTGACACGACCCGGTCCAGTCGAACAGATCGACGAAGATGACGCCGCCGTGATCGCGGCAGGCATCGACCCGCCCGGACACCGTCATCTTCTGACCGGTCAGTTCGACGATGACGTCGCCGGGACAATGATCGGACGTGCAGTCGGGGGGATAGGCCTCCACCCCGGACTCGATGAGCCGCTCCCGCGTGGCCATCCGGGTACGAACCTGCTCCGGGAGACGCCGCTGCGGAAGGGCGGGGGTGCGCTCCTCAGCCAGGAACTCCGCGATCTCCGGGTGGCCACTGATCGAGTAAATCGGCTGCGGCGGGGGCTCCATCGGGTAGAGCCAGTTCGGAATGTCGAGCTGGCCCTCGGCAATACCCATCGCCAGACCAACCTGCGCCAGGTCAGAGGTATCGGTGAAGTTGAGGTAGCGGGTCTGCCAGCTCGGCTTGTACTTGACGTTGGATCGGTAAAGCTGCTCGATCTGGAACCATTTCGACGCAACGAGCACGAGCCAACGATTGAGACGACGCACCGGGGAGGCGCCCACGCGAGCACCTTCCTCAATCGCCTCGCGGAATACCGCGAAGTTCATTGATACGCGCCTGATGCCAATCTCCGGCCCGGCAGCCATGAGGCCGGCGACCATGAGCTCGGTGACGCCGTTGTCAGCTCCGTTCAAGTCACGACGCATGACGTCCAGGGACAATCCGTCATTACCCCAAGGCGCGAAGGAGAGAATCCCCGCCGTCCGGCCAGCACGCGGGCCGTCGTCGGGGTAGAGCGCCTCCACCATGACACATCGACCGTCGAGCGGATCTCCCAACCGAGAAAGAGCCATGGAGAACCCTCGTTCCTCACCATTCTGACGCCACTTGTCAGTGAGGTCGATAAGTCCCTGAAGCTCCTGCGGGTTGATGTCCTCATGACGACGCACTCGGGTCATGTACCCCATTGCGCGCAACTTGGTGACGGTGTGACGCACCGGCTTGAGGTCGGGGTCGTCAAGGCTGAACGTGGCGGGAGAGATGATGGCCTCGTCGCCGATACGCATTGCCCTCAGTCCGGCCTGATTCCATGCAGTGGCACCTTCCTCAGAAGTGCCGATGACGGCCGGAACCCAACCATAGGTGTGGGCCACGTCGAGGAATGCCTCAATGGCGCCTGGCCACTGATCCACCGGACCGACGGGATCGCCCGAGGCCAGTGCGACCCCCGCCTCCGTTCGATAACACACTGCCGCATGGCCGTTTCGCGAGAACACCACAGCCTTGTCACGGCGCAGCGCGAAATAGCCGAGGGAGTCGGCCGGGTTGTCCTCCAGAAGCCGACGCAGGCGCAGTTCGTCGGACACGCTCATCATGGCGATGTTGCGCTGGGATCGCAGCATGACGACAAGCGCGGCCACCAGCACGAGGGCGAAGAGGAAGGAGATCACCTCCTGCACCCAGTGCGGAGACATGGGTGCTGGTGCCATTCCGGCCCCATTTCCGCGAATGATCCGACCGACAATGCCTACCAACCGGTTGCGAGGTCGCCCGACGCCGCCGGTCAGGGAGACCAGCAGCCAGCCAATAAACCCGGTCGCCAACAGGCCACCACTGAGGACGACGATGGCCTTGCCGAGATTGGCTCGAACCGTGTGTGCCGCAAAGTCCTTTCGATGAGTCAGTAGGGCGACGAGGATCCAGCCAACTGAGAAGACGTTGAACAGATACCCCGCGAGATCGAGGTCATCAAAGGTGTCCGTCGGGCCCCCCACTATGACCTCGGCAACAATGATGACGAAAACCGTGGCCGCGACAAGCCACATCAGCCCGAAAACGACGATGCTCACCCACCAGGCGAATCTCTTGCGCCTCGACAGCGCATCCGCCAGCACCAACAGAACGACGACACCTACCCAACCGAATCCATCGATTGGGAAGATGAACACCGAGAACAGGTTGTTAGCGATTCCAACCCACGCCGTGCGGCTGAATACCAGGCGCAGCACGATGAGGAGGACGGCAACGTTCATCAATCGAGGTATGACGACAACCGGCGTCGACCTCGGATTGGGGGTCGGCTGAGAACCGGATCGTGTCCGGGCTGTCGTTGCTGCTCGCGTCTCAGATACGGAAAGGGACGAAGTCACGCCCCAACTGTGCCACGTGTCGCGGACACAACCAGAACCTCACTCGCGGCACAGTCGTTCTTACCTACTGAAAATGGCACAACCGTGGCACAACGAGACTTGTTCAACCTATTCATGATCCCGACAAACATCGTTTCGGCGACATCACCATGTCAGAAGAGCCAGCTCCTCGTCATCCAGATGCTCACTGACGAGGAGCCGCCTCAACGTCCGTTGACGCAATTCCCCCACCCGGGTCGAGCCGAACGAACTCGTCAGCCCCTCTGGCCACACCGTCGTCATGGCATAGGCAAGAGCCGCTCGGCGTCTGGCAACTCGGTGACCCTGCGCGTAGAGAGGCCCGCCAGGAACGGTCGGAAGGAAAGCTCCCAGCTCCCACACGGCCTCGTCGGCATCCCGGCTCGCGCACCTTCCGGTCCACATGGCTCTCTCGGCACGTATCAGTGGATCTTCCCCCTCGCCCGAGACGACATTGACCCACACATGTCCCGAAGCCAGCTCCGCCAGCTCGGCCGAGGCGATACAGCGGGACATGAACGTTCCTGGCTCGTCCAACGGCAAGTCCCACAACCGCCGCAATCCCTCGTCGCGCAGTTCAGAATCACTCATCCGATGACCCAACCGGAACGCTGCACAGCAGGTGAGAAGCCGAGCAACGTGGTCCTCGGCAGAGCTGAACGGCCGCGACAGGACATTCTCGAGGCCCTCGACGGCCACGTCCAGAGCGGAGAATGGTGCGACCCTCAGGCTCACTGCGCTCATGAGGAGCCATGTCTGTGGTCCGGTGACGGTGCGTGGATCAAAACCGGAAAGAATCTCGTCGCCCCTTGCGCCCACAGCCGTGGCAAGATCGGGAGACCAGCCGATCAATACTCGGGTGGCTCCCCGGGACTCATGAATTGCCAAATCGTGCGCCCCGACCGGCAGCGGGCCGATCGTCTCGCTGGTGTGTTCGATCCCATCGACGAGAATGCCCGCATCGGGGGTGTGACACATCATTTCCTCGGGATGGTCCACGATGGTCTCGGCTGGCAACCACGCAGGAAGGGAGCTCAGCGCCTCCCCGATGTCATCCGCGAACCGACCACGCCACAAGGCCATCCGAGCATTGCCCGGAGTCAAGGCAAGTTCGCTTCCGAGCAGGCTGACGCCCTCGTCCACCGCGTAAGAATCACCCATGTGTTGCCGCCACACCATGAGGACCGGATGCCCGTCGCGGCAAGTTCTGGTGACGACGAGACCGTGAGCCCCAGCCGCCCACACAGCAGCAGGGAGCGGATCGTCAAGGACCCAGATCGGACCGGGAACCGTCACTTTTGCCGTGTCGACGCCGGGGGGCATGGTGATTCCGGCGACGAGCTCGGCCTCGTCGGATTGGCGTAGCCGGGCAGACAGCACCGCTCCGCACGGGTGGGTCCACATCCACGAACAGTCGGCGGCGGACTCCTGACATGACACCAGGGTCCACGGCTGACCGACGCTGATGTGACTCATCCTGACCTCCAGACCCGACTCAACCGTCAGTGATGCCGACGTTGGCAACGTGGGCACCAGAACAGGTGACGCCCTCCCTGTGCGACCATCTTCACCGGCGTATTGCACACCAGACATGGCTGATTCTCTCGTCGGTAGACGTAGACCTCGCCACCGTGGCGATCAACGCGAGGTGGTCGCCCCATCGCCTCCGGAGTGTGCTCCGGCCCGACGGTGTCAATGCGGCCTGCCTCGACCCCGGCGCGCATGAGCATGACCAGATCATCCCACATTGCCAGCCATGTCGAGTGGGAAATCTGCGTGCCAGGGGTCGCTGGATCGATCCGATGCCGGAAGAGGACTTCAGCTCGATAAATGTTGCCGACCCCTGCTGCGATCTTCTGGTCCAGCAACAGGTCACTGATCCGGCGAGTGGACCGTCGCACCTTGCGCCACGCAGTCTCGGGGTCTGCGCCGTCACGAATGGGGTCTGGCCCGATCGTTGTCGCGACCGCCGCCCAGCCATCGTCGTTGATGAGTTCGCAAGTCTGGGGTCCACGCAGATCCGCAGCCGTGACACCGTCGGTGATGCGCAGTCTGACGTGCCCGACCACCGGAGCTGACGGCCCCACCTCAAGCTTCCCGACAAGCCCCAGGTGGATGTGAAGCAGGTGATCGTCACGATGATTGTCGAAATCAACGACAAGGTGCTTGCCCCATGCCTCGGCAGACGCCAGTACCGTCCCGTCGAGCATGGCTGCAGACTCGGTGAAACGGCCTTGCGGCGAGGTGACCTCAACCGGTTCTCCGGCAAAGGCGTTACCAATGGCGGTGGCAAGACGATGGATGACGTGGCCTTCAGGCACAGACGGTTGTCCTCTCGAGGTAGATGGGATGACGTGGTAATCGTGGACTGATGAGTACGGCGAGGTGTACTTGCGGCAGGATGGTCACATGAATGCCTCGGCCCACGGCAAAACCCGACGCACCCACGACCACGGACGCGGCCGTGGACCCATTCTCGGTGGAGACCGCGCCTTGAGGGTGCGCGAATTTGCTGAGCAATCTGAGCCGGCCGCTGGGCCCCAGATGCCCGAGCCAGGCCGAGAGTGGCCGACCGTGCTGGCGGATCTTCGTCGTCGAGCCACCGCCAGCCCGGTCAGAGAGTCTGATGAGGACGGCTCAACCCAGTGAGCCCTCGTCCTGCCAGCGAGTGAGTTTGTCAATACGACGCTGGTGACGGTCCTCATGGGAGAAGTCCGTCGTCAGGAAGGTCTCGACGATCCTCCACGCTTCCTCGTGAGTCTGCATCCGGCCACCAAGGGACACGACGTTGGCATCATTGTGGAGACGGGCCAACTCGGCAGTCTCGACGGTGTAGGCAAGCGCAGCACGAATTCCCTTGACCTTGTTGGCCGCGATCTGCTCGCCGTTCCCCGAACCGCCCAGAACGATGCCCAGGGAACCAGGCTCAGCTACGACGGCCTGAGCGCACGGAATGCAGTAGTCCGGGTAATCGTCGAGGGAATCGTAGCTCGTCGCGCCGTGGTCGACGACCTGGTACCCAGCCCTGGTCAGCCTGTCGACAAGGAACTCCTTGAGCTCGAAGGCCGCGTGATCGGTACCAATATGAACGTGTGAAGGCTTGAAGGTCATGGTTCAATCATGGCACCGATGTCCAGCCGGTTGGCCCTTTACAAGGGATCAACTCCGCTAGCGTGAAGGGTATGGCTGAAAGCACCTCATCCGTCCAGGCCCCTGACCCCTATCGCTTGGAGCTTGTCACCAGCGACGGTTCTCGCAGCGACGAGGTCGACAATGTCCTGCGTGCCGTGGCACTGGGCTTCCACCAGGCACAACCATCCGACGCCGAGCTCGAGCACTACGCCACCTATGTCGAGGGTCAACGGTTGTGGACGATCCGGCAGCCTGACCCAGATCCGGAGTTCCCGGGACTCCCGGTCGCCACGATGGCCGCGTACCCCAGCACCATCAACACCGGACATCGTCATCTCGAACCGGCCACCTTCATCACCGACGTGACCGTGCGTGCCAGTCACCGCCGTCGTGGATTGCTTCGCACCCTCATGACGAATGCCCTTGGCCGGTCCAAGGAGGAGGGTCTGCCCTTTGCCGCGCTGACGGCCACCGAGGGAAGCATCTACGGACGTTTTGGCTACGGCATCTCCACTCGTGCTCAGAACGTCGAGATCGTCGCGGATGGCCGGTTCAAGCTCAACCACGAACCGAGCGGAACGGTATCGATGGCCGATCCGCTGACCATCGATGATCTGCGCCTCAAGGTGTTCTCCGAGTTCCATCATGCC
This sequence comes from Cutibacterium nasicola, assembly GCF_052654715.2. NCBI lineage: Bacteria > Bacillati > Actinomycetota > Actinomycetes > Propionibacteriales > Propionibacteriaceae > Cutibacterium > Cutibacterium nasicola. The sequence goes on along the minus strand of NZ_CP199745.2, from coordinate 653,795 downwards.
CATCGAGGTTCCCACAACCGTCAGTCCTGGCATGTCGATTTCGCCTCCGGACGCTGGAACCCCCAGAAGGATGGCCCGAACCGTCGGGTCCGTTCGATCGTCCACCACGATGACGACGGAGAACCTGATGGCGTCGTGTCTTACGAAATTGACAAGGACTTCGGCTCGCAGATCACCGTCGTTGACATGGTGGCCACCACCCCGAATGCTGAGGTCGCCTTGTGGGAGTTCCTGGCCTCCGTCGACCTTATCGAGACGATCAAGGCACGGCAGGTCAATCCCGCTACGCCGCTACCGTGGGCGGTCGAGGATCCGAGGGTGATCAAGTTCACCAGTCACACTGATCTCGGGTGGCTCCGCATCCTTGACGTCGACCGGGCGATGGCAGTGCGAGGCTGGGATCACCAGGGCTCGGTGACCTTTCACGTCACCGACTCGATGGGCTACGCCGAGGGTACGTGGCGTGTCGACGTCGATGCCCCAGGAGCACCAGCCACGGTAACTCGGGTCGACGATTCCACTGATGCCGCCACCCTCGATGTGGCTGCCCTCGGGTCACTGTACTTCGGCATGGGACGCGGGTTCTCGCTGGCCGCTGCCCACCGCATCACCGGTACTGACGAGCAGATCGCGGCCGTCGACCGGATGTTCTCCACCGTCGACGTGGCTCACAACATTTCAGAGTTCTGAGTTCTCATCAGGACGTTGTGGGCCGGGCGTTCGTGCCCGGCCCACATGTGTGTCCTGCCAGCTGTGTCCCGCGTGGCGGCCCGGGAAGATCGACCATCACGCAACGGTTGTGACTCCCTGTGGGCCGTTTTCGAGCAGGTATCGGAACCCCGCCTCGTCGAGAATCGGACGACCTAGTTCGCGTGCCTTGGTTTCCTTGGACCCTGCGTTCTCTCCCACAACGACGTAGTCGGTCTTCTTCGACACCGATCCGGCGGCCTTGCCCCCTCGGGAAACAATGGCCTCCTTGGCCTCGTCACGGGTCAATCCCTCCAGACTTCCCGTGACGACCACAGTCAGCCCTCCCAGGGTCTGCTCGGGTGCCTCGTCGCGATCGTCGGCCATTCGTACCCCAGCTGTAGCCCACCGGCTGACGATGTCTTGGTGCCAGTCGACCTCGAACCACTGCTGCACCGATTCCGCAATGATCTCGCCAACCCCGGCGACCCCGGCGAGCTCCTCCAAGGATGCTTCCCGGATGGCCGGGATCGAACCGAAGTGGGTGGCGAGTGCCCTGGCCGCCGTCGGCCCGACGTGCCGGATCGACAGCGCCACCAGAACCCGCCACAGTGGCTGGGCCTTGGCCTTGGCCAACTCGTCGAACATCTTCCTGGTCGTGGTAGTTGGCACGGAGGGCTTCTTCGCCGTCGGCTTCGTGAAGAAGTAGGGCTCGAGCTGCCAGGGGCCCACCTTCCCGCGCATCTTCCGACGACGCCACACCTTGACCTCGGCCAGGTCGTCGGGCTGTAGGTCGAAGAGCCCTGCTTCTGAGTTGAGCACCGGGACTTGCCGGTCCGGAAGCCCCTCGGCAACCTCACCCTCATCCGGTCGCTGATTCTCCGGGTCGACCAGAGCGATGGCGGCTTCCCATCCGAGCGCCTCGACATCGAGGGCGCCGCGCGACGCCAGCCCGAAAACACGTTCTCGCAGCTGAGAAGGGCATTCCTTGGCGTTCGGGCAGCGAAGATCCTTGTCACCGTCCTTTTCGTACGCTAGCTCAGCGCCGCAGCTGGGGCAGTGATCGGGCATAACGAACTCCCGCTCCGAACCGTTACGCAACTCGACAACCGGGCCCAAGATCTCGGGAATGACGTCGCCGGCCTTCCGCAATACCACGGTGTCTCCGATGAGGATTCCCTTGCGCTTGACCTCGAAGGCGTTGTGGAGGGTGGCCATCTCGACAGTCGATCCCGCAACGGTCACCGGCCTCATGACCCCGTACGGCGTGACGCGGCCCGTTCTCCCGACATTGACACGAATGTCAAGGAGCTCAGTGTTTACCTCTTCCGGCGGGTACTTGTACGCGATGGCCCATCGGGGAGCTCGAGAAGTTGCACCAAGCTTGCGTTGCAGAGAGACGTCATCGACCTTGACCACCACACCGTCGATCTGGTGGGAGGCCTCGTCACGCGACTCTCCCCAGGAAGTGACGAACTCATGCACCTGCTCGGCGTTCTCGACGATCTTGAGGTACGGCGACACCGGCAAGCCCCATTCGGCGAGCTTGTCGTACGCGTGTCCCTGGCTGGGAAACTCATGTCCTTCAACGGCGCCAAACCCGTGAACGATCATCGACAGGGGACGTGAAGCCGTCACCCGCGAATCCTTCTGTCGCAACGATCCCGCGGCCGCGTTACGAGGATTGGCGAAGGGATTCTTGCCAGCCTCGACGAGACCGGCGTTGAGGTCGGCAAAGTCGGCGACCGGGAAGAAGACCTCACCTCGTACCTCGAGCAGGCTTGGGATGTCGTCGCCAGCCAGTTTCTGCGGGATCGCCTTGATCGTGCGCACGTTCGCGGTGACATCTTCACCAATGCGACCGTCGCCACGGGTGGCCCCCGAGACGAGTTCACCATCGCGATACACGAGATCGACGGCAAGGCCATCGATCTTGAGCTCGCACAGGAAGTCCGGGACTCCCCCGACGGACGTGGCGACCCTGTTCATCCACTCCGAGAGCTCGTCACGGGTGAAGACATTGTCCAGACTCAACAGGCGCTCCAGATGCTCCACCGGGGCAAAGTCGGTCACCCGCTGTGGAGCCCCAACTCGCTGGGTGGGTGAGTTCGGGGTCCTCAACTCAGGGCGATCGTCCTCGAGCTTCTTCAGCTCAATCATGAGTTGGTCGTACTCGGCGTCGGAAATCGTCGGGGCGTCGTTGGCGTAGTAGGCGTCCTGGGCGTCCAGGACGCGTTCGGTCAGCTCAGTCCAGCGATGACGCGCCTCGGACTCGGACTCACTTGCCTCCAACTCGTCGCCTCGGGTGGGATCGTCAACCATGGTCCCATCCTTGCGCAGTTCCCATACCTGTGCATTCGGGTATCAGTCGACCTGCCTCCCACAACGAGGTGTGGTGGCCGCGGAAGCTCCGCGGCCACCGGTCCCCACAGTGGTTTTCAGACTCCGGTAGCCGGAAGTGCCCCGGCGAAGTCTCCTGGCCTGCTCGGCGTCACGGTCGGAGCGGTGGAGGAAGGAGCCGGCGTGGTCGGGGCCGACGGCCCGTCACCAGACGGCTTCACCAACCAACCACCATCAGCAATGGAAGCACCAGTCAGGCAATGTTTGAGCTCGTCGAGAGTGTAGAAGAATGAGTTCACCGAGATCGGACGACAGCCACGTCCGAAAGTAGCCTGCTGCTCGTTGAGGAGCATCCGGACGACCTTCTGCCCTGACCCCGACTCGAAGACGTCCCACTGCACGTTGGAGGCCAGCGGAGCCACCTTGGCACCCCGCCAATCTGTGGCCTGCCAGAAATTGGTGTCCTGCGGGCTGATCTGGGTACGAGATCCAGGTGCGCCGATGAGCGCCTCGAAGGGAACGAGGGTCTCAGCGTGGGCGAACCGCAAGGTCGCCGATCCCTTGGGATGGTCCTTGGTCTGCTGATCGATCTGGGCCAGGAAATCGTTAAGAAGAGGGCGGGCATTGCGATGGGCGATGTCCGATCCCTGGAAGCCGGGACCCTTCTCGGCGTAGTCCTCAGCGTCGAGGGACATCGCGAAGACATTGGCCTGGTCCTTCGTGAAGTACTTGGCGAAGTCGACCTTGGTCTCAGCAGCCATCGAGGGAGCGATGATGTACAGGTTGTACAGGTTGAGGGCCGCGTCGACGTCGTTTTTGGCCTTCTTGCCCTCGGGGGTCTCGAAGGTCCACTCCCCTGCTGCCAATCGGTCGACGAAGTCCTTTGTATAGATCTTTTCCAGAACCTCACGGGCGGCCTTGCGAACCTCCGGACGCGAATTCACCGCATCGACGTAATCAGAGAGTTCCTTGCTGTCCTGGTACTCCTTGTAAGCCTTGTAGTCCGGGTTCGACTTGTCCTTGTGGAAGTACAGCGTCTTGGTGTCGGCCTTGATGGCGCGTGACATATGCCCGCTCATCTGCGGGGCACCATGGAGCAATCCAGTGACAAAGTCGTATCCGGACTCCGCAGCACGCGGTTCTCCCGAGGACTCCACGACGACCGTGTTGTCTTCCCCGTTGAAGATCTCGGGCATCCGGTGGGCCAGACGCTCACCCAGTTGACGATGCTGATCAGCTCCCACCTCGGTGAGGTTGCCGTACCCCCTCTCGAGCTTGTTGCCCTTGCTGAGCTCAACTCCGTCGGCCTCCATGTGGGCCCAGGTGTCCTCGTTGCCGAGATTTTCATTGGCCTCATGAAGTTTCATGGCCTGGGCGTGAACATCCTGGCCGAGGGGAGTCACAGCTCCCAACTCATTGGCCTTTTCCCAGATCGCCATCGTCAGGGCGTCGTACTTGAAGCTCGACAGGCCACGAGAGCCGTGGCGGGCAACGACCTGAGTGTTGACGGGGTGAAATCCGGCGGGCGGGGCCTGCAAGGTGCCACCGGAATAGCGATACGGAGTCTTCGTCGACAGCGAGTCGTCGGTGTCAGCATGAGCAATTGGTGCACAGGTGATGGCCAGACACCCGACAGCCATGGCGCCAAGAACACGGAAAGGTCTGGAAGGCATGGTGTGCTCCCGAGAAGATCGATCAGTTTGGCCATACCCTCACTGATTCGGGCGTCACCTCCATGTACGGCAGGTGACGCCCGATCAACGCTTCAATGGTCTCCCGGTGACAGTCCCAGATGCGGATCAATCCAGGATCGGCCCCACGGTTCGGGTCCGCTTCAGCTCGAAGAACCCGGGGTAGGCCGTCACTTTCTCGAACCCGTCAAAGAGCTCACCAGCCTCCTCACCCTTCGGAGCAGGGGACATCACCGGCCCGAAGAGTGCCATGCCATTGATGTGGAGAACGGGAGTACCGACGTCCTGTCCGACCGGATCCATACCTTCGTGGTGTGACGCACGCATGGCCTCATCGAACTCTCCCTTGTCAGCACGATCCGCGATGGACTCGTCGTAGCCGCTCTCCACCAACGCTGCCTTGACGGTCTCGATGCTGCGCTCCTCCTTGCCAAGGTGGTAGCGGGTTCCAAGGGCGGTGTAGAAGTCGCGGACAGCTTCCTGCCCGTGCACCTCGACGACGCCAGTGGCAGCCTGAGCGCCGATCCACGCCTTGTCCATCTCGGCACGATAGCCGTCCGGCAGATCACGTCCCTCATTGAGGACGGCCAGGCTCATGACGTGGAAGACGGTATGGACGTCACGGACCTTCTCCACCTCGAGCATCCAGCGTGACGTCATCCATGCCCAGGGGCAGGACGGATCAAACCAAAAGTCAACTGTTGTGGTCATGGCTCCAGCCAACCGCACGCGCCCCCACGCGTACACCCCGACCCTGTCATTGTTCGCGTAAGGCGCAGTAATGACGCGAGACACAGTTCTCACTTAACGAGACAGTGAAAGGCAAGGACCGATACAGTTTTGCGGAAATGGTTGGGGCTTTCGTACACCCTCAACTGACGCACGTTCCACGGAGGCATGATGAGTTCGGTCAACATCACGCGTGAGGAAGCGCAGCAGCGCTCCCAGGTCATCACAGCGCACAGCTCCAAGGTGCTCGTTGATCTTTCTGGGCGTGACCCCAACGGCGATCCGCTCGCCGAGCCGACCGACACCTTCGTCTCCTCGTCGACCATCGAGTTTTCGTCAACCGGTGGCGAGAGCCATCTTGACCTCATTGCTGACGGTGTCTACGCCGCAGACCTCGATGGCACCCCGCTGGATCCAGCCGCATTCTCGAATAATCGTTTCCCGTTCACCACGGAAGCGGGAACTCACGAAATCACGATTACGGCGCTGTGCCGCTACTCCCATTCGGGTGAGGGCCTGCACCGTTTCGTCGACCCGGCTGACGGTAAGGTTTACCTCTACACCCAGTTCGAGATTGCAGATGCCAGGCGTATGTACGCCGATTTCGAGCAGCCCGATCAAAAGATGACATTCGAGCTGCAGGTCATCGCTCCGACTGGTTGGACCGTCGTTTCAAACTCCCCCACCCCAGAACCCACGGAAGGCCCTTGGGAAGGGATGTCACGGTGGTGTTTTGAGCCCACCCTTCCGATTTCGACGTATCTGACGGCCCTTGTCGCCGGCGAATACCACGTCGATCACGGAACCATTCACGCATTGTCTGGCGAAATGGACGCTGACATTCTGTGCCGTCAGTCGATGAGAGAGTACCTCCACGCCGACCAAATCCGCACCACCACACAACGTGGATTTGAGGTTTACGAGTCCGAATTCGGTTACCCGTACCCCTTCGGCAAGTACACCCAGTCCTTCGTGCCGGAATTCAACGCCGGAGCCATGGAGAACGCTGCCTGCGTCACCCACCGTGACGATCTGCTGTTCCGGTCCCGCGTCACCTCGGCCGCCTACGAGAACCGCGACAACACCATCCTGCACGAGCTGGCTCACATGTGGTTCGGCGACCTCGTCACCATGACGTGGTGGGACGATCTCTGGCTCAACGAGTCCTTCGCCGAATGGGCGTCGCATCACTGCCAGGAGAAGATCGTCGAGCAGCACGGCGGCATTGACCCATGGGTCTCCTTCGCGAACCAGCGCAAGACGTGGGGATACACCCAGGATCAGCTGCCGACTACGCATTCGATCGCCGCTGACATGATCGATCTCGACACCGTCGAGCAGAACTTTGACGGCATCACCTACGCCAAGGGTGCCTCGACCCTGAAGCAACTGGTCACCTTCGTCGGAGAAGCCGAGTTCCTGGCTGGCGTGCGCACCTATTTCGCCCAGAACGCCTTCTCGAACACTGAACTCAAGGATCTCCTCCACCAGCTCCAGGTGGCGTCGGGACGCGATCTGTCCTCCTTCACTGAGCAGTGGCTGCGCACCCCAGGGGTCAACACCGTCCGTCCGGATTACGACGTTGACGAGAACGGCAACTTCACCCGCTTCGACATCGTCCAGACGGCCATCGAGAAGTACCCCACCTTGCGAACCCATCGCTTGGGCATTGGGATCTACGCACTGACCGACGGCAAGCTCGTTCGGACCGAACGCCTCGACGTCGACATCCATGACGAGCGCACCCCGATCGCCGCGCTCGTCGGACATTCCCGTGGTGATCTGGTCCTGTTGAACGACGGCGACCTGACTTACGCGAAGGTCCGTCTGGACGATCATTCGATGGCCACCCTCATCGAGCACATTGACGCCCTGTCTGATCCGCTGGCCCGGGCGGTGTGCTGGAGTTCGGCCTGGGACATGTGCCGCGACGCCGAGATGAAAGCTCAGGACTACGTCGCCCTGGTTGGCAAGGGGCTTCCCAGCGAGACGGATTTGACGGCCGTCACCTCCCTCATTCGCCAGGCCACCACCGCTGCGATCTCCTACACCATTCCTGGAGCTCGTCAGGATGTGCGCAATCGCCTCGTTGCGATCTTGGCGACGGGGCTACGTGACGCCGAGCCCGGTTCGGACCATCAGGTGGCCTACGCCAACGGTCTGACCGCTGCTGCCACGAAGGATGCCGCCGACCTGCTCAAGGGGTGGCTGAACGGCGAAGAGGTGCCCGAGGGGCTCGACATCGATCAGGGAATGCGTTGGCGTCTCCTCATCGCCCTGGCCAGTATGGGCCGAGTCGGCGAGCCGGAGATCACTACTGAATTGCAGCATGACAACACCATCTCCGGATCGGAGCAGGCCGCTGGCGCTCGCGCTGCGATGCCAACGGCTGAGGCCAAGCTGACTGCTTGGCACCGCGCTACCACCGACGACTCGGTGCCCAACGAGACCTACCGCCAGCTCGTCAGCCAGTTCATTCAGCCCGATCAGACCAAGGTGCTCTCGCAGTACGTCAATCCTTACCTGGAGCTGTGCAAATCCATCGACTCCCACGAGGGCCAGTGGGCCAAGGCCGGTCACGCCCAGGTCCAGAACGCCCTGATGTGGCTCTTCCCAAGTACCGAGGTCATCGACGGGGCATGGCTCGACAAGCTCGATCGTTGGGTTTCCGAGAACAACCCGGGCAGCACCATGCGGCGCGTTCTGGCCGAGCGCGCTGACAATGCGCGCCGCACCCTGCGTTGCCAGGCGGCCAGCTGTCACTGATCTGTGACACATGAATGTGGCCCCGAACCATTATGGTTCGGGGCCACTATCATCTTTGTGATCAGCACTCACGCTGCGCGACCAGAATCAGTCAACGTTCTTGCTGCCGCGTCCTTTTTGGCGACATGGACTCCCCAGCCAATGAGGGATGAAGGGGATGGCCGCGGAGATCGGCCACACGACACACAGCATGAGCAGGCGTACGGAGCTGAAGTCGACCTCGGGCCAGCCAGGCGAAGTTTTCATGGGCACCGGGGCCAGCGCATCGATCGTGAGCTCGCGTAGCGTCGTCGCGCCGGTTTCAGATCGACCTTGGAGGCTCCATGGGGAGTTGGCAAACACGGACACATGGCGCATCGTGGACTCTTCTCGGTCATGGAAGGCCCGTCTTCCCCGGGTTACCACGTCAGACAGGGACCACCTGAAACCTGACATCTCTCATTGTCATGGAAGATGGTGGGCTTCCTTGATCGCTGTGCTGTGAATTCCTCTCCGTTTGCATCCCCGGGCCTCATTCCTTGAGACTGTCCACAACCTTCTCCGTGACTCTCCCGACGCTGTCCACAGATCTTGAATTGGCTGACGGATCGCCTGATGTCTTGCCGATAACTGTTGGTGTGAACGAACTTGAACTAGCCATGGCGGACAACGGCGGTGTCGTGCGGATACATCGTTTCAGCAGAACACGCGGGCAGGCTGACCGCGCCGTGAAAGCCGGACGCGCGATACGCATGCTCCCGGGAATCGTTGCGGATGCCGGACGAGCTGACGATCCTCGAGTGAAGATGCAAGCGATACACATGTGGCATGCAGATACGGTCATCATTGGTAAAGCCGCCCTCGTTGCGCAAGGAATGATTCCACCCGGCAGCCGGACACGAGAGTTCAGCGCAGTCCACGAGGTGGAGGCGTTTTCACGGACGAGAGGCATCAAACGAGACGGAATCCTCGTACATCGATGGCGGATTCCGCGCCGGTACGTCACCCAATACCGCGACGTGTCCATGGCGATTCCTGAGGCCTCCGTCCTCCTCATGGCCGTTCGAGGAGAATGGGAATGGGTCTGTGAGGCGCTGAGACAAAAACTCGTCACCCCGCGTTCCTGCCGATCAGCTCGTTCCTGCCTGTCGTGGAAGGTCAGCCGTCACCGCATCACTGCAGCCCTGGCCGATATTTCCTTCAATCCTTGGTCAGTGCCGGAATTGTGGTTGTCCCGGGCACTCCGCGCAGTCGGGTTCACCGGGTGGCACTCCAACAAGCGGGTGGACACGGCCGAAGGAGCCTTTACCCTCGACCAAGCCTTCGACGCGGAACGGGTTGGGGTTGAGGTCGACGGTCGCTGCGTACACGGCACACCTGAAGGTTACGAAGCGACCATGCTGCGGTCAGCGAGTTTGGATCGACATGGCTGGCGGATGCTTCACATCACTCCGACAATGCTCAAGCAACGGCCACGATTCGTGCTGGAGTGGCTGGCACAGCGGATCCACAAGCGGCATCGTCCGAAGTTTATGATGTCCGACCGCGACCTTTCGCGGATCATGCTTGGTCTGGCTCCAGCTTAACCGCTGCCATGTCCGCCCTCATCGCACCTCCTTGAGGAGAAACCTGCCGCCACTGCGCCTGACACCGCAGCATCTGTGTTCAAGATGTCTCATCAGCCCGAGTGCAGTCATGCCCGGCGTGGCGATCCCGGTAACACCGCTGAATTCCGTCACCACAACCTCCACCATCATCACTGTCTCACGCCATCTCCAGCCAGCCGCGCTGCACCGCACGGAAATGCCTGGAAAGATGGAGGTGAGACATCTAGGAGGAATCGCATGAGTGACACTGCGCCACAGACCGCCGAGGTTGGCGTCATCGGGATGGCCGTGATGGGGTCTAACCTGGCCCGCAACATGGCCCACAAGGGTTTCCGGGTCGCCGTGTACAACCGCACAGCTTCACGCACCGACGAGGTCATGGCCGAGCACGGCCACGAGGGGACCTTTCTGCCATTCCATGATCTGGCTGACTTCGTCGCAAGCCTCGAGCGCCCGCGCCGCATCGTCATGATGGTCAAGGCCGGTCGTGGCACAGATGCTGTCATCAAGGAGATCACTCCCCTGCTCCAGCCGGGCGACGTTCTCGTCGACGGCGGCAACGCCTACTTCGGCGACACTCGACGTCGGGAGGAAGAGATCCGCCCGACCGGTATCCACTACGTCGGCACCGGCATTTCCGGTGGCGAGGTCGGCGCGCTGGAGGGACCGTCAATCATGCCGGGGGGCTCCAAGGAGTCGTATGAAGCCATCGGCCCGGTTCTGGAGAAAATCTCGGCACAGGTCGACGGTGAGCCCTGCTGCGCATGGATGGGCACTGATGGCGCCGGGCACTTCGTCAAGATGGTCCACAACGGCATTGAGTACGCCGACATGCAGTTCATCGGCGAGGCCCATGCCCTCTTGCGCGCTGCCGGTCTGACGAATGCCGAGGCCGCAGACGTCTTCGAGTCCTGGAACCACGGCGATCTCGATTCCTACCTCGTCGACATCACCTCCCGGGTACTGCGCGCCAAGGATCCTCGCGATCCTGCCACCGACCTCCTTGACGTCATCCGCGACGAGGCAGGGATGAAAGGAACAGGTACCTGGACCGTCCAGACAGCTCTCGAGCTCGGAGTTGACGTCTCCACCATCAGTGAGGCCGTCTTCGCTCGCTCGGTCTCCAGCGCCCTTCCGCTGCGCAAGGTGGGCCAGCAGACCCTTGAGGGGCCGGACCGCACCATCTCCGTCGATGATCGTCAGGCGTTCATTGACGACGTTCGTGACGCCCTGTGGTCCGCGAAGGTCGTCGCCTACGCCCAAGGGCTCGACGAGATCCGCACCGCTGCGACCGAGTACAACTGGGAAGTCGACATGGGCCAAGTCGCCTCCATCTGGCGCGACGGCTGCATCATCCGAGCCTGTCTCCTTCAGCGTATCAAGGACGAGTATGCCGCTGGTGACCTCACCACCCTCCTGGAGGCACCCTCCGTCAAGGCCGAACTGGCTCGCTGCCAGCAGGCATGGCGTCGCGTCGTCGCCCGAGCAGTCGCGGCCGGAGTCCCAGTTCCGGGATTCTCCTCAGCCCTTGGCTATTACGACCAGGTTCGCGCACCACGCCTCAACGCCGCCCTCACCCAGGGGCTGCGCGACCTCTTCGGCGCGCACACTTACCGTCGTGTCGACGACGAGGGTTCCTGGCACGTCAACTGGTCCGGCGATGGACGCGAAGCCCGCGTAAACTGACCTCCCAGCAACTCCACGGCAGCGGCCACCGCAAGTCGCCGTGGCTCTACCCCTGCTCCTGACAACCCCCGCAACTTTTCAAGGACTCCCATGACCACTATTTCCACGACCCACGACTGGTGGACGTCCGCCGTTGTGTACCAGGTGTACCCGCGCAGTTTCGCCGACTCGAACGGCGACGGCATCGGCGACATCCGCGGCATCACCGAACACCTTGACCATCTCGTCGCCCTGGGTGTCGATGCCCTTTGGATCTCACCGTGGTACCCCTCCCCACTGGCCGATGGCGGCTACGACGTCAGCGACTACTGCGACATCAACCCTGACTTCGGGACTCTCGATGACGCTGACGCGCTCGTGGAACGGGCCCACAAATTGGGCCTACGAGTCATCATCGACCTGGTCCCCAACCACTCCTCCGAGGAGCATCCGTGGTTCAAGGAAGCCCTCGCAGCTGCCCCCGGTTCGCCTGAACGCGACCGCTACATCTTCCGAGATGGCCGCGGCGAGAACGGTGAACTCCCTCCGAACAATTGGCCATCGGTGTTCGGAGGTGGTGCATGGCAACGCATCACCGAGCCCGACGGAACCCCAGGGCAGTGGTACCTGCACTTCTTCGACGTCTCCCAGCCCGACTGGAACTGGGAGAACCCGGATGTCCTCAAGGAGTTTGACCGTGTTCTGAGATTCTGGTTCGACCGCGGCGTCGATGGTTTCCGCATTGACGTCGCCAACTCGATGGTCAAGGAATCCGGCCTCCCCGACCTACCCGAGAACGAGGAGATCGGAGAGCTCGTCGGGGACAGCCCGATGTGGGATCAGCCTGGACTGGCGCCCATCCAACGTCGCTGGCGAGCCATCGCCAACGAATACGCCGACACCCCTGGGGGTCCGCGAATGTTCGTCGCCGAGGCATATCTCCCCCACGACCGTCTGGTGCGCTACCTCGAGTCGGACAGGCTACACACCTCGTTCAACTTCGAGTTCCTCATCTCGGCGTGGTCGGCCCGTTCGCTTCGCACCACCATCACCGAATCCTTGGCAGCCCACGAGTCAGTGGGGGCAAGTGCCACCTGGGTGCTGGGCAACCACGATAACTTCCGCCCTGTCTCCCGCTATGGCAAGAAGATTTCAGGTCTGGACTTCTCAGATCCAGCTGCCCCCCATGCCGAGTTCCACGGCACACCGACCGATGTCGCTCTAGGACGCCGTCGAGCCCGCGCGGCCGTCATGCTCGAGCTTGCCCTTCCTGGCGGCGCCTACGTCTACCAGGGTGAGGAGCTCGGCCTGCCAGAGGTGGAGGACCTCCCCGACGACGTCCTGCAGGACCCCACCTGGGAGCGTTCTGAACACACTGACCGCGGTCGTGACGGCTGCCGCGTCCCGATCCCGTGGAGCGGTTCCGAGGCCCCCTACGGGTGGTCATCAGCGAGTGACAGTTGGCTTCCGATGCCGCACGACTGGGCTGATTGGACGGTCGAGGCCGAACAAGACGATCCGTCATCCTTCCTGGCCCTTTACCGCACTCTCCTGGCTGAGCGTCGGAACAACCCTGCCCTGGGAGCCGGGACGATGACATGGAACGAGTCGGCCGACGATGTCCTCGACTTCTCCCGTGAGCCTGACTTCCGTTGCGTCGTGAATTTCGGTGACGAGGCCGTAACCGTGGACACAGACAAGATCATCGTCAGCTCAACTTCACTGGAGATCCACGACGAACTCGCATCCGTCGGCCGTGACCAAGCCGTGTGGCTGCGAGCCTGAACGTCGATCAGACCGTGACGAGGTGGGCTGCCAACGCCTCCCTCGTCCGGTCGTCGATCGGGACCGAGGCTCCGGTGTCCGGGTCGACGCAGACGAGCACAGTTGCGGCATCGAGGGCAGATCCCGCCTCCGTGCCAATCGACCCGGCAAGGGTCATTGACGAGGCTCCCAGCCGCGTGAGCGCAGTGTGCACCTTGCATGACCGCTGCGACGGCAGCACTTGACGTCGATAACGGATGTCCTGACGCACAACGACCCACAGGTGGTCGCCGGCTCGTCTCATCCCTGGCGACCACGACGTCGTCGCGAGGATCCTGGCCTCCTGGAGGTACCCAGCCATGCTGACGTTGTTGACGTGGCCCTGCCGGTCGACGTCAGACCACCGGATAGGGACCTCGACGATGTCACCGACCTCGGAGACGTCAACGATCTTGATCGGCTTCCACGGTGTCTCCTCAATCTTCATGGCCTCAAAGGCGCCTCGCTCGCCGTCGGTGAGCCGACGCGGTCGTCCTGCGTCGAAGTCGAAGGGGCAAATAATTCCGCGTGCCCGAGTGACCTCAAGGTCATGGTGCCAGGCACGGTAATCCAGGACGGTTCGGGCCGCGCCGACCTTGGAGCAACCAACCTCGACCCGTAGCGGGCTCCCATCCACGACGAAGGGGGCGAAGAACTCGACATCCTGAGTGACGACGACGATCCCCGTCTCAAGCATCTCCTGGGCACCGTTGGTGTAGAACGCCTGATTTCGAGACTCCTGAACCAACTCGCTGATGCGTACGTTGTTGACGTGTCCCTGCGCATCCATGTCGGACCATCGCAGCGGAATGTCGACGACAACGGCACCCGTCACGGTGCGTCGCCTCCCTTGGCCGCACCCAGTTGCTCATTCTCGTCGGCAAACATCTCGTCAACGATGTCGGAGTACTTCTCAACCACGACCCCCCGACGCACCTTGAGGCTGGTCGTGACCGAATGAGCGTCCTCGGTCAGCTCGTGGTCGAGGATTGCGAACTTCTTGACGGTCTCCCAGCGTTCGAGGCGGGAGTTTGCGCGATCGACATACCGCTGAATGCTGCGACGCACGTCCGGGTCTGCTGTGAGCTCGGCGTAGCTGGCGCCAGGACGCCCATGCCGACGTGCCCACGTCATGAGAGCGCTCTTCTCGAGGGTGAGGAGGGCCACTGCGTACTTGTGTCCCTCGCCCAGGACAACCGCGTTGGACAGGTACGGGCAATTGGCCATCAGGGTGGCCTCGACCTTCTGTGGGGCGACGTACTTTCCGCCAGAGGTCTTGAACAGGTCACGTTTGCGGTCGGTGATGCGCAGATAGTTCATCTCATCGAGTTCGCCGATGTCGCCTGTGTGGAACCAGCCGTTAGTGAACGCCTTTGCCGTCTTCTCCGGGAGGTTGTGGTAACCACGAGCAACGATCGGTCCCGACACCAGGATCTCGCCATCCTCGGCGATCTGTGCGAGGCAGCCAGGGGCAGCCGGTCCCACGGTGCCGGGGCGAATGGCATCGGGCCCGCTGAAGAACGCGACTGCCCCGACCTCGGTCGCCCCATACCCCTCGACGATGGGAATCCCGGCGGAGGAGAACCACTGCTGGACCTGCTCCGACAACTTGGCACCACCGCAGATCATGAACTCGATGCCGCCAAGTTTGCGACGCAGGGTGGAGAAGACCAGCGCATCGGCGATCTTCCGCTTGGCCTCAAGCATCCTGGGTGCGCGATCGCCGGCGTTGCGATAGCTCTGGGCATCGCGTCCGGTTGCGAAGGCCCACCGCGAGACACGACTTGCCAGACGTCCTTGGGGGTATGCCGTCATGACGCCGGCACGAATCTTCTCGAAGATACGCGGCACACCGCACATGACGCGCGGTTTGACCTCGCCCAGACTTCGGGCCAACCGTGGGATGCGCGGCTCGACTGCCTGGGTGATGCCAATCTCGACACAGATGGCGATGAGGCATTTCCCGAAGGCGTGGGACAACGGCAACCACAACATGTGGACGTCCCCGCCACGGAACATGTTGAGGCTCTTCCATGCCTGGCCCATGTACGTCCATGCCCGGTGAGTCAGCTCGACTCCCTTGGGCGTGCCCGTCGTGCCAGAGGTATAGATGAGGGTACACAGGTCGTCGGGTTCGACGGAATCGATCATGCGCCGCACGAGGTCCGGCTCGGCGGCCAGGCGTCGCCGTCCATTCGCAATGATGTCAGCCATGGTGGTGAGTCGGTCATCCCGGACGCCGGTCTCGGCCGAATCGTCGGCAAAACTGATGATGTGCCGAACAACCGCATCGACCTCGGGCCTGCCCTGGATCTTCGCGACCTGGGCCGTGGAATCGACGAAAAGAACGGACGACTCGGAGTCCACCAGGATGAAACTGGCCTCTTCCGGCCCGGAATTCGGGTAAATCGTCGTCGTCGCGCCACCAGCACAGGAGATGGCCATGTCGGCAATGATCCACTCGGTGCGCGTTCCGGAGAGCAGGGCGACGCGTCCCTCCCGAGAAAGCCCCAAGTCCATCAATCCAGCAGCCACCTCGTGGGCCTGACGACGGAATTCAGCAAAGGTCATGGGGAGCCAGGTGTTGGCCTCATCGTCAGCACCGGAGGGAGTAAGAAAGGCGATGCGATTGGGATGGGCATCCGCCTGTCGATCGAGCATCGTCGCGAAGTTCTTGGCGGAGGACGCAATGAGCTTGCGCTGCAGAGCAAGGGGCTCCTCGTCACTGGTACGCCTCATCAACTCACCCTCTTCTCGGTCAAAAATGACTCCCACCACGCTATTGCATGGCGCATTGGCCGATCCCCACAATTCCCAGCGCCACCCATAGGTAGGTGTCCACAGGAGTGGGCAGGAGTACGTTCCTCGCACCACGGGTACGATATTCATCATGTCACAGGGCGGTTCCAGGCGCAGCATTCATGATGACGATGCCTCGAATACGCCATCGACAACGCCTTTTGAGGATGTCGGGCCGAAGGTGGAGCGGTCAGCGGCAGCCCCCTGGCTGAGCATTGAACAGCAACGAGTATGGCGAGCTTGGCTCCTCGGATCAGCTCGTATCACTGCGCACCTTTCGGAGGATCTACGGCGCCATGGCCTCGAGCTGTGCGAGTACGAGATCCTCGTCAGTCTTTCGGAGGCTCCCGATCACGCGGTCCGGATGTCTGTCCTTGCCAGCGAGGTACATCAGTCAAGGTCACGACTCACTCACGCCATCGAGCGGCTCGAGGGCCGCGGCCTTGTCGTGCGTGAGCCTGACGTGCGAGATCGTCGTGGAGTGGTCGCAAGGCTGACTCCCGACGGGATGGACCTGTTGCGGCAGACCGCCCCCGACCATGTCCGCGCGGTCCGGCATATTTTCGTTGACCCGATCAATCCAGAGGATTTCTCGGCCTTGGGACGGGCCATGAAGGCTGTCCTTTCCGTGTCAGACTGAGTCCATGACGGCCACCACGGACATTCTTCAGGACTTTCACTCAACCCTGAGGGGTCTGGACGCCTCTGCCGTGGAAATCCTGGACGATTCCCGGCTGGCACGCGCCTTGTACTCCTCCGACGCCTCGATTTACCGAGTTGTCCCCGCTGCAGTTGCCCATCCACGAAGTACTGATGAGCTCTGTGCCCTAGTCACTGCAGCCAGCCACGTTGGTCTACCCGTGACAACCCGTGGCGCCGGTACGACCTGTGCTGGCAATGCCGTCGGGACCGGCCTCATCATCGACACCGCAGCGCACCTCAACCGCATCCTTTCCCTCGATCCCGAATCGGCTGCCGCCGTTGTCGAGCCCGGCGTGGTCCAGGACTGGCTTCAGCATGCCGGGGCTCCCCATCAATTGCGGTTTGGCCCGGACCCCTCCACATCGACTCGCTGCACCATCGGCGGGATGATCGGAAACAACGCCTGCGGTCCGCGGGCTTTGGGGTACGGACGTACCGGCGACAACATCGTCGACCTCGACCTCCTCACTGCTGATGGTCACGTCACGACCCTCCGCCCCGGTGACCTCACGGTTCCTTTCGCGCAACGTCTGGCTGATGTGGCAGACGCGAATCTTGCGACCATCCGGACCGAATTCGCAACTTTCTCCCGTCAAGTCTCCGGGTACTCAATGGAGTGGCTGCTGCCCGAGCGTGGCCGCAATCTTCCAGCCTTCATCGCGGGCACGGAAGCCACCCTGGGTATCGTCGCGAAGGCGACGGTCCGACTTGTCCGCGAGGCTCCCTGTGGGCTGACGGTGGCGCTGGGCTACCCATCGATGCCCGAGGCCGCCGATGCGGTCACGGCCTTGCTGCCCTTCTCCCCCGTCGCTTGCGAAGGATTTGGGCGCCGGATTGTCGACGTGGTCTCTCGGGCAGGACGACCGGTTCCCGACCTCCCGCGTGGCGACGGCTGGATGTTCGTGGAGCTTCGCGGCGACGACGAGGCCGAGGTGGCGTCGCGCGCCAAAGACATGGTCGCTGCCAGCGAATGCCTCGATGGCTGGGTGGTCTGCGATCCAGATCAGGCCGCAGCCCTCTGGAGGATCCGGGCTGACGGCGCAGGGCTGGCCGGAGTCAGCCTCGACAAGCCAGCCTGGGCCGGATGGGAGGATTCGGCCGTTCCGGCAGTCGACCTCGGCCCCTACCTCCGCGACTTCGAGTCCTTGTTGGCAGACCATAGCCTCCATGGTCTGCCTTACGGCCACTTCGGCGAGGGATGCCTGCACTGTCGCATCGACTTCCCCCTCGATCAGTCCGACGGACCCCAGCGCTACCGCTCCTTCGTCACCGAGGCGGCGCAACTGGTCGCACGGCATGGTGGGTCAGTCTCCGGTGAGCATGGCGACGGCAGGGCACGCTCGGCCCTGTTGGACACGATGTACTCCCCCGATGCCCTGAGCCTCTTCGGCAAGGTCAAGGCGATCCTCGACCCGGACAACGTGTTCAACCCGGGGATTCTCGTCGATCCCGCACCGCTCGAGACCAATATCCGAACCCACGAATCGGCTCTTTCCGCGATCACCGTTTCCCATCCCGAATTCGCCGCCAACGTCCATCGCTGCACCGGAGTCGGAAAGTGCATCGCCCACACCGCTCCGAGCGCAGTGATGTGCCCCTCGTACCAGGCCTCCGGACTCGAGGTGGACTCCACCCGCGGCCGAGCCAGCATCCTCAAGGAGATGGTCAACGGCACTCTCATTGACGGCTGGGACTCCCCCGAGGTGGAACGGGCTCTCGACCTCTGCATGGCCTGCAAGGGGTGTGCTCGCGACTGTCCTACCGGGATCGACATGGCCAGTTACCGCAGTACGGTCCTCAACGAGAAATACCGCCACCGACTTCGCCCCCGCTCCTACGTCACCATGGGCCTACTGCCACTGTGGGAACGTCTCCTCAATCGCATCCCGGGAGCGCTAGCCCTGGCCAACAAGGTGTTGTCGGTCTCGGCCTTCGCCCACTTGGCCCGATGGACGGCTGGCGTCGACCAGCGCCGTCCGCTTCCGCGGTTCCAGTCCTCGGCCAGGCTGGCCAGCGAGCACGCAACCTCAGCCCAGACCATCGTGGCAAAACAGGGAACTTCGACCTCGCCTGCCACCGAGAATCCCTCAACGAGATCGACCTCACCGACTCGCCGTAGCGGGGACAAGGGTGACGTCGCCATATGGGTGGACTCCTTCTCCGACATGTTGGAGGGGTCAGACCTCTCCGCGGTCGTTGCGGTACTGGCCGACGCCGGCTACCACCCCAGGGTCCTTTCCGATGACGTCTGCTGCGGATTGACCTGGATCACCACTGGTCAGCTCGAAGGCGCCCGTCGTCGGCTGCGGGCAGGGCTGGCGGTACTGGCTCCCCTGGCCGACGCGAACGTCCCGGTCGTCGGGTTGGAACCGTCGTGCACGACCGTGTGGCGGGACGATGCCATGCGCCTTCTTCCGGACGATCCACGGGTTGGCCGCGTCGCCCGGAACATGCACACCGTCGCTGAGATGCTGGAGGCGGCGAAATGGACCCCGCCTTCTCTGGCCGGCCACACCGTCGTCGCCCAGCCCCACTGTCACCATGCCTCGATCCTCGGTTTCGGCCCGGACAGGCGTCTGCTCGAAGCTGCGGGGGCGAAGGTCAAAGTGGTCAGCGGCTGCTGTGGATACGCCGGGAACTTCGGCGTCGAGAACGGTCATTACGACTTCTCGGTGAAGGTTGCCCAAAACAACCTCCTTCCGGCCATCAACGAGGCCGGACCGCAGGCCATCATCCTGGCCGATGGGTTCTCCTGTCGACGCCAGACCTCTGACCTGACGGGACAGCGAGCCCTCACCTTCTCGGAGCTGTTCGCCTCACACCTGTCGTCCCGCGGCAAACAATGACGGTGTGGCCCAACTCTTAGCACAACGTCGGATGTTGCGAGTCTGCGGACTGGTCGATCATGCCGCGAGAAGACGCTGCTGGGATTCGTTGATCTCGCTCATGATCGAGGTCAGCTCGAGAATCTGAATCGGGCTGACCTCACGGAAACCCGATTTATCTGGCTGCTGTCACCCGTCGAAGGCCCCCGCGCGGCTTGGCCGATGAGTCCTCACACACGTTATTCTGTCGCTATCTTGACGGCGGCCTCGCTGGGGAAGGTGACTCCCTGCTCCTTGCGGGGTGATCTTGATCCCCGGCACCGGACCAACCGATCCCTTGAGCTTCCATGTACAGATGTATCCCGTGTCCTTGCTCCCATGGGCTGACGATGGTGGAAGCAAAGCGGCGCCGGCCCATAGCAGCGTTACAGCAATGGGCCGGCGCCGTGAGCAGCATCAACAGGAAGAGTCCGGACCCCTCCTCAGTGCGTCACCACTCAGTCACGAGTGAGTCGCCGATGCTTCGAGGCATGCGGACGAGCAGCCTCTGGTCCGAGGCGCTCGATCTTGTTGGCCTCGTAGTCGGCGAAGTTGCCCTCGAACCAGAACCAACGCGGCACACCGTCCTCGTCTTCACCCTCCCATGCCAGGATGTGAGTGGCAATGCGGTCGAGGAACCAACGGTCGTGGGAGACAACCACGGCGCATCCCGGAAACGCCAGCAGCGCATCCTCGAGACTCGAGAGGGTCTCGACGTCCAGGTCGTTGGTCGGCTCGTCAAGCAGAAGAACGTTGCCGCCCTGCTTGAGGGTCAGGGCCAGGTTCAGACGGTTGCGCTCACCGCCGGAGAGCACGCCGGACTTCTTCTGCTGGTCCGGTCCCTTGAAGCCGAAGCTCGCCACATAAGCACGGGAGGGCTCCTCGAAGTTGGCGACCTTGATGTAGTCCAGCCCGTCGGAGACGACCTCCCAGACGTTCTTCTCCGGGTCGATGCCAGTTCGGTTCTGGTCGACGTAGGAGAAACTGACCGTCTCGCCGACCTTGAGGGAGCCGGAATCGGCCTTCTCCAGTCCGACGATGGTCTTGAACAGGGTCGTCTTGCCGACACCGTTCGGACCAATCACGCCGACGATGCCGGCCCGCGGCAGGGTGAAGGACAGATCCTTGATCAGGACGCGATCGTCGAATCCCTTGGTGAGGTGGTTGGCCTCCAGCACGACATTGCCCAGACGCGGGCCCGGCGGGATGTTGATCTCGGCGGTGTCGATCTTGCGGTTACGCTCGGCCTCGGTGGCCAGCTCCTCGTAACGGGCCAGACGAGCCTTGTTCTTGGCCTGGCGAGCCTTCGGCGAGGAGCGCACCCACTCCAGCTCCTTCTCGAGGATCTTGGCGCGCTTGACGTCCTTCTTGCCCTCGATCTGGAGACGTTTGCGTTTGGTGTCCAGGTAGGTCGAGTAGTTGCCCTCGTACGGGTGCAGCTGACCGCGGTCGACCTCACAGATCCACTCGGCGACGTGGTCGAGGAAGTAGCGGTCGTGAGTGACGGCCAGGACAGCTCCTGGGTAGGACTTGAGGTGACCCTCGAGCCAGTTGACGGACTCCGCGTCCAGGTGGTTGGTGGGCTCATCGAGCAGCAGCAGGTCAGGCTGCTCGATGAGGAGCTTGCACAGGGCGACGCGCCGACGCTCCCCGCCGGAGAGCACATCGACCGGGGTGTCACCAGGCGGACACTGCAGGGCGTCCATCGCCTGCTCGAGGCGGGTGTCGATGTCCCAGGCGTTGGCGTTGTCGAGCTCGGTCTGCAGCTCGCCCATCTCGGCCATGAGGGCGTCGAAGTCGGCGTCGGGGTTGGCCATCTCGGCCGACACCTCCTCGAACCGCGCGAGCTTCGCCTTGATGTCGCCGACGGCCTCCTCGACGTTCTCGCGAACCGTCTTGTCCTCGGTGAGCGGAGGCTCCTGGAGCAGGATTCCGACCGTGGCTCCCTTGGCGAGGCTGGCGTCACCGTTGTTCGGCTTGTCGAGCCCAGCCATCAGCTTGAGCATCGTCGACTTGCCAGCGCCGTTCGGTCCGACAACACCAATCTTGGCGCCCGGGAAGAACGACAACGTGACATTGTCGAGAATGACCTTGTCACCCACCGCCTTTCGGACGTTGTGCATGGTGTAGATGAACTCGGCCATCGGCACTCCTCCAGAATCTGCGGGAACGGGGCGGCCGGCACTTCACCGACCGCTGCACAGTATGCCAGCCGTTGTAACGACTCCCGTCACCAACTCATTCCCGATGACTCACGTCGAGCTTCAGGACCCGACCAATTCGACGTCGTCGTCAACCACCTCAGTGTCCTCATCAATACCGTCGCCACCCACATCGTGGAATTCCTGGTAGCGCAGCACGCGATCGTCTCCCAGCGGCGCCTCGGCCCGCTTCTCGGGACGACGGCACAGCGCTGACACTCGAGACAGATCCGGCCCGACATTGTTCGCGACCACGATGAGTTGCTCGTGGGAGCCCTCGTCGTCAATCCAGTTACGGGTGCGCAGTCGTCCGGTCACCATGACGGGATCTCCTTTGTGCAGGGAGGCGGTGCAGTTGTCCGCAAGGCGCCCGTAGACATGGACCGACAGCCACGTCGTCGTCCCGTCGACCCACTCCCCCTGCCTCATGACGCGAGGGGTGTGGGCAACCCGGAATCGGGCTCCCCGCCAACCCTCACCAACCTTCATCTCGACGTCAGTTCCGAGATTTCCGGTGAATGACACGTTTGCGTCCATCTGTGAGCTCCTCTCCACTCATAGACAGTTATCGTCGGGACCCCGACAATCCGTCAGGCAATTTCAGATCTGTGGACAACTCCGACGACGCCTGCCGAGGGTTCTGTGGACAACTCGGGCCCGCCACTGACCCCGAGCCCAGATCAGGACGCCTTGGACAAGATCTTGACGACCTCGTCGTGGTGATCAAGCTCCGCATTGACCGGGTCGACGACCGATTGCCATGCGACCTCGGTGAGGTTGGCCCGCAATTCAGACCTGGCATGATGCGCAGCCGCCCGCGCCCCCGTCTGCACCCCGATCTGGCACAGCAGTGACACCACGATCCCCGCGATGGTACCTCCCACAACGATGAGGGGCGGCACCGGGACGTTGTGCCATCTCACCGGTGAAACGCGGAATTGGAAGTAGGCCATCAAGCCATCCACCAACCACCACGCTGCCCCAGCCACGACGATGACGATGAGGATCCACTGCACCACCGTCACCAATGTCCACCAGCCGGTACCGCGATGCACCCCCAAGTCCGTGGAAGCGACAGCTCGATCGATGCCGTCAGATAGGTCCTGGCGGTTCGACAGTGAGGCAGCCCGCACCGAGTCGGCCCACGAGCGAGGTAGTCCCTCGGACGCTTCCGAAGCCAAGGAACGCACTGCCGTGTCCACCTTGGCTCCTGCGACCCCGACCCGCGTCGTCATGGCACTTCGCTGCACATCGGTGGGTTCCGTCCCGCGCGACAGGTCCTTTTTCCTCCCCGGCACCAGGTCCAGGTGCAGTCGATGCAAAGGATCCTGGCGAATCTTCGACACCCAGGACGTCAGCGGCCAGCCAGTGGCGTAGTGGCCTCTCTTGCGGTAGGCCTCCCGGGTCGCCTCGACGACAGGATCGACACCTCCGGCGGTACACAATGCCTCGATCAACCCATTGACGGAGTCCTGACTCACCTGACCCGCCTCCTCACCTGTGGCCTCCAACAGTTGTTGACAGATGTTGTCGAGGTCAGCATGAAGACGTGCTGCCTGAGCCTTCTTGGCACGCACGGCGCGAGCTAAGGCGACGCGCATGTCTTCCACCCCCTCACCGGTGGTAGCCGAGATCGCCATGATCTTGGCCTTGTCCAGGCCTTCGGAATCCAGCAGACGACGCAGATCGCGCAGACAGTTCTTGCGCTGCTCCTTGTCAAGACGGTCGATCTGGTTGAGGACGACCGTCATGACCTCGCAGTGGGTCGCCAGCGGCGCCAGATAACGGGTGTGCAGAGCGGCGTCGGCATATTTCTGGGGATCCACGACCCACACGATCATGTCGACCATCTCGACGAGTCGGTCCACCTCCAGGCGATGCTCGAGTCGCACCGAGTCATGGTCGGGCAGGTCAAGCAGCACCAAACCGTCGAGGGCGTCGTCGCTACCCATGTGGTGTCGGTGCGGAATATCGAGCCAGTCCAGCAAGGGCTCAGCCGACGCGTTTCCCCACACCGCGGCCGTGGCTTTCGAGGTCGTGGGACGACGCACACCGGGATTGGCCAGTTCCGCACCGGCCAGTGCGTTGAAGGTTGATGACTTCCCTGATCCGGTGGCACCGGCGAGAGCTATGACGGTGTGATCGCCACCGATCCGGCAGCGTTGGTCAGCACGATCCAGAACCACACGGGCACGCTCGGACACGTCGTCGGGGATACGTCCAGCCGACAAATCCACCGCCTTGCCCAGCATCTCGATGCGCTCGGCAAGGTCGACGCGTCGTCTACTCATCGTTCCTCCTGACGAGGCTCAGGTTCCAAGACAACCGACGGTTCGACGATCTCGGCATCCAGGATGGGCATGTCAGCTCTCATCTGTCTGGGCTCAGAAGCCCCGAACGCCTCCACTTCCCGGGGCTGTGGACGGGTTCGAATCGTCACCTGGCCATCGCGGGATTCCGGCGCTTCCTGGGCCTGCCGCACCTCCTCGATCGAGGTGCGGATCCGAGTTGGCAGCTCCTCATCGACTCCCAACGATCCGAGCACGCCTTGGTAGCGCGCAACCTCTTTGGCGAGCAACCCCTCGACCCTGGCGTCAAGCTGATCCTTGGCAACCTTCGCCAAGCGTCGCACCGCATCGTCGCCGAAAAGGGCCTCGAGAAGCCGCTGGGCAACGATCGCCGACCCGCCCGCGATGCCTGCCTCGGCCCCGGACAGTCCACCGGTGTGGGCGAAGACGACGAGCATCAGTGCCACGGAAACCCCATTGACACCGAAAGCCATGAATCGGGCCTTGGACCGCTTGTCCATGCCTTCACCAGCGACCAGCTCCATGACGTCGCCCTGCCAGTCCCTCACCAAGCGGGAGACGGATTCCTCGAAATTCTGCGACGGGCGGGCCAGATCCTCGTCCGCTCGCTCCAGGACACTGCGACCGGCTGGGTCGGCATGCCACACCGCCTCGACTCGCTCACACCCAGCTTGGGTTTCCGCGACGATGAGGCTTTCAAGACCGGATTCCACCGCGACACTGACCTTCTCAACTTCCGGCGGTGCCCCCTTGAATGCCTGGACGACGCGGTCTCTGAACCACGAGACCTTCGCCTCCATGGCACGCATGAATTCGCCAGTTCCCACGAATTCGTGCCACCGTGCAAGCACCTCGCCTCGTAGTAGGGTGCCGTCGGCGGACTGTGTCGCAATCGATTGGGACGCCTCGGCCATGATCGACTGAGCATCCTCAGCCAGCCTGGACGTGGCGACTGCCTGGGCCTCCAGGCCGGCGGCGATGTAGGACGACCGTTCGCACACTGAGCTGATGGCCCCGGACAACGTCGACGCAATGACCTCACGTCGCTTCTGCTGGTCCTGGGCCAAGCTCGACAGGAAGAACCGTAGCGGCGCGACGGCCTGGTCGGGAAGGAGGCCATCGACATTGGTCTTGGTCTCCGGCACAGCGAAGAGCGGGGAATCGGCCAGCCCACGCTCGGTCATGAGACGCCCCAGGTCCGGCGGCACCTCCCTCATGGCCTCCGGCGGGACGCGGCCGCACACCACCGCCACCGAGGCATGCCGCTCCTGGGCCTCGTTGAGGAAGTCCCAGGGCACAGCGTCCGCGTAGCGGGCCGCCGAAGTGACGAAGACCCACAAATCCGCGGCCTGCAACAACTGGGAGGCCAGGTCGCGATTTCGCGCCACCACGGAATCGATGTCGGGGGCGTCCAAAATGGCCAGGCCCTTCGGAATCCCAGGCTCAGCGACCAGTTGGAGGCTCGAGGCATCGTTTCTGGCAACCCGGGAACGCACCAGAGTCGGCAGGACCCGGTCATCGTCGAACCACTCTGCGTCGTCGGGGTGGTGGACGAGAACCGGAGAGGTCGTGGTGGGACGAATGACGCCGGGACGTGTCACCACTCGTCCGACCAGAGAATTGACCAGAGTGGACTTTCCGGCGCCTGTCGACCCACCAACCACGGCAAGCAGCGGCGCGTCAATCGTCTCCAACCGAGGAAGAATGTAGTCGTTGAGCTGGTTGGCGATTCGACGAGCGAGCCCTGTCTGGGTGATGGCCTCGGGCAGGTCAAGAGGGAAATCAGCCTGACGCAGGTCATGCCGCAACTCAGTCAGCGACAGCAACATCTGCTCAGTGTTCATGGCGATCCTTCCTGGTCACTCGTCAGGCCTGTGGCGGTGCCCACTGCAACTCGTTGTTGACCGGCTGGCTCCGACGTCTCCGAAGGAATGCGGGCAGTCTCGGCTTGGACAGTCTGGCACCTCGGGCCACGGTGACAGCCATCGGACGCAGCAAGTTCATGTGCGTGATGAGTTGAATCTGGCGCGTACCCGGGTCGTCGTCCAATCCACGCACGACCGCATCACGCAGATAAGCCAGATCGGTGCCGGTACGCAAGAACTCCAGCGTGTGCCACCAGCGACGCAGCCCCTGACTGAGGGCCACCAGGGCCGCCCACTGACGACGCCGCAGAGCCGAGAGGGTGTCAGCGTCCGATTTCGGAAGCCACCCGGCCTTGACGTAGTCCTCGAGACGATTCCGGATCACCTTTCCTTCGCGCACCATGCGAATGATGACGAAGACCACGACGGAAGCAACGATCGCGAGGGCGACGTACCACAGGTTCTTCAGGGTCGCCATCGGCAGTACCGCGGAGAATCCGTTGAACAACATGTGCCCGAGCACTGCCATGACAAACCCTGTCGTCGGAGCCAAAACCCGCACCAGACGACTGCGTGATCGCAGCCCCAGGGCCAGACCGATGCCCGTCATGCTGGTGAACAGCGGATGCCCGAAGGATGTGTAAACGCCTCGCAGCATGACCAACTCCATGACGGCTTGTTTCGGGTCGCCAGCTGCCGCAGTGACGCGGGCGTAGTTGTCGGCCCGCGCGTAGTACATGATGTTCTCGACGAAGGCGAAGCCGATCGCCGAGAGCCCCGCCATGCTCACCGTCTGAACCACCGAGGTCATGCGTCTCCCCGTGACCACGGCCAGTCCGAAAAGCACCATGGCCTTGCACGACTCCTCGACGAGGGGAGCCGAGTACACCGCAGGACCTGCGCCCGAGGCTGGGTCAACCCCGCCCGTCACCGAAAGCATCCCGGCCATCCAGGTGTTGACGTGCATACTGACGTAGGTCGCTATGCATGCTCCCCAGCAGAAGCAGAGGAACCACACGTGAAGGTGTCGGGTTCTGAACCGGTCGATGAGGATGAAGATCGACGACCAGACGGCTGCCGTCGGCCATGCATAGTGGAAACCGAGCTTGAACGACCGGTTCGTGATACCCGGGACGACACCCTTCTGACCGTCACGCTCCACCACTGTGTCCGCGTGCATGATGACGTAGGTGTGAACCAAGAAGGCCACCGATGCCATCACCAGGACGAGCAACACCCAGAACCACGGGTTACGCAACAGACGTTGCCACCAGGGACGACGCACAACGGGTGCGGGGGCAACGTAGGACATGGTGGAAAGACTACCGGGCACACGGGACAGTTTCCGATGCGCCGATTCCTCGCCACGTGGAACACGGACGACCGACGGCGGCCCGGGTGGGAATCGAACCCACGCGCGACAGATTAGAAGGCTGCTGCTCTATCCGCTGAGCTACCGGGCCATGACCGACATCCTATCGGGGTCCGACCACCATGGCCCACTTTGTCCCAACCACGTTGCGAACAGGGCTGTCGGTTTCGTTGGACGTGCTGGTCTTTCTCCGCGATTGATTCAACGCGCACCGGGCCTCACTCCACCGGTAACGTGGTCGTCGATCATCGTTTCGGCTTCCTTGCCAACGTTGATGCGTCGCTGGGTCATGGCGCGGTAATTCCGCACATTCCGCTCACCGCGGTCCGTAACGGTGCATCTGCCGCCCTTGCTGCCGCAATCGCCACGCTCGTCAACGGCATGACCGGCGCCGTGCATCGCATCGCTCGGCACCAGTACCTGACGGTCGCCATTCCGTACCGGTACCGAGCTCGCGCGCTGCCCACCCTTGGTGGGGCGTTCCGGGTGGAATGGCTCCCCGGCATGATGGCCGGGTCGTGAATCCTGTGGGAATCCTCGATGACATGGGCGTACCTGACCTGGCCCCGGTCACCCCGACCTCACGAACGACGAGGCCCTCACCAGAATCTCGACCTCGAACCATCGGCATCATCGGTCTGGTCGGCAACTACTGGATGGCGCGCTGGCCCCCAACGGCAGGCAGTGAACGCACCGTCCGCATCAACCGCTGGAAGGTGTCATGTCGTCACCACCAACTAGTCTGTCGTGATGTGAAAGACATGTTGGTGTGGATCGATTGCGAGATGACCGGGCTCGACCTGGCCCACGACGGACTCATCGAGGTGGCCGCCTTGGTCACCGATGGCCAGCTCAACGTCCAGGGCGAGGGAGTGGACGTCATCATCAAGCCTGAGCCCGAGTGGCTCGGGCACATGAATGACTTCGTGCGCAACATGCACACCACGTCCGGACTCCTGGAGGAGCTCGACAGGGGGCTGACGATGGCTGAGGCTCAGGAACAGGTGCTCGACTACATCCGTACCCACGTCCCGCACGCAGGAAAAGCCCCACTGGCCGGAAACACCATCGGCACTGACCGTTCCTTCCTGGCCAAAGACATGCCGGAGCTGGAGTCCTACGTGCACTACCGCAACGTTGACGTCTCCTCCATCAAGGAGCTGGCACGACGCTGGTATCCGCGAGCCTTCGGCCACACACCGGAGAAGCAGGGCAACCATCGCGCTCTTGCCGACATCCAGGAGTCCATCGAGGAGCTCATGTACTGGCGCGAGGCGCTCATGGTTCCTGTCCCTGGCCCGGATGCCAACCGTTGTGACGAGATCGCGGCGAAGTACCAGGGCTTCCTCACCGGAGCAGGTAGGGACTGACGCCGACGACGGGGCGGGCGAGTTGCATTCTCGCTCCCGAACCCGGTACTCTCCTCGGGTTGCCTGGTGAAGGCGCATGGTGGCTATAGCTCAGTCGGTAGAGCACCTGGTTGTGGTCCAGGGGGTCGCGGGTTCAAGTCCCGTTAGCCACCCCAGTTCTTTTGCAAAGGGGCGACCCCTTACCATCCCGGGAGGACCATGTCGCTCTGAAGATTCCCGAACCCTCACCGTCGTTCCGTTGTGGAATAGGGTCTATCCCCCAGGCGTGACGTCTCAGGGCAAGAAGGACGGCGGGGACGGCTTCGCCCCTGCGATCATTTGAATTGAGCTCGGCGTCCGCACATCTTCGTGCACGGTCTTGTCAGCCAACACCGTTGCGTCACGGTCACAGGTGAAGACGTTGACACCAGAGCAGCTGTCGCCGTCATCAACTCCTCACAGAACAAGGCTGACTCCGGCGGTCTCCAGAGTCCTGAAGACTGAGCAGTCGTTGCACAATGCGAGATGGCCTCCTGGACCTGGCCCCTGCTGGGGCAACAATGCTCCCCATGAATCGCGAGAACCACGATGTGGCTGGCGACATGCAGCATCTACGTCGCAGCCTGAGTAGCCGCCACATTCAGCTCATCGCCATCGGTGGCGCAATCGGAACCGGCCTGTTCATGGGATCCGGAAAGTCCATCAACGCCTCGGGCCCGAGCATCGTGGTTGCCTATGTCGTGATCGGCGCAATGCTCTTCTTCGTCATGAGGGCCATGGGCGAGTTGTTGCTACACAACCTGCAATGGAAGTCCTTCCAAGATTTCGCCGCCGATCTTCTGGGCCCCTGGGCGGGGTTCTTCCTCGGCTGGACGTACTGGTTGTGCTGGGTCGTCACGGGTATGGCTGACGTCATCGCCATCACCTCGTACTGGGGTTACTGGGCCCATGACCAACTGTGGGCCTTCATCCTCACCGCGGCCACCTTGCTTGTCCTGCTGGTTCTCAACCTGCTGACGGTGAAGCTCTTCGGCGAGCTTGAGTTCTGGTTTGCTCTCATCAAGATTGTCGCGATCGCCATTCTCATCGTCGTGGCGGTGGCGCTCATCATCATGGGATTCACCTCGTCGCGCGGGTACAAGGCTTCGGTGTCGAACCTGTGGATCCATGGCGGATTCGCCCCGAAGGGCTGGAGTGGGTTCTTCGGCGGCTTCCAGATCGCTGTTTTCGCCTATGTCGGCATCGAGCTGGTCGGTACCACCTCCGCGGAGACCCGTGACCCTCGAAAGACGATGCCCAAGGCCATCAACGCCGTCCCGGTACGAGTCTTGGTGTTCTACGTGGCAGCGCTGCTTGCCATGACGTGCGTCACCCCGTGGAACCTCATCCAGAAGGACTCCTCCCCGTTCGTCCAGATGTTCGGACTCATCGATTTCACCGCAGCTGCCGGCATCATGAACTTCGTCGTGCTGACCTCGGCAGCATCCAGCGCCAACTCCAGGGTCTACTCGACCTCCCGGATGGTCTACGGCCTCGCTCACAAGGGCATGGCAACGAGGGCCTTCGGCAGGCTCACCCGCCATGGCGTCCCCGGTTGGGGCCTGGTGTGCACCGTCATCCTCATCGGTTCGGCCCTCATCCTCGCCGCGAAGGACTCGGTGATGAGTGCGTTCACCCTGGTCACGACGGTCTCCTCAGCGCTGTTCATCTTCGTGTGGAGCATGATCCTCGTCAGCTACATCGTGCATGTGCGTCGTAACCCACAGGCTCATGCCGAGTCGATCTACCCAATGCCCGGCGCGCATGTCATGCCATGGGTTGTGCTGGCCTCCTTCATCTTTGTCCTTGTCCTTCTGGCTGGGGCTGACGACACCCTCCAAGCTCTCCTCGCCACCCCGGTGTGGTTCATCGCGCTCGCCGTCGCCTGGGCGATCGTGCGTCGTCGCTCCCACCGAGACGACGTGGCAGATGCCCTCACGACTGGCGACTGACACTTCTACCCCGGTCGGGCCGTGGGCACTACACATCGAAGGGGTGAATCATGTCCGAGGAGGACGCCACCGGTGGGTCAACAGCACGCCACGTTGGCAGCCACTACGTCGTCGACGAGCGCGAAATCCTGATGTCCGTCGATGACGACTCGGCCGTCCGAGTGACGGACATGGTCACTGAGTCCTCCACCTTCGCCATCGTCATGGAACTGGTAGACGGCTCCGACCTCGGCTCGCGCACCGGCCCAGATCACCTTTCCCCGCCGGTGCCGCCGAATCGTCCCTCAAACTTCTCCGTCAGTGCGCAAGATCCACGGGCCGGGAAGTCTCACCCGTTCTTCTGTCATGTCGTCGGTGAATACGTCGATTGTAGTAGCCAGGACCACGAGGTGTATCTCATCATTCCGCGTTGACCTTCCTGGTTACTGACGACAATGGAAAGGCTGTGAAACAATCCGACCATGAGACGCCGAACAATCATCGCAGCCGGTTTGAGTGCGCCATTGGCTGGATGCGTTTCACAAACCGACTCCCCAGCCCAACCGCCCTCCTCCGCGCCCATGATGTCGTCGTCCCCATCTGACACGCCGACTCCAACCCCGCCCTCGGCCAGTCTCACCCCCAGCCCTACCCAGTTGGCAGCCCCGATGGAAAAGGTGACCCCGATCCCCATGGATCCACGGGCCACCCGCATCGTGTCGGACATGTCGGTCGCGGAGCGTGCCGGTCAATGCATTCTCGTCGGGGTGGTTCCCTCGGACTCTCCCGAGTACATCGCCAATCTCATTGACGCCAAGTGTCTTGCCGGCATCTTCATTCTTGGTCACTGGACCAAGAAGTCCAAACTTCACGCCATGCTTGACGCCGTCAATGGCGTCAGTCCGCATGACATCAAGCCCATCGTCGCGACTGACCATGAGGGCGGCGAGATTCAGAACATCCAGGTTCCGGGAGTCGACCGGCTGCCGAGCCAGGAAGCTCTGACTCGGATGTCTCCGGCGAAGGCCCAGTCCGTGGTGACGAGGAGCGCCCAACAGCTCGCTGACCTCGGCGTCCACATGATCTTCTCCCCCGTCGCTGACGTCATTGATTCTGATCTTGGTGCCAGGAACAAGCCGATCGCCAAGCACCATCGCGGTTTCGGTACCGATCCTCAGACCTGTGGCAGGTACGCGGCCTCCGTCGTCACAGGGCATCGCAAGGCCGGGATCATCTCGACCGTCAAACATTTTCCCGGAATTGGTCGCATCGTCGAGGACACCGATTTCAAACCCACTGGAATTACCGACGAGAAGACGACTCGCCATGACCCATGTCTCGAATCGTTCCGAATGGCATTCAATGCCAGGGCCGAAGCTGTCATGATCTCCTCGGCGTACTACTCAAAGATCGATCCGGGGACTCTCGGGTTGTTCTCGTCCAAGATCATGAATGACATGCTTCGCAAGGACTTCGAATATCAAGGACTCATCGTCTCCGATGACCTGGGCAGTTCAGTTTCGGTGTTCTCGGTCGACGGCGGACACCGAGCAAGCAAATTCGTGTCTGCCGGCGGTGATCTGGCAATTACTGCCGATCCAGGTCTGGCAGGCCCCATGGTTCGCGCGTTGACGTCGATGGCGGCGTCCTCGTCGGGCAAGAAGCGTCTCGATGACGCTGCTCGCCATGTCATCAACGTCAAATTGGCACATTCACTGACGAAGTGAGGGGAGAATGAGTCGTGGCTGACGATGGATTCCAAGAGGGGAAACACCCCGACGATTCACACTCTGACGACAACGAAACCGAGCTGACCCCTGATCAGCCCGATTCGGATACTGGCCCGGGACAGGGTTACGAACCCACCCAGGAGCTGCCAGAGGACCTTGAGTTCTCGATCGAGCCGGACGGTTCACAATCCCCCTACGCCGATCAGCAGTATCCGCAGCCCGGTGACTCCCAGAACGACCAGTACCCGCAAGGCTGGAGCTACTATCAGCCGGACGGCTACGCGTACCCGCAGAATCCGAATCAATACCCACAGGGCTGGAACCAGTACCCGCAGGTCGGCGATGGCTGGGGCGCCCAAGACGCCGCGGCCGGATGGGGCCCCCAGACAGGCCAGTATGCCGACTTGAACGGCCAGTACCCCCAGCAAGGATGGGACCCCGCACAATATCCGCAACAGGGCCGGCAAGGTCAGCAAGGTTGGGGTCAGCAGGGTCAGGGGCAGCAGCCCGGCCAACAGGACTGGACCCTTGGTTACCCTCAAGGAGAATGGCAAACGCCCCAGAATCAGCACGGATGGGGTGAGCAGCAGGAATGGAACGCGAACCAGAACCCCCAGGGTTGGGATCCACATCAGCATCAACAGGGCTGGGATCCCAATCAGAACCCACAGGGCTGGGACCAGCAGCACCACTGGGAAGGCGCTGAGCCTGCGGGGAACTGGAATGACGCGAACTTCCAGGACCAACAACAGCTTGGCGACAGCCAACAGTTCAGACCGGGGACTGGCAACGAATGGAACCAGCAAGTAGGAGTTGACCAGAATGGCCGAGCCTACGATTACGGACAGGTCTACGGTCTTCAGGCCGACTATGGGCCTGACCTTTGTGCAGGACCAGCCGGTGCCTCGGCCAATGACCGTCCGAACGTCAGTGAGTCAGTGGGCGGCATTCCCTTCAGCGACGAGCCCCAGCCACAGCGCAAGAGCCAGTACTGGATCATTGCCGTCGCCGCGGTCCTCGTCGTCGCGCTGGGAGTTGGTCTGTTCCACTTCCTCAAGACCAACGATGATGCGACGAAGGCAGTTCCCGCGCCGACGCCCAAGACCCAGACCCCCGAGGTCACAGTCACCTCGACGTTGACGGCCACCGCATCATCGACTGCCTCGACACCGGCCACACCGATGCCGAAGGTTGCCAACAATGCGTCGGTCACCCCGACCCCGGATCTTGTCAGGCAGCTCTTCAACGCGCCCGACGCCCAGGTCCAGTGGGTCTCCTTGGCTGCTGACGGGCAGAACGCCGCTGTGGCCTATGCGCCTAGTTTCAACATCAATGGGAAGTCCGCTGGCCCCGATGGTGGCCACCTCGTCATGAGGAAGAACAAGGACCATTGGGAGCCTCTCCCCCAAGGCGGGGTCATCACTGACGACAACGACTGCGACGCCATGCTCAAGACGTTGGGAAACAAGGCTGCCGTTGCTACCAGCCAGGTCATGAACAACAAGCAGTGCGATGCAGCAATCGTCTATGACCTGGCGGTGAATAGCCCGATCCGACTCGGCAAGATGGCCGGTGTCGGGCCCCTCAACCTCGACAAGGCGACGTCGGAGCTCGCCGCCACGATCCATGTCATCCCTGACGGCGTCAGCGATGGTTGTGCCCGCAACACCCCGGTGTATGCCCGTTACAGCGGCTTCCTCGGCGGAGTGTGGACCAGCGGCGGAAATGTCCAGGCTTACCTGTTCGTTGGTGGCACCAACGCCAGCTCGAACGGAGCACGAATCGGCATCTCGGAGGCGCAACTGCGGTCCGACTACTCCAAGCTCAAGCTGACCGACGTCACCTCGGACTTCAGTGGAATGGGCTATGAGAAGGCCCTTGCATTCTCCAACGATGGCAAGGAAGTCGATTATCTCCTCACTGGCGGAAAAGTCGTTGCCTACATGATTAGGAACTCCGATTTCAGCCCGACATCTTGCTGACAGCCCTTTCAAGACTGACGTGGCCCCTCTTGGAGAGGGGCCACGTCTTCATATAGTCATGTCATACTAATGCTGTCACCTCTCATGTCCGCTCCCGGGCTCGCTGGACCTTCATGAGTGCGGAGGTGTCGGCACGTAACCGTGGCAAAGACGTGAAGCCATGTCCCAGCCATCGTGAGACGCAGGCGCGCCTTGGCGATCCCTCGTGGAACGCGCACGCCTCTACCCTCATAGCATCGAGCACGACATTGTCGCACGCACCCGTCAAATCAGGCCTGGTAGGTCGCGAAGGTCCCGGGCCTCCCGGGCTTCGGCACAACGGCAATATGTTGGGGGAGTTGTATGTGTTGGTGTGGGGGCGCATAGAAAAGAAAAGGAAAGGAAAGGAAAAAAGACTGAGGGTGTGGGGAAGAATCATATTCTTCCCCACACCCTCTGTTTTTCATGAAATGAATTGAGTCCGGCAGTGTCTTACTCTCCCACATGATCCCTCATGCAGTACCATCAGCGCTGGAAGGCTTAACTACCGGGTTCGGTATGGGACCGGGTGTTTCCCTTCCGCCATGACCACCGGAAAACTATGGGGCCAGTCAGGCTTGGCGCAACCCCGCGTGGGGGCTGGGAGCCGTACAGTGGATGCGACACAACACCATTCTTGACGTCTCAAAACAGAATGTGTAAGTCCTCGGTCTATTAGTACCAGTCAGCTCCACACCTTACGATGCGTCCACGCCTGGCCTATCAACCCGGTCGTCTACCGGAGACCTTACCAGAAACCTGTAGGAACCCTCATCTTGAAGCATGCTTCCCGCTTAGATGCTTTCAGCGGTTATCACGACCCGACGTAGCCAACCAGCCATGCTCTTGGCAGAACAACTGGCACACCAGAGGTCAGTCCGTCCCGGTCCTCTCGTACTAAGGACAGCCCTTCTCAAGATTCCTCCGCGCGCAGCGGATAGGGACCGAACTGTCTCACGACGTTCTGAACCCAGCTCGCGTGCCGCTTTAATGGGCGAACAGCCCAACCCTTGGGACCGACTCCAGCCCCAGGATGCGACGAGCCGACATCGAGGTGCCAAACCATGCCGTCGCTATGAGCGCTCGGGCAAGATCAGCCTGTTATCCCCGGGGTACCTTTTATCCGTTGAGTGACGGCGCGTCCACAAGCCACCGTCAGATCACTAGTCCCGACTTTCGTCCCTGCTCGACCTGTCAGTCTCACAGTCAAGCCCCCTTGTGCACTTACACTCACCACCTGATTACCAACCAGGATGAGGGAACCTTTGGGCGCCTCCGTTACCTTTTAGGAGGCGACCGCCCCAGTCAAACTACCCATCAGGCACTGTCCCTGAACCGGATCACGGCCCAAAGTGAGATAACCAGAACGACCAGAGTGGTATTTCAACAATGACTCCACAACCACTGGCGTGGCCACTTCACAGTCTCCCACCTATCCTACACAAGTCGTCCCAATCACCAATACCAAACTATAGTAAAGGTCCCGGGGTCTTTCCGTCCTGCTGCGCGTAACGAGCATCTTTACTCGTAATGCAATTTCACCGAGTTCATGGTGGAGACAGTAGGGAAATCGTTACTCCATTCGTGCAGGTCGGAACTTACCCGACAAGGAATTTCGCTACCTTAGGATGGTTATAGTTACCACCGCCGTTTACTGGGGCTTAAGTTCACCGCTTCGCACACGCTAACAGTTCCCCTTAACCTTCCAGCACCGGGCAGGAGTCAGTCCGTATACATCGTCTTACGACTTCGCACGGACCTGTGTTTTTGGTAAACAGTCGTTTCCCCCTGGTCTCTGCGCCCCTCACCGCAACCACCAGCACGTGGCAGCAACAGCTCAGGTCCCCCTTATCCCGAAGTTACGAGGGCATTTTGCCGAGTTCCTTCACCATGATGATCTCGATCGCCTCGGTATACTCT
Source organism: Cutibacterium nasicola (assembly GCF_052654715.2). NCBI lineage: Bacteria > Bacillati > Actinomycetota > Actinomycetes > Propionibacteriales > Propionibacteriaceae > Cutibacterium > Cutibacterium nasicola. The sequence continues at coordinate 617,447 of NZ_CP199745.2, read as the reverse complement.
ACCTATCCACCAGTGTCGGTTTAGGGTACGGGCGGACCAGCCACCTCGCTCACGAAGCTTTTCTCGACAGTACAGGATCACTCACTCACCCACACACATGGGCTCGCCATCATGCCTCAACCACACACCCGGCGGATTTACCTACCAGACGGTCCACACATTTAGCCCCGGACAACCATCGCCGGGGATGAGCTACCTCCCTGCGTCCCTCCGCAGCTTGCCTACTACATGATCGGTTCACACACTCACCACACCACCACAACATCAACGATGCCACAATGGCAGGCTCGCACGCTTAGCATCACACACCTCGACACGAACGGTGACAAGCCGGTACCAGAATATCAACTGGTTATCCATCGACTACGCCTGTCGGCCTCGCCTTAGGTCCCGACTCACCCAGGGCAGATTAACTTGACCCTGGAACCCTTGGATAATCGGCGGACGGGTTTCCCACCCGTCATTCGCTACTCATGCCTGCATTCTCACTCCCGCACAATCCACCACACGGTCACCCGGCAGCTTCACCTCACACAGGACGCTCCCCTACCCAAACCCACACAGGGTCTGCCACAGCTTCGGCGGATAACTTAAGCCCCGCTACATTGTCGGCGCGGAATCACTTGACCAGTGAGCTATTACGCACTCTTTCAAGGATGGCTGCTTCCAAGCCAACCTCCTGGCTGTCTACGCAACTCCACATCCTTTTCCACTGAGTCACCACTTAGGGGCCTTAGCTGATGATCTGGGCTGTTTCCCTCTCGACGACGAAGCTTATCCCCCGCCGTCTCACTGCCACGCTCACACTTGCCGGCATTCGGAGTTTGGCTGATTTCGGTAAGCTGATAGGCCCCCTAGACCATCCAGTGCTCTACCTCCGACAAGAACCACGCAACGCTGCACCTAAATGCATTTCGGGGAGAACCAGCTATCACGGTGTTTGATTGGCCTTTCACCCCTATCCACAACTCATCCCCTCCATTTTCAACTGAAGTGGGTTCGGACCTCCACGACGTCTTACCGACGCTTCATCCTGGCCATGGATAGATCACACCGCTTCGGGTCTAGAACACGCGACTAGCGCCCTTATCGGACTCGCTTTCGCTACGACTCCCCCACACAGGTTAACCTCGCCACGCATCACTAACTCGCAGGCTCATTCTTCAAAAGGCACGCCATCACCCCACAAGGCTCTGACGGCTTGTATGCGACCGGTTTCAGGTACTATTTCACTCCCCTCCCGGGGTACTTTTCACCATTCCCTCACGGTACTCATCCACTATCGGTCACCAAGGAGTATTTAGGCTTGACGAGTGGTCCCGCCAGATTCACGCAAAATTCCACGAGTTCCACGCTACTTGGGGCAACCCTCACCAGTGCCACGCTTACAGTTACGGGACTCTCACCCACTCCGGTACGCCTTCCCAGACGCTTCACCTTCACGCAACATTTATCACTGGCCGATCCTGCGGCAGCAGAACCCAAAGGCCCCCACAACCCCGCACATGCAACACCTGCCGGCTTGAACACACACACGGTTTGGCCTCCTCCGCTTTCGCTCGCCACTACTCACGGAATCACAATTGTTTTCTCTTCCTACGGGTACTAAGATGTTTCACTTCCCCGCGTTACCTCCCACACCCCTATACATTCAGGGCAGGGCCACCGGACACTACTCCGGACATTCCAGGTTTCCCCATTCGGACACCCCCGGATCACAGCTCGTTTACCAACTCCCCAGGGCTTATCGCAGGTTACAACGTCCTTCATCGGCTCTTGGTGCCAAGGCATCCACCGATCGCACTACACAACTTACACAACACAAAACACAAAAATAATAAGATGCTCGCATCCACTATACAGTTCTCAACCACCACACGAATCAACACCACACCCACCACACAGCAGACGCAGCATCACCGCACCAGGCCACCACACACAGTGTGATACCCCAGAACCCCAACAGCATGCCTAAGACCCTGCCACAACACACAGGACGCCAATACTCCACAAGAAGCCAACCCATCCACCAACGCCCCACACGAGACGCACTGAATGAGCCCTTACAAAACGCTCCTTAGAAAGGAGGTGATCCAGCCGCACCTTCCGGTACGGCTACCTTGTTACGACTTAGTCCTAATCACCAGTCCCACCTTCGACGACTCCCCCACACAACGTGTTAGGCCACCGGCTTCGGGTGTTACCGACTTTCATGACTTGACGGGCGGTGTGTACAAGCCCCGGGAACGTATTCACCGCAGCGTTGCTGATCTGCGATTACTAGCGACTCCGACTTCATGAGGTCGAGTTGCAGACCCCAATCCGAACTGAGACCGGCTTTCCGAGATCCGCTCACCCTCACAGGCTCGCAACTCTTTGTACCGGCCATTGTAGCATGCGTGAAGCCCTGGACATAAGGGGCATGATGACTTGACGTCATCCCCACCTTCCTCCGAGTTGACCCCGGCGGTCTCCACTGAGTCCCCACCATAACGTGCTGGCAACAGTGAACGAGGGTTGCGCTCGTTGCGGGACTTAACCCAACATCTCACGACACGAGCTGACGACAGCCATGCACCACCTGTGAACCAGCCCCACAAGGAGGCGCACCCATCTCTGAGCACTCCCAGTCCATGTCAAACCCAGGTAAGGTTCTTCGCGTTGCATCGAATTAATCCGCATGCTCCGCCGCTTGTGCGGGGCCCCGTCAATTCCTTTGAGTTTTAGCCTTGCGGCCGTACTCCCCAGGCGGGGTACTTAATGCGTTAGCTACGGCACGGAATCCGTGGAATGGACCCCACACCTAGTACCCACCGTTTACAGCGTGGACTACCAGGGTATCTAAGCCTGTTCGCTCCCCACGCTTTCGCTCCTCAGCGTCAGGAAAGGTCCAGAGAACCGCCTTCGCCACTGGTGTTCCTCCTGATATCTGCGCATTCCACCGCTCCACCAGGAATTCCATTCTCCCCTACCTTCCTCAAGTCAACCCGTATCGAAAGCACGCTCAGGGTTAAGCCCCAAGTTTCCACTTCCGACGCGATCAACCACCTACGAGCCCTTTACGCCCAATAAATCCGGACAACGCTCGCACCCTACGTATCACCGCGGCTGCTGGCACGTAGTTAGCCGGTGCTTCTTCTACAGGTACCGTCACACAAGCTTCGTCCCTGCTGAAAGCGGTTTACAACCCGAAGGCCGTCATCCCGCACGCGGCGTTGCTGCATCAGGCTTGCGCCCATTGTGCAATATTCCCCACTGCTGCCTCCCGTAGGAGTCTGGGCCGTATCTCAGTCCCAATGTGGCCGGTCACCCTCTCAGGCCGGCTACCCGTCACCGCCTTGGTAGGCCACTACCCCACCAACAAACTGATAGGCCGCGAGCCCATCCACAACCACCGAAGCTTTCCAACCCCCACCATGCAGCAGGAGCACATATCCAGTATTAGCACCAGTTTCCCAGCGTTATCCCAAAGTTGTGGGCAGGTTACTCACGTGTTACTCACCCGTTCGCCACTCGAGTACCCCAAAAAGAGGCCTTTCCGTACGACTTGCATGTGTTAAGCACGCCGCCAGCGTTCGTCCTGAGCCAGGATCAAACTCTCCAATGAAAAAATATCACCCACCCCACACCACACAGGCACAGGGCAACGGTGTCAACATGAAGAATCCAAAACACTAACCCCAAACACTGACCAAAAAATCCAGTCCATGTCCAGAATCACAAAGGAATCCATAAACAAATCCGACACACCAAAAAGATGCATCAAAAAATCATTGACTATCAAAGACACACTGTTGAGTTCTCAAACATCACACCCACAGAACAACCCCACCAACAAGCAGGACCACCCCAAGGCGACCCGACCAACCCTACCACACCAAGCCCCGACACACAAAACCGAGACCAACCAGCAGAACCAGCCACAATCAGCTCACCACCCCTAAAGGCAGCAACCCAATCAACCTTACCAGATCAACCCCGACTCATCAAAGCCATCGGGCTGAGATCCAGTTCGGCTGCTATCTGGGAGCCGCTTCAAGCAGTCCCTGACAGCTCGGAAGACATTACACATGAATGAACGATGATGCAAATTAGGGTGCCGCTGTCACCATATCCCCTTGTCAAAGGCTGTTCAGCGGAAGTCACGGGATCTCGTGGGTACTGATAAATCGAGGGCTTCCAACCGATCTGCTTGCAAACTCGTCACTCCCTCGTCGCTTCTTTCCAAAATCCCCCGCACCACCAAAGCTCGCGACGTCCGGGCCACACGTCGGTGATGCTTCCATGCACCCGGAGTGACGATGACGTTGAGCAGGCCGGTTTCGTCCTCCACGTTGAGGAAGGTCACTCCCCCAGCTGTCTCGGGTCTCTGCCTGTGGGTGACGATTCCAGCAACTTCTGTACGCCGTCCAGCCTCGACGGCACCCAACCGATCAATGCGGACCACACCTCGCCGATCGAGGACGCTCCGGACGTGGCGAACAGGATGGTCTGCCGTGCTGATTCCGGTGGCACGGAGGTCGTCATCCAGTAGCTCCAGTTGACTGGGTTCGGCGAGCAAAAGCGGTTGGGTAACCTTTGAACATCCAGCTGGCCCGGCCACACCGTCAATCTGGCCGATCTGCCACAGAGCACCGCGTCTGGAACCCACAAGGTCGTCGAAGGCACCTGCCAGGGCAAGGGCCTCCACCTCTTCCTTGCTCAGTTCAACCCGCCGAGCGAGATCGTCAAGATTGGTGAACGGTTCACGGTCCCGCTCCTCAACGATCCGGGTGGCCGTCTCGGTACTGATACCCGAGACGTCAGAGAGCCCCAGTCTGACCGCGAGGTGGGTATCCCGACGATGACCACCGTCATCACAACTGGGATCGAAGGAGCCGATCTCGGACTCGTCGTGATCATGGAGACAGTCGCCCTTCCCGGTCTCGAGATTACCATCCTCAAGATCCAGTGGTTCCAGGTCAGCCCCCACCGACGACTTCCTCAGATCTGGACGTCGCGTCACCACACCATGCCGTCGGGCATCAGCCACCAGGATCGCCGGGGAGCAGAACCCCACCGGTTGACTTCGCAGCAGGGCAGCAAGAAAAGCCGCCGGGTAGTGCAGCTTGACCCAGGCTGAGGTGTACACCAGTCCGGCGAAACTCAAGGCATGGGACTCGGCAAATCCAAAATTCGCGAAGGACTCGATGCGGGAATAGATGTCCTGGGCGGTGTCGTCGTCGATCCCATTGGCTGCCATCCCCTCGAAGAGCCTGGCGCGCAGGGAGCCAATGCGCTCCACCCCCGCGTTTGGACCCCATCGCTCGGCGCAACAGGTCAGCGTCGGCAGCCGTACAATTGCCGACCATCGTGGCCATCTGCATGAGCTGCTCCTGGAAGAGCGGGATCCCCAGGGTGCGCTCGAGCACTGGTTCGAGCAGAGGATGAGGATAAGTGATCGGTTCAGCACCCATGCGTCGTCTGATGTAGGGATGCACCGCGCCTCCCTGCACCGGACCTGGACGAATGAGCCCAGTCTCCACGGCCAGGTCATAGAAACACCGTGGTTTGAGTCGGGGCAAGGTGCCGATCTGGGCTCGACTCCCGACCTGGAAGACACCGATGCTGTCACCACGACACAACATGTCGTAGACCCCCGGCTCGTTGCGCGGGATCGAAGCCAGGGTCCGGGAGCGTCCGCAGTGCCGGGAGATGAGATCAAATGAAATGCTCAGCGCCGAGAGCATTCCCAGCCCCAGCAGGTCGAATTTCACCAACCCCATCGAGGCACAGTCCTCCTTGCCCCACTGCACCACCGTGCGACCAGGCATCCGGGCCGGCTCGATCGGACAGATGCGTCCCACTGGTTCTCGGGTCATCACCATCCCGGCTGAGTGAATGCCCAGGTGACGTGGCAGACCTACCACCTGCTGGGCCAGGGCGATGACGTCGTCTGGGATCTCGGAGACATCGGAGTTCTGGGAGTTCAGCGGTACCGATCGTCTCTCCACCTGACGGGACCACGCGTCCTGCTGCCCTTGGGAATAGCCGAGGACTTTGGCCATGTCACGGATGGCGCTGCGCGGCCAATAGGTGATGACGTCAGCCACCTGGGCAGCATTGCGCCGTCGGTACTTGGCGTAGACGTACTGGATCACCTCCTCACGAAGTCGACGTCGATGTCCGGCTCCTCCTCGCGCAGCACCGACAGGAACCGCTCGAAAGACAGTCCGTAGAACACTGGGTCGACGACGGTGATGCCCAACACGTAACACACCGCCGAGGCCGCCGCTGATCCACGTCCTTGACACAAGATCCCCTGGGACCGGGCGAACTCCACGATGTCGGAAACGATGAGGAAGTAGCCGGCAAAATCTCGGGCTTCGATGAGGTCAAGTTCCGTGGCCAGTCGGTCCTTGGCCACCGGATCGTCCCCGTAACATCCCTGACGACCTTCCTCCACCAGATGTCGCAGCCAACTGATGGGAGTGTGACCTTCAGGCGCCTTCTGGTCGGGCAGACGCGGACGCACCGACCTCAACTGGAAAGCCGTTCTCTCAGCCACAGCCACGGTGTTGTCCACCGCGTCTCGATGACGGCTGAACAGGTCTGCCATCTCCACCCCGCTACGCAACCTCGCCACCGGGCCGGGAGGAAGCCAGCCGTCCATCTCGTCAAGACTGCGTCGGGCTCGCACCGCTGGCAAAGCACAAGCCAGCTCGAGCTGCTCAACACCAGCGTAGTGGGCGGCTGTCGTCGCCACTGTTGTCAGACCATGACGACCCGCCAACTCAGCGAGGATGTCGTTGTCACGGGAATCGGTAGGAGCACGATGATCGGTCAGCTCGACCAGGACGTTGTCAACACCGAAGAGGTCAACCAGGTGGCGAAGCTCGACCTCGGCCTGCGGCACTCCCTTGGCCAGCCTCTGTCTCACCGCTCCTTTGCGACACCCGGTGAGGACGGTCCAGTGCCCATCGGCCACCTCGGCCAGATAAGCGTCGGTGAGGGCTCCTGCCAAGCGGCGATACCCTTCCGGGCCATTGGCCACCACGAGCAGATGGCTGCCCACCGGATCGGCAACCCCGTTCTGAGGCTCCGGCACCCCGATGGACAACTCCGACCCGATGATGGTGGGAAGACCACAGGCTTCAGCCGCTTCAGCCATCCTGACGACTCCGTAGAGGCCGTCATGATCGGTCAGGGCAAGCCCCCGACAACCCCAACTCCACCACCCGGGCGACGAGGTCCTCCGGGCTGGAGACACCGTCAAGAAAACTGTAGGACGAGTGACAGTGCAGCTCGGCATAGGGCACCGCCGGCCCCTTGGGGCGGGCAGGACGGCTGTCAAGGGGCTTGCGGACGCGGCGATATCCAGCCTGGTCGACGTAACTGTCCTGATGGTCATTGGGGAGACACCACCCCGAGATACGTCTCTCCAGCTCCCGCCACGGAATCGGAGGATCGTGATAGCTCACCCTGATCACGCCTCGTCGTAACGAGCCTCGACCCACCACCGGTCAGCTGACCCGCCAACACCCACGCCTGTTGGTCCTCGGTGACCAACTGCACTCGCTTCACGGAGACAGCCGGGATACTCCACCACCTCTGGTACACCGGCCATGGCCCGGCCAGGGACGATCCACTGGACGCGCATCCTCGGCAACCGTCCCGAAGGGAATCAGTCGGCGTCGGTCCTTGAGCATCCGGCCACCGGCGACCTCCCCCACCAGGATTCCTTCGGGCCCCAGCCTCTCCTGCAACTGGGAGATGACGTGGACGAGATGCTCGGTGGGTCTGGCTCCGAACAGCCCCTCAGCTGTCTCACCCGCACGATGAACGGTGGGGACGATCCGCACCGCCTCGACACCGGACTGGCAGAACTCATCAGCGCCAAACTCGTCGATGCCACGCGGAAGGTCGTCGAGACTGGCGGGACAGCCGAGCCAACAGATCGTCACTGCTGAATTGCCAGGGTTGACGCCAGGTGCGCTCAGACAACCCCGTGGTGGCCCGGATGAGAATGCGAGCGTGAGAACACACCCGACCGTTGGCTGCCAGACCTGCCATGAACTCCTCCACCACAGGACGCACCACGGCCACCACCTGGGCACCGGAAGGTTCCGGATCGTCAAGGACGACTTCCAGGGCGTCGTCGTCCTCGGGCCGGTGGGATGACAGCACCGTGACGTCCATGCCACGTGCCCAGTCGTGGGCGCGCTGACCGACCTCCGCGAACCGCTGGACGACATGCTGACGATCCAGACCGGCGAAGGAGCCAACAGTCGTCAGACCGAGGTGGCGCAAGGTTCGGACCAATGCTTCATCGGCTCGTCCGGTACGTGCCAGAACCGAGACGTCGTGGGGAGCCAGAAAGGCCGTGGACATCCCGGGATTGAGGATCCTCGGGTCATGATTCTCGGGACCGGCCACCTCGGTGGCAGCCACCTCTGCTGCGAACAGTCCGTCCGCCACCGAAATCCCTGCATCCGGGTACCCGATCCGAGCCAGCACCTCGGACATGTGCTGCGCAGCGGCGCGTTCGCCACCATGGAAACGCGCAACTCCGCGAGCAGCTACCGCGGCAACCCCTGGTCGCACCACGTGGGCCGAAGGTGCCACTGACTTCTCGATCTCACGAACCACCTCGTCGAAGAGAATCCCCTCAGAGTCAGGATCGTGAGGCACGACAACGGCGTCGGGGCAACGCAGCTGGGCAGCTCTCACTCGCAGCCCAGGGACCACCCCTTCCTCGACCGCCCGGGAACAGCAGTCGACGACGATCCCGCGATCAACGACCAGAAGAGGGTCATTCCCACGCTGACGGCGAGAAGCCGCCACGATTCGCCACCCGGGAATCACTGCCATGAGGGCACGAATCGGGGTTGCACTGAGCCGTTCAGCAGGCATCAGTCCCCTCCTCGGCAGGATGTACCCCGGTACCGGTACGAACGAGCCGCACGGAACGGTTGTGGTGATGTCTCACCACCGTCACCTCAAGCTCCTGAGCAGACAAACAGCCGTACCCCTGGCCGAGCCCTCGCCACCTCATGGTGCGGACGTCGATTCGGGCGGCAGGGTTGGGCCACGGCCCCAGTACCACCAAGACCGAGCCGCGAGAACGCAGCCTGGCCATCAATCGTCTGCTGGCCGTCATCGGCAGCGGTGGTGGAGCTGCGGCGATAACGACGTCTAGGCCCTCGATGAGAGTGGCAACCGTCTCAAGCCAGTTCCCTGGATGGGGCACGAGCACCAACCGCGACAATTCCACTCCTCACTGCCGAGCCGCCTCGACACTGAGCTCAGGGAGTCCGACCGCCCCACACCAGCCATGGGTCAGAAGTCCCAGCCCGACTGAGGACGCACCATCCAGCCGGTACACCGCGGGCATGAGTCCACCGGGGAAAAGGGGTTGGAGCAACGGGTGAATGGCATGCCCACTGGGAGCCTCCAATCCGTCGACACCACGGCTCACCAACTCTTCGACGTTGATCATCACGCACCCCCTTGTCCGGCACTCGTCAGCCCCTCGCAGCTGACGGGAATTACCGTGACACGCGTGCCCGACAGGTTTTCCGACACCCAGCCAAAACACCAGCGAACAACCTTGTCAACAAACATTTGGAGACCACAGAGGCCTCCTCGTCATCGGCGGGGCGCACCAGGGCCGTCATCCCTTCCTGTCATGATTGGGGCCATGACCTCGTCACCTGGAAGACACCGCACCTCCCCGCGGCTGCAACTGGCCCTGCTGGCCGGGCGGACAGCTGCAACAGCCTCCCGCCTGGCGGGTAAGGGCTCGGGAGCATCAATCCGTGGCCGGGTGACGATGAAGTTGGCCCCCAACGCCTTGCCCGAGCTGCTGGCAGACCGTCGCATCGCCAGCGTCACCGGCACCAACGGCAAGACCACAACAACCCATTTCCTCACCGCCGCGGTGAAGGCTGGGACTCCTGAGGGCCACCGAGACGTCGTCACCAACGCCGATGGGGCCAACCTGCATCATGGCATCGTCTCGGCCCTGGGAGAGGCCCCTAACGCCACCATCGCCGTGTTGGAGACCGACGAGAGAGTCGTCGCCGACCTCGTCGCGATGGGCAGCCCGGAAATACTGGTCCTGCTCAACTTCAGCCGTGACCAGCTGGACCGCAACCACGAACTGACCTTCCTGGGACGCGACTGGCGCACCGCCCTGGAGATGGCCGCCGAACATGGCCCGACGGTGGTCGCCAATGCCTGCGATCCGCTCATCGTGTGGGTGTGTCAGAAGGCTCGTCACGTCATCTGGGTGGACACTAAACCCCGTTGGACCGCTGACTCGACGCTGTGCCCCAACTGCGGCGCCGTCCTCACCCATGGCGAGGACGGTTGGGATTGCCCCGGATGTGAACTGCGTCAGCCTGTTGCCGACTGGTGGGTGGAGGGTCACGACGCTGTCGAGGCTTCCGGGAAACGATTCCACCTCAACGTCCAGGTGCCCGGTTCCTTCAACCTCACCAACGCCACCTGCGCCCTTGCCGCAGCCGTCCACATGGGCATCCAGCCCGAAGACGCGCTGCGCGGGATCGCCACGGTGGAGTCCCCTGCTGGTCGCTATGCCACCTGCACCATCAGCGGCACCCATTGCCGTCTTCTGCTGTCGAAGAATCCTGCTGGCTGGACCGAGTCCCTGCCGCTGACGACCTCCGATCCGCTGGTACTCGCCATCGATGCGGTGGCTGCGGACGGCAAGGACGTCTCCTGGCTGTGGGACGTCAATTACGAGCAGCTGGTCGGACGGACCGTCATCTGCACCGGCCCGCGTGCCCTTGACCTGGCCGTGAGGCTGCACTATGCCGGCGTGGAGCACGTCGTCATCGAGGACCTCTCCCAGGCCCTCAGCTCCCCGTTACTGGCCGGCAAATGGGACCCTGACCATCCCATTGACGTGCTGTCGACCTACACCCCCTTCCAGAAACTGCGCCGACTCGGAGGACTGGCATGAACACCGACCGTCCCAAGATCGTTCTGCTGTACCAGTCCCTGTTGGGCATCTACGGCGACCACGGCAATGCTGTCGTCCTCACCAAGAGGCTGCAATGGCGCGGCATTGGCGCCGAGCTCGTCACCGTCGAGCCCGGTCAGAAGGTGCCCACGGACGGGGCCGTCTATCTGTTGGGAGGCGGCGAGGACACCGCCCAGATCACCGCTGCCCGGGAGCTCAAGGCCGATGGCGGACTGTTCACCGCCCTTGACAAGGGTGCCATGCTCTTCGCCGTGTGCGCCGGCTACCAGATCTGCGGCAAATCCTTCACCATCGGAGACCGTGACGAGGTCATTGAAGGACTCGGGCTTCTCGACATCGAGACCCGACGCGGTCTGGAGCGTGCTGTCGGGGAGGTTCTGCACATCTGGACCCAGCCAGACGGGAGCACCTGCCCGATCACCGGTTTCGAGAATCACGGCGGCTGGACAGAACTTGGTTCTGATGCCAAACCGCTGGCCGCTGTCGAGGTTGGCTGGGGCAACGGCAACCGTCGCGACGAAGGAGCCGTGCAGGGGCATGTCGTCGGCACCTATCCGCACGGACCGGTTCTCGCACGCAACCCCCAACTCGCCGACCATGTGCTTGAAATGGCTCTAGGAAGCCATTTGGAGCCCCTCGACCTGCACGAGATCACAGCGTTGCGGCAGCGTCGAATCGATGCCGCACGCACCGGTCGACCATGACCTTGCCACCTCGATTTTGCATCCTGGCCGAAGTCCGCTACTGTTTTTTCTCGCCGGCGCTGCTAGCTCAATTGGCAGAGCAGCTGACTCTTAATCAGCGGGTTCAGGGTTCGAGTCCCTGGCGGCGCACCGGAGCAGAAGCCGTTCCATCCTGGCAGCAGGATGGAACGGCTTGTTCAATGTTCGCCTCCTGTTCGGACACAAAACGCCCCAGTCTGCCTCCTCCCCCGATGTCAGAGGTTGTCCAGTCGCCAAGACGGCAATCCCAGCGACGACGCTCGGAGCGGTACCCACTTTCCACAATGAATCAGACTGATCCAGCCAGATACCAACACCGTTCTGACCATTCATGTGGGGGAAAGCCCCCCAATCCCACTTGTCGTGCACAATTATTCAGGTTCATCGCGAACCTATGTGCACACATGCCAGGGAGTCGGTGTACTATCCTGCCTGAGGTTGTGACCTGTCGCACCTGCAAGAAATCGCTGATGCGTACGTGATGTCGCTGTCGACATCGCTCAGTTCAAGGAGGAAGAAGTCGCATGACGCACTACACACACTCTCGCCGCGCCTTCATCCAGGGCTCCGTCGGAGCCCTGGCGCTCGGTGCCTTGGCAGCTTGTTCCAACGGAGATTCGAAGGGCTCCGATTCCAACAAGCCCGCAGCCAAGGGCGCAGACTTCACTGGCGAAGGCCCCATCAGCTGGGTGCAGGGCAAGGACTTCTCCGGTGGAATGGTCCAAAAACACGTTGATGAGTGGAACAAGAAGTACCCCAAGGAGAAGGTCACTCTCATCGAATTGTCCTCGGAGGCCGACCAGCAGCGCCAGTCACTCATCAACGCCGCTCAGACGAACTCTGCCGCATACGACGTCGTCAGCCTTGACCTGGTGTGGGTTGCCGAGTTCGCGGCCAACCGCTGGATCATGGAGCTCCCGCAGGACATGAAGCCCGCTGACGTCATTGACTCGGTGTGGGAGGCCGGTTCATACCGCGGCAGGCAGTACGCCGCTCCGTACGTCACTGACGCCCCGATTATGTACTACCGCAAGGACTTCCTCGACAAGGCCAAGGTCGAGGTTCCCAAGACCTGGGAAGACGTCAAGAAGGCCACCGAGGCCGTCCGCAAGTTACCAGGCATGCAGGACATCGGTGGGTTCGGTGGCCAGTGGGCCAAGTACGAGGGCCTCACCTGCAACATCGCCGAGTTCATCAACACCTGTGGTGGTGCGATCGTCGACGACTCCGGAAAGGTGACCGTCGACTCCCCCGAGTCCATCAAGGGCATCCAGACCGCTATCGACGCTTTCAAGTCCAAGCTCATCCCGACCGCAGCCCTGGAGTGGAAGGAAGAGGACAGCCGTAACGGCTTCGAGTCCGGCAAGGTCCTCTTCCTGCGCAACTGGCCTTACCAGTACGGCAACGACATGAAGGAACTCGGACCCGACAAGTTCGGCGTCGCCCCGCTGCCCTCCATCGACGGCAAGGACTACATGCCGACCCTGGGCGGCCACAACTGCGCCATCACCTCCAACTGCAAGAACAAGGCCACGGCCCTCAAGTTCATCAAGTGGTGGACCAACAAGGAGTCCCAGCAGTACAACCTCGAGAAGCAGTCCAACGCACCGATCTACGGCGAGTTGTACACCAAGGACGAGAACGTCAAGAAGATCCCGTACCTGCCGCCCCTGAAGGCCTCCTTGGACAGCGCCAAGGGCCGTCCACATGCCGTCGCCTACGGTGACGTCACCGCAGCCATCCAGGACGCCATCTACCCGGCCCTTCAGGGCAAGACGGACGCCGAGAGCGCCGCAAAGCAGCTGGCCGACAAGCTGAAGACGATCATCAAGGCCTGATCGTCACGCAGACCGCATGGATACGGCGGGGACGGGTCACCCACCCCGCCGTATCCATGACACCGCTCGCACTAACCGGCAGACAGCACCGGGAACAAGGAGCCTCATCATGACCACTGCAACAGTGGAGAAGACCCACAAGCGGTCTTCACGGGCAAGAGCTCAGGAACGCCTCGCCCTGGCGCTCATCACGCCCACCCTCATCGTCCTGACGATCGTCATCGTCATCCCAGTCATCCAGTCGGTGAGACAAGCCCTGTACGGACAACCGGGATTGGATCCCGAAACCGGATTCGTCAACGACAACGAGCCGTTCGTCGGGATGAAGAACTTCGCCGACATCTTCACCGGCTCCGGGGATCGATTCTGGAACGCGTTCTGGAACACCACCCTCTTCGGTGTCGTCACGGTCGTCCTCGAGACCATCCTGGGCGTCATCATGGCGCTGATCATGCATCGGGCGATGGCTGGACGCGGCGTCGTCCGAGCCGCCATCCTCGTCCCCTGGGCGATCCCGACTGCCGTCTCCGCCATCTTGTGGGGCTGGATCTTCAACCAGAACGGCGTCGCCAACGCCATCCTCGGCCAGCACATCATGTGGGCCTCGGGCAACTGGACGGCCAAGTGGTCAATCATCATCGCCGACGTCTGGAAGACCGCCCCGTACATCGGTCTGCTGACACTGGCAGGTCTGCAGGTGATTCCCACCGAGGTCTACGAGGCAGCCAAGGTGGATGGGGCCAATGCGTGGAGGAGATTCGTCTCGATCACCTTGCCACTGGTCAAACCAGCTCTGGTCGTCGCCGTACTGTTCAGGACCCTTGACGCCCTGCGCATGTTCGACCTGCCGTTCATCCTCGTCGGCCCGCGCAGGAACTCGGTCGAGACGCTGTCGATGCTGGTCCAGGACGAGGCCTCGAACCTGAGGTACGGCGCGGCTGCCGCGTACGCAATCATCCTGTTCCTCTACGTGTTCATCATTGCCTTCGCCTTCATCAAGATCCTCGGCGCCGATCTCATCGGTGACGGGCACAAGCGCAAGCCGATGAAGGCCAGCACCTTCGTCAACGGCGGACGTCCGGGCGGACGTCGGGCTCGGGAGAAGGCCAACGCCGCACAAGCCGCGGCTACGAATGGCAAGGAGGTGTTGTCATGAGCGCCGCAACCGTAACCGCCCCGGGAGCCATCGATCAGGAAACCCACCACAAGAACAACGCTTGGGCCAAGGTGCTTCCGGTCATCGGCATCATCCTCATCGTCATCTACTGCCTGGCACCCTTCTACTGGATGGTCGTGTCCTCACTGCGTCCTGACAACGAGATCTTCGACAACACGTGGTGGCCCGCTCACCCGTCGTTGGAGAACTACCAAGCCGTCTTCCAGCCGGACAACAATTTCCTGCGCGGCCTGATGAACTCCCTCGTCGTCTCGATCTCGGTGACGATCATTGCCCTGCTCATCGCCACCTTCGCCTCCTACGCCCTCGCGCGTCTGGACTTCCATGGCAAGAGCGGATTCCTCATCCTCATCATCGCGACGTCGATGTTCCCGCTGGTGGCCATCATCGTCCCACTGCTGAAGAATTTCTCGGCATGGCACTGGATCAACACTTACCAGGCCATGATCATCCCAGACCTGTCATTCTCACTGCCCTTGGCAGTGTGGAACCTGACGACCTTCTTCAAACAGATGCCCGACGAGCTCGAGCAGGCCGCCATGATTGATGGCTGCTCCCCCGCCCAGGCTTTCCGCAAGATCATCCTGCCGCTGGCCGCCCCCGGCATCTTCACCACGGCGATCATCGTTTTCATCGGTGCGTGGAACGAGTTCCTCGTCGCCGTCACGATGATCAACGATCCGAAGATGGAGCCTGCCACGGTGCTGCTGTCGAAGTTCACCGGTGCTTCGCAGTTCAACACTCCCTTCGGCTCCCAGATGGCTGCCGGCGTCGTCATGACGGTGCCACTGGTCATCATGGTGCTGGTCTTCCAGCGTCGGATCGTCGCTGGTCTGGCTGCCGGTGGTCTCAAGTGATACCCGCCTGACGACGTAGTTCGGCCCCGGTCTGCAATGGACCGGGGCCGAATTGATGCTGGATCTGTACGTGTCGATCAGCTCATGCCGAGCCGATACTCAGGCAGCACCCTCCTCGCGCTCAGCTGCAGCCTGTGCACGCAGCAGGGCGGCCTGCTTCAACATCTTCTCCGCAAGGTTGCTCACCGACGAGTCATCGGTGTCGAGCTTGCCGTACTTCTTGGCATTCTTCTTACCGAGCTTGGCGTTCATCTTGGCAGCCTTGGCATCACCCTTGCGACGCTGTTTGGCCTCCTTGCGAACCCGCTTGGCCTCGGAGAGCTGCAGCTTCTCGAGCTTACGGCGAGCAGTGGCTCCGGTGGCGCGACCGACGATCGCACGCAGCACGATGATGCCAGCAATGCCGGCAGCGAGCGCACCTGCGGCGATGCCGATGCGATCCATCCGCCAGCCGTGCTCGTCCTTGACCTGGCCCTTGACCTGATCGAACTCACCCTGCACGTAGTCACGGGCGCGATCGGTGGCTTCGCGCTTGAGTGTGGCCGGATGCACCTCTTCCACGAGGCTCTCCACCCCGGCCGCCAGACGAGCACGAGTCGCTGCAATGTCCCGCCTGATCTCATCAGCGGAGCGCTCGTCCTTCGCCTTCGACTTGCTATCAGCCATGTGACCCCTCCTGGTGCCGTGTCTGCGCTTTGCGCCGGCGTAGGCGCGGCGCTGGTCTGGCAATAGCCTATATCGTTGAGGTCATGAGCACCCGTCTTCAGCCCGGTAATGCGGCCCCTGATTTCACTTTGTCCGCCGCTGACGGCAATCAGATCACCCTTTCCGACTTCGCTGGCAAGCAGGTCATCGTGTACTTCTACCCCGCGGCCATGACGCCCGGGTGTACCACACAGGCAGTTGACTTCACCGCCCACCTGGACGACTTCACCACCGCAGGCTACGACGTGCTGGGCATCTCCCCCGATCCCGTTGACAAGCTGCAGGAGTTCGTCACCAAGGAATCGTTGACGCTAACCCTGCTCTCCGACGAGTCCAAGGAGGTCATGAAGGCATACGGTTCCTACGGACCCAAGAACGTCTACGGCAAGGAGATCGTCGGTGTCATCCGTTCCACCTTCGTCGTGGACGTCGATGCGGACGGCAATTGCACCATTGCCGAGGCACAGTACAATGTTCGCGCCAAGGGTCACGTCGACAAGCTGCGCCGGGAGCTGGGTATCAGCGACTGACCCGCACCGTTGGATCGAGTGTTCCTTGGTTCCGGGACCGCGATGTCCCGTTGCCGGAGTGGTGGAATTGGCAGACACGCAGGATTTAGGTTCCTGTGCCGCAAGGCGTGAGGGTTCAAGTCCCTTCTCCGGCACCAGCACGATCAGCCCGGCGACATGATCTTGTACCGAGCATTTTTCACAAGCTTCCTCGTGGCAGACATGCACTGAGGCTGTCCGGGCTGCCAAACCATACTTTCCACGCCTCAGTGGAACGCCGCCCAAGAGCAAAGCACGATCGGATGTGTGACCGATCCCGCGGCAGGAGCGGTTGTACACGACGCCGCACGACAACCCCGGGCCAGTGGGCCGTTCCGCGTGTGGATTTCCGGCGCGAGCGGGTGACGGTTGCCACGAGACGTGGCAACCGCCGGGATCCCGAACACGATTGCCACACGCCGTTTTCCCGGAACCGCGTCTCCTGCGCGTCTGCCAGATCATTGGTCCTCGGTTCGCCGTGGCGATCCTGCACCGAACAACCCCACCTGCCACATGGCGTAGCAGCCACACCGTTCAGCACCATGCTTGCCACACGTCACTCGATGAGGTGCCATGCACGAACCCCGCACAGTCAAAAACTGACCCAGCGCTCGAGCGCGCACCCCACACCCGCCGCACCGGACCCACACTCACCGAATCGGGAGCAGGGAACAGGGGAGCCACCGTGGCAATCCTGCACCGAACGACCTCACCTGCCACGTGGCGTGGCACAACCCCCACTCCCACACACGATTGCCACAAAGGCACGAGCAGGGCAGTGCCCCACCCCCTTGCCGGATCGTCACGCCAGGGCATCCCCCACCACGCCTAGGCATTTACCGACACCAGGGCATCCGTGGTCATCCTGTGCTAGACGCTCCCCCGTGCCACGTGCCGTGGTATGGGATCCAGTTCAACCCAGGATTGCCACAGCAGCTGAGCTGAGTCACTGCCCTCGGCTGTCATCATGGCGTGGTCCCTGAGGAGATGTTAGATTCTTTACACAAGATGCTTTAAACGAAAGGTTGAAAACAATGGCGTTCGGGGCCTTCGACAGTCAGATCACCCGCCGTGGCTACGTGACCGAGGCAATGGACACCATCTGGTCCGAACGATCAACGGTACAGAGCTGGTACGACGTCGAGGCAGCACTGGCTCGCGTGCAGACGAAGCTGGGAATGATCCCCGAGGGCACCGGAACCCGAATCACCCAGCAGGCGAAGGCCACGGATGCCGTCATGGAACGTATTTTTTCTGGGACGGCAGGAAATCCCTTTGCCCTGGGACTTGACTGCCTTCGGCAGACCCTTGACGAGACGACCCGCCGATGGGTCCATTTCGGGGCCACGACCCAGGACATTCTCGACACCGCTCGAAACCTGCAGATCCGTGACTCGCTCGATCTCATCGATTCCTGCACCAATGACCTTCTGAAAATCACGCGACTGCTGGCCGACAGGCATGCGGAGACCATCATGGTGGCACGCACCAATGGTCAACATGCTGTTCCCACCACTCTCGGCATGAGATTCGCCAGATGGACCGCCGATCTCGAGCGATCCCGTGAGCGCATGACGCAGACCCGGCACCGTTGCCTTCTCGTGCAGTTCTCCGGTGCAGCAGGCACATACGCCTCGATGGGATCGCATGGCGCAACAATTGCCGTCGAGATCGCCAGAGAACTCGGACTCACCTGCGAACTCATCGCCTGGCATGCCTCACGGGACGCCCTCACGGAGCTCTCCTGCAACCTGGCCATCCATGCACAGGTTCTGGCCAAGATCGCCGAGGACCTCTACAACATGCAGCGCACCGATCTTCGGGAAGCGGCCGAGGCCCTTGATCCGCATCTCTCCGGATCGAGCACCATGCCTCAGAAACGCAATCCGTTCTCCACCATGAAAATCACTGCCGCAGCTCGTATGGCTGCCGGTGCGGCAGCCACCGTGCTCACCAACCCGCCCGGTGACTTCGAGCGGGACCACCGACAACTCGAGGTCGAGCGCGACGCAGTTCCCCGAATCCTGGCGGCAGTCGACGGGGCCGGACAGAAGCTGTTGACACTGTTGAACGCACTGGACTTCAACGTCGACCAGCTTGCCGCCAACGCTCATCGAGAAGGAATCCTGCTCGTCAGCGAAGGCATCATGATGGAGCTTGCCCCACGCCTCGGCCACGAGGAGGCTCACGACCTGCTGCAGGAATTCTCCGCTGCCCATCGAGCCAATGGAATCAGCCTGCACGACTTCATCGACGCGCATCCGCACGTTGCCGAGAAACTGTCAGGTCTCGATCTTGACGAGCTGTCCGACCCGTCTCGCTACACCGGTCTGTCCGCCAAGCTCTCCCACCTCATTGCCGAGGACCGGCCCCACACCGGCAACGACGTCATGGGGTGATGAACACCCCGAGGTCGTCGAACAAACCTTGCATGGCTCTGACCCTGCCCCGCTCGACGTCTGGATCGGTCGGGGCCAGGGCCGCCACCAGGGATTCCAGCAGGATGAGACAGCAGACGCGCGACCGGAAGGCGGTCGACGACTCCGAGGCCACCAGCAGGACGTGCTCGGCGTATCGACGCATCGGGGTCGAGGAACGATTCGTGAGCAGGATGGTGGTCATGTCGCGCTCGTGGAACATCCGTAGCACGGATTCGACCATCCGGGAGTGCCGGTCGAAGACGGACGCCAACAGGATTGCGTTGCTGGGCAGATCAATGAGCTGGTGCGCCATGCGGTCGGTCGATTCCAGCAGAATGACATGGGGCCGGTAGTAGCGCACCAGCAGGCTGAAGTAATCCAGCAGCGTGTGCCCGGTGGCGGCTGCCACGAGGTACACCGGCCGCGAGTCATCCTTCAACACCTCAACGACACGATCGAAGGCTTCGCCGTCCAACGCCCCCAGGCCAACGTCGATACTGCGTCGAGCAGCCTCCATCTTCGAGCGCCACATCGCACCCGGCGCGTCAGATTCAGGACTCCTGGTGGCGCGGTCACTGGGCAGATCAAAGTTTGCTGCCACCTCCTCACGCAGGCATCGTGAGAAATCGCGGAAACTGGCATATCCCAGTTTGCGAACGAACCGCGTCACCGATGCCGTCGAGACGTCGGTGGCCGCACTGATCTCGTCAAGGTTCTCCAGAGCCAGATGGGGAAAGTCGTCCTCGAAGTACTGGGCAATCACACTCTCTGTCGGAGTCAGCTCCTGCAAGGCTGCAAGTCGTCCATACAGATCCCCGGATTCCTCCGCCATCGTGGCGCCCCCTGTACACGCGTCCGTCACCACGAAATCTCGTGGCGGGCTTCACCCTACCGGTGCTCAGATGAGCACCAGACTCGAGATCATCATGACGATGAAACCCACCAGCATCGGAAGTGCCGTGCGACGCACCACCGCCATCGGCGAGATGCCCGCGGCACCAGCCACCGTGATGACCACCCCGGAGATTGGTGAGACCGAGCGAAACAGCCCACCACAGAACTGCATCGGGTTGACGATACTTGCCGCGCTACCACCGAGCCCCTTGGCAATGCCTGGGGCCAGGGAGGCGAATGCCGTGAAGGACCCCACCCCGGATCCGGTGAGGAAGGTCACCACACCGACGACCACACTGAACAGGACTGCCATGCCCCACAGTGGGAGACCAACGCCCTCGGCACCATTCACCAGGAGTTTGATGACTCCAGCCTGCTTGAGACCTTCGGCGAACAGCTGGGCACCGATGATGAGGGGGACGACCTTGGCGAACATATTGCCCATTCCGACGAACATGGCGTTGGCGTCACCCAGAACCTCCGAGCGATCGTGGTTGCGTATCAGCTCGACGAGGATGGTCACCAGCCACACCAGCAGGAATGCCGACACGGTCGACAGCTGCACGGATTTCACAGCCAACGGGCTGAAGACGATGAGCAGGATGATCGGCAGCAACAAGAAGATGGCATACCACGTGGGAGCCTGGCGAGCTGCCGCAGGATCCTCGTCGCGATGCTCGGCACTGTCGTCGCCACCCCTGCGATCCAGGCGACGCTGGACGAAGAAATGAGTGATGGCCACTGCAACAACCGTGGGGATCGCAACCGGAAGCTGATCGCGGACGAAGTACACCGCCGGGGAGAGTCCCACAGTGTGGGCGGCCAGGATCTCCGTGCCAGTGGCAGGCCCGATGGGCAGGGCACTCGTCGTGGCGATGACTGCGGCACCAGCTGCGGCGCTGGCCCCCGAAGCGGTGATGATCGGCATCATGATGACGACGAGCAGCATGGCCAGGCCCGCGGCGCTCGGGATGACCATGAAGAGCAGCTGCCCCAGGACGTAGGTGAACACCAGGATGAGATAGGGCTGCTTGAGCCTGGTGACAGGCCCAATGACGATACGTACCAGCGCCTCGGTGGCCCCAATACGGTTCATGTAGGCCGAGAATCCACCAGCGGCCATGATGATGAGGCCAACCCCGGTGAGCTGGCTCTTCGCAATCGACTCGATGAGCCCGATGATGTCGAACCAGACGCTCCCGGAGCTCTCATCGCCTTCCAACAACGGGACCGACGGTCTGAGAATGACGCGGATGAGGACCAGCAACAGACCGGCCCCCAACAGCACCAGCACAGGCTTGTACCTCTTGACCAGCAACCAGCCGGCCAGAACGGTCACGACAAGCGCGCACAGCGCCAGCACCGTCGTCATGATGACCTCCTCGTCATGTGACCCATCACGATGAAAGTAAATATACATCTTTGCATCTGCGCGATGAATAACTGACATATTCTTGTCGGGAAGATTTTCTGCGCCCTGAAGGCCACTGTCCAAGGAGCACCGATGCGTCCAACGTCACTGAATCACCGAGCACGATCATCACTGCACGTGTTGATCTGTCTACTGCTCATCATCATTGGTGCAGTGGGTTCGAGCCTCGCACAGCGTGACGGTGGAAAGGTCAACGTCCAAGGACTGGTGATTCCGGGCAAGGACGGCGCCCTTGTCAGTGCTGATCTGTTCCGCCCCGACACGGCCACCGAGAAGAACAAGGCTCCGATGGTCATCGTGAGCCCCGGTTTCCAACGCACCAAGGAGACCCAGATCTCGTACTCCATGGAGCTTGCTCGCCGGGGATACGTCACCCTGGTCGTCGACCCGTACAACCAGGGCGAGTCGACCTCCCAACCACCGACCAATGACGATCCGAGCATCAAGCCAGCCATCGACTACGTCTCACGCACCACCACGTTGAACTACGTGGACAAGTCCCGGATCGGCATCACCGGCCATTCCGCCGGCGGATCACAGGTACGCCGCATGGCAGCAGAGTATGGCGCCAAGGAATCCAAGGCCCTCAAGAAGGCCAAGAGCCCCAACTCCCCCGGCGGCACCACGATCACCAAGGAGGAACGAGAGAAGGCCGAGGCCCTCAACCCCATCCGATCAGTGTTCATCTCCGGATGGCTGCAGAAACTCGACGCGAAGAAGTTCAAGAAGGTCCACTCCAATGTCGGCATCGGCTACGCGTTCTACGACGAGGGCGGCTACCGCAACAAGAACGGCAATGGAGATCTGCGCACCGCACCAGAGGCGTTGGCCGTCATCAACTCCGGACTGCCGGAATCCCAGCACGTCGACCATGTCGTCATCGGCAAGGGGTACGGATCGACCAGCGACCGTACCTATCGCGTCGCCTACAATGACCGCACCATTCACCCCTTCCAACCTCTGACACCCAGCGCCATCGGATCGATGATCCAGTTCTTCGACGACACCCTGGGCGCACCACACGCCATGAGCACCACCAATCAGACATGGTGGCTCAAGGAGCTGTGCAACGGTCTTTCCCTCGTCGCAGCCCTGGTGATGCTGGTACCCCTTACGAAGCTCCTGCTGACCATCCCGTGGTTCTCCCCGGCGCGCACCGAAGTCTGCCCGGCACCGGCGAAGCCGCGAGGCCGAGGCGCGGTGATTTTCTGGACGATCTTCGTCATCTCGGCCGCTGTGGCATGCGTGACCTTCATACCGTTGTCAGCGGCCAGCCAGCAGGTCTTCTCGGCCGCGGCGAACAAGCAGAACGGCTGGTTCTTCCCCGGCCGTATGGTCAACGCCGTCGTGCTGTGGTCACTGGTCAATGGTCTGTTCGGCCTGATCCTGCTGTGGATCGGCCACAGCATGTCGAAACATCGTGGTGCGGACGAGCCCCGGAGCTGGGGGGTTCGGATGACTTGGGCCCAGACCGGACGCACCCTGGCCCTGGCACTGCTCGTCATCACCATCTTCTACACGATCCTGGCCATCGTGTACGGGTTCTTCCACGTCGACTACCGTCTGTTCGTCGTGGCTGCTCGTCCACTGACGAAACGCTGGTTACTCATCGGCCTGACATATGTGCCCGCACTGTTCCTGTTCTTCTTCTCGAACTCGTTGCGCGTCAACGCCTCGATGCGGTTCGGCAACCAACGTCGCTGGGTCAACTGGCTCATCATCGCCTTGGCCAACTCCATCGGTCTGGCTGCGATCTTCGTCATCCAGTACGTCACCTTCTTCAGCACCGGAACCGTGTACTGGACGACGAACTGGCTCTACGTCAACATGCTGCAGTCGCTGCTGCCCATGATGATCGTGCTGCCGTTGTTCAACCGCGCGTTCTACCACGCCACCGGACGGGCCTGGCTGGGCCCGATCGTCACGACGACGATTTTCACCCTCATGGCACTGGGCGGATCGGTGGCGTACATCCCGATGTTCTGAGGTGACGAGGCACAACGGATCCACGGACTGAGACAGCTCACAGGGTCCAAGGGAAGATGAGGAGTATCAGCAACCAGACAAGTTGGCTCCAGAGAATCACGGAGCACGTCAGAACAAGAACAGCCATGAAACCCATTCGCAGGATTACTGATCCACCATTCGTGTAAATATGTTCTCGCGTTTTCCCCAGAACCCATCCTGCAAGGATGAATACCGCCAAGGGAATCAAATAGACGACGAAGGCCCTGCCGCTGAGGGCGGTGCCAGCTGGCATCTCCATGTATTTCGGCTTCGGTACGAAACCGTGGTAGACGATCGTCAGCAGAATCCCGAGGAGGGTGGACATGACAACACCGATCATCAGAGCCCTGCGCCCCCTGTCAGCCGGGTTCCCACAGGGACGAACCTTCCTCCCCCACAAACCAGAAACCCATCCCAGTACGGGAAACGCAATTGCGACAAGATCCAACCTCACGTTCCCCGAACCATCACTCACCGGAAGAACATCGGGAATCCGCAGCACGACAACCCAGCAGACTCCAGCGATGACTCCGATGATGAGGCCGTTGAGGGGTTCGCGACGGTACTGATCCTTGGGTGTGTTGTTGTGGATGGTCATCGTGGTGCCTTAACGTCAGACGAGTAGCGCGTCGTGGGAATGTATTTAGAACTCAAAAAAGAATAATGTATTTAAAAATAAGCTAATTGCGAACCAAGCCGCTGTAGACAGATATAGACCAAGAGCAACCCAGGCGCTCATCTTTGAGATTACCGAGTGGCGATCACTCGGAGTATTAACTTTAGCAATACTGAGCCCCCACCCGGTAATGGGAAACACGAGCAAGGGAGCCAGGAACATAACAAAAGCTTTGCAACTGAAAGTGGAATCATCTGGTACCTCAAAAGTTTCCATACCCGCAACAAGACTGTAAAAAGTGATGGACACAAGTATCCCAGTGGTGGTTGTCATGACGATGCCAACCATCTTGACTCTACGTTTCTTTTTCGCCGGGGTTGCGCAACCGTAGGCTGTTCTGCCCCACAAACCAGTTATCCATCCAAGCACAGGTAAGGCCAAGGCAATAAAAGCCATTTTGATGTTCCGTGAATACCCGCCCATCGGAAATAAGAAAGGTAATAAAAACTCAACTGCCCAGACGGCTCCGACGATGATGCCGATGATGAGGCCGTTGAGGGGCGCGCGACGGTACTGCTGCTGCGCTGCGTTCTCACATGTCGTCATCGCTGTGTCTCGGTTGCGCTGGCGAGGCTGAAGGTCGATGGCGAGGGTGCCAGGGCCAGTGCCGCAGCGATTCTCGCTACGGCAGCTGTGGTTATCAGAAACATCTCATCAGATTCTTTCCGAGGGTTTAGGTTCGATTTTCTGAGGCGCTTGCACGCCAATTTCAGACCTGTTAAGGAGGAGCTGTGTTACTGGAGGATACGCAGCAGCTATCCAGTTCGGTGGGACGCAGTTTAACCAGATATTGTCATGATAACACATATGCTCACAGCCGAGCTAAACGATCATGACGCTTGTCGTCATACAGAGAGACCATTCAGGGTGCGAAAAAGAATAATATATGAAGGTACAAGCTGAAAAAAAGCCAAAACCCCACACACAGGGACAGCAGCACAAGCACCATGAGAGTCATCGTTGGAATGACTCTGCGGCTATCGTTGCTCACCCGGATGACACCAAGGGTCCAACCAGCGAGGGGGAATGGGATCAGCGGCAGCACGTACAGAACCAACGCCTTCCAACTGAAAGCTGCGTTACGGGGTACGCTCATCGGATCCCGATCCGTGCTGATGGAATAGAAGGCAATGGCCGGGATGACCCCGATCAAGGTCGTGGTAACAGCATGGAGCATCTTGATGTCACGCCGCTGCGCGGACAAGGGTCTGTGCGAAATGATGCTTCTTTCGCACAGACCGTCAATCCATCCGAGTAGAGAAAACGACAACACCAATCCCAAGGCGACCGCCAATATTGCGAGATTGAACTCCGTTCCCTCGGAAGCCAAGAGGAACACGGCCGCGCAGACGGCTCCGACGATGGTGCCGATGATGAGGCCGTTGAGGGGTGCGCGGTGGTACTGCTGGTCAGGTGTTGCTGTCATCCGCGCCTCACGGTTTCATCATCGGGGTGACAGGGCTGCCTAGGTGCCTTGGCTGTCAGTGATTGTGTAGTCATATTTTGGAGTGCGGTCAGAAAATTATCCATATCCAGAACCAGAAAACTACCATTATGGCGAACCAACATATGAAGCACAACAACAGAACAATGATCGACATGAGCGTCATCGATGCGAAAATTCCACGGAAATCCATGCCGTTGTTCATTCGAATAGCGCCGAGCGCCCATCCACCACATGGGAATGGAATCAGTGCCAGCAGATATAGGATAAGTGCCCCGATTTTTGGGGCTGTGTCGAGCTGTGACCCAAGAGATTGTGGGTCCTGAAAGAAGTCAGAGAAGAAGATTGCTGCGGTGGCGATTCCGATCATGCTTAGCGTTGCAGCGTAAAGTATTTTTGTTTTACGTCGCTCCCATGAAGGTCATCCACGCGAATCTCGGGGAGGTGAACCACCTCACCTTGGAAAACACGACGAATACAATCGCCCAGACGGCTCCGACGATGGTGCCGATGATGAGGCCGTTGAGGGGGCGCGATGGTATTGCTGGTCGGTTGTGTTGTCGTGGGTGGTCATCGTGGTGCCTTCCGCTCTTAATTCTTAGTTTGGTTCTTGCTGGCAGCTGAGCGGTTGTCTGGTAATGGGAACATCGTGGTCTCTGTGGCAAGGGGAGCTCCCTGAAACTCGTGTCACCGTTAAGAATTGTGCACACTTGGCCGCATCCATCGGCACGTCTCACTGGGACAGTGTGGGGCGTCAAGAATGAGAGGACAAGGATAGTTTCGTAATGCCGAAAACGTAAAACCACACTGCCACTGTTATGAAAAGTATGACCGTTGAAGCAATGCTCATGCTAAAAGTAAAAGGGATTTCACTTTTCTTGAGTCTGATTCCGATATCACTGAGGATTAGCCCGGCACAAGGAAACACTGCCAACGGAAGCGGGTGCACTGCTGCTTCCATGTTGAGGAGAAGCTCATCATTTACAAGAGCAAAGTGAGTCGAGAACATGAGCACGCCAGTGAAAGTTGCCATGACGGCACCTATGATTTTGGTTTTGAGTCTCCGGTTCTTCGGGTCGTCGCACGCGTACACCTTCCGTTCCCACAATCCTGTGAGCCACCCAACCAGAGGGAAAATAAACGACATGGTAAATACGGGGGGGTACGCCTTGGGAACGAGAACTAGCGTTTCTCGTACATGAAGTATCCCGAATACCGTGGGCCAAGCCACACCGACGATGGTGCCGATGATGAGGCCGTTGAGTGGTGCGTGATGGTGCTGTTGTTTGGTTGTGTCTTTGTGGGTGGTCATCGTGGTGCCTTGGTGTGGGGGTCGCAGGCGTCTCCTACACCGTTGTGGTCGGTGTCGGTCTGGTCTTGGTTGGCGATGGTGGGGCAGTTGTCCTGGTTGTCGGGCACGCCGTCGCCGTCTCGGGTGACGTGGATGGGGAAGGTGAGGGTGTCACTGGTTCCGGTGGTGTCGGTGATGCGTAGGTGTGCCTGGTTTTTCCCCAGTCGGGTCAGGGTTCGGCTGATTTCGGGGGTGGCACTGTCGATTTCGTAGTGGCCGTCCCCGTCCAGGTCCCATTGCCAACGTCGGATGTGTCCGGTGGAGGTGTAGGACGAGGAGGCGTCCAATTCGAGGGGTTCACCTGCACGTACCAGGTTTTGCCCGATGACGTCGGCACGCATCCGCACCCCCGGCACCGATGCCACCTGCGAGACACCGGAAGACAGGCCATACATCCTCGGCGATTTGACCAAGGGACGCACCATCCCGGCAATCTTTTCATGGCCAATCACATTCGGATGAAAAAAATTTGGGTTATACCCGCCGAAAGGCGATACTACATCTGCATGGGTTTTCCCGTCGTCTCCGCGTTCTCCTGCCGTTTCGAGAATGCCGTTGATCCACCGATACTGGTTTTGAGGCCGTACGACAAATGGGTAAGGTTCGTGGGTGTTGAACAGGCTGGTGGTGGGGGCGTAGGCCACTTTGAGGGCATGGGTCTGGTTCCAAGCCTTGATGGTGGCGGCCTGCTTGGTGCGGAACTCGTCCTCGGCGGCCCGTACCTGAGTCGCAGGCACATCCGTGAAGGGGGCATCGTATCTGGCGGGGACGAGGTAGGGGTAGCCGATCAGGATGACACGGGTGTGAGCCGGATCCGCCAGTCGGTGCTGGATATGTGACAGCAATGTCACCGTGTTCGTCATCGTGGCACCAAGTTTCTTACGAGCTGTATCAACCATCCCGGGGCACCCGCCCAGCTTCTGTCTCTCAGCAAGACACATGTCGGCGACGTTGGCGAAGTTGAGGTCGTTGCCTCCGGCGGTCATGAGGACCACGCCGGTGTGGGGATCCATGGTATCGGCTTGGCTGATGATGTTGTGGTCTCCGGTGGCGATCTGGGCGCCACTCCAGGCTTTCACGTCGAGTTGGTAGGTTGTGTCCGTGCTTTTCTGGTTGAGCATGCCGGTGAGTACCGAACCGTAGTTCTTGGGGCTGCGATACGATCCATCGGCCGGATACCCATCTTTCAGGGTTCCGTTGCCTGCCGAGTACGAGTCGCCCAGGACGGTCATTGTCACCAGCCTGCGGGGCTGATGGGTCCCGATGGTGTCGAAGGACTGCAGACCACGCAGCACCGGTACCGCCTGTATCGTCGCCAGCATCGGGGAGTAGTATGCCGGGAATGATCCGTCAGGCCGCTGCTGGGCGGCAAGCCACTTCTGGCCGGCCACGGCCTGCGCCCTGTGGGCGGCATCCCCGGCCCGGTACAGTCCCGGTGCCACCCGCGTGGTCGCACGCACATTCGCACCGTGATCCTTTATGCCCCACCCGTCACCTTGCCGGTCGTCGTCGAGACGCTTGACAAGACTCGTGACAGCCTTCTGCTTGTCCGGAAACTCCACATGAGACAAGGCGGTGAGCATAACCCCATCGGTACTGACCAGTCCCCACATCCCCGCCGGCAGCATTGGGGTTGTCGTCGCATACTTGGTCACCGAGTCGAGCAGCTTCTGCGGGATGGGTTTGCCCAACCGCTCCAGGGCAATCATGTCCAACGCCTGACTCATTGGATACTCCTTGAACTGGGACTCCGAAGTCACCGGTTTGGCATAGTCGAGCCCGTCATAGGTGGTCGACTCACCAAGAGCCAACAGGGTGATCGTCACCTTCGCACATCCACCCACATTCGTCTTAGTGCAGTAACTCGGCCCCTGAGCCTTGATGGTGTCCTTGACCTTGGCGACGGTAGGCGAATCCTTCTTGCCCGCCGCCACCAACGCCAGAGCCCCATCCAACTGCGGCCCCAACTTGCCCTTCATCAGGTCGGCACTGTGACCATCGATGTAGTCGGCCGCCCTGCCGGCCTGGGCGGCATAGTCGGCAGGCCCAGACGTCTGAGATGCCTGGGCAGGAACCGCCCCCACTGCGCCTACCATCAGTGCGGCAGCCACCACCGGGCCCACCACACGCTTGCACGTCGTCGTTGCTTCTACTGCCATGGCCACTCCTTGATCGTGGAGCGTTCCGAGGGGAGCCACGGGGCAGCACAGGCGTGACATGCGTCGGTGCCGATCCGTAACCCTCGACGGAACCAGAAACCACTCCCCACCGGTGGCCTGGTACTCCGACTTCCACACGAAATGTGGTCACGGTTGCGGGACAGCGCCGGACTCCCACCGACTTCCCCACACCACCCGGGCATCAACCCCCATCAGGCTGACAGCGAACACAATACCCCACATGTATTGGGAAAGCTCCCCTCACCGCCAGGATCTCACCAGCCCTTCCGGTCCGGAACTCCCCCGGACGGCGGCGGTGCCGTGGGGCCACTTGACGTCTTCTGGGATGACCCGTCGTTCTGGGTGTCCCGCTTCTGCTCATTGAGGGCCTGCTGGTTTTTCGTCGACAGGTCCTTCTCCCGCTGCTGCTCGGAATCATTCCTACGCGACGATTCCTTGTCCTGCGACTGAGAACCCTGCATGTCCTGTTTCATCTCCTCATCGAGGCGTTTCATCGTCGTGGACTGTTCGGTCCTCTGGTCGTCCGAGGTCTGCCGGGTGTGGGACTGGGGTGCAGTGGTTCTGCCCTGGCACCTGAGCCGTTGCGCAATGTCCTTGGCCTCCCTCAACGTGCCGGCCTTGGCCGTGCCACGGTTGAGGTTCTGCATCGTCGCCGATTCCTCCATCGTCCACACCAGGTTCATGCCCACCCGGCACCTGTACTCCTGCGGTGCCTTGTCGAGTGCGATGCGAAGGTCATCCTCGGCGTCGGCGTAGTTGCTCTCGGCTGCTCGGGCAGTGCCGCGGTCGTAGCTGGCGATCCACGGCTCGGTGACGTTGAGCCTCATGTTCGCCCCGAAGTAGCGCTCGGCCTGGTCGTACTGTTGGGAGGTGAAGGCTCCGCTGCCGAGCCGGTCACACACCAAGGTGGCGGCGAGTCGACATGCGGTGAGCACGAGAACGGCGACGAGCAGCGCCGTCATCCCGATGGTGGCCCGGCGTGCCCGACGAGCCTGCCCGTGGCTCATCACGTCCCGCCGGGAGCGTCGCGGATCGGTCTGACGGGTGCGGCGGGAGCCTCTCATGGGACGTCCTTTCGTGCCCGGCGCAGTCGGCGAGCGCTCATGGTCAGTTGGGCGGCGACGTCGGCGGCAGCGACGAGGCCGAGGATCCACGCCAGGTCCGTGCCCGCGCTCATCTGCTCCTCATGGCTGGTGCGGTTCAGCGACACCTGGGGCGGGGTGAGCGTCCTGCCCGGTGACCGGGCAGCGAACGACAGACCCGCCTGACGAGCGGCGGTGGTCAGCGTGGCGTGGTCGGCGTGGGAGATGGCCTTGCGACCGTGGTAGGTGACGTCGCTGGAGTCGAAGGCCGAGCGGGCCATCGGTGCCCCCTTGGCGGTGCCGTAAGCGTAGATGGTACCGCTGGTCACCAGGGGTTTGAGCGCCGCAAAGGAGCCGGGTGCCCTGGTGGCCGTCTGCTCCCCGTCGCCCAGGTAGAAGACCATCCTAGTGGCCTGGGGTGCCGATTCTCGGGCCTTCTGCAGGGCTTCGACGGCGGCAGGTACCCCCACGCCGATGTCGGTGCCGGTGCCCTTGGTGTCCTCACGCCAGGTGAGGGAGTTCGCTGCGGAGACGATCGTGCCGGTGTCGGTGGTCGAGGCCACCGCCACGCGGGCCTCGTTGTCGAAGGTGACGAGCGTGAACCGGGCACCGCTGAAGGCCGAGGCGAGCTGCGCGATGTCGCGAATCGCCCCGGAAAGACGCGTCTTGCTCCCGTGGTCGCGGGCTGCCATCGAGGTGGTCGTGTCGACCATGAGAACGATGTCGGCGTCCACGGTGGAGTTCTCCCGTCCGGACTCACCGATCACGGGGTGCATCCCGATGAGTCCGACGAGCACGGCCAGCACGATGTCCAGCACCATCGTGGCGATCCTGCCGCGGGTGTGACGACTGCGCACCCCGAACCACACGGCGACGACGAGCAGGAGAACGGCAAACCCCACGGTGAGGGGGTGTGGGTGAAAACTCATCGTTCCTCCCGTCGCCGAGCAACCATGGCACCGAGCGTCCCGATGCCGACCATGAGCGCCCCCGGCCAGGGCCTGTCGTAGGAGCGGTGGGTGGCCATGGCCATGACCGCCTTCTTGGCCTGTGACTGGATGCGGTGGGCGATGTCTGCCGTATCGGCCTGCCCGTCGGAGGGGATCGTCAGGGTCTGGCCGTGGGTACGCAGTACCTGCTGGTGCAACTCGTCACCGGCCGCCCGGGCATCGAGATCGGTGTTCTCGGGGACGATGCCGAAGACCATGATGTGGCGTTTCACAGCCAAGTCGATGGCCTGGGGCAGGGTGTAGACCGAGGGGCCGGCGTTCATGTTGTCGGTGGCGAGTACGATGCTTCGAGACCGGGGCTGATCGAGCTGGTCGAACCTGCTGAGACAGGAGGCCAGGCCATCACCGACCAGCGACCCGCCCGGACCGTAGCGTACCCCGGAGGGGAGGTCGGCCCGGTCGAGCTGGTCCCTGGCCTGTTTCAACCCAGTCTTGACGATGTCCCGGTCGTGGGTGAGGGGAAACACCGTCACCGACGAGGAGTCGAACATGACGAATCCGATCCGGTCGTCGGTGATGCGATCGGCCAGCTGGATGTAGGTGTTGATGACCTGACGATCCACCCCCTCCATCGAGCCGGACACGTCGAGGCACAGCATGACATCACGGGTACGTATCTGACGATCGTCATCGTCGATCCCCTGCAATCTGGCGGCCACCAGACCGACTCCACAGGCCGCCACCGCCCAGCACACCACCTCGACCACCAGACAGCGAACGCGTCGCCGGGCGTGATCCCGGTAGGCGGGAAGGGCACGCAGTCGGTCGACATGTGCCACTGCAAGTCGCTCGATGCTCTCGTGACGGCGCAGCACCAGCCCGATGAGAACCGTCATGGCGACCGCGACGACGACGATCGGCCACATCCACCACCACATCAGGTCCATGAGCGCACCGTCCTCACGGCATCGGCCAGCAGCTCGTCGGTATCGACGCCGTGGCCCTTCGGGTCGAACTCCACCGCATAGCACCGTCCGACGACCGCGACGACCGGATCGAGCCGCGGGTCCTCCTCGGCATGGCGAGAGAGTTCGTCCAACCCCTCGTAGTCCAGGTCGCTGTCGCAGGCGAGCGCGGCGAACCTGCGCAGGGCCATGCTGATGTCTCGGCACACGGCACGGTCTGGCTCACCACGTCGACAGGCGTCGGCGGCGGCATCGAGATCTCGTAGTGCCGTGGCACGGATCGTCTCCAGCGTTGCCGGCCCCTCTGCCGTGGCTGCGACGTCGATTCTCGTCAGGACGCGACGACACCCCCACAGCACGGCTGCGACCGCGACCAGGCAGCCAAGGACCACCCACCACCATCTCGAGTCGTGTGAGACGGGCGGGTACAGGTCCAGCACGGGCAGCAGCCCTGGTGAGGCACTAGTGACGGGAGGCATGACGCATCCTCTCGAGGAGTCGGACGATCGCGGCAATCGAGTCGTCCACGTCGGCAACGGACTCGTGGACGATGCCGAGCCGGTCCAGGGTGTGGCCGCGGCGCCTGGCTCGCTCCTGTCGGGCGGCCACGGCCTGCTCACGCACCTGCCGGTCCCGGGCCACGAATCCCGGTACGGGCTGGCCACTTGCCTGGTCACGGGTCGGCACGGCGGCCAGGGCCGGATCGGTGAGGTCGAGATCGGACACCTCGATGGCGAGCACCTCGTGGCGGGCGCACAGACTCGCCAGGGCATCCACGTCTGCAGGACGGGGATCCCAGTCGTCCAGTACGACAACGACGATGCAGCGACGACGCAGCCCCGAGGCGGTCAGGTCGAGCAGCTCCACCAGATCGGGATCGGGTGCCTCCAGACGACATCCGGCGTCGAGCCCGGCGAGCATGTGCTCGATCTGTGTGTCCCGGTACGACGGTCGCGCCACGCTCGGACCGTCCTGACCGGGGGCCACGACGGTGACGTAGTCGCCCTGGTGGCACGCCACCCATGCCAGCACCCCGATCGTGGCAAGCACCACGTCGATCTTGGAGTGGGTGAGCGTGGCGGCACTGGCCAGCGATCCACCGGTCGGCACGACGAACGCGAGGGTGTGCCTGCGCTCGGCCCGATAGCTCTTGATGAGCAGCTCCCCGGCACGTGCCGAGGACTTCCAGTCGATGTCCTTGACGTCGTCGCCGGGCACGTAGGAGCGCAGATCGTCGAAGTCCATGCTGCGCCCCGTGGTCATCGACGCGTACTGGCCGTCGAGCAGACCCATGACCAGACGTCTCGGGTACAGCCCCAGGCGTCCTTGGACAGCTGTGAGGTACGCCATGGTCAGGGAGTGGGCACGGCGCCGAAGATGCCGTCGATGATCTCCTCGACGGGTACCTGGGTGGCGACGGCCTCGAAGGTGAGGATGAGCCGATGACGAAGGATCATGTGGCGCATCGCCCGCACGTCGTCGGGGATCACGTGGTCACGTCCGTGCATGAGTGCGTGGGCACAGGCTGCCTCGACGAATGCGATGGTGGCACGTGGGCTGGCGCCGTACTCCAGGTAGCGGGCCTGCTCCTGGGGAAGGTAGTCGCCGGCGTGCCGGGTCGCATGGACGATCTGGACGATGTAGTGCAGCAGGGACTCGTCCACGTGGACACGGCGCGACAGGCCCTGCAGCCACAGCACGTCGTTGCGGCTCACCACCGCAGACACGGTGCGTGACTCGAGCGCGCCGGACTTGAGGCGGCGCAACATCTCCACCTCGTCGGCCGGCGAGGGATAGTCGACGATCACCTTGAGCAGGAAACGGTCCATCTGCGCCTGGGGCAGCACGTAGGTGCCCTCCTCGTCGATGGGGTTCTGGGTCGCCAGCACGAGGAACGGGTTGGGCATGGGGTACGTCTTGCCCCCGATCGTCGCCTGCCTCTCCTGCATGGCCTCGAGCATGGCGGCCTGCGTCTTGGCGCTGGACCTGTTGATCTCGTCCAGCAGCACGACGTTGGCATGCACCGGGCCCAGCTCGGTGGTGAACGTGCTGCTGCCGGGGTTGAACACCTGGGTGCCGATGATGTCGCTGGGCAGCAGGTCGGGGGTGCACTGCACGCGCGAGAAACTGGCATCGACGGTGGAGGCCAGGGTGGAGGCCGCCAGCGTCTTGGCCAGGCCCGGCACCGATTCCAGCAGCACGTGACCCCCGCCGATGAGTCCGACGAGCAGTGCCGTGCGCAATGCCTCCTGACCCACGACCTTGGAGTCGAAGGCTCGCGAGATCGTCTCGACGAGACGACGTGCCCGGTCCACCTCTGCAGGGTCGATCCTCGACCCCGTCGTGCTGGACTTACCCCTCGCGACGGGCGTGCCGTTTCCTCCGGGCCCACCGTGCCTGCCGAACTCGCCACGTCCGTCGGGTTCGCCGCGGCGGGGACGGTTCCTTGCCATCCAGCCCATGTTCATGGTCGTCTCTGCGCTCACGCTGTGTCCTCCTGGTCCGTGAACCATGCCTTCGTCCTTGTCCTTGCCTGTTCTCGTCGCTCGAGTGCCTCGGAACTGATCGGTGTGCTGCGGCTTGTCGGGGCCTCGTCGGTGCGCCGGTCGGGACTGCCCCAGGCGGTGCGCAGCGCCCGGATCGTCGGCAGGCCGATGATGATGACGCCGAGCAGGGTGCACACGCCACGGGTGAGGTCGATCCCCATTGAGGTGCGCACCGAGTAGCGCACGAGCCGTTGGATCGTCTGCGTGCTCGACAGGCCGGTCACGAAGGCGTCGGACCCGTCCTGCCCGACGGTACCGGCCTCGTCGGTGGGCCAGCCGATGAGGTTGAGCATCACGCCCAGCACGGGGCCGCACAGCACGGCGAGTGGCCACGAGACCAGCCATGCCGGTCTGGCCGGCACCCGCACCAGCACCGAGCCGATGAGCCCGGTGAGCCCCCACGCCAGCATCTGTCCGGGCAGCGGCGCGTCAACCGTGCCCACCAGCATGCTGGAGACCAGACATGATCCGGCTCCCACGAGGAATCCTGCCGACGGCCCTGCCGACACCCCGACCAGGAAGGGCAGGATGAACACCGGCTCCACACCGAACACCCGCGGCGACATCGTCACCCGCACCAGCGAATTCACCACGACGAGGCACACCAGCAGCCCGACCCGCCAGACCCGACGGCCGTCATCGATCCATCGACACACCGCCAGCAGCACGAGACCGGCCGTGAGGAACACGGTCATCGCCTGGGCCTCGACGGTGGCCTGCTGTCGGGTCCCCGCTCGCATCGAGTCGATGAGCGGGATGGCGAGCCACATCCCGGTCACCACGGCCAGTATCGCCGTGACGATTCCACTACACCAGTTGCGCATGGGCCCAGCCTCCCTCCGCAACGGCATCGGCCCCCGGGACCAGGGTCAGATCGGTCGCCCTGACGACGTGACAGCCGGGGAACACCTGGGCCACCTGGGGTGGGCACGGAAGATCGTCCACCACGGAGCCGGGGCGTCCGTCGGCGACGACCTCGTGCTCATCGACGACCAGCACCCGATCGCACCATCGGGCCACCAGGTCGACGTCCCGACACGCCATGATCACGGCCGCCCCCCGCTGCCGCACCGCCTTCACCAGACGATCACCGCTGGCGGCGTCGACCGCCCATCCCGGGTCGATCCACAGCACGACCTCACCGCCTGCGCACGCCAGCACGTCGGCCAGCAGACGTTGCTGGCCCTCGGCGTGCTCGACACCGCGACGCGCACCCACCGGCCCCAGCACCTCGTCGGCCAGCTCCATGCTCGCCCCGACCGAGCGATCGGATCGGCGATCGACCAGCTCGCAGGCCCGCCGCACACTCGTCTGACGCAGCAGGGTGCGCAACAGACGATCGCCGGGACCAGACGGGTTCACCGTGGCAGCCAGACGACGTGCCACCCGATGCGCCTGAACCGGGTCGTGGGACACGACCCCCAGCACCTGACCGGCACGCACGTCAACCAATCTGCCGGACAGCCGCAGACCCGCCGGGTCCACGCGGGCGAGTATCGGCCCCTCGGACTGTTGCGGGTGGGCACAAGACATCGCGGTGACCGCCTCCGCGGCGAGAAGATCGCGGGCCTGGGCCGGATCGGTGAAGAACTGCTCACCCGATCGGGCAGCAATCTGCTGCAGGGGCGTCGGGGGCAGCTGGCTGGACGACCACGACGGGGCAGCCGTCTGCTGGACGTGCCCGTCGACGATCTCCACGACGCTGTCGGCCACTCCCAGGGCGTGTTCCAGGGCATGTTCGGCCCATACGACGATCCGACCCGCCCGGGCCACACGGGCGATGCAGGAGGCGGCACGAGACCGCCACATCGACGTCATGGGTGCCAACACCTGGTCCAGCAGCAGCACCGGCGCCTCGGAGGCGATGCCCTCGACCAGTGCCATGCGGGCCGCCACGCAGGCCGGCATCCGTGCCGCTGGTGTGCCGCACCACCGGGTGAGCCCCAACTCCTCGATGACGCTGCGCAGCTCGACGTCATGGGCTCCGAGACCCTCGAGGTCGATCACGCCTCCCAGCGGACGGTGCCCCACCATCGTCAGGAGGGGACGCAGCTCGGCACGACTCATCTGGTCGATCCGCCGCCCAGACAGTCGGACCACGCCCCGTCGGCGCACCACCTGCCGATCCCGGTACCCTGCGACGAGACGCAACAGGGTCGTCGATCCGCAGCCACTGCGGCCCGCGACAAGGGTGACTCCCTGCCCTGCCCACACACTGACGTCGTCCAGGATCCGGCCGACCCGCGAGACATCCACACACATCGACTCAACCTCGAGCACGTCGACCTCCAGCGTTGAACGTGACCGTCACGGCGACCGCACCGAGCACCACGGCGACACACAGCACGACGGGCATCCCGCTGGGCGTCGCCAACGCAGCAGCATCCCCCGTCCACCCCCGAACCAGCCATGCCACGACCGTTGCGATGACCGCAAGGACGAGGGCAACGTCCACCAGTCGCAGCCGCCCCACCCCGGGCAGCCCGTGCACCATGAGCACCACCAGACCAGCCAGCGCCCACAGACCGGCAACAGTCATCAGGGCACGGTCCCAGTAGGGGTCCACGGCGGCACCGTGCCACAGCGTCCAGCCCGTCATGGTCTGACGGACGCACGCCAGCAGCACGACGAGTGTGCCGGCCACCCCCAGCACCCGACACCAGGACCGGGGCGATCTCACAAGCCGGGCCTCCTCCCATCGATCCTCGATCTCGCGGCCACGATCGATGCCGTCGACCAGAGCCTGCAGACGCGAGGTGCGCAGGCCGCCGCGGCGCAGCCGGACCCGATCGGCCACCGCCACCGAGACGCCCTCTGCCATGCACATCCCCGGAGCCATCACCCGCGCCCCCCGGCCCAGCCAGCACATGGCCAGGTCGAGCCAGTCGTGGGCGGGGCGCAACTGCACCAGCACCGCCCCGGCAACCACTGCCACACACGCCTGCACGGCATGATTGGCGGCGTTCAGCGTCGGGCCGACGTGGACGACACCTCCGATCTGCTGGCTGCCGATCAGGATGGACGGCAACGTCACCACGATGCCGCCGGTGGTCGTCACATGACCTAGCACACCGGCCAGGAGCAGTGCCCAGATGACGACCAGCACCACGCAGATCTCGCGGACAGGCCGCCACACGGCTCGTCGGGGACCACCTGCCACCGTCGCGACCACGCACAGCGCCACCAGAGCCGTCAGTGACACCACGAGTTGATCTGCCATCCACGCCACGGCCACCAGCGAGACGACCCACAGCAGGGCCGTCAGGGGATGCACGCGTTTCATGCTCGTCCTCTCATGATTCGGCGTCCTCGCCATCCGGCACCGGCCATCGCCGCTGCGGCCACCACGGCTCCTGCACCAACGGCCCCCTGCACGATTCGGTTGCTCGGATGCCTCTCCTCGGCTCCTGCCAGACTCGACGCGCCCCTGTGGCGCGGTTCACGGAACGTGCCCTTGTAGGGGGCCTGCACGGGGTGGTCCGAGGGAACGACGTCCCAGCTGTGGACCACGATCAACCCGTCACCGCCATAGGAGGTCATCCGCATCTTGTAGCGGTGATGCCTCATCCCGCGTGGCAGCTGGTAGCCGATGTCGACCGGCTTGGAGGGGTCGTCCATACACACCTGGGCCGTGTCGGGGCTATCGAAACGCGCCTCCGCCCCAAGGCTGCCACTGCAAAAAGGCTCATCAGGATTAGTTTTCCGGGCCTTGGTCACGTTCACCCAGTGTCCCGCATCGTCCTGGTACTCGATCTGGTACGTCCCTGTCAGCATCGACCCGACGGTGCGTACCCCGATCGTCTGCCCCACGGGTTTCTCCAGTCCCCAGCCGTCCCCCAACACAGTCGGTTTCAACGTTCCGTAGGGCACGAAGCTGCCTGCCGCCCTGTCGAGGTTGTCCAAGGTCACATCATCGGGGCCTACGAAAACCCATGCGCTGGGAATCTTCGCCGGATCATCCTGAACGGTGGGGAACCCGAGTCTGGTGCCCACGATCCCGGTGTCCCCGACGACCACCGGCTTGTCTCCCACGACGAAGCGTTCCAGCTTGGTCAGCTTGCCGTGATCGTCGGTGCGCACGTAATAGGCCGCCAACCGCACCCGGGTGCCCGGCTTTCCAGTCACGTCGACCCCCGAATAGGACACCTCCCGTGCATCACCTCCATACACGCTCACGGTGCACTCATAATTGGGATCAGCACATAGCCGGCCCGAGACACCAGCATCCGCATGTGCCGCAACCGGCCACCAAGTTGCCACACCAGCAGTCACCACAGCAGCCACCCACGATACCGTTCTACGGGCCTTCACAATCCATCCCCTCTGCAACCCCAACCGTGCAACCTTTGGCATGACGGAAGGGGATCGGCGAGACCCCCAGACCTCGCCGATCCCCTTCACTACTCACTTACTTCTTGACGGGGGGATTGATCGACGGAATCCTGTTTCCGCCCAAGGTCACGCCCACCCACGTGCCAACGCCTTGCTTCGGCGGGGCCCACAGATCCCAGTTCTTGTTGGACTCACTGGCCCAAGAGAACATCCAGTAGGCATTCTTGCCCTGATCGTCGTGAACACCATTGACCGTGTCGATGAAACCCCCCTCCGGGGAATAGGTGATTCCCACCGCCTTGAGCGGCTCGGTCCGGGCATCACCCTTGGGATTAGCCCAGGTGCCACCCACATTGCACCGCACCAAAATCCGCGAGTCCTTCGCACCAGCTGGCCAGTTGCCCTCCACAGCCGGCTTCTGGTGGCTCGGATCATCCTTGAAGTCCACGACGACCGTCTGCCCCTCATTGGCAGCGCAGGCCCCATCATGCCATCCCGGTCCGGAGGCTGGCCCAGCCGCCTGGGCCGCCCCCGTCCCGGTCACGGCACCAGCGGCCAGCAGCACAGCAACCAGCGGGCCGGCGATCCGTCGGCTCATCGTCGACATTCCCATCTTCTTCTCTGTCATCATTGCATCTCTTCCTTTCACAACAGATGACACGTTTACGGGTGTCCCCCCACCATCGCCTGGTCAGGCTCCGGTGGCGGGCAGTGCGGGAGCAGCCAGTGACCCGCCATCTGGCCCCGGGACTGCAGGTATCTCCGCGTCACCGCGACCATCTCGGCCATCCACCGGCCGCACCGTCGAATCGGGAGGATTCACAGACGCATTCGGAGCAGGGGTGGTGGTCCCACTGGGGTTCGTGTCCGGGGTGGGCAATGGCGTCAGGGTCGGCGTGACGGTACCGGTCGGGGCCGGGGTGCCGGTCGGGGACACCGTCGGCGTGGGACTCACCGTCGGGGTCGGCACCACAGTCGGAGTCGGCTCTGGAGTCGGTGCGGGAGCGTCGGCGTACTGGGGCCGGTGCTCGGGTCGGTTCGGGTTGTCGCCGGCGAAATAGAACTTCTTGTCAGGATCATTCGGATCGTCCGTGTGCCCATCAGGCTCGAAGCCAATGACCACGGCCATCCCCTTCACCGGCTTGTCCGTCATCGACGGGAACACGTCAGGATCATTGATCGGTGCACCCGGATAGGGCTCCCCCTCCACAACCTTTTCCGGCCACGGCGGCAGGATGCCGTCCTTGTCGGGCACCACCGTCAACGCACCCGCCAAGATCCAGTCACCGTCCGAGGTCTCATCCCCGTTGGGAGTGATCCCCAGGAAGTGGTACCACCCATTGAGGTCCCGTGTCCCGGGGATACCCACACTCGCAGCCCAGTTCGCCGCCTTGAACTTTGCGCCCCACTCGCCACTTGGAGCGTACTTGAGCGGCTCCAGGCCCTTGTGGCAACGCACCAGCCAGCCGTCCTTGACGTGGGCGTCGGTGTACGTGGTCGTGGCCGGATTCAAATCACCCCGGTCCTTCGGATCCAACGCCGCCATGTCGATGAGAACCGAGTACCCCTCCTCATCCTTGGCGCACCAGCCCGGATGCCACTGATCCGCCGACGCCGTCGGAATCTGCTCCGGCTCGGGGGTTGGATCGGTGGTCTCGCTGGGTTCCGGGTCCGGAGTCGGGAGTGGCGTCAGAGTCGGATCCGCTGTCGGCTCGGACGTCGCCGTGGGGCTCACCGTCGGCTCCGGAGTCGGTGCGGGGGCCTCGCCGTACTGGGGCCGGTGCTCGGGCCGATTCGGGTTGTCACCAGCGAAATATTCATTAACGGTATTTTTGTATCCAAAAGGGAAAGCAGTGACGGCCACGGCCATTCCCTTCACCGGCTTCTGGATCATCCCAGAATAATTCCCATAATAATTCGAGTTCGGCCTACCGGGATAGTCATGACCCTCTTTAACGTTTTTCGGCCATGGCGGCAGGGTACCGTTCTTGTCAGGAACTACCGACATTGTCGCCGTTTGAATCCGCTCGCCATTCGAGGTCATACCATACCAAGGAGTAATCCCCAAAAAACGATATTCCCACTCGGCATACCGCTGGGTATTCACCTTCCCGGGAATACCCACCGCCGCAGCCCAGTATTCCGCGTTAACCCATCTCTCTGGATTGTCACGCTCGACAGTCTTGATCGGCTCCAGGCCCTTGTGGCAGCGCACCAGCCAGCCGTCCTTGGCATGGGCGTCGGTGAGCTTCGATGCGGTCGGGGCGAGATCACCGCGATCCTTCGGATCCAGCGCTGCGAAATCGATGAGAACCGAGTACCCCTCCTCACCCTTGGCACACCAGCCCGGATGCCACTGATCCGCCGACGCCGTCGGAATCTGCTTCACATCATCGTCATCGGCCCATGCAGGCACGACGAGACCGCCGACCGCCATCACGGCAGCCAGACCCCCCGTCACCCACCTCATCATCGTCTTGCCCATTGATCCTTCGCCTTTCTCATCCACACATGTCCTTCACGTGTGGCAGTCTTCATCGAACAACAAACATGCGTCCCGCCGTGCGGACGCCTCACTCGAACAGGTCGGTACCCACCTCGTCGTCCTCGCGGTCACGACGCCTACCCCGCGTCATCCACCACGCCACGACACCGGCAGCCACCAGCACACCTGCACCGGCACCCCATACCCAACCAGGTACCCGACGACGAGCACCATCCGAGGCGGCAGGCCCCTGCTGCTCAGAACCCCACACCCGACCATCACCAGGAGACGGCGACACCACCACCCCAGCCGAAACAGACGGAGACGGTGTGGCGGATGGAGACACCGAGGGCGACGGAGACGCGGACACCGACGGTGTGGCAGACGTAGACGGAGGAGCCGATGGGGAAGGCGTGCGCGCAGCCTTGCGCACCTGCGAGCTCACCCGATCACCCGCATGAACATCCTTGTGAGCGTTCCGATGGAAGACTCCATGATGAGGAGTGCCATCGCGACCAGTGGCCCCGCCCACACCTGCACGGTGCTGGCCA
This sequence comes from Cutibacterium nasicola, assembly GCF_052654715.2. NCBI lineage: Bacteria > Bacillati > Actinomycetota > Actinomycetes > Propionibacteriales > Propionibacteriaceae > Cutibacterium > Cutibacterium nasicola. Next base: position 575,298 of record NZ_CP199745.2, on the reverse strand, counting down.
GGATGCGGCCTGACAGGAGGAGTCGGCCTACGAGTATGCCGCGGCCTGTGCGGATGCGGCCCGTTCCCCGACCCCGGATCCCGCGTGGGGCCACCCGTGGGAGTAGAAGGCCGCGGCCGAGGATTCTTCGGCACACACCCATTCACAGTCCCATCCGAGAACTGCGGCGTCAACGTCCACCCCGGACACGGCTGACCCGTCTTAGGATCCATGCGTTTGTATTTCTCCGGATGCGCCGCCGCATCCCCCAAACACACCTGCTTAGCCGGGTGGGGCTCCGACGAATTCAGCATAAGCTCGGCTTTGATATTACCGCGGCACGCCGGCCCCCCATACGACACATACATCACAGAATCTAACGGAACATTATTGTGATCGACGTAATAGTTATGAACTAACGTGAGGGAAGGATCGTCATCGACGTACGGTATTTTTCCTGGCCATGACCCATCCAGCGACGTGCCTTGACCCGGCAATTTCGGCAACTCACCGTGCGCATCCGCATGAATCCACACACCTGGAGTAAAATCATATAGATTCTTGCTGGTATCCGCTGGAGGCGAAGTTGCGGGATACCACACGCCAGTAGTATTGAGTAAATACGCATCGAAACCCCCTCCGGCTTCAACAGTCCGCGACGGCCGCTGATACACGTACTTGTCTATCGAGAAGCCCACCGAGGAAACGTAATTATCCCACCTGCGGCCAGAACTTGGTTTCCCTATATGACAGCGGACGATCCAGCCATCACTGGCTGTCAGACCAAAATTGCCAACGTACTTTTCCGTCAACAGGCCACGCAACGGTTTCGGCGCACCCGAAAAATCAATAACAACCGCAAATCCCTCGCCCTGCCGACACCACCCATCATGCCATTTATCCCCCTTACTATAAAAGCCTTCGCCGCTATCGGGGTAGCGATGGCTGCCCGTCGACCACGTATCAAGATCATCAGATGCCGCGTCTGCGACCGCCTGACGTGGCACCACGCCACCACACATCGCAACCATGACAACAGCCGCTATCACACACGCCCACCGGCGCCCACACATACTTGACACACCCCACGCACCGACACGACGCACTGCCGCAATGACCCAAATTGACCACAACAATCGCGCTGGGGCAGCCACAAAAGCCGCCCCAACGCGACCTTGACGATGACTAAAACGCCACCTCGTCAGCCAACAACCGGCTCCTCGTGGGCCTGATTGGCACCCACATTGTCATAGGACTGCAGACCACGCAGCGCGGGAACCGCCTGCGTCGTCGCCATCAACGGCGAATACGGTGTGCTGAAAGACCCGTCAGCCTGCTGCTGACTCACGAGCCACTTCTGACCGGCCACAGCCTGCGCCTTGTGGTCAGCATCGCCAGCACGGTACAGTCCTGGTGCCACCCACGCAGTGGTGTTCACATTCGGGCCCTTGCCCTTGGAACCCCAGGCACCATCCTGCTTGTCGGCGTCAAGACGCTTGACAAGACTCGTGACAGCCTTCTGCTTGTCCGGGGCCGTCACATGCGACAAAGCCGTAAGCATGAGACCGTCAGTGTCCGGGTCATCCCACTTGGGAGTCGTGGACGCATACTCGGTGACCGACTTGAGCAGGTTCTGCGGGATCGGTTTGCCCAACCGCTCCAGGGCAATCATGTCCAACGCCTGATTCGTCGCATACTCCTTGAGTGCCGAGGCCGGCAGTGACGTCACTCGTTGGGAGTAGTCGAACCCGTCATAGGTGGTCGACTCACCAAGAGCCAGCAGGGTGATCGTCACCTTCGCACATCCACCCACATTCGTCTCAGTGCAGTAACTCTGCCCCTGGGTCTTGATGTTGTCCTTGACCTTGGCGACGGTAGGCGAATCCTTCCTGCCAGCAGCCACCAACGCCAAAGCCCCATCCAACTGCGGCCCCAACTTGTCCTTGGTCAGATCGGCACTGTGCTTATCGATGTAACCAGCCGCCCTGCCGGCCTGGGAGGCATAATCGGCAGGCCCAGACGCCTGAGCTGCCTGGGCAGGGGCCGCCGTCACCCCCACTGCGCCTATCATCAGTGCGGCAGCCATCACCGGGCCCACCACACGCTTGCACGTCGTCGTTGCTTCTACTGCCATGTCGCTCCTCCTCGGAAGCACGTTCCGAGAGGGGTCCATGACAGCACAGGCGTGGCATGCGTCGGTGTCGATCCGTAACCCTCGACGGAACAGGAAACCAATCCCCGCGGTGATCTGGTACTCCGACTTCCACACAAGATGTGGTCACGGTTGCGGGACAGCGCCGGATTCCCACCGACTTCCCCACATCACCCGGGTATCAACCCACCCATTGGGCTGACAGAGAAAAAGATACACCCGTCCCGACAGATGCCATACCCACCCCCCCAAAAACGCTCACCAAACGCTCATCGACACAGGCATCCACCACGGGAGTCGGGCTTGTGAGCATCCGCCTCGCGAGATCAGTGGGAGGGCTCGTCCCCCGATGAAGTCCTCTCCCCCTCCTCCGGCGGCTGCCATGCCAGGCCCAGGGGGTGCGCCGGGTGCAGGGCCGCGTCGTCCTCGGGAATCGACCGCACCCTGCCGATCGGGCTGCCGCGGTGCTCGAACCGGCACGTGACGACGCCGTGTCCCGATCCCCACACCCAGCCCCGGCCGTACTCGTCGTGAACCACGTCGGCGCCCGGCGGCCAACGCCTGCCGTCGAAGGATCGCCGCCGCCCGAACGGCCCTGGCTGGATCAGTGGGACGCCCTCGCTGACCACGGGGTCGTCACGCAGCTGGCCCTCACCGTCCAGGTCGAACAGCTCCTCCTGGGCCGAGGTGGTGAAGTTCGACACCCCGACGCCCAGCAGTCGCACTCCCTCGCGCAGGTCGAGGGAGTCGAGCATGCGCACCGCCAGGCGGGCGATCCGCTCCGGTGAGTCGGTGGACCCGCTCAACGTCACCGACCGCGACCACACCGTGAAGTCGGCCATCTTCGCCTTGAGCGTCACGGTGCGGGCGAAATGGCCGGATCGCTTCAACCGGCCACACACCAGCCCGGCGTGCCGCTCGACGATTTCCCGGCACTCCCGGCGATCGGTGAGGTCGTGTTCGAAGGTGTCCTCCACCGAGATGGATTTGGCGATCCGGCTGACGCTCACCGGGCGATCGTCCTGAGCCCGTGCCAGGGCGAACAGGCTCGCCCCGGCGGCCTGCCCCAACTCGTGCACCAGCTCCGCCCGACGGGCGGCCCGGACGTCACCGATGGTGCGAAACCCGAGTGTCTCCAAACGTTCTGCGGTCACCGGTCCGACGCCGGGAATGGCCCGTGCCGGTAGGGGTGCGATGGTCTCGGCCTCGGTTCCGGGAGCGACCAGGACGACCTGATCGGCATGGCCTCGCGACGGTTTGGCCATCTCGGAGGCCACCTTGGCCATGAACTTGCTCGATCCGATCCCCACCGAGCAGCTCAGCCCCTCGGTGCGCTCGGCCACCCTGGCCCGCAGCTCGGTAGCCATCTGGCGCAGGGCGTCGAGGTCGTCAACGGGCACTGCCCTTGCTTCCAGATCGACGAAGGCCTCGTCCAGGCTGAGAGGCTCGACCAGCGGGGAGAGCTCCCGCAGGGTTGCCATGACGACCCTGCTCGACTCCCGGTAGGCCTCGAAGCGCCCGGACAGGAACGCGGCATGCGGTGCCAGCCGGCGGGCCTGTGCCCCCGCCATCGCGGAGTGGACCCCAAACACCCGGGCCTCGTAGGAGGCCGTCGCCACCACTCCCCGGCCGCCGACCCCGCCGACGATGACCGGTTTGCCGCGCAGTGAGGGCTTGTCGCGCTGCTCCACCGAGGCGAAGAAGGCGTCCATGTCCAGATGGAGGATCGACGCCGTCGGCCTCACGACGTCACGCGGCGGTAACCGACGAAGTCGAATCCGTCACGGGGTTCACGCCGGATCTCGGCCCACACCGCGGGATCGATGGTCGGGAACCGCGCCGACCCCTCAGGGCTGCGATGCACCTCGGTGATGTCGAGCTCGTCGCACAGGTCGAGGGCATCGGCGTAGATCTGGCCGCCACCGGCGATGTAGCAGATCGTCTCACCGGCGTCCCGGGCCATCTCGACGGCCTCACGCGGGCTGGCGGCGGCGTCCACCCCGTCGGCCGACCACTGCCGGTCGTGGGTGCAGATGATGTGGCGACGCCCCGGCAGCCTCCCGACCTGCTCGAAGGTGCGCCTGCCGAACACCAGGGTGTGGCCCATCGTCACCTTCTTGAAACGGCGGAAGTCCGCGCTGATGTGCCAGAGCATGTCCTGTCCGGAGCCGATGACGCCGTTGTCGGCGACGGCAGCGATGGCGACGACCTTCATGGAATCCTCCTGACGAGCCGGTCAGACGGCGATCGGTGCGGGAATGGCCGGGTAGGGGTCGTACCCCGTGAGCTTGATGTCGGAGAGCTCGAACCCGTCGATCTCACGCACCTGTGGGTTGACGGTGAGCTGCGGTGAACTGCGAGGCTGGTGCTGCAACTGCTCGTGAACCTGGTCGAGGTGGTTGAGGTAGAGGTGGGCGTCGCCCAGGGTGTGGACGAACCGCAGCGGCTTGAGACCGGTCACCGAGGCGACCAGGTGGGTGAGCAGGGCATAGGAGGCGATGTTGAAGGGCACCCCCAGGAAGGTGTCGCCGGAGCGCTGGTAGAGCTGGCAGCTCAGCCAGGTGGGCTCCCCCTGCTCGTCTGGGGTGACGTAGAACTGGAACAGGGTGTGACACGGTGGCAGGGCCATCTGGTCGACCTCGGCCACGTTCCACGCCGAGACGATGTGCCGACGCGACCACGGGTTGGTGCGGATCTGCTCGATGACCCGGGCGATCTGGTCGATCGCCTCGCCATCGGTGTCGGGCCAGGAACGCCACTGGTGGCCGTAGACCGGGCCGAGGTCACCATCCTCGTCGGCCCACTCGTCCCAGATGTGGATGTTGTTCTCGTGCAGCCAGCCGATGTTGGTGTCCCCGCGCAGGAACCACAGCAGTTCCCCGAAGACGCTGCGGGTGTAGATCTTCTTCGTCGTCACCAACGGGAAACCCTCGCGCAGGTCGAAGGTCATCTGGTGGCCGAAGACGCTGAGGGTACCGGTGCCGGTACGGTCGGGGCGACGCACCCCCTCGGTGAGGATGCGCTGCAGGAGGTCGAGGTACACCTGCATCTCAGTGGCCTTCCAGGTGGGCGACGACGGCCGGGACGATGGCTCGCACCGCCTGGCCGCGATGACTGATGGCGTCCTTGTCCTCGGCGGTCATCTCGGCACTGGTGAGGTTGCCGGGCTGCGCGTCGGGAACGAACATCGGGTCGTAGCCGAACCCGTTGGCTCCTCTGGCCTCGGGGATGACCCGACCCTCCATGGTGGCGACCTTGGTGATCTGCGTGCCGTCGGGGTCGACGAAGGCCATCGCACACACGAAACGGCCACGACGGCGCTCGGGGGCAAGGTCGAAGGTCTGCTCGAGCAGCAGTCGAAGGTTGCGCTCGTCGGTGGCCTGCGGCCCCGACCAGCGTGCCGAACGGATGCCCGGCATCCGGTTGAGGGCGTCGACCTCGAGGCCGGAGTCGTCGGCCAGGGCCGGCAGACCGGTGTCACGGGCGGCGGCGCGCGCCTTGATGAGGGCGTTCTCGACGAAGGTGGTGCCGGTCTCGGCGGGAGCCGGGACGTCGCTCACCTCCGACAGACCGACGACCTCGACCGGGGTGCCGGTCGACTCGAAGGTGCGACGCAGCTCGACCAGCTTCCTGGGGTTGTTGGAGGCCAACACGATGCGGCTCACAGGCTCACCCCCAGGGCCTCGGACTGGACCTGTTTGAGGGTGGCACAACCACCAGCGGCGAGGTCGAGCAGTTGGTTGAGCAGATCACGGTTGAACGGAGCTCCCTCGGCGGTGCCCTGGATCTCGACGAAGTCGCCGGTACCGCTCATGACGACATTCATGTCGGTGTCGGCTCGGGAGTCCTCCTCGTAGGCGAGATCGAGCATCGGGGTGCCACCGACGACTCCCACCGAGATGGCCTGCACCGATCCGGTGATGGGTTCCCCGGCCAGACTGCCGCGCTCCCGCAGCCAGTTCACGGCATCGACCAGGGCGACGTAGGCGCCGGTGATCGAGGCGGTGCGGGTGCCGCCATCGGCCTGCAACACGTCGCAGTCGAGGATGATGGTGTTCTCACCCAGCGCCTTGTCGTCGACGACGGCGCGCAGGGATCGTCCGACCAGCCGGGAGATCTCGTGGGTGCGCCCGCCGACCTTGCCCTTGCGGGACTCCCGAGCGGAGCGCTCGTTGGTGGCGCGCGGCAGCATCTCGTACTCCGCCGTCACCCAGCCCAGGCCCGATCCCTTGCGCCAGCGCGGCACCCCCTCGGTGACCGAGGCATTGCACAGCACGGTGGTGCGACCGAAACTCACCAGCACCGATCCCTCGGCCTGACAGAGCCAGTTGCGCTTGATGGTGACCTCACGCAACTGGTCAAGTGACCGTCCATCAATTCGAGAAGTCTCACTCACGCCGCCAAGGGTAGCCGGAGGGACTGACACGAATCATGACGATGACGCGGCACCGCCACCGTGTCACTCACCTGCGTCACTCAGTCGCGCACGACCGCACGATCCCCGAAGGGATGGCGGTCGGCGTGCACCGACTGCACGTCGTGGACGAAACCCTCCATGAGTCGTCGCCCCAGCCTCTCGAAACGTTCGGCGTTACCAGTCGTCAGGAAGTAGCGGCTGGATTCACGAGGTTCGGAGTGCAGTAGTCCCGACTCAGCCATCAAGGAGTACGAGGCCCGCGCGCACTGGTGGGAGGAAGAGATGATCGTGACGTCGTCGTCGAGGACGTAGGAGATGAGCCCGGCGAGCAGCGGGTAGTGGGTACAGCCCAGGATGAGAGTGTCGCAGCCGGCCTCCTGGATCGGTTTCAGGTAGTCCCGAGCAATAGCTTCCAACCCCGGGCCGCTGGTGATTCCCTCCTCGACGTAGGGGACGAAGTGCGGGCAGGCCTGGGTCGTCAGGGTGATTCCAGGCACCGCTGCCAGTGCGTCCTGGTAGGACAAGGAGCGAGCCGTGGCCTCGGTGCAGATAACGCCGATGTGACCGTTCCGGGTGGCCAAACTGGCTCGCCGAGCAGCCGGCATGATGACGTCGATGACCGGGACGTCATAACGCTCCCGAGCATCCCGCAGCACTGCCGATGACGCCGTGTTGCAGGCGATGAGCAGGGCTTTCACGCCGTGAGCGACGAGTCGATCGAGGCATTGCAGGGCGTAGCGGCGCACCTCGGCAATCGTCTTCTCACCATAGGGCGCCCGACCCGTGTCACCCAGATAGATGATGTCCTCGTTGGGCATGAGGTCGACGACGGATCGGGCCACCGTCAGCCCTCCGAATCCAGAGTCGAAGATGCCGATCGGTGAGTCGACAACGTCGAAATCAGGTTCGGTCACGGCTGGCAAGACTACCCCGCCCTCGCCGCCAACCGGCCATCCACAGGGTTTTCACGACGTCCACATGCCGAAAAACACCCCCGGTAATGACAATGAGGTAAGGCTTGACTATCCTTTGGGCTGCACCGGGAGTTCCGACGCCGTCATGGAATCACGAAGGAGACGAGATGAGGAAGCAGATACACCGCGGCACCGCAGATGAGGAGACCATCGTGCCGCTCAGCCGCCTGGCCGCTGGCCAGAGCGCGACCATCGAGTCCATTGCACCCGAGTGTGTTGACCACATTTGTCACCGGCTCCACATGCTCGGGTTCGGACAGGGCCGCGACATCACCAAGATTCGCCAGGCACCCTTCGGTGGCCCGATGGTCTTCCACGTCTGCGACGTCCAGATGTGTCTGCGTCGAGCCCAAGCTGACATGATCATGGTCCGCCCTGTTCCACAGACCGCATCGCGCCCTGTTGTCGAGGCTCAGCTGTCCGTCGCAGCCGCCTGACAGTCCACTTTCCTTCCCAACCCTTCCTGCGCGATGACACGCGCCCATTCGAGGACTGCCCATGCCCGCAACCGTCACGTGCCACACCGATCCCACCGTCGAGCTGTCGACGGGATCACCCAAACTGACTCTGGTCGGCTCTCCCAACGGTGGCAAGACGTCGATCTTCAACCACCTCACGGGTCTGCACGCCAAGACCGGCAACTACCCCGGCGTCACCGTCTCCCGCAGCACCGGTGTGTGCCACATCGGCGGTGACGAGTACGGCATCGAGGATCTTCCCGGGACGTATTCACTGACCCCCATCTCCCCCGACGAGGCCATTGTCGCCGAGGCTCTGGATGGGACGATCAAGGGCGTCCAGGCACCTGACGCCGTTCTGGTGGTCGCCGATGCGACGGCCCTGCGCCGATCCCTGCTGCTACTCGCAGAAACCCTGGAGCGAGACCTCCCCACAGCGGTCGTCGTCACCATGGCTGACGAGTTGGGACGACGCGGCGGCAGCCTCGACACCGCAGCCTTGTCCCAGGCACTGGGCGTACCAGTGGTCTCCGTGGTCGCCAACCGTGGCATCGGCATCGGGGAACTACGTCACCTCATCAGCGAGTGGCAGACCTGGAGCCGTCCCCCCATTCCGCCGCCCACCGCAGCAGAGGAGCTGACCGGATGGGTCGACTCGACCCTTGCCAGCGCGGGGTACCAGGATCCCCAGCCCGACTCTCGCACCGAGCGCATTGACAAGGTCCTGTTGCACCCGGTGTGGGGAACGATCGTCTTCTTCCTCGTGATGTTCCTATTCTTCCAGGCACTGTTCACGTGGGCAGCGCCCTTCCAGGACGCCATCGATGGCTTCTTCGGTTGGCTCGGCGGCTGGGTTGACGACCACGTCTCCAACCCGATCCTCGCCGGTCTGCTGGGCGATGGCATCATCGGCGGCGTCGGAGCCGTACTCGTCTTCGTCCCACAGATCCTGCTGATGTACCTACTGCTGGCCCTGCTGGACGCCGTGGGCTACATGTCACGGGCAGCATTCCTCATGGACAAGGTGATGAGCCGTGCCGGGCTGGAGGGACGAGCATTCGTGGCCATGCTGTCCTCCTTCGCCTGCGCCATCCCCGGGGTCATGGCCACGAGAACCATCCCCTCGGCCAAGGACCGCATCGCGACGATGCTCGGCGTCCCGCTGGCTACCTGCTCGGCCCGACTGCCCGTTTACGTGCTGCTGGTCGGCATGCTCATCCCCGACGCCACCCGCATCGGCCCGTTCTCCGGGCGAGGTGTGGCGATGTTCCTGCTCTACCTGCTCGGCGCGGTGTCGGCGATGACGGCGGCCTGGGTCGTCAAGAAGATCACCGATCGCTCCGGCATACTCCTGCCCTTCTACATGGAAATGCCGCCATATCGGATTCCCACACTGCGCTCGGTGGGCATCGCGATGTGGGAGCCCACCAAGGCCTTCCTGCACAAGGCTGGCACCATCATCATGCTGACGACCATCGTCATTTGGGCCCTGACGACCTTCCCGATGCAGTCTGACTCCGAGCTGTCAAAAGCGGGTGTCGATCCGCGCGATGACGTCGCCGTGGCGGCCTACACCATGGATCACTCCATCGCTGCTGGTGTCGGCAAGGCCGTCGAGCCGGTCTTCGAACCGCTGGGATTCGACTGGCGCATTGACGTCTCCCTCATCGGATCACTGGCTGCTCGAGAGGTGGCCGTCTCCACCCTGGGCCAGATGGCTTCAGCCACCGACCCAGAGGACGATGCCGAGGTGGCCCAACAGCTGGACCGTTGGACGTGGACGCACGGCGACCACGAGGGCGAGAAGATCTTCACCCCGGCAACCATCGTTGCCCTCATCCTCTTCTTCGCCTATGCCCTGCAGTGCATGTCCACCATTGCCATCATGAAACGAGAGACCGGCGGGTGGAAGTGGCCGGCGGTCGCCTTCGGCTACATGTTCGCGCTGGCGTGGATCATGGCCCTCATCGGTCGTCTCGTGACGAATCTGGTGATCTGATGAAGCTTGCCTCGCGTCCTTCCACGGCCATTCACCCGGAGGCGACGGCTGACCCCGCGACCCTGCGTTGGGTGGTGTCGGGGGTGAGCCTACCCTTCGCCGGTGAATTGGTGAGCGCGCCTGGTCTCGACGAGTTCCTGGGACGGGTGCACGTCGAGGTGACGGTTGGTGCCGTCATCGCCACCGTCCTCGAGGACAGCTGGGAGCGTATCGGTGGCGACTTCCGGACCGCTCTGACGATGGCTCTCGAAAGGACCGACGACTGGAGCGGTGGACCCGATGCCCAGATCCTCGACGAAGCCGAGACCCTGAGATGGTGCGCCGACGAACTCATCGCTGGCCCTGTCGGTGCCGTGGCTGCCATGCATGGTGGGTCGATCGAACTGGTCGACGTCACGGTCGACAACGGGCAACGCACCGTCGCCGTGGCCATGAAAGGTGCCTGCCGGGGGTGTCCGGCAGCTCTCATCACCTTGCACCAGCGGCTGGAACACCAGCTCAGCCTGAGGCTGCGCGAGCCGGTGACTGTCCACGAGATCTGAGCCCTACTCCGACAACTCCACCTCGACGAGCACCTCGACGACAAAACCGAGCCACTCGTAGACACACTCCTCCTCGGCCTCCAGCTCCTCCTGGGCGACCCGGGCGACCTCGTCAGCGGTGATCTGGTCAGTGACACCCAACCTGGCCGCCATCATTCCCCGCAGCGCATTGACGGTACGAAGCCACCGCTGAGTCGTCACCGGATTCATGGGGACACGGCCAGTTCGGTGCAATGCCTCCAGATCAGTTCGCAAGGCCTCGGCATCCTCACAGCGCGCGGCGACCTCCTCGGCGTCATGACTGGCATGGAACTGAGCGTCGGCAGCGTCGTCGTCGCGGTAGGCGCTCGGCAGGATGGCGCGACGCACCTCGTCGTCCTCCTGAGGGCCGCAAAACTGGCTCTCCCAGAAGGCGAACGGGTCTGCCCCCGAACTGTCACGAGCGGTGGTGGTGCGCAACCGCGACAAGGCCTCGACGTAGTGCCCCAGGGCGATCTCGATGCCGATGGTCTCGCGGCGCTCCAGGTACCAGACCCACTGATTCCGGGTACCCTCAATCCTCATTCCTGCCCGCCCTTTTCGACCGAGGCCTGCAATCCGTAGCCATGCATGGCGTGCGCCGCGATCTCCATCTCCTCCTTGGACCCCTCGGCCACCGTCGCCCGGCCCTGGTTGTGGACCTGGATCATGAGCTGCACGGCTTTCTCGCGCGGGTAGCCGAAATACCTCATGAACACCATCGTCACGTAGTCCATGAGATTCACCGGGTCGTCCCAGACGACGGTCGTCCACGTCGATTCCTCATCGGTGAGACGGTCGGTCCGTGCCATGGGTTCCACGGTGGTTGCAGACATGTGCCCATTCTGTCACCACCGGGGGCACCTGAACCCCGCCAACGGGGACGCCCCATCCCCCTAAACTGTGGCCCATGTCGACCGCACTGTTCACCGACCATTACGAGCTGACCATGATCGAGGCTGCCATGGCGTCAGGAACCGCCGACCGCCGCTGCGTCTTCGAGTTGTTCCCACGTCGTCTCCCCGAAGGCCGCCGTTACGGCGTTGTCGCCGGCACTGGACGTGTCCTCGATGCGGTGGAGGGCTTTCATTTCACCGACGAGGAGGTCTCCTTCCTGGAGAAGACCGGGGTCGTCGGCCCGCACATGGCTGAGTGGCTGTCGAACTACCGTTTCACCGGATCCATCCATGGTTACGCTGAGGGCGATCTTTACTTCCCGGGATCACCCCTCCTCACTGTCGAGGGCACCTTTGCCGAGGCGTGCGTCCTCGAGACCTTGTTGCTGAGCACCTACAATCATGATTCCGCAATCGCTTCAGCAGCCTCCCGCATGGTCATGATGGCCGAGGGCCGCTCCATCATCGAGATGGGCTCTCGTCGTACCCATGAGGAATCCGCTGTCGCCGCTGCTCGCGCTGCCTGGATCGCCGGGTTCGGTCCGACATCGAACCTCGCTGCCGGCATCCGCTACGGCGTCCCCACCTCCGGCACCGCTGCCCACGCCTTCACCCTCCTCCACGACACCGAGGAGGATGCCTTCCGTGCCCAGCTCGCCGCCTATGGGGAGAAGACCACCCTGCTGGTGGACACCTATGACATCGACAACGCCGTGCGGACGGCCATCCGCCTCACCCAGGGACGCCTCGGCGCAGTCCGTATCGACTCCGGCGACCTGTCCATCGTCGCCCGGCAAGTCCGCGACCTGCTCGATGACCTCGGTGCCACGAACACCCGCGTCATCGTCACCAGCGACCTCGACGAGTGGCAAATTGCCGCCTTGCGTGGCGCTCCCGTCGATGGCTTCGGAGTCGGAACCTCCCTCGTGACAGGCTCGGGAGCGCCGACCTGCTCCTTCGTCTACAAGCTGGTCGCCCGCGCAACCTCGAACGACCCGGACGCCGAGCTGTTGCCGGTGGCCAAGAAGTCCTCCCACAAAAACACCGTGGGCGGACGCAAATACGCGGTGCGACGCATCGGTTCAGGTGGAACAGCCACCGCCGAGGTCGTCGGGGTGGGCCGACAGCCCACGGCCGACGCTGACGACCGTAACCTCATCGTTCCCCTCATCGTCGACGGTGAGGTCGTGGGCCGTGAGCCCCTCGAGTCGGCACGCAAGCGCCACCAGGCCGCGATTGCCGAGCTGCCGATCTCCGGACGACGTATATCCCGCGGTGACCAGGCCATTCCGACCATCATGGTGAGACAGGGCGACGACGGCGCCGACACCGTCCTCGGCGCTTCGCTCTCGTGACCGATCCACAGTGCGACACGACCTGCCGTCCTGACCACTCGGCATGTGACAAATCGGTCAACAATGGTCACAAACGAGCACCAAACGCACTGTTGACGCACGTTCGGGCTTGACTGAGACCCCACACCCGCTAATGTCCTTGGTGAGGGAAACGGCATGAAGCCGATAACCGAACACAGTCCATCTGAGGAGACCCCATGACCAAGTCCGAGCTCATCAAGGCCGTTGCCAAGCAGGCCTCGCTCACCGAGACCCAGACCAACGAGGCCGTCAAGGCTCTCACCGACGTCATCACCAGCGCCCTGGCCAGGGGAGAGAAGGTGCAGCTTCCCGGTCTGTTCACTGCCGAGGCCGTTGAGCGCCCCGCCCGCAATGGCCGCAACCCCCGCACCGGCGAGTCCATGACCATCCCCGCTCACAAGGCCGTCAAGATCTCGGCCTCCAGCACCCTCAAGAAGGCCGTTGCCGACTGAGCGACTGACACGGGTCGTTGACCCGTGACCACACATTCGGGGTCCGATGCCATCAGGCGTCGGACCCCGGTTTGGTATGTTCTACGGCCAACGTCGGCCGATCACTTCTCGTTCATGACCGCAGACAGTCGCGCGGCCCTCTCATCAGTGAAGATCTCCTCGAGCCACATCGGTGAGCCGTCCGGATGGCTGAGCGGCACTCGCCAGTTCGGGTACTCGTTGGTCGTACCGGGCAGGTTCTGGGTCCGTCGGTCCCCCACGGCGTCGGTGAGGGTGACGTTGAGGACCTTCGACGGTGTCTGGGTGAGCATGCGGTGCATGGCCAGCACGACCGCCTCCTCGGACGGATCGCCGCCCTCCAGCACGCCTCGCGCCTGCAGGATACCGATCCAGGTGTGCGTCTGACGGGCTGCCTCGGCCCGCTCATGCTCCAAGGATTCGGTGAGCAGTCCGAGTTCATTGCGCACCTCGACGTGGTCACCAGCCAGATAGCCGGTCGTCGGAGGCAGGTCATGGGTCGTCACGGAACCCATGGCGTACTCACGCCACTGCTCAGGTGCCAGCGGGTGACCGTCCTCGCCGTTTTCGAACCACAGCACCGAGGTGCCCATGATCCCGCGCTCACGCAGGTACGTACGCACCCACGGCTCGACGGTGCCCAAGTCCTCACCCACGACGAGCGCGCCGGCACGACAGGCCTCCAAAGCCAGGATGCCGACCATGGCCTCGTGGTCGTACCGGATGTAGGTACCCATGCGCGGGCCGAGACCGGCGGGAACCCACCACAGCCGGAACAGGCCGAGGATGTGGTCGATACGAATACCTCCGGCGTGACGCAGGGCAGCCCTCACCATGTCCCGGAACGGCTGGTAGGCCATGTCGGCCAGCATGTCCGGGCGCATCGGCGGCTGACCCCATTCCTGGCCGGCCTGGTTGAAGGCGTCAGGCGGGGAACCGACGCAGACACCGTCAGCAAAGAGGTCCCCGAGCATCCACGCATCAGCACCGGTTCCGGACACGCCGACGGCCATGTCACAGATGAGGCCCAGGGACATCCCGGCATCGCGCCCGGCCGACTGGGCGGCCGAAAGTTGCTGATCAGCGATCCACTGCAGCCACATGAAGAAGTCGACGCGGTCCTCATGTGCGCGCACGAACTCCGAGACGGCGCGATTGCTGGGGCGCTGGAACTCCTCCGGCCAGTCATGCCAGTCATTGCCGTACACCTCAGTCAGCGCACACCAGGTGGCCAGATCGACCAGACGGGTGCCGCGCAACCTGCGGAAGGCCTGGTAGGACAGCTTTCGCGACCCTGCCAGACCAAGGGCGTGGATGGCCTCGAGAACCGGCATCTTGGCCATCCAGGAGGAGTCACGGTCGATCGTCTCAGTGACCGCAGCTGCGCGAGCCTGGGCGAACCGAGCCTTGGAACGCTCGGAGGAGTCGAGATCTGCGAACTCAGGAATGGTCTCAGGGCGCACATACAGCGGATTGAGGAAGAGTCGGCTGCAGGGTAGGTACGGTGAGGGCTCGATCGGCGAGACGACCTGGCTGGCATGCAATGGATTAACGAGCACGTAATCCGCGCCCTGGGTCGCCGCCCAGGTCGACAGGTCGGCCAGGTCGGAGAGATCACCCATTCCCCATGAGCCATGGGACCGTGTCGAGTACAGCTGCACCGCGTGTCCCCAGACCCGGGACGAGCCCATCGATCTCGGCAGGCCGAGCCAGTTCGGGGACACCACCAGGGTCGACGTGGTGCGATGATCAGCCGACGTCGCGACGATGGTGTGGTAACCCAGCGGAAGGTCAGCCGGGATGCCGAAGGTGGCTTCGCCGATCCAGCGTTCCTCGACCTGGCGATCTGAGTTCCAGTTGTCGACCTGCCAGCACTCGCGACGGTGACCGTCCTCACAGATGATGTGGACCTCGACCCACTCCCCGGCATTGACGTGGACATCAACACGTCCCTCCTGGCCCTCGCGCAGCATGACGATTCCGGGCAGGACACGACGCCAGGTGTGGTTGGCGACCTCTCGGCACGCCTGCTCGGCCAGTTCCGGGGTCGACGCATCGATCCCGAGCCCGGCAAGGACGGCGATGACGGTCGCCTCCTCAACCTCGGTGTACTGACCCTTCCAGTCGTGATAGTCACGAGCGATGCCGAAATGGTCGGCCAGGGTCGTCAGGTGGGGATCTGTCAAGGACATGACGGCCTTTCGGTGCCCTCCAACGTCGGGGCGGGATCGATGCGGACGGGTTGTGGGGACGACGTCGTCGCCCCGTCTGGACGAAATCTACTCGGCATCTACTCGGCGTCGAGCTGGCGGACCGGACGAACCACCTGGGTACCTGCAATGGCGTCGTGGATGGTCTGGCGGGATCGCTGCCACAGCGGCATGAGATAACTGAACGGGGTCAACAACACGAGGACCTGGTTACCAACCTCCACGAAGGCCCAGGCCGTGGCACGGACAAGGGCACGCCACCACACCAGTCGGCGATGGTCCTTACCCTGGTTGATGATCACCACGCGCAGCCCGCAGACGAGCTGACCAACCGACCCAGCGCAGGTCGCCAGCATGATGAACTGGTAGATCGCCTGGGCAATGATGACGGCACCCACAAGACTCGTCATGTCATTGACGAACCCTGCATCGCTCAGCGACTGGGTGGTGATGACATCCGATGGGCTCGCCCCTGCGCTGATCTTGCGCATCGATTCGTTGAGGAACGCCTGGTAACTCGCCATGATGCTGGCGATCTTCTCGTGCATGGTGATGCCGACAACGGTCCACACCAGGACGAAATCGATGACGGTCGACAAAGCCCGCCACCACCACCCGGCCAAGGGCACACCGTCAGCGGTGGTGCCCCACTTGTTGCGCGGCGCCGCCACGTCTGCGTTGCGCGGCGCAGTCGTCATCTGGCGCGGGGACGACGGCACCCGCGAGACCGGGGCCAGTGTCTCAGGCACATGACCGGTGGCATGACGCGGTTCGGGTTCGGGCGGGTTTCGCAGATTGCGGGTCCAGCGTTCGCCGTCCCAATACCGCTCCTGCTCACTTCCGGCAGGGTCGGGATACCAGCCCATGGGGGGAGGAGTCGCATTCGTCACCGGTCCATTCTCCCACGATGGGCCCATGATGCTAATCACGTCCGCTGGCAGCTGGACTCGCCGTCATCCGTGGTCAGGTATGTTGCCGGCCACGTACACTGGTCCACCATGAGCACACAGGTGGCACCAGGTTCCAGCACGGCGGTCGAGGAGAAGGCTCGCCCATCCTTCGATGACGGTGACGCCGAACGCTTCTCCCACTACGTTCCGAAGGCCAAGCTCACCGACGCCATGGTCAACGGCACCCCTGTCGTCGCCCTGTGCGGCAAGGTGTGGATTCCCTCCCGCAATCCGGACAAGTTCCCCGTCTGCCCGGAGTGCAAGGACATCTTCGAGTCGATGACGCGCTGAGTCACCCGACCCGGCGTCCCGCCGTTTCCGTCACTTCGGAGCAGCGCGCGTCGGCGTCAGGACGCCGCCAACCAGGCGAGGGCCAACTCGTAACCCTTCAAGCCGAGGCCGGCAATCGTCCCGGTGACGTGCGCCGAGACCACACTGTGGTGACGAAACTCCTCCCGGGTGGCGATGTTGGAGATGTGCACCTCGATGCAGGGTGCCT
Source organism: Cutibacterium nasicola (assembly GCF_052654715.2). Lineage (NCBI taxonomy): Bacteria > Bacillati > Actinomycetota > Actinomycetes > Propionibacteriales > Propionibacteriaceae > Cutibacterium > Cutibacterium nasicola. Next base: position 558,358 of record NZ_CP199745.2, on the reverse strand, counting down.
CCACCTGGGCCAAGGCATCAGCAATCGCGATGTTGTAGTGGCTCCAGGCAGCCGGATTGATGACGACCGGGATCCGATCGTCAGCAGCTTGATGTATCCACCCGATCATCCGCTCCTCGGAGTCGGTCTGACGCACCTCGACGTCGAGCCCGAACTCGCGACCGTACTCGATCAGCCGAGCCGTCAGGTCATCGTGGGTCGTCATCCCATAGATCTGTGGTTCGCGACGGCCCAGTCGTCCCAAGTTCGGGCCGTTGAGCACCAGGACTGGCTTGCTCATACCTGATCCTCCGGACGCTTCTCGTCTTCCTTGATGCGACGATCACCATACCGGATGTCAGGTTCGAGGAAGAGCGGGCCGACAAGCGGTTCCGCAACACGGACGGCCACTTCCGCATTGTCGATGATGCGTGCCACCTCGATTGCGGAGTCGCCCGGGTCGACGGCGATCTTGGCAGCCAGCAGGATGGTGTCGGGACCCAGATGAACCGTCTTCATGTAGATGACCGAGTCGACGCCGTCAGTGCTCACGAGCGCGTCGTGGATGGCCTTGCGCGACTCCGGAGTCGCTGACTCCCCCTCCAACAAGGACTTCATCTCTCGGGAGAGAATGGCTGCGACGGCAACCAGCAGGACGCCAATACAGGCCGATCCGATGCCGTCGAAGATCGGATTGTGCGTCAGGACGGTGAGACCGACACCGAGGAAGGCGAAAAGCAGACCGAGAACGGCAGCCGAGTCCTCCATCATGACCACTGGCAACTCCGGGGCCTTGGTCTTGCGGATGTATTGCAGGATCGTCATGCCTTCGCGATATGGCTTGCTCTCCTTGAGAGCGGTGTGCAGGCTGGCTCCCTCGGCACATGCCGAGATGACCGTCACGACCAGCGGTACCCACCACCACTGGGAGTCGAGCAGCTCGTCAGGCTTGCCGGCGAGGGTGTCGCGGATCTTCTGGTACGACGAGCCCAGGGCGAACAGTCCACCGACGCTGAAGATGACCACGGCAACGATGAAGCCGGACAGGTAACGGGCCCGCTCGTAGCCGAAGGGATGGTCCTCGTCGGCCTTCTTGTGCGAGGCCTTGCCTCCGACCATGAGGACGACCTGGTTGGTGGTGTCGGCCACCGAGTGAATGGCCTCCGCAAGCATCGAGGACGCGCCCGACAGCGCCCATGCCAGGGCCTTCGTCGCCGCAATCGCGAGGTTGGCAGAGGCAGCGGCGACGATCGCCTTGCGACCCTCGCCCTCCTTCCTCGGCTTCTCTGCCTCGTCCGACATGTCAACCACGCAAGACTGACTCATGAATCTTTTCCAGACGGTTCAGTCCAAGGGACAGGTAGACGGCAGCGAAACTTCCCTGCAGCAAGAGGGCAACGTAGCGGTCCATCGAGGAGGACCTCTCATCAATACCCAGCGGCAGAGTGACGCTGCGCACCGTCACGTCGTGGACGCCACAAAGCTGCTCCAACTCTCGACGAACGGCCTCGTGCTCGGCCTCGGCGTCATCCATGACGACAAGGACCGGTCGACGCGATTCGCCATCGACATCGGGATCGGCAAACGGATCTCGTCTGGGAGCGGATTCAATGATGGGGCGCAGGGCGGCGGCGTCAGCCGACAGCGCGATTCGGCCCGTTGCCCGACGCATCAACTCGGCCAGGCGACGAGAAGCTCGGGCAGCCAGTACCGATCCGCCCCAGGTCAGGGGGTCGGCGTCAGCGAGGGCACAGGCCAGGTCCTTGGCCTGGTTGACCGCCAGGTCGCGATGCGGTGAGGCCAATTCGGCCACCATGTCCGCCACGCGAGCAACCTGGCCCGGATCGACGGCAGGGCCGAGCCCCAGATCACCCAGCACTGCCAGCGCAGCAACTGCGGCTGACATGGAGTCCTCGGATGCCATCCTTATGCGGGCGGTGTCATGGTTACCGGCGACATGCCAGGACTCGGTGTTCTCGGTGGAGGCGAGGATGATGGCGCTACCGCGACGCCGCGCCTCCGCCACCTGGGCCGCGCATCGTCGGTCAGCATCGAGGACGACCACGAGGTCCAGCGGGCCCACCCATGCCGGTAGACGTCGGAAAGGCCATGCAACGAGGGGCACCGGACACACCGGTTCCAGAACTGAGCGCACCAGACGGGCTTCCGGACCGACGACGAGGACTCCCCTGGGTTGTCCCCATTCACCGACGGTTCGACGCACCTCGTCGAGGTCGGCCGCGTCGCGACGGATACGTGCACCGGAGCTCGCCAGGTGTCGCAGAACCCCCTCCGTCAGAGGGTCGAGCGGCGCGTCGAGACGTGAGTCGTCGAAGGTCACTGAGGTCTCATCTCATGACGGCGAGTAGGTTCGAAGGCCTCGGTGTCCTGAGCGTCAGCGGTCCTCGTCACCCCGCGCTGGCGGGCGGCGTCCAGGCGAAGATCGGGAACACCGTCGCGCACCAGGAAGGCCAGCCCACAGGACGGTGAGGAACAGACGAGCTCCCCACTGTCGAAGTCAAGCGCGAACCGGGAGTGGCATGCCGGGCAGGCCGCCACCTCCAGGAAAGCCGGTGAGAGGTCGAGTGCCTCAGTGGCCAGCGGTAGATCAGGCATAACCGTCATCCTAATGGCTTGAGACGTCGTGGCTGGCGTCCGTGATCACCGACAGGTGGCCACGACGGCCCAGAACATGAACCGAGGCCGGATCTGGCTCGGGGAGGACCTCGTCTTCCAGCATTCCCACCTCGCGCACCGCCGCAGCTAGGGCCATGAGGTCGTCCACCGCAGGCGTCGGGGCGGAATCGTCGATGCCCGGGAGCCTGATGACTTCCCACCCCACTGGGGCTGAGAGGACTTCGGCGTGCCCAGCACACATGTCGTAGGCGCCGGGTTCACGGCCGGGTCCCAAGGGGCCGAGGACCGCGGTGCGCTCGGCATACACGTAGGTCAGCGTCGCAACTGCTGGTCGGGAACATCCGGGTCGAATGCACTCTCTCACTCAGGGCACGGTACGCCACGGCCCTGTTTTCCCCGTGATGCCACGCGGGTACCGGCGCATCCGCAATACAGTGGTCCCATGTCCAAGCGTCGAAACCGTCATGGCCGTGGCCAGCGCGGGCCAGTCGTCCTGCCGCGCGCCCATGGTGGGCGTATCGACCGCATTGACCCCACCAACGCTGAATTCTTCACGGCATGCCTGGCCGAAGCCATCCACCAGGTGCAGTGGTCGTGCCCTGGGATCCTCGACAACGTCGTCGTAGGGGCGGAGGACGTTCCCACCATGCCGGACTGGACCGAGGGACGGGTTCCACTGTCGTCGGCAGTCGAAGGCAGCGATGACTCCTCTGCTCGGGTCGTCATCTATCGGCGACCCCTCGAGCTGAGAACCGCCAGCCGCAGTGGCCTGGCCATCCTCGTGCATCGCACCTTGGTCGAGCAGTTGTCAGCCCTGACCGGCCTTCCGGTGGAGAAGATCGACCCCAGTATCGACAACTGAGGCCATCGGTTGTCAGCGCAACTGTGGATCGACGTCGACGCGGCGTCCGTTCGTTGAGGTGGCGACGGCATCCAAGGGCACGACGGCCAGACCGCTGTCAGACACCACACCACCGACGAGTGGGGCCGACCCGGCGATGTGCAGGTGGCCTGCGGCTGGAACCTTCCCTGACCACGTGGAACCGGCCGGAACCGTCCCGTTGACAGTGGTCTTCTTCCCGCCGTCAGTTGTCAGGGTTCCTGTGAACGTCACGGCTTCCTGACTGGGATTCGACAGCTGGAGGGTGCCGCCGGCGCCGAGGGTCTGTTCGAGCACCTCGCTGGGCGAGCCGGGTCCGACGAGGGCGAAGTCGGTGGTACCGTGCTTTCCCTGCACGAACAACCTGGCCACCAGTGGATCGTGGGCCGACAGCGTGAGGCCGACGGCCTCTCCTGCCAACGCCTTCGACAGATCGACCTGAATCGTCGAGCGCGGATCGATGTCAATCTCGTCAGCACCGTCAGGGATGAACGATCCGTGTCCCGCCAGTGCCGTCACGGACACGCTCAGCCGGGTCGTGCCGGGGTTGGAGACGACGAGGGTTGCCGTGGGTACCTTCGCCGGGACCGCTGGCACGTAGACGGTCTTGGCTGCGGGCGCCATCACGATCGTCTCGCGACCCTTGGCAGCCCAGGTACGGGCTCCGACGACGACTCGTCCTTCCCTCGAGTCGATCAGCGCGGTGACAGGGGCGGTGTCGTTGTCCCACACCGACAGCGGCAGCACCTTGGTCTGCCCGGGCGACACCCGGATGCCACGCATGCCGGCGGTGTCGATTTCTCCCTTGGGACCCAACAAGGTGACGTCGACAGTCGCCGTCCGCGTGTCCGCGTTGACGACCACGAGGTCCGAGGCAGACGGATTGGTGAGGCTCACCGCGCCACCAGTGGCCGCTCCCACGCAAGGAACCCAGGCCGTCATGCCATTCTCGGTGGCCAGGGCCGATCCCGTCGGAGCACGCTGCCCTGCCGTGGAACGAACGAATCCAGCCGAGTTGTCGATCTTCGTCACAGCAGGAACCGAGCTCTCGGACAACTTGTCCGCGGACGTACCGACCTGCAGACTGCCGCCCATGGAGCCAGCGGCGAGGCTGGCCTTCCCCTGGGAGGGCGGGCACACGAGGGTGCGCCCGGACGAGACGAGCTGAGCCGTCGGCGCCGTGCGTTGGGACTGCGGAATCGCTGTCGACAACAATGAGAGCGCCACGGCCACCACGGCCAGGGTCACTGCCCAGACCGGCCCCCTCCAGTGCTGCCCCATCTTGTCGTCTGTGGTCGGCCTGTCAGCTGCTGATGCTGTCGACGGGTCGTCGTGCCTGTCAAGGTCATCCTCATCGGCAGTGGCGACATCGTCAGGATCCATGGCTCGGGCAGGGCGGCGAACCGCCGGCTGGTCACCGACATCCTCAGCATCCACAGCTCGTCGGGCACGACCAGCCTCGACTGGTTCGGCCTCGAAGATGTCCTCGGGCTCCTCGTCATCGGCAAGGGCGCGGCGCGGACGGTCGCTCATGACTCCTCCTGGCGACGGTGACGGCGCGCCTTACGGCCACCAGCACGGACGGAACGGCGCGGGGCGACGGCACGGCTGCGCTGGGGGGCCTGGGGGCCGGCGGCGAGCATCAACACAACGAGAGCCACCAACTCGATTGCGCAGGCCCATCCCTGGGTCGGCATCGACCAGGTCAGGTCGCCACGAGCCGAGCCGACCTGGTAAGACTCCCCGATCCCGTGTTGGGGCGCCGGTTCGAGCTGGCTACCACCCACCTCGACCTTCCAGCGGTCGTCACGGGGTTCGAGGATCGTGAGGGTTCCTGACGTGGTGACCTTTCCGGCGACTGGCTCCTGGTCTGCGTCCACTGCACTGATGACAGCCCTGGACGGCTGCCCATACACCGTCCAGACGGTCGTCGTCGGATCCGTGTTGGCAGCCGTCAGACCAGCCGCGTTGCCAACCTGGGCTACGACGTCGGCTCCTGCCCCGCGCAGCCACAGATGGCCAATTCCCAGCGAGGAGAGCCGACTCGCAAGGTCATCGGGGACAGCACCGGTCGCCACAGCCAGAGCAAGGTCAGCAGCTGGATTGGCAATCCGGCTGTCCGAGGACATGACGGGACGCTCGCCACTTCCCCAGCTCGGGTTCTGGGCGTCGACGAGGTTCCAGCGGGCATCGCTGCCATGCACATTCACCATGAGGGTACGAGTCTGGCGCGGCGAGCCTTCCACCGCAGCGACATAGGCAGGACGCATCTCGTCAGTGATGGTCATCGGGCCCCGAGCGCCACCTACCAACCACCAGGCGCCACCTGCGGCGACGGAGACCGCCATCACCCAGGGCAGAAAACGATTACCGAGACCGCCGAGAAGCTCTGCCAAGGTGGGGGACTCATCAGCGGGATCATGATCGACCTCAGCCCGCGTGAGTGAGTCCGACTGACATGCTGCTGCGATGAGCACCAGCAGAACGCCGACACCCATGAGCTGCCACGGCTCAATGGCCGGATGAACCTGCACACCCCAGACGTCAACCAGGATGCGTGACCCAACACCGGCAAGGACGAGGCACACCAGGTAGACGAGGATGAGGGCCAGCACCCGGCCCCTCGGATGCCCGGTGCGGGATCCGACGGAGGCAGACCGGTCGATGACCAGACGCCACACTGCCCACAACGCGGCGATCCACACCGGGATCATCGCAATCAGGGTGAACGCGGTCGGAGCAACGCCCGGAACGATGGATCGTCCGACCAACAACCACAACCCGGCCCGGGTCTCGACGACAGGGCTCAACAGCGGCTCGGCCCCAGTCACCATCCGTCCGGGCTCACTGAACAACCGTGGAATCCACGGCGAGATGACCACGAGCGGTCCCACCGCAACGATGGCTGACAGCAGCGGACGACGCGGCCGAGTCATGAGGATGCCAACAGCAACCGCCAGCGGGTAGAGCCACAGCGCAGGGACCAGGCTGATCGCCAGAGCCGACCACAGGGCCAGGCCACCTGCCGACGAGACGCCCCCGACACGACGGTTACCCACGCCAGCACCGCGCAGTCCGGCGACGTCAACCGTTTCGGGGTTCACCAGGCGCCAGGTGTGCAATGCCATGTGGGGAAGGATGACTCCCAGTACCAGGGCCGTCACCGAACCGCGCGCCAGGCCTCCGGTGAGGATCGGTAGCAGTCCCCAGAAGCTGGACAGAAGCACCGCCGTCACGCCGACGCCGATGACGCGACGGCAGAGGCGGTGCGCGGACATCGCGGTGAACAGCGGCGTCAGGACGAGCAGGATGCGGACGAGGACTTCTGGCTTGCCAATCGTCAGGACCGACCCGAAGGCCGGCCAGGCAAGCCACGGGGCATTCGCCCCCGTCACGCCCGGAACAGCGGTGAGCCAGCGGTGCCAGGCGTCGGACAGATCGCGCGGGGCCGGAGCCAGCCATGTCGAGGTCACACTACCCGGCCCATACAGGCCACGGCAGGCAATGAGCCCGCACAGCACCATGAGCCCGACCATGACGGTGTACGGGTTGACGACGAAGTGATGGTCACGGGCGGTGAAGTCGTCACCGGTGAGATCGTCGATCGTCGTTGTGTCATCGTTGCGCCACGGATGCATCCGGTCAGAGAGGTCCCCGGCGTAGCGGTCGACGGCGCGGGCCCACACACTGCGCCGGCTGGGCAGCAGCCGATTGGTGTTCTCCAGATCGTCGGGGTCGCACCGAGCGTGGAACTCCTCCAACCGCTGCGACATCTCGCGAGTGAGTGAACGGGTCTTCCACAGCTGCCAGCCGGCTCGCCACTCGTCGACAGCACGGGAAGGAGCCTTGCCGACCAGCAGGACGATGAATCGCCAGAGGCTCGCCAGCAACAGGGCGGCACTGGTGCGAGTCGGATGACCGGTGCGGGCCGCGACCATGCGCATGCCAGCGAGGCGGTCGGTGGCGTCCGGACGAGGGGCCAGGTTCGACTCGCGTTGCCACCCTCGACCGGCCTGACGGTGATGGATGGTACAGGTCGGGGCGGTGCGCACCACCATGCCTGCCTCGTTGGCACGCCACCCGAAGTCGACGCCGTCACGGAAGAGGGGAAGGGCGGGATCACACCCGCCCAGACGGCGCCACGCCCCGAGCCGAACGAACATGCCAGCCGTCGATCCTCCCAGGATCGGGCTGGGATCGGCCTGCTTCTGGTCGATGTCACCGCGGTCAACGACGGGAAGAACCCGAGTACCTCCAGTACTGACGCTCTGGCCCTGCTCGTCAATGAACTCGGGGTAGTTGTGACGAGCCGGCTTGAGCAAGGTCGGGTACAGGACGTCAGGGTGAGGCTTGCGTGAAGCCTCATGAAGCAGCGAACTCAACGAGTCCCGACGTACCTCGACGTCGTCATGCAAGATCCACATGTGGGTGACGTCGTCAGGAAGACGATCAAGGGCCAGGTTGATGCCTTGGCCAGGCGTGGTGTCAGCGCTGGCCGTCACGAACTCCTCCAGCAGCCCCTCCCCGACAGCCTCTTCGAGCATCTTCGTGGACCCGTCGGTGGAACCCAGGTCAACCGCGATCTGGACGGCGGCCCTCTCGTCGCTGCGACGCAGGGCGTTGAGAGTTCGCGGCAACCAGTCAGCCGCTTGGTGGACGAGCAGGATGACGGCGACCTCGTCAGCGGTGATGTCAGGGACGGCAGGCGTGCGGCGCTCGTGCGCCCATGCCCAGTCCTCCGGATCGGCCCGCACCGATGGGATGACGGGAATCGTCCAGTCCGTGAGCCCCTCCACAGTGCGTGGAGCATCGCCGCGGTCAGCCCGACGGCCCTCGTCGGGCTCGGTCCGCGCAGAGTACTTCTCGTCACTCACCTGGTAGGCCACCTGTTCGTTGACGTCTTGGAGCTCGGCGTGCACGTCACATGTACACGATTGATCATCACACACATCAATCGCGCCGACGGTAACTCCGGGCAGACAGGGAATACTACCGGGCTCTCATCACCGTAGTCTGACGCGAGAATGGTCACGCCCGCTTGCGCAGTCGACGCCTCTCCATCTCGGACAACCCGCCCCAGATTCCGAACCTCTCGTCGTTTTCGAGGGCGTACTCCAGGCACTCCCGACGCACCTCACAGGACTCACAGATACGCTTGGCCTCACGGGTGGATCCGCCCTTCTCAGGGAAGAACGCCTCCGGATCGGTCTGGGCACACAAGGCCTTGTCATGCCACTCCGGCTCGTCGTCACCGCCTCCGGCAACCAAAGTCAGAATCTCGTCCATGGGGGAAGCTCCTCGAGATCAGACGCGGCGGGTTCCGCGCCGATGCACAAACTACACGTGTGAGATTCAGCGCGCGACTCCATCTCGGGAAAACCCCGCAACTACCGGCGTGTCGCATCGGGGATCATGGCAGAGGTGTGGTTGATTCTCACCGCCATTCGCGGTCGTTCGACCACTGGTGGCCCTCTGCGTCGCCTCCGACCTGTTGAGATGTCGAATCGCTCGACCACTTCTGAGCGTTTCTGGTCTGACCAGGGTCCCATGCGGATGCGCCTTCGCCACTCGCCGCATCACCGGCCCTCGTCCAGACCGCACCGACACCCTCAGGCCAGCTGAACTCCTCCTGAGCGGGGATGTCAGCCTCCTGGGTGACCGCGAGTTGACCTGCAGGTTCCAGCTTCACACCCTCCGCCTCAGATTCCACGTCGGAACCCTCGGCTTCGTCAGAAGTGGCTGCCTCCGGCCGCGTCAGCACCAGCAGTACCCACGCAGCCAGGACCTTGATGGCAATGGCCAGAAGGTCACCGAAGAGCCCCAGGGACGCCCCCAGAACTCCCCCAGGACCATGAACGGGAGCGAGCAGAGCAAGGATGAGGTCGAATCCGGCAGCACTCGCCACGATGAGAGCAGACACCTTGCCGAGCAATTCGGCATGAGGAGTCGCCGGACGAATGAACCGGCACACCAGGACCGCGGCCAGCAGCAACAGGATCATGCCGATGCCCAGCGAACTTCCCGACAAGCTACGAGCCATTCCGAAAAGGCCGCTGTGCTCGTGGATCATCATCGTGACGGCCCGCACCAGGAAGGCCACGAGAAATCCGATACTGACGACGATGACGGTCCATGCAATGGGCTCGCGGATTTCCCGGGCGTTCTTCACGCGAATCGTCCTCCCGCCTGGGCAGCCACCTCAGCCACCAGAGCCTTGACCTGCTGGGAGTGGGAGAGCGGCACCACCAGGGTGGCACGGTCGGTGCTCACCACGGCCATGCCGTGCAAACCTGCCACGGCAAGCACGGTATCAGGACGGTCGTTGATGAGCAGATTCCCGGCTGAGTCGACGGTGACGGTCATACCCGTCACGTTGTTACCCCCACCGTCCTCAGGCAGGTGAGGGGCCAAGGCCTCATAGGAGCCGACGTCGTACCACTGGATCTCCAGCGGAATCGCAGCGACATGTACTCCGCATCCGCCGTGGGAGGCCGGTTCCATCACCGCGATGTCGACGGAGACCTTCTCCATGAGCGGGTACACCTCGGCGATCCGGGACGGATCGGCGACAAGCTCGTCAACCTGGTGGCGGGTCCGGGGCTTGAGTTGGGACACACAGTTCAACAGGGTCGATGCCCGCCAGACGAACATGCCGGAGTTCCACCAATACTCGCCTGAATCGAGGTATTCGCGGGCAAGCTCCGGGCTGGGCTTCTCAACGAACTCGAGAACCTTGTAACCACGAGGATCCGAATCCAGCGGGCCACCCCGGTGAAGGTAACCGAAACCGGTGTTTGGCTCGGTGGGGACGACGCCGAAGGTCACCAAGGCGGCAGGGTCGTCCGTGGCGAGATCGAATCCGTGTTGCAAGGCGGCGCGAAAGTCGTCAGCAGGACGGATGATGTGGTCAGCCGTGACGACAGCCATGACGCCGTCAGGATCGCGGTCAGCGATGATGCCAGCCGGCCATGCCACGGCATTGAGGGAGTCCCGTCCGACCGGTTCACCGAGGATGTTCTCAGCCGGGAGCTCCGGCAACAGCTTGGCCACGGTATCGGCATACGAGGCGCCGGTGCACACCAAGATGTTGGCGTCCGGAACGAGACCGGCCACCCGCTCGTAGGCCATCCGCAGCAGGCTCATCCCGTCAATGAGCTCCAGCAGCTGTTTGGGCTCTCCCTGATGAGACAGTGGCCACAGGCGCGTACCGGACCCGCCTGCCAGGATGAGGACGTGTTGCATGTCGACAGAGTATCTGACCACACCGACGCAACCGTGTTGGACGCACCGCGGCGTTTCATCCTTCACAATGGTGGCCATGGTTTCCCTGGCCCGACCGACCGCCTCCCGCAGCTCCGACCCGCTCACCGCCCTGTGGCGTCGCAGCGAGGAGGCGGGTGCGCTGCCGATCCTGACCTGGTATGACGGCACAGATCGCGGTGAATTGTCCGCCCGCACCCTGCTCACCTGGGTGACCAAGTCCGTTCACCTCCTCGACTCCGAGGGGATCGCGGCAGGAGACGTCGCGAGGTTGTCGGTCCTGGGGCAACGCCCTGGCCACTGGACCAGTTGTGTGTGGCTGTTGGCCTCCTGGTGGGCCGGTCTACGGGTCGACCTCACCGGGCAGGACGAAGCCGCGGTGGAAGTGACCGGCCTGGCCACCGACCCTGTCGGCTCCCCCGAGGTCCTCGTCCAGTGCAGCCTCACGCCATTGGCAACCCCGTGCCAGAACCCCATCCCGGGCGCCATTGACAACGCGGACGTGCTGGCTGGCCCTGACGACCTCGTCGCTGCACGACCCGCCGCTGCCGGGTCGGTGTGGCTCAAGGGATGTCAGGAATGGACCGGGGAACAGTTGTGTGGCGTCGCGCCACTGGACCGACCGGTGCTGCTCTCCCCGGAACGGATTCACGTCGGTGGTGGCGAACTCGTCGCCACGATCCTTGTCAGCTGCCTGCTCGGCGGCGGATCACTCGTCCTGGTCGAATCGAGCGACGATCTCGGGGCCATCTCCGCCCAGGAAGGTGCCGTCGAGGTGTGAGGTCAGTCCTCGGAACGCTCACCGAGACCGACGAGGAATCCGACTCCCCAACTCATGTGCATGATCGCCAGCACCATGGGCAGGCGGGCCCGGACGCTCGGCTCCATGTCGCGTTTCATCGCGGCCGATCCAACCCCGATGATGCTTCCGTAGCCCAGCGGAGCCGCCCATCCAATGAGGGGCCAGCGCTTCAGCCAAGGCTTGCCCTTGGCCGCCTCGACGATTCCGACGACTCCGAGGGCCGTTCCCGTCACGACCCCGGTGACGGCGATGGGAGCGGCCAGGTAACGCAAGCTCACCGAGTCGTGATGGCGACGCATGACCTCGCGACGCCACTGGCCGGTGCGGAAGAACTGCTTGGCCAACGCCTTGACGGTGGAGCGGGGTCGGTAGGTCACCCGGAGATTGGGGCTGAACCAGACTTCTCGTCCCGACTGACGCAGGCGGTAGTTGAGCTCCCAGTCCTGAGCGCGATCAAATTCGGGGCAGAAGCCGCCGACAGCCTCCAGATCCGCCTTGCGGAACACCCCGAGGAAGACCGTCTCCGCTGGCCCTTCCGGGGCATTTCCCTGGTGGAATGAGCTGCTGCCCAGGCCAAGCCTCGAGGTGTAGGCGACAGCGACGGCCTGCTCGAAGGGGGTACGGCCCTTGGCATCCATGATTCCACCGACATTGGCCGCCCCGGTTCGCTCCAACAGCTCGACCGCCGTCGCGATGTACTCCGGGCCGAGCTCACCGTGAGCATCGACGCGCACGATGATGTCGTGCTGGGAAGCGGCCACACCGAGATTGAGGGCCTTGGGGGTCGTTCCGTCGGGATTGTCGATGACCCGAATGCGATCGTCACGTGCAGCCAACTGCCGGGCAATCTCAGCGGTGCGATCAGTGCTGGGAGCGATGGCGAGAATGATCTCCATCTGCCCCGGGTAGCCCTGGTTGAGGACACCAGCCACCGATTCCTCGAGATACCGTTCCTCGTTTCTCACCGGTATGACAACACTGACCGGGGGCGCGAGGTATGACGACATGAACGACATTGTGCCAGTTCGGAAGAAACTGTGGATCCTGCGGCACACGGGACTCGCCCGACAAGGCTCACGAATCTGCGTTGACCTGCGGCTACCGTGGAATTCATGCCTAACCGAGACACCGGGCGCGGTCCTCGCGACAAGCGATCTCGTCAGTCCGACCTGGACTGGCTGTACGGAGTCGACGCCAACGACGCCACCCGTATCGATCCGACACCTGCACCACGCAGCGAATCGGGCCGACCCCGCAGTGGGGCGGGCCGCTCGCAGGGTGGTCAACGCCCGCACTCCCGGCAGGGTACCGACCGATCCACCCGTCCAGCCCCACAACCGCGAACCTCCCGGCGTCCTGCCCCCGACCCGTACCGATCTGGCGGCCAATCGGCCCGGCGGCCCCCGCGCCAAGCCCCTCCACCTCCTCGTCCGCGCCAGCCTGCGAGTCGTCCCGCACCGCACCCCCGCAAGCGTCGGCACCCCTTCAAGACCATCATGGTGCTGCTGTTGGCGTGGCTCGTGTGGCTTGTCGCCGTACCGTCCTATGCGTTGAGCCGGACCGGAACCGTCGACGCCACCCCGGACGGTCCGCGGGGTGCGAGTCATCCCGGCACCCTCGTGCTCCTCGTCGGCACCGACGAGAGGCAGAACCTCACGACGAAGCAACAGAAGGAATTGGGTACCGGCACCGAGGGCGGCGTTCGCACCGACACCATGCTGCTGCTCTACATGCCGCCGCAGGGAAAGAACGTCCTCATCTCCCTGCCACGCGACTCGTACCTGCCCATCCCCGGGCACAATCGCAACAAGCTCAACGCCGCCTACTCGATCGGTGGTGCCAAGCTACTGGTCCAGACCATTGAAAAGGCCACTGACCTGCGTATCAACGGCTACGTCGAGATCGGGTTCAGCGGCTTCGTGGAAGTGGTGGACGCAGTCGGGGGGGTCGAGGTGACCCTCGACAAGCCGATGGTCGACAAGGATTCCCACACCAACCTTCCTGCCGGTACCCAGACCCTCGACGGGGTTCAGGCCCTGGGATACGTCCGCATGCGCAAGGCCGATCCTGAGGGTGACCTGGGGCGCGTCAAGAGACAGCAGAAGGTGGCTTCCCAGGTCGCGCAGAAGGCCATCAGCCCGTGGACCTTCATCAACCCGGTGCGTTACTGGAACCTCAACATGGCGGCCTCGGACGCGGTGAAGCTCGGCACCGACACCTCGACCGTGACCACCCTCAAGGCTGCTCGCGGACTCATGAAGGTTTCCGGCAACGACGGCATCAGGATGACAGTCCCGGTGTCGACGGTCTCGGCCTACACCTCGGCAGGCTCCTCGGTGCTGTGGAATGACAAGAAGGCGGCCCAGCTGTGGGGCGAACTGAGGAACGGTGACACCTCGAGGGTGACCGAACTGTCCTGACCTGACACCACGACGCCGCGATCGACCATCGGCTGGCAGCGTCGATTTTTCCAGTCGTACCACGGTCTGAAACACCCGTGACAGCCGTGATGGTGTGGGCAGACCGTGGTAACTCCGGGAAACCATGCCGGTACTGCCACCCCTCCTGCTCGTGAGACACGCATCTTCCGGGATCACCACGGGCGTGCCTGCTGACCGGTCACACCCCACGTGGAAACTCGTGGCGCTCATCCGTTGAAACCGAGATGTACACGTTTTCACCGGCGAGCTCTACGGTGGTGCTCATGGTTGCCAATGCCGACACCGCCCCAGGGATCGACGCCGCCCTGACGAACCTCGTCCCGTGGCAGGGACCCGTGGCCCCACGAGCCCACCTTCGCACCGACGCCCCCACCCTCGACCTGTCGGGAACCTGGCGTTTCCAGCTCGTTGGCTCCCCCCTTGAGGCACCGGAGGGTTTCTTCGACCCAGAGTTCAACGACACCAACTTCGTCGACCTCGTCGTTCCTTCGATGTGGCAGATGACCGACCCGGCGGGCGAGGCACCCTTCGGCCGCCCCACATATCTCAACGTCAACTACCCGATCCCCGTCCCGGCGCCCGACGAGGACATCGTCGTTCCCGATGAGAATCCGACCGGGTGCTACCGCCACACCTTCGAAGTCGGTGAGAACTTCACCAACGCTGAACGGGTGTTGCTGCGTTTCGAGGGAGTCGACTCCTTCTGTCGCGTCTGGCTCAACGGAGTCGAGCTGGGTTGGACCAAGGGTTCGCGTCTCACCAGTGAGTTCGACGTCACTGCGCAGCTGCGCCCCGGCCGCAATGTGCTGGCGGCAGCCGTCAGCCAGTGGTCCGACGGCACCTTCCTGGAGGACCAGGACATGTGGCGGATGTCGGGGATCTTCCGCGAGGTCACGTTGCTGGCACGCCCGCACGGCGGCATCAACGACCTCTTCGTCCACGCATCCTGGCGCGACGGGACCGGCAAGCTCACCATTGACGGACCCGGCGGCGCCACCGTCACCATTCCGGAACTCGACGTCACCACCACCTGCAACACCGAGGTGACCATCCCCGACGCGCGACCTTGGACTGCTGAAACCCCGAAGCTTTACGACGCCACCGTATCGACCGGCTCCGAGACCGTCTCCCTGCGGATCGGGTTCCGCACCGTCGCCATCGACGGGGACGTCATCACCGTCAACGGGAACAAGGTCGTCTTCCGAGGCGTCAACCGGCACGAGTGGGATCCGCACACCGGACGCACCCTCGACGAGGCGACCATGCGCGCTGACCTCGAGCTCATGAAGCGCCACGGCGTCAATGCCGTCCGCACCTCGCACTACCCGCCGAATGCCCGCTTCCTCGACCTGTGCGACGAGTACGGGGTCTGGGTACTCCTGGAGTGCGACCTGGAGACCCACGGTTTCGAGTGGGGTGGCTGGGACGGCAACCCCACTGGCGACGATCGCTGGTACGACTGCCTGCTCAACCGCATCCAACGCACCGTGGAACGGGACAAGAACCATCCCTCGATCATCGGATGGTCAATGGGCAACGAGTCCCACTGCGGTGAGGGCATTCGTCTCATGAACGACTGGGTCAAGCATCGCGACCCGTCTCGGTTCACCCATTACGAGGGTGACCACGCCCACGCCATCTCCGACGTGTGGACCATCATGTACCCGAGGATGGAGTGGGTCGAGGCCATCCGCGATCGCACCGTCATGCCGGGTGCCGAGCCTGCCCCGCAGACCGGCCGCGAGCTCGAGCTTCCCTTCTTCATGTGCGAGTTCGCCCACGCCATGGGAAATGGTCCGGGAGAGCTTGCTGACTACGAGGAACGCTGTTTCGACCCGCATTTCCACCGCGACCGTATGCACGGCGGATTCATCTGGGAGTGGATCGACCACGGCATCGACACCGAACGCGGACATGCCTATGGCGGCGACTTCGGCGAGGTGCTGCATGACTCGAACTTCGTCTGCGACGGACTCATCATGCCCGACCGCATCCCCTCACCCGGCCTGCTGGAGTTCACGGCGACGATGGGTGCGGTACGTATCGAGGTCGACGGGTCACGTTTGCGCGCCGGCGACGGCATCACCGTCATCAACCGCCTCGACTTCGCCGATCTGTCCGATCTCGAATTCGTCTGGCAACTCGTCGACGACGGCAAGGTCACCGACGAAGGTGTTCTGGACATCGGAGCACTGCCCGCTCATCAGTCCTGGACCGGATCCGTGCCGGTTCCCGACGAGATCTCCGACCGGATGGTCGTCGTCGTCGAGGCCAGGTTGGTCAAGGATACCGTCTGGGCTCAGGCGGGCCACGTGGTGGCACGGGCGTCGGGCCTGCTGATCCCTGAGCCTCTCCCCCGTCCGTGTCCTCCGGCATCGTCCCACCCGCGTCGCGACGGTAGCGGCTGGGTTCTCGGACCTGCTCGCTTCGACCGTCGTGGTCGTCTCGTGGAGTTGGGCGGGAACGGCATCGTCGCACCGGTTCTCGATCTCTTCCGCGCCCTGATCGGCAACGACCGGGCCAGCAGCCTGGCTCGTAACAACATTGGTGGCTCCGCGCTGGCTGCCGGTCTCGACCGGCTCGTCCACACCACGGTCTCGGTGCGCGAGGAGGGAGATGACCTGGTCGTCGTCACTCGTAGTGCCGCGGCAGCTGCTCGAGATTCCATGACGACGACGTGGAATTGGCGAGCCGTCCAGGCCGACGAGGGATCCGAAGGGATCCATCTCGATCTCCACGTCGAGCCTCACGGGCACTGGCCGACAATGCTGGGTCGCATCGGCGTGACGATGGGCCTGCCTGAGGAATGGACCACCGTGTCCTGGTTCGGACTTGGTCCGACCGAGAATTACCCGGACTCTCGGCGTGCCGCCACCTGGGGGCGTTGGGATTCCGAGGTGGCAGGTCTTCAGACGCCTTACGTCATGCCTCAGGAGAACGGTCTTCGCCAGGGAGCCCACGACCTGACGATCACCGGCCCCGGCGGTGGTCTGCGTATCGCTGCTGATGGCAGCTGGCCAGCCTTCGCGGTTCGTCCCTGGACATCGAAGGCCCTGTTCAACGCCGCCCACACGTGGGATCTGGAGCCCGACGGCCACACCTGGCTGACCCTCGACGCCCTCTCGGCCCCGCTGGGATCGACCTCCTGCGGCCCGATGCCGATCATGTCCCACCGGTTGTACGCCCGCCCGGTTGATATGTCGCTGACCCTGTCCCTGATCTGACCAAGGGTCTAGAAGCAGCGAACTGGCCCCGGACCGCAACAGTTCGGGGCCATCCGCGTATCGATGACTCGCTCAGGGGCGCGAGTGGGTGCGCACCTTCTCCCCCTTGGCGGCCGCCATGTCGTGCAGCTCGGTCTGGTACTTGACCATGGCGTCGCACAGCTCGGGATTCGATGCGGCAAGAATCCTCACGGCCAGCAGACCGGCGTTCTTGGCATTACCGACACCGACCGTCGCCACCGGTACACCACCAGGCATCTGGACGATGGACAGCAGGGAGTCCATGCCGTCGAGATGGGCCAGCGGAACCGGCACTCCGATGACCGGCAGCGGGGTCAGCGCGGCAACCATACCGGGCAGATGGGCAGCACCACCGGCACCGGCGATGATGACCTTGATACCGCGCTCGTGGGCGCCACGGCCGAACTCGACCATGTCCTCGGGCATGCGGTGGGCCGAGACGACGTCCGCCTCGAATCCCACGGTGAAGTCGGTGAGCACCTGGGCGGCGGGCTCCATCGTCGGCCAGTCGGAGTCCGAACCCATGATGATCGACACCTGCGGGCCCATGGTGTCACCCGCCATCCGGTGTGCGGTCCCGGCCGCTGTCCCAACCTTGGTGTCGCAACGCGGCTTGCGGCTGTTGACGGTGGTCTCAGGCATCGTGTTCTCCCATGAGGTAGGCGGCAGCATGGTGCGCTCGGCGACGAGTCGTCTCGACGTCGTCACCGAGGCAGGTGACGTGACCGACCTTGCGGCCGGGTCGCACGGACTTCCCGTACAACTCGACGCGCAGTTCCGGGTCACGAGCGAAACAGTGTTGCAGAGCCCCGGTCAGGTCCTCCTCGGACCCGCCGAGGACATTGGCCATGACAACCACGGGAGTGGTCAGGGCCGGTGAACCGAGAGGAAGGTTGAGCACGGCTCGCATGTGGTTCTCGAACTGGCTCGTCTGCGCGCCATCAATGGTCCAATGGGCGGTGTTATGGGGTCGGGTGGCCAGCTCGTTGACGACGACGGAACCATCCTCGCGCTCCATGAGCTCGACGGCGAGGACTCCGACGACATCGAGGCGCCCAGCAATGTCCAGAGCCATGGTCTGCAGCTCCACCTGGCGGTCCGAGGACATGTCCGGTGCCGGGCTGATCGTCTCGGCGCAAACCCCGTGACGCTGGATGGTCTGTGTGACCGGGTAGGCGGCTCCCTGGCCCGATGGGGAGCGAACGACGACGGCAGACAGTTCACGACGGAAGTCGACGAACTCCTCGGCGAGGATACGAATTGGCTGCTTGCCGTCGGCCAGTCCGCCGGCAGCCTCAAAGGGTTCCCCGGCATCGCCGGGACCGTCGATCTTGAATACTCCCTTGCCGTCGTAACCGCCGCGAGACGTCTTGGCGATGACGGGCCAGCCGTGCTTCTCACCGAAGGCGACGAGATCGTCGGGGGCGTCACAGACCTTCCAGGCCGGGTTCGGGAATCCCTCCTTCTCCATGAACTCACGCATGACGACCTTGTCCTGAGCGTGGACCATGGCAGCCGCCCCTGGGCGCACGGCGTACCCGGCCTGTTCCATCTCCTCGACGAGGACGGTCGGCACGTGTTCGTGGTCAAAGGTGACGACGTCACACCCCGCCGCGAAGTCCATCACGGCGTCGTGGTCGAGATGGGAGCCGACGGCGACGTCAGACATCACCTGGGCCGCGGACTCGTCAGGGTCGGAGGCCAGCAGGCGGGTGCGCACCCCCAACCCGATCGCAGCCTGGTGCATCATGCGGGCAAGCTGCCCGCCGCCAATAATTCCAATGGTGTAGGAGGTCACGACCCTCATCGTAACGGCCACCGGACACAGAACCGCGGGAGAGCTGTCCTCCCGGATCTTCCACCCGTGGATGTGCCCGCCGGATCGCTCACGTATCGGGGTCACGTCGAAGGCCGACCTGGCGTTGACAACGATCGCCCGTGGCCAAGCCGAAAGGATACAAGGCTGCTGCCACCCCAGCAGGCGGAGTGCACCTGTTTTCCCGGATTCTCCACGAGCGTTGCGGGGCAGGTGGCCGAAGCTGACCGGGCAAGGCCTTCAGGACCGACGTGTCAGGGCCAGACAGGCCAGGGTCAAGACACCGCTGAGGAGCAGGACAATCGTCGTGACGCAGATGGTGCCGCAGGCCCTATGCAGGATGTTGCGGACGTGGAAACGACGTACCAACCGCACATCCACCAACGACGACACGGCAATCATCATCGAATTGATCACAAACGCCACGGCATGGAGCTTGGACGACAACCCGAGCTGCTGCAACACGTATGGGGATGTCGAGACGTGGGCGAAGAGGGCTCCGACCCCGATCGAGAAAACCAGGGTGTACCTGACGAAGAGCTGACCGACAGCCATGCCGATCATGAACGACGTCAAGGTGAGCTGGACCGTCGCCGAGGTGGTGTCCAGATCGTGGGTCATCTGGACGAAGGTCGGCAGACACACGTCCGTTCCCAGCGGGGCCGCGGCAGGCGAGAAGGCCAGTGCGGCGAGGGGAAGTGGACACTCTCGACGTTGATGTGGACATCCAGCAGGACTTCCGGGACACAGACCGCCCGCACGTGACTCGTTCACAGTGCGAGGTCGTCCATACTGGAACCATGGTGCGAGTCGGACAGCCGCTGCGGCGCAATCATGGCGAGACGGTGCTGGTGCACTCTCGTCGTCACGCCAAGGCGCTGTCCTGGCCCGTCGTCGTCGGGTTCGTGGCAGTCGTCGGGGCTGCTGCCCTGCTCGGACTCATGACGGTCGAGATGCGAGCCCAGTACTGGCCGATCGTCGCGGCCATCGCAGCCGCACTCATCCTCGTCGGCACCGTCGTCCCGTGGTTGAAGTGGTTCACCACGACGATGACGGTCACCGATCGACGCGTGATGCTGCGTCATGGCGTCGTGGTCAGGCGAGGTCACGACGTGATGATCGACAGCCTTGTTGACGTGTCCTGGCAGGCGGGCGTGTTCGATCGGATCATGGGTTGCGGGAAACTCGTCCTCACCACCCCGTCGGACCAGATGGTCCTCAATGACGTCCCGGGTGCCCGCCGGGTGGCGGACCTCCTCGCTGACCTGACCGACGGGCGCTATGACGGCGACGAATACGGTGACAGCTTCCAGCAGCAGCCGTGGGAGGTCATAATAGCACGGTGACGTCGAGCTCCTCGCGCAGAACTCCCGACGACGTCGGCTCCTCGGATGCGGAGAACCTCGAGACCGTGGCCTCCTCACGCTCGGCAACCGCGCCGGAGAACTCACCGTCGGCGAAGTGGATCGCCGCTCCATCATCAACCGCGTAACCGGCGGGAAGAACTCCGTTGGCAACCGACTGGGCATAGATCGGGGCACGTTCCGACTCGCCGTCGAAGTGGGGACAGAACGACCCGTCGAGCAAACCCATGCCACCTCGCCAGGCACGCAGGTCACCGAAGGCGTCAGTCAGACAGCCGGAGAACCAGCACGCCGCACCGGCGGCCACCCCGGCGAGCACGACGTCATCCTGTGACGAGGTCATGCGGCGGATGACGTGGTCGACACCGTGCATCCGCCACAGCGCCATGAGGTTGGCAGCCGAACCAGCGCCTGACACGATGACGTCGGCCCGGGAAAGGCGTTCCACCGACTCCGCCGCCCCCTGCCACAGGGTCAGCACCATGGTCCGCACACCCAGCACCGAGTAAGCGGCCAGAAAACGATTGACGTAGACCGGGTCATCGGCTGCCGCGGTGGGGGCAAAACACACCAGGGGCGAGGACTTTCCGGACAGGTCAAGGATGTGACGGTCGAGAGCGGTGGGCTCACCACGGTTCGACATCGAGAAACCGCCGCCACCAAGAGCCAGGATGTGGGTCGTCATGGTCAGCAGTCTAGGTGGTCGGGACATTCAGGGGGCCGTGGTGGAACTCACCTGGTGCGCAGATGGGTGACATCTCCCGCGTTGAAGCTGCGACGTCCTTGCGAGGTCTCCACCACGATGGCACCGTTGACATCAACGTCGACGCCGACACCGTCGACAGCCTCGTCACCTCCACCGATGATCTCCGGGTCAAAGGTCAGTCGCACCGGGGCACCGATGGTGTCGCATCGCGCCACGTACTGATCCCGCACGGTTCCGGTCCCCAGCCACACCGTCAGCAACTCGTCGAGGTGGACCAGCAAGCTGGCCAACAACTCGTTCTTGTCGTGGTTCAACCCGCACAACGCCAGGGAGGTCGCCGTCGGGACGGGCAGCTCGTCGATCCCCATCGACACGTTGATCCCGATCCCGATGACGGCGTGTGGACCCGCCGGTCCATCGACACACTCCGACAGGATCCCGCACACCTTGCCACCATGATCGGCGCCAAGATCCACCAGGACGTCATTGGGCCACTTCAACGTCACCCGGGAGCGATCGGCCCCGCCGACCTCCTCGATGGCCTCAACAACGGCGAGTCCGGCCACCATCGAGAGCCAGCCCCAGTCCTGGGCGGGACGATCATTGGGCACCAGGGCAGAGATCGCCAGACTCGTTCCCGGGACATCGTGCCAACTGCGTGAGAAACGTCCTCGGCCACCATCCTGGTGATCAGCAACGAGGAGGCGAAACGAGGTCCCTCCGGCGCGGACGAAGGCGGCCATGTCAGCGTTGGTCGAGCCGGTGGAGTCGACGCACGCAACCCCTCCCCCGCGCGGCCCGGTGAACATGGTGTTCCCGGCAAGTTCGACGACGCGATCAGCAATGGCAGCAGGTGTGGAAGGCACCCGCACAGACTATCCACCCTCCGTCCCGGGAAGCGGCCCGACACCACGCTTGTCGCCTGTGATGGATAGTCTCGGCCCATGGAGATCGACATCCACACCACGGCAGGAAAGATCGCCGACCTTGGTCGGAGGATCGACGAGGCCGTCAATGCCGCATCCCCCTCGGCCATCGAGAAGCAGCACGCCGCCGGAAAGATGACCGCCCGGGAGCGCATTCTGCGGCTGCTGGACGAGGATTCCTTCACCGAGCTCGACGAGTTCTCTCGTCACCGCTCGACGAACTTCGGCATGGAACGCAAACGTCCCTACACCGACGGTGTCATCACCGGTGTCGGTACGATCCATGGTCGTCCGGTCTGTGTGTTCAGCCAGGACGTCACGATCTTCGGTGGATCCTTGGGCGAGGTCTACGGCGAGAAGATCTGCAAGATCATTGATTTCGCCGTCAAGACGGGCTGTCCCCTCATCGGCATCAATGAGGGCGGCGGTGCTCGTATTCAGGAGGGCGTGGCCTCGCTGGCCCGGTTCGGCGACATCTTCCGTCGCAACACCAGGGCCTCGGGCGTCATTCCCCAGATCTCCATCATCATGGGCGCCGCAGCTGGCGGTCACGTCTACTCCCCCGCCCTGACCGACTTCATCGTCATGGTCGATCAGACCTCCCAGATGTTCATCACCGGCCCAGCTGTCGTCAAGCAGGTCACCGGCGAGGACGTCTCCCTCGAGGAATTGGGAGGGGCCCGTACCCATTCCACGAAGTCGGGCAACTCCCATTATCTGGCCAATGACGAGGACGACGCCCTCGAGTTCGTCCGCGACCTCGTCAGCTACTTGCCGCAGAACAACCTGGAGGATCCGCCGTTCTACGATGACGGCGAGGCTGACCTGACGATCACCGATCATGACCGCAAGCTGGACGTCCTCATCCCGGATTCCGCGAACCATCCCTACGACATGCACGAGATCATCACGACCGTGCTCGACGAGGACACCTTCCTGGAGATCCACGAGCTCTTCGCCCCGAACGTCATCTGTGGATTCGGACGCATCGAGGGCCGCGTCATCGGCATCGTCGCCAACCAGCCCATGGTCAACGCCGGCACTCTCGACATCGACGCCTCCGAGAAGGCTGCCCGGTTCGTCCGGACCTGCGACTCCTTCAACATCCCGGTGCTCACCTTCGTCGACACCCCCGGATTCCTGCCCGGCGTGGAGCAAGAGCATGACGGCATTATTCGACGCGGCGCGAAACTCATCTACGCCTACGCTGAGGCCACGGTGCCGCTGTTGACCGTCGTCACCCGCAAGGCCTACGGCGGCGCCTACATCGTCATGGGGTCAAAGACCCTCGGTGCCGACGTCAACCTCGCCTGGCCCACGGCCCAGATCGCTGTCATGGGTGCCGAGGGAGCCGTCAGCATCCTGCACCGCCGCACCCTGGCCACCGATCCCGATCCGGAGGCCAAGCGCAAGGAGCTCGTCGACGAGTACGAGACGACCCTGTCGAACCCGTACCAGGCGGCTGAGCGAGGCTGGATCGACCAGGTCATCCACCCGCACGAGACCCGCGCCTCGGTCATCCGCACCCTGCGTCTGCTGCGCACGAAGCGCGAGGCGCTACCTCCCAAGAAGCACGGGAACATCCCGCTGTGAGTGGGCACGCCATGGACGATGATCCGATCAAAGTCACGAAAGGGCATCTCACCGACGAGGAGCTCGGCGCCCTCGTCGCAGTGCTGACCGAGCTCACCCGTCCGGGCCCGAACGCCTATGTGCCCGACGACCGACCGATCGCTTTCGGTTGGAAGTCCTATTGGCGCACCATCCGCGAGCCATTCATGCCCGGGCAAGCGGCCTGGCGAGGGTCCCTGCGACGCTACTGACATGGCCACGTGTTTCGTTCTTGCGTCGAAATCCCCAGCCCGGCTGCAGATACTGCGTTCCGCGGGTATCGAACCCGTCGTCATTGCGTCGGGGGCTGATGAGAGCCGTCTTCGCGGGGAGGACGCCGTCACGATGACGGCGAGGCTGTGCCGCCTCAAGGCCCACTCCGTCATCGAGTCCGGAATCCTTGAGGAGTACTCCGCGGACCGAATGATCGTGGTGGCCTGCGATTCCGTTCTCAACCTTGACGGCCGCATTCTCGGCAAACCACACACTGCCGAGCGCGCCCGGCAGTGGTGGCGCCGGATGAGAGGTCACCAGGGCGTCCTCGTCAGCGGACACCATGTCACCGTCATCGAGAACGGTCAGATCCGCGATCAGACCCGCGTCGGCCAAACCGTCGTCACCTTCGCAGATCTCACTGACGCCGAGATCGACGCCTACGTGGATAGTGGCGAACCCGCCAAGGTGGCCGGGGCGTTCACGATCGACGGTTTGGGCGGTGCCTTCATCACCCGGATCAACGGTGACCCGCACAATGTCACCGGACTCTCCCTACCCTTGCTGCGCCAGATGCTCATGGACCTCGACGTCGAATGGTCGTCGCTGTGGAATGGTCCGGAGGGTGGCCACCTGGCCTGAGCTCGTGCCGACCTGAGCGTCACTGGCGCGCGGGAGTGACGCTCAGCCGTGTCGCAGGGTCAACCCGGCGGCCTCGTCGGAGCTGGTGAACGCTCCACTCCATCCCTTCGTATCAGCGCGATTTGAGACGAAGGTGAGGGACCCGTTGGCATTTCCCGTCACCGTGAACCCTGACGCCGACAGGTTGTCGGCCAGAAAGTCGTGGACTCTGCCCGACGTATCTGGCTTCGTGAGCAGGGTGACGTTGTTGACGTGATCAACTCGCAAGGTGACAGCCAGGCCCTTGGGCAGCCGGAAGTTTCGGGGACCATGGTCACACCCCAGGTCCGCGAGGGTGTCCGCATCGGCAGGAACCGGGGTGGCGGATGCAGAAACTGGGCTTGGTACGGCTCCCTCGTGTGAGGGAGCGCACCCTGTCACGACGAGCAGTGCCGTCACTGCAAGCGCTGCTGCGGATCTCATTTCGGTGATGCTATCGCGATCCCGCCTCACAGCTTGTCGCGCAGCACTGGGCACGACATGCAGCGCGGACCACCGCGGCCCGATCCCAACTCTGAACTCGGAATCGTCAGCACCTCGATGCCGGCGGCCTCCAGACGGGCGTTGGTGTTCGTGTTACGTTCGTAGGCCACCACCACGCGCGGTGCCAACGCCAGGGTGTTGTTACCGTCATCCCACTGCTCGCGCTCGGCAGTCACGGGGTCGAGGCCGGTGTCGATGACACGCATCCGGTCGATCCCCATGGCCTCGGCAGCAGCCGTCAGGAACGGGGCAGGCTCGCCGATACGAATGTCGTCTCCGTCAGGAGTGAGCGGAACAGCCGTCAAGCTGTCAGCAATCTGGGGGTACATGACGACGGCGTCGACGTCAACCATGGTGCACACCGTGTCCAGGTGCATGGTGGCGCGCTGCTGATGAATCGGCACGGCCAGGACGGTGTGAGCCACTCCCAGCTCGAAGGCGGTGCGGGCAAGACGCTCAGCCCCCGACGGGGTGGTTCGCTCCCCCACACCAATCGCCATGACCTGCTCCCCCAGATGCATGACATCCCCACCTTCCAGGTTCTCCAGCCGCCAGCCATAGCAGTCGCTGTGTCCCAGGAATCTTGGATGGTGACGGTAGATGAGGTCGGTCAGCTGGGTTTCGCGGCGCCGTGCCGGCATCGTCAGGGATGTCACGGCCGGATGGTTACCCACCCAGACACTGGAATCGCGGGTGAAGAGCAGGTTCGGGAGCGGGTCGATGATGAAGTCCTCGGGAGCCAGCAGGCTCGTCACCAGGCTGCGGGGCGCGACGGATTCGACGGTGGCCAGTTCACCATTGGACAGGCCGGCCATGAGCACCTTCGCCAACATGTCACTGGACAGCTCCGACAGGCGTTGACACAGGTAGCTTCGCAACCCGTCGCCGTACCGCAGATCAGCGAGTAGATCGTCAACAGCCTGGTGACGGGCAACGTCGTCGTCGAGGGTTTCGCGCAGCAGATCTCCGAGCAGGAGAACCTCAACGCCGCGGTCTGTGAGGATCGACGCAAAAACGTCGTGGTCACGCTGGGCCTGATCGACCCAGGGCATCGCATCGAACAGGAGCTTGTCGTTGTTGCGCGGCGTCAGTCTGCGCAATTCGTCGCCGGGGCGATGCAGGATGACGGTCCGCAACCGCCCGACTTCGGATCTGACATCGCACGTGCCTTCTGCCATGACGGTAGCCAACCACAACCCGGGATTGCTCGCTGGCAAGACGAGTACGGTTGCGTCATGGAACCCCCCACGACGTCGGAAACTTCACACAACGACCAGCACACCAAGAAAGTCCTCGTGACCGGGGCGACGCGCGGGATCGGACGGGCGATCGCCGAGGAACTAGGGCGAGACCACCACATCATCGTGGGAGGACGCCACCGCGAGGCCGTCGAGAAGGTGGTCTCTGAACTGCCTGACGCCTCCCCCTTCGTCGTCGATCTGGCTGACGAGGAGGCCACTGCGGCGGCCGTGTCTCAGCTGGACAGTCTCGATGTTCTCGTCAACAGCGCCGGGGTGAGTGCCGCGTCTCCCGGTGAGATCGCAGCTCAGAGCCGTGAGGAGTGGCGTCGAGTGCTGGAGATCAATGTCGTCGCCGTCGCCGACCTCACTCACCTCGTGCTGCCCCTGCTGAGGGCCAGCCATGGCGACATCGTCATGATCAATTCAGGATCTGGTTTCTTGCGGACCCCGGCTGGCGGCGGCGTCTACGCGGCCTCGAAGTACGCCTTGCGTGCCCTCACACATGCCCTGCGTGAGGAGGAGCGTGGTGTCGTACGGGTGACGTCAATCCACCCCGGTCGTGTCGACACCGACATGCAGGTGGAACTGCAGGCCCAAGCCGGACGTCCCTACGACGCCGCCGAGCACCTGCGGCCACAGTCCGTCGCCGTCACCGTCCGCGCGGCCCTGGAGGCCAGCCCCGAGGCCATGATCGAGGAGCTGTCAGTGCGTCCGGTCTTCCGACGCTGACCCCCAACTTCTGTGATCATGACGGATCGAGACATGACTTGACCCCGGCGGATATCCGCCGGGGTCAAGTCATGAATGATCAGGCTCGGTAATTACCTTGGTAGACGCAGTCGAACGGGGCGTTGCCGTGCATCCGATTCTCGATGGCCGAGACGACGACCTGCTTGGCGGTGCGAGCGGCGTCCAGCGGACTGGCTCCCTTGGCGATCTCCGCGGTGATCGCGGCAGCCAGCGTGCAGCCAGCACCGGAGACACGCTCCTGACCGACGGCGGGAACCTCGAGGACCTCGCAGTCGTGGCCGTCGTAGTAGACGTCCAGGGCGGTGCCGGTGTTCAACAGGGTGCCGGCCTTGGCGATGACGACCGGAACTCCCTGGTCACCGATCTTCTTGGCAGCGTCCTTGAGGGCCTCGACCGAGGTGATCTCGTCCACGTCGGCGAGGGTCTGCGTCTCGAAGAGGTTCGGCGTGATGACGTCGGCATGCGGCAGGATCTGCTCGCGCAGGGCGTTGTCGGTGTCGAGGGCGGCACCCGTCTCCTGGCCCTTGCAGATGAGGACGGGGTCGAGGATAACCTTGGGGAACTTGTAGGCCTCCAAGGCCTCGGCGACGACGCCGATGGTCGTCGGGGTACCGAGCATGCCGATCTTGACGGCGTCGATCTGGCCGTGGACGGCGACGGCGGCCTCGATCTGATCATGAATGACCTGCGGATCGACCGGCACGAATCGGTGTCCCCAGTCGTTGTCGGGATCGAAGGAGACGATGCAGGTCAGGGACGTGCATCCGAACACCCCGAGCTGGTGGAAGGTCTTGAGGTCGGTCTGGGCTCCGGCGCCACCGGAGGCCTCGGACCCGGCAATGGCTAGTGCAATCTTCGTCACGTCGGCCAGTCTAGGAGTCTTGCCCGGTCATGTTGGGAACATCGGAAGAGCTTAAAGAGTACATTGGGCGCATGGCTGTCCGAGCTGCCCTTTACACTCGTATCTCCCAATACCTAAGCGGCCAAGCGCTGAACGTCCAGCAACAGTTGAAGGTCGGGCTCAAGGACGCCGAGCACAACGGGTAGGAAGTGGTGGCGGAATATCAAGACAACGGCATCACCCGCCCGAGCAAGGTCAGTAAGTCACGCTCACCGCCTGATCCACCTGCTGGGACTTGGTCGGACCTGATCGCAACCGGATCGCCTGCTGGCTGGTCGCGTTGTTCATTGCATCAACGCGGAACACCTGTTCCGCCCGGCGCGATCGGCCAGTCAACGCCGAACTTTCGGGGTGAAGACACCTAGGCCGACCGGCCAGCTCCCGGCAGGCACCACAACAGCAACTGGCTCCCGCTGCCACGCAAGCTCAGCGGGGCTGCATGCCCAGAGTAAATCCAGACGCTCAGACAGGTTGTCAAACGGGCCTACGGGGCGAGGCAAACCCGCTGCGAAGGTCAGCGGCATCGACCTTGCCCAGCCCCACGGCCTGGGCCAAGTAGACAATCAGATCCTCCACCCGATCTGTGTCTGCTCGTCCATCCTTGCCAGGCACGGAAGCTCGATAGAGTCGTAGAGCACGCTCGTCGTGGCCAAAGACAACGGGTACCTCATTCAGGGCGGACGCCAGCTCCGGACCTCCCTTGTCGCGAGCGAGTCGCCGCACCAAATCGAGCCGCAGATCGGCGAGCCTGTCGCGTCGCCCGGAGAACCGCTGCCAGCTCGCTACGCCCAGGGACGTGGCCCCGCCCGCAACTGCGCCCCCAAGGATGGTTATCCAATCGCTCATAGTCGCCACTCTACGCAGAGGTGGTGCTGGAGGGTAACGATATGGTTACCAGCTGCGTGCCCGACCACTCGGCATGGCGGGGCCGCTCGGCCCCGCGTGTAGTGGCGCCACCGTGGCTGGGCCAGACTACGGTAACAGTGGGGAAGGCCGCGAAGATTTTGGACTCCAAGTCGTCCGTTAGGTTGGCGAAGCCCCCGAGGTTATTTTACCCGTCCAGGCCCGCCGGGGAGTGACCACGACACCGTTTGAAATTGACGGAACCGCCCATGGCGGCGTCAGGACTCGTCATTGACCCGTCACCTCAGGTGGGATGAAGTAGTATGCGGCAATCAGCGTGTCCGATCTGGCTGACCGGGATGCGCATGTCGCGGGGAGCGGCCAGATGCTCGATCG
Source organism: Cutibacterium nasicola (assembly GCF_052654715.2). Lineage (NCBI taxonomy): Bacteria > Bacillati > Actinomycetota > Actinomycetes > Propionibacteriales > Propionibacteriaceae > Cutibacterium > Cutibacterium nasicola. The sequence goes on along the minus strand of NZ_CP199745.2, from coordinate 529,183 downwards.
ACAGTGACCTGACCGTCGACATGACCTCGTCAGTAGGTCCCTTCCGGTTCGTCCACGGTCCTTTGAGTTACTTGGGGGCTACACGTGTCATAAGGTCCTCAAGGGATGCCCCCGTGAGGAGTCGCATAGCGGCCTGCGCCCCGGAGTGCCGGTACCCCCTCGCCTCGAAGTGCGCTACGTATCGGTCTTGCCAGACCTTCACAAGTTAGGCTACTTCCGGTTCGCGCATAGCCAGCACCATGAATTCGAGACGCCCCCTGGCTTCTATGACTTCGGCGACCATCCACCGTGTCAAGACATCATCCTCACTCTCGTCAGGAAGTGGCACCTCTCGGGCGAGGGGGACCGTGGTGCGAACCCGGCGACGCCGGATCCCCTGGGCACGCATCACCTGCGCGACGCGCTTGTGGTCCACCCTAGCCTCGGGGGCTGCGCCGTCGCGTTGTTCGTCCGCACCCTGTTGCCCACGTCCTCGACCCACAACGCGAGCGTTCCCCGGACGACGCAGGTCAGCGGCGACCTGCTTCAACGTCGCGTCCGGGGTGGTCTCTTACAAGTCAACGGCCGGCTGACGAAAACTTCATCGAGTAATTCTTCCTGGCCATGGTCCTGATCATCTCGTTTCCTCCAGCCCATGCTGGATTCCACATTCCCACAACCCGAGGTCAAGGCCCGGAGCCACTTACACCGTTTGTAGGACACTCTGAAACCTACGGGTTGGGGCACTTGATAACCGCACCAAGGCGGCTGTGCCGCCAACTCGACCAGCGCGGTCATAAAACTTGTCGGAAGGCTGCCGTGTGGATGGTGTTGGGGAGCATGGCGGTTGTGGTAGTTCGGTAGGTGCACAGGGTCGCCTTTGGGAAGGTCCATGCGGTGGAAGTTGGATGCGATCGGACCCAGGTGACCAGCTCGTGGGGTTGGAGAATTGGTCCGCGGAAATGGAGCAGTGACGCGTACCAGAGGTCTCGCTGACTGATGGGTCCTTCTCTGTGGGCGTCGGGGCCGAGTTCGCGGCCGAGGGTATGCGTTCGGAACTGGTCTGCATCCCCGCCGGTCGGATCAAGGACGGCGAGGACGCCACCGGGTGTCAGCACGAGTTGTTCGAGTCTCATGGTGAGGGGAGGGTGCTGGGCACAGGCTCGGTCCAACGCGCGTGCGCACCTCATAGCGAGGGGATCTCCAGGTGGTACGGGTCGTCGGTTTTCCAAGGCTCTGATTGTGATGTGTGCGCAACCTTGGGCGCCGCTGCGGAGGTGTGTGGGGCCGGCTAGATCCACCGCTGTCTGGGTCAGGGAGTCCAGTGCCTGAGTGGCTTCAGGTGGTGGCATCAGCACGATGCTCAGCGGCCATCGTTCTGCCCCTTGCCGCGGCGAAGGCTCGCTGGTGTGGTGCCTGTTCAGCACTGCCTCCTCGCCGAGAGCTTGCAAGACGCGGACGTTCACGGCCGGGGGAATCTCAGTGCTGTCACTGGATGGCTCCAACGAATCGGTTGCGCAGGTCGTGGAGGTCGTGGCACACCAGGTCGGCGTCGGTGCGTCCTCCCACGGCCGCGACGACCATCCCGGCAGCGCGTGCTGCTGCAAGGCCCGGCTCGGAGTCCTCGACGGCCAGAGTATGGGCAAGAACGGCCCCCACAACGCTGGCTGCCCTGGATGTACCCGACGGGGGCCGGTTTACCGTGCTCGACGTCTTCGAACGTGACCAACAGGGACGGAGCAAAGCCCGCTGCGCCGAACCGGGCGAGGGCGAGCCGACAGGGAGCGTTGGGGACGACGCCCCATGTCATCGAGCGGCCTTCGAGCCAACCGACAAGCTCGTGGCCTCCGGTGACGGGTCTCACGGTGCCCAGCTGTGTGCATTCGGCATCGAGCTGGTCGGCGGCCATCGCCCGGACCTCTTCCTGGCACAGCTGGGGCAGGAAGTGCGCGACCGTTGAGGCCACGTCCCTGCCATGGCAGTAGGCCAACACATCAGCGGGAACGATGCCGTTGCGACGTGCCCATGCGGTCCAGATGGACTCCACGGCTTCGGTGGAATCCACCAACGTTCCGTCCATGACGAGTAGAACCGCCCGGATCCCGATGAGCAGCGCGTCACGCGCCATGGTCATCCCCTGCCTGGCCGTTCAACTGGCGGCACACGCTCGCCGTGACAGTCATCCCACGTGTGGTGAGTACGGCCCAGATTCGGTTCCACAGATGTGTCATGACTCCAGCATCTGTGATGAAATAATCATGTGCAACGAGTATTTCGTCAGAGAATGATCATCAGGGCGCTGGGCCCGTCCCCAATCTCCGTGGACTCACTCGTCGAGCTCACAGGGGCGTCCCCGGCGACGATCCGGCGCGACCTCACCGACCTGGAAGGCCACGGGCAGCTCCGCAAGGTCCACGGTGGGGCCGTGGCGGTGGCATTGCGGGGCGCACCGATGCCGTACTCGCTGCGGGCTGCCGAGAACGCCGGGGGCAAGGCTTCCATCGCCCGTGCCGTCGCAGATCTGGTTGATGACGATATGGCGGTGGTGATCGACAACGGTTCGACCATGGCGGCCGTGGCCGAGGCCCTACGAGGCCAACCCGTGACGGCACTGTGTCTCTCGTTGCGTGCAGCCCTGCCCCTCGCCGCTGCCGGGACAGCTACGGTCGCCACACCAGGTGGCACAGTCATGGCGGAGAGCCTCCGTTACGAAGCCGCCTCATGCCTGCAGGCCCTGGACGGATTCCGCGCCGACATCGCCGTCGTGGGCGCGTGCTCCGCGGCACCCGGCAATGGCCTCACCGTCACCACCCACCAGGACGCCCAAGTGAAACGAGCCATCCTTCATTCCACGAGCCGCACTATCCTGGCCGTCACAGGCGACAAACTGTCCAGAACTTCCAGTTTCCGATTCGGGCAGATCGACGACATCGACGATCTCGTCACCACCCCAGACGCACCTGACGCGGCCCTAGAAGCCTTCCGCGTGGCAGGAGCTACGATCCATATCGCCGCCTGAGACCAGCCCCAGCGAAAGCGCGCTTCTCGGCTAGTTAGAGAATTTCTTACAGGACCCGATCCGGCCAGGTTCTTCGCACCGGCTCGCCCTGGTCGGCCAGTTCCGAGGCACGACGCCGGAACTCCGGCGACTTCGCAACAGGCATCACGAGCTCCTTCCCTGAGGCCACCATCACCTCAGAATCAGTGTCCGGAGAACCGGGTCAGGCTCCCTTTTGAGTGCACACCGGGTGAGGGAATACTCACTATTAGCCCTTCATTCTCCGAGACCCGGCCAACCACGGGTGCGCGAGGGCCCCGGTCGACCACGCCGACGTGTCGACCGGGCAAAGTCGAAAACCCTGCAGGAGGGCACATGCAGCCCCCGCTGGCCGCTGGCCAGGCATGGGCGGCAGAACCGAGCCGACTGGGAATCAAGCCGTCGAGGATGTCGTTCACCGCACTCTGCGCGTAGGCCGCGAGCTTGTCGTCGGCGGCCAGCACGATCTGTCCGGCCGCGGGGCGTCTCACATGTGCCGATACGATAAGCGGCCTTACCCAATTGATGCAATCTGAGGACAAGAGTTCTGCACTGTCAGACGCCTATTGGTCTCCTCAGATCCAGTCTTCCTTACGGAAAACCAGGTACAGCACGAGGCTCGACACGGTGATGAGCCCGACCGAGATCCACAACCCCAGTGGTCGGCCGTCGCCCAGGAAGGGAACGTTCTGTCCGAACCACCCCGTGATGAGGGTCGGGACGGCGATGATGGCAGCCCACCCGGCCAACTTCTTCATGACGGTGTTGAGTTTGGCGTCCTGGATGGACAGATTCGTCTCGAAGATCGTCGCGACGAGGTCCCGCAGGGAATCGGACCATTCCGAGACGCGCATGGAGTGGTCGTACAGATCGTTGAAGTACGGTTCGAGGACCCGGGGAACAGCCACGGCTTCCCTGCTCGGACGGCTGATCGTCGAGACGATCTCGCGCATCGGGAGCACGACTCGACGAAACTGCACCAGCTCCTTGCGCAGCCGGTAGACCCGCAACTGCACCCGCTGGGTGTCGATCGAGTCGTCGAAGAGTTGATCCTCAACGAGTTCGACGACGTCGTCCAGGTGCTGGACGGTGTCGAAATGACCGTCGACGAGGACGTCAAGAATGGCATGGACGATACCCATCGGCCCGTTCGAGACCAGATCGCGGTTGGCGTCAAGGCGATTGAGCACCTCCTCGATCTCGGGCAGGTCGTCGCGATGGACACTGACGACGCCATGTTCGAACACCCACACAGATACCCGGGAGATGATGATGCGACTGTTGGGGTCATTCGTCTCGCCGATGGTCGCGGCGTAAGTCGTCAGGAAGAGATGATCGGGATAGCGGGTGACCTTCGGACGCTCGCCGGGAGCCTCGGCATCCTCGACGGTGTGGAACTCCAGATCGAGTTCGTCGGCAAGGATGTCGATGTCCTCGCGATCGGGAGCGGTGAGGTCGTACCAGATCAGCGTCTGGTCACTGGCGAGCTCGTCACTCAGAGTGTCCAGGGGCACCGATTCGGCAACGACCTTCCCGTGCCGCCACACGCGGGAGGAGAGTTGGGGCAGGCTCATGGGGTCTCGTCACGGTCGGCGCCGTCGATGTCTGCATCCGAGCTGAAGACCACGTCGTCAGAGGGGTGTAGTGCGGCCTCGATACGTCGACGATGATGCGGGGACATCTCGGGCAGGTCATTGACGCCGAAGAAACCCGTACAGCTGGATTCGTCGTCACCCACTCGAGGTTCGCCACTGACCCACCGGCACAGGAAGTCATGATCGAGGAACTGGCAGCGGTCGCCATTGGGGTAGGTAATCGGGGAGGCGACATTGACCCGTACCAGCCGGACGACTTCCGCCTCCACGCCGGTCTCCTCCCGAACCTCGCGAAGGATGGCCTCATCAGGCCTCTCCCCCGGTTCGATGATTCCGCAGACCGGGGTCCATGCCCCGGTGTCAGCACGTTTGACGAGCAGCACCTGGGGTCCGCGCGGTCCTTGGCGCACGACCACCGCGCTACTGCCTGACAGCCACAACGGGTCATGTCCGATGTGCCGTCTGAGGTCCACGATGAACTGCGGTGTCGCCATGATTGTCAGGGTAGCGGTCAGGTGCGCCATCCTCACGGATCCACGACGAGCTCGCGCCGCATTTGTGATGGCGATCCCGGTTCTGCGGGCAGGAGTTGCCACCAGATCGGGTTGGTGCCATCGGATCTTCCGGATGTACCACGCGAGGTCGACGCAGCATTGTCAAGGGCGAGAACACATGGACAGTGACGAGAGGACGAACTCTGACCCTTTAGACTCGCCGTGAGGGCACCCCGCCCCGAGAGCCGATCGGAGGAACCGTGGACAGGACCATCAAGCGGGTACTCGTCGCAAACCGTGGCGAGATCGCGGTGCGCGTCGTCCGTGCCGCCAAGGACGCCGGTATCACGAGCGTGGCTGTCTATGCGGACTCTGACTCCGAGGGATTGTTCGTCAAGCTTGCCGACGAGGCCTTCGCCCTCAACGGCGTGACCCCTGCCCAGACCTACCTCGACGTCGACAAGATCCTTGACGTCGCTCGTCGCGCCGAGGTCGACGCGATCCACCCCGGGTACGGATTCCTCTCCGAGAACGCCGACTTCGCCCAAGCCGTCATCGACGCCGGGTTCATCTGGATCGGCCCTCCCCCGGAGGCCATTCGGGTCCTCGGCGACAAGGTTCAGGCCCGTCACATCGCCCAGAAGGTCGGTGCTCCCCTCGTTCCCGGCACCGCCGACCCGGTCGACGGCCCGGAGGAGGTTGTCGAGTTCGCCAAGGAACACGGCCTGCCGATCGCCATCAAGGCCGCCTTCGGTGGTGGTGGCCGCGGCCTCAAGGTCGCCCGTTCCATGGATGAGGTCACCTACCTCTACGAGTCGGCCGTACGCGAGGCCGTCACTGCTTTCGGACGCGGCGAGTGCTTCGTGGAGCGCTACCTCGACAAGCCGCGTCACGTCGAGACTCAGTGCATCGCCGACCAGTACGGCACCGTGCAGATCATCTCGACCCGTGACTGCTCCCTGCAACGTCGTCACCAAAAGCTCGTCGAGGAGGCCCCGGCGCCATTCCTCAGTGACGAGCAGCTGAGCCGTCTCTACGAGTCCTCCCGAGCCATTCTCAAGGAGGCCGGGTACGTCGGAGCCGGAACCTGCGAGTTCCTCGTCGGTCTGGACGGGACCATCAGCTTCCTCGAGGTCAACACCCGTCTACAGGTGGAGCATCCTGTCTCTGAGGAAGTCGCCGGGGTCGACCTGGTGCAGATGATGTTCCACGTGGCCCAGGGTGGCCACCTCGAGCCCGAGAATCCGACACTGCGCGGCCACTCCTTCGAGTTCCGCATCAACGCCGAGGATCCCGGCATGGGGTTCATGCCTGCGCCTGGCACCCTGACGTCGTGGCAGGCACCGTATGGCCCCGGTGTCCGGGTTGACGAGGGCTACCACTCCGGCATGACTGTTCCGGGAGCCTTCGACTCCCTCATCGGAAAACTCATCGTCACGGGAGACTCCCGCGGGCAGGCCCTGGCCCGCGCTGCCCGAGCCCTCGACGAGATCGTCATCGACGGCATGCCGACGGTCATCCCCTTCCACCGCGCGGTCGTCAAGGATCCTGCCTTCACCGCGGTCGACGGCCACTTCGGCGTCTTCACCGACTGGATCGAGACCGAGTTCGACAACACGATCGAGCCCTACACCGGGTCCTTGGGAGAGTCCGCGGACACCGAGCCCCCTCGCGAGGTCGTCGTGGAGGTCAACGGAAAGCGCGTCGAGGTACGCATCCCGGCCTCCCTGCACGGCGCCCGTCAGGCACCGAGTACGAAGTCTCGTCGCCCCACCCGTCGCAACCGCGCCGGACGCCACACCTCGGCAACCGGCAACTCGGTGGCCTCCCCGATGCAGGGAACCATCGTCAAGGTCAATGTCGTCGAGGGAGAGCAGGTCAACGAGGGCGACCAGATCGTCGTCATGGAGGCCATGAAGATGGAACAGCCCCTGGCTGCCCATCGCTCTGGCGTCATCCGTAACCTCAACGCCGCGGTTGGCTCGACGGTCGCCTCGGGCGAGGTCATCTGTGAGATCGTCGATGAGTGAAATGTGCAGCGTGATTCTTCTTGTGAGTGTCCGTTTCACAGGGCATTCTGGTGACCATGTCCGGTGACCTCCTGCTCTTCCTGCTGTTCTTCGTGGGATTTGTGGCAACGATGGCGTCCCTGATGCGCGCCCAGCGTCAGTCCCGCGAGGTGGAGGCCCGGCGTGCCAAGGCCATCGAGGCCAAGGTCTCGCAGATGCGTCAGGAGACCGAGGAGGACGTCACCACCTTCGGTGAGGCCCTGCGCGATCTTGACATGGAGATGATCGGCAAGGAGGTGTCGGTCGAGGGCCGCAAGGACTGGAGCATGGCCTTGGACTGCTACGACCGCGCCAAGACGCTCATGGCCCAGGACAAGGGCACCCGCTCGATCCCGCTCGTCACCGAGACCCTCGAGGAGGGTCGTCACGCCATCGCCTGCGTGCAGGCCCGCGCCAATGGAGAGCCAATTCCCGAGGTGCGTCCACCGTGCTTCTTCGACCCGGCTCACGGCCCGTCGACCACTGACGTCATGTACTCCCCTGACGGCGGAGTTGCGCGCAAGGTTCCGGCCTGCGCAGCCGACGCCCAGCGCATCCAACAGGGACGCTCCCCGTGGATCCGTACCGTCGACGTCAACGGCGCCCAGCTGCCCTACTGGCAGGCTGGCCCGGATTATGCGCCGTGGGTCCAGGGCTACTACCGCCGTTACGAGTCCGACCCGGTCATCAGCGGGTTGGCCGTCGGTGGTCTCGGCCTGGTGGGTCTGGGACTGTTCTCCGCCCTCTTCGACGACTTCTGATCCTGCGGTTGATCCCCAGGCCCTTTCCATGTGGCCATCATGGAGGTCATGGCCGCATTCATTCAGCCGTGGCGGACTTTCTGCTGACATGAGAGAAACTGCTCACCTCGACCACGCGACTGATTCAGCACACGTATCGACGCCACCCCTCCGGACTCGGACACCAGCTGACAATGGGCCGGGGATTCGCGCCCGAGTCGGTGAAAACCTCTAGGGTTGACCCCATGACGACACCGGATTTCACCGACCCCCAGGCCATCGCCCGCGATGCTGCCGATGCCATCTGTTCCCGCCTCTCGCTCACCAGCGTCGACATGGGCCTGGTGCTCGGCTCGGGCTGGTCTGCCGGAGTTGATCACCTCGGCGAGACCCGTGGACGGATCCCTCTCGGCGAGCTGCCTGGATTCTCGGCACCGGTCGTTGCCGGACACGGCGGCGACCTCGTTGCTGTCACACTGCCCACCGGAAAGACCGCCGTCGTTCTGACCGGACGCACCCACTTCTACGAGGGACGTGGAGTCGAGCCGGTTGTCCATGGAGTGCGCACTGTCGCGGCCCTGGGCGCCAGCACGATGATCCTCACCAATGGCTGCGGAGGCCTTGACCCGGCCTGGGGTCCTGGAACCGTCGTCGCCATTCGTGACCACATCAACCTCACCGGTGCCACCCCGCTGCGTGGCGCCACCTTCATCGACATGTCGACGGCATGGACCCCGACCCTGCTCGAGGTCGTCGAAAAGGTGGCTCCGGGCACCCCAACCGGCGTTTACGCGCAGTTCCGCGGCCCCCAGTACGAGACCCCCGCCGAGGTCCACATGGCTCGCACCATCGGTGCCGACCTCGTCGGCATGTCGACCGCCCTGGAGGCCATTGCCGCCCGGGAAGCAGGAATCGACCTGCTGGGTCTGTCCCTGGTCACCAACCACGCCGCTGGTGTCACCGACGCTCCTCTCGACCACGCCGAGGTCATTGCCGCCGGCAAGGAGGCCGCTCCCCGTCTGGCAAACCTGCTCGCTGACATCACGGCTGCCATCTGATCCACCCCACACTGTCGAGGAACCATGATCACCACACAACCCGAGGGCCTGTCCCCCGAACTCGTCGCCGAGGTCCAGTCCTGGCTCGACCAGGACCCTGACGAGGTCACCCGCGCCGAACTGTCCGACCTGCTCACCCGCGCCCAGTCCGGTGATTGCGAAGCCGTCAAGGCCCTTGAGTCGGCCTTCTCCGGCCCGTTGACCTTCGGTACCGCTGGCCTGCGTGCCGCTCTCGGCCCCGGCCCATCCCGGATGAATCGCGTCGTCGTCCAGCGGGCCGCTGCTGGATTCGCGGCCTGGCTGCGTGCCCACGGCGAGAAGGAGGGGTCGGTGGTCATCGGTTTCGATGCCCGGCACAACTCCGACGTCTTCGCCCGCGACACCGCCGAGATCATGGCGGGGGCCGGATTCCACGCTCTGCTGGCCGACTCCCCCATCCCGACCCCGGTGACCGCCTTCGCCATCAAGCATTACGGCGCGGTCGCCGGCGTCATGGTAACTGCCTCCCACAACCCGCCGGCCGACAACGGCTACAAGGTCTACCTGGGTGACGGCTCCCAGATCGTGCCTCCCATCGACACCGAGATCGCCCACGAGATCAAGGTCGTATCGACCGATCCCGTCGCGGCGATCCCACGTGGTGACGACATCGAACTCATCGGCGACGAGCTCATCAACGCCTACGTCGCCCGTGCTGCCGAGCTGACCAAGGCCAATCCGGACGTCACCTGGGTCTACACCGCCATGCACGGTGTCGGGACCCGTGTCGTGCGTCGCCTCGTGGAGAAGGCCGGCCTGCCGGAGTTCATCGGAGTCGCCGAGCAGCTCGACCCAGACCCGGACTTCCCCACGGTGGCCTTCCCGAACCCCGAGGAGCCAGGCGCCATCGACCTGGCCATCGCCCAAGCTCGCACGCATGACGCTGACGTCGTCATCGCCTCCGACCCTGACGCCGACCGTTGCGCCGTTGCCGCCGTCATCGACGGTGACTGGCGGATGCTCACCGGTGACGAGCTCGGAACCCTGCTGGGTGACGACGCCTTGCGACGTGGTCTGGACGGGGTCTACGCCAATTCGGTGGTCTCGTCGACCTGTCTGGGACGGATGGCCACGGCAGCAGGACGCGAGCACCGCATGACCCTGACTGGTTTCAAGTGGATTGGCCGCGTACCCGGCCTCGTCTTCGGCTACGAGGAGGCCATCGGCTACTGCTGCGACCCCTCCCATGTGCCGGACAAGGACGGCATCACCGCCCTCGCAACGATCATGCGTCTGGCGGGTGAGCTCAAGGCCTCTGGCACCACGATCTCCGAGCGACTCGACGAGATCTGGGCCGCCCACGGACTGCACCGCACCAGCCAGCTGGCCGTGCGCGTCACGGACATGTCGATCATTTCCGACGCCATGGACCGTCTTCGCAGCCAGCCGCCAGCCACCCTGCTCGGCGATGCCGTTGAGGTGTGCGACCTCAACGACCCCAGGAATGGTTCCGGGCTTCCCCAGCAGAATGCCATAGAGCTGAATGGGCCTCGCGTCCACGTCGTAACCCGTCCCTCCGGCACCGAGCCCAAGCTCAAGTGCTACCTCGAGGCACGAGCTACGCCGGAGGAGTCCCAGACTGACCTGGCAGCCACCAAAGCACGCCTCGATGCGCAGATGACGACGCTTCGTCAGGAGATGTCACAGGTCCTCGGAATCTGAGCCTGCGGTACCACTCACCGTCAACCTTTTCGGATTGGCCGCACAACGGGTTGACGGCAAGGCTGGAGTCGTTCTCGACCTCACATACGACTTCGGCACCCAGCCCAAACACGGTCCATATCTGACCTTTGTGTCTGCGCAAAGACTCACTGACGATCCCGATCATATTCGTCACGTCGATTACACGGACTTTCATGTGTCAAGCCCGTCAGGGGCTGACCCCACTATGAACTTTGCCGGCGGCGGGGTGGCCAGCCTTCGAATTGGATCGGACGAACACACCTTTACCGGAGAGCAGAAGTACCGGATCACCTATACGGCCCACGGGCTTATCACACGCAACAATGCCACATCCCACCTTGACGAGATCAACTGGCGTATTTTCGACAATCTGGACGTTCCCGTCAATGCCTCGACTATTGAGGTCGACCAGCTCAGGATCGAAGAGGGTTTCGACATCTTTTCGGCCTATCTACCCTGGGCTGCAGCATTCGGAATTACTGAGAAGTGGACCTCGACATCTGCACGCCTCGAGACAGCCGGCAACTGGGATCCCGGGCCAACGTGGATTCCCCTCATGGCGGGCGGTTTCACTCACGACCTCGCCTCCACCATCAACGAGATGAGCAATTCCATGTCGGCGTCACCCAGCAGTACTTCCAGCTCCAGCTCTGGATTCTCATCGAGTTCCAGTGACAGCGGGTTCGGCGGTGGAGGCGGCGGATCGTGGTAAAGCACGCTGCGTGGTAAGGCACGCTGATCGCATCATGATCAACGTTGTCGTCAAGGGTAGCCGGGCCGACGTCCGATCTGCAATCCCGATAGAATCGACAGCCGTGGCGCGCACGATCATCCTGCTGGCAGGGCCCTCTGGATCCGGGAAGTCCCGTCTGACCCATGTGGCGGAGCTGCCCGAACTGCGCCTTGATGACTTCTACCGCGATCATGATGAGCTCGGTCTCCCCCGGGTGCACGGCATGGTCGACTGGGACGACGTCGCCTCCTGGAACCTTCCAGCGGCTGTGGAAGCCCTCGGTGAACTCGCCGCCATGGGGCGTGTCGAGGCCCCGTGCTATGACATCTCGAAGTCCGAGGCTGACGGCACTCACCTCGTCAACGTGGGAGACGCGCCAGCTGTCGTCGCCGAGGGGATCTTCGCCCTCGACCTGCTCGACCCGTGTCTGCGAGCCGGTATGGAGGTGCTGCCCATCTGGTTGGACCGTCCCCGCTGGTTCAACTTCGCCCGCCGTCTCATCCGCGATCTACGACAGCACCGCAAGTCACCACAGGTGTTGATTCGCCGCGGCCTGGCCCTGTGCCAGAGCGAACCGGCGATGCGATCGCGGGCCATCGTCATGGGATTCCAGCCAATGAGCATGAGACGAGCACGTGCCACCGTCGCGGGCCTCATGAACTAGTCACCATGACTGAGTGCCGGAGGGTTTTTCAACCTTTTGGCCGATGCTGCGAGGCCACATGCTCCGTAGTGTCGGTGGGGTCGAAAGGAATGTCGTGACAGACGCCGCCTCCACCGCCACCCCGGCCCAACCGTTCCCCGGGCGCTGGAAAGCCCTCGCCGTCCTCGCCGCCGGGCTCTCACTCATCATTCTGGACGGGACAATTGTTGGTGTCGCCCTGCCGACGATGATCTCGGCGCTCAACCTGAGCCTCACCGACGCGCAGTGGGTCAACGCCATCTACAACGTGATCTTCGCCGCACTGCTGCTGGGTTCCGGGCGTCTGGGTGACCGGGTCGGCCGTCGTACCACCTTCGCCGCAGGTGTGCTGCTCTTCGTCGGAGGCTCGTTACTCGCAGCGACGGCGTCAGGTTCTGGTTCACTCATCGCCTCGCGCGCTGTCCAGGGTGTTGGTGGCGCGCTGGTACTGCCTTCCACCCTGTCCTCGGTGAACTCGCTGTTCCAGGGAAAGGACCGCGCCGCGGCTTTCGGCATCTGGGGTGCCGTCATGAGTGGTATGGCCGCTCTGGGCCCACTTCTGGGCGGTGTCCTGACTGAGTACGTCTCCTGGCGCTGGATCTTCTGGGTCAACCTGCCGTTGGGTCTGCTCGTCCTGGCGGGAATCGCCGCATGGGTGCCGCAAACTCGTGGCAAACAGGCCGAGAAAGGCGTTGACGTCGACGGCCTGCTCACCTCGGCCATCGGCTTCGGCCTGCTGGTCTTCGGCCTCATCGAGGCCACCTCCCTCGGCTGGTGGACCAAGAAGGAGACCCTCAAGGTCTTTGGCTGGTCATGGCCGGAGAGCTGGTCGATGTCCCCGGTGCCGTGGACGATTGCCATCGGTCTGGTCTTCATCGTGCTGTTCATCGTGTGGGAGAACCACCGTGCCAAGGTCGGCCGTGACGCTCTGCTCGATCTGAAACTGTTCAGTGTCGGCACCTTCTCCTGGGGTAACCTCACCGCCGCAACGGTGGCCATTGGCGAGTTCTCGCTGATGTTTGTGCTGCCCTTGTTCCTGGTGAACTCGGTCGGTCTGTCGACGGTGCGCACCGGCGTCGTACTGGCCGCAATGGCGCTGGGGGCTTTCTTCTCCGGGGCCTCTGCCCGTCACCTGGCTGCCCGCATGGGTGCCCCTGGGGTCGTGGTTCTCGGACTGGCTCTGGAGGCTGTCGGGGTCGGACTGCTGGCATGGGTGGTCGGCGTCCAGGCATCGACGTGGTTCGTCGTGCTGACCCTGGTGGTCTACGGCATTGGTCTGGGCCTGGCCTCGGCTCAGCTCACCTCAACGGTGTTGCATGACATCCCCAAGGAGCACTCGGGAGCGGGGTCGGCCACCCAGTCGACGGTGCGTCAGCTCGGCTCGGCCTTCGGTGCCGCGATTGCCGGGTCCACCCTTGGCTCTGCGATGAACCACTCCATTCCTGATGCGGTGTCCTCAATCAGCGGTGTCCCGGCCAAGGTGCTCGACAAGGTGGTCCAGGCCACCGAGGACTCTGCCGGATCCGCCATTTCGGGGTTGCGCAATGCCTCCCCTGACAGTCCGTTGATTCGCCCCTTGGGTGATTCCCGCGACGCCGTCATCCACGGCCTCGAGACTGGCTTTGCACACGCGGCGGCATGGTCGATCGGGTTCTCTGCGCTCTTCCTGGTGCTCGGTCTGCTCGGATCGCTCATGGTCATGCGTCAGGCCCGCAAACAGGCACCGCAGTGATGAAGCACTGAGGGGTTGGGGGTCGACATCGGCCCCCAACCCGTCAACTGTCATCCTTCCGGTTCTTTTTTCCCCCCCAAAAAAACGCAGCATCCAGCACGACGGACGTATCAGCGGCCTTTCCAGTCTCCGCCTGGTTGATTGCCCCTTGCGTCATGCCATGCAGTCAAGCCGCTCTCGTTGGTCAAGGAGGAGTTCTGGCTTTACGCTGTTGACGACGGTCGGGTTCACGGCATCGTCCTCCTGGTCACGTTCCGAGGAATCGTGACACAGTCATGATCTGCACATCATGACGTGTCCCCGCACGACAACGGTGACGTGCCGCACAGTCGCGAGGATTTCTGCGATCTCTGGAATGTGCCTCTGGTACTCCGGCCCATGCCACCAGTGCTGTCGGAGGTCCGGAATATCCTGGCTGAGCATCTTGGGGGGCGGCCCACCCCCGACGTTCCGGGACAGGAGGCTCCGCATGGGGTTACGCACGTGGCTCGACCTGGCTCTCGGCGACAGGTCGTCCAATGACATCGCGCACACTGCGCCGGCGGCGGCTTCCACGGACGCCACTGATGACTGGGTGATGCCGAGGTACCGTGGCCGCGCCATCTGTGACTGGACGCCGACGATCGCTGCCCTCAAGCGTGATGGTGACTACGAGCAAGCCCTCGTCATAGCCACCGGATGCATGGATGCCATGGTCGAGACGGCGAAAAACCGTCCGGCCAACGTCATGGAGTTCTACGTCATCGAGGTGGCAAAGATCCAACACAAGGTCAAGGCCTATGCCGCCGAGGTGCACACGATCGAGTCGTGGCTGAACCTTGGTCTGGAGCCAACTCGCCAGGACCACCGCCTCGACCTGCAGAAGCGTCTGGCCAAGGCCAATGAGATATGGGCCAAGGTGGAGGGACGAGATCCCTCCGCTCACCATGAGCAGTGGAAACGGCTCGTCGAGGTAGCCAAGAAACAGAAGGCAGCTCAGGCCGCGTCCCGTGGTGTGCACGGCGTCGGTGGTTCCCGGACGGTGTCCTCCGGCAGGTCGGCGTCGAATGCCCTGGCTTCCGGAAGTCGCTCGGCCCTGATACCTACTCCCGTCCACATGACCAGTCGCGAGTTCGTGGCGGTCGACTTCGAGACGGCGAATCGGATGGGTGGCGTCTCGGCCTGCCAGTTGGCCATGGTGAAGGTACTTGACGGTCAGGTCGTCGACAGGTTCAACACCCTCATCCGTCCGCCCCGGGGATGGGACAGTTTTCAGTTCACCTATTTGCACGGCATCTCCGCGGCAGATGTCCAGAACTCACCCATGTGGCCCGAGCTGGCCGACGACATCTCGACGTTCGTCGCCAACTCCCCCGTCTACGCCCACAACGCCATGTTTGACTCGCGGGTGTGGCGACAGCTCGACGAGTACTTCGGCACCGTCACCCTGCCGTCTCCGTTCTTCTGCTCCTACCGGACCGCCCAGCGCCTCATCCCTGGCCTACCCAATTACAAGCTTCCGACGGTGCTTGAGGCCTGCGCGCCCAATTACCACCTCACTCACCACCGGGCGGATTCCGACGCGGAGGCGTGCGCCCTCATCGTCTGCCAGTTGCAGCGACTGGCCAGCCAACTCTGACCTCTCGTCCGGCTTGTACCTGCCGGGCACGACACGCAGCTGCCAGAACCGACGATGGCAACGTCGCCATCGTCGGTTCAGAGCAGTTCTTGACAGCTCCCCGGAAGCCTACATACTCCGAATGCGCGTCAGGGCTGCGGATTGACCGGGGCCCACTGCGGGCCGGTCTCCGCCAGCTTGGCGTCCAACTTGCGGAAGATCGGGCTGGGCTTGGCCAACGGGGTTCCCACCGCAATCTCACGACGTCCCCACGAGGCCTTCTCGGAGGCGTAGTCACCCATGAGGATGGGGGCAGCACCATCGGTCTCGACGAGTTCGGGCTGAGCAGCCCACACGCCCTCGCCGCCCAGGGCCTCGTAGATCCTCTGCGCCGAGTGCGGCATGAACGGGGTGAGCATGGTGTTGACGTCGCTGACGACCTGGAGGGCCACGTGCAGCACAGTGTCGCGGCGCTCCGGGTTGTCCTTGAGTTTCCACGGCTCCTGGGTGGAGAGGTACGCATTGGTCAGTCCGACAATTCTCATCGCCTCGGTGATGGCGGCCTTGAACTTGGCGTGGCCCAGCAAGTCCCCCACGGTGTCGAATCCGCCGGCCGAGGCGTCCAGCAGCTCGCGATCAGCGTCGGTCAGCTCACCGGCGGCCGGGATATCGCCACAGTTCTTGAAGGCCATCGAGATGGAACGGTTGACGAGGTTGCCCCACTCGTTGGCCAGCTCGAAGTTCACCCGGCGGACGAACTCCTCCCAGGTGAAGTCGGTGTCCTGATTCTCCGGGCCCGCCACCGCGATGAAGTAACGCAGGGCGTCGGGTCCGAACTCATGCAGGAAGTCCCCGACGAAGATGGTTGCGCCACGCGAGTTCGACACCTTCGAGCCACTCATGGTGAGGAACTCGCTGGAGACGATCTCAGTCGGCAGGTCGAGGATGCCGAGCTCCTCGGAGGGTTCTCCGCCCTTGTCACCACGGCCATTGGTACCCAGCAGGATGCCGGGCCAGATGACGGAGTGGAAGACGATGTTGTCCTTGCCCATGAAGTAGTAGGAGCGGGCGCCCTCGTCGTTCCAGAACTCGCGCCAGGCATCCGGCTTGCCGATGCGCCGGGCCCACTCGATGGAGGCCGACAGGTAACCGATGACGGCGTCGAACCACACGTAGATGCGCTTCATGGGCTCGTTCTCCCAGCCCTCGACCGGTATCTTGACGCCCCAGTCGAGGTCGCGGGTGATGGCGCGCGGGCGCAGCTCTTCGAGGAGGTTGTGGGAGAACTTGAGGACGTTGGGACGCCAATCGGTGCGGGTGTCGATCCACGCCGTCAGGGACTCGGCGAGGGCAGGAAGGTCGAGGAAGAAGTGCTCGGTCTCGCGGAACTGCGGAGTGGCCCCCGTGTTCTTGGAGCGTGGGTTCAGCAGGTCAGCCGGGTCGAGCTGACGACCGCAATTGTCACACTGATCACCGCGGGCGTCGTCGTACCCACAGATCGGGCAGGTGCCCTCGATGTAGCGGTCTGGCAGGGTGCGGCCAGTCGACGGCTCGAAAGCACCCATCTCGGCCTTCTTGACGACGTAGCCGTTCTCGTAGAGCCGGGTGAAGATCTCCTGGGTGACGTGAGCGTGATTGTCCGTCATCGTCGAGGTGTACAGATCGTAGGACAGACCAAGGCCCTGCAGGTCAGAGGCGATGATGCGGTGGTACTTCTCGGCACACTCCTGGGCCGTCAGATCCTCCTGGTCAGCCTTGACCGAGATGGCGGTGCCGTGACAGTCCGAGCCGGAGACCATGAGAACTCGGTGGCCCAACATTCGCATGTACCGAGCAAAGACGTCAGAGGGGACACCGAATCCGGACACATGGCCGATATGTCGAGGCCCATTGGCGTAGGGCCACGCGACAGCGGCAAGAATGTTGGCACACATGGGGCCAACTCTATCGGTATGACCCGGTTTCGGTCGCCTCTCCAGCGACTGTGACCATCCCGGAGGTCAGCGCACCGGAGTGACCTGGTGGAATCTCAGCTGCCAACCACGCTCGGGGTCGCGGTGCCACAAGGACACTCGCAGACTCACCCGAGATCCGGCCCGAGCTCGCCAGCGCAGCAGGACGTCCTGCGGACCGGTACGCACCATTCCGAGGATCTCGACGCTTGCCCTCACCTGCGGAGCAGGCATGTCGGCCAGGGCACGACCCCTCGTCCAGAGCCGACCATTCGCATCGTGCTCGACGAAATCGGGGGCTGCGAGCTCCTCGAGGGCGCGCCGATGGGCGACGGCGTCGGTCTGCAGGAGGCGACGCTCCATGTCCGTCAGAACACCGATGAGCTCCTGGTCTGGGGAGGCCGGACGCTCGGGCAGGTCGAACAGTTCCTCCTGCTCGACGCTGCGTCCAGGGGTCGGGACGTCCTCCTGCGGCTCGGGCTCGCGAGCGACCCCACCGAATCCTGGGCCGTGATTCACCGGAGTGCCGTCCCGGAATGCGGTGGCAGCAGCGCGGGCACGCTGATCGGCCGCCTCGTTCATGACATGACCGGCATGACCCTTGACCCACTCGAAGGTGACGTCACGGCCTTCCAGCTCCTCGTCAAGACACTCCAGCAGGTCTCGGTTGAGGACCGGCTTGCCGTCGCGCTTGCGCCACCCCTTGCGCTTCCAGCCGGGCATCCACTTGGTGCAGCAGTTGATGGCGTACTGGGAGTCGCACAGGATCGTCAGCGGCTCGTCGGCGTCGCGGGTGGCGCGCAGCAGGTCGAGGACGGCCTTGAGCTCGCCCATGTTGTTCGTGCCGCGCGGCCAGCCGCCTGCAGCCCACGTGTCGTCATCAATGTACCAGGCCCAACCGGCTGGTCCTGGATTGTCGAGGGAGGACCCGTCGGCTGCGGCCACGATCATGACTTCTCCTGCTGGTTGGCTACGCGATCAAGGTCGTCGATGCCGAAGGCTTGCGGCAGCACCTCGGCCATCGTCTGCACCCCGGCTGGGGTGTCAATGAGCATCGTCGGACCGCCATGTTCCCACAGCAACTGACGACAACGCCCACACGGCATGATCGTCGTACCGGTCGTATCCACGCAACAGAGGGCGAGGAGATGTCCCCCTCCCCCGGCCACCAGGTCACTGATCAGCCCGCACTCGGCACACAGGGTGACGCCGTATCCGGCGTTCTCCACATTGCACCCGACGACGACGCGACCATCCTCGGCGAGCCCAGCCGCTCCCACCGGGAAGTGGGAGTACGGCGCATAAGCACGTGTGGTCAGTTCACGGGCACGACGGCGCAGTGCTCCCCAGTTGACGTCCACGTCACTCCTTGATATACGGGATGCCGTCTGCAGCTGGCGACCTCACCTTGCCCACCAGACCAGCCACGGCGACGATGGTCGCGATGTACGGCAGGATGAGCAGGAACTGGGAGGGCATCGGGGCGCTGATCGTCGACAGCTCGGTGGACAACTGAGTCACGAAGCTGAAGAACAGTGCCATGACGGCAGCCAGGCCGGGGCGCCAACGGCCCATGATGAGGGCTGCCAGGGCGATGAAGCCGTTGCCGACCGTGATGTCCTTCGAGAAGGAACCGACGGTACCGATGGTGAAGTAGGCTCCACCCAGACCGGCGAAGATGCCACCGACGAGCACCGCCGACCACCGGACACCGGCAACGGAGATACCGACGGTGTCGGCAGCCTCGGGGTGTTCACCCACGGAGCGCACCCGCAGACCCCACTTGGTACGCCACAGCAAGAACCACACCAGCGGGATGCAGAGGAAGCCGATGTACACCAGGATCGTCTGGTAGAAAAAGATCGGGCCGAAGAACGGGATCCTGGACAGCCCAGGGATCGCCACCGCCTCCATGATCGGGGCGGTGTTGTACTTCTCGGCCTCGAGAGAGAGCAGCTGGGTGTAGAGGAAGCCTGTCAGACCGGACGCGAAGAGGTTCACCACCACGCCCATGACGACCTGGTCGACGAAGTACTTGATGGTGAACACACCCAGCAGGGCGGCCGTCAGCACCGAGGCGATGATCGCCGCGACGATGGCCGCGACAACCGAATGAGTCATCGAGCCAACCAGGGCCGCCGCGAAGGCCGCCGTCAGCATCTGGCCCTCGATGGCGACGTTGACGACACCGGCACGTTCGCACATGACACCGCAGAGAGCGCCGAGGACCAGCGGGGTGGCCACCGACAGGGTGCCCTGCAGCTGGCCAGCCACTTGGAAGGGCAGTTCGCGTCCGGCAGCCGCCCAGCCCAGGAAACCGATGATGATGGCGATACCGGCCACCACGCCAGCGGTGACGGTCAGGGTGTGACGGCTACGCCCCATGAAGAAGGCAGCAGCCGCGAGCAGACATGCGATGGCACTGACGAGGACGATCGGGAATCCGGGGACGGTCAGGGTGCCCAGATCCTTGCCTGCCAACGCATCGGTGAAGGCGAAATGAGCCCTGCCGGAGGTCCTGGTCAGCAGGAAGAACAGAATCACGGCCATGATGGCGATGAGCGCACCCGTCGACAGACGGTGGGTACGAGCCTCGCGGGACTCAACCCGCTCGAACTCCAGTTCCTTGTCAAGGGCCTGACTGGCCTCGGTGGGCAACTCAGCACCGGTCTTGGTGATGTCGGACGTGGTGGGACGAGGAAAGCGCGATGCCGGGCTCATGCCAGGGCTCCCTTCGTGGTGGTGTCGGCTGGGACCGGACCGCGGTCGCGTTTGTTGTTTCGCTTGTCCTTGCGGGTCTTGAGGAAGGGCAGGATGGTCTTGACCAGTATCGGAGCGGCCACGAACATGACGATGACGGCCTGGATCACTCGGACGAGGTCCAGAGACGTCTGGGTCATGGCTTGCATGCGCAGACCGCCCTGGTTCATGGCTCCCCAGAACAGACCGGCCAGCACGATGCCGAGTGGCTTGGAGCGGCCCAACAGGGCCACCGTGATGGCGTCGAAGCCGATGGTTCCGACCAGGCCGATGGACAGCTGGGTCGGGGTGGCGCCCGAGATCGGGCCCAGGGCAACCTCGACCCCGGCCATACCGGCAAGGCCACCTGAGATGACCATGGTCCAGGCGATGATCGAGTTGGTGTTCATACCGGCAGTCGCCGAGGCATTCGGATTGGCGCCTACAGCACGGATCTGGAAGCCCAGATGGGTGCGGTCCAACAACCACCAGGTGCCCACGGCCAACAGCAACGCCAGGAAGAAGCCCAGGTGCAACTGGGACCCTGCCAGGCGCGGGAAGGTGGCGTTCCAGTCGACGATCGGGGCGATCGGGTCGGTGCGACCGGGCATCTGGAAGGCCTTCGTCGTCAGCAACCACGCCAACAGGCCGCTGGCGATGTAGTTGAGCATGATCGTCACGATGACCTCGTTGGCGCCAGCGCGGGCCTTGAGGACGCCGGCGATGGCACCCCAGATGGCTCCGCCGACGAATCCGGCGATCACGGCGAGGAGCAGGTGAACTGACAGCGGCAGGCTGTGAAAGCTGAATCCCACCCAGACGGCCAGCGTCGCGCCGGCGATGGCCTGACCCTGACCACCAATGTTGAACAGGCCAGCCTTGAAGCCCAGGCCGATGGCAAGACCACCGCAAATGAGCGGGGCGGACTGGGCCGTCGTCGCAGTGAGGGCTTGCCAGGACCCAAATGCTCCCTGGAACAGGGCGGCATAGGCCGAGGAGATCTGGGCCCAGGAGTCGGACAGGGCGTCAGGACGGGAGAAGAGGTAGCTCCACTCCTTGTTGATCTTCGGATCAGCAGCGACCATGACGATGGCCGAGACGATGAAGGCCAGCACGAAGGCGGCGATAGTCACCCACAGGTCATTCCACGGGAAGGAACGACGCGGCTTGGCCTTGGTCGAAGCGGATACCGTCGACGCAGTGGTCTCCTTCGAATGGGTGGGCTTCGGGGATTCGGTGCTCATTCCGAGACCTCCTTGTGTCCCGTGGCGACGCTGTCACACGCCTCGTCATAACTGAGTCCGGCCATCATGAGGCCGAGGACGTCGCGGGGAGTTCCGGCCGGGGCGATGCCGACGACGCGCCCGCGATACATCACTGCGATGCGATCCGACAGTGCCTCGATCTCGTCGAGCTCGGTGGAGACGATGAGCACAGCGGTGCCGTTGTCCCGCTCCTCGACGATGCGCTGGTGCAGGAACTCAATGGCACCGACGTCCACACCACGAGTGGGTTGGGATGCCACGAGCACGCTCAACGGGCGCGACAGTTCGCGAGCCAGGACGACCTTCTGCTGGTTGCCGCCCGACAGGGAGGATACCGGCAGGCAGGCCGAGGGGGTACGGATGTCGAACTCAGCGACGCGGTCGCGGGCGTTGTCGGCGATGCGCTTGAGCTGTAGGTTGCCGTGCTTGGAGTAGGCACCGCCCTGGTTGAGGATGAGGTTCTCGGCAATGGAGAACTCACCGACGAAACCGTCACGCTGACGATCCTCGGGCACGAATCCCAGACCCGCCTCGATCGTCTTGATCGGGGCTGCGCCGCTGGTGTCCTTGCCGTCAACACGGATGGATCCCGAGGTCGGCTTGATGAGCCCGAGCAGGGAGGACGCCAACTCGGTCTGGCCATTTCCCTGCACACCGGCAACACCAAGGATCTCTCCTCCCTCGACGGTCAGGGAGACGTCGTCGACAACGACCGATCCGAGGTCATCGGCCACGGTGAGGTTCTCGACCTCGAGACGCGGCCCGGTCGGCCTGGCGTCGTCCTTGTCGACGATCAACTTGACGGCTCGTCCCACCATCATCTCCGCCAGCTCGGCCTCGGACTGGTCGGCGGAAGCCTCACCGACGATCCTGCCGCGGCGAACCACGGTGATGTCGTCAGCAATGGCGCGGACCTCGCGCAGCTTGTGCGTGATGAAGACGATGGCTCGTCCCTCATCTCGCAGGGTCTTCATGACAGCCATGAGCTCGTCGATCTCCTGCGGGGTGAGCACGGCGGTGGGCTCGTCGAAGATGAGGTACTTGGCGTCATTGGCCAAGGATTTGAGGATCTCGACACGTTGCTGGACACCGACTGGTAGATTCTCGATGACCGAGTCCGGGTTGACGTCGAAATGGTAACGATCGGACAGCTCTCGCACCTTCGCGCGGGCTCGTCCCATCGACAACACACCGGCAGTCGATTCCTCACGTCCCAGCACGATGTTCTCGGCCACCGTGAAGACGTTGACGAGCATGAAGTGCTGGTGGACCATCCCTATGCCGGCTGCCATGGCCTGTTTGGGATTGTCGAAGTGCTGCTCCACGCCGTCGATGTAAACCGACCCCTCATCCGAGGGCAGTAACCCGTACAGGATGTTCATGAGGGTCGACTTGCCGGCACCATTCTCGCCGAGCAGGCAATGGATGCGCCCGGGGACGATGTCGAGGTCGATGTGGTCGTTGGCCGTAAGCGTCCCGAACCTCTTCGTGACTCCGCGCAGACTCAGTCCATCCTTGACGGGAGCGCGGTCTGCGGGTGGGGCAGCGGCGGTGTTGGTGATCACGGGGCTGATCCTTCCACGTCTGATCCCTGATGTCGTGTGAGCCGACGACGCGCCGACCTCCCCGGGGAGGTCGGCGCGTCGTCGGCTCACACGGTTGGCGGCTCACAAGCTGGGCGAACCGAGTTCGCGCCTCACACTCACTTGGGCTGAGCCTTCGAGGTGATCTTGATCTTGCCGGAGGTGATGTCCTCCTTGATCGTCTTCAGCTCGTCCTTGACCTCAGCAGGGATCTTGGAGTCGAACTCGTGGTACGGGGACAGGCCGGTGCCGCCATCTTCGAGAGAGCCGATGTACGGCTTGTTGTCGAAGGAACCATCCTTGGCAGCCTTGATGGCGTCGAACACGGCGACATCCATGCCCTTGTACACCGAGGTGATGATGTTGGAACAGTAGGAGGGCTGGGTCTTGCAGCCATCGCCGTCAACCCAGATGGCGTTGGCCTTGCCACCGGAGGACTTCACGACCTGCAGAGCGCCGTTTCCGGCATTACCGGCAACAGGGAGGATGATGTCCGCACCCTGGTTGAGCAGGGCCTGGGCAGTCGTCTTGCCACCGGAGACGTTCTGGAACGGGTTCGGCTGCGGCACGAACTGCCCGTCCTGCTTCTCGGCATTCCAGCCGATGACCTGCACCGACTTGTTCTTCTGCTTGTTGTAGTAGTCGACGCCCTGGGCGAAGCCATCCATGAAGATGGTCACGGTCGGGATCTTCATGCCGCCGAAGGTGGCGACCTTGCCGGTCTTGGTCAACGAGGCGGCCAGGTAGCCAGCCTCGAAGGAGGACTGCGCGGTATTGAAGATCAGCGGCTTGAGGTTCGACGGGGCACCCTTGGGGTTGTCGTCAACGATGGCGAACTTGACGTTCGGGTTCACCTTGGCAGCGGCCATGGTGGGCTTCTCGAGCAGGAACCCGACGGAGACCACGACCGAACACTTGGCGTCGACCATGGACTGCAGGTTGGTGGCGTAGTCCTTGTCGTCCTTCGACTCCACCTTGGCGGTCTTGACGCCGAGATCGCTGGCAGCCTTGTTGAGGCCTCGCAGAGAGGTCTCGTTGAAGGACTTGTCGTTGAAGCCAGCGGAGTCAGAGACCATGCAGGCCTTGAACTCACCGGAGTTCGAGTTGTCCTTGTCGGCATCTGAGGTGGCAGTGGACGTTGACGAGGATCCCGAGGACGCATCCGGAGCCTGCGCGCATGCCGACAGCGACAGTGCTGCGGCTGCAAAAACAGCGGGAATAGCGAGGTGTGACTTCTTCACGGACTGCCTCCTGGAGCAGACGATGATCCAACGAACAGGGAGCCCACTTGGCAGGTTTCGCCGATCGGGCCATCAAACTGTAACCCCTCCGTGGCGGAATCGACACCTCGATGGTCAAACTCAGCCCACCAAGGGGGAAGATCCCTCAACGACTTTCACCGACACGTCCACTTCGTGGATCGCATCTGGCCCTCAGGCGACCTGATTGACCAGGGCCTCAGCCGCGTCGATGATCGACATCGTCTCAGCACCCCAGTTGGTTTCCTGACTGCGATAGGGCCCGGTCGCAAGGGATATCACGACTGCCGCGGAGCGCAACCTCAGCTCGACCGGATCGACTCGCGCATCGAAGACTGGTACCCATGCCGTCAGGATCTGTCGCATCCGATCCGCCTGCGAGGAAGTCATGTGCCGCACCGTTGACAGATGGGCAACTAGGCATGCCAGATCGTCGGCTCGTCGGCCCGGTCCGATGGTGTCGACGTCAAGAATCCCGCACACCTGACCATTCCAGACATGGATCTGGCCTTCGTGGAAGTCACCGTGGGTGGGTTCGTCTCCTTGTGGCAGACCCGCCAACCCCTGGCAGATGATGCGCGACATCCGGTCCAGGCGAGCCTGCTGATCGGGCATTGCGGCAGCGACCATGCGGCAGTAATGGTCCACCGTGTCACTCCACGGGGAGCGTCGGGGCAGGTCGCACACCTGCGGAGGGAGCTGGTCGAGCAGCCCGACAAGACTCTCGGCGGTACACGGGTTTCCCGGCTCGAAGAGGGCATTGCTGAGGGGACGCCCCGGCAATTCGGTCAGGAAGAGCAGATTGTCGTCGGTGGCCCCGGCGACGCGAGGACTTGGCACGCACGCACGCGTGAGGAGGTCGTGACGGGCCAGGGTCGCCTGGAAGATGCCGTCGCGCAGCACCTTGACGTAGAAGCGTCGATTGGCAACCTCCACGCACAACACCGCGCGACGTCTGGGCCGGTACCCGATCATTCGGAGACTGATCTGGTCGGCACTGACGCGGCCATTGACCAGCCCCAGGTCCGAGATGATGTCCGCCATCTTCTCGGGGTAGGCAGCCCGCGACAACCCCGGCAGGTCGGGATCTTCGGGGTATCGCCACACGGCGACCTCCCGAGACCCGTCAACGTAGATGTCCGCGCGAGAATCCGTCATTGCCGGACCACTGGCACGAGCGCTCATGCCGAAGAGCTCCTGTCGTTCCCCCGCCGGCCAGTGCACCCGCGCCTGGTAGGTCGCTGTGGTCGACTGGCCGGGGTTGGCGTCGACGTGGTCGAGATGCCATTCCAGCAGGGTTCCGTCGGCGTGCTCGACGGCTGTCTTCAGCAGTTCTCCGGCTTCCGGGCCGGTGAGCAGAACCGCCCCGTCAGGGTCCTTACCAGGACCACCGAGCCACGCTGGTCGTCTCACGTGCTCGCCGCCTCCCGCTCAGGCCGCGGGGCAGCAGCGGCTTCAGCTGGCACACTTGAAGTCGTAGGCGCGTCGAGCCTGCGAATCCTCAGCCATGCAGCACGAAGGCCGTCCACCTCGGTCACCGTCAGCTCGATGTTGGGAGCGGGGTCCTCGTCCTCATCCTCCTCGGCAACGACACCGACCGGGTAGAGATGGACGTCAACCTGGGCCCCCTTGACAGGAACCTGTCCGGTCTGGGCCATGAAATATCCGGCGACGGTGTCGTAAGGCCCTTCGGGCAGCACCAGACCGACCTTCTCGGAGAACTCCTCGATGGTCGTCAAGCCATCAACGTCACGCTGCCGGACGTGGGCCAGGTCCGAGGGCTCGACAGTGTCGTACTCGTCGGTGATATCGCCGACGATCTCCTCGACGAGGTCCTCCAGGGTGACGATGCCAGCCGTGCCGCCGTACTCGTCAAGGACGATGGCCAGGTGGGCATGGGTGCGACGCATCTCCGTGAGGGCCTTGAGCACCTTCACAGTGTCGGGCAGGGAGACGACAGTACGCACGAGCTGTGACACCCGGCTGTTACGGATCTGGGGATCGAGCTCGAGCAGGTCACGTACGTGAACGAATCCGAGCACTCGGTCCGCAGAGCCGTCAATGACCGGGTAACGGGAGTGAGATCCTTCCCGGACCACCTGGGCTGCCTGAACAGCCTTCATCGACCCTTGCAGGAAGTCCACCTCGGTTCGCGGCACCATGACCTCACGCAGAGACTTCTCCCCCACGGCGAAAACCTCGTCGAGAATGGTGCGCTCCTCGTCGCCCAAGGTGGCCGACGAGACGACCATCGAGCGGAGTTCCTCGTCGGTGACTTCCTCGCGAGCGGCAGCAGGGTCACCACCGAGGATCTTGACGACGAAGTTGGTTGAGACACCCAAGAACCAGATGATCGGGCGGAACAGGGTCGCGATGCCGTTGACCATCGGGCCCAGCGCCAAGGAGAAACCTTCGGCTCGCTGCATGGCCAGTCGTTTGGCGACCAGCTCTCCCAACACGATCGAGAAGTAGGAAATGATGATCGTGATGATGACGAGGGCTACGGTGCGGGCAACGGAAGCCGACATTCCCCAGGACTCAAGAACCGGCGCAAGTTGATTCGCCAGCGTGGCACCGCCGAATGCCGAGGCCAGGAAGCCCGACAGGGTGACGCCAATCTGGACCGCAGACAGGAAGCGGTTGGGATTTGAGTGCAGCTTCTGGATCGAACGGCCACGCGATCCACGGGTGGCCGCCAAGTGCTTGACCTGAGAATCACGAAGGCTCACCAACGCCATCTCGGCAGCTGAGAACACTCCTCCCAGGAGGACAAACAGAAGGATGAGGGCGGCGTTCTCAAGGGCGTCAGCCACGGGCCTTCACCATTCCTGTGGCCATGGGGGCAAGGATGAAGGTGTCGGGACTGTCGCCCTCCCGGTCGTCATTGTGCATGGGGCCAAGAATACGGGTTTGGTCCAACACGACTCCAAGGACGAACACCACCTGACCGACGAGGGCGATGAACCACCGACGTCGGTCGACGTCACCAGGCACGACCGAAGTCCGGCCGACACTCACAGGGATTCAATGATGGCATTGAGGGTCGAGCTGGGACGCATGGCGTCCTCAACGAGCTCCTCGTCAGGGTGGTAGTAACCGCCCATGTCGACCGGATGGCCCTGGACGCCGTTGAGTTCCTCGAGGATTTGGGCCTCGCGGGCAGCCAGCTCGGTGGCGACGTCGCAGAACCGGTCAGCGAGTTCGGGATCGTCCTTCTGGTCAGCCAGCTCTGCAGCCCAGTAGCGGGCCAGCCAGTAATGGGAACCACGGTTGTCGATCTGGCCGAGCTTGCGGGCCGGTGAACGGTCGTTCTCCAGGAAGGCGCCGATGGCCTTGTCCAAGGTGGCTGCGAGGACTCCCGCCGTGGTACCCTCGGTGGTCTGGTCGATGTGCTCCAGGCAGGCGCCCAGAGCGCAGAACTCACCCAGGGAGTCCCAGCGCAGGTAGTCCTCGGCGACGAACTGGGCCACGTGCTTGGGGGCCGAGCCACCGGCACCGGTCTCGAAAAGACCACCACCGGCCAGCAGTGGGACGACCGAGAGCATCTTGGCGCTGGTGCCGATCTCAAGGATCGGGAAGAGGTCGGTCAGGTAGTCACGCAGCACGTTGCCCGTCACCGAGATGGTGTCCTCACCGCGACGGATGCGCTCCAGGGTGAACTTCATGGCCTCGGCCGGGGCGAGGATGTGGATGTCCAGACCCTCGGTGTCGTGCTCGGCCAGGTAGGTCTTGACCTTCTCGATGACGCGGGCGTCATGGGCACGGTTCTCGTCCAGCCAGAAGATGGCCGGGGTGTGGGTGATGCGAGCCCGGTCGACGGCCAGACGCACCCAGTCACGCACCGCGATGTCACGCACCCGGCTCATGCGCCAGATGTCGCCAGTCTCAACCTGCTGGCTCGTCAACACCTCGTCACCGGATCGCACCTCGACACGGCCGTCGTGGGCGATGGTGAAGGTGGTCGGGTGGGAGCCGTACTCCTCGGCCTTCTGGGCCATCAGGCCGACGTTCGGGACATCGCCCATGGTGGCGGGATCGAGGGCACCGTTCTGACGGCAGTCGTTCATGATCGCGGCGTACATCGTCGCGTAGCTGCGATCCGGGATGCAGGCCAGGGTCTCCTGGCGCTTGCCCTCGGCGTTCCACATGCATCCGGAGTCACGGACGACGGTCGGCATCGAGGCGTCGATGATGACGAGATTGCCGGCGTGCAGGTTGGTGATGCCGTTGTCGGAATCGACCATGGCCAGGGCCGGACGAGCCCGGAACGCAGAATCGATGGCGGCCTTGATCTTGGCAGCGCGGTCTGCCGGGAGCTTGTCCACACGCGCGTAGAGATCCCCCAGACCGAGAGCCG
This sequence comes from Cutibacterium nasicola, assembly GCF_052654715.2. NCBI lineage: Bacteria > Bacillati > Actinomycetota > Actinomycetes > Propionibacteriales > Propionibacteriaceae > Cutibacterium > Cutibacterium nasicola. The sequence goes on along the minus strand of NZ_CP199745.2, from coordinate 500,611 downwards.
GGTTGACGCCGACGGAGTCGAAGTCGTCACCATACTTGTCGAAGACGTCTGCCAGAAAGGTACGCACCGCGTGTCCGAAGATGACCGGGTCGGAGACCTTCATCATCGTCGCCTTGAGGTGAACCGACCACAGCAGGTCCTCCTCCTTGGCCTTGGCCAGGGTGGCGGCGTAGAACTCGTCAAGGGCATTGACGGACATGTAGGTGGCGTCGACGATCTCTCCCTCGAGAGTCTTGATGCCACCAGCGAGGGGGGTCTCAGAGCCGTCACCCCCGACGAGAACGATGTCGAGATCCTGGCCCTTGGAGACGAAGGACTCCTCATGGTCGAAGAAGTCGCCGTGGTCCATGTGGGCGACGCGAGCCTTGACCTGATCGGACCACGTGCCCATGCGGTGCGGATGAGCCTTGGCGTAAGCCTTGACGGCTGAGGGGGCACGTCGGTCGGAGTTGCCCTGACGCAGCACCGGGTTGACAGCCGAGCCGAGCACGGTGGCGTAGCGAGCAGCGATCTCCTTCTCCTCGTCGGTCGAAGGCTTGTCCGGGAAGTCCGGCAGGTCATAGCCCTGGGACTGCAACTCGGCGATGGCGGCCTTCAGCTGTGGGATTGATGCCGAGATGTTCGGCAGCTTGATGATGTTGGCATCCGGGGATCCGGTGAGCTCACCGAGCTCGGCGAGGTGATCGGCCACCTTCTGGTCCTCGCCCAGACGATCCGGGAACTGAGCCAGGATACGCCCGGCAAGGGAGATGTCCGAGGTCGTGATGTCGATGCCCGACTCATTGAGGAATCCCTCCACGATGGGCAGCAGGGAAGACGAGGCGAGAGCGGGGGCCTCGTCGATCTTGGTCCAGACGATGGTGGGCATGCACGAACTCCTGTGGTCGAGGGAACGCCGCGATGCGGCCGTCGAAGGCCCGGTGCGACACTGCTGCTCACAATAGTGGAGGACGCGGACAACACAGCCCGGGCAGAAACGGAGCATGCGGGACACGCCTCACGCCACAGCCGTCTGTCAATCCGCTCCCCGAAACCACTCTCGTCATGACGCTGGGCCGACTACCGTACTGGTCATGTCGGAACCCCACGAGCTCGTCGTCACCTGGACCAGCCCCGATCAGCCCGGACTCGTCCATGCCGTCACCGGAGCATGCGCCCAGATTGGCGGCAACCTCACCGAATGCCAGCAGTTCACCAGCGCTGACACCGGACACTTCTTCATCCGACTGCAGGTCGAGTCGGTGAACTGCCGGGCCGATCTGGAATCTGCCGTGGCAGAACTTGCACAGCGCTACAACGCGACATTCCACATCGACGAACTGGGACGTCCGGTCCGCACCCTCATCCTTGCGTCCAAGGCACCCCACTGTCTGTCTCACCTGTTGTTCAACCGCGACACCGGTCGGCTGGCCATTGACGTCGTGCAGGTGATGGCCAACCACCCTGACCTCGCGGACCTGGCGCAGTTCCACAAGGTGCCGTTCCGGTGGCAGAAGGTCGACAAGGAGTCCAAGGCAGCCTTCGAGGGGGCCGTGCTGCGCACCGTCGATGATCTCGACGTCGAGTTGGTGGTCTTGGCCCGCTACATGCAAATCCTCTCGCCCGAACTCTGTGAGCAGCTGTCGGGCCGCTGCATCAACATCCACCATTCATTCCTGCCCGGGTTCAAAGGGGCCAACCCTTACCGCCAGGCGCATTCCCGCGGGGTCAAACTCATCGGGGCGACCGCCCACTTCGTCACCGTCGACCTTGACGAGGGACCCATCATCGAACAGCGGGTCCAGCGCGTGGATCATTCCCAGAGCGTCGCCCAGCTGACAGCCGTTGGACAGGACACCGAGTCGGCGACCCTTGACGAGGCCGTGCGTCTCTTCGCCGAACATCGCACCTTCCTGGACGGCATGCGTACCGTCATCCTCAGCTGAGGGGCCATGCAGCCGCTGGGCGTGCAACGGGAGATTTCTCACCGCGTCGAGCTGGTCCTGGTGAGTATTCTCCCCCGACCCACCTCACGCTCGGGCCGCGAGTACGCTCGGAGGTATCCAAGTGTCATCGAGGACTTTCAAGGAGAGATCCATGACCCAGACCCCAGTCAAGATTGCCGTCACCGGTGCTGCCGGCCAGATTTGCTACAGCCTGCTGTTCCGCATCGCCTCCGGTTCGCTGCTCGGCAACACTCCCATCGAGCTTCGTCTTCTCGAGATCACCCCGGCCCTCAAGGCCCTCGAAGGTGTCGTCATGGAGCTTGACGACTGCGCCTTCGGCAACCTCGTAAACATCGAGATCGGCGACGACCCGAAGAAGGTCTTCGACGGAGTCAACGCCGCCTTCCTTGTCGGCGCCATGCCCCGTAAGGCCGGTATGGAGCGTTCCGACCTGCTCACCAAGAACGGTGCCATCTTCACCGCCCAGGGCAAGGCCCTGAGCGAGGTCGCCGCCGACGACGTCCGCGTTCTCGTCACCGGCAATCCCGCCAACACCAACGCCCTCATCGCCGCCACCAACGCCACCGACATCCCGAACGATCACTTCGCCGCCCTGACCCGTCTGGATCACAACCGCGCCAAGACTCAGCTGGCCCGCAAGACCGGCAAGACCGTCAACGACGTGCGTCACATGACCATCTGGGGCAACCACTCCTCCACCCAGTACCCCGACGTCTTCCACGCCGAGGTCGCTGGCCAGAAGGCCACCGATCTGGTGGACGAGGCCTGGATCGAGAACGAGTTCATCCCGACCGTCGCCAAGCGCGGCGCCGCCATCATTGACGCCCGTGGCGCTTCCTCGGCCGCTTCGGCCGCCAACGCCACCGTCGAGTGCATGCGCGACTGGATGGGTTCCACCGCCGAGGGTGACTGGGTCTCCATGGCCATCCCGTCCGATGGCTCCTACGGAGTGCCTGAGGGACTCATCTCCTCCTTCCCCGTAACCGTCAAGGACGGCAAGGTCGAGATCGTCCAGGGTCTCGAGATCGATGACTTCTCGCGTGCCAAGATCGACGCCTCCGTCAAGGAGCTCGCCGACGAGCGCGACGCCGTCAAGGAGCTCGGCCTCATCTGATCGACCGATCACTGAGGGACGGGCCCGGGAACTTCAGTTCCCGGGCCCGTTCTGCGCGTCATGGCGCCATTTTCGGGACTTTGAGCAGGTTGTCGTCCGTCTGGAGAGATGCACCACACCCTTGCACGAACGTGCAAGGGTCCGGGTCGCCAAGTCCGCTCACAATGATGCTTGTCACCCTGTCGCTGCAGGGTTTTCATCGGTTCTTCAGCCCTCGATACACAGTGGCAAAAGCCACAAATGACCCTTCCTCCAAAATGCACATCAGTGCACGCCCAGGTTTGCCTCAACTGCACCTCGGACCTGTTCTTGGCTTAGCTCTGGACGAACGTGAGTGGCCATTCTTATGGTCGAAACGTCAGATGTCCTGATGTCCACCGCAAGGAGGCGGATCTCCCAGGACTCCACATCCGAAGGAGCCAGCAGCCATGACCACCACAGCCGAACGTCCCGTCACCGAACCCAACGTCGAGGACCTCGCCGGAGTCTTCAACGATGTCAATTCTGCGGTGGGCGCCGCTCGTAGGGCCTTTGTCGCCTTCTCGGAATGCTCCCTGGCCCAGCGTCGCGCCTTCGTTGATGCCGTCCGTGAGGCCGCGACCCAGCAAGACCGTCTGGAGTACATGGCCAGCGCTGCCGTCGAGGAAACCAAGATGGGCAACGCCCATCACAAAGTACTCAAGAACTTCTATGCTGCCACTCGCACCCCCGGTGTGGAGGACCTCGTCATTGAGGCCCATCAGGGTGACGACGGGCTCACCACCCTCGAGTACAGCCCCTACGGCGTCATCGGCGCCATCACCCCGACGACAAATCCCACCGAGACCATCATCTGCAACACCGTCGGCATGCTCTCGGCAGGTAACACCGTCGTCTTCAGCCCCCATCCGCGAGCCCGTCACCTCAGCGCCTGGCTGGTCGACATCCTCAACCGCGCGATGATGGAGGCCGGCGCCCCCGCCAACCTCATCACCCTCATCGCGAACCCGACCCCGTCCACCACCAAGCAGCTCATCGGCCACCCGGACATCACGATGCTGGTGGCCACCGGAGGCCCGCAGATCGTCAACATGGTGCTCTCGAGTGGCAAGAAGGCCATCGGCGCAGGGTCGGGCAACCCGCCCGTCGTCGTTGATGAGACCGCCGACATCGCCAAGGCCGCCACGGACATCGTCCAGGGTGCCGCCTTCGACAACAACCTGCCGTGCACCGCCGAGAAGGAGATGATCGTCGTCGCCTCGGTGCTGCCGGAGTTCATGACTGCGCTGCAGGCCAATGGCGCCCAGGTCATCAGCGACAAGGATGACCTTGCCAGGCTGCGGTCCTTGCTGCTCGATCCCTCAGGCGCCAAGCCCAACACCAAGTGGGTGGGCCAGGACGCTCAGAAAATCCTACGTGCCGCCGGTATCGAGCCCGAGCAGGACACCCGACTCATCACCATGGTGACCGACCCGCTGGACCCCTTCGTCCAGGTCGAGATGCTCATGCCGGTCGTCCCGGTGGTGCCTGCCGCCGATTACCTCGCCGCCATTGACCTGGCTGTCGAGTTGGAGCATGGCAACCGCCACACCGCGATCATGCACTCCAAGGATGTCTCGCGACTCGACCTCATGGCCCGCCGCATCCAGACGACGATCTTCGTCAAGAATGGACCGTCCTACGCGGGTATCGGCATCAACGGTGAGGGGTTCGCGACCTTCACCATCGCCGGACCGACTGGTGAGGGGTTGACCTCGGCCCGTAGCTTCGCCCGTCGGCGTCGTTGCGTCTTGGACGCACACTGAGCCAACAGCCACGTGCGTCTTTCTGGTGGCATGTACGTTGTCGAGGCCGTCACCTCGTCATGATGACGACGACCATGAGGGTTCCCAGCCCCAGCAAGAGCACCGAATCCACCCACCGTGCCCTTACTGCCAACAGTCCGGCGAGATTGTCAGGCAACACCGCTCTGAGCACACCTGCCAGCAGCGCCGAGGCAGCGAAGACCATCGCCCCACGCCGCCAGTGCCCCGTCGCCATGACGATCGCGGACGCGGCGACTCCGAGCAGGCACACGGTCAGCGCCCACCAGGACTCCAGGTGCCCCGTCGAGGCGACACGGCGGTCATCAGGTCGCGGTGACCGGGTGGCACCTCCGGTGGGTGCCTCAGCCGTTTGTCGACTCATGAAGGATCCGCAGCGAGCCGCTCGGCCCTGTCGACGACGTTGGACAGCAGCATGGCGCGGGTCATCGGACCGACCCCGCCCGGGTTGGGCGAGACCCATGCGGCCTTCTCCCACACGTCAGGAGCGAAGTCACCCTGGATCTTCCCCTCCGCCGACCGCGACACACCGACGTCGACCAGCACGGCTCCTTCGCGGATCATGCTCGCATCGATGAGCCCCAGGGCCCCAGCCGCGCCGACGATGATGTCGGCCTGACGGGTGTGGTCAGCGAGGTTACGAGTACCGGTGTGGCACAAGGTGACAGTGCAATTCTCACTGCGTCGAGTCAGTAGCAGTCCCAGCGGCCGACCAACCGTCGTGCCACGGCCCACCACACAGACGTTGGCTCCCGGCAGCTCGATCCCGTGACGGGTCAGCAGCTCGACGATGCCGCGCGGGGTGCACGGCAGCGGCGCCGGCTCGTTGAGCACCAGACGCCCCAGCGATGCGGGGGTCAGGCCGTCGGCGTCCTTGTCGGGATCAATGAGGTTGAGGGCCCAGTTGGTGTCGATGTGGCGAGGCAGCGGCAGCTGGACGATGTACCCCGTGCACCGCGGATTGGCATTGAGCCCACGAATCTCCTGGGCAAGATCCTCCGCCGTGACGTCACCTGGTAGGTCGACCCGGATCGACTCGATTCCCACCTGAGCGCAGTCGCGATGCTTGCCCGCGACGTACTGGTGCGACGCCGGATCATCCCCGACGAGCACCGTTCCCAGTCCCGGAACAACGTCCTTGTCGCGTAGGACTGCCACACGTTCGGCAAGCTCGGACTTGATGGTGGCAGCGGTGGCCTTGCCGTCGAGTTTCTGAGCTGTCATGGATCCTCCTTGTGTCACGGCCTCGACAAGCCACCATTTTGTCACGAGACACAGTCCCTCACCGACCGACGACCGAGGTGACGACGTCAATGACCCGATCAATGGTGTTCACGTCCATGACCGGCGGCAGACTGACGAGATCGTCCGGCCACTCGACGTCCAGATGACGCGGGCGGTCCCAGTACAACGGGCCGACGACACCGACCCTTCGCAACCCGTCAGCGATCTCCCCGGCATCCGGATGCTGAAGGACGACCGAGCACGAGGCCCTCGGATTGACCACGCGGATCGCCCCTGCCCCGGACACCCCGGCCACTACCTCGTCCCTCGTCCGGTCGACGAGCCGGGCATACCCAGTCAGATCACACGCCTCGAACTCACGCCGTGCGTCGTCATGTGGTGGCACCGGCGCCCAGCACTCGTCAGCCAGATCCTCTGCCGCCTCGAAGGTGGCCAGTCCCCGTCGAGCCAGGAAACGTCGTCGTGCCGCAGTGAGAAGCTCGTCCCCCTCGTCGCGTGCTCCCAGCAGACCGGACAGGTCGTGAGCGGCTCTGGCCCACGCCAACTCTGGCACCGGCAGGAGCTTTCGGGTACTGACGACCTCGACGTCAGCCGGTGACGACGACGGCGCCAGGAAGGAGTGGGTCCGATCGACGACCACGGGAATGTGGTGTCGTCGGGTTTCTTCGAGGACGTCAGCCAGGGCCGAACCAGGCTGGATCCCAAAGGTCTCGCAGCTCAACACCACCGGGTGTTCGCCTCGTCGACGACATGACGTCATGGTTGCGGCCAGGGAGTCGGCGTCCACCAGGAAATCGTCACCGATCTCCACCCGTCGCACCCGGTACCCCTCCAATTGCCACGGAGTGATCATCGTCTGGCAGCAGAACCACGGCACGACAAGGGTGTTCGCAGGAACACACCGGAACGGTGCGCGATCGCGACACACCCCGTCACGAAGCCATCTGGCGACCACGGCAAAGGCTTGACGCCCCAGTGCCACCCACGTCGTCGCCTGCATGCCACCACCACACATTCACCAGCAATTCCCTCGCTGTTCACCGGCTACTCTCTCACCTTCCGACTGCCGTGGGTAGACCGGTGCCATGCACACATCGCATCCTCGCCTCACCCGATTGGTGAGCGCCTCCGTCGCTGCCGGCATGGCTACCTTCGGGTTCGTCGCGCCGATCGCAAGCCATGCCCAGCCCAGCAACGAGCCCACACCCGGCGCATCCAGCAGCGCCACGAAACACACCGCCATCACCTCGACGAACGTTGCCAGCGGCAAGATCAAGCACGTCTGGCTCATTATCCTGGAGAACAAGTCCTACGACGCCACCTTCTCCGGACTCAACCAGAACTCCTACCTGTGGAAGGACCTGCCGAAGCAGGGCGCGCTGCTCCCCCACTACTTCGGCACCGGCCACTACTCGCAGGACAACTACACCTCGATGGTCTCCGGACAGTCCGCCGAGATGGACCTCCAGTCCGACTGCGACGTCGCCAACACCAGTTTCGGCTCGAACGCGTCGATCATCGACCGTCACACCGGCAAGGAGTTCGGGCGCGACGACAACTACGGCCAAGTTCTCTCGTTGGCCGGCCCGAACGCAGCCGATGGCAAGAATGGCTGCACCTACCCCAAGGACGTCCCCACCCTCTTCAACCAGTTCGACGCTGCCGGCGTCACCTGGAAGGGATACGCCCAGGACCTGCGCAACCATCCCGGCCGCGAGGACGGTCTGGCTGGCTCCCCCGGCACCCTGGAGAACACCCCGGACAACAACCCCAAGGCCATGAAGCCGACCGAGGAGGACAAGGCCAAGGGCATCACGTCTTTCACCGGCGCTCAGCCCGACGACCAATACGTCGCAAAACACTTCCCCTTCCCGTGGTTCCACTCCATCATCGGTCATGACGGCACTGGCAAGGATTCCTTGACCAAGCCCGCCGACGGTGGCATTCCGTCGGACTCCAAGCACATTGCCAACGCCGACGACCCGTCCAACGGACTTCTCACCGACCTGGCGAAGCCCGCCGACGAGGTACCGGCCTTCAGCTGGATCACACCGAACAACTGCTCGGACGCCCACGACGCCACCTGTAAGGGCAACAATCTTTCCGGCCTCTTCGACGCCGACGGCAAGCCGGACTACTCCAGGCCGCTGACCACCCCACCGAAGAACCACACCGGTGGCCTCTACGCCGCTGATCTGTGGCTGCGCTACTACATCCCGCTCATCGAGAAGTCGGATGCCTTCAAGGACGGTGGGCTCATCGACATCACCTTCGACGAGGCCAACCCACCCTTCACGAACATGTCGTTCAACAACGCCACCGATGACACCACCATTGCGAACACCGCCCGCAAGGAAGAGCTGTACACCTACTCCCCTCAGACCATCAAGGATCTCGCGGAGGGGTACAAGAAGTACGAGGCCAACACCTTCCCGAAACCGTCCAAGATGTCGAAGAACTACGTCAAGGCCGACCTCGCCGGGCAGAACATCAACGGCGAGAACGTCGACTGGGAGCCGACCGGCCCGAATTCGACCCTCGAGACCGACGAACACGGCAACCAGTTGTTCCCAGGACCGGGCGACAACGGTTACATCACCCGGCCGCCGTCCTGTGAGCAGGACACCGACCTGGTGAACGCCGACAAGTCCAACTGCGTGCACGGCGCCAAGAACACCGGCGCCGACTGGGGCTACTCCAAGGCCAAGACGATTGACGTCACCACCACTGCTGGCACCTCCACGTTGACCGGCAAGGTCACCGTCACCGATCTGGGTCGCAAGGTCACCGGCGAGGGCATCCCTGACGGTGCTTACGTCGGCAAGGTCGCCAACCAGGGCCCGAACATGGTCGCCGATCCCAAGGATGAGGTGACGAACCCCTCCTTCGTCATCGTCGATGCCAACGACAAGCCTCTGAAGACCACCGCTGACGTCACCTCGGTGACCCTGTCGGCAACTGGTGTCCCCGGACACCTGGCTGACGACCAGTCCCCGCTGGCCACCTTCAACGCCCAGGACGCCACCCCTGGCGGCGGTGCCACCGGGTCGGTGCTCATCTCCCCGTACATCAAGCCGGGGACCGTCTCGAACACCTACTACAACCATTTCTCATGGTTGCGCACCATGGAGGATCTCTTCGAGGTCTCCCGAGGCAATGACACCCGTGAGCTCGAAGCTGGCACCGTCTCCACCGGGCTCGATGGAGCCGGCCACCTCGGTTTTGCTGCTCAGGCTGGTCTGGGGACCTTCGGCAAGGACGTCTTCAACAACCTGCCGGCTGAGCCACAGCCGTCCGCCTCGACCACTCCGAGTACCTCGGTGACCCCGAATCCGTCGGCCACCACCACCTCGAGCGCCTCAGCCAGTGCATCCACGACCGCCTCCGCTACCCCGACTGCCACCGCCACCAGGAGCACTGCCCCCGGCGCTGCTCCTGGTGACGACGGCAACGGTTCGCACCCCAGCCTGCCGCGCACCGGTAATAGTGAGGTTTCCGACCCGGCTGCCGCGGAGTCCGCAATTGCCGGTCTGGTCGTCGTCGGTGCCGCCGTCTCTGCCTGGACCATCCGTCGCAAACGACGCTGAGAGGTGGGGGATGAGTACTCGTCACGCACTCGCCACGGGCCTTCGCAAGGCTGTCGTCGCCGGCCTGTGTACAGGTGTCGCCCTTGTCTCGGGATGCTCGGCGACCGGTCACGACGCCGCCTCGCCCGCGCCGTCAACCTCGGCCGAGGCTCACGATCTCGCCGAGCAGCTGGCTGCCCAGTCCATGCCTTCCTGGTTGCCCTCGCAGAGCGCCCCGGGAACCGTCGTCGGAACCGCCCAGAAGCCGGCCCTCTCCTACCAGGGAGTTGAGGTCAAGGTGAACCTTGACTGTGGCAACTCGGTGATCATGAACGTCAACGGTCCCACCGCCCCACCTGGAACGAAGGTTGGCGCGGAGGAAGCAGACCTCACGTGGACGGTGACAGTCCGCGAAGCGACCGGGACAGTTCCGCTGTCGGTCAAGCAGTTCAACGTTCAGGACGAAGCCGGCGAGTACCACTGGGCACAGCCGGTCAAGGGATCGACGATTCCCGCCACGATCAACAAGGGACAGGAGGTGACCTTCACGATCCACACCATCGCCTCCTCAGGCGAAGGGATGGTTCGCTGGGCACCTGACGGCAAGCACGTCGTCGCCCTGTGGGATTACATCGCTGAGCTCGACTGACCTCCCCGAAGAACCACGAGGGGCCCGGACCATCATGGTCCGGGCCCCTTCACGTGTCGTCTCGAGCTGACCCTTACGCCGAGATGTCCGTCTCGGCACGAGGTTCCAGATCAGTGGAAGAAGTGCCTCGTTCCCGTGAGGTAGAGGGCGACGCCAGCCTTGCGACAGGCCTCGATGGTCTCGTCGTCACGAATCGATCCGCCCGGCTCGACGATGGCCTCGACCTTGGCATCGAGGAGCACCTGGGGGCCGTCGGCGAAGGGGAAGAAGGCGTCGGATGCGGCCACCGATCCGGCAGCGCGATCGCCGGCCCGCTCCACGGCCAGACGGCAGGAGTCGACGCGGTTGACCTGGCCCATGCCGACGCCGACCGAGGCTGTGTCATGGGCCAGCAGGATGGCATTGGACTTCACCGAGCGGCAGGCCTTCCACGCGAAGAACAGATCGGCCAGGGTGGCATCGTCAACGGCCTCACCAGCAGCGAGGGTCCACTGGCTCGGGTCGTCACCCTCGGCCTGGAAGACGTCAGGCTCCATGGCCAGCAGGCCACCGTCGATCTGGCGCAACTCCCAGCCGGCCACCTTGGGTGCGAGCGCCTCCAGCAGGCGGATGTTCTTCTTACGAGACAGGATCTCCACGGCCCCGTCCTCGTATCCGGGAGCGACGACGACCTCGGTGAAGATCTCGGCGACCTGCTCGGCCATCTGGACACTGACCGGGCGGTTGGTGGCGATGACGCCGCCGAAAGCACTCAGAGAGTCACAGGCGTGGGCCTTGCGATGGGCCTCGGCAATGTCGGAACCGATGGCAATACCGCACGGATTGGAATGCTTGATGATGGCGACGCACGGCTCCTCGAAGTCGAAGGCGGCGCGACGGGCCGAGTTGGTGTCGACGTAGTTGTTGTAGCTCATGGCCTTGCCGTGGAGCTGACGGGCGCCGGCCAGTCCGGGTTCCCCGGTGCTCTGGTAGACCGCAGCAGCCTGATGGGAGTTCTCGCCGTAGCGCAGCGGCCGAATGAGCTCACCGGTCATGCCGACGAAGGCTGGCACTCCTTCGACGGCGACCCCGTTTCGGGTGGAGAACCAGGTGGCCACGGCGACGTCGTAGGCAGCGGTGTGGGCGATGGCTCGGGCCGCCAGGACCCGACGCTCCTCGACGGTGTAGCCGCCCTCGGACAGGGCGTCGGCGAGGTCCCCGTACTGGTCGGGGTTGGTGACGACGGCGACACTCGCGTGATTCTTGGCAGCCGCGCGGACCATCGCCGGGCCACCGATGTCGATCTTCTCGATGCACTCGTCGAAATCTCCCCCGCGGGCCACGGTCTCGGAGAAGGGGTAGAGGTTGCACACCACGAGGTCGAACGGCTTGACGTCGAGCTCGGCCAGCTGGTCGCGGTGGGACTCCAGGCGACGATCGGCAAGGATGCCGGCGTGGATCTTCGGGTGGAGGGTCTTGACGCGACCGTCGAGGCACTCCGGGAACCCGGTGACCTCATTGACCTCGATGACCCTCACCCCGTGGGAGGCCAGCTCCTTGGCAGTCGAGCCGGTCGAGACGACCTCGACCTTGGCGTCGATGAGGGCCTCGGCCAGCTGGTCAAGGCCGGACTTGTCGTAGACGGAGATGAGGGCGCGACGGATGGGTTGGCGTTCGCTCACTGTGGATCCTTCCGGGACGGTTCGGTGCCGAGTTCTTGGGTACCGGGGCGTGCCCCGGCAAGTTCTGTGACGACCTTGACGAGCATCTCGCGCTCCTCCACCTTGATACGTTCGTGGAGGGAGCCGACGGTGTCGTCGGTCAGGACGGGTACGGCCCGCTGGGCGAGGATCCGGCCGGTGTCGACCCCGGCGTCGACCATGAAGACGGTGGCACCGGTGATCTTGACACCGTAGTCGAGGGCGTCGCGGGGGCCGTGGATCCCGGGGAAGGACGGCAGCAAGGCCGGATGAGAGTTGATGGTGCGTCCCCCGAAACGATCCAGGAAGCTCGCCCCGAGCAGCCTCATGAAGCCAGCACAGACGACCAGATCAGGATCGAACCGGGACACGTCGTCGGTCAGCCGCGCGTCCCAGACCGCTCTCATGGAGGCCCGCTGGTCGGCGTCGGCCCGAGGAAGGGGTTCGGCGAAAGTGGGGATGCCGACCTTCTCGGCTCGTTGCAGGGCGACGGCGTCAGGCTGGTCGGAGCCGACGGCGACAATGGTCACCTGTTCGGGCAGGTTGTCTATGAGGGATTGCAACAGGGTTCCGGTGCCCGAGACGAGCACGACGACACGAAAGGTCACGACTCCACCCTAGGCCCTCAAAGTCTGCGTGGAGCGCGAGGCGATGACCGCGGACAGGGTCGTGAAGGTGGCGACGGCGGCTTGGGCGGCCTCATATCCCTTGTCCTCGTGGGACCTTTCAAGACCTGCACGGTCGAGGGCCTGGGCATCGTCATCGCAGGTCAGGACGCCAAAACCGATGGGGGTCTTGGTGCGCACGGCGATGTCGGTGATGCCCTGGGTGGCGGCGTCGCAGACGTAGTCAAAGTGCGGGGTTCCTCCCCGAATGACCACGCCCAGGGCGACGAGGGCGTCGAAGTGGTCTGCAAGGGCTGCACAGGCCACCGGGAGTTCGAAGGACCCTGGCACCCTGACGACGACAGGATCGACCACCCCGGCGTCGGCCAGGCCACGCAGGGCGCCGTCGAGCAGACCCGTCATGACCTTGTCATGCCATTGCGAGGCGACGATGGCGATCTGCAGGCCACCGCCGTCGACATTGCTGAGGTCAGGGGCAGCGGACCCCAGATTGGTACAAGAGCTCATGATCATTCTCCTTGGGTGCTCAGGGGTGAGTCGGGTTGGGCGTGGTGATCTTGGACATGTCGTGGTCAAGTGCCAACAGATGTCCCATCCGGTCGCGTTTCGTACGTAGGTACCGCTCGTCCTCAGGACGGGCCGGGATCTCGAGGGGCGACATCGTCACCTCGAGTCCTCCTGCACGCAGGGCATCCACCTTGGCAGGGTTGTTCGTCAACAGACGGACGGCAGACACACCGACATCAGCCAGGATCGCCACCGCCGCGCCGTACTCCCGAGCATCGATGGGTAGACCGAGGTGGGTCTGGGCGTCGACGGTGTCGAGTCCTCCGTCCTGGGCTCGGTAGGCCGCGATCTTGTTGAGCAGACCAGTTGCTCGGCCTTCGTGGCCGCGCAGCAGGATGATGGCCCCACCATGCTCGTCAACGTGGGCCTGGGCGGCTGCCAGCTGGTCACCGCAGTCGCATCGCAGGGATCCCAGAGCATCACCGGTGAGGCACTCCGAGTGCACCCGCACCCAGGCCGGACCATCATCATCGGCGTGAATCCCCTTGTCAGAAGCGAGTAGGAGGTGCTCGTCCCCGGTGAGGTTGTCCCGATAGCCGGTCATCGTGAATCGGCCGTGACGGGTTGGCAATTCCGCGCTGGCCAGGGCCGTCACGCGAGGGGCCGGGACGGTGTCGGCCGAATCATGGACGAGACGCCACTGCGCCAGCTGATCAATGGTGATGTAGACGAGACCCTCGGCGCGGGCCAACTCAGCTATGGCGTCAGCACGCAGGCACATACCGTCATCCCCGACGAGTTCACCGATGAGACCAACGGGTTCCAAGCCGGCCAGCCGGGCGAGGTCGACGGCAGCCTCGGTGTGACCGCGCCTTTCCAGCACTCCCCCGGCGCGGGACCGCAGCGGCAGGACATGGCCGGGGCGGACCAGGTCGGCGGGAGTCGACGTGGCGTTTGCGAGAACTCGAGCGGTCCGGGCTCGCTGAGCGGCATCAATACCAGTTGTGATCCCGGACGCCGCGTCAACGGCGACGGTGTAGCGGGTACGCAGCGGGTCCTGGTTGGCGGGCCACATCAGCGGCAGACCGAGTTGGTCAGCGTGTTTGTCGGTCATGGGTGCGCACAGGTACCCGGAGGTGTGACGGACCATCCATCCGACCCAACGTGGATCAGCCAGTTCAGCGGCAAGGATGGCGTCTCCCTCGTTCTCCCGGTCAGCGTCGTCGGTGACGAGCACCGGACGTCCGGCCTGCAGCTCGGCCAGAGCCTCCTCGATGGTGTTCAGCATGGCCTCTCCTTGTTCATGAGGGACTCCAGGTACTTCGCGATGACGTCAACCTCAATGTTCACGGGATCGCCAGGTGCCAGTGACCCAAGAATCGTGTCAGTGAGGGTGGTCGGGATGAGGCTCACCTCGAACCACTGGGAACTGACCTCGCAGACCGTCAGGGACGCGCCGCTGATGGCGATCGATCCTTTCTCGACGACGTACCTGGCCAGGGTCGTGGGAAGGCTGAATCGGAAGACCTCCCAGTGGTCGCCGGGAGTACGAGAGACGAGTTCGGCAACCCCATCGACATGCCCCTGGACGACGTGCCCGCCGAGGCGTCCGTCGACGGCCACCGGGCGCTCCAGATTGACCCTGTTCCCCGGGGCCAACCGCCCCAGGGCAGTGCGATTGAGGGTTTCGGCCATGACGTCGCAACCGAAGGTCCCCTCGTCGAGATCGGTGACTGTCAGGCAGGTGCCGTTGACGGCGATGGACGATCCAATCCGGGCGTCGGAGCAGACCAAGGGTCCGCGAATGGACAGTCGAGCCGACTCCTGTCCCTTGTCAATGGCGACGACCTCGCCAATCTCCTCAATGATTCCGGTGAACATGGGTCTCCTCACTCGTGATGTGCGCTGATTTGGATGTCCGGGCCCAGCCGACACACGTCGTCGATGACGAAGTGGTGGGCCAGGGCCAAGGTGTTGACCGAGGGATCGGTGACGGCTGCCCGACCGCCTCCCAATACCGTCGGTGCGATGTGGGCAACGACCTCATCAACGAGATCGGCGGCCAGGAATGCTCCAGCCAGGCATGGGCCGCCCTCCAGCCACACCCGGTGAATGCCGCGATGCCACAACACGTCAAGCACCTCGGCGGGGTCGTGGCTTCGAATCTGCAAGGTTTCGGCGGAATCGTCGTGGAGATGGCAACCGGCGGGCAAATCTCTCATTCCCACCACGACGCGCAGCGGCTGACGGGTGACCTCGGGTAGCCGGGCAGTCAGCCGAGGATCATCCGCCAGAGCTGTTCCGGCACCGACGACGATGGCCCCGCACCGGGAGCGACCGATGTGCACCTGGTGACGCGCCTGCTCCCCGGTGATCCACTGGCTGGTGCCGTCAGGAGCGGCGCTTCGTCCGTCGAGGGTGGCGGCGTACTTCCAGCACACCCGGGGGCGTCGGTGGGTCTGGCTGAAGGTCCAGTCGGCGTTGAGAGCCATGGCAGACTCGGAAAGAACACCCGTGACGACCTCGACCCCGTTGGCACGCAGGAACTGTTCTCCCCCAGTTGCCACCGGGTTGGGGTCGGACTGGGCGATGACGACGCGGGAAACCCCGGCCTCACACAAGGCACGGCTGCACGGACCGGTACGTCCGGTGTGGTTGCACGGTTCCAGGGTGACGACGGCGGTGGCTCCCCTGGCGGCGTCGCCGGCCTGACGCAGTGCCTCCACCTCGGCATGTGGGGTTCCTGCCCCGTGATGCCATCCCTGTCCGACAACCTGACGGTCGGTGACAATGACGCAGCCGACGCGCGGATTCGGGTCGGGGCATGGTGAGTTGGCTGCCAAGTTCAGGGCGAGCGTCATGGCGTCGTCCCACCGCTGGTCCATCTGTCCTCCCGGGCCGTTGCGGCTCCGGGGTGCGCAAGGACGTCGCACGGGGCTGACGACGACGCCAGCCACCGACCGTGCCTCCTCCCATCCGGACTTTCACCGTCGGCACCGGAATTCCACCGGTTCAACCTCACCGTCACGAGGACGGTTCGGGTCGCGGACTGTCACCGCCGGTTCGGACTTTCACCGACCCCCGGAGCACGTGTGCTTGCGGACAAGTATGCACCTTTTTACCACGGCATGTGGCGACACCCTCAGAGGTTCGTCGTCTCGAGGCACGATGTCGCCCTTGAAGGTGGTCTCGACCGGCTCAGGAATGGTGAGTGGTGTCCTCGTTCTCGGGGCTCTCGCGATCGTTGCACATGGAGTCGTAGATGTCGTGACCGATGGCCTCTTCCTTGACCAGTCTGGGGTCCTTGGACACAGCCGCGGGGCGGGTGATCCTCCTCGACCCAGAGTCCTTCCGTGACGACTCGTCCCCGACCGAGGTCGCACCCTCATCCGCATCCAGGTCCTCGGCCTGAACGGCACGAGCCTGAGCCCTCTGCTCGGACTTGGCTGCGCGGTTTTCCTTACGTGCCTCGCGACGCTCTGCGCGCCTTCGCCGCGACTCCTCGGATTGCAGACGGCGAGTGATCCCGATGGCGAATCCGCACAGCATCGTCACCAGCGTGAGGATGCCGACCGCGCATCCTGCCGTTGCCGGCATGATCGTGCCGACCTCACTGAGGCGTCCGTCACCGAGGCTGCCGTGACTCAGCAGGCCCAGGATGGCCAACACGAGCCCGGACAACAAACCAGAAAGGGCACCGATGCCCGCACCGATCTCGAACCCGGCCTCCGGCAAGGACTTCATGAGCAGGATCCCGCCGATGATTCCGGAAGCCACCGGGACGGCGCACCAGGCACAGGCGGCCGGACTCAACGGACCACTGGAGGGCAGGGCGCCAAGTACTGGCAACGCCGGAACGATACCGAGGTGTGTTCCGAGCGGTGAGACGAAGGTCTCAGTTCCGAAGGCAAACCCCGGACCGACTGTCCACGCGGTTCCCCACAGCGCCATGGTGGGCAGCCACGCCAGTTGCAGCAGGATGAGGCAGATCCCTCCCCACCCGGTGGCCCCGATCTGCTGGTGCAGATGGACCACGTTGCTCGCGTGCACGAGCAGGGTGACCGCGAGTGCGGTTGATCCGCCTGCCAAGCAGAGGGCAACGGTTGATCCGACGGCCTTCGGCAGCCCTCGCGCCCAGTGGGGCAGACCGTTGAAGGGGTTCAGGCGTGCTCCGCGACAGGCCCCGACAACGCCTGAGCACAGTCCGATGAGAAGGGCGCCAACGAGGGCCGTCACCCAGTGGGACGTACCGGCGGCAGCCGTCATGATGATTGCCGCGAGAAGCTCGATGGTGGTGTGAAGGGCAACCGCCTCACCGACATGTCGGCGTGGCGGCTGTCCGTCGTGGCGATGCCACAAGACGCGGGTGCCATAGCGACAGGCCTCCTCACCGAGCAGCAGACTGACGCAGGTGAGCCCCAGCGGGACGAGACCGACATGGATCCCGACGATGTCGATGGGCACACCGTGGCCACCCAGCCAGAAGCTCGACGCCGCGGCGAGGATGCTCGGGAACGACTGACCGTTGCTGACCAGCCACTCCGCGACGATGATCCCGGCCAAGGCGAGCCATTGGGCCAGGATGGCCACGGCTGCGGCCACCACGACGACGACCGGCCATGGCCACGAGACGCGAGGCTCACGAGGTTTGTCGGCCTTGGAGGACTCAACGACGAACCTCGCCGAGGTCGATGTCGAGCCAGTCGCGCCCATGTGGAAATCCTGTTCGGTTCGGGGAAGGATGTCATCCGGAACCCTACCGTCCTCCAGCGACGATGCTGAATCACCACACCTGTGAGCACGGCACAACGCAAGGAACCCGGCCCCACAGGGGGCCGGGTTCCTTGAGAACGCAGGATCAGGGCGTCACTTCTTGAGCGAGTCCATCGCCTCGTGAGCCAGCTTGGCGGTCTCGGTCGGGGTCTTGCCGACGCGAACGCCAACAGCCTCGAGAGCCTCCTTCTTGGCGACCGCAGTACCCGAGGAACCGGACACGATGGCGCCGGCGTGGCCCATCGTCTTGCCCTCAGGAGCGGTGAAACCAGCCACGTACGCCACGACCGGCTTGGTGATGTGCCCACGGATGTACTTGGCGGCCCGCTCCTCGGCGTCACCACCGATCTCACCGATCATGACGATGATGTCGGTCTCCGGGTCGTCCTCGAAGGCTTGCAGGGCATCAATGTGGGTGGTGCCGATGATCGGGTCACCGCCGATGCCGATGGCCGTCGAGATGCCCAGGTCTCGCACCTCGTACATGAGCTGGTAGGTCAGGGTGCCCGACTTGGAGACCAGACCGACGCGCCCCGGACCGGAGATGTCGGCGGGGATGATACCGGCGTTGGACTTCCCGGGGCTGATGATGCCGGGGCAGTTCGGGCCGATGATGCGCGTCTTGCCGGAGCGCTGGGCGGCGGTGAAGAACTCCGCGGTGTCCTTGACGGCAACACCCTCGGTGATGCAGACAACCAGCGGCACCTCGGCGTCGATGGCCTCCATGACGGCCGACTTGGTGAACTTGGCCGGGACGAAGATCACGGACACGTTGGCACCGGTGGCCTCTACGGCCTCCTTGACGCTGCCGTAGACCGGGACGGTGGCGCCACCATTGAAAGACACAGTGGTGCCAGCCTTGCGCGGGTTGACACCGCCGACGACGGCGGTGCCGGAGTCGAGCATGCGCTGGGTGTGCTTCATGCCCTCCGAGCCGGTCATGCCCTGGACGATGATTTTGGAGTTCTGGTCAAGAATGATCGCCATGTCTCAGGCCTCCTTGGATGCGAGCTCGGCGGCCTTGCTGGCGGCCTCGTCCATGGTCGCAACCATGGTCACGAGCGGATGGTTGAGTTCCTCGAGAATCTTGCGGCCCTCGGCCACGTTGTTACCGTCGAGACGGACGACGAGCGGCTTGGAGGCCTTCTCGCCCAGCTTCTCGAGGGCACCCTTGATTCCCAACGCCACCTGATCACAGGCGGTGATACCGCCGAAAACGTTGACGAACACGGAACGAACCTGCCCGTCGCTCGTGATGAGGTCAAGGCCGTTGGCCATGATCTCGGCCGAGGCGCCACCGCCGATGTCAAGGAAGTTGGCGGGCCTCGGGGAGCCCGGGAATCCCTCGCCGGCGTAGGCGACGCAGTCCAGGGTGCTCATGACGAGGCCGGCACCGTTTCCGATGACGCCGACGTTGCCGTCGAGCTTGACGTAGTTGAGGCCGAGCTCACCGGCGCGCAGCTCCAGCGGGTCGGTGGTGGCGCGATCCACCAAGGCCGCGTGCTCGGGCTGACGGAACGACGCGTTGTTGTCGACGGTCATCTTGCCGTCAATGGCGAGGATGCGCCCGTCGCCGGTCTTGATCATCGGGTTGACCTCAACGAGGGTGGCGTCCTCGTCACGGTAAGTCTCCCACAGCTTGATGACGGCCGGGACGATGGCGTCCTGCTCACCCTCGGGGAAGCCAGCCTCGGTGAGGATCTCGTGGGCCTTGGCCTCGTCAATGCCGTCGATCGGGTCGACCGGCACCTTGGCCAGGGCCTCGGGACGCTCCTTGGCAAGGGTCTCGATGTCCATGCCTCCCTCGCGAGAACACATCGCCAGGTAGCGACGCTCACCGCGGTCGAGCAGGATCGAGAAGTAGTACTCCTCGGCAATGTCAGCACCCTCAGCGATCATCACCTTGTGAACGGTGTGACCCTTGATGTCCATGCCCAGGATGGCATCGGCGCGCTCGGCCGCCTCCTGAGGGGACTTGGCGATCTTGACGCCGCCAGCCTTGCCACGGCCACCCACCTTGACCTGCGCCTTGACGGCGACGACGGGGGTGCCGAGCTTCGCTGCGGCCTCGGACGCCTGCTCGGGAGTCTCCGCGACGACGCCCCGAAGCACTGGCACACCGTGCTTCTCGAACAGGTCGCGGGCTTGGTATTCGTACAGGTCCACAATCTCTCCACTCTGCGAGGTGGCCCACCGCTCTCCGGCAGGTCGTTGTCGGAAGGACCGACGCCGTACAGGACGGTCGTCATCCGACCTCAGGAGTAGCTTACAGCCATGAGGCACAAACGTGCATTCCCTTTCACCCAATCACAGACAGACGTGTAGTCCACATCTCCACCGCCACTCCCCAGCCGTCAGCAGGCCTCTGGTGACGATCGCACCAGTGCTCTGCCTTGAACTCACCGTCGCAGACTCAGAGTTTCTCGATCGGGGCGAATCTCAGGGCCAATCGCTTGACGCCCACCGAACCGAAGTCGACATCTGCCTTGGCCCCTGCGCCATGGCCCGAGGTCGCCGTCACGGTGCCGAGCCCCCAGGTGGTGTGCAACACCTTGTCGCCGGGTTGCAGTGAGAGCTCCGGTGTGCCCAGACCACGCACCGATCCGTTGCCCGAACCAATCGCGTGGCCCTCGTCACCGTGCGGGCCCGAGCGTCCCGGGCGCTGGCTGCTGAGGACCCTGTTTCGGGAAATTCTGGTGGTCTCCTGCGCCTGGGCCTGCCAGCCCAGGGAATCCACCACACGTTCCCAGTCGACGAGCCTGTCCGGGATCTCCTCGACGAATCGACTTACGGGGTTGTACCGTGGCGACCCCCACATGGTGCGCACCACGGCGCGGGAGATGAACAACTGTTTGCGGGCCCTGGTGATGCCCACGTAGGCCAACCGTCGTTCCTCCTGCAGTTGCGCGGGATCGGCCAAGGACTGCTCGTGCGGGAACAGACCGTCCTCGAAGCCGGTGAGGAACACGGTGTCGAACTCCAACCCCTTGGCCGTGTGAAGGGTCATGAGCGTGACGACGCCGTCCCCTTCGGTCGGGATCTGGTCCGCATCGGCGACCAGGGCGATCTGCTCGAGGAAAGCAGGCAGGGAGTCGTCACCGGCGAGGACGAGGTCGTCCACCTCACCTACAACGGTCTCGTCGTCGGGTACGTCGGCAGTGTGCGCTCGTGCCACGAATTCCTCGGCCACCGAGACCAGCTCAACGAGGTTCTCCAGACGGGTCTCGTCCTGGGGGTCCTTGGAGTTCTCCAACTCGGTGATGTAGCCGGACTCCTTGAGGATCGACGCGGTGATCTCGTCGGCTCGGCCCCCTCGCTCCATCATTGCCCGATGTTGGGCCATGAGTTCACCGAAAGCGCGGATCTGATTGGCGGATCTGGTGGCCAGACCGTCAATCTCGTCCACTCGTTCGATGGCCTCGCTGAACGAGATGCGCCGGGCGGTGGCGAAGAGTTCCAGGGCCGCTTCGGCCCGAGCACCGATACCGCGTTTGGGGACGTTGAGGATGCGACGCACCGAGACGTCATCGGCCTTGTTGGCGATGGCGCGCAGGTACGACACGGCGTCGCGCACTTCCCTGCGCTCGTAGAATCGCACCCCGCCTACCACCCGGTAGGGCAGGCCGGTACGGATGAACACCTCCTCCAACGCTCGGGACTGGGCATTGGTGCGGTAGAACACCGCAACTTCACCGTAGGTGGTCCGCCCCTGGTCGACGA
Organism: Cutibacterium nasicola; assembly: GCF_052654715.2. Classification (NCBI taxonomy): domain Bacteria; kingdom Bacillati; phylum Actinomycetota; class Actinomycetes; order Propionibacteriales; family Propionibacteriaceae; genus Cutibacterium; species Cutibacterium nasicola. The sequence continues at coordinate 478,984 of NZ_CP199745.2, read as the reverse complement.
GCTCGTCGATCCGGCCGACGATCCAGGATGCCTCGTCATGCTCGGTGTCGGCGACGTAACCAGTGATCGGGGCACCCTCACCCTGATCGGTCCACAAATTCTTCGCAGGTCGCTCGGTGTTCTTCTGAATGAGGGAGTTGGCAGCCGAGAGAATGTTCTGGGTGGAACGGTAGTTCTGCTCCAGCAGGATCGTCCTTGCCCCTGGGAAGTCCTTCTCGAAATCAAGGATGTTACGGATCGTGGCACCCCGGAAGGCATAGATCGACTGATCGGAGTCTCCCACCACCATGAGTTCAGGGGGATCGACATGACGCTGCCCCGGGAGCGCTACTCCCTCCTCGACACGGGAGGACTCGTCGGCACACAGGGCTCGGATCATCTGGTACTGGGCAGTGTTGGTGTCCTGGTACTCGTCAACCAGAACATGTCGGAACCTTCGACGATACTGCTCGCGAACCTCAGGGAATTGTCGAAGCAGAACGACTGTCTTCATGATGAGGTCGTCGAAGTCGAGGGCATTGGCGCCATGAAGACGACGCTGATACTCCGCATACAGCGACACATGGAGCTCGTCATTTCCGGTCTGCGCCTTCTGCGCCGCCTCGGACGGACCCATGAGCTCATTCTTCCGATGTGAGATCCAGTTCATGATGGCGCGCGGCTTGAATGTCTTCGGATCAACGTTGGAGTCCCGAGCCACCAAGGAGATGAGACGTTTGGCATCGGTGTCGTCGTAGATGGAGAAGTTCCTCGACAATCCCAGCTTGTCGGCATCCGAGCGCAGGATGCGCACCGCGCTGGAATGGAAGGTGGACACCCACATCGACCGAGCCCGATTCCCCACGAGATCGACCACTCTCCCCTTCATCTCCGCCGCAGCCTTGTTGGTGAAGGTGATGGCGAGGATCGAGCCCGGGTGCACCCCGCGCTGGGTGACCAGGTGGGCGATCCGACGGGTGAGCACCCTCGTCTTGCCGGACCCGGCTCCTGCCACCACGAGCACCGGCGACCCCGTGTGCAGCACCGCCTCACGCTGGGGCGGGTTGAGATGGTCCAGAAGCTCATGGACGTCGACCGCCCGCCCCATCCCGGTACGTGCCACATCCGCTGGCAGCGTCCCGGGCCCGGCTGAACCCTGGGACGGGCGAGACGCGAAGAAGGCAGACAGGTCGGGCTCAGTCATGGTCAGTAACTCTAATTGGTGTGGGGCATGACGTTGTCCTCATGCCCCACACCTTCCCGCAGCGCAACCGTGGATCGGGCGGACCGTCTGCCGCATGTCCCCATCCAGGACGCGTCAGAGAGTTACGACGCGATGCTCCTCCACGCTGCGCCTCGCGGCATCGGCCAGGACAAGTGCCTCGTAACCATCGCGTACCGATGGCGAGATGACACCGCCATCGACGATCGAGTCAAGGAAGGTCTCCAGCTCGATGCGGTAGGCATCCTCGTACCTTTCCAAGAAGAAATCCATGATCGCGGTCTTGGCATCGGTCTGGGTGCTGGTGGCCTTGCGTACTGCGGTCTCGGTAAGATTGTCTGCGCTGAGCATGCCATCGGCACCGAATGCCTCGATTCGCTGGTCGTAGCCGAAAGCGCAGGTCCGCGAGTTGATGATGGTGGCAAGCTTGCCCTCACGGGACTTGAGGGTGATGACCACCTGGTCGAGATCACCCTGTTCCGCGATCTGTGCAGACACATTGGTACCCACGGCATTGACTTCAGCGATGTCCCCGAGGAAGTGCCGCACCATGTCGAAGTCATGGATTGTCATGTCCTTGAAGATGCCCCCGGATCCGGCGATGTAGGAGACCGGCGGAGCAGCCGGATCTCGTGAGATGACGGTGAGCTGCTGGAGGTCACCGATCTCCCCCTCATCAAGGCGACTCTTCAAGGCGTGGAAGGTTGGGTCGAAACGACGGTTGAATCCCATCATCACCTGATCGGCGCGCTCCCCCAGCTGTTCGATGCACCTCCTTGCCGACTCGAGATCGAGTGCAATCGGCTTCTCACACATCACCCGCTTGCCAGCGCTGACGGCCTTGAGGATGTGGTCGACGTGGAACTTCGTCGGCGACCCGATGACGACTGCATCGATCATCGGGTCCGAGAACACGTCGTCCGGCTCCAAGCAGTAGCGCACATCGTACTCCTCGGCGAGGGCACGTGCGTTCTGCTCGAATGGGTCGCAGACAAGTGCCAAAGTGGCATCGGTACGTCCGGCGACGGCTCGAGCGTGGACGTGGCCAATACGTCCAGCCCCAATGATGGCGATCCTGATCATGCTGTGAACCCCTGTGTTCGACATAGCTGGCTCTCAGCCAGCACCTACAAGATACTGCTATGTTAGCACAAATATCGATCACACCAGCATGTCCCGCGGAGCAAAGAGGCCATTGTCACCCTTATTGACCGGACATATACTACTGTCATTGGCCTGACGCACAGAAGCTCAGACCCTCAACACACAAGGAGCACATCGATGAAGATTGCTGGAGCACCCATCAGCTGGGGTGTCTGCGAGGTCCCGGGCTGGGGCTATCAGATGACACCGGAGCGCGTTCTCACCGAGATGAGGCAGATCGGCCTCACCGCCACCGAGTTCGGCCCCCAGGGCTGGCTGCCCATCGAGGCCGAAGCCCGCGCCGCAGAGGTGAAGAAGTACAACCTCAAACCCGTCGGAGCCTTCTTCCTCGCCATCATGCACGATCCGGATTTCGACCCGATCCCCATGGTCAACAAGGAGCTCGACGCCTTCGAGGCCGCCGGCGGCGACTATCTCATCCTCGCCGCCGATTCCGGTCGTGACGGGTACGACGCACGCCCCGTCCTTGACGAAGCAGGTTGGAACACCCTGTTCAGCAATCTCGATCGCATCCGCGAGGTCTGCGCCAGCCGCAAGGTCACCGCCTGCCTCCACCCGCACTGGGGGACGATGGTCCAGAACTACGACGAGGTGGTCAGGGTACTCGACAACTCCTCGATCGGGCTGTGCCTGGACACTGGCCACCTGGCCTGCGGTGGCACCGACGTCGTCGAGTTGGTTCGCAAGTATGCAGATCGTGTCGACATCGTCCACGCCAAGGATGTCCACAAGGAGATGACCGACAAGCTCTTGCCAGGTGAGATCACCTGGTCCCAGGGCATCCGAGCCGGCATGTTCGCCCCCATCGGCGAGGGAGACATCGATTTCGCCGCGATCGTGACACTTCTCGACGAGGCCGGATTCGACGGCTACTACGTTCTGGAGCAGGACATCATGATCGACGGGGAACCCCCTGCTGGCGGTGGTCCGGTCCTCAATGCCAAGAAGTCCCACGAGGCTCTGGCATCGCTCGGACGATGAGCTCCTGATGCTGGCTCGCTCAGCCTGAATTACCGAATGGTGGCCCGCCCCTTTCAGGGACGGGCCACCATCATCTCGAAGCTGTCGTCATCTCAAGGCAGGTGTCGGCCTTGGGACGATCAAGATCTCACAACGCCATGTCGATGACCCCTCGGCCCACCATCGAACCGTCATGGAGCATGGCGTAACCCTCATTCACCTCATCAAGGCTGAATGTCTTGTGGACCACCCTGTCGACGTCGATCACGCCACGAGCGGCCATGGAGACAACAGCTGGCAGATCCACCCGGGTACGTGCGCCATAAGACCCCAGGATCGACTGGCCACGCCGCACCGTCCGATTGATCTCCACACCAGCAGTCTGCACACCCGCGCCCAGCCCCACTGGCACCATACGTCCACCATCTGCGAGGGCATCCAGAGCTGTCTTCCAGGTGGCAGGAATACCCAGTGCCTCGAAGGACACCTCGACACCTCGGCCACCCGTGATCTCGAGGACTCTCTGCCTGACGTCTTCGGTCGTGGAATTGACGGTGTGGGTGGCGCCGAGCCCCCTGGCCTCCGCCAGCTTTTCCTCCTTGACGTCAATGGCGATGACCGGATCGGCACCCATCGCGCTGGCGAACTGCAGGATGTTCGATCCCACTCCGCCTGTGGCGACGACTGCCACTGACTCTCCGTATCGCAGGTCTGCGCCATGCCGGACCGCACCATAGGCAGTCATGGCCGCACACCCGAGGATCGCGGAGTTGACAGGATCGAGGCCGCTGGCCAATGGCGCAACAGCCGTCGCCGGGACGACGCAGTACTGCGCCAGGGCACCCATGGAGTACATCGACACCGGCTCACCGTCGGGAGTGAACAGACGGGTCTGCCCGTCGTAAAGGGTGCCGTGCAGTCGATTCATCTCGAAGAACGGGCCACACAGATCATCTCGTCCCCGGCGACACGCCTCGCACTCGCCGCACGGCATGAGAAATCCGCCGGAGACGGGCTGTCCGACGTCGAGACCGGAATGACTCAACCCATCACCAAGTTCGGCAATGACACCACTGACCTCATGCCCCAGGACGGCTGGCACCGGGAAATCGATCGCTCCACCCAGGACGTGCAGGTCCGAGTGACACAGACCACAGGCAGTGACCTTGAGAAGAACCTCGCCATGACGGGGTCGAGGAACATTGAGGGTTTCGATGACGAGCGGCTCACCGGGCTTCCGCAGCACCGCGGCACGCATGGTTGTTGGTAGGGGGGCCATAACCATACACTCCTTTGTCCTTACATTTAATTCCATTAAATCACGAACCTGCTGACCCGACAAGACCCCCGCGACAATCTCGAACCCATGACGATGAGTGGATCCCACATCTCACGAGCGAAAGAACATGAATCCCACATCTCCAAAAGAGATGCGATGGCACACCCAATTCTGAAAACAAGAATGGGGTGAGTGCATCCATGAATGCACTCACCCCATTTCAATGAGAGGAACGATCAGGAGTAGCGCTCCTCCATGTACGTCTCGATCTGTTCCAGGGACTTATCGTGGGTCTCCGGCATGACCTTGAACAGGACCACGGCAATAACGAGGTTGAGAACACCGTAGATGGTGTAGGTCAACCCGCCACCCAGACCAGCCATCATTGACGGGAAGGTGAACGTGATGATGGCATTGACCACCCACATGAAGAAGATGGCCGTGCCATTCATGATCCCACGAACATTTGCCGGGAACATCTCACCCATCATGGTCCACACCACCGTGCCGTTGGTGGACTGGACGATGAGCATGAACACCGCCATGAGGCCGAGGATGAGGAACGGGGCCCATGCTGGAGGAGCCGTCTTGTCGGCGATGTGTGGGGCAATGGTGAACTGGAATGTTGCCGCAATGGCGAGAAGGGTGACGCCCACGGCCGTGACGTCGAAAATGAGCAGGCTGCGCCGACTGAACTTGAGGATGAGCCACAGACCAGCAGCCGAACCAATGACGGACATGACACCATTGGCCACCTGCGCCGTGATCGACGCCGAAGTCGTCATGCCCGCGTACTCCAACACCTTGGGCGCGTAATACATGACGGTGTTCACACCCGTCGTCTGGTTGACAATCGCCAGGAAGATACCCACGAGCATGAGCTTTCGCAGCCACGGCGTCTTCCACACATGGGCGAAGGCATTGCCGTGGTACTTGTTCTCCAGCTCGCGCTGCTGGGAGACCAACATCTCCTCGACCTCGGCGTCCAGAGGCCCGTCCTTCTCGGGATCCCGCACTCGCTTGAGAGCCGCGATGGCGTCAGCCACACGTCCCTTGGCCAGGTACCAGCGAGCGGACTCCGGCATGAGACGGATACCGATCCACAGAGCGATGGCAGGAATGGAGCACAGCACGAGCATCCAACGCCACGCAGCACCGTTGCCGGACTGGATGACGAGGTTCTCCACGAATGTGCGGTACTGGGACTCGTCCAGAGGACCACCCTTGGACGCCTGGAGCGCGAGAATCTGATCCCAGGAGTAGCTACCGTTCGTGATCCCGAGACTGTCTGGGTTGTTGTTGGCCTTGACAGTCAGTTGCGGCCCACCATGAGCGGCATTGATGGCGGCATTCATGGAGAAGGCCAGAAGCTGACCGGTGACGATCATGAGCTGATCGATGGCCACGATCGACCCTCGAATCCGTTTTGGCGCCGTCTCGGCCAAGTACACCGGAACCGTGGCCGAGGCAGCACCCACTGCACACCCCAGCACGAACCGGAAGATGTACATCACTGCCACGTTTGGCGAGAATGTCGTTCCCAGGGCACCCAGCAAGAAGATGATCGCAAGGATCGTGATGTTGTGACGGCGACCCCATCGGTCCGACATGATGCCCCCGGTCACCGCTCCAATTGCGGCTCCTATGAGGAGCGTGCCGCCAATGGCACCCTCCTGGACAGGGGTGAGTGCCAGACCACCGGCCAGGTCGGGCATGTACATGTACGGGAGCGCTCCGGAAATGACACCCGTGTCGTAGCCGAAGAGCAGCGAGCCCAAGGTCGCCACGGCAGCGAGCGCACCGATTCCTCGATGCTTGCCAGATGGAGGGGTTTCCTCAACCATCTGACTGATGTCTTCTTTGATGTGTGAAGGTGTACTCATGTCACCCTTTCGGTCAGGGGCGGCTCTCGGCCCTCGATATCAACCGGTTGGTCCATTCCCACCGGTGGCCCGGCTCCGATGCCAAGCCTTCTCGGAGACACGCGATGACGCGGTCACTTGTCGAATGTGGTTCTTCCCGACACCGGCTCCACGTCGTGCCAGGCACGGTCGGCACAGGACGCGATGATCGCGTCATTGATCTCCGCCGAGGCCCAACCGTCGGCAACGGATGGACCATACTGCTGTCCGTCCAGAACACCTCGGACGAACTTCGCAGCTTCGACGACCTTCATGTCGTCAAAGCCCATGGATGTCCCGGCTCCGGGCTGGAAGCGCAGGAACTCAGGATAATCAGGTCCTGCCATGCAGTTGATGTATCCCTGGAGAGCGCCATTGTCGCGTCCCAGACAGACCTGCAGGTGATTGAGGTCCTCGAAGTTCCATCGGATCGACCCCTCGGTCCCGTAGACCTCAATGATGTATTCCGCACGCGGTCCGACACTGACTCGACTGGACTCCAAGGTACACGTCACCCCATCCTCCATACGTGCCATGACAGCGCAGTAGTCCTCGTTGCCAACCGGCCCGAGTTCGTCGGAGACAACCCACCCGGTATGTCCGACACCTTCCTTGAGTGGCTTGGGACGTTGCCGGATGAATGTGTCGGAGATGGCCGAGACTTCGGTGATCCGCTTCTTGAGCAGGTACTGGACGAGGTCCTCGCCGTGACCCATGAGGTCGAGGATGACACCGGCACCGGCTCTCTGCCTGTCGTAGCGCCATGTGAGCGGTCCGCGGGGGTCCGAGGCATAGTCGGCGATGAGCCAAACCCTGGCGTTCGTCACCGTGCCGAGTCGACCGTCGGCGATGAGCTGGCGCGCGAACTCGACCGCGGGGGTGTGGCGGTAGTTGAACCCGACCGAGGTCACCAGCTCCTTGTCCTCAGCCGCCTCGGCGATCTGTCGGGACTGTGCTGCGCTGATCCCCATCGGCTTCTCGATCCAGAATGGTTTTCCCGCCTCTGCTGCCGCAAGAGCAATGTCACGGTGCAGGAAATTCGGTGCACAGATCGAGACGACATCAACCTCGGAGTTCTCGATCACGTCATGATAGTCATCGACCGCGGTGGAGAATCCCAGGCGATCCACAGCCTGTTGTCTGTTCTCCTCCAGCAGATCGCAACATGACACGAGTCGAACGCCTGCATCGATTTCTGGGAACTTCTCTGCGAGCGACTTGTAGGCGCGGGTGTGCAATCTGCCCATCCAACCCAGCGAGACAAGACCCACGCCAAGGGTTCGGTTACGTTTCATCATGACCCCCATGAATCACCATCGGCTTGGGTAGCCGAATGACATGTGCACCACCCCGTGCATATGTCCTGTCAAAAGGATAGCACGCCGAACACACATGTCCAGTGCCCCCGGCATTCAGTGTCACTCATCTCGAGCAAGCTCCCGTCATGATCACTCCGATACGGCAACAGGCCTGCATCGCACCATTCATCCCTTCCCGACAGCCACGCACGAAGAACGACCACTGCCTCGAAAACACCCATGAGCAGGGAACCTCGACAGCTGAGTGAACACAGTGGGGTGGAGCACGACATGCGCACTCCACCCCACTGCCATCAGCATCACGGACACGACTGCACGATCAACGGCGCCCGAGGCTGTTGTGCTCGGACCTCACTCGTCACGTTGGAACGACATGGTCGCCGCGTAGGTCTTCTCCGTTGGCCACCGCTCGGTGATGGCCTTGGCACGGGTGTAGAAGGTGACACCCTCGGGACCATGAATGTGGGTGTCACCCAGGAGCGACTCCTTCCACCCACCGAAGGAGTAGAACGCGACAGGGGTCGGGATCGGTACATTGACACCGACCATGCCCGCCTCCACGTCGAGGGTGAAGCGACGGGCCACACCTCCGTCATTGGTGAAGATTGCCGAACCGTTGCCGAAGGGCTGGTCATTGACGATCTTGAGGGCTTCTTCGTAGGTGTCGGCGTGAACAATGGCGAGCACCGGACCGAAGACCTCCTCGGTGTAGACCGGGGCGTCCAGGGGAACATCGTCAAGGATGGTCGGTCCAAGGAAGTGACCATTCTCGTAACCGGGGACGGTGAGGCCACGACCGTCGAGGACGACCTTCGAGCCGCGCTCCTGCGCGTCATCGATGAGGCCGACGATACGGTTCTTGGCCTTGGCAGAGATGACCGGCCCCATCTCAACACCGTGACCCATGCCTTCGCCGACCTTGATGGCTTCGGCATGCTTCTTGACCTTCTCAGCCAGTTTCGGACCACAACCTCCCACGGCGACGACCACGGGAAGAGCCATGCAACGCTCACCGGCGGCACCGAAGGCAGATGCGGAGATGTGCTGGGCAGCGAAGTCAAGATCGCTGTCGGGCATGACGATGGCATGGTTGTTCGCACCGCCGAGAGCCTGGACGCGCTTGCCATGGCTCACGCCGGTGTCTTGGACGATGTGAGCCACTGGGGTCGAACCAACGAAGGAGATGGCATCAATACCCGGGTGGACCAAGATGTCCTGGACACTGCGACGATCGCCCGAGAGCACGTTGAACACACCGTCGGGAAGTCCAGCCTCCTTGTACAGCTCTGCCGTGAGAAGCGATGCCGACGGTGTGGGTGAGGCCGGCTTGAGGATGAAGGCGTTTCCGGTCGCAATGGCCAGCGGATGCATCCACATCGGGACCATGGCCGGAAAGTTGAACGGGCAGATACCTGCGACGACACCGACCGGCTGGCGGGTGGTGTGGATGTCGACCCCGGTGGACACGTCGTGGGAGTACTCGCCCTTGAGAGCCACGTTGATGGCGGTCGCGAAGTCAAGGGTTTCCCGGCCACGCTGGATCTCACCGATGGCGTCGGAATAGTTCTTGCCATGCTCCCTGACGATGAGCCGTGCCATCTCGTCCTGATGATCGAGAACGAGCTGACGCATCCGGAACATGATGGCCACTCGTTTCGCCAGCGAGTAGCTCGCCCACTCCTTCTGCGCCTCGCGTGCCACCTCGACGGTGTGGCCCAGATCCTCCTTGGACGCCTGCAGCAGTTCTGCGGTCACCTCACCAGTCGCAGGGTTCTCAACGGGAATCACACCCAGCGGGGATCCCTCGTAGTATTCACCGCCGACCCAGTGCTTGATGGTCTTCATGCTCGAGAACTCCTTCGTTGTCGATGGACGTCGATGTTGGCCAGCTGTGTGACCAACATCTTCAGGATAGCCCATCAAGCGCTATTTGTACTAACAAATATCACCATTCAGACAGATCTCACCTCTTGTGCTGTCCGTCCGGAGGCATGTGCGCCAGTCAGGACAAGGGCTGGGCCTGCGACACCCTCCAACAGGTCGCCGTTGACGCACCCTTCAAAACCAGGAGGTGTGACCGGTGGGAGACCACAGTTCGACCCGACCCGGGGCCTCCGGCTGGCTCCACATCGTCGAGGGAGTCCCTCGGGAGTCAATGGGACTGCGTCAAGCTCACGACCGCAATCGGTGCAGGCTCACGGTCAATTGTGTTAACATGGGCTCCGGTGGGTGCCAGCCCACCCGCCCGAAGCACTCTTCGGGCGTGCACACGGCCGTGCCGAGCGCGGCCGTGCAGCCGTGTCTCGGCGTCCGAGAGGAAGTTAAGACACCGCACATGACCTACAGCCATGTCGAATCTGGAATCACCCTGAACCCCTTGGCCAGCGCGAGATCGGGCATGCAGCATCACGCAGTCACTCTGCTCCGTTTCATCCCGGCAGCACTGGTCCTCTTCGCCCTGGCAATCGCAGGGCTCGTCAACGATGCTCCATACCTGACCATCGTCTCCGGCCTCTTGACCGCCACCGCGTCAATCGCGTTGAGCCTGATGCATTTCTTCGACAACGCCTGAACGCACTCGGCCCCAGTCCAGGTCGTGACGATCACGAGGTGACACGTGGTGCACGGACGGTGAGGGACCACAACACTGAGGGGATCCCCCGCCTGAGCGGGGATCCCCTCCACATGTCTCACGCCGTCAGTCGTTGCGGCACCGGCCTGCGAGCCAGTCAGAAGAACCTGCGCTGTGCGGCAACCTGTTCGACGTACTCGGCGTGGGCTCGCTGCGTCGACTCCAACCGCGACTGCGCAGGCACCGGGACGTCCCACCAACCCGAGGCAGGCGGGTTGGGTCCGTACAGGTCGGTCTCGATGTGGATCATCGTGGCACGATCAGATGCCTCGGCCTGGCGATATGCCTCCTTGAACTCGTCAATGGTGTGGACCTTCAAGACGTTCACCCCCCACGAACGAGCATTGGCCGCAATGTCGAGAGGCAGCAGGGCATCGTCCCCGACGACGTGTCCCTGACCACCGTCGTGCTGCCGATACTTCGTGCCGAATCGCTGAGATCCGTGGGACTCGGAGAGCGCACCGATCGATGCGAAACCATGGTTCTGGAGCAGCACGAGGATGACCTTCGCCCCCTCCTGGACGATCGTCGCCAACTCCATCGGGAGCATCTGGTAGGTGCCGTCACCCACGATGGCCACGACCTCGGAGTCCGGCCGTGCCATCTTGACGCCCAAGGCCGCCGGAATCTCATAACCCATACATGAGAACGCGTACTCGACGTGGTACTGCACGGGAGTGCTGGCGCGCCACAGACACTGCAGGTCACCAGGCATCGACCCTGCGGCATTGATGATCACGTCATCGTCACCCATGAGTTCATTGAGAGCCCCGAACACCTCGGTCTGCGCCGGCAATGGACCGTGGTCCAGGTGGTAGCACCGATCGGTCACCTTGGCCCAAGCATTGGCCTCCTTGACGGCGAGATCGCTCCATTCCTGGGGAACGTGGTAGTCCGCGAGCTCATCCGACAGCACCATCAGAGCCTCTCGAGCGTCTGCCAGCAGCATCTGGGCACCTTGTTTGGCTGCGTCGAAGGATCCCACATTGACATTGACGAAGTTCACGTCCGGGTTTCTGAAGGCTGTCTGCGAACCAGTGGTGAAATCGGAGTACCGGGTGCCGATACCGATGATGAGGTCGGCCTGGGCAGCCAACGCATTGGCCGAGTCGGAACCGGTCGCCCCAACACCGCCCACTGCACACGGATGATCCCAGTTGATGGCACCCTTTCCAGCCTGGGTGTCGGCGACCGGAATACCGGTGGCCGACGCGAAATCACGCAGTTCCTGGGATGCCTCGGAGTAGATCGTGCCTCCACCAGAGATGATGAGTGGACGTCGTGCACCACGAATCGCCTCCACCGCCCGGGCGACGGCGGCACGGTCGGGGACCCTCCGGTCAATGTGCCAGACCTTCTTGGCGAAGAAGGACACCGGCCAGTCGTAGACCTCGGTCTGCACGTCCTCGGGCAGGCAGATGACAGCGGCGCCGGTGTCCACGGGGTCGGTGAGCACCCGCATCGCGCGCGGTAGTGACACCATGAGCTGATCCGGGCGATTCACCCGATCCCAGAACTTCGAGACGGAACGGAACGCATCATTGCATGACACGTCGGGATTGGTGGGGTCCTCCAACTGTTGCAGCACGGGATCGGGCGCACGGTTAGCGAAGATGTCCGCCGGAAAGAGCAGAACCGGCACCCGGTTGGTGGTGGCCAGGGCCGCACCAGTGACCATGTTGAGGGAGCCGGGACCGACGGACGCCGTGGCAGCCAATGCCTGCAACCGGTTGGTGGCACGGGCAAAGGCCGAGCAGGCGTGAACCATGCCTTGTTCGTTACGGCCCATCCAGTAGTCAAGATGCCCTTCCTCATCAACGGGATCCACCTCGTTCTGGAGGAGGGCCTGCCCCAGACCAGTGACGTTCCCATGACCAAAGATCCCGAAGACCCCAGGGATGAAGCGATGCTCGACTCCGTCACGCTCCGTGTACTGGTGCGTCAGGTACCGCACGATGGCTTGCCCGACGCTGAGCCTCACAGTCTGTTCAATCATCATCGCTCCTTCGTGTCGTCCACTGCCATCGGCAGACGGGGATCAATTCCCTGGTTCTCCCACGTCTGGCGGATCCACCCGTAGTGCGGGTCGTCGACTGACTTCCACTCGGCCTTCCCGGGCCCAGCCATGACGTTGAGGTAGTACAGGTCGTACCCGGGAGCAGCCGCACACGGCCCGTGCCAACCGTGCGGCACCAGGGCCACATCGCCATTGGCGATCATCTCTGCCACATGGATCGGGCGCTCGGGCGTCCCGTAGGTTCCATGGAAGGCCATTCCCGGACCGTGCTCGTCGCCACGGATCTCGAAATAGTAGATCTCCTCGAGCTCGCGCTCGACCTCCGACTCCTCGTCATGTTTGTGCGGAGGGTAGGACGACCAGTTGCCACCTGGGGTGAGAACCTCACAGGCCAGCAACCGGGACGTGCGCACCGGGTTGGCAACGGCATAGTTCACCACCTGTCGCGAGCAGTTGCCTGCCCCACGCAGCTCGACACGTACTTCTTCCGCCGGACAGTACCTGGGCTCGAGGTCCTCGTCGGCAAGGGCATGTGGCAGCGCCACTCGTCCATCGCCGAGCGCAGTGATGCTGATTGTGCTGTGACGGGGCACGAAGACGTAGTCAGTCACCTCACCCCAGATGGTGCTGCGCCCGGCAAGATCAGCGTGCACGTCACCGACCTGCACGGCGAACGCCCCTTCCAGAGGCAGGACCAGGTACTCATGGCCGTTGGTGTCCAGCTCGAGGGTCTCGCCCTCCGCGAGCTTCGCAACGGTGAGACCGGAGTATGTCCATCCAGCTCGCTCAGGGGTGACGTCAACGTCACAGGAACCCGAGCCCGTGCTCCCAGATCGAAGAACCAGTTCAGTCATGCTTGTGCTCCCAACAGTTGAACAGCGTTGTCAATGGCAGCTGCCACGTCTGAGTCCGGCGGGTAGAGGACAGAACGTCCCAGGACGAGTCCGCGGACGTTGCGTGGGGCGAGCGCCCTGGCCCAGCGACGCCGAGTCGACTCGGGGTCCTCACTCACCTCTCCCCCGAGCAGGAGGATGGGCAACGACGTGGCACACGCCACCTTCTCCATGTCATCGACCGCTGGCAGCTTGAGCCAGGTCCACGACGTATCTGCACCAAGCCCTGAAGCCATGGCCACCGACTTGACGACTGCGTCGGTCGAGAGGTCGTTGACGACCCTACCGTCGGCAGTACGGTGACAGATGAATGGCTCCACCATGGCGATTCGCCGCGCCCTGGCCAGGGCAGTCACGTTCTCAGCGCACGTCTGCACCGTCTGGACCGTTCCCGGATCGGACAGGTCGAACCTCAGCAACATCTTGCCCCCGGCAAGGTCATCAGTGACGACGCCGTTGACGTCGTAGCCGGTCATCCGGTCATCGAGTTCGAAGGACGCACCAGCGAATCCACCTCGGTTCATGGATCCAAAGACGACCTTGCCGTCCAGCGCACCAAGGTTGGCCAGATCGGCGACCATGTCAGCGGTTCCCAAGAACCCATTGACCCCGGGACGTCCCAGGGCGGTGACGCACCGCTCGAGGAGTTGCTCCCGATCTGCCATGGCATCAAGCTGACCACCGGCGGCGAGCGCACCACGGGCGGGATGATCAGCTGCGACGATCATGAGCGGGTCGGTGGGAGACCACGTGGCCCGCGGACGTTGCCTGATCCGAGCCGCAAATCCCACCGCGTCGGAGAGCCGAAGATCCACCAGCTTGTCGATGAGTGGTGTACCTGTCATGACAGATGTTCCTCTTTGACGGCGACATCCGGATGGTCCGCCATCATCGCAAACAGTTCCGGCTCCGAGGGCATGGCAGTGGAGCACTCCAACCGAGTGGCCACCAAGGCACCCGCAGCCGACGCCGCCTGGATCGTCTCGGTCAGGCTCCATCCCTCCAGCAGACCATGACACAGGCTGCCACCGAAGGAATCCCCGGCTCCAAGCCCATTGGTGACATCGATCGGAGTGGGGGCGACCTCCACCCGCTCATCACGAGTCATGGCCAAGGTGCCCTTGGGCCCTTGCTTGACGACGGCGAGCTGAACCCCAGCGTCCAGCAGTGCACGGGCGGCTCGATCGGGGTCCGTCTCACCCACGGCCACCTCGCACTCCTCGCGATTGCCAACCGCGACCGTCACCTGCGGCAGGATCTCCGAGACTGCTTCATGGGCCTCTTCCTTGGACTCCCAGAACATGGGACGGTAGTCCAGGTCGAGAATCGTGTGCTCCGTCCTGCCCCTGATCTCCAGGGCACGGCGATGTGCATCCCGGGAAGTCTGCTGGCACAGACCAGTCACCGACAGCCACAGGACCCGAGCATTCTGCACAGCCTCCTCGGGTATGTCATCTGGAGTGATCCTCAGATCCGGAGCGGTGGGGCGTCGATAGAAGTACAGCGGGAAGTCGTCCGGCGGGAAGATCTCGCAAAATGTCACCGGGGTGGGAAGGTCGTCATCGACGAGCACGTAGTCGTCGTAGACGCCGAGCCGAGCCATCTCGCGTCGGCAGAATCGACCGAATGGATCGTTGCCCACTGCTGTGACCACAGCTGCGGAATGACGAAGCCTGGCTGCAGCAACGGCGACGTTGGTCGGGCTGCCACCAAGGAACTTGCCGAACGAGGTAACGTCCTCCAACCCCACTCCGTACTGCAGGGGATAGATGTCGACACCGATACGCCCCATCGTGAGCACATCGAGATCACGCCGACTGGATACCATGACCACTCCACTTCATCGAGGATGCCGGACGTCTCGTATCCTACCAGCCGAAGGCACTATGTCAATACAAATAAGATCGGCGTCCGATACGCCATCAGCAGGATGGGCAGCACATGGACCATCACATCCGTAGAATCGCCCAGGACGAACGTTCACAGCACCACCCGGCGCATTACCCCAGTTGAACGCATACCGACACACCCATGAACGAGGAACGGCAGTGGAGAACGAGACCTACATCGCTGACATCATCATTGACAGGTCAAGCTCGGAGCCGCTCCACAGCCAGATCGCCGAACCCTTGGCAAGGCTCATCGAATCCGGGGAACTCGCCCCCGGCACCCGCATCGAGGACGAAGTGTCTATGGCTGCCCGTCTGCACGTGTCGCGCCCCACGGCACGGCGGGCCTTCGAGACCCTCACCCAACGAGGACTCGTCATCCGCCGACGCGGCGTAGGCACCCAGGTGACCCCCACTCGGGTGCACCGCTCCATGAACCTCACAAGCCTTTACGACGACCTGCAGGCCTCTGGTCAGACTCCACGTACCAGCGTGCTCGACTGGAACGTGGAAGCAGCTCCACCTGCCATAGCCGCAGCGCTCGGACTGCCCAACGACTCCCAGGTGGCCCATTTCCGTCGACTGCGCATGTCACGCGACGAGCCTCTCGCGATCCTGACGAACTGGATGCCGGTGGACCTCGCCCCCAGCGCAGACGAGCTCGCGGACACTGGCCTGTATGACCATCTGCGCAACAGGGGTGTCGTCGTTGCCGTGGGACACCAGAAGTTCAGCGCCCGACTCGCCACATCCGATGAGGCACGCCTGCTCAACGAACCACCTGGCGCCGCGCTGCTGACGATGCAGCGCACGGCATGCGACGACTCCAACCGTGTCATCGAGTTTGGCCAGCACGTGTACCGCGCATCCATCTACTCCTACGAGAACACGGTGTACGCTTGATCCACCGGCACGCTCATTTGACAGGACAATGCCTGGGGTGTTCACTGTACTCATGGACTCGGCGACGACGACGCGCCGACAAGATCTCGCACAGGAGCTGCCATGAGCATCGAGTACACCCCCGGCCCACTCCTTGACGCTTCCCGCACGACGCCCACTGCGCTGTGGAACGACTCGGCCGACCTGGATGAACTTCGTCAATCCATCGCGTATGGCGGCGTCGGCGCCACCTGCAACCCCGTCATCGGTTACACGACGATCAGGAAACACCCAGATGTCTGGGAGGACCGCATCCGCGTCATCGCCGAGAACAATCCCACCTGGGGAGAGTCCCACATTGGGTGGCAGGCCATCAAGGACATGTCGGTCGAGGCCGCACAACTCTTGGAACCCATCTTCATCGAGCACAAGGGCCGCAATGGCCGCCTCTCCATCCAGACCGATCCGCGCCTGCACCGTGATGCCGAGGCACTGGCGGACCAGGCCGAGGAGTTCAGCAACCTTGCACCGAACATCATCGTGAAGATCCCCTGCACCTCGGTGGGCATCAAGGCTATCGAAGAGGCCACTTACCGTGGCGTCTCGGTCAACGTGACGGTGTCGTTCACCGTTGCCCAGGCAGTGCGTTCCGCCGAGGCCATCGAGCGCGGGCTGCAGCGTCGCGTGGACGAGGGCAAGCCCATTGACGAGATGGGGCCGGTCGTCACGATCATGGCCGGGCGACTCGACGACTGGCTCAAGACAGTTGCCGAACGCGACCGCCTCTTCATCGACCCCGGGCACCTGGAGTGGGCCGGTATCGCAGCGATCAAGCGCGCCCACCGCATCTTCACCGAGCGCGGATTCCACTCCCGGGTGCTGTGCGCCGCGTTCCGCAACGTCCTCCAGTGGTCCGAGCTGGTCGGCGGCGACCTCGTCGTCTCCCCTCCGTTCAAGTGGCAGAAGCGCATCAACGACTCCGACTACAAGGCCGTTGCCCGCATTGACGAGCCGGTTGCTGCAGAGCGTCTTGACGCCCTCATGCAGATGCCGGAGTTCGTGCGTGCCTATGACCCGGATGGAATGACGATCGAGGAGTTCGACGACTTCGGCGCCACCCGCAAGACCCTCCGCCAGTTCCTCCAGGCTGACGCCGACCTCGACGCCTTGGTACGTGACGTACTCATTGCAGCTCCCTGACCCCACTGATCACCAGAGCACAGGTGGGCCTACCGTGACGTTCCCACGGTAGGCCCACCTGTGTTCCCCTGAGACCTCACACGATCGACAATCGCACCTTGCCGTGCGACACCAAGAGATGGACCTTATTCGTGCTGACAATGATGTCTCTCCTTGACTGGTTCCTCCTCACGACAGCCGCGATCTGCATCGGCGTCTCGAAGACGGCTCTTCCAGGCGCAGCGACCCTTGCCGTCGCACTGTTCGCTGCCGTGCTTCCCGCAAAGGCATCCACCGGAACTATGCTCGTGCTGCTGCTCGTCGGCGACGTCCTTGCCGTCTGGACGTACCGTCACGATGCGGACTGGGACACCTTGCGCCGGCTCGTCCCCGGAGTGCTGATGGGGATCGTCCTCGGCGCCGTCTTCCTGAGATTCGCCTCGGACTCCACGACGAAGGTGTTCATCGGCAGTCTGTTGCTCGTCCTCATCGCCGCCACGCTCGTCCTCATGCGACTCCCCCACCCGCCCAAGGTGCAGGGCCGGATTGGCAGAGCCACGTACGGCACTCTCGCTGGGTTCACAACCATGGCTGCCAATGCCGGTGGGCCGGTCACCAGCATGTACTTCCTGGCATCTCGCTTCCCCGTGTCCACCTTTCTGGGCACCACGGCATGGTTCTTCTTCCTGGTCAACGTCATCAAGGTGCCGTTCTCCATCGGCCTGGGAATCATTCAGCCCGGGACGCTGATGATCGATGCCATTCTGGCCCCCGTCGTCATCGGCTCCGGGTGTGCAGGACGCGCTCTTGCCAGGAGGATGACCGACAAAGTCTTCACGCCGATCGTCACGGTTCTGACGATCATCTCTGCCCTCTACCTGCTGATGTGAGACATGCGGCTCTCGAGGCAACGCACCGACGCAGAACCGATCACACTCAACAACAGCGTCACGGCGCGCCCGGGATCGACACCCGGACCACGTCGTTCCCCGTACCGCCCCGCAAGGGTGTGGTGCTTGCAGGAAGGTTGCCCTCCCCCACAAGCACCACATCAGCAGAGTTGTCGAACTCCCTCAGCCAAGTTCGTCCTTCAACCGTTTCAGGACCGCGCGGTTGTAGTCGTCTGCGTACTCATGCCAGCCAAAGACGCACACACTCAGCACGCCATCGAACTTCACCTCGCGCAGCGTCGAGAAAACCTGTTCCCACGGCACCTCGCCCTGCCCGATGACATTGTGCTGGTGCACGGTGACGTCGGCACCGGGGGGATTGATGATGTACCTGTTGCCATCATTGGCGCGGTGGTTGAAACCATCTGCGACGTGGACCTCACGCAGCTTTCCGGCCTGAGCAGCAGTACGAATCATCCGGGACACGTCTCCGGCCCCATCCGACAGGTGGAAGGTGTGCGGGCAGCAGTACTCGTAGCCGACCCAGTCCTTGTCGATGGACCGGACGAGTTCCAACGCCCGGTCATGGAGCTCGACGAAATCGTACGGATGGGCCTCCATGGCCAGTCGGACACCGTACTTCTCGAAATCAGGGATCAACTCCTCCATCGATCGGTACCACTGCTGTTCCGATCGGCTGGCCCGATTGCGATCACCAGAGAACTCCGAGACGATGTCGCGCACGTCGAGATAGTCGGCGATCTCGAGAAGACGACGCCAGTTGCGCACCTGGGCCCGGCGCTCGGCCTCGTCGGGGGAGGACCAGTTGAACACCGGGTTGAGGGTACGTACCTTCACCCCGGTCTGATTCTCGGCACGAAGAATCTCGTCAAGGAATGCGCGATCGGCCTTGGGATAGTGATGCCACAGGTGCAGCTCGTTGTTGGGTGACAGTTCCACGAAGTCGAAGCCCAGTTCACGTGCCTTTCGCAACGTGTCCGGAGTCGACATCGTCATGTAGTACATGTTGGGATCAAGGGCAATGTCCACCATGGGTGTTCCTCTCCGACCCTGGCCTCGTCACCACGAGGCGACTGCCACGCCTCCTGGATGTGTCAAGGCCACGGGTCACATACAAATCAGCGATACAGACTGGGACGTTCGACGAGGTCGACGGTCACGGTCCGACCGCCATTGTCCAAGGATTCCACCGCAGCTTCGACGACGGCCGTCGCCGCATATCCATCCCATGTTGTGGAGCCAGTGTGCTCATCAACGGCAACGGCATTGATCCACGACTGGACTTCCGCATTGAATGCGCCCTGGAACCGGTCGATGTGCGACTGACACATGGCGTTCCGATCGCCGTGGATGTCACGAATGTGGATCTTCTCCTGATCGCCCAGTCGCACCGCAGCGTTCTCCATGACGAGCTCACACTCGATGGAGTACCCGTACTCCAGGTTGACATTGACCTCATCGTCGATGAGCACGCCGGACTCGGTGCGCATGACGACGACCACAGGATCGATGAGATGGTCGAATCGACGCTGGGTGAGCTTCGGTCGATCAATTCGGACCTCGGTGATCTCCTCACCCAGCAACCACCGCATGGTGTCGATCTCATGGATCGCGGTGTCATCGATGGCCATTCGCGAGGTGTACGATTCCGGGACGCTGGGGTTGCGGTGCCGGTTGTGCACCAAGAGCGCCTCTCCGTTGGCTCCCCTGTCCAGAATCGTCTTCATCTCGTTGTAGGCGGAGTCGAACCGACGCATGAAGCCCACGGTGACGAGCTTCTTGCCGGCCTTCCCCTCCGCCGCCATGATGTCGAGGCAGTCCTGTGCCGTGGTTGCCAGGGGTTTCTCACACAGGACGTACTTGCCAGCCTCGATGCATTTCAGGACATCGGGGGCATGCACCTTGCCGAAGGTCGCGATGACGACGGCGTCAACCTCGGGATCATTGATGAGGTCACTGGAGTTGTCACACACCTTGGCACCATAGGGTTCCGCTGCGCAGCGCGCGGCATCGTTGACCACGTCGGTCACTGCCACGACCTGTGCACCTGCGAGATCGTCGTGGATACGAGCCAGATGGGCACGTCCCATCCCACCGGCACCGATGAGTCCAATTCGTACTGTCATTGTCCTTGTCCTCCGTCTGAACAGTTACATGGAAGGTGTCGAATCCGGTCAGGCCAGTCCGAGCCCACACTCAGCCAGGTACGAACGCATCTTCATGGCGTTGGGCTTGGGGAAGGAGGGGTCACAGGGGTAGCAGTCCTGCTCACAGATGGCGTAGATCGGCTTGTCGAGGTCGGCCAGAGCATTGACGAACTCATGCATCTCGGGCAGGCCTTCGGGCGGACACACCGATGCCCCCTTGGTGACAGCCTCGCCGAATGGCCAGTCCTTCTCGTGGGCTTCCTTGGTGATGGCCTCGTCAAAGGCCTTGATGTGCACGTAACCGATTCGCTCGGGGTACTTCCGGCACAGCTCGACGGGGTCTCCCCCGCCATAGACGACATGCCCGGAATCCAGGCACAGGTTCACGTAGGTGGGATCGGTCGCCTCGAGGATGCGCGCGATCTCCTCGGGGGTCTCGATGTGGGAGTCTCCGTGAGGATGCAGCACCATCTTGAGGCCGTACTCGTCAAGAAGCATCTGGCCCAGCGCATTGGCGTGTTCGACGTACAGCTTCCAGGTGTCACCGTCCAGAACACGCTCATCCGTCCACTCCCACGTCTTGTCGTCACGGTACAGCGGAGGAAGATGGACGATGTACTCTGCACCCACCGCGGCATGGGTCTGTGCGATGGCGCGGAACGTCTTCAACGTCTGGGGCCACGCCTCCTCCTTGTGCAGGATTCCCCAGCCGGTCCCGGCGACGACACGCATCCCGTAGTCGTCACACCACTTCTGGAGTTCCTCGGGATCGGTGGGAAAGTAACCAAATGGACCGGTCTCGACGACATCGAACCCGGCCTCGGCCATCTCCTGCCACGCCTGTCGCGGATCCATCTGTGCGGGGTCGTCGGGGAACCACACTCCCCACTGGTCTGGACACACACCGATGGTGAGTTGGGAAAACTTCGGGTCAACAGTGTTGATCGCTTTGGACATCATCGTCACTCCTCTGGTCAATGACTCAGCGCGAAGGTCATCCGAATCGTTTCGGATGACCTTCAGGATACATGTCCGATCCAGTTTTCGCCAATATTTGTTCTTACATTTTTGAGAACACGTCCATCACCCCTGCGTCGTCGTTCTCCGAATCACCCGAGCTGGAACGGTGTAGACCACTCCACCACCGGCACTCTGCGCGCGATGCACGTCGAGACCCGTGGGCATCTGCACCCCACCATCCTGGCAACCCAGCCGACCAATGAGATGACGCACCGAAACCTCAGCGATGACATCGACATCCTGACGCACTGTCGTGAGCCCAACTGCACTCAACGCCGAGGCCGCAATCCCGTCGAACCCAGCCAGGGCAACCCTCTCGGGGATGTGTACCCCGCGTCGGCGAAGCTCCAGCAACCCACCCAGTGCCGCGTGATCGTTGTAGAAGAGCATGGCCTGCGGCAGACCAGGCCCCTCAGCCAGGTCACAGACCGCGCGAATACCCGCTTCCTCGGTCTCACCGCCGTTCATGACCTGCGCCTTCAGCCCGTGGGCTCTCATCGCTGCCCGAAAGGCTCTGGCCCGCAACTGCGTCGACGGTGCTTCCCCACCGTCGACGTAGACCACATCGTGGCGCCCAGTCATGACGATCTCATCGACCAGCCGAGTCAGTGCCACCTCGTCCTGGGAGCGCACCGCATCAGCTCCCGCGCATGGCTCTCGACACATCAGCAGAAGAGGCACCCCCTCAGCAGCAGCCAAGAGCTCACCGGGTGCCACACGAGAGTCGACGACGATGATGGCCTCACAGCGGTTGCGCACCAGAGCCCTGATGCCATCGACCTCACCATGACGCGGGGTGGACGCCGTGAGATCGAGTCCGTGCCCACAGGACTCAGCTGCCCGATACAGCGCATCGACGAGCTCAGCCTGAAAGGCCTGCCCGGGCCGGTATGACACGCCGATGAGGCCAGTGTGTGACGCGCGCATGAGACGTGCACGAGGGTTTGGCCGGTATCCCAGCTCTGCCGCTACCCGCAAGATGTCCTGGCGGGTCTGCGGGGCCACTCCAGGTGCCCCATTGAGGGCAGCAGACACCGTGGAGATGGATCGACCGGCCGCTCTGGCCACCGCGACGATCGTCACACCATCCTTCCCACTGCGCATTTCTGCTTCCTTTCGCTCACATCCTGATGACAAAAACGTTTCTGATCCCCCTTCCTCAACCCCGGCACCAGCGCTACACTCACTGAACCGCCAATAAGTCCGGACAAATCCTGAGATCTCCATGGACGCTCACGGACACCCCCACAAGCGCCTCCACCGAGGCTCCCCACCAATGTCAAGGAGGACACATCGTGGACAAGACACTATCGGTCGCCGTCATCGGCGCCGGAATGGCCGGGACAACACATGCCAATGCGTGGCGACAGGTCGGCACGGTCTTCGATCTCGGCCTGCCCAAGGTCAGGCTCGCTGCCATCGCCGACGCCTACGAACCCTTCGCCCAGGACGCAGCACAACGCTACGGCTATCAGCGAGCCGTGACGGACTGGCATGAGATAGCCGATGATCCCGACATCGACATGGTCTCCGTCGTCGTCGGCAATGCCCTGCACCGTGAGATCGCCGAAACCATGATCCGGGCCGGAAAACACGTCCTGTGCGAGAAACCTCTGGCCGACACCTTGGAAAATGCCAAGGCAATGGCCCAGGCCGAGGAGGATCATCCCGAAATCATCACCTCCACCGGGTTCACCTACCGTCGCAATGCATCCGTGGCACAAATCAGGAAACTCGTGGAGACCGGGCATCTGGGCACGATTCACCACATCAACGCCCGCTACTGGTGCGACTACGGCGCCGACCCCTCCACTCCGATGGCCTGGCGCTACAGCGGGCCCATGGGGTCGGGGGCCCTGGGGGACGTCGGATCCCACCTCATCGACACTGCCGAAACCATCTGCGGACCACTCGTCTCGGTGGCAGGTGGCACCTTCCTCACCGCCATCAAGGAGCGTCCGGTCGCCCGTGGCCATGTCACTCGGGGTACCACGTTGGACAATGCCTCGGCCGAGATGGCCTCGGTGACCAATGACGACGTCGCATCCTTCACCGCAACCTTCTCCAATGGTGCCGTGGGCACCTTCTCGGCGTCCCGAATCGCCTGGGGAATGCCCAACGCCATGATGATCGACGTCCACGGATCACGGGGTCGCGCCTACTGGGACCTGGCGCGCACCGGCGAGATCATGGTCGACGACGCCAGCGCCCCGGCCGGGTTGTCCGGACCACGCCAAGTGCTCGTCAACCCCACCTTCCCCTATTTCGAGCGAGGCTCGTCCATGGCCTTCGGAGGGGTGGGCTGCACCCAGATCGAGCAGTTCACATACCAGGCATATGCGTTCCTGCAACAAGTCGCAGGAATGGAAGAAGATGACTCATTCCCTCGTTGCGCAACATTTGCCGACGGATATCGAGAAATGCTCATAGCCCAGGCAGTCGCCGAATCTGCTGCACGCGGAGGGGCCCGTGTCGACGTCTCCCACCTCAACAACTGACCAGCCACACTCAACGACAGGAGAACTCCCATGACGATGACATACGGCGCCTACACAGCCTGTCTCTCCAGCTACAGCCTTTCGGAGGCACTCGACATCCTCAAGAGCACTGGTCTCACTGGTGCCGAGGTGAATGTGGGCGGATTCATCCCGTCCCCCCACTGCCCGGTGGACTCACTTCTCTCCTCCCAGACAGCGCGTGACGACTACCTGGGGCTGTTCGCCGAAAAGGAGATGAAGATCATCGGTCTCAACGCCAATGGCAATCCGACCTCCCCACTTGCCGAGGAAGGAATCAAGCATGCCGAAGACCTGAGGAACGCGATCCGTCTTGCCGGGAAGCTCGGCATCAAGGACGTCGTCACCATGTCTGGCACACCTGGAACCGACCCCGACGCCCACTACCCCACCTGGATCGTCAATCCTTGGAATGGGATCGACATGGAGATCCTCGACTACCAGTGGAGCGTCGTCGTCCCGTTCCTCAAGGAGATTGATGCGCTGGCTCGCGACAACGACGTCAACGTGTGTCTGGAGCTGCACCCACGCAATCTCGTCTTCAATGTGCCCAGTTTCGAGCGGCTCATCTCGGAGACTGGAGCGACGAATCTGAGAGTCAACATGGATCCATCCCACCTGTTCTGGCAGCAGATGGATCCCATCGCCATCGTGGAGCGCATGGGTGAGCTCATCGGTCACGTCCACGCCAAGGACACGGCGATTCTGCCTGGAGCCGCATACCGTGGTGTGTTGGACACCGACTTCGGCCACGTCCCCGCCGAAGCGCCGAACAAGACCCCCGTGGCACCCGGTTACTGGTGCACCTCATGGCCCGAGGACCCGGCATGGCGTTTCGTCGCATTCGGGCTCGGACACGATGTCGAGTACTGGACAAGGTTCCTGCGAGCCGTCCACACCGCCACTGCCACCATGAACGTCAGCATCGAACATGAGGACGCCGAGTACGGCGATGTCGAGGGACTGAGGATCTCGGCGCACAATCTCCTGGAGGCTGCCGACAACCTGTGAGCAGGCCTCACCACCGTCCGAGGGGGACGAGACGGGAATGTCCTCATCAACCTTTCCCGTCTCGTCCTACCACATGAACACCACGAGTTGACATCGCGACCTCCACGCCCATAGCCTGCCGACAAGGTCTTGAGATCCGGTGTCAAGCCACGGCTTGCCGGACGGCAACCCATCGCGAGAGCAGGGTGCCCCGTGTGACGACCTGGTCGTGTCCAGACGGCACGACAAGCGCGACGGTGCCCCAAGCACCCCAACACAGGAGCAGGAATCATGGCAGTGGTCTTTCGCCACCTCGTGGACGCCCACCAGTGCGCCGTCGAGATGTTCGCCATGATGATGTGCACCTCACGAATGACCGGCACCCGCTGAACGGATACGTCGTCGTTCACCCCAGCGGGACCACGGGAACAGTGGCCTGATACTCGCCACACACCCTTCCTGCGAGAAGCTCTGTGCATTGAGCATGATCGGGCCCGCGAGCACGACACCGAGTCGGCACGTCCGACCTGCGACCCCCATCTCGCCCCATCCCAGCCTCATTCGTCGTCCTTTCCAGACCAGATTTCAGGAGCATCACCATGACCACCGCCGAAGCACTCCCCGACAAGCCCCACAACCGTCCCTCCAAGGGTGTCATCGTCGCGATCATCGTCATCGTCGTCGCACTCATCGCCGGCATCATCTTCGCAGTGAACAAGAACAAGGGGGATGACTCGGCAGCTGGCGGGACGACAACCGTCAAGATTGGTACCACCGAGGCCGCCAACGACTACTGGAAGGTCCTCAAGAAGAAGGCCTCCGCGGAGGGCATCAACATCGATGTCGTCAGCTTCAACGACTACACCCAGCCCAACGTCGCTCTCTCCCAGGGCCAGGTCGACCTCAACGTCTTCCAGCACCTGCTCTTCCTGGCCGACTACAACGTGAAGAATCACGACAACCTCACCGCGATCTCCGCGACCTACGTGGTGCCGCTGAACATCTATTCCAAGACGTACCAGCAGGTCTCCCAGCTCCCAGCCGGGGCCACCGTCGCCATTCCGAACGACGCCACCAACCAGGGGCGCGCCCTCCTCGTGCTGCAGAAGGCCGGGCTGCTCACGCTGCGCGACGGCGGGTCTGCCCTGTCGACCCCTGCCGACGTCATCGCCAACCAGTCCAAGGTGAAGGTCAAGGCCATTGACGCCGCCCAGACGGCTGCCTCCCTCAGCGGTGTCGACGCCGCGGTCGTCAACAACAACTTCGCCACCGATGCCGGACTGGACCTGGACACGGTTGTCTACAAGGACGACGCCACCGGCAAGTCAGCCGACCCCTACATCAACATCATCGCCGCCAAGGACGCCGACAAGAACAACGAGACCTACAAGAAGGTCGCTAAGCTGTGGTCCGATCCTGATGTCCAGAAGTCGATCATCAGGCAGTCCGGCGGAACGGCGAAGATCGTCGCTGATCGTCCCCAGGCAGATCTCGACAAGATCTTGGACGATCTGACCACCGAGATCAAGAAGTCGAATTCCTGACACTCATCCGTTTTCCAGCGAGGCTCCACCATGGCAACAGACGTCACGCCTGCTTCGGCGCCACAGTGTCCCGATCACATCGTCTTCGACCACGTCACCAAGGACTTCCATACCCGTACCGGATCGGTGAGAGCCCTTGACGACGTCAGCCTGGCGATCAAGAGAGGATCCATCTCGGCGGTCATCGGACACTCTGGCGCCGGAAAATCCACCTTGGTACGCCTCATCAACGGGTTGGAGACCCCGACGAGCGGACGGGTCCTGGTTGACGGCACCGATGTCTCCCAGCTCTCCGACAAGGCGATGCGCCCGCTGCGGGCCGACATCGGGATGATCTTCCAGCAGTTCAACCTGTTCGGGTCACGGACCATCTACGACAACGTCGCCTATCCGCTCAAGCTGGCTCATTGGAAGAAGGCACAGGAGAAGGAGCGCGTCACTGAGTTGCTGAGCTTCGTCGGACTGACGAGCAAGGCGTGGGACCATCCGGACCAGCTCTCCGGCGGGCAGAAGCAGCGAGTCGGAATCGCCAGGGCGCTGGCCACCAAGCCGTCCATCCTGCTGGCCGACGAGTCCACCTCCGCCCTCGATCCGGAGACGACGGCTGACGTCCTCTCCCTGCTCAAGCGTGTCAACGAGGTTCTCGGGGTGACGGTTGTCGTCATCACCCACGAGATGGAGGTCGTCCGTTCCATCGCCCAGCAGGTGTCGGTGCTGGAAGCTGGACACCTGGTCGAGACCGGGAGCACCCAACAGGTTTTTGCCCATCCGAAGTCTGAGACCACCGAGCGCTTCCTGTCGACGATCATCGGTCAGCATCCCAGCGGGGAGGAAGAAGCCCGGTTGCGCGCCGAGAACCCTGACGCTCGCCTGGTCGACGTCAGCTCGGTGTCCAGTGACGCCTTCGGGGACGCGCTAGCTCGTATCGGCCAGACCGAGGCGGCCTTCCGGATCATCCACGGTGGGGTCATCAAGGTCCACGGCGGCTCACTGGGGAACTACACCGTAGCCTTGTCGGGTCCCGCCAGGGCCGTCGAGAAGGCTGCCAGGATCCTGGCTGACGCCTCCCACACGGCGTCCACCACGGCCACCAGTCAGGAGGATCACTGATGAGTGACTACCTGCGTCCGATATATCTGCAGTCCATCTGGGAAACCCTCTTCATGGCCCTGATCACCTTGGTGATCGGCGGTATCTGTGGACTGGTGCTGGGCATCCTGCTCTATGCCACCCGTCGGGGTGGGCTGCTCGCCAACAAGGTCGTCCACACCGTCCTCAACGTCATCGTCAACATCATCCGGCCGATTCCGTTCATCATCTTCATGACGGCGATTGCGCCACTGACCCTCAAGGTCGTCGGAACGACGATCGGCGTTCGTGCAGCCACCTTCCCGCTGTGCATCGCGGCCACCTTCGCGATCTCCCGGATCGTCGAGCAGAACCTCGTCACCGTCGAGCCGGGCGTCATCGAGGCTGCGCGCGCCATGGGTGCCGGTCCTTGGCGGATCCTCTTCGACGTCGTGGCCCGCGAGGCCCTGGGCCCGCTGATCCTCGGGTACACCTACATCCTCATCGCGATCGTCGACATGACGGCCATCGCCGGTGCTCTGGGCGGTGGTGGCCTGGGGCAGTTCGCCATCACTTACGGTTATCAGCGGTACGACTGGACGGTGACGGCCATTGCCGTCGTGACGATCATCATCGTCGTCCAGCTGGCCCAGTTCCTGGGTAACTGGTTGGCGCGACGGGCGCTGCGCCGCTGATGACCCCCGGCACCACGATCCCGGGCTCTCGACGCCGACTACCTCTCAGCCGGTGTTCGAGGCCCGGTACCCTGAGCACATGATCCGGGGCCCTCGCCAGAAAATCACATGCCGCCGAGTCCTGCACTGGGTGGCAGGCGGAACGATTGCCGCTCAGATGGCCACAATGGCAGGGCTCGTCGCCTTCAACGGCGTCAAGCGGCGAGGCCGCCGTCCCTACCGTTTCCCCACCGCACCGGTGAAGTCCCTCGAGGTGGGTGAGCACCAGGTCGAGATCTTCACCTTCGGCCGTGATCTCTACGCGGCGATGATCGCCGACATCGAGGCTGCCCAGCACACCATTTATCTCGAAACCTTCATCTGGAAGAATGACGAGGTCGGTCGGCAGTTCCGGCAAGCTCTCGTCGATGCCGCCGCCCGAGGCGTCGAGGTCTACGCGATGTGGGACACCTTCGCCAACCTGGTCGTCGATCCGCGCTTCTTCCGCAACCTGCACGGTGTCCATGTGCGCGCCCAACCGCTGGTCACCCCGTCGTGGGTGCCGACCATCCGCAACATGGGCCGGGACCACCGCAAGCTCCTCGTCGTCGACTCCGACGTCGCCTACATCGGTGGGTACAACATCGGGTCCCTCTATGCAGATCGGTGGCGTGACACCCACGCCCGTCTCACCGGCCCGGCCGTCGGAGAGTTGGAGAACACTTTCGTCGACATGTGGAACCAGCGACCCAAGGGGGCGCTGGTCTTGCGGCACACTCAGCCGGTGTTGCCCTCCCCCGAGGTGCGCTACTGGGACACACCGTTCGCGGTACACCGCAACTCCCCGCGGATGGCTGTCTACCCCATTCGGAACATGTACCTCGAGGCCATCGACCGTGCCAGCGAGCGAATCTGGATGACCCAGGGTTATCTCATCCCTGACGACGACGTCGTCGCTGCCCTGCACCAGGCGACCTCCCGCGGGGTCGACGTGCGCATCGTCATTCCCGCCGAGTCGAACCACGTCATCGCCGACTGGCTGAGCCGTGGATACTACGACCAGCTCCTCCACAAGGGGGTGCGGTTGTTCCTCTACCAGGGCGCCATGGTGCACGCCAAGACCTGCACCATTGACGGCATCTGGTCGACGATCGGCACGGCCAACCTCGACAGGTTGTCCCTCCAGGGCAACTATGAGGTCAACATCGCCATCACGGATCCCACCGTCGCCGAGCGGATGGCTGAAATATTCGAGATTGACATGGCGAACTGCGTGGAGCTCACCCTCGACGAATGGCAGTCCCGATCGCGCATTGCGAAATTCACCGAGACACTGTTGTTGCCGTGGCGGCCATTTTTCTGAGATTCCGTCGCCAGCGTAAAAATATCGTATTACCTAGTCAAATTGCTGTTGACGTCGATAACAATGTGTGTTTTTGGCTAATTTTCCACCGGGATCGGCCATCGTTGCTGGACGTTTTGCCCCATCGTCAACGACACTGGATGCATGGGATTCTTTGCATGGATTATTCTCGGACTCATCGCCGGCGCCATAGCCAAGGCCATCATGCCGGGCAAGCAGGGCGGCGGCATCCTCGTCACCCTCCTCCTCGGGGTCGTGGGCGCGGTGCTCGGTGGCTGGCTCGGCTCACTCATCTTCGACAAGCCCCTCGGCACCTTCTGGAACCTGTGGACCTGGCTCGTCTCGATCGTCGGCGCTCTCATCGTGTTGTGGATCTGGGGCGCCATCACCAAGAAGAAGAACCAGTGACCTCCTGATCTGTCACCCCACACATGCAACGGGCCCCGTCATATGACGGGGCCCGTTGCATGTGTGGCCATCTCCGGGGCAACCCGCGCTCATTGATGCTCCCCCGGTCCGTCACAGGGACACGGACTTGTGGAGACATCATGGCACCATGGATGCAAGCCACTACTCAGGAGGACCGACCTATGGCCACCAAGATCACCCGGCCCGAGGAGGGCCGCATCATCGGCGGCGTCTGCCAGGGCATTGCCAACGCCTTCGATCTGGACCCGACCCTCGTCCGCATCGTCGCAGCAGTCTTGATTCTCGCTGCCGGTTCGGGACCACTCATCTATCTCGTGTTGTGGATGATCATCCCGGACGAGGGCAGCGGCGCGAGCGTGGCTGGTGATGTCGCGAGGAAGGCACGGGACAAGCAGTCAGCGCGCCGGTCCGAAGACACCTGGAACGTCACTCGGACGACGGCTCCACATCGTCCCGACGAGACCTTCGACCCGTACAGGGAAGACTGACCTTCAACACACAGGGCCCGTACCGATCAGTCGCGGTACGGGCCCTGTCACGTCATGGAGCCGTCTTACTCCCACTCGATGGTGGCCGGTGGCTTCGAGGTGATGTCGAGCACAACTCGGTTGATCTGCGGGCATGCGTTGGTGATTCGGGTGGAGATCTTCTCCAGCACGCCGTACGGAATGCGTGCCCAGTCAGCCGTCATGGCGTCCTCACTGGTCACCGGCCGCAGCACGATCGGCGAGCCGTAGGTCCGTCCGTCCCCCTGCACACCCACCGAGTGGACGTCACCAAGCAGAACCACCGGGCACTGCCACACCTTGCGGTCCAGACCAGCCGCGCTCATCTCCTCACGAGTGATCGCATCGGCGGTACGCAGCACCTCGAGGCGCTCCCTGGTCACCTCGCCGATGACGCGGATGCCCAGGCCTGGGCCCGGGAAGGGCTGACGCCACACGATCTCCTCGGGCAGGCCCAGCTCCAGACCGACGGCTCGTACCTCGTCCTTGAAAAGAATGCGCAGCGGCTCGACGAGGCTGAACTGCAGATCGTCGGGAAGGCCCCCGACGTTGTGGTGGCTCTTGATGTTGGCAGCCCCCTCGCCACCGCCGGACTCGACGACGTCGGGGTAAAGGGTCCCCTGCACCAGGAAGTCGATCGTCTGATCGGCGTTGAGACGCTTGGCGACGTCCTCGAAGGTGCGAATGAACTCGCGGCCGATGATCTTGCGTTTGGTCTCGGGATCGGTGACTCCGGCCAGGGCGTCCAGGAAGCGCTGGGACTCATCTGCCACCACCAGGTCGGCGCCAGTGGCCTCGACGAAGTCGTGCTTGACCTGCTCGGCCTCTCCCTGACGCAGCAAACCGTGATCGACGAAGACGCAGGTGAGCTGGTCACCGACGGCACGCTGCACCAGAGCAGCGGCAACTGCGGAGTCGACGCCGCCTGACAGCCCACAGATGACACGACGATCACCGACCTGGCCACGGATCTGGGCAATCTGATCGCCGACGATGGAGCTGGCGTTCCAGTCCGGGCGGCATCCGGCGATGTCGAAGAGGAAGTGCTCCAGGACCGTCTGACCGGATTCGGAATGCTGCACCTCCGGGTGCCATTGCACACCGACGAGCTTGCGCTCGACGTCCTCGAAGGCTGCCACCGGGGCACCTGCGGTACGAGCGAGGGTCGAGAACCCCACCGGAGCACGGGAGACGGAGTCACCGTGACTCATCCACACGCTGATGGTGTGCGGAATACGGGAGAGCAGCTGTCCCGAGGAGGTGATGCACAGGCTGGTGCGTCCGTACTCCGAGGCCCCGGTATGGGCGACCTGGCCACCAAGGGCCTGAGCCATGGCCTGAAATCCGTAACAGATGCCCATCACCGGAACGCCGGCGTTGAACAGGGCCGGGTCGACACTCGGTGCACCATCCGCGTAGACCGAGGCCGGACCACCGGAAAGGATGATCGCAGCAGGTTCCTTGGCGAGGATCTCGCGCACTGGCATGTTGTGCGGGACGATTTCGGAGTAGACGTTCGCCTCGCGCACCCGGCGAGCAATGAGCTGGGCGTACTGCGCCCCGAAGTCGACCACCAGAACGACGTCGTGGAGTTGTTCCATGAGGCCGAGTCTATGGCCCACAGCCCCATGTCGCGCCACTCGCCCGGTCCCAGCCTGTGCGAACGTCCATCGATGGGCGTGGTAATGCAGTCAGATGATCACGAAGCCGGGCTCAACCCCCCCTTTCCATTGGTCGACGGGCCTGGGCTCGATATGGTTCATCCACCGGTACCACTGACTGCAGCAGAACTGAGGTTGGCCATGACGACTGAGACGACGGCACTCCTCCACGTCCTCAAGCGATGGAAAGAACGCGTCATGGAGGACCTCGAGGCCGCCATGCGCGAGGATCCCGCCGCCACGTCGAAATTCATGGTCGCCATCACGTACCAGGGCGTCCACGCAATCTGGGCGCACCGCCTCGCCCATGCCATCTGGGTGAAGCACCCGGCGCTGCGCCCGCTGGCTCGCCTGCTGTCCCAGTTCTCTCGCCATCTCACCGGGATCGAGATCCATCCGGGGGCAACGATCGGGCGACGGTTCTTCATCGACCACGGCATGGGCGTCGTCATCGGCGAGACAGCGGTCGTCGGCGACGACGTACTGATGTATCACCAGGTCACGCTCGGCGGACGCGCGCGTGGGCACTTCAAGCGTCACCCCACGATCGGTAACCGCGTCCTCATCGGCGCCGGCGCCAAGATCATCGGAGACATCACCGTCGGTGACGACTGCAAGATTGGCGCCAACGCGCTGGTCATCAAGGACGTCGCCCCCGGAACGGTCGTCGTCGGTATCTCGTCGAAGGTTCACCGGGGCGACGTCATCGCTTGACCTGTCGGTTCTCGGAGGTGTTCGAGGTGGCCGCATCCGATTCAGGGGTGCCCTCAGGGCCGTCCTGGGACTCGTCTGCGATGGCCTCGTGGTGACGGACCACCTCGGCAACGATGAAGGTAATGACCTTCTGCGCGAACTCGGGATCGAGGTTCGACTCGACGGCAAGCCGCCGCAACCGCGCGATCTGCTCGGCCTCACGGGCCGGGTCAGCCGGCGGCAGGCCGCGCTCAGCCTTGAGACGACCCACCTCGCGGGTGATCCGGAACCTCTCGGCGAGCAGGTGGATGAGGGCGGCGTCCATGTTGTCAATCGCGCCGCGCAACACGACCAATTCTTCGGGCACTTCGCTCATGCCCGAAGGCTAGCCACCCATCCCACTCGCCCGGACGGTGTCCTGACTGACGGGACGATCAGCGAATCGTCAGCTCGATCCGCTGGAATTCCTTGACCTCCGAGTAGCCGGTGGTGGCCATGGCCTGACGCAGCCCACCGACGAGGTTCATGGTGCCGTCAGGGACGCGCGAAGGACCGTTGAGGACTTCAGCGAGGGTCCCCACCGGTTCGAAGTGAACCCGAGCACCACGCGGCAGGTCGGCGTGCCATGCCTCGGCCCCCCAGTGCCATCCCTTGCCGGGAGCCTCGGTGGCGCGGGCCAGCGGGGATCCGACCATGACGGCGTCAGCACCGCAGGCGATGGCTTTGGCAATGTCGCCGGAGCGTCCCACTGAGCCATCGGCAATGACGTGGACGTATCGTCCGCCCGACTCATCCATGTAGTCACGACGGGCTTCGGCGACATCAGCGATCGCCGACGCCATCGACACCTCGACGCCAAGGACCTGACGGGTGGTGTGGGCCGCTCCCCCACCGAAGCCGACGAGCACACCGGCAGCACCGGTACGCATGAGGTGCAGGGCCGCCTGGTAGGTCGCGCATCCACCGACGATGACCGGCACGTCGAGCTCGTAGATGAACTTGCGCAGGTCAAGGACGTCATCGCTACTGCCGACATGCTCGGCAGAGACCGTCGTACCACGAATGACGAAGAAATCAGCCCCGGTGTTGACGACGGTCTCGGAGAACCGAGACGCGTTCTTCGGCGACAAGGACCCGGCCACCGGCACCCCGGCGGCCCGAATCTCGGCCATCCTGGCGGTGATGAGTTCGGCCTTGATCGGCTCGGAGTAGATCTCCTGCATGCGTCGGGTGGTGGCGACGTCGTCGCCCAGCTCGGCCAGCTCCTCGAAGTACGGCGTGGGGTCCTCGTAACGGGTCCACAACCCCTCGAGGTTGAGCACACCGAGGCCTCCCAGACGCCCGAACCCGATGGCCGTCGCCGGGCTCATCACCGAGTCCATCGGGGCGGCCATGATCGGGAAGTCGAAGGTGAGCGCGTCAATGCGCCACTCCAGGTTCACCATCTCGGTGCCACGGGTGCGCCGGGAGGGGATGAGGGCAATGTCATCCAAGCTGTATGCCCGGGTGGCACGCTTGCTGCGTCCGATGTCGTACATGATTCCTTTCCTGCCGGATTCTCCGGCTCGCCCGTCAGCGGGCGGAGTAGTTGGGGGCCTCGACCGTCATCTGGATGTCGTGCGGATGAGACTCTCGCAGGCCAGCCGAGGTGATGCGCACCAAACGACCACGTTCGTGCAACTCGTCGATGGTGCGGGCGCCGGTGTAGAACATCGACTGCCGCAGACCACCAACCAGCTGATAGGCCACCGCGCCGAGCGGGCCACGGTAGGCCACCTGACCTTCGATGCCCTCCGGGACGATCTTGTCGTTGGTGGTGACGTCACCCTGGAAGTAACGGTCCTTGGAGTAGGACAGTTTCTCCCCGCGCGCCGACATGGCACCCATCGACCCCATACCCCGGTAAGTCTTGAACTGCTTGCCGTTGATGAACGCAAGCTCTCCCGGGGACTCCTCGCAGCCGGCGAGCAGGG
Source organism: Cutibacterium nasicola (assembly GCF_052654715.2). Lineage (NCBI taxonomy): Bacteria > Bacillati > Actinomycetota > Actinomycetes > Propionibacteriales > Propionibacteriaceae > Cutibacterium > Cutibacterium nasicola. The sequence continues at coordinate 444,173 of NZ_CP199745.2, read as the reverse complement.
AGCCGAGCATGACGGAGTCGGCGCCGGCAACCATGGCCTTGGCGATGTCACCGGAATACTGCAGGCCACCGTCACCGATGACTGGCACACCATACGAACGAGCGGCACGGGATGCCTCGAAGATGGCAGTCACCTGGGGAACACCGACGCCGGCGACGACGCGAGTGGTGCAGATCGAGCCCGGCCCGATACCGACCTTGATGCCGTCGGCTCCGGCCTCGCAGAGCGCCTTGGCAGCCTCGTGGGTGGCGATGTTGCCGCCGACGACGTCGACTCCCCTGGCGGCCGGCTCAGCCTTGATTTTGGCGATCATGTCAAGAACGCCCTGGGTGTGGCCGTGAGCGGTGTCGACGACGATGAGGTCGACGCCCTCCTCCACCAATGCCATGGCACGCTCCCACGAGTTGCCGAAGAAGCCGATGGCAGCACCTACCCGCAGACGCCCCTGCGGGTCCTTGGTGGCGTTGGGGTACTTGTTGGCCTTGACGAAGTCCTTGAGGGTGAACAGGCCGCGCAGCTTGCCGTCGGCGTCGACCAGTGGCAGCTTCTCGATCTTGTGTGCTGCCAGCAGGGAAAGCGCGTCGGAGGGGCTGGTGCCCACGGCAGCGGTGACCAGCGGGGTCGGGGTCATGACCTCCCGGATGAGGCGCCGCGGGTTCTCCTCGAAGCGCATGTCACGGTTGGTGATGATGCCGACGAGGTTCTCGTTCTCGTCGACGACCGGAACACCGGAGATGCGATAGGTGTGGCAGAGCTCCTCGGCATCGGCCAGGGTGGCGTCCGGGGAGATCGTGATGGGCTCGTCGATCATGCCGGCCTCCGAACGCTTCACCTGATCGACCATCGCGGCCTGATCCTCGATGGACAGGTTGCGGTGCAGGATGCCAAGTCCACCCTCACGGGCCATCGCCACCGCCATCCGGGTCTCCGTGACAGTGTCCATCGCTGCGCTGACGAGCGGGATTGCGATGTCGATGTTGCGGGAGACCTTGGTCGTCGTGTTGGTCTGGGAGGGAATGACGTTGCTCTCGACAGGCTGGAGCAAGACGTCGTCGAAGGTGAGGGCCAGCGGTGCCAGCTCCTCAATCGTGGTCGGGCGGGAATCCGAGGTCATGAGCCACCTTTCGCCGGGATGCACGTCATCCTATCGCCGCAGGCGTCAAGAGCGCCCAACCGATCGCTGTGAGTTGGCCGGGAACACTGGTTGTCGTCAGGTCGTGGCCGTCACCAAGGCCCAGGCCTTGGGGATCTTCCAGACGATGAGATATCCGACGATGACCAGCGGCAGGCACACATATGGCGACCAGTACCACTGCAAATAGGTCAGGATCACGACGGCCACCACCCCGGCAGTGACAATGTCACGGTGGGTGCGACGCAATTGGACCGAGGCGACCAGGGCCAGCGGCCCGATGAGGTACCAGGGTTGCAAGGACGCCCCGAAGGCGGCGAAGGCGATCATGACGCCAGCCTGCAGTCGCAGCGGGCTACCCAGATGGCCGAGGGAGTCGTCACCGCGTCGCATGGGTGGGCCGGGGCCCCACCGTGCCCAGCACCACACCATCGCGATCGCTGTGAGGACAAGACTGACGACGGTGACCGGGCCGACCAGCTTGTCAAACGCAATTCCACCGCTTCCCCGCATAATCTGAACCACCAGGGCGATCGGTGAGTCGCTCGTCACGGAGACGGGACTGCCTGCCGTCGGATTGAGCCATCCCAGCCCCAGGCCACGGATGGCGGAGATCCCGGCGAAGACCGCCAGGGCCGGAATGGCTCCCGCAGCGGTGCGGGCAAGGAGGACCGACCAGCAATTTCGAGTCGACCAACGGTGGCCGCCATGACGCACCGCATCGACGTGGACCAGGGCGACGACGCCCACCCCGGTCAGGACGCCCGGCTGCTTGATGGTGCCGGCCAGACCGACCATCACCCCACCAGCGACGAGCCCCAGCCATCCGCGTCCGGACATGGCGAGGTGAATCGCCACGACCAACGCCGCAAGGGACAGGCCGACCTGGAGACCGTCATTGTGCATGCCGCCGATGATGCTCAGCGTCGTCAGAGGGCAACAGACCGCCAGCCAGAGGGCGTGATCAGGGTCGGTTCCGGCGTATCGCGCCAGCTGCGGCACCGTCCAGAACATCAGGGCGACGCCAATGATGGCCGGCACACGCATGAGCAGGACCGACCACAACGGATCGGCGTGAGCGATCGTCACCATTGCTGCCTGGATCCACAGTGATCCCGGCGGGTACACCGCCGTCGTCCCACGCCATGGGGTGTCGACGGCCTGACCGAGCACACCTGCCAAACCCTGAGGAACCACGTAGGGGTCGAGACCCTGAGCCAGGATCCATCCCTGAGCGGCATAGGCCCAACCATCCCGGCTGAGCAGCGGCGGGCCGAACAGCAGCGGTAGCGACGACGTGACGAGGGTGAGGAGACGAGCGCCGACAAGGTTTCGGGAGCGCAACCACGCGATGATCATGGCGCTCAGACCGACGATGCTGCTGGCAACCACTGCCACCCCGCTGGGACGCACCTGCTCCGGCATACCGGCATTGGGGGAACCCCATCCCCACACCGTCATCAAGGCGGAGCCGACGAATCCCATCACGAGCACCTCGATGAGGCGGCGTCGACCGGGATGGGAATGGGCCAGCACACGCTGACGATCATGGGGGTGGGTCGTTGAGGTCATCAGCATTCAGCGTAGGGGAGGCACACAACCAGGTGGCGCGAGAAAGTACCAATGTCGGGCGTTTCGGCCAATTGTCACACCTACCCGCTAGTGTGCGCGAGGCGGTTGTGTTCCGCCACAGGCGCGGCCCTCCCCCTGACGTGGGATGTGTGGTCGTGCCCACCGGGTCGCCGGTATCTTTGCGTGTCGAGATCGGTCGGGAAATGATCGGTACCGCACTGCGGTGTTGCCAGACTCGGTGTCGAACGTCGTCGACGGATAGGACCATTCGTGCCACTTGGCATCACGTCATCACCCGTTTCCACAAGTCTCGAGGCACTTGTCCCAGCTCCCCTGAGCTTGGACCAAGCCATCGACAGCTTCGTCTCCCCCATTGCTACCGCCATTTCTGACGTGGTGTTCTGGGTTGTTCCCATGCCAGGAGGAAATGAGTTCCCCCTCATCCTGGCCTGGCTACTCGGGGCTGGCGTCTTCTTCACGATCTATCTGGGTTTTCAACAGCTGCGTCCAGCGTCAATTCGTCACTCCGGCCATGTGCTGCGGGGCCACTTCTCCCGTCACACCGATCCTGGTGACGTCACCAGCTTCCAGGCACTGGCAACCGAGTTGTCAGGTACCGTCGGCCTGGGAAACATCGCCGGTGTTGCCATCGCGATCGCGACTGGCGGACCAGGCGCATCCTTCTGGATCGCTGCTGCCGGTCTGGTCGGCATGAGCGTCAAGATGTCCGAGGCGACCCTCGGTGTGAAGTTCCGCGTCGTCAATGAGGATGGGACCACCTCCGGAGGCCCGATGTACTACCTGCGTGACGGCCTGGCCTCGATCGGCAAGCCCAAGCTCGGTCGCGTGCTCGCCACCTTGTTCGCCATCTGTACTGCCTTCGGTGTCATCGGTGCGGGCAACATGTTCCAGTCCAACCAGGCCGCCTATCAGCTGGCGATGTTCGCCGGTGGCAAGGACTCCTGGATCGGCACCCACATGTGGGTTGTCGGCCTGCTGTTCGCGATCCTCGTCGGCCTCGTCATCGTCGGCGGTGCCTCCAAGATTGGCGCTGCCACCTCCAAGATCGTCCCCTTCATGGGCATCCTCTACGTCATCATGTGCCTCGCCGTCATTGGCGCCAATATTTCTCAGGTGGGTGACGCCTTCATGTCCATTTGGTCTGGCGCCTTTACCGGCCACGGCGTCGCCGGTGGGGTACTTGGCGTACTCATCGTCGGAGTGCAGCGTGCCGCGTTCTCGAACGCAGCCGGTGTCGGTACCGCGGGCATCGCCCACTCTGCCGTGAAGACCCGCCGTCCGGCCCAGGAGGGTTTCGTCGCGATGTGGGAGCCGTTCATCGACTCAGTCGTCGTCTGCACCATGACGGCCATCACCATCATCATTACCGGTGTCTACAAGGATTCCCAGGCCGATGGTGTTCAGATGACCGCCCACGCCCTCAAGACGGTTGCCCCGTGGTTCAGCTCCCTGCTGACCCTGGCCGTCGTGCTCTTCGCCTTCTCGACCATGCTGTCCTACTCCTTCTACGGCAAGAAGGCTGTTGGTTTCCTGTTCGGAAACTCAGCCACTGCCGAGCGCATCTACAACGGCATCTTCCTGCTCCTGCTGGTTGTCGGTGCGGCCACCAACATGACCTCGATCCTCGGCCTGGCCGACGCCATGCTCTTCCTCATGGCTGTCCCGAACGTGCTCGGCATGTACTTCCTCGCCCGGGTCGTGGCTCGCGAGATCAAGGGTCACCGGGAGCGTGTGGACGCCGGCGTCATTCCTCAGGTGCCTGAGGACGCTCAGGCCGGCATGATGATTGCCAACGAGGCCACCTCGGAACAGCTCAAGACTGCTGACGAGGAGTACGCGCTGCGTGCGGCAGCCATGGACGCTCGCAGCAAGGAGCTCGATCTGGGGCACACGGCTCCCGACACCGAGCGTGACTACCTGGAGCACCTGCCCGAGAACCATGAGTTGTTCACCACCATGGACCGTGACGGCAAGCCGCTCGAGGACTGACACCACGTACGCGTCGTGATGGGCCCGGGGACTGTTCCCCGGGCCCAGTTGCTTGGTGGGGACATTCGACACCAGAGCACTTGGTCACGTGACGGAGTTGTCACCATGCCCGCCGGGCCAGTACCCGCAACGCCCGTGGAACTCCTGAAAGGAAGACCGGTCCGTGCCATCCCAGGTGGCAGCCCTCCCCTGTCTTGTCGAGATTTCCACACGTACGTCGGGTCATCGAACAGACCACACGTCGGACCCTCTCGTGCTCGGGCGAGCGGCAACCAGACCGAACGAGAAGCCGGCCATTCATGGCGAGCACGAGCAACGGGCCCCGGAACCATGTGGTTCCGGGGCCCGTTGCGATCAGAGAGGATCAGTGACTCAGTTGTCGTCGTCCTCGTCCTCCGGCTTGTCCACCACGAGGGTCTCGGTGGTGAGCAGCAGAGCAGCGATGGAGGCGGCATTGGCCAGGGCGGAGCGGGTCACCTTGACGGGGTCGATGACACCGTCGGCGATGAGGTCCACGTACTGACCGGTCTTGCCGTTGTAGCCGTGTCCGGGCTCCATCTCGGCGACCTTGGAGACGATGACGTAGCCGGGCTCGCCACCGTTCTCGGCAATCCAGCGCAGCGGCTCACGAACGGCCTTGGCGACGATCTGGACACCGGCCTTCTCGTCACCCTCGAGGTGAAGGTTCTCGTCGAGTACGTGCGCGGCGTGGATGAGGGCGGAGCCGCCACCGGCGACGATGCCCTCCTCGATCGCGGCACGGGTCGCGGAGACAGCATCCTCGATGCGGTGCTTCTTCTCGTTGAGCTCGACCTCAGTGGCCGCACCCACGCGAATGACACACACGCCACCGGCGAGCTTGGCGATACGCTCCTGGAGCTTCTCGCGGTCCCACTCGGAGTCGGAGTTGTCATACTCAGCACGCAGCTGGGCGACGCGTCCCTCGACGTCGGCCTTGGAGCCGGCACCGTCGACGATCGTGGTGTTGTCCTTGGTGACGACGACCTTCTTGGCGCGACCCAGGACCTCAAGGCCCACCTGGTCAAGCTTGAGCCCGACCTCGGGGGCGACAACCTGACCACCGGTGAGGGTGGCAATGTCCTGCAGCATGGCCTTGCGGCGGTCACCGAAGGCCGGAGCCTTGACGGCCACCGAGTTGAAGGTGCCGCGGATCTTGTTGACGACGAGGGTGCTCAGGGCCTCCCCGTCAACGTCCTCGGCCACGATGAACAAGCTGCCGTGGGCTGCGATGACCTTCTCCAACAGCGGGAGCAGGTCGTTCATCGACGAGATCTTGCCGGAGTGGATGAGGATGTAAGGATCCTCGATCACGGCCTCCATGCGGTCCTGGTCGGTGACCATGTAGGGCGACAGATAGCCCTTGTCGAACTGCATGCCCTCGGTGAAGTCGAGCTCGGTGCCGAAGGTCTGGGACTCGTCGACGGTGATGACGCCGTCCTTGCCAACCTTGTCGAAAGCCTGGGCAATGAGGGAGCCGATGGTCTCGTCACGGCTGGAGATGGTGGCGACGCTGGCCATGTCCGAGGTGGTGTCGATGGCGCGCGAGATGGAGCGAAGCTCCTCCACGACGGCGTCGACAGCCTTCTCGATACCGCGCTTGAGGCCGACCGGGTTGGCCCCGGAGGCCACGGCGCGCAATCCCTCGTGGACGAGGGCCTGGGCGAGCACGGTGGCGGTGGTGGTTCCATCACCGGCCACGTCGTTGGTCTTGGTGGCGACCTCCTTGGCGAGCTGGGCGCCGAGGTTCTCGTAAGGATCGGTGAGGTCGACCTCCTTGGCGACGGTCACGCCGTCGTTGGTGATGGTCGGGGCTCCCCACTTCTTGTCGAGAACGACATAGCGGCCCTTGGGGCCGAGGGTCACCTTGACGGTGTCGGCGAGGGTGTCGACGCCGCGCTCGAGGGCGCGACGGGCCTCCTCGTCAAACTGAAGCTGCTTGGCTGCCATGTATCAGCGCCTCACTTCTCGACGACGGCGAGGATGTCGCGAGCGTTGAGGAGCAGGTACTCCTGGCCGTCGTACTTGACCTCGGTGCCGCCGTACTTGGAGAAGATGACGACGTCACCCTCCTTGACATCCATGGGAACGCGGGTGCCCTTGTCGTCGACACGACCGGGGCCGGCGGAGATGACCTTGCCCTCCTGCGGCTTCTCCTTGGCGGTGTCCGGAATGACGAGACCAGAAGCGGTCGTCTGCTCGGCCTCGAGAGGCTGGACGAGGACGCGGTCCTCGAGCGGCTTGATCGTGGTTGCCACGTCAAGACCCCTTTCTACTGAAGACGGATTGTGTCGTTGTCTCTCGCCAGGGGTTGCGAGCCCCGAGCGCCACGGACCGTCAGCGTCGCGGGTGCTTGAGGTCCGTTGGCACACTCACCACGAGAGTGCCAATTACGAAAGTACACCCGTGGTTGGCACTCAGGCAAAGGGAGTGCCAGAAATGACGCTCCGCATATCGATATCGGCAGTCGTCAGCTGGATCCGTGGTTCTTCCAGAAGTCGTCAGGATGTGACGGCGGCTGCTGATCAGGTTGAGCAGCGCCCGTCGCATTCCCCGGAACATGTCCCCACGGCTGGTCTGACTGGCTCGGACTCTGGTAGGGCGGCTGCTGTGCCTGGGGATTACCCTGAGGCTGCCCGGGGTACTGCATCGCCCACGGGGTATCACCGTTCTCCGGCTTGCTCGCCCTCTGACCCTTCTTCTTGAACAGGACAGCCACGACGACCCCGATGATCGCCAAGACTGACACCGCGACGACGATCCAGACCCACGTCGGCACACCGTTGTTGCGCTCACCGGTGGCGCTGAGACCCTCACTCGAGAACATGTCCTTGGGATCGGTCCAAGTGACGGTATTCCCGTCGACCTTGCTCGATCCAGAGTGGTTCAGCACCTTGCCGGGGAAGATGATGGAGACCTTGAAATCGCTGAACATGCTTGCGTCAAGGGACTCGGTGGAACCACCTGCGCCATCGAAATAGCCGTTGTTCATCTTGAAGGTCACCTTGTCCCTGTCAAAGGTGACCTTGCTGCCTTCATTACCCTTGTTGTACTCGGCTGCGGTGACGTCACCCGAGTAGGTGCAGCCGATGTATTGATCGTCCTCGAATTTCTCGCCCTTGGCGTTCGAGGTTCCCCCGCCGACACCCTTCGTGTCGTCACAGTCGGAGAACTGGGAGGTGAGGTCCTCCCCCGACATGTCGGCCATGGACTTGGAAATGCCAACGGTGGCCTTGACGTGGATGTGATCCTCGTCCTTGATCTCCATCGCCGTGTCGAATTTGACGCACCCGGCGAGCAACAACAGGGGTGCAAGAAGCACGGCAAGACAGCGTCTCAGATGGCGGGATACACTCTGCATGCCACCATGACACCACAGACATGGGGTCTGACGGTAGGTCCACCTGGCAACAAGCACGTACCATGACGGCCCTCGGTGGACATTCCAGTGCACTTTTGAGCCTCTTCTCGTCACCCCATGTGCGACTCATGACACGGGTCCTGGCAACCACGTGATTCCAGGATCCTCACGTACCCGGAATCAGTGTGAGTCCGGACCAGGCTCACCGCCAGGACCATGGGGCGACCGATGGACTCCTCGAGCAGGGCCATGATCCGGATTCTGCGGTCCTCGCGGCAGACACGGCTGTCCCGGTAGCGGCCCGGGACGACCCTGCGGCGGCCCGCCCCCGGGATTGGGCATGCCTGGCTGACACGGGACACCGGTCGACTGGCCATTCTTCCTCTTGCTCATGACCACTGCTGCAACGGCACCACCCATGGGGACGACGACCACCGCAAGGACCACCCATGCCCAGCCCGGGAAGCCAGCTCCGCGCTTGCCCGAGGCTTCCAAGCCCGAATGGGACTCAAGGTCCTTGATGTCGGTCCAGGTCACGGTCCTGCCGTCAACCCTGCTCGATCCCGAGTGGCTCAGGACCTTGCCGGGGAAAGTCACAGAGACCTTGAAGTCAGAGATCTTGGCTGAACTACCCAACTGCGAGGAGTCAAATCGGGAAAGGGCATCCCAGAGACCAGAACCATCACAACGAAACCGGACCTTGTCGTCGTCAAAGGCGACGAAAATTGGGCCGTCGCCCTTGACGTCTTGCGAGGGCGTGGCCGACGGTTTTGCACCACGCGGAGACGGGGACGACTGGCCCGTCAGCTCAGCGACCGTCATCGTGCTGGTCACCGTGCAGCCCACATATTTGTCGTTGTCAAAGGGCCTGACCGTCATCGCGCCGGCAGCGTTCCCATCCGACTCATACAATCTTGCGAGTTCTGAGCAATCGCGAAGCTCTTTCGTGACGTCCTCGGCCTCGCCTCCCGCGAGCTCGTCGAGGGTCGACTTGAGAGCGCCGACAGTAATGGTTACATCAACATGGTTTTCGTCCTTGATGACGAAACCAGCGTTGAACTTTCCGCAACCTGACAGCACAAGGAGCGGAGTCAACAGCAATGCAACGAGGTATCTTGCTGAACGCCGAGTGGTCACCACGAACACATGACATCACAGACAGGTCAATTCTGGATACGGCTTGGTGATAAGTGAAGTCGGTCGCACACCAAGGCCTTGGCGTTTTGACCTGTCGGAGTGCATATGAGAGTGACAGAACGTGGTCCAGAGGGCTTGAGCCTTCGTCGCCACGCAACGGGATCGACGTCGACACCGCGCTTCTTGATCTCGATGGTTCCGACGCGATGGTCACGTACCCAGGAACGCAGGGTCCTGACGTCGAGAGGGAGTACGTCCTTGACGGCAAACCACGTCAACCACGCAGAATTGACCGGGGCGTCCGCAGTGAGGTAGGCGATGCCGTCAGACACCATGCGCAGCGAGTCGTCAATCGCCGAGAGACTGCCAGCCCGAATGGCTGCCGGGTGGGGCTCAGCCACGAAGGGACCCACATCACCAATGTCCGGATCGGGTAGCGCACCGGGCAGCTCAAGGGTCGTCTCAGGGCTCACGAGAATGGCACGGTCGCCCGACCACAAGTCGCCGAGCCCGGACCACAGCGTCGCCTCAACCAGATCCCCGCGATGGCCCACGTACGTGACGGGTGTGCCGGGCAGTTGAGAGCGATCGACTCCTGGCCCGAGCTTGACCACGGTCGGCGCCACGGCGATCACCTTTTCCACGAAGGACCATGACGGCTGCACATCCTCCAAGCGCCAGGTCCGGCCTCGCCCAGTGCGCCGAGCGGGGTCAAGCATGACGACCGTGGTGTCGGACGCATCCTTGAGCAGGTCACCGGCGACCTCGGCGGCATCGGCACACAACACGGTGGCTCCGGGGAGGTTGTGGCGGGCCAGTTCGGCGGTCGCAGGGTCGATCTCGACAGCGGTCACCCTCAAGCCAGCCTCGAGGTATGCCCGGGAGTCCGCGCCGCATGCGCAACCCAGGTCAATGACGTTCGTGAACCCTGCGGAGACCAAGCATTGTGCACGCCATCGGGAGACGTCGCCGCGGGTGGCCTGCTCGAGACCATCGCGGGTCCACAGCATGTCTTCTCCGACCGGACCAACCTTGCTGACGGATCGACGCCTCAGGCTGATCTGGTCGAGGGCCGCAGCAGCGAGATCGGCATTCATGTGACGCCGCAGTCGGCTCGCGGCGGACAGCGAATCCGGATCAGGTTCAGCGCCGGCGAGGTCTAGGGCGGCGATCCCTTCATCTCCGGCCAGACGGCGTGCCACGGTGCGATCCACGCTGCCACCATAGAGGTACTTTCGAACAGTTTGGGTACACTCTTCGGGCGAGACATCGCTTTGCACTGTTTTCCGTACGAGGAGCAACCAGTACCGTCGTGGCCATCACCACTTACGAGAATCGATCACGATTTACCCAACGCCTGCAGTCCCGGGGGTCCAGGAACATGACCTCTGAGGAAGATCCTTCGCGCCGTTCTGCAGGGTGGTACGTCCATCACTTCATCGGTTCAGCCTGTCAGCTCGGAGCCATGGCAACGACCTACTACGGGTCGCGCACCGAGCCCCTCACCATGGACGCCCGCACCCATGTCAGCTGGGCACTGCTCTTCGTGGCACTCATCGTCATTCCCGGCCTGCTGACCTTCGCGGAGTCCTTCGTGAAGCCCGACGGGAGCGGTCAGGACGTCGTCACTGCGGTGACCCTCATGCTGGGCCTCGGCGGCATCATCGCCATGGGCATTCTGGCGGCGACACCGATCGTGACGACGCCGATCGCCTTCTCGGTCCTGTTGCCAGTGAGCTTGGCGCTGACGATCATTGCGCCATACAGCCTGCCGGGCGGCAATCCACGTGCTGACAGCATGTTCGCCGAGACCCACTACGGGGCGTGGAGCTCCCGCTGGGTCGCCCCGGTCGTCTGCCTCATCCTGTGGATCGTCGGGTTGGCTGGCTGATTCTTTCGCCATGGCGGCGTCATCACAGGGTCGAGTAGGACCACCCCGTGGGACGACCGTCGGAGTACGGCAGGCAACCGTGAAACTGCGTGACCTCAGGATCGAAGACCAACGGCAGGAAGTGGCGGTCTCCTTCCCACATCGGTAGGTCGTCGAGGGAGTCGACGCGCTCCCAGGCCAGGGGTCCTTCCTCATTCTCGTCAGGGATGGCGTCGGCAATGGGATGCCAGGCATCGACGACGAAGATGACACCGAAATGGTCCTCTCCGTGACGCCCGAACCCCGGCCACGACACGGTGCCACGTAGGCGCATGGCGTCAACCTCGATCGCGGCCTCCTCGCGCAATTCGCGCTTCATGCCAACGACGACATCCTCCCCCGGTTCCACCTTGCCTCCCAGCCCGTTGTACTTGCCGAGCTGCTCGTCGCCAGGGCGTGCGATGCGATGCACCATGAGGACGCGCTCTCCGTCAGGGTGCATGACGAAACCAAGGGTGGTGAGTATCGGGGTCATCATGGGGGACATCCTCTCAGGGCGACGAAGACGGCTGCCGAGCGACTGGCAGCCACGACAGCTGGCAGAGGCTCCCTGGCTCAACGGATTGTGCACGCACGACCACGAGCTGCCCGCCCGCAGGGACACGGACGGGCAGCTCGTGTCGTGAGGGGACTCACATCATGTCGTACTGCGGCAGGACGATCGGCTCCTGGTCACACGCCTTGGCGACATCCTCGGACACCCGGGAGCGAGGCACGATGACGTTGTAGACGTACTCGTCGAACCACGAGTCGTTCATCGTGAAGAACCCTTTGCGGCCCACCTCATCGCCCCAGGAGTTCTCAACCCGCCAGCGCACCGGAACACCGTCAACGAGGTCCACACCGACAATGGTCATGGCGTGGGTTCCACCCGACTCGCGCAAGCGCAACCGCTCGGCCTTGGACATCTCCATGTCGATGCTGTAGAGGGCCTCATAGTCATGCAGCTTCGCATCCCAGACGCCCAGGTCCTTGTCGAACTGCTTCTTGACGTCGCAGGCGAACCAGACAGGCTCTCCGGCGGCGATGGAGTCGATGACGGCCTTCTTCATGACGTCCAGCTCCACCGACAGGTGCCAGTAGGGAGTGCCACCCTCCATGTACGGGGTGTGCTCGTGGACGTAGGTGCGACCGACGGGGTGTTCCTCACGCGGGTCATGGCCGAGGCTGACCCACGGTTCGAACGCCTGCGGCACGATCTCGTGGGCGAACTCCAGCGGCGTGTAGGCGCCCTTACGGTGGAAGTTCTTGTCCTTGTCGCGATACTGCCAGGTGAAGCTGGCGGGCGGGGTACCCAGGTGGATCGCGAGGATCCGCCACACCGCGTTCAGGGCCTCGCTTCGGGCTGCCTCCATCTGGGAGGCCCCCTCGGCCACGTCGGAACTGGTCGCGGCGTCACGGATCCTTCCAATGGCTCGGCGCAGCACCGTCGACAGGGCACGGTTCATCTGCACGGTGTTACCGGCCGACTCGGTGTCGGGCATGACCCAGGAGGGCACCACACCGTACTTGGCGACAAGATCAGTGAACTCCATCCACCATCCGCCGTCCTCGGCCGGATAGTCCATGAGGGCGCGCACCTCTTCCTCGTCAGCATCACGCGATGCGGTGGCGATGGCGCGAGCAAGGGTGTGGTTGGCCTTCTCGAGCTTGTCGAAGAAGGCGATGTAATTCTGCGAGAACTCGAGGTTGTCGACCTTGAGCTCGCTGATGACCTTGGCCCGCAGGACGTTGAGCCCTGCGAATTCCCAGCACCGTCCGGAACGCTTCTGATCGGTCACTCCCCAGGAGTCCAACCGCTCGGAGGTCGTCTCGTCGATGCTGTTGGTCACGGTGCGATCCAGGCTGACGGTGTCGGCCCCGGTGCCGGTCACCGCATTCTGAACCAGTCGCCCGGTGGCGTCATTGGCGAAGGACTTGGCGCGAAAGGCGCTGAAACTGGCATCGAGAACGAAGGGTTCACTCATTCCTCATCCATTTCTGTCGAATACTGATGCCCCACACCATGGCACAGCGGGACAACCTGCGAGCGGGGTCTGACCAGCAGGTTTCAAGCCGTTGTACGTTCACACCCCACAAGACTGCCGACGTTGACCACCTCAGACGAGCACCTTCTCAATGGGCAGCCCGGAATCAGCGGAGATGTCCATCGATGACGGCGGCAGACCAGCCTTGACGACCTGCACACCGAGAGCAGCGATCATCGCCCCATTGTCGGTGCACAGTCCCGGACGTGGGCGTCGCAACTCGACCCCAGCGGCCTCCAGCCGCTCGGCGAGCAGGGTGCGCAGCCGCGAGTTGGCCGCCACTCCGCCGCCGATGAGGAAGTGCTTGAGGCCGTACTCCTGGCACATGTCGACGGCCTTGGCGGTCAGCACGTCGGCAACGGCCTCCTGGAAGCTGGCAGCCACATCTTCGACCCGGAACTCGACCCCGTCACGCTGCTGGGTCTCGACCCACCGGCTCACCGCCGTCTTGAGCCCGGAGAAGGAGTAGTCGAAGCGGTGCTTGACCATGTCGTGACGAGCCGTCAGTCCACGCGGGAAGCGGATGGCCTCGGGGTCTCCCTCGGCAGCGGCGTTGTCGATGACCGGGCCTCCCGGGTAGGGCAGGCCGAGCACTCGCGCGACCTTGTCGTAGGCCTCGCCAGCGGCGTCATCGATCGTCGAACCGACCTCGACGATATCGGTCGCGATGCCATTGACCCGCAGCAGGCTGGTGTGACCTCCCGAGACCAACAGGGCACCACAGGGCATCGGCAGTTCCCCGTGCTCCAGCAGGTCGACGGCGACGTGCCCGGCCAGATGGTTGACGCCATAGAGCGGTGTGTTGAGCCAGCTCGCCAGCGCCTTGGCGGCTGACAGACCAACGACGAGCGCACCAGCCAGACCGGGACCGGCCGTCACAGCAACGCCGTCGAGCTCGAGGAGGTCCACCCCCGCGGTGGCGGTGGCCTTCTCCAGCACCGGGACGATCGCCTCCAGGTGGGCGCGCGAGGCCACCTCGGGGACCACCCCGCCGAAACGCACGTGCTGTTCCATCGAGGAGGCGACCTCGTTGGCGAGCAGATCGTTGCCACGGACGATGCCGACTCCGGTCTCGTCGCAGGACGACTCGATGCCCAGGATGAGCGGTTCAGACATGGTTCTCCTCGGTTGTGGTCGCGGGCAGGTCGGTGGACATGACGAGCGCGTCAACCCCGCCTCCGTAGTAGTTGGGACGCTGGGAAATCGTCTCGAACCCGAAGCGTCGGTACAGGGAGATGGCCGGGTCGTTACCGCGGCGCACCTCAAGCATCATCGTGCGGCATTTCCGGGAGAGTGCCCAGTCGATGCCACGGGAAAGCAGGTCAATGGCCAGTCCTTGCCCTCGTGCCGCGGGCGTGACCATGATCCGATCGAGGTCGGCGACGTCAAAACCGTGGAAGGTGGCGACGGCAGTGACCTCGTCATCCCCGGCGATGAGTGTGAGGCGGTGGTCGACCGGCGAAATCTCCTCGGCCCAGGAGGTCCGTGACCACTGCTGGGACGGGTCGAAGCTGGCCTGCTCGACGGCCATGACGGCGTCGAGATCGGCCAGGCTGGCGGTTCTGGTCATCGCTTGATACCGGGCAAGGTGAGTCGGGTCGGGGTCAGGGTGGCCTTGCGGGTCGTCGGGACGGTGGCGTCAGGGTCGCGCAGGTAGAGCGGTTCCAGACCGACGTCGGGCATGGTCTGCCAGGACGCGGCGAGCACCCCGGCGTCCAGGCGCTCCGGGGATCCGGGGACGGGGGTCAAGCCGCGAACCGGGCATCCCGGGCCGCCTACCGGAAGGCCCTCTGGCAGCTCCTCGGGGCGGGTGACGTTGGGGCCGTCGAGACGGTTTCCGGAGGCGTCGTAGCGAGCCCAGTACAGCTCGTGCCGACGGGCGTCGGTGCACACCACGAACTCCCCGTCGATACCGTGGTCGACCCACTGGCGGGCCAGGATGTCGAGGGAACAGACCGGGTGCGGGGTGAGGTCGGCCAGATGGGCGAGCACCCGTCCGGTGGCCACGCCGACGCGTAGTCCGGTGTAGGGGCCAGGGCCGACCCCGATCGCCACGTCACCGATGTCGACCAATGCAATCCCGGTTTTCTCACAGGCCTGACGGATGAGCGGCATGAGCTGCTCGGCATGGGCACGAGGGTCATCGTGGTGCAGGCTGACGAGCACCTCGGAGCCGCGTGCCAGACCGACGCTGACGGCCGTCGAGGTGTCGATTCCCAGAACGATCGTGTTCATCAGTTGTTGCCTCCGGTCTCGTCAGAGCTGGTGTGAAGGGGCAGTTCGGACAGCGGCGACAGGTCGACGTCCTGCCAGCGCGGGCCGAAACCTTCCAGATAGACCACGCGGGTCTCGTCGGCAGGATCCCCGCTGCGACGAATGTCGATGTCCAGGTGGGAGCCACCGAGGTCCTCGGCGATACCGGCTCCCCACTCGATCAAGGTGACGGCCTGGTCCATGGTCTCGTCAAGGTCCAGGTCGACCAGTTCCGCAGCCGATCCGAGTCGATAGGCGTCGACGTGGACGAGCCCCGGGCGACCCTCGGCCCCGGCATGGCGTCGGGCCAGTACGAAGGTCGGGGAGATCACCGGACCCTCGACTCCCAGGCCCAGGCCGATTCCCTGGGCCAGGGTGGTCTTGCCGGCCCCGAGGTCTCCCGAAGCCAGCACGATGTCACCTGCGCAAAGCTCGGTGGCCAGGGCGGCTCCGAAGGAGTGCATGGCTTCGGTGGTGGGGATGACGACCCGGGTCGGCAACACACGCACCCAGTCGTCACCGTCACACTGGTAGGCGGTGCTGGGTGCGGACTGCAGGCAGGAGACGACGAGGATGCGCGACCCCAGGTCGGTGGCGATCTGCTCGGCCCCCTGGATGAGGGCTGCGGTGGTGGCGACGTCGTCGGGGTTGACGACGAGATCGGCGACCTCGGCATGACCACCCTCGTCGAGGAGATGAGCCAGACCGACGGTCGTGGCACCGCGGCGGGCCGTGATTGCGATGCCCTGGGTCAACCAGGTGGACACGGTCGTCTCGCCAAGGTCGAAGGCGCGCGCCAGGTCAGCGGTTTCCTCGTGGGTTGCGACCGCGAGTTCCGGGGTCACGTCCTGCGGTCTCGTCTGTTCATCCACAAGGGTTCAGGATAGTCCCCGAATCCTGTCAGGTCCTCGTCATCGCGACGCCGCTGTCCAGGTGTGGCAGACGTGTTCGCCCCAACCCTTCTGCTGAGTCAGTGGTCGGGAGTAGCGTCAGGCCTCGTCTCTCCAGTGAGAGTACGGAGATTGCCGAGAGTGTGAGGATGATGACATGGCAACGAGGACACGTCGACGGTGGACGTGGCTGGTGCTGCTCATCGCCGCATCATTGGCCCTGGTCGGCGTCTACCGCCGGGCCGTCCCACATGAGGGATCGACGGCCTACGGACAGGCAGCTGAAGTCCTGGGACAGCTTCCCGTCAAGGGACGGGCGCCCATGACCGGCTACTCCCGCGAACAGTTCGGCGAGGCCTGGAGCGACAACTCCGACCCCGTCCTGACGAGCCCATGGGGACACAACGGTTGTGGCACCCGTGACGACGCTCTGGCTCGCGACCTCGTCGGGGCGACGTTGAAGTCCGACAGCCGGTGTCGCGTGGTGTCCGGGGAATTGCACGATCCCTACACAGGCCGGACGATCACGTGGAAACGCGGGCGCGAGACATCGGCCATCGTCCAGATCGACCATGTCGTCGCGATGGGAAACGCCTGGGTCACCGGGGCCCAGCAGCTGCCGATGGACCGACGCCAGGCGTTGGCGAACGATCCCCTCAACTTGCTGGCCGTCGAAGGACGGGCCAACCAGCAAAAGGGGGCCGGGGATGCCGCGACCTGGCTTCCGCCGAACAAGTCCTACCGCTGTGACTACGTGTCACGTCAGATCGCGGTGAAGAAGAAGTACCACCTCTGGGTCACCTCGGCGGAACGCAACGCGATGGTTCGGGTGCTGTCGACATGCCCGAACCATCCGTTGCCCGCGCGGTGACCCGGCCTCGCCTCGCCACGAGTCGGATCACCAGGTGTCGTTGCTGGAGCGGCCATACCTGGCCTCGATGTCGTGACGATGTCCGTCATGACCACGGGAGTTGTGACCACGGAAATCGCGTCCACGATCATGACCGTGCCCACCACGACGATCCCGGTCGTAACCGCGACCACCACGATTACGTCGGCCCTTGCCGCGGCCAGGCTTGCCGTCACGAGACTTCTTGCCGCGCTGCTGCTTGGGAGCGACGAGGGCCTCGTAGTCCTTCTCGTCGATCGGTGCGCCCAGGGTCGGGCTGCAACCAGCGACCTCGGCGACATGCTCGTCACCAATCATGACCTGGGCCTCGACCGGCTTGACCCCGGCCTGACGGTAGAGACGCGACATGCTGCGGCGCTGGTGCGGCAGGACGAGCGAGACCACGGCCCCGTCGTGCCCGGCGCGAGCGGTACGGCCGGAACGGTGCAGGTAGTCCTTGGAGTTCATCGGCGGGTCAACCTGCAGCACCAGGGTGACGTCGTCAACGTCGATCCCTCGGGCCGCGACGTCAGTGGCAACCAGAACCGGCAAGGAGCCGTCCTTGAAGGCCGTCAGCACGCGGGCGCGGGCACCCTGGGTGAGCCCACCGTGCAGGGCACCGGCCATGACTCCGGCTTCACGCATCTGTTCAGCCATCCGAGAGGCGCCACGCTGAGTACGGGCGAAGACGATGGTGTGACCGCTGCGGTTGGCGATCTCACACATCAGCCCGACCTTCTGGTGTGGCTTGATCTGGAAGGCGTGGTGGGTCATCGTCGAGACCGATCCCTTGCCGGAGTCGATCTCGTGGGTGACCGGGTCGTGCATGTAGCGCTTGACAAGCTTGTTGACGGCACCGTCGAGGGTTGCCGAGAAGAGCAGACGCTGACCCTGTGCGGGGACGGCGTCGAGGATCGACCCAACGGCCTCCATGAAACCCAGCTCGGCCATGTGATCGGCCTCGTCGAGGACGGTCACCGTGACGCCGGACAGGTCGGCGTCACCGGTCTCCAGCAGATCGACGAGGCGTCCCGGGGTGGCGACGACGAGGTCAACACCCTTCTTGAAAGCCTTGGTCTGCGGACCGTAGCTCATCCCACCGGCGATGAGGATGGTCGACAGGCCCATTGACGAGGCCAACGGCGACAACACGTCGGCGATCTGCATGGCCAGCTCGCGGGTGGGCGAGAGGATGAGGGCACGGGGACGCTTGTCCTCGCGCGGCTCGGCCGACAGACGCGACAACAGCGGAACACCGAATGCCAGGGTCTTGCCCGAACCCGTCGATGCACGACCCAGCACGTCACGACCGGCAATGGCGTCCGGGATGGCGGCGATCTGGATGCGGAAGGGCTCGGTGATGCCGGTGGCCGCCAGGGCGGCGACGATCTCATCGGGAACACCGAGGGCCGAGAACCCACCCTCGTGGTCGACGCCGGAGACGTCCAGGTCGGTCAGCTCAGTGGCCTTCCAGTCCATGTTGTCGGCGTCGTCGTGATCGGCGTGCCAGTCGTTGCGGTCATCGCGGCGACGGTCCTCACGGACGTCGTGGTTCTCCTGGAAGCCCCGACGGTCACGGTCGTCACGGTTTCCGCGATCCGCACGGTCGTCACGGCGATCCCAGCCGCGATGATCGCGCCAGTCACGGGACCCGTGGCGATCGAAATCACGACCGCCACCACGACGATCCCAACGGTCATTGCGACGCTGACCGCGACGGTCATCGCGCCAGTCGTCACGATCCCACTTCGACCCGCGCCGATCGTCACGATCCCAGTCATGGTTGGCGTGGTTGTTGGGGCGACGCGACTTGCGGGACCGGAACTGGCTGTCATCGGACCAGCGACGGTCGTCACGGCGTCCATCGCGACGACCCCATCGGTCATCCCGGCGGCGGTCGTCACGACGGTCGGACCACTCACCACGACCGCTTCGATCCTGTGAGTAGCGACGGTCCTTGCCAGCACCACCGTCATCGCGACGCGCGTCCTCCCAGGGAGTCCACGGCTCGAAGTTGCGGCCACGGGAATCGGTGTGGCCGTTGCGGACCCCTCCCCTGGTGCGAGGCTTGTGGCCGCGAGCAGCACGCTCGGCGGCCGTCCAGCGACGCTTCGGGGTGCCGTCGGCCTTGAAGGACTTCGGGTTGTGTTTCTTGTTGCTCAATGGGTCATCCCTCACGATGGGCGGAATCCTTGACGCAGGCGGCCCACGCCACCGCGCATGAGGGCGCGGCGTCACTGCACGGGGTCGCGGAATCTGGCCACGACGCACCAGACCCAGCGGGTCTCGGTGATGGAATCCTGGATTGTTTGTCTGTCTCGATGGCCGGGCGAATAGCTGCTGTGCAGGTGAATGCAGTGAATCAATCCCGGAGCCGGTGGCTCCGTCATGCCCCGAGGGCACATCGAGCAACTGAAACGCATCATGGACCCGAGCAAGTCGGGCCGTTGCCAACGTGTTCACCCTACCCGAGATCACCACGGTGACGAAAATCGGGCCGCCCACGGCGTCACCTCACGTTCACCACCTCGACAACGCGACCCTGCTGACTCGTCACACACCCCGGTTACCATGGACACGTGCGTGTTGCGATCATCACGGAGTCATTCCTTCCTCAGGTCAATGGAGTGACGAACTCGGTCCTGCGAGTGCTGGAGCACCTGCGCGACAACGGCCACGAGGCCCTCGTGCTGGCACCCGGCGATGCCCAGACCCCCCGCGAGTACGCCGGATTCCCCGTCATCCCGTTGGCCTCCCTGCACTGGCCGGGCTACCAGGACGTCCGCGTCTCCACCAGCCCCCAGTGGACCATGGAACGTTACCTCGCTGAGTTCAAGCCTGATGTCGTTCACCTGGCCGGACCCTTCATGATCGGGTACAAAGGCGCACTGGCAGCCGCATCCCTCGGCGTCCCCGTGGTGGCGATCTACCAGACTGACATCCCCTCCTACGCCGGCCGCTACGGTCTCGGCAAGTTGGAGTTCTACGGCTGGTACCGCGTCCGTCAGATCCATTCTCTGGCAGTCGCGACCTATGCGCCGTCCACCTTCTCCCGCGATCAGCTCGTCAACCACAGAGTGCCGCGAGTCGGCATCTGGGGCCGTGGCGTCGACAAGGTCCGTTTCAACCCGTCGAAGCGCTCCCAGGAACTCCACGACGAATGGGCTCCCCACGGCGAGGTCGTCGTCGGATACATGGGACGGCTCGCCGCCGAGAAGCGCGTCGCCGACATGGCCAACCTTGCAGACATCCCCAACACCAGGCTCGTCATCGTCGGAAATGGACCGGCTCGATCCGAGTTGGAGAAACAGCTCCCCAATGCCATCTTCACCGGGGGTCTGGGCGGGCAGGAACTCCCCCGCGCGGTCGCCAGTATGGATGTCTTCTGCTCCACCGGCGAACTCGAAACCTTCTGCCAGGCCGTCCAGGAGGCCAAGGCCTGTGGCGTCCCGGTCATCAGCCCCCGCAAGGGCGGGCCGATCGATCTCATCGACCCGTCGCGCACCGGATGGTTGTACGAGCCCGGAGACATGGTCGACTTCCGCTCCCGAGTCATCGATCTCGTTGGCGACGATTACAAGCGTCACGCCATGGGCGTGGCCGCCCGCGCCTCGATCGAGAATCGCACCTGGGAGAACCTGTGTGGCGAGCTCGTCGGGCACTATGAGGATGCGATCCGACTGGCGGGACGCTCGACGAGGATTCGCACCGCCCTCTGAGAGGGCCTGCCCGATCAGCGGCCCAGGACCGTCGTGACGACCCCGGGCAGCAACTCGGCAATCTGGTCGGGAGCGTAGGGACCGGGCATGGAAATCGCCGTGGCAGCCTGCATACTGGCAGCGCACAGAGCCGCGTCAGCAGCATCCAGACCCGCTGCCATGAGAGTGCCGCACATTCCAGCAAGCACATCACCAGAACCCGCCTGAGCTGTCCATGCCGGGCCCGGCAGAGCGGCGCGAACGGTGCCGTCGGGGCGCGCGACCCACTGGATCGCCCCCTTCACCAAGACCGTGGTATCGAAGCGCTGAGCCGCACGGACGGCTGCCGCCCGCGGGTCGGCCTCCACCTGACTGCGCTCGATCCGCAGCATCCGGGCCAGCTCACCGGCATGTGGGGTGAGCAGGCATCCTTCCGGCAATTCAGCGGGTAACAGACTCAGGGCGTCGGCGTCAATGACCATGGGGACACCGTCAGCAGCTCGCCGGATGAACCGATCGGCATTACTGTCGTGGGCGCTCCAGCCGGAGCCCAGAACCCATGCCTGGACGCGCCCTTCCCCAATGACGACCGAGGGGGCTCGGCTGAGGATGAAGGCCATGATGGCGGTTGGCCCGGCAAACCGGACCATCCCCGGGCCCGTGCGCAATGCCCCCAGGACGCTGAGGACCGCTGCCCCCGGGAACCGTTCAGATCCGGTGTCGACGCCGACGACGCCGCGGGAGTATTTGTCGTCGTGCATACCGGGAACTGGCCACAGTGACGACATCTCGGCGAGATCGCAATACTCGTCAACACCCTCGAGGGTCTCGCCGTGGTCGTCAACGAGGTCGAGACCGATGTCGTGAACCTCCAATTCCCCGCAACAGCGGGCCGCGGGGTGCGCGATGTGGCACCACTTCAGACTCGAAAATGTCATGGTATGAGCGGCATGAACACACGACTGCACCTCCCCCGAATTCGCGTCCAACCCAGAAGGCACATCGACTGCAAGCACCGGAACTCGGCGATCACGCAGCCACGCGTCGATTCGCTCCAAGGACTGCGGAATACCTGGACGGCCCCCAATACCGAGAACTGCATCGATTGCGAGATCGTAAGAGTGGCTCGTGACCTCCCCGAGCGAGACTCGGATGCATCCCGCAGCGAGGGCGGCCGCCATACCAGCCTCGTGAGGCTGGCCCATGATCTGGGCCAACTCGACCCGCCAACCACGCTGGGCCAGTGCAGCGGCTGCAAAAAGCCCATCGCCGCCGTTGTTTCCGCCGCCGACGAGAACGAGAACGCACTGCGTGGCCACCCAGTCCGGCACCATGTCGCTGACGGCTCCGCCGAGGAGCAATTCCTGGGCCTGGTGGGCGACGGCATGGGCGGCGACGTCCATGAGGTCCTGTCCGGGGTGGGTGTCGAACCACCTCTGTTCAGCGGCTCGGGTGGCCTCGGCGGTGCAGACAATTGCCATGACGCTCCCTCCAACCCCGTTAAGGGTTCTCGCTGCAGACTGAGTTTCATTCAACCACGGTGGGAGGGTCGGGTTGGGTAGGCGCAGCTCGAACGTCACACGTTGCGATGCACACATGCCTGGGATACCGTTGACGCGATTTACTTTCTAGAGAAACAAAGTTGTTCACTCGATGACAGGAGGCCGCCATGAAGAGCACCACCATTCACTTGCACACTGCCGGTGTCTCATTCGTCGTATCCGTGGTCGATGACCGGCAGGCATCAATCACCCACTGGGGCCGTGACCTCGGCCACCTTGACGAGCACCTCGCCGAGGACCTGCGGACCTCGTGCATCCAGACCCAGGTCGGTAACTCCATCGACGAACCTGTCCACGTCGCGCTACTGCCTCAGTCCGGGGACGGCTGGCTCGGTCGGCCCGGAATCGAGGGTCATCGTGGGTCCCGGAGTGGTTTCTCACCGCATCTCCACACCACAGCCATCCGTCTTGACGGTCGTGAGGTCGAGGGGTTCGCTGAGGCGACCACCGGCACCTTGGAGGTTGACTCGGTCGACCCCGACGCAGGCATTGCACTCACCTCGACACTGACGATGCTGTCCTCCGGCCTTGTCACGGTCAGCTCCCGCCTCATCAACACCGGCCCCGACGACTACCACCTGAACTCGCTCCAGCACTGCGCTCCGGTCCCCTTTGAAGCCAGCGAGATTCTTGACTTCACTGGACGTTGGGGACTTGAACACACTCCGCAACGCACCCCAGTCAGCTACGGAACTCACTGCCGAGAGGTGCGCCGCGGCGTCACGGGCCCCGACACCGCATGGGTCATGCACGTCGGCACTCCCGGATTCGGATTCCGTCATGGTGAGATCTGGGCGACCCATCTGGCTTGGTCAGGAAACAATCGCTACTACGTCGAGAAGCTCGTCCAGGGATTCCAGGTGATGGCTGCTGGGGAGATCCTGTTGCCGGGCGAGGTTGTTCTGCATCCCGACGAGAGCCACACCTCGCCCACCCTCTACCTCAACCATGCAGTCGGCCTCGACGGGATCGCCTCACGCTTCCACGACCACGTCCGTCACAATCTTCATCCGCTGTCCCCTGATCGCCCGGTCTCCTTGAACGTCTGGGAGGCCGTCTACTTCGACCAGAACTTCGACAAGCTCATGACCCTTGCCGACCGCGCTGCCGCTGTCGGCGTCGAGCGATACGTCGTTGATGACGGATGGTTCGGTTCTCGTCGTGACGATTACTCAGGCTTGGGAGACTGGACCGTCTCTCCCGACGTGTGGCCCGAAGGCCTCCATCCCCTGGTCACTCACGTGAAGTCCCTCGGCATGCAGTTCGGGCTGTGGTTTGAACCCGAAATGGTCAACGAGGATTCCGACTTGGCTCGCAACCATCCGGACTGGCTGATGGCTCCTGGGCAGCGTCTCCCCCGCCAATGGCGCCACCAGCAAGTACTCAACCTCACCATCCCAGAGGCGTGGCAGTACATCCACGACAGTATTGCGGCAATCATTGAGGAGTACGGGCTCGACTACATCAAGTGGGACCACAACCGAAACCTTCTCGAGTCGGGCACCCGCGCGACCGGTGTACCCGCCGTGCACGAACAGACACTGGCGACTTACCGACTCATCGAGACTTTGTTGGCCGAACACCCCGGTCTGGAGATCGAGTCATGCTCGTCAGGTGGTTCTCGCGTCGACCTCGAACTGATACGCCGCTGCTCTCGGATCTGGGTGTCCGACTGCATCGATCCGCTGGAACGCCAGGTGATGCTGCGCTGGGCCAAGCAACTCCTCCCTCCGGAGTTCCTGGGAAGCCACATCGCCTCGGCCACCTCCCACAGCTCCGGTCGTACCCATGACCTGTCCTTCCGTGCGGCGACCGCCATCTTTGGACACCTTGGCATCGAGTGGGACATCACTTCCATCGATGACGACGAGCTGGCTGAGCTCAAGGAATGGATCGACTTCTACAAGGAGAACCGTCAGTTCCTCAACACCGGGACGGTCGTCAGGGCCGACCGCGCGGACGAGTCCCTGTGGCTGCACGGAGTCGTCTCTCAAGATCGTCACCACGCTCTGTTCAGCCTGGTTGCCAGGTACCGCTCGCCCATGTCCCCACGCGGCAACATCCGCTTCCCAGGACTCGACCCCGAGATGACGTATCACGTCCGACCAGTCCAGGTGGGCCATCCGGTCAAGGGAATGGTCGATGCGTCATGGTTCGACGGGGTCGACCTCACCGGCGCTTCATTGGAGGCTGTCGGCATCCAGGCTCCAGGACTCAATTCCGAGCATGCACTGCTTATCGAGATCTCCGGCATGTCGAAGAACTGACGACAACAGATCACAGAAGGAAGATCACATGTCCATCTCTGCCTCAACGATGAGGCGATCACGTCCAGCACACGGCTCAGACTTGAGCCTGGCACTGTGTTTCATCGCCCCGGCCAGCATCGGCCTGATCGCGTTCCTCATCTGGCCCCTCGTGACCGGCATCTACTACAGCTTCACGAGCTATGACGTCCTCACCCCGCCTCGATGGACGGGCCTGGACAACTACCGAGCCCTCATCGCAGACGACAGGTTCTGGAATTCCCTGAAAGTGACCGTCGAGTACGTCGCCATCAACATCGGTGTCCAGACGATCCTCGCCGTCCTCATCGCCGCTCTCATGCACAGATTGACGACGTCGACAGTGGTCCGGTCACTCATCCTCAGCCCGTACCTTGTGTCAAACGTCGTCACGGCGCTGACCTTCTTGTGGATGCTCGACATCCAGTTCGGCATCGTGAACCAGCTCATCGTCAAGCTGGGCGGGGAGGCCATCGGCTTCTGGAGTGATCCAAAGTGGGTCATCCCGACGATCGCGTTAGTCAATGTCTGGCGAAACATGGGTTACACAGCATTGCTGATCTTCGCAGGCTTACAGGGAATCCCCGAGAACCTCTACGAGGCCGGACGAACGGACGGCGCCTCCGAGGTGTCGATGTTCTTCCGCATCACCATGCCTCTACTGCGGCCCATCCTCGCCCTGGTCCTGATCATGACGATCATTGGATCGTTCCAGGTGTTCGACACCGTCGCGGTTTCCACGACCGGCGGACCGGCCGACGCATCGAACGTGCTGCAGATGTACATCTATCAGAAGGCCTTCGGCGAGTACGACTTCGGTTATGCCTCGGCCCTGTCCGTGGCCCTGTTGATCATTCTCGTCATCATCACCGTCATCCAATACAAACTGACCCGCGCCGGCCAGACCGATCTGAACTGAGGGACCAATGTCATCACTCACGATTGCATCACCCAAGACCGCTCAGGCCGCATCCTCAGGATCACACAAGAAGCGGCCGACCATTGGACGGATCATCGGTTGGGCGTTCATGCTCATCATCTTGTTCATCACGCTCTTCCCGTTCTACTGGATCCTTCGAACTGCGCTCTCCAGCAATTACATGCTCGCCACCAACCCCGATTCCCTTCTCCCAGTGGGAACGAATCTCGGTGGCTTCGAGCGTGTCTTCGGCACACAGGATGTCGCCACCGCGGTAGCACAGGGCGGTTCGGGAGCGTCGATGAATTTCTGGCGCTACCTCCTCAACTCGGTGATCGTGGCAACAGTGATCACTGTCGTGCAGACATTGAGTTGTGCCATGGCTGCATATGCCTTCGCCCGTCTGAAATGGCGTGGCAGGGACGCCGTCTTCGCCATCTTCCTGGGAGCGATGATGATCCCATCGATCTTCACCCTGCTGCCCAACTTCGTCCTCATGAAGCATCTGCACCTCATCGACACCTTGCTGGGAATCATGCTTCCCACCCTGTTGATCTCCCCATTCGCAGTGTTCTTCCTCCGGCAGTTCTTCATGAACATTTCCCGCGAGGTCGAGGAAGCCGCCCTCATTGACGGCGCGTCAAAGACGCGGGTGTTCTGGCAGCTCGTCCTTCCCATGTCGTCGGCCCCCATCGCCACACTCGCGCTCCTGACCTACATCACGGCGTGGAACGAGTACTTCTGGTCGCTGATGATCTCCTACACCGACAAGTCACGCGTCCTCACCGTCGCCCTCGGAGTGTTCAGGGCTCAGTCCCCGCAGTCTGGCACCGACTGGTCAGGACTCATGTCCGCCACTCTCGTGTCTGCCCTCCCGATGCTCATCCTGTTCGCATGCTTTGCCAAGCGCATCGTGAACTCCATCGGCTTCAACGGAATCAAGTGAGTCATCAATCATGAAGGAACACAAGAAGAACTTTTGCAAGATTCGGTCCCGAATCGCGTCACTTGCCCTCGCCGCCGCAATGACTGCTGCGAGTGCGGGCTGCAGCCAAACGACATCCGCCAAGGCCCAGATCGATTACTGGTTGTGGGACGCAAATCAGCTTCCCTCCTATGCGAAGTGCATCCACGACTTTGAGGCAGAGAATCCTGACATCTCGGTTCGAATCACCCAAATGGGATGGGGCGATTATTGGACCAAGCTCACCGCCAGCTTCGTCGCCGGAACCGCCCCCGACGTCTTCACGGACCATGTCGGCCGTTATCCGCAGTTCATGCGCCGAAACGTCCTGCAACCACTGGACGAGGTGGACAGCATTGGAAAGGTCAAGCCCTCTGACTTCATGCCCGGTCTGACATCCCTGTGGACCGGGGACGACGGACACCTCTACGGGATGCCGAAGGATTACGACACCATCGCCCTGATGTACGACCAGAAGAAGCTCGAAGACGCCGGAGTGACCACGAAGGAACTGGAAACTGCGACCTGGAACCCAGATGACGGGGGCAGCCTCGAGAAGATCTTGGCCAAGCTCACCATCGACGACAAGGGACGCCGAGGCGATGACCCGACGTTCGACCCGGCGCATGTGAAGCAGTACGCGCTTGGTACTGACCCGTATTTCGACTATGCCGGCCAGACAAACTGGTCCCCCTTTGCCCTGTCGACCGGTTGGCGTCATACGGACAAGCCCACGTGGGGCACTCGATTCCAATACGACGATCCCCGGTTCATCAAGTCCATCGGTTGGTACACCGGCCTCTCTCGTAAGGGGTACATGCCCAAGATGGGTCAGTTCGGCAAGAGCGTGACCAGTGATCAACAGCTCGGGTCCGGAAAGGTCGCCATGAGTCTCACCGGCTCGTGGATGCTTCAGACCTACGCCCATCTCGAGGGGATCACACTCGGCATCGCTCCCCTCCCGAGCGGACCGTCTGGCCATCCGGTCTCGTTGTACAACGGTCTCGGCGACTCGATATCGCGGAGTTCCACGCACAAGACCGAAGCAGGAAAACTCGTGTCCTATCTCGGCTCCGATGCGTGCCAGGTCGTCATTGGAAAGGACGCCATCGTGTTTCCGGCCCGGCCCCGGGGAACCGACGCAGCAATCGCGGCCTTCGACAGGGATGGCCTCGACGTGACGCCATTCACCGATCGGGTGACACGTCGCGAAACTGCGCTGTATCCAATCGCCGACAACACAGCCACTGTCGATTCCATCCTGCAGCCATCGTTGGATTCGGTGTGGATGGGAACGGAAGAGCCATCTGTCTTCGTCACACAGAATGAGCGCGTGAACAAAGCCATTCGATAGCTGATTGACCCACTCACGAACTGGGCTCGGGGGCCAGTATCAATGTCAAGGCGGTCATCGCCGCTGCACGGGCCCAGTCACCGAAATGCCAATCAGCGAAGTGCACAGGCGGAAGGTGGACGCATCCTCCGGTGATGCGTCCCACCTCCCGCTCAAGATCTTGGATACCGGTCTCCACAATTGGCCCGAGCTCACCTCCGACCAACAAGGCTTGTGGATCGGTGAATGCCTGAAGATTCGCAACAATCGGCGCCAAACCGACCGCCATGTATCGTCCCAGTCCAGCCACCGCATCCGCGTCGGTCTCGGCCAATGCCGTCAACTGATCGACATCGGTGGGCAGACCGAGCTCCCCTGCTCGCGCCAGAATTGGGTCGGTCGTGAGAACCTGCGATGCAGGAACCAACCGCTCGTGAGTGTGCGAATACGTCATGAGGTGCTGTTGCAGACCAGCTTTGCCGCCCGTTCCCCGCACCTGGACTCCCTGATCGACGACACAGACAGCGACACCCATTCCGACGGTGATGACGTTGAATGAGGAGGCTCGACGACCGAGCCCGACTCGTTGTTCCATCGCAACGAGACATCGAACATCATTCTCGAGGTACACCGGGGCTCCCACACGCTCAGCAAGGCCGTCAAGGATCCTCCCGGGCTCCGCCTCGACCAAGTCATTGACCAGGAGGGTGGCGTGATCAGTACCGACGATCCCTCCGATCGAAACCCCGATCCCGATGACGGTGCTCTCCTTTGAGAGCCGAAGAGCCGCATGGACCAATCCCGTCAGAATCTGGTCTCGAGTGGTACCTCCCGTCTCGATCGTCTCCGATTGTTCGACATCGCCCGCGAGATTCGTCCGACATCCCACGATCGAGGTCGGCAGGATCTTCATCCCCAAGAGACTCACGTGGCTGCTGTTGGGATTGATGATCTCCCCCGGACGCCCCATTCCGGACCGCGCTGCAGACGTCGTCATCTCCCCGGCCGTCACCAGTCCGCAGTCGAGCAGAACATTGACGGCCTTCGTGATGGAGCCATTGGGGACCCCGATCATCCGGCTCAACTGAGCTCGGGTGCACGGTCCTTGGCGCAGCAGGTCATCAAGGACCTTGCACGGAATGACGCTCCTCGCACCGAACACCCTGTCCCAGGGTGCGGTCCTTCGCGGGTCGACAAACACCCCTGCTCCTCACCACTCATCAGCTCGGTGACGTGGTGCCACCGGGTGGGCCCTCGTGAGGGTCACCCCTCGCACACCACCATGGCCACAGCCACGCCGGCGTCATGACTCAGTGATAGATGCACCCGCGTCACCCCCAGGTCGGATGCCCGTCGTGCCAGGGATCCACGCAACTCGAACTGCGGAACGCCACCGTCGGACACCACCTCGCAATCTTGCCAGGACAGCCCGTCTGCCCCACCCAACGCCTTGAACAGAGCTTCTTTGGCGGCAAATCGGGCAGCCTGGGAGCGTGACGGCGTCGCAACCTCGGCGTCGGTGAGGACCTTGCGGGCCATTCCCGGATGACGCTTGAGAGCCGCCTCCCACCTGGAGACGTCACAGACGTCCACCCCGATTGCCATGATCACCCGTCAAGGGTACGCGCTGGACGCTGCACATCATTGCAACGAGCAACCTTGAACTGAGCTCACCAGACATCTAGTCTTACATGATGAGAGCACATCTCTCAATACAAGACATTTTCAAAAAATTCTTGATCCATGAACAAGCTACTTTCTTGGCTTCACGACGCCGTTGGACGACGATCTCACACCGTCAACAATGGCAGAAGAGCCCAAGGACAATGTGATAGTCCAGTCTTGGAGGACACGTCACCAGCAACAGGAGATTCCCATGTCCCGCATCACGCGTCACAACCAGGCCACGAGCCCGCGCACCACTGTCAGGTCTCGCCCCCACGCAGTCGTCGCCATGTTGTGCGGACTGATGACTGTCGTGGCCGCTGCCGGGTGTGGATCCCCTGACGTGGGAGGCAGCTCCGGAGACTCCGCAGAGACCGCAAGCAACGTCGGTACTCGCACTCCCGAGCAGATCAGGAAGGACGGCACCATTCACATCGGCACCTTCGCTGACAAGGCCCCCTTCGGCTCTCTCACCGGCAAGAACACCTACGAGGGTTACGACATCACCTACGGCGAGCGTCTCGCCAAGGACATGGGTGTCAAGCTCGAATGGGTCCCTGTCGACGCCGCATCCCGCGTCGAGTTCCTCGAGTCGGGCAAGGTTGACATCATCCTTGCCAACTTCACCGTCACCACAGACCGCGCCAAGAAGGTCGACTTCGCCAATCCGTACATGCAGGTGGCCTTCGGCGCCGTCTCCCCGACCGACCACCCGATCACGAAGGTCTCCGATCTCGACCACGCCAAGATCCTCGTCGTCAAGGGCACCAGCCAGGATGCCTGGGTCCAGGAACACCATCCGGAGTGGAAGGTGACGAAGTTCGAGCAATACGCCGAGGTCACCAGTGCCCTGGCCGATGGCCGCGGCGACGTCTGGATCACCGACAACACCGAGGCCGTGGCATTCACGCGCCAGAATGACAAGTTCGTCACCGGTATCACCTCCTTCGGCGACAAGGCGACCATCGCCCCGGCAGTCCACAAGGGCAACGACCCGCTGCGAAAGTGGATCAACGACGACCTCGTCACGCTCGGCAAGGAGAAGTTCTTCCATCAGAACTTCAAGAAGACCCTGGAGCCGGTCTACGGCGACACCATCAAGCCCGACCAGCTCGTCATCGAAGGTGGAAGGAAGTAGGGCTCGCCCCCTACGTCAGATCACATGGATTTCGACGTCATCGGACGGTCGCTCCCGCTCTATGCGGAGGCGGCCGCCCTCACTGCTCGCATCGGCATCATCGGTGTCCTCGCGTCACTGCTCCTCGGCGCGCTCTGCGCGGCTGTGCAGTACTTCCGCATCCCGGTGGTACGCCAGATCGTCGCCGTCTACGTCGAGCTGTCGCGCAACACCCCGCTGTTGGTCCAGTTGTTCTTTCTGTTCTATGGCCTGCCGAAGGTCGGCGTCATCATGTCCGGCGAGACCTGCGCCATCGTCGGACTGACGTTCCTGGGCGGGTCCTACATGGCTGAGGCGCTGCGGTCCGGCCTCGACGAGATCCCCCAGATCCATCGCATGAGCGCCGCGGCCCTCGGACTGAATCGCCGGCAGACCTTCGTCCACGTCCTGGCGCCCCAGGGGGTGGCCACCGCGATGCCGGCACTCACCGCCAACACCATCTTCCTCGTCAAGGAGACCTCGATGGTGTCCGTCGTCGCCCTGCCGGACCTCGTCTATCGGGCCAAGGAACAGATCGGCAACTCCTACACGACGACCGAGGCTCTCTTCCTCCTCGTCGTGTTCTACCTGCTCATCCTCATCCCGATCGCCCTGCTGGGCCGCTACCTCGAGAGGAGGACACGTCGTCATGCAGCCACTGCTTGATCCCCAGACCTGGGTCCTGCTGCTACAGGGGCTGTGGGTCTCGGTGCGGATCGCCCTCGTCTCGATGGTGTTGTCCATCGCGCTTGCCCTCCCACTCGGGCTGGTCATGGACTCCCGGCATCTGTGGGTGCGAATCCTGACTCGTGGCTACGTCGAGGCGTTGAGGCTGCTCCCCCAGCTCGTGCTGCTCTTCGTCGTCTACTTCGACATGGCTCAAGTGGCCGGCCTCGACGTCAGTGGCGAGGCAGCTGCGATCATCGTCTTCACCCTGTGGGGCACTGCGGAGATGGGCGACCTCGTGCGTGGAGCCATCGCGGCGGTACCCCATCACCAGATCGTCAGCGCCCAAGCCCTCGGCATGTCTGACCGTGCGGTACGACGACACATCGTCATGCCGCTGGCACTTCGCCAGCTCGTGCCACTGACGGTCAATCTCGTCACCCGCATGATCAAGACGACGGCCCTCGTCTGCCTCATCGGTGTCGTCGAGATCCTCAAGGTGGCCCAGGCGATCATCGATCGCAACCGTTTCGATCACCCGGACGCCGCGCTGTGGATCTACGGGACGGTCTTCTTCCTGTACTTCGCCGTCTGCTTCGTCATTTCCATGTACTCCCGTCACCTCGAAAGGAAGATGGCGCTGTCATGACAGATCACCACCTGACCCTCGAGGGGGTCACCAAGACCTATGCCAATGGGGTGACGGCCCTGCGTGACGTCTCCCTCGACGTCGCCCGGTCCGAGGTCGTCGTCATAGTCGGCCCTTCCGGCTGCGGCAAGTCGACCCTGCTGCGCACCATCAACGGCCTCGAGACGATCGACTCGGGCACCGTGACCTTCGACGGCAAGGCCCTGGAGTACACCCCGTCGGGGCTGCGCCAGATACGCGAACGCGTCGGCATGGTCTTCCAGAATTACGAGGTGTTCCCACATCTGAGCGTCGAGGACAACCTGTTGTTGGCCCCCCGACTCGTCAAGCACGAGCCCAAGGAGGTCTCGCGAGGACGCGCCCGCCGACTGCTCGACCGCGTCGGGCTGCTCGACCGCGCCTCGGCCCTTCCCCGCCAGCTCTCGGGTGGCCAGAAGCAGCGCGTGGCGATCGTGCGAGCACTCATGATGGAGCCAGAGGTCGTCCTCCTTGACGAGGTGACGGCATCCCTGGATCCCGAGATGGTCCACGAGGTCCTCGACGTCGTCCTCGAGCTTGCCCGAGACGGCATGACCCTGGTTCTCGTCACTCACGAGATGGATTTCGCGCGAGCCATTGCCGACCGAATCGTCTTC
Source organism: Cutibacterium nasicola (assembly GCF_052654715.2). Lineage (NCBI taxonomy): Bacteria > Bacillati > Actinomycetota > Actinomycetes > Propionibacteriales > Propionibacteriaceae > Cutibacterium > Cutibacterium nasicola. The sequence goes on along the minus strand of NZ_CP199745.2, from coordinate 411,422 downwards.
ATGGACGCCGGACAGATCGTCGAGATCTCGAAACCGGACCAGTTCTTCACCAACCCGACGAGCGAGCGCGCGAGGACATTCCTGCAGATCTTCAACTTCGACGAGGCCGATCACCAGGAGCAACCGTCCCGCTGACGTCTCAGGCACAACGCACATCGCCCCCGGAATCCCCGGATTCCGGGGGCGAACTCGTGCAGACATCACTCCACGGTGACCGACTTCGCCAAGTTCCGTGGCTGATCAACATCGTGACCCTTGGCCGTTGCCAATTCACAGGCAAACGCCTGCAACGGCACGGCAGCCACCAAGGGCTGCAGCAGGGTCGAGCACGCCGGCAGCTCGACAAAGGTATCCGCGAATGGTTTGACGTCGTCGTCACCACGCTCGGCGAGCACAATTGTCCGGGCACCGCGGGCACGGATCTCCTGAATGTTGGACACCACCTTGTCGTGAAGCTGGTCGCGACCCTTCGGAGGCACAACGACGAAGACCGGGGTGTCCTCCTCGATGACGGCGATCGGGCCGTGCTTGAGCTCGCCAGCGGCGAAGCCCTCGGCGTGCATGTAGGCGATCTCCTTGAGCTTGAGCGCGCCTTCCAGGGCCACCGGGTAACCGACGTGGCGGCCCAGGAAGAAGACGGCTTCCTCCTCCTTGGCCATGACCCGGGCCAGCTCGTAGACCGGCTCGATCTCGTCGAGGACCTCCTGAATCTTGCCCGGCATCTGATCGAGCTCGGACATCACGCCGCGAATCTCGTCGCCGTACTTCATGCCACGCACCTGAGCCAGGTAGAGGCCCAGCAAGTAGCAGGCAACCACCTGGGTGAGGAATCCCTTGGTCGACGCGACGCCGATCTCCGGGCCGGCGTGGGTGTAGATGACGGCGTCGGACTCACGCGGAATCGTCGCACCATTGGTGTTGCAGATGGCGATGACCTTGGCATGCTGCTCACGAGCGTGCCGAATGGCCATGAGGGTGTCGGCGGTCTCGCCGGACTGGGAGATCGTCACGACCAGGGTCGTCGGATCGATGATCGGGTCGCGGTAACGGAACTCGCTGGCCAGATCGACCTCACAGGCCACGCGGGTCCAGTGCTCAATGGCGTACTTCGCGACCATGCCGGCGTAGTAGGAGGACCCGCATGCCACCACGACGATCTTGGTGATGCGTCGCAGATCCTCCGGAGAGATGCGGATCTCGTCGAGGACCAGTTCGCCTCGGTCGGACCAGCGACCCAGCAAGGTGTCGGCGACAGCGCGCGGTTGCTCGAAGATCTCCTTGCGCATGAACCAGTCGTGGCCCTGCTTCTCAGCCGCCGACAGATCCCAGTCGACGTGGTAGGGGCGGGCCTGGCTGGGATGACCGTCGAAGTCAGTGACAGTGACATCCTCGGAGGTCAGCACGACGACCTGATCCTGACCCAGCTCGAGGGCCTCGCGGGTGTGTTCGATGAAGGCGGCGACGTCGGAGGCCAGGAAGTTCTCCCCCTGTCCCAGCCCGACGACCAGCGGGGAGTTGCGACGAGCAGCCACGACGGTGTCCGGGGCGTCGGCACTGATGGCGACGAGGGTGAAGGCGCCCTCGAGTCGGGAGGCCACCGCGCCCATAGCCTCAGCCAGGGAGGAACCCTGCTGCATGTGCAGGGCGAGCATGTGCGCTGCAGTCTCGGTATCCGTCTCCGAGGTGAAGGTGACGCCCTGTCCCTGGAGCTCGGCACGCAGCGAGGCGAAGTTCTCAATGATGCCATTGTGGACGACCGCGACCCGACCGTCGAAGGACAGGTGAGGGTGGGCGTTCTCGTCAGTCGGGGCACCGTGGGTCGCCCAGCGGGTGTGGCCGATGCCCTGATTGGACTCCGGGAGCGGATGAGCAGCGAGCTCTGCCTCAAGATTGGTCAACTTGCCTGACTTCTTGGCCCGATGCAGGCCCCCATCTGCCACGACCGCCAATCCAGCTGAGTCATATCCTCGATATTCGAGACGCCGGAGCCCGTCGATGATGACGCGCTCGGCCTGTCGATGACCGCAGTAACCAACGATTCCGCACATGGCAAGAAACGTACATGAATCATGAGCGGGTGGCGAACCGCAACGCCTGAACATTTGAACGTGTGATGACCTCGCGATTTGCACAAATAGCCTGGTTCACGGATACCCATCTCCCATGACCCTGCCGACTCATAGGTTCTTGCACATCCTGCACCGACGCATGATTGAGGAAACAACGCATGAGATCAAAGAAGTTCGCAGCAGTCCTGACCTCCCTGACCACCGTCGTGGCCACCGCCTTCGCGGCCATCTCGACTGCCCCGGCGCATGCCGCCGAAGCCGACACCTCGGTTCCGCCCGAGATCACCATGCCTGGCAGCCCGGACGGTGTTCCGTCGGCTGGTGACGGGCCCCGCAAGCTGTTCACCTACCCGGCCTCCATCTACGCCCTGGCCCACCCTGGTACCAATCCCCAGGGAGCCAACGACTTCGGCTGCAAGCCGCGCGAGGGCCAGAACCCCGTCGTCCTGCTGCCCGGCACGAACTCCGACGCCTACGCATCCTGGTCGATGTACTCCCCGAAGCTCACCAAACTCGGCTACTGCGTCTTCTCCCCCAACTTCAACGGACTGAAGCTGCTACCGAACTTCGCCTACACCGGTGACATCCGAGTCTCCGCCAAGGCCGTTGCCGGTTTCGTCGATCGCGTTCTCGAGGCCACCGGGTCCAAGAAGGTCGACATCATCGGATGGTCCCAGGGTGGCGGCCCGCTGCCGAACTACTACATCACCAAGCTCGGCGGCGACAAGAAGGTCGACAAGCTCATCGCCCTCGCCCCGTCGAACCACGGCGTCGGCCCGAAGGCCGTCTCCAAGTTCGTCAACGAGGCCGTTGACGAGGCCACACACGAGCAGATCGAGAGCGCCTTCGCCAAGGCCAACATCGCCAGCTACGAACAGCAGCTCGGCTCGTCCCGCTTCAACAAGGAACTGTACGGCAACGGCCCGGTGACCCGCCCCGGCGTCAAGTACACAGTCATCGAAGGCCGCTACGACGACGTCGTGGTGCCGTTCACCAACGCCTTCCTGTACGAGCCCGGCGTCAAGAACATCCTCGTTCAGAACACCTGCCACGCTGACCACGCCAGCCATGTCAACTTCACCTACGACACCAACGTGTACCAGATGGCCGTCAACGCCCTGGACCCTGACCAGGCCAAGCCCGTGGTCTGCGCCCCACAGCCCTTCCTCGGCTGATCCTGTTCGTTCTCACCACTGACGGCGCAGCCTTGCAGGGCTGCGCCGTCCACGCATTGGACTGTGCACGGTGCCCTCGGATGAGTACAGTCGTTCGACGTCATACACAGCCACGATGAGGTGTCCACCGTGAATCTCACCCCACCTGCTCCCGCAGACGACGACAACACCGAACCAGGTCCATTCATCGAGTTGTCGCGGGAGTCCTGGGCCGCCCTTGCCGAGTCCACCGAGATCGACATTGATGAGGCCACCCTGGATCGTATCCGCGGTCTTGGCGACCCCACGAGCCACCGCGACGTCGTTGAGGTGTACCGCCCGCTGACTCAGCTCATCCACCTGTACTGCATGCACACCGGCGCCCTTTTCGACGCCTCCAACACCTTTCTGCAGCTCACCCGCCATGGCATGCGGCGTACCCCGTTCATCATCGGGATCGCTGGGTCGGTGGCGGTCGGCAAGTCAACCGTCGCCCGCCTCTTGCAGGAATTGATGGGACGATCCCCCCGTCGTCCGATCGTCGATCTGGTGACAACCGACGGATTCCTCTACCCCAACAAGGTTCTCGAGGAGCGCGGCCTGCTGTCGCGAAAGGGATTCCCGGAGTCGTACGACCGCAAGGCGTTGCTGAAATTCGTCGTCGGCGTGAAGTCCGGGATGCCCGAGGTCACGGCCCCGGTGTACTCCCACGTCACCTACGACATCGTCCCCGGTCAACAGCTCGTCGTCCGTCAACCTGACGTCCTCATCATCGAGGGCCTCAATGTCCTGCAGCCACCGCGTCGTCGCAGCAGCGGGACGATGGGACTGGCGCTGAGCGACTTCTTCGACTTCTCGGTGTACGTCGACGCTGAGGAGACCGACATCATTCGGTGGTACATCAACAGATTCCTGACCCTACGCCAGACCGCGTTCACCGATCCGGATTCCTTCTTCGGCGACTACGCGCGCATGCCCGACGACGAGGCCATCTGCGTGGCCAGGGAGATCTGGGACACCATCAACGGCCCAAACCTGGTTCAGAACGTGCTACCCACCCGCGGCCGCGCCACCGCGATCCTTCACAAGGGCCCCGACCACGAGGTCCGCAACGTGTGGATTCGGAAGGTCTGAGCCACACCGGGTCACCCCGATCCGCCTGGGTGACTGTTCAGCCGATGTGCCAGGCGAAGGGGTCAGCGACTCGCGACGGCGACACGGCCGAATCGAGCTCGTGTGCGTCGCTGATCGCCGAGATGAGGACCTTGTCCGGGGACTCGATCCCGACGAGGACGTCATGTCCCAATTCGTCAGCGACGGGCTGTCCCAACTCGGGCACGAGGAGCCAGGAGGACACCAACCAGGACGACCCCGCGACGGTCATGATGTTTCCGTGCCGGGTGACGTCGAGATCGTCGGTCAATACGGTTGCCAGCCTCTTTGAGCCAAGACGATAAGCGGTGTCCAGATCGTCGATCTCGGCCAGAGCCGCGTCATTGAGAAGCTCGACCTCGTCGTTCAGCCACGCCAGGGCGACGAGGAGTCCGGGAATCGGGGACCCCGTCGCGGGCGACACCAGAGGACGCGCGTAATCGAAACTGCGTCCGGCTCGCTCCCGATCTCCCACGATCCTCACGACGACGTGGTCAGCGAGGGTGGCGTCGGTCAGGCGGGTCGCCCCGTCGAGAAGGGAGCGCACCATGCGCGTGACGAGTTCGTCAACGACCACCTGCCAGTCCCTGCGATCATGACCGTCGAGCTCGTCGACCATGGGGGCCAAGGGGATGTCACCAACGGAAGTCACCGCATGATCGCCCTCAACCCTCGCGTCGATCCCCATGGCTGCCAAGGACTCCTCGACCATGCCACGCAGACAATTCGCCGCCCCGACGTCCAGACCGGGCAGGTCGGCATCAGGGCGGCGACGGAACAATGCCACGATCAGAGCTTCACAGGGCCAGGCAGGTCTTGACGGTCTTGGCCAGCTCGGAGCAGATCTGGTCGGCCTCCTCCTGGGTGACAGCCTCGACCATGACCCGCACGACCGGCTCGGTGCCCGACGGGCGAAGCACGACGCGCCCGGTGTCACCGAGCTTCTGGTTGGCGTCGGCGACCGCCTTGTTGACGTCCGGGTCGATGCCGGCACGAAGCTTGTCGACCCCGCGTACGTTGACGAGGGCCTGCGGCAGGCGGGTCATCACCGACGCCAGCTCCTTGAGGGTCTTGCCAGTGCGGGCGACACGGGCCGACAGATGCAGACCGGTGAGGACGCCGTCACCGGTGGTGGCGAACTCGCTCATGATGACATGACCGGACTGCTCGCCGCCGAGCGAGAACCCGTTCGCGTTCATCGACTCGAGCACGTAGCGGTCACCAACCTTGGTCTGGTCGACGTGAATGTCGTGCTCACGCATCGCCAGAATGAGGCCGAGGTTGCTCATGATCGTCGCGACGACGGTGTTGGAGGCCAGACGATGGTCCTCCTGGAGGGCCAGGGCGAGGATGGCGATGATGTGGTCGCCGTCGATGATGTTGCCCTCGTGGTCGACGGCCAGGCAGCGGTCGGCATCGCCGTCGAAGGCCAGGCCCATGTCGGCCCCAACCTCAACGACCTTGACCTGCAACTTCTCCGGGTGAGTGGAACCGCAGCGCTCGTTGATGTTGAGACCGTCAGGCTGGTCGTGGAGCGCGATGACCTCCGCCCCTTGGGCCCTGAAGGCCGCCGAGGCGGTGTAGTAGGAGGCGCCGTTGGCGGTGTCGAGGACAATTTTGAGCCCCTTGAGGGTGTCCTGCTGGCGCAGTGAACGCACCAGGTGGTCGACGTAGGTGTCGACGGCCTGTGGGGTGTAACGGATGCGTCCCACCTTGTCGCCGATGGGTCGAGCCCACGGCTCACCCATACGCTGCTCGATGGCGTCCTCGAGGTCGTCGGGGAGCTTCACACCGCCGCGCGAGAAGAACTTGATGCCGTTGTCAGGCATGGGGTTGTGGGAGGCTGACAGCATGACGCCGAGGTCGGTGCGGTACTCGTTCACGAGGTAAGCCGCAGCCGGAGTCGGGATGATGCCCACGCGCAGGACGTCAACACCTGCACTTGCCAAACCGGCGCATACGGCCGCCTCAAGGAACTCGCCCGAGGCGCGAGGGTCACGTGCTACCAACGCGGTGGGTTGGCGGTGCCCGAAGGCGCCAGCCTCACCCAGGACGTGGGCGGCCGCAACCGAGAGGTCGAGGGCCAGTTCGGCGGTGAGGTCCTGGTTGGCCACGCCGCGTACTCCGTCAGTTCCAAAAAGTCGTGCCACGAAGTACCACTCTACCCACCGCTCACGCCAAGTGAACGAAATACCCGCCGAGCCTGCCAGGATCGGGGGATTCGACACTGGCGTCGGGGGGTGTCCTCGAGCCTCCTCCGATCACCCGTGGAGATGCTGACAGGTACCTGGGGTGCTGCCACGAGACGTGGCAGCGGGTCGGCAACTTCCCAGGAAATCCACGCGCGTCGCAGGAACATTCCGCTCGTCGACAGCCGGGGGTGGGTCGAGAAACGCCTCGGGGCGGCCCTCCACCATGGGAGAGCCGCCCCGAGTTTCTGGGAAAGGACCAGATCAACGCTTCGAGTACTGCGGAGCCTTACGGGCCTTCTTGAGTCCGGCCTTCTTACGCTCCTTGACGCGGGCGTCACGGGTCAGCATGCCGGCCTTCTTGAGGGCGGGGCGGGAGGCCTCGGCGTCAACGTTGTTGAGCGCGCGGGCGATGCCCAGACGCAGTGCGCCAGCCTGGCCGGTAATGCCGCCACCGCCGATACGGGCGATGACGTCGTAGGCACCCTCAACACCAGCGGTGGTGAAGGGCTCGGTCACGATCTGCTGGTGGACCTTGTTCGGGAAGTAGTCCTCCAAAGTGCGGCCGTTGATCTTCCACTGGCCGGAGCCGGGGATGATGCGGACGCGGGCGATGGCCTCCTTGCGGCGACCGGTGGCAGCACCAGCGGCGATCATGGCGGGGCGATTGGACTCGCCAGCGGCCACGGCCGGGGTGGAGTCGGTGCGGTAGGCGATCTCACGGTCGCCCTCGATGAACGGGGTGACCTCGGTGTTCTCGAGGTTCTCGGTTGCGGTGTCAGTCACTGTCACAATCCTTCGTGGACGATCACTGGGCGATCTGGGTGATCTCGTAGGGCTGCGGGTTCTGCGCAGCGTGCGGGTGCTCAGGGCCGCCGTAGACCTTCAGCTTCTTGAGCTGCTGACGCGACAGCTTGTTCTTGGGCATCATGCCCCACACCGCGCGCTCGACAGCGCGGCGCGGGTCCTTCTCGAGCATCTCGCCTATGCTGGTGACGCGCAGGCCACCCGGACGACCGGAGTGGTCGTAACGCAGCGAGTCAGTGGCCTTCTTGCCGGTCAGCGCAATCTTGGAGGCGTTGACGACGACGACGAAGTCACCGGTGTCGATGTGGGGGGCGTACTGCGGCTTGTGCTTGCCGCGCAGGAGGGTGGCAGCGGTGGTGGCCAGACGGCCCAGGACGATGTCCTCGGCGTCGATGACGTACCAATTGCGCTGCACCTCGCCGGCCTTGGGGCTGTAGGTGGTCACAGGTACCTTCTCGAACTCGGTCCCATGCGTGAGATCACGCACAGGGATCTTGCAACGTGGTGGTGCTCTGCGGGCGATTCCTCCACTCGACGACGTGACACGCCGGAGATCGGAACCGCATCACGACATCGCTGTGTCGGACAGACGGAGCGACCGCGGCGGCCAACTCCCGTTTGCTCGAGGGCAACGGCAGAAGCATACACGGGTTGCACACCGAGGTTCAAACTGGAGGCGGTAGGGCGTGCGCTCCTCTGGTCACCGACATCAAGGCCCCGCCGGTACCCCAATTCCCCGAGGCGCATCCACCCCCCGGCCCATGCCCCTCACCCCCAAACCGCGAGGTAATGCCGTGAGGTCGCGGCCTGGTTGCCACCAGTGGTAGCAGCCAGAAGCGCCCTTCAGAAGTTTTCCACAGAGATGTTGGAGTGCCCCCACACTCTTGTCCACAGATTTCACCGAGGGTGACGGATTTCAGAACCTCAGGCGACAACTGAGGGTATGAACGAACTCGGCTTCGAATGGCGCGCAAACGGCGGAGTGGCCCGCATCCATCGATTTAGCCACCTGCGAGGACAAGCAGACCGGGCGGTAGCCGCCGGGAATGCGGTGCGGATACTCCCCGGTGTGGTGTCCCCGGCAACAGTTGCACGTGACCCGAGAGTACGGATCAAAGGGGTGCACCTGTGGCACCGGGATGCCGTACTCATCGGCAAGGCCGCCCTCGTCATGCAGGGGTTGAAACCACCAGGCGAGTACCTTCACGGTCTCGATGCCGTGAAGGAAGTCGAGGCCTACTCACGTACCCGCTCAATTGAACGGGAGGGCATCCGTGTCCACCGGTGGCGAGTCCCCCGTCGGTACGTGACAGACAGACATGGCATGTGGGTCGTGGAGCCCGAGGTGTCAGTGCTCCTCCTGGCAATCCGCGGGGACTGGGCATGGGTCTGTGAGGCACTCCGACAGGGGTTGGTGAGCCCGGAGTCGTGTCGAACCTCGCGATCCAGCTTGTCCTGGCGATTCAGCCGACATCAGATCGCGTCCGCCCTCGCCGACATCAACCTCAGGTCCTGGTCGATCCCCGAACTGGAATTCGGAAGGTTGATACGAGCCGTCGGCATCACTGGCGTGAAGCCAAATCATGCAGTGCGAGCCGGGGATCGCCGATACATCCTCGACAAGGCCTTCGAAGCCGAAAAGGTCGCCGTGGAGATTGACGGCCGGGTGATACACGGAACGATCGACGGCTACGAGAACACGATGATGCGTTCAGCCAACCTCGACCGGTCGGGCTGGAAGATCCTCCACGCCACTCCCACCATGATCAGGCAACACCCACAATTTGTGCTGGACTGGCTTGCCTCCCACCTTCACCGGCGGCACCGCCCTCGGACGGTATTCCCCGAACACGTCCTGCGCCAGATCATGGCTGGCATCGTTCCCGCCTGATGCTGGTCGTTCTCACCCACACCCACTGGACTCAGGCCCGCCACTACCACCGATGACTCATACTGGTCAGCTCGTGGAATTCCCGACAAGATTGAGGTCCCCTGCCACTCCAGATGGCACGAACCCCACAAGTTCTCGCCATCACCACGGGACCTTCCAACAAATTGACCCCCGGCTCATCCCCCCATAGTCCCTTCATGTTAGATTAGGCTCGCCTAAACCGAAGGGATGTGACGATGACTGCCACCGGCAACACCAACGACGGCGCGGCCTCAGATCTGGAGGCCCACATCGCATCGATCTTGCCACAACGCAGCTCTTCTCTCGCGCGGCGCATACTCGGCGGCGCGGGCATGACCACGATGGTCGCCCACACGATGATCTCGGCCAACGGTCACCCCGACGAGTGGACGTGCGACCTGCAGGCTCACGGAGTCACAGCGTCGGGGCGATTCGTCGTCGCGATGCGGTCCCACCCAACACAGTCGCTCTGCCAGATTCCTGCTGGCGTACCGACCGACGTTCACCTGGAGATTTCCAAGGACGCCCCAGAACCTGCAATCCGGTTGCTGGCGGCCACCCTCCACATCCTCGGAACCGTCACCTGGTTGAGCACCGACCAGGTCGATCACTTGCTGGCCACCGACGTGTTGCCGAGTGAGGTGTCACTGATAACCGGATTCGACGATGGCCTCGTCGGCATCATTGACCCACGCCAGGCCATCCTGCACGACGCCGCGGGAAGCGCCGAGATCGACATCCCCACCCTCATCGCCGACATGCCCAATGACGAGGTATTCCCGTCCACTGATGACGAGTTGTCAGCCCTTGACGTCGTCGCCTCCATTGGCGACTTCCACCTGTCGAAGCTGTGCGATGCGGTGAGACAACAAGCCCTGCCGGGCTGCACCTGCTGGTCGCGAGCCACCCACCACGCATGCCCTCACACCGTGGGAAGGGTGTTCTGCGCCGACATTGACCGCACCGGGCTGACTCTCATGTACGTCAACCCCGATCAAACGGGGGTGGTGTTCATTCCTCTGGACCGGGACGTGACGTCGCTGTATGAACTCGGGGCCGCTGTTGCGCGACTCCCCCTGATGAACTCGGGTCCGGTACGCCCTACGCGTGTCTGACAGCCGGATCCGCGACAGCGTGGGCCCTCTCTCCCCCGAGGGGGCCCACGCCTGAACCACGGCGGTCAGTTGCGTCAGGGCATCATCCCTTCAACAGGCAAGACGCCTACGCCTGACTCAGCGCGCTTGGTATGCCGTGCAAGCCGCAGCGTCACTGATGGTGACCTCCTTGGCGGTGCACAGAAGCTTGTCGTTGTGGATGCACTCGATGCGATGGCAGGCACCAACGCGCCCGTCAGTCGAGGAAAGGCCGGCGCGAGCGTCAAGGTGAGCAACGGTTGCGCAGGTGGGCTTTCCGGCGGTTCCACCGACCGTCACCGCGAAGGCGGTACAGCCGGAATCATTGAAGGCACAAGCGGTGCGGTTGCAGGAAACAACGGGAGTTGCGGTAGACATGTCGAAACCTTTCATAAATGACCACCGCGTGTCTGACACTGCCAATGCTAGACACTCAAAACAGCGTTCACAAGCAAGGTAAGCCTCATCTCAGAGTCGCATCTGACAAGGAAGAACACGTCTCGAATTAGCGAATTGACTGTTTATCTTTTGATGCGCTGAACATTCAGATATTCATGCTTTCCACAACGTTGGAAATTCCAAAACACAGACCTTCGCAAATTCATCCGCACCTGCTGTCGGCGCAATCGCCTAGCATGTGTGCCCATGACCGACGACCTCGACTCCCCATCCGGGAGCGACTCTTCCTACCCGCAGTCCACTACCGCGGAATACTCCGACGCCCACTCAGCCGGTGCACATCGTTCGGGTGACCGCGCACGACGCGGCGTCGTCTCCTTCGTCCGCCGGTCCCCCCGCATGAACGTCTCCCAGCAACGCGCCATGGACACCCTGGCCAGCACGTACATGATCGACGTTCCTCGTGACACCACCAGCACGTCCGTCGCGCCTGACGCCCGACTCGACCTGCCGACGATTTTCGGACGCGTCGCCCCACTCACCCTCGAGATCGGGACCGGATCCGGCGACGTCCTGGCCACCCTCGCCGCAGCCCACCCCGAGCGTGACTTCATCGGGTTCGAGGTCTACCTGCCCTCAGCCGCCAGCGCTCTCACCAAGCTCCATGCCGCCGGAGCAACGAACGCGCGCCTCGTCCTCGCCGACGCGACGGCCGGCCTGGACCACCTCGTCGAGCCCGGTCAGGTCGACGAGATCTGGACCTTCTTCGCTGATCCGTGGCACAAGAAGCGCCACCACAAACGTCGCATCGTCAACGCCGACGTGGCCCGTCTGGTCGCGTCACGACTACGCCCCGGCGGTCTGTGGCGTCTGGCGACCGACTGGGACGACTACGCCACCTGGATGGTCGACGTGCTGTCGGCAGAACCGCTGCTCGAATCAGTCACTGCGGGGCCTGACGGCTTCAGTCCGCGTTGGGAGGAGCGTCCGGTGACCCGCTACGAGAAAAAGGGGCTGGCGGCCGGGCGAACCGTCCACGACCTCACCTGGCGTCGCGTGGACGAGTCATGACCCGCTGGCGTCTGGACATCGCCTACGACGGGGCGAACTTCTCAGGATGGGCGGCACAACCGGATCGTCGCACCGTGCAGGGGGAATTGGAGACATGGATTCCCCGAGTGCTCCGGCTCGACGGGCCAACCCCACTGACGGTGGCTGGGCGGACTGACGCCGGTGTCCATGCCCGAGGCCAGGTGGCCCACGTCGATCTCCCCGACGACGTCGACACCTCCTCGATGCTGCGCCGGTTGGCGCGGGTCCTCGATTCTGACGTCGTCGTCACGTCCATCCGTCCTGTCCCAGACGAGTTCGACGCCCGCTTCTCGGCCCTGTGGCGCCGTTACGTCTACCGGCTGTGGGACGAGGGCTCCCGACCCGATCCGCTGACGCGATTCCACGTGGCGTCCGTACGGGGGCACCTCGATCTTGACCGTCTCAACACGGCCGGAGAATCCCTTCTCGGGCTTCGCGACTTCGCCGCCTTCTGCAAGTACCGAGAGGGAGCCACGACCATCCGCACCCTTCTGGAGTGTCGCGCCGAGCGTGTCAACGGCCCGTACGGAACCGTTGAGGTGAGCGTCCGGGCCGACGCCTTCTGCCACTCCATGGTCAGGTCCCTCATTGGCGCTCTGACAACCGTCGCCTCAGGTCGCCGCGACCAGCATTGGCTCGACGAGGTCGCCGCCAGCACGTCGCGGGCGTCGTCAGTGCTCGTCATGCCAGCCTGCGGTCTCACCCTGGAGGAGGTTGGCTACCCGTCCGAGGGCGACCTTGCAGTGCGTGCTGCCCAAGCCCGTTCCCGTCGAAGCCACGACGAAATCTGCGACACCTGTTGGGAGGACTGATGAGCCAATCCCACCGCGATAGCCACGCGCCCAGTCATTACTTCACGACCCCCGAGAAGCCGGTGCAGACCCGCACCATCACCGTCAACGTCTGGGACGGCTCCATGACGATGACGACCGCCGGTGGAGTGTTTTCCGGCACACGCCTCGACCCGGGGACCGCCGTCCTCATGCGCGAGATCACTCCCCCACCCTCCGACGGCACCTTCCTCGACCTGGGATGCGGGTACGGACCCATCGCCTGCGCCTTGGCACGGGCCTGCCGCGGGTCAGAGGTCGTCGCGGTCGACGTCAATGACCTCGCCATCGACCTCACCAACCGCAATGCAAAAGCCCTCGAGGTCGGCGACCGCGTCCACGCCTGCCGTCCCGAGGAGGTCGATCCGGGCCTGCGCTTCGACGAGATCTGGTCCAATCCGCCGATCCGCGTCGGCAAGCCGATCCTGCACGAGATGCTGACGACCTGGCTGTCACGGCTGACCGACGAGGGAGTAGCGCACCTCGTCGTCGGAAAGAACCTCGGTGCGGACTCTCTCACCCGCTGGCTGTGCGACCAAGGTTTCGACGCTGCCCGGGTAGCCTCCGCAAAGGGTTTCCGGGTCATCGACGTCAACGCCTGAGCTCGTCGTAGACTGATGTGGTGATGATAGGAAGGGTAGCCGTGCCTCACGACGACTGGGACCGGCGCTGAGCTGTGTCGAGATTGGTGACGAGGACGGCCGACCCGGTCGTCGAGAATCCTTCTGCCACGACGCACGGCAGCACCCGGACAGTCCACCCATGGTCGTGGTGGGGCTGGGCGGCCGGCTGCGGAATCGCCATCAGCCTCACCAACAATCCCCTTCTCGTCGTACTCGTCACGGCGGCCGTGGCTCTCGTCGTCACCCTGCGTCGCACCGACGAACCCTGGGCCCGTTCTGCCGGTGTCTACGCCGGTATGGCCCTGACGGTCGTCGTCATCCGGGTGTTCTTCCAAGTTCTGATAGGAGGAGACGGGACAGGAACCGTCCTCTTCCGGCTACCCGAGGTCTCCCTGCCCGACTGGGCAGCCGGGATCCGGCTCGGTGGACCGGTCACCGCTGAGGGCCTGGCTGCCACCAGTTTCGACGCCCTTCACCTGGCCGGGATGCTGATCTGCTTCGGTGCCGCAAACTCCCTGGCCAACCCACGACGAGTCCTCAAATCGGTCCCGGCCGCCCTCCATGACGTCTCGGTGGCCATCGTCATCGCCCTGTCGGTCTTTCCTCAACTCATCGCGTCGGTGCAACGAGTCAGACGGGCCCGAAGGCTGCGCGGTGACACCAAGAAAGGAATGAGGGCCCTCGCCGCAGTGCTCGTCCCCGTACTCGAGGACTCGGTGGAGACCTCGATGTCCCTGGCCCGTGGAATGGAGTCACGTGGATACGGTCGCACCCGTGACGACCGGAGGGTCCGCCCTGGCACACGGACTCTGCTCGTCCTGTCGGTGATGGTGCTGACCCTGGGTTGCTACGGGATTCTCGCCAACCCGACAGGATCTTTCGGCACCGACCCGTCGACCTGTGCCCCCGGGAGCCTGTGCTCGTGGTTCCTGGCCGACCGGATGGGCCAACACATCGGCATCGTGCTCATCGTCGTTGGGACCGTCGGGTCGATCATCGGCTTACGGATCTCCGGGCGTCGTCTCGGTGTGAGCCGCTACCGCCCGGATCCCTGGACCTGGCAGGCCACTACGTCATGCCTGTGTGGGGCTGTCGCGATGATCGCCATGATCTGGCTGTCCCAGGCCAACCCGAAGGCCATCACCGTCTCCACCTCGCCGGTGGTCTGGCCGCCATTGGAACCGGCCATGCTCATCGTGGTGGTTGCGGTTGCCCTTCCCGGGGTGTTCACCCCGGCGCCTCAACGATCCACGTCAACCGACCCGGAGCAGGCGGTCGCGTGGAAATCCCGGAAAGATCAGGTGCGCAAGCCATGACTGATGTCATCACCCTGTCGGATGTGTCGATCACCCACGCCGGTGCCACGGCTGCGACCCTCAGGAACATCAACCTCACCGTCCAGGAGGGTGATCTGGCGCTGGTCGTCGGGCGTACTGGCACCGGCAAGTCAACCCTGTTGGGAGCGCTGAACGGGATCGTCCCCCATTTCACCGGTGGGCGTCTCGACGGCACCGTGACGGTGGCCGGACGGGATACCCGCATACATCGTCCCCGCGACCTGGCTGACGTCATCGGGATCGTTGGGCAGAACCCGGTCAACGGATTCGTCACCGACACCGTCGAGGACGAGATCGCTTACGGCATGGAACAGCTGGGGATCTCCCCGTCGGTGATGCGCAAGAGGGTCGAGGAGACCCTGGACCTCATGGGGATCGCCGACCTGCGGCGTCGGGCCTTGCTGGGCCTGTCAGGCGGTCAACAGCAGCGGGTGGCCATCGCCGCGGTACTTGCTGCCCAGCCTCGCATCCTCGTCCTCGACGAACCCACCAGCGCGCTGGATCCCACCGCAGCCCAGGACGTTTTTGCCTCCATCACCACGCTCGTCCATGACGTCGGGCTGACGGTGGTGCTGGCCGAACACCGGCTGGAACGCGTCATGCATGCCGCCGACACCGTCTGGTGGCTCCCCGGTGACGGGTCTGTCGTGCAGGGTCATCCGGAAGAGGTCCTGGCTCACGCTGATGTCGTCCCGCCCCTGGCCGCGCTGGGACGGACCTTGGGATGGCCGACCGTCCCATTGTCAGTGCGCGATGCCCGTCGTCGCGTCGGCACGCACCCCAACCTCCCGAAAGCACCACACCCTTCCGAGGCCATGACGTGGCAGGGCGACGGTGACGAGGTGCTGTGGCTGGAGAAAGTTGGTGTCGATTACGGCCACGTTCATGCCGTTGACGCCATGACCGCGACTCTGGGTCGCGGAACCGTCACCTGCCTCATGGGGCGAAACGGGTCGGGCAAGTCATCGCTGATGTGGGCCATCCAGGGGGCGACGAAGTCCTCAGGAAAGGTCCTCGTCAACCATGACGGGTCCTGGACCGACCCGCGCAAGGCCAACGCCGAGACTGCGCGGACAATGGTGAGCCTGGTTCCCCAGTCCGCCGCTGACCTGCTCTACCTGCCGACGGTGGCCGAGGAGTGCGCCCAGGCCGACAAGGAGTCCGAGGTTCCCGAGGGAACCACGCGGGCCATCCTCTCCCAGTTGGGTGCAGGACTACCGGAGGATCGCAACCCTCGTGACATGTCGGAGGGGCAGCGGCTGGCCCTCGTGCTCGCGATCCAGTTGTCCAGCCGCCCTGACGTCCTCCTCCTTGACGAGCCCACCCGTGGCCTCGACTACGCCATGAAGAACGAGCTGGCGAGAATCGTCAAGGACATCGCCGCCGGTGCCACCGGAGCTCCTGCCGCCGTCCTGTTGGCCACCCATGACGTGGAATTCGCGGCAGCAACGACTGACCGCACCATTGTCATGGCAACCGGCCACATTGTGGCCGACGGATCCACGCGCTCGGTGTGCATCTCCTCACCGGCCTTCAGCCCACAGATCGCCAAGGTCTTCCACCCGGCCGACGTCATGACGATCGCCGACGTCAAGAGGCTCGTGGAAAACTCGGGAGGTGTGGGCCGATGAGCAACCGACAGAGGCAGAACGTCGCCGTTCGCACGTCAACGACATCGCGGGTGCTGCTCGTCGTCACCGCGCTCATGGGGTTGCTGGCCTTCTGCTGGCCGCTGTTCCTCGACCCCGGCAGCTCGGCCGACTACGAGACGCGCACCCCCTTTCTCTTCGCAGCCATCCTGCCGGTGGTTCTCGCGGTAGTGGTGTCCCAACTCAGTTCGGACGGTATCGACGTCAAGGCCCTCGCCATGATCGGCGTCCTTACCGCCTGTGGGGCCGCACTACGAACCCTCAGCCCATCTATGGCCGGTATCTCCTTCGTCTTCATCCTCATGATTCTCGGCGCGAGGGTGTTCGGCGCAGGATTTGGATTCGTCCTCGGTACGACGACGATGTTCGCGTCCGCCCTGCTCACGGCAGGCTTCGGACCGTGGCTGCCATACCAGATGATCGCCTCGGGCTTCGTCGGGCTGGGAGCAGGAATCCTCCCTCGCGCCAAGGGAAGAGCCGAAGTAGCATGGCTGTGCAGCTGGGGATTCATCTCCGCCTTCATCTACGGCTGGCTGATGGATTTCGCCTTCTGGCCGTTCAACCTGGGGACCAGCACCCAACTCTCCTTCGACCCACGCGCGTCTGCGTTGACCAACCTGTGGCACTTCGTGCTGTTCAACGTCGCAACGTCCATGGGCTGGAACTTGGGACGCGCGATCACCAACGTCATCTGCTTGGCGCTGCTGGGCGGTCCGATACTACGGGTGCTGCGCCGAGCCTCCCGACGTGCCCAATTTGGCGAGTCCTCGGCAGAATCGGCACCACAGCTCACGCCACCGGAGTGACCTTTCTCAGCACCTCGTCCCAGCCGCGGTCAAGTTGCCGCCCGCCCATGATGATCCCGACGTGCAGCACCATGAGGGACCACCCCAGCCCGAGGACGAAGGTCAGGAGGATGCTCCACCACGAGTTGTCCGTCACCCCTACCAGCGCCACGAGCAGGACGATCGGGATGGCGGTGATGACTCCTGCCACCATGCCGATGAGCAACCCCAGGCAGCCAGCACCCGCCGACGGTCCGGAGCCGGAGTTGAACCCGCTCCCCTTGCGGTTGTCAGCCACCTGCACCGGATTGACGACACCCATCCACGAGCCGATCCCCGTCGAGAGCAGTAAGGCGCTCCAAGCTTCGGCGACCACCACCGGCAGCAGCTCCCACTGACCGCACCGCCACACCATGACAAGTGCCAGCAGCAAACCAACCGGCATCGTGACGACGAGGTAAGCAATCGCGCGACCGCGTCGATCCTGCGCACCGGTGACCGACGCCTCCATGTGATGCCACAAGGCCGTCCCGTCATAGCTGATGAGTGAACCCGCGTAGAGCGGCACTGCACACAGCATGATCATGAAGGGGAGCGCGGTGAAGACGAGGGCTGACGTCGTGCCGCTCATCTCGTCCCCGCCATTGATGAGCATCGGGACCAGCCCGAGGACCGGGATGAGGAAGGTGTTGAGCAGCAGGGACACCATCCGGGGATCGCGCTTCATGTAGCGCAGGGTGCGTCCGGCAATCGCACCGGTCGGGGTGGCTGGAAACATGCGATCAATCCAGCTTTCGGCCTTGACCTTCTCGGCGCCGCCACCATCTCCGGTTGGCGAGACGAGGCGATGGTCAACGATGGTTCGCCAAGCCCACACCATGAGCGCAAGACCAGCGATGCTGAGGACGAGCTTGGCCATGAGTGTCAGCCACGTGCCGCTGGCAGCCTCCCACGGCATCGACCAGGCCCACCCCAACGGGGTCCAGCCGACGATTCGTCCGACGTTGCCCGGAATTACATTGGTCGTCGCACCAGTCCTTGTCACGAACTGCATCCCGACGCTCAATCCGCAGCACAGGAGCACGAGCAGGACCATCATGGCCTCGCGGAATCGACGCTTGGCCAGCACCGCCGACATCGCGGCCAGCAAGAGATTCGACGCGATCATGGCGTCGGACCATCCCAGGAGGACACCGACCATGGCCGCAACGACCGAAGCAGCGCCCGCGCTGGACCATGCGAAAACATGTGACGCTGCCGCGACCAGGGTGACGATTCCTCCCATGCCCAACAGACCAGCTGTCACGAACGCAGGCATCAGTTCCCGAGCACGCTTGGGAAAGATGGCGTATCGCGAGGGGTCGGTGTAGATCGGTTGAGCACCGAAAAGTACCGGCAGCACGATCCAGAAGATCATCAGCGAAGCCCCTGCGGCCGAGGTGGTGGCTCCGCGGAGGTCGACGCCAAGTCGACCGGTCGCAGACACGTAGAGCACGTAATTCCCACCAAGGAACAGGGCCATCAAGATGAGAAAGAGCAGCCCAACCGTCTCCTGTGTCTTGGCGCCTTCACGGAAGGGAGCGAGGGTGGTTCGCCACTGGTACTTCAGGACTTGTGCAACCACGTGAGTCCCTCCCCGGTGTTGGCGTTCCCGCCGACGAGCTCGACGAACCTGTCCTGCAGGGACTTGCCCTGACGGACGTCGTCGATGCTCCCAATGGCGTGAAGTTGTCCCTTCGCGATGACGGCTACCGAGTCGCACAGGGATTCGACGAGCTCCATGACGTGGCTGGAGATGACGATCGTGCCGCCACCGTCGACGAAGTGACGCAGGACAGCGCGAATCGTCTGGCCGGAGATCGGGTCGACCGACTCCAAGGGCTCGTCGAGGACGAGCAGTGCTGGGTCGGCGATGAGGGCGCAGGCCAGACCAATCTTCTTGGCCATGCCGGCCGAGTAGTCGCAGACCAGGGTGTTTGCGGATTCCGTCAGCCCGAACGTGTCGAGGAGTCTGTCGGTGCGTTCGTTGACGGTGGCCTCGTCAATCCGGTGCAGCATCCCGCAGAAGTGCAGCAACTCTCGGCCAGAGAGACGGTCAAAGGTCTTCATGCCGTCGGGGAGTACCCCCATCCGGGCCTTGGCGGCGGCCGGATCAGCCCAGACGTCGTGGCCCAGCACGTCAATGCGCCCGGAGTCAGGACGTAGCAGTCCGGTGACCATCGAGAGGGTCGTCGTCTTGCCGGCACCGTTCGGACCGACGAAGCCGAACATTGATCCGCGCGGGACCCACATCGTCAGGTTGTCCACGGCAACCTTGGTGCCGAATCTCTTGGTCAGCCCCTCAATCCTGATGGCTGGGTCGCTCGTCCTCGGAGTTGTCGGGGGCGTCGAACCACCTGGGTGTGCGACGGGCGAAGGACCAGTGAATTCAGTCACGGCACTCATCAAATCAGGTTGTCAGGCCATACTCAAGGCACCTCACATCAGCCATTTCGGGCACGTTTGGTGAAAATCTCGCAGTTGTGGGAATGATGGGGACGGTTTCGGTGTTGGACCGAACAAGCGGCCCCGCCAAGGGCCACGTCATGACGGAAGCCATGGCGCATCTCGTTCCACAGGAGGAAGAATGGCTGTTTACACCCTTCCCGATCTCGACTACGACTACGGCGCCCTGGAACCCCACATCTCAGGCAAGATCATGGAGCTCCACCACGACAAGCACCACAACACCTACGTGCAGGGTGCCAACACCGCTCTGGAAAAACTGGCCGAAGCCCGTGAGAAGGGCGACTTCGGAGCCATCAACAAGCTCGAGAAGGACTTGGCCTTCAACCTCGGTGGTCACATCAACCACTCGGTCTTCTGGAAGAACATGTCTCCCGACGGTGGCGACCGCCCCGAGGGCAATGAGCTCGCCGCTGCCATTGACGAGTTCTTCGGTTCCTTCGACGGCTTCAAGAAGCAGTTCGAGGAGGCTGCCAAGGGCGTTCAGGGCTCCGGCTGGGGCATGCTCGTCTGGGATGTCCTGGGCCAGCGCCTCAACACCATGCAGCTGTTCGACCAGCAGGGCAATCTGCCGTCCGGACAGATCCCGATCGTGCAGCTCGACATGTGGGAGCACGCTTACTACCTGCAGTACCAGAACGTCAAGGCTGATTACGTCACCGCTTGGTGGAACGTCGTGAACTGGGCCGACGCCCAGGCTCGCTTCGATCGCGCCCGTTCCAAGACCCCGGGTCTCATCTGAGAGACCGTCTGAAAACCACGAGGGGCTCGTCATGCCGAGCCCCTCGTGGTGTGTCTGGGCCATACTTCCCGAGAAGCCTTGCCTCAATCGGCTTGACCCACCACTTTGACCCACCAACCGGTGGTAATCCTGAAAGCTCATTGGCCCGCTGCCACGTACGCTGGCAGCCTCACCTCATCCTTTCGACATGTCCACGGGACTGACCGATCCCTGCGAGGCGACACCCTCCACGGCTAAATTTCAACAGGACCGAAACCGTAACCAACGGCTCACCAGCCACGAAACACCGAGTAGATTGCGATCCGCTCGGCATCGTCTCGTGGTGCACTGTCCGCCACCGGAAGGGGCTGCCACGATGGCCGCCAACACGCTGCCCACCAGTTCGATGCCCAATACTGAGATGGCGTCACCACACATCTCTCCGGAATCCAGACGCTTTCTGCGCCGTGTCACCGCTGCCACGGCGTTCGGAGGCGGACTCGACGGATTCGACCTTGGGATCATCAGCGTCGTCATCCTGCACATCAATCATGATCTGGGGCTCTCCCCCGCGATGGAAGGTCTGGTCGGCGCCGCAAGCCTGCTCGGTATTTTCATCGGCGCTCCGCTCTTCGGCTACCTCACCGACAAATTCGGCCGCAAGAAGATGTTCATGGTCGACATCATTTCCTTCATCGTCATCGGTGTCGCCCAAGCCTTCGCCATCGGCGGGGTCTCCCTGACCATCCTCCGATTTCTACTGGGCATGGCCGTCGGTGCCGAGTACTCGATCGGCGCCCCGATGCTCTCGGAGTTCGCCCCGGCCCGGGAGCGCGGATCGAAACTGGCCTTCCTCGAGCTGTGTTGGCGTATCGGCTTCCTCATCGCTGTCCTGCTGGGTTACGCGCTGCTGTGGCTCGGGGTCTCGTGGAAATGGATCCTGGCCACCTCGGCCATCCCTGCCCTCGTCGTGTTGGGTCTACGGATCGGTCTTCCGGAATCCCCACGCTGGCTGCTGCGTCACGGGCATGAGGCCGAGGCGCGTGAGATCGTCGAGAGGTACATGGGTCCGGAATTCTTCGAGGCCGAGGAGCTCGCCGCGGAGTCGGTCGGCAAGGATGGGTACCGCAAGCTCTTCCGCAAGGGGCAGCTGCGACGCACCGTCTTCGTCTGTATCTTCTGGACCTGCATCGTCACCCCGTACTTCGCCATCTTCACCTACGCCCCGAAGGTGCTGGAGTCCCTCAATGTGAAGTCCCAGGCGACAGGCACGATCCTCTCGAACACCATCGGTGCGGTCGGTGCCCTCATCGGACTGCTGGCCATCGACCGGATCGGTCGCCGTCGCATGCTCATTGGCCCGTTCTGGGTACAGACGGTGGTCCTACTGGTCGTCGGCCTGTGGACGAACGCGCCATCCTGGGTGCTGGTGGTCGGCCTGGCGGTCTTTGCCCTGGTCAACTCCTTCAGTGACATCCTGACAGCGGTGTACCCGTCGGAGATCTTCGACACCGACATTCGCTCCAGCGGTGTCGGATTCGGGTCGGCGATGAGCCGTATCGGCGCCTTCGTCGGCACTTATCTGCTGCCCATCGGCATTGGGACGATCGGTGTCAAGTGGTGCATGGTCATTGCGGCAGGACTGTGTGTCATTGGCGCGGTGACGGGCCAATTCATGGCTCCGGAAACCATGAACCGCTCCCTCACCAGGACGTCCACCGGCGAGCTCATGGACACCTGAGCCGCTCGAGACCTGGGCTCTCGCTCGGTCCCAGGCCAGCCATGTCAGGCAGACACCCCAAATGGTCGGTACATCCACCTCGGGATTCCCGACCTCGTCAGCCAGGACTTCCAGACACTGACGACCACGATAGGGGCCAGGGCCACGGTGGTGTCGATGCTGTTGAGCTTGGAGCGGTCCAGGACGTCGGTGATGGGAACGAAGGCAACGTCTCCGGCTGTGTTGCCCGGACGCGATGCGCAGACGTCGAGCTCCTTGCCGTCGTACATGACGCGTAGCCAGCTGTGGCCGGTGTGGTACCAGGGGTGGTGCTCCAGCCGAACGCGGGCAGCATGGACCGGCCTCACCTGGAATCCGAGTTCCTCGAGTACTCGCCCGAGGACGATGTTGTACTGCCCCGAGTGCCCGTGGCCAGCCGCGAGAGATGCTTCCGGACTGAGCCACAGATGCCAGCAGGAGTAACAGGTGTACATCCGGTGAACGAGTTGGGTGGCCTCGTCGACAAGAGCCCAGCCGGTCTCGCCGGTCGCCCGGCAGGCCGCGATGACGTCGTCGACAGTGCGCAGTGGCTCGCCGACTGGCCCCTCAGGTAGGACAGGTTCTGGTCTCGGCGCCGCTACGACGACCGGGACGACGGCTGCTGCCACACCGGCCAGCACGAGTGGGATCTTCTTCATCTGCGCTCCTGAGGGTCGTCGATCTGCTGGTCGTCGGTCTGCGGGGCAAGTGGATCATGGACGCCCCTTCGGGCGTCGTGCCTGTCCTTGAGTTTCTGCTTCCAGTAGGACTTACCACCAGGACGTGCGGCGATCTCGGAGTGGACGGCCAGCATCTTGTCAACGCTGGCATCCCAGGTGAATTGCTCAGCTCGGCGTCGGGCGGCCTTGCGCAGGTCGGGTCCGAGCCGGTCCGCCAGACGCAGGGTTGCATCCGCCAAACCGTCGGCGTCGGGACTGCCAGCCTCTCCGCTGGTGGCGTCGACGATCTCGTGTGCACCTCCTCGGTTCGCGGTGACGACCGGGGTTCCGCAGGCGAGAGCTTCCAAGGATGCCAACCCGAAGGTCTCTGCCGGGCACACCGACATGGAGATGTCGGCCGCCGCACATCTTCGGGCAACCTCGTCGCGCCCTTCCACGAACCCGTTGAAAAAGACAGGGGCATCCCCAGCTTGCTCCTTCAAGGCATCAGCATCGGGCCCCACACCGTACATGTCCAGCCGCAGCGGGACACTGCGGCGGTGCAACTCGGCAGCAGCAGCGACGGCCAGCTGCGGGCTCTTCTCGTGACTCATCCGGCCGACGTAACACAGTCTGAGGAGCCCGTCGGGACGCGGTGTCGCCAGGCCGGGCTCGCGCTTGTCTGGATTGAAGGTTTCCAGGTCGACGCCGAGGGGCACCTTGACGAGGTGGGCTCCGGTGTCGGCGAATTCTCCAGCCGAGTAGTCCGAGGTGACGACGACAACGTCGAAGGACTTGGAGAGACGGCGGTTGAGGGCACCGACCGCGGCGGCGACACCAAACTGACGTCGCACCCACATCGTCAGCATGTCGTCCAGGCGTTCGTGGCTGAAGAGGACCGAACCTACGCCGCGTCGGGACGCCCAGCCCGCAGCGGGGGTGAGGGTCCACTTGTCGGAGGACTCGATGGACGTGGGACGGAAGCGGTCGAGGATGTCAAGAGCACGCCAGGGCGTGGCGATCATGCGGTAACCGGCGGACACGCGCGGAGCCGCGATCTCGACCGTGATGCCGGACCCCGACTCGGTGATGCGGTCCTTCGGTCCTGGAATGACGAGAATTCGCTCGTGCCCTGCGGCGACGTATCCCTTACCAAGGGCGTCGATGGCCACCTTCATGCCACCCGAGACGGGGCCGACGAAGTTGGCGAGCTGAGCGATGCGAAGGGTCGTCACTCCTTCAGCCTATGTGGCGACGATGCATGACGGTGCTCGGGGTTAAGGCGAGTTCGCAGAAACGACGAGCACCGGCCCCTGATGAAGGACCGGCGCTCGTGTGTTGAAGGAGGATCAGGCCTCGGTCTTCTCCTCGACCTCAACGGCATCCTGCTCGGTGGCGGTGCTGATCTGCGCCTTGGCATCAGCAGCACTGGCCGGAGCCTTCGGGGCCACCTTCTCGGTGACGACCTCGATGACGGCCATGGGGGCGTTGTCGCCCTTACGGTTGCCGATACGGGTGATGCGCGTGTAGCCGCCGTCGCGACCCTCCATGAGGGGGGCGATCTCGGTGAAGAGGATGTGCACGACGCCGCGGTCGGTGATCGTACGATTGACGATGCGACGGTTGGCGACGGTGTCGGTCTTGGCTCGATTGATGAGCTTCTCGGCGAGCGGACGGACGCGCTTGGCCTTGGTGACCGTGGTCACGACGTGGCCGTGCTCAAAGAGCTGGCTGGCCAAGTTGCGCAGGATGATCCGCTCGTGGGCCGGGGAGCCGCCTAGACGGGGACCCTTAGTGGGTTTCGGCATAATTTCTCCTTGTGTGTCGGTGTGGTGGGCAGGTGGACCCACCGCGATCCGGCTGAGGGAGGACGGTTGTCCTCCCCTCCCCTTCCCCGTCAGTGACGGGTGGGGGTGTGGCCAGGGTCCACCCCCCTGGCCTCCCCTCCGAAGAGAGGAAATCTTCGGTGACAGAGGTTCGCCGGGACGCCCCAGCAAGCCAGCCACACAAACTCAAGCCCAAACGCAGCCCTCGGTCAAACTGACAACTGCGCTCAAGGCTCGACCCATTCGGGGGATGCAAGGGGGTCGTCCCCCTTGCACATGGGAACGGGGGATGCAAGGGGGTCGTCCCCCTTGCACATGGGAACGGGGGATGCAAGGGGGTCGTCCCCCTTGCATCACTACTCAGTACTGCTCGGTCTCTGCGTAATCGTCGTCGTTGGCCTCGTCATAGGCCTCAGCGGCGGCGAGCGGATCGAAGCCCGGGGCGGAGTCCTTGAGAGCCAGACCGAGCTCGGCCAGCTTCTCCTTGACCTCGTCGATGGACTTGGATCCAAAGTTGCGGATGGCAAGCAGGTCCTGCTCGGAGCGGGAGACGAGCTCTCCAACGGTGTGGATGCCCTCGCGCTTGAGGCAGTTGTAGGAACGGACGGTGAGGTTGAGCTCCTCGACCGGGGTTCCGAGGTTCTCGGCATACTCCTCGTCGACCGGGCCGGCACCGATCTCGATACCTTCGGCGTCGGCATTGAGCTCACGCGTCAGGCCGAACAGCTCGACGAGAGTCTTACCCGCAGAGGCGACAGCGTCGCGCGGCTGAATGCTCGGCTTGGTCTCGACGTCAACGACGAGCTTGTCGAAGTCGGTACGCTGCTCGACTCGGGTGGCCTCCACCTTGTAGGTGACCTTCAGGACCGGGGAGTAGATGGAGTCGACGGCGATACGACCGATCTCGGAGTTCGGGTCGTCGTTGAGGGCGCTGGACACGTAGCCGCGCCCGCGCTCGACGATGAGCTCCATCTCGAAGTGACCATCGTCGTTGAGGGTGGCGATGTGCAGATCCGGGTTGTGGATGGTCACACCGGCCGGCGGGTTGATGTCGGCAGCGGTGATCTCGCCAGCTCCGGACTTGCGCAGGTACATGACGACGGGTTCGTCCTCCTCAGAGGAGAGGACCAGGCCCTTGAGATTCAGGATGATCTCGGTGACGTCCTCGACGCAGCCCTCGATGGTGGAGAACTCGTGCTGGACTCCCTCGATCTTGATGCTCGTCACGGATGCGCCAGGGATGGACGACAGCAGGGTGCGGCGCAGCGAGTTGCCGATGGTGTAGCCGAAGCCGGGCTCCAGGGGCTCGATGATGAACTTCGAGCGGAACTCGGAGATGGACTCCTCGGTGAGGGTGGGACGCTGTGCGATGAGCATGTTTTCTACCTTTCGCGCCAACCGCTATATGAAGGCGCAGAGGGGAACAGGATGACGGGGAACTCCCCGCCGGGAGATTATTTGATTGTGGCTCCCCGGGCCGACCAAAGTCGACCCGGGGAGAGCAGGGTTGCAGAGGGTCGCCCCCTCACAAGATCCCGAACAGACCCAACCCCGAACACAACCACCCATCCGGTGGGCGCGCACAGAGTCATGACCCACTCGGGGGATGCAAAGGGGTCGCCCCCCTTGCACTACTTACTTGGAGTAGAGCTCGACGATGGCCTGCTCGTTGACGTCGACGACGATCTGCTCACGGGTGGGCAGCTGGTGAACCAGGATGCGTCCCCTGTTCGGGCGTACCTCCAGCCATGCCGGGATGTCGCGGGTCTCGAAGGTCTCGCGGGCGATGACGATCGGGTGGAGGTCCTTGGACTTCTCGCGAACGTCGATGATGTCGTGGGTGCTCACACGGTAGGAAGGAATGTTGACCTTCTTGCCGTTGACCAGGAAGTGGCCGTGGCTGACCATCTGGCGAGCCTGACGACGGGTGGCAGCAAGCCCTGCGCGGTACACGACGTTGTCGAGGCGCGACTCGAGGATCTGCAGCAGGACGTCACCAGTCTTGCCCTGGGCGCGGTCCGCCTCCTCGTAGTAACGACGGAACTGCTTCTCCAGGACACCGTAGGCGTAACGAGCCTTCTGCTTCTCGCGCAGCTGCAGCGAGTACTCGGAGTCCTTGGTGCGACCGCGGCCATGAACACCCGGGGGGTACGGACGACGCTCGAAGGACTTGTCGTTGCCGACAAGGTCAGTCCCGAAGCGACGGGACTTCTTGGTAAGGGGGCCGGTGTAACGGGCCATTGTGTATCAGTCCTTTGCTCTCGGAGTGGGTCAGACGCGGCGGCGCTTCGGCGGGCGGCATCCGTTGTGCGGGACGGGAGTGACGTCAGAGATCGGGCCGATCTCCAAGCCGACGGCCCCGAGGGAACGGATGGCGGTCTCACGGCCGGAGCCGGGACCCTTGACGAAGACGTCAACCCGCTTCATGCCATGCTCCATGGCGCGACGTCCAGCGGCCTCGGCGGCCATCTGAGCGGCGAACGGGGTGGACTTACGAGAGCCCTTGAAGCCGACGGTGCCGGCAGAGGCCCACGAGATCACCGCACCGGAAGGATCGGTGATGGCGATGATGGTGTTGTTGAACGTGCTCTTGATGTGCGCCTGTCCGGCGACGACGTTCTTCTTCTCCTTGCGGCGCACCTTAGTCTTGGGTGCACCCTTGCGGCCTGCAGTAGCCATGTGATGTCTCTCCTGAAATCAGTGTGATCTGCGCATCGATGAAGGTTGGTGAGTGCCCGACGGGCAGTGACTCACTTGGCCTTCTTCTTGCCAGCGACGGCCTTCTTCTTGCCCTTACGGGTACGGGCGTTGGTGCGGGTGCGCTGACCACGGACCGGGAGTCCGCTGCGGTGACGACGGCCCTGGTACGTGCCGATCTCGATCTTGCGGCGGATGTCGGCGGCCACCTCACGACGAAGGTCACCTTCGACGTGGTAGTTGGCCTCGATGTGGTCACGCAGAACCACCAACTGATCGTCGGTCAGCTCGTGGACGCGCAGGTCACCGCTGATTCCGGTGGCCTTGAGGGTCTCGGTGGCGCGGGTGCGACCGATTCCGTAGATGTAGGTCAGGGCGACCTCGAGACGCTTGTCGCGCGGCAGGTCAACTCCGATGAGGCGTGCCATGTGGCATCCCTTTCTTGTTCTTTCGACCCGAACGATGTCGAGCCGCGAAGGTGTCCGGCGTGGAGCTTCCTCGTCATTCCTGGGAACGATGGATGGTGTCTGACCATCCGACGGGGCCCCGGCCTTCGTCCGGGGGTGGTGGCCCAGATCCGTGCTCGATGGTTTCGAGCGGGGGCCCGGGACGTGCTTCCACGGTGTCCCGGGGCAATGCCCGGGAGGTCTGCACCAGTGTGGACAACCGGTGCTTCTTCTGTTGTGCAGTTCACTTGTTCACCGCTCCCACCTGGCGGGTGGGCCTGACGGTGGACCTCAGGGGTCGAACCCCTGCATTCCTGCTGACCGTCGCGATGACGATCTGCGATCCCGTCGCGGCGTGGGCTCAGCCCTGACGCTGCTTGTGGCGCGGGTTGTCGCAGATGACCATCACACGGCCGTGGCGACGGATGACCTTGCACTTGTCGCAGATCTTCTTGACGCTCGGCTGAACCTTCATGAGATTCTCTTTCGCGTAACGGTCCCCTGACGGGAACCTGGGTGGTGCGCCGCTAAGCGCTTGGCAATGAGCCCTAGCTCACTTGTGGCGGTAGACGATCCGGCCTCGGGTCAGGTCGTAGGGCGACAGCTCGACGACGACACGGTCCGACGGCAGGATTCGGATGTAGTGCTGACGCATCTTGCCGCTGATGGTGGCAAGAACGCGGTGCCCATTCTTGAGTTCGACACGGAACATAGCGTTGGGTAAAGCCTCAACGACAGTTCCCTCCAGCTCGAGTGCTCCCTCTTTCTTGGCCATTACATCCCATCTGTCCGCTGGCCGTACCCCCTGCGGGCACGGCTATTGGCTCCGCACACACGGAGCCAACAAGCGATACTACCTGCTCGCCGTCGCGTCCCCAAATCGACGCAAGTGCGGTCAACAGGCCGGATTGGCCGGCTGCTGGGACGACATCAGAACCGCGGCGTCAGGCCGGTGAACTCAGCGATGAAGGCGAGCTTGTCAGCGGAGGCATTGACGCGGGAAGCACGCGGACGCCCGGCGCCATGACCCACCGAGTGGTCGATGCGGGTGAGGATCGGGGCATCCCCTCCCTGGGCTCGCTGCAGGGTAGCGGTGAACTTGTGGCTGTGGGCCGGTACGACGCGATCGTCGTGGTCACCGGTCATGACGAGAGTTGCCGGGTAACGGCGTCCCTCCACCACGTTGTGCAGCGGCGAGTACACCAGCTCGACCTCGAAGTCGTGGGCGTCCTCCGGGTTGCCGTAGTCCGACATCCACGCGGCCCCTGAGGAAAACTCGTGGAACCTCAGCAGGTCAAGCACTCCGACCTCGGGAACTGCCGCAGCCAACAGGTCCGGACGCTGGGTGAGCACCGCACCAGCCATCAGACCACCATTGGAGCCGCCAGTGATCGCCAAGGTATCCGGGGTCGCCAGCCCGGCGTCGACGAGGTCAAGGAGAACGGCGATGTGGTCGTCGAAGACGTGCTGCTTGTCGTCGAGGATACCGCTGCGATACCACTCGGCCCCGAACTCACCACCGCCACGAGAGTTGACGAGGGCCACTGCACCACCGGCCTCCATCCATGCTTGCCACAGCGGGGAATGGGTGTTGGTGATGGTGATGTCGAATCCGCCATAGCCGTAGACGATGGTTGGCAGAGGACCGGTCGCGTTGAGGGACTCGTCGCGCATGTACCAGTAGGGCACCTGGGTGCCGTCGGCACTCGTGGCATGACGACGCTCCACACTGGCATGGAACTGTCCGACCCCGGACGACTGGACATGGTCGAGCTGACCGGATGCGGCGTCCAGGTGGTAGATGACGTTCGGGCTGCTCGGGCCGGTGGCATGGATGAACACATCTGGCTCGCGTTCGTCTGGAACGGTGAGATAGACGTCACCAGCCTCGACGTCGACGTCGCCGAGGCACTCCCCTGAGGTCGACCACCGACTGATGCGCGGGGTGACGTCAACCATGTGCACGGCGACGAGGCTCTCCCCCGCCAGCACCACCGTCGACAACGGGTACTCCGAGGACGCAATGACCTCGGTCGGTGTTGGCTCGTCCGCGGCAAGGTCAATGGCGACGAGTCGGTAGGTCGGGGTGGCGTCGTCAGTGAGGACGAAGAGGGTCGAGCCGACGATGCCGACGGGATGGTGACTGGCGTCGGCCTCGGCGATGCGGCGACCCTCCCCGACCACGGAGTGGCCGTCGACGAGGTGATGACGGAAGACCGTCAGTCCGCTGTCGTGCGAGGTGCCAATGATGTCGCTGACGACGATCCAGCCACTTCCGGTACGGCTGCTGTTCTCGTCAGTCTCGTGCGTGACCCCGCCCCAGTAGAAGGTTCCCGGTGGGCCAGCCGGAAGCACCTCGATCTGCTCACCCGTGTCAGTGCGGACAACGACGAGACGCGGGTCTCCCGCCGCCTTGGTGACCGCAGTCTCGCCAGACTCCTTGTCCGGGAAGTCCAGGACGAGCACACTCACGGAATCGGGGAACCACCTGACTGCACTGAACTTGGTACGGATGCCCGGGTCCCGCTCCTCGCCGGTGGCCACATCGCGGAGGGTGAAGGAGGTCCAGTCCGATCCCGCCGCCGAGCTCGCCCACGCCAAGGTCGAACCATCGGGGCTGATCGCAGCGTCGGCCAGGGAGGTCGTGCCGTCCTCGGACCAACCATTGGGATCGAGGAGAGTGGTGGGACGATCGAACAGGTCGCGCCAGTCCTCGGCGGCCTGCACCACCGGCTGCGCGGTGTGACCGTCGTCGTGCCACATGAGGTAGCGACCGCCACAGCGTTTGTCGATCATGTCACCGGGGAGGGAGTACAGCTTGGCAAGACGGTTGCGGAAGGCCTCACGGGTTGGCAACGTGGCGAGGGCATCCTCGGTGAGTGCTCGCTGTCGTTCCACCCAGTCGACGGTGTCGGGGGAATCGGCGTCTTCGAGCCAGCGGTAAGGGTCCGCGATGATGTGCCCGTGGAGGGTCTCGACGACGTCGTCACGGCGAGTCTGCGGGGCGGGGCCTGCGTCGAAGCTCATGGCGGACATTCAACCACCCTCGTCGACCCTCTGACATCAACCTGCGCGAACGTGACCTCGGTGGTCACCGGCACTGACGATCTCGAGGATGCGTGGCTCAACCCGATCCCAGTCGTACATGACCTGGTGCCAAGGTATCCGCACGACGATATAACCTCTTGACACCAGTTCGAGGTCCCGTCGTCGGTCGTTCGAGTAAGCAGCGAGATCGGTGTGGTGGGCCACGGAGTCAACCTCAATGACGAGCCGGTCCCCCACCAACATGTCGACCCTGCCCACGTCATTGATGCTGACCTGGGTTCTCACCGCAAGACCGAGACGGCGCAGGCGGCACCGAACCAGGGATTCAGTTCCCGAGTCGGCCCAGTCGAGGTCGGCAAGGATGCGCCGACCTGCCGGTATTGGCAAAAGGCGTTCCTCAAGCCCTTCGTGAGTGAGTAACCCTTTCCGCACCACGGAGTCGAGGACCGCCACGGCTTCATCATGACCGAGACAGCGCACCACCGACTGCACGGCAATGTCGGGCGGATCCACCGCAATGATGGGAGCGGCGCGGCGGGGCGCGGGACAGGAACGGACCGCTGGCGACGGCGGTTCTCGGTGACCTCGACAGTGGACCCGGGAATCAAGCGGAGACCAGACACCCATCATCTTCAGAGCACTGACACATCCCAGAACACCACCCGCCCTCACTGCGCTGACCACATTGGGATCGGCACTGGGCAGGGCCCACCACCCCTGGCGCAACCGGATGATGGAACCGTGGCGCCGAGCAGTGTCGATCTTGGCCTTCGACATTCCGCTCCCCATCAACGCAGCGGTCGACACAACTCCCCCAAGGCACAGCTGTGCAGGGACGGCAATCTCAGTCAAGCGCGTGGTACTCATACCCACAGTTGTCGTCGCGGGAGTCTGAATACGTCACTTATCCACAGGGAAACCTTCCCTCAGCAGCTTCATACTCGGCGAACTCAGCGAAATCTGCCAAAAAACTCGCATGACAACGTGTCCATGGCAGATCTCGCCCCATTTTTGGCAGATTTCGCTGACACGAAGACCGCCCCACACAACAAGTGCTCAACCTCAGTCGAGAGGCCCGAACGGCACTCCGTGCTTCTCGAGTTCGGCCTTGCCACCATCGGGTTCGGACAACACCCACAGACCCTTGTTGGTCACGGCAACGGTGTTCTCCCAGTGGCTGGCCCACGAGCTGTCAACAGTGACAACCGTCCACTCGTCGTCCAGGGTGGCAGTGTCTTCCAAACCGAGGGTCGCCATCGGCTCGACGCACAGCACCATGCCTTCGACGATCTTCGGGCCACGTCCAGCTCGGCCCCAGTTGGGGACGTCGGGATCCATGTGCATCTCGGTTCCGATCCCGTGACCGGTGTACTCGCGCACAATGCCGTACTCTCGGTCGTGAGATTCCAGCGATGCCTGCACCGCGGCAGAAACATCACCAATCCTTGCTCCAGGGGCGATCTTGGCGATCCCGGCCCACATGGACTCACGAGTCACTTCGGACAGGGTTCGGGCCTCCTCGCTGACATCTCCCACCAGAACCGTTCGGGCGGCATCGCCATGCCATCCGTCGACGATGGCTCCGTAGTCGATGGAGACGATGTCGCCATCCTTGAGCTCCCGATCACCGGGAATGCCGTGGACGATGGTCTCGTTCGGGCTCACGCATGCCACGCCCGGGTAGGGCGGCAGGCCCCAATCTCCTCCGTAATTGAGGAAGTTCGACCCTGCGTTGTGACGCTCGAGGACCTCGCGACCGACCCGGTTGATGTCGGCAGTGGTGGCCCCAGGCACGGCACTCGCGCACATGGCCTCCAAGCCCTCGACGACGACCAGTCCCGCCCGACGCATCGTGCGGATCTGGTCGGGTGTCTTGATCTGGAATCGGTGGCGACCCAACACGTCAGTTCTTCGCATCGAGGGCGGCAAAAATACGCTCGCGCACCTCGTCGATCTCTCCGACGCCATCCACACCGACAAGAACTCCAGCCGAGCGGTAGTGCTCAAGCAGCGGCTCCGTCTGCGAGGAATACACCTTCATCCGGTTACGAATGGTCTCCTCGTTGTCGTCGGTACGCCCTTCAACCTCGGCGCGCTTGAGCAGACGTTGGGTGAGCAGCTCGGGGTCGACGTCAAGGCTGATGACGGCGTCGAGCTCCTGACCGTGCTCCTTGAGGTACGCGCCGAGGGCCTCGACCTGATGCATGTTGCGGGGATAACCGTCGAGCAGGAAACCGTTGGCGGCGTCGTCCTGGTCGAGGCGATCGACGACGATGGCGTCGGTCAGCTCGTCGGGGACGAGGTCGCCGGCGTCCATGATGGCCTTGACCTTCTTGCCCAGCTCGGTGCCGTTCTTGATGTTGACACGGAACATGTCGCCGGTGGAGACCGCGGGCACGCAGTAGTGCTCAGCGATGGCGGTGGCCTGAGTTCCCTTGCCTGCGCCCGGGGCGCCCATGATCAGCAGTCTCATGATGACAGGAATCCTTCATAGTGTCGTTGCTGCAACTTGCTTTCGACCTGTTTGACGGTGTCCAGCGCCACACCCACGATGATGAGGATGCTGGTACCCCCGAACGGGAAGTTCTCGTTCGCGTTGAGGTAGACGAACGCGAGCGTCGGGATCATCGAGATGAGGCCCAAGTACAAGGACCCAGGTGCCGTCAGCCGCGACAACACATAGGCCAAGTAGTCCTCGGTGGGCTTCCCGGCCCGGATGCCGGGAATGAAGCCACCATACTTCTTCATGTTGTCACTCATCTCGACTGGGTCGAAGGTGATGGCGACATAGAAGTAGCAGAAGAAGATGATCAGCAGGAAATAGACGATGTTGTACACGGGGTGGTCACCACGCTGGAAGTAGTGACCAATCCATTTCGCCGCGCCGGTCTGCGGTCGGAAGGTGGCGTAGAGCACCGGCAGGTACAGGATCGACGAGGCGAAGATGACCGGGATGACGCCGGACTGGTTCACCTTCAGCGGAATGTAGGTCGTGGAGCCGCCGAACATCCGACGCCCGACCATCCTCTTCGCATACTGCACCGGGATTCGCCGCTGACCCTGCTCGATGAAGACGACGGCTGCCATGACGAGCAGACCGATGACGATCACCAAGCTGAACACGAACCAGGCGTGGGCCTGACCAGCACCGTTACGAGCAACCTTGATGGCCCACAAGGAGTCGGGGAAACGGGCAGCGATCTGGGTGAAGATCATGATCGACATGCCGTTACCGATGCCGCGGTCGGTGATGAGTTCACCCATCCACATGACGATCGTCGTGCCTGCCGTCATCGTCAGAATCATGACGATGACCTCGAAGATCGAGGTGGAGTACACGACCGGTAGGGCGCAGGTGGTGAACAGACGGCCCGAGGTGGCCAGGGTGACGAAGGCCGTCGCCTGCAGCAGTCCGAGCACCAGGGTGAGGTAACGGGTGTACTGGGTGATCTTGTTCTGGCCGGACGCGCCCTCCTTCTTGAGGGTTTCCAGCTTCGGAATGACGACGGTCAGCAGCTGCAGGATGATCGACGCGGTGATGTAGGGCATGATGCCGAGCGCGAAGATTGCCAGCTTCAGCAGGGCACCACCCGAGAACAGGCTGATCATCGAGTACAGACCGGCAGAGGACCCGGAACTCGCCTGACTGACGCACGTGTTGATGTTCGACACGTTGACGTTCGGTACGGGGATGACGGACCCGAACCTGAACACCGCAAGGATGAAGAGCGTGAACAGGATCTTGCGGCGAAGATCCGGCGTTCTGAAGGCATTGGCGAAGGCGGAAAGCATCCGGGCCCTCTCCCATCTCGTGGACTACTGACGACGCAGATCCAACCCCCATGACGCGCTGCCGGCAAATGTCTGGGAGCATGGACACAGCGCGGGTAGCCTATCAACTCACGACGGCAATACCCACGTCGCCGTACATCACCACCTGTCTGACCCCCGTCTGGAGCGCCATGAGACCGCCGATCATCATCTCCTCGCACCGAGGACGGATCGGCGTCGGGATCGTCCTTGCGGTGATCATCGTGCTGACGGTTCTCGACCTCATTCGTTCTGGCCTCGCTGGATTGACGAATCTGCCAGCCCTGCTGCTCTTCGTGTGGCTGGTGTGGATCATCTGGGGAGTTGCCGAGATTCGGATCACTGACGAAGGGGTGACCGTCGTCAATCAATTCCGAATTTGGGACATTCCCTGGCGTCGAATCACCGAGGTCACCGGGCGTTGGGGGCTGTCGCTGACGGCCGAGCGTCGTCCTGGCGCCGATGGGGTACGCAAGCCGCGCACGATCTCGGCATGGGCTGCCCCGGCACGCGGCACGGCCACCGCGATGAGGGGCAACGCCGACCACATCCCGCAGGTCATCGTCGGGTCCGAGGTCCCGATGAGGTGGTCGCTGGATTCGCACTCAACCTCCCGTCTCATCGAGATGGAGAAGATCGAGCGTCGTCCCACGGCCGGGCGGACGGCTGCGACGCAGGCCATGCACGGGCCAGACCACACGCAGCCCAAGGACGGGAAGTCTCGCGGCGGAGAGATTCAGGTTCACCCAAACTGGATGACGATCTGCATCACCGTCGTTCTCGTCGCTGCCGCCTTCATCGTCTGACGGCGTCTCGTCCCTGCCGATCAGGGCTCCTTGAGTTCTCGTCGGGTGGCCGACGTCGCATCCCAGAAGCTCACGCCGTAGGCTGAGGGGCGTCCGAGGTCATGTGCCCCGGGCCGACAACTGTGACGGAGAAGCCGGTGAGAGTCCGGCGCTGTCCCGCAACCGTGATGCCGTACGGCTGAGCCGGATCGCCGAATCAGTTGAGTGTTGATGCCATGTCGTGGGTTGCGTGGCGTGACGATCCTCTCGTTCGTCGCGGTGACCCGCCGAGAGGAACTTGATGAGCCGCCGCCCGGTCACCATTGCGAGCCTGCTGGCATCCACGTGTGCGGCGGGGTCGATGATGGCCTCCCCCACCAATGCCGAGGGAGCAGGATTCCACGACGGGTGGTGTCAGAAGGACGAAGGTTACGCGGTCGTCCTGTACTGGCCGGCCAAACCCGCTGAGGTCGTGCCCGAGATTCCGGGCAACCTCAACTCGAAGACTCTCGTGCGATGCATCATCGGGGCGCACAAGGTGTCTGGCCACGACGGCAGGGCGGACGCCCTGACTCTGGCTGGCTTCTCCCATGATGGGGGCTCGGGCCAGATCGTCACCAGCATCAACGGCATCGAGGCTGACCCCTTCGCCGAGAGCCCAGCGACGTGGTGGTACCACACCGGCACCTGGGAGGAGGGGTCCGGTGGCAGATGGGACGAGACTCCCCGTTGGGATCCGAGTCTCGAGATCAACGGATTCAGCGTTGTGGTGTTCTCCACTGACAACACACATCTGCCTCCCATCACGCCGAAGTTCGCCAAGGGCGGTGACGACGGCGACAAACCAGGCCCGGGCCCCGGACCGTCGACCGGACCGACCGGCAGACCCAGCCACAGGCCAACCGGCAAGCCCACCCACGAGCCGACTGGTGGCCATGCCAAGCCGACGAACAAGCCCGCCCACGAACCGGGGCATGGCGGAAACAAGCCGTCCCACAAGCCTGGTCACGGCCACGGCGGGAACCATCACAATCGTCTCAACCCGACGGCGCCGACGCACGGCACCGGACCGAAGCCCGGTAAGAACCACGACAACGCAGACAGCCGCCCCAACACCATCGTGACTGTCCGTCCGACCACCACGTCGCCTACGCCGCTTTCTCGTCCGTCGTCCCCCCCGGCCACCCCGAGCTCGCCGACCCCAAGCTCCAGCGCATCCCCTCCCGCTGCGAGTGCTGGCCCCGCGCTGGCCCCGCAGTCATCGTCCTCCCCGGTATGGGGGCGTGAGGACCGCACGCGTCATTCTCCGGACAACGACGAACATGGAGGTGCCCCGTGGTGGGTACCGGTCGGTGTCGGGGTCGTCGCCCTGGCTGGCCTGGCCTTTGCGGCCATCGGTCGTCGTCATCGCCGTCGTCCTGACCGGGAGGACGAGGAATGAGCCACATCTCCACAATCAGTGCGGTGGCGGTCGCTCTTCTGACGGTCTCTGTCGCCGCTGTGGTCGGGACCGCTCCCGCCCACGCCGAGCAGAGCGCCCAGACGACCAGCCTGTGTTCCGGGGCGAAGGTGTGCAGTCTGACCACCGATCGTTGGCTACGTGAGGGAACGACCCCGAAGGTGATCGTGCGCGGAAATCCACATGTCCGTGGCACGGTGCAGATATTCCAAGCCTCCATCACGGGCAACAAATTGACCGGACTCGAGCCGATCGGCAAGGGGGCCAGTTTCTACACCGACGCGCAGGGCGTCGCCGATGTGTTGATCCCCATCGCCTCCTCCCCGGGAATTGGTGAGGGCGGCTGGGCCTTGGTGAGCGTCTCCGACATCCAGGGCCTCGACACCACCCGGATGCCAGGCCAATTCATCCCCTTCGGCTCCCTCGTACCGCATCTCCTGGGTGACGGCTACTCCGAACGCAAACCCGCCGGCCAGACCCTCGACATGCAGGCTGTCGGTGCAGTCCCCGGCGAGACCTACCGGGTGCAAGTCAGGCAGGGCGACACCTGGCATGACGCCACCGCGATCGGCGAAACCCCTGAAGCAGCCGCCGATCCCTCACAGATCAGCCACATCCGCTGGACGGTGCCGCGCGGTCTGACAGGTACGAAACACGACGTCAGGGTGCAGTCGGTCACTGATCCACAGCGAACGACCTCGTGGACGCTCATTCCGGCCGTCGACGGGATCAAGGCTGCTCGTAGTCCGTTGTTCACTCCCCCGCCGGTCGGCACCAACCTCGACGTGCCGACGACTGATCGGGATGACCATCCCGAGGGAACCGTCAAGGCCGCCGCCGGAGTCCTCCTCGGTGTGGGAGTCGTCTCTGCCCTCGCCCTCACCGCCACGTCTCGTCCTCAACGCCACAAGGGCGAGGTGAGTGCTCCATGACGGTCTCACACATTCACTCCACCTCAGCAACTCCGACCCCTGCCTGGGCATGGGGAGCTGAGCTTCTCGTTCTGGCCACCATCGCCGTCTCGACGACGAATCTCCTGCTTCTCGCGGTGATGTGGTTGTGCCTCGTGGTCACCTTCGCGATGTTGGGTAGCCGTCCGGGAGTGCTGGCCACGGCTCGCTGGCTGTCAAGCATCATCGTCGTGTGGTGGATCATCATGGCGATCGTCAGCCCCTCGGCGAACTCGACCTTGGGTTCTGTCGTGTGGCGATTGCCGACGTGGTCTCCCGGACCGGGAGTCCACCTCGGTGGCGCCATGACTGCCTCGGGTCTCCTGCTGACCGTGACGTCCACGCTGAGAGCTCTCGTTCTCGTTGCGATCGCGGGAATCGGCATGTCAGCAGTGCGACCAGCCGACGCATCAGCTGCGGGACGTCGCCTGTTGGGCTCGTGGTCTCCTGTTCTGGAGCCCTTCGCTGCCCTACCTGACGCCTTGGATCGCCACGCTGTCGCCGCGTCGATGCGTCCTGCCGAGATCGCCGCAACGACCCGTGAAGGGGCTTCCGGGCTGGCTCGTCAACACCGTCCGCTGGCCGTCTGGACTGCCCCGGTGCGTGCGTTGGTCCTTGTCATCTGCATGACGGTACCAGCCGTCACGCTGGTGTCCATGCATCCGTTAACCAGGATCGACCAGCCCACGACCGCCTTGTTGGCCTTGATCGTGGCGGTCCTCCTCACTGCTTTGTTGCCGACCGGGGAGCCCATCGGGACGGTCTCGGGTCCCAACCTCGTCGTGGCGGTCCTGGCCGCCGTCACCCTCGCGCTGTGGATGATCGGCGTCAACGGGTCTGCGGTCACTCCCCACCCGGGCTGGCCACCAATCCCGGTCACCAGCCTCATCTGCACCGTCGCACTGCCCCTGGTCGTCGCCGTGACCACCCCGCGTCGTCGTCAGGAGGTGTCAGCGTGATTGTTCTCGACGACGTGACGGTGTGGCTGCCCGGCCGAGGCACCGTCATCAACGACGTCAATCTCTGCCTCGATGCCGGCACCGTGACGTGCCTCGTCGGCCGTCGCGGATCAGGGACGACGATGCTGCTGCGGTTACTGGCCGGACACTTACCGGCTGGTTCCCGAGTGCGAGGAAGGGCCATCATTGATGGCACCGACGTCATGGACCTGGGGCCAGACCTCCTCACGGAGATGAGTCTGATCGTCGACACTGACCTGCTGACCTGGGCGGATTTACCATATTCGGATTCCGTCGAAGCCGGCCCCTGGACTCGTCGTCCTCTCGACACATGGCCACTCGACGCCCGAGCTCAACTTGCGGAATCCCTCGTCACCCCCGCCGTGGCAAGCTCGCAACGAATCATCCTCGTCGACCACCCGACCTCCGGACTCAATGGCTCGCAACGTGATGCCCTCACCGCGCGGTTGCGCGAACTCGCCGATCGTGGCGCAACGGTGCTGTGGGCCGATCACGACCTTGACGCCGCCTGGGCCCGGGCCGACCGCATCGTGGAGATGTCGGCAGGATCCGTCATGTCCGACTCGACTGTTGAGTCCTGGGCGCCCCAGAGCCTCCCACTGCCGATCGGTCGAGCTCTGGCTTCCCTGGCAGGCCGCCATGACTCTGCCGTCACCGCTGGCACCCTCCCCACCGTCTTCTCGGGCTTACCACGGCCCCGTCGCAACCACGAACACCGCGCTGGGCCTGTCATGACGGTGATCAGTTGCCACGATCTCGGTCTGGACGGCCCCGACCTCGCCATCCATGATCGTGAGTCGCTGGCCATCGCCCGGGCTGTGGACCTCGCTGGGGCCACTGCTCTCAAGGCTGCCCCCGACCCGGACGACCCCGTCCGTCCGGAATCGGTCGCCTCACAGTTATTGCATGCGCTCCCACGACCGGGCCGCTCCCTGCCCTCGGCGTCGCTACGCCCCAGCCGGGATCTTCACAAGGTGGCAGGAACGACCGAGTTGGCGTCTCGACGTCACTGTGACCTGTCCCGCGGCGAACGAGCATGGCTCCGCCTCCACGACTGCCTGGTGTCTCCCGACCCACTGCTTGTCGCCCACGCTGACCACGACCTCGACCCCATCGAGAGGTCTCAGGTCTCCGAGAGTCTCTTCGACGAACCGGCCGGTCTGCGCATCATCACGACCCGGGACGTGGAGTTCCTGGTACGAGCAGTCCATCGCGTCATCGTCATCGACGGTCATCGCGTCATTGCCGACCGGTCCCCACTGGCCCTGGGGCTCGCCCCCCTCACCTGGGTCGGAGCCCTCACCGGTTCCCGCCATCACATGACCCTGGGTGACGTCATCGACTCCCTCGATCTCGTGGAAGGCAGGACGTCATGACGACCACCAACACAGTGACCACCGCCCACACGGAGCGTCCTGCCCGTTGGCGCACAGTCGGCGCGACCTCGGGCCGCCTCTGCCGCACCATCGCCATCGTCCAGGTCCTGCTTGGCGTCATCTGGCTCACCTGGCCGGTGTGGAGTTCCCGTACCGCCGCCCTCCAGACCCAGGCCGCGTCAACTGCACCATGGCTCGTCGCCGCCCAGATCGGCGTCAGCGCTGCCATGACAGTCGTCCTCGTCCGCGAGACGAGGTCCGCTCGTTCTCTCAGCCTGGTGCTGGGTGCAGCGGTCCTCGCAGCCGGGGTCCGTGCCGGTCTGGCGCCGGGAGACAACGGCATCGAGCCGGTCTTCTGGATTCCCATGCTCGTCGGTGCGGTGCTGGGAGCGCCCGGTGGCGTACTCGCGGGAACCTTCACCTGTCTGGTCTCGTCGGCCGCCACCGGCACGGTCGCCACCCCACTCGCCGGACAGCTCGTCGTCTGGCAGCTGTGGGGGTTGGCCGGAGCTGCCATGGTTCGGCTACGCACCGTCACGACGTGGCTTGTCGGCGCCCTGTGGTGCGTGGTCCTCGGCCCGATCACCGGGCTTCTGCTCAACCTCATGGGATGGGCGTGGGCGGAGGCCGACCCCGGGCAGTCCTTCCTCGCCGGGCTCGGCCCGGTCGAGGAGGCACAGCGCCTGTGGGCCTGGACGACAGCAACCTCGCTGGCCTTCGACATGACCCGAGCCATCTCGAACGCCGTCGTCTGGCTCGTCGTGATCCCGTTCGTTATTCGTGCCTTGCGTCAGGCGCTGGCTCCGGATCGTCGCGCATCGGCGCGAGTGAGACCCGTCATCTCGGCTGTCAATGACACGGCCCTCGACAAACGAGGCCTCAGTGGCCTCACCACTTCCTTTTCCTTCCCGACCACCACTCACCATTCAGGAGACGACGATGACACACCACACTGACGCCGACGCTCAGGCACGTCCCGCGCTCGGTGAGCCGGAGCTGAACTGGGCGGCGGATCGACTCGACGCCCTGGTGGCCGCCTTCAGCGATCTCGTGGTGGGACAGTCCGCCCTACGCACCAGTTTGCTGGTGGCGATGTTAGCTCGTGGGCACGTGCTGCTCGAGTCAGTCCCCGGCCTGGCGAAAACCCTCTCGGCCTCCACGTTGGCCTCGGTGGTTGACGGGTCCTTCACCCGCGTGCAGTGCACCCCTGACCTACTGCCCTCCGACATCATCGGCACTCAGGTCTTCGACCAGTCGACGGCAACCTTCCGCACTGAGCTGGGTCCGGTGCACGCCAACATCGTCCTGCTCGACGAGATCAACCGTTCCAGCGCGAAGACCCAGTCCGCCATGCTCGAGGCGATGCAGGAACGTCAGACGTCGATCGGTGGCGTCGTCCACCCGTTACCCGACCCCTTCATGGTGTTGGCCACCCAGAACCCCATCGAGGAGGAAGGCACCTACGCCCTCCCGCACGCCCAGATGGACCGCTTCCTACTCAAGGAGGTGCTCGACTACCCGGACGTCTCCGAGGAACTCGAGGTCCTCAACCGCATCGAGGACGGATCGATCGACGCACTGGTGGCCCCGGCGGTGAGCACCAACGATGTCCTCACCCTGCAGGACCTCACCCGTCGTGTCGTGGTCGACGAGGCCATCAAGCGCTACATCGTCGACCTCGTCGCGGTGACCCGTCACCCTGAGTCCGCCCTGTCGAATTCCGCTGCTCGTGCCATCGAGTACGGAGCATCTCCGCGTGCCTCGATCTCCTTCATGGCAGTTGCGCGTGCTCTGGCCCTGCTGAAGGGTCGCACCCACGTCATCCCGGAGGACGTCGTCACCCTGCGTCACGCCGTACTGCGTCACCGTCTGGTCCTCAGCTTCGAGGCCCAGGCTCAGCGAGTGCGTTCCACCGACGTCATCGACGCCGTCTTTGAGGCGGTGCCCACCCCGTGACTGTCACCACGAGCACTTCCACCAGCGTGCTGAGCAGCCGGGAGCGAGCCCTCATCCAGGCCGTCCGCTCCCGGGTGCCGCTGGTGTTGCGGCGCCGGGTGGAGTCTCTCCTTGACGGCGACCACGACTCGGTCCACGTCGGTCGCAGCCTCGACTTCAACGACCTGCGCGCCTATGCCCCCGGCGATGACGTCAAGGACGTCGACTGGAAGGCCACGGCCCGCCGCGGGGAGTTGCTCATCCGTCGTCACGTCGCTCAGCGTCAGGCCACCCTCATGGTCGGGATCTGCGGTACGTCGGCAATACACGGTTGGTGCGACATGGACGTGACGAAGGCCCATCTGGCAGCGGTGGTGACCACGATCATGGCCCAGATCGCCATGGACCATGGCGACCGGGTTGCCATGATCTGCGCCGGACCCAGCAGGACGTCCTCGTGGCGTCCGACCGTCCGCATGCCACAGGTGGAACGGATGCTCCACGAGATCATCAGCCTCGAGGATGCCAGCGGCTCCCCCGACCCTCACGTCGTGGAAGCGGTGCTCGAGACAGCCACGAATGCTATGCGAGGCCCCGGGCTGCTTCTTCTCATCCGTGAAGACGAGGAGCTCACCTCAGCCCAGGCCAATGCGTTGAGCCGAGCCGCAGTACGTCACGACGTCATCGTCGTCACCCTCACCGACATGCTGGCCACGGATCCCAGGCTTGCCGGCCGCGCCATCGTGGCAGCCGACGGTGGCCCTTCCGTGATGCAGGAGGTCCTTGGCGACCGTCAGCTCTGCGAGGAGACCGCGTCCGCCCAGATCGACCTCGCCCGGCGCAGCGACGCCATGCTTGATGATCTCGGTGTCACCCACGCTCGGGTACGGACCGTCGCCGAGGCGCCGGAGGCCCTTGCCCTGGCCCTGTCACGACGTGGGAGGCGATCATGATTCTCCTTAAGATCAATCCCACCGTTCCCGTCCCCGCCCATTGGTGGATCCTCGTCGCTGTCCTTGTTGCCAGCGGCATCGCCGCCCTCGTTGCTCTCGTCGTGATGTCTCGACGCCATGACGCCAGCGAGGATCCCCGCGATGACGTCGCGCAACTGTCATCCGAGTGTCTCAGAGTCCTCGACGACGTCTCGGCCAGGTTGGGCACGGACCTCTCCCCACGCCAAGTCTGTCAGGAAACCAGCCGGATCGTGCGTCGCTTCATCGGTTTGGTCAGCACGGAGGATGCCGACTACCTCACCGCCTCCGACCTGTCGCGGGCCGCTCGACGTGAACCTAGGCTGCAATCAGCCGCCGCATTCTCGGAGCAGGCTCGTGACGCCTGCTTCGGCCCGCCGCCCAGCGAGTCCCGTGCTCGCGATCTCATCGAGTCTGGACGAGGGGTGGTGACCTCATGGCACTGATGCAATGGCCACTCGCCATCGTCGCTGCCGTCGTCGTACTTGTGGTCGTCATCGCGGCATTCCTGTGGCCACTCAATCGACACCGTCGGATCCAGCACTCGGCAGTCCCGCTGGACCACCTGGACCGGCTGCGGGCCCTACCCCGTTACCAGCATCTCGTTCGGGCTCGACTCCGACGCCACCTCATCCAGGTGATGTGCGTTCTCGTCGCTGCGGCATGCCTGGTGGTGTTGGTGGGTCGTCCCGCAAAGCCTGACAAGAACTGGCAGCATCGTCGCACCCATGACGTCGTGCTCTGCCTCGACGTATCCGGGTCCATGGCCGACGTCGACCGTGACGTCATCAAGGCCTACCGGAAGCTGGCGGACAACCTTGGCGGTAACCGGATCGGGCTGGTGGCCTTTGACTCGGCTGCCGTGACGATCTTTCCGCTCACCGACGACGCCGACTACATCGATTCCCATCTCGATCAGTTCTCCCATGCCCTGAGCCGTGGACCCATCCCGGGATCCCGGGCAGGCGCGAGCGGTTCGAGCCTCATCGGCGA
The DNA here is from genome assembly GCF_052654715.2 of Cutibacterium nasicola. Classification (NCBI taxonomy): domain Bacteria; kingdom Bacillati; phylum Actinomycetota; class Actinomycetes; order Propionibacteriales; family Propionibacteriaceae; genus Cutibacterium; species Cutibacterium nasicola. Next base: position 367,371 of record NZ_CP199745.2, on the reverse strand, counting down.
CGGTCTGGCCTCCTGCCTCCAGCGTTTCGACGGGTCTGACGATCGACGCGGGCGCACCGTCGTGCTGGCTACCGACAATCAACTCTCTGGCACACCGGTCTTCAGCCTCAACGAGGCGATCCGCCAGACCGTCACGAGGAAGGTCCTCGTCCAGGGGATTGCCCCCTCGGAGGCGGATGCCGCCGCGGTCTCCATCCTTCATGACGCCGTGGCACACACGGGAGGTGACGTCACCCTGATCACCGGAACACATCTGGAGGACCCAGATCGCATCATCACCGCCGTCAGTGACCAGGAGGCACGTGCGACCGGCGCAACCGCCCGATGGGCCCAGGTCGACGTCGTCTGGCCCTTCGGGGTGCTGGCACTGGTGTGCCTCATCGCGGCGACGGCGATGGAGATCGGCCCAAGGCGTCGAAGGGAGGACTCATGACCGTCAATCCCGACTGGGTCCTCCTCGTCGTGGCTATCCTGGCAGCACTCGCCCTGGCTGCCATCGCGGTGACGGCACATCGCCGTTCTTCTCCCCGATCTACCACGGCGATGTGGTGCCGGGCGCTCGCTGCCCTGGCTCTCGTGGGGGTGGCCCTGCGCCCCGGGGGCGCCGACCCCTCACGCAGCAACGAGGCAGCTGGCGCCGAGGTCATCGTCATCGTTGACCGCACCACCTCAATGGGAGCGACCGACTTTGCTGGCAAGCCGCGAATGTCCGGGGTGACCGCAGACCTCACCTCCCTGGCCGCCGCGATGCCGTCGGCACGGGTGAGCGTCATCGCTTCGGACAACCAGGCACGGATCGCCCTACCTCCCAGCACCGACCCAGCTGCGCTGCGCACCCTCGCCGAGACCCTGGGCTGGCGAGAAACGGTGAACGCCACTGGTACCGACATTGGCCTGGCCGAACCTCTGGCCCGCCAAATGCTCGTCAAGGCGCGAGAAAGCCGTCCCACTGCGAAGAGATATCTGGTGTACATGGGCGACGGCGAGCAGACAGCGTCCTCGGCTCCGCACAGTTTCTCCGACGTGTCCGGGCTCATCGACGGCGGTCTGGTTCTCGGTTACGGGACGACCTCGGGTGGCACCATGCCCATCCGTCCTGGCGCCACTGAAAAGGTGACCAGGAATGGCTCAGCTGCGGTGTCCCATGCTGATCCGCAGGCCCTGCGAACCATGGCCAGGCAGCTGGGGGGACAATTCCTCCAGCGTGACGCCACCAGCACGGTGACCTGGTGGGAGAACCCGCTCCAGCAGCCGGCCGATCCACAGCCTGGACGCATTCACCACTGGGCCTGGTGGTTCGCCGCAGCCGCTCTGATCTGCGAGACGGCGGATGCCTGGCTCAGCGTGCGGGCATGGCGTCGGATGCGCAGAGAGGTGGCGTGATGGCGAACTTGGAAAGACCAGGACGTCGTGGCATGCACGGTGTCAGGCCCCCATGGACGCTACGAGTTGGGGCTGGAGTCGTCACCCTCGTCGCCCTCGCGGCGGCAGCCCTTCCCGCACGGACGATGATCCTCGTGGATCGCGGACGATCGGACCTTGACCAGGCAGATGCCACCAGTGCCGAGGAGAAGTTCATGGCCGCTGAGAAGTGGGCGCTCATCGACACGTGGATCGCCCCCTATGACGCCGGGGTCGCTCGGTACACCCGTGGCAACTACGACGGAGCGGTCGGCAAGTTTGAGAAGGCCGCAGGTCTGGCCCCTGCTGAGGAGCAGTGCCGGGTTCGTCTGAACTGGGCGTGGTCATTGGAGGCGTCGGCTGATCGCTATGCCAAGGCCGACAACCGCGACGAAGCCCTCGTGCGGTGGCGTCAGGGCAAGGAAGTGCTCGCTGACGCCCAGTGCACCTCGTCGTCACAGAAGGCTGCGGCGAGCAGCACCAGGTCTCGACTTGATCGCAAGCGCCAGAATGGTGGCGGAGGAGATGCCGGTAAGGAGGCGGATTCCTCTGGTCAGCAGAGCACCAAGGATGATCTCGAGGAGAAGCTCAAGAAGGCCCAGGAACAGCGTCAGAAGGCGCTCGACCAGGCCGACACCTCCCAGAAGAACTCGGGTTCCGGTACTGGACGGACGTGGTAGCTCGCCGGCACGCATCCCACTCCGGAACTCGGAGCCGGGCCCGCGAACAGATCTCCTGGTCTGGCTCGACTCGCACGTGAGACGACGAGGGGCCCCACCATGGCGGTGGGGCCCCTTCTGCTACTCGGAGATCACGCTCCCGTGGAAGGTAGTCCGGGGTGGCGCGTGGGATCGTCCGGGAAGGATGGATTCACCGGGATGTTGCCCTGCTGAGGTCCGAGCTTGGTCGGAGAGCTCGATGGCACCTGAGTCGGCATCGCCGTAGGACTGACAGTCGGAGTCCCGGTCGGGGTCACCGTCGGCGTCGGCGTCACCGTGGGGGTAACAGTCGGCGTCGGCGTCTCGGTCGGGGCGACAGTTGGAGCAACGGTGGGCGTCACCGTCGGCGTAAGCGTCGGCGTCACCGTGGGAGTGACAGTCGGGGTCACCGACGGCGTAGGAGTCGGCGTAGGCGTCGGAACCGCAGCCGTCACCGGCTGGATCAACGTCCCGGCGAAGTCCTCGGAGTGGCTGGTGGCGTCCTTGTGCGACCACGTCCACGTGTAACCATCGCCGGCCTTCGGATAGGTCACTATGTCACCAGCTACCGTCACACCTTCAGGAGCGATGAGCTCAGCCTTGGAGCCGTCGGCAGCCTTCGCCACCGGAACCGCAACCGGTTGCTGGGCTGGAACGGCCGGGAGCGTCACCGTCTGCCACCGGGCACGCAGACCCATGAAGGCGATGTCGCCCAGACCCGACAGCGGGGACAGGTCAAAGATGTGGTTTGAGCTGAGTCCCACCTTGGTGAGTTTCGTCATCGCGGCCAGTGCAGAGACATTGGAGATGTCGTTGTTGTCGAAACCGATCTCGACGAGGTTCGTCAATCCCTTGATCGGGGTCAGGTCCGAAATCTTGTCATTGTTGAGGAAGAGCTTCTTCAACGAGGTGGCACCGGAGATCCCGGAGAGATCGGCCAGGTTGACGTTGTTGTTGGCCACCAGGCGGGTGAGCTTGGGAAGCGAACCCAGACTGTCAAGGCTGGTCACACCGGGATAGGTATACTTGCCGCGCGTGTTCTGATTGATCGTCAGATCAGTGAGATTCGTCAGCGAGGACAGCTGCCGCACCGAGGTAATGGGGTTCTGGTCCAGGCTCATCGTCCTGAGATTCCCCAGACCCGCCAACGGAGCCAGATCCTTGACGCGGTTGTTGGGTAGGTAAAGGGTCTCGAGCCTCGTCAGACCGGCAAGCGGATCGACGCTCTCAATCTCGTTGGTCGTCAGGTACAGAGTCTTGACATTGGTGAGGGCCTCGGAACCGGTGATGTCCTTGATGCCCTTGTCGATGCACTTGACCTCAGCCAGCGCACCAAGATTCTCAGCGGTCAGGGGCTTGCTGGCACCGACGGCGTCCTGGAGGCAGGATTTGAAGTTCGCGTCGGGGATATCGACGAGCTTCGGCGGTTCGGGAGCCGCGACGACATGGACAGTGATGGACCCGTTGAAATACATCGAGGCGTCGCGGAACTGCCACACGTAGTCACCGGCGGAGGGATAGGTGACGTTGTTGCCCTTGATCTTGACGCCTTCGGGCACTTCGCGGTCAGCCACGAAGGTCGTCCCGTGGTGATCGACAGCGGTCGGCACCGGAACTTCACCCCCAGCGATGGCCGAGCCGCCGTCAACGCTCTGGAAGTTCGAGGTGATGTCGGCGTCGCCCAAACCCTTGATGTCCTTGAGTGCGGACAGGTCGCGGATGTGGTTCTTGCCGACATCCAGGCGCGACAGCTTCGTCAAAGACCTCAGGGGCGAGATGTCGGAGACCTCATTGCTGTTAACATCCAGACTGAAAATGCCGGTGGAGGCGGCCAGCGGCTTGAGATCGCTGATCCTGTTGCCCGATAGGAAGGCCTTTTCCAGACCGGTCAGTTGATCTATGCCGGTGAGGTCTTTGATTCCCAAGTTCCGGCAGCTCAGACTCGTCACGCCGGCAAGCTGCTCCTTGGTAGGGGTGGTGGTGCCGAGCTTGTCAGTGATGCACTTCTGCAGGGCCTTGTCAGGAATCTCGAAGGACGCCGCCGGAGTGCTCGGGGCTGGATCGACCTTCGGCTTCCAGGTCGGAGGGACCTCCCACGGACCATCAATGAGCATGTAGTGCCATGCCTCGATCGAGCCAGGCTTGGGGTGATAGTTGCTGGCGCCCAACTGCGAGTACTCCCAGTCAACCGTGGCGTCCTTACCTGCCGGCTGGCCATGGAAATAACCCCAATAGGCGTAGAACTTGTCAGGATTCTCCGGGTACCCGTTAATTGAATCGACGAACATTCCCAGGTCGCCACCGAAATCGGTGCTTCCAATGTCGAAACCGGCTGACTCCAACGCCTCCACCCCATTGGAGAACTTCGACGCGCAACCGGTGTCGACATGCCCGTCATCACGCTCGGCATACACGAACACGTGCTTCTGATTGATGCACGTCTGCGCCTCATCGTCATAGGACGCGGCCGGCGTTGCCGATGCCGGGGCGAGGAACACGATGGCCATCGGTATGGCCAGGGCCGCGGAGAGCACCGCGGCCAATCCTTTGAACCGTCTCACAGGTCCTGCCTTTCACATGTGGACGCTTCGTCGTCGTCCACAGCCAGGACCGACCATTCCGCTGTCCACGACGGAATTGAGTACGAGACATTTCAACGACAGCGATCCGACTGTGTCGACATCTCTGCCGACCTACACGGTTGCGGGACAGTCCTGGATTCGCACCAGGTTCTCCATCGATGAAACCACTCGGATCTTACCAACAGTGTTCGCGTCGACGAACCCGGATGTGGACATGCGGTGGCCGCGAGCTTAGAATTGCACCGCAACCACAGGGGAATTCGGTGCGATACCGGAACTGACCCGCAACCGTGAGGGGCCCACCCCCGAGTCGGAGTACCTGGGTTGTCGAAGGAACATCACACACCGTCGAGGACTGCGGTGAGTTCGACCCGGGAGCCTTCCCTGTCCGCAACGCAGCCTCAGGAAGAAGACCCGCCACATGCTCAGACTCACTCGATGGATCGCCGGCCTCGCTGCCGGTGCACTCATCGCATCACCATTCACAACATCAGCATTCGCCAACCCACCATCCACCCCATCACACACACCCCTCACCACCACCGACGACGGCTCCACCCCCTACTGCTTCAACCCACCAACCAACCCAGTCAAAGGCGCCATGTGGCCCGGATCGATCAACGACACCGCCGCCACCAGCACCTACGTCGCAAAAGCCGCTGACTGGCTCGCCAACAAATGGAAACAAGACCCCAAGAACTACAGACAAGCCGGCGGCATCGCTGACGGCATCATCGCCCTGGTCGGCTCCGATGCCCACCCCGACACCGTCACAGAAATGACCACAGCCCTCAAAAAAACCGGCCCGAAATACATCGAAAACAACCCGGCCGGCCTGGCAAAAGTCATCATGACCGCCGAAATCCTCGGAGACGACCCCACCTACTTCCTCGGCAAGGAAACCGGAAACCTGTGGATCAAACTCGCCGGCTACATCAACGACACCAACCCCAACATGCAACGCCGCGTCACCATGTACTGGGGCCCACACCTCATCACCATCGCACTAACCCGAGCCAACCGCCCAGTACCGAAAACAATTATCGACAAGCTGTTGTCCACCCAGGGCACTGGAGGCACCGATGCCGGCGCTTTCGGCTACACCAAAAAGAACCACGACGGCACCACGACCTTCGTCGGCGACCCCGACTACACCGGTATCGCCCTATCAGACCTAACCCTCCTCCAACACAACCCACACCTCATCCCAGACAACTACAACACCAAAATCACTACAGCCGCCAACCACGCCACCCAATGGGCACTCAACACCAAAACCCACGACGACGGGGACTACTGGGAAACCTACTCCGCCGCCAACTCCACCGGCATGCTCGCCAGCGCACTCGCAGAACGCGGCGAAGACATGACAACCGTCAAACAATGGCTCATCCGCCAACAAAACCTCACGAAAGTCGGCGCATGGCAAGCCCAACGCAACGACCACGAACCCAACATCATGGCCACCGACCAAGCAATCATGGCCATCACCGGCCACGGCTACGCCTCAACATGGTCCGGCAAACCCCCCAAAAACACCCCAACCTGCACAACCACCCCAACCCCCACCCCAACGGTGACCCCGACCGAGACCCCGACAGTCACTCCCACGGCCACTCCGACCGGCAAGCCCGGCGACATGAGCGGCGCCCAGAAATGCATCGCCGTGGGCCACGTGTGGGTCTACATCGAGCAGGACAACGGCACCTCCAAGGGTGCGTGTGCCTCGAAGTTCGGCAACGGCATGGAGGCTCTTGAGTCCGCCGGATTCGTCGTCACGTCCGACGGCGGCATGGTCACCATGATCGATGGTTACCCGACGAAGGTCGACACCCACGAGGCATACTGGTCTTACTGGCACGCCACCCCGGCCGGCGCTGACAAGTCGGTGACGTGGGAGTCCTTGACGACCGGTGCTGGCAACGCCCATCCCAAGGCTGGTTCCATCGAGGGCTGGTACTTCAAGCCCCTCGCCGCTGACCAGAATGCCGGACCGAACTGGGATGCCCATCTGAGACCATACGATCCCTCGGCCACCCCGACCCCGACTGTTACCCCTACGGTGACGCCGACTCCCACGGTGACGCCCACCGTTGTTCCGACTGAGAGCCCGACCGAGACGCCCACGGTGACCCCGACCGGATCGGCCACCCCGACCCCGTCAGCCATCGCTACTGGTTCCGCCACTGCGACGGCCACCGCTACCGCGCACACCCCGGTCACCCCAGCTCCGGTCGGACCGTCGAACCGCCCTTCAGATCGTGCGACACCTTCAGATCGTGCGACAGCTCTTCCCCGTACCGGGGTCTGAGACAGGACGAATGCTCTTCTCTGAGGCATGATCGTCATGTGAGTATTTCCCACATCGAGAACCGGCGAGCACTCCCGACCATGGGAGGAGTGCTCGCCGCTCTGTTGTTCGCAGCCCTGACGATCTTCTTCCCGTTCTTTGCGCACGCGGCCCCCTCGCCGAGCGTCGGCACTGGTCAGACGACAGCCATTGACGACTGCCTCAACACCAGAAAGGTCTGGGTCTTCGTCATCACTGACGACGAGAAGGTGCTGGCCAACCAGTGCGTCGACTCACCATCGACCGGCGCCGACGCGCTGGAGAAGGCCGGAATCACCATCGGCAGGAACAAGTCGGGTCTCATCTGCACGATGAACGATCACCCCGAGACCTGCCCCAAGACCTTCAACGGCCAGTACTGGGCGTATTACCACGCTTCCGGCGCCGGTGCTGTGTGGGGTTACTCGAAGAAGGGCGCCGACCAGTACACGCCAACCGCCGGATCCATCGAGGGATGGTGCTACAACAGGCCGACGACCAAGTCGTGTACTCCCCCGACGTTGGCCGCTGGAAGCACCGAGGGTTCCTCCTTCCAGCTGACCAACAACAGCGCCAAGAAGGCTCAGAACACCGATTTCTCGTCTCACAGCCCAATTGCCACGATCAGCGTCATTGCCATCGTGGTCATTGCCCTCATCGTCGCGATCGTCATGCGTCGTCGCCAGTCCTGACCCCCACCATCACAACCCGCAACGACTGCGGGGCCGGGGATCACATCCCCGGCCCCGCTTCTCACAGGTGAGAACTCATCGTCACTTCTGGAAGCCGATGTCCTCCGCGTGCACGATCTGGAAGGTCGCAGCACCGAAGTTCGCGAGGTCCTTCGGGGTGGCGGTGAACATGATGCGGCGGTACAGCGGCAGAGTCATGACGTCGTCCCAGATGATCTTGTCGGCCTGGTTGGTGAGCTCACGACGCTTGTTGACGTCCATCTCGGTGTCGATCTGTGGGATGAGCTTCTCGATCTCGGGATCGACGATCTGGGAGAAGTTTGACTGCGACGGCTTCTTGGAGCCCTGGTCAGCAGCGCCATAGATCTGACGGACGTTGGCCATCGGGTACTGGGTACCCTGCCACGTGAACGCGATGACGTCGAAGGAGTGGTTCGACAACACCTTCTGCATGTCGCTGGAGGGGGTGTTGACAAGGTTGACCTTGACCCCGATCTTCGCCATGTCCTGCTTGAACAGCGCACCCTCATTCTCAGAAGTGGGGACACCAGTCAGCTGAGCGTAGTTGACGGTCAGGGTCTTGCCGTCCTTGACGCGGTAGTCACCCTGCTTCTTCCAACCGGCATCGTCCAACTGCTTCTCAGCGGCCTTCGGATCGTACTTGAACTCCTCCGAATTGTCCTTGTAGCCAGGCTGGCCGGGCATGAAGAAGTGGTTTCCGAGCATCACCGAGTCGGCCTGGATCGGCAGACCGGCAAGGTCGGACTTGGCGATGGCCGGGCGGTTGATGCCCTTGACAATGGCCTGACGGACGGTCTTGTCAGACAAGTTGGCCGACTCGGCGTTGAAGGTGAAGTGGCGCCACTGCAGCGAACCGGCAGCACGCATGTCGGCGTCATCACGCTTCTTGGCGGTCTGGTAACCGTCCTTGGTGATGATGGTGTCGGCGACGTCGATCTCCTTGTTGGCGAACGCCTTGGTCTTGGCGGCATCCTCCATCTGCTTGAACGTGACGGTGTCGAGCTTCGACTTCTCGCCCCACCACTTGTCATTGCGCTTGACGGTCAGGGTCTTCGAAGCCTGATCCACCTTGGTGGGGATGAACGGGCCGGTGAACCAGTCGGGGTTCGGCTTCTTCCAGCCAGCGTTGAAGACGTCCGGGTCGGAAGAGCCCTCCTTCGGAATGAGCATACTCATGGTGGAGGTCCAGTCCGGATAGGTGTTCTTGAAGGTGATGACGACGTCGGTGTCCTTGTCACCCTTCTCCACCGAGGTGATCTGGTTGAAACCGTCGGTGGTGGCCGGCAGGAACTTGTCGTTCTGACCGTTGCAGGCCTTCCACATGGCCTGGTAGTCGGTGTAGTCGATGACTCGACCGGAGTTCCACTTGGCCTTCGGGTTGAGGTGCAGGGTGACGACCTGCTTGCCGTCCTTGGTGTCAACCTTGGCCGACTCGATGTAGTCCGGGTTCGCCTTCGGGGTGCCGTCCTCGGTGTAGTAGAAGTTCTGGGCGCCGATGAAATTCCAGATCGTCGTCGCGAGGTCGGCGGTGTTGTTGTCGACCTGCAGCGGGTTCCAACCGGTCGGCAGGGGACCGATCGCAAGACGGAGGGTGCCACCGTCCTTGATCTGGTCCCGGGGCTTGATGTTCAGGGCAGCCAGCGGCGCGTTCGCCGACGTGGTCTTGTCGCCGTTGTTCTGGTCGCCGCCGGACTGGTTCTTCTGTCCGCAGCCAGTCAGGGCAAGCGAGCCCACGGCCAGAGCAGCCACTGCGGTCGTCAAGGTCTTGCGCACGGTAAACCTCCGCAAAGTTGAGGATCCTGGATGGATCATGATGGCTTGAGCTTGGCACTCCTCCTCCGGACCAACCAGCGAGAACAGCCTCAGAACTCGGTTTCGTTATGAAATCTTGACTTTTCCTCGATCCGACCGTGATTGTCGTCAGCTCACATCTGCCCGTCGGGCAATGCGCAGATGAGACCACCAGTGGTCCCGTGACCATGACGCATGGGGTGGCGTCGTCGCAACGACACCACCCCATGTCAGGGATCCACTGCAGAGTCTCAGAACACCCGAATCTCCTCGGGGAAGTGACACGCCGTGCGCCGGTCGATGTCCGCCCGCGGGTACGACAACTCCGGACGCTCCCCCATGCACTTCGCCTGGGAGACCTCGTCGAGCTCCTTGAACTTCGGGCAGCGAGTGTGGAACGGGCACCCGGACGGCGGCGCAGCCGGTGACGGCAGGTCACCCTCCAGCAGGATGCGGTGGCGGTTGTGCTCCTTGGACGGGTCGGGCACCGGGATGGCTGAGAGCAGGCCCTGGGTGTATGGGTGCATCGGATGGTCGAAGACCTCGGAGACCTCTCCGAGCTCGACGATGCGTCCCAGGTACATCACGGCCACGCGGTTGGCGATGTGGCGAACAACCGACAGATCGTGGGCGACGAAGAGGTAGGAAAGCTCCAACTTCTCGCGTAGATCCTCCAGCAGGTTCAGCACACCGGCCTGGATCGACACGTCCAGGGCCGAGACCGGCTCGTCGAGAACGAGCAGCTTCGGGTTCAGCGCCAGCGCACGGGCGATACCGACACGCTGCTTCTGGCCACCGGAGAAGTTTCGCGGGTAGCGGTTGGCATGGGCAGGTTCCAGCCCCACCAGGGCCATCAGCTCGTCAACCCGCTCCGGAATCTTGCTCCTCGGGTACCCGTTGTACTTCAGTGGCTCGGCGATGATGTCGGCGATCGGCAGACGCGGATCCAGGGATGCCATCGGGTCCTGGAACACCACCTGGAGGTCCTGTCGGGTCTCCTTGCGGTCCTTGGCGTTCATCGTCGCCGCGTCGCGTCCCAGGACGACGACAGTGCCCGCCTCCGGCTTGGCCAGCTCGAGAATCGACATGATCGTCGTCGTCTTGCCACAGCCCGACTCCCCCACCAGACCGAGGGTCTCACCCTTCTTGATCCGAAAGGAGATGCCGTCAACGGCATGGACGGTGCCAACTCGCCTCTTGAAGACCGCACCCTTCATGAGCGGGTAGGTCTTGACGAGGCCCTTGACCTCCAGAACGTCCTCGAGCGCCTCGCGGTCCGACGTACCAAGGGCTGTCGCCTTGAAGCGGCCCTTGCGCTCACCGACATGCGGGTAGACCTCCGCGTAGGTGCGGTCGATCAGTTCGCGGTGACGAACACACGCAGCTTCGTGATGCTCAAGGTCGGTCGGGCTCAGATCGGGCTCTGCCTCGCGACAGGCATCCACGGCCATCGGGCAACGCGGGGCGAAGGGGCATCCCGGCGGGAGAGTGAGCAGGGAGGGCGGGTTGCCCTCGACCGGCGTCAGCGGCTCATCCTTGTCAAGGTCAGGACGAGGCAAGGATCCCAACAGGCCGATGGTGTACGGATGCCGGGAGCGGTAGAACAGCTCGTCGACGTTGGCCCGCTCGACGATACGCCCGGCGTACATGACGGCCACGCGGTCGGCCAGACCAGCGATGACACCGAGGTCATGGGTGATCATGACGACGCCTGCATGGGTCTCACGCTGGGCGACGCGGAGCAGGTCAAGGATCTGAGCCTGAATCGTCACGTCAAGGGCCGTCGTCGGTTCGTCGGCGATGATGAGATCCGGGTCGTTGGCGATCGCCATGGCGATGACGACGCGCTGGCGCATACCGCCGGAGAACTCGTGCGGGAAGGCCTTGGCACGCACCTCCGGATTCGGGATACCAACCATGTCGAGCAGCTCGAGAGCACGAGCCCAGGCATCCTTGTCGGACATGTCCGAGTGAATCTGAAGGGCCTCAACGATCTGGTCACCGACCGTGTACACAGGAGTCAGGGCACTCAACGGGTCCTGGAAGATCATGGCGACCTTCTTGCCGCGCACGTCCGACATCCAGTCGTCGTCGCGTCCCAGCAGCTCGGTGCCGTGAAGCTTGACCGACCCATTGACGCGAGCGCCCTCGTCCAACAGGCCCATCACCGACATCGAGGTGACGGACTTACCGGAGCCAGACTCACCCACCAAGCCGACGACCTCGCCGGCATCGACACTCAGGTTGACCCCGCGCACAGCGTGGACGACGCCATCCTCGGAGGGGAAACGGACGTTGAGGTCCTTGATCTGCAGGACCGGCACACCCTCCTGACGCTCCGGCAGGGCGTCGGACAGGTTCGCCGCAGTGGCAGTCTTCTTGCTCATGCCTTACCACCAGACTTGGAGGAGGGATCGACGGCGTCGCGCAGGCCGTCACCGATGAAGTTAACGCTCAACAGCAGGATCACCAGCACGCCGGCCGGGAACATGAACAGCCACGGCGAGGTCGTGACAGCGGTCATGCCGTCACCCAGCAAGGTACCCAGGGAGGTCTCAGGCTTCTGCACGCCGAAGCCGAAGAAGGACAGCACCGTCTCACTCATGATGGCCGCGACCACACCGAGCGTCAGGTCAATGATGAGGTAGCTGGCGATGTTCGGGATGACGTGCTTGACGATGATCGTGAACGGCGGCACCGACATGAACCGGGCAGCCGTGACGTAGTCGAGGTTGACCACCGACAGCGTCATGGCGCGGACCACACGGGCCGACAGCATCCAGCTGAAGGCCGACAGCAGCAGGATCAGCAGTGCGGTCGAGGTGCTCTTGCCAGAGGTGTGCTGACTCAGGATGGCGATGATGAGGAAGGACGGGATCACCAGCAGCAGGTCGATGAACCACAAGATGATCTTCTCCGCCACCTTGCCGAAGTAAGCCGCAGCCGAGCCGATGAGGGCGGCCAGGGTCTCCACGATGATCGCGACGCAGAAACCGATGATGAGGGACTTGCGTAAACCTTCGACCGTCATGGCGAACAGGTCGAAACCGCCCTGGCTGGTGCCGAACCAGTGGTACTGGTCTGGCGGGGAGAGGAAGGCGTTGTCGTCAACGACCCAGTAGTCCCAGTTGGCGATGTACGGGCCGACGAGGGCGAGCAGGATGATGAGAGCCAGCCCGATGACACCGATCTTGGAGCCGACCGGACGCCAGAAGCGGCGCAGGATCAGACGGCCACGTGACATGTGCTTGCCGTCACGCTCATTGCGTCCCGGCTTGTGTTTCTCGTTGCGGTTGGCAGCGCTCAAGGCGTCAGGGCCTTCGATGGGCGCGCTAGGGCCCGCCTTCGGGGTGTTGAGCTCGACGCTGGCGTTGTTCGTGGGTTCAGACATGACGGCTCCTCCTCATCGAGCCCGGACACGCGGATCGATGACCGCGATGAGGATGTCGGACAACAGGGCACCGGTCAGCGTGCAGAGGCCGGAGAAGGCGACCACCGCAACAGATCCGTTGATGTCGTTCTGCTGGATCGACATCACTGAGTACGAACCGACACCGTTCCAGGCGTACACCTGCTCGGAGATGGTGGCACCGACGAAGATGTTGGCCACGCCGAAGGCGAAGTAGGTGGCCATCGGGATGATGGCATTGCGCAGGGCGTGGTGACGAATGGCGCGTCCCTTGCGCAGACCCTTGGCTCGAGCGGTACGGACGTAGTCGGCACCGAGGGTGTCGAGCATCAAGTTGCGCTGGTATCTCGAGTAACTCGCCAAGCTCAACGCCGACAGGGAGATCGTCGGTAGGAGGAGATGCTGCATCCGGCTGAACAGTTCGGCTCCGACGTAGTCTCCGTGAGATCCAACCTCACCGATGAACTGGAAGAACTGCGTGCCGGTTGCCTGGTTGAACTGAATGGCACCGAGCTGCAGCAGGACGGCCAACACCATCGTCGGCGTCGAGATGAGCAGCAGACACAGGAAGGACACGATTCGATCAGCAACCGAGTACTGGCGCACAGCCGACCATGCGCCGACGGCGACACCACCGACCATGCCAATGATCGTTCCGCAGATCACCAGACGGACGGACACACCAATGCGGGTGCCAATCAGCGAGTTGATCGAGTCACCATGTGGGGTCCAGCCCCAGTTCCAGTGCAGGAAGACCATCTTCAACCATCGCTCGTACCGCACCCAGATGCTGGTGTCGGGATTGATGTTGTAGTTGGTCAGTGACTGGTTGATCGCCGTCCAGTTGAGCTTGGGATTCGTCTGGTCGAAAGCGTTGCGCGGGTCCAGGGCATACGAGGCGAGCAGGTATGCAAAGGAAACCGCAACGAACAACAGCACGACGTAATTGATGAGGCGACGCACCACGTACTTGAGCACGATCGTCCTTTCTCACAGTGTGCAGTGCCTGCTGGGAGGGCAGGTGGGCCGCAGGCGGGTGGCCGTAACCCAGGCGGCAGGTCGTGCCGCTGCACACGGTCTGGCATGGGGTCATCTCGGCACGCTGGCCGTTTGATGCGTGTGATCTTACACACACCCAACCCCTGGGCCAGTCTGCTGAGGTCACAAGGGCAAGGCATGTCGTCATTGCACGTGCGTTGCCCCGGCAGATGACACGAGGGACGGGAAACGGTCAGGTTTCCCGTCCCTCGCACGTCATTCAGTCGTGTTCACGACGTCACACGAAGGTCACGTCACCGCTTGGTGACGCTGCCGCCAGCCTTCTCAATCTTCTCCTGGGCCGACTTGGACCAGGCGTCGACAACGAGATCAACCTTGACGGTCAGCTCGCCGGTTCCGAGAACCTTGACGAGCTCGTTGTCACGGACGGCACCAACGGCGACGAGATCATCAACGGTGATCTTGCCGCCCTTGGGGAACAGGGCCCCGACCTTGTCCAGGTTCACGACCTGGTACTCGGTGCGGAACGGGTTGTGGAACCCGCCCAGCTTCGGGGCCTGCATGTGAATCGGCATCTGGCCGCCAGCGAAGAACTCGGGCACATTCTTGCGTGCGCCGGTACCCTTCGTACCGCGACCAGCGGTCTTACCCTTGGAGCCCTCACCACGACCAACGCGGGTCTTGGCCTTGTGGGCGCCAGGAGCGGGCTTGAGATCATGGAGCTCAATAGCCATGTCAGTCCACCTCTTCCATGGTGACGAGGTGACGAACGGTCTGGACCATGCCGCGAAACTCGAGGCGGTCCTCCTTGATGACCGTGTCACCGATGCGCTTCAGTCCGAGGCTGCGCAAGGTCTCACGATGATTCGGCTTCGTGCCGATGCCAGACTTGATCTGGGTAATCTTCAGCTTGCTCATCAGTTGACCCCTGCCTTCTCCTCCATGCGGACGGCAGCGGCGGCCTCGTCGGCCTCCTTACGGGCGCGCAGCATGGCTGCCGGGGCGACGTCCTCAACGGACTTGCCACGGCGACGGGCAACCTCTTCGGGCTCCTCGAGCTGCTGCAACGCGGCGACAGTGGCGTGAACCACGTTGATCGCGTTGGAGGAGCCGAGGGACTTGGCGAGCACGTCCTGCACGCCGGCGCACTCGAGAACGGCACGGGCCGAACCACCGGCGATGACACCGGTACCGGGAGAAGCCGGACGCAGCATGACGACACCGGCAGCCTTCTCACCGATCACCGGGTGGGTGATGGTACGACCGACCAGCGGCACCTTGAAGAAGTGCTTCTTGGCCTCCTCAACGCCCTTGGCAATGGCCGCGGGCACCTCCTTGGCCTTGCCATAGCCGACACCCACGGTGCCTTCGCCGTCTCCCACGACGACCAACGCCGTGAAGCTGAAGCGACGGCCACCCTGGACCACCTTGGCGACGCGGTTGATCGACACGACGCGCTCGAGATATTCGTTCTGATTGCGGTTGCGATCGTTCTGGCCACGACGGTTGTCACGGCCACGACGCTCACCACCTGCACCGCCACCGCGGCGCTGGGTTCCACTCATCGTTGCTCACTTGCCTTTCGTGGGTCAGAAGTCGAGACCGGCCTCGCGGGCCGCATCGGCCAGCGCGGCGATCCGCCCGTGGTACTGGTTCCCGGCCTTGTCGAAGACGACCTTGTCGATGCCGGCGGCCTTGGCGCGCTCACCGATGATGGTGCCCACTCGGGCAGCCTTGGCGGTCTTGTCTCCGGACATCTCGCGCAGTTCGGCCTCCATGGTGGACGCCGACGCGAGGGTGTTCCCGGCAACATCGTCGATGACCTGGACGAAGACGTGCTTCGAAGAACGAGTCACGACCATGCGGGGACGCTCGACGGTCCCGAAGATCTTCTTGCGACCACGGGCCTGGCGACGAGCACGTGCCTTGGTGCGGTCGGACAGGCTCTTGCGAACAGTCAGGGTGCTTGCCATGTCACTTACCTGCCTTTCCAACCTTGCGACGGACGTTCTCGCCCTCGTAACGCACACCCTTGCCCTTGTAGGGCTCCGGCTTACGAATCTTACGGATGTTGGCCGCAGTCTCGCCCACGACCTGCTTGTCGATGCCCTGGACCGAGAACCTGGTGGGATTCTCGACGGCGAAGGTAATTCCTTCCGGGGCGTCAACGATCACCGGGTGCGAGAAGCCGAGGTTGAACTCGAGCTGCTTGGGACCCTTGGACAGCACGCGGTAACCCACGCCCTGGATCTCCATCTTCTTCTCGTAGCCCTCGGTCACACCGATGACCATGTTGTTGACGAGGGTACGGGTGAGGCCGTGCAGCGAGCGGTTCTCCCGCTCGTCATCCGGACGCTCAACGACGATCTGTCCCTCATCGTCCTTGCTCACGGTGATGGGCTCGCGAACGGTAAGGCTCAGGGTTCCCTTCGGACCCCTCACCTCCACGTCCTGCCCATCAAGCTTCACCTCGACACCGGACGGGACGGCGATGGGAAGCCTGCCAATGCGCGACATTGATTACTCCTATCTGTCTCGTCGACGGTCACCACACGTAGGCGAGGACTTCCCCGCCCACGGACTTCTCATGGGCCTGCTTGTCAGTGAGCAGTCCCTGAGAGGTGGAGATGATGGCGATGCCCAGGCCGCCGAGCACCTTCGGCAGGGCGGTGGACTTGGCGTAGACGCGAAGTCCGGGCTTGCTGATACGGCGGACGCCAGCGATGGAGCGCTCACGGTTCTCGCCGTACTTCAGGATGAGGGTCAGCGTCTTGCCGACCTCGCCCTCCTTGGGCTCGTTGACCTTGTAGTCGGCGATGTACCCCTCGGACTTGAGGATCTCGGCAATGCCGGCCTTGATCTTCGAGTGAGGCATCGCCGTCTGGTCGTGGTACGCCTGGTTGGCGTTACGCAGACGAGTCAGCATGTCTGCGATCGGGTCAGTCATGGTCATGGCTGGTTTGGCCTCTTTCTCACAGCGGTTTCCCTCCTGTCGTCTTCCGGACTGTCTCGTCCGAGTTCCGGCCACGGGGACCTTCTGTGTTGTTCACGTGTGTGTGGGGCGGGTTACCAACCCGCCGGAGCCTGGTAGGGCCCGTGGATCTGCGTCCTTGACGGTCGCGCGCTCGTCACCAGGAAGACTTGGTGACACCCGGGAGCTGACCGGCGTGGGCCATCTCGCGCAGGCAGATTCGGCACAGGCCGAACTTGCGGTACACCGAGTGCGGACGACCGCAGCGCTGGCAACGGGTGTAGGCACGGACACCGAACTTGGGCTTACGGGCCGCCTTGACCTTCAGAGCTGTCTTGGCCATCAGATCCTCACTTCTTTTTCTTCTTGGCGTAGTAGGCGGGACCGCGCTTGGCCTTCGCCTTCTTCGGGTCATCCTTTGCCTTGAACGGGAATCCCAGGTGCTTGAGCAGGGCCTTGCCCTCTTCGTTCGTCTGCGCAGTGGTCACGAACGTGATGTCCATGCCACGGACACGGTCGATCTTGTCCTGGTCAATCTCGAGGAACATGACCTGCTCGGACAGGCCGAAGGTGTAATTGCCCTTGCCGTCGAACTGGTTCGAGTTGAGGCCGCGGAAGTCACGGATGCGAGGCAGGGCCAAGGTCAGAAGACGGTCAGCGAACTCCCACATGCGGTCGCCGCGAAGGGTGACGTGGCAGCCGATGGGCTGTCCCTCACGCAGCTTGAACTGAGCGATGGACTTGCGGGCCTTGGTGACCTGCGGCTTCTGGCCAGTGATGGCGGTGATGTCGCGAACGGCACCGTCCATCACCTTGGAGTCGTGAGCGGCGTCCCCAACACCCATGTTCACCACGATCTTCTCGAGACCGGGGATGAGCATCGGGTTCTTGTAGCCAAACTCCTCCTGCATGGCCGGACGAATCTGCTCGCGGTACTGCTTTTTCAGACGAGGCATCTCGTGCGCTAAGGCGTCGGTGCTCACTTGGCCTCCTCCTTCTTGAGGTAGCGGACGCTGCGCTGAGCGGCGTACTCAGAACCATCGGGACGACGCTTGGTGACGTCCTCGCGGCGGTAGCCAACGCGGGTCACAACGTCCTTGCCGTCAACCTTGGTCACGAGCTGGACGTTCGAGACGTGGATCGGGGCCTCGGACTGGATGATTCCGCCCTTGGTGGTGCCGCCCTGTGGGGTGGGCATGTCACGACGATGGTGCTTACGGATGTTCACACCCTCGACGACGACGCGCCCACGGGCCGGGTCCACCGAGAGAACCTCACCGATGGTGCCCTTGTCGTTTCCGGCGATGACCTTGACGCGGTCACCCTTCTTGATGTTGAGGGACTTCACTCAGATCACCTCCGGGGCGAGCGAGACGATGCGCATGAACTTCTTCTCGCGCAGCTCGCGGGCGATGGGGCCGAAGATACGGGTGCCACGAGGCTCCCCGTCGTTCTTGAGTAGCACGGCGGCGTTCTCGTCGAACTTGATGTAGGACCCGTCGGGACGGCGGTGCGACTTCACGGTACGAACGACGACGGCCTTGACGACCTCGCCCTTCTTCACATTTCCGCCGGGGATGGCGTCCTTGACGGTGCACACGACGGTGTCACCGAGGTAGGCGTAGCGACGCTTGGATCCACCGAGAACACGGATGCAGAGGAGCTCCTTCGCACCAGTGTTGTCGGCGACCTTGAGTCGCGTCTCCTGCTGGATCATGTCTTCTCCTTCGTCCCACTGGTTCCCTCCCGGGCCTGGTAGGACCGTTGAACACGAACCCCCTGGATTTTGCCAGGAGGCAACCCGCACCTCAGGGGGTACGCGGCTGTCGTCCGCGAGAGGTCCCGCCACCCTCGGGCGGCGCACGGTGTCCCCGTCTCCGTGAGGTCAGGGGCTCCGCGCTGTGCTTGAAGGTGGGCACAGTCGCAAGACAACTTGTGCAGTTTAACTCGCTTCGTCGGCGATTGCGAATTGGCGGTGACCTGGTGTGGCGGCGGTGTCCGCAGCCCTACCCGGATCGGCGACCCGGCCAGGCCCCACACTCAACAGGGCGACCCACCCTTTTCGGATGGGTCGCCCTGCCTCGCAACTCACCAGCGACTCACTTGGCCTTCTCGACGATCTCGAACAAACGCCAGCGCTTGGTGGCGGACAGCGGGCGGGTCTCCATGATCCGCACGCGGTCGCCCATGCCGGCCTCGTTCTTCTCGTCGTGAGCCTTGAGACGCACGGACTTGGTCATGACCTTGCCGTACAGCGGATGCTTGACACGGTCCTCGACCAGGACGGTGATCGTCTTGTTCATCTTGTCGGACACGACCAGTCCCTCACGGACCTTGCGGCGGGTCGTCCGCTCAGCGGTGTTCTCGCTCATACTCAGGCCTCCTTGTCGTTCTCGGGATTGGTGGCGTCGGGATCATCGACGATGTTCAGGTTGCGCTCCTGGAGCACGGTGTAGACGCGAGCGATGTCCTTGCGGACCTCACGCAGACGAGCCGTGTTCTCGAGCTGGCCGGTGGCCGACTGGAAACGCAGCCCGAACAGCTCCTCCTTGAGTTCGCGAACCTTGTTGCGCAACTCTTCACCGGAAAGCTGGCGCAGCTCTGCAGCAGAAAGCTTGGGCATCAGTTGTCACCGCCTTCACGGGAGATGAAACGAGCCTTCATCGGCAGCTTGTGGATGGCCAGACGCATGGCCTCACGGGCCACGTCATCCGGCACACCCGACAGCTCGAAGAGAACTCGTCCGGGCTTGATGTTGGCGATCCACCACTCAGGCGTACCCTTGCCGGAGCCCATGCGGGACTCTGCGGGGTGCTTGGTCATCGGGCGGTCCGGGTAGACGTTGATCCACACCTTTCCACCACGCTTGATGTAGCGGGTCATGGCGATACGGGCGGCCTCAATCTGACGGTTCGTCAGGTATCCGCCCTCAATGGCCTGGATGCCGTAGTCACCGAAGGCCAACTGGGTGCCACCCTTGGCAGCACCGGTCCGCTTGGGATGGTGCTGCTTGCGGTACTTCACTCGACGAGGAATCAACATGTCAGGCTCCTGCGTTCTCGGTCTGCGGGGCCGAGGTCTCGGCGGGCTGCTGCTTGGCGGCCTCGGCGCGACGACGTCCACCGCGACGGTCGGGACGATCGCCCCGGCCACGACGGTTGCCACCGCGTCCGCCGCGTCCACCCTGGGCGGTCTGATGAGCAGCCTTCTGGGCAGCGCGCTCGGCACGGGTGCCAGTGACATCGCCCTTGTAGATCCACACCTTGACGCCAATGCGGCCGAAGGTGGTGCGGGCCTCGAAAAAGCCGTAGTCAATGTCGGCGCGCAGGGTGTGCAGCGGCACACGGCCTTCGCGGTAACCCTCGGAACGGCTCATCTCGGCGCCACCCAGACGACCGGAGCACTTGATGCGGATGCCAAGCGCGCCAGCGTTCATGGCGGACTGCTGAGCCTTGCGCATGGCGCGACGAAAGGCGACACGGGCAGCAAGCTGCTCGGCGATTCCCTGGGCGACGAGCTGGGCGTCGGTCTCGGGGTTCTTCACCTCGAGGATGTTCAACTGAATCTGCTTGCCCGTGAGCTTCTCCAACTCACCGCGCACGCGCTCGGCCTCGGCGCCGTTACGCCCGATGACGATACCCGGGCGGGCGGCATAGAGGAAGATGGTCACGCGCTCGGAGCGACGCTCGATCTCGATGGACGAAATACCGGCGCGCTCCAGGTTCTTCTGAAGCCACTCGCGGATCTTGACGTCCTCACCCACGAGCTCGGCGTACTGCTTCTCGGCGTACCAGCGGGTCTTGTGATCGGTCGTCACACCGAGACGGAAACCATGGGGATTGATTTTCTGGCCCATGTCAGGCTCCCTTCTCGGTCTCGGACTTGGCTGCAGCAGCCGGGCGACCCTTCTTGGCCTTCTTGGGGGCCGGACGGGCGTCCTTGGGCTCGACAACCACGGTGATGTGGGCGGAACGCTTCAGGATTCGGCTGGCGGATCCCTTGGCGCGGGGACGGATGCGGCGCATGGTGACGCCCTCGTCGACGAAGGCCTGCGAGATGTACAGGTCGTCGGCGCGCAGACCCTCGGTCTGCTCGGCGTTGGCCATGGCCGAGGCGATGACCTTGCGAACCGGCTCGGCCGCGGCCTGCGGCTGAAACTTCAGCATGGTCACCGCGTCAACGGCGTCCATTCCGCGAACCAGGTTGACGACGCGACGGCACTTGCTGGCGCTCATCCGAACGTGACGCGCGATGGCGTACGAGCCGGGGCGATCGCCGAGCAGGGCGGCGCGACGGCTGGGCCTCTCAGTGTTGCTCATAAATCAGATCCCTCTCGTCAGCGCCTGCGCGCCTTCTTGTCGTCCTTGACGTGACCCTTGAAGGTCCTGGTCGGGGCGAACTCTCCGAGCTTGTGCCCGACCATCGACTCGGTCACGAAAACCGGGACGTGCTTGCGACCGTCGTGCACGCCGATGGTGTGCCCGATCATGTCGGGGGTAACCATGGACCGACGCGACCAGGTCTTGATGACGTTGTGCGTGCCCGCCTCGTTCTGGGCAGTGACCTTCTTGGCCAGGTGCTCGTCGACGAAGGGGCCCTTCTTCAGACTGCGTGGCATGTCTCAGACTCCCAATCAGCGCTTCTTGCCGGACTTGCGGCGACGCACGATGAGACGGCTGCTCGCCTTGTTCTTGTTACGGGTACGACCCTCGGGCTTGCCCCAGGGGCTCACCGGGTGACGACCACCGGAGGTACGACCCTCGCCACCACCGTGCGGGTGGTCGATCGGGTTCATGACCACACCACGGACGGTCGGGCGGATGCCCTTCCAGCGGTTACGGCCAGCCTTGCCCCAGTTGATGTTGGTCTGCTCGGCATTGCCGACCTCGCCGATGGTGGCGCGGCAGCGAATGTCGACCATGCGCATCTCACCGGAGGGGAGGCGCAAGGTGGCGTACTTGCCCTCGCGGGCGACCAGCTGCACCGACGCACCAGCGGAGCGACCCATCTTGGCGCCACCGCCTGGGCGCAGTTCCACGGCGTGAACCGTGGTACCGACCGGGATGTTGCGCAGCGGCAGGTTGTTGCCCGGCTTGATGTCGGCCTCGGAGCCAGACATCACGACGGTTCCCTGACCGACGCCATCGGGGGCGATGATGTAGCGCTTCTCACCGTCGGCGTAGTGGAGCAGGGCGATGCGAGCGGTGCGGTTCGGGTCGTACTCGATGTGAGCGACCTTGGCCGGCACGCCGTCCTTGTCGTAACGCTTGAAATCGATGATGCGGTAGGCCTGCTTGTGTCCACCACCGATGTGACGGGTGGTGATGCGGCCAGTGTTGTTGCGTCCACCGGTCTTGGGCTTGGCAACGAGCAGGGACTTCTCGGGGGTCGAGCGGGTGAGCTCGACGAAGTCCGACACGCTCGAGCCGCGACGGCCCGGAGTGGTGGGCTTGTGCTTGCGGATACCCATTGGTACTTCGTTCCTTCTCTCGCGGCTCAGGCGACCGGGCCGGTGAAGATGTCGATGCGATCACCCTCGGCAACGGTCACGATGGCGCGCTTGGTGTCGGGACGCTTGCCCATGCCGAAGCGGGTGCGGCGCGCCTTGCCCTTGCGGTTCATCGTGTTCACCGAGGTGACCTTCACACCGAAGATCTGCTCGATCGCGATCTTGATCTCGGTCTTGTTGGCAGTCGGCTTGACCAGGAACGTGTAGCTGTTCTGGTCGAGCAGGCCGTAGCTCTTCTCGGAGACGACCGGGGCGAGGATGATGTCCCGGGGATCTCGGATCTTCAGCTCGCTCACTTGACGTCCTCCTTGTTGGAGTCGGACTTGACGGCGTTGACGAAGCCAGCGGCCTCAGCAGCCTCGGCGGAGCGGAACCACACCTCAGCGATGGTGCGTCCGTACCAGGGCGACGTCGGGGCGTGGAACTTCATGGAGTCCTCGTTGCCCTTGATGTCGAATCCGGCCGGCGGGTTGTCTCCACGGAAGGAGTCCTCACCGTAGGGATGCTGGTCGGCAACGTTGGTCTCCGGGACCTCCGGCTCAGCGGCCAGGGCCTGGGTGCTGGCGCTGCGCGCACCGACGAAGGCATCGAGCCCGGCCTGGCTGAACACGATGGTCCGGGCGTTAACGACGTCGTAGGTGTTGAGCTGATCGGCGGCCAGCACGTGGACCTCGCTGAGGTTGCGCACGGACAGCCAGGCGATCTCCTCGCTGCGATCCAGGACGACGAGCACCTTGCGGAGCTCGGCGAGACCCGAGAGGACGGCCTTGGCCTGCTTGGTCGAGGGCTTGCCGCCGTCAACCAGGGAGGTCACGACGAAGACGCGGTTGTCGCGAGCCATGTCGGACAGGGCGCCACGCAGAGCAGCAGCCACCATCTTCTTGGGGGTGCGCTGGGCGTAGGAGCGCGGCTGCGGACCGTGAACCGTTCCGCCGCCGACCCACTGCGGTGCACGGGTCGAACCCTGACGGGCACGACCGGTGCCCTTCTGACGCCACGGCTTCTTGCCACCGCCGGAGACCAGACCACGGGTCTTCGTGGCGTGGGTGCCCTGACGGGCAGCCGCGAGCTGGGCGATGACGACCTGGTGGATCAGCGGAATGTTGGTGTTCGCGTCGAAGACATCACCGGGAAGTTCAGCCGATCCGGCCTTCCTGCCCTTGACGTCGAGGACGTCGATGGTCTTGGTCTCGTTCATGCGGCATCCCCATTCTTGGCGGCCTTCTTGGCGGCGCTACGGACGACGAGCAGGGACCCCTTCGGGCCGGGGACAGCGCCGCGGACCAGCATGATCCCGCGCTCGGCGTCGACGGCGTGAACCTGCAGGTTCTGGACGGTCACGCGCTCGGCACCCATGCGGCCGGCCATGCGGAGGCCCTTGATGACCTTGCCTGGCGTCGAGCAGCCGCCGATGGAGCCCGGCGAGCGGTGCTTGCGGTGCACACCGTGGGTGGCACGCAGGCCGCCGAAGCCGTGACGCTTCATGACGCCAGCGGTGCCCTTGCCCTTGCTGGTGCCGGTGACGTCGACGAAATCGGACTCGGAGAACACGTCAGCGGTGATCTCCTGGCCCAGGGTGTACTCAGAGGCATCGGCGGTGCGCAGCTCGACGAGGTGACGTCGAGGGGTCACACCAGCCTTGTCGAAGTGGCCAGCCTCCGGCTTGGTGACGTTCTTGGCCTTGACGGCCCCGAAGCCAAGCTGGACGGCGGAGTAGCCATCGGTCTCAGGGGTGCGCACCTGGGTGACGACACACGGCCCGGCCTGGATGACGGTCACGGGAACGAGCTTGTTGTGCTCGTCCCACAGCTGGGTCATGCCGAGCTTGGTGCCCAGCACGCCCTTGACAGTGCGTTCATTGGTCATGGTGCTCAACCTCACGGAAGCTTGATCTCGATGTCGACCCCGGCCGGCAGATCGAGACGCATGAGCGAATCGACCGTCTTCGGAGTCGGCTCGAGGATGTCGATGAGCCGCTTGTGGGTGCGCATCTCAAAGTGCTCGCGGCTGTCCTTGTACTTGTGGGGCGAACGGATCACACAGAAAACGTTCTTCTCGGTCGGCAGCGGCACCGGGCCGGCGACCTTGGCGCCCGTGCGGGTCACCGTGTCGACGATCTTGCGCGCCGACGAGTCGATGACCTCGTGGTCGTAGGCCCGCAGCCTGATGCGGATCTTTTGTCCCGCCACAGTTGTTCCTTCTACTCGTCTCTGCCGCGTCCAAGATTCCCTGGCGTGGGAGTCCGGTACGCCCAGAGGGTTCCGGCGTGAGGACCGAAGTCCTCGTTGGTCCCAACCTGACGATTTCCACTGACGTGAAAACCGAGAGGTCACGTCGCCCCTCCCCGACCCACGCGCTCGGGCGTGTCGCGCATCACGAACCGCAGAACACCCACCGCTCACCAGCCGTTGAGGACCCCGTGAACACTGTGGATTTGTCTGCCGGTTTCCGACGCCGACCCGCTTCCGTGGGTCCGACAGCGGACTCACCGTGGTGGTGACACCTCTGCCGTCGGGCTTGACAGTGGCCGGACCCGATCTCGAGGATCATGGGTGTGACACACTGCAGCCCCGTTCGGAGCAACTTTTACAGTTTGTCATCAATGGACCTGCAAGGCAAATCAGCCTGACGAACCTCCCCCGCCCTGCAAGAATTGAATGGTGTTCAACAATGGTCGGTTACCGAGGTCAAGGAGTCATCATGCCAGTTCCGGAGCACGGCCCTCACCCTGCGCCTTGGTGGAGTGTGCGAATGCGCGCCACCGGGATGCTTGACGACGAGCCCTACCACGTCAGTGGGGCCGAGTCACTGGTGTCCCCGGACATGATCGGCCAGACCGTGGCGGGTCTCACCCAACGCGCGCTGTTGCCTGGCCACACCGTCACGGCTCGACAGGTCCGTCTCAGCCTGGATCAGCTCGACGTCGATCCCACTGTCATCCCTGCCCTGCCCACCGACATCGAGGAATGTCCTGACGTCGACTCCGCACATCGCCACTTCCGTGACGTCCTCTCCCGATTCGTTCCCCATCCCGACGAGACCTTACGCATTCTCACCGCCGGGCCGACGATGCGCGGAGCCGCCATGGTCGAGGTGGGTAGTGGACGACGGCTGGAGGCCGACCCGCTGCGTGGCGTACGGGTGACTCGATTCGGAGACCTCACCGAATCTGCTCCAGGGAGGACCTTGGCACGCAAGAAGCACCACCACGAAGCAGTTCTCCTTGCGAGCAAGGTTGCTGCTGCACCCGGAGTCGTCGCGGAACTGTGCATCTCCGACGATCTCCACTACACCCGTGGCTATGTCTGCGTTGACGGGGTGTACACGACGGTGACCAATGTCAAGGCCGAGGGTGATCCCAATGGTGGTCGTGTCATCCTCGTCGACACCTCATGCGCCGATCCCGCCATGATCACGAACTGGCTGGAGAACCACCCGGTTCTCGTCAACGCCGCGACCCATCCTTGCGGCACTCACACCACCACGTGCTGGCACGATCACGTCGCTGGGCGCCTGAAGGCATGGCGCAATGCCGGTCTGGAACGTCGGCCCCGCACCTTTGCCTCACCCCAACTACCCGACGCCGTCACCACCGACGGCCCGGCCCTGTTGTTCTCCTCCTCGGATTACCTCGGCATGTCCACCGAGCCGACCGTCCGGCAGGCCATGATCAACGCCGTCGGTGAGCTGGGATGCAGTTCTGGTGGCTCACGTCTCACGACGGGCACCTCAGTGGCACACCACCATGCCGAGGACGAGATCGCCACATGGTTGGGGTATCCCCGAGCGGTCCTCATGGCCAGCGGCTACCAGGCGAATCTCGCGACCCTGCAGCTGTTGGCGGGTCCTGACGTCACCGTCGTCTCCGATGCGGACAACCACGCCAGCCTCATCGACGGGTGTCGACTGGCGCGGGCACGCACCGTCGTCGTCCCCCACGCTGACCTCGACGCTGTCGACGCCGCTCTTGCTCGAGCGACCACTGACAGGGCCCTCGTACTCACCGAAGGGGTCTTTTCCATGAGCGGCGACGTCATCCCTGTGGCCGACATGGTGAAGATTGCCCACCGTCACGGCGCTCTCGCCGTCGTTGATGACGCGCATGGGATAGGCACCGTCGGGCCCACCGGACGAGGCGTCACAGAGGGCCTGTCCCGGCAACTGCGACCAGACGTCCTGCTCGCAACGGCGAGCAAGGCTCTCGGTGTCGAGGGAGGTTTCGTCTGTGTGGACGAGACCTTGGCAACGCTGATACGACACTGCGCACGAGGGTACGTGTTCTCCAGCGCCCCCTCCCCCGCCGTCGCGGCCGCAGTGACAGCGGCCATCCGGTTCCTGAGAACCGACTCCTCCCGGGTGCAGAACCTGCAGGGCAACGTCTCCCGGGCACGCCGACTCCTGACCAGGGCAGGGCTCATCACCACTTCAACGGCCAACGACGTCGGTCCGATCATCAGGATTCCTGTGGGCCCCGAGGATCGTGCCGTCTCGGCCCAGGAGGAGCTGGCCCGACGAGGACTCATGATCGGAGCAATCCGCTACCCGGCAGTCCCCAGGGGTGAGGCAATCCTGCGGGTGTGCGTGACCGCCGAACACACCGATGCACACATTGACGCCCTGGTCGCCTCACTGCGCGAGGTCCTTGACGTCGTGTGAAGAGCGGGTGCGTCCGACATCACTTCGGACGCACCCTTCTGTCTGAAAGGTTCAGATCACCGGGAACCCAGTTCGGCACAGAACCTTTCCATACGACGAAGCGTCGACTCCTTGCCCAAGATCTCCATGGCCTCGAACAGCGGCGGGGAGACCCGCGACCCGGTGACGGCGACGCGCACCGGGGTGAAGGCCAGACGCGGCTTGATGCCCATCTCGTCACACAGCTTGGCTCGCAGCGCGGCCTGAATGACGTCACAGGTGAAGTCATCAAGCTCCTTGAGGACCTCGGTGGACGCGCGCTGGATCTCGTCAGCCCCGGCCTTGAGCCTGGAGACGGAATCCTCGTCGAAGGCGAGGGCGTCGTCGTCAGTCAGGAGAAAGGCCAGCTTCGGCAGCGCCTCCGACAACAGGACCAGACGCTCACGAATGAGCGGCATCGCGGCGTGAATGACCTCGCGGTCCTGCCCGGTGAGGTCACGACCGAGCACCTCCTGGGCCTGGCCGGTGCGGTCAGCGTACTCGAGCACACGGTCAGTGAGGTCCTCGGCCTCGAGACCACGGATGTACTGCCCGTTCAGCCAGTCCAACTTGATGACGTCGAAGACCGGCCCACCGGTGGAGATGTTCGCCCAGTCGAACCGCTCGACGAAGGAGTCGAAGTCCTCCATCTCCTGGCCCTCGGCGATCGTCGGATAGGCCAGCAGCTGCAGGAAGTTGCGCAGCGCCTCGGACAGGTAACCCTGCTCACGGAACCACATCAGTCGCGCGGCGGGGTTCTTGCGCTTGGAGATCTTGGACTTGTCGGTGTTGCGCAGCAGCGGCATGTGCGCGAACTTGGGCGCCTCCCAGCCCAACCACTTGTAGAGCAGCAGGTGCTTGGGGGTTGAGGAGATCCACTCCTCACCGCGCACGACGGTGTCGATGCCCATGAGGTGGTCGTCAACGACGACAGCCATGTGGTAGGTCGGGAACCCGTCAGCCTTGAGGATCACCTGATCGTCGGGCCGAGGGGCGTGTACCTTGCCACGAATGAGGTCGTCGAACTCCAGGTCGACGTCCTCGGGAATGAGCATGCGCACGACCGGGGTCTCGGTGAAGCCCGGCAGCTTGGCCCGCTCCTCCTTGGACATACCCAGACACATGCGGTCGTAACCGGTGTCCGAGGACTTCGCAGCCGCGCGCTCCTCGCGCAGTTCCTTGAGCCTCTCCTGGGAGCACCAGCAGCGGTAGGCGTGGCCCGACTCGATGAGCTTGTCGACGAGCGGCTTGTAGGTGTCCAACCGCTCGGACTGCTTGTACGGTTCGTACGGTCCACCACTCAGCGGCGACTCGTCGGGGGACAGGCCCAACCAGTCCAGGGTCTCGTAGATCTGTTCCTCCGAGCCCTCCACCAGACGGCTGCGATCGGTGTCCTCGATGCGCAGCACGAACTGGCCACCGGTGCGCTGTGCCCACGCCTTGTCGAACAGGGCCATGTACGCCGTGCCGACGTGGGGATCTCCGGTGGGCGAAGGAGCGACGCGCGTGCGCGCGGGATGCAAGTCAGTCATGATACCTCGGAGTCTATCGGGAAGTACCGACAGACTCCGGTAAGGTTCCCGCCATGGCAGAACCCACTGGAACCCCGGCTCCCGGCACCCGAGCCGAGTCCGGCTCGGACTTCATTCGTCAGGTCGTTCGCGCGGACAACGAACAGGGCACCTACGGAGGACGGGTCCAGACCCGGTTCCCACCCGAGCCCAACGGTTACCTGCACATTGGCCACGCCAAGGCCATCGTCACCGACTTCGGCGTCGCCGAGGACTTCGACGGCATCTGCAACCTTCGTCTGGACGACACCAACCCCGGCACCGAGGAGGTTGAGTACGTCCAGTCGATCATCGAGGACATCGAATGGCTCGGATACTCCCCCGCCCGGGTCGTTCACGCCTCCAGCTACTTCGACAAGCTCTACGAGTGGGCTCGGTACCTCATCGGCGAGGGCCTGGCCTACGTCGACGACCAGTCCCCCGAGATGATCCGTGAGCAGAAGGGTGGCTACGGCAAGCCCGGTATCAACAGCCCCTACCGCGACCGTCCTGCCGAGGAGTCCCTCGACCTGCTCGAGCGAATGCGCAACGGTGAGTTCCCGGACGAGTCCCGCTGCCTGCGCGCCAAGATCGACATGCAGGCCGAGAACATGTGGCTGCGCGACCCCGTCATGTACCGCATTCGCCACCAGGCCCACCACTCGACCGGCGCCAGGTGGTGCATCTACCCCACCTATGACTGGGCCCACGGCCAGTCCGATGCCATCGAAGGTGTGACTCATTCGCTGTGCTCCCTGGAATTCAACAGCCACCGCCCCCTCTACGACTGGTTCCTCGCCCACGTACCGCTCGACGGCCCGGCCCCCAAACAGCGCGAATTCGCCCGCCTCGAGCTGACCCACACCATCACCTCGAAGCGTCGTCTCAAGTCCCTGGTGACCGACGGTGTCGTTGATGGTTGGGACGACCCCCGCATGCCCACCCTGCGCGGCATGCGTCGTCGTGGCTACCCGGCTGCCGCCATCCGCGCCTTCTGCCAGGCCGTCGGCACCACCAAGAACAACTCCGTCAAGGCCATTGAGGAGTTCGAGTCCTTCGTACGCCGCGAGCTCAACGCGACCGCGCAGCGCCGCATGGCTGTCCTGCACCCCCTCAAGCTGGTGCTCGACGGCTGGCCTACCGACGAGAACGGCAACCCGGTCGTTGAGTGGTTCCAGCTCGTCAACAACCCGGAGAACCCCGACGACGGAACCCGTCACGTCCCCTTCACCGGTGAGCTGTGGATCGAGGCCGACGACTTCCGCGAGGACCCGCCCCGCAAGTTCTTCCGCCTCTCTCCCGGACGCGAGGTTCGTCTGCGTGGCGCTTACCTGGTGACGGCCACTCACGTCGTCACCAACCCCGACGGCGCCATCGCCGAGGTTCACGCCAGCTACGACCCGCAGTCCCGCGGCGGGACCGCCCCCGACGGTCGCAAGGTGAAATCGACGATGCACTGGGTCTCAG
Source organism: Cutibacterium nasicola (assembly GCF_052654715.2). Classification (NCBI taxonomy): domain Bacteria; kingdom Bacillati; phylum Actinomycetota; class Actinomycetes; order Propionibacteriales; family Propionibacteriaceae; genus Cutibacterium; species Cutibacterium nasicola. The sequence goes on along the minus strand of NZ_CP199745.2, from coordinate 337,278 downwards.
CTGCCCACGCCGTGCCGGTGACCGCCAACCTCTACGACCGTCTCTTCACCGCGGCGATTCCAGGTTCCGAGAGCGGCGAGGCCCTCGACGACCTCAACCCGGATTCGCGCCAGACCCTCACCACCGTGATGGCTGAGCCAGCCCTGGCAGATGTCGTCCCTGGCGAGGTCGTTCAGTTCGAGAGGCTGGGGTATTTCGCGGCAGACCAGGACACCACGGTGTTCCACCGCACCGTTGGTCTTCGTGACGAATGGGCCCAGCTGCAGAAACGTCAGGGCTGACGACGCGATGTTGACCGTAGCAATCCATCACATTGTCACCCGTCTGTCACTTCTTTCGGCAAGGATGGTGCCACTTCCCATCTCGTTGAAAGGACATCCTCGGTGCATGACAACCCACGTGGTACCAACCTGTCGCGTCGCGCCGTGCTGACCGGCACCCTCGGGGCAGGGCTTGCGATGACCGCTGTCGGAAATTCCTTCGCGTCGCCGTCGACGTCGTCCGCTCCGCAGGCATCGGGCTCCGCTGTCGGCGCCGCAGCGCTGACGGTGCTGGCCACCACGGACATCCACGGTCACGTCTTCGACTGGGACTACTTCGCTGACGCCCCCTACCCGCCGTCGCACAAGGCGCGCTCCTCGGCTCCGTTGGGTGTGAGTCGAGTGGCCACCATCGTCAAGAAGGTCCGTGCTGAAAGGGGCGCCGACTCCGTCGTCATGCTCGACAACGGCGACACCATTCAGGGCACCCCGCTGACCTACCTCTCGGCCAGGCAGCCTGAAAAACTCGGTCCCACCGAGGTCATGGCTCGGGCGTACAATCTCGTCGGCTACGACGCCGCCAACATCGGCAACCATGAGTTCAACTACGGACTCAAGGAGCTCAACCGTTACAAGAGTGACCTCAAGGCTCCCCTGCTGTGCGCCAACGTCATCGACCTCAAGACCGGCAAGCCGCTCACCCAGGGCACCCTCATGCTCACCAAGACCGTTGACGGCCGCCAGGTCAAGGTCGGCGTCGTCGCCGTCACGACCCCTGGATCGATGGTCTGGGACAAGGCGAATCTGACCGACAGGGTCGACATCGCCGATCCGGTGAAGACGGCTGCCACATATTCGGTCAAACTACGCAAGGACGGAGCCGACGTCATCGTCGTCCTCATCCACGCCGGGCTCTCTGAAGACCAAGCCACCCCGATCCACAAGGGTCTGCCGGAGAACGACGCCACCGTCCTGGCCAAGTCCGTTCCCGAGGTCGACGTCGTCGTCATCGGTCACACGCACCAGGACGACCCGGTCGAGATCGTCAATGGCGTCTCGGGTCACAAGGTCGTCATCACCCAGCCCGACTACTGGGCCCGTTCGGTGTCCCAGGTGACGATCCCGCTGGACTTCTCCACCGGCAAGGCCTGCGTGCTCCACGACCAGGTTGCCGTCAAGCCGCGCTACACCCGCGACGTCGAGGAGGACAAGGAGTTCGCGTCCGACGCCGAGTTGTACGCTGACCACCAAGCCACCGTCGAATACGTCAACTCGGTCGTCGCCACCTCGACGACGAAGCTCACGACCGAACGCTCGATGGTTGAGGACACCCCAATCCTCGACTTCATCGGCAAGGTCGAGGCCGACACCGTCGCCAAGGCCATCACGGGTGGCACATATGGCGGCATCCCGGTCATCGCCCAGGTGTCGCCATTCTCCCGTACCGCCGCCTTCCCGAAGGGTGACGTCAAGATCAAGGACATTGCCGGCCTGTACGTCTTCGACAACACGCTGGCGAGCATCCTCCTCACCGGTAAGCAGCTCAAGGACTACCTGGAGTACTCCGCAAAGTACTTCAAGCGGGTCAAGAAGGGCGCCACCGTCAACCCGGCTCCGGCCAGTGAGGGCGGCGACACCCAGGCTGACTACCAGGGCAAGCCGGTGTGGGACTACAACTACGACGTCGTCACGGGTGTCAAGTACTCCATCGACATCTCACAACCGATCGGCAAGCGCATCCTGGGTCTGTCATGGCAGGGCGAGCCGGTCACCGACGAGCAGAAGTTCGTCCTGGCCATCAACAACTACCGCGTGAGCGGTGGCGGCACTTACCCGCACGTCGCGCAAGCCCCGGTCGTCTGGAACGAGATCCTCGAGATCCGTCAGCTGCTCATCGACACCGCCTCGACGATGAAGAGCATCGACCCGAAGGACTTCTTCGATCTCAACTGGTTCATCACCACGACCGGACAGACCTGGCCGACCAGCGGTAAGCCGGGTAGCACGTCTGGCAAGGACGTGGACCCCGGTGAGGGGTCCCAGCCCAGTTCCGGCGATAGCCCCACCACTTTGCCGAGCACTGGCCTCTGATGAGACCACAACTGGGCCTCGGCCCGCCCAGGAGTGGCGGGCCGAGGCCCTTACTGTCCCCACGACGTGGAAGAGTGTGCTGTGGCACTGACACTGAAAGGACACAGCGCTGACAACCCACATCGTTCCACGGGATCCAAAGCATGGACTCCCGGCTCAGCTGACCAACCGACGTTGGCCGGCGAGGGTGCTGCGCCGTGCCAGTGTTGCTGGCCTCGTCTTCGCTCTGTTCGGCCTCTGGACGGCTCTTACACCATCTCTGGTTCCCCGGACCTGGTGGATGGTGGCCATCAACGTCTGGCTGTCGACCCTTCTCGCCTACGGTGTCGGCGGACTCATTGGGCGGATCTCTCGGTGGCTGGCCGAGATCACACGGTTGCAGGTGACGGTCTCGACGAATGCCGTACGTGGCATCCGGCGTAGTTGGTACGCCATCCTCGCCCTCATCTCGCTGTGGATGTTCGTGTGGTGCACACGCCAGCAGAAGATCGTCTCCGAGGCAGTTGGGTTACCTCGAAAGGTCTGGGTCGCACAGACCGTCGGCGTCTTCACCGGTCTCATCCTGTTCGCCGCGACCGTACTGCTCATCCGTCTCATCGCTCAGGGCATCCGAAGTCTGTACACCGGAGTGCACCGTTTCATCGCCCAGCCCGTGCTCGCGATTGTCGTCGTGGTGCTGAGCGTCTCTGTCCTGCTGTGGGCGACGAACAACGTCATTGTCAGGACGACGGCCAATGCCGTGGCCCACGTCATGGCTGAGACCAATGCGCAGACAGCGGCCGGACGGAAACCCCCGACGTCACCCCTTCGGTCTGGATCCCCCGCCTCACTTCAAACCTGGGACAGCTTGGGTCGGGAAGGCAAGGATGTCGTCGCCAACGGCCCTGATGCCTCCATGATCGAGAAGATCACCGGCCAGCCGGCCAAGGAGCCAATCCGCGTCTACGCCGGACTCAATTCCCGTCGCGACTACATTGCAGAAGCGAATGGCGTGCTCGCCGAGCTCATCCGTACTGACGCCTTCAATCGCAAGGTGCTCGTCGTCCAGAACGGCACCGGGTCGGGCTGGATCGAGGAGTGGTCGGTGTCGGCGGTGGAGTATCTGACCGGTGGCGACTGCGCAACGGCGACGATGCAGTACTCGTACCTGGGCAGTGTCGGGGCCTTCCTCCTGGACCGCGAATCGCCCAAAGAAGGCGCCCAGGCCCTGTTCAACGTCATCCATGACTACTGGGCCACCCTGGACCCGCACACTCGCCCGAAGCTCTACACGAGCGGGGTGTCGCTGGGGTCCTACGGTGGTCAGTCGGCCTTTACGTCCATTGACGAGATGATCTCCAAGGTGGACGGTGCGGTGTGGGTCGGGACGCCCGGGTTCACGCCGATCTGGAAGGGCTTGGAGGCGAACCGACGAGAGGGTTCCCCCGCCATCGTCCCCGTGATCGACAATGGCCGAATCGTGAGGTTCATGGGCAACCCGGGCGAGGTCCACCACGATCACTGGGGAGCCGCCTATCCCCCGTGGTCAGCGCACACGCGTATCGCCTATGTACAGCACCCGTCCGATCCGGTGACGTGGTGGTCCCCCGAGATGATCTGGTCAGAACCCGACTGGATGCGCGAGCGCGCTGGCAACGACGTCAATCCTCACATTCACTGGACCCCATGGTCGAGTTTCTGGCAGGTCACGGCCGACATGGCTTTGTCGACGACCCCGCCCGGCGGACACGGGCACAACTACCACAGCGAGCTCATCCCCGTGTGGTCGGCAGTCCTCGGCATTCATTGCGATCGTCACACCATGGATGCCATCGCGAAGGTGATCCCCGAGACGTCGGCTCCTGGGTGATCGCCGGCCCCTCTCGGCCAGGCGCGGAAGTCGTGTCTTGTGACCGGTGTCAGGAACAGGCGGCATGAGGCCAGTTGCCCCAGATGCAGGCCACGTCTTGCCCGGTCCCTTCCGTCCCACCCGGATGTGCGACGAGGCCCGTCCCCACGTGGGGACGGGCCTCGTCGAAAAGCTCAGATCACATCACTTGATGATCTTGGTGACACGACCGGCACCAACGGTGCGGCCACCCTCACGGATGGCGAACTTGAGCCGCTCCTCCATGGCGACCGGGTGGATCAGGTGGACAGTCATGTCAGTGTTGTCACCAGGCATGACCATCTCGGTGCCCTCGGGGAGCTCAACAGTGCCAGTCACGTCCGTGGTACGGAAGAAGAACTGGGGGCTGTAGTGCGAGAAGAATGGCTTGTGACGGCCACCCTCGTCCTTCTTCAGGACGTAAACCTGGCCCTCGAAGTCGGTGTGCGGAGTGGTGGAACCGGGCTTGCAGAGGACCATGCCGCGAACGACGTCCTCCTTCTTGGTGCCACGGAGCAGAACACCGACGTTCTCACCAGCGCGACCCTCGTCGAGGATCTTGCGGAACATCTCAACACCGGTGACGGTGGTCTTCTGGGTCTTCTCGTGGATACCGACAATCTCGACCTCCTCGCCGGGCTTGACGACGCCACGCTCAACACGACCGGTGACAACGGTGCCACGACCAGTGATGGTGAAGACGTCCTCGATCGGCATGAGGAAGGGCTTGTCGAGGTCTCGCTCGGGAGCCGGGATGTACTCGTCAACGGCGTCCATGAGGTCGAGGATGGACTGGGTCCACTTCTCGTCACCCTGGAGGGCCTGGAAGGCGGAGATGCGGACAACGGGACAGTTGTCACCGTCGAACTCCTGCGAGGTCAGCAGCTCGCGAACCTCCATCTCGACGAGCTCAATGAGCTCCTCGTCGTCAACCATGTCGCACTTGTTGAGGGCAACGACGATGGCCGGCACACCCACCTGGCGGGCGAGGAGGACGTGCTCGCGAGTCTGGGGCATCGGGCCGTCAGTGGCGGCAACCACGAGGATGGCGCCGTCCATCTGGGCAGCACCGGTGATCATGTTCTTGACGTAGTCAGCGTGACCGGGGCAGTCAACGTGAGCGTAGTGACGCTTCTCGGTCTGGTACTCGACGTGAGCGATCGAGATCGTGATGCCGCGCTGACGCTCCTCGGGAGCCTTGTCGATCTGGTCGAACGGCGACTCCTCGTTCAGCTCCGGGTACTTGTCGTGCAGCACCTTGGAGATCGCCGCGGTGAGGGTCGTCTTGCCGTGGTCGATGTGTCCGATGGTGCCGATGTTGCAGTGCGGCTTGGTCCGCTCGAACTTGGCCTTTGCCACTGGGGCTCCTTCTGGAATGTCGCCCGCTTGTGCACGGGACGCGTCATGTGGATATTCCTGGGAGGTTCCCAGGAACGTTTCTGGACGGGCCCCCGACCAGAGGTCAGGGAACTTGTCCTATCGTTCTACACCTGCCCGCGATAGTCAAACCCACGCGAGCACGTACGCAATTCTTCTCAACCACCCCCAGGATGACGGTACGTCGAGCCATGCAGGCCGACGCGCCGTCGGGAACCCTCAGTTGCCGTCCGGCCCATTCCACCGACCGATGTCAGCCTGAGGCGGGTTCGCCGCCGGTGGTGGATTACCCTGCCACCGTTGACCACTGGCGCCCGGCCAGCCAGGAGGATTCGGGCATCCCTGTTGACCAGGAGCACCACGCCCCAGGCGATGAGTGGGGCCAGCTTCCAGGTACTCGCCGCTGCCTTGAACTCACTGCTGTCGGAATCCTGCGGTTTCCAGATCTGTTCCTTGTGGCCATTCGCAGAACTGCCGTGGCTCAACGCAACCCTGTAGGCCGCGTTACCGGGAACGATGTCCAGCGAGGACACCTCTCCCTGAGGATCGACCGTCGTGGTCACGGCGCTGCTCTTGGTGTCGATGGCATCCTTCTTGCGCGTGCAGATGGCTGAACACGTCGGCTTCGCCGTCAGCTTCACCGGCACACCGAGACTGGGATGGTCGGAACTGCTGTCCGCGTCCATCGGATGAGCGTCGTCGGTTGTCAGCTTGATGTCGCTCGAACTATTCCCAGGGCCTGGGCCACCCTCTTGTTGAGGGTATTCACATCCGTAGGGTCGACGGTGATCTTCTTGACCTACGCATCGCGGCTTCCACTGTCGCGCAGTCTTTCTGGAAGGTGGCTAGAGGCAAAGTCCTCATTGCCCACCACGCCTTGAACGAGGGGGGTGTTGATCTTCTGGACGTCAGAGTGTGGATCCTCGTGCGAGGAGCCAACGGTCAGGGCACGCACCTTCGCGAGATAGTCGTCATAAGTGGAGAAGTCCAGTTCAAAGGTCGCCGTCATCGTCTTGCCACTGACATTGAGTCCCTTGAACGTCAGCTGCGAGGGAAGGTGCTTCTTGATGCTCTTCTCGATCCGATCAGGGCTGATGGCGAACACCTTCTTGGCTTCGTCCGTGTCGTCATTGGTATACGTCGCGGTCATCACCCGCGCTCCCGAGCCATCGTCCTTGACGCCCAACTTCGTAGTGACAACGGCACCGCACCCCGACAGCACAGAAGCGGCCATGGCACACAGCACAGCAATACCGCGGCGCAGCGCGGATGCCGTCGCCGATCCTTCCCGAATCATCCATTCTGACCTTCCCGTTGTCACATGGGCATCCATGACGGTGTCCCCGTCTGCCTCACATCACCACGATGGCGATCGGGTTCGCGACGGCGACCAGCGCACCGTGTCTGCACCTGATTTCGGTGAGGGCACTAATCTGTTTCCGCTCAGGTGATCGTCAGTCCGAAATGTGACGCCGCCGACGACAATTCGGCCCGGCACCGCAGATGCGGGACCGGGCCGAATTGTCAGTCAGTTACGACCGTGGGCTCACTTGCCCCCGTTGGCCTTGGCGATGATCTCATCAGCAACGGTGGACGGGCACTCGCCGTAGGAGTCGAACTCCATCGAGTAGGTAGCCTGCCCGGAGGTCTTCGAACGCAGATCACCGACGTATCCGAACATCTCGGACAGCGGGACCAAGGCGCGCACGACCTTGTTTCCGTGCTCCTCGACCATTTCCTGAATCTGGCCACGACGGGAGTTGAGGTCACCGATGACAGTACCGAGGTAGTCCTCGGGGGTGGTCACCTCGACGGCCATCAACGGCTCGAGCAGACCCGGGTTGGCCTTACGAGCAGCCTCCTTGAAGGCCATCGATCCGGCGATCTTGAAGGCCATCTCGGAGGAGTCGACCTCGTGGTAGGCGCCATCGAGCAGGGTGACCTTGACGTCCTCAACCGGGTAGCCGGCGAGAACACCGAACTGCATGGACTCCTGGATACCGGCGTCGACCGAGGGGATGTACTCCTTGGGGATGCGACCGCCAGTGACGGCATTGACGAACTCGTAGCCGAAGCCGGGCCTCTGAGGCTCGATCGCGATGATGACACGAGCGAACTGGCCAGAACCACCGGTCTGCTTCTTGTGTGTGTACTCGTACTTCTCGACCGGCTTGCGTAGGGTCTCGCGGTAGGCGACCTGCGGCTTGCCGATGTTGGCCTCGACGTGGAACTCACGCTTCATGCGGTCGATGAAGACGTCCAGGTGGAGCTCACCCATGCCGGCGACGATGGTCTGGCCGGTTTCCTCGTCGGTGTGGACGCGGAAGGTCGGATCCTCCTCGACGAGACGCTGAATGGCGTTCGACAGCTTCTCCTGGTCGGCCTTCGACTTCGGCTCGATGGCCTGTTCGATCACGGGGGCCGGGAAGGTCATTGACTCGAGGATGACCGGGTTGTTCGGGTCGCAGAGGGTCTCACCAGTGGTGGTGTCCTTCAGGCCCATGACGGCGCAGATCATGCCTGCGCCGATGCTCTCGATCTCTTCGCGCTTGTTGGCGTGCATCTGGTAGATCTTGCCGATGCGCTCCTTCTTGCCCTTGGTAGCATTGAGCACCTGACCACCAGCGTGCAGGACGCCGGAGTAGACGCGCACGAAGGTCAGCTTGCCCAGGTGCGGGTCGGAGGCAATCTTGAAGGCCAAGATCGACAGCGGCTCCTCGTCGGAGGGGCGCCGCTGGAGCTCGACGGACTCGTCACCGGGCTTGAAGCCGGAAATGGCCGGGACGTCGAGCGGGGACGGCAAGTAGTCGACGATGGCGTCGAGCAGCGGCTGCACACCCTTGTTCTTGAACGAGGTGCCACAGGTGACGGCGGTGAAGGCGGAAGCCAGCACACCGCGTCGAATGGCAGCCTTGAGCTGATCAACGGTCACCGAGTCCGGATCCTCGAGGTAGAGCTCCATGAACTCCTCGTCGTTCTCGGCGACGGTCTCGAGCATATCGGCGCGGGCGGCCTCGACCTCATCCTTCATGTCGGCCGGGATGTCCTCGGTCTCGTAGTGAGCGCCGAGCTCGGTCTCGCCACGCCAAGTCTTGGCATTCATCTCGACGAGGTCAACGATCCCCACGAACTTGTCCTCGGCACCGATCGGCAGCTGCAGCAGAACCGGAATGGCGTGCAGGCGGTCCTTGATGGTCTGCACGGCGTGATCGAAGTCGGCACCGGTGCGGTCAAGCTTGTTGACGTAGCAGATACGCGGCACGCCGTACTTGGCGGCCTGACGCCACACGGTCATCGACTGCGGCTCGACACCGGCCACACCGTCGAAGACGGCGACGGCACCGTCGAGAACACGCAGGGAACGCTCCACCTCGACGGTGAAGTCCACGTGTCCGGGGGTGTCGATGATGTTGATCTGGGTGTCGTGCCAGAAGGTGGTGGTGGCAGCCGACGTGATGGTGATACCACGCTCCTGCTCCTGCTCCATCCAGTCCATGGTGGCGTTGCCCTCGTGGGTCTCACCAATCTTGTAGGACTTACCGGTGTAGTAGAGGATGCGCTCAGTCGTCGTCGTCTTGCCGGCATCGATGTGGGCCATGATGCCGATGTTGCGAACCTTGCTCAGGTCAATTTTGGCCACTGTTCTTGACCTCGAATCTTGGAGTTAGTGGTCTTCGTATGATGCTCGACGCAGATGAACCTGCGGTGAACCGCGAGGTTTTCTGGGCTGGACGTGATGGTGCCCCCTTCCTGACAGGAAGGGGGCCCGACAATTACCAGCGGTAGTGGGCGAAGGCGCGGTTGGCCTCAGCCATCTTGTGGGTGTCCTCACGGCGCTTCACGGAAGCACCGAGACCGTTGGAGGCGTCAAGGATCTCGTTCATGAGACGCTCAGCCATGGTCTTTTCACGACGCTCACGGGAGAAGGCCACCAGCCAACGCAAGGCCAAGGTGGTCTGGCGAGCGGGCTTGACCTCGACCGGCACCTGGTAGGTGGCACCGCCGACGCGACGGGACTTCACCTCCAAGGAGGGCTTGATGTTGTCGAGCGCGCGCTTGAGGGTCTGCACCGGATCCGTGTTGGTCTTGGCGCGGCAACCCTCAAGGGCGGTGTAAACGATGTTCTGGGCGACAGTCTTCTTGCCGTCGAGAAGGATCTTGCTCACGAGTTGGGAGACGAGAGGAGATCCGTAGACGGGATCGACCATCACTGGACGCTTCGGCGCGGGTCCCTTACGAGGCATGGATCACTTCTCCTTCTTGGCACCGTAGCGGCTACGGGCCTGCTTGCGGCCCTTGACACCCTGGGTGTCGAGGGAGCCGCGGACGATCTTGTAACGCACACCCGGGAGGTCCTTCACACGACCGCCACGCACGAGCACCATCGAGTGCTCCTGGAGGTTGTGTCCGACACCGGGGATGTAGGCCGTGACCTCGATGCCCGACGACAGGCGCACACGGGCAACCTTTCGCAGAGCCGAGTTCGGCTTCTTCGGCGTCGTGGTGTACACGCGGGTGCACACGCCACGACGCTGCGGCGAGCCCTTGAGGGCAGGCGTCTTGTTCTTGCTGATCTTGTCAGTGCGGCCCTTGCGGACCAGCTGCTGGATTGTAGGCACCGGCTGGTATCTCTTTCCGTCTGGTGGGTTCGGAATTCCCTGGCTTCGCACTTCTCCATCGCTGCGTCGGGATCACCGCTGCCCCTCGCTGCAGATTGGAAGTGCCGTGCGAACTCCGCACGGGCGGACCTTCTCGCAGCAACTCGAGTGGTCGTGTGTCGCCATGCCAGGGCACGCACAAGTGCCCGGTTGATCCGGACACGCGCTAACAGCGTATCCCCCGGGTTGCAGAGGGTCAAACTCGCCGTCGCTGCGACGAGGTGCGTCGAAAAGGCATCGCGACAGTCCCGTGGAGCTCAACTCCACGGGTCACCGTCAGCTGTTCCTCAGACGCCCGTACGAGGAAGCGCCACCGGACGGGAGGCAGGAGCACCCATGTCACCCGCAGCCAGGAAGTTGCCATGGCTCTTGCCGTTGACCTGCCCCTTGATCGTTCCGTTGACGTGAATGTCACCCGAGGCGTGCAGGGAGGGGAACACGATCGGCGGGATGCTCACCACCCCACCTTCAATCTTCGGCAGGACGATGGGCCGCCCACTGACATCGGGAAGGGTGATGGTGCCACCGTTGATGTCGGGGAGGGTGATCGTCCCACCCTTGATGGTCGGCAGTACGATGGGGCCGGCACTGATGTTCGGAAGGTGGATGGTGCCGCCGTGAACCTCCGGGGGCACGATAACGCGACGGTGAGGCGACCGGCTGACGCCGACACTCACATGCACCGATGCACGATGAGTCGGGCGGGCGTCTGCAGTCGCTCGGGACGTCGGAGTGGGAACGGGTGCGCTCTGCGCATGAGCACTGGTGGCGGCCGACACGGCGCCAGCCATTCCCAGACACGCCACGACGGCACCTGCGACAACTGCGCGCTTCATTCCTTCATCCCCTAACGATACCAGCGGTATTCATACTCGGACAAGTTTACGACACGGGTGGGACAGCCAACAATTCGGCAACGTCCCTGGCCTTGAGAACAGGGGCGAGTCCAGCGCCCACGATGGACACGGGGCTCATACTTCTTGGTGCTTGCCTCACTCCTTGGTACTTGCGTCGCGGATCAAGGACGCCACCAGCTCGTCATACCGACCAGGGGCACTCCACCCTTTTCAGCCCCGACGACACACCCGAGACGACGAGAGCGGGGCGACACCGTTTTCGGCACCGCCCCGCTCCCAAGGGTCAGTCAGATCAGGCCATCGGACCCAGGTCCAAGTCGTCCAACGGAACAGCCGCACCCGACCCCGAACCGAAGTCGTAGTCGAACGGGTCGTAGTTCATCGTGAACGCAGCAGCCTTGGCCTCCGCGGTCGGCTCCACCCGCATGTTGCGGTACACCTCCAGGCCGGTACCAGCCGGGATGAGCTTACCGAGGATGACGTTCTCCTTGAGGCCGACCAAGGTGTCCGTCTTGCCGTTGATGGCGGCATCAGTGAGCACCTTCGTTGTCTCCTGGAAGGAGGCGGCCGACAGCCAGGACTCGGTGGCCAGCGAAGCCTTCGTGATGCCCATGAGCACCGGACGGCCCTCCGCAGGGCGACCGCCCTCGGCAACAGCCTTACGGTTGGCGTTCTCGTAGGAGTTACGATCCACCAACTCACCCGGCATCATCTGGGTGTCACCGGACTCGATGACGGTGATGCGGCGAAGCATCTGGCGAATGACGATCTCGATGTGCTTCTCGTGGATGCCAGCACCCTGGGTGTTGTAGACCTTCTGGACCTCCTTGACGAGGTACTCCTGCACCCGGCGCACACCGGAGATGCGCAGGACGTCCTGCGGGTCGGCGGTACCACCCATGAGCTGCTCGCCGGCGGCCACCCGCACGCCGTCACGAATGACACGGTGGGTGCCGTCGAGGTCGAACTCGAGACGGGCACGACGCGGTAGCACGTACTCCACGTCCTCCTCGCCGTCGTCACGCACCAGGATGAGCTTACGACGGGTGTCGGACTCATCGATGCGGATGACACCAGCGGCCTCGGCCAGTGGCGACTTGCCCTTCGGGCTACGGGCCTCGAAGAGCTCGACGACACGGGGAAGACCCTGGGTGATGTCATCACCGGCGACACCACCGGTGTGGAAGGTACGCATCGTCAGCTGGGTGCCGGGCTCACCGATCGACTGGGCCGCAATGATGCCCACGGCCTCGCCGACGTCAACCAGGTGACCGGTCGACAGCGAACGTCCGTAGCACCGGGCGCAGCAGCCCTGGGCTGCAGTGCAGGTGAGTACCGACCGCACCTTGATCTGCGAGATGCCGGCGGCGATGAGCTTGGACATCTCCTCGTCGCCGAGATCGGAGTTGGCTTCCACCACGACATTGCCATTGGCGTCGACGGCGTCGGCAGCCAGACAGCGGGCGTACACCGCAGTGTCCAGCCCCTCGGCACGCACCAGGTTGCCGTTGCCGTCATCGACAGCGATGGTCTTGGGCATGCCCCGGGAGGTGCCACAGTCCTCCTCGCGGACGATGACGTCCTGGGACACGTCGACCAGCCGACGAGTCAGGTAACCGGAGTCAGCGGTACGCAGAGCGGTGTCGGCCTGTCCCTTGCGACCACCGTGAGTGGAGATGAAGTACTCCAGAACCGTCAGGCCCTCGCGGAAGTTCGACTTGATCGGGCGAGGAATGATGTCGCCCTTCGGGTCAGCCACCAGGCCACGCATAGCAGCGATCTGACGCATCTGGGTCATGGAACCTCGGGCGCCCGAGTCGACCATCATGTGAATCGGGTTGGTCTGGGTGAAATTGGCCTCCATGGCAGCGGTCAGCTCGGCAGTGGCCTCGGTCCAGATCTGGATGAGGTCCTGACGACGCTCCTCCTCGGTCACGGCGCCGCGATCGTACTCACGGTCGACCTTGGCGGCGCGAGCCTCGTACCCGGCCAGGATCTCCGGCTTGGTCGGCGGGGTCTGGACGTCACCGATGGAGACGGTCACGCCGGACAGCGAACCCCACTTGTAACCGATGTTCTTGAGGTTGTCGAGAACGTGGGCCACCTCGAGCTGGGTCATCCGCTCGCTGAGGTCGTTGACAATCTTGCCAATCTGCTTCTTGCCGACGAGGTAGTCGACGTAGGGGTAGTCGTCCGGCAGCACCTCGTTGAACAGAGCTTGTCCCAGGGTGGTGTCGAGGATGACGGAGCCGTCAGCGCGAACCGTCTCGCCGTGCGGCGGCACGACATCCTTGAGACGCAGCTTGATCTTGGCACCAACCTCGAGCTCCCCGAGATCATGGGCCATGATCGCCTCGGCCAGCGAGGAGAAGGCACGTCCCTCACCCTTGAGGCCGTCAAGGGCCATCGTCAGGTAGTAGGCACCGATGATCATCTCGTGCGAGGGCAGAGCGACCGGGCGACCGTCAGCGGGCTTGAGGATGTTGTTCGTCGACAGCATCAGGACTCGGGCCTCGGCCTGGGCCTCGGGGCTCAGAGGCAGGTGCACGGCCATCTGGTCACCGTCGAAGTCAGCGTTGAAGGCCGAGCAGACGAGCGGGTGAAGCTGGATGGCCTTGCCCTCGATGAGCTGGGGCTCGAAGGCCTGGATACCCAGACGGTGCAGGGTAGGCGCACGGTTCAGCAGAACCGGGTGCTCCTTGATGACCTCCTCGAGGACGTCCCACACCACCGGACGCTGACGCTCGACCATGCGTTTGGCGGACTTGACGTTCTGGGCGTGCTCGAGGTCGGCCAGACGCTTCATGACGAAGGGCTTGAACAGCTCCAGGGCCATGGTCTTGGGCAGACCACACTGATGCATCTTGAGCTGCGGGCCGACGACGATGACGGAACGGCCGGAGTAGTCGACGCGCTTACCGAGCAGGTTCTGACGGAAACGTCCCTGCTTACCCTTGAGCATGTCGGACAGCGACTTGAGCGGACGGTTGCCAGGGCCGCTCACCGGGCGTCCACGGCGGCCGTTGTCGAACAGGGAGTCGACGGCCTCCTGGAGCATGCGCTTCTCGTTGTTGACGATGATCTCCGGGGCACCGAGGTCAACCAGCCTCTTGAGGCGGTTGTTTCGGTTGATGACGCGACGGTAGAGGTCGTTGAGGTCCGAGGTGGCGAAGCGGCCACCGTCGAGCTGCACCATCGGGCGCAGGTCCGGCGGGATGACCGGGACGCAGTCCAGCACCATGCCCTCCGGCGAGTTGCCGGAGTCGAGGAAGGCCTGCACGACCTTGAGGCGCTTGAGGGCACGGGTCTTCTTCTGGCCCCGGCCAGTCTTGATGATGTCGCGCAACTTCTCGGACTCACCAGCCAGGTCGAAGTCACCCAGACGACGCTTGATCGCCTCGGCACCCATCGAACCCTCGAAGTACTTGCCGAAGCGCGACTTCATCTCGCGGTAGAGAATCTCGTCGCCCTCGAGGTCCTGGACCTTGAGGTTCTTGAAGCGGTCCCACACGGCGTCCAGGCGATCGATCTGACGCTGGGCGCGGGTCTCGATGTGCTTGAGCTCCTTCTCGGCGCCGTCCTTGACCTTGCGACGAACGTCAGCCTTGGCCCCGTCAGCCTCGAGCTGGGCCATGTCCTCCTCGAGCTTGACCCGGCGGGCCTCGAGCTCGGAGTCACGGCGCTGCTCCAGGCGCGAGCGCTCGGTCTGCACCTTGGCCTCCAGAGAAGGAAGGTCGCGGTGGCGGGCCTCCTCATCGACGGCGGTGATCATGTACGCCGCGAAGTAGATGACCTTCTCGAGGTCCTTGGGCGCAACGTCGAGCAAGTACCCCAGCCGGGAGGGAACCCCCTTGAAGTACCAGATATGGGTCACCGGGGCCACGAGCTCGATGTGTCCCATGCGCTCACGACGCACGTTGGAACGGGTCACCTCGACGCCACAGCGCTCACAGATGATGCCCTTGAAGCGAACGCGCTTGTACTTGCCGCAGTAACACTCCCAGTCGCGGGTCGGGCCGAAGATCTTCTCACAGAACAGGCCGTCACGCTCGGGTTTGAGGGTGCGGTAGTTGATGGTCTCGGGCTTCTTGACCTCGCCGTGGCTCCACGTACGGATCTGGTCGGCCGTGGCCAGGCCGATCTGCAACCGGTCGTAGTAGTTGGTGTCCAGCACTATTGTTCTCTTTCCCCCACATGAGTGAGTGGTGGCCCCTCCTCGTCAGGAGGGGTTCCAGTCGGGGTGTCTGTGTGGGGCGGGTTGTCCGGGCCCGTCCCCACCCCCGTCAAGCGGACTGTGTTCAGGGGGCCGGGACAGCATCGTCGTCCCGGCTCAGTGGGCAGGTCAGTCGGCCATGGCGTTGTCGGCGCCGGGACGACGCCCGATGTCGATGCCCAGACCGGACCGGGTGTCATCATCGGAAGTGCGCAGGTCGATCTCCTGGCCCTCCGAGTTGAGCACCTCCACGTTCAGACAGAGCGACTTCATCTCCTTGACGAGCACCTTGAACGACTCGGGGATACCCGGCTCAGGGATGTTCTCGCCCTTGACGATCGCCTCATAGACCTTGACACGGCCCGGAACGTCATCGGACTTGATGGTGAGCAGCTCCTGCAGCGCCCAGGCGGCACCGTAGGCCTCCATGGCCCACACCTCCATCTCGCCGAATCGCTGACCACCGAACTGAGCCTTACCGCCAAGGGGCTGCTGGGTGATCATCGAGTACGGCCCGGTGGAACGAGCGTGGATCTTGTCGTCGACCAGGTGGTGCAGCTTGAGCATGTACATGTAGCCGACACCCACCTTGGACGGGAAGGGCTCTCCGGTACGGCCGTCGAAGAGGGTGGCCTTGCCGTCGACGTCGACGAGCATGTCGCCGTCACGAGTCGGATGACCGTACTGCAGCAGACCGGTGATCTCCTCCTCGGTGGCGCCGTCGAATACCGGGGTGGCCAGACGCGACTCCTCGGGGACGTCGATGAGGCCGACCTCGCGCAGACGTTCGGCCCAGTCACCCTCGGCCTGGGTGATGTCCCAGCCGGAGTGAGCGATCCAGCCCAGGTGCATCTCGAGCACCTGACCGACGTTCATTCGCGATGGCACACCCAGGGGGTTGAGGATGATGTCAACCGGGGTGCCGTCAGGCAGGAACGGCATGTCCTCGACGGGCAGGATCTTCGAGATGACGCCCTTGTTGCCGTGGCGTCCGGCCAGCTTGTCACCGATGGAGATCTTGCGCTTCTGAGCGACGTAGACGCGAACCATCTGGTTGACGCCGGGGGCCAGCTCGTCACCGTTCTCGGCATCGAAGACGCGCACGCCGATGACGGTGCCCTCCTCGCCGTGGGGAACCTTGAGGGAGGTGTCGCGGACCTCGCGGGCCTTCTCACCGAAGATGGCGCGCAACAGACGCTCCTCAGGAGTCAGCTCAGTCTCGCCCTTCGGTGTGACCTTGCCGACCAGGATGTCGCCGGTGCCGACCTCGGCGCCGATGCGCACGATGCCGTTCTCGTCCAGGTTCGCCAGCATGTCCTCCGAGACATTCGGGATGTCCCGGGTGAGCTCCTCGGCACCCAGCTTGGTGTCGCGGGCGTCGACCTCGTGCTCCTCGATGTGGATCGAGGTGAGGACGTCGTCGGAAACGATGCGCTGGGACAAGATGATGGCGTCCTCGTAGTTGAGGCCCTGCCACGGCATGAAGGCAGCGAGCATGTTGCGGCCCAGCGCCAATTCGCCCTTGTCGGTGGATGGGCCGTCAGCCAGCGGGGTACCGACCTCAACGCGCTGGCCCACCTTGACCAGCGGACGCTGGTTGATGCAAGTACCGGCGTTGGAGCGGCGGAACTTCTCCAGCTTGTAGGTCTGGTAGGTGCCGTCGTCACAGGCGATGTCGATGAGGTCAGCGCTCACCGACAGGACCGAACCGGCCTTCTCGGCGAGGGTGACGTCGCCGACGTCAACCGCACAGCGGTACTCCATACCGGTTCCGACGAACGGAGCCTCGGTGCGCACCAGCGGCACGGCCTGACGCTGCATGTTGGCGCCCATGAGGGCTCGGGACGCATCGTCGTGCTCAAGGAACGGGATGAGGGCCGACGCCACCGACACCATCTGGCGCGGGGAGACGTCCATGTAGTCGACCTCGGAGTTCGGGACCTCATCGGCCTCGCCGTGACGTTGACGCACCAGGACGCGGTCGTTGACGAAGTGGCCCTTGTCGTCGACCTTGGCGTTGGCCTGGGCGATGACGTGACGATCCTCCTCGTCAGCGGTCAGATAGACGACCTCGTCGGTGACCTGACCGTTGATGACCTTGCGGTACGGGGTCTCGATGAAGCCGAAAGCATTGACGCGGGCGAAGGAGGCCAGCGAACCAATGAGACCGATGTTCGGACCCTCAGGGGTCTCGATCGGGCACATACGACCGTAGTGCGACGGGTGAACGTCTCGAACCTCCATGCCGGCGCGGTCACGGGACAGACCACCGGGGCCCAGGGCCGACAGACGGCGCTTGTGGGTCATCTCAGCCAGCGGGTTGTTCTGATCCATGAACTGCGACAGCTGGGAGGTTCCGAAGAACTCCTTGATCGCGGCCGTCACCGGACGGATGTTGATCAGGGTCTGCGGGGTGATGGCCTCAATGTCCTGGGTGGTCATGCGATCACGCACGACGCGCTCCATACGGCCGAGGCCGGTACGGAGCTGGTTCTGGATGAGCTCGCCGACGGTGCGCAGACGACGGTTGCCGAAGTGGTCGATGTCGTCGGGCTCGACGACGATGTCATCGCGTCCCTCGCGCGGCAGGGTCTCGGTACCCTCGTGCAGGGCGCACACGAAGTGAATGGTGGCGACGATGTCGTCGATCGTCAGCACCTGCTGGTCGAACGGCAACGACAGGCCGAGCTTCTTGTTGATCTTGTAGCGACCGACCTTGGCCAAGTCGTATCGCTTCGGGTTGAAGTAGTAGTTCTCCAGCAACTGCTGGGCGGCGTCGCGCGACGGCGGCTCACCAGGACGCAGCTTCTTGTAGATGTCCAGGAGGGCCTGGTCCTGGGTTTCGACACCGTGATCCTTCTCGAGGGTCTGACGGATCGACTCGTGGTCGCCGAACTCCTCAAGGATACGATCAGCGGTCCAGCCGAGGGCCTTGAGGAAGACGGTGACATTCTGCTTGCGCTTGCGGTCCAGACGGACGCCGACGGTGTCACGCTTGTCGATCTCGAACTCGAGCCAGGCGCCACGCGACGGGATCACCTTGCAGGTGAAGATGTCCTTGTCGGAAGTCTTGTCCGCGGACTTCTCGAAGTAGACGCCCGGGGAACGCACGAGCTGGGAGACGACGACACGCTCGGTGCCGTTGATGATGAAGGTGCCCTTCGAGGTCATGAGCGGGAAATCACCGATGAAGACCGTCTGGGACTTGATCTCCTCGGTCTCGTTGTTCATGAACTCCGCGGTCACGAACAGCGGGGCCGCATAGGTGGCATCCCGATCCTTGCACTCATCAACGCTGTGCTTGGGATCCTCGAAACGGTGGTCGCGGAAAGACAGGGACATCGTCTGGGAGTAGTCCTCGATCGGGGAGATCTCCTCGAAGATCTCCTCGAGGCCGGACTTGGTGTTGGTGTCGGTTCGCCCCTCTGCTAGGGCGGCGTCCACATGGGACTGCCATATCTCGTTGCCAACGAGCCAGTTGAACGACTCAACCTGCAGGTCGAGAAGGTTGGGAACCTCCAACGGCTCGTGAATCTTGGCGAATGAGATTCGTCCCGACTGGGGCGAAATGGCGTTGGTGTTCTTCGACGCAGTGCGCGTGGCGGCCAATGTGCGGTCCTTCCGAGAACTCCTACAACCGACCCGTCGGCCGGCCTGGGGGCATGACAAACCGCCCATGTCAAGCATGGGCGATCGCTGGCTATGGTGCAAGGAAAAACTATATGTCAACGTTGACGGGTCATGCAAATCGGCGTCAGTAGCGCATCCAAACTGTGCCCGATAGCGGCCACGGACGCAACCCGACTCGCCAAACGGCCTCGTTCAGGGGTCGGTGGACACGTCTGCCACTCCCCCCACAACGCCGAAGACCTGCGTCACCCATGGGTGACGCAGGTCTTCGGCCTGTTGGAACAGTCGCTACGCGAGGACTGTCACTTGAGGGTGACGGTGGCGCCGGCGGCCTCGAGAGCCTCCTTGGCCTTCTCGGCGTCTTCCTTCTTGGCCTTCTCGAGGACGGGCTTCGGAGCGCCCTCGACGAGGTCCTTGGCGTCCTTCAGACCCAGGCTGGTGAGGCCACGGACCTCCTTGATGACCTGGATCTTCTTGTCGCCGGCCGACTCGAGGATGACGTCGAACTCGTCCTTCTCGTCCTCAGCGGCAACGGCCTCGCCACCGGCAGCCGGAGCACCGGCAGCAGCGGCGACAGCCACGGGGGCGGCAGCGGAGACGTCGAAGGTCTCCTCGAACTGCTTCACGAACTCGGAGAGCTCGATGAGGGTCATCTCCTTGAAAGCGTCAAGGAGCTCTTCGTTGCTGAGCTTCGCCATGATGGGCGTCCTTTCACTCGTTGGTGTTGTCCTGGGCGGCGGACGCCTCAGGGGTCTCGGTTGTCTTGGGCTCCTGGTCGGAAGCCTCTCCAGCTCCACCGATCACGGACGGATCAGCAGCAGCCTTCTCCTGCAGGGCGCCGAGGCCGCGGGCGGCCTTGGACGGCAGGGCGTTGAAGACCACAGCGGCCTTCGTGAGGTTGGCCTTGAGGCCACCGGCGAGCTTGGCGAGGAGGACCTCACGGGACTCGAGATCGGCAAGCTTCTTGACCTGGTCGGCGTCGAGGACGTTGCCGTCCATCACGCCGCCCTTGATGACCAGGAGCGGGTTGTCCTTTGCGAAGTTCTTCAGACCCTTGGCCACGGAGGCCACGTCACCGTTGATGAAGGCGAGGGCGGTGGGGCCGACGAGCTGGTCGTCGAGTCCCTCGATACCCGCCTCCTTGGCGGCGATGCGGGTGAGGGTGTTCTTCGCAACGGCGTAGGTGGCGTCACTCCCCAGTGAACGGCGCAGATCCTTGAGCGCCGACACGGAGAGACCGCGGTACTCGGTCAGCACGGTGGCGTCGGCCGAGGAGAACTTCTCCTTCAGCTCAGCGACCGCGGCGACCTTGTCAGGCCTAGCCATTGGGTCTCCTTCCCACTTCTCGTACGTCACACTGGCAGATGAACTGCCAACGTCGAAGCCGTAGGGAGGACAAACAGAAAAACCCCGGTGCACAGGCGCACGACGGGGCAACAAGGTCATCTCGACGTTCACCTGCGCGGGCCATCCATCGCTCCGGATGCTTGGCGGAAATTCCGACCAGCGGTCTACGGCAACGACAAAAGCATAACCGACCGAGGACGGTGAACCAAATTGGGCGGGAGCGCCACTGCTGACTCACGCAACGGCCCCCGTAGCACCAGAGCGCTACGGGGGGCCGTTGCGTGAGTACGTTGGTCACTCAGCGACGCGAACGGAGGCAGGATCAATCTGCACGCCCGGACCCATCGTCGAGGAGACGGTCACCTTGCGCAGGTAACGACCCTTGGCGGCGTTCGGCTTGAGACGCAGGATCTCGTCGAGAGCGGCGTAGTAGTTCTCAGTCAGCTTGTCCGGCCCGAAGGACACCTTTCCGATGAGGAAGTGGAGGTTGGCGTAGCGATCGGTGCGGAACTCGATCTTGCCGCCCTTGATGTCGGCGACGGCCTTGGCGACGTCCATGGTGACGGTGCCGGTCTTGGGGTTCGGCATCAGGCCACGGGGACCGAGGACGCGGCCCAGACGACCGACCTTGCCCATCATGTCCGGGGTGGCGACCACGGAGTCGAAGTCCAGGTATCCGCCCTGAACCTTGGCGATGAGGTCGTCGTCACCGACCTCATCGGCGCCCGCGGCGCGGGCGGCCTCGGCCTTCTCACCGGTGGCGAAGACGAGGACCCGTGCCGTCTTGCCAGTGCCGTTGGGAAGGTTGACGGTACCGCGGACCAGCTGGTCAGCCTTCTTGGGGTCGACGCCGAGACGAACAGCCACATCGACGGTCTCGTCGAACTTGGCCGATGCGCCCGATGACACCAGGCTCAGAGCCTCCTCCGGGGAGTAGAGCTGGTCGACGTTCACCTTCTCGGCGGCTGCGCGGTATGCCTTGCTGCGCTTCATATCTGGTTCCTTTCACCAGGTGTGGTGAGGGCAGCGCGTGCCCCTCCACAAAAACTGTCTGTGGGTTGTGGGTCTCAGGCCTCGACATCGACGCCCATGGAGCGGGCAGTGCCGGCCACGATCTTCATGGCGGCCTCGACATCGTTGGCATTGAGGTCAGGCATCTTGGTCTCGGCGATCTCGCGGACCTGATCCTTGGTGATCCTGCCGACCTTGTGGGTCAGCGGGTTCTCGGTGCCCTTCTTGATTCCGGCAGCCTTCTTGATGAGCTCGGCAGCAGGCGGGGTCTTGAGGACGAAGCTGAAGGTGCGGTCCTCGTAGATGGTGATCTCGACCGGGACGACGTTTCCGCGCTGTCCCTCGGTCTGAGCGTTGTAGGCCTTGCAGAACTCCATGATGTTGACACCATGGGGACCAAGAGCGGTGCCGACTGGCGGGGCCGGGGTGGCCTGTCCAGCCTGGAGAGCGACCTTGACGAGAGCCGCTACCTTCTTCTTAGCAGGCATTGATGGGTCCTTCTTTCGGTGGTGACGGCACCGGTTGATGCCGTCAGTGCGAGTCCGGGCGTGACGAGCGTCCGGAGACAGACGCACCGACCCAGTCTAAGCGACTCGGCCGGTGCGTCCAAAATGAGGATCAGACACAATGTTGGGTCAGATTTTTTCGATCTGGTTGAACTCCAGGTCCACCGGGGTGGAACGTCCGAGGATCTCGACCAAGGCCTTGACGCGCTGGTTGTTGGTGTTGATCTCGGTGATCTGAGCCGGAACGCCGGCGAAGGGACCATCGGTGATCTGCACCGACTCGCCGACCTCGTAATCGGCAACCTCGACCTTCGGCCTGGCCTTGGGCGAGGGAGCCTTGTCGGCGTTGTCATGGGCGACCTTGGCGACAACCGACGGCGTCAGCATCTTGACGACCTCGTCGAAGGTCAGCGGGATCGGGGTGGCCGACTGACCGACGAACCCGGTCACCGACGGGGTGTGGCGCACGATGCCCCACGAGTCGTCGGTCAGGTCCATGCGCACCAGCACATACCCGGGCAGGTACACCCTGGTGATCGTCCGGCGCGTGCCGTTACGAATCTCAACGACCTCCTCGGTGGGAACGACCGTCTCGAAGATGTAGTCCTCCATGTTGAAGTTCTGCACGCGAGCGTCAAGGTTCTGCTTCACCTTGTTCTCCATGCCGGAGTAGGTGTGCAGCACGTACCACTCACCGAACTTCGAGGACAGCTCGTCGCGCAGTTCCTCGATGGCGGCGTCAACGGCATCCTGGTTGCCGGCGCTGGCCAACTCGTCCTCGTCGGGCTCGTCCTGGTCGTCGGCCGCCTGGCCGATACCGAGGTTACGGGCGATGTCGTCGTCCGAGGTGTCCTCGGCCTTGTCGTCACCGAAGTCGAGGTTGATCTCGGGCTCCTTGGCGGAGTCCTCCTCGCCGAGGTCTCCGAGGTCGATCTCGACCTCGTCGTCCTTCTTCTCGGTCTCGTCGGGGGTCAACGCGTCGAGGTTGATCTCGACGTCGTCGTTCTCGCTGAAATGGGGGCTGTCAGTCACAGGTCAATTCTCCAATGTGATCGTCAGTTGCCAAAAAGTTTGATGATGATCCATCCGAAGAGGACGTCCAGGCCACTGACGTAAGCGATGATGAGCAGAACGAAGACGAGAACGACGAGGAAGTACTGACCCAGCTCGTCACCGGTGGGCCACTTGACCTTGCGCAGCTCAGCAACCGACTGCCTGGTGAAGGTCACCGGGCCAGTACGCTTGCTGCCCTGCTCGGCAGGCTTCTGCTTGCTGCTCTGCTTGCGGACCGGAGCCTTGGTCAACTCGCGCTTCGGCTCGGAGCCAGCGGACTTGGCGGCAGAAGCGGACACGGGCTCCTCATCGGCGTCGTCAGCCTTCCTGACGCCCTTGCGCACCGGCTTGCCATGACGGGCGGGCCTCCCGACGGCGTCCTTCTTGCGGACAGGGCGGCTGGACCGAGCGGAGGCGGCAACCTTCTCAGCTTCCTCGAGCTGCTCAGGATCGTCAACGACCATGTCTTCGGGGTCGGCCTTGTCAGGAGTCTTGTCGACGACATCGTCAGGAGTCGTCAACTCCTCGGCCTCGGGATCAACGACGTCGTACTCCTCAGTCTCCGGAAGGTTGCGGGATGCGAGATCCTCTCCCCTCAAGGACAGCTCGCCCTCGACGGAAGGATCTTCTCCGCCACTGGGGTTTCGCTTCTCGTCGGTCACGCTGTTCCTTCGGGTCCTGTCTGACGGTTGGTGCCGTGGATCAGGATTTCGCCACGGCTGCGCACCAGGGATACGCCCCGCACATGCGTCTCGCAGGGCACGAGGGACTTGAACCCCCAACCTGCGGTTTTGGAGACCGCTGCTCTGCCAATTGAGCTAGTGCCCTTCGGCGCTGCCTGGGTGGTAACGCCAGCACAGGGAGTATAGGAGAGAATCCGGTCTCACGTCGAATCAGACTCGCAGGCCCTTTCCGGCACTCCCTGGCAACCATCCATCACGCAGGATGCTTGGCCGCGTACTGGTCCATGGTGTCAGTCCGCATCGCTTGCGCCAACTCCTGCATACCAGCCTCGTCGACGATGTCGTACTGCTGCCCGTCCTTTGACTTGCCGTAACCCTTGATCGGGGCCTGCACGGAGACGATGCCAGCCCCGGAGTCGAACTTGAGGCTGGTGGCCAGCTTGCGCACCTCCTTGTTGGTGAGCGCATCGTCGACCGTCATCGTCGAGCCGACGTCGGAGACCACCTGGGAGAACTTCTTCGGGTTCGTCAGCGTGTCCATCGAAAAGATCTTGTCGATCATCGCGGTGAGGACGGCGCGCTCGTTCGCTGCACGGTCCACGTCACCATGTGTGAGACTCTTGCGTTCGTGGACGTAGGCAAAGGCCGCGTCGCCCTCAAGGGTGACGCTGCCCTTGTCGAAGTGGTGACCGAGGCTGTCAAATTCCTGCGAGTTGTAGACCTGGATGCCGCCGAGGTCCCTGCTGAGCTGTTTGAACCCATTGAAGTCGATGACGACGCCGTGGTCCATCTTGACGTTCGTCAGCTCCTCCAACACCTTGATCGTCAGAGGCACCCCACCCCACGAGTAGGCAGCGTTGATCTTGGCCTTGGAATCCTTCTTGACGACGTCATTGGCCGGGATCGTCACCCACATGTCACGCAGGAAGCTGACGAGGTACAGCTTCTCGCGATTGGCGGGAAGATAGGCAACCATGAGGGTGTCGGAACGGCCACGATCCCAGCCGCGGGAGTCTGAGCCCACGAGGACGAACGTCCGCGCACCGGTCTCGACCGAGGGCGGACGGGTGCCCTGCACGGCCACCGGAGCCCGGTTGAGGTTGTTCATGCCGGCATTGATCGACCGCAGGTAGTAGGCGATGATGCCGACGACGGCGAGCAGCAACGCCAGGACGATGGCGAGGAAGACCTTCGGCCAACGACGCTTGCGCTTGGCCTCGGTTGCCGAAGCCGCACGGCCCCCGGCATCATCGTCGGAGCGCTCCTCGAAGAGCTCGTCGACGGTGGCGTCCTCTTCGCCTGGGTCATAACCGCGCCGTCCGGCAGTCGGCTCAGCATCCTCGGCGGGGAGTCCACGACGAGGCGCGGCACTGGCATCAGGGGCATTGCCATTCTCGCCCTCGAAGTCGTCCGGGTCGTTGAACAGATTGAGTCCGTCGTCGTGAGCCATGGGTATGCCCCCTCCTGCTGACATTCAGCGAACCAGTTGGCCTTCAGGATACGCAACGCCAATGGCCCCACACACCTACCAAGAGTGTGCGGGGCCATCATAAGGGGGTTTCGCAAGATTGCAGAATGGCCTCTCAGTTGGCGAGGAGCTTCTCAGCGGCTGCCAGCAGGACGCAGGTCGAGACGCCTTCCATGGCCTCACGCAGCTCGTCCATGCCAGGGAAGGACGGTGCCAGACGGATGGTGCGATCGTGCGGGTCATCGTGGAGGGGATGTGACGCCCCGGCTGGGGTGAGAGCGATACCAGCTTCCTTGGCCAGGGACACCACGCGAGAAGCCGTACCATCCATGACGTCAAGGGTGATGAAGTACCCGCCGGCCGGATGAGTCCACGTGGCGACCTCACGACCGCCGAGACGGTTGGTGAGGATCTCGTCGACGAGGGCGAACTTCGGGGCGAGAATCTCGCGGTGGGCGCGCATGAGCCTGCGAACACCCTCGGCGTCACCCAAGTACTTCGCATGACGCAGCTGATTGACCTTGTCAGGGCCGATCGAGCGGATCCCGGCGTGCCCCAGGTACCAGTCCAGGTTGGCCTTCGAGGAGGCCAGGAAGGAGATGCCGTCGCCGGCAAAGGTGATTTTGGAGGTCGAGGCGAACTCGAACACGCGATCAGGGTTACCAGCTTCCTCAGCCCACTGCAGCACCGGCAGCGGTGGACGTTCGGCGTCGGTCAGGTGGTGCAGGGCATAGGCGTTGTCCCACCAGATACGGAAGTCGGGGGCGGCAGGCATGGACACCAGAGCACGAACGGTCTGCTCGTCATAGACGACGCCGTTCGGGTTGGCGTACATCGGTACCACCCACATGCCCTTGACGGACGGGTCGGCGGCCAGCGTGGCCACCTCGTCGACGTCGGGGCCGTGCTCCCCCAGTTCCACCGGAATCATCTCGATTCCGAGGTGCTCGCAGATGGCGAAGTGGCGGTCGTAGCCCGGGACCGGGGCGATGAACCTCACGTTCTGGCCGAACCACGGTTCCTCACTCGCGATGCCATGGACGAAGGCGAACATCGCGAGATCGTGCATGATCGACAGGCTGGAGTTGTCGGCGGCGATGATGTGGTCGACGTCGACCCCCAACAGTTCGCCGAAGATGCGACGTATCTCAGGGAGTCCGCGGCTGCCTCCGTAGTTGCGGACATCCTGGCCGTCCTCGGCGTGGGAGGGAACATCCATCGTCAGCAGGTCCGCGTTGAGGTCAAGCTGTGCCGGGGAAGGTTTGCCGCGGGTGATGTTGAGACAGGCACCACGGGCGACGAGCTCGGCATACTCGCCGCTCAGCTGCTCGTGCAGGGCGGACAGGTCATCGGGGGACAAGTCAGTCAGCGAGGTCGTCATAGGCCAATTCTGACCCTTGGACCCACCACGACAACAGGCGACCCTCCAAACTCGGCCACTGCGAGGTTGGAGGGTCATCGGGCTGGATGAGTTGTATCGACCTCAGATGACGCACCCGACGAGGCGCGGTTCAGGCACCAATGTGATGCCGTACGCGTCGCGAACCCCCTCGATGAGGGTGCGTGCCAGAGCAGTGAGATCGTCGCAGCTGGCGTTGCCACGGTTGGTCAGGGCCAGCACGTGCTTGGTCGACAGGCTGGCCGGGGAGTTCTCGGCCACCCTGAACCCCTTGCCGTATCCGGCGTGGTCGATGAGCCATGCGGCACTGGTCTTCACACGACCATCAGGCTGGGGAAAGGAGGGTGCAGCCTCCGGAACCTTGTCGGGAGCCACCACAGGGTTGGTGAAGAAGGACCCCGCACTCCAGGTGTCGTGGTCATCAGGGTTGAGGACCATACCCTTGCCCCCGCGCACCTCCAGGACCGTCTCGCGCACCTTGGAGGTGGCGACCCTCTCCCCCGGCTCGACCCCCAGGCGACGCGCCAACTCGGCGTAGCGTACCGGCAGCGACCGGGTACCGAGGTTGAACTGCATGGTGATGTCCAGGACGACATATCGGTCTGGTTCGGCCTTGAACCGGCTGGACCGGTAACCGAAGCCGCACTGATCCGCGGTGAAGGTGCGCTGGGTGTCATCGCGACGGTCCCAGGTACGAACCCGGGCGATGAACTCGCTGACTTCGACGCCATAGGCACCGACATTCTGGATGGGCGTCGAACCGACAAGGCCGGGTATGCCGGAGAGGAACTCCGGGCCGATCCACTCCTGCTCGATGGCGTGGACGACGAAATCGTCCCAGACCTGACCGGCGGCAACCGTTACCAGGGCACCGCCGCACGAGGACACCTCGGCGGACAGTCCCGAGGTCGCGACGCGCACGACAGTGCCGTCGAATCCGTCGTCGCCGACGAGGACGTTGGAGCCACCGCCGAGCACAAGGCAGGGTTCACCGCGTCGATCGCAGTCGCGGACGGTGTGCAGGAGCTCGTCACTGGTCGTGGCAATGACGAGGTGACGGGCCGGACCACCCACGTTGAACGTCGTGAGCGGGGCGAGCGGGACGTCGTCCCCTCCTGTGAGTGTGGTCGTCGCGCCGATCGCCTCGTGGTGGATGGTGCTGCATGCCTCGGTGGGGTCGTCGTCCTCATAGGGGCCGATGACAGTGGTGCTCACTGCTCCTCCTGCTTGACGACGACCTCAACTCGTCCAAGAACGGACTGTCCGTCGCACTTGACGTCGACACCCAGGGTCGCGGTGTCATCGACAACCTTTCGAACCGTGGCGGCCACCTCGATGGAGGCGCCCCCCTTGGTGTCGGGGACGAGCACCGGGCGGGTGAAGCGAGCTCGCTGGGACAGCACCCGTTCAGGCCCCCCGACCCACTCGATGACGGCACCCAGGGCCGCCCCCATCGTCCACATGCCGTGGGCGATGACGCCTTCCATGCCGGCCTCGCGGGCAGCACGGTCGCTGTGGTGGATCGGATTGAAGTCCCCTGACGCACCGGCGTAACGGACCAAGGTGGTCCGGGTGACGTCAATGGTGCGCGGCCCGAATGTCTGGCCTTCCGTCAGCTGCACGCTCATGCACTCGCCTCCGGACGGGTGTGCCACAGGGTCGAGGTGGCATTGCCGAGGTGTTCGCCGTTGACGTGGTCCAAGGAGACGTCGATGCCGACGATGTCGGTGTTGCCCCGGATACGAACCGAGGTGATCTTCAGCGTCGAGGTGACCTCGTCGCCCTTGTGAAGCGGACGGATCCAGTTGAAGGACTGATCGGTGTGGATCATGTGCTCCAGCCGGAGGTCAAGCTGTTCGTCGTCGAACAATGGCTCCCATGCCCGGGACGCCAGGACCATGGCGAATGTGGGCGGGGCAATGGGGTCATCACCCTGGTAGGCCGGAGCCGTGTCGCCCAGCGCGGTGGCAAGCTCCCGGATCTTCTCCGCAGTAACGAGGTAGGGGTCTGTCGTCGGATACGTGCGCCCGACGTCATCAGGACTGATCGGCATGTCATTCAGGCTATCCCAGACCTCCGACGACCCAGAATGCTTGACAACGAACACATCAGCGAGGGGCCACCCCCAGGTGACCCCTCGTCAAAGGTTCGTGGCTTGACGACCCGACGTCAGCGCGTCTCGCGATGCGCGGTGTGCTTGTGGCAGCGCGGGCAGAACTTCGCCATCTCCATGCGATCAGGATTGTTACGGCGGTTCTTCTTGGTGATGTAGTTGCGCTCCTTGCACTCGGTGCAGGCGAGCGTGATCTTCGGGCGAACGTCGCCGGACTTCTTGGCCATCTTTCCTACTTTCGAGCCGTGTGGAGTGTGCGCTCCCGAGTTTCCCCGGTTTGTTTGGTAGCGGAGGCGGGAATCGAACCCGCGACACAGCGATTATGAGCCGCTTGCTCTACCCCTGAGCTACCCCGCCATGTGATCCTCGGCACCCATTCGGGCCCAGCCCACCGGGTAAGTGGAACCGATTCACACCCAGAGCCCCCAAGCAGAATCGAACTGCTGACCTTCTCCTTACCATGGAGACGCTCTGCCTACTGAGCTATAGGGGCAACGAATGAGAAAACTACACGAGCTTCCGATCGTTGGCAAATCAAAACACGATTCCCCTGACCGCCGGGGTGACATCCCTCGTGGGAAACCATTTTTGGTCGGATCGTTCCGCCTCAATTGCTTTCCCAGCCGAACGATTCGGTCACGTATCCAGCCTTGGCGAAACCAACCCCCGAATCCATCCGACCCGGGGGTTGTGTGGCAGGTGTTGGATTCGAACCAACGTAGGCGAACCGACGGTTTTACAGACCGCTCCCTTTGGCCACTCGGGCAACCTGCCGTGCTGGCACGAGCCAGCGATCGAAAATACTAGCAGGCATGCCGTCACCGTGACCAATCCGGCCTGTCAATGAGACGGGCAGACCAACCGAGATCGCTGCACGTGGCCTTGCAGTGAGGCTTCCCCCACCCACGAGACAGGTTGTTACGATGCCACCGTGTCCGGCATCTCCTATGACCATCAGCACCCTCATCTCGACGAATTGATGACCCTGTACACCTCGGTTGGCTGGACGGCCTACACCGCCCATCCGTACAAGATGGAGGGGTTGCTCGACCGAGTCGACCAGCTGCGATGCGCCAGGATCGACGGACAGCTCATCGGCTTCTCGCGGGCCATTTCCGACGGCGTCCAGGTTGCCCTCATCCAGGATCTACTGGTTCATCCGACATGGCAGCGACAGGGGATTGGCCGACACCTGCTGATGTCGATGATGGAGCACTACTCGAGTCTGCGACAGATCGTCCTGCTCTGCGACGACGTCCCGGGAATCGTCTCCTTTTACGAGTCGTGTGGACTCCATGACATCGCCCGAGAGGAGGGAAAAGCCTTCGTCAGGTACCTCTACGAGTGATGCCGGAGCCGTCGTCACGTCGCTGCGTCATCTCCCTGTGACAGACTCTGTCCATGCGCATCGCCAGCTTCAACGTCAACGGCATCCGAGCTGCCCTGAAACGAGGATTCTCCAACTGGATGGAGGCCCGTGACTGCGACGTCATCGGCCTGCAGGAGGTGCGCTGCCGTCCCGCGGATCTCCCGGAGGGGGCATTCGGTGACGCCCACGTCTCCTGGGCGCCGGGTTCACTGGCCGGACGTAACGGCGTCGCCCTGCTCACCCGCACCGCACCGGCCGAGGTGAGGTCGTGGGGAACCCACCTCTTCATGGCCCCCGGGGAGGCACCCAATCTCGACGAGGTTCGCCCCGGAAACACCGACGGACTACCGGTTGAACTGGTTCCCTTCACTGACGAAGGGCGATACATCGAGGTGGATCTCGCCGACGTACCCCTCACCGTCGCCTGCCTGTACCTGCCCAAAGGAGCCACTCCGGACCCCAAGGACGAGAAGTCCATGGCGAAACAGGACCGCAAGATGACGTTTCTGACCGGATTCCGTGAACACCTGGCGACCCATCGCCAGGAGTGCGCGACCCTGGGGCGTCATTTCCTCGTCATGGGTGACTTCAACATCGCTCACGAGAACGCCGACCTCAAGAACTGGAAGTCCAACCAGCGCAACGAGGGATTCCTGCCAGAGGAGAGGCAGTGGTTCGACACCATCCTCTCCCCTGACACCCTCGTCGACGTCGTGCGCGCCCAGCACCCTGATGTCGACGGCCCCTACTCCTGGTGGAGCTGGCGCGGCAAGGCCTTCGTCAATGACACCGGATGGCGTATCGACTATCACCTGGCCTCACCGGAGCTGGCGAAGAAGGCTGTCATGGCCGAGATCGACCGGGACCCCTCTTATTCCGAACGCACCTCCGACCACGCGGCCGTGGTCGTCGACTATGACCTATGAGTCAGGACGGGTCGAACATCTCCTCGACACGACGCGCGCGGACATCCGCCACACTCTGGTGAGACCAATGTGGGTCGCGGTCCTTGTCGACCAGCTGGGCCCGCACCCCTTCACAGAAGTCCGAGTTGCGCATGAAGGAGCGTCCCAGGGCACGGTCGGTCTCCAGGACCTCGGCGAAACCTGACGCCCCCTCGGCCTTGATGACGGCGGCCAGCGCGACGGCCACCGACAGCGGGCAGCGTGTGGCGATGTGCTCGGCGGCCCTACGTGCGGCATCCTCCGGGCGATCGGCCAGACGACGGCACACCTCGACCGGGTCATCGGTGTTGTAGCACTCCTGAATCCACACCGCGTCGTGGGCGAGCTGGCATGTGGCCGGATCGACGTCGACAGCGTTGCCGTCAGTGCCAACGACCTCGTCCACCAGGCCGGCCCACAGCGCTGACGCTGCATCAATCGCGGCTCCCGTCATGGCCAGGTGACGCCCAACCAGGCGCGGGGCGCGCGACAGCTCGAACGACACGCCGACGTCGGGCCACAGACCAATTCCCGTCTCCGGCATCGCCAGGACGAGATCCTCGTGCGCCTCGACCTGCTTGAGGCGAAGGGCCAGACCCAGGCCACCGCCCATGGAGATCCCGTGCAGATGCGCGGTTCCGGAATCGACCGCAGCGATCGCCGCATCGACGTCGTACTCGAAATCCAGCCAGTCGCCTGCGGCCTCGGGGTCCTCCAAAGCCAGCGACCTGAGCTCTCGAATGTCGGCGCCGGAGCAGTAGCCGCGCTCTCCCGCACCTGACAGGTCAATGCTGCGCGGCGAGTCTTCGACGGCCTTGCCGATGGCCACCAGCATCTCACCGGACAGTGAATTGATGGCTCGGGGACGATCCAAGGTGATCGCCACGTCATCGCCACCGCTGATCTTCACCTCATCCATGACCCCAAGCCTGCCACCTTCACCGTGCTGCAGGCCGTCGCGAGGAACATTGCCAGCAACGGTCTGCAGTCGAGTCGATCACCAAGCTCGGTGCCGTGATTGCGTGTTGGCAGCCCTCTACCAGGGCCAACAACCGCAGCGAAGCGGCGATCGTGCATCTTCTGCACGACCTTGCCAACCGGGGAGGAGCACTCATCATGTCCACCCATGATGTCCACGCCCTGTCCGACCTCGCCGACGACGCGGTCGCTGCTGCGTACCGTGCTGTTCGCCGAGCTGGTCGCCGTGAGGATCTTCGGCGGGGTGGCCGAGCAACTCGTTGATGCGGTCGCCCATGAAGTCGGAGGCGACGAGCGCGAGTGCCCCCGGCCTTCTCATGAACCTGGTCCCATCGGTACCCCAGGGTGAGATCTCGATGAGACGGTGGCCACACACCCACCTTGGTGACCAAGCATTGAAGTGCGACGGGGTCGTCAGACCACTCGTGGAGATTCCAGGTCGCCTTGCGGTAGGTCCGGGAACTCTCAGCCGCAATGGTCACGGACGTGGCAGCAGAGTACCGGTCATGATTCTTCGTGAGGTGTGTGCCGATGCGGGACGTGGACATCCTTGTGCGTCCATCCTTGTCCCAGGCTGCGCTCATGCCAGACCAGTCGAGCGGCGAGCACCAGGACCAGAGCGACCCCAAGGGCCACCGCACTGTTGCGCCACGACAGGTTGACGGCGTCGAAGGACAGCAGGATGACGGTGGTCCATACTGCCGGACGCACATATCGGGCAGCTTCGTCGATCAACGGCAACAACAGCGCCCCCCACAGCACGTACCACGAGTGCAGGGCCGGGGCGCTCAGTGCAACGACCAGGAATCCCAGAGCCAGGAAGGACAGCGGCTTGCGGGGCAGCAGCCGAATCGCCATGACGACCAGGAGCGCGGCTCCGACCAGTACGCCGATCGCCTGGGTGATGGGGATGACAGCGGCCGCCGCTTGGTGAGCCCCGAAGAGCCCCAGAATCATGCGCACCCCCATACCGACGAGGGTGAATGGCGAAACCGTCAGCACCATGCCCGGGACGTCGACGGCGTGATACCACCCGAATCCCAAACCGGATGCCCACGAGATACCCGCGAACACGGCCACGGACACGGCGAGCGATCCCACCATGCGCCCCACCGCTGGGACGAGGTGAGGGGGATGCCACGACTCCATGGGATGACGAATGAACGGCAGCGCGACAGCGACCATGAACGCCGGCTGCTTGATGGCCGCCGCCACCCCGACGAGGAGCGCCCCGACGAGCCACGACCAGCTCGTCATGCATGCCAACCACAGCCCCATGACGACCAGCCCCATCATGAGGGAGTCATTGTGGGCGCCTCCGATGAAGTCGACGACGAGGATCGGGTTGAGGGTGGAGAACCAGGCGGCAAAGTGCGGGTCACGACCGACCCTGCGCGCCACCCGCGACATCAACAGGCCGATGGCGATGACGCCGAGAAGGGCTGGAATTCGCATGAACACCGCGGACCAGTAGGGATTGTCAGCGGTGAGATGGACGATCAGGTGCTGCACAGCCAAGGCCAGAGGGCCGTACGGGGTCTTGGTGTACCGCCACTCCTGGGCCACCTGGTCGGCGAAGGCACCGGGCAACAGCCCCGGGTACCCCTCATACGGGCTGATGCCGTTCTCCAGCAACCATCCCTGGGCCGCGTAGGAGTAGGCGTCGTGGCTGAAGATGGGTGGGGCGAGCAGAAAGGGCAAGCCCCACACGCCGAGGACGGCCCACGGGTGCAGCCCGGCACGGATCCCCGGACGATGCTTGAAGTACCGACGCACATGTGTGGGAAGTGGCTCGGCAGCGAGGCCACGGGGTTCACGGCCCGGACGCAAGCGAAGCCAGGAGTCCACCAACAAACCGACGCCGACGAGGACAAGGAGGGTCCCGACGATGCGCCAGGTCGAGCCACGCAGACCGGCCTCGTCGAGACGGGACCACCACGGTGAGTTCAGTGGTAGATACGCCGGGGTCAGGGATCCAGCGGTGATGAGAATCGTCCCGCCCAGTCCCTCCAGGACCGACCGGGACCGCCAGGCGCGCAGATAGGCAAACCACTTGACTTGGATGCGTCGACGCCAGCCCACCGGCTGCTTCACCGGTCACCATCCGATCCCCACGCGCTGACGAGGCCTGTTCGCGTCGTCGAGTCCGGTACCCGCTCGTCACTCCATGCCAGGGCGTCAAAGGGACACGACTCGATGCACATCCCGCAGTACATGCACAGTCCCCAGTCGATGGTGAACTCGTCGAGGACGGCGACGGTTCGGGGACGGCGGACGTCCGAGTCGGGAACGGATTCATTGTGGGCGTCAATGGTGATGCACCAGGCCGGACATGCGCGGGCGCAGATGACGCAGGAGGTGCAGGCGTCAACATCGAGAGCGATGGCGGAATGCCTCATACCCGCCTCCTCCGTGTGGTCCGTTCCCGGGGGCTCTGTTCGCGCGTGGCGTGTCCTCGTGCGGCTCGTGTGGCTCCGGCGTCTCGTCCGGCGCGCGATCGTGGACGTCGTCCCGACATGGCCTCGACGACCTCGACATCGGAAATGTCCTCGCCATCCTTGATACGCCGCCAGGTGTCGGGGTCGGGAACGCCGGCTGGCAGGGCACGGCGTCGGCTCGCCGACTTGGAGGTGGACGGGTCGGCCACACCGGGCCAAGTCGTCTCGGCTCGTTGCGCCAGCACGACCTCCTTGCGCAGCGGCGGTATGGGCGCGTCGTGAATG
This sequence comes from Cutibacterium nasicola, assembly GCF_052654715.2. Taxonomy (NCBI): domain Bacteria; kingdom Bacillati; phylum Actinomycetota; class Actinomycetes; order Propionibacteriales; family Propionibacteriaceae; genus Cutibacterium; species Cutibacterium nasicola. The sequence continues at coordinate 302,731 of NZ_CP199745.2, read as the reverse complement.
AGGAGGGCGCGATCGTCAGCCCCTGAGCCGACGAATGTCACCCCGAAGAAGTCGTGAATCTCCCGCTGGTACCAAGCGGCTCCGGCCACGATGTCGACGACGGAGTCGAGACTTCCGCCATCGCGAGGCACACGGGTCGACACGGTGACGTCCTCCCCGCCATGGTCCTCGCATCGACAGACGACGATGATGTCGGGGTCCTGGCCACGTTCGCCGGCACCGTCGATGGCCGTCAGATGGGCCAGCCACGGGTGGGTGGCGATCGCCTCGGCCACGGCGTCGTGCCATGTGTCAGCAGCGACATCAACGGAGGTCATGCTGCCTCCCGGGAGGAGGACAGGAAACTGGTGAGGGCGTCCGGGCTCGGCGGACAACCGGGAATCCAGTGATCGGCCTCGACACCGATGGCGGGCAGCCCGTCAACGACTCCCGATGAATCCCAGTAGGGGCCACCAGCACAGGCACAGGCACCGAAGGCCACGACGTCGACCGGATGGTCCTCACGCAAGGTTTCAATGGTCGAGCGGACCACGGGCGCCAACACCGTCGAGATGGTTCCCGACACCACCGCGACGACCAGCGACCCTGAGGGGGCGTCCTGACGTGTGGGAGCCGCAACCGGCACCGCCACCCCGCTCTCGACCCCACAACAGGCCATGGCGAGGTCGACGACGTACACGGACCCGTCGGCAAACCAGTCGATGAACTCCACCGGGCCATCGTAGCGACGACATCGTCCAGGGAAATCCGCGCTGTGGGGAGGCGCTCAACCCTGACGACGGCCAAGTTCGATGAGCAGAGGCGCGATGGTAGCGTTGGGAGCCGGTTCCGAAGCATCCGGACGCGCCTCGCGGGTACGACCATTCGTCACCACGTGACACGTCCCCACCGGAGTCCCGCGACGAGAAAAGAGGTCAGAGTGCCTTCCACCGACACGGCACATCACACCACTGACGAGCGAGAGGTCCAGTCCCTCGACCGAGTCGTCATTCGATTTGCCGGCGATTCCGGCGACGGCATGCAGTTGACCGGTGACCGCTTCACCGCTGAGTCCGCCATCCACGGCAATGACATCTCGACCCTACCGAACTTCCCCGCTGAGATTCGTGCTCCCCAAGGCACCGTCCCGGGGGTCTCGAGCTTCCAGGTGCATTTCGCCAATTACGACATCGCCACCCCGGGTGACCAGCCCGACGTCCTGGTGGCCATGAACCCGGCTGCCCTGGCCGCCAACCTCGACGATCTTCACCGCGGCGGCCTCATCATCCTCGACTCCGCCGAGTTCACCGCGAAGAACTTGAAGAAGGTCGGGTACGCCGAGGACCCACGCAACGACGGCACCCTGGAGTCCTACCAGGTCGTCGAGCTGGACCTCACCGGTCTGGCCGTGGCCGCCGTCGAACCGTTTGATCTCGGTCGCAAGAACTCCGAACGAGCCAAGAACATGTTCGCCCTGGGTCTGCTGACCTGGCTCTACGGACGCCCGCTCGGCCCCTCGGAGAAGTTCCTGGTCGGCAAGTTCGCCTCCAAACCGGAGATCCGTGACGCAAACATCGCCGCCCTCAAGGCCGGACATGCCTATGGTGAGACCTGCGAGCTGTTCCGGGTCCGCTACGAGGTGGCACCGGCCCCGATGCCCGAAGGCACCTATCGTCAGATCACAGGAAACCTCGCCACCGCCTATGGCCTCATCACTGGTGCCAATCGGGCCGGGCTGCAGCTCTTCCTGGGCTCATACCCCATCACCCCGGCCTCCGACATCCTGCACGAGCTGTCCAAGCGCAAGTCCCACAACGTCGTCACGTTCCAGGCCGAGGACGAGATCGCGGGCGTCAGCTCTGCGATCGGCGCCTCGTTCTCCGGTTCCCTGGGTGTGACGACGACCTCTGGACCTGGTATGAGCCTCAAGTCCGAGGCCATCGGCCTGGCCGTCATGACCGAGCTGCCGCTCGTGGTCGTCGACGTGCAGCGTGCCGGCCCGTCGACCGGGATGCCGACCAAGCCTGAGCAGGCTGACCTGCTGCAGGCGATGTTCGGTCGCAACGGTGAGTCCCCCGTCCCGGTGCTCGCGGCCAAGTCCCCGTCGGACTGCTTTGACACCGCTCTGGAGGCCTGTCGGATCGCTGTGACCTACCGCACTCCGGTCATCATGTTGTCCGACGGCTACCTCGGCAACGGTGCAGAGCCGTGGAAGGTGCCGGATCTGGCTGAGATTCCGCGCATCGACCCGAACTTCGCCACCGAGCCCAACTCCACCGCTGCCGACGGCTCGCCGCGATTCATGCCGTACCACCGCGATCCACAGACCCTCGCCCGTCAGTGGGCCCTGCCCGGCACCAAGGGTCTGGAGCATCGCATCGGCGGTCTGGAGAAGTCGGCCCGCACTGGCGCCATCTCCTACGACCCGTCCAACCACGAGGACATGGTCGCCACCCGTGCCGCCAAGGTGAAGGGCATCGCCAGGACCATTCCGCCGACCGTCGTCGACGATCCGTCCGGTGACGCTGACGTCCTGGTGCTGGGTTGGGGTTCCACCTACGGTCCGATCACCGCTGCGGTGCGTCGAGTCCGTGCTCGTGGCCTGTCCATCGCTCAGGCCCACGTGCGTCACCTCAACCCGCTGCCCGAGGACCTGGGCGACCTACTGCATCGTTACCGCCGGGTCGTCGTCCCCGAGATGAACACCGGCCAGTTCGCCATGTTGTTGCGTTCGAGGTATCTCGTCGACGTCAAGACGATCTCGCGGGTGCGCGGGCTACCGATCTCCCCGGCCGACCTGTGCGAGGAACTGTGCCAGTACTGCAACGACGAGACCAAGGAGGCCTGAGATGACTGACATCACCACCGAGGACCGTCCCGCCGGACTTGCCGGTGTGCCGCTGGCGATCGAGTCACTGAAACGTCGCGACTTCGCCTCCGACCAGGAGGTGCGCTGGTGCCCCGGCTGTGGCGATTACGCAATCCTGTCCACCTTCCAGGGCATCCTGCCGGATCTGGGCATTGCCAAGGAGAATGCCGTCGTCGTCTCGGGCATCGGCTGCTCCTCGCGCTTCCCGTATTACATGAATACCTACGGTATGCACTCCATCCATGGCCGCGCACCGGCCATCGCGACAGGAGTCGCAGTCTCGCGCCCTGACCTGGCCGTGTTCGTCATCACCGGTGACGGTGACGCCCTCTCCATCGGCGGCAACCACCTCATCCACGCCATGCGGCGCAACGTCAACCTGACGATCCTCATGTTCAACAACCGGATCTACGGACTGACGAAGGGCCAGTACTCACCCACCTCGGAGGCCGGCAAGGTCACCAAATCCTCGCCGATGGGCTCCATCGACACCCCGTTCAACCCGCTGGCCGTGGCCCTGGGTGCCGGATGTTCCTTCGTGGCTCGCGCCATAGACTCCGACCGCGCACACCTCGCCCAAGTGCTCACAGCAGCCGCCAAACACCGCGGCACCTCATTTGTCGAGATGTACCAGAACTGCCCCATCTTCAACGACGGCGCCTTCGACAACTACAAAGGACCCGAAGCCAACCAGCACCTCATCCGACTGGTCGACGGCGAGCCGATCCTCGTCGGCGCTGACGGTACCCGCGGCGTAGTCCGCGACCCCGTCACTGGCGAGTTGACGGTCGCAGACATCACCGAAGTCGGCATGGACCACATCCTCGTCCACGACTCCCACCGTGCTGACCCGTCGCTGGCCTTCGAGCTTGCTCACCTGGATGACGGCGTCATCGTCAGCCAGACTCCGGTCGGAATCTTCCGCGACGTCGAGCGTCCCACCTACGACGACCAAGCCCGCACCCAAGCCCAGCTCGCCGCCGGGGACACCACCACACCGCAGGATCGCGACAAGAGACTCCAACGCCTGCTCCTCGGTACGGATACGTGGCAGGTGCGGGAACGAAACACCTGAGCAAGGCACGCATCCCGGAGAAGTCAAACACACCATCGCGGGACGACTCCTCCGGGGCCGACTCATGAATCGTACCCCACACCCACACCTTCCATAGGGATATTTGGCTAAATCTCGTAAAGACGATCCTATGGCGTTCGCCTTTTACCTGTCATGATTCTCATATGGTGTTACGGAGCGTTGGGAAATCCTCCTTCACCGTCAGACATCGAGCGATCTGCGAGCGTGCTCTACGCCTTCATGATGATCGTTGGACCCGTGGCTCTGGGAGCTTGCCTGGAACTTCGGAGGTTCACCGAAGGTCACATCCTCACCACACCGACCGGGAGGTCTCGACTGCGAATCATCCTTCCATGGTGGGCCATCGCCGTTCTCCCATCGACCGTGGCCGTAGGCATTTCTGTTCTGGCGTCAGGATCTGGAAACCAGATCATGGAAATGTCGGCCATCGGTGCCGTTTGGATGCTCGCATGGGGCGTCTTCGGTGCTGCCATTGGGGCATCGTGGCCGCTGGCACTGTCAGCACCAACGGCCTTTCTCCTGCCCTTCATCCTCGTCTTGTATGGGCCAGCCGTATCGGTCATGAAGCTGCGATATCTTTTTGGCTACTACATGGGCTGCTGCACGTAGGTGAGATGTTGAATCCTCGAGTCCTCACAGCTGGAATGACGATGGCAGGTGGGATCCTCATCGTGTCAACCCTGGCCCTCATTGCAGGAAGACGGAATCATCATGCACGTATCACCGTGACCCTGATTATTGGATTGGTTGCGACGGCGTTCATCGGCTTTCACACGGCCAAAGGCATAGGTCCGCTGCCCGCCCCCGAACCGGACCACAGATCTGTCTGAGAGATAGTGATCCCGTGGTGTGCGCGTGGGAATCTCACGATCTCGAGCTGTTGGGCCCCGTGGCCCGGAAAGCAGACACAGCGTGGAGAGCACGTCCCCAAGGAATACAGGCAAGGTGCGCAGGAATCAACCCACGAAACCATGTGGCGGTCGACATCTGCGATATCCGTATCTGAGCCGCCGTCGAAGGCGGTTATGACCGTTGCCTCGGGATTGGCCATCGCCCCGTGTCAGGACCACAAAGATCAGGTGGCAGTCTGGGTTCTCGACACTCAGGATCGCGTCGTCGCCTGACTGACGAAACATTCGGGAATAGCGATGACGGGTCAGGAGTTTTCTCCTGAGACGCGCGAATGGCTGAAGTCCATGGATCGGCTGTCCATCCAGGACCAAGCCAGGATTTTCGAAGATTATCGATCTCGACTGCGAAAATGCTGAGAGGACACATAGCGCTTGGTTGGAGAGCCTGGGCGCGCAATCGATCATCGGAATTGTCTCCACCCGCAACATCGTTGGGCTGTCCGGCTTCAACCTTCTCACAAACGCCATTGGCATCAAGAAATTGTCATCCACCCCTGCAATCATCTGGGTTCTGACAAGCTTTCTGTTGGGGAGAACGGAAAATTACACATCCTGGTGGTCATGGCCGATCAAGGATCGGGCGGACGTGATGTCGGCGATATTGTCCGGGGTTCTTTGCCTTCTCGGAATCCTCATCTCGCTTATCAAGCCTCGTCAGACGGTGTAGCCCTTGGTGATTCCCATGCACCCTTGAGCGGATCCGGACAGTTACCCAGCCTCGTGGATCCAGGATGTTCCACGCTGATCGACTTCCCGTGCCGCATGAATACCTTGCGATATGCACTCCTCCATGGCCGCGCACCAGCCTGGCCGTGGCCCTGGGTGCCGGATGCTCCTTCGTGGCTCGCGCCATAGACTCCGACCGCGCACACCCCAATCGGCATCTTCCGCGATGAGAATCGCCCCCACCTACGACGACCAAGCCCGCACCCAAGCCCAGCTCGCCGCCGGGGACACCACCGACCAAGACTCCCACGACGCCGCTCTAGCCACCGTGCTGACCGGTAACCGACACCTAACAGGTGTACTCTGTGCCAGGCAGTACCCTCCAAGACCGACGATCCACGTCACCTTGGGCGGTGCTGGCACCGCAGCCACAGGGGAATTCGGTGCGATACCGGAACTGACCCGCAACCGTGAGGGGCCCACCCCCGAGTCGGAGTACCTGGGTTGTCGAAGGAACATCACACACCGTCGAGGACTGCGGTGAGTTCGACCCGGGAGCCTTCCCTGTCCGCAACGCAGCCTCAGGAAGAAGACCCGCCACATGCTCAGACTCACTCGATGGATCGCCGGCCTCGCTGCCGGTGCACTCATCGCATCACCATTCACAACATCAGCATTCGCCAACCCACCATCCACCCCATCACACACACCCCTCACCACCACCGACGACGGCTCCACCCCCTACTGCTTCAACCCACCAACCAACCCAGTCAAAGGCGCCATGTGGCCCGGATCGATCAACGACACCGCCGCCACCAGCACCTACGTCGCAAAAGCCGCTGACTGGCTCGCCAACAAATGGAAACAAGACCCCAAGAACTACAGACAAGCCGGCGGCATCGCTGACGGCATCATCGCCCTGGTCGGCTCCGATGCCCACCCCGACACCGTCACAGAAATGACCACAGCCCTCAAAAAAACCGGCCCGAAATACATCGAAAACAACCCGGCCGGCCTGGCAAAAGTCATCATGACCGCCGAAATCCTCGGAGACGACCCCACCTACTTCCTCGGCAAGGAAACCGGAAACCTGTGGATCAAACTCGCCGGCTACATCAACGACACCAACCCCAACATGCAACGCCGCGTCACCATGTACTGGGGCCCACACCTCATCACCATCGCACTAACCCGAGCCAACCGCCCAGTACCGAAAACAATTATCGACAAGCTGTTGTCCACCCAGGGCACTGGAGGCACCGATGCCGGCGCTTTCGGCTACACCAAAAAGAACCACGACGGCACCACGACCTTCGTCGGCGACCCCGACTACACCGGTATCGCCCTATCAGACCTAACCCTCCTCCAACACAACCCACACCTCATCCCAGACAACTACAACACCAAAATCACTACAGCCGCCAACCACGCCACCCAATGGGCACTCAACACCAAAACCCACGACGACGGGGACTACTGGGAAACCTACTCCGCCGCCAACTCCACCGGCATGCTCGCCAGCGCACTCGCAGAACGCGGCGAAGACATGACAACCGTCAAACAATGGCTCATCCGCCAACAAAACCTCACGAAAGTCGGCGCATGGCAAGCCCAACGCAACGACCACGAACCCAACATCATGGCCACCGACCAAGCAATCATGGCCATCACCGGCCACGGCTACGCCTCAACATGGTCCGGCAAACCCCCAAAAACACCCCAACCTGCACAACCACCCCAACCCCCAAACCTCAACACACACTGGTGAAGATCACTGTGCTGGGTGACTCGTATTCGGCAGGCAACGGAACCCTGGTCGATGGGTATCCGGCCGATGGGTCATATCGCAGCCCCAAGAACTATGGTTCGGTACTCACCGGCATGCTCAACCAGAAAAACACGGACACAACGTACCAACTCGACGTGCGGGCCTGGAGTGGTGCCCAGATCGCCACCGGAGACCACAACATCATCAGCCAGGCCGATACCATGGATCCCCACACCGGCGTGATCCTCATGACCGCCGGAGGCAACGACCTCAACTTCGCTGACGTCGTCGAAAACTGCTTTGCAGAAATAGCATGGTCAGCAAAAAAGTGCAGCGGGACGGTTGACGCAGCACGCAAGAAGACTGATGCCACGATGACGAACACGGTGACATTGCTGTCACATATCCAGCACCGACTGGCGGATCCGGCTCACACCCGTGTCATCCTGATCGGCTACCCCTACCTCATCCCGGCTGCCGAGGACGTTCCTGGCACGGGCATACCGGCGACCCGTGTCCGGGCCGCCGAGGACGAGTTCCGCGCCCGGCAGGCTGCCACCATCAAGGCCTGGAACACGTCTCATGGCCTCAAAGTGACCTACGCCCCCACCACCAGCCTGTTCAACACCCATGAGCCAGAACCGTCCTTCATTGATCTTGATTTACACAATCCTTATCGCTGGATCAACGAGTTCCATGAGACTGCCGGCTATGAGGGGTGGACCGGGAAGACCTGGTCACTTCCAAGTTGGGATCAGAATAATTGGTATCATCCGAATGTGATTGGCCATGAGCAGATTGCCGGGATGGTGCGTCCCTTGGTCAAACCGCCGAGGATGTATGGCCTGTCTGCCGGTGTCTCGCAGGTGGCGCCGGTGCCTGGGGTGCGGATGCGCGCCGACGTCATCGGGCAAAACCTGGTACGTGCAGGTGAACCCCTCGAATTGGACGCCTCCTCATCCTACACCTCAACCGGGCACATCAGACGCTGGCAATGGGACCTTGACGGGGACGGCCACTACGAAATCGACAGTGCCACACCTAGGATCACCCGCACCCTAAAGCAGCTGGGAAAGTATCGGGCACACCTACACATCACCGACACCACCGGAACCAGTGACACCCTCACCTTCCCCATCCACGTCACCCGAGACGGCGACGGCGTGCCCGACAACCAGGACAACTGCCCCACCATCGCCAACCAAGACCAGACCGACACCGACCACAACGGTGTAGGAGACGCCTGCGACCCCCACACCAAGGCACCACGATGACCACCCACAACAACACACCCAAGGACCAGTACCACCGCGCACCCCTCAACGGCCTCATCATCGGCACCATCGTCGGAGCCGTCTGGGCACTCGTGATTTTGGGATTCCTCATAACTCCGCCCCTAGCAAAACAAGACATTAAATCCTTTCCGCCCCAATTCATCATGTCCTTTGTTTTCCCTGTGACGGGGTGGCTCGCCGGACTGTGGGAACAAGCCGCTGTCGACTGCAACGATTCAACGAAGCAAAAGCATAGAGTCAAGGCTACCATCGCTACCATATTCGCCCTCAATGGTGTACTTATGGCTTCCATTGAGCGCTTCTTGTCAACTCTGAGGTTCATTAGCGGCGAAGAAACCATTATATATTACCTCATTCTACTATCGGTGTTCTCCTTGGGAGGATGGACCCTTGGCGCGACAAGAATTACCCTCAGGGAGAATGACAATCACTTTCTTGCCAAGATAATCATAGCCACACTGATCGCACTATACGCATCCTTGGCAGTCTCCTTTTATGTATTCAATATCATAGAGGTGTGTTTTTTCTTTGGGACTTGAATGGTTCATATCATTGCTCTGAAGCGTTAGAAGACGTGACCTGCGGTCATTATCCATCACCGATGACAGTGGAGCTACCCCTAGATAGTCCTCCTATCGCCAAACCACAAATACTAAATTAGGACTTAGACGCCGCCAGCGCCTATAGAAAGGCAACGATGGGCATCCACGACAACACGACCACGAACAAGGATCAGTACCGTCGCGCACCCCTCAACGGCCTCATCATCGGCACCATCGTCGGAGCCGCTTGGGCGATTGAGTTTTTACTACCTTTCTTATTTCCGATGGGCAGGTATTCGCGGAACATCAAAATGGCTTTTATTGCCCTAACATTACCTGTGCTTGGATGGATAACTGGCTTGTGGGGCAGGACAGCCTACAGTTGCACGACCTCAGTAAAAAAGAAACGTAGAGTCAAGACGACCGGCATCATTATGACAACCACCATCGGGGTACTTATGTCCATCACTTTTTACAGTCTTGTTGCAGACATGGAGACTTTTGAGATACCAGATAATGCCACTTTTAGTTGCAAAGCTTTTGTTATGTTCTTGGCTCCCCTATTTGTGTTTCCTATTACCGGATGGGGGCTCAGTATTGCTAGAATTAATACTCCGAGTGATCGTCACTCAGTAATCTCAAAAATGAGCGCCTGGGTTGCTCTCGGTCTATACCTATCTACAGCAGCTTGGTTTGCAATTAGCTTCCTTTCAAATATATTATTCTTTTTTGAGTTTTAAACACATTTTCGCGACACACTACTCGTCCGAGGTCAAAGCGCCACGATGACCACCCACAACAACACACCCAAGGATCAGTACCGTCGCGCACCCCTCAACGGCCTCATCATCGGCACCATCGTCGGAGCCGTCTGGGCGATTGTATTCGTCGTGTTTTCCAAGGTGAGGTGGTTCATCTCCCCGAGATTCGCGTGGATGACCTTCATGGGGTTGTCCTTTCCTCTCCTCGGATGGATTGACGGTCTGTGTGAAAAAAATATCATTTCACACAGACCCTTGTCCGCGCAAAGGCATGAAATCAAAATGCTCTACGCTGCAACGCTGAGTATGATCGGAATCGCCACCGCAGCAATCTTCTTCTTTGACTTCTTTCAGGACTCACAATCTCTTGGGTCACACCTCGACACGGCCCCAAAAATCGGGGTACTTATCCTATATCTGCTGGCACTGATTCCATTCCCATATGGTGGATGGGCACTCGGAACTGTTCGAATGAGCAACAGCAAGAATTGCCGAAGAAGTTTCGTATCGATGACACTCATGTCGGTCATTGTTCTGTTGTTATGTGTAATATGTTGGTTTGCCATAATGGAAGTTTTATGGCTCTGGATATGGATTATTTTCTGATTGCGTCTCAACATACGATCACAAGATCACTGGCAGCCAGGGTGCCTGAACAGCCCTACTGCCCCGATGGTGGAGCCGTGAGACAATGATGACAGCAACACCCGATCAGCATCTGGCCCCGCACGACCAGCAATACCGTCGCGCACCCCTCAACGGCCTCATCTCGGCACCATCGTCGGAACCGTCTGGGCAGTCGTCCTCTTGATCATTCATGTGACAACGGGGCGTCATCATGCTTATGCAAGAATTTCCCTCATGTGTTTCATCTTCCCCTTGGTTGGCTGGATCACCGGGCTGTGGGGAAAGACCATAAAAACATGTGAAACCCCAAAGAAGAGGAAGCACAGAATCACAACAATCGGCGTCACCATGGCTACCCTCACCGAATTGGTCATGACAATCATTTACCATACTTTTATTTGTACAGCGCATCCACATAAATTCATACCAGATGGCGCCCACCTTCAGCAGTAGAGCGTTTGTCGTCTATCTCGTTCCCCTGATCATGTTTCCCCTTGCCGGATGGTCTCTCGGTGTCGCCAGAGGAAACATCCCCCCAGATGATCGTTCACTCGTCCCAAAAATGAGTTTTGAAGCAGTGGCTGCGCTAGCAGGCTCTGTGGCCATATGGTGCTGGCTCACCGCAATTCTCAGTGTCCTTTTGTTCTTCGGAGCATGACATGGGATGAACAAGTCCATGCCACTTGAAGCTTCCCTCGTTGTCAGGCCCACTAAGGTGGGCCCATGGCAGAACTCTTCCCCGACCGCGACGAGAACATTCGTCCCGGCGATGACCTGTACCAGCACGTCAACGGCGCCTGGGAGCGTGTGACTGAGATCCCCTCGGATCAGGCGAGCACCGGATCGTTCCGGGTGCTGCGTGACAATTCCGAGGCTGCCGTCCACCAGATCCTGGCGGATCTGAGCTCAGGTGGGGCCACGCAGCTGCGCACCCTGGCACCAGAGGCCACCGATCACGAGATCGAGGTCATGACCGAGCTGTACCGGCGATTCATGGACGTTGACGCCGTGGATGCCGCCGGCACCACACCGCTGCGCCCGTACCTGACCCAGATCGACGCTATCACCGACGCCGCCGATCTCATGGCAGTCCTGGGCGCCCAGCATCGTCAGGGTGTGGGTGGGCTGTTCTACTTGGAGAACGAGTCCGATCCCGCCGATCCGACCCACTACGTCGCCTGGATGGGGCAGAGTGGTCTGGGCCTGCCCGACGAGGCCTACTACCGCGACGACGACAAGGCCGAGATTCGCACGAAGTACCAGGTCCACGTGACCCGCATGCTCACCCTGGCCGGGTTGGACGAGCCCGAGACCCGGGCACGCAGCGTCGTCGACTTGGAGACCCGGATCGCCAGCCACCACTGGGACCAGGTGCGCACTCGCGACTCGCGGGCGTCGTTCAATCCCACGACGTTCGACGATCTGGCCGACGCCCACCCCGGCCTGCACCTGCGCACCTGGCTGACGGCGGCCCGGATTCCCGCCGAGGCCGTCTGCCACGTCATCGACAATCAGCCCTCCTTCTTCGAGGGGATCGAGCGTCTGCTGGCCAGTTCCCCCATCGAGCAGTGGCGCGACTGGGCCACCTGGCACGTCATCTCGGACCTCGCACCGTTCCTGCCCAGTGAGTTCGTCGAGGCCAATTTCGACTTCTACGGACGCACCCTCTCTGGCGCCCAACAGCTGCGGGAGCGCTGGAAAAGGGCAGTGGGATTCGTCGAGTCGGCCATCGGCGAGGCCGTCGGGAAACTGTACGTGGCACGGCACTTCCCGCCAGCCGCCAAGGAGCGGATGGATGAGCTCGTCGCCAATCTGCTGGCGGCCTACCGACAGTCGATCGGCTCCCTGGACTGGATGGGTGAGCAGACCCGCACCGAAGCCCTGGAGAAGCTCACGAACTTCCGCCCCAAGATCGGGTACCCTGACAGGTGGCGAGACTTCTCCGGCCTGCAGATCCCCGAGGGATCCCTGGTGGACGCGGTGGCTGCCGTGTCATCCTTCCAGCTGGACCGCATGATCGAGAAGCTCTCGGGGCCGATCGATCCCGACGAGTGGCTCATGTTCCCCCAGACGGTCAACGCGTACTACCATCCGCTGCGCAACGAGATCGTCTTCCCGGCAGCCATCCTGCAACCACCGTTCTTCGATGTTGAGGCAGACGACGCCGTCAACTACGGTGGGATCGGTGCGGTGATCGGGCACGAGATCGGTCACGGGTTCGACGACCAGGGATCCACCTACGACGGCCACGGTGCGCTGCGCGACTGGTGGAGCGCCGACGACCGAGCCGCCTTCGAGGAGCGCACCAAGGCCCTCATCAGCCAGTACGACGCCCTGGTGCCCCGGCAGCTGCAGCCGGACGGCCCGCACGTCAACGGGGCCCTGACGATCGGGGAGAACATCGGAGACCTGGGTGGGGTGAGCATCGCCTACCGGGCCCTGCAGATCTCCTACCAGGATGCCGGTGGTGCTCCTGGGCCGGTCGACGGGCTCAGCTGGCAGCAACGATTCTTCCTGTCGTACGCCGCCATCTGGCGTGAGAAGGTCCGTGACGAGGCCTGCCGCACCCAGCTCGCCACCGACCCGCACTCGCCCACACAGTTCCGCTGCAACCAGATCGTGCGCAACGTCGACGCCTTCTACGAAGCCTTCGGTGTCACCGAGGATGACCCGATGTGGCTGCCTCCCAAAAAGCGAGTCACCATCTGGTGATGACGATGCCCCCGAGTTCCACGAACCCGGGGGCACTTTTCATGTCGATGCCACTGCTCACGCAGCAACTCACAGGGCTTGTGTGACCTCGCCGAGGCAATGGTGCGCAGCAGGCATCCCAACGGGACCGCGGCAAGAAACACCAAGGGGAACCATGCTCCCTGCTCCAGCACATCGGGCAACGGCACCAAGGTCATCGCCACCGGCCCCAGGTACACACCTGCGGCCGTCAATGTAATCACTGCACCACACAACACCAGTCCAACAACAACGATTCCCAGCGCCATCACCACACCAATGAGAAAAGCCTCCATTTCAAGGCAACCGAGAATCCACTCCCCAGAACGGCCGAAAGCCTTGAAAACGGCAATCTGAGAACCACGCTGGCGAGAGATCGTCGAACCAACACTCACGCCAAGCACCAACGCCGCCAAGCAGATGACGACGATGAGGACTGTCTGCATCCGCTGGGCATCAGAGGTCATCTGATCGGCGTATCCGACCACATCGGCCTGGCTGGTTGCAGAGAACCCTGCCTGGCTCAACTGCCGATGGACATCCGCGACGTGGGCACGTGAATCTGCCTCGACGTAGGCCCTTGTAACGCCCTGCCTGTCAAAGGTTTGAGGGGACATCCCTGCGTTGGCGGCCTCCCAATTCTTGGCGTCTTCAACATTGACGTAGACCGTGTCAGGACCGTCATTGTTCGGACGGCTGGTGTCGTAAAGGCCGACGACCTTGAGCTTCGTCGGGACGGCCTCGGCTTCAGATGCTTTCGTCTTGCGCTGATAGGAGACGTTGATCGTCTCCCCCAACAAGTCTTTAAGGTCATGGCCGTTCACGGCATCCGGAACGATGACCTCCTCGGACCGCAACGGCCTAGTGTGACCATCAAAGGACACGGTGGCGGGCGGAATGTCGGGGATCTGTGCCGTGGCCCACACGATCTGCGGAAGGCCATTGTCGCCATCGGAGAGCAGCCCCGCCTGCGACCACTCGTAGACCTCGGCCACATGGTTCATACCCATCATTTGCTGACGAGCTGCGGCGTCAATCGGGCTGTCGGCACCACGCCCAGAACTGTCGACGACCACGTAGTTGAGCCTTTTGCCGACATCGGCAGTGTCGATCTGGTCACGAACGTGGCCTGCGACGATAGTGTTCATTGCCAGGGCGCATCCCCCAACAGAGCCAGTATGACGATGAACCAGCGCTGTCGAGGCAGACTGGAGCGTCGTAAAGACATCCAAGAGTGGCGCGATGCTGACATGCTCATCGTGTCGCCTCCACCTCGACGCTCAGGTGTGGGAAGTCAATCGGTTGACGATCGTTCCTCCGTCGTCCAGATATTCTTGAAGTAGCTTTTCCACGGCCGACCGATTGTCGTCGTCAAGAGATGCTGTCGGCTCATCGGCCAGCAGCACTGCGGGCTTGGACGCCAACGCCCGAACCACAGCCACGCGCTGCTGCTGCCCGCCGGACAAAGTGCTGGCCTGCTGACCGACCAGGTCACCCATGCCGCAGGAGGCCAGCAGCTGATGTGCGACCTCGGTGTCAGCGCACAGGGCGGCATTCTCACCGACAGTGAGGTACGGGGTATTGGAACGCGTAGGCCACCAAACCAGCCCGTCGAGCGTCGATGGGATCCAGGTCATCACCATCATGAGCGACGGTGATGTGCCCGCTGGAAACGGGTAGTAGGCCGCCAATCATCGCCATCATGGTCGATTTTCGCTGACCGGATGCTCCCTTGATGAGACATGCCTGACCTGCGTCAACGGTCGCATCGGCGCAATGAATCGTGCAGCCCCCACGCGCGGAATCGCCCGAGGGGAATGTCTTGGTCACGCCTTGCCAAGAAACCGTCATGTCACCACGCCCAATTCCCTGAGTACCTCAGCAGGTACGCCGATTCGACACTGCACTTGTCCTTGACCGGCTTTCCATTGCGAGTGAGCGCCGGGCCAAGGTCCTTCCTCGGGCATAGCGCATCCGTGAGACGGTCGCCAATGCGCTGCACCTGGGAGCGAGACAATGCGGAGACGGCATCGGTTGCCGACAAAGCCATTGCGATGGTCGTACTCGGGCCGCTGTACGTGTCGACATGGCGCAAGTACCCGTCCGAGATCGCCTGCCACCCCGATTTCTCGATCTCCGCAGCATTGCCGAACAGGTCGGCATTGGCCAACGCCTGCATCGCCCAACGAGCGTCCTCGGAAGAAGTCGTGTAGTCGGTCACCGCGACCTTCCACGGCGTGAGGCACAACCCGTCATTGGTCAGCCCGATCTCCCGCCTCATCGTCGCGATGGGCAAGTCCGTCGTCACTGTCTTTCTGGTGATGCAGCCCTTCGGCAGGCGGGTACGTTTGTCGACCTCTGATCTCTCCTTGTCGGACAACGCGTTGAGGGTCTTCAGGGATGACGCCGCCATGAGTTGGCTGACATGGGCCTGCCGACTGTCTCCACCATTCACCAGATAGGGGCGCAAAGCCGCAACCAGATGATCATGGGCGTAGCCGTCGTCGTCAGGTAGATCATGACCGTCAATGAGCCGGAGGTACTCATACGTACTCTTGAGCGTCCCATTGACTGACGAATTCGCGGGCTCGCGAATGAGGGAGTTGGAGGGGCTGAACACCGTCCCGAGACTGTCGACAACGGGCGCCTGCGCGTCATCGTGCCGCGAACACGCAGCAGGCAGAAGAAGCAAGACGGCCGCTATCCCCACCAAGAATCGTCGAAAAGGCATACTGCGTACAATATGACGCAATCGGCTCACCCCGACGACGTCCTGCCCATGGTCGGGAGGGCATGCGGCATCAATGGCCGCGTACCTCGATCGCCTCGGCCATCGCGAGGGCCCGACGCGCCGTGTCGACGTGCAGGTTCTCGATCATCCGTCCCCGGTAGGTGACGACCCCGGAACCGTTGCCGTTCTCCCAGGCGTCGATGATGCCGCGGGCCTCTTCGACCTCGTCAGCGTCGGGGGCGAAGACCTCATTGGCCGGGGCCACCTGACCGGGGTGTATCAGCGTCTTGCCGTCGAAGCCCATGAGTTGAGCCTCACGACACTGCGCAGTGAATCCATCAACGTCGCGCACATCGTTGTACACCCCGTCGAGGATGACGACACCGGCCGCCCGAGCAGCCAACAGGCACATCTGCAGGGCTGCCGTCACCGGGGCGCGACCAGGAACATGGGATGCGCGCAATTCCTTGGTGAGGTCATTGGTGCCCATGATGAGCACCGTCAAACGGTCGGAGGCTTCTGCGATTTCCGCGCAATCCAGCACGGCCCGCGGGGTCTCGATCATGGCCCACAGCTTGATGTCCTCGCCGGCTCCGGCGGCCTCCATGTCGGCGACGATGGAACGAACCTGCTCGGCCGAGCCGACCTTGGGGACGGCGATGGCGTCAGGACCGGCGGCAACGGCAGCCTTGATGTCGTTGTGGTACCACTCGGTGTCCATCCCGTTGACGCGGATGGCGACCTCCCGGTATCCGTAGGGACGGCCCTCGACGACCTCGGCGGCACGCTCCCGGGCCTCGACCTTGAGGTCGGGGGCCACGGCGTCCTCCAGGTCAATGATGATGCCGTCACAGTCGATGTCGCGGGCCTTCTCCAAGGCCCTGGCGTTGGCGCCGGGCATGAACAGAACGGATCGACGGGGACGCAGTGCACTATCCATGTGCCCCATCCTGCCGCACACACCACGGATATGGCGCGTCGGGGCAGCAGATTCAGATCGGAATCGGCCCCATGTCGACCGGGCCGGGAACGCCCCTCAGCGACGACGCAACAGGTAGGTGTCGAACACCCACCCCAGACGCTTCTCGGCCTCGGCGCGGGTGGCGAGGATCTCGTCTCGGACCTCGGCCAGATCACCGCTGATGAGGATCTCGTCGGGGGTACCGATATAGGCCGCCCAGTAGATGTCGATCCCGGTCGGATCGATGAGGCTGAAGGTCTGACGTCCGTCCAGCATGACGATGACGTCGTCGACTCCCTCGGGCATCCCCTCGGCGAGCAGGCGGGCCGGCGAGATCTGCAGCGGACGACCTTGACGGTTGAGCGGGATCTGGTGGCGGGAGGCCAGGGACAGGGAACTGGAGATGCCGGGAATGACGTTGAGCTCGATGGGTACTCCCCCGTCGGCGTCGACGGCAGCGATGAGCTTTGTGACGATGGCCAGGGTGGACTCGTACAAGCCTGGGTCGCCCCACACCAAGAATCCACCGCGCTGACCGTCAGCAAGATTGTCGGCGACGGCATGGGTCCACTGGTTCAGGCGTTGACGACGCCACAGGGCGACGGCTTCCTTGTAATTCTCGGCGGTCTTCCAGGGGCGCGGCGGGTCCTGCAGCTCAACGATGCGCAGACCGTCAGTCTCGGCCTGCGGGCGATGGCGGCGCAACACGTCGCGACGGAACTCGACGAGGTCGTCAACATCGTGTTCCTTGAGGACGACGAAGAGGACGTCAAGGCGCTGGATGGCGTCAACGGCTGCCAGCGTCAACCAGTCCGGGTTACCGGGGCCTATGCCGATGAGATCGAGATGACGGGACACGATGCCTCCTGAAATTGGCGGGTTCAGATGTGGCCCCTGTCAGGACGAACGAGACACGACCTCGTCGCACAGGGCCATGAGGGCCTGCTTGGCGTCCCCGTCGGGCAGCGGGGCCAGGTGAGTACGAGCGCGGTCAGCGCGACGCTGGATCTGTGCGCGGGCTTCCTCGATGACGTGGTTGGCGCGCAACCTCTCAAGCACGTCGGCGAGCACCGCGTCGTCGGACAGGTCGGCGTCAAGCATCTTCTTGAGCTCGTCATCAGCCGGGTCATCGGAGGCACGCAGCATGAGGGTCGGCAGGGTCGGGACCTTCTCGCGCAGGTCGGTGCCGGGGGTCTTGCCGGTCGCAGTCGAGGTGATGTCGATGAGATCGTCAGCAAGCTGGAAAACCTCGCCGATGTCTTCGCCGAACTGCTCCAGGGCGGCGACGGTCCCCGGTGAGGCGTGGGAGACCATGCCACCGAAGACCGTGGAGGCAGCGATGAGCGAGCCGGTCTTGTCGGCCACGACCTGGAGGTAGTGGGCCAGCGGGTCCTCTCCCTCGGAAGGCCCACGAGTCTCGGCGATCTGACCCTGCACCAGCCGCGAGAAGGTCTGGGCCTGCAGGCGGACGAAGTCGACACCCAGTTCGGCCACGGCCAGGGAGGCGCGCGAGAAGAGGTAGTCGCCGACCATGATGGCCACGGAGTTGCCCCAGCGCAGGTTCGCCGAGGGAGCACCGCGACGCTTGGAGGCCTCGTCCATGACGTCGTCGTGGTAGAGCGAGGCGACGTGGGTCAGCTCCATGACAACGGCAGCACGAACCAGATCGGCGTCGTCGACATGGTCGCCGAACTGGGAACACAGCACCACCAGAAGCGGACGGAATCGCTTGCCACCGGCGGAAATGATGTGGCTGGCCACCTCGGTGACGAATGGTGTGTCGGCGCCGGCCTGACGCCCCAGCTCGTCCTCGACGAGGGCAAGCTTGGCGGTCACCAGATCGGCGAACTCGCTGCTCGCGTTGTACGACACGGTTCTCCTCTTCCGACCGGGCGTGTGCTCGGTGCTCGTCCGACCGCCGCCTCTCCATGACACGGCCATCTTCCACATTACTGGTTAAACAGCCCTCGCGTCTCGTCGGGATGTGGTTGTGATGATCCACGGCGTGACGAGGCCGGGGTCGCAATCCTTCCGGACAGCGGCCCCGGCCTCATGAACAACTCAGCGCAGGAAGGTGCTTGCCTGGTTGAACAGGTCGATGATCGGCTGCGGGGCAACGCCCATGACAATGGTGAAGACCGCGCAAACAATCAGCGTGATCCACCCGGCGATGGACGGCTCGGCAACCTCGACGGGGTCGTCCTCCTCCTTCGGGTTGCGGAAGAAGACCACCATGATGATGCGCAGGTAGAAGGCCGCAGCCACCAGGGAGAACAGCACTCCTAGCAGCACCAGCCAGGCGTATCCACCCCGCCATCCGGCCAGGAAGACCACCAGCTTGCCGGTGAATCCAGCCGTCAGCGGAATGCCTGCGAAACTCAGCACGAAGATGACGACGAGAACACCGAACCACGGATGCGTGCGACCCAGACCGGCCCACGAGTCGATCTCCGTCGACTCACCACCAGCACGTCGTACCATGAGGATGAGCAGCCAGAAACCGATCGAGGACAGACCGTACGCCGTCATGTACACCAGCACGGAGGAGACCGAACCGGTCTGCCCCGAGGCCATCCCGGTCTGGATCGTCCAAGCACCGACGACGCCCACCAGCACGAAGCCGGCGTGAGCGATCGCGGAATAGGCCAGCAGACGCTTCATGTCGGTCTGTGCCAGACCCACGACGGCACCGACGGCCATGGATGCCACGGACACCACCGCGAGAATGATCTGCCAGTCCCACCTCATGGCACCCAAACCGACGTACAGCACACGCATCAGACCGACAAGGGCGACGAGCTTGGTGGCCACCGCCATCCAGCCGCTGACCGGGGTGGGGGCCCCGGTGTAGACGTCAGGAGTCCAGGACGCGAACGGAACCGCGCCCACCTTGAACAGCAGTCCTACGGCGACCAACACCATGCCAGCGACGATGAGCTTCGACGAGCCCACCTGGGTGACGCCCACCGTGGCGATGGCGCCCAGCTTGAAACTTCCTGCGCAGCCGTACAGCAGGACGATGCCGTAGAGGAACAGGGCCGACGACAGCGCGCCCAGCAGGAAGTACTTCAATGCGGCTTCCTGGGACAGGAGTCGACGACGCCGAGACATCCCCGACAACAGGTAGAGCGGCAGGGAGAAGATCTCAAGGGCGACGAACATCATGATGAGGTCGTCGGCGGCGGCGAAGCACATCATGCCCAGCACCGCGAACATCAGCAGCGGGTAGACCTCGGTGTGCTCACGATGCTCCTGCTCGGCCTTGGCCTCCACCAAAGATCCGGGCACCGAGGAGGCGCTCGCCACGAAGGCCGTCTGAGTACCACCCACTCGTTCTGCGAAGAGCACCACGGCGCCGAGGCTCGTCACCAGCAGAACCATCCAGGTGGCCAGGGTCGGACCGTCGAGGGCCAGGGTTCCCTGTCCGGCGACGATCCGGGTGCCCTTGGCAATCGTGGTCAGCGTCGAGGCGATGGCCACGGCGAGGGCCGCGAACGTCAGGATGATCTGGGTGGGACGACGACCCGAACGAGGCACGAAAGCCTCCACCAGGACTGCCAGGCAAGCGCCAGCCATGAGGGCGAAGATCGGCACCAGCGGTCCATACTCGATGTGCGGGGTCGCGACGTCAAGGGGCGCAACAGACCTGAGCGCGGGAATCAACAGGACGGGATTCACTTGAGGCCCTCCTTGACGACGGGTGCCGGATCGGTGGCGTGAACCTGGGTCATGGTCGCGGCGGCTGCCGGTTCAATGGCGTGCAACATCGGCCGTGGGAAGAAGCCGAACACCAGCAGCAGGATGATGAGCGGCGCGAGCACCAGCTTCTCCCGACCATTGAGGTCGCTGACCTTCTCGGAAACTCCCTGCACGGGACCGGTCATGGTGCGTCGATAGGTCACCAGGACGTAGACGGCAGCCAGCACCATGCCGATGGTGGAGACGGCGACGTAGATCGGGTGACGCGCCCAGGCACCGGCCAGGGCCATGAACTCGCTGACGAAGTTCCCGGTGCCCGGCAGCGACAGGGTCGCCAGCCCGGCGAACAGGAAGGTTCCGGCAAGCACCGGGGCGACCCTCTGGACACCTCCGTAGGCGTCGACCTTCGCCGTCCCGCCGCGTCGCACCAGGAATCCGAGCACCAGGAACAGTGCCGCGGTGGAGAAGCCATGGTTGAACATGTAGAAGATCGAGCCGGTGATCGAGGTTGTCGTCAGGGCGAAGATGCCGATGACCATGAAGCCGAAGTGGCTCACCGAGGTGTAGGAGACGAACCTCATGAGGTCGCTCGAAGTGGCGGCCATCATGGCACCCCACAGCACCGAGATGATCGCCAGGGTGAGCACGAAGGGAGTGGCCCAGTCGGAGGCGGCTGGGAAGAGGCCCAGGCACAGCCTCAGCATTCCGAAGGTGCCGATCTTGTCGAGCAGACCGACGAGCAGGGCGGACGTTCCGGCGGTCGCCTGTTCGGCGGTGTCAGGAAGCCAGGTGTGTACCGGAACCATCGGGGCCTTGATCGCGAATGCGATGAAGAAGCCGACGAACAGCTGCTTGCCAATCGCCCCGGAGAAGTCCACCTCGGCCAGGTCACTCAGCAGGAAGGACCCGCCGTGGACACCGACACCGACGACGGCGAACAGCATCACCAGTCCACCGGCCAGGGAGTACAGCAGGAACTTCATGGCAGCGCGACCTCGTCGAGGACCTCCCCACCCAGCAATGAGGAAGTACATCGGGATGAGGGTGGCCTCGAACATGAGGTAGAACAGCAGGACGTCGGTGGCGGCGAAACAGTAGATCGCCAGTCCCTCGAGCATGAGGGCCAGGCCGAAGAAGGCGCCGGTCGACCAACGCGCCTTACCTTCGTCGCCCACGTGCCACTCGGCGAGCAGCACCACTGGGACGAGGATGACGACCAGCAGGATCATCGTCAGGGACAGACCGTCGCCGCCCAGGGCGTACCAGGCGCCGATGGCGCGAATCCAGCGGTGGGTCTCCGACAGATCAGTGCCGTTGACTCCGCGGATGAAGGCGTAGACACCCAGTACCAGAGTGACCAGGGAAAACACCATGCCGGTGGTTCGGGCCGCGGTTCCGCGCATCATCATGGTGATGATGCCGCCGACGATCGGCAACAGGGCTATCACGGTGAGGATCGGGAAAGACATGTCAGCTCCTCCTGCGCTCAGGCCATCCGGCCCAGGACGACGACGAGTCCGACGACCAGCACGCCGACGACCATCATGAGGCCGTAACTACGCACATAACCGTTCTGGACCTTGCGGACGATCTGGGAGCAGGCCGTGGTGACCGAGCCTGCGCCGTTGACCAGACCGTCAACGACCGCACGGTCGAAGCCCTTGACTCCACCGGCCAGCCAGCGTCCCGGCTTCACGACGACGACGTCGTTGACATCGTCGCCGTACAGGTCATGCCGACCAGCGATGAGCAGCGGATCACGGGTGTCGGGTTCCTCGCCCGGAACGTCGCGTCGGTTGAGCAGCCAACCGGCCAGAATGCCGACGATCACCACGGCGAGGGTGATGACGCCGATCGTGCCCATGTGCCACATGCCGACGTGCTCGACCTGGGCACCAGTGGCCGGGGCCAGCCAGTCGCCGATCCAATTGTTCATGAAGGCGCCTGCGAAGATCGACAGGATCGCCAGCACGATGAGCGGGATCGTCATGACGGCCGGGGACTCGTGCGGGTGGACGTCCTCACGCCACCGCCTGGATCCCAGGAAGGTCAGCACCATGAGGCGGGTCATGTAGTAGGCGGTGATACCGGCACCGATGAGGGCCAACACACCGAAGACCGCGCCCTTGTCGAAGGCGGCCTCAATGATGTGGTCCTTAGAGAAGTAACCCGAGGTGCCGGGGATGCCGATGATGGCGAGGTAGCCGCAGGCGAACGTCCAGAAGGTGACGGGCATGACCCTGGACAGTGCACCGAAGTGGTACATGTCGGTGTCGTCGCCCGTACCGTGCATCACCGAGCCAGCTCCCAGGAACATGTTGGCCTTGAAGAAGCCGTGGGTGATGAGGTGGAAGATCGCCAGGGCGGCGCCGGCCGGGCCGAGGCCCGCGGCCAGCATCATGTAGCCGATCTGGCTCATCGTCGATCCGGCGAGGACCTTCTTGATGTCCTTCTTGGACGAACCGATCCAGGCACCGAACAGCAGGGTGACGGTACCGACGATCGCGACGGCCAGGGAGGCCGCGCCCGTCTCAGCGTAGATGGCATGGGACCGAACGACGAGGTAGACGCCGGCGGTGACCATCGTCGCGGCGTGAATGAGGGCCGAGACCGGGGTCGGACCCTCCATGGCGTCGAGCAGCCAGGCCTGCAGCGGAACCTGGGCCGACTTACCACAGGCCGCCAGCAGCAGCATGAAGCCGAGCAGGGTGGCCCAGGTTGACGTCAGTCCGGAGGCCTTGGCCGAGACGTCGGCGAACCGCACGCTGCCGAACTGGGCGAGCATGGTGAAGATCGCCATCGCCAGACCGAGATCACCGATGCGGTTCATGATGAACGCCTTGTTACCTGCACGAGCCGCGGTCGGACGCCCGAACCAGAAGCCGATGAGCAGGTAGGAGGCCAGACCGACGCCCTCCCAACCGACGAACAGGATGAGGTAGTTGTCGGCCAGCACCAACGTCAGCATCGCGGCGATGAAGAGGTTGAGGTAGGCGAAGAAACGACGTCGATCAGTGTCGTGGGCCATGTACCCGATCGCGTAGATGTGGATCAGGGAGCCCACGAAGGTGATGAGCAGGACGAACAGGATGGAGAGCTGATCCACCAGCAGGCCAACCCTCAGATCCCATGGCCCGACGTCGATGAACTGGTAGACCCCCACCTCGACGGCACGGGACGCGACATCGCGGCCCAGCAGGTTGATGAAGAGCACCAACCCGATGACGAAGGAGACGATCGGGGCCAAGGTGGCCAACAGATGTCCCCAGACGTCGCTGCGGCGTCCGAGGAGCAGCAGCAGTGCGGCGACGACCAGCGGCACCGCGATCATGAGCCAGGCCCCGTTGAACAGGCCGGTTTCCAGAACAGTCACGATACCTCCCTCAGAATTTCAGCAGGTTGGTGTCGTCCACCGAGGTGGTGCGACGGGAACGGAAAATGGTGACGATGATCGCCAGGCCCACGACCACCTCGGCAGCCGCGACAATCATCACGAAGAACGCCCCGACCTGTCCGTCGAGGGAACCGTGGACGTGGGAGAAAGTCACCAGGGCGAGGTTCGCGGCGTTGAGCATCAGCTCCACCGACATGAAGGCCACCAGGGCATTACGCCTCGTCAGGAAGCCCAGGATGCCGATGGCGAAGAGTATCGCCGAGAGCACCAGGTAGTCATTCGGGTTCATTCGAGTTCTCCTTGTGCCTCGTGGCGGGCGGCACTGATCGAGGCGAAGGCCCGATGGGTCGGAGCCTTCAACTCGCCGGTGTCGATGATGGCGCCGCGGGTGGCCAACGTTCCCGAGATCGAATCCTGGGCAACCGTGCCGTCAGGTAGCAGGGCCGGAGCACCGATCTGGTTGGTTCGGGCGTAAACACCGGAGTTCGGACGGGCGCCGGGGTGGGCGCCGTGCTCGGCGTAGGCCACCATACGGTCGGTGACCCGCTCACGCTGGGACTTCTTCTTGGCGGTGTCACCGTGGGCCAGCACCATGGTGCCGACCGCAGCGGTGATGAGCAGGGCCGAGGTGGCCTCGAAGACGATCACGTACTTGGTGAACACCAGCTCCGCGATGGACTTGACGTTGTCACCACCAGCGGCATTGGCCTCTCGCAGACCGACCGGCTGATCGGTACCGATCACACCGGTCGTCACAGCGTTTCCGACGGCCAGGATGAGCAGCGCCAGGAAGGCCAGCGCGGCGATGATGGCCGCCACCTTGTGCCCCTTGAGGGTCTCCTTGAGGGAATCGGTGGCGTCAACGCCGACGAGCATGACGACGAAGAGGAAGAGCATCAGGATGGCACCGGTGTAGACGATGATCTGCACCACGAAGAGGAATGGCGCCTCCTGGCTGACGTACTGAACGGCCAGACAGATCATGACGATGGCCAGCGACAAGGCTGAATGAACGGGCTTCTTGGCAAAGACCATCACCAGGGCCGCAAGCACCATGATCGGGGCCAGCAACCAGAACGCCCACTGGGAAGCCGTCACCATCGGGACGAGTCCGCTCATGGGAGCGGTGAGCAGGGAAGCGGTCATTGGGCTACCCCCTCATCGTCGCGCTGGACCTGATGGGCACCAGTGGACGGACCAGTTCGCACGTCGTCCTGACCGGAGGGAGGCAGACCGTTGAAGTAGTCGTCCTCGTCGTCGCCGAGACGGCGCGGATGCGGCGGCTGCTCCATGCCCTCCTTGAGGGGAGCCAGCAGTTCGTCCTTGGTCCAGATGTGCTTGGCGCGGGTGGTGTCGGCCAACTTGAAGTCATTGGTCATCGTCAGCGCACGAGTCGGGCAGGCCTCGATGCACATCCCGCACAGGATGCATCGCAGATAGTTGATCTCGTAGACGCGACCATAGCGCTCACCGGGCGAGTAACGCTCCTCGTCGGTGTTGTCAGCACCTTCGACGTAGATGGCGTCAGCAGGGCAGGCCCACGCGCACAGCTCGCAGCCCACGCACTTCTCGAGTCCGTCGGGCCAGCGGTTGAGCTGATGACGACCGTGCATCCGCGGCGGCATCGGTTTTTCCTTGCCCTTCTCCGGATACCCCTGGGTGAAGGGCTTGCGGAACATCGTCTCGAAGGTGATCCCGAATCCTGACCAGGCTCCCATCACAGACCTCCGTTCTCGTCGTGGTCTCGTCGCGCCACCGTGGTGGCCGTTGCGGCCCCGGCCAACGGGGCCTGGACCTGGTGTGGCAATGGCGGCACCGGATAACCGCCGGCGAAGGCGTCGAACGGTTCGTTGGTGGCCACCTCAGGCGTGGACTCCTCCTTGCCTCCCATGAACGCCCAGATGAGAAGGGCGACGACGATGAGGCCGACGATGACCATGAAGATCGGGTTGCGACCCCAGCCCTGGTTGAGGACGGTGCGCCAAGCGGCGACCAGCAGAACCCATCCCAGGGACACTGGAATGAGGACTTTCCAGCCCAGATCCATGAAGTGGTCGTAACGGAACCTCGGGATCGCGGCTCGCACCCACACGAAGAAGAAGATGACGAGCTGGGTCTTGAGGAAGAACCACAGCAGGCCCCACCACCCGGAGTCGATGACACCGACGTAGTTGAGCGGCCACGGGGCCCGGTAGCCGCCCAGGAAGAGGGTGGTGCAGACGGCCGACAGGGTAGCCATGTTGATGTACTCCGCCAGGAAGTACATGCCGTAGGGGAACCCGGAGTACTCGGTGATGTAACCACTGACGAGCTCCGACTCGCACTCCGGCAGATCGAAGGGCAGACGGTTGGACTCACCGAACATCGTGATGACGTAGATGATGAAGCTCGGGATGAGCAGCAGCCAGTAGTGTCCGGCGATGTGGGTGTCAAACCCGCCTGCAACCAAGTGGCTGGCCTGGGACTCGACGATCTCGGAGGTCGACATGGACCCCGAGAAGAGGAACACCGTCACCAGCGACAGGCCCATGGCGACCTCGTAGGAGATCATCTGGGCGCTGGAACGCAGCGAACCGAGCAGGGAGTAGGTGCCTGCCGACGACCAGCCGGCCAGCACCACGCCGTAGATGCCGATGGACGCCACGGCGAGGATGAAGAGCACGGCGACCGGCACGTCAGTGATCTGGAGCCTGGTGGTGTGGCCGAACATCGACACCTCACCACCGAGCGGGATGACCGACCAGGACGCAAAGCAGGCAATGCCTGCGATCACCGGCGCCAGATTGAAGACAATCTTGTCGGCACCCTTCGGGGTGAGCATCTCCTTGAAGATGAGCTTCAAGCCGTCACCGACGGCCTGGAACACACCACCAGCCCACGCCGAGTTCATGATCGGGCCGATGCGGTTCTGCATCTTGGCCAGCACACGCCGCTCGAACCACACGTTGAAGATGGTCCAGGCCAGCAGGATCACGAAGAGGATGACGACCTTGACGATGATGAGCCACACCGGGTCGATGGTGGCCTCGAGGGGACTCATGCCACACCTGCCTCTCGGGAAGTTTCGGATTCAACGGCACTCAGCGCGACAACGGTTCCGGGAGCGTCGGGGACGGTGGTGCGGCCCTGCGGGGAGGTCGAGTCGCCACGCAGCGACGGGATCCACACCGCCTCGGCCGACATCGTCGCGTCGATCTTGACCGGAAGCCGCAGGCTGATGGGACCAGAGACGTCAATGAGCTGTCCATCGGCCACGCCAAGCTGATCTGCCGTCAGCGGGCTGACGACGGCGACGGGAGCCGGGGCGGTCGCCACCAGGGCGTCGGCGCCCGTGAGGCTTGCCGACCCCTCCAGCAGCTGACGCCATGTCTCCAGCACCCGACCGACCGATCCCGGTTCGACCACGGGGACCTGCGGCACGAGCGGGGAGGCCGACTCCATCTTCGGGTGCTCGCCCTGCCACTGCCCGAGGTCCCGCCAGGCCTTGTGGGCCTGGGCGACGGTGGCAAGTCCGGACACCGATCCCAGCTGCGAGGTCAGGGCGTCGAGGACGCGGATCTCGTTCATCGGGGTGACAGCCTGCTTGTTGACCACGCGCACTCGGCCAGGACGATGCTCCCAGTCGAGGAAGGTTCCGGAGGTCTCCTCGAGCAGGCAGACCGGAAGGACCACGTCGGCCCGCTCGGCAACCTCGGAGAACCGCTGCTCCAGGCAGACCACGAACCCGCAGCTCTCGAGGGCTTCACGAGCTCCGGCTGGATCAGGCATGTCAGCCAGCTCCACACCGGAGACGACGAGGGCCGAGAGCTTGCCGGCGCGGGCAGCGGCCAGCATTCCGGTGGCATCGAGACCCGGCTGGGTTGGCAGGTTGTCGACTCCCCATGCGGCCGCGATGTCCACACGGGCCTTGGCGTCGTCGACGAGGCGTCCACCGGGCAACAGCTGCGGCAGCAGGCCGGCCTCGACAGCGCCGATCTCACCGGCACGACGAGGCACCCAGGCGACGCGAACCCTCGGGTCGAGGGAGGCGATGGCCGAGAGGGTCCCGGGCCGGGTGGCGGCTCTCTCCCCCACCAGCACGATGGTTCCCTCACCGATCATGCCGTCGGAGACCAGCTGTTCGACAACCTGTGGCTCCTGACCAGGCAGGCAGCGGGCCAACTCGGCCCCCATCTTCGCCGAACCATTGGACAGGTGAGTTCCGACCGCGGTGATCGCGACCTTCTTGCGCCGCCAGGCTTTGCGCAGTCGCAGGAAGATCATCGGGCACTCGTCCTCGGGCTCCAGGTTCACCAGGACGATCCGCGACGCCTTCTCCAGGTCGGCGTAGGTCACTGACTCCTCGAGGCTACGCCCGGCAACGGTGGCGGCCAGGAAGGAGGCCTCCTCGGTGGAGTGCGGACGGGACCGGAAGTCAACGTTGTTGGTGCCGAGCACGACGCGCGCGAACCGGGACCAGGACAGGCAGGTCTCCACCGGGAGCCGTCCACCGGTGAGGACACCGACGTTGGTACCGGCCTTCTTGAGTCCGGCAGCCGCAGTCTGCAGAGCCTCGGCCCAGGATGCCTTTTCCAGGACTCCGTTGCGGCGAACCAGCGGGGTCGTCACCCGGTCGTCACCACGGCCGTAGCGGAAGGCGAAACGCCCCTTGTCGCAGTTCCACTCCTCGTTGACCTCGGGCAGGTTGCCGGCGTTGCGACGTTTGACCTCGTAGTGACGGTGGTCGGTGCGCAGCTGGCAACCGGCGGCACAGTGCTCACAGGTCGTCACCGTCGAGACGAGGTCGAAGGGGCGGGAGCGGAAGCGGTACTCGGTGCTGGTGAGGGCTCCCACCGGGCAGATCTGGATGACGTTGCCAGAGAAGTAGGAGTTGAAGTCGTCGCCCTCATAGGCACCGATCTGGGACACGGCGCCGCGCTCCTGCAGGTTGATGAAGGGATCACCGGCGATCTGGTCGGCAAACCGGGTGCAGCGCTGGCACAGCACACACCGTTCGCGGTCGAGCAGCACCTGGGCCGAGATGTTGATCGGCTTGGGGTAGGTGCGCTTGACTCCGCCGTAGCGGGACTCGCCGCGTCCGTTGGCCATCGCCTGGTTCTGCAGCGGGCACTCGCCACCCTTGTCGCAGATCGGGCAGTCCAGCGGGTGGTTGATGAGGAGGAACTCCAGCATCCCCTCCTGGGCCTTGCGGGCCGTCTCGGAGCTGACCTGGGTCTTGACGATCATTCCCTCGGCCACCGGCATGGTGCACGACGGCTGCGGCTTGGGGAAGCCGCGCCCATTGCCGGCGTCGGGAATCTCGACGAGGCACTCGCGACAGGCACCGGCAGGGTCGAGCAGCGGGTGGTCGCAGAACCTGGGGATGGCGGTGCCGATGGACTCAGCCGCGCGAATGATGAGGGTTCCCCTGGGGACGCTCACCTGCTGACCGTCGATGGTGCAGGTGACGAGTTCGACGGGCTTGTTCTCGCTCATGCTCCGGCCCCCTCCAGGACTCGGCGATCGGCGTCGGTGAAGATCGAGCTGCGCTCGTAGGGCAGGTACTTCCAGGCGGGAATGCCACGGCAGCCTGCCTCGAACTCCTCGCGGAAGTGTCCGATGGCTCCTCGCAGACAACCCACGGCACCGTCGGCCAAGGCGCAGAAGGAACGACCACCGATGTTGTCGGCGATGTCCATCAGCTTGTCGACATCACCCTCCTGACCCTCGCCGGCCTCGATGCGACGCAGCATCTGGACGACCCACCAGGTTCCCTCACGGCACGGGGTGCACTTGCCACACGACTCGTGCTTGTAGAACTCCAGCCAGCGCAGCGTGGCGCGGACCACCGAGGTCGTCTCGTCGAAGCACTGCAGGGCCTTGGTGCCCAGCATCGACTTGGCTCCCATCATGCCCTCGTAGTCGAGCGGGGTGTCAAGGTCGTCGGGGGTGAGGATTGGGGTCGAGGAACCACCTGGGGTGAAGAACTTCAGCTCGTGGCCCTCGCGCATGCCCCCGGAGATCTCGAGCAGCTGACGCAGGGTGATACCCATCGGGGCCTCGTACTGACCAGGATGGGCCAGGTGCCCCGACAACGAGTAGATGGTGAAGCCGTCGGACTTCTCGGTACCCATCGCCTTGAACCATTCCTTGCCGTTGCGCAGGATCGACGGCACCGTCGAGATGGACTCGACGTTGTTGATGACCGTCGGGCTGGCGTACAGACCGGCGACAGCGGGGAACGGCGGACGCAGACGAGGTTGACCACGGCGTCCCTCCAAGGAGTCCAGCAGGGCGGTCTCCTCGCCACAGATGTAGGCGCCGGCGCCCGCGTGGACGACGACGTCCAAGTCGTATCCAGAGCCGAGGATGTTCTTCCCGATGTACCCGGCCGAGTAGGCCTCACGCACCGCCTGCTGAACACGACGGATGACGTGCAGCACCTCGCCACGGATGTAGATGAAGGCCACCTTCGCCTTGATGGCGTAGGCGGCGATGATGACTCCCTCGACGAGAGTGTGCGGGGAGGCCATCATGAGCGGCATGTCCTTGCAGGTGCCCGGCTCGGACTCATCACCGTTGACGACCAGGTAGGTCGGGTTCGGATTGTCCTTGGGCACGAAGGACCACTTCATGCCGGTGGGGAATCCGGCGCCACCACGGCCACGCAGGTTGGCGTCCTTGACCAGTGAGACGACCTCGTCGGGCTGCATCGTCAACGCCTTGCGAAGTCCGGTGTAGCCGCCCTGACGCTCATAGTTGAGCAGCTTCCAGCTGCGCTCGTCGCCCCAGTTGGCCGACAGGACCGGGGTCAGTGGATCGGTCACTTCTTCTCCTCCTCCATGGGCTCGGCAGGAGCGGGCAGGTTGTTCGGGTCCGGAGCCTTCCAGCCATTCCGCCTGGCCAGTTGCACACCCTGCAGGGATGCCTCGCCAGCGCTGGGACCCTCGTCAGCCCGACCGTCGGGGAAGCCGGCGAGCACTCGCTCGGCCTCACGCCAGCTGGTGATCTTCGCGCCGCGAGTCGAGTGGACCTCCTCGTCGCGGGCCAGGGCGTCGAGGATCTCCTCTGCGCGGATCGGAGTCATGTTGTCCATGTACTCCCAGTTGACCATCATGATCGGGGCGAAGTCGCAGGCAGCATTGCACTCCACACGCTCGAGGGAGAATTTGCCGTCGGGGGTCGTCTCACCCTCCTTGATGCCGAGCCTTTTCTCGACGCGGGCGAGGACCTCCTCGCCACCCATGACGGCACACAGTGCGGTGGTGCAGACACCGATGTGGTGCTGTCCCGCCGGGTGTTTCTTGTACATGGTGTAAAAAGTCGCCACTCCGGAGACCTGGGCGGTGGTGATTCCCAACACCTCGGCCGCGGTCTCGATGCCCACCGGGGAGACACGTCCGTCCACCGACTGCACCAGGTGCAGGATCGGCAGCAGGGCCGAACGGGGATCGGGATAGCGCGAGGCAATCTGGCGCATGTCCTCGATGGTGTGCTCGTCGATGTTGGTGGAACGGTCGGACTGATCGACTCCACCGGTCCCCGAAAAGTCCGAGTGGAAGGATTCGACGTAGGGGTATCCCAGGTTGACAGGTTCGCGATCGCTCATCGGTCGACTCCTCCCATGACGGGGTCCAGGGATGCCAAGGACGGCACCACGTCGGAAAGCATTCCGCCCTCACACATGGCGGGCAGGGACTGCACGTTGATGAATCCAGGGTCACGCAGATGGGAGCGGTAGGGCCGCACACCGCCGTCCGAGACGAGGTGGCAGCCGAGCTCACCAGCGGCGCCCTCGATGGCCTGGTAGACCTGGCCGGCGGGCACCCGGAATCCCTCGGTGACGATCTTGAAGTGGTGGATCAGTGCCTCCATCGACTCGCCCATGATGTGGCGAATGTGCTCGTTGGAGTTGCCCTGGCCGTCGGGGCCCAGGGCCAGTTCTGCCGGCCACGCGATGTGCGGATCCGCCACCATGTGACGGTCGCCCTGGGTGTCCTCGAGACGCTTGAGGCACTGCTTGAGGATGCGCACTGACTGGTCCATCTCCTCCAGGCGGATGCGGAAGCGTCCGTAACAGTCGCAGGTGTCCCAGGTGGCGACGTCGAAGTCGTAGGTGTCGTAGTCACAGTAGGGCTGGGTCTTGCGCAGGTCCCACGGCAGGCCGGTGGCGCGCAGGGCCGGGCCGGTCACGCCGAGGGCCGTGCAGGTGGACAGGTCGGCGTAACCGATGTCCTTGGTACGAGCCTTGAAGATCGGGTTCTCGTTGCAGAACAGACCGATCTCGGGGAGGTACTTCTCCATGCGCTTGATGAGGTCACGCAGCTGATCCAGGCCGGTCTCCGGCAGGTCGCTGGCGACGCCGCCAGGACGGATCCAGGCATTGTTCATGCGCAGCCCGGTGACGGCCTGGTTGAACTCCAGAATGATCTCGCGTTCCCTCAGGCCGACCTCGGCCACCGAGGAGGCGCCAAGCTCCAGACCGCCGGTCCCCACAGCGATGAGGTGGGAGGAGATGCGGTTGAGCTCGGTGATCATGACGCGCAGGACCTTGGCCCGCTCCGGGATGTCGTCGGTGATGCCCAGCAATTTTTCAACGGCCAGGCAGTACACCAACTCGTTGAAGAAGTTCGCGACGTAGTTGCATCGGGTCATGAAGGCCACACCCTGAGTCCAGGTGCGGAACTCCATATTCTTCTCGATACCGGTGTGGAGGAATCCGACACCGACGCGAAGGTCGCTCACTGACTCACCATCGAGCTCGATGATGAGCCTCATGACGCCGTGGGTAGACGGGTGGGACGGACCGAAGTTCACGACGACCGTCTCGTCGCCCCTCTCGGCGGCCTCGTCAACGATCTGGGCCCAGTCGCCGCCCTGGGACAAGTACTCGTGGTTCTCGCTCATCAGTTGTAGCTCCTGCGCTGGTCCGGCGGTGGCACGACGGCACCCTTGTACTCGATCGGGATGCCACCGAGCGGGTAGTCCTTGCGCTGCGGATGGCCGACCCAGTCGTCGGGCATGAGGATGCGGGTGAGGGCCGGGTGGCCGTCGAAGATGACTCCGAACATGTCCCAGGCCTCGCGTTCCTGGAAGTCCGCGTGCGGGTAGACCGACACGATGCTGGGAACGTGGGGCAGGGAGTCGACGTCGCTGTGACCAGTTCGTGCCACGTCCTCCTGGCCGGAATCAGCCAGCGCAACCTCGAGGCGGATGCGACGGTTGTGGGTCATCGACAGCAGGTCGTAGACAACGTGCATCTCGCGACCCTCCATGTGCGGGTAGTGCACACAGGTCAGACAGGAACAGCTCTCGAAGCGCAGGGCCGCGTCGTCACGCAACACCTTGACGAGCTCGAGCAGCTTCTCGGGACGGACGAAGAAGGTGATCTCGCCACGGTCGACGAGTGTCAGACCGTCGGAGAAGTCCGGCACGAGCTCCTCCATCCGGTCAGCGACCTCGTCGAACCAGCCACCGTAGGGACGCTCGGAATCGCCCGGCATCTCGACTGTGCGGACGACGCCGCCGTAACCGGAGGTGTCCCCCGGACCGGAGGTTGCCGCCCACATGCCCTTGCGCGTGTCGATGCGGCGATCCTCCTGGGTCCACTGGGTGGCCTTGGCCGGGACATGGGCCTGGTCGGGCGTGCTGGCATCGAGGAAGTTTCGGCCGTCGGGGATACGGTCCCCGGAGTCTGAGCCGCCGGCGGCACCGCGTGGGGTCGGCTTGTCACTCATCGCATGAGCCCCTTCTGCTCGAGGGTGGTCGGGGCCTCGAGGGCCCGCTTCTCCTTGGCCGCTTCAACCTCGGACATGTGGCCCATCAGCGGCCAGTGCTGAATCTGCTCACGGATCTTGAAGACGGCATCGATGAGCATGTCCGGGCTGGGCGGGCAGCCTGGCAGGTACACGTCCACCGGAACGATGTGGTCACAGCCCTGGACGACGGCGTAGTTGTTGAAGATGCCACCCGAGGAGGCACAAGCACCCATCGAGATGACCCACTTGGGCTCGGGCATCTGGTCGTAGAGCTGACGAACCACCGGAGCCATCTTCTGGCTCACACGGCCCGAGACGATCATGAGATCAGCCTGGCGGGGAGAGGCACGGAACACCTCGTGACCCCAGCGGGCGGCGTCGGCACGCGGACCGCCGTAGGAGATCATCTCGATGGCGCAGCAGGCCAAGCCCATCGTCAGAGGCCAGAACGAGGTCTTGCGCAGCCATCCGACGATGGCCTCCATCGAGGTCATCACGATTCCAGCTGGGACATCGGCGTCGTACTCAGCCATCTCGTGCGTCCTTCCTTTCAGACGTTGACTGGCGCGGCAGCGGGCCGCTCGAACGTTGATTGGGCGCGGCCCGCAAGCCACGACAGGAGATTAGGTCCAGTCCAGGCCACCACGGCGGCGGATGTAGAGGTAAGGGATGAACACCATCGCGACGAACAACACCATCTCGACCAGGGCAAAGACACCCAGATGGTTGAAGTCGACGGCCCACGGGTAGAGGAACATGATGTCGATGTCGAAGACGATGTAGAGCATTGCAACGACGAAGAACTTGACAGGGAACTTTCCGCCACCGGCTGGTTGTGGCGTCGGCTCGATGCCACACTCGTAGATTTCATGCTTGGCGCGGTTGGGTCGTTTCACCGCGAGAAGGACGTTGACTGTAATCGTCGCGAGCACGAAGACCGCGCCCAGGACGATCATTCCCACTAGGGGGGCGTATCCGTTCATCTCACCACCTTTGGTCAGCACCGTTGGCCTAGACCTTACGACGCGCGTTGAACGCTCGGGTACTTTGGGTAACCTAAGTTCCGATAATGCGCCATCGGACGGCATCAGCGACCATTGAGCTCATACTGACGGGGCAATCCTCGTCAGAGCGTTGATAATACGGTCGTCAAGGTCTCCGCCCTTGGAATCCGTGAGATTTGCCAACAATTTGTTGACGAACTGCATGAGTCGACGACGCGGAAGGCCGTAGGCCGTGCAGATCTTCATCACCCGTGGATCACCAATGAGTCGGACGAAGATCGTCCCGAGTCGGTAGCAACCACCGAAGCGCTTCCGCAAGGCGGGAGGGTACCCCCGTAGAGCCTTCTCGGCAGCCACCGTTCCGTGGCCGCGGTAGTGGGCCTCAGCAATGGCGTCAGCCGCCATTTCACCAGCCTCCATGGCGTAGTCGATGCCCTCCCCGTTGAAGGGGTTGACCATGCCTCCGGCGTCGCCCACCAGCAACAGACCATTGAGATAATGCGGCTGCCGGTTGAAGGCCATTGGCAACGCGGCACCGCGGATCGGCCCCTCACGGTGCTCCTCGTCGAGGGTCCACTCGGCGGGCATGTGGGACAGCCAGCGCTTCATGAGGGAGCGGTAATCGGTGTGGCCGAAGGCGTCAGAGGAATTGAGCATTCCCAGACCGATGTTGACTGTTCCGTCCCCCTCGGGGAATGCCCAGCCATATCCAGGCAGGAGGTCTGACTTGTGCGGAGCTCCGTCCCACAGCTCCAGCCAGCTCTCCAGATTGCGCGCCTCGGACAGCGGGGAGCGATAGTAGGCGCGTACCGCCACACCCATCGGACGGTCATCACGCTTGTGAAGTCCCATGGCCAGTCCGAGCCGGGAGGAATTGCCGTCAGCGGCGACGACGACGGGCGCCGAGTACACCCTGTCGTCGGCGGTACGGACGCCGCGGATACGCTCGTTGGGGTCGAGGACCGGCTCGGTGACGTTGGCTCCTTCGACCAGGGTGACCCCCTGGGATTCGGCGTGGCGGGCCAGTCGCTCGTCGAGGACGGTACGACGGCAGACCATGCCGAAGTTCGGGTAATCGGCGAGCTCGGGCCAGGGAAGGACGAAGGGGGCGATGCGCCCACCGTGGATCCGCAACCCCTCGGTGTGCTTCCAGCCGGCCTCCTCTGAGACGTCGATGCCCAGCCGGATGAGCTGCTTGACGGCACGAGGGGTGAGACCGTCACCACAGACCTTGTCACGCGGGAAGGTCGCCTTCTCCAACAGGGTGACGTGCAGTCCTCTGCGGGCAAGGTGCGCAGCTGTGGCCGAGCCACCAGGCCCAGCACCGACAACGACGACGTCGGACTCGATCTGGCTCGTCACGTGGGCCCCCTCCTGTGGAAACCATGAAATCGTGCCGGGATCCCGGCGATGTGCACCGGTGAGTCTAGACGGTGTGCTTCGCGGGAAGCTCCAACCGGGGGCTGGACGCAACTGGCACAAGGAGGTCATCGGTGAGAGTAACTAGTGGTGGAGGCCGATCACGTCGGCTCCGGGCCCGAATCTCACCGCTTCTCCATGCCATCGACGGTGGACACACCTCGACCTGCCGTGGACAGTGCCCACCACACCGCACACGCTCAGTTATCCTGCGAAGGTGATCCTCGATCCAGGCTCCACCCGCCTACGCGCCCGCACTGTGTCGATTCCGGACCCCGGCCCGCTCGAGAGCTACATGACGCCCAACGAGTCGGTGTGTTTCCTGCACCGCAATTACGGCATGGTCGGTCTGGGAGAGATCACCCGTTTCGAAACCGACTCCCCCACTGCCGCCGACGTCTGGTGGGAAGCTCTCTGCGAGGACCTCGAGCACGAGACCGAGATGCCAGGAGCCGAGGCAACCGGCCCCGTCGCCTTCGGATCCTTCGCCTTCGATCCTGACCGCTCGTCGTCACGCTCGGTCATGATCCTGCCCAGAACGATCATCGGTCGTTGGCCTGGCTATTCCTGGGTGACCCAATTGTCCTGGGGATCGATTGACGATGATCCACCCTGCCAGCAACCCGTGCCGCGCTCTCCCGGCCCCGTGACGATGCCAGACGGCGTCGTCACCGCGGAGAGCTGGCGTCGCATCGCCCGACAGGTCCAGGACATCATGGGTCCTGACGACCTCGAGCAGATCGTTCTCATGCGTGACGTCGAGGCGCACGCGGCCACACCTGTTGATCCGCGATGGATCGTCGAGACCCTGCGACGTCACTTCCCCAATTCGTACACCTACCTCGTCGCGGGATCGGTCGGTGCCACCTCGAAACTCACCGTTGGTTTCAGCAAGTCCCTGGTGAGTTCCCGGGTACTGACGCACTCCCCTGCCACCGACAGGGATCACGCGGCCCTTCTCTCCGCCCTGCAGAACGAGGGATCGCTGGCCGCTCACCACGCTGAGATCGTCGCGCGCACCTGCGAGGTCCTGGGACAGTTCTGTGACACCCTCCACGTCCCCGACTGTCCGGGAGCGGTGTTCACCGAGGAGTCCAACTTCCTCGTCACCGACGTCACTGGCGTCCACTCCTCCGGCATGGAATCGTGTCTGGCCCTCGTCGATGCCTTGTGCCCACCGGCATTCGTCACCGGCCTGCCGCCACACCGCGCGAAGTACGTCCTCGCCGAGGTCGAGCATGTTGATCGTGGCCGCGTCTCCGGACCGACCGGGTGGGTGGATTCCTTGGGCAATGGTCAATGGGTGACCGATTGTCGGGGCGGTCAGATCGACGCCACCGACCCGTCACTGGTCCACATCTTCTCCGGGCACCCCATCGGCCATGACGACGACACCGAGATCCTGTCGTCCGAGGCCGAGCATCGCCTCAACGTCCTGCGTGACATCTTCCCCGTCGAGATGACCACCCCCTCGCGATCCTGAGGGTGGGGCTCCACTGGCCTGCCGCCGTCGCCGCCCTCCGCCGGGGGATTGCCCGGGGCGACGACGCGCGTCAACAGTTCTCAACGTCTCAACGGCGCTTGCGTTCGATGACCTTCTTCTCGACCTTGCCGCCGCGGGCCTCCTCACGAGCCTCGGCCAGCTGGCGCTGCGATTCCTCGCGCATCTCGGCCAGGTCCTGCTGGTTCATGCCTCCCATGCGCAGGATCCCGAACACGACGACGGCGATGAACACCGACACCCACGGCGACCACCCAAGAACCACCGGAATGGTGATGAGGGCAACCATGTCGAAACCACGGATGAGGTTGAACATCAGTCCCGGGGGCATGGCACCGGCTTGAGTAGCCACCATCGGCGAGGAGTAGTCAGCCGGCTTGGCGCTCACCCAGCGGATGGCACCCGCCAGGCCAGCGGCAGCCGTCACCAGGCCGTACATGATGGCCTGACCCCATGGCCGCGACGTCGTCGACCCGACGCCGTGGAAGGCCGGAATGACCGCGATCGCCCAGATGACAGCCGCGACCGCCGGCACCACCGACGCAGCCGAGATGACCTGACTCGTCGTGAAGGGCAGGCAGCGCACCAGACCCTTGCTGCGGGTCAGTACGCGCAAGCTGGTGAAGAAGGGGACCAGCGCCGCCACGAGCACCAGGGCCGACACCGGGACGGTCAACGCCCCGAAGCCCAGGGCCGACACCGCGTACGGCACCACGGCCGTCACGACGAGAGCGAACAGCGGCTTGGGAAACCGCATGAGGCGCTGCACATCACGCCACACCAGGGCGCTGAGTCCCTCACCACGTCCACGGGTGGGTCGGACCTGACCACGTTCGATGGCCTCGCGCTCCTGGAGGATGTCGCGGATGAGAGCGAAGTCGAGGGCGAAGGCGGCACCCTGCATGCCGGAAGCCAGAGAGCCCCCAGCCATCAGACGAGCGCGCCGGATCCGGTTGAGGCGCATCCGGGCGATGACGCAGGAGACGACCAGGAGTACCGCGCCGCCTCCTGCCACCGCCCAGGCGGAGGCCAGGTTGGCGTCACTGGACATCGGTACTGCATACCAGCCCGACGCCGTCGAGATGACTCCCAACAACACGGCCAGACCGGCCAGACCGGCGAGGGCCTCGACGACCTTGACCGGCCAGGTACGCTCAGCTCCCTGCTCAGCTGCCGCGAATGAGACGACACCGGCCGCTCCGAGCGCCGTCGCGAGGGTCCAGGCGATGACGGCCTTCCCCGAGCCACCGGTGAGGGCCGCCACGAGCGCACCCAGGACGGCACCGCCGATGACCGAGACGAGCACCGCTGCACGCAGACGCTTGGCCAGGAACCGCGCCCGGTTGATCGGCGCGTCCATGAGCCAGAAACCCTCGGCTGCCGAGGCGAGCACCGGACCGAACACTCGGGCGGCGGCCAGGGCGAAGGCCAGGACACCGGACAGTGCGGCCCACGGCAGCAGGCCACGGGCGGTCTGGCACCCCGTCGAGGTGCAGCCGGACGCCTGTCCCTGGGCCTGCACGATGAGGCTGATGATCATCGCGAGCACGACGACCAGGGAGAACACGAGCACGTAGGCGTCGCCAATGGCCTGCCAGATGTTGCGTGTCGTCCGGCCCTTGCGCCAGTCACCCATGAGGAGGGAGAGCTGACGCTCATCGGCCTGGCCGACGAAGAACTCATCGGGACGATGGGTGATGAGCAGCTCCGGATCGGGGACGGTCACCGCCTCCGCCATCATGGCCCGCTCCGGCTGCGGATTCTTGGGACGGGGCTTGGAGTGCTTGCCGTTGCGCCGACTCATCCGCGCGGGCCTCCCAGCTCGACGATGCGAGCGCCAAGGGTCTCGACGAGAGCCGGCTCGTGGCTGGCCATGACGATCGCCAGACCGTGGTTCATCTCCTCGCGCAGCCTCTTGCCGAGCCAGGCAACACCCTCGACGTCGAGCCGGGCCTCCGGCTCATCGAGGACGAGGAGCTTGCGAGGACGCACCAGGGCCGTCGCCAGGCCGAGACGACGTCGCTGTCCGGAAGACAGGGTGCCGGGCAGCTGGCCGGACTGCGGCACGAGCTGCACTTCCTCGAGCACCTCGTCAACGAGGGCGTCGGCGTCGACGAGTCCATGAGCGCGGGCAAGCAGGTCAAGATGCTCGACCACCGACAGGTCAGGGAAGAAGTCCAGGTCATCAATGACCGTGGCAACGTTGCGACGAAACTCCGGGTTCGTCTCGGACACCTTCTTGCCGAGTACCTCGATCGTGCCCGAGCTGGGGCGATCCGCTCCCACCAGCATTCTCAACACCGTCGACTTGCCGGCGCCGTTGCGGCCGGTGAGTGCGACGGCCTCGCCCTCATGGACAGTGAGGGACAAGTGATCAACGATGGTTCGGTCGCCATAAGACTTCGAAATGTCCTTGGCCACGAGGACGGTGGAGCGGGATGCCATGCTGGCCATTGTCCCGCACCGTCGAGGCCGATCCCAAACCGTGTGGAAGACTGGGCGCGTGTTGACGACCCGAGCCACCCTTGATAAACACCACGCCGATATCGCCTCAATGTTTGACGGGGTGGCACAGCGCTATGACGTCATGAATCAGATCATGACACTGGGGGCGGTCGACACCTGGCGCGACCTCGTCGTCGACGCGGTGGAACCTGAGCCAGGCCAGGTCATCCTCGACCTGGCGGCCGGAACCGGCACCTCGTCGGCCACGTTCGCCGCCCGCGGGGCACAGGTCTACCCCACCGACATCTCCACCGGAATGCTGGCCGTCGGCAAGCAACGTCAACCCCATCTGCACTTCGTCGCCGGCGACGCCACTTGCCTGCCCTATGGCGACAACTCCTTCGACGCCGTGACGATCTCCTATGGTCTACGCAACGTCGAAGATCCCCGCAAGGCCCTGCGTGAGATGCTGCGCGTCACCAAGCCGGGCGGGCGAGTCGTCATTTGCGAGTTCTCCTACCCCACCTGGGCGCCGTTGCGTCACGTCTACACCAAGTACCTGTTGGCGGCGATCCCGGCCATGGCCAAGCTGGCCTCCTCGAACCGTGACGCCTATGACTACCTGGCCGAGTCGATCCTCGCCTGGCCCGACCAGCCCCACCTGGCGGACATGATGGCCGAGGTCGGCTGGCAGGCCATCGCGTGGCGAAACATCTGTGGCGGCGTCGTCGCCCTGCATCGTGGTTGGAAGGTCAGCGACGAGAAGGAGAGGCCCTGAGGTGAAAGGCCTCTCCTCCCCGATCCTCCTTGACGCCTGGGCAGCTCGCAGCTGCCCGGTCAAGACCCAGAACGCCTATGACCCGACCCTGTCGGGACCGGTCGGCGACCCACGTGACGACGAGCTCTTCGCGGGAGCCGAAACGCACCTGACAACCATCTGTGACGCCCTGGCAACCGTCACCGGCGCCGTCGATCTGCGCTCGGTCACCTTGAGCGTGACCGGTCGCCGGGTCGCCACCCGAACAGCCGTGGGCGACGGCGCACCCGTCATCGTCTGCCCTGAGTTGCCG
This sequence comes from Cutibacterium nasicola, assembly GCF_052654715.2. NCBI lineage: Bacteria > Bacillati > Actinomycetota > Actinomycetes > Propionibacteriales > Propionibacteriaceae > Cutibacterium > Cutibacterium nasicola. The sequence continues at coordinate 261,526 of NZ_CP199745.2, read as the reverse complement.
TCATCGCCCCAGGGGCACCGCACCGGCTCCCCGGACGCCTTGGTACTGGCCGGCAGGCGCGCCGACGGCGGACCTGGATATCTACCGGTCGTCGTGAAGGACTACGCGGTCCTGGAGAGCCACCACACCCTGGCCGAGTTCACCTGGGTCTCACCCCTCAACGACCCCGACCCTCGGCGCGCCCGGATGTCACTGGACCAGACCTTCCGCACCGGCCGGGAGCGTGCTCTCATCCAGGCTGCCCACCACTGGAAACTCCTTGAGGATCTGGGACTGGTCGCCACCCCCGACGAGTGCCCGAATCATCGACGTCTCGTGGGGGTCGCCGGGCACGACGAGATCGGGATCCTTGACGACGAGCTGGCAGTCTCCTGGCTCGACCTGGACCACAAGTTCATTCGCACCTTCTCGCGCTCAGCCGCCTCGGGATGGCGTCGCCGCAGCGTGTTGGACCGCTACGACCACGAGCACACCTTCCGGGTGTCGGTGGCCGAACACGCCATGACCGGCGGCGAACCCATGGTCGCCCCGATCGTGGTGCGTGAGTGCGAGTCCTGTCAGTGGTGGGCCGTCTGTGAGCCGCGTCTCGACGACGACGATCTGTCCCTGCGTATCTCCAAGGCTCCCCTGGACGTCCGGGAGATCTCGACCCTGCGTCGCCTCGGGGTGGCCACCGTCGACGACCTGGCCGACGCCGATCTGGATGAGCTGTTGCCGGTCTACCTTCCTGAGGTCCAGCACCGTCCCCGCCCCGAACAGCGACTCCGGGCAGCCGCCCGTCGCGCGCGCCTCATCCGTCAGGGAGTCCTTCTGGAACGCAACGATGAGGGACCCATCGAGGTCGCCTCGTCCCGGTTGGAGATCGACTTCGACATCGAGACCTCCCCTGACGGTCGAGTCTACTTGTGGGGTTTCGAGGTCAGTGATCCTGACCACCTGCTCGACTCGACGACTGGCGACGCGCCGTATTACGTCGCCTTCAGCAAGTTCGCCGACATGGACGACGACGACGAGAACGACCTGGCTGCCCGCGCCATCGCGTGGCTCGACGAGATCGTCGTGGCCCACCCGGAGACGATTGTGGTCCACTACTCCGACTACGAAATCGTTCATCTGCGCCATTTCGCCCACGTCTGCCAGGACGTGGAGACTCGTCAAGCAGTGCGTCGGGTGCTGGACTCCGGTTGCTTCGTCGACCTCTTCACCACCGTCAAAGCTCACTTCTTCGGGGTCAACGGGATCGGTCTGAAGGTCGTCGCCAACGCCGGGGCCGGGTTCTCCTGGCGTGATCCGGACCCGGGCGGTCTCAACTCCCAGACCTGGTGGGACCTGGCCGTCCATGACCCCGATCCGCAGGTCCGCGAGTCCTCCAGGATCCGCGTCATGGAGTACAACGAGGACGATGTGAAGGCCACCCTCGCTGTTCGCCGTTGGCTTGCCGAGAGGTTCTGAGAGCACTCCTGAAACCCCTCGTCACGACGCTTCGCCGTGACGGGTGTCGCCATCGTCATGAGACCAGGCGAGGATGATCCCAGCAAGGCAAGAGGATACAGTTTTGTTGACACGTCCCTGACGACGTCGACCCTCTCATCTGGAGACCCATGCGTTCCTTGTCACGAATCCTCCGATTCACCTCGCAGCTGTGGAAGTTCTACCTCGGGGTCGTCATCTCGGCCGTCATCGTCGCGATCACCCAGCTGGCCGTCCCCTTCGTCATCGCCCGAGCCACCGACCTCGCCGTGGCAGGCGTGCGCGGCAACGACCATCACATCCGCGACATCGTGCTGCTCGCGGTGGTCATTCTCGTCCTCGACGTCGTCAACTCCCTGCTCACCAACGTCAACGGCTGGCTGGGCGACATCATGAGCGCAAGGATGCGCCAGATCCTGTCGACGCGCTACTTCAGCAAGCTGCTGGAGCTGCCGCAGTCCTGGTTCGACGAGGAGCTCACCGGATCGATCACCTCCAAACTCACCCGGTCGATCACCAACGTCACCGACTTCGCCAAGGCCTTCTCGAACAACTTCTTCACCCTATTGCTGACGACGGGCGCCGTCCTCGTCATCTCAGCGGTCTACTACTGGCCGTTGGCCGTGCTGTTGGCGATCGTCTTCCCGATATACGTCTGGTTGACGGCCCTGACGTCACGCAACTGGCAGACCCACCAGGACGTCATCAACCACCACATCGACACCGCCGGCGGGCGGTTCCAAGAGGTCGTCTCCCAGATTCGCGTCGTCAAGTCCTACGTCACCGAGGCCAACGAGCAGGAACAGTTCAACGACCACTACGACGCCACCGTCGACGCCACCCGCCGCCAGTCCAACCACTGGCACCTCATGGACACCGTGCGCCGGGTGGTCCTCAACGTCATCTTCTTCGGCATCTACGCCATCATCTTCGTCCGAACCGCCAAGGGATACTTCGGCGTCGGGGACATGATCCTGCTCATTCAGCTCATGACGATGGCTCGCCAGCCAGTGCAGATGATGAGTTACGTCATCGACGTCTCCCAACGCGCCGTGGCTGGGTCCAAGGATTACTTCACGGTCATGGAGACCCGTCCGCCCCACGTACCACAGACCGCCACGATGACGATTCGCGAGCCCGAACCGGGCGTCCCGATGATCTCCTTCGAGGACACCGTCTTCAGTTACGACGGCCTCAATCGGGTCATCAACCATGTCAGCTTCGACGTCAACCCCGGCGAGAAGGTGGCACTCGTGGGCGAATCCGGAGGCGGAAAGTCCACCCTGGTGAACCTGCTGCTCGGCCTCTACCCGGTCACTGAAGGCACAATCATGGTGGCCGGACACGACATCTCCCAGGTCGCCCCGGACACCCTGCGACGCCGAATCGGAGTGGTCTTCCAAGATCCTGCGCTGTTCTCCGGATCAATCAGGGAGAACATCGCCTACGGCACCGAGGCCACCGACGAGCAGATCCGCGACGCCGCCCACCGTGCCTACGCAGACCGTTTCATCAAGCGGTTCTCCCAGCAGTACGACACCCTCGTGGGAGAGCGCGGCATCAAGCTCTCCGGCGGCCAGAAACAGCGCATCTCGATTGCCCGGGCCCTGCTCAAGGACGCCCCAATTCTCGTCCTGGACGAGGCCACCTCGGCCCTGGACACCAAGTCCGAGCGGTGGGTGCAGGCCGGTCTGGAGTCCCTCATGGCCAATCGCACCAGCCTCATCATCGCCCATCGCCTCTCCACGATCTCCAGCGTCGACCGAATCGTCACTCTGGACGCCGGGCGCGTTGACGAGATCGGCACCCCGGCCGAGCTGGCCGCCTCCGGAGGTATCTACGCCGAGTTGTTGGCTCTGCAAGCCTCAAGCTCAAAGGCCGACCGCAAGAGGTTGGAGCGATTCGGCATCAAGCTGTAACTCCCCTGAGGGCCGGATCGCGGATCAGGTAGCTCTCATGTCGAAGTGGTAACGGCGATGGATGGCGGCCCCCATCAAAGATCCACCGAACATCCCGGCGGCCAACGCACCGAAGACCCACCACGCGGCCCCAAGCAGGTCCAGGGCTCCCGACAGGATCCTGCCCGTGAGCCACACCGCGACAACCGAGGAGATCACCCCGCACGTCAGAGCGGCCAGCATTGTGGTGGCCACCTCCACAAGGATGACCTGGTCCACCCAACGCCTGCCCAACCCGATGCGTTTGAGGCTGGTCACCAGATCACTGTTGGCGGCCCTCTCCTCCTTCGCCAACAGACCAGCCATGATGGCCGACAACACGATGAAGGTGACGGTCGCGACGATGGTGATCGTTGGCAGCGGGACATCACCGAGGATTCGGGGGGCCATGACATAAAATTCCCCCAACCCGTGCGCCTGCGCCCACTCGTTGGTCAGTCGATCCTGATCGGGGGTCAGCCCTGTGAACAGAATCGCCGATCCAGCGCCTCGTGGTATTCCTGCTTTCGGACGCACGGAGATGCGCTTGACCCAGCTCAGATCATCCGTCAGCCCGACGGTGTGTGCCGGGTCGGCCCTGGAGGGATCATTGGTCAAGTACCCGCCTGATACAAGGACGTCACGTTGGGCGTCGTCAAGCTTTGTGACGACCGCAACATCGTCAACCTTGGAGAAATACCACCATGATCCGCTGATGTTGGCGTCATCGACCTGGTGGACGGTGATGTTTTTGGCGCCTTCCAGGGCATCGGAAAACTGCTTGACCTGAGCCGACTCCAGGGCGGGCACACCCTCCATCGAGACATGGAGCAAGGCCATCCCCGGGGGCATACCGGTGCTCGTCTGCGCGTTGGCCTGGGAGAACAACGCTGAAACGATGAGAAGCCCGGTAGCGGTTGCGGTGACCAGACCCGCCGCCACACCTGCGAAGACGCAATGCCACCCGCCCCGGCTGGAAAGAGCTCGATGAGCAGCAAGAGCCCGGCCTACGGGGCGATGTGTCCGGACCAGACGAGAGAGCACGAAGGGTGCCCCCAAACCACCGGCCACTGCACACATCCCAGCGACCACAGCGACCGCGGTGAAGGTTGCGTCAGCCCCCAGGAGACCCCACAGGCACACTGCGCAGCCCAGTACCAGAGCCGCCCACCCCAGCCGACGAGCCGTGTTCATGTTGATCCCTCGCCGCTTCACGGTCTTACGACGGGAGGGAACCATGTTCACCATGGCCGCAGGAAGTACCCCGATGACCAATGCCATCACCAACGGGACCGTGGGGAATCGCCAAGGCCCCAACGGAGCAGAAGCCCTGGGGGCCATGTACCACCGCGCCGCAGCGACCACCGCCTGGCCCAGGGCCACAGACATCAGCGAGACGGTTTCTGCAACGAGGAGGGCCACCGTCTTACTCATGGCCGATACCGATCGACGGCGTACCCCGATAGCCAGAAGGGGGGATGCGATGCGTCTGAGTAGGGCCGTCAGTGCCGCGCCGGACACGACTGCCCCCAGCAGGCCAAACACCAGCCATGCCAGGTTCTGATCCACGAATGCCTTCGGCGTCAGCCCGTGAGCTTCGCTGGCAGAACGGGTCTGTGTGGTATCGCAGTCACCTGCAAGCTTCAGGGTCTCGGCGAGGAGACTGCATACGTCACCGGGCTCCTGGGAGGTGAACCCAATTTGCCCATTGCCCCTGATACCGGCACGTCCAGCGTCATCGCGGGAAATCCGCCATGACTGCCATGTGCCTGGAGCCGCAAGAACCAAGGTCGCAGCCCGATCGTAGACGGCTTCGACATGGCCGGTGACCGTGAGGTGGAGATCACCTGCCTTGGCAGACAACCGCGATCCATCATCAGCGCCAAGAGTACTGGTGGCCAGAACCTCCCCGGCCTTCGCCGGCCAGCGACCCGAGGTCAGCCGATAGCGACCTTGCGTGGCCGAACCGGCCATGGGCATCTCTTGGTAGGCGACGTCATCGTACTGTACAAGGTTGATATTGCTGTAGAGCTGGGGAAAGGGCGCCGATGCCTGCAACGTGTTATTACGGGGTATCGGTACGGGGGTACCTGGAGGCACGTCTTCCTGCAGCGAGAAGAGACCGCTGGTGGAGCCGTAGCTCGCGATGTTCTTCTGTTCATCGGACAGTTGCCGAGCATTGGTGATGCCGCTGGAGACAGTCAGAGCTACAACGACCAGAGCCAGCGGAATGACGCGAAGCCACGTCCGCCAGTTCGACACGACGAGCCGGGTGACGTGGACGACCCACATCTCATACCTCCTCGAGAACCCCGTCCTCCATGTCGAGAACCCGGTCGACATAGTCGCAGGCTCGCGGATCATGGGAGGACAGCAGGACTGCACGATCAGCACCGTCGGTGACGATGTGACGCAAGACCTTGAAGATCATGTCAGTATTGGCCCGGTCGAGCTGGCCAGTCGGTTCATCGGCGAGCACGATTCGATGACCGCCAGCAATCGCACGGGCGATCCCCACCCGCTGAGCCTGCCCACCAGACATCTCTGCGGGGCGACGATCTGCCAATTCAGCGACCCCCACCTCTTTGAGAGCATCCATGGCAATGGCCGCAGAATTTTTAATTTCACACGCCCGCAGGACAAGCTCAATATTCTCACGGGACGTAAAATCGGGGACGAGCCCATGATGCTGAAAAACCATCCCCATTTCATGAAGACGAATGGCGTCCCGTCGTGATTCTGAGATTTTCGTGATGTCCACTCCGTTGATGCACACCGTCCCGCGCAATGGAGACAGGAGCCCAGAGAGCACATTGAGCAGGGTTGTCTTTCCGGAACCACTCACTCCGCGAACGAGTATCAGCTCACCGGTGTGCAGCACAAGATCGACACCTTTGAGTACCTCGTCACCCTTGACATAGGAAACATGGACATCACTGGCCTTGAGGGGGTGAGCCACCCCCTCAAGGCCTTGTCGTTGCGATGTCAGCACCGATGACCCAATCCATAGGATGAGGCTTCATCATGATCTTTCCACCAGAACGACGAATCATTCGTCCACGGCTTATAATCCCAGCAATGCCCCTTCTGGTTTACATCATACCAAAATGCGGCACCATAAGGAGTCTGATTTTTTACAGAACTGAGAGAATCATTCTGATTTTTGTTAAAGTTATAGTAACCTACCTTAGTCTGTTTCGCAATGAGACCATGGAAATTCGAGTCGGCATACATTTCCAACGCAGCCTTCGACGGCGCCGGCGCTGCCGCCAAAACAGTGGCACCCATACACGCCGCCACGACCCCCACAACTATTTTCCTATTAACGGACATGGCTAAAGCCTCTATTCCTGATCGCCCGCTGCTCTGCGGCGCATGATACTTAGGTTACCTAACCTAAGACAGCCTGTCAAGAGTGGGTCACAACGGCCGATCCAGCATCGCCCCGACCAGAAATCCCACAGCGCACAGCAACTCCGCCAGCCCGGTGTTCTTGAGGACCGGCACCAGGGCCATCCCGGTGGCCTTCGTGGCCAAGGCCTTCACCGGGGAGACGAGCAGAATGACCATGAGCAGGCCCAGAAGGACCCACCAGGTCGACAGGGCCGCGACGACGATGACACCGACGCAGGCCAGGGCCACCAGCACGAGGTACAAGATCCGCGTCCCCTGATGGCCCAGCTTGGTGGCCACGGTGTGCTTGCCACTGACGCGATCACCGTCGATGTCGCGCAGATTGTTGGCCACCAGCACCGCACAGGCCATCGCACCGATGACACAGGCCGTCACCCAGCCAGCCGTGCCGACGTGATCGGCCTGGACGTACACCGTGCCGCCGACGGCGACCAGCCCGAAGAAGATGAAGACGAAGGTCTCCCCCAGGCCGGCATAGCCGTAGGGGTGTGAACCACCGGTGTAGAACCAGGCCGCAAGGATGCAGGCCAGGCCCACGATGATGAACCACCAGTGTCCAGTCATGATGGTGATGATGAGTCCGGCCACCGCCGAGACCCCGAAGCACGCGAAGGCAGCAGCTTCGACGTGCGAGGGTTCAGCGACTCCTGACCCGACCAGCCGCAGCGGACCAACCCGGTCCTCCCCGTCGGAGCCGCGAATACCGTCGGAGTAATCATTGGCGAAATTCACCCCGACGACGAGCCCCAACGCCACCACGAGGCACAGGGTGGCCAGTTCCCACCGCGCACCACCGTCGGCAATGGCGATCGCGGTACCCGCCACCACCGGAGCAATCGCGGTGGGGAGGGTACGGGGACGAGCCCCCTCTAGCCATTCGGCTGCAGTGGCCATGGACAACTCCCTGAGTCAGTGGTGGAGACGCGGATCGTGCGTCAGGCGGGCACCACACCGAAGGACTTCTCGGAACGTGCACCAGTGGCGACCATATCGCCGCTGCATGTCCAACCCGTATCTGCACCAGTGACAGAAACGATGGATAATCACAGATGCCCGATACCCCACTCGAGTTCGGCAGGAGTCGTCACCGTGAGAACCATGTTCGCCAGCCTGAGCATTCCGAATTATCGGATCTACTTCTCCGGCACTCTCCTGACGAACATGGGGCAGTGGATGGCCCGTACCGCCCAGTCGTGGCTGGTGCTCGTCATTTTGACCCACGGCAATGCGGCGGTGCTCGGTTGGGTGATGGCGGTGAACTTCGCGCCCATCCTGCTCGTCACGCCGTGGGCTGGCGCTTTGGCTGACCGAATGTCCAAGCGTCGCATCATGGTGACGGCGCAGATCGTTCTGGCGATTGACGCCGCGATTCTTTCCACCCTCGTCCTCACCGGGGCGGTGCGCCTGTGGATGGTGTTCGTCATCGCAGCCATGGATGGCCTCGCCGGCGCGTTCTACAGCCCGGCCACCCAGGCCTTCGTCTCCGAGCTCGTCCCACTGAAGAACCTGCCCAACGCCGTGAGCCTCAACTCTGCCTCCTTCAACGGCGCCCGCCTGCTCGGCCCTGGCGTCGGTGGCCTGCTCATCGCCGCCGTGGGAGTCGGCTGGGTGATGGCCATCAACGTCCTCTGCTTCATCGGGTTCATCACAACCCTGTTGTTCATCAGGGCTGACCGTCTCTACGTGTCCCCACCCTCAGCCGAGAAGGCACGGGTGCGCGACGGCGTCCGGTACGTCAAGCGTCGCCCCGACCTCGTCATCCTGTTGGCGATCGGGTTCATGATGGGAACCTTCGGCTTCAACTTCACCATCTCCGACGCCGTCATGGCCACCCAGGCCTTTGGCAAGGGATCCGGCGAGTACGGCCTGCTCGGTTCGCTCATGGGTATCGGCTCGATGGTTGCCGCTCTGGGAGCCGCTCGACGCAGGCCGCGGCTGCGCTGGGTCGAGCTCGCCCTGCTGGTCTACAGCGTCAGCATGGGTTTGTCGGCCCTGGCCCCGAACTACGGCACCTTCGCTGTCCTCAAGATGTTCGTCGGATGGGGTGCCATTTCGACCCTCATCACCGCCAATGCCATGGTGCAGACCTCGGTCATCCCGCAGATGCGTGGACGTGTCATGAGCCTGTGGGCCGCCCTGGTGATGGGTGGCACCCCGTTCGTCTCCCCGATCGTCGGATGGATCGGCAACGCCATCGGCCCGCGCGCCACGGTCGCATGGGGAGCCATCAGCCTGGGCATCACCTTCGTCGTCATCACCGCAGTCATCATGCACAACGACAAGATCCGGGTGGTCTTCGATCCCTCCAAGCGGGCGCCCTGGCTGCGTCAGGTGCGTGGCAAGGTGACGATCGACTACGTCCAGCAGACAAAGTGAGCCATACAGTCATGTGACGACAGGTGAACACAATCCACCATGTTCCCGACCCCCTCTGGAAATTCAGGGCCAAGATGGTTCACTGGTCCCATGAAGAAACTCATCAATGCCGTTGAGGACGTCGTCGTTGATTCCCTGCGTGGCGTGGCGGCCGCCCACCCTGATTGTCTGAAGGTCGATCTCGAACACCGTATCGTGCTACGCGCCGGCGGCCCGGTCAGCGGGAAGGTTGGCCTGGTCTCCGGTGGGGGATCCGGCCACGAGCCGCTGCACTCCGGCTATGTCGGCTGCGGAATGCTCGACGCCGCCTGCTGCGGCGAGGTGTTCACCTCCCCGGTTCCCGACCAGATCACCGAGGCCACCAAGGCCGTTGACGGTGGCGCCGGTGTGCTCCACATCGTCAAGAACTACACCGGTGACGTCATGAACTTCGACATGGCTGCCGAGATGGCGTCGATGGAGGCTGGCACCCGCGTCGAGTCCATCGTCATCGCCGACGACGTCGCCGTGCAGGACTCCCTGTACACCGCCGGTCGTCGTGGTGTGGGCCTGACGGTGCTGGCCGAGAAGATCCTCGGTGCCGCTGCCGAGGAGAAGCGCGATCTCGACGCCCTGCTCGAGCTCGCCAAGCGCATCAATGACGGTGGCCGCTCCTTCGGCGTCGCCCTGACGTCGTGCACCGTACCGGCAGCTGGCAAGCCCACCTTCGACCTCGGTGAGGACGAGATGGAGTCCGGCGTCGGTATCCATGGCGAGCCCGGTCGCGAGACCGTCACGTTGGGGACGGCCACCGACGTCGCTGCCCAGATCGTCGAGCCCATCCTGGCCGACCGTGACTTCACCGCAGCTCCCGTCATCGCCATGCTCAACGGCATGGGCGGGACCCCGCTCATCGAGCAATACCTGGTATGGGGAGAGGTCGCCAAGATTCTCGAGGGCAAGGGTGTCAAGGTTGCCCGCACCCTGGTCGGCAACCACATCACGAGCCTGGAGATGGCAGGATGTTCCCTGACCTTGCTCTCCGCTGACGACGACCTCCTGACGCTGTGGGACGCCCCGGTGGAGACTCCTGGACTTCGATGGGGATGCTGATGTCTGAAATTTCTGCCGCGACCGTTTCCAAGTGGCTCAAGGACTACTCGGCGGTCATCTCGGAGCACGCGACTGAGCTCACTGACCTGGACCGTCAGATCGGTGACGCCGACCACGGTTCGAACATGGCTCGTGGGATGACCGCAGTTGCCGCCCTCGACCCGCAATCCTTCGCCTCTGCCGCCGAGTTGCTCAAGAAAGCGGGGATGACGCTGGTGAGCACCGTTGGTGGTGCTTCCGGCCCGCTGTACGGCACTTTCTTCCTGCGCCTGTCGACGGTCATCACGACTGACGGCGAGCCCACTGCTCAGCTGCTCGCCGACGCCCTTGATGCTGGCTTGGCCGGCATCGTGGCCCGCGGTAAGGCCGAGGTCGGCGACAAGACCCTGGTTGATGCGCTGTCCCCCGCTGTTGATGCTGCCAAGAAGGTTGCCGCCGACGGTGGTTCCGCCGCCGACGCCCTCGCCAAGGCAGCCGAGGCTGCCAATGAGGGCCGCGATGCGACCATCGAGATGGTGGCTCGTCGAGGCAGGGCGTCCTATCTTGGAGAACGAAGCAAGGGGCACCAGGACCCCGGAGCCACCTCCATGGCCCTGCTCCTGGAGTCCACGGCACGCTACCTGTCAGGAGCTGAATGATGAGTGAACCGAACCAGGGTGTTGGAATCGTCATCGTCTCCCACAGCCGACCGCTGGGACGTGCTGCAGCCGACCTTGCCTCCCAGATGCTGCCCGGTCCGGACACTCCGCCCATCGAGGTTGCCGCCGGTCTCGACGACACCACCCTGGGCACCGATGCGGCTGCCGTGAGCTCCGCCATCGAGAGGATTGGTAGTTGCAACGGGATACTCGTACTGGTGGATCTGGGATCGGCGATTCTGTCGGCTGAGATGGCCCTGGAATTCCTCGACCCCAAGATCGCCAGCAAGGTGAAGATCTCCACCGCCCCGTTGGTCGAGGGGGCTGTCGTCGCGGCCGTCATGGCGTCAACGGGAGCCGAGTTGGAGGCCGTCGCCTCCGAGGCCGAGAAAGCCCTGGAGCCAAAGATCTCCCACATTTCCAACGAGTGAGTCTGCATTCAGGGAAACGGTGGTGTCCAGTTCATCCGGGCACCACCGTTTCGCGTCCCATGAGTGCCCCTGAGGCGCTCCGGGGCGACCACGACACCGTCACAACTCCCAGTTGACCAGCCCGTCCTGGTCGAACTCGCCGTCCGGCCACACCGCCCTCACCACGCCCGCAGCCGCGAGTGCCTTGCGGCATCCAGGGCATGGCTTGTCGGTGACGTAGGCCGTCGCCCCGGCAGTGTCGCGGGTGGCGAAGAGAAGTGCATTGACCTCGGCATGGATGGCGATGCAGAACCCCGGGGAACCGGGAACGTCGTAGTCGGAGAAGGCGGGTACTTCTCCGTACCCCAGTCGGCCACGCGGGCAGGCTCCCTCCAGGCAGTCCGGGCGGCCGGGAGCGGCACCGTTGTAGCCCGTGGCGATGATGCGGTGTTGGTGGACGAGGAGGGCCCCAACGCGACGACGGGTGCACTTGGCCCGAGCCGCGACGGCCTCAGCTATGCCCAGGAAATACTCGTCCCAATCGGGCACCGTCACGACCTCGCCGTTGGCCTCGGCCATCTCGGGCTCCTCTCGTTCGTCCGTCGTTGCGCATCTGCCAGACACTTCTGTGTCGAACCACCACGACTGACCCTAGTCGTGCCAGGCCTCCGTGGAATCAGACGTCCATGTCCTCATAGGAGCGGGGGTCCTCGATCGGCTCCAGGTGGCCGTTGACCCGCATCTCAGGCCACTCATCGAGGATCTCGTCAATGAGGTCCTCCATGGCGTCATGGCCCTGCTTGACCGTCCACGACCCCGGCACGAGCATGTGGAACTCGAGGAAACGGCGGTATCCGGCCTCCCGGGTACGCACCGCGTGGAACGTGATGTGGTCGCTGGAGTGGGCGTCCAGGAAGTCCCGAATTGCCTGGTTGTCCTCCTCGGGCAGGGAGACGTCAAGCAAGGCCGTGGCGGACTGGCCGACGAGCTTGACCCCGGTGACGAGAATGTTCACGCCCACTGCGAAGGCCACGATCGGGTCAAGCCGCTGCCATCCGGTCAGCCAGACCAGACCGACTCCGGCCAGGACTCCGACCGACGTCCACACGTCGGTCAGCAGGTGTTTTCCGTCGGCGATGAGGGTCATGGACCGACGCTGTCTGCCGTTCTTGAGCAGTACCCATGCGACCACCCCGTTGACGACCGAGGCCAGCACCGAGATCAGCAGGCCGATGCCGGCATCCTCGATAGGTCGGGGGTGGATGAACCGCTGCACGGCGGTGTAGATGATGACCGCAGCCGCGATGAAGATCATCATCCCCTCAGCACCGGCAGAGAAGTACTCGGCCTTCGAGTGCCCGAAGTGATGTTTCTCGTCCGGCGGACGGATCGACACCTTGAGGGCAACCAGGGCGATGACCGCGGCGACGAGGTTGACGAGGGATTCCGCGGCGTCCGACAGGAGTCCGACCGACCCGGTGATACGCCAGGCGAGGACCTTCAGCAGGATCGTCACAGCGGCCGCAGCGATCGAAAGCCATGCGAAACGGCTGAGATCGTCTGGCGGTTGGTGTCGCGGCGGTGCCTCGGAGATGTCGGGAATTGTCGTCACTCAGACATTCTCAGCCCGTCCTGTGTTCTGCGCAAAGAACGGGCGTTGGCGACACGCCGCATCGATGAATCGGTCGAGGTGCATCATGGATGGACACAACGAGGATGATCGAAGGAGTTCGCAATGCCTGTCAAGCCACACACGTTGGGGATCATCGGAGTCGGTCGGGTCGGGGAAGCGGTGCTCTTCGACGCCATGGCAAGTGGATTGTTCGGTCGCATCGTCCTCCTCGACGTCAAGGAGAGAGTGTCTGAAGGCCAGGCTCTCGACCAACACCACGCCACCGCCGTCCCCAACATGCCCAACACAACGGTGATTGCCGGCACTCACGACGACCTGGCGGACGCCGACGTCATCGTCATCGCCGCTGGACCGTCCATCGATCCGGCCAAGGGTCCTGCCACCGGCGCCGACCGCCGCGAACTGGCAGCCACGAATGGCCAGATCATACGTGAGATCATGACCGAGATCACCAAGCGTAACCACGACGTCGCCGTCATCATCTGCTCCAACCCGCTGGACGCCAACGTTCACATCGCCAGCACCGAGTTCGATCACCCGCAGGGGCTCGTCATGGGCACCGGCACCCTCCTGGACTCAGCGCGGATGTGCCGTCTCATCGCAGACCATGTCGGTGTGAACCCGCAGTTCGTGCGCGGTTACATGATCGGCGAGCACGGTCCGTCGGGATTCCCGCTCATCAGCGGGGTCAATGTCGGTGGCGTGAGCTTCGACGACCTTCCGCGGGTCTTCGGCGTCGGTCCGCTGGATCCCGAAGACATCGCCATCCGCACCAACAATGCCGGAACCGACGTCTTCAACCTCAAGGGCTGGACGAATGCCGGAGTCGGCCAGGCCGCGATGACGATCGCGCGAGCCATCGTGCGTGACGAGCGGTCCCTCTACCCGGTCTGCACCACCCTGCACGGCCACTACGGCCACGACAGTGACGTCTCCATGAGCACCCCGTGCATCATCGGGGCCCACGGCGTCGAACAGATCGTTGAGGTGCCGCTGGACAACTGGGAACAGGAGCACCTGGACACCACGATCAAGACCATCCAGGAGACCATCGCAGCTGCCTCCTGAGGGTGACCGGTCGTGCCATGAAGTCAGCTGTGGCCCGTAGGATCGAGCCATGGAACTCCCCTCATGGCTCGGCATTCCCACTCTCGCATTCGGGCTCGGAAGCCGAACCCCCCAGCAGGGGCTCGTCCTTGCTGGAGGTGGGTCCAAGGCCTCCTTCCAGATGGGGGCGCTGCGACATCTCTATGACGTCGTCGGCATCGCCCCCACCGCCATGGTGGCGACCTCAGCCGGATCGATCGTGGCCTGTACCCTGGCTCAATGGACCGATCCCGCCAAGCAGGCGGCGGCACTGCGTCAATTGGAGACGATGTGGCTGGAGATGACTGGCCAGTCCGACATGTTCACCCCGCGGGCGTGGTTCGCGAGGCTGTTGGAGAAGGGCCCGGAATGGATGTCCCTGCTCAATCGGGAGGCTGCCAAGGCCAAGAGCCCGCGCCCGTGGATGAGCCTGCCCTTCCACCGAGGTGGGCAGGAGACGAAGGTCCCCGACCCGGCAGAACCGGTCGCGGGTCGCGACGACGACCGTCTCACCGGCCAGGCGTGGACCCTGGAGATCGCCACCCGTGATGACCCCATTTCCACCGATTCCTGGACACCGGGCGTCGTCCTGCAGCTGTTGTCCACCCTGTCGCGACTGAGCCTGGACGGCGGCGACATTTCCACCATCGTCCGTGGGGCCGAGACCTCCGCCTCGACGTACCGCGCCGGCCCCATCCTCGCCAAGCTTCTCGACAGGGACTTCTTCAAGTCAGAGTTGCTGGCCACCTCAGGAATGTCGGTACGCATTGCCACCGTCGCCCTGGAATCCGGGGAACTGCGCTACATGACCGAGTCCGGGGAGCTTGTCGACCGGGACAACAACCCCATCGGTTCCTCGACCTTCGACGTCTCCCGTGGCGTTCTCGCATCGTGCTCGATTCCTGGGGTGTTCCGTCCGGTCGACCTCGACGGGGAGCACTACGTTGACGGCGGTCTACGGGAGAACGTGCCCGCCGAGATGGCGATCGGTCACCTTGGCGTCACGAACCCATATGTCATCACGTGCTCGCCACAGGGGGTGAGCAGGGAATCTGATTACGGCTCGCGCAACATGCTCGACCTGGTGACCAGATCGGTGTCGATCCTCACCGACGAGACCGAACGCGACGAGGTCGCCTATGCCCTCAACGCCGGTGCCGTCGTCATCGGCCCGGAAATCTCCGTTCACGACTCCATGACGGTCGATCCTGGTTTACTACGCATCAACCGGGATTACGGATGGATGTGCTCGGCCGAGAAGCACGTCAAGGCCAGTTCTGATGCCCATGAGCTCATCAAGGATACGGTTCGCACTCGCGTGCGTGGCTGGGAGTTGGAGCAGGCCTGGCTCAAGGAGGAGGCGACCCGTGACGAGATGAACGAGATGCAGCACGTCAAGGATCATCTACGCGACGTCGCGACTCGGCTACCCCTCGACCTGGCTCCCGAGGGGATCGATACGTGGGGATACGTCCTTGAGGGCCACGGGCACCCGAGCGCTCCGGAGGACGTCGTCATCCCCTGGCAGGTGTGAGGACGTTCAGCACCGTCGCAGTGTCAGATGACCACCTCAGATGAGCTCGTGAAGGTCTGCCACCGAGTCCAGAATGATGTTCGGACGGTAGGGGTACTGGTCGACGTCCTCACGCCTGGTGATGCCCGAGAGCACCAAGACGGTCAGCAGGCCAGCCTCCATACCGGCAACCATGTCGGTATCCATTCGGTCACCAATCATGGCGGTCTTCTCGGAGTGGGCCTCGATGCGGTTCAGGGCGGAGCGGAACATCATCGGGTTGGGTTTTCCGACGATGTACGGCTTGTGCTTCGAGGCAGCCTCGATCATCGACGCGACGGCGCCAGTGGCAGGCAGTGGGCCTTCCTTGCTCGGGCCAGTGGCATCTGGGTTGGTGCAGATGAACCGTGCACCGTCGACGATGAACCGGACGGCCTTGGTGATGGCCTCGAAGGAGTAGGTACGGGTCTCTCCGAGGACGACGTAGTCGGGGTCGGTGTCGGTGAGGATGAACCCGGCTTCGTGCAGGGCTGTCGTCAGGCCGGCCTCGCCAATGACGTAGAGGCGGGCACCGGGGTGCTGGTCAGCCAGGAAGTGCGCGGTGGCGAGGGCCGAGGTCCAGATGTTGTCCTCCGGCACCGTCAGACCCGAAGCCTGCATCCGAGCGGCCAAGTCGCGCGGAGTGAAGATGGAATTGTTGGTCAGGACCAGGAATCGCTTCGAGGTGTCGACCCATCGATTGATGAGATCGCTGGCGCCAGGCACCTCATGGTTCTCATGGACGAGCACGCCGTCCATGTCGGTCAGCCAGCACTCGATGTCTGCAGGATCTCTCATGGGGCCAACACTATCGAGAGGCGGGCTTGCGCAGGAAGGATGCGAGGCAAAGAGAACCTCTGTGCACCTGGGGGCCACAGGTGCGACACGATATCCACCACACGGCAACCATCAGGTTCCCTGTGGACCGGTGCCCCCACTGGGACTCGAACCCAGGACCCGCGGATTAAAAGTCCGCTGCTCTAACCAACTGAGCTACGGGGGCTCTCTCAGTGTAGCGAGGCTCCCATGTCAGCGCGAGGTTGACCGGAGACCCTGCCACTGTCGGAGGTCTGTCCAACATGGCTTCCGCAAGGCCTGACGATGCCTACTTGCAAACGTCAACCACGACTTCAGAGTTGGCAGAAACCCTGCGACGTGCCGTCCTGTTGCCGCCCTCCTTCGGCATCCTTGTCAGTACCAACAGCATCACCCCTAGTCAGCGCAGAGTAAGAGTCCCTTGGTGACTCTCTTGAATCTCGAATAACATCTTTGACATTCTCAGCCCCTTCTCGGCGTGTCCCGTTGACGTGGGCAGAACGATCCTTCAGCTGAGTGGACGAAACCGTTTTCGCCGCCTTGAATGACCTTGTCACGCGAGGTGTTCCTGGCTGGGTCGGTGGACGGATCCGGGGAAGAGTCAGGAGCGTCCTACACGGAGGCGGGTCCACACGCCGGAAGGAGTCAGTTCCATGGGTGTAGTGCGCCCGATTCGGGCCGGGGTCGCAACTCTGGCCACCGCTGGTCTCGCAATCGGCGGCAGTCAGTTCTTCGCCCCCCAGGCGCAAGCCTCCAAGACCGCAGTCATGGCCCGTGTGTCGGCTCGCACCGCCGTCAACATCAGGTCCCAGGCAGGCACCCACGGAAAGATCCTGGGCGTGCTCGAGAAGGGCCAGCAGCTTAATCAAACCGGCACCCCGGTGCATGGCTGGGTTCCGGTTGCCTACCGTGGCCACACGGCTTACGTTGACCACCACTACCTGTCATCGGTCGCCTGGCGACCTTCGACCTCGAGCCCCTCCGCATCCAGCTCGCCAGTTGGGTTCGCCCAGGCAACGACGTACGTCCATGTCCGCGCAGGGCACTCCATGCAGGCCGCCAAGGTGGGGATGCTCTCCCCCGGCGAGAAGGTCGGCGTCACCGGACGTTCCTCAGGAGGATTCAGCGAAGTCGTCTACAACGGGGTTCACCGTTGGGTCGGGTCGCGCTACCTGAGCACCCATGCCGTCCCGCCCGCACCGAAGCCAGCGGCGGCACGTCAATCGGCCAGGACCGTCTACACCACAGCCAACCTCAACCTACGAACCAGCGCCTCCATGAGCGCCTCCATATACACATCCGTCACACGCGGCACCGCCCTCACCACCACCGGAAACACCACCTCCGGATGGACCCAGATCACCCACCGCGGACGCACCCTGTGGGCCTCCACCCGATACCTCACCACCAACACCCGACCCACACCGAAACCAGCGGCGGCACGTCAATCGGCCAGGACCGTCTACACCACAGCCAACCTCAACCTACGAACCAGCGCCTCCATGAGCGCCTCCATATACACATCCGTCACACGCGGCACCGCCCTCACCACCACCGGAAACACCACCTCCGGATGGACCCAGATCACCCACCGCGGACGCACCCTGTGGGCCTCCACCCGATACCTCACCACCAACACCCGACCCACTCCAGCCCCCGGGCCCACGCCCAGCCCTTCTGTCTCACCCAGTAGGGCCCGGGCCGCCATTGTCAACTATGCGAAGGCGCAGGTGGGTAAGCCCTACATCTGGGGAGGCGAGGGCCCAAACGGCTTCGACTGCTCCGGCCTGGTGATGAAGGCCTACCAGCAGGCTGGAATTGATCTGCCCCATTACTCAGGGGCACAGGTCGAGCGTGGCCATCGCATTTCCTTGGACGAGATCCAGCCGGGCGACCTCTTTGCCCGACCGGGTGGCGGTCACGTCGCCATCTACGTCGGTAACGGGCAGATCGTGGAAGCAGCGAACCCCAGTGCTGGAGTGCGCCTCACCTCCATCCGCTCCTCGTTGTACCCACTTCGCATTGACTCAAGCATCCTCGACTGAATCACCACAGCGTCGGCAACCCCAGGGGGTTGCCGACGTCTGTCATTTCTGATGTGCTGCGACCCCGTCGGCCAGAATGCCGAGTCGACGATTTCTCGCCTGCGATGGGACCCAGATATGATGGTCCAGTTCAACGGTTGCCATTGGTCGGCCTCCGCTGAGTCCCGGTCGTCCAGAGGCCTAGGACACCGCCCTTTCAAGGCGGCAACGCGGGTTCGAATCCCGTCCGGGATACGTCCACGAGCCCCGTACCGAATCCGGTACGGGGCCTTTTCATGTTCCACAGACGTCTGATGTACACACTCCCCCTCACGTCTCCCCTCGTCTTCCAGACGGCCACAGCCCTCGACACAGTCTGACCATCCACCGTTCGGGGTCCGTTCCGCACCACCTCCACCCCGAACCCACCTCACGGTATTCGCTCACAGAGAACGTCACACTCCAGGAACGACCCCCGAGAGAATGGGCAACGCCCCTGGTCAACGGGCTTTTGACGGCTGCTTCCTGACTCGATTTCCCTTCTGTCCCACAAACTTGCTATATTTTTCGAGCTGCCTGAGGCAGCGGTCAGGACTCGGAAGAGTCAAGGCCCCGTAGCGCAGTTGGTTAGCGCGCCGCCCTGTCACGGCGGAGGTCGTGGGTTCAAG
The DNA here is from genome assembly GCF_052654715.2 of Cutibacterium nasicola. NCBI lineage: Bacteria > Bacillati > Actinomycetota > Actinomycetes > Propionibacteriales > Propionibacteriaceae > Cutibacterium > Cutibacterium nasicola. Next base: position 242,410 of record NZ_CP199745.2, on the reverse strand, counting down.
TCCCATCGGGGTCGCTGAAGCGGTGATGAGTTCATCACCGCTTTCGTGTTCACGAGACGTTTGCATGGACACGATGGCCGGGTAGCTCAGTTGGTAGTAGCGTTCGCCTGAAAAGTGAAAGGTCACCGGTTCGACCCCGGTCCCGGCCACCCCAAAGGGTGTTCTGCCATGCTGCGGCCCCTCAACTTGCGCCTGATCCGTCTCCTGGCCATGCTCTGACCGGCCCTGTGGCGTCATGACTCCCCGTCCTGCCTGGATCCTCGGTACCCACACGTTGCCGCATGGTGCCCAGCGGGTTCAATGTCGTCTACCAAGGCGGCTCGGGAACCTCGACACCCGTGAACTTCATCAGTCCGTGTACCAGTCTCTGGCTTCCAGCATCCGAAGTCCTCGACATGGTCCGATTCCGAACAAGGACCACGAGCGTCTGCCGCTACCGCTTCGCAACCAGCGTCGCTGCCCTCCTCCAAGATCTGACAGCCCCGGGATACAGCGAATCACTTCACTGATCCGCTCATGAGACCGGACACGAAATACTTGCCCAAGGCGATGTACACCAGCAGGGTCGGCAGGCAGGCGACGAGCACGCCAGCCATGATCTGCGGATAGTTCGGGTTCTGTCCGGACGCCAGCGCGTTCAGGCCGAAGGTGACCGGGCCGTTGTTCTGGTTCGTCAGGAACAGTGCGAAGAGGAAGTCATTCCATGCACTGGTGAACTGCCAGATGAGGGTCACGACGAATCCGGGAATGGACACCGGAAGCACGATCCTGGCGTAGGTCGAGATCGTGGCAGCGCCGTCCACCCGAGCTGCCTCGATGATCTCCGAAGGCACTGCGGTGGCGTAGTAGTTGCGGAAGATCAGCGTGCAGATCGGGATTCCGTAGACCACGTGGCACAAGATCAGAGTAGGGACACCGGCGAACCACGGCACTCCCTGCTGGATGTCCAGCATCATGCCCGACAGCGGAATCATGATGGCCTGATAGGGAATGAACATTCCGAACAGGAACAGCACGAAGATGACGTGGGATCCAGGGAACGTCCACTTCGCGAAGACGTAGCCGTTCAGGGATCCCAGGATGGCTGAGATGACGGCTGCCGACACTGCCATGACGAGAGAGCGCCCCAGGGCCGGTGCGAGGGCGTCCCAGGCGGCCTGCCAGCCACCCACCGACCACACCCGGGGCAACGTCCACGCAGTTGATTGATCGTAGCCGGAAGGCGTCTTGAAGCTCGTCACGAGCAGGGCATAGGCAGGAGTCAGCACGAGTACCGCGAAGAACGCCAGAAGGACGTACCGGACCGCACTCATGGTCTTCTGGGCAGAGGTGCGACGACGACGGCGCCTCGGCAGGTCGGGCAAGGCATCACCGGACAGGGTGGAATCGGGGGGCATGTCGGCCCCACCCGGAAGCACCGTGGTGGTCATCAGCGTCCTCCCTTCTCGGTGCGGTTGGTGTAAATCAGGTAAGGTACGACGACCACGGCCACGATGACCAACAGGATCGTCGCGTTGACGGCGGCAGCCGTCGGGTTGTTGAGCTGGAACATCTGCGTCCACATCAGGGTGGCCGGCACCTCAGCCGTGTAGGAGCTCTGGCCGGCGATGGCGTAGATGAGGTCAAACATCTTCATCGACATGTGGCCGACGATGATGAGGGCACTCAGGGCGATGGGCGAGAGCTGGGGGAACAGCACGTTCCAGTAGAGCTTGAACTCGGAGGCGCCGTCGACCCGCGCAGCCTCACGCTGGTCCACGGAGATGCCTCGGAATCCAGCCAGGAAGAGAGCCATGATGTAGCCCGAGAGCTGCCAGATCGCCGGGATGGCCATAGCAGCCATGTTGAACTTTCCGGATGAGTACCAGGACGACTGCAACCCCGGCATTCCCAGGTGGACGAAGAGTTGGTTGAGGCCGGTGGCCTGGCCATCCTTGGCCGGGGACAACAGCCACCTCCAGATGACGCCGGCAGCCACGAAGGAGACGGCCATCGGGAACAGGAACACCGACCGGAAGAAGCCCTCGCCGGTGACGCCCTGTTCCAGCAGCAGGGCCCACAACAGTCCGAACACCATGGTTCCGGCAACGAAGACCACCGTCAGAACCAGGAGGTTCCACATGGCGTGCTGATAGCGGTCGTCGGCCAACAACTGAGAGTAGTTCTCCCAGCCACCAGGCGCCTTGATGCGTCCCGACTTGGTCTTGACCCGAGCCAGCGAAGTGAACACGGTCTTTCCGATGAAACCGTAGACGAAGACACCCACGAGGATGATTGACGGCAACACGAGGAGAAAGCTCGGAAGCCAGCGCCTCACTCTTTTCATGATGACATCTCCCGGATTCTGGGGGTGAGAAGCACGGCACAGTGCTCTGAAGACATGCCCGAACTCCTGACGCCGTCCCACCACGGGAGCGACCCGACGTCAGGAGCAGTACCTCCGGCATGGTGTGGGGCCCGCCAGCGCAGGCCGCACACCAGTCACGCCGGAATCAGACGGCTCACTTTCCGTACCTGTCGTGTGCGGCCGCCAAGGAGGAGGCCAGATTGTCGGTGTTCTTGTCCTGGTAGAACTTGCTCATCGCGGTGTTGATCTCGGAGCTCCAGGCCAGCGAGACAGCAGCGCCGTGGGCTATCGAGGAAACCATCGGCAGCTCCTTGAAGTCCTTCATGGCGTCCTGCTGGTAAGTGCTGAATCCGTCAGGCTTGACGTCGGTACGGGCCGGGATCGATCCCTTGATCTTGTTGAACGACTCCTGGGCCTCGGCAGAACCGACGAAGCGCAACCAGTCCCTGGTGGCCTCGGGGTTCTTCGTGCCGGCCGGCAGGGTGAAGGAGTCGGCCAGGAAGTCGTAGACGATCTCCTTGCCGGGCACCGCGAAAGCCGTGTAGTCGGTACCGTACTTCTTGCCCTTCATGTCGAACTCAGCAACGGCCCAGTCACCCATGACGTTGTAGGCGGCCTTGCCAGAGGCGACCATGTCGGTCGCGGCTGGCCAGTCATCACCATCGGAAGCGGTGTTGGTGAAGGTGAGGACCTTCTTGTAATCCTCGATGGCGGTCTTGACCTCGGGGCTGTCCCACGTGCCGTCCGCGGTGAACAGCTTGTTGTAGCCGTCGGCACCCAAATCGGCGGCCAGGATGGACTCGAAAAGCTCGGTCTGGGTCCAGGTGCCACCGATGGACAACGGAGTGGCGACGCCGGAAGCCTTGACCTTCTCCATGTCGGCGATCCAGCCCTTGACGTCGTCCGGGGTCTTGGTGATACCGGCCTTCGTGATCAGGGCGGAGTTGGCCCACACGACGTTGGCGCGGTGGATGTCGACCGGCACCGAGTAGATGTGCCCCTCAACGGTCAGCCGATCGGTGAGGGTCTTCGGGAAGACCGACTCCCCACCGAGCTCCTTGATGATGTCGTTGACGGGCTCGATCTGCTCGTTGTCGATGTAGTCGGTCAGTTCAGCGCCCGCGTGGCCCTGGAAGGAACCTGGCGGGTTGCCGTTCTTGAGGTCGGAGGCCAGCTTGGCCTTGGCGTTCGAGCCGGATCCACCAGCGACGGCCAAGTTCTTGAACTTGTCGTTCGGGTACTTCTCGGCGAACACCTTCTCGAGGGCGTCGAGACCCTTCGCTTCGGAGCCGTCGGCCCACCAGGTGAACACACCGACCTCGCCACCGGCACCTCCTGCCTTCGGAGTCGACGAGGACGTCGTCGACTCCTTGCCCCCGCTCTCGTCAGTCGTGGTCGAGCTGCAGCCAGCCAGGACGAGCATCGACGCCGTCGCGAGGGCTGCGATCTTCTTCGCGAACATTCCAAACCTCCGTGTGGTTCGGTCAGACCCCGTCCCACGGCCCCAGTGCCGTGGAGTTGATCTGCACCTGCTGGGCGACACTGCCCAGCAGGGAGAAGTTTGGCACAAAAATGTCAGCACCGCCCAGAAAACTGGTGGATGTGAGATTTCACGCCAAATATGCGCCTACCCACCGGCCCATCTCCGCAAAGACGCTAGCTCGCACTGACGGCGCGGAAAGCACCAGGTCGTGCAGTCCACCCCTGATACGGACCAGGGTGAGATGACGTCCCAGATTGACCGAGGCACGGGCCAACCTCTCGACGTCGAGAACGGTGTCAGCCGACGCCATCGACGGTTTCCAGGTCGCGGACAGGTCACTGCGGTCCGAGATCAGCACCAACATCGGGACGTCGATGTGAAGTCCTCGGGCCACCTTCTCGTGACCGTCAAGGATGGCAGCCAGCCAGCCAGCACGAGTGACGAATGGTGCCCAGGAAGGATCCTTCACCTCGGGAACGTCCCACTCGCCGCCGAACTCGCGACGGATGGTGTGACCGAAGTTGTCCCGTGACGGAATGGGCAGCACCGTGGTGGGCTCCGCGATGCGCACTGACCGGGCCAACGGTCCAGCCAGCGCCCGGGTGAGGAATGATCCCTGCAGGTCGATCCACGGGGAGTTGAGAATGACCCCGTCAACACGTCCCGGGTGACGTGAGACCCACAACGGCACGGTGAGCCCCCCGGTGGAGTGGCCCATCATCGTCACCGAGTCGTGGTCGACGCGCAGCAATGACACCGCTGCGTTGATCTCCTCGTCGTACTCGGCAAGGTCACGCACCCAGCCAGCCATCTGGCCAGGGACAAGATTTCGTCCGTACCGACGCAGGTCAAGACCGATGAAGTCATATCCCCAGCTCTCCACTGCCTCGGCCAGGTGAGCTTGGTAGAAGCAGTCTGACCAGCCGTGGACGTAGAGCATTGCACGACCTTGACGTGGCTGACGACGGCGCACCACACTGGCAGTCAGAAGTCCGTCGGGGTCACCGACGGACTTGACCGCATGCGGGAGCCCGATCCGGGCATATTCAAACCCGTCGATCAGAGGGTCGTTGAGCCACCTCATGGCCGCATTACCGGCTCAGTCGTCCTCGCCGTAGTGGGCGTACTTCTCGGCAAGATCGGCATACTCATCAGACAGGCCGTCCTCGTCATGAGGATCCTCCCGCTGACGAATGTCGCCTCTTAGCTCTCGCTCCAGTGATTCGAGATCCATGTCCACCGAACGATACTTCAGATCGCGGGCAACCTTGGTCTGTTTCGCCTTTGCACGGCCGCGCCCCATGTGGGTCGACCCCCTCGCTTCATCAATAGCGGCTTTGCCGCCCAAAATCATCAACTGTCGTGGGGCACAGGCTACCCGAGCGACGACCTCGGTACCAAAGTGAGCCACCGCAAGTTTCATTTCCGGGCGAACGGCCTAGCGGCGAGGATGGCTCGAAACCAGCACCGCCCCCGGTTCGTCGAGTCCGCCACGACGGGAAACATGACCGCATTGCCATGCGGAAAGACCGCGACCGGCGAGCAGCTCAATCGCCTCGGGAATGTTCGCCTCTGGCATGATCACGACCATCCCGACCCCCATGTTGAGGGTTGCCTCGATATCAGGTTGTGAGATGTCGCCCACCTGCTGGACGAGGTTGAAGATCGGGGCAGGAGCCCATGTCGACCGGTCGACAGTAGCGGCGAGATCGTCGGGTAGAACGCGAGCAAGGTTGTTGGCCAGTCCCCCGCCTGTGACATGACTCATGGCGTGTACCTCAACATGACTGATGAGGGCCAACAGGTCAGATGCGTAGACGGTGGTGGGCTCAAGGAGCTCCTCGCCGAGGGTGCGCCCCAGGTCGTCGACGTGACGGTCGAGACCCCAACCCGCGTCAGCCAGCAGCACCTTGCGGACCAGCGAGTAGCCGTTGGAGTGCAAGCCCGAGGAGGCCACCGCCAGCAGGGCATCGTCGTCCTGAACCCGCTGCGGACCGAGGATCCCTTCGTACTCGACGGCTCCCGTGGTGGCACCTGCGACGTCGTACTCGTCAGGGGCCAACAGGCCGGGGTGCTCGGCCGTCTCGCCGCCGAGCAGCGAGCAGCCGGCCTTGGCGCAGGCGGCGGCGATGCCCTTGACAACGTTGGCGATCCGGTCCGGATCGACGTGACCACAGGCGACGTAGTCGGTGACGAACCACGGCTGCGCACCCACCACGACGAGATCGTCAACGAGCATGCCCACCAGGTCGAAGCCGATGGTGTCGTGGACGTCCATGGCCTGGGCGATGGCGACCTTGGTACCGACACCGTCAGTCGAGGTGGCGAGCACCGGATGGCGGTACTTCCCCAGCGCGGAGGCGTCGAAGAAACCAGCAAAGCCTCCCAGGCCACCGAGAACCTCCGGACGACGGGTGGCTGCCACGTGGGCCTTCATGAGGTCGACGGCACGCTCACCGGCCTCGATGTCGACGCCGGCGCGGGCGTACGCGGACTCGTTGCTCACTGCTTCTCCTCATCGGGATCGGTAGGGGTGGTGACGGCGACGACGTCTCGCGCGGAGGTGGGCACCTGCACGGGGTAGACACCGTCGAAACAGGCCCGGCACAGGTTGTCAGCGTCGACGTGGGTGGCTCGGATGAGGCCCTCAAGGCTGACGTAACCCAGAGAATCGGCGCCAATGGATCGACAGATGTCCTCGACCTCCAGTCCGGGGGCGATGAGCTGGGCACGGGTGGCGAAGTCGATGCCGTAGAAGCAGGGCCATTTCACCGGCGGCGAGGAGATGCGCACGTGCACCTCGGCAGCACCCGCCTCGCGCAACATCCGGACGAGTTGACGCTGGGTGTTGCCGCGCACGATGGAGTCGTCGACGACGACGATGCGGCGTCCCTCGATGACGTCCCGCAACGGGTTGAGCTTGAGACGGATGCCAAGGTTGCGCAGGGTCTGGGAGGGCTGGATGAAGGTCCGACCGACGTAGGAGTTCTTGACCAGACCCATGCCGTAGGGAATACCGGACTCGTCCGCATAACCGATAGCAGCCGGGGTGCCGGACTCGGGCACCGGGATGACGAGGTCAGCGTCGACGGGGTGTTCCTGGGCCAGGATCTTGCCGATCTTGACCCGCACGTTGTGGATGCGTCGTCCGGCAATGACGGTGTCGGGCCGGGCCAGATAGACGTACTCGAAGATGCAGCCCTTGGGACGGGCCTCGGCGAAGTGACTGGTGCGCAGACCGGCGGCGTCGATGGCGATCATCTCACCGGGCTCGATCTCGCGAACGAAGGTGCCCCCGACGATGTCGATGGCGGCAGTTTCGGAGGCGACCACCCATCCGCTGGGGAGGCGTCCCAGCACAAGCGGCCTGATGCCCTGCGGGTCACGAGCGGCGCACAGGGTGTGGTCGTCCATGAAGACGAGACTGAAGGCCCCCTTGAGGTGAGGTAGCACCTGGGTGGCGACTTCTTCAAGGGTGCCGTCGTAGGTCGTCATGAGGGCGGTGACGAGCGAGGTGTCGTTGCTGGAGTCCATCCGGTCCTTGTGAGGAACGTCAGTGCTCGGAGCGCGCTCGGCGATGAGGGCCTCAAGGGCGTCGGCGTTGGTGAGGTTACCGTTGTGGGCCAAGGCGAGGCCTCCACCACCCTGACGAGAGCGGAAGGTCGGCTGGGCGTTGTCCCAGACGCTCGCGCCTGTCGTCGAGTAGCGGGTGTGGCCGACGGCCATGTGGCCCCGCAGGGAGTTCAGGGTGGCCTCGTCGAAGACCTGGGAGACCAGCCCCATGTCCTTGAAGACCATCATTCGGCGACCGTCCGACACCGCCATGCCAGCGGATTCCTGGCCTCGGTGTTGCAGGGCATACATGCCGAAATAGGTGAGCTTGGACACCTCTTCACCGGGGGCATAGATCCCGATGACGCCACAAGCGTCCTGGGGTCCGTGATCCTGGGGATCGAGGTCTGCGGTAAGCCTTCCGTCTGCGCACGGCACGAGGCCACGGTATCGCACAATGGCCGAGGGTGGCTGTGGAACAGTTGTCAGGAGCGTCAGGGCGCAGATCTCAGCCCCTGGCCGGGGTCACCTTGCCGGCCACCAGGACGGCCAGCAGGGTCGCCGCGACACCGACGCCGAACGTCACCGCATAGGCCGGCGTGGCACCTCCCCGATCGGCGAGACGTCCGGCCATCGTCGTCCCGAAGGCATAACCCAGGCTGTTCATGGCCGCCATGAGGGTCATGACGGTGCCGATCCGTCCGGCGGACGCGGCGCGCTCCGCAACGCTGAAGAGGGTAATCATGTACGGCGCCGCAGCCACACCGAGGACGATCAGGGCCGGGACCAGCGGACCGAGGTGATGGACGATGAGCAGCGGGGCCGCGAACACCGCCAGTCCCAGGGCGAAGAACTTCCACCGTGCGACGAGGTCCAGACGACGTGCCAACCTCGGCAGGGCCAGGCCGGCGGCCGCACTACCCACCGACAGCAGGGCGTGCAGCAGACCCGCCAGGCCAGGTCGTCCCGTCTGCGTGGCAAGACTGGTAGTTCCGGTCTGGACGGACCCGAAAACCATGCCCATGAAGATCATGCCGACGCAGGTGGCCAACACACCGGCGGTGAGCAGCGGACCAGGAGCACGACGTTGCGCCGGGGTCGAGACCCCCTGGCGGTCGGTCCCGGCGCGGTGACCCTCGACGAGTTTCGACGTCGGGTCCAGGGCGAACCAACTGCCCAGCACCACCAACATCGCACCGGCGACGACGAGGCCAGGGACGGGACCCGCAATCACCGCGAGGATGCCGACCATGGCTGGTCCGAGGGCGAAGGAGGCCTCATCAATGGACCCCTCCCATGCGAAGGAGGTTTCCAGCACCCCTGCTTCGATCTTGGGATTTGCTGCTCCCATGGCACGCCAGCGAACCCGCGCCATGGTGCCGATCTGAGGCAGGAAGAATCCCGCCACTCCGCCGATGGCGGCCACGATCGGCCACACTGCCCCCATCGCGGCAACCACTCCCTCGGCGGTCAGGGCGAGTCCACCGACCAAGGACTGCACCAACAGCACCGTGCGCTGACCATGACGGTCGGTCAGGGCGCCGAAAATGGGAGAGCCGATGGCGATGGCCAGGGCGACGATGCCCGCAGCCAGACCACCAGGGCCCAGCCGCCCCGAGACCTGTGGGCTGGACACGAGCAACAGGGTGCCCAGCTGGCTCATGGCCAAGGGCAGACGAGCCAAGGCGGAGACGGTGACGAAGGTGCCGCCTGGCAGGGAGAACAGAGTTCGGTAGCTCACGGAGCCGGAGGACATGGGCGGGCCTCTCGATGACGGGGACAAGTGGCTGTCCGCGTCTGCCCACCCTTCTGACGCGAGCCCCGGTGATCGTCACTCAGACGGGGCAACTGCCCGCCGAACGTCCCAGGCCCTGCCTACCGGCACGACCGGAGGCAGGGCCATTCTACGCGGGAACACCCTTCAGCGGAACTTCACTCAGCCAGGCCGGCGAGCATGAGGGCCTCGGTGAGGATGGCCTTGCGGAAGTCACCCAGGTGCAGGGACTCGTCGATACCATGCATGCGCGATTCCGGATCGGTGACGGCCGTCACCAGAACGGTGGCCTGCGGGAAGGCATTCTGCAGATCGGTCACCAACGGGATGGCACCGCCGGTGCCCATCTCGACGGGCTCCTGACCCCAGGCCAGCTTGAAGGCCTCGTTGGCAACCTCGGCGCGCTCACCGGTGAAGGGGACGACACCCGGCTGGCCAAGCTGGCCGGGTGTCACCTTGACGTGGGCGCCGAACTCGACGTGGGACTCCAGATGCTTGACGAGAGCTTCCATGGCCTCATCGGCGTCCTGACCAGGGGCGACGCGCAGGCTGATCTTGGCACGGGCGGTGGCTGGCAGGATGTTGATGGCGTCGGCAACCGGGGTGGCGTCGATGGCGATGACGGTGACCGACGGCTTGGTCCACATCTTCTCGACGGCGCGTCCCTGACCGACCCACTGGACTCCGTCAAGGACACCGGTCTCCTCGCGCAGACGGTCCTCCGGGTAGTCCAGCTGCGGGCCGGCAAATCCCTTGAGCCCGTCAACGGTGACCTCACCGGTCTCGTCATGCAGGGTCGCAATGAGGCGGCACAGAGTCGTCAGGGCGTCGGGAACGATGCCGCCGAACTGACCGGAGTGCAGCGCGTGGTCGAGGGTGGAGACCTCCACGACGCAGTCAACGACGCCACGCAGGGTGGTCGTCAAGGAGGGCACGACCTGGGTCCAGTTGACCGAGTCGGCGATGACGATGACGTCAGCGGCCAACTCCTCCTTGTGGTTGGCGATGATGGCGTCCATGGACGGGGAGCCGATTTCCTCCTCACCTTCGACGAAGAGGGTGACGCCAACCGGGGGCTTGCCGTCGAAGGCACGGATGGCGGCCAGATGGGCAGCGACGCCACCCTTGTCGTCAGCAGTGCCACGCCCGAAGAGACGTTCTTCCTTGGTGGTGGCCACGAACGGGTCGGTGTGCCACTCGTCGGGGTTGCCGGTGGGCTGGACGTCACCGTGGGAGTACAGCAGGACGGTGGGCTTGCCCTCGGGGGCTGGCCAGTGGGCGATGACAGTCGGCAGTCCATCATTCTCGGTGATGACGTTGACGTCTGCGGCGCCAGCCTCCTTGGCCGCAGCTGCGACGAAGTCGGCTCCGGACCTCACGTCGTCGGGTCGCTGGGAACTGACCGACCGGACTGCGACGTGACGGGTGAGCTGTTCCACCGCATCGTCGAAACCGGTATCCACTTTGGCAGACAGGTCCTTGAAAGCATGAGAAAGATCCATGGTCAAAGTGTAGGAGTGCGAGTCCTCGTTCGTATCAAGCAATGGCACTCTTGAGAGGCCACCCAGGGAGGTCCCGCGTGATCCTACTTGTCGACAACCATGACTCCTTCACCTTCAACCTCGCGCACCTGTTGGCCCAAGTCAGCGGTACAGCGCCGGTGGTGGTACGCCCCGAAGACATTGAACGGGACGGGGTTTTCCACCGGCTGGCTGACGGCGAGTTCGATCACGTGGTCATTGGACCAGGACCTGGTTCTCCGCTCACCGAAGCGGACTTCCATGTTGCTGGCCAGGTCATTGATGCTTCCGCCAGGCTCCCCCTGCTTGGGGTATGTCTCGGTCACCAAGGTCTTGGGCTGCGCCACGGTGCTCAGCTGCAGGCAATTCGGCCACGTCACGGTGTCGTGAGCCAGATTCATCATTCGGGACGCGGGATCTTCACCGGATTGCCACAGGACTTCGAGGCCACTCGGTATCACTCGCTGTGCCTGTCGGCACTGGGCGATGACACTTTTGAACACGCTCGCGCCGAGGATGGCACCATCATGGCGTTCAAGGTTGCAGATCGGCCGCACTGGGGTGTGCAGTTCCATCCCGAATCAGTGATGACACAGGTGGGGGCCCAACTCGTCGCCAACTTCTTGGCGATCGGCCACCCCCACTGCACAACGGTGTCTGGCGACTTGGCGTCGAAAAATCGCAGCCCCAGCTGTCCTCCTTCACGCACGATCCTTCAGACCCCGGCGAGGTGGGAAATATGCCACCGTGAGGTCGACATCGATCTCGACACGGAAGCTACCTTCGCCGCACTGGCTGGTGACGTTGACGCCTTTTGGTTGGACTCGGCGGCCGCACGCGACGACACCGGTCGGTGGAGCATCATGGGCACGGCGGCGGGATCGGCGTCGGAGGTGATCAGTTACGACGTCAACACGAATACGTTGCTGGTCAATGGGCGATCCGAGCCTGGTGATGTGCTGGGGTTTCTGGCACGCCGTCTTGCGGAAGGAGCGACGAGGCCGAAGCTCGGTGACATCCCGTTCACTGGCGGCTACGTCGGCTTCCTGGGCTATGAGTGCAAGGCGTTGACCTTGGGGCCGAACGCGCACCGCAGCGACATGCCCGACGCGATGTGGCTGCGCCCGGCAAGCTGGATTGCCTATGACCATGACGAGCAGCGCGCCACTCTACTGGCTCTGGTGGACCACGACGCGCCACACCGTGACGAGACTGCTGATCTGCTTGACACGTTGGCTCTGGCGTTGGTGGCTCGCCGAGGACCTGATGAACCACCAAGCCCGCCGATCAGCGTTCCTGCTGGGTCGTGGCGGCTGAGCTGCGAGGCGTATCAAGACCGGACCCTCACGATTCAGCGGGCGTTGGCTCGCGGCAACTCGTACGAGGCCTGTCTCACCGACACGTGGACTTCCAGGTGCGACGTGAACGGCTGGAAGCTGTACCGGGCGCTACGACGTCGAAATCCGGCTCCCTACGGCGCGTACCTTCGGTTCAGCAACCCGAACCTCGAGGTGTGCTCCTCCTCCCCGGAACGGTTCTTGCGAATACGTGACGGCATCGTCGAGTCCGCACCGATCAAGGGGACGATGGCCCGCTGTGGTAACCGTGTCGAGGATGCCCAACGCGTCATTGATCTGCGCACCGACGCCAAGAACCGCGCCGAAAACCTCATGATCGCCGATCTGGTGCGCAATGACCTGTCGCGGGTGTGCCAGCCCGGCACGGTGGAGGTGCCGCACCTGATGAAGATCGAGTCGTACGCGACGGTGCACCAGATGGTGACCACGGTGCGCGGACAGTTGCGCGGGGATGTCGGGCTGGTCGACGTGCTGCGAGCCACGTTCCCTGGTGGGTCGATGACGGGGGCACCCAAGGAACGATCCGTGGAGATACTGGACAGTTTGGAGGCTGGCGCCCGAGGAATCTACTCGGGGGTGCTGGGCTACCTCGGGTTCGATTGCACTGCCGACCTCAGCATTGTCATTCGGACGCTGGTCCGGGCCGGGGCGGGGGTCTCGGTCGGTGCCGGTGGCGCGATCGTCGCCGCATCCCAGCCTGACGAGGAGTGGTGCGAGAAGAACCTCAAGGCGGCGGCCCCATTGGCGGCCCTCTCTGAGGCGAGGCAAAGGTCCTCGCGTAGCCAATAATCGTGAGGAGACGATTACCACACGCGGTGGCAGACGGAACACCGTCTGGTCCATAAGATCGTCGACCAGGAGATCCGCATCGCAAGGTGTCTTTGTCACAGCGGTACATGAGCATGACCCGCATGAACGCCACAGCTCTTGGGCAGCACCACTCGCCGTCAGCTCAGGTCAAGAGTTCTCGTCACTCCCCCAGGGCAGCCGGAATCGGCTTGCGCCAAGTGCGCTCGATCTCGTCGAGTGACAGGCTGAACAGCCCGTTGACCTCGAACTCGCCGTGATCGATGACCTCACCGATGCGGGCGACCGGCGCACCATGCTCCTGGCACAGCTCCTTGAACTCGCGGTAGTCGGCACCGGACAACGAGACGACGGCGCGAGCCGGCGACTCCGAGAAGAGCATCACCGAGGGCTCCCCCTCGGGCAGGGTGACCGAGGCACCGAGGCCGCTGAGCAGACAGCTCTCCACGAGAGCCTGGGCCAGGCCGCCGTCGGACAGGTCGTGAGCGCTGGAGAGCAGACCGCGCCTGGCAGCCTCCACCATGACCGCGGCCAGGGCCTTCTCGGCGTTCAGATCGGGCATCGGGGGCATGCCGCCGAGGTGACCGGCGTGAATGACGTCGTCGTAGACCGATCCACCGAACTCGCACTTCGTGGTGCCGAGCAGCAGGACAGCGTCACCGTCATGGGCGAAGGCGGAGGGGATGCGGGTGCGAACGTCGTCAATGACACCGAGGACACCGACGAGCGGGGTCGGCCGGATGGACTCGTCACCAGTGCGATTGTGCAGGGAGACATTGCCACCGGTGACCGGCATACCGAGCTCACGGCAGCCGTCGACCAGGCCGAGAATGGTTTCGTCGAACTGCCACATGATGTCGGGGTCGTACGGGGAGCCGTAGTTGAGGCAGTCGGTGACGGCCACCGGGGTCGCACCGCTGATGGCAACGTTGCGATAGGCCTCGCACAGCGCCAGCTGAGCGCCCAGGTACGGGTTGAGGGTGGTCTGACGGCCATTAGCGTCCAGGGACAGCGCGATGCCGAGGTTGGTCTGCTCGTCGACACGGATCATGCCGGCGTCGTTGGGCTGGGACAGCACCGTGTCGCCACGCACGAAACGGTCGTACTGGTCAGTGATCCAGGAGCGGTCGCACAGGTGGGAAGAACCGACCAGCGCCAGTAGAGCACCGGCCAGACCCTCTCCCGAGTTGTCGCGCGGAAGGTTGTTGGCGTCATCGCCGTTGAGCTCGTCGATCCACCACGGGCGCGCCGCAGGCATGTCGAGGACCGGCCCGTCGTGGGCGACGGTGCGCGGATCGACGTCGACGATCCGCTCGCCGTGCCAGTCGATGTGGAGACGACCGGTGTCGGTGACCTCGCCGATGACGGTGGCGGCCACTCCCCAGCGATCACAGATCTTCATGAACTCGTCGAGCTGGTCCGGGCGCACCACGGCGGCCATCCGCTCCTGGGACTCGCTCATGAGGATCTCCTCGGCAGCGAGGCTCGGGTCGCGCAGCGGGACGCGGTCGAGCTCGATGTGCATACCACCGTCACCGGCGCTGGCCAGCTCCGAGGTGGCGCATGAGATACCGGCTGCGCCGAAGTCCTGCAGGGCTTCGACGACCCCGGCGTTGAACAGGTCGAGGGTGCACTCGATGAGCAACTTCTCCATGAAGGGATCGCCCACCTGGACGCTGGGCCGCTTGGACTCCCCTTCGGCGGCGAAGGACTCGGAGGCCAGGATCGACGCGCCGCCGATCCCGTCACCCCCCGTCGCGGCACCGAAGAGGATGACGAGGTTGCCCACACCGGAGGCCTTGGCGAACTGCAGGTCCTCGTGACGCAGCACGCCGACGCACAGCGCGTTGACCAGCGGGTTGCCGTAGTAGGTGGGGTCGAAGAGGGTTTGGCCACCGATCGTCGGCAGGCCAAGACAGTTTCCGTAGTCAGCGATGCCGGAGACGACACCGGGCAGCACTCGGGAGGTGTCGGAACCACCGAGGGGCCCGAAGGCCAGGGCATTCATGACGCCGACCGGGCGAGCACCCATGGCCATGATGTCTCGAACGATGCCGCCGACTCCGGTGGCTGCGCCCTGATGCGGCTCGACATAGGACGGGTGGTTGTGGGACTCCGCCTTGAACGTGACGGCCAGTCCGTTTCCGATGTCGACGACGCCAGCGTTGTCACCGATGCCTGCCAGCAGCGGGCCGAGCGGCGTGCGCTGGGGCAGGTCACCGAAGCGTCGTAGGTACTTCTTCGACGACTTGTACGAGCAGTGCTCCGACCACATCACCGAATACATGGCGAGCTCGCCGCCGGTCGGGCGACGTCCCAGGATCTCCCGGATGCGCTGGTACTCGTCAGCGGACAACCCCAACTCAGCCCAGGGCTGCTCGACGTCGGGGGTGCTGACGGCGTTCTCAACTGTGTCTGCCACAGGACCAATCTAGCCGTTGGATGGCGTCATTGCCGCCCCGACCACGTATTGCCGGCTCACTCAGCGCATGGGGAGAGCGCAACGTCTTACCATGAGCCCCGTGAGTACCGCCCCATCGAACCCTCGTCACCGCGGTGCCATGACATGGGTGGTGTGGATCACCGCGGTCATCGCCTACGGGTTTGCCGTCATGCAGCGAACCTCTCTGGGCGTCACGGGGCTGACGGCCGCAGACCATTTCAACGCCCCGGCGTCCGTCGTCGCCACTTTCATGGTGCTCCAGCTCGCGGTGTACGCCGTTCTGCAGATTCCGGCCGGTGTGGCCGTCGATCGGTTGGGGTCACGAGTCGTCATCGCTGCCGGATCAGTCCTCATGGCCGTGGGACAGGTCGTCATGGCCCTGGCCGGGAGTGTGGGAGGTGCCATGCTCGCCCGCATCCTGGTGGGATGTGGCGACGCCTTCATCTTCGGTGCTGCGGTGCGTCTGGTGCCTGCTTGGTTCCCGACTCGTCAGATCCCGCTGATGACTCAGCTCACTGGCCTGTTGGGCCAGTTCGGACAGGTTGTCTCGGCCGTCGGCCTGGTGGCGATGGTGGAGACCAGCGGGTGGCGTTCGAGCTACTTCCTCGCTGCGGCCGGGGCGGCACTGGCCGCAGTGCTGGCCGTCCTTCTCATCCGTGACGCCCCGCCCGGAGTCGAGCCGGAACGCACCGACGCCAATCTCAAGCAACTCCCCCACCAGGTTGTCGAGGTCGTCAAGCATCCCTCGACGAGGATGGCCTTCTGGGCCCACATGTCGTCGAACTTCGCCGGCATCGTCTTCTCACTGATGTGGGGAATGCCCTACCTCACTCATGCTGAAGGCCGATCAACCGCCACTGCCTCGACTCTCATGACGGTGTACGTCATTGCCAATGCCATCGCCGGTCCCACGGCTGGCATCCTCACCAGTCGCCACCCGCTTCGTCGCGGGACCCTCATCGAGGCAATGATCACCGTCTCTGCGCTGGCGTGGCTCGTCGTCCTGATCTGGCCGGGACGCGCCCCACTGTGGATGCTCTACGTCCTCGTCATCTGCCTGGGCATCTCACTGCCCGGTGGGGGCGTTGGGTTCGACGTGGCTCGCACCTTCCAGCCCGGCAACCGGCTGGCCACCGCGACCGGTGTGGCCATCACGGGCGGATTCTTCTTCGGCCTGCTGGAGATCGAGATCATCGGTCTGCTTCTCGAGGTACTGTGTCCCGGCGGGCACTACACCCTCAGTGGCTTCCGCTGGGCCATGTCCACCCAGCTCATCATCTTCGCCATCGGTCTCATCGGCCTGGAGGTCAACCAGCGCCGTCTGTACCGGATCATGATCGACAACGGCGTGACGGTGCCGACGTGGCGGGAGGCACTGGCACGCCAGTGGCGGGTCGTCAAGCAGCGTCGCCGCTGAACAACCCGCCACTGTCAGGCGCGATGGGGCTCGTCACTCAGCTGTTGTAGTCGCGGGCCGTCTCCGCACGAGAGGCCGCGTCACGAAGCTCCTTGACCGTCCGCGTCAGGCCACCCGTGGCCGAGGGGTGGTGCGCCAACCAATGATCGGCATCCTCGACGACGTCACCGTCCGGGAAGAGTCCGATCACCAAGCGCTGGGCCATCTCGATCGGGAACTCCTGCCAGATCTGTTCCAGGTCGTCGAAGTAGGAGCCGTTGAGGCTGGCGAAGATCTCGGCCCCCAACGGGGTGCGCAGACCGTCGATGAGTGCCAGGCAGTGCTCGTTGGACAGCTCGCCGGGGGTGCGCAGGCGACGGTAGGCGTCCTGCTTGGCAACATCGTCAGGACAGGCGGTCAGGGCGGCCATGTGGTGGGCGACGCCGGTCTTGGTGCGGTCACGCTCCAGCTCGGCGTCGAGGTCCTCGGCGCTGGCCTGGCCAAGGGCGGCCAGGGCCATCCAAGCCTGCCACCTCAGCTCAGGATCGACAACCAGATCCGTGACGTTGCCGTCGAGAAGTCCGCGGACCTGACCAGCCGACTCGTGGTCGGCTGCCGACAGAGCCAGGGCGTGGCGGGCCCAGATGCGCTGCAAGTCGCTGCCGGGCTCGGACTCGTCAAGTCCCTGCCATGCTCGAGCGGCCTCGGCTCGACGCGCGTTGTCGCGAGCCGAATCAGGCAGGTAATTCTCGACCGCCATCCGCACCTGCTGCAGGACGGCGGTGAGGATGGCCGGTTCAGTCTCCTTGGGGCCGTGCAGGGCAACAGCGTCGAGGTAGTCCTGCACCTTGAGCTTGGCGTCGCGCACCGCGTTCCACAGCATCGACCAGACCAGGGCGCGGGCCAGTGGTTTCGACAGGCCGGACAGGTGGGTCAGCACAGTTTTCGTCCCGGTAGCCCCAAGACGCACCTTGGCGTAGGTGAGGTCGTCGTCGTTGATGAGGATGAGATCCGGGGCGGGCTTGCCGACGGCCTCGGGCACCGGAGTACGCGGCGAGGACAAGGTCACATCGATGAGGTCAGTGCGCACCAGATCGTCTCCCTGCAGGGAGTACAGACCGACGCGAAGGGTGTGAGGACGATTGACGTCGTGGCCGGTACGCAGGTCGACGGAGTCACGCACCACGGCGAGCTCCTGGACGACCCCGTCACGAACGGTGAGTTCCGGCAGCAGAACGTCAGGTCCGGTGGTCTTGAGCCAGGCGTTCACCCAGGAGCTCAGGTCTCGACCGCATGCCTTCTCGAGGTGACGGATGAGATCGTCGAGAGTGGCTGAGGAGAAGGCCAGTTCGCGGAAGTAGTGGCGTGCCGCGCTGAAGAACTTCTCGACGCCGACGTGGGCGACGAGCTGCTTGAGCACCGACGCACCCTTGGCGTAGGTGATGCCATCGAAGTTCTGACGGGCGGCCTCCAGATCGACGATGTCGGCGACGATCGGGTGCGTCGTCGACTGCTGGTCGGCGGTGTAGGCCCAGGCCTTGCGACCGACGGCGAAGTTCGTCCAGGCCTCGCGGTACTCGGTGGCGTTGACCGAGGCATGGGCTCCCATGTACTCGGCGAAGGACTCCTTGAGCCACAGGTCGTCCCACCACTTGGGGGTGACGAGGTCTCCGAACCACATGTGAGCCATCTCGTGGAGGATGGTGTTCGTCCGACCGGCAAGCTCGGAGCGAGTGGCCGGGCCGCGGTGGATGTAGTTCTCGGTGAAGGTCACGAGGCCCGGATTCTCCATGGCGCCGAGGTTGTACTCGGGCACGAAGATCTGGTCGTACTTGCCCCACGGGTAGGGGTAACCGAAGGCGTCGTGGTAGAAGGCCAGGCCCTGCTTGGTGATCTTGAAGATCTCCTCATGATCCACGTACTCGGCCAAGGATGCGCGAGCGAGAATGCCCAGCGGGATGGACTCCGAGCCGTCGCGGGAGTGCCATTCGTCCTCGAATCGGACGTACGGGCCAGCGGCGATGGCGGTCAGGTAGGTCGACATCCGCGGGGTGAGGGCGAAGTCGTGCAGGATGCCGCCGTCCTCCTCGCGGGTGTCCTCATGGACCTGGTTGGAGATGACGCGCCATCCCTGCGGTGCGAGAACATCGAAGTCGACGTGGGCCTTGAGGTCGGGCTGTTCGAAGACCGCGTACATGCGCCGGGAATCAGCAGCCTCAAAGTGGGTGTAGAGGTAAACCTTGCCGTCGGCGGGATCGACGAAGCGGTGCAAGCCCTGGCCAGTGTGTTGGTAGGGCAGCTTGGCGGTGACGACGACGAGATTCTTACGATGAGTATGGAGTCCGTGAAGCTGGATACGAGAGCCGTCATACTCCGGCTCGACCTCCTCATCGTTGACGATGACCGACTCAATCTCGCCGTCGAGCAAGTCCAGGAAGGTGTCGGGCTCCTTGGTCGAGAATCGCACCCTGGTGCTGGAGGTGAAGTGGGTGGCCCCATCAGCGTCGGCACCGCGCACGTCAACGCGGACGTGGTACCTCTCGACAGTGATGATCTCGGACCGGTGACGGGCTTCTTCGCGGGTCAGATTCTTCGTACTCACACCACCAGAGTATGGCAGTGGCGCGTGCCATGAGCGTCTAGACCGAGCAGTTCCTCTGGATGAAGCTGTACCTCGAACCGATCAGGGTGTCTCATGTCCGCTGTTGACGGGTACGAGCCGGCGGGCAAGGGCAGCCGTGTCAGGGTAGGTCATCCAGCGATTCCTTTGGACAATCGACCTGCTGGACCGTCACCCCATGGGCCACGTCGTAAACCCGACACGCGACCGAGGATGCCGATTTGCCCCCGTCAGGTGGCAACAGAGAGCCTGACTCCATATGCCTGTATAAGTCGACACGAAACCGGGTCCCCTCACGACTACGCACAACCCACCGGTCGACGACGTTAACATCCGGCGGGTTGGTCTCGTTGAACCATGTCTGCGCGGCGTCCGCACGTTCAGCCGGGGAGGTGAGCCCATGCGAGTCCAACTCCTTGCGCAACGCGTCGGGCAGGTCGTAGTCAGCTCGCCCAGCAACATCCTCATCCGTCTCAGACTGGATCGTGCTGCAACCCGCCACACCGAAGCAGAACAGCACACACGCAGTCATGACGACCACGAACCGAGGACTCCTCATCGGCGCCCCCTCAGTTCTCGCCGAGCAACCGCACACCGCTCCGGCAGATACGCATCTATGGTACCAGCACCCCTGGCACATCCACATCGCACAGTCACGATTGCGACTAAGACGCGAAGTTCTAACAAGAAAGGCAGGGCGTCATCACTGCGCTTGGTGAGGAGCTTGCCGAGTCAACCGATGGTGATCAAACGCTGTCCCTCGAACCAATCGGATGTCTCATCTTCACTGTTGACGAGTACGAACCGGCGACCAAGAAAGCAGCATCACGGCAACTCAGCCAACGATTCCTGGGGGCAGTCAACCTGCTGGACGGTCACCCCATGGGCCACGTCGTAAACCCGACACGCAACCGAGTGTGCCGATTTCCCCCCGTCAGGTGGCAGAAGAGAGCCTGACTCCACACGGACGTAGAAGTCGACACGCAACCGGGTCCCCTCACGACTACGCACCACCCAATGGCCACCAAGAGAGATGTCTATCGGCCTGGTCTCGTTAAACCACACCTGCGCGGCGTCCGCACGCTCAGCCGGGGAGGCAAGCCCCCGCGAGTCCAACTCTTTGCGCAGCGCACGGGGCACGGCAACGTCGGCGCTATCCGCTGCTTGCACATCCGCCTCAGATTGGATCGTGCTGCAACCCGCCCCGCCGAAACAGAGCAACACGCACGAAGTCATGACAGCCACGAACCGAGGACCCCTCATCGGCGCCCCCTCAGTTCTCGCCGAGCAACCGCACGCCGCCCCGGCAGATACGCATCTATGGTACCAGCGCCCCCTGACGCATCCACGTGATCGACCACGTCGAAATGGCTCTGCAACCGTCCCACCTCAGGTGAAGTCGAACCTTTCGCGAGGTAGATCAAGGACTGGTCAGGCACCCTGAGATGCCCACCCCAAGCCAGGACTCCTCGCGACTCAGCAACGATATCCTCCAGCACAACAACCTCATCGGGGAAAAGATTACCCGTTGACCCGTACGGGAGAAAACTCTCACGAAAAAGGAAGGCTGTCCCGGACAGAAGGTTGGACCGTTGCGGTGAGGCAACATTCCGGTCATGCTGGAGCCCTGCCACGTCACCGGGACGCAATGAGACAAGTTCGTAGTTGATGCGCCTCAAGGCATGCAGCAGCACGACCGACGGTGCACCGGTCGTCAGAGTCACGTCGATCCCTGCACCCTCGACCGTCTGCGCAGCAGCAGCGGCACCGATCGGCCAGTCGTTAGCGCTGCGCATCCCAGACCATCGTTGCACGCGAGAAGGCTGGATGGGCGACAACGGAACCGGGGGCAGGGCGGCGGCCTCAGAAGCCAGAACGGCCGTCAGCCCGCTTGCGGCCATACCGCTCAGCAAGGCACGACGGGGAATCTTGTAGGAATTGTGTGTCATCGCCGCGTTCCTTTCACGCGCTTTCCGCCAGCTGACTGACAATCTTGGCGAAACCTTCAAAAAATGGAGACAATTTCTCCGACGGCAGTACTTCCGGCAACAGAGCTTTATCTCTGATCTGCATCTCCACCGCTGCTACTTGCAATTTGTGCAGCACAGAATCGGATGAATCGAAAAACATAGCCCGAGCCGATTTCTCAACAGAATCGGACGACGAGTTAAACCGCAGCCGATAGAAGTCGCGGAAGCGGGTCGTAATCGCCTGGCCAGTCAGGTAATCCCTCAGCACCGTCTTGAAGGGCACGCCAGCACGGATCGCCCGGCCCAGAAGATATCCATCCACATCTTCGATCATGTCCGAGAAACCGAAGGACGACTCGACACCGCGATGAGCAAGCCGATCCATACAAAACGCGTACCCCGACGCATAACTCCTCTCATTGTTCATCCAGTCGGCATAGAAGGTCGAGAGGTCACCACCCCAGCCCCCGAAATCGCCTCGGTTCGCATTTTTCCCGTCGCCCCAGCCCATAAGCATGACGGCGTTGGCAGTCGCGGCGAGATGATCCATTGATACGGTCTCATTGTAAATAGGATCCTCGAACGTGAGCATAAGCGAGCCAAGTTCGCTCGTAGCTGCCGTGAGCCAGTCCTCATCGGGAGCCCCGAGCAAGATCCTCCAACCTGCGTAGACGTGGGTGTACTTCGGGTGTCGAAGAAACTCCAGCACCCGTTTGTTGATAAGATTGACGTCGCTGGTGCCCCCACCGTATTTCGCCGCCATGTCATGGACCTGGTCAACTGTAGCCAGGGTGTCCTCCAACTTTGACGGTGTATGCCCACCCACTCCATCCGGGCCAATTCCCGGATCGATATGTGCGCGGTGCACATCGCGGTCCAAATCAATTTCCTTGCCAGAATCAGCAGAGTAACGAACCTCCTGAATCTGGTTGAACGACCAATTATACGGAAGAGGGAACCCGAGATTGCCGGAGAAGCCCCACGACATTCCTGAGACAAATGAACTTACCGTGTAAGTCTGCTCTGAGACGCGCGAGCAGACATTACGACAACCGTAGACGCCAGCGCGATAGGCATGACCTCGGCTAGCCAAGGCCGCCTGAACTCCCCGAAAATAAGGAATAATATTGCTGTCAATTTCAGGATCGGTTGCGTCATAGTCCACCGAGAAGTAGACAATGGCGCCTGGATTGAAACCGTAATAGACCATGCGGTCATGTGCCTTATTTCCGTGTTCCCATCCAGATTCAAAGGAGAAATCAATCAGGTCACGTGCATTGTACTGCCAAATGGGGAACACTCTCATGTTGCCAGCAAAAATAGCATGGAGTTCACCATCTTTGAGTTTTTTATCCAGCTTGCCGCCGGGAGGTTCATCAAGATACCTACCTACGACCCTATAACCCGATCTGACCAGCGAATGCGCAAGCGACTCCGTGATCGTGAAACGAGTATCACACGCATGCGCCGCGCGATTCGGGTCACCTGTGGATACCAATAATTGACACCACGTTGCGTAGTCCACACGATTGGTAACTGGTAGCAAACTGAATGCTTGAAATGCCTGAATATACTTGGCCAACTTGTCATCAAACGTAGACTTGAACATTGTATGAACCATGCCTTCACCTCTTGGAACAGCACCGTTGAAGACACAAGCCGCAGACAGCAACTCGACAAGAACACCACTATCACCAGGCTTCAAAATATGGGCTGCCAGCTGCTGTCGGGTGGCCGGCCCAAAATTCCCGTTCACCGAGGAATCTGCTATTCCAAACTCAGATTGAAGTGCCTTCATTAGTAGTTTTTGAACATCACGCGAATAATGCCCTTCAGTGGGAATAATCGTTGCAAATCTACGCTGCCAATACCTCCTATTTAACCACTGCTGAATCTTACGAACTTCCGGATCACCTCCGGAAACTAGGACGTAAGCATCCATTGTGAGCAAGGCCTTGAAAAGTTTGGCGTTCAGCCTGTCCTGCACCCCAATACCCATATTGTTTGCCATGGCATACAAGGACCCCGCCACTGCGTCCATCTGCGGCCCAAAAGGAGGTGAACTTCTCCAGATCCCGTCGAGATCCCCACCGGGATAACCTTTACAGTAAAAGGCGCACTTAATGATGTTGACAATATTCTTGTTCTGTTCGCCCGGCCCGACACCACCACGGGCGTCCACCTTGGACATTGTGGTCGGACCGAACGCATGCGACAGTTCCTGGATCCCCAACTCGTGCTGCAAGCCACGTGCTTTTAGTTATCACGATTATCGTGTTTCTGTATTATCCGCACGAACGCGGATAGTACACAAAACACTCGGCTCCCAAGCTAGAGGATGGCATCCGTGCCTAGCCCGCAGGCAGCCACCCCCAACCTTCCCTCGTCCAAAACTTACGCACAACGATTCTCCGAGGCCAAAGGCCGCTCTGATTGCTGGAAGCCCAAAGGTCATCTGGAGTCCAAATCACTCGCGGTTGCAAAACACATCACCATCGCCACGGCACAAACCCAGATGGGCACTTCTCCGATCGATTTCCCAATTCGAGGGAGCAAAGATCATCCGCGTCATTTCTATTACCTGAGAAAACACGTCACCATGGCCATCAGAAAAAGAAGCCGATATTCATACCAGCACGCATCGGCATCCATGCGCGCTACGCGAAAAGCGGCTGACCGGGCCGAGCACCGTGACATGATGGCATTAGTCGGCGATGCGATGGGCCACCGACCACCAATCGCGTACACACCGTAAGGAGTACCAGTGTCGAACACAGAGCTCACGGTCGATGTTCTGGTCATCGGATGGGGCAAAGCCGGTAAGACGATCGCCGGACGCCTCGCCGGGGAGGGACGCAACGTCGCCCTCGTCGAAAGATCAGCACAGATGTACGGGGGCAGCTGCATCAACGTCGCATGCGTACCTACCAAGGACCTCATCGACTCGGCATCCAAGCGGGACGGTCGCGACCCTGTCTCCTACTTCACCTCAGCCGTCGCCGATCGAGACGCCCTCATCGCCAAGCTGAATCACGCCAACCACGCCATGCTGGAGGGCAAAGTGCTTCTCCTCGCCGGGGAAGCCAGCTTCACCGGACCCCACAACGTCAAGGTGGTTGGGGGAGCCGATGAGATCGCGGTACACGCCGAAACGATCATCGTCAACACCGGATCTCACCCAGCCACCCTCCCGATTCCCGGTGCCGACGGCCCGCGCGTCCATGACTCCACCACGATCCAGCACGTCGATCCCCTGCCGTCGCGGCTCGTCGTCGTGGGTGGCGGATTCATCGGCCTGGAGTTTGCCCAGATGTTCGCCCGATTCGGTTCCCAGGTCACCCTGCTCGAGGCTGGTGACACCTTCGCCCCGGCTCTCGATTCCGACGTCGCCAAGCGTGTGCGCAGCATGTTGGAGAGCGAAGGGGTCACGATTGTCACGGATGCCCGCGCGACCTCCTTTCATGACACAGGCCACCACATTGACGTCGCCACTGGCGATCGCACCTTCACTGCCGATGCGGTGTTGGTGGCAGCGGGCAGGCTCCCCGCCACTGAGAACCTTCATCTTGAGGCCGCCGGAGTGGCCACGGATGAACGAGGCCACATCACCGTTGACACTCAGCTGCGCACCAGTGTCGACGGGATCTACGCGGTCGGTGACGTCAATGGCGGCCCGCAGTTCACTTATATCTCCCTCGATGACAACCGAGTACTGTGGGACACCCTTCACGACGGGCCGCGTCGTCGCGACGATCGAGTGGCCGTCCCGACGACGACCTTCCTCGACCCGCCGCTGTCCCAGGTCGGCATGACGATGCGCCAAGCCCGGGAGTCCGACCGCTCCGTGCTCGTGGCGTCCAAGAACGTCTCCACGATCGCTGCCATGCCGCGACCCAAGATCGTCGGACAAACCGAAGGCCTCATTCGAGTTCTCGTCGATGCCGACGACCACACCGTCCTGGGAGCGACCCTGTGGTGCATTGATTCGCAGGAACTGGTCAATCTCGTCTCACTGGCCATGCGGTTGGGAGTTCGCTACGAAACGTTGCGTGACGGGATCTGGACCCACCCGTCCTCGACCGAAGCTTTCAATGAGGTACTCGGGGTACTCGAACCTCTCACCTGAGAAATGACCGAGGTCCAGTTGTCGTGACCGAGTACTCACGGTCACGACAACTGGACCTCGACGGGGTTGGCCTCAGGACTGCTGCCGAATAGACGGCACAAAAGGTGATAATCCTGATGTGCCGTATCAGGCGCTATATCCCTTTGGCGGAATGAGCGTGGCCATCTGATCGAAGCTCAGCTTGTAGGTCGGCGAACCGGAGAACCCAGCCGGATCAGCAACCAACACCTCCCGGGTGTCGGGGTTGTAGCCGACGATCGTCAGGTAGTGGTAGATCGTGCGGTCCGGGTAGCCCGGCGGATGATTGTGGGCCGGGGCAACGATGTTGGCGACGATGGCGTAGCCCTTGTCAATGTCCGTGGTGATGTTACGCCACAACAGATTCTTCTGATCCTGGGTCGGCGGATCGTTGGGCATGTACGTGTTCTTGTAAGGCTGTGACTTGAGGTGGGTGTTGAGCACCTTCGTCACCAGCGAGATGTCGTTGGTTCCGTTCTGGGTGGTTCCGAGCTCGTTGGCCATCTGCTGCTGGGTGACCTCAATTCCCCGAGCAGACAGCGCGATCCGGGTCGAGGCCGGGCCGCACCACCAACGGGTGCCCTGGTACTCGAAGTCGATATGGACGGTGTGAAATCCGTGTGCGGCGGCATTGGCAATCTCGTCATTGGCAACGTCGGCTTCCGGGGCCCGGGACTGAACCGACGCGACCCCGGCCACCCGGGGCTGGTTTGCCAGTTGCGGCCCTGCCTGGGCCGTCATCGCAGCCGGGGCGGCCCCTACAGCGAGCGCCGCCAGGCCGACGACGGCATCGCGCCGCAGCCTGCTGATCATGGAACTCATGGGATTCTCCCTTCACATGTGGTGTGTCACAGGGGTGGTTCTCGGCGGGCCTGTCCCACCAAGCAGTCGTCACCGGGACGCGCCGTCATCCGACCTTCATCTCGGTGACGACAGGGCCTCAACGGCCGGCGCGATAGTCCTTGAGGAGCTGCTCGGCGAGCGGGTACCACTGGGCGTACCGATCCGGGTAGGCGGAGACCTGCACAGCCTGGGCGAGCTGGCCGGGATCCATGGTCTGCCAACCTCTCTTCTGGATCACGCCGGGGTTGCTGACTACATCATTGATTCCGTAGAAGGACTTGGCCGCGAAAACCGGGTCCATGATCTGCTCAACGGATCCCCAGCCACATGACGGGCGCTGCTGGAACAGGCCGACGGAATCACGGTCGCCGTGATTTATGTTACGTAGGCCGGATTCCTGCATGGCGGCCATGATCGCGGCGTGAATGGCGTTGTCCTTGCCGGCTGGATCGATGGCATTGGATTTCTCGGCGACACGAATAATGGTGTAGGCATTCTCGCGCTGTTCAGCGGTCAGGCTTGTCGCCGAGACGCTGGACGCAGAGACTGCAGGAGCTGCCTGGGCCACCGCGGACGCAGCCACACCGGCCCCCGTCAGAGCCATGGTGAAACCGACGGCCGAACCGACCAGTCGTGCCGTTGTTTTTCCGAACATGTCGTCACCTTTCGTCGACGTCATTCGACACGTTACGTTGCCCAGTCTCACCGCGATAGATACGCATTGACCAATGACATCACTGTTATTTCGAGAGCTCATCTTGTTGTCAACCACACCTCGGGCCATGATCACGACTCACAAACAATTGGCGAAATGTCACCATGCGGATTCCCTCGACATCATGATCACAAAGCCACCGCACAACTGACACAACAGGCGTCGCAGCCCCAGGCCAGCGACACGCGCGACTACAAGGAGTTCGCCGTGAGCGAATATGGATCTGTACAAAAGGTCAGCCCATTCTGTTCGATCGGGTGGCGTGATCATCCTGGCCCCTCATGAACTCAGCGTTGGGTCTTCGCCATAACCTTGGACCCATGAGTGATGTCGCGCGCAGTGAGTCCCCCGTCCTGGCTGTTGACGCTGGGCAATCCAGCACCCGAGTCCGCTGCGAGCCTGGCCCCTGGGGGCCAGAGTGGATGGTCACCTCGTCCGGTGTGCGTACTGCTCTCCCCCTCGCCCCGCAATTTGCGGCCGTCATGGCGGACGTCGTGGCGGCGCACCCCGAAGTCACCGGTTCCCACTGCACAGTGGCCATCGGGTCATCGGGAGCTCGCGACGATGAAGACCCCTTTCCGGTTCTTGCGGCCCTCAAGCCCTATGGAGTCGGTCGAGTGCTGCTGGCCCACGACTCCATCACCTCCTACCTCGGTGCCCTGGGTGACCAGCTGGGTGTCGTGACGGCTTCGGGAACCGGGGTCATCACGCTGGCCGTCGGCCACCACGATGTCGCCCGCGTCGACGGCTGGGGCTACGTCATCGGCGACGCCGGATCGGCCTTCTGGCTGGGCCGTCACGCCCTTGACGCCGTCATGCGCGCCCATGACGGCCGTGGCGAACAGACGATCCTCAGCGACACCATCGGTGGAGACTTCGCCGACATCGAGGCCGCCTACCTGGAACTCCACGCCGATCCGCTCATGGTCTCGCGGATTGCCGCCTACTCCGCCAAGGTCACCGCCGCCGCAGAGGAAGGAGATCCCGTCGCCCGCGACATCTGTGTGCATGCCGCCCACGAGCTGGCCCACTCCTCGATCACAGGACTGTGCCAGACTCACCTGGCCAACGAGGACAGCCCCGCCGTCGGACTACTGGGCGGAGTCATGAATTCCCAGCTCATCCGCGCAGCGATCGTCGAGGAGATCTCCGTGGCGATGCCAGGAGCGCGCATCGTCGAACCCCTCGGGGAGGGACTCGACGGAGCCGCAGCCCTGCCGACCGTCAGCCCGGAGTTCCCGCTCGGCCAGCGCATCCACGTCGCACAGTGATGGCAAGGCCCCGGACTGCGCGGGTGTGAACGCCGCGTCTCACAACTGAGCTGACACGAAAGTCAGCAAGGAGCGGAAGAACCCCAGTCCGTCGGTGCCGGCACCGGTGAGCTCCTCCACGGAATGCTCCGGGTGAGGCATCAGTCCGACAACGTTTCCCGCCTCATTGGTGACACCGGCAATGTCGTGGACCGAGCCGTTCGGGTTGTCGGTGTAACGAAACACGACCTGATTGTTGGCCTCCAAGGTCGCCAGGGTCGCAGGATCAGCCACGTAGTTGCCTTCGCCGTGCTTGGCCGCGATGCGAATGCGCTGACTGGGACGGAAAGCACAAGTCCAGACGGTGTCGACACTGGCGACCTGAAGCTGCTGCACCGAGCAATGGAAACGTCGCTTCTCGTTACGCATGAGGGTGCCGGGAAGGAGATGGGACTCGCAGAGCACCTGGAATCCATTGCAGATGCCGAGCACCGGGAGACCGGCGTCCACAGCTCCACGGATGGACGACATGACGGGCGAGGCAGCTGCCAAGGCTCCTGCACGCAGGTAGTCGCCGTAGGAGAACCCGCCCGGAAGGACGACGGCGTCGACCCCGGCCAGATCCGTCGAGGCGTACCACAGCGACACGGGCTCGCCCCCGGCGAGGCGAACGGCCCTCGCTGCGTCCTGGTCGTCAAGCGTGCCGGGGAAGGTGACGACTCCGATTCGTGCCATCGTCAGTCCTCCAGGCGCACGTCGAAGGACTCGATGACGGTGTTGGCCAGCAGCTCGGAGGCGACCTCACGGATCTCGTCGAGGCGATCGTCCACGCCATCACCGGTGATTTCGAAACGCTTGCCCTGACGCACCGTCAGGCCCTCATGTCCGAGGCGGGCGAGCACCGACGTGATGGCCTTGCCCTGGGGATCAAGGATCTCGGGCTTGGGCATGACCTCCACCACTACACGTGACATGGCACCAATCTTATCGACACCACCGGGATCCGGCTCGTCAGGGACGTCGGCAGCGTCGGGAATGCTGGCATCGGGAGCCCCGTCAGGAGCCGGAACAGCGGCCTGGGCAGGAACGACATCACCTTCCGGCGGGAGGACGGGGTCAGTCGCCGGACCAGTATTCGACACGTCACCGACCTCGTCGCCGGACATCTGTCCACCGGTCAGGCGCGCCCACGCCTCCTCATAGCGACGACTGGTGGCCTCGACGACCTCATCGGGCAGGGTCGGGGGCTCCTCGTCGCTGGTTCGATCCCAGCCAGACTCGTGGGCGAGCCAGTCACGTACGTACTGCTTGTCGAAGGAGTCGGCTCCCTTGCCGGGCTGCCAGGTCTGCGCGTCCCAGAACCGCGATGAGTCCGGGGTGAGCACCTCGTCGGCAAGGACGATGGTGCCGTCGGCTCGACGACCGAACTCGAACTTGGTGTCGGCGAGGATGATGCCGCGCTCACGGGCAATCTCCTCGGCGCGCTGGTAGATGCGCAGCGAGAGGTCATGCAACTCGGCCGCGGCCTCGGGACCGACGAGCTTCACCAGGTGCAGGTAGTCGATGTTCTCGTCATGCTCGCCCTGAGGAGCCTTGGCAGCGGGGGTGAAGATGGGTTCCTCGAGACGGGAGCCGTCCTGCAGCCCCTGCGGGAGACGGATTCCACACACCGCGCGATTGCGCTGGTACTCGGCCCAGCCCGAACCGGTGAGGTAGCCGCGCACGACGCACTCGACAGGGAACATCTCGAGTTCCTCGACGACCATGGCTCGGCCAGTGACCTCGGCGGGAACGTCCAGACTGACGAAGTGGTTGTCGACGATGTCGGCCAGCTGGTCGAACCACCACAGCGACATGTTCGTCAGAATGGCTCCCTTCCCGGGAACACCAGGAGTCAGGACGTGGTCGTAGGCGCTGATCCGGTCGGTGGCAACCATGAGGAGGCGACCAGGCTGATCGGGGAGGCGGTAGAGGCGACGGACCTTGCCCTCAGCCAGCAACGGGAGATCGGGGTGCGGAGTGACCATGAGGGCATCATGCCACGGTTGTGAACCCTGACGAGGCAGAGAGCCCCGATTCACCCATCCAATAGATGTTGACTATGGTGCACCCCTCAGTGATAGCGTCAAACTATCACGTCGTCGATCAGAGAGGACTCAGATGAGTCTCATCAGCACCAAGATCCTCCCCTTCAAGGCCAACGCCTTCCGAAATGGCGACTTCATCGAGGTCTCCGACTCCGACATCAGCGGCAAGTGGGCCATCTTCTTCTTCTACCCCGGCGACTTCACCTTCGTGTGCCCCACCGAGCTGGGTGACCTCGCCGACCACTACGAGGAACTGCAAGCGATGGGCGTCGAGGTGTTCTCGGTGTCCACCGACTCCCACTTCGTCCACAAGGCCTGGCACTCCAACTCCGACACCGTCGGCAAGGTCACCTACACGATGATCGGCGACTCGAACTTCCAGCTGACCTACAACTTCGACGTCGAGCGTGAGGGGGCCGGCCAGGCTGAACGCGCCACCTTCCTCGTCGATCCCGACGGCGTCATCCAGTTCTACGAGCTGACCGCTGAGGGCATTGGCCGCAACGCTGCCGAGCTGGTCCGCAAGGTCAAGGCTGCCCAGTACGTCTACGCCCACCCAGGTGAGGTCTGCCCCGCCAAGTGGGAGGAGGGCTCCGAGACCCTCACGCCGTCCATCGACCTCGTCGGCAAGATCTGAGATCCGACCCGAGCATCTGTCGCAGGGGCACTCGTCCCTGCGACGGATCCCCCGATCGGCACGCCCCCACTTCCCCACCCAGGAGAACCATGCTTGACAGCGTCCTGACAACCGAGCTCA
The DNA here is from genome assembly GCF_052654715.2 of Cutibacterium nasicola. Lineage (NCBI taxonomy): Bacteria > Bacillati > Actinomycetota > Actinomycetes > Propionibacteriales > Propionibacteriaceae > Cutibacterium > Cutibacterium nasicola. Next base: position 211,344 of record NZ_CP199745.2, on the reverse strand, counting down.
AGACCTACCTCGAGATGGTGCGCGAACCCATCGTCCTGGTGCCCTCCCCCTACCGGGGAGACGACGCCACCACGACGCCGAAATCAGCGCAGATGGACGAGCTGCTCGCCGAGATCGCCGCTCTGTCGGACAAGGTGAGCGTCGGTGAGCCCGTTGGCAACGAGCGTACCCCGTCCTTCGCCATCACCCGACCCGGTTCCCCCGTCGACATCCGCTTCGCCGGTCTACCGATGGGCCACGAGTTCACCTCCTTGGTGCTGGCCCTGCTGCAGGTCGGCGGTCACCCGGTCAAGGAGGAACAGTCCCTCATCGACGCCGTGCGCGCGGTCAAGGGGGAGCATCACTTCGTCACCTACATGTCGTTGACCTGCCAGAATTGTCCGACGGTTGTTCAGGCCCTCAACGCGATGGCCGTCCTCAACCCAAACATCCACCACACTGCCGTCGAGGGTGGTACCTACACCGACGAGGTGGAGGCCAAGGGCATCGCCTCGGTACCAGCCATCCATCTGGACGGCGAAGACTGGGGGTCTGGGCGCATGGACATGGCCGAGATCCTCGAGCGTCTCGACGCCACTGCTGCTCAGGGAGCCAAGGAGAACCTCTCCGAGCGTGACCCCTACGATGTTCTCGTCGTCGGCGCTGGCCCGGCTGGCGTCGCAGCTGCCGTGTATGCCGCTCGCAAGGGTATTCGCACCGCCATGGCTGGCTCCCGGATCGGCGGCCAGGTGCTCGACACCGAGGCCATCGACAACCTCATCTCAGTGCCCCACACCACCGGACCGATGCTGGCCGACGCCCTGCGCGCCCATGTCGGTGACTACGACATTGACGTCATCGAGCATCAGACCGCGAGCGCTCTGGAGACTGCCGACGGCATGACGAGCGTGCGTCTGACTGACGGGGACCTGCGTGCCCGCTCGGTCGTCATCGCCACCGGAGCCCGCTGGCGTAACCTCGGCGTTCCCGGCGAGGAGGAGTACCGCACCAAGGGTGTGACCTACTGCCCACACTGCGACGGACCGCTCTTCACGGGCAGAAACGTTGCCGTCGTCGGTGGCGGAAACTCCGGCATCGAGGCGGCGATCGACTTGGCCGGCGTCGTCGGCCACGTCACCGTCGTCGAGTTCCTTGACGATCTCAAGGCCGATGACGTGCTGCTGCTCACCTTGGAGTCACTGCCCAACGTCGACGTCATCACCTCGGCTCGCACCACCCAGGTCTTGGGCGACGGCTCCGCGGTGACGGGACTGGAGTACGAGGACCGCACCAGCGGTGAGATCAGGAGAATCGAGGTTGCTGGCGTCTTCGTTCAGATCGGCCTGCTTCCCAACACCGAGTGGCTGGAGGGCTCCGTGGAGCGCACCGGTCGCGGCGAGATCGTCATCGACGAGCGCGGTACCACCTCGGTTCCCGGCGTGTTTGCCGCCGGCGACTGCACCACCCAGCCCTACAAGCAGATCATCATCTCGATGGGTGCCGGTGCGACGGCGTCTCTGGGAGCTTTCGACCACCTCATTCGTCAGGACCCTGCGCAGAGCTGAGTTCGCGTGAATCTCCGTGATCTGGGATATCTCGTCGCCCTGGCCGAAGAGCACCACTTCGGGCGGGCGGCGGCGTCGTGCGGTGTCAGTCAACCGACCCTGTCAACCCAGATCCACCGGCTCGAGAATGAGCTCGGTGTGCCGCTGGCCGTCAGGGCGGGACGACGTATCGAGATCACCCCGGTGGGCCGGCGTATCGCCCAGACCGCCCGGGACATGCTGGTGTTGGCTGACGACATCCGAACCTTGGCCCTGGAGGAGTCCGAGCGGACGACCCGTCAACTCAGGGTCGGGGCATTCCCCACCCTGGCGCCGTTCCTGTTGCCACGCGTCATTGCTCGTTTCGACCAGTATGAGCCGGGGGTCAACATCCACGTGGTGGAGAAACGCACTGCCCAGCTGCTGGAGGCGCTGCATCAAGGTGACCTCGACATCGCCGTAGTCGCTGCCCCGGTCGAGGAGGACACCCTGACGGCAATTCCGGTGTTCCGAGAGGAATTCCTGTTGGTGACGGGGACTGGCGACGAGTTGGCCCACGATGAGGGCCCCATCGACCCCCACGACGTCTCGACCGATGGACTCATCCTGATGTCCGAGGGGCACTGTTTGCGAGATCAGGTGCTCGAGGTGTGCAGCCCGTCCCATCCGCTGCCACCGGACGCCCTGTCAGCAGAATCCCTCGCGACCATCCGCGAGCTGGTGTCAGTGGGGGCAGGACGAACGTTGATGCCACGCAGCGCAGTGTCGGCACTCAGGCCGAAGGACCCTCGCATCGTCGTCCGCGAGTTCACCCAGCCCCGACCTCACCGAGACATCGTGGTGTGTGGCAGGCCTGGAGCCATGACGCGTCCATCCGCCCTGGCCTTGGTCAACATCCTTCGGAGTCTCCCCGGCCGCATCGTCGAACCGCTGGGCGTCGATGGGGCGACGTCCTGCTCTCATGGCCTGGGGAACTGAGGGTCCAGCCCCGACCGCACTCCCCGCCGCCGCTCGTCAGCTGCGCCAGATTTCTGGCGTAGGTGTAGGTGTGCGCGACGCAAATCTACCGAGAGGGCCAGCTCAGCGAGCCAGCCCTCCCATATTCAGATCACGGCGTCACAGCACCAGCCCAGGCAGGTAGTTGGCAGCCTCCGGGTGCTCCCGGACGATGTCCTCAACCTTGGCGCACAGCGCCTCGACCTGGTCCTGAGCTCCACCGGTGAGATCCAGCGGCGAGGAGACCAGACCGCGCAGCTGCTCCTTGGTCAGCGGGATCCGTGGGTCGGCCGCCAGCCGAGCGAACAGATCGTTCTCCGCCCTGCCGGTCTCACGCATCTCCAGGGCAACGGCCACGGCGTGCTCCTTGATGGCTTCGTGAGCATTCTCGCGGCCGACGCCAGCACGGACGCACGCCATCAGAATCTTCGTCGTCGTCAGGAAGGGCAGGTACCGCTCCAACTCGGCCTCAATGACGGCTGGGAAGACCCCGAAGTCGCCGAGGATCGTCAGGAAGGTCTCGAAGGCCCCATCAATGGCGTAGAAGGAATCCGGCAGAGCGACGCGACGCACCACGGAGCAGGAGACGTCGCCCTCGTTCCACTGCACACCGACCAGACCGGTGGCCATGGTGAGGTACCCGCGCAGGACGACGAGGAAGCCGTTGACGCGCTCGCAGGAGCGGGCATTCATCTTGTGCGGCATCGCCGAGGACCCAACCTGGCCAGGCCTGAACCCCTCGGTGACAAGCTCGTTGCCGGCCATCAGGCGAATTGACGTCGCCAGGTTCGACGGCCCCGACAACACCTGCACCAGCGTCGAGATGACCTCGAAGTCCAGGGACCTCGGGTAGATCTGGCCGGTCGAGGTCAGCACCTGGTTGACGCCGAGGTGATCGGCGACCCGACGCTCGAGATCGTCAAGCTTGGAGTCATTCCCACCGAGCAGGTCGAGCATGTCCTGGGATGTTCCCATCGGCCCCTTGATTCCGCGAGCCGGGTACCGTTCGATGAGCCCGTTGACGTGTTCCCACCCCACCAGCATCTCATCGATGGTGGTGGCGAACCTCTTGCCCAGGGTCGTCACCTGGGCAGCAACGTTGTGGGACCGACCAGCGATCGGCTGATCCGAGTACTGGGCAGCCAGTCGGGACAGCTGGTTCAAGGTGGCGACCATCTTGTCGCGCACCAACTTCAGCGACTCCAGCACCTGCATCTGCTCGATGTTCTCGGTGAGGTCGCGGCTCGTCATGCCCTTGTGGATGTGCTCGTGACCGGCCAGGGCGTTGAACTCCTCGATCCGAGCCTTGACGTCGTGCCGCGTGACGGCCTCACGCTCGGCGATCGAGTCCAGATCGACGTTGTCGAGAACAGCCTGGTAGTCGGCCAACACCTGCTCGGGATCGTCGCCTCCGAAGCTGACGCCGAGGTCCGCCTGAGCCTCGAGGACGGCCAGCCACAGCCTGCGCTCGGCGCGGATCTTGTTCTCCGGCGTCCAGATGGAGCGCATCGCCGAAGAGGCGTAACGGGTGGCAAGAATGTTGGGAACGCTCATGAATTCTCCCCGTCGCTCGGGTTGGTGGGATTGTTCTCGGACTGGGGCGCGAGCCCGTCGGCCATCTCGTCGACGGCCTCGAGCTCAGCTGCGTGAAGGGCAATGTCAGTGCGGTGGAACCCGCCACTCACCTCGAGCTGGTCAACCCTGCTGTAGGCATCCGTGCGAGCCCCGGCAAGGGTCTCGCCATGGCCAAGCACCACGAGGACGCGACCACCGCTGGTGGCCAGCCCGTCCCCCTCGAGGCGAGTTCCGGCGTGCAGGACGTCCTCGTCATCGACCGGAGCAACGACGTGGCGTCCCCTCACCGGTGATGCAGGATACCCCTCGCTTGCCATGACGACGCCGACGGCAGCTCCCCGGCGGAACCGCAAGCCATCTGTTCCGGACAAGTCTCCACGGGCGGCAGCCTGCATGATCTGCGCCAACGGGGACTCCATCATGCTGAGCAGTGGTTCGGTTTCCGGATCGCCGAACCGAACGTTGAACTCAACGACCTTCGGGCCGCCACAGGTCAAGGCCAGCCCCACGTACAGCAGACCGATGAATGGGGTGCCGCGATCTCGCATGGCCGCCAGCGTCGGGGAGATCACCGTGTTCGACACTGTCTCGACAAGGTTGTCAGGCGCCCACGGCAACGGCGTGTATGCACCCATTCCGCCAGTGTTGGGGCCGACCCCGCCATCACCGACCCGCTTGAAGTCCTGGGCGGGCTGCATGGGGAGGGCATGTTCGCCGTCACAGATCGCGAAGAGGCTCACCTCGGGGCCGTCGAGGTACTCCTCGATGACGACCTGGTGACCAGAATTGAGACACTGCTCGGCATGGGTCAGGGCCTCGCCACGATCCTCGGTGACGACAACTCCCTTGCCACCTGCGAGCCCGTCATCCTTGACAACGTAGGGTGTTCCGAACTCGTCAAGGGCTGCACCCACCGAATCGAGGTCACCGCAGGATCGAGATGCGGCGGTGGGAACACCGGCAGAAGCCATGACCTCCTTGGCGAAGGCCTTCGAGCCTTCCAGTCGAGCGGCCTCGGCACTCGGACCGAAGCAATCGATCCCTGCGTCACGCAGGGCGTCTGCCACCCCGGCAACCAGCGGGGCCTCCGGGCCGACGACGACGAGGGCAGCCCCCACGTCACGCGCCAGTGTGACGACGGCATCGGGGTCGCAGGGATCCACCGGATGATTCGTGGCGAAGGAAGCCGTGCCCGGGTTACCGGGGGCGACATGGACGGCAGCAACCTCTGGGTCACGGTGGCAGGCCAAGGCGAGGGCATGCTCACGGCCACCAGACCCGAGGACGAGAACAGTCATGCTGGACACGACCTCCAGAGTAGAGGGTACTTCCGACCGTTTCCCGATCGACCTTGTTCCTCCCCGGCATCGGAGCGGAACACTGCATCGTCAGCTGTCAGTCAATGAGGTCGTTGAGCATGATGGACTGGTCCCGACCGGCGCCCACACCAATCCCGGAAATCCGAGTACCCACCAACTCCTCGAGACGACGCACGTAGGCCTGGCAGTTGCGCGGTAGATCGTCGAAGGAACGGGCCTCCGAGATGTCCTCGCTCCAGCCATCCATGAATTCGTAAACCGGCTTTGCGTGATGCAGGTCGGACTGGGTGACGGGCATGACGTCGGTGCGCTCGCCCTCGATGTCGTAGGCCACACAAACCGGTACACGATCCCAACCCGACAGTACGTCGAGCTTGGTGAGGAACAGATCCGTCACCGAGTTGATCATGACCGCCTGCTGCACCAACAGCGCGTCGAACCAGCCACAGCGACGTGGACGCTTCGTCGTCACGCCGTACTCGCCGCCCTCACTGCGCAGGCGCTCGCCGTCCTCGTCGAACAGTTCGGTCGGGAACGGGCCCTCACCCACGCGGGTGGTGTAGGCCTTGGCAATACCAACGATGCGATCGATGCGCGTCGGACCGACGCCCGAACCGGTGCAGGCACCTGCGGCGATCGGGTTGGACGAGGTGACGTACGGGTACGTGCCGAAGTCGACGTCGAGGTGGTGGGCCTGGGCTCCCTCGAAGAGGACCACCTTGCCTTCGTCGAGGCCTTCGTTGAGGACTCGAGCCACATCGACGACATAGGGGCGAATGCGCTCGGCATGAGCGAGCAAACCGTCAGCAACCTCTTGTGGGTCGACAGCGCGACGGTTGTAAATCTTCACCAGGATCTGGTTCTTCTGGTCCAAAGAGGCCTCAACCTTCTGACGCAAGATCGACTCGTCAAAAAGGTCTTGGACGCGAATACCCATCCGGTTGATCTTGTCGGAGTACGCCGGACCGATCCCGCGCCCCGTGGTGCCGATGCGGCGATTGCCGAGGAAGCGTTCGGTGACCTTGTCGAGGGTCTGATGGTAGGGGGTGATGAGGTGAGCGTTGGCGCTGATGAGCGGGTGCGGGATCCCGACGCCGCGACCTCGCAGAGTGTCGATTTCGTCAGCAAGTACGTCAAGGTTGAGCACGACTCCGTTGCCGAGCACGGCCGTGGAGTTCGGGTTGAGAACCCCGGAGGGAAGCAGGTGCATGAAGAACTTCTCGTCACCGACGACGACAGTGTGTCCCGCGTTGTTGCCTCCCGAATACCGCACGCAGTAGTCAACGCGCTCGGACATCTGATCGGTGGCCTTGCCCTTGCCCTCGTCACCCCACTGGGTACCCATGACGACGATTCCAGGCATCTGTTCCTCCATTCCCTCGCACCTGTGTGCGGGTTGCCTTCGGTCGCAGGGGCACGTGCCGCTCCGCGACCAGGCACACATTACGTGGTTGCTACGACATCCACGGCGTCAGGCCGGGGGCGAAGGGACTCCCCCCGCCCCGCATGACCCTCCGCCGTCAACACGTCAAGGTCGATCAGGCGACAGTCGCACCATTCTCACCGGTCGCTACCTCGCCAGCAACGTCAGGCGGCAGAACTGGAATCTCCAACAGATTGAGGCGTGCCCCCTCGAGGGGAAGCCGTGAGGCCAGCGGGCCGAAGTGAGGATCGCTGCGATGTCCGTCAAAGTTGACACGCTTGTAACCGGCGTCATCTGCCCAGCTGATGACCGAGGACATTGCCGAGGCGACGGCGGCGTCACCTTCAGGGGCGTCAGCCTGGACGGTCTCTGCCACGACAGTTGGGTTCTCGTCAACGAAGACAAAGGCAACAGCTGCGGGCTGACCGTCGACGAGGGCGACCCGGGTGGCTTCCGCGTCAAGGTCCACGAGTTCCTGACGTAGCGCCTCGTGAGCGGCCTCACTGTCGTCGACCGGTGACCACGACTCGTGCACCCACACGTAGGTCTGCTCCCACAGCGTCTCGAGCACACCGGGGGCCAGCGTCGCACCCGAGATGGCCCCGCCGGGGCCGAGGCTCACTTCTGCGAGTGACTCAATGGCACGACCGAAGTGACGACGCGGCAGCTCGAACGGCGGGCAGGACGTGTAGATCTCGCCGCCCAGGGAAAGGATGAAGTTCTCGGCATCCGAACCTGCGATGGCCTTGGTGGCCAGGGGACGCTCCACCCGCTGTTGAATCTGACGCACCAGGCGGGTACCGATACGACGGCCGCGGGAATCAGGATGGATCTCCACGTCGATGAAACGACGAGTGCGATGCACCACGGCGAGCCAGGAGACCGCGTATCCGACGATGCGGTCCTCGTGGAGGGCAACCCGGGCGACGACGTCGGGACGATCAATGCGATCGATCAGTGCCCCTGGTTCCCCGAAGGTGATCACCTTGACGTCCTCGGGCCGCATGTCGCGGAAAACAACGTGTTCACTCATGTCGCGCTCCTGGGTCTGGCGACGCCTTTGACGTCGCTGTGTCTTCATTCTTTCGCCTTTTGCGAGCCCGCGTCGACCAAGGGGGCTTTCCGTGTCGAGATCATGCCGATCATGACATGATAAGCGGCATGTCAGATCCGAACGATGCCGTCCACCTGGCCGACAACCTCAACCCTGCCGCACAGCGGGTGTTCGAGTGGATTCTCTCCTCGGATCTGACCCCCGGAGACCCTATTCCGATCGAACAGGATCTGGCGACGCACTTCGGAATGGCACGCGGAACCGTTCGAGAAGCGGTGCGGGAATTGCGGGCGCTGGGAATCCTCAAGGTCCGACGTGGCTTGGGCACCTACCTGTCGACAGCCTCGGCGTCGACCATTCGTCCGGGTCTCGTGTATCGCAGCGTCAAGCAGGTCAGCGCCGACACCGCTGGGAACAAAGACTTCACGGGGCTGCGAGAGATGGTGGAGGTCCGCGCATTGTTGGAGTGCTCGTTGGCGGCCGAGGTGACCGGTTCCATCAGCGCAGCGACCGGTCGCGAACTGCACGCTCTGGCAGCACGGATGGACGATCCCCAGGACTCCGCGGCGGCAGATCGCCAATTCCACCGGACTCTCTACGCTGGTGTGGACAATCAGCTGGCTCGCGAGCTCATTGACGTGTTCTGGGACTCCCTCAACCTCGCCGGTCTCCGACTGCCGCCAACCAACGCTGTCAAGGCCAATCGTGACGCTCACGACCTCATCGCGGATTGCGTCGTCGGCAATGATTCGGAGGCCAGTCGAAACGCCATGTGGCACCACTTCGATGCCATTCGTGGACGGCTCAACACTGCGGGTCACGACGCCCGTACCTGATTCACACGAAACGAGGTGAGCCCAACTCTTGAAACGCCCCTGCTCGTGTGCCATCATATTGACATTGGACGTCGGATGTCCAGTGTCAACGACGACCCCGAAAGGATTTGGATGACTCCCACATCTCGCCCCACACCGATGCTGGACCTTGAAGGTCCAGCATCCACGATCAACGACTCCATTGACGTCGGGGCCCTCAGCCGCCTGGACTCTGGCTCCCTCCTCATTGATCTGACGTGCTCCATTGACGGCAAGGTATTCACGGCAGTCGGAGAATCCGGACAAATCGAGGTCGAGGTCACCGGCGGCCACCTCTCTGGAGTCATCTCGACAGATGGCCAGTCCCGCGTCCTCGATGCAGAAGACGCACTCGGCGTTGATGACTCCGTGCTTCACTCCATCGGTCTCACCTGCGACAATTCCGGGACTCATCTTTTCCTTGACGGCTACGAATCCTTCAGCACAACCCTTGTCGCATGGTTCTCGCACATCAAGGTGACGGAGTTCCGGGTTGACCCCGACGAGATCGTCGACATTCGCCATGTGACGGTCTGGGACTCCCCTCTGTCACGAAAAGCCATACTGGCGCGATCAGCAGCAGTCACACCCCTCATCCAGTTTTCTGCAGCGGCACTGTCTCCCCGTGACGCTGCCCGGTGCTCTGAATTGCGCGACGGTGCCATCCGCGCCCGCTTCCGTACCCGTGGTAGCGGGCAGGGCGGGACGATCATCGCGGCCCATGGCAATGGCGGCGCCCTGCGGCTGTCCATTCATGACGGTGATCTGGAATACTCCGTCGTCCAGGACAATCAGATAATCGCGTCGAGCCGCGCACACGGACACTGGGATGACGGCGATTGGCATGACGTCGTCGCCGTCAGCGGACGAGGCGCCATCGATCTTTATGCCGACGGATATCAGGTTTGCCACGATCCTGGCACCGCATTCTTCGACGACATCGGGACCATCGACCGCGTCGTTGTCGGCTCCGATCTGGATGGCACCCGCCTCTTCGGCGAGGCACAAACGGCCATGATCTATGACTCCGTGCTTTCAGACCACCAAGTGAAGCGTCTCGCCGGCGTCATGCCTCTCGAGACGGTGGCACTGTTCGACATGGGCCTGAACGGATCGCGAAGCTACCGGATCCCTTCGATCATCCGCCTCGAGTCCGGCGTGCTCATCGCAGGGGCTGACCAACGCGTGTCCATCGCCAATGATTCCCCCAACGACATCAACTTCGTCATTCGCCGGAGCCTTGATGACGGGCGAACCTGGGAACCCGTTCAGACCGTGATCACCTACCCCGGCTCGGGACCTCTGGGCGCCTCGGTGATCGACTCCGTCCTGGTCCAGGACAAGAACACCGGTCGCGTCCTCGTGCTCATCGATCATTTCCCGGGCGGAATCGGGCAGCCGAACTGTTGCGTGGGAACCGGCTTCGACGAGTCAGGACGGCAGATACTCACCGATGAGGACGACAATCACTACGTCCTCAACGGGGACGGCTCAGTCGAGACGACCGATGGTGCCTCGACGGATCTCATCGTCGACGAACGCGGCAACGTCACGAAGGATGGGCAACCGGCTGGCAACATCCATCTCGCTCACGGCGTCGATCCGGATGAGTCCGTGCTCACCGTCCGCACCTGCTACCTCCAGATGGTCACCAGTGACGACGACGGCCTGACTTGGAGTGATCCCATCGATCTCAACAGCCAGGTCAAACAGGAGTGGATGCGTTTCTTCGGCACATCCCCGGGCAATGCCATTCAGCTCTCGCGAGGCGACCACTCTGGCCGCATACTCGTCCCCGTCTACTACAACCACGAAGAGGGTGTCACCTTCTCCTGCGCCGCCGTCCACTCCGACGATGGCGGACAGACCTGGCATCTGGGAGAGTCACCCAATGACGGCCGCGACCTGTATGGAACTACCGTCCATTCACGCGACTTGCGCGACGACCGCGGGTCCCTCCACGAATCCGTCCTGGTCGAGGGCCAGGACGGTGCAGTTCACGTCTTCATGCGCAATCAGCATCCATCTGGACGGGTTGCCCACGCTGTCAGTGCTGACGGAGGACAGACCTGGGGTCCGGTGGACTTCGTTGACCAACTGACCGAGATCTTCAGTCAGCCCAACGCCATTGAGGTCGACGTCGACGGTATTCCGGGGATCGTGTTCGCCAACGCGTCACAGATGCTCCCGTTTCGAGGATGTGGAGTCCTGAGGCTCTCGTATGACGATGGAACTACCTGGCCTCACAACCGGGTTCTCAATCCTCGTCACCACGTCTACCAGTGCATGACGCAGCTGCCTGACGGGGACCTGGCCGTGTTGTGGGAGCGCGAGTGGCAGGGACTTTTCCTGACCCGTGTTCCGCTGTCCTGGTTGACGGCCTCACGCTCTACGATCGGGTCTCGATGATGCCTGTGCCCAGTTGTCCCCGAGGCGGAGCAACCGGGCACAGGAACATTCTCGCTACACACCCCTTCGTCGATCCACACTCACGTCAGAGCGTCGCGGAACCATCCCGTGATCGAGGTCGGGTGGGTGATCGCGGTTCCCACCACGACGGCGTGGGCCCCCACATCCATCGCGCGACGCGCCTGCTCAGGGGTATGAATGCGTCCCTCGGCAATCAATGGGCGACTGCCGTCAAGCTCCTTGACGAGAGTCTCGATGACCTCGTAATCAGGACCATCCGTCTTGGGACGTTCACCGGTGTAGCCACACAGCGTCGTGCCGACGAGGTCAACTCCGGCCTCAGCCGCCGCGAGGCCGTCATCAACCGATCCACAGTCAGCCATGACGACGACGTCGTACTCGTCCTTGAGACCTGCAATGGTCTGGGCGAGGCTCAGGCCATCGGCGCGCTCCCGCCGGGTGCCGTCAAGGGCGACGATGTCGGCCCCGGCAGCTGCCACGCAGCGCGCGTGACGAAGGGTCGGGGTGATGTAGATGCCCTCGTCGCCCTCCTTCCAGATGCCGACCACCGGGACGCTGACCCGACCCTTGACGGCGGCGACGTCGGAGAGCCCCTGGGCCCGCACAGCGGCCGCTCCCCCGAGCTCGGCAGCAGCGGCCATCTGCGCCATCGTCTCCGGGTGTCGGAGGGGTTCTCCTGGGTAGGCCTGGCACGAGACGACAAGGCCTCCCGCCATCGACGCAATGATCCTGTTGGTGAACGTGCTCATGATCGACTTCTCCCCATCATCACGCGAGCTGGCCGACGCGACGCAGCACCTCGGCGACCCTCTCGACATTTTCACCGACCAAGGTAGGCAGCGGGACGCACATGGTGTTGGCCTCAATGATGCCCAGCAGCTGCATGGCGGTCTTGAACGCCCCGACGCCGGCGGCAGGACCGACGACTCCCTGCGGGGCGAACGCGATCTCCATGAGCTCGGTGGCCTTGTCCTGTTCGGTGCGCACCATCTCCCAGTCGCCCTCGCGATAGGCCTTGTACATCTTCACGTAGTTGGTCGCGTCGACGTTCGCCAGACCCGGGACGACACCGTCGGCACCGGACATGAAAGCACCGTCGACGACAACCTCGTGCCCAGTGAACAAGGCCAGCGGAGACCCTGCGGCGCGGTTGGCCAGGGCCAGACGCCGGAAGGAGACGTCGTCGGCGGAGGAATCCTTGCACCCGGCAATGACCCCTTCGCGACCGAGCGTGATCATGAGGTCGACCGGCACCTTGACGTGCACGCACACCGGGATGTCGTAGACGAACAGCGGCAGCTGGGTGGCCTCATGCAGGGCCCGGAAGTGGTTCTCGATCTCGGTCGGACCGGTGATCGCGTAGAACGGCGCAGTGGCGACGGCGGCGTCAGCCCCGATCTCCTCGGCCTGACGAATGTGGCGGATGACGCGCAGGGTCTCGGTGTCGATGACGCCGGCGAGTAGGGGAACGCGGCCAGCGATGATTCGCTTGGCCTCGCTCAGCACTCGTCCGCGCATCTCGTCGTCGAAGAAGGCGACCTCGGAGGTGGAGCCGAGGACGAACAGGCCGTCAACCCCCTGCTCGATGAGGCGATTGATGAGCCTCTCGTAGGAGGCGACGTCGAGGTCACCGTCGGTCGTCAGCGGGGTGACGACGGGGGGAATGACTCCGTGGAACTTCGTGGTCATGGTGATGTCCTTCATGGTGTTCGAAATTGTTGTGGTGAGTGTCATGCCGGCGCCATGGCGTCGTGGATGTGGGTGATCATGGCCAGTCGCTGCTCGACGGTGGCATCGGCAGGGGTCTGGATCTTGATGCCCTGGTAGGACTGCAGGCCTCGGGCGGCAGCCAGGAACGATCCGACGCGGTCGGCGGTGAGCAGGCTGGTCGGCTCGTCGTCACGCAGTGGCAGATGGGCGTCTCCCCAGACCGGGCCGTACTGGGTGGCTTCCGGTCCAGCGCCGGAAACCATCGCTCCACCGAGCAGGTCGGCATCGGCAAGGCGGGCAGCCTGACGGGCCGGCAGATCTGGATCATGGGACTCAACCACGCTGCGTCCCCAGTTGATCGTCACATGGACGTCACTGCCAGACACGGCTGCGATCTCGTCATCGAGGCTGAGGAATTCCTTCTCCCCCGGGCCAACTCCGCCCGAAGCATCGCAGTGCTCAATGACGGGAGTGAGCTCGGCATCTGCGAAGAGGCTGGAAAGCTCCGCCAGGGAGACCTTGAGGGCGGTCGGCTCGGCGCGGTTGCTGGGTGCCGAATGAATCTCAACGAAACGGACAACACGGTGGCCAACCATCTCGTGCAGGGACAACGCGTCTTCGACGAGACCGTTCATCCAGGCGATCGCCCGCTGCCGACCCTCCTCATCGGGTGAGGCCAGCCCGAAGTCAGGATCGTTAGCCAGACGCCCCATCGTCCCCGGAATGGCCGTCACGACGCACTGGGTGAATCGGTTGCGCAACTGGTCCGCCAGCCAGCGCGGGTCAGCGTCGACACCATCACGATACGGGATCTCGATTCCGTCGACCCAGCCAGTCTGTGCAAGGGCGGAATAGAACTTCTCCTGCTCGACCCGAGTCCTTGGCATCGCGGCGTACCCGCCTACGACAAATGGAACCACCATGGCTACCTCCTTTGACCACGTCAACCACGAATCATTCAATGCTTCATACGAGGTTGTTGTCGTCACTGCACTTGAGCGATGAACTCGTCGTCGCCATCTTCGGGACGCACATGTTCCGGGGAGACCAGTACCTGAAGCTTGCGCGGGATGTTGAGTCCGATCGACAGAATGACGACCAAGGCGAAACCGACTGACAGAACTGCCAGGGCACCACCCAACGACCACTTCGCCGCGACAGACGCACCCATGACCGGGCCCACAGCACCACCGAGAGCACCGACGTTGTAGCAAAATCCGAGGCCGGCAGCGCGCTTTTCGACCGGAAAGTAGCTGGACACCCACTTGGGCAAAAGGCCGGAAATACCCTGTCCAAACATCTGGTTGAAGAAGAGCAACGCCGCGACGAGGACGACGTACTTTCCGCCCTGTAGGAAGAGCGGGAAAACGAGGGTCTGAGAAATGATCAAGCTGATTGCGTACCAACGACGCATTCCAAATCGGTCACCACCAAATCCGGCGATGATGTAACCACAGGCATTGCCCAGTCCGGCGAAGCTCACGACGTTGGCCACAGTGGTCGGGGCCATACCGACGCCCTTGAGGTAGGTCGGCAGCAGACCCTGGATAGGCCAAGTGTACATGAACGACGCAAAAATCGTCACCATGATGGCCACGCCGATCAGCCAGCGACTTCGATCGAACTGAACGACGAAGGCAATGAAGATCGCGCTGGTCACTATGCCGAGGACGGCAATGAGCCAGCCTGGGATACTCAGCTCCGAGAAGATCAGGAGCAGAAGAGCCGCTGCCGCCACACAACCGATGATGTTCGCCCAGCGGCAGGGGCCCTTGAACAGAATCGTGAGCATGTCTTCCTGGACGTTGTCGTGCTCCTGAGCCTCCTGCCAGTCGGTGGCCTCTGGAAGGGTGCGCCGCATGTACAGTGCGACGGCGATAGGAACGATGCCAGTCAGGAACAGCGCACGCCATCCCCAACCGGGATGCCACGACTCCACCCAGCCATTGAGGTACTTGTCGACCTGCGCGGCGAGGATGACGCCGAAGGCGAATCCAGACAGCAGGAATCCCGAAGCCTTGTTCCTCATGTGACGCGGCCAAGACTCGATGACGTACGTGGCACTCGACGAGTACTCACCTGCCATTGCGAATCCGATGACCAACCGACACAGGAACAAGAACCAGTAGCCGGGCGCCAGGGCCATCGCGATGGATCCGAGGGCAAACATGACGATCGACGTCACCATGGCCGGTTTACGGCCGAAGCGGTCGGCCATCGCACCGAGGATGAGTCCGCCCAGCCAGCGCGAGATGAACGCCGCGGACACCAGCGCCGCGCCTTGCACCAGGGTGAGGTCGAAAGCCTTGATGATCGCCGGGAGGGCGAACGAAATCAGAACAAAGTCATAGCCGTCCAGCAAGACACCAAGCCACGCGGCGAAGAAGGCCTTCCACTGCGTGCGGCTGAGGTACTGCCACCAGTGGCTTGGGCCATTGCCTGGTGCGTTGTGCACCTCGCAAGTACTCACAGTATTTCCTTTCGACACACACCTTTGTTGTGCACTGTGACCATACATAGGACATCGGACGTCCTACATCAAGGATGAATGTGGAAGATCCCCGTGTCAACCTCCTGACCTCATCCGGCCGGAGAATCCGTCACTCCTGGTGATCGTTCCCCTGATCACCGTCGGACTTGTCCTCATCCACCTCGACGTCCACAGCGCCGTCGGACGGAACCTCGTCGCCACGCAGCGCTCGCCAAGCCTCGTCACTCATCTCACGCAGCAGGGTGTCGGCGTCATCGGACTCATCGCCAAATCCCAGCCTCTCGGCCGCCATTGCGAGGGCATGAAGACAGCGGAACACCCCTTGGTTCGGCAGGTAGCCCCAGTCGACAGCGCCCTCGCCGTCCCAGCCGGCATCGCGCAGCTGTTCCAAACCGAGGTCACGCCCGGTACGGGCATAGGCATAGGCCGCGACATCGGCAGTGTCAGTGCCGCACAGCAGAGATCCCTCGGCCAGCAGGGCCCAGCACAACGTCGAGGACGGATGCTCCTTGATGACCGCCATGAACTCGCCGCGTCCCCGCTTGGCGAGTTTGCGAATGGCCGGGTCCGGCGGCAAGTGGACGCCGTGGTCCTGTTCCTCGATCTCTGTGGTCGGATCGGTGTTCTGCTCCTCAGCCATACTCCCAAGCCTAGGGCGAAACGCGCCGAGGCGCTCGCTCGGGCCGTCTGCAAGGGCATGTGACATAAACTTGTTCCAGCCAAATGAAAGGATCACCACCATGTGCCGACCCATCAGGTGTGACGTCTGTGGCAAGACGACGTGGGCCGGATGCGGCGAACACATCGACCAGGTCAAGACACAGGTGCCACCCGTCCAGTGGTGCGACGGCACTCACACCGCCGCCGAGAACTCAGCGATCCAGCCACCGCGTCGGCACTTCTGACAGTTGCGCCGACTCGCTCATTCGTAGCTCAACCCTGCCCTGACCTACACTTCACGGTGGAGCGTTTTCGCCCGCCGAAACCCCGCGGCCCCGTCGCGGTGTCCCCATCCTCGATCTGAACCGGAGTTCTGCATGCCCGTACGCAAGGATCTGCGCAACATCGCCATCGTGGCCCACGTCGACCACGGAAAGACCACGTTGGTCGACGCGATGCTGTGGCAGTCGGGAGCCTTCCGTGAGGGCGCCGAGGTCGAGAAGCGCGTCATGGACTCGATGGACCTCGAGCGCGAGAAGGGCATCACCATTCTCGCCAAGAACACCGCCGTCAAGCACGTCATGAGCGACGGCGAGGAGATCACCCTCAACATCATCGACACCCCTGGACACGCTGACTTCGGCGGCGAGGTCGAGCGTGGCCTCGAGATGGTCGACGGCGTCATCCTCCTCGTCGACGCCTCCGAGGGCCCCCTCCCCCAGACCCGCTTCGTGCTGCGCAAGGCCCTGGCCAAGAAGCTTCCGCTCATCCTCGTGCTCAACAAGGTCGATCGCCCCGACGCCCGCATCGACGAGGTCGTCGAGGAAACCTACGACCTGTTCATGGATCTTTCCGACGACGACGATGTCTCCCTGCTCGACGTCCCGGTCGTCTACGCCTCCGCAAAGGCCGGACGTGCCTGCCTCAGCAAGCCCGCCGACGGAGAGATGCCGGACTCCCCCGACCTGCAGCCTCTGTTCGACTGCATCCTCGAGAACATCCCGGCTCCCACCTATGAGGAGGGCGGGGTGCTGCGCGCCCACGTCACCAATCTCGACGCGTCCCCCTATCTCGGACGTCTGGCCCTGTGCCGCGTCGCATCCGGTGAGATCTCCAAGGGACAGACGGTGGCCTGGTGCAAGCGTGACGGCTCGGTCCAGAACGTCAAGCTCTCCGAGCTGCTCATGACCGAGGCCCTTGAGCGCGTCCCCGCCGAGAAGGCCGGCCCGGGCGACATCGTCGCCATCGCGGGCATCCCCGACATCACCATCGGTGAGACTCTCTCCGACCCCGACAACCCGGACCCGCTGCCCCTCATCCACGTTGACGAGCCGTCAATGTCGATGACGATCGGTATCAACACCTCTCCGCTGTCGGGTCGGTCCGGTGACAAGCTCACCGCGCGTCTCCTCAAGGCCCGCCTCGACCAGGAACTCATCGGCAACGTCTCCATCAAGGTGGCCGACACCGACCGACCGGACATGTGGGAGGTGCAGGGCCGCGGCGAGTTGCAGCTGGCCATCCTCGTCGAGCAGATGCGTCGTGAGGGATTCGAGCTCACCGTCGGCAAGCCCCAGGTCGTCACCAAGGCCATCGACGGCAAGCTGCACGAGCCCTTCGAGCGCGTCACCATCGACGCCCCCGAGGAGTTCATGGGCGCCGTCACCCAGATGATGGGCCTGCGCAAGGGCCAGATGGTGCACATGGTCAACCACGGCTCCGGCTGGGTGCGCATGGAGTTCGTCGTCCCGGCCCGCGGTCTCATCGGCTTCCGCACCGAGTTTCTGACCCAGACCCGCGGTCAGGGCATCATGAACCAGGTCTTCGAGGACTACCAGCCCTGGGTGGGCGAGTTGCGCACCCGTCAGAGCGGCTCGATGGTGGCCGACCGTCAGGGGGTCGTCACCTCCTATGCCCTGTTCAACCTGCAGGAGCGCGGCACGATGTTCGTCGCCCCCGGTGACGACACCTACGAGGGCATGGTCGTCGGCGAGAACTCCCGCCCCGACGACATGGACGTCAACCCCACCAAGGAGAAGCACCTCACCAACGTACGGTCCTCGACCGGTGATGAGCTGGAACGCCTCATCCCGGCCACCAGGCTTTCCATGGAGCAGCAGCTCGAATTCTGCCGTGAGGACGAGTGCCTCGAGGTCACCCCGGACGTCGTCCGCATCCGAAAGACGGAGCTGAACGCCCACGAGCGCGCCAAGACCCGCACCCGCGCGAAGAACAGTTGACGAGCACCTGGCCACATGTCAATGGCGCCACGGTTCCTGCTGACTCGGATGCTGCGGCGCCATCCCAGGGCGAAGATCCTGCCACAACTGCACCGGAGCTCACAGGAACCAAGTCGGAGTCATTGCAGAAATGGCGTACCATCTTGTCGTCCACATCCCCGAAAGGTGTTTGATCCATGCACTCCGCTCGCGCTGCCGGCCTGGCAGCCGCTCTGGCCATGTCCTTGCCCGTCGGGATCGTCGGTACTGCCAATGCGGAGCCCTCGACCCCGCCAACCGCCACGGATTCCCCTTCGCGGCCTGCGTCCACCGTCAACGCTCCTGAGGCTCCCGCTGCCCCAGCGACGACCCCCGCCGTTGTGGAGGGTTCCTCCGCCCCGGAGACCGCCCCCGCGACAACTGAGCCGGATACTCCGAGCCTTCCGGCCACCCCCAAGGTTTCCACCGAGTCGATTCCCTCGGCGAAGAACTCCGCGGCCACGAATCCGACCAAGATCGAGGAAACCGCCTGGATCTACGTCGCCACCGATCTGCGTACCGGAGCCGGCACGCAGTTCCGTTCCATGGGCAGGATCTCGGCGACCACCCGGGTCGTCATCCATGGCGAGGAGCGCAACGGCTGGGCCCCAATCCGCCACGGCGACACCAATGCCTGGATCCCCACCAGCGCTCTCACCACCGACCAGCCGCGAGCCCTGTGGACCTACATCTCCACCGACCTGCGCACCGGCGCATCGTCCAGCTTCCGCTCCATGGGACGGACGCGGGCTGCAAAGAAGATCGTCATCCGTGGCCCCGAGCGCAACGGCTGGGCCCCAGTTCTCTACGAGGGCAGCCAGGCATGGGTTCCCACCAACACCATGACGACGACCTACCCGCAGACCATGTGGGTGTACCTCTCCTCCGACCTTCGCACCGGTGCCTCCAGCTCCTTCCGCTCCATGGGACGCACGGCTTCCACCCATGCCCTCATCCGTCGTGGTCCGAACTACAACGGCTGGGCCCCAGTGCTGTACAGGAACACTCAGGGTTGGGTTCCTGCCAGCACGGTGACAACCTGGCATCCCCAGACTCAGTGGATCTACGTCGAGACCGAGCTACGCACTGGCGCCTCGACCTCCTTCCGTTCCATGGGACGTACCCATGCCACGACCGCCATGGTTCGCCGCGGCCCCAACCGCAACGGCTGGGCCCCGGTCTTCTACCAGGGCAAGCAGGGCTGGCTGCCGGGCAACACCGTCACCTCCACCCGTCCCCAGACCTTCTGGGTGAAGAAGGACCAGACGATGCGTACCGGCGCCTCGACCTCCTTCCGCTCGATGGGCACCGCTCGCCAGGGCACCCGCGTCGTGCGTCGTGGCCCGAACTACAACGGCTGGATGCCGGTCGTCTTCAACTCCATGCAGAGCTGGATCCCGGTCTCTGCGGTGTCTTCCAAACCCGTCTCGGCACCGGTGAGTCTTCCGATCAACAACTCGGGTGCTCGTCTTGACCGCCGCTGCATGACGGGAACCGTCATCTGCGCCTCCAAGAATCAGCGCAAGCTGTGGATGGTCCAGAATGGGCGCATCCTCATCACCTTGGACGCTCGTTACGGTCGTCCCAGCATGCCCACCCAGGAAGGCGTCAACACGATCTACTGGAAGGACAAGAACCACTTCTCGACCTCCTACGGATCCCCGATGCCATACTCAATGTTCTTCTACAAGGGCCAAGCCATCCACTACTCGTCGGGATTTGCCCGCGACGGCTGGAACGGTAGCTCGCATGGCTGCATCAACATCCGCAACATGTCGGGTCTGAAGTGGCTGTGGGATCACACCCCGACCGGACGCAAGATCATCGTCTTCAAGTGATCTGAATCACGTCCGGCCCGCCTCTTCAGGGGGCGGTCCGTTTCTCGTCACGGCCTGCAGCCATCGTTCCTGCGGGCGACGCGACTGGTGACGAACGGCCTCACGAGCTCAGTCGCAGGACACCCGTGGCACATGGCAGTGGCGCCGCACCCGAAGGTGCGGCGCCACTGCGGTCTGCGTGCCGGGGATCAGCCCAGAGCCACCAGGCCCTGGCCACCCTGGACGGCGTCACCGACGGCGACCAAGATGCCCTTGACGGTTCCATCCGCCGGGGCGTTGATCTCGGTCTCCATCTTCATGGCCTCGAGGGTCATGAGCACCTGACCAGCCTTGACGGCGTCACCCTCGGCCACGAGGATCTTGGCAACGGTGCCGGCCAACGGGGCGGGAACCTCGCCCTCGCCAGCCTTACCGGCGCCACCACCAGACGCCTTCATCGGGCCGCCGGAGCCGCCACCGAAAAGGATCGGCGCCATCGGCGCGTTGGGGGTCTTGTCAACGTCAACGTCCACGTCATATGCGACGTCATTGACGGTCACCTTGAGCTTCATGTCAGTTTCTCCAGGTCAACGAATCGAATGGTTCTGCTGAGACCTGCGTCCCTGACGGACCCAGGTCTCACTCGGGGCGAAACGGACGGCCTGAACCTTTCCGTCGTTGCCCAGGTAAGCCGAAACGGCGGCGCAGATGACGGTAAGCACGTCCTCAGGAACGTCCTTGCTGGTCTTCTTGAGCCGGGAAACCTCGGCCTCCAGCGCCGCGAGTCGCTTGTTCAGCGTCTCGATGACGAGTTCATTGTTCTCACTCATCTTGTCCTCCCATCAGCCTTCTTCACTCAGCACGGCATGACGCCGTGCTTCTTGGCCGGACGGGACTGGCGCTTGGTGGCGTAGGTCTCCAGTGCGGCGGTGATCTTGCGACGAGTGTCGGCGGGATCGATCACGTCATCAACCTGTCCACGGGCGGCAGCCACGTAAGGCGTGTTGAAGGCGTTGCGGTACTCCTCGATCTTGGCAGCGCGAGTGGCTGCGGGATCCTCAGAGTTCTTGATCTCACGACGGAAGATGACGTTGGCGGCGCCATCGGCACCCATCACCGCGATCTCCGCACTCGGCCAGGCGTAGACGGCGTCGGCACCCAGGTCACGGTTGCACATGGCCAGGTAGGAGCCGCCGTATGCCTTGCGCAGCACCACGGTGATCTTCGGGACGGTGGCCTCGGAATAGGCGTACAGCATCTTCGCGCCGTGGCGGATGATGCCGCCGTACTCCTGCTGGACACCAGGCAGGAAGCCAGGAACGTCAACCAACTGCACCAACGGGATGTTGAAGGAGTCGCAGAAGGTGATGAACTCGGCAGCCTTGTCGGAGGCGTCAATGTCGAGGCAGCCCGACATGACCTTCGGCTGGTTGGCCACGATGCCGACGGTACGACCGTTGACTCGGGCGAAGGCGGTGACGATGTTGGTCGCCCAGCCAGCCTTGACCTCGAGGTAGTCGCCCCAGTCGACGATCTTGGAGATGACGTCACGGACGTCGTAGCCCTTCTTGCCATCCAACGGGACGATCTCGCGCAGTTCAGGCTGCGGGGAGACGTCGTTGTTGGGGCTGGTGATCTGGGCGTCCTCGGTGTTGTTCTGCGGCAGGAAGCTCAGCAACTTCTGTGCGATGAGCACCGCGGCGTCGTCGTCCTCGGCCACGAAATGGATGTTGCCCGAGGTGGACATGTGCGCATCGGCGCCACCCAGGTCGTCAGCGGTGACCTCCTCACCGGTGACCGACTTGATGACTCCAGGGCCCGTGATGAACATGTGGGCCTTCTTCGTCATGATGATGAAGTCGGTCAGAGCCGGGGAATAGGAGGCACCACCGGCGCAGGGGCCAGCGATGATGGCGATCTGTGGCACGACGCCCGACAGCTTGACGTTCGCGTAGAACATCTTGCCGTACCCGGACAGAGAGTCGATGCCCTCCTGGATTCGGGCGCCGCCCGAGTCGTAGAAGAACAGGAACGGGGTGCCGGTGAGCAGAGACTGCTCCATGGTCTCGACGACCTTGGTCGACTGGGTCTCGCCGGCAGAACCACCCATGACGGTGAAGTCCTGGGAGGCGACGTGCACCGGGCGACCATGAATGGTCGCACGACCGGTGACGACACCGTCGGCGGGAACCTCGGCCTTGTCCATGCCGAAGAGGGTGGTGCGATGCTCACGGAAGGCACCGACCTCGTCGAAGGAGTAGGCGTCAACGAGGTTGTCGATGCGCTCACGGGCAGTCTGCTTGCCCTTCTCACGCTGCTTCTCGAGTCGAGCCTCGCCGCCACCCAGCTCCATCTTGTGGCGCTGGTCAGCAAGCTGCTCGATTCGGCCGGCCATCGTGTCGGCCAGCTTGATTGGTTTCTTCTCAGCCATAGTTGGCGATCATCCTCACGCAGGCTCGACGGTCACCTGGTGGCTGTTGCCACCGACCGTCACGTTGTAGTTGACCGGTCCGGCGATACCAGCAGCGCCGGTGCCTTCCTTCTCGGCCTTCAGCTGTGCCTCGGTCATCGCGACGCTCTTCGGGCCCTCCGGGCGCTCCTTGAAGAACTTCGGGGCAACTCCCGGGAACAGGGCGTTGGTGAGGACGTCCTCGTCGGTGCCGTCGAAGCCCTCGAGGCCCTTGGCCTGCTCAACCAGATCATCCCACTCGGGCTCGAGCAGGTCAGCGGGACGGCAGTCGATCGGCTCCTTGCCGGTCTGCTTCTTGGCCATCTCGACGATGTCGGGGTTGAGCTCACCAATCGGCTTGCCGTAGTAGCCGAGCATGAGGTCGGCGAACTCAGCGGTGAGGTTCTTGTACTCGCCATTGCCCATGAGGACGTTGAACACGGCCTGGGTTCCGACGATCTGGGACGACGGGGTGACCAGCGGCGGGAAGCCGGCATCCTTGCGGACGCGCGGCACCTCCTTCATGACCTCGTCCATGCGATGGCCAGCGCCCTGAGCCTCGAGCTGGGACTCCATGTTGGAGAGCATCCCGCCGGGGATCTGGGACTGGAAGATGTTGGTGTTGACCAGCGTCTTCGACTCGAACTTCTTGTACTTCGGACGAACCGTCTTGAAGTGGTCACGGATCTTGAGGAGGCGATCCATGTCGAGGCCAGTGGTGTACTCGGTGCCCTCGAGCATCTCGACGAGGGACTCGGTCGGGTTGTGGCCCGGCCCCAGCGACATCGAGGAGATGGCAGTGTCGACGACGTCGACGCCAGCCTCGATGGCCTTCTGCAGGGTGACCAGGGTGACACCCGTGGTGGAGTGGCAGTGCAGGTTGATCTGCACGTCGGGGTGGTTCTCCTTGATGCCCTTGATGATGTCAAAGGCGGGCTGCGGCTTGAGGAGGGCCGCCATGTCCTTGAAGGCGATCGAATCGGCACCCATGTCGATCAGGCGATCGGCCTGCTTGATGAAGCTCTCCGGGGTGTGAATCGGGGAGGTGGTGTAGCAGATGGTGCCCTGAGCATGTTTGCCGGTCTTCTTGACGGCAGCCATCGCATGCTCGAGGTTACGCGGGTCGTTCAGTGCGTCGAAGACACGGAACACATCCATGCCGTTCTCGGCCGACTTCTCGACGAACTTGTCGACGACCTCATCGTTGTAGTGACGGTAGCCCAGGAGGTTCTGGCCACGCAGCAGCATCTGCAGCCGTGAATTCGGCAGCAGCTTGCGGAAGGTGCGCAGACGCTCCCACGGGTCTTCGTTGAGGAATCGGATACAGGAATCGAAGGTAGCTCCACCCCAGCACTCAACGGACCAGAAACCTGCCGCATCAATGTCGGCACAGGCATCAACCATGTCCTCCATGGCCATGCGGGTGGCAAGCAGGCTCTGATGCGCGTCGCGGAGCACGAGCTCGGTAACGCCAATCTTTCGCGGACTCATGGCTCCATGATTCCACTTGCCGAGAGCGTTTGGGACAGGTGGGCCCCTTTTTCACACTTGAACTGTGTTCAACTGATCAATTGCCCGTTGAGGATATCTCTGGGTGGAATCGTCGGTGACATGATGCAACTATGGCTGAGACCTTGTGCCCCACTCCCATGGTCCATCCGCAGGCCCTCATGGAACTACTCGAGAGCTCTGACGCCGTCCGCATCGTCATCGTCGACGTGTCCCCTTGCCGCCCTGGCGTGCCGCATGTCCCTGGAGCCCTTCCCTTCGATCTCGACGGCCCCATGAGCGACCAGTCGACCGGACTTCCCCACACGATGCCATCGGTGCCCCAGTTCCAGGCACGACTGCGCGAGCTGGGCGTCAATAATGACTCCCACGTCATCGTCACCGAGGACGACTTCCTTTTCGCATCCGCCCGGCCGTGGTGGATGATGCACGCCTGTGGCTTCGACAATGTGTCGATCCTGGAGGGTGGAAATGCCGGCTGGGTGGCCGCTGGCGGACACCTGACGACTGACATCACCCCGACGTCGGAGCCTGGCAATGTCACCCTGACTGCGATTCCTGGCGCCATCGTCGACCAAGAAGAGGTACTGCGCATCATTGCCGCCGCGGATGACCCGAACGCTCCTCGCATCGTCGATGCCCGCTCCGCCGAGCGGTTTGCGGGCAAAGTCGCGGAACCCCGCATCGGGCTGCGTGCCGGTCACATGCCGACGGCAACGAACTTGCCTTACACCCAGGTCATCGACGACGGCCGGATTCGCCCCGTTGAGGAGTTGCAACAGCTGGTCAACGATGCCGCGGGCGATCGTCCCATCGTCGCGACGTGCGGCTCCGGTGTGACAGCTTGCGTCATCGCGCTGGCCGCAACCCTGGCCGGACGCAAGGACGTCGGCATCTACGACGGCTCGTGGAGCGAGTGGGCGCGGCCCGGAGACACCCCGGTCGTCACCGAGGAGTGAGTCACCGCCACGGTCGCTTCGGGCACCACCCGACATCTCATCAGGCTGGAAAGTGTGATCGCACCCCCAAATCCTCATATCAATAGCATCGCGCAGTACCCGGCACTTAGCGCATGTTAATCTCTCCTTGCATACTACCAATATCCATCATGGGGATACACTTCGACCCCAGGGGAGAAACAGTGACCATCCACAGAAGAACCTTCCTCGCCCTAACGGCCGCCACCTCAATTGATACTTCAGCCATTCGAGGGTGCGTAGGAGCTATCGATCGTCTCGCCAGAGATGTGCCACTCGGAACTGAGGCAAGACAGTCACTTAACGACTATGCATCCATCCAAACATCGATTGGCACTGAGGCACCGGATATTCTGGGACAACTCCTAGGACTCAACGAAGTCGTTCTTACAGGAAGCCAGGATACTTCCACCCACCAAGGTCGTTTCCAAATAGTCACACTCACTCTCCGGTACGCCATCGACGACAATCACACCTGGGCCGAGACTATTCCCGTCATCCTGGCGCTCCAGGGATCTCATATCCAAAACATCATCATCCCCTCAGCCGATGACATCGGCACATTGCCAGAGCCTCTTCGCCAAGCGATCCTTGCACCACAAAAAGACATTCACCGCGGCGAACTCCCCGATCCAGCACCGTCAACTGCCGAACTTTACGAGATGGAGGCGCGAACCAATCCGGAGCTAAGCGAGAGATCAGCCGGCAAATCAGGCCGTTTCAAAGCAGCCGCATACGCCAACAAATACTGGTCGCACTACAACGGCGCCTATCGCCGCTTTGATGGCTCGGGACGGGGAGGAGACTGCACGAACTTCGTCTCTCAATGCATGGAGGCATCTGGTTGGGGATACACCGGGAACCTAGTATGGAAGAATACAGACAGATCATGGTTCTACCTCAAATGGCCTCAGTACACCTCAGCATCATGGGTCAACGTCGGAAAATTCCGATCATTTGCGCTAGCGAATAAACGCACTAGGCTCGCATCGCACTACTACGACATGTGGCACGGAAACGTCGTTCAATATGGATACAATAGTGCGTGCTATCATAGCATGATCGTCACAGGAAGAAGCGGAAAACAGCCGCTCCTAACCTATCACAGCACCAACACCCACAACATACCATTCTTTGCGCTTCAAAAGAGAGTTAATTCAGCTGGAAAAAGAAGCACCTGGGACGGACAACATGGACACTTCACTTGACATGAATTCAGCTACCGCCCGGAGAGATCAATGAACATCAAAGCTGTTCTAACGTATCTGATATGTGCCATCGTGGCCGCTGCTGCCGGGATTGGAGGCACGCTTCTGGTGCAGCATCATGATGACGAACTTCAGCCAAGTGACGTCGCCATAGCGGCCTACTTCGCCGAGGCCATATCAACCCCTGACACTATTGACAACGACCGCGTTCAGGACCTCGTCGCACCCAATACCGGCTGGGATGGTCATTCCAAGAAAGCCGAAGAGTGGGGCCAAGCTATTTTCAAGGCCTACCACGATGACAAAGCCGCGCCAAACGAAGGAATACTCATTTCCGAGGGGCCTCTTCCAACACGATCAGCGGACATCTATTCACGTTCGACAGCAGAACCAATCATGACCGTCATCATGACCTCCGTTGATGGAAAGTGGCTCGTCGACTGGAACGCAACAGTGCGGGCCAACGACACTCCACCTCCACCACTGCCATCGCACCGATGACCGCAAGAATCCCGGCCATTCCTCACCATAGGACTGGCCGGGATTCTGCACAGGCATACTCAGGCGTTGACCGAGGTGCCCTTCGAGCCAAGACGCTCACAGGCCTCGATGACGCGGGCAGCCATGCCAGCCTCGGCCTTCTTACCCCACGAACGCGGGTCGTACATCTTCTTGTTGCCGACCTCGCCGTCGATCTTCAGCATGCCATTGTAGTTGGAGAACATGTGATCGACGACCGGCCGGGAGAAGGCGTACTGAGTGTCGGTGTCGACGTTCATCTTGACGACGCCGTAAGACACCGCGTCGGCGATCTCCTGGGCGGTGGAGCCGGAGCCGCCGTGGAAGACGAGGTCGAACGGCTTGTCCTTGCCGTACTTCTTGCCGCACTCGTCCTGGATCTCCTTGAGGATCTCCGGACGCAGCTTGACGAAGCCGGGTTTGTAGGCGCCATGGACGTTACCGAAGGTGAGGGCCGTGATGTAGCGGCCCTTCTCGCCCAGTCCGAGGACCTCGAGGGTACGCATACCGTCGGCGACGGTGGTGTACAGCTTCTCGTTGATCTCGCCGGTGACGCCGTCCTCCTCGCCACCAACAGCGCCAACCTCGATCTCGAGGATCAGCTTGGCCTTCGAGGTGCGCGAGAGCAGCTCCTCGGCGATCTGCAGGTTCTCCTCGACCTCGATGGCCGAGCCGTCCCACATGTGGGAGTTGAACAGCGGGTCCTGGCCCTTGTCGACGCGCTGCTGCGAGATGGCGATGAGCGGGTTGACGTACTTGTCCAGCTTCTCCTTCTGGCAGTGATCGGTGTGCAGGGCCACGTTGATGGGGTACTTCTTGGCGACAACGTGGGCGTACTCGGCGAGAGCAACCGCACCGGTCACCATGTCCTTCACCGTCTGACCGGAAGCGTATTCGGCGCCACCAGTGGAGATCTGGATGATGCCGTCAGAACCGGCCTCGGTGAAGCCCTGAAGGGCGGCGTTGAGGGTCTGGGAGGAGGTCACGTTGATGGCCGGGTACGCGAAGCCCTTCTTCTTCGCGCGATCGATCATCTCGCCGTAGACCTCGGGTGTTGCGATAGGCATATTGCGCCTTCCTGTATGAACTTGCGATGACGAGATCTATTCTTCCTCATCCGGCCGGGCGATGTCAGTCCGGCACCCCAGCGCGCTCAAAGGTGCTGCGCAACCCACATCAGTCGGCGGTGTCGGGCCGCTCGAGGCGTACCCGGCCACCCGACGCCGTTGAGATCGCGGCGTCGATGTCTGTCAACGAGTGATCCAGCCAGGACAGCGGGACCTCCCATTGGCGGCCGTCGTCAGCGTGGAGGACGACCCCAGGGCCCGATCCGATCGACGGCTCGCTCACCTTGATGGACGCCATGTCCTTCCAGTCGACCTCGTCCATGGACGGTGCGGTCGAGTCATCCTTTCCGGTGCGCAGCATCCGTCGAAGGTTCAAACCCTCAGGAGTGACGATGAGGGCTGGCCCTTCCCCGACGCCGAGGAGATCCTTGCGCGCGGCGTGCAGACGCAGATTCTGAATGACGAAGAGCACCAGGAACAGCACCACCCAGGCACCAAACATCCACATCACGGTGGACAGTTCGAAGGCGTCAGCAGTCAATGCCCACAGCAGTCCACCGATGATGACCACGACGAGGGCCTGCACGGCAAGCCGGAATCTCGTCGCGTGATGGTGGGCAACCCGGGAGGCACTCGGCACTGGATTGAACGCCACCACCAGACGTGCTGGGGCCTCGGTGGGTTGTGTGCTCATGGCACGAGCCTAGGGGTCGCGGTTCTCCTGGTCAGTCGGTGGGTGGGTTTGGAGGCTCGCGCAGCTGGGTCGTCCAGGCATACATGGCGATCGCCGCAGCAGCTCCAGCGTTCATCGAACGAGTCGATCCGTACTGGGTGATGGCCACCACTTGGTCGCACTGCGCGACGACCTCGTCGGTCAGTCCAGGACCTTCCGAGCCGAAGACCAGGCAGCAGTCCTGAGGGAGCCGCGCGGTCTCCAGAGGTACTGATCCCGGCAGGTTGTCCACGCCAACGAGGGTGACGCCGTGCTCGTCAAGCCACTCCAGGAAGGAGGGGACGTCCGGGTGGTGGTAAACATGCAAGTACCGATCGGTGACCATCGCACCGCGTCGGTTCCAGCGTCGTCGCCCCAGAATGTGCACATCCGCGACGTTGAATGCATTGGCAGTGCGCACCACGGAACCGATGTTGAAGTCGTGCTCCCAGTTCTGGATGGCCACGTGCAACCGGGAACGTCGGGTGTCGAGGTCGGCGACGATGGCCTCCATCGTCCAGTACCGATACCGATCGACGACATTGCGTCGATCTCCTGATGCCAACAGTTCCGGATCGAGTCTTGAGTCATCGGGCCAGGGTTCGGGCATCGGCCCGACACCTACAGCTGCGGTCATTTTCTGGCCAGGAATCTGCAGTGAGGGGGCCTCTACGAGGTCATCGTCGGTCGGGGCACACACGAACCAAGGATAGTCTTGACCCCATGCCGAGTTTCCTCATGGCCCTCCCCGCCCTGCTCACCCCCGCTTGGATGGACCCACAAGCCATCATCCAGGGCGCCGGTGCCGCAGCCCTGTGGATCGTCGCACTGATCGTCTTCGCGGAATGCGGAATGGCCGTGTTCTTCATGCCCGGGGACTCTCTGCTCTTCGCCCTGGGAATGTTCGCTGCCGTAGGCGTCAACTCCTCCGTCCCGCTGGTCCATTACGGACCCCCGGCGACGACCCTCATCATCGTCAACCTGGTCCTCATCGTCTGTGCGATCGCAGGAAACATCTGCGGCTACTGGATCGGATACATGGTGGGCCCCAAGCTCTTCCGGGAGCGAGAGGGGTTCATGGGCAAGGTGTTCTCGCCCAAACACGTCGACACCACCCATGACTTCTTCCGCAAGCACGGGTCCGTGGCCCTCATCCTTGCCCGATTCGTGCCGATCGTCCGTACCTTCGTGACGATGATCGCTGGCGTCGGTCGGATGAACTTCCGCAAATTCATCTCCTACACCGCCATTGGTGGCGTCCTCTGGGTACTCATTGCCGTTCAGGCCGGTTACTTCCTGGGCCAGGTCCCCGTCATCCGCAACAACTTCGAGGCGGCTCTGCTCCTCATCATCGTGGTGTCGGTACTGCCAATGTTCTTCGAGTGGCTCAAGGCCCGCCGCAAGGGGCAGTCCAGCCGACCTCAGTCGGCACGGCGTTCCAGCGTCGAGTGATGCTTCAGTGTGACGACGAGGGGCTGGTCCGCATGGTGCTGACCAGCCCCTCTGTCACTCGTTGAGCTCTCGTGTCGCGACTGAACTCATGTGCCTCGTACCGCGGTCTGCCATGGCTGGCCCTGACCTGGCTCCAGCCAACCTCCTTCCGGAGGGTTGGCAATGGCCTTGTCCCGCTCGGCGATGATCTTGATCCAGGTGTTGACGGGGCTGCTCCACACCGTCACCAGCACTGCCGCAACCATCATGATCCCGATGACGTCGAAACCCCCCACCAGCTCGCTGCCTCGAGAGAGTCTCCACATCCACACCAGGGACAGCACGGTGAACAGGTAGCGGTCAATGGCATGGCCCCGGCCCATCGTCATGGTGAGAACGCACCCTGCCAGCGGGATGAGCAGGTATTGCACCCAACTCCCCGAGTCCATGCCCAAGGCAAATGACGTCAGGACCGGGCCAAGCGTCGTCTGGCCCTTGCTGCGGCCCGCTACCCACATTCCACAGACGACGACGGCCCACAGCGCCGAGAAGCCGATGACGATGACCCGCGCCACCACGATTGCTGACGGCATGTCTGGCAGCGACGGCAGGTAGCCATACTGGGACTTGCTGTCAGAGCTGGGATTGGCCATATCACCATCATGTCACCTGGGACGGACGCGCAGGAGAGTTCTCTGAGCCGCTCAGGAGAAGAAGGTCGCCCCTCGGGGTGGGCCGGGAGACGGCTCGACGTCATCATCACGGAAGGGTATGGCACCCGCGAGTAGCCTCGTCAGGGCGTCCCCGCTGATGAGCCGGAAGGGGAAGGCCGCCCCGCTGCAACGTCGGCTCAGTTCCGGCTGGTGCAACGGTCCGTTCGAGCCCGCCAGGATGATGTTGCCGTAGCGGCGCCCCTTGAGGGTCGACGACTCCACGGCCAGGCAGACGTGGGAGAACACGTCCTGAGCCGCTCTTACGACCCTCTTGGTCCAGGTCAGAGGGGCCGAGTCGGCCACGTTCGCCACGACGACGCCGTCCTCGTGCAGGATGCGCAGTACATCCGTGAAGAACTCGACGGTGACGAGGTCAGCGGGCACTCTCGCGCCGTCGAAGGCGTCCAGGATGACGACGTCGGCGAAGTCCTCTCGCATCGCGGCGATCCCGGAGCGTCCGTCGACGGGCCGCACCTTGATCCCGGACCGAGGCGGAAGTGGGGCCTTGAGGCGCACTTCCTCGGTGAGCTCGGTGTCCGGCTCACAGACGATCTGAGGGCTCGTCGGACGGGTGGACGCCACGTACCGTGCCAGGCACATCCCCGCCCCACCGACGTGAATGACGCGCATCCTCTCCCCCGCTGGACGGTGGACGTCAAGGTGATCAGCGATACGTCCCATGTAGTCGAATTCGAGCCGAGTGGGATCGTCAGGGTCGATCCATGACTGATCAGCCCCACCGACGCGGACGATCCACGCTCCTGGGGTGTCCCGATCCGGGACGAGACAGCTCACCGATCCCCCAGTCTTCCGGCCTGCCAGTCATCCACCCAGTCGGTGTTGTTCTTCATCCATGCCGCGATGGCGGTGCCCTGTTGTCCGCCCCTGTCCGTGGTCTCGACCATGAGGTGTTCCAAGCTGGACAGGTGAGCGTCATCGATCGCGAGGTTTCGGACGAGCTGGGCGGCCTTGGGATGGTCCTTCTCGAACCCGGGTCGACCGAAACTGTAGATGAGCTCGGCGTTGGAGATGGCGTTCTTGGGATCGTCGAGATCGCGCACCGGATAGGCGTCGTAGGCCCAGTGCGGTCGCCACAGCGTCACGGCGACGTCGTTACCAGCCTTGGTGGCCTTCTTGAGTTGGGCCAGCATGGCCGGGGTCGAGGAGGTCTTGAGGGTGATGTTCGACAGCCCGTACATCGGCAGCGTCTGGTTCGCAATGGTCTTGGTCATCTCGGCTCCCGGCTCGATGCTGTAGATGACGTTGCCGTAGGAGTTGCCCATCGTCTTCAGATCGGCGATCGAGTGCGCTGGCGAGTTCTTGTTGACGGCGATCGTGAGTTTCGCGTTGTCGTACCAGCATCCAAGGTTCTCCAGCTTCGGGCCGTACTTGCGGATGTATCCGGCCTGGGTCACCGGCAGCCAGGAATCGGTGATGAGGTCGATGTCCCCGCCGGCAGTGGCCTGGTATCCGACGCCGGCATCAAATCCCTTGATGGTGACGGTGTAGCCGTCCTTCTCGAGCACCTGCTTGATGAGGCCGGAGGTCGCCCAGGACTCATCCCAGCCGTTGAAGGCCCCGATCGTCAGATGAGTGTTCGTGTCGGGCTTCATCGAGGCGATGTCCGCCGAACGTGATCCGGGCGTGCAATGGGTCCACTTCTGGTCCGGGGTTGCACCGGAGTGGGCCTCAGGGGTGCCCTCACCGCCTGAGGACCGCGATTCGTTGGTGGCATCCTCACTGTTGTTGTAGACACCGGCTGTGCCGGAGCATCCTGCGGCGCCCAGCCCGATGAGAGCAGCCAAGAGCGCCCCGGCCATCATCCTGTGCGACATTATTCTCCTTTCGCGCGCCCACGACGCGTACCTACCCCGCATGAGGGGACGCCATGACTGTAGTCGGTCGGCTCCTGGCGTCTCGCAGGACGGTGGGATGCTTGGGGCATGGCCCCATCATGTCCCTGCGGATCAGGACTCCCTCTCGACCAGTGCTGCCGCCCGGCGCTCGACGACCCCCGTCGCGCCGAGACGGCCGTGGCCCTCATGAGATCGCGGTACACCGCCAATGCCCTGGGTCAGTGGAACCACCTGTGGGCGACGTGGCATCCGCGCACCAGACCGAACGTCGTCGATTCCACCGGTATCGAATGGACTGGTCTGACCATCCTCGCGACCGAGGACGGCCATCCAGGCGACACCACAGGGGTCGTGGAGTTCCGGGCAACCTACCGCTCCGGCGGACATGATGACGTCCTCCACGAGGTCTCACGCTTTCAGCGTCGCGCTGGTCGCTGGATGTACGTCGATGGGGACGTCGACTGAGACTCAGGGCGCTTCCGGAGCGGCAGCAGAGTCGTAGCACGGTCCCGGTTGAGTGAATCGCGGAGTACCCACCACCGATGCCTGCTCCGGCGATGAACCGGCACAGGCCGGGGAGCCAGATCGAGAAGGAGGATCCAGCGACATCGGACCCGAGCAGGTTGAGGTCTGAACCTTGACCCGTCACGACGCGGTCACATTGTCACGCTCACCTTCAAAGGATGACAATCCCGTCCCTGTCCTCGTTGCCGTCAAAGATCACGGTGTCACCCTCAACCACCTCGCCAGCGAGCACCTTGCGGGCCAGCTGGTCCTCAATGGTGGCCTGTACCAGACGACGCAGCGGCCGGGCGCCGTACACCGGATCGAATCCCGTGGTCGCGAGCCATTCCTTGGCGGCATCCGTGGTCTCGACGGTGATCCTGCGATCCGAGAGCCTCGAGTTGAGCTTGGCCAGGCTCGTCTCAACGATCCGCGCCAGATCCCCACGCGAGAGCGGGTCGAACATCACCACGTCGTCGAGTCGGTTGAGGAACTCGGGACGCAATGCTGCACGCACCGCATTCATGACGGCCTCGTGCTTGGCATTGCCGTCGAGGTTCGGATCCGACAAGAACTGACTTCCGAGGTTGCTCGTCAGCACCAGGATGGTGTTGCGGAAATCGACCGTGCGGCCCTGGCCATCGGTGAGGCGACCGTCATCGAGAACCTGCAGCAAGATGTTGAACACGTCCGGATGGGCCTTCTCCATCTCGTCGAGCAGGATGACCGAGTACGGACGACGCCGCACGGCCTCGGTGAGCTGGCCCCCCTCCTCGTAACCGACGTAGCCCGGAGGGGCACCGACCAGACGCGAGACGGAGTGCTTCTCCATGTACTCGCTCATGTCGATGCGGACCATCGCGGTCTCGTCGTCGAAGAGGAACTCGGCCAGGGACTTGGCCAGCTCGGTCTTGCCGACGCCGGTCGGTCCGAGGAACAGGAAGGAACCGGTGGGACGGTTCGGGTCAGAAATGCCTGCCCGGGAGCGTCGCACCGCGTCCGACACCGTCTTGACGGCACGGTCCTGGCCGATGAGGCGTTCATGCAGGCGCTCCTCCATGTGGAGCAACTTCTCCTGCTCACCCTGCATCATCCGACCGACGGGGATGCCAGTCCAGGAGGACACGACCTCGGCGATGTCGGAGGTCCCGACCTCCTCGGAGACCATCCGAGAACCATCATTCTCCGCCGTGTCAGCGGCCTCGGCCTCCTTCTCCAGGACAGGGATCTGCCCATAGAGGATTTCGGAGGCCTTCCCGAAGTCACCCTCGCGCTGGTACTTCTCGGCGGTGGTGCGCAGCTGATCGATGCGGGTCTTGAGCTCGCCGACCTCGTTGAGGCTGGCCTTCTCGGCCTCCCAACGCGTCTCGAGCCCGCGCAGGGTCTCCTCCTTGTCGGCCATTTCGGCGCGCAACCGCTCCAGACGCTGTTTGCTGGCTGGGTCCTCCTCCTTCTCGACGGCGAAGATCTCCATCTTCATACGGTCAACCTCGCGGCGCAGGGTGTCGATCTCCTCGGGGGAGGAGTCGATCTCCATGCGGAGTCGCGATGCGGCCTCGTCAATCAGGTCAATGGCCTTGTCAGGAAGTTGACGAGCGGTGATGTACCGGTTCGACAAGCTGGCAGCTGCAACGAGGGCGCCGTCGGTGATGCGCACCTTGTGGTGGGCCTCGTAGCGCTCTCGCAGACCACGGAGGATGGCGATGGTGTCCTCCACCGAGGGCTCGCCGACGAAGACCTGCTGGAAACGACGCTCCAGGGCCGGGTCCTTCTCGATGTGCTCTCGGTACTCGTCAAGGGTGGTGGCGCCGATCATGCGCAGTTCACCGCGGGCGAGCATCGGCTTGAGCATGTTGCCGGCATCCATCGCCCCTTCACCGGAAGCTCCGGCGCCGACAACGGTGTGCAGCTCGTCGATGAAGGTGATGATCTGCCCCTCGGCCTCCTTGATCTCGTTGAGGACGGCCTTGAGGCGTTCCTCGAACTCGCCGCGGTACTTGGCGCCCGCAACCATCGAGGACAGGTCCAGGGAGACGACCCGACGTCCCTTGAGGGAATCGGGGACATCCCCGGCGACCACTCGCTGGGCCAATCCCTCAACGACAGCCGTCTTGCCGACGCCGGGGTCGCCGATGAGGACCGGATTGTTCTTGGTGCGTCGTGCCAGCACCTGGACGACACGGCGGATCTCCTGGTCGCGTCCGATGACCGGGTCGAGCCTTCCGGCGCGAGCGCGCTCGGTGAGGTCGACGGAGTACTTTGCCAGGGCGGACTCGCCGCCCTCGGACTCCTCGGAAGTGACGCGACGGTCACCCCGCCCCTCGTTGAAGGCGGCCGTCAGGGAATCAGGCTTGAGCCCGAGGTTCGCCAGACCGCTCTGGACGTCGGACGGAACAGCCGTCAGGGAGATGAAGAGATGCTCGGTGGCGACGAAGGAGTCACCCATGGCCTCAGCGCGGTTCTGCGCGTCGGCAATCACCCGAGCGAAAGCGCCCGAGAGCTGCGGCTGGGCGACGGATGCCCCCGAGCTCGACGGCAGTGCGCGCATGGCCGTGGTGGCAACGGCGTCAACCCGTTGCGGATCGATACCCAGGCCGGCGACCAGCGGGCCGACGGTGTTGTCCGGGATGGTGAACAGTGCATGAAGCAGATGCGAGGGCTCCACGGACGGATTCCCGTGGGCCAACGCGTGCCGGGTGGCGGCGGTGACCGCGTCACGGCTCATCGTGGTGAGATTGGTGTCCATTACTTGCCTCGCTGAAGTTGAGTTCATCTGACTCAAGTATGAACCTTCACGAGGCATAGTCAAGTGGATTGAGTCCGATCGACTCAACTATGCTGACAATGGATGACCACACCTTGCCACAACTACCTCCTCGTCACCGACAACGACATGGCGACGCCGCACCCGAAGGCACGACGTCGCCGATGGTCATCACTGCAACAGTGGCCGCCTCGAGAGCCGCCTTGTCGCGATCACAGGTGGGGCCTCACCTGAGCGTCGTAAATGCCCTCCAGGGTGGCACGCAGTGTGGCCATGGTCGGCTTCAGCTCGGCACCCTGCTGAATGACCGAGGCGATGGCCTTGGCGATCTCCTGGTCGCCACCGGGCAGGAACACGCGGCCGTAGTCCTGCGGGCGAGTGGCGTCGAGCTGCTTGATGGCCTCACCGATGAGCGGGTTCTCCTTGAGCAGCTCGGAGGTGTCGGAATCGTTGCAGACCGGCATGTAACCGGTGGCAGCGGAGAAATCGACGGTGTTCTCGGCATTGGTGAGGAAACCGATGAACATGGCGGCGGCCAGCTGCTTCTCCTTGCTGGAGCGAGAGCAGATCGCCACACCGGCACCACCGGTCGGACACACCGGTTTCTCGACGGCAGGTCCACCGGGCAGGAACCCGACGCCGACCTCGAACTTGTTACCGACAGCCTTCTGAACGCCGACGAGCGAACCGGTGGAGCCGATGGTGGCCGAGCAGGCGCCGGCAGCCAAGTCGTCGGTGGACTCGTTGGAGGAGACTCCAGCCCACTTCTCCTTGAGGACCGCGTCACGAACGACCGTGAGGGCGTCAATGGACTTGTCTGAGTCACAGATGACGTCGAAGGAGTCCCTCTTGGACCAGCCGCCACCGTATCCCCACAGGATGTTCTGCAGAGTCCAGCCGGCGTAGTCGGTGACCGACGGGAACTGGTAGGCGTGCTGAGCTCCGGTCCTGGTGTCCTGCAACCTCTTGGCCCAGGTCCTCCACTCGTCCCAGGTCTTCGGGGCGCGGTCGGGCAGACCGGCGGCCTTGAAGTGGTTCTTGTTGTAGTAGAACAGCGGGGTCGAGCGGGAGAAGGGCAGGGCGTACAGGTTGTCCTTGTAGCGGTAGTCGTCGATGAGGCCCTTGCGGTAGGCCGAGACGTCAACCTTGGCAGCTTTGAGCAGGTCGTTCAGCGGAGCGATGGCGTCCTGCATGTAGTAGCGAAACCACCAGACGTCGGAACCGATGATGACGTCAGGGGTGTCCTTGCCGGTCAGCGCGGTCTGGAACTTCTGCGCAACCTCCTCGTAGGAGGAGCCGGCCGGGACGATCTTGACGGAGATTCCTTCCTTGGCCTTGAAGTCGTCGCAGATCTTCTTGGTGACGTCACCGGATCCGCCGGGGTTGTTGGTCCAGAAGGTGATGTCGTTGGCGGGCTTGACGCCGGCGTAGTCAACCTTCTCGGCAGTCTTGGAGGTTCCCTCGCTGGATGAACTGACGGCAGAGGGGCCCGAGCACGCTGCCAGGCCCAGGGTTCCGGCCCCGAGGGCCGCCATGGTCAACAGCCGACGACGGCTGATGGGGTTGAGGTCGGACACGGTGATGCTCTCCTTGTGGATCGAGTCGAACGTGAAACGGGGATGGATGGGAACTCGCGCCGGAAGGAAGACCGGCAGCGTCACTGGGTCAGCGGACGCAGGTCACTTGACCGCGCCCTGGGTGAGTCCGGCGACGAGGTATCGCTGGAGTAGGACGAAGATGAGGAGGACTGGGAGGATGACGAACACGGCACCGGCCATGAGGATCGGATAGACGCCGGCGTCGGAGTCGACGGCCTGCAAGGCGGTGAGCCCCACCGGGAGCACCATCCGTGAGGTGTCCGAGGTGATGACCAACGGCCAGATGTAGTTGTTCCACTCGTCGACGATCGTCACCAGGGCGACCGTCGCGATCGCGGGAGCTGACATCGGGATGACCATCCTGAACAGCCGGGTCATGTGGCCTGCACCATCGACCTCGGCAGCTTCCATCACCTCGCCCGGCAAGGACAGGAAGTGCTGACGTAACAGGAACGTCCCGAAGGCCGTACCCAAGCCGGGGAGAATGATGCCCCAGTAGGTGTTCACTCCCCCGAGTTGGGAGATGAGGACGTAGTTCGGGACCAACGAGACCTGGGCGGGAACCATGAGGGCGACGAGAACCAGGATGAAGATGATCTTGCGTCCCGGGAAGTGCAGGAAGGCGAAGGCATAGGCGCTGGTGCAGGCCAGGACGAGCTTGACCGTCGCGCCAATGGCGGTGACGATCACGGTGTTGAGGAAAAGCTGCGGGAAGTCGATGGTCCGGGAGGCCTGACGGTAGGCGTCGAAACTCCAGTGATGAGGCCACCAGACGACGTCCTGGCCGACGATCTCGGACGGGGTCTTGAAGGATCCCAGCACCATCCACAGCAGCGGCAGGACGACGATGAGGGCGGCCAGGATCATCGGCAGGTAGCCCGTGAAGGCCTTGGAGACACCGGACTCGGCCCCCACGACCGACTCGTCGACCTTGTGGAAACGGCAGATGTCGGCGCGACGAACGGCTGCATTCAAGCTCACGAGTAGTGCACCCGCCTTTCGAGGAAGCGCATCTGGATGACGGTGAGGATGAGCAGGATGACGACGAGGACCGTCGACTGAGCGGCCGAGTAACCGGCGCGGTTGTACGTCCCGAAAGCCTGGATGTACGAGGAGTACATGAGGGTCGAGGTGCCCTGACCCAGCGGGGTCATGATCTTGATGATGTCGAAGGCCTGCAGGGAGGACAA
Source organism: Cutibacterium nasicola (assembly GCF_052654715.2). Lineage (NCBI taxonomy): Bacteria > Bacillati > Actinomycetota > Actinomycetes > Propionibacteriales > Propionibacteriaceae > Cutibacterium > Cutibacterium nasicola. Next base: position 172,737 of record NZ_CP199745.2, on the reverse strand, counting down.
CATCGTCGTCAGGGTGAGGAAGAAGGTCGTCGGGGACAGCAACGGCCAGACCACTGAGCGGAAGGTGCGGCGACGGGAGGCGCCGTCGAGGGCTGCCGCCTCGAGCAGGTCGCGCGGAATGCCCTGCAGGGCTGCCAGGTAGATGACCGCGCAGTAGCCGAGGTTCTTCCAGACGTAGACGATGATGACCATGACCAGGGCCAGATGCGGGTTGTTGAACCACTGCGGCACCGGAAGGTGCATTCCCCGCAGAATCGCGGAGAGGACGCCGGTGACGGGGTCGAAGATGAACATCCACACCATGCCGATACCCACACCGGAAAGGACGTAAGGCGCGAAGACGACGGCTCGGGCAACGTTGCGTCCCACCAGTTGACGGTTGAGGACAACGGCCAGGCCGAGGCCGATGAGCATCGAGAATCCAACGGTGGCGACAGTGAAGATGAGGGTCGTCGTCAAGACGGTGCCGGCGTCGCGAGTGAAGAACTCAACGTAGTTCTGCAGCCCGACCCAAGTGGCATTGGTCGAACCGAGGGTCCAATCAAGAGCCGAGTAGTAGATGTTCAGAAAGAACGGCCGGTAGGTGAAGAGCGCAATGAGGATCGCGTTCGGGGCCACGAAGGCCAGGAAGAGCAATCCCTCCCGCCGCATTCTGCGGCTCAGGCGGCGTTTGGGTACTCGACATGCCGTGGACGTGACTTGTGACGACCTGACCTGCAGCGCAGGATCCGGTGACGGTGACGCCACCACTCCAGACGACGTCGCACCCACCGGCACGGCTTCGTCGACTCCGGTGTTCACCCGTCCTCCTCAGGATTTCATTGCCGCCCTCTCACAGGCAGCGCCGAGGAAGGACACTAGGAAGCCGTGGTGTCGTCATCCCAATACTCAGGTGACACCGACGAGACCCCAAGATGAACTCTTGTGTCACAGTGTTGGTACGACCACTGAAACGACCCCCTTGTGCGATACAAGGGGGTCTTCATGTGGCGATATGACGCTGTGTGATGCTCGTGTGAAAACAGTTTCGTGAAGGAACGGAACGTGTCAGCCAGACAAGAGGGTCTCAAGTTTGTCGGCCGTGTCCTGCCAATCCTTGACGGCGACACAGGGGATGCCCATGACCTTGACGGGGTAGTCGTTGCCGTGCTCGTCGAGACGGTCGCCATAGAAGAGGACGTCCTCCTTGGCCAGGTTCGTCATCTCGAGCAGCTTGCCCATCCCGAAGGACTTGTCGCGGCCGACACGAGTGATGTCGACCGAGGTGGATCCGCCAGCACGCACCTCGAGGTCGGGAAGTTTCGCCGCGACGAGTTCGCGCAGCTTGAGCTTCTTCTCACCGCTGGGATCCCACGCCGTCTTGGCATCGACTGGGGCCTGCTGGCCCAAGGCGGAGAAGGTGATCTGGGACTCGCGATCCTCCAGCACCGGCCCCCAGGTGTGCTCCTCCCAGAAACCCAGGTCACGGGCGCAGGCCTCAACGGTCTCGGTCGCACGGGACTTCTCATCCTCGGTCAGTGCCTCGAGGTAGATGCGCTGCCACTGGCCGTCAACGTAGCGGTAGTACTGGGTGCCACAGGCGGGCAGCAGGTGCAGACGATCCAGGTGGGAGGCATTGACGTCATCAAGGGCCTCGACGACCTGGGTGCGGAACTGCCCAAACTGGCCACCGGATATGACACAGACGCTGGTGCGCCCCAGCAGCCGCGCCAGGATGTGCGCCATGGGCTGCGGTAGCCGGGACTTGGAGGGGGCCAGGGTGTCGTCCAGATCGAACGCGACGAGTTTGGGGATCACGGGGCCACTGTACAAGGCGGATGGGCTTACGCACGAATGTTGACTGCGTCATGATGCCGTGTGCTGTGAGATCGGGGCCGGGGATCCCCAGGCATGACGACGGGCCCGCAAGTCTCCTCGCAGGCCCGTCGTACACCGAGGGGTCAGGACACCGAAGCGGCGTAAATCGAATCGATGGAGCTGCGGAGGGTCTCGTCGAACTCCATCTGGGACTGGCTGTGGCTCAGCCCCTCGGCGAGAGCACGCGAGAAGCTCGCGATCAGTCCGTGGTTACGAGCCAGCTTCTCGTTGGCCTCCTCACGGGAGTAGCCACCGGACAGAGCCACAACACGGAGAACCTTCGGATCCGCGATGACATCGGCGTACAGGTCGTCGGTGGTCGGGATCGTCAGCTTGAGCATGATCTTGGTGTCGAGAGGCAGAGCATCGATGTGCTCGCGAATGAGGTTGTGCAGCCTCTCCTCGGCCTTCTGCTTGTTCGGGGCATGGATGTCGACCTCGGGCTCAAGGATCGGAACCAAACCAGCGGCGCGGACCTGTTCACCGAGCTCGAACTGCTGATCGACGATCTTCTTGATGCCGTCCTTGTCGTCATCAAGAATGACCGAGCGCTCCTTGGTGCCGAAGATGTGCTTCTCCTCGGCAGCGCGATGAAGGAGCTCGTCAAGACCGGGGATCGGCTTCATGACGCGGACGTGGGACTCCTCGTCGGCCAAGCCCTTGTCGATCTTGAGGAAGGGGATAATGCCCTTCCTCTGCCACAGGAAATCGGCGGTGGGAATTCCCTCGATCTCACGATCCATCGTCATCTCGAACAAAATCGCGGCGAGAATGCGGTCGCTGGTGAACGACGGGCTGGTGATGATCCTGGCCCGCATCTCGTGGACCAGATCAAACATCTCGTCCTTGTCGTCGCCGTAGATCCCAGGCTCCACCCCGTATGCCTTGAGAGCCTTCGGGGTGGAGCCTCCAGACTGGTCCAGAGCGGCAATGAATCCGGGCGCAGTCCCCATACGTTCAGTCTGCTGGGCGCGCGCATCAGTACCTGTCATGGCGACATCTCCTTTGACTTCGATGACGTCTTCCACGGTACCCGAAAAAGCCGCCCACCAAAGCTTGGGGAGGTGAGCCTGCGGAAGTATTTCGTACGAACCGGGCCCGGGGTTTTCAGCTGCGCAGCTCCCTCAGTGCTGGGTATCCCCTCAGTTGCGACGACGGGGCCCTCCGCCCCGCTGTACCCGTCGTCGTCAGGAGGGATCATTCACCCCATGATCGTCGCGACGACGAGAACGACGTTGAGGGCCGACACCGCAACGACGACCGTCCATGCGATGACGGCCATGACGCGACCATTCGCCCACTGGCCCATCAGGCCTCGGTCCCCCGTGAACCGAGCCAGTGGCACGAGGGCCAGTGGCAACCCCATGCTCAGGAGAACCTGGCTGAGGACGAGGGCCCTGGTCGGATTCATCCCCAACGCCAGGATGACGAGGGCCGGGATGATCGTCACGAGTCGGCGGACCACCATGGGTATGCTCACGTGGAGCAGCCCTGCCATGATCTCAGCCCCGGCATAAGCACCTACCGACGTCGACGCCAGTCCCGACGCGAGCAGTCCGATCGCGAAGATGAATCCGATCGTCGGCCCCAGCGAATTGCCGATGGCGGCGTGGGCCTCAGCGATGCCGTCGATCCCCTCGACCCCCTGCAGGCTTGCCGCGGCCAGCACCAGCATCGCGATGTTCACCGATCCAGCCAGCACCAGGGAGACCGCGACGTCCCACCGCGTCGCCCTGAGCAGTCTGGCCATCCGGCTGGGTCGCTCGTCGGCCCCATGGCGATCGCGCACCAGCGAGGAGTGCATGTACACCGCGTGGGGCATGACGGTCGCCCCCAGCATCGAGGTGGCCAACATGACCGTCTCGGTGCCCTCAAACCTGGGAACCATGCCGGAGGCAACCCCACTCCACGACAGCGGGACGAAAGCCAGTCCCGCCGTGAAACCAATGGTGATGACGACGAGCATCCCGATGATGACGATCTCGAAAGCGCGCTGCCCGTGACGAGACGGGATTGCCAGGATCGCCAGGGACGCCGCCCCAGTGATGAGACCTCCGACGAGCAGCGGTAGACCGAAGAGCAACTGCAAGGCCACTGCCCCACCGATGACCTCGGCCAGGTCCGTCGCGGCCACGACCAGCTCGGCCTGGAACCAGAAAGCCAGCCGACTGCCTCGACGTGGTAGAGCGTCACCGACGAGCTCAGGAAGGGAATGGCCAGTGACGAGTCCCAGCTTGGCCGACAGATATTGCACCAGTGTCGCCATGACGTTGGCGATGACGAGCACCCACACCAGCAGGTAGCCATAGCCGGCCCCTGCCGACAGGTTCGCGGCAACGTTCCCGGGATCGACGTACGCCACAGCCGCAACGAATGCCGGTCCCATGAGGCGTATCAGTCGGGAATGGTTCCGCACACCGCCATCATTGTCCCCTCGGACAAGAACCTCCCAACAGCTCCACGGCCAACGCGCCCGGTTTCGAAAAAAGCTGAACAGCCACGCTGACTGAATCCCTGCAAGATCCACCGACGGGAGGATGTACCTCACCCGTTGTGGCCGTAGGGTCAGGAGAGTGACCAGCACTTCCGTCCCCGGCCGTCGTCCCCCAGGACGTCTGCGTCGTGGCTACCGGTGGCTGCACGCGCGTCCGATGATCCTGGACTCGGTGTTCGCATTCCTCGTCGTTGTCGTCACCGTGGTGTCCTGGGCCCCACAAGACCATGTCACTGCCCATGAGATGTGGATCCTCGTGCTGGTCCTCGTGGTCGCGACCTCGTGGGTCTGGGCACGATCGAAGCCGGAGATCACGGCGTCAGTGCTCGTCATCTCGCATCTCATCGAGCTTGCCGTGACGGCCAACCCGTGGCCCCAGAACGCCCTGGTACCGATCATCATGTACCAGCTCTCGCTGAAGACCGACAGACCACGGCGCAGCTTCTGGTTGGCACTGTGCTTCATCGCACCCATCGCAGCCGCAGTGAGTTGGGGATTCGACCCCAGACTCAACGCAGACACGCACTCGACGCTGCTGCGCTCCGGCATCATCGCGGTCGGGTGCATGGCGTGTTGCCTGGCAGCCTGGTTCGCCGGAAGCGCGGCCCGAGATCGTCGCCAAACCATGGAGGCACTGCGTCAGCGAGCCATCGACCTGGAACGCGAGCGTGACCAGAGCATCAGGTTGGCCACTCAGGAAGAACGCGCCAAGATCGCCCGCGACATGCACGACATCGTCGCCCACTCCCTGGCCGTCATCGTGGTGCAGGCCGACGGTGGTTCCTACCTCGCCCACCACGAGGAGGTCGGCGACACCGAGACCCGCCTGGCGGCCAGCGCCCAGGCTCTCGACACCATCGCCACGACCGCCCGCCACGCCCTCGACGAGACCCGACGCCTCGTCGGTGTACTGCGCGACGACGACTCCGGCCCCGAGTTGGCCCCCACCCAAGGCCTCGACGACATTCCTCGTCTGGTCGAGGAGCTGACGGGCGCGCTGTCCATCGACCTCAAGGTTGAGGGTGACCCGGAATGCCACGCACCTCTGTCCCAGGGCGCCCAGCTGGCCTGTTACCGCGTCGTCCAGGAAGCCCTCACCAACGTCCTCAAGCACGGCGGTCCTGCCGCCACTGCCCAGGTCATCGTCAGTCATCGTCCCGACGACGTCACCGTGGAGGTCCTCGACGACGGACGAGGAGCCGGAGTGGCTGGCATCGAGCGGGCCGACGGGGCAGGGCATGGCCTGGTGGGAATGCACGAACGCTTGTCCGCTTGGGGTGGCACCCTTGAGGTGGGGAGTCGCCCGGGCCACGGGTTCCGAGTCCACGCCGTCATCCCCACGCATCAATCATCAGTACTCGTCAGTCCCAGCCCCGAAGGACCATGCCATGACCGATCCGATCCGACTCCTCCTGGCCGATGACCAGCAGATGGTCCGCGCCGGATTCCGTCTGGTCCTCGACGCCCAGCCCGACATGACCGTCGTCGGGGAGGCCAACAACGGCACCGAAGCCGTCACCCTCGTTGATGAACTGTCCCCCGACGTCGTCCTCATGGATATCCGAATGCCCGTTCTTGACGGCTTGGGAGCCACCGAGAGCATCATGACGAACCACCCTGAGGCGAGGATCCTCGTCCTGACGACCTTCGACCTTGACGAGTACGTCCATGCTGCCCTGCGTGCTGGAGCGTCCGGATTCATGCTCAAGGACGCCGGCCCGACGGAATTGCTGACCGCCATCCGAGCGGTTCGTGACGGCGACTCGGTCGTGGCCCCGTCGGCCACCCGTCGTCTCATCGAACGCTTCATCCCTCGCCACGGGGAGGGTGCGCCGGCAATGACCGATCCCGAGCTCGTAGAAACCCTCTCGGACCGGGAGCGCGAGGTGCTCACCTGTATCGGCGAGGGGCTGACGAACGCCGAGATCGCCGAGCGGCTCTACCTGGCCGAGACGACCGTCAAGACCCACATCGGGCACATCCTGTCCAAACTCGGCCTGCGCGACCGGGTCTCCATGGTCATCACTGCCTACGACGCCGGACTGGTTCGGCCCGGTCGCTGACCATTCGAATGAGCGATGCCAACCCGGCTACCAACGGCCTGGATCCTCCTGCAGTAGGAGAGTCGGAACCATTCTCGGGGCTGATGTGTGACGAGGAACAACACCCATAGCGTCAACAGCGTTGTTGAACCTCGATACAGGAGATTCCATGTCTGCCTCAGTGCCGGACGCACCGACCACATCCTCGACGACTGTCCCCAGCGCGGTCCGCACCCTTGACCTCACCAAGACCTACGGGTCAGGAGCCACCTTGGTGCGGGCGCTGCGCTCGGTGACCCTTGACATCCCTGCCGGGCGCTTCACTGCCATCATGGGGGCGTCGGGATCGGGCAAGTCAACCCTGCTGCACTGCATAACGGGTCTGGACTCCCCCACCTCCGGACGGGTGTGGATCGGCGACACCGAGATCACCCACCTCAACGACGATGCCCTCACCCAGCTGCGTCGCGACCACGTCGGATTCGTGTTCCAGTCCTTCAACCTCATGCCGACGCTGACAGCCGCCGACAACATCACGTTGCCGCTGCGGCTGTCCCACCGCAAGGTCGACGAGGAGTGGCTCGACCACATCACCGAGATGCTCGGCCTCACCGAGCGTCTTGGTCACAAGCCGTCGGAGCTGTCGGGAGGCCAACAACAGCGTGTCGCCGTCGCCCGCGCCCTCGTGACCCGCCCGGACGTCATCGTCGCCGACGAGCCCACCGGTGCCCTCGACTCGCAGGCCAGCGACGACCTGCTCAGCTTCCTGCGCCACTGCGTCGACGACCTCGATCAGAGCGTCGTCATGGTCACCCACGACCGCGATGCCGCCGCCAGGGCCGACGGCATCGTCACCGTCGCCGACGGTCAGGTGTCCACCGCTCGTGGGCAGGGGGTGTCGGCATGATCCATGAGCGTCGTCGTCTCATCCCCACGATGATCGCCGTCATCATCGGGGTGGCCTTCATGGCCAGCACCCTGATGTTGATGGATTCGATCAAGGCTTCCACGTTACGTACCCAGGCGGCAGCCGTCGGGGATGCCAGCGTAGTCGTGACCAGCAAGGACACGATCATTGCCCAGGCCACCGTTGACAAGGTCACCAAGGTTGATGGTGTGACCTCGGTCGAGGCCACCCGCAACGTCTTCCTGGAGCGCACCGACAACGGGCAATCCGCCTATGTCTCCGGTCGCCTCGTGCCAGCCCGTCCTGACGTGGTCAAGGGACGCGCCCCGTCGGGGCCGAACGAGGTCGTCGTCAACCAGGCCACTGCGGACAACAAGGCCGGGGTCGGCTCCCGGATCACGGTCAGTGACGTCTCCCGGAAGAAGCTGAAGTCCACCACCCTGACCGTGGTGGGCGTGCTCAATCCGAGCGCTCGGACCACGAGCACCCCAACCTCTCCGGAGATCTACCTGACTGCCGCCACCCTGGCCAGCATCAGCGGCCAGGAGGGTGCCGACGTCCTTTACGTCAATTCCGACCGCCCAGCCTCCGAGGTCGTCAAGGATGTCTCCGAGGTCATCGGTGGTACCGCCACCGTCCGTACTGCCGACGACGAGCGGGCCCACCAGGCCGAGCATGCCTCCGACGGATTCGCGGCCATGACGGCCTTCATGGGTGCCTTCGCCGTCATCGCCTTGGCCGTCGCGGCGATGGTGATCGTCAACACCTTCACCATCCTCGTGGCCCAGCGCACCCGCACCCTGGCCTTGGCCCGCTGTATCGGTGCCACCCGCAAACAGGTGCGTCGCTCGGTGTTGGGCGAGGCCCTCACCGCCGGCCTCATCGGATCAGCCGCCGGAACGGCCCTGGGTATTGGCGTCACCCAGCTCATGCTCATGGGGCTGAAGGCTGCGGGTTCCCCGGTCGACACCTCGGTCAGCGTCACCGTGATGTCGTGCATCATCCCGCTCATTGTCGGAGTCGTCGTGACGACGTTGGCTGCCCTGACACCGGCACGTCGCGCCACCAAGGTGGCTCCGGTCGCTGCTCTGCAGCCCATGACCGAGACGCCCACCCGCAGGATCGGTCGTGTCCGCATCGTGCTCGGAGCCCTGCTCCTCATCGCCGGTGCCGCCCTCGTCGTCGTCTGCGCGACCGCTAGCATGCAGACCAATGTCGCCGTGCTGTGCGGGGTGGTCGGTGGATTCGTCAGTTTTGCCGGTGTGCTGGTGCTGGCCCCAGTCCTCATCGGTGGGCTGAGCCGAGCCATCGGTTCCGCTCACCTCGGTGGGGTTCCGGGGGAGTTGGCCGTCGAGAACACCCAGCGCAACCCGCGCCGTACCGCCACTACGACGTCTGCCCTGCTCATCGGTGTCACTCTCATCGCCACCGTCGCAACCGGAGCTGCCACCGGGCGTGCCTCCATCGACAAGCTCATGAATGATCACTTCCCGGTTGACGCCATGGTGCAGGGGCAGGGCCGGCTGGACAAGGCGACCATCCGGGACGCAAGGACCTCCACCGGGGTCTCCCAGGTTGCCACTGTGACGACGGTTTCCGGCACGGTTGAGGCCGGTGGAGATGCCACCAGCGTTGCCGTCCGGGGAGTGTCCCCCGAGTTTCCCAAGGCCGTCCGTGACGAGTCAGCCGCCACGGGGCTCGACGACAACCACGCCGTGGGTGCTCTGCCTGGGGTCGCCGATGGCAGCAAGGTCACCATCACCGTCAATGGGAACAAGGCCGAGCTGACCTTGGTGCGCCAGGGTGAGGAGGGTGAGGGGCTCGTCGTCACCCAAGGCGTCGTCCACAAGCTGGCTCCTAAGGCCGAGCCCACCCAAATGCTGGTGCGCTACAAAGACGGCACCGATCAGTCCAAGGCCACCCAGGCGCTGTCCACGTCGATGTCGGCCCACCAAGGAGTGACGGTTACCTCGACCGCTGACAAGAAGGCCCAGATGGACAAGGTGATCAACATCCTGCTCGGTATGGTCGTCGGTCTGCTGGTGATTTCGGTCATCATCGCAATGGTCGGCGTCGCCAACACCCTTGGCCTGTCGGTGGTGGAGCGCACCCGCGAGATCGGGTTGCTGCGCGCCCTCGGACTGACGCGCAACCAGGTGCGGTCGATGTTCGGCAAGGAGGCGCTCATCCTCTCGGGCATCGCGGCAATCCTCGGCATCGCGCTGGGTATCGGTTACGGCATCGCCGGGTCCCACGCCCTCTTCAGTTCGATCATGACCGTTCAGGCGTCCGTGCCGTGGGTTCAAATGCTCGTGGTGGCCGTCGTCTCGGTGCTGGCTGGATTGCTGGCCTCCGTGATCCCCGGTCGCCGGGGAGCGAGGATCAAACCCGCCATCGCCCTGGCTGAGGAGTGAGCTCGCAGGGCTGACGACACCGCGAGGTTCACAGCAGGCCTCGCTGTTGCAGAGCCGGGATGACCCGCTCGAGCAGCAGCGGGGCCTGTCTCGCGTCATCGTGGCAGTGGTCGAGGTCGGTCCACTCGTACTCGACGATCTCCGAGTCGGGGACGGGCTCGGGCCAGGAGTCCTGCCAGTCACACACGTAGACCGCGCAGCGAATGCCGTCGGCGTCACCGTTGGCGGCAGGGGCGTCGAAGGTTCCCAGATGGGTGAGGTCTTCGGGGTCGAGGACGAGACGGGTCTCCTCCCTGGCCTCCCGGATGGCTGCCTCGACAGCGGTCTCGCCGGGCTCGATCTTGCCGCCGGGAAGGATGACATGATCGGCTCCCCGCTTGCGCACGTTGAGACAAGTTCGGCTTCGCATCAGGCACACGGCGGAGAGGTTGAACATCACCTGGTCAAGGTATCGATACCCCCGGCCTACCCCCTAAACTCACCGCCGTGACCGAACCCAACCAGCAACTGCACCGCAGTCTGCGCAACCGACACATCCAGCTCATCGCCCTGGGTGGCGCCATCGGAACCGGCCTGTTCTACGGAGCTGCCGACTCGATCTCTGCCGCCGGCCCAGCCATCGTCATCAGTTACCTCGTGGGTGGCGCGGTGATCTACCTCATCATGCGTGCCCTGGGCGAGATGAGCGTCCACCACCCGACCTCGGGTGCCTTCAGCGAGTATGCGCACCGATGGTGGGGCGACCTTCCCGGCTTCATCTCCGGCTGGAACTACTGGTTCAACTACATCTTCGTGTCGATGGCCGAGCTGTCGGTGGTCGGAATCTACGTCAACTATTGGTTTCCAGCCGTACCTCGCTGGCTATCGGCGGCTGTCCTCCTCGTCGTCGTCACCACCGTCAATCTGCTCCACGTGCGCGCCTACGGCGAGGTGGAGTTCTGGTTCGCCATCATCAAGGTCGTCGCCATCGTCGCGATGATCATCCTGGGACTGTGGATCATCGTCTTCGGGTCCCCCTCCACCCCGGCGACCGGATTCAGCAACATGTGGCGCAACGGTGGATTCATGCCTCACGGTGTCGCCGGCATGCTCGCAGGCATCATCGTCGTCATGTTCTCCTTCGGCGGCACCGAGCTCATCGGCATCACCGCCGGCGAGGCCGAGGACCCGCAACGTTCGATCCCGAAGGCCATCAACCGGGTCGTGGGGCGAATCCTCATCTTCTACGTCGGCGCCCTCGCCGTCATGCTTGCCATCGTCCCGTGGACCAAGATCGACGGCACCGCCAGCCCCTTCGTCCAGATCTTCGACCTCGTCGGCATCCGGGGAGCGGCTGCCATCCTCAATCTCGTCGTGCTCACCGCGGCAATATCGGCGTACAACTCAGGCCTCTACGCCAACGGACGGATGCTGCACGCCCTGGCCCACCAGGGTGACGCCCCCAAGATCCTCGGCAAGGTCAACAGGGCCGGATCCCCGTGGGTGGGCGTGCTGGTCTCCAGCGCGGTGACGGCCATCGCGGTGGTCATCGTCGGGCTGCTTCCGGAACAGGCGTTCATGTACATCATGTCGATCGCCACGATCGCCGGTATCATCAACTGGGCGACGATCATCATCACCCAGATGCTCTTCCGTCGTCATCTGGACCCCGAGATCCGCGCACACCTCAAGTTCCAGATGCCGGGAGCACTGGTGACCAACTGGATCGTGCTGGCCTTTCTGGCACTCATGGTCGTCGTCATGGCGATCATGCCGCCGTACCAGGTTGCGGTGGCCATCGGCCCGATCTGGCTGGCTGTGCTGACACTCGGGTGGTGGCTGTCACGGCGTCGTCAGGCTTGGAAGGGCCCCGTACGCTCAAACTAGGACGATGACCTGCACCAGCAGGATCTTGACGATGGTTCCCAGCGCGAACAGGGCGCCGTAAGCCGACTCGATGCGCTCGTCGTTGACCAAGGAGTTGGCGTAGCTGAGGATGGCCGGCTGACCCACGAAACCGGCGAAGGCACCGGTGGCGCGCTGGGCCGACAGTTTCATGAACCAGGCCGAGGCAATGACGATCGCTCCCCCGAGGACCAGGGTGAGGGCCGAGACGCCGATGACGGCCAGACCCGTCCAGCTGGCAGCCTGGGACAGGAAAGCGGGTCCGGACGCCAGCCCGACGCAGGCCAGGAAGATCATCAGACCGAGCTGACGCAGGATCGCGTTGGTGGCGCGCGGCAGCTGCCACCGCAGTGGACCGGTGCGATGCACCGACCCCAGGATCATGCCCATGACGAGCGGTCCGGCTGCGGTTCCCAGCTCGAAGCGCAAGCCGCCGGGCAAGGCCACCATGAGAGCTCCTAGCAGCAGACCAAGGGCAGCGCCGAGCCCCAGGGACAGGGCGTCGACCTGGGAGACGCGTGCCTCGGAGTCACCGAAGAGGTCGGCTGCGTCGGACAGTCGATTCGCCGGCACCACACACAGCACCCGGTCGCCCGCCTGCAGGACGATGTCATCGCGGGCCAGCATGTCGAGGTCGCCACGACGCACCCGAGTCACCTTGCCACTGGTACGGCCTCGCACGTCGATGCTGCCGAGGGTGTGCCCGACCAAGGCAGGGTTGGACACCAGGAAACGGCGGAAGTCGATCTCGTGGCGCTCGTCGGTGAGGGCGCGATCCGAGACGTGGCCCAGGTGCTCGACGGCCCGGTTGGCGTCGTCCGGGTTGCCGACGACGAGAACCTGATCGCCGACATGGAGGTCGTCGTCCGGGGTGGCCAGCCGCATCTCGCCGTCGCGCAGCAGGTAGGACATCCGGATCTGGTCATCGCTGAAACCGGGGGTCTCGCGGATGGAGGTCTCGCGATCGACGACCGTCGACACCGAGGTCAGCCCGGCCTCGGCCATGGAGGTGTTGTCCTTGATGGACGGCCAGTGCCGCTTGGCAACAAGGGCGACCATGATGAGTCCGACGATGACGCCGACCGGGTACGACAACGCATAGCCGACGAGGGTGTCCCCGGCACCGTGAGTGGCGGTCGACGCGGCGTCGATGGCCGGTGAGGTGAGGACGCCGGCGTACAGGCCGGCAACGTGGGCCGGGCTCAGTCCGAACACTCGTCCCAACCCGAGCCCAGCGGCTGCCATGGCAGCAAGCCCGACGACGCCTGCGAGCATGAGGCTCCACTGACGTTTGAGGTCGGACAGGAACGTCGATCCCGCAGCCAGGCCGACGGTGTAACAGAACAGCACGACGCCGAAGCCCTTGATCATGCCCAGATCCTGGCCGAAACGTGGGTCGAGGGCACCCACGACGAGCCCCATGAAGAGGGCTCCGGCGGCACCGAACCTCAGCGGGCCGAACTTGATCTGACCCAGCAGGGCACCGGAGGCCAGGACGATGAGGATCGTCAGCAGCTGATGCGTGGCGAGAAAGTCGGTCAGTACTGTCATGAAACTCCTGACGTCGTGCCGACGCATCCCGCCCCGACGACGGGATGCGTCGGCGCAGCAGTCCCGGGAGGTCCGGGGTTCAACCCTTGGATTGTAGGGCCTCGCTCGGACACGGACGATCACGTCCGTGGCCTCACACTGAAAACGCACGGCCGCCGTTGCGACAAATCACGACGACACCCAGTCGTGTATCGAGCCCGTGCGCTGAGCGTGTGCGGTGAGCTGCGTCCAGGGGCCTTATTTCAGGGCTGAACGGCGTCAGGGCTGGACGAGGATGCGGATCGGGTTGCCCTGATGGGACTCCAGCTCCTCAATACCGCTCTTGACGTCCGTCAGCGGAATGACCTTGGAGATCGACTCCGAGAGGTCAAGGCGGTGGTACGACAACATCTCGGCCAGCATGGCGATGTCCTGGGACTTGTAGCCGAGGTGGCCGAGAACCTGCTTACGGTGCAGGTTGAAGTCCAGGAACGGGCCGGCGTCGATGTTCTGGGCGGACAGACCGACGGAGACCGCCTTGCCGTCGACGTCGAGGGAATCAACGCAGGCGCGCAGGGTGGGCTTGATGCCGACAGCGTCGAAGGCGACGTCGATCATGCGGCCGTTGGTGATGTCCTCGATTTTCTGCATGAGGTCGGGGTCGTCGCTGTGCAGGGTGTGGTCGGCACCGAGTCGCTTGGCGCGCTCGAGGACTGCATCGTTGAGGTCGATGGCGATGACGGGGACTCCACCGGCCAGCTTGGCGAGCTGGACCAAGTGGGTTCCGACACCACCGACACCCCAGACGGCGACGGCATTGCCCATGTGTACCTTGCCGGTGCGGACGACGGCGGCGTACGGGGTGGAGACGGCGTCAGCAAGAAGGGCGGCCTGGTCCATCGGGACGTTGTCCGGAATCTTCGTCATTCCGGAGGCCTGGGCGAGATGGTACTCGGCCCATGCGCCGTCGTAGACGAAGGCCATCAGGTTCACGCTCAGGCAGTCGGTGAAGGCGCCACGGCGACACTTGCGGCACTTGAGGCAGGGACGACCAGCGGACGGGATCACACGGTCACCCTCCTTCCATCCAGTGACGCCGGCGCCGAGCTCAACGATGGTGCCGGAGGCCTCGTGACCCTGGGTGACAACGGGACGCTGCGCCGGGAACGCGCCGCTGATGAGGCTCAGGTCGGAATGGCAAATTCCACAGTAGGCAACCTTGATGAGCACCTCACCGGGCCCTGGGTGCGGGATCGGGATGTCCTCGAGGGTGATGGACCGATCTGCGGCGTGGAAACGTTCGGCAAGCATGGTTTCTGTCATCTTTGATCCCTTGTCAGCGCGTCGACCTCGTTGCCGACGCTACTGATGTTCAGGCTATGACGAATGAGAGGAGGAAGCACCCGAAAATCGGGGTATCATGTGACATATGTCACACTATCAGTGTGATGACGTCACGGGTTTGGCCATGAGCGCAATCTGGGCCGGTGGTTGTGTCGGCTCAGCGATGTCAGTGCGCCGTCACTGCCCTACCGCGTGCTCGGTCCTGGCAACTTGAGCGGCAAGGTTCTCCGGGGCCAACTCGGCATGGGCGAACTCGGTACTGGTGGGAAGCCTCAGTCGCAGGTCCGTCCCGACGCACACCTCGACGAGTCCGTTCCCGAGCTGGAAGTCCACGACGTGACCGCCATGATCCCGCGAGTCGGTGATGAAGTGTACGTGGCACCCCGGCACCGAGATCCCCTGCTGGTACACCGGCGTCCGGAACCCGGCAAACACCCCACTGACATCCTCGGTTCGCACGACCTCCTCACCGTCAGTGGCCTCCACCATGGGCCGATACGGCTTCGACTGCTGGACGACGGTCCTCGTCGTCACCCAGTCGACGTGCCCCGTGATCCGCAGCGCATACATGTAATTCGCACTGGGCAACACCTCGTCGACGAGCGTGGAGACCTCGGCGCGAGTCACCGGGGAGCCAACCTCCACCTGGTGCGAGGGCACGAAGTTCGTCACCGTCGCATACGGGGTCCTGGCCCCCAGCGGCGCAGGGTGACTCGCCCCGTCACCGCGCAACTGGTAGCAATGACCGTCAAGGATGACCATCTCGCCGTCGAGGGCGTTGAACGTCCCCAGACCAAACGACCCGTGGGACAACAGCTCGCCAATCGTCAGCTCGTCCTCGTACACCCCGTCCATGAGAGAGGATATGAGACTGGTCTGAAAGAACTCGTGCCTGTTCACGGTGTCATTCTAAGATTTCGTCACCATCCCGCGAGAGATCACGACGGCACGCGACACCGCCATCAGGACAGCTCGGCCTCCACGGCCTTGGCCAACACGGCATGCCCCTCCTGCGACGGATGGTCTCCGTCGTCGGCAAGGAGCCCGGTGTCGTCGCGCGTGCCGTCGGCACCCTTGAACGGAGTCCGCACATCGACGTAGACCGCCCCGACCTCGTCCGCGATGTCCTCGACCTGAGCGTTGAACACCGTGGTGATCGTGTCAGTGACATGGACGTAGTCGTCGCCCTGTTGACGTCCGACCTTGCCGTCCATCCCAACATTCCAGTACCCGGTGACGACGACGGTCGCCCCGGGCGTCGGCATCCCGGCTTTGATGCGTTGCAGGATGGTGCGCACCCGTCGCGTGACCGCATCGACGTCGCCCTTGACGCATGACTGATCAGCGCGGGCACACCTGGCGACGATCGTGTCGACGTCAAAATCGTTGGCGCCGATCGTCACGATGGCCAGATCGACGGTCTGGAGCAGTGTCTTCGTGTTGCGAGCCTCGAGTTGAGTGAGGACGTCTGTGGTCTTGTAGCCCGACACCGACTCGTTGTCGACACAGGCTCGTACCCCGGCGCGGCGAGCCACGTCAGTCCCGACCCGCTCGATGAAGGTGGTGCACTGGCTGCAGGCATTCCCCTGCGGCACTGAGTCACCAAAACCGGCGGTGACGAGGGTTCCGCCATGCCCCGTCGGTCCTGGGGCGGACCGCATCGTGATGGAGGATGCCGGGGCTGGCGCGGTGGCCACGCTTGGTTTGCGATGTCGGTCGAAGGCCCATCCATGAGTGTGCGCCTCAGGCTGCAGCCCGAGGGCGACCCCGACCACGATGGCCGCGGCGATCCCGACACTGAGAATCCTGAGAACTCTCTTCACGATCTCATCATGCCTTGGCGATGCCGGACTGTCTGCCTCTCACAGCGGAATCCTGGTCTGAGTCAGTGGATTCACAATGCCTGGTGGCGGCTGCCCTCATGACCGGACCCTCAGCCGCGGTGTGCAGGCAATGCCAACTGGGCGTGGACAACCGTCCTACCCATGTGGACCCGCCCGGTGGGCTCGGCGGTGAACACCCGCGGATCCTCGCGGCCCTGGAACCTGGCAGCCTGCATGTCCCGCACGGTGCCGGTGAGCTGCTCGACCTGGTCTGACAGCTGTTCGATGCGACGCTCCATCTGGAGGATGCGTCGAATCCCGTTGAGGTTGATTCCCTCTTCCTGTGACAGGTGCTGAACCATCCGCAGGGCAGCGACGTCACGCATGGAGTACCGACGGCCCCGCCCACGGGTGCGCTCCGGGACGACCAGTCCAAGCCGATCGTAGGTGCGCAGGGTCTGCGGATGCATCCCAGCAAGCTCAGCGGCCACCGATATGGCGAAGATGGCGGCGTCCTGGTCGATCACCGCCACATCGACACCATCGGAAAGCGTCCTGCTGCGCCGCGCCATCTCACTTCACCTCCCACGGCCTCGGACTGGGCTGCCGAGCAACGTCACGGAACCCCTCCAAGGCATGTCGGGCGGCGTCGTCCAGCTTTTCGGGGACGGCAATCTCGACAGTGGCGAGCAGGTCTCCCTTGCTGCCGTCGGACCGCGGCACACCACGGCCGCGCACCCGGAAGGTACGGCCATTCGGGGTACCGGCGGGGATCCGAAGCCGAACAGTGCTTCCCGTCAGGGTTGGCACGTCAACCTCAGCGCCGAGTGCAGCCTCGGCGAAGGTCACCGGCACATCGAGGGTGAGATTGTTGCCGTCACGCCCGAAGATCTTGTGCGGACGCACGGTCACCTTGACATACAGGTCGCCGGCGCGGCCACCGTTCTCTCCCGGGGAACCCTTGCCCTTGATGCGGATACGCTGGCCATCCTCCACACCAGCCGGGATGCGGATCTGCATGGATTTTGTGGACTTGGCGCGACCTGACCCGTGGCAGACCTGGCAGGGATCCTCGACGACCATGCCTCGCCCGTGACAATCCGGGCACGGCTCGGTCATCTCGAAGACGCCGCCGGCAGACGTCGCGTGCATTCCCGACCCCTGACAGGTCGAGCACACTCGAGGCACGGTCCCGGCGCGGGCGCCGGTCCCCCGGCACGCCTGGCAGGGGGCTTGAGAGACCA
This sequence comes from Cutibacterium nasicola, assembly GCF_052654715.2. Taxonomy (NCBI): domain Bacteria; kingdom Bacillati; phylum Actinomycetota; class Actinomycetes; order Propionibacteriales; family Propionibacteriaceae; genus Cutibacterium; species Cutibacterium nasicola. The sequence goes on along the minus strand of NZ_CP199745.2, from coordinate 155,198 downwards.
TATCCATGGTGACGGTCGTCCCGGAAACGGCGTCATCGAAGGAGATCGTGGTCTCTGCCTCGACGTCAGCACCGCGACGGGCGGCCCTGGTGGTGGTGCGGCGTCCGCCAGTGGCTCCGAAGAGGTTGCCGAAGAGATCTCCGAAACCATCCCCGTTGGAGGCGGTACGGATGACGTCCTCGACGTTGACGCTCGACTGGGCACCGCCGCGCGGGAACCCGAACCTGCCAGATGCTCCGAACAGGCTGCGAGCCTGGTCGTACTCTTTACGCTTCTTGGGGCTCGACAGCACGTCGTTGGCCTCGGAGGCCTCCTTGAAGCGAGCTTCGGCAGCTTTGTCACCGGGGTGGGAGTCGGGATGGTTGTCCCGGGCGATCTTGCGGAAGGCCTTCTTGATCTCCTCGGGCTTCGCGTCCTTCGAGACACCGAGAACCTTGTAGTAGTCCTTCTCGGCCCAGTCCTTGGCGCTCATGGTGTTCCTCCCTCCCTGGTCATCATGCATTCTTCGGCTCTGCGGTCATGGCCGCCCTCGTCGGTGGTGTCGGCTCACTCGTCGTCAGCCTCGGGGGTCTTCTCCCCCAGCTCCTCATCCTCCGGCTTTGCGGGCTTGGCGTTCGGATCCGGATCGGAGACCGCCACGCGGGCAGGGCGCAGGACCCGGTCACCGAGCTTGTAACCCGGCTGCATCACCTGGCTCACGGAGGTGACGGTGACCCCCTCCAGCGGCATCTGCATGAGAGCCTCGTGGAGGTTGGGGTCGAAGGCGTCGCCCACCTCACCGAAGCTGGTCAGGCCGTGGGTATTGGCCACCTTCTGCAACTCGTCGACGACGAGCTTGAAACCGCCCTCGACCTCGCCGTGTTGCCGGGCGATTGCGATTGAGTCCAGGACCGGCATGAGATCGGTGATGACCTTGTCGACGCCGGACTGACGCGACAACGCACGGTCACGGTCGACGCGCCTCTTGTAGTTGACGTACTCGGCCTGAAGGCGCTGCAGGTCCTCGGTGCGCTCGGCCAGCATGGCCTCAAGCTGGGCCTGCCTGGACATCTCCTCGGGATCCTGCGAGTCCTCGGTCGCCTGGTCGGCGTCGATGTCGAAACCATCGACGATGTCGGCGAACCGCTCGTCGGCGTTCCCGTCACCCTGGTTGTCGTCGGGATTGACGTTCTTGTCAGTCATCTGTCTTCCTCCACGTGGATGCCGACCGCCGGGCCGTCATGACTGGCGACCCGGCGGTCGGGGCGGGGCTTGGGATCAGGCCGTGGCCCCGGTCACTGCTTGTCGTCCTCGTCGTCCACGATCTCCGCGTCCACGACGGTGTTGTCGTCGCCGGGCTCAGAGCTGGCCGACTCAGCTCCCTCACCCTGCGACTCCTGGGCCTGCTGGGCGGCCGCGTAGATCGCCTGACCCATGGCCGACGCCTTCTGGTTCAGGTCGTCCATGGCCGCCTTGACCTCGTCGTCGTTGTCGGTGCCCTTGAGGGTCTCCTTCAACTTGGCGATGGCCTCGGTCACCGGGGTCTTGGTGTCCTCGGGGATCTTGTCGGAGTTCTCGTCGAGCAGCTTCTCGGTACGGAAGGCCAACGCGTCGGCCTCGTTGCGCATCTCGACAGCCTCGCGACGCTTCTTGTCAGCCTCGGCGTTGGCCTCGGCCTCCTTGACCATGCGGTCGATCTCGTCCTTGCCCAGGGCCGAGCCACCGGTGACGGTCATCGACTGCTCCTTGCCGGTCGCCATGTCCTTGGCGTGGACGTGGACGATGCCGTTGGCGTCGATGTCGAACGACACCTCGATCTGCGGGATACCGCGTGGTGCAGGCATCAGGCCGGTCAGCTCGAAGTTGCCCAGCGACTTGTTGTCGCGAACGAACTCGCGCTCGCCCTGGAAGACCTGGATCATGACCGACGGCTGGTTGTCCTCGGCGGTGGTGAACACCTCGGAACGCTTGGTCGGGATGGTGGTGTTGCGCTCGATGATCTTCGTCATGACCCCACCCTTGGTCTCGATGCCAAGGCTCAGCGGGGTGACGTCGAGCAGTAGCACGTCCTTGACCTCGCCCTTCAGCACGCCAGCCTGCAGGGAGGCACCGAGGGCCACGACCTCATCGGGGTTGACGCCCTTGTGCGGCTCCTTGCCAGCGAGCTCCTTGACAAGCTCGGAGACGGCGGGCATACGGGTCGAGCCACCGACGAGGATGACCTCGTCGATCTGCGAGACGTTGAGGCCGGCGTCCTTCATGACGGCATTGAACGGGGTCCGGCAACGCTCGAGAAGATCGGACGTGAGGCGCTGGAACTCACCGCGGGTCAGCTTCTCGTCGAGGTGGAGCGGGCCAGCAGCGCCAGCGGTGATGTACGGCAGGTTGATGTGCGTCTCGGAAGCCTGAGACAGCTCGATCTTGGCTCGCTCGGCGGCCTCCTGCAGACGCTGCTTGGCCATCTTGTCGGCAGACAGGTCGATGCCGTTGGCGTTCTTGAACTGGGTGACCAGCCAGTCGACGATTCGCTGATCCCAGTCGTCACCACCGAGGTGGTTGTCACCGTTGGTGGCCTTCACCTCGAAGACACCATCGGAGATGTCGAGCAGGGAGACGTCGAAGGTACCGCCGCCGAGATCGAAGACCAGGACGGTCTGCTCCTTGTCGCCCTTGTCGAGGCCGTAGGCCAGGGCAGCAGCGGTGGGCTCGTTCACGATGCGATCAACGGTCAGACCGGCGATCTCACCGGCCTCCTTGGTAGCCTGACGCTGGGCGTCGGAGAAGTAGGCCGGGACGGTGATGACGGCGTTGGTGACCGGCTCACCGAGGTACGCCTCAGCATCCCTCTTCAGCTTCTGCAGGGTGAAAGCACTGATCTGCTGCGGCTTGTAGGTCTTGTCGTCGACGTCAATCGTCCAGGACTCGCCCATGTGACGCTTCACGGAACGGACGGTGCGATCAACGTTGGTGACGGCCTGACGCTTGGCGACCTCACCAACGAGGGTCTCTCCGGAATTGGTGAACGCGACCACCGAAGGGGTGGTGCGGGCACCCTCGGCGTTCGGGATGACGGTAGGCTCGCCGCCCTCGAGGACGGCGACGCACGAGTTGGTTGTTCCCAGGTCGATACCGACTGAACGGGCCATGGTTTTTCCTCCTGATGGATGAATACTCTGGGAGAGCGTCCCCTTGAGCGAGTTCGACTCAACCTTAGACCCTGAGTCGCTATCGCTCAAGTCGGGGTTCGTTCCTTGTCCACTGAGATTGAGTTCACCAGGCTCAACCCCATCTCAGGAGGGATTTATTCCCACCACCCCACACTGTCCCGACACCAGCCACCCATGGGCACACCATCCCTGAACAGCAGTCCGGGCATGACAAATACCGGACGGCGGAACCGTCCGGCACCCTCCGCCGCATTTGTCAGCGCAGGCCAAGGATCAATGGAAGTACGGAATGAGCAGGTAGAGGCCATACAAGACGATGAGGCCTGCGACGACGATGGCCGTCCACCCCAGGGCGACGAGCCCAGCAGCCCCGTCGCTTCCCGCTTCAGTGCGCGCATGAGCTCGATCGAGCATCACCGCACCACCCGAGACGACAGAGACAATGAGGACGGTGGTCGCAACGGTGACGATGGACACAAGTCCGAGTGAAGCCCAGTCAATGCTCATGCTGCAGTCCCTCCGGCAATGGCCGAGCCCTTGCGGACGCCGACCTGGGTGGAGTCGTTTACGTTGTTGTGGTCAACCTTATGGTGGTTGCCCTGGCGGACGATGAGGCCAGCCATCACACCCAGCAGGACGAGGTCGATGATGACGCCCCAGGTACCCACGCCGGCGATGGCCGAGGCGATGGCGCCGACAAGGGCAGCAGCGGGCAAGGTGACCAACCACGCGATAACCATCTTTCCGGCGGTGGCCCAACGCACCTCGGTGCGGCGTCCGATTCCCGAACCGAGGATCGAACCAGAGCAGACGTGGGTGGTCGACAGTGCGAAGCCCAGGTGGGACGAAGCCAGGATGGCGGCCGTCGAGGCCGTCTCGGCAGCGAATCCCTGCGGGGACTCGATGTCACACAGGCCCTTGCCCATGGTGCGCATGATGCGCCAGCCACCGGAGTACGTGCCCAGACCGATGGCACAGCCAGCGGCAAGGATCACCCACCATGACGGGCCGCTACCCGAGACCTGGTAGCCAGCAGCGATGAGAACCAGCGTGATGATGCCCATCGTCTTCTGCCCGTCAGAAGTGCCGTGAGCCAGAGCAACCATCGACGCCGACACCCGTTGACCATTGAGGAATATCCGCGAGGAGTGATGGGCGGTGTGGTCGGTGATGCGGTAGGCCAGCCAGGTGGCCAGCAGGGCCGCAACACCCGCCACGAAGGGGGCGACGAGAGCTGGCAGGATGATCTTGCTCATGATTTTGCCGACGTGGATGCCGCTCATGCCAGCCTCGACGAGGACAGCACCGATGAGACCGCCGAAGAGAGCGTGGGAAGAGCTGGACGGCAGACCGAACAGCCAGGTCGCAAGATTCCAGATGATCGCACCCATCAGACCGGCGAAGACCATCGGAACAGTGACGAGTTGGTCATTGACGATGCCACCGGAGATCGTCTTGGCGACCTCGGTCGACAGGCAGGCACCAATGACATTGAGGACGGCAGCGATGATGACGGCCACCTTGGGTTTGAGTGCTCCGGTTGCCACTGACGTCGCCATCGCGTTGGCCGAGTCGTGGAAGCCGTTGGTGAAGTCGAACGCCAGGGCCGTGACAACGACGATGACGACGATGAGCAGTGTTGAACTCATGCAGAATCCTTCGTGATCCTTCGTGCGGACCGTGGTGTTCCCCTCCGGATGCGAAGAACTTGGTTCTTCACCGCTGGACGCAAGGGCAGGGAAACGATCAGAGCTCGGGAGCGCTGCTGACCAAGGGACACGTTATGCCACATCGGGCACCGCTCGCTTGCCGTCCCCGGCTCATGTGACGTTGAGGTGAACGATCTCACTGTCCATGACCCCTTGGACGATCCGGTTCGACTCCAGAAACAAGGAGTTGACCAGGCATTTCAGCCAGCAGCTGGAGCTCGTCGACATGTCGTGTGCCAGCAAAGTTCACGAAGAGTTTACTGAGCCCCTACGCTAGCCGCGGTCCACCGATCCTTCCCCACCCCACGAGGTCCACACAGCACAGTCACAGCGACAACGAACTCTCCTGTGGGATCCTTTGACCATGACAGCCTCAACCCATGTCCCCAGACTCACCCATGCCGACGGCTCACCATTGCGGGTCCTCGCTGTCGATGACGAGCCGAATCTCACCGAGTTGCTGTCGATGGCTATGCGCTACGAGGGCTGGGACGTCACCACGGCCGACAGCGGCATGCAGGCCGTGCGCGCGGCCAGACAGACCCGTCCCGACGCCATCGTCCTCGACATGATGCTGCCGGATTTCGACGGTCTGGAGGTCATGCGACGTATCCGTATGGATCAACCCGACGTGCCAGTCGTCTTCCTCACCGCCAAGGATGCCGTCGAGGACCGCATCAACGGGCTCACCGTCGGAGGTGACGACTACGTCACCAAACCCTTCTCCCTAGAGGAGCTCATCGCCCGGTTGCGGGCATTGATGCGACGGTCCGGTGCCACCGAACCACAGTCCGACTCAACGCTGACCGTCGGTGACCTCATCCTTGACGAGGACTCCCACGAGGTCAGACGCGCCGGGGAGGAGATCCACCTGACCGCCACCGAGTTCGAGCTGCTGCGCTACCTCATGCGCAACCCCAGGCGAGTGCTGTCGAAGTCCCAGATCCTCGACCGGGTGTGGAACTACGACTTCGGCGGCCAGGCGAATGTCGTCGAGCTCTACATCTCCTACCTGCGCAAGAAGATCGACAAGGATCGTGAGCCGATGATCCACACCATGCGAGGTGCCGGCTACGTGCTGCGTCCCACCGCCTGACGCCATGCGCCGACGTCACACCCGCCGCATCAGCACGCCCGTCAACGCCGTACCCGACGATCACCCCACCACCTGGCTGGACCATCCGACTTCTCGGGGGATTCGCCACCGGATCGATCCCCGTGGACATCGTCCGTGAAGAGTTGAAACGTGACACCGACACCAGCAGGGACCGGCCACTCCAGACATCGTCGCCTCGCGATCTGTCGCACCAGATCGTGAGCTTCGGAGTCGTCGGAGTGGTGAGCACGGTCGCGTACTACGTCCTCTACCTGGCGTGTCGACTCATCATGGGCCCACAACCTTCCAACCTGTTGTCGCTACCCATCACCCAGGTGTGGAACACAAGCGCGAACCGGCGCCACACCTTTGGGGTACGCACCAGGAAGGGCATGGTCAGGGACCAGCTCAGTGGGCTGCTGGCGGCCAATGCCGTGGCAACCCTGGTGCGCTTCGTGACGTTGCGAACAGTCACGAGACCAATGGTCACAGGGGTGACGACAGGTGAGGAACAGCCCGCCGCAGGTCAGTGATCCATCGCCCCAGACGGAATACGTGCTCGAAGGTTGTGCGGCCGCTCAGTTGTCGTCCTTGTGGGTCACCGTGTTCTGTGGCGTCTCCACCGTCTGGGTGAGCACCGCATAGGTTTGATGGGCACAGTGGCCATCTGCTGGTGCGCGGGAGCCGATCACGTCAACACTGCCGATGGTGACCCCTCCACACGCATCAGCGGCAACCCCGTATCCTGGCCTCATCATCGCCGGAAGGACCGACCATGACTGCACAACCCTCAGCTGCCGCCCTGGCACGAATCATCGACCACACCCTGCTCACGCCGGAGGCCACTCACGAAGACGTCGCCAAGCTGGTCGACGAGGCCAAGGAGTACGGAACCTGGTCGGTGTGCGTCTCACCGTCAATGCTGCCACTGGACCTCGACATGGGTGACGTGAAGCTGGCTGTGGTGTGCGGGTTCCCGTCGGGCACGCACACCAGTGCTGTGAAGGTGGCCGAGGCTCGTGACGCCATTGCCGCCGGTGCCGACGAGGTCGACATGGTCATCAACCTCGGCATGGCGAAGGAGGGACGTTGGGAGGATGTCACCGCTGACATCGCCGACGTCAAGCAGGCTGTCGCGAATCCGAAGGTCCTCAAGGTCATCATCGAGTCGGCCGTGCTGACCGCCGATGAGATCGTTCGTGCGTGCAAGGCCGCAGAAGCGGCTGGCGCCGACTTCGTCAAGACCTCGACGGGATTCCATCCGAGGGGTGGGGCAAGTGCCGAAGCCGTCACGCTCATGGCCGACACCGTCGGTGATCGTCTGGGGGTCAAGGCCTCCGGTGGAATCCGCGACTACGAGACGGCCTGCGCCATGATCGAGGCCGGTGCAACTCGTCTCGGTGTCTCGTCGACCGCCACGATCATCGCCGGAGCTCCCAAGGAGTGACGACGCGCGGTGTGTTCGCGCTGCTGGCTGGGCCGGGTCCGTGGGATCCGGCCCCTGCCACGTCCGGGCCGACATCTGAGCCCGTCAGACCTTCTGGAGCTCCGGGTTCACCTGGGCAGCGTCCTCCCGACGCTTCCAGTTCAGCAACCAGGACACCTCGTTGCACAGCAGCTGACGTCGTGATTCCGAGTAGTACGACCTCGACGAGTGGCCCAGACCGTCGTAGACAACGCTGTTGCCCATCGCCCAGCACATCACGTGGAACTCCTCGCCGGTCTCGTGGAAGAGCAGCGGGGTCGCGAGCGGGTTGATGTCCAAGTCGGAGTAGCGCTCGTCGTAGACGACCACCTGCTCGAGGCCGCGCAGAATCGGATGGTCAACGGCCTCTGGCACCGGCTCAAAGACGGCGAAGGACCGCTCTGGATGCCCGCTGACCCCCAACAGCCACGTGCCACCGAGAATGGACGGCCACAGGTCCCAGTCGCAGAAGGTGTTGCATGCGGTGTGTAGACCGAGGATCGGCTTGCCAGCCTCGTGGTGTTCGATGATCTTGTTGTGAGCACGGGACCACTCGGGGATGTAGTCCCATTCTTCCTCCGGGTCGCCACCACCGGTGTTGACGATGAGCAAATCCGCGTCAGCGAGGTGATCCAAGGCCTCCGGCTCGGAACGCCTCACCTCCACCTGATGACCACGCTCGGTCAAGATCTGGGAGACGGCCTCGGAGGTCGCGTCGAAGTCGTGGATGCCGTCGGCATAACGCCCAGCCCCCGACAAAACAAGAATGTGTCCCATCGGATGTCCTTCCTGATCCTGGGTGAACCCAAAGGATCACATTAGGAGACCAACCCGCCGAGGACGAACTCGGTGACGTCACGACTTGTTTTTCGACATCGCCTCCAGCCTCAGCACAACGATGTCTCGTGTTTTCGACCCCCGGTCACGCACATCACCATTCACACCTATGGCAAGGGCCCCGACGATTCCTCGCCGGGGTCCTGCCGTCTGACGGACTCGTTCGTCAACCCTGGTATGCCTCGATGGTGATGACCACGCCGTCACCCAGGTCCACGGCATCACCGATGGCCAGGTCGATCGTCTGACCACTCTCCAGTCGCAGCGAGTCCTGGCCAATGCGGTGAACGACGGTGCCGTTCGTGGAATGCATGTCAGTAACCTCGATCCCCCACTGGCCCGGAGCGAATTTTACGTGGGTGCGGCTGATGTCCTGCCCAGGCGACGGCACGCGCATGATGTCCTCGCCATCATCGGCTCGCGGGGCACGCCCGACGAGGACCGCACCCCCGAGATGGGCGACCTCTCCGGTCGTCGAGACCAAGGTCGCAGCCACGGGATCTGACGGCGAGGAAAGTCCACGGATCGTCGATGTGGAGCCCCCGTCGTAGCGCGAATCGCCCTGAGTCTGCTGGGGCGCTGCCCCCGGGGCAAGGGCGGACACGACGTTTTCCGCCTCGGGCTGAACTCCCTCCAGCTGAGTACCAGTGTGGGCTTCGTCACCGTCAGCACGAGCAGGTACCTGATAGCCACTCAAGTCTTCGTCGCGAGCGCGCACTGGCGCAATGTCCTCATCAGTGACCACGGTCTCAACGGATTCCGGCTCGGCAGCTCGGGCCGGAACGGGACTCACAGGCTCCTCAGCATCAGGGGAGACCCCGTCAATACCACTCACCACGTCCTCGTCCACCACGACCGATTCAGTCGGAATCGGAACTCCGGTAGGCGCGGACTCGGCAACCAGTTCCGGTTCGACAACTGGGTCAGAAACCTCGCCCGGGGCCGGAACCTCGACGAATCCGGGGGCACCCTCGTCAGCTGGCCGCCGTTCCTCATCAGTGAGCTCGCGGGCCTCCTCGGCGGTATCCGAGTCGTCGACCTGCTGCTCCCGGGGCTTGGGGGTCCACGGCTCGAGGGCGTCGTCGGAACTCGCCAACACCCGCGGACGGTGGGCCTCGCCGCCCTCCCGGACGACGAAAGGCTCAACCTTGCCGGTCGCGTCGATGATGATCTTGCTCGCCTGGGCAACGCCCAGCAGCAACGGCATGGACAGCCCCTGTTCGGCCTGGTCCATCTCGACGACGACGGTCGAAGGATCGAGCTTTTTCTCGCTCCATGTCAGCAGACCGTCACCATGGTTGACGACCTCACCGGTGGAGGCATCCTTGACGACGACCTGGCCGCGAGCCATGGAGTACATCTCGCCATCGACCCAGAAGAACAGTCCCAGGCTCGGCATCTTCGCAAGCCCGATGATCGACAGGGTCTCCACGAGTGACTGGGGATCATCAGCCTCGGCCACCTGCCGCCAGATGGACGACACCAATCCGGAATGACGCGGGGCAGCTGGCTGCATCACGACAAGGCTACTCGGCCCGGCCAGCACCACCCAGGAACCAGGGGTGTAAGTGGCACGCCAGGCGCCGAAAGTCTGGGACATTGATCCTCCAGAAGTCGAGGCACGATTGCGGCCATTATTCCGCGCCCGAGGCCTTGACGTCGACAAAACTCCCCAATCGGAAGCGGATCGGGGAGTATGTACAGACGTTCTGCGGCCCCTCCATTGCAATGGAGGGGCCGCACAGTCACGTCGGTGACGTGGTGGAGTCCTCAGACTCAGTTCTCCTTCTGGGAGATGACCGCCTGGGCGGCAGCGAACCGCGCGATCGGCACGCGGAACGGCGAGCATGACACGTAATCAAGCCCGGTCTTGTTGAAGAAGTGGATCGACTCCGGATCGCCACCGTGCTCACCACAGACACCCAGGTTCAGCTGAGGGTCGGTCGTGCGACCCTTCTCGACAGCTCCGGCGACGAGTTGGCCGACACCCTCCTGGTCGATCGACGCGAACGGATTGTCCTTGAGGACCTTGGTACGCAGGTACTCGGTGAGGAAGCCGTTCTCGGCGTCGTCACGGGAGATGCCCAGGGTGGTCTGGGTCAGGTCGTTGGTGCCGAAGCTGAAGAAGTCGGCGACCTCGGCGATCTTGTCGGCGATCAGGGCGGCACGCGGCAGCTCGATCATGGTGCCGATCTTGACGTCCACCTTGGTGCCTGCGGCCTCGAACTCCTCGTCAATGGCCTGCTGGACGATGCGACGATGGGTCGCGAGCTCGACCGGGGTGAAGACCAGCGGAATCATGATATTGATCTGGACGGTCTCACCCTCCTTCTTGAGCACCGCCAGGACGGCACGAATGATGGCGCGGGCCTGCATGTCGGGGATCTCCGGGTACAGCATGCCGAGACGGCATCCACGGGTACCGAGCATCGGGTTCTGCTCGTGCAGCTTCTTGACCTGGGCCAGCAGACGACGCTCCTTGTCGAGCTCGTTCGGATCGGCACCCTGATCCTCCAGCTTCTGCACCTTGACGGACTGCTCGACGAGACTCGGCAGGAACTCGTGGAGCGGCGGGTCGAGCAGACGGACGGTGACGGGCAGGCCCTTCATCGCGGTGAAGATACCCTCGAAGTCGTCCTGCTGCATGGGCAGGATCTTGTCGATGGCAGCCTGGCGCTCTTCCGGGGTGTCCGCAGTGATCATCTCGTGCATGGCCGGCAGACGATCAGCACCGAAGAACATGTGCTCGGTACGGCACAGACCGATGCCCTCGGCACCGAGCTCACGAGCCTTGGCGGCGTCGGTGGCGTTGTCGGCGTTGGCCTCGACGCCCAGACGGCGGATCTCGTCGGCCCAGGAGAGGACCTCCTCGAAGTCAGCGTTGATCTGCGGCGGGATGAGGGGCAGGCCGGCACCGAAGACTTCACCGGTTGAGCCATCGAGGGTGATCATGTCACCCTCGTGGATGACAGTGTCGCCGATCGTGAGGGTGGCGGCCTTGGCGTCAATCTTGATGCCACGGGCACCAGCGACACAGGGCTTGCCCATGCCACGGGCGACCACGGCTGCATGGGAGGTCATGCCCCCGTGGGCGGTGAGAACGCCCTGGCTGACGATGACGCCGTGAATGTCATCAGGAGTGGTCTCGAAGCGGACGAGAACGACCTTCTCACCCTTGGCGCCACACTCGGCGGCGACGTCGGCGTCGAAGACGGCCTCACCAACGGCGGCACCAGGGGAGGCGGGCAGGCCCTCGGCAACCGGCTGCTCGGTGTGGCTCGGATCGATGGCCTCGTGCAACAGCTGATCGAGCTGAGCGGGCTCGATCCGCATGAGGGCCTCCTCCTTGGTAATGACACCCTCGTTGACGAGGTCGCGAGCCACTTTGAGTGCGGCAGCGGCGGTGCGCTTGCCGTTACGGGTCTGCAGCAGGTAGAGCTTGCCGTTCTCGACGGTGAACTCCATGTCCTGCATGTCGCGGTAGTGCGCCTCCATCTTCTTCATGGTGTCAATGAGTTCGTGGTAGGCGTCCGGCAGCACTTCCTCCATCTCAGCGAGGGAACGCGGGGTGCGTATGCCAGCGACGACGTCCTCACCCTGAGCGTTCACGAGGAACTCGCCGTAGAGCTCCTTGGAGCCGGTGGCGGGGTTACGGGTGAAGCAGACGCCGGTGGCAGAGGTGTCGCCGCGGTTGCCGAACACCATCTGCATGATGTTGACGGCGGTGCCCAGGTCGTCCGGAATCTTGTTGGCCTTGCGGTAGACGAAGGCACGCGGATTGAGCCAGGAACGGAAGACAGCGTCAACAGCACGCATCAGCTGCTCGCGCGGATCCGTCGTCCAGTTGCCACCAAGTTGCTCGTTGGACAGCTTCTTGAAGGTGTCGACCAAGCCCTTGAGGTCATCGGCGGTCAAGTCGGTGTCGGCCTCGACGCCCTTACCCTCCTTGAGGGCGGTCAGCGCATCCTCGTAGACGTGAGCGTCGATACCCTCGACGACCTCGCCGTACATCTGGATGAAGCGGCGGTAGCAGTCCCATGCGAAACGCTCGCTGCCGGCTTCCTCGGCGATGGCCTCGACGGTGTCGTCGGAGATACCGAGGTTGAGAATCGTGTCCATCATTCCGGGCATCGAGATGACGGCGCCGGAGCGGACCGAGATGAGAAGCGGCTTGTCAACGTCGCCCAGGCCACGGCCGGTGCGCTCCTCCAGGCGCTTGAGTCCATCCCACACCTGGGAGTCGAGGCCCTCCGGCCACTCTCCCTTCCTCGTCATGGTGTCCACGCAGGCTTCGGTGGTGACGGTGAAGCCGTCAGGCACCGGCACGCCGAGACGCATCATCTCGGCAACTCCTGCGCCCTTGCCACCGAGCAGCGACTTCATCTGCGCGCTGCCCTCGGACAAGTCGTACACGTAACGGTCAGTCATGACGGATCTCCTTCGATCTGTGTCAGCCTGTTCAGCGATTCACGGCGTTCGGACCCGTACGACTGCGCCGCGGGTCCGAGGCCCAACCCTCAACTGGATCGGTGTGGCCATTCTTTCACGCTCGCGGCGCATTTTCACTCGTAGTGACTACCAACCACGACGAATGGTACTGGCGCCCGTAAGCACAGCACATCCGAGCGCACCAGCAATCTCGGCAGGAACCTACCGAGTACCGAAACCAAGGATTCCCGCTTCGCAACGGCGTGGGTGACGCATCCAGACAAGCTGGGATGGTGACGGACCGTCTCGTCACCCCGGTTTCGTCACAGGACGGATCCCGATCCAAGAGTACTCAATTGACCTCACGACCATGGGGTGCTCGTCGTCAAGGACGTGTGCGATATGACCCTGCCGGCCTGCGGAGTCTGGTGCCGGCCGTCTTGGCCCGCTGATCGACGACGTCAATAACTTTCGTTGCCGACTCCTCCAGGGCCAGGCCCGTCGTGTCAATGATCGGGCATCCCAGTCGGCGCTGAATCTTGCCAACCTCGTCAAGCTCCTCATAAATCGCGGCGAGGTCAGCGTATCCGTCCTCATTACCGAAGCCGCCGAGTCCGCGCACCCTACGTCCACGAATCTCCAGCAGCCGCTGGGCGTCGATCGTCAGGCCGACAATGCGCCACCGATCCACCGCATCGAGTTCGGCGGGTGGCGCGATTCCAGGGACCAACGGCACATTGACCGTCTTGTAGCCCAGGTACCCCAGATAGATCGACAGTGGGGTCTTACCTGAGCGGCTCACACCCACCAGGCAGATGTCAGCCTCGGTGAGGCGGTCGGGAATAGCACCATCATCGTTACGGACCGCGAACTCCATCGCGGAAATCCGAGTGAAGTAGTCGGCCTCGACCCCCACTGGGCGACGCGGAACCGCGTCAGCGTCCAGGCCAGATGCTTCCTCCATCGCCTCGAGCATCGGCCCCATGAGGTTGACCTCGCGGATGCCCATCTCCTCGCACGCGTCGGAGACCATTCGGCGCATGTCGGGCAACACCAAGGTGTGCACAACGCACACCCATTGCCCTGCCTCGTGAGTTTCGGAAACGGCTTCCAAGGCCGCAACCATGTCCTGAACGGTGCCGATCATGGGATGGCGAACGATGTGCCAATGGACCCCTTCGAACTGGCTTCGGGCAGCCCGAGCCAGACGAACGGCGGTCTCACCCGTCGAATCGGCGATGACGTGAACTTCCAGGGGCGACTCTGCCATACCGCCATCCTAAGGCCACTGCGGTGCGAGGCACTCCTCCTCATCTGAGAGACTGCCGCCATGGACGCTGCCACCCGGGACCCCGTCGACGAACTTGTCGTCGCCGAGTCACCACACACCGACTCGGTGTGGGTGTTGGGGCGCCCGTCCCTGGTGCCAGTGGCTGGGGGAAAGGTCATGGCGTGGACCGACGACTGCCGCGATCTCACCGCCATTCCCCGAGCCATCCGCCTCAACCCCTTGGCCGCACCCGCTGTGTCCACCAACCCCGTGGTGTGGATGGGCCTGCCAACCAGCCTCGACGAGCTCGACGAACTGCTCGGAAACCTCTGGCGCATCCTTGGGCCTGAGGCCCACATCGTCGCCGGTGGACGCATCAAGCACATGACCCGGTCCATGAACGATGTCGCAGCCCGCTGGTTCGATGACGTCCATGCCAGCCTTGGCGTCCGCAAGGCTCGCGTGCTGCACTTCTCGTCTCCTCGCAAGCGCCCTGCCATCACCGGCGAGTGGCCGCGCACCAACACCGTCAACGGCCTGACGATCCGAGCCCACGGCGGTGTTTTCCATACCACCGGACTCGACGCCGGAACCTCCTTGCTCCTCGATCACCTCGACGACATTGCTGCCGACGTCAGCTCGGATGCCGTCGATCTGGGGTGCGGCAATGGCGTCATCTCCGCCCATCTGGCGCAACGGCTTCCCCACGCCCGGGTTCACGCCACCGACGTGTCATGGCAAGCCGTCGATTCCACCCGTCTGACCACCGCGGCGAATGGACTCGATGTCGTCACCCATTGGTGTGACGGGCTGTCGGACCTGCCCGATCAAAGCGTCGACGTCGTCGTCACCAATCCGCCCTTCCATCGCGGAACCGCCCAGGACCACGCCCCGACCCTGGCCATGTTGACCGACGCCGCTCGCGTGGTGCGCCCCGGCGGCAGCCTCTGGTGCGTCCACAACAATCACCTGCCGTGGGCATCCCATCTACGGCGCACGGTCGGGACGACTCGCCAGGTCACGCGGAACCGCCAGTACACCGTCACGCGGACCGTCCGCGGATAGTCGATCGTGCCGAGGAGCGGGACCCTCACCCAACGAGCCGAAACCGACCTACCGTGGTGTCATGAACTCTCGCGTCATCCTCGTCAGTGACGATCGCTCCGGTCTCCGCTCCCCCGGCACTCCTCTCTGGCCTGCCGCCGCCTGCATGCGCGGCATACACACGGGTGATTGGGCCGCGCACATCTTTGAGTACGCGCTGTCCTTCGAGGGCAACATGACGCAGGTGCGCGAGCTGGCCGCCCAGACCGGTGCGGGCGTCCTGCATCCCCACGGGGCCCTGGCCGTCGAACCGCCCGGTCTCATCGTCTGTGACGTCGACTCGACGGTCACCCGCACCGAGGCCATCGACCTGCTCGCCGAGTGCGCCGGGAAGGCCGACGAGGTCAGCGAGGTGACGGCCCGGGCGATGGCCGGGGAGCTCGACTTCGCCGAGTCCCTTCATGAGCGGGTGAAGTGTCTGGAGGGTCTGCACGTCGGTGCCCTGGAGGAGGCCCGCAAGGCCACTGTCATCACCCCGGGAGCGACGGAACTGATGGCTGCGGCGCACCAGGTCGGGGCAGCCGTCGGGTTGGTGTCAGGAGGGTTCACGGCTCTTGTTGATCCGCTGGCCACGCAGATCGACGCCGATTTTTCAGCCTCCAATGAGCTCGAGATCGTCGACGACCACCTCACCGGTCGGGTCATCGGGGACATCGTCGATCGGGCCGCCAAAGCGACCTGGCTGCGTCGCTGGGCCGAGGAATGCGGGGTCGGACTCGAGCGAACGATCGCGGTGGGAGACGGGGCCAACGACCTCGACATGTTCGCCGTTGCCGGGCTGGCGGTCGCCTTCTGCGCCAAGCCGGTCGCCGTCGAGGCTGCACGAAACACCATCCGTTGTCAGCGAATCGACGCGCTTCGCGCGGTGTGGGCACGATGACCACGATCATGGAGGCATGATCGACCTCTCCCGAACCCTCCACACCGCTGGTGCATGACAGGTCGTGGAGCACGGCTGCCAGGTGCTGACGTGGCAGGGAGACGACAAGACCGGCATCTGGTTCGACACCGAGCACGCCGGCGAGTCCGACGTGGTAATCCGGGGAGGGATACCGATCTGTGCCCCGTGGCGTGGTCGCGGCCCTAACAATGACCAGGATCCCCAGCACGGTGATCTGGAACCCACACTCCTCGTCGTGGCCGGCGCCACTCACCGTCACGTCCTTGCGATCATGATCGGGTAAGCCGCTGGCTGAGGACTTTGCGACCACGGATGCGGACGCCCAACGTTGAACAGCTGTGCTCTGCCCTCATTCATGGGCGAGCAACGGTGCTTGATGAACATGAAAAAGTAGGGGTGTCGCGTACCCCGTCACGCACCCCCATATAAGGTGTTGCCAAGGTTTCGGATCGCCTTCAACGGGAACGAAGCAGTGTTTCTTCGACGGCTCACGGGTAGTGCTGTGCGCCGTCACCGACAACCAGCCGCACGGCGGCAGGAGGACAGATGTCAGAGCGGATTGCCAACGCAACCTTGCGTCAGAAAGTGATGAGCGCGGACGACGCGGCTGCCCTCATCCATAACGGTGACCAGATCGGCTTCGGTGGATTCACTGGGTCGGGCTACCCCAAGGCACTTCCAGGTGCACTGGCCAAGCGCATCAAGGAATCCCACGATCGCGGCGAGAAGTTCACCGTCAACGTCTTCACCGGAGCCTCGACCGCTCCTGAGCTCGACGGCGAGCTTGCCGCCGTTGATGGCATCGGCTGGCGCATGCCCTACCAGTCCGATCCCCAGATGCGAGGCAAGATCAACGACGGCACCAGCTACTACACCGACATTCACCTGTCGGAGTCCGGCATGATGGTGCGTCAGGGATTCTTCGGCAAGGTTGACTTCGCCGTCATCGAGGCCACCCGCATCACCGAGGACGGCAAGATCGTCCCCACCTCATCGGTCGGCAACAACTCCGCCTACTGCGAGGTCGCCGACAAGATCATCATCGAGGTCAACTCGTGGCAGTCCGAGGATCTCGAGGGCATGCACGACGTCTACCAGGGCTTCGCGCTGCCCCCCAACCGCAAGCCCATCCCGATCACCCATCCTGGCGACCACATCGGCACCCCGTTCCTGGAAATCGACGCCAGCAAGGTCGTTGCGATCGTCGAGACCGAAGGCCCCGACCGCAACTCGCCGTTCAAGCCGATCGACGACGACTCCCGAAAGATTGCCGGCTTCCTGCTCGACTTCTACGGCAACGAGGTGAAGCAGGGACGTATGCCCAAGAACTTGCTGCCGCTGCAGTCGGGCGTGGGCAACATTCCCAACGCCGTGCTCGACGGTCTGCTGCACTCCGACCTGGAGCACCTCACCTCCTACACCGAGGTGATTCAGGACGGCATGATCGACCTCATCGACGCCGGCAAGCTCGACGTGGCCTCCGCGACGGCCTTTTCACTGTCGCCGGACTACGCCCACAAGATGAACGAGAACGCGGCCTTCTACCGCGATCACATCATCTTGCGCCCCCAGGAGATCTCGAACCATCCCGAGGTGATCCGTCGTCTGGGTGTCATCGGCGCCAACGGCATGATCGAGGCCGACATTTATGGCAACGTGAACTCGACCCACGTCATGGGCTCGCGCATGATGAACGGCATCGGTGGGTCCGGCGACTTCACCCGCAACGCCTACATTTCGGCGTTCGTGTCTCCGTCGACGGCCAAGGGCGGCGCCATCTCGGCGATCGTGCCGATGGTCTCTCACGTCGACCACACTGAGCACGACGGCATGGTCATCATCACCGAGCAGGGCATCGCCGATCTGCGTGGTCTGGCACCGCGTCAGCGCGCCCCGAAGATCATCGAGAACTGCGCCCACCCGGACTACCGTCCGATGCTGATGGACTACTACGAGCGTGCACTGCGTGACTGCAAGTTCAAGCACACCCCGCACCTCCTCGGCGAGGCGTACTCGTGGCACACCCGGTTCCTCGAGACCGGCACTATGAAGGAGAGCTGAGCTCGCTGACCCTACGATCGCCCCGGGACCATCGTGGTTCTGGGGCGATCTTTGTGCGCGGTGCGTGTAGCAGGTGACGATTTTGTCACGCCGGACAAGGTGTGGGCCAGGCGCCACCACGTAGGCCGCTGTACGGCAGCAAGCGTCTCAAACTCGGTGACAAAACTCCCGCTTCACCCGGTGGGCAGGCACCGTGGTGCTGACAGCATGGGTGAAGCGGGAGTTTTGTTCACCCGGAGAGTGTGCTCACCGAGGATTGTCGTCGCGCGCAGCTTCCAGGGCGCATCCGAGCGCCAGCAGAGTGGCTTCGTCGTACATCTGACCGCCGATCATGATGCCGACCGGCAGCTCGACACCGCCGACGTGTGTGGTGTGCAGTGGCAAGCTCATCGCCGGACGACCAGTGATATTCCACAGGCTCGTCCATGGGGTGAAGCGGCATTGCGCGTCGAAATCTGCCGATGGATCGTTGTCATTGCGCAAAGCTCCGACCGGCAGGGGTGGCTGAGCAAGCGTGGGGCTGACGATGACGTCAAACCTCTGCCACTGCTGCCCGACGTGACGCGCCACCATCTGGATGCCGGCCAAGGCCTCAGCCAGCTCGACTCCGGTGCGCCTTCGCCCCTGCGCACGTAACCACCTGGACATCGGGGTGCACAATTCCTCACGTTCCGGAGGCACCGGGATCGCAGCTGCGCCCACCTCCCACACACACTGGAAGGATTCCCACTCCTCGGGGCCGAAAGGGGCACCTGTCTGTTCGACGATGTGACCCATCGACTCCAGGGTGGCGGCCGTCCGGTCCAGCGCCGCCAGGATGTCCGGGGCAACCTCGGTATCAGCAATGACGGGTTCGCGCAGGATCCCGACGTGTAGCCGTCTCAGGCCCCGGTCGCAGGCCGACAGATAAGACTCAGTCGGAGCGGGGGCATGGTAGGGATCTCCGGGCCACGGTCCGGACAGTGCGTCGAGGGCAGCAGCGGTGTCACGGACCGTGCGGGTCAGTACCCCGCCGCTCACCAGCCCAGGACCGTCAATCCCGTAAGGCCCGGCCGAGACCCGGCCTCGGCTGGGCTTGAGACCAACGACCCCGCAGCAAGAAGCCGGAATACGAATCGAGCCGCCACCATCGGATCCTTGGGCGATGGGTACCTCACCAGCCCCAACCGCAGCCGCGGCGCCGCCAGAGGACCCTCCCGCCATTCGGGTGTGGTCCCATGGGGTGACGGTGGGTTCGCGTCCGTCCGGTTCGGTGTAGCAAGGAAGTCCGAACTCGGGAGCGGCGGTCGTCCCGATCGGGATGGCTCCGGCAGCCCTGAGCCGCGTGACAATGCCGTCTTCGTGGTCTGGCAGAGCCCCACCCACGGCCCGACTACCGATGGCTCGGGGCGCGCCAGCTAACGCGTTGAGGTCCTTGATCGGACAGGGGACGCCGAACAGCGGACCAGGACGGATGTGTCCAGCATCACGTTGACGCTGGAGCTCACGCGCGGCGAGTCGGGCGCCATCATCGTCGATCCAGGTCCAGGCATGGCACTCATCGGCGTGTGCCGCTTCCAGGGCAGCGTCGACGACCTCAACGATCTCGACGTCACCAGCGGCGATGCGGGTGGAGGTTTCCAGGGCGGTCAATGGGTTCATGGTCATGGTCATGGTCCTACCACCTTCGGGGTCGCGCCATGCCGGTCCTGCATTCATGCGCACATGTCCCGGCGGTGGCACAACAACCTGCCCACCTGGGGCCCCCTGGTCAGCAGTTACGTCTAGGCTGGAACAACACGTCGCCAGGAGGATCGTGACCGAGCAACCCACCCACCCACAACCCCGCCATGCGGAGGCACGACGAGTCTCACCGAGCACGCCACCACGTGCCAGCGCCGAGACCATCGCCACGCTCCCCCCGCCCGAGGATCCTCAGGTCCATGTCGCATCGTCGGCAAGGGTGGGGAGGAGCGCCGCCGGGCTCTACCTTGCCGCGGCGATCAGTGCCACCGTCGCGCTCCTCGTTGCTTGGTGGCAGTCCATTCACATGCGCACCTTCATCCAGGCGACCCACCTCCTGACGTGGACCCATCCCAGGCCGGGATCGTTGGCGTCGGTACTGCTGGCGACCGCGATGATGTGCATCGCCGGGACCATGGTGGCCATGCCGGGGATCCTCGCGGTCAATACCTGGCTGGGACGTCCCTGGGTGCGCCGGGGCGCCATCGGTGGCGTCGTGGTCGGATGTGCCGCCGTCACCCTGAACTGGGTGGCGTGGGTCGGAATGCCATTCCTCATCGCCGCCGGAATCATCGTCTGGTTGCCGCCGGTGCGCCGGTGGATGGATTCGCAACGTCCGAAGCCGCCCGAGACGCGCCGCCTCGATGCCCCGGTCGTCTACGGCCGCGTTCCGCAACATTACTGACCGGCTCGGTGGAATGAGTCGCACCGATCTGACAAGGTGCGCTAAACTGTGGCGAGTCTTCCAGAAAGACATGCGGGCGTAGCTCAATGGTAGAGCGCCAGCTTCCCAAGCTGGACACGCGGGTTCGATTCCCGTCGCCCGCTCTCTTCATGCCCTTTTCCGGGTCCTCTATGATCGCTACTCGTCGGTCGAGGGTTTCCTCAACGTTGCGACGGCCGCCAGGAGGAAGAGAATTCCGGCCACGAATCCGGCCCACACGGCCACCGACGGGCGGTCTGATGGATGCGAGATGAACCGTTCGCCGGACCATGAGCTACCGGTCGGTGAGCCAATCGGGATGATCACGACGTACATCAGCCAGGATCTGTGAGTACTCCCCGCCGTACTCATCCAGACTGATTGACAGGGCGACCGGCATCGGCACGAATCCGAGGGCGTGGCCGGAGTCGTCGGCGAACGCAGACTCCGCCATGGTCACCGGCGACGTCTTTCGGTACATGACGACGTTGTCGGGGAACGTCCTCATGACGTAGTAGGTCTCGCCGTCCTTGGTGAACGACCCGCCTCCGTCACCTTCGAAGGCGCTCCACAGCAGGGCCAGGAACCCTATGACTCCGCTCACCACCACCGCCGCGATGATCGCGATGGCCCGCCCGATGCGCCACCCCTTCGTGCGTCCGGGCATGCGTGCACACTCGGCGATGACCTCGACGGCCAGAGCGACCAGACACAGATCGACGATGGCGATCGTGGTGTTGTTGACAGCCGGGATGAACCGGTTGAAGGACCTCGCGACCGCGACAGCGATGAGCAGGACCGCTGAGATCACGGCCGCGGATCGGAGGTACTTCATGAGTGGAATCCTATGTTGCGGCCTCGCTCCCCAGACTGACCCGCCTTGCCGCCATGCGCGAGTGACTGTGCGACGCCGTCGAGGGCGACCTTGACGGTTCCGATCAGCACTCCACCCATGACGACCGGCGCGAGTACCGCTCCGGCCACTGCGAGGGGCTGACGGCTTGCGGGGCGACGAATTTCCTTGCGGGCAGCCCGATTTGCCATACCGATGACGGTCAGGATGCCCAGGGCCTGGGCCGTCGCGGCGATGTCAGCGCCGTCCTCTTTCCCGACCCAGCGCGGGTAGAGGGCTGCCGCCGTGGTAATTCCGGTAGTCGTCAGGGCTGCTGCCACACCGCTCATGTAGTGGTTGGGTTTGCCGCCGAGCGACCACGACGTCGCCACCCGGTCAGCCTTGACGAAACCGAGTGCCATGCCGCTGGCGACGCCGGCCCCGATCCACGGCGCTGCAACCAGGCCGCGACGCAGCGTCTCGGGAACGTATTCGTTGAGGTCGGGCAGGGAGTCGTCGGGACGGATGAGCCCCAGGTGCACGGCGACGGCGCCGAGGTTGAAATCCCACCCGATGCCCACAGCACGCGGCACGAGCAGCGACGGGTTCTCGGGTTCGAAACTACGCAGCACGATGCGGGAATCACTCCTCCACGGCCCACCGACGGGAATGCCGAACAGGCGACGCACGCCGTCGTCGTCTCGAGTCCAGATGTTCATGACTTCTCCTTGTCAGAAATGTTGCGGGTGGCGTTGATGGCACGGTCGACAGCGGCGGCGATGCGCGACCACTCGTCGACGAGTTCTGCCAGGTGGTCTCGACCTAGGGCAGTAAGACGGTAGATCTTGCGCGGAGGCCCTGACGGCGACTCCTGCCACTCGGTCGAGAGGAGATCACCGCGGCGCAGTCGGTTGAGCAGCGGGTAGAGCGTCCCCTGGGAGACACCCAGGTCCGCCTCGTTCTCGAGCCGGTCCACGAGCTCCCCGCCGTAGGACGGTTTGCTCGCCAGCAGTCCGAGCACGACGAGCTCGAGCGCACCCTTGCGCAGTTGTGATTCCGCCACGGTCTTCCTCCTCAACCAAATAGCTCGGTTAACACTGTACCTTGTGTTGCATAGTAGTTCAATGGCGCTGGCCCCGATGGCCATGATCGTCATACGCGCTTCCTCGTTCAGCTCGCTACCAAGCGCGGGTAGTCTGCGATACATCCACTCGCCGAAGGAGTGCGTCACAATGGTGTCCACACGCCGCGGGGAAGCCAGTGACCACCTCGACACAAGCGACGACGTCGAGGCCCACCTTGCAGAGGCGGTTCGAACCAGTGATCCTCAGCTGCTCCAATTGGCCAGAGAAGACGTGGCGACAGCTTCCCGAAGGGTCACCTCGAACGCGCCTGACAGCCAACTGCCCGACTCACGTCACTGAAAACGCAGACTGCGATCTCGATCACGCCTCATCCAACGCCGACGCATACCGGTCGAACATGTCCACTCTCTTGAACCCCAGAAATCGCAGGGCCTCCGTCATGGGCGTGGAGCCCACCCGCGTGTCGCGAATGATCGCCTCGCTGAGGGTTCGTCCGACACGATAACGCTGATTACTGTAAAAGTTGCCACCGCCGGCTTTCTTCCCCCTCTGCCCCTCAATGAATCCCCTGAGTCGGGCGACCTCGTCGCCGTAGATCTTGTCGAATCCCTCTCGAGGAACGAGGCCAATTTCCTTGAGTCGAAGCAGAACGACCAGCGTGGAGCACAAATACCGATCGGCCAGCCAGTGCCTCGGTCAGCTCGATGTGAGGGTCGAAGTTCATGCGTAGATCGTCAGCAGGAACTGCAATGCACGCGGCAACGGCGTCACACCAGCGCTCGTGGTCGGTGTTGCGTTCACGCAATGGATCACCGCCCTGGCTGACCCCACCTTCACCCCGCCAGACGTGGGCGAACTCATGCAGGAGGGAGAAACCTGGCCAGCCTTGGTGTCGTTGGAATTGACGAACACCAGCGGCGCGAACTGGGAGTGGAGCGTGAACCCGCGGAATTCGTCGAGGGACAACATCTGGTGTGTGTTGTTGCCCACCATGGAGTTCATGACGACAAGTCCGCCCAAATCCTCGAATGCCTCGACGAGGTACCGCCGAGCCTCATCCGCCGTCCGTAGGTCCTTGCGCTCACTGACGGAGTAGCGCAGCACCTTGGTCATGAGAACTGCAGCTTCAGCAGGGGCCATTCCGCGAGCACTGCCGACGAAATCCAGCGACTCGGGGTCGTTGAAGTCCGTGAGGTAATCCTCGTACCACGCCTGCCTGCGCTGATTCAGGCCAATCGTCTCCAGCAGATCGACGCTGGCCTCCACATGATGCCCACGACCGACCCGGAAGTCAGGAGTCGGAAGCTCCTCGTACGGGGGCTCGGAGAAGAAGAAGTATCCAAATGGGACGCGGGTGAAATTGGCGATCGTCTCCACTTGAGCGACGGTCGGTTTGGTGCGTTGGGCGACCCAGTCATCCCAGTGGGAGAACTTCTTTCGGCTTTCCCCATCACGCCCACTCCGACGCTCGGCCCACTCGAGGACAGACCCGGCGACATCAACACCTGCCATGGCCCCTCCTCACCCAGGCGACGTTCATTGAATGAATCGAGCCTAGGTGTAACCACCACACAGGTTAGGTACATCGGGCTGGTCAGAGACAGCTCTGGCTGGACACGGGCGAGGGCCTCTGGGTGAAGTGTGTTGCTACCACACAAAGCACGACTCCCAAGAGGCCCTCATGACCCACCGTAATGCCCCGTTGTCCGAAACCGGACGTTTGCGCCTGGCCTGCTGCATCGTCGAGGATGGCTGGCCCCTGCGTCGGGCCGCCGAACGCTTCAACGTCAGCGTCACCACGGCCCAACGCTGGGCACAGCGCTACCGCGCCCACGGGCCGGCCGGAATGCGTGATCACTCCAGCCGACCCCACCACCAGCCCCGACGGGTCTGCCGTCGCACGCAACGACGGGTGGTGGGATTGCGCATCACCCACCAGTGGGGCCCAGCACGCATCGCCTACCACCTACGCCACCAACACCTCAGCGTCTCGACCGTCGGCAAGATCCTGCAACGCTACGGATGCCCACCCCTGACCTGGATCGACAAGGCCACCGGCGCCCGGCTACGCGCCCAACCCACACCCGTCCGCTACGAACACGACACCCCCGGTTCACTGGTCCACCTCGACATCAAGAAGCTGGGCCGGATCCCCGACGGCGGCGGCCACCGCATGGTCGGACGCGCCCAAGGAGTACGCAACCGTGGCCGATCCGCCAGCGGGGGTGGGTATCACTACATCCACAACGCCGTCGACGACCACTCCCGCCTGGCCTACGTCGAGGTCCTCAGCGATGAGCGCAAGGACACCGCCGCCGGGTTGTGGACCAGGGCCCAGGCCTGGTTCGCCAGCCAGGCCATCACCGTCAAGCGGGTCCTGACCGACAACGGCTCCTGCTACCGGTCCAAAGCCTTCAACAAGGCACTCAAAGACACCCACATCACGCACAAGTACACCCGGCCCTACACGCCCAAGACCAACGGCAAGGTCGAGCGGTTCAACAGGACCCTGGTCGCCGAGTGGGCCTACGCACGGCCCTACGCCAGCGAGACCGACCGCCTGGCCGAACTCCCCGGCTGGCTGCACCACTACAATCACCACCGCGGACACACCGCGCTCAAAGGCAAATCACCCGCCGACCGCGTACCTAACCTGTCCGGCGATTACACCTAGCCGGCGTAGGCTGCCGGTACATGACGTCATACCACGGCCTGGTGCAGGTGGGTCAGGTGCGCCCCGGCGACTGGGTCGCGGTCTACGGAGCCGGCGGCATCGGGCTCGCGGCGGTGCAGATCGCCGCCGGTGTCGGGGCGCTGCCCGTGGTCGTCGCAAGGCATGACGACAAGCTCGAGCTGGCCCGCAAGGTCGGCGCGGCAGCGGTGATCAACGGCACGAGGACCAACCCGGTGGAGGCCGTCAAGGAGGTCACCGGTGGCGGCGCCGATCTGACGGTCGACGCCGTGGGCGCCCGCGAGACCATGCTCAACGGCATCAACTCGCTGCGTCCCGGCGGCACCCACGTCCAGATCGGCATGCTGTCCCAGGGCCCCGAGGGAGAGGTGCCGCTGACCGTCGACCCGCTCATCATCAACGAGATCAGCCTCAAGGGCTCGTGGGGCATGCCCGCCGTCGAATTCCCGAAGCTCCTGGCCCAGGTGGCCGCCGGAAAGCTCAGTCCGGGAGCGCTGGTGACCGGGGAAATCCCGCTGTCGAGGGTCAACGAGCCGCTGGACGCCATGACCTCGTTCAACACCCTGGGCATCAAGGTGATCACCAACTTCGCGAACTGAGCCGAGCGGCTCACTCGTGAGCGCTGATCCTCCCCAGCGCCTCTTCCAGCACGTCCGGCTCGTGCCACAGCGGAAGCCGCAGCATCGTGCGCTGACCGTCGTGGGGTGAGAAGCTCGGTCCGGGCGCCAGCCTCACCTTCGCGCGTTTCGCCGCCTCCGCCAGGGCCAGGACGTCTCCCCCGGAGTCGATCCACAACCCGGTACCGCCGCGCACCGACTCCCATCTCCATCCCGGGAAGACCTCTCGCACGACCCTCACCGTGCTGCTCAGCCGCGATGCGAGCATGCGGCGCCGCTCCTTGCGCGCCTCCTCGGCCCGTCCCAGGAGCCGTGTGGCCAGCAGCTGGCTCATCACCGAGGTCGCCAGGTCCTCGGCCTTGCGCAGCTCCAGGATCCCCCGGATCCGGCTCCGCCCGGCCCGGATCCAACCGACTCGCAGACCGCCCCAGAACAACTTCGACAGGGAACCGATCATCACCAGGAGGTCGTCGTCGACGTGCCCTGCCAGGGTCCGTGCCACTCCCCCGCCCCTGGTGAGGTCGTAGGAGCAGCAGTCCTCGATCACCGGCACCTCCGCCTCCACCGCACGCGCGCCGATCTCGGCCCGGTGGTCGTGGTCCGTCGTGGTTCCGGTCGGATTGTGGATACCGGTCTGGCAGTACAGCACCGCGGGTCGCTGGTCCAGCGCATGCCCGAGCAGGTTCAGATCCATTCCACCGGGGCCGACGGGCACACCCTGCACTCTGGCCCCGAGCAGCCGCAGCGCCTCCAGACCCCCGCGATAGGTCGGGTCCTCGACGATCGCCAGGTCACCCGGACAGACCAGGGCGCGCAGCGCCAGATACGTGGCCTGCTGGGCCCCGTTGGTGACCAGTACCTGCTGCGGAACGGTGCGGACCCCGTCACGGGTGAGCCGGTCGGCGATCGCCTGGCGCAGCACCGGCAGTCCGGCCGGGAAATAGCCGTCAGTGTCCAGATAGGCATCCAGCCCCGACACTCCGGCAGTCAGCACCTGCCTGGCCACCTCGGAGGCCGGGAGCGCACCCGTCGACAGGTCGATGACGCCGGGGGCCGAGTGGGTGAAGGAGAACAGCCGTCCGTCCGTGGCGGCTGCCGCGCGCCCGGAGCGCACCCGCGTCCCCGATCCCACCGTCGACGCCAGATAGCCGCGTGCCTCCAGATCTGCGAAGGCGGCCCCCACCGTGCCGCGCGAGACCCCGAGCGCCGCAGCGCAGTCCCGCTGGGCGGGCAGGACGCTGCCGGCCGGGGCGAAGCCGGCGTCGATCAGTTCCAGCAGCCCGGCGGCCAGCGCCTCGGGCAGCAACCGCCCGGGCTGAGCCCAGTCGCCGAGCATCCGGCTGAGCTCGGCGGCGTCCATCTTCGCGGGCATGACGTCGAGTATTGCCGACAACAGCCCCTGACCGGGCCACTTGTGCCGAATTGGCCCAGTACATCCGCGCGTCCGCTTCTACGGTCGGCTCAACGACCACGAAGGAGTGCGCCATGACCACTGTTGCCCTGCTGGGGACTCTTGACACGAAGGGGGATGAATTCAGGTGGCTGAGCGACCGGCTCCGTGACGACGGGGTGGACGTCGTCCTCATCGACGTCGGCTCCTTCTCGACGAGCCCGCTCGCCGACGTCACATCCGATCAGGTGATCGCCGCCGCCGGGGCCGACGCCTCACAACTGCGTCGGCGCCGTGACCGCGGCGAGATGATGGCGGTGATGGGACACGGCGCGGCAGCCATCGTCGGAGACCTCGCCGACTCCGGGAGAATCCACGGCTTCATGTCCATCGGCGGGTCCGGTGGTTCGTCCGTGGCGGCCCCGGCCATGCAGGCCGTACCGGTCGGCTTCCCGAAGCTTCTGGTCTCCACGATGGCCTCGGGAGATGTGAAGCCCTACGTCGGAGAGTCCGACGTCGCCATCATGTACTCGGTGGTCGACGTCGCCGGGATCAACTCGATCTCCACCATGGTGCTCGGGAACGCCGCGGCGGCGATCACCGGCATGGCCAGGTCCTACGAGGCCCGCCTGGCCGCCGACGAGGCCGATCACAAGCCACTGGTCGGGGTGACGATGTTCGGTCTGACGACGCCTGCCGCCGACGAGGCGCGCAGGACACTGAGTGAGCTGGGCTACGAGGTGCTGGTCTTCCACGCCACCGGTGCCGGCGGCCTGGCGATGGAGAAGCTGGTGGACTCCGACCTGCTGGCCGGCGTCTGCGACCTCACCACCACCGAGCTGGCCGATGATCTGGTCGGCGGCGTGCTGACCGCCGGACCCCACCGGATGGAGGCCGCCGGAGCCAGAGGCGTCCCCCAGGTGGTCAGCGTCGGCGCTCTCGACATGGTGAATTTCGGGCCGCGTGAGACCGTGCCCGAGAAGTTCGACAGCCGGAACCTCTATGTCCACAACCCCACGGTCACCCTGATGCGCACCACTCCCGAGGAGATGGCTGAACTCGGCCACCGGATCGCCCGCAAGCTGAGAGCGGCACGCGGGCCGGCGCAGCTGTTCATCCCGCTGCGCGGGGTGAGCGGCATCGACGTCGACGGTCAGCCGTTCCGCGACGGGCAGGCCGACGAGGCCCTGTTCGCCGCGTTGCGCGAAGGGCTGGCCGAAAGCCCGGTCGTGATCACCGAGATCGATCTGGCCGTCAACGACCCCGGATTCGGGCGGGCGATGGCCGAGGCCCTTCACACCGAGATCTCACATCGGCAGATCACGGGAAACTGATTCTCAATCCAACTGACAAGGAGAAATGCAATGTCACGTCAAGAGATTCTCGATCGTTTCCGCGCCCAGGTGGCCGCCGGGACGCCGATCGTCGGCGGCGGCGCCGGCACCGGTATCACGGCGAAGTCCGCTGAGGCCGGCGGGATCGACCTGCTGGTCATCTACAACTCGGGGCGCTTCCGGATGGCCGGGCGCGGGTCCCTGTCCGGCCTGCTGGCCTACGGCGACGCCAACGAGATCGTCATGGACATGGCGCGCGAGGTGCTTCCGGTCGTCAATCACACCCCCGTGCTGGCCGGCGTGAACGGCACCGATCCGTTCCGCGACATGCCGCGGTTCCTGACTCAGGTCAAGGACGCCGGATTCGCCGGGGTGCAGAACTTCCCCACCGTCGGGCTGATCGACGGCGTCTTCAGGGCGAACCTGGAGGAGACCGGGATGGGATACGGCCTGGAGATCGACATGATCAGGGCGGCCCGGGAGCTGGATCTGCTCACCTCTCCGTACGTCTTCGACACCGATCAGGCCAAGGACATGGCCCGTGCCGGGGCCGACATCCTGGTGCCGCACATGGGCCTGACGACGTCGGGCACCATCGGCGCACAGACGGCGCTGACCATCGAGGAAGCCGCGGTCAAGGTGCAGGAGCTGGCCGACGCCGCCAAGTCGGTGAATCCGGACATCCTGTGCCTGTGTCACGGCGGGCCGATCGCCAACCCCGAGGATGCCCAGTACGTGCTCGACCACACCGACGGCATCGTCGGCTTCTACGGCGCCTCGTCGATCGAGCGGTTCCCCGCCGAGACCGGCATCAAGAAGCAGACCGAGGACTTCAAGGCCATCACCTTCAGGAAGAGTTGAGCAGCATCCCGGGGACGCCTCGGAGCATTGTCGGATCGGTGCTCGTAGACGAGCACCGATCCGACAATGCTCGACCGGGCACCTTCAGATGACGGCGCCCGGCATGGCCCTCAGCAGGTCCGGCATCATTCGCGCTATCACTCCACCGTGAAGCGGACGCCCCACATCTCATAGCTGTTGAGACCGGGAGCCTCCAGCGGCTCGAACCCTGCGCGCGTCACCATTGCCTGGCTGGGCAGATTCCCCGGATGGATCTTCCCATCCAGAAGGATCTCCGACTTCCCGGACTCGCGACACATCTCCACCGCCGTCTCGCGGATCTGGCACATCAGGGCATCGGCCAGGCTCCCGTCCTTACGCCGGTACCCCAGAGCGATCGCCGCACAGGCGATGAACACCTCGCAGGCATCGTCGCCGTCGCTCACATCAAGGCGCGCGACGGCGACGACCTCCTCACCACGACACCCGAGCAGCACCATCTGACCTTCCAGCAGCTTGGGGCTGTTCCGCAGGTAGGACTGGACCTCGATCTCCCAGGGCCTGGGATGCCTGAGCCTGCGCCCCGACGGAGCGTGCGGATAGCCCGTCGTGCAGCAGAAGCTCTGGAGGCAGCGGAGGTCCCGCCGATCGACAACCAGGCTCCGCACCACATCGACGCCACTCACAGACACGTCCTTCCCCCGAAGCCGCTCTCCCCCAGCCCCACTCACAGACTGCCAGAGATCATCTCGGCATAGTGCGCGGCCGCCTCTTCCTCGCTCGGCGGGTCCGGGTAGTCGATCTCGGAGACATCGACATCCAGGACGTCGGCCAGAAGCTGCGGATCGGCATTCCCGGCCTCCACCTGATCCGTCAGGGCCGCCACCAGTGATGCCGGCCAGCGGCGTACCGCGGCCTCCTGCTGGCGCTCGCTGATCGCCGAGGCCCCGGCGAATCCGTCACCGATGGCTTGCGCCCCGGCCCGAAGGAGCTTCGGTGTCGAGAGCTCCAGCGCTTCCTGGATATCCGGCGACACGTCCTGGTGAAGATAGGCGAGACGGTTCCTCAGCGCGGGAGTCGACACACCGGTCTCCCAGACGAACCGTGCGAGACCCTCGACGCTCGTGGCCTCCGACGCCATCTTGAGTACCACGTCCCTGGGCAGCAGCAGATCGGCGGCGAATGCGTCAGCGGCGTCCTCCTGCTCCTTCTCCTGCTCTTCGCGCGCCGCGGCGTCGTCGAGGTCGTGGCTCAGAACCAGATGACCGAGCTCGTGGGCCAGCGACCAGTTGCTGCGGAACCACCACTGGCCGGCGGCGAGGACGACCACCTTGCGTGGGCCGATCGTCAGCGAGTAGTCCGTTGTCAGGCGCGGGACCCTGACGACGTCGATGCCCAGCTTGATCTCGATGCGCTTGGAGAACTCCCGCACGAACCCCTCTCCCAGCAGGTCGCGGATCCCAGCAGGGCCGGCCGGCAGTTCAGGGCTCGCCGGGATCCCGCCGGGGAAGGCCTCCTCGAAGCACCGGGCCACCAGAGCGACGATCGGTTCATCATCACGCGCGCCGCGGTTGGACCGTTGTCTGGTCGCCGGGTCGTAGGCATGACGCGCCGCGACCCTCAACGCGAACGGATCGGGCTGCCCGGTGATCAGCCAGTGAAGGCTCACCCCGAGCAGGCCACCGATGCCCGTGAGCTCGGCGGCGGAGAAGCCCCGCTTCGCGTTCATCGCCCGCGACAGAGCATCGGGGGGCATGTCAACCTGACGTGCCAGTTCGCCCTGACTCATCCCGGCGGGCATTGCGCTGCGGATCCGGCTCCCGATCTCCTTCAGCTGCTCGTTCATGCATCAAGCCTACGAGACAGTTGGGAAAATCCCAATAGCGGATCGAGGCCGGCCCGCGGCGTCGTCGCCCTATCTGATGACGATGTCGACGTGAGTGGAATGACGGGCATCAACTCGACAATGTCTCCCGCCACTCAGGTCCTGCGGCACACTTGCCGGATGAACGACATCAGGTGGGGAATCCTGGCCACGGGCGGCATCGCCCACATGTTCACCTCCGACCTGCGGACCGCGGGCCTGGACGTCGCCGGGGTCGGATCGCGGTCCCAGACCTCGGCCGACGCCTTCGCCCGCGACTTCGAGATCGCCGCGGCCTACGGGTCCTACGACGAGCTGGTCGCCGATCCCGACGTCGACATCGTCTACGTCGCCAGCCCGCACGCCTTTCACGCCGAGCACGCCGCGCTCGCCCTGAAGGCCGGTAAGCACGTGCTGGTGGAGAAGGCCTTCACCCTCACTGCGGCGCAGGCCGCGAGTCTCCGCGACCTTGCCGCCGCCGAGAACCTCCTCCTCATGGAGGCGATGTGGACCCGGTACCTCCCGAACATGATCCGGGTCCGCGAGCTCGTCGCCTCCGGAGCCCTGGGCGAGATCCGCGCGGTCACCGCCGACCACACCCAGACCCTCCCCACTGATCCCTCTCACCGGTTGAACTCCCTGGAGCTGGGTGGCGGGGCACTGTTGGATCTCGGCGTCTACCCGGTCTCCTTCGCATGGGACATCCTCGGGCCGGCGCAGACCGTGACTGCCACCGGGCGCCTCGGCGATACGGGCGCCGACACCGAGGTCGTCGTCACCATGACTCATCGGGGCGGCGCAGTCTCCACCAGCATCTCCTCATCCCGGACGGCCGGCCCCAACGAGGCGCACATCCTGGGCACCGTGGCGCGCATCGACCTCGACCCCGTCTGGTACACCGCCACGACCTTCCGTCTGGTCGGCCGCGACGGCCAGGTCATCGAGTCCTACGACACGCCGATCGCCGGACGCGGCATGCAGTACGAGGCCATCGCCGCCGAGCAGTATCTGCGTGAGGGCCGCACCTCCAGCGAGCTCGAACCGATCGACGAGACGGTCGCCGTCATGGGCGCCCTGGACGAGATCCGACGCCAGATCGGGGTGCGCTACCCCGGCGTCGACTGATGAGTCCGCGCGCCGGCTCCACCCCCCGGGCCGGTCCTGCTTTCCCCGCCGACACGACCCAGCCATTGACTCCCGGAGTCGCCGACGGCTATATGCGCCGGCATGGCCAGCCCGAGGCAATCCACCATTCGCGTGGGTATCGCTGTGCCGGTGCTGTCGTGTTGTTGATCGCAGCGTGATCATCCCCCGGCGGATTCGAGCCTGAACGGTCGTCGAAGAGACCGCAGTTTCCCTGAATTGACAGGACCCATCCCGATGTTCGCACCGACCTTGGTCTCTGCGAGGACGTCCTGCCTCCGGTCTCATGCGTTTCACCCACGGGCGATATCCACCTTCATGCCCCATCTGAACCGGGCGAACAGTCGAAAGAAGGACTCCACCCATGTCACTCACATCCAGGGCTCTCCGGGGTGCCCCGGCTCTCCTCTGCGCCCTACTGCTCGTGGTCACCTCGGCCTGCGGGGCCTCCAACTCCAACTCTGAGGCATCCTCGAGCGGCGGGTCCGGCAAGGGGGTCTCCATCACCATCGGCCAGTTCTCCTGGACCGCGGCCGCGGTCCAGACCCAGATCCTCAAACTCATCGCCGAACAACACCCAGAACTGGGCGTGGGCTCGGTGAAGACCACCCAGCTGGACCCGGCCCCGGGCTGGATCGGCATGCAGAAGGGCGACATCGACGTCATGCCCGAGGTCAACCTGCCCAACCAGCAACCCTTCGCCGACAAGGCCAAGAACGAGACCACCCTGGTCTCCAAGACCTACGGCGGGGCCACCCAGGGCTGGTTCGTGCCCCGCTACCTGGTCAGCCAGGGCGGGGCGGCCCAGGGCCTGACCAGCATCACCCAGCTCAAGGACAAGAAATGGGCCCAGGCCGTCGGCGGCCAGCTCTACGACGCCGACGCCGGCTGGGTCACCACCCAGCAGAACGACAAGCGCATCAAGGGGTTCGGCCTGGCCATCACCCACAAACCCTCCAGCGAAGCCGCGGTACTGGCCCAGATCCAGCGCGCCTACCAGCGCAAGGAGCCCGTACTGGCCTACCTCTACCATCCGCACTGGGTCTTCCAGAAGTACGACCTGGTCCAGCTCACCGAACCCAACCCGTACCAGGCCGGGTGCTTCCAGGGCAGCAAGAATGACTGCGCCATCCCGACACTGAGCGCCTATGTCGGGACCCGTAAGGACCTCAAGGAGCGCGCACCCAAGTACTACGCGATGCTGCAGAAGTTCACCATCAGCCTGCCCGACGTCGAGAAGCTCCTGGCCGACCAGCAGAACACCGACGCCACCCCCGAGACGATCGCCAAGGACTGGGTGGCGGCCCACGAGTCGACCATCAACTCCTGGATCAAGTAACCCCCGTCTCACGAGCCCCGGACCAGCGGCGCACCGCATTGAGCACTTGTCGGGTTCGTGTCCGTCATTGGACACGAACCCGACACACCGCGACTGGAGCCGGGGCTCATCGCACCGACCCCTTGACGCCGCCCCTCCACTCGCCTACCTTTGATCTCAACCTAAACGCTTAGGGAGGTGGTTTCGATGAGGAAGCCCACGATGGCCGACGTCAGCCGTGAGAGCGGCATGAGCCTGTGGACGGTCTCACAGGTGCTCAATGACAAGCCTGGCGTCGCCGACAGCACGCGCACCGCGGTGCAGCAGGTCGCGCGCAGCCTGGGCTATGTCGTCAACAAGGCCGCCGCCGACCTCAAACGCACGCACCGAAGCGGGATCTCGGTCATCACCGCCAGCACCGTCAACGCCTACTACATCGATATGGTCCAAGGCATCCACGCCGAGCTCCGCGGCTCTCGGCACACCGGAATGGTCACCGACATCGCCGCCGAGGGGCGAGTCACCCAAGCCGCGGAGGACCTCACCGTCCAGAGCATCCTGGCCACCCGCCCAGCCGCCGTCATCTCCGCCCTGCCACTGTCGAAGGACAATCTCGAACTGCTGGGCCACTGGGACGTTCCGGTTGTCTTCGTCGACTCGCCACCCCCACCCGGATTCCGTGACGCCGCCAGCGTCACCACCGACAACGCGCGAGCCAGCGAGGACCTCGGCGCTCATCTGGCCGGCCATGGATACACGTCCTGGACGGCCCTCATGTATCCGGACCGCTGGACCACCCGAGAGCCGCGAGAACTCGGCCTGCGCACCGCGGCTCACCGCGCCGGTGCCGAGCTCACCGTCCTGGAGGCCGACAACGACGCGAAGTCCGCCGCTGCCACGCTCAATGCCCATCTGGAGCGCCGGCCTCTCCCCGAAGCCCTGATCGCCGGCAATGCGCCGATCCTCCAGGGCGTCATGAAAGCCCTCACAGACAACGGTCTCCACGTCCCCACCGATACGGCGTTGGTCGCCTTCGACGACTTCGCGTGGGCTCCTCTCCTCAATCCCCCGATGACGGTGGTCGACGAGGATGCCACCACCATCGGCCACCGCGCCGCCGCCATGGCCCTCGAACTCATCGATCGGCAGATGGCGGCATCACGACCGGAAGGAGGTGCCGGCAATTCCATCTACACCCCTGCGGACCACATAGTGACCCAGGCGAATCTGCACATACGGGAATCCTGCGGCTGCCGTCCGGCACGATAGCCCGCATCACCACTATGACAAGGAAGTCATGAACATATCCAGACGCGCCATGCTCGGCGCCACCGCCACACTGTTCGGCTCGATACCACTGTTTTCCGCATGCTCGACGGGCGATGAGGCCGTCAAACCCCGCACCAAGAAGATCGAATCCATCGGCCTCATGGTGCAGGACATGTCGAACCCGTTCTTCGCCGCCATGGAGAAGGGCGCCAAGCAGGCCGCGGCTCAGCTCGGCGCCGACCTAAACGTTCAGGATGCTCGGCTCGACCTGGCCGAGCAGTACTCGCAGATCGACGCCTTCGTGCTCCAGGGCATCGACCTAGTCATCATCAGCGCGATCGACTCCGAGGGCATCGCACCCGCCGTCCAGAAGGCCAAGAACAACGGCATGATCGTCATCGCCGTCGACTCGGCGGCCGAGGGAGCCGATGCCATGGTCATGACCAATGCCGTGGAGGCCGGCGAGATATCGGCCAAGTACCTCTTCGACCAGATGGGCGGAGAGGGCCGGATCCTCATCGTCGACGGCACCCCTCTGCAGACCATCCGCGACCGGGTCAAGGGCTGCAACAACGTCCTCAAGAAATACCCGAAGATCGAGGTGGCCGGCCACCAATCGTCCAACAACGACCGCGCCTCGAGCCTCACGGTGACCACCGACATGCTCACCTCGGCACGCGACGTGACGGGCATCTGGGCGATGAATGACCCCTCTGCGCTCGGCGCCACCCTCGCCGTCCAACAGGCGGGCCTGCAGGACAAGATCATCGTCACCGGAATCGACGGCAGCCCCGAGGGAGTCACCGAGTTGAAGCAGAAGAACAGTCCCTTCATCGGCTTCGCCACACAGAATCCGGCCGAAATGGTGCGTCAAGGAGTCAAGGCTGCCCAGGGGATCATCGCCGGAAAACCTCCGAAGAATTCCCAGATCCTGATTCCCAGCAAGCTGTACACCAAGGACACCATTAACACCTACCCAGGGTGGTGACCATCATGTCTTCACAGAACAATTCAGAAATCACAGCCGAACCCCGGACACCCGTTCCTCTGCTCCAGCTGAAGGGCATTTCCAAACGGTACGGCGCAACCCAGGCGCTCAATGCCGTCGACTTCGACGCCTACCCCGGCGAGGTCCATGCCCTCATGGGCGAGAACGGTGCCGGCAAGTCGACCCTGATGAAGATCCTGGCCGGCAATGAGTCCATGGACTCCGGCAGCATCCTCATCGACGGCCAGAACGTCTCCATCTCCTCGCCCTCCGACGCCGTCGCCCACGGCATCGCGATCATCCACCAAGAACTCAACACGGTGCCCGACATGACCGTCGCCGAGAACCTCGCACTCGGCCGCGAACCGCGCGCCTCGCTGGGAACCCTGGACCGCAGGCGGATGCTCACCGATGCCCGCCAGAAGCTGTCGCTGATCGGTTCGGACATCGATCCCCGGACCACTTTGGGCCGCCTGACTGTCGGACGCCAGCAGATGGTCGAGATCGCCCGCGCCATCAGCGAGAACGCCCGCATCCTCGTCCTGGATGAGCCCACTGCGGCCTTGTCGCGCACCGAGTCGGAGCAGCTCTATGCGTTGATCGGCCAGATGCGCGATCGGGGAGTGGCGCTGATCTACATCTCTCACCGGATGGAGGAGGTGTGGATGCTCTCCGATCGGGTCACCGTCTTCCGTGACGGGACGCTGGTTGGCACCCGCGACAAGGAGGCCATCGAGCCGGCCGACGTCGTGCGCATGATGGTCGGTCGCGACGTCGTCGATCTCTACGGGCATCCGGATCGCACACCGGGCGAGATACTGCTCGAGGTCAAGGATCTCGAGGGAACCGCAGCCGGCCCGGCAAGCCTGACGGTCCGCGCCGGTGAGGTGGTCGCGATGGCCGGGCTCATCGGTTCAGGCCGTACCGAGCTGGTCCGGATGATCTTCGGGGCCGACCGCGCTACCGCCGGGACGGTCACGGTCGCAGGAAGAACCACTCCCCCGCGCCGCCCCTCAGAGGCCATCGGTCGGGGTATCGCGATGCTCCCGGAGAGCCGCAAGGAACAGGCGCTGTTCCCCGACCAGTCGGTGGAGCGCAATATCTCCATCAGCACCCTTCCGGCCTATTCCCCCGGTGGCGTCATGCAGGCGCACAAGGCCCGGGCCGCCGCCCGGCAGGAGATGAAGAATCTGAACCTGAGGGAGAACGCGATCGACCTGCCCGTCCGAGCTCTGTCGGGCGGAAATCAGCAGAAGGCCGTGCTGGCCCGCTGGCTGATGGCCGACTCCGACGTCCTGATTCTCGACGAGCCGACCCGCGGCGTCGATATCGGCGCGAAACGCGAGATCTACGACGCCATCAACGCACTAGTCGAGGCCGGCAAGGCGATTCTCGTGGTCTCCTCGGATCTTCCCGAGGCCATCGGCATCAGTGACCGCGTCCTGGTGATGCGCCACGGCCATATCGTCGCCGAACTCGACTCTGCCACCACCACCGAAGAAGACGTCATGCTCCACGCCACTGGCACCGCCGCCACGCGAGAGGAAGAAAAATGAGTACCGCAACAGCAACCCGGACCAGCAAAGAGCGCCAGCCCTTCGACTTCGCCCACTGGTGGGACCGCTGGGGAATCCTGCTGGTCCTGGTGGCCCTGGTCCTGGTGATGGCCGCTATCGCGCCGAACTTCGCGTCGGTCGACAACATCTGGAACATCGCCCGGTCCATCTCGATCAACGCGATCTTGGCGGCCGGCATGACATTCGTCATTATCACCGCGGGAATCGACCTGTCCGTCGGCTCGACGGTGGCGGTCGCCGGCGTCGTCAGTGTTCTGGTGGCCATGGCCGGCGTCCCGGCTCCACTGGCCGTCCTGATCGGCGTGCTGGCCGGCGCAGCGGCGGGGGCCATCAACGGCGTCCTGACCGCCTATATGAAGCTGGCCGCGTTCATCGTCACCCTTGCGTCGATGACCTTCCTGCGCGGACTGGCCTACACCATGACCGGCGGCCAGCCGATCGTCGACGGCAACCTCAGCTTCCGCGGGCTGGGCAACGGCAACCTCCTGGGTGTCCCGGCGCCGGTGATCTGCATGCTGATCGTCTACGTCCTCGCCTGGTTTCTGCTGGAGCGCACCCGTTACGGTCGCCACGTCTATGCGGTCGGCGGGAACCCTGAGGCGGCGCACCTGGCCGGCGTCAATGTCAAGGGCATCCTCACCTCCGTCTACGTGATCGCCGGAGCCTGCGCCGGCCTGGCCGGCGTCATCTTCGCCGGACGCGTCGTCTCCGCACAGCCGACCGCCGGCAACGGCTACGAGCTCGACGCCATCGCCGCGGTCGTGCTCGGCGGCACCAGCCTGGCAGGCGGAAAGGGACGCATCATCGGCACCTTCATCGGTGCGCTGATCCTCGGCGTGCTGTCCACCGGGCTGATCCTGATGAACGTGCCCTTCTTCACCCAGCTGCTCGTCAAGGGCATCGTGATCATCATCGCCGTGTCGATCGACAGCCTCAAACAGCGGAGATTCACCTTCCGTCGCAAGGCCTCCAAGATCGCGGCCTGAGCCCTGCAACCCTGAGCCCTGACACACTGACATTTCTCAGAGAATGAGAGAGCCCATGACCACTCACATCGTGATCACCGACCCACTGACGGGAAGCCGCAGTGCTGAACCGGTGCGATTCACCGTCGACGGGAGTTTTCCCGCACCCTTGTACTGGGCGAGAACAGGAGATGGGAGACAGTTGCTCTGCCAACGGCTCGAGGCATCCTCGGACGAGTCGTCAGCCACCTTCGTCGCGGTCGTCGACCTTGACGGTGACCTGGCACTGGAGCTCGGCGAGGCGGTGGATCCCGACAGCGAGGAGGCCCGAGGTATCCGGACACTGAATCCGGTCGAGAAGGACGCGGTGGCCCGGCTGGACACCGGCTACTTCGACCTGGAACTGTGCTGTGGCACCGGGCAGGGAACCGGCGCCTCCAAATGGGGCCTGCGGCACTTCAGCGCTCACTACGAGGGGGTCGATCTGCTGCCGTCGGGAAACAACGCCATCGGCGGCTTCTACGGCCCATTCTTCACCCCGGAGAACGGCCTGATCAACCCACCCGAGCACTCGGTGGTCTCGGTGGAGACCGTGGAGGCCGGGCCCGTGCTGCACCACTACCGGCTGCACGGGAGGATTCCCGACGGGCTGCTCGACGAGTTGTGCGGCAAGAGCTACACCATCGACTGGGTGTTCACCCTCGGGACGCCGTATTTCGAGCGCCGCTATGTCGTCGATGACTTCCAGACGGTCATCAACGGGCGGTCGATCACCAACAAGATCACCGTCGGCGACGAGTTCGAGGGTGGCCCTGGTGAGCTGGTCTTCGACCGGTTCGCCTCACAGGCGGGCACCAGGTACCGGGCCGGCGACCCCTACGCCATGAAACTGGCCGAGCAGGTCGAACAGACCATTTCGGCCAGTGAGCGCAGCGCGGAACGCTCGGAGAAGTTCGAGGACTTCCGCACCCAGTTGCTGGCCGGCATGGAATCGGCCCACTGGGACCTGTACTGGCGGTTGTTCAGCGCCTGGGAGCAGGCCCTGCCGCGCGAGGAGATCGAGGCCCGTCTGGCCGGGGTGAGGGCATCGGCCCATGTCCTGGCGGATCTGCCGGACCGCCCGTGGACGATCGACGCGGAACCGGTCGATGTGTCCTCAGTCACCGACGAGACGATCTTCACCGGCGCCGTGCAGAAGTCGGTGGAGTTCCACACCATCAAGGACCGTGCCATGATCTGGTGGACCGGCCTGCCGTCGGGAGCCTTCCAGATCGTCCAGCGCAAGCAGTCCGGATGGGTCAACTGGGGCTCCAACGGTGAGAACGAATGCCCGGAGCTGCCCACCGGCGTGCCGATCAAGACGGCGTACGGACCGTTCCGCGAGAACTGGCAGACGGTGGCCGATCAGTTGGCCACGCCGGTGCAGGTGGCAGTGAAGTAGGTCCCTGAAAGAACCGCGGGCCCGGCGGGCGGGGTCTGGTCGCCCCGCCCACCGATCCGTGCTCGGCACCCTGGGCCTGGATCACCGCCTGCTGGATCCTGCCTGCTGGATCACGCTCCGCGATCAGCCTGCGCGATCACGACCGGCGCCGGGCGGCCTCGACCTCCCAACGCAGCCACATGATGCGCCTGCGGAACCGATTGTCCAGACTGTTGCGCAGCCCCCCGATCACATACAGCAGCACCAGCAGCGGCAGGCCCAGCGCCGTGATGAGGATCAGGATCCCCGGCGTCGAGGTCACCCAGTCCCCCACGAAGAACATCAGCACCGTCAGCCCCACCCAGACGATCGTCAGCAGAATGGCGGAGGCCAGCATTGCCCGCCGCGGCTGCCGGCGCTTGTGGAAATCGGCCCGTTGATCGTCGTCGGTGGAGGCAGTCCAGGGCTGGTCAGGATCGGTGGCGAAGTCGTCGAGGAACCACAGCAGCCCCGCCTGCACCGCGGCCAGCTTCTGCACCACGGGCGCCCGGTCGTCGCGACGGTAGAAGGCGGCGTCATCGAGCTGCACTCTGTTGATGTACTCGGCCGGCGGCGGCATGACGCCCTCCAGCGAGCCGGCCATGCGGCGTCTGACCCCGGCCAGGCGCGCCGCATGAACAGTCCCCCACACCAGCGCTGCCACCTGCACCAGAACCAGCAGCACCAGCACCGTGTGATAGATCGACCCCTCGAAGAAGATCGGACCTGACTTGTTGCATTGGCTTAGTGCCCCGCATCGGACTCGATCGCGTTGATGATGGCGCGGGCCTCGGGTGTGGTCTGGGGCTTGATGGTGTGAAGCGAGCCGTTGATCTCCAGGGTCGCTGAGCGTAGTGGGGCGAGGGTATGGACGATCCGTTTGACCGACAGGCCGGTGACCTGTCGTAGGTAACGCGAGACTGCCAGGGCGGCGAATGCCGTGGTCAGGTGGGCCTCGATGGAGTCAGAGAGCCGGTGGAAGATGGGCCGGGCCCGCAGGTCGGACTTGGCCATGCGGAAGGAGTCCTCGACGTGCCAGAGGTCGTGGTAGGCCCCGATCACCTGGACCGGAGTCATCACCGATACTGGAATATTGGTCACGTATCCCTTCAACCCGACCAGTTGGCGGGCCCGGTCGATCGCCTTGTGATCCAAGGACAAGCCGTTCGCCGATGCGCTGACGAACCGTGGCTTGCGGGCCGGTCTGTCACCGTCGACCACGGCTTTGGCGCGGTTCTCCTGAGCCGTCAATGTGGCCGAGTCCCGCACGGCCCGTTTGCGGGAGTACTGCCAGACCGCCCGCCAGCTATCGGTGGACCCGGCTGGATCCCAGACCGGCTCGGCCCGTCTGCTGCGAGGGTGGCAGGTCTTCCTCCTCACTGTGCGGGGTGTGATCGTGTCGATGATCTGCCCGTCATCGAAGGCCGTGCCGTTCCAGTGGAAATGGCCGGCCAGGTCGCTGGGGGCCTTTACCGACCGGGATCCCACGATGAACCGCAGACCCGCACCGTCCAGGGCCTCCAGATTGGAGGCCGACAGCATGCCGGCGTCTGCGACCACCACCATGTCGGCGATCTCGTGGGCCGACCGGTAGGCCTCAACAATCGGGATCAGGGTCGTGGTCTCGGCCTTGTTGCCGGGAAAACAGCCAATCTGGAGGGGAAAGCCCCAGCGGTCCACGAGGAGCCCGACCACGATCTGGGGATCAACCCGGCGTTCCTTCGAATAGCCGACCTTGCGCAGACTGTCCTCGTTCTCAGCCTCGAAGTACAGGGTGGTCACGTCATAGAGCACCAGAGTCACCTCCCCGCCACCGGCCGAGTACCGGTGGCAGGCATCAGTGATCACGGCACGGTAGTCGCGGTCCTGGGCACGAGCCAGGTGCCGGTAGATCGTGGTGTGATGCGGCAGGTCCTGACCCAAACCGGTCAGGACCCGCCCGACAGCCAGTTTCGAGGTGGGTTCGACGATCCGGGCCACAACGACCTGCTCGAACACCTGATCGGCAACCGCGTCGAATCCCAGGCGGCGATAGGCCCTGTCCAGCACAGACCACAACAGGTCCGAGGCCGTCGAGACGACCTGCGCAGGCCTGGCAAGCGCTGAACTCTCATGGCGTCCAGAGTCCTCACCGGTCAACCTGTCCTGGACCACGGGCTCGGTGAACGACTCCTCGACCGCAACCGGGATCTCCACGCCCAGGTCCAAGGGCTCCTGGCCGCTCAACTGCTCGATCCTGGCCCAGGCAGTGGTCTTGAGTACCGCCAGTTCCTCGTCACTGTGAGCCGAGCCCACATACTCCACGATGATGCGCCTGCCCCGTCGCTTCTCAGCGATCTGGACCGCCACCGCACCCGAACCCGTGCGGACCGTCCGGACATAGGTCATGACCCCCACAATACGGGCCCCCAGGACCGTCTTAGTGCCCCAAAACAGCCACGATCGAACACGAAACCCCTAGCCAGACCAACACACCCGACCGAACCCCGAAAAACTGCATCAAGTCAGGAGGGCCCAAGGTGCGCGACGATTGATCCTGGCGACGGTATCGACGATGGGATCTGGAGTGGACGAGCTCGACGAAAATGGCGTCCGCCGACTGCTGGC
This sequence comes from Cutibacterium nasicola, assembly GCF_052654715.2. Classification (NCBI taxonomy): domain Bacteria; kingdom Bacillati; phylum Actinomycetota; class Actinomycetes; order Propionibacteriales; family Propionibacteriaceae; genus Cutibacterium; species Cutibacterium nasicola. Next base: position 112,776 of record NZ_CP199745.2, on the reverse strand, counting down.
TTACGTTGCCGCAGCCGGTATCGCCGGTGGTCAGTCGGTGCACGAGGTGGAGGCCGACACCCGCAGCGTCGGTCGATACCTGGGATGCCCCGACGTCCAGGTACAGGGTTGGCCCACCGGAGTCGTGGTGAGCCTGGGAGGTGGCACCCCCGCAACCTTCGAATCGGTGGAAGGAACCATCCGTTTGGACCAGAGCGCCACCACAGCTCGTATCCGTCAGCAGCTCCTCGACGGCACCATCGGCCCGGTCGAGGCCCTCGAGCAACTGCGGGACTTGCGTTCCATCCCGCCACGTTACCCGCGCCTGGGTCTGCATGGTGGCATGGTGTGCGTCGCCTCGGGCATCGCCCTGGTACTGCAGCCGTTGTGGCCCAGCGTGCTGTTCTCCGTGCTGGCCGGTCAGGTCACCGCCGGATTCATATGGTTGTCCGGCAAGAGGAAGGCCCTGGCCGTCCTTACCCCGTTCCTGGCCGCGTTTGTCGTCGCACTGTGTGCCTTCTGGGCCGCGCGACTCGGACTCATCGAGGGGCCGCTGCGAAGCCTGCTGCCGCCCATCGCGGTGCTGCTTCCCGGTGCCCTCATCGTTACCGGGGTGGCTGAACTGGCGGCAGGAGCGATGATGGCGGGCGCGTCGCGTCTGGGGTTCGGGACCGCCCAGTTGGCCATGTTCACAGCGGGTGTTCTCGGTGCGGCGTGCTGACAAAGGTCCCCGTCGACCAGCTCAACAACCAGATCATTCCCTGGCGAGGGTTGTGGGTGCCATTCCTCGGCGTCCTGCTCCTGACCGCCGGGATGAGTCTCATGGAGTCGATACCCAGATACCTCGTCCCGTGGGTGGCTCTCATGTTGGCCACCACCCTGACCTTCCAGATCATCGGCCAGACGGTTGCCGGGGCCACCTGGGGCGGCGGCCTGCTGGGAGCAACCGTGGCGAGTTTCGGATCATCGGTGATCGAGATGCATCGCCCGCGACTACCGCGTCTGGTGCTCTTCCTGCCGAGCTTCTGGTTGTTGGTGCCGGGATCCCTGGGCCTGGTGTCCCTGACCCAGCTGGGCGCGGGCACCCCGGTGGCTGGCGCGACGGTGTTGGAGTCCACGGGAATCATTGGCTCGATCGCGCTGGGTCTGCTCATCGGCACGACGGCTGCGCGGGCTGTCGGGCTGCTTCGTCGCAGCCGCACACGTCGGCCCGGGGCACGTCGTCGGCAAACCTTCTGACGCGTCCCGGACCGAACACAGATCCTGGCCTCAGCCGCGCGGGCGGCGGGTCGGGAACTGCTTGCGGGCGTAACGAGCGACGCTCCAGGTGGTGAACCCGTCGGTGGTGGCTCCGACTCCACCACCTAACACGGGCACGCGCTTGGAGACGAAGACCGGCAGTTTCTTGCCCGCAACTTGGCCCATGAGGACGTTGACGAGGTTACGGGCGACGACCTTCTCCAGATCGGCGTCCCCCACCGGGGCGGTGGCGATGCCCATCGGGGTCGTCGGAAGCTTCTCCTCGTGAATGAGGCTGTCGACCTCACGCTGACCCATGAGGGTGGCGAGGATGGCGGTCCGGACGCGCTGGTCGTCAAGGTCGTAGCCGCGTAGGTGGGCGATGGCAGCCACCATGCGGGCCTGGACGATCGCGACGCCCGAGATGTTGGCGGGGATGGTCACGGCCAAGGTGACGACGCCACCGAGGTTGGAGACGAATCCCTGTGCACCGGCCATGGCGATGTGCTGGTTGACGAGGGAGTTGATGGCCTGTTCGACGTCACCGTCGTGCTTGGTGAGGGTCTTGCCAGCGGCCTGACGCGCTCCTGGCAGGCCCGAGACGCCGTCGATGGCAAATCCGAGGATGCTGCGTAATAGGGAGACGGCTGCCCCGGGCGCCATGTCAGGGGCTTGGGACAGCAGTGCTTTGCCGATGTTGCTTCCGATGCCCACGAGGGTCTCCTCTCGATCAATTCACCTCAAGGGTAGCCGTGGGGCCGGACGAGTCCTCTGGTGTTCGCGTCGAGGTGGTGCCGGGCAATGCCCGTGGTGATCGCGGCTGCGCGACGCCGCGATGCTCCGAACGTGGCATGCCCACCGGTGTCAGCAGTAGGACCACTTGTCTGACCCGTGAGCGTCTCTCCTGGTCAGGGCATGGACGCCCCTATTTGTTAACGAGGATAACTAATGAGTTAGGGTTGCCTTATGAATTGTGACGAGGTGGCCTTGACCCCACCAGGTGACATCCATGCGCGCCCGGGGGCCGGTGTCATGGCCGGAAGTGCGCTGACCCCCACCCCTTGGCCCCGCGCTCGCGGCTTCCACGACGCTGTGGACCCACGCACCCTGTTCCTCTACGTCACCGTCCTCAACGTCCTTCTCATGGGAGCGGGGTCGACGCCTCTGGTGCTGGCTTGCCTCGGCGTCGTCGCGGTGTCACTCGTGCTCACGACCCGCTCCAAGACGTGGATCGGGTGGGTGGGCTTCGTCTTGGTGTGGGTCTTCTGCTGTTTCGCCCTTCCAGCCCTATGGCACTCGGCTGTTTCCGCATTTCTGGTCTTCATCGCCTTCTGGATGTTCCGCTTCGCAGGAGTCTTCGGCTCGGCAGTGGCTGCGATCAAGGTTCTCGACGTCACCCGGGTTGGTTCAGTCCTCACCCAGATGCGTGCGCCGCGGGTCGTGCAGGTCCCGGTGATGGTCGTGGTGAGGTTCTTCCCGATGGCAGTGCGCGAGCTGCGGGCGATCGTCCAGGCCATGACCCTGCGAGGCCTGAGACCCGGCGCCCGCTCAACCATGCGCCACCCGCTGCGTACGGGGGAATACGTCGTCATCCCCTTTCTCGCCTCGGCTGCCCGGATCGCCGACGAGCTCTCCGCCGCAGCCATCATCAAGGGGCTGGGTGCACAAAAATCCCGGTCCACCTTGGACCCGAGTCGTTTCCGTCTCGGTGACGTCGTCGTGCTGACGGTTTTGGTCGCGTTGATTGCCTGGCGCGTGACCGAGGTGATCGCATGAGCGTCAGCCTGACCGACGTCTCCTACGCCTACCCGGTCCCTGACCTCGACGGGTCCCCGTTCGATGACGGCCCCACGCCCGACCGAGAGGCCGTGGACCAGCTCCGGGACATCACCATGACGATCCGGCCCGGGACCCTGACCCTGCTCATTGGGGGATCAGGATCGGGGAAGTCCACCCTGCTGCGGACGATGAATGGCCTTGTCCCGAAGTTTTTCGAGGGCACCATGCGTGGCAAGGCGGAGGTGGACGGCACTGATCTGGCCGGGGTCGAACTCCACGACGTCGGGCGCACCTCGGCGATGATCTTCCAGAATCCTCGCACCCAGTTCTTCACCTCCAGCGTGCGAACCGAGCTGGCTTTCGGGCTGGAGAATTACGGGGTCGACCCGTCTGAGATCCGCGACGCTATGACTCGGGCAGTCGGCCAGACCGGCATCGCACACCTGCTCGACAGGCGGCTCGACACCCTCTCGGGAGGGGAGTTGCAGCGCGTCGCGTGTGCCTGTGCCCTGGTCACTGACGTCGATCTGCTCCTCTTCGACGAGCCGACCTCGAATCTCTCTGCCGAGGGGATCGACGATTTTCGCCACCTCGTCGCCCAGCTGAAGGCCTCCGGAAAGACACTGGTCATCGCCGAGCATCGACTGCACCTCTTCCGCGGGGCGGTCGACGTCGTCCATCGCCTTTCTGACGGCAGGGTCGTCGAAACCATGACCGGCGATGATCTTTTCAGCCTGACGGACATGGAACGGACCGAACGTGGCCTCCGCGCCGTCGATGTCGTCCCGGTGGACATACCCGAGCCGCCGACCGCCGCAGCCTCCTCCAACACCGATGGCCCAAAACTCCCGACTGGGCTGATGGTCGAGCACCTGTCCTTCTCCTACGGGCATGGCCCGACGATTCTCGACGTCGACTCCCTCTTCCTGCCGGCCGGAGCGGTGACGATCCTCACCGGCCCCAATGGCGCGGGCAAATCGACCTTGGCCCGACTGATCTGCGGGCTCGAAAAGTCCCCGCCCAGCGCCCGTATCGGCATGGGAGAGCCGTGGAGCACCGGCACGCGGCAGAAATTGTGCGGGATGGTCATGCAGGACGTCCGCCGCCAGCTGTTCAGTGAGTCGGTGGAGCGGGAAGTCACCCTCGGTCTGGACCCGCGCCAACGCGATGCCGCCAACGTCCCGGCGCTCCTGGAACGTCTCGACCTGGTCGGTCAACGTGACCGTCACCCCTTGTCACTGTCCGGTGGGCAGGCCCAGCGCCTCGTCGTGGCGGCCACCATCGCTCAGGACAAGGAGGTCGTCATCTTCGACGAGCCCACATCGGGTGTCGATTTTCGTCACCTCACCTCGATCGCTGACCTCGTCGGTGATCTCGCGACCGCTGGGAAGGTCGTTATCGTCATCACCCACGACCCGGAGCTCATGGCCCGATGTGGGGATTACCTCATCAACATCACCACTCTGAAAGGACAATCATGAAACCCCGTCTGACAACGCGTGACCTGGTGAGTATCGCCATCTTCGCGGTGATCTTCTTCGTCGTCTTCTACGCCTGCGGCATGATCGGTCTCGCCGGTCCGGCCTTCATGTTCGTCGGTTGGATCCTGGGCATCCTGCTGGGCGGCATCGTCCTCATGTTGTCAGTTGCACGGGTGCCGAAAATTGGCACCATGACGATCACTGGTCTGCTCGTCGGGCTCGGTATGAGCCCGGGGCACACCATCTGGGTGATCCCGGCTGGAATAGTGCTCGGATTCCTCTCCGACATCATCATCACCAATGCCGGCCGCAGCACCCGTCTCACGACGAGCCGCGCGATGCTCGGGTATGCCGTGTTCGTGCTGTGGATGATCGTCCCGCTCATCCCGATGCTCGTGAATGCCGACGAGTACTACGCCATGATCACCGAGCAGATGGGTGCCGACTACTCCAACGCGATGCGGGAACTGTTCACACCTGGCCTGGTGGCGGGATGGGCCGTCATCGTCTTCCTGCTGGGGCTGGCCGGTGGCTGGTTGGGCATCAAGGTGGGTCGCAAGCACTTCCAGCGGGCAGGACTGACGAAGTGACCGAGATCTCCACGTCCCCGCAGGTGTGCCCCGACGCTGTCGCGCCGGGAGGAACTCAGGACTATCAGGCCAAGCACCGTGCCGGCGGCAAGGCCCTGTCGATGATCATGAGGCCCATTCGTGGGTACGTCATCGTTGCGCGGATCCTTGTCGTGGTGTCATGCATCGTCGCACTGGCCCCGTATGTGGCCCTGACGAGACTCGGCGCGATCCTGCTGGGTGATCACGTCGACCGTGAGGCGCTCACCCATACCGCCAATGTGCTGTGGATGGCTTTCTGTATCCAGGCCATGCTCTACGTGGTGGCCCTCCTCATCACTCACATCGCCGACATCAAGGTGCGCAACATCTTGCAGGATCGCATCATCGACCACATCTCGAAGGCGCCGCTGGCCTGGTTCAGCTCGTCGTCAACCGGTCGAGTGCGCAAGGCCATCCAGGACGACACCGTCCAGATCCACATGCTCGTCGCCCATGCGCCGGTCGAGCAGACCGCAGCCGTGGGAGTTCCGCTCGTCCTGCTCGTCTACGCCTTCGTGGTGGACTGGCGGCTGGGGCTCCTCTCCATCGCCACCTTCCCGATCTACGCGCTGTTGCAGTGGGTGACGATGCGGGACATGGCGACCAAGACCGCCGAGATGGACGACAAACTGGCCGACATCTCATCCTCGGCGATCGAGCTGACGGAGGGTATCCATGTCGTCAAGAACTTCGGACAGACCGGTAAGGCCCATCGTCGCTTCACCCGTGCGTGCGAGGAGTTCGCCCAGTTCTACTGGAACTGGTGTGGCCCGCTCATCAAGGCGTCGGCGCTGTCGCTGTCGGTGATCTCGGTGGCCGCCCTCATGGCGATCAACCTGGGATTCGGCCTGCTCATGGCCAAGGCCGGCTGGGTGGGCGTCACCGACGTCCTCACCTGCTCACTCATCGCCCTGGTCCTGCCGCGCACCATCGAGGTGCTGGGCACCATGGCATGGGGTTACCAACAGGCCGGCAATGCGGCTCTGCGACTGCAGGACGTGCTGTCCATCGAGCAGATCAGTCATCCTGACGCGAGCGCGCGGATTCCTGACGACATGACGGTCACCTTTGACGACGTCAGCGCCTCCTACCTCACCCCTGACGGCGTCATCCCGGCGCTCAGCCACGTCAACCTGACGCTGCGTCCGGGGACGGTGACGGCTCTCGTCGGGCCGTCTGGGTCGGGCAAGTCGACCCTGGCGACGATGCTCGCCCGCTTCCGCGACCCTGATTCCGGGGTGGTACGCATTGGTGGGGTCGACCTCAAGGACCTCGCCCAGGACGACCTCTACCGGTTGGTGTCCTTCGTCCTCCAGGATCCGTACATGCAGCGTCGGTCCATCCGTGACGTCATCACCCTGGCCCGTCCCGACGCCACCGACGACCAGGTGTGCGAGGCTGCTCGTGCCGCCCACATTCTTGACGACATCGACGCACTGCCGAAGGGTTTCGACACCGTCCTGGGTGAGGACACCGATTTCTCGGGTGGTCAGAAGCAGCGGCTGTCGATCGCCCGCGCTGTGCTCGCCGACGCCCCGATCCTCGTGCTCGACGAGGCGACGGCCGCCACCGATCCCGACTGCGAGGCGGAGATCCAGCAGGCCCTGGCTGCACTGGCCCGGGGCCGAACTGTGCTCGCCATCGGTCACCACGCCGAGTCGGTGGCCGGAGCTGACGTCATCTGCGTCATGGAGGGCGGTTGCATCGTAGCTTGCGGTTCGTCCGAGGAATTGGCCGACCAGCCCTACTGGGCGCGTCTGTCGGCAGGGCGAGCGATGGAAGGAGTCACTCAATGACCACGACCATGAACTCCCGCCTTTCCTGGGCGGGCGACATCCTGCTCCTGAACACCTTCAGGCCCCTTCTCACCGAGGAAGGGGCTGCCAAGTTCCGTCGCTCCCTGTGGCTGGCAGGTGTCCAGGGAGTCCTCGAGGGAGTTGGCCTGTTCGCCATCATTCCGACGATCACGGCATTCGTCGAGGGTGGACCCTCGATGGGACTGACCTGGCAGGGCTGGGTGTGGGTGCTCGTCGCCCTGGCCGTTGCCGGGGCCGTCGTGACGTACTTCCAGTCGACGATCGGCTATCTCGCCGCGATGGATGTCATGGGAAAACTCAGCGTGCGCATCGGCGACCAGGTGGCGAGCCTGCCACTGGGATGGTTCCGCTCGAGTTTCCCCGGCCGCCTGTCCCGCCTTCTCACTCAGGGACTCATGCACCTGGGCGAGGGGTTGGCACATTTCACCGCCCCACTCGTGCGCGGTGCCGCGACCACCGTCGTCATGATGGTGCTCTCGTGGTTCTGGTCGTGGCAGTTGGGGTTGTCCCTGCTCATCTCGATGCCTGCGATGTGTCTGATCATGATCGCCTCGCGGGCCTTGTGGCTTCGCGGTGAGTCGGTGGTCCAGCCGACCGAGCAGGAACTGGCTGCCCGCATCGTCGAGTTCTGTGAGACCCAACCAGTGCTGAGGGCCGCCGGACGAGCCGAGGGCTACGAGCCGCTTCGGAATGCACGCCGGGCCAATGAACGCGCCGCTCGTAAGTGTCTGGGGCTGGGCGTGACGGCGAACTTCCTCTCGGGTCTGGGTGCCCAGGCGGTCGCGGTCGTCCTCATCGTGCTGGCCGCGCGCATGGGCAGCAACGGCACCCTCGCCCCGGTCGCGACGGTCGCTTTCGTCGGCGTCTCGCTGCGCTACGCCAAGGTGTTGGAGGACGTCGTCTCGGCTGCTCTGTCCGTCGAGACCGCGCGCAAGCCGGTCAGTGAGGTCGACGAGATCCTCTCGGCTGAGGTGCTTCCCGAGCCCGAGGCCCCGAGCGACATGACAGCTCCCGGTGAGGTGTCCTTCGAAGACGTCTCCTTCGGTTATGACAAGGAGCACCCGGTCGTCCATGACGTCACGTTCACTGCTCCAGCGGGGGGTTTGACGGCCATTGTCGGCCCCTCGGGGGCTGGCAAGACGACTCTGTTCCGGCTCATGGCGAGGTTCTGGGACGTCGACTCCGGGACGGTGCGTGTCGGCGGACTGGACGTGCGCGACCAAACCACCGAGCAGCTCATGAGTCAGCTCGCCATGGTTTTCCAGGACGTTTATCTCTACGACTCCACTTTGGCGGAGAACATCCGCATCGGTGACCCGGATGCCACTGACGAGCAGGTCCGGAAGGCGGGGTCCCTGGCCGGGGTCGATGAGATCGCAGCTCGTCTGCCCGGTGGATGGGACGCCAGCGTTGGTGAAGGTGGCCGTCGTCTCTCGGGTGGTGAACGGCAACGGGTGTCGGTGGCACGAGCCTTGCTGAAACGCGCCCCGATCCTGCTCTTCGACGAGGCCACCTCTGCTCTCGACCCGGAGAACGAGGCCCACATCGAGGCCGCCCTGGCCCAGCTGCGTGAGTTCTCGACGATCCTCGTCATCGCTCACAAGCTCGACACCATCCGTTCGGCGGATCGTATCGTCGTCGTCGACCACACCGGTAGAGTCTGCCAAGTGGGAACCCATGACGACCTTATTGCCAGCGGCGGTGCTTACGCCGATCTGTGGCATGCCCGGGAGCGGGCCGAGGGGTGGTCGCTCGTGGGCCGTGAATGATCAGCAAACGGCCAGGGCGCAAGCCTGCGTTCACGCGACGTCAGGCGATTGATGCAGTCCTGGCCGAGGGCATTGAGACCTTCACCCTGAGGGCGGTCGCTGATCGTCTCGGGGTGAAGGCCACCGCCTTGTACCGGGAGTTCAGTTCTCGTCAGGAACTGCAAGTGGCTGCAATCGCGGAGATCATGGTGGACATTGAACCCGATCCCAACGTCGCGAGTTGGCAGGACGCCCTTCGTCAGATTGTCGACCGTCAGTGGGCGTTGTGTGAGCGATATCCAGAGGCCCCGCTGGTGCTCATGACTCAGCCAGAGGCTTTTGGGGCAGTCATGCCTCGCTGCGCGGCGATTGCGCAGGGATTGGCAGAACTTGGTATTCCCGGAGGAGTCGAGGGGGCCGCTTTCGCCTTCGATTTCGTCGGGGACACCACCTTCGAGACCTTCATCTCGATGCAGCCCTATCTGGTGGCTGACGAGGACGGACGCACCGGCGTCGAGAGAATCGGGGTCATGACCGAGGGCCTTCCCGACATCTTCGGGATGCAGGATCTGGGGGAGCGCGGCAATCTTGATCTCAAGGTTGAATTCATCATCGCCGGCATGGAGCACGGGCTGTTCCCTGGCGCGGTCACGCGGAAATGATCGCATTCCCAGACGGGGAATCCTCCTGCTGTTCCCCCATCCCGCGTTGTGACTCATCACCGTCCATCGGGGTGCATGTCAAACAGTGGGGTCTCCAGCTCACTGATGGCCCTGGCCAGGAGGCGACATCTTCAAGCAACTCCACACTTTGCTGCTGGCGGGGGTACAGCGCGTCGCATCGGCCAGACCCTTGCCGAGCGCGCATGGTGCCATGCTTCTGGTGCAGTTGGCCACCCCTGGTTCTCGGGTGCGCGGTGCTGGCCCCCCGGTATCTGCGTCAAGATGGCCCCGAACGTCCTGCCCGTCCTTGGCGAGGGCGGTTCTGGTGCTCTCCTCGTCCTCCTGGGAAAGCTCGTCGGAGTGGGAGCTGAGCAGGTTTGTTCGGAGTTCTCACCTGACTGAGGGCTGAGCCTGGGCCGCGCGATCTGACTGGTCTGCCTCGGCAGGCTTGGCCAGCCACGCTGCCTTTTCGCTGTGCCCGGAGCGGATGAGATAGCTCAGTGCGATGACGGCGAGCACGGCAACCAGACCCCAGGACAGGGCGTAAGGCCAGCGTGGTGGGGTGATCGGCGTTGAGGTACCGTGTTGGGGAAAGGCCACCGCGACCAGAGACGTGAGTAGCGGGACGAACATGGCGCTGGCAAGATTCTCGACGATGACGGATGATCCCGCGATGGTCTCGATGGGGATGCCGTCGGGGACGATGGGGTCCTCGAAGAGGGTGCTGAGGACGTCGAGGTAGACGACCCCCATGCCGATCCCGGCGCTGATCCACAGCACCATCATGGCCTGGAAGGGTGGCAGACCGGCCATCCGGGTGGCCAGAGCGATGGTGATGAGGGTCGACGCGGTGATGATGAGCCCGACGCCCACCCCGATCCGGATGAGGTAATGACGTGGATTCTTGGCGGGTTTGAGGCCGGCGAGTACGCCGGTGATGGCCCATCCGAGTCCGCCGCCGAGAATGATGTAGCCGAGGTCCTTGGCGTCACCGCCGAAGAGGTCGTGGTAGCTCAGCGTGACCAGCTCGTTGGCGGAGTAGTAGGCGCCGGTGAGGAAGAACAGACCTGCCAGGGCGTGCAGGCGGATGCCACCCGTGGTGAAAGTGTGCGGCGGCATGGAGATGATGGCCACCCAGCCCAGGATGAGGAATCCTGCGATCATGAGGACGTATTTCCACGGTGAGGGCACCGGGACGATCATGAGGGTGATGCCGATGGCGATGAGCCCGGTGGCCTTGAGGGGCATGGGGGAGTCGTCGCTGTGCTGGTCGGCGTCGAGGTTCTCGGCGATGACGATCCGCGCCGCGAGCAGGAAGGGCAGGTAACACAGCATCGCCCAGCGCCAGGAGAGCAGGTGGGTGACCCATGCGGCGTAGCTCGGGCCGACAATGGATGCGATGATCCAGCTGGCCGAGTTGAAAGCCAGGGTGAGTTGACGAGCTCGCCCGGTCAGTCCGACGGCGACGGCACCGATGGACGTCATGGCCAGGCAGGCCCCAGCGAATCCGCGGATCGCGCGGCCGATGAGAAAGACCCAAATGGTGGGGGCGGTGGCACTGATGATGGCCCCGACGATGAGGGCCGCTGTGGCCGTCAGGAGGATTCTCGGAAGCCGGCAGCGTCTGAGAAAGGCGGCACCGATGGGCAGGCCGACCATGGTGGAGAGGGATCCGACCCCGGTGATGACGCCGTACATGTCCTGGGCGTCGAGGTCGGCCGCCATGATCGGCAGGATGAGCTGGGTGAGGTAGGTCTGCATCCCGCCGATGAGTTCCAGGATGATGACGCAGATCGCCAGGACGAGGGAGTTCTTCTTCGTCTTCGTCATGGGCGGGCTTCGGGTGTCATCGGCGGTCTCCGGGCGTGTGGCGAGGCCGTGGGGGTGTCGTCGCCCTGGCGCCGTTGTCGTTGATCCTCATCGTCAACGCCTCCTTTCCCGGGGAGAGTTCGTGCCTCGGTGTGGGTCGGTGGCCGATTGCGTCGATGGGATTGGTACCTGCAAGACGGTCAGTTCCCCATGATCTCGATGAGCCCATCCTTCGGGAACAGCGAATTCGAAAACGGGAATCACGGATGCCGCGGAGCTCAAATGTGACAGAGCGCGTGACTGTGATTCCTCAGCAGGATTCCACCAGCGAAAAACCCATCCAAGGTTTTGCTACCGATATGACAGGTCATGGGTGTGATGACGTCGAAGACCCTTTCATCTCTGATAGTTCTTCCGGTGAGGGCATACTACGCGCGGGCCAATCGAGTCGCCGAGAGCGGGGACCTGGTACCCGCCCTGGACCTTGTCCTTCTTGACGAGATTCATGATGGACTGGGCCGTGGGACAGGCGAGGAGGCGTTCGCGTTCACTGCCCCCTCAGATGTCCAGAACCTGGTAGGGCACGACTCGCATTGCTGACTCCACCCGATCAGCAAGGTCGGTATCGGTGGTGCGCAGCTCGTCCAAGTCTGCGAAGACGGCGAGGGTGCGGTCCCCAACCATCCAGAAGTCCCTGTCCCACGTCTCTGGATGAGACCAGAGATTCTCTTTCCCTTCGGCCCAACCAGGCAGGGAACGCTGAACCTTGGACGCAACGGCGATCTGGCTCTTGGCCGTCACGTACACGGTGTCGACACGGTGGCCCTGTTCGTGGTCCCGTTGCACACGCACCAGTCGTCTACCCATGAAAGAGACACGGTGATCAACACCCTCACTGCGCAGGTCCACCTCGATCTGTTCGAGCCCCGCCGCCACTAGCCGGCGGCGTTGGACGTACTCATGCAAGGCCTCACTGACCGCCGGCGACAACCCTCCCGCCATCTCGGCCGCTTCGCGGAACAAGGCTTGGTCGTCGGCAGACACGTACACGTTTCGAGTAGGCATGAACATAACTATGCACATATCATTCTGGACTGGTCAAGACCCCTGGGTACGGAGCCGGTTCCCTGTCAGGGTTCGCAGCATCCCGGCGCTGAGAGCGTCGGATTCCGCGCCAACCAGTTCCGATGCGACAACACCCAAGCCGCAGGCTTGGCTGACTGCGCTTCGGATCTCCTCCTAGGCTTCCGCATCGGACGCGGCGGCATGGAGTTCATGTCGGTTGGTGGCTACTTCCCCGATCCGATGATCGTGACCTACGGTCAGCTGGATCACGAACGGTGCGCCGCGGATCCCGCTGAGATACCGACATCAAGGCGGATGCAAACACTTCTCGATTAAGTCATTTCCCAGCGTCGGAGCGGTCCCAGCCACATCGGTGAGTCACTCGACCTCAGGGACGTCGTCGCAATCCTTCGAGGAGCGGCCGGGGTGACTGGCCACATGGATGTTCTCCGCTCTGATGGGAGACCGAGCGTTACAACCTGCGGGCGATGTCCTCTGGCGGCGGCCGTCCGATCGGTGACCACTCCGTGCAGCTCATCTCGAACAATCTCGCAATGATACGCGCCAAGCGCACCCTCGGCACGCACCCGCCGCGTGCGCGTTGTGGTGAGGTAACACGCTGACGCGGCCCAAGGGCTAGCTGTCTGTCTAAAGAATCGTCTATTACATATGGGACAAAATTGACACAGGCCTCCCCGTCTTCCGGATCACCCTCCTGTGGCCCCAGCGCCACCAGAATCGAGGCCGGCGCAGCCGTCCTCCACCATGTTCGGGAACCACACCCGGGCCGTCGCCCCCGAGACTTCGTCGATGATGGCGTCGACCTCATGTCGTCACCCCGACGCCAATCCGAATCAGTGTCTCCACTGTGGAACTCCGCCGCCACGCTCATCGACGATCCGGGAGCGCAGGTGCGCCGTCAGTCAACGGATCTGATGGTTTGACCAGTCCAAGGTCTGTCATCATGATTCCTCCTTTCATGTATGCGTGTGCTCACCACTGCGGTTCAACAAGCGCCATTATGAAGGGTTGATGGTCCATGTGGAGGTTTGACACGGTGTCGATGTATTTGGCGGTGATGCGTGTGAGGGCGGCGTCTTCGTGTGGAGGCGGGTGATGGCGACCACATCGGTTAGCTCGGGCAGGGTGATGTCCTCGGCCATCTGGTCTAGCCCGTTCCACGGATTGACGTTTTCCAGGGGGCCTGGGCCCACAGCCAGAAGGCCACCGGGGACGAATCCCCGCACCGCAATCATGGCCAGGGTCAGGACTTCTTCTTTCGGGTGTCCCGGATCCCCTGGATGAGGATCGCGAGGATTCCGATGACCATGACCCACGCCATGTCACCGACGGCGCCGTACCACGGCTGAATGAGAGCGGTGAGGGCGAGGACGATGACTGCCCACGCGGCGAGGATGAGCGTCAGTACGAGCAAACGCCCAGCTCGCGTCTGACCCGGCTTGCCCCTGCCGCGTGGGAGCATCCGGTCCTCGCCCACCAGCTCCAGCAGGATCTCGCCGGGGATTCCGATGAGCAGGACCCCGACGAACCCCCTCAGTGACCACCGCCAGCCGATGAAGATCGCCACGATCGTGAACATCACAGCCATGCAGATCGTGAACGCGACACTCCCCGCAAAGATCCTCTCGGCGCGGGACGGTTCCTTCTCCTCGACGGTCATGACTCCCCCCGGCTCGTTCGTCATCGTCCTCTTGCGTGACTGATGACCTGTTCTGACAAGGCCCAGTGTCCTCCCGGAAAGCTGCTCAATGCCACATCGGGGACGTCCAGCTGGGGTAGGGACGATACAGGGCATGTCGGCATGGAGGTCAGCCATGCCGAATCCATCGGGTTCCGTCCTGACCGGGACCGCAACCTCGTCCTGCCCATCGACATCACCCTGCTCCACACGGGTGCAGCGGCGTCGCTCATACAGGGACGACTGGGTTCTGGCTGGACGATCGACGTCGGCGCTGATGAGACCATGCCACAGACCAGGGTGCCTGGCGAGCTTCTGGTCAGGATGAGCTGGAAGGGCTGGTCGGGAGACGCACTCCCGGAGGCCATCGACATGTTCGCTGAGACTGCTGGAGGTGTTCGCCCACATGGGATCTAGTACGAAGTCGATGCCGCACCGGCGCGCATGTTTCGCGGCGGGGACGAAATCACTGTCTCCAGAGATCATGATGATCTGGTTGACGGCACCCCGCTCCGCCAGTGCTGCGATGTCGAGCCCGATCCTCATGTCAACGCCCTTTTGCGTGATGTCGAGGAAGAAGTCGTGCTCGGTGAGGTCTTTCACCGTGATCGTGCCAGCACAGAGTTTCTTCAACGTTTCGGGCTTGAGCATGTGTCCGCCCTGGGTTTCCAACTCTTCCCCGCGACGCAGCGCAACCTTACGTTTCCTTGTCAGCTGCTTCATGAACTCGGTGTTCCACTCGTACTGCTTGCTCTTGCGCAGATTGACCTGCTTGCGTGTCAACGGGTGATAGAACACTCGTTCCGACGGTGGGCAGTCGTAGTAGTAGATCCGGTAGAGCGACGCTTTGGACTCCCGGATGTGACGGTGACAGTATCTGATCAACTCGTCTGCTCGATCTGCGGGGGACTTGTTTCCGAAGAGGGACCGTGCGCGCTTCTTGTAGAACCCGCCGTCGACAATGATGGAGGCCACTATTTGGCGCCGATGGATGATGTTCCCTGATGCCCAGGGGCCCTCAGCTCGCGCTCAGCGCCTCGGTGATCGTCCACCTCACCCTGAGAACCGCTGGGGTGCGAATGATCTCGGCCAGCACGTTCTCGATGAGGTGGTTCTCGTGCACCTGGCTGAGCACGTCTGCGGTCGTGACGACGATGCCGTCGGGCATGTCGGTGGTGTCGGCAGAGGCTCTATTCTGACGCCATGTCCATACGCTCCATGCCGGTTCTGCTCGACTGTGACCCCGGGATTGACGATGCTTTCGCGCTGGCCTACCTGGCCTGCCACGACGACGTCGAGACCGTCGGTGTGGTGACGACGGCCGGCAATGTCGGTCAGGACGACGTGCTGCGCAATGCCCTGGGTCTGACCGAGCTGCTCGGAATGGACGTCCCGGTGGCGCGAGGGGCGGACGAGCCGCTGGTCGAGCCGATGATGACCGCCGAGGAAACCCACGGACCCCACGGTCTGGGGCATGCCCGGTTGGGGGAGTGCGGGCGTCAGCGGGATGGTCGCACCGGAACGCAATTGTGGGTGGACATGGCTCGGAAGTATCCCGGGGAGTTGGTCGGCATCGTCACCGGCCCGCTGACGAACCTTGCCCTGGCGCTGCGCGAGGAACCGGAGCTGCCGAGGTTGCTCAAGCGGTTGCACGTCATGGGCGGGGCGATCAATCACCGCGGCAACACTGGCCCGACGAGCGAGTGGAACATCGCGGTGGACCCTGAGGCTGGCCACGAGGTGTTCGAGGCGTGGGGCAAGGCGTCCGAGCGGATCGTGCTCGGAGCTCTGCAGGCCACCGAGGCCATCAGGCTTGACGAGGAGCATCGTCAGGCCGTGGTGGAGCTGGGCGACCACCCTGTTGTCGGCGTGCTGTCCGAGGCGCTGCGGTTCTACTTCGAGTTCCACCAGGCCGACGGGCTGGGGTGGTGTGCCTACCTGCACGACCCGCTCGTCGTCACCAATGCGGTGACCAGGAGGTTCGCGACGACGCGGCCCCTGGCCGTCGACGTCGAGCTGACCGGGACCCTCACCCGTGGTCAGACTGTCGGCGACGAACTGGGACGGTGGGGCAAGGAGCCCAACGTCGATCTGCTGTGCGACGTCGACGCCGATGGGTTCATCGAGCACCTCATCTCGACCTTGCGGGAGGGGTTGAACTTTGAACTGATGGGTTACGAAGAAGGGCATCGGTGACCTAGGTGTAATCGCCGGACAGGTTAGGTACGCGGTCGGCGGGTGATTTGCCTTTGAGCGCGGTGTGTCCGCGGTGGTGATTGTAGTGGTGCAGCCAGCCGGGGAGTTCGGCCAGGCGGTCGGTCTCGCTGGCGTAGGGCCGTGCGTAGGCCCACTCGGCGACCAGGGTCCTGTTGAACCGCTCGACCTTGCCGTTGGTCTTGGGCGTGTAGGGCCGGGTGTACTTGTGCGTGATGTGGGTGTCTTTGAGTGCCTTGTTGAAGGCTTTGGACCGGTAGCAGGAGCCGTTGTCGGTCAGGACCCGCTTGACGGTGATGGCCTGGCTGGCGAACCAGGCCTGGGCCCTGGTCCACAACCCGGCGGCGGTGTCCTTGCGCTCATCGCTGAGGACCTCGACGTAGGCCAGGCGGGAGTGGTCGTCGACGGCGTTGTGGATGTAGTGATACCCACCCCCGCTGGCGGATCGGCCACGGTTGCGTACTCCTTGGGCGCGTCCGACCATGCGGTGGCCGCCGCCGTCGGGGATCCGGCCCAGCTTCTTGATGTCGAGGTGGACCAGTGAACCGGGGGTGTCGTGTTCGTAGCGGACGGGTGTGGGTTGGGCGCGTAGCCGGGCGCCGGTGGCCTTGTCGATCCAGGTCAGGGGTGGGCATCCGTAGCGTTGCAGGATCTTGCCGACGGTCGAGACGCTGAGGTGTTGGTGGCGTAGGTGGTAGGCGATGCGTGCTGGGCCCCACTGGTGGGTGATGCGCAATCCCACCACCCGTCGTTGCGTGCGACGGCAGACCCGTCGGGGCTGGTGGTGGGGTCGGCTGGAGTGATCACGCATTCCGGCCGGCCCGTGGGCGCGGTAGCGCTGTGCCCAGCGTTGGGCCGTGGTGACGCTGACGTTGAAGCGTTCGGCGGCCCGACGCAGGGGCCAGCCATCCTCGACGATGCAGCAGGCCAGGCGCAAACGTCCGGTTTCGGACAACGGGGCATTACGGTGGGTCATGAGGGCCTCTTGGGAGTCGTGCTTTGTGTGGTAGCAACACACTTCACCCAGAGGCCCTCGCCCGTGTCCAGCCAGAGCTGTCTCTGACCAGCCCGATGTACCTAACCTGTGTGGTGGTTACACCTAGATAGCCGCCGGGAAGAAATCGCAGGAAGGTGTTTGACTGCGCGACGACCATGATCAGGTAGGCAAGAGGGCCGCACAATGGCCCACTTTTGCGCGACAGCACCCCCGTGGCAAACAATGCGACACCGGTGCACAACAGGCAGGTGACCGAGAGCCCGATGAATGGAGACCACGTCCGCTGAAACCGCGCGGTCATTTCCGGTACTAACACGGAATCACCATCGGGTATTAATTCGACGGGAAGCGACCGCAGTATCCACCCCGTGAGCAGTGGAAGGGCAGCGGCGCACAGGCATATCCACAGCCCCATTGACCCATACCCAATTGCCCGGGAGCGAATCGAAGCTCTCTCGACCCACCCCATGCCCGACGAGACGCACCACATGATGATGACGCAACCGACCAGACTGGTCAGCTCGAGACCTGTCACAGGGCGATCCCACACGTCCCCCGATGCCACCAACAGACGCGTCTTCCACAGGAAAAAGGCCACGACAACGGCCGCAACCGGCACGGCAACAAGGGCTACGGCATGGCGCCCTTTCAGGAAAGTCACCATGCTCATCATCGGTGCAGATCGCTGGAGGTCAACGAACACCCCTCGATCGCCTGACGATGGTGCGTGTACCACTGGCGAAATGCGGTGACATCCATGCCGTCAAGGTCATTTCGTTCCGAACTTGGCGCATCATCATACTGAAATCCAGCCAGCCGAAGAATGGTGCGTTCCACGGAATTAACGCCGTCGAAGGCCTCGATCTGCTGGGGTGTCATCTCTGTAGAGAAAGTACATGCGTCTTGACCGGAAAAAGACTGAGCCAGACCCTGAGCCGTCATATCCGATAATTGTTGCGCAGAATCATATACGGTCGCATGTCCGAGATCCATGACGAACTGCTTGCTGCGTGCGTGGTATTCAGGCTCAGCAAGTAGGACGTCGTGCGGTACCGCCGTAGGCGGCATGACGGACACGACGCGCTGAACGGGTTGCGCGTAGGACAAGGCGAGACTGCGATGTGCCGGCATGACGCACACCCGTACGTCTTCGTGTGACGAACACTCGAAGGCCAGTGGCGCATCGCGGAACAACGGCACTGGCATGACGACCCCCAGGGCAGCGATGATGAGCGGTGGGGCGACCAGGGCCACACATGGCACCACCCGACGCCACGTAAAACCGCCGGAGCGAACCGTGGACCAACGGCTGGCAGCCAGGATGCACGAGACGAAGACGATGCAAAAGAAGATGGTGCGCATGGTCACGGCCGAGGCCGTGGCGGTGTGGTTGCCACTCGGCTCTGCCATGTCCATGGACCACGCGAAGGCCACCGAGCCATACCCGGTGTTGGCAAAGAGATTCTCGTTGACAAGGACCGGTATTCCGACCACAGCGATGCACACAACCGGCGCCACGGCGCGAGACGATCACGCCCGAAAAACAACCTCGTCCGCGGTGAAAACACCGCACTGGCATCCTCGACCAGCGGCCAAGGTCGATCAGTACAGCATTGCCGAGGCCGGGTCCGAGAGAATCTCCGCAACGTCATGGAGGAAGGTCGAGCCCTCCTCGCCGTCAATGAGGCGATGGTCGAAGCCGAGGCTCATCGTCGTCACCCACCTGGGCACGACATCCTCGTCATCACCGGTCCCGACGACCCACGGACGTCGAGCGATCGTCCCGAGAACGAGGATCGCCGATTCGGTGCGGTTGACGACCGGAGTCCCTGCGTCAAGGCCAAACACCCCAACATTGGTGATCGAGAAGGTGCCGTCGGTGTAGTCGGTGGGCTGGAGCTTGCCCTCCTTGGCGATGGCGACGATGCGGGTGATCTCCTCGGCCAGCTCGAGCATCGTCATGTCCTGGGCGTTGCGCACCACGGGCACCATGAGGCCGCGCGGGGTGGCCGCGGCGATGCCGAGGTTGATCTGGTCGCGGAAGACGATCTGGTCGGCGGCGTCGTCCCAGCGGGCGTTGACGACCGGGGTGCGTCCCATCGCCAGGCACACCGCCTTGCACCAGACGGTCAGCGGGGAGACGCGCAGTCCCTTGAACTTACGGTCGGCGCGCAGCCGGGCGACGAGGTCCATCGTCGGGGTGACGTCGCAGGTGAGGAAGGCCGTCACGAGGGCCTTGGTGTCCAGGGAATCCTTCATCGCCTTGGCAGTCACCTTGCGGACGCCGCGCACCGGGACCCTGCGAGTGTGGCCGTCAGGCTCGGTCGGGGCACCGCCGAGGAGACGACGAGACATCACCGACAGGGTCGCGAACTCAGCGTCGCCAGCAGAGGCACCGACGACAGGTGGTTCAGGCGCGGCTTGACGACCGGCCTCCGCTGCCGCCTTGACGTCGCTCCTCGTCACCGCCCCCTGCGGGCCGGTGCCCGTCACCGTCGAGAGGTCGATGCCGAGGTCGGCAGCCAGACGTCGAGCCGGGGGCTTGGCGAGGACATGCCCGGCGCGGTCCATGCGCGGCGGATCCTGGCGCCTGGGCTGTGTCGGCTGCACAGGTTCGGGAACGGGCTCGACATCAGTCTCTGGACCGGTCTTGAGGGTCGGCGTCTGGGGGGGCTTCTCGGGTGCCCTTTCAGCCGACACCGCGGCTCCCCTGCGACGACGGCGTCGACGTCCGGACTCCGCGGTCAGGTGACCGACGAGGAACTCCGGCTCCTCCTCGGGTTGGTCGTCGGAACCGTCGTCAATGGTCACCAGTGGCTCTCCCACAGCCACCGTCTCGCCGGGCTCGGCACACAGCTTCGCCACGGTCCCGGCGAAAGGGCTGGGGAGTTCGACGATCGACTTGGCCGTCTCGACCTCGCACAGCACGTCGTTGATCTTGACGGTGTCACCGGGAGACACCCGCCAGGAGACGACCTCTCCCTCGGTGAGCCCTTCGCCTGGGTCGGGCATGCAGTAGTTCTTCACGTGAATACCTCGTGATCGATGTCGGACGGACGGTGGTCAGTAGGCCAGGGAGCGGTCGACGGCGTCGAGGATTCGGTCGACGTCGGGGATGTGCTCACCCTCGGCCTTGGCTGGCGGGTACGGGGTCGACCACCCGGTCACACGCAGAACCGGGGCCTCCATGACGTAGTAGAGCTCCTCGCCCAGGCGTGCCGCCATCTCCGCGCCAATGCCCTGGGTGCGCGGTGCCTCCTGGACGACAATCGCCCTCGTCGTGCGCCGCACCGACTCATAGACGGTCTGCATGTCAAGCGGGGAGAGGCTGCGCAGATCGACAACCTCGAGCTGGCGTCCCTCCTGGGCAGCTTCCTCGGCAGCGTCCAGGCAGGTCTCTACGAGGGGCCCGAAGCACAGCAGGGTGGCGTCGGCACCGGTACGGACGATACGCGCCTCGTGAAGGCCGAGTTCAGGGGTCTCGGAGACCTCGCCGCGGGTGTAGTAGCGACGCTTCGGCTCGAAGAAGATCACCGGGTCGGGGCTCTCGATGGATTGACGCAGCATCCAGTAGGCGTCGTCAGGGTTCGAGCAGCTGACCACCTTGAGGCCTGGGGTGTTCGCGTAGAACCCCTCCGGGGACTCCGAATGGTGTTCCGGAGAGCCGACACCACCGCCGAACGGGATGCGGATCGTCACCGGCAGGGACCACCGTCCGCCCACGCGGGCGCGATACCTGGCCAGCTGGGAGACGATCTGGTCGAAGGCAGGGGCGTTGAAGCCGTCGAACTGCAGCTCGACGCAGGGACGGTACCCACGCATGGCCATGCCGATGGCGGTTCCGACGATGCCCGACTCCGCCAGCGGGGAGTCGATGACCCGACGGCCGCCGAACTGGGTCTTGAGGCCGTCGGTGATGCGGAAGACGCCGCCCAGGGTTCCGACGTCCTCCCCCATGATCACCACGTGATCATCGGCGGCGAGGGCGTCAGCCAGGCTCGCGTTGAGGGCCTTGGCCAGGGTGGTCTCCCCCTGTGGACGTGCACCGTTGTCGCTCATCAGTTGTCCTCCTCCCACGAGGCGATCTCCTCGGCGTCGGCCAGGACGTCGGGGGTCGGCTCGGTGTAGACGTCCGACATGAGCTCGGCCATGACGGGCGCGGGGTTCTCGTGGACAGCGGCGCGAACCTCGGCCCCGAAGGCCTCTTCGCGCTCAGCCAGACCGTCAAGCCATTCCTGGTCGATGACCCCACGATCCTGCAGGTAGGTCTGCAGCCTGACGATGGGGTCGGCCTTACCCCACGTCGACTCCTCTTCCGCGGTGCGATAGCGGGTGGGGTCATCGGTGGTGGTGTGAGCACCCATGCGGTAGGTCCACGCCTCGACGAATACTGGCCCCTTTCCACTGCGGGCATGGTCGAGGGCCGATCGCAGCACGGCCGTCATGGCGACGACGTCGTTCCCGTCCACCTGCACCGCCGGAATGCCAAAGCCGATCGCGCGGCGGAACAGGGACGTCGGGGACTGCACCGTTGTCGGCTCCGAGATGGCCCATTGGTTGTTGACACACACGAAGACCACAGGAGCGTTCATCGAGGCCGCGAACACGTAAGCCTCGTTCGTGTCCCCTTCGCTCATCGCCCCGTCACCGTGGAAGTCCAACACGGCAGCCCGAGCGCTTCCGGACTCAACGTCGCGCTGAATACCCATGGCGTACCCGACGGCGTGCAGGGTGCCCGACCCGATCATCACCGGGTAGGCGCTGAAGTGTGTGGCGACGGTGTCCCAGGCGCAGTGCGCCTTGCCACTCCACGAGTCGAGGATGTCTGCGATGCTGACCCCCATCGCATGAGCCAGGCCCTGCTCGCGGTAGGTCGGGAAGACCTGGTCCTCGTCACCCAGCGCCAGCCACGCACCCGCCTGGGTGGCCTCCTGGCCCATGTGCGGGGGCCACAGGCTGAGCTCTCCGTGACGCTGCAGGGCGGTACCTTCGACGTCGAGACGCCGGGTCATGACCATCATCTCGAGGGCCTTGACGAGGTCCTCGTCGCTCAACTCGACGGGGAAATCAGGGTGGGGGGTGAGGCGTCCCTGGTCGTCGAGGATCCGCACCATTGCAGGATCCGGACGACTGACGGGATGGTGTGTTGCCGGCGGGACGAATGGGTCCGCATCGCCTTCGTCGGCACTGATGTTCTCGGTCACATCTTCCTCCTGGTCGAGTGTTCCGTGCTTCATTCTGAACGCCGACTAGCCCAGTTCCAAACAGAACTTACCGTTCCGTAGGGAGCCAACAAGTATGAGGTTACCGTTCCGTAGGTTGTGTCCACGGTTTCGACCCCGGCCATCGGCCCTCACAAGCTCTTGCGTACTCTCAACTGGTGAGCAAAACAGTGGCGATCATCGGTGCCGGGATGACCGGTCTGGCAGCCGCACACCAGCTGCGGAGCCACGGTTGCCGAGTCGTCGTCCTGGAAGCAGGACCGAGTGTCGGCGGACAGGTCAGTTCCCGTCGGTTTGGGGCCGACATGGTCGAGATGGGAGCCGAGGCCGTACCGCTGCGTGCCCCAGGCGTCTCCGATCTGGTGTCGGAACTGGGGCTGACGGACTCGACGCGTCATCCCGCCCCCGGAGGCACCTTGTTGTCGAGCCGACGCGGGGTCGTGGAGATGCCGGCCGGAGTGACGCCGGTCGGCCCCACGAAACTCCTACCGACGATCACCTCGCGGATCCTCTCTCCCATCGGCCTGCTGCGAGCCGGCCTGGAGCCCTTCACCTCCCGCCCACACCCTGACGACGTCAGCGTCGGCCAGTTCATCGCGGAACGATTTGGTGACGAGGTCGGCCGAGCCGTCGTCGATCCCCTGCTGGGTGGCATTCACGCCGCCGACGTCGACGACTTCTCCCTCGCGGTCGCGGCTCCGGCCTTGAGGCAGACCGTCAGGAAGGGTGAGTCCCTCGTCACGGGGACCCTCAAACGCAATGCGGTCGCAACATGGTCGCGCATTCGTCATCGTCCTCAGCCCTCCGGACCCCGCACCCCTGCCACCGCGACATGGGAACGCGGTTTGGTGACGCTGCCGGAGGCGCTGGCTGGGGACCTCACCGTGCACACGAACACCCGTGCCACGGGAATCCGGCAGGTTGGCCATGAATGGGTCGTCACCGTCACAGGACCGCGAGGAATCGGATCAGTTGCCGCCGACGACGTCATCATCGCCACGCCCGCCAGGGTCGCTGCAGCTCTGCTGTCCACCGCACACCCCGATGCCTCGGAGTTGCTGTCCCGGTGTGAGAGCACCACGGTTGCCACGCTCGTGGTGCGAACTGACCAGGTGGATCACCCGATCGCCACGGCTCAGACGTGGTTCATCGGCTCGGAATGGTCCCCGTTGGTACGCCAGGTGACGAATCTCTCGACGAAGTGGCATCTCTCCGAGCCCACTCTCCGGATCGCCATGGGGCGTCACGGTGGAACCCCCATCGACGACCTCTCCGACGACGACCTCGTCACCATGACCATGGCTGAACTGGAGCGTCTAGGATTGAGTGTTCACCCTCACGACCACGTCATCGAGCGTCACCGTGGCGCCATGCCGCAGCCAGCCCCTGGCCACCGGGAGCGCATGGCCACGCTCGCCACCGTCCTTGACGACACCGGACTCCACGTCGGCGGGGCCGGGATCGACGGTGCCGGAGTCGGCACCGCCATCGTCGCCGGCCGACGTCTTGCCCGTCAGATCACCTCGAAGGAGGAGGAGAAGTGACCACTACCACTGATCAACCCGAGCGGCCAGTGCAGCCCGGACATCCGGGTGCGTCCGCGGGTCATCCTGCCGGGCATCCCGGTGGCCACCCAGGTGGACATCCCGGCCACGGCCCGCTCGTCCGCGAGATCAAGCACGACCTCAACGACAAGCCCTTCATCGTCATCTGGGAGGTCACCCGCGCCTGCGCCCTGGTCTGCCAGCACTGCCGCGCCGAGGCCCAGCACCACGCCGCCCCCGGCCAGTTGACGAACGCCCAGGGCCACGAACTCATCGACCAGCTGACGAGCTACGAGCGTCCCTACCCGATGCTCATCCTCACCGGTGGTGACTGCTTCGAGCGTCCCGACCTCGTCGACCTCATCGAGTACGGCGTCAGCAAGGGCCTGCACGTGTCAATCTCACCCTCGGTGACCCCACTGTTCACGCGTGACCGGGTCAAGACCGTGCAGGATGCCGGCGTCTCGATGATGTCGATGTCCCTCGACGGCGGCTCCCCTGCCACCCACGACGCCTTCCGCGGTTTCCCGGGAACCTTCGAGCGCACCGTCGAGGCCTGCCACATGCTCAACGACCTCGGCATGCGCTTCCAGCTCAACACGGTGTTCACCGCCAAGAACATCCACGAAGCACCGCAGATGCTCAAGAACGCCATCGACCTCGGTGCGTTCATGTTCTACACGTTCATGCTCGTTCCGACCGGACGCGGCGCCCAGCTCGACATGCTGTCACCGCTGGAGCGTGAGGACGTCCTGTACTGGCTGCACGACAACTCCACGCGCATCGCCATCAAGACGACCGAGGCGCCTCAGTATCGACGCATCGCCTTCCAGCGCGAGGCTGTCCGTCAGGGCAAGGAGCGACCGGTTCGCCACGGCGAGCTCTACGAGTGGCTGACCCGCGAGACCAACGAGCTGCTCGGCGACGTCATCGAGGACCCACGCCCCCCGCGTACTCCACTGGCCATCAACTCCGGGTCCGGATTCGCGTTCATCGACCACACCGGCGACGTGTACCCGTCGGGATTCCTGCCGATCCACTGCGGGTCGATCAAGGAGAAGCCCTTCCCCGAGATCTACCGGACCTCCCCGGTGTTCCAGGGACTTCGCAACCCGAACGGGTTCTCCGGCAAGTGCGGAGCCTGCAACTTCAACCACTTCTGTGGTGGATCTCGTTCGACGGCCTACGCCATGACCGGGGACTATCTGGCCTCCGATCCGTCCTGCGCCTACGTGCCGCCGGGCTACCACGGAGAGCTGCCGGAGGGGGTACCCGTCGAGGGACTTCCGAGAGTCTGACCAGGACATGTCCATGAGCGAGACGCCGTGGCGACGTATCGGGCAGATGAATTCCTCATGACGAAGTTCCTCAGGCCCCTTGCGAGCCCGGCCAACAATGGGCGAGGCTAGGCGTGTATGCCTTTGGGTACACATGAATATTCGGACGAACCCCAGGGAGAACCTATGAATCACCGACGCAGGGCCCGAATTACCAGCCTGTCGGTGCTGTGTGTGGTCGGGATGAGTGGCAGCTTCATTGCCAACCCGGCCTCTGCCGCACCGAGCGCAAGTGGCGCCCCGGCCGCGCCGGTCGCATCATGCAACGGCGACAAGAACGTCGACATCTTCAACTTCAACGACTTCCACGGTCGCATCGCCACGGGTGCTAACCTCTTCACCCCCGTCGTTGAGGCGCGCAATGCCAACGGAGCTGACAAGGTTCTGTTGCTGAGCGCCGGAGACAACGTCGGTGGCTCGACCTTCGAGTCCGGCTCCCTCAACGACGAGCCGACCATCGCCATGCTGAACGCTGCGGGCGTCGAGGCCAACGCCGTCGGCAACCACGAGTTCGACAAGGGCTGGAAGGATCTCGCCGAGCGCATCATGCCGCACACCGAGAGCCCCTACCTGGGTGCCAACGTCTACGAGAAGGGCACCAAGAAGGTTGCCGCTCCCCTCAAGGCGTCGACCGTCATCGTCAAGGATGGTGTCCGTATCGGCATCGTCGGAGCCGTCACTCATGACCTCCCCTCCTTGGTCTCCCCCGCCGGCATCTCCAACCTCACCATCGGTGACCCGGTCAAGGCCGTCAACGCCGAGGCCAAGCGTCTCAAGAGCGAGGGCCTGGCTGACGTCGTCGTCGCCGAGTACCACGAGGGCGCTGCTGACGGTTCCGCCGATCCGGCCAGCCAGGGCGGTAACTTCGCCCCGATCTACGCCGACACCTCCTCCGACGTCGACCTGGTCTTCAACGGCCACACCCACCAGGTGTACTCGTGGAAGGACAAGGCCGGCGCCCCACTGCTGCAGGCCGGTTCCTACGGCGCTCACCTGGCCAAGGTGAAGGTGGCCTGGGACTCCGAGCAGAAGAAGCTCTGCTCAACCGATGCCTCGCTCATCGATCCGGCCAAGGCCCCAGCAGATGACCCGACCATCGCCAAGATCACCTCAATTTACGAGGACGCCAAGGCCAAGTCGGATCAGGTAGGCGCCACCGTCATCGGGCACGAGACCGCTCCGATCACCACCCCGTCGAACGAGACCGACCAGACGTTCGGCGCCAACGTCCGTGACCGCGAATCGACGATGACCAATATGGTCGCTGACATGTTCAAGGACACCCTCGGCAAGGACGACCCCAACTTCATCGGTCTGCAGAACCCCGGTGGAACCCGCGCCTCCCTGCTCGAGAAGGACATCACCTACAAGCAGGCCGCCCAGGTGCTCCCCTTCGCGAACACGCTGATGACCACCAAGATCACCGGCGCCCAGTTCAAGAAGACGCTGGAGCAGCAGTGGCAGCGTGATGGCAAGGGCGAGGTCCCGTCGCGTCCGTACCTGCAGCTCGGCGTCTCGAAGAACGTCACCTACACCTACGACGAGTCCCGCAACGAAGGTGACCGCATCACCTCCGTCTGGATCAACGGCAAGCCGATCGATCCCCAAGGCACCTACACCGTGGGTTCCGGTTCCTTCCTCATCGCCGGTGGTGACAACTTCACCGAACTCGCCAAGGGATCCAAGCCGGTCGACACCGGAAAGATCGACCTGTCCGCCTGGGTTGACTGGATCAAGGCTCAGAAGACCCTCAAACCTGACTTCGCCAAGCGTGCCGTCTCCCTGACGACCTCCCTCAAGGAGGGCATGTCCAAGGATGCCACCTTCACCATTGGCAAGCCGGCTGACAAGGCAGTTGCCCCCGACACCGTCGACTTCACCTCGAAGGGCTCCGTCGTCAACAAGACGATGAGGGCTCAGATCGTTCAGGGTGACAAGACCGTCGACGTCGCCACCGTCCCAGTCAAGGACGGCTCGTCCTCCGTGACCGTCAAGGTGCCGACCGCCAAAGGCCTGGTCAGCGGTGAGGCCACCATCGTCTTCACCTTCCCGGATTCCGGCACCACGGTGCGCTTCGCCGCCAAGCTGTCAGTACCGTCCGGCGATCAGCCTGGTGGCGCTGTGATCCCGGCCCCGAAGCCGGGTCAGCCTGGCACCTCGGGCCACGACGTCAACTCGGGAACGCCCGGATCCGGTGACGCCCCCAGCACCGGCAAGCCGGGCCTGCCGAGCACTGGCGTCTGACACGGATCGACACAACCTCGCACTGAGCAACCCCGGTCTGGGAGAGATCCCGGGCCGGGGTTGCTGTGTGTTCCCGCTTCGCGACTCCTGCCAGACCTCGTGGAGCTCGGCGTAGCGTCCGCCCTGGGCCTCGAGTTCGGCCGGGGATCCGTCCTCCTGGATCTGGCCGTGTTCCAACACGAGTACCCGGTCGACGGTCTCCACCGTCGGCAGGAAGGCGAAGACCACCATCGCGGTGAGCTGGTTCTGGCGGACTGGTTCAACCCTCGAAAGACGGGGTTGAGATGCACCTCACTCAGGAATTCATGGTTCGAGGACATTGCAGGTTCACGTGTTGGTCTGGCATTCGAGACAAGAAGAGCCGATACCTCCCGCTGATCGGCCAAATCTGCCAAGAATTGAGGATGGTGACGTTGCCATCACCACATGAGGGACGATTTTTGGCAGATTTGGCTGATATGACCTACTCCGCTCAGCATCACGGAGCTGCCAGGAATGGCGCTGCTAGCGTTCACACCATCGAATCGAGGCATGTCCTGGCATTTCCTGGTTCGCCGCGAGTACAAACCCCCGCAGACTCCTCCCCGCACCAGGCAGACTGGACCCACCGATCATGGAAGGAACCCCTGTGAGCAACCAGAACACACCCTCCGTCATCTTCGTGTGCTGGGGAAACATCTGTCGTTCTCCGATGGCCGAATTCGTTGCCAAGAAGGTCTTTGCCGACGAGGCCTTGGCCGCCCGCATCACCAGCGCAGGTGTCAGCGATGAGGAGCACGGCGGTCCGATGGACTCGCGGGCCCGGTCCGTCCTGAAGTCCCACGGCTACCCCTGCTCGGGCCACTGCGCTCACCAGATCAACGAGTCCGAGATCATGTCCGCCGACCTCGTCATCGCCGCCGAGCCGCGCCACGTCCAGATGATGAAGCAGATGGTCCCCGACGCTGACAACCTCCGTCTCATCCGCGACTACGACCCCGACTGCAGCCCCGGCACCTCCCTGCCGGATCCCTGGTACGGTTCGACCGACGGGTTCGAGAACACCCTCGATGCCATTGAGGCCGCAATGCCTGGAATCGTTGACGAGGTGCGCTCACTGGTCTGATCAGTTCTCCGCCATCGCGCTGGTCGCCACAGACCCATCGACGCTGCACTATAGGCTGTCCCCATGAGTTTGTTCTTGGTCGGCGGAGGATACGACGACTCACTGGTGGAGGTCTACGACGAGTTCGTCTCCCAAGCCCGCCATCACAATGCTGACGCTCCGATTGCGGTAGTCGTGACCGGTCCGGCCTCCGAGTCCGCCGCCGAGTCCGCCGCCGAGGCCGCCGAACTGACGCACATCGTCACCTCCCGGTGGGTCGACGCGAACATCCTCACCATCCACCTCGATGGCCCGGGTACCGCTCCGACGATGGGCGATCCGACCACCCCGGTGTGGGCCGAGGACGAGTCCTTCCAGCTCCCCGACAATCTCGACACCGTTGCCGGCATCATCGTCGGCGGAGGCGCCGTCCCCAGTTACATCAACGGTCTTGCACCAGCCGCCGAGCAGCTCTCGACGCTGGTGCGCGGCGGTGCTCCGTGGCTGGGCTTCTCGGCCGGTGCGATGGCCCCGTGCGTCACCGCTCTGGCAGGGGGCTGGAAGTTGCAGGGACGCCAGGTCGGCCAGCAGGCAGGTGCTGAGGGCTTCGACGACGTCACCGTCATGGAGGGCCTCGGCTTGGTCAGCCTGACCATATCCACCCACAACGACACCCTGTCCGGCGATGGCCTCATCATCTCGGGCGTCGAGTCCGGCCTGCTCCCCAACGCCGTTGCCGTCGACGAGGCCACCTGCCTGCGCATCGACGCCTCGACCGGCCACACCAAGGTGATGGGACGTGGCTTGGTTCGATGGTTCACCCGCGAGGTCAACGGAGTTCTCGTCCGCTCCCAGCGCCCCGTCCCCCCGGAAACGACTCCGGCTCCCCACAAGCCCCGCTTCGAGGGTCTGGCAAAGGTGGCCGCGGCGACCCGCGCCGCCCACGACAAGGAAGAACGCGAGAAGGCGGCCCGGCAGCGTGCCGAGAAGAGACATCGCGCGCGGACGTCAACGTCTGTTGATGACGAGACCAGGACTTCCGAGGACTCCGCCATCCCCGAGGACGCACCTGCATCCGCAGGCACCACCCAGGCCCCCGAGTCAGTACCCGAGCAGACCCCCGCCTCACAGCCGACGGCGGAGGACGTCAAGCCATGAGCATGCACATTCTCGTCGTTGATGACGACCGCGCGGTGCGGGAATCCCTCGCTCGATCCCTGCAGTACAGCGGCTACGAGGTCGACAGTGCTGGTGACGGTGTCGAGGCCCTTGCACACCTGTCCGGCAGCCACCCTGACGCCGTCATCATGGACGTCATGATGCCGCGCCTCGACGGTCTCGAGGCCACCCGGATGCTGCGCAGCAACGGCAACGACGTCCCGATCCTCATCCTCACCGCCCGCGACGCCGTTGACGACCGTGTTGATGGCCTGGATGCCGGTGCTGATGACTACATGGTCAAGCCCTTCGCCCTGGACGAGCTGCTGGCCCGTCTACGGGCCCTGACTCGCCGTTCCCGCCCCGAGCCGGAAACCGCTGAACCTCCCGAGCAGCTGTCCTTCGCCGACCTCACCCTGGACCCAGGGACTCGCGAGGTCGCCCGCGGCGGTCGCCGCATCAGCTTGACGCGCACCGAGTTCGCCCTGCTCACCGTCTTCCTCCAGAACCCGGAGAAGGTTCTGGAACGCTCGTGGCTGCTGCACGAGGTGTGGGGATTCGACTTCCCGACGACCGCCAACTCCCTCGAGGTGTACATCGGCTATCTGCGCCGCAAGACCGAGCACGATGGTGAGCCGCGTCTCATCCACACCGTGCGCGGCGTCGGGTACGTGTTGCGGGAAGCGAATTCGTGATCCGTCGGTGGTGGCGGAGGCTGCTGGATTGGCGTCCACGTCCGCTTCGCATGACGATGGGGCGCCGGGTCAGCCTCCTGGTGTCGATCTCGGTCGTCGTCGCGGTGGCATTGACCTCCCTGTCTGCCTGGCTCATGACGCGCATCTCGCTGTACAGCGAGCTGGACCAACAACTGACACGGATGGCCACCACCATCTCACCGAGCGTTGCCGCTGATCCTCAGAACCTTGGTGGTTTGGAGGCCAGCTCTCTGGCGGCCACGAACACCACTCTCATCCTGGTGCGCGCTGACGGCCAGGTAGCTACAGCCCCTGGGGCTGAGGTCACCGTCACCACCGGGGCCCAGGAGCTTGCCGTCGCCCGTACCGGAACGGGTGTCAAGGCCCGCACCGTCATGGACTCCCACGGAGTTCCGGTCCGCATTGTCGCGATCCCGTTCACCTCGGACGGGGTGCACTACGCCCTCGTCACAGGCCAGGACCTCACCGGCACCAAGGCCACCCTGGGATCACTGTGGATCGTCCTGGTCGGCACCAGCCTGGTCGGCATCGTGCTGACGGCCATCGCCGGATACGTGGCCGGAGACTCTGCCACCCGACCACTACGCGACCTCTCCCGGGCCGTCCACCGAGTGACGGCAACCGACGAGCTCAGCCCCATCCCGGTTCGCTCCCATGACGAGCTGGGAGACCTCGCCCTCTCCTTCAATGCCATGCTGTCGTCCCTGTCGAACTCGCGGGAACGCCAGAAGCAGCTCATCGCTGACGCCTCCCACGAGCTGCGCACCCCGCTGACGTCCATGCGCACCAATGTCGAGCTGCTCATCGCTGACCAGAACAGCCACATGCTCCCCGATCAGGCCCGCAGCGAGATCCTTGACGACGTCGCCGCTCAGCTCGGTGAGTTCTCCAGCCTCATCGGCGACCTCGTCCAGCTCTCACGTGAGGACGCCCCTCCCCCGCGGCCGCAGTATTTCGACTTGTCAGATGCGGTGTCCAAGGCAGTTGAGAGGGGACGCCGACGCGGCCCGAACCTAGAGTTCAACGTCCACCTGGAGTCCCATCCGGTACTTGGTGACGAGGCGACTCTCGAGAGGGCGGTGACGAACCTGCTCGACAACGCGGTGAAGTTCTCCCCCACCGGGAGCACCGTGACGGTCACGATGGAAGGTGACACCATCGTCGTCAGCGACGAGGGGCCGGGTATCGACGAGGCGGATCTGCCACACATCTTTGACCGGTTCTACCGCTCCGACCGAGCCCGCAATACCCCCGGCACCGGCCTGGGCCTGTCGATCGTGGCGCACACCATCACCAGCCACCAGGGCTGGATCAAGGCGTCGCGAGCCCCCAGTGGTGGTGCCATGTTCACCATGTACCTACCGCGTCAGGAACCCCCGGCTGAGGAGCCGACGGCCTCCTGACGACCTGGCTCGCCTTGGCCGCTCAGGTCCCTCACCATCGTGGCCAGCAACTAGGAAGGTCAGTGGTAACGCTACTCATCCACACCTGCCTCGAACTGGGAGTTGTCCACAGAATACCTGTGGACAACCGTCGTGGCTGGGGAAAACACATCGATGTTTTTCCCACAGCAGGGTCTGAGACCAGTGGACGAGTCCTCAATCCCCCCGTGACACCACCTCGGCATCTACGCTGCGTGCACGATCAGTCACGTCGTCGATCAGCTCCGTCCCACTCTCGTCATCCACGGTGGAGCAGGCAATGTTCCACCGCGATCGGGAAAGGATGCCGAGAGGTTCCGGTGGTTGTTACGCCACGCTTTCGACGCTGGCCAGCACGTTCTTGACGCCGGTGGGCCAGCCCTTGACGCCGTCACAGCCTCCGTCGTGGCAATGGAGGACCACCCGCTCTTCAATGCCGGACGAGGTGGGGCCCTCACCGCGAACGGGACGGTTGAGACTGACGCCGCCGTGATGACCGGTGACGGGTGTGCCGGAGCAGTGTGTTGTTCACGTCATGCCCGCAACCCGATTCTTCTGGCCCGCGCCGTCCTCGCCACGTCGCCCCATGTCCTGCCAACCCACCCAGATGACCTCTTCGACCTCGTCGGGGTCGGGACTGAGCTCAACGAATTCCTCGGGCAGGGACAAGCGGGCAACGACGACCGGGCACAGCTCGTCCTCAACGATGCCGCTGGAGTCGGTGGCGCGGTAGGAAAAGTCAGGTAGGGCGACGCGCATCCGGCACGGATCGAGGTCGAGGCCGAGCTCTTGGTGGGTACGACGCACCGCCGCGTCGATGATCGTCTCGCCGATCCGCGGATGCCCACAGCAAGCATTCGTCCACACTCCCGGCCAGGCCACCTTCGTCAGGGATCGTCGGGTCAGGAGCACCCGCCCGCCGACGTCAAGGACGTGGCAGGAGAAGGCCAGATGTCGCGGGGTGTGTTGGCTGTGGACGGTCGCCCGAGGAGCGGTTCCGACGTGGTTGGCATCGTCGTCGAGCAAGATGACGAGATCGTCGTGAACGGAATCCGTGCCGCAGGAGGCCACGCCCTCATTCTCGCCACCATGATGACTCATGGCGTCAAGCTACCAACAACAGCGACTCCGCGAGGTCAAATGCGCCCAGGGAGCTCGACGTTGGCACAAGGCAGCTGCGAAGGCACCATTGAGATGCTGTATTTCGCCGATCATCCACCTCCGATGGGAGAACCATGCCGCACATCCTCGACGTCATCCTCATGGCTGGCCTCACCATGCGTGCGGTCGCCGGGTGGAGACGCGGGACCATCGTCGGAATGGCCAGTCTCATCGGGTTGGTCCTGGGGGTGTGGGCCGGCCTGTGGACCTCCGGCGTGGTCGCTGATGAGTTCTTTGACGAGAACTGGACCTGGCTGACCGCAGGTGCGGTACGCATATGCATCATCGTCGTCGCCGTCGAACTCATCCATGCCATCTGCGTCCACACCGCCCAACGCCTGCGCCGCGTATCCGACTCAGTTGGACTGGGCAACGTGGACCGCTTCGGCGGCTCGGTGCTCAATGTCATCGCAACAGCCCTTGTCGTGACGGTGGCGGCGACCACCCTCTCCCCCATCCTGCCGCCGCCATGGACCGAGGCCGTCGATGAATCGTCCGTCATTGCTCAGACCAACCGCGTCATCCCGGAGAGGGTCAACGACGCCGCGGCCCGACTGGTGGGACGGGCCGCAGACACCTTCCCGAGGGTCTTCGCCGGTGACGCCCCCAGCCTGCCCGCATCGGCTCCTGCCGATGACGCCGTCACCACTCCTGGGGTGCGGCGCGCAGCCCAATCCATTGTCAAGGTGCGGTCGCGGGCGCCACAGTGTGACAGGGCATCCGAGGGCACCGGGTGGGTGAGTTCCCGTCACCGGGTGGTGACGAACGCCCACGTCGTCGCCGGGTCCGAGCACGTCACCGTGCAGGTCGGCGGGGCCGGCGCCCGGCTGCGGGCCCGCGTCGTCTCCTACGACCCCGACACGGACCTGGCGATACTGGCAGTTCCCGATCTCGACGCCCCGGCCCTGACGATGGCGTCGAGTGTGGGCGACGGAGAGTCGACGATCGTCGCAGGATTCCCTCTCGACGGCCCGTACACCCTCGAGGCCGTGACGGTACGCGGGTCAATGCTGGCTCGCGGCGAGAACATCTACGGCACTGGCGCCGTCGTTCGCGAGATCCTTTCCCTGCGCGGTACGGTGCGCCCGGGCAACTCGGGTGGACCGCTGCTGACGACCGACGGCAAGGTTGCCGGGACGATCTTCGCCCGGTCCACGACCCAGCCGCAGACCGGATATGCGCTGTCGAACAACCAGACTCGCACGTTCATTCGTGGTGGGGTCAACGCCAACACCGCGGCATCGACCGGCCGATGCATCGTTGACTGAACCGGCGTCACCAGCTTTGGGCGCCCAACGTTCCCGCCTCGGGACGGCTCCGCGCACGTTTGCCGTCCTGACCTCTCGAAACGTCATCTGACAAGGCCCGACACCGACGTGGTGTTCCAGGGCCTTGAGCCACTCGATGATGCGTCAGGTCCCGACGACGTGTTCCATGCTTCAGTCCTGGTCCAGGCCCCAATAACATTGGGCCATGGCAGTGTTCATCGTCGAAACCCATTACGACCCCGCCCATTCCGAGGAGCGCATGGCCGCGCGCCCGGCCCACCTCGAGAATCTTGACGTGATGCGCGAGCGTGGCCAACTCGTCAACGCAGGCCCGCTGGCCGACGGCAGCGGCGCGGTCCTCATCTACACCGTGCCTGACCGTGGTGCCCTCGACCGTCTGCTTGAGGCTGACCCCTATCCCAAGACGGCTGTCCAGGTGACCTCCGTCCGTGAGTGGACGCCCAATTTCAGCTTCTGAGCCGGACCGTGGTTGACCGGCGTGGTGTCATGGAGTCATGACATCACCGAAGCTCTTCCAGCCTCTCACCCTTCGTGGACTGACGATTCGCAACCGTGCCTGGTTGCCGCCGATGTGCCAGTACGCCGTGGATTCCATGGATGGCATCCCAGGCACCTGGCATCTCGTCCACTACGGCTCGTTCGCTGTGGGTGGTTTCGGTCTCATCGTCGCCGAGGCCACCGCAGTGAATCCCGAAGGTCGCATCAGCCCTTGTGACACCGGGTTGTGGAATGACGATCAGGTAGCGGCCTGGCGCACGGTCACCGACGCCGTTCACGAGCTGGGCGGCAAGATCGCCGTGCAGCTCGGCCACGCCGGTCGCAAGGCCTCCACCGAGAAGTGGTGGCCGGGATTCCATGGTGGTGTGGTGCCTCCCGAGCGCGGCGGCTGGATTCCGGTCGGCCCGACTGACGCGCCTGCTGACGGCAAGCAGTACGTCGGTCTGCCCGTCACTGCCCTTGACGAGGACGGCATCGCGAAGGTCATCGACGACTTCCGCACCGCTGCGACACGTGCCGTGGAAGCTGGGTTCGACGCCGTCGAGATTCACAGCGCCCACGGTTACCTGCTGCACCAGTTCTACTCACCGCTGTCCAACACCCGCGCCGACGGTTGGGGCGGTGACTTCGACGGACGTGTTCGCCTGCCGTTGGAGGTCGCGAAGGCTGTGCGTGGGGCCATTCCTGAAGACATGCCCTTGCTGGCGCGCCTGTCGGTCACTGACTGGCGGGACGACGGCTGGCAGGTGAAGGACTCCGTCGAACTGTCGCGGCGCTTCGCGAAAGCCGGGGTCGATCTGCTCGACGCCTCCTCAGGAGGCAATTCGTCGGCCCCCATCCCCGTCGCCCCGGCCTACCAGGCTGACCTGGCGGCTCGGGTGCGCGCCGAGGCGGATATTCCCACAGCCACCGTCGGCATGATCTGGACCCCACAGCTGGCCGAGGAGCTGCTGGAGAAGGGCAGCGCCGACGCCATCATGGTGGGACGGGCGGCTCTACGCGACACCAACTGGCCGTTGCGTGCCGCCCATGAGCTGGGTGTTCCCAACGAGGACGCCCCATGGCATCCGGCCAGGTTCCGTGGGGCGTGGCGCTGACGCGACTGACGATCCCGTCGCCGGTCGACCGTCAGCGATTCCACTTCTTCCTGAGCCTTGCGTACTTCTTGGATCCAGGGCCGTGGATGTCAACATCGCTGAGGATGCTCGTCCCGCGCAAGGTGAGGACAGGGCCATCCAGCCCCGGCTGGGAGAGTCCGCGAACCGTGAGGTCTCCGAGCACTCGCGACATCGAGTCCTCGATGCGCACCCCGTCGGGCACCAGGAAAGTCGCGTCACACATGACGATCGTCAGGTCAATGGTGATGTGACGACTTGCCCACGGCATGGAGGTCAGGTCGAAGCACGGATCCCCCATGAACCCGGTGACGGTGGTGAGTTTGGCCATCGTCCGTCCCGAGGCCCAGACCGTGTCGCTCATGATGCAGGTCATGTGGTCAGCCTCCGGACCGGGGACGATCCGCACCGCCTCGCCGTGGCCAGGATG
This sequence comes from Cutibacterium nasicola, assembly GCF_052654715.2. Lineage (NCBI taxonomy): Bacteria > Bacillati > Actinomycetota > Actinomycetes > Propionibacteriales > Propionibacteriaceae > Cutibacterium > Cutibacterium nasicola. The sequence continues at coordinate 76,457 of NZ_CP199745.2, read as the reverse complement.
AGCGGGGACGGCCACACTCCCGACCGTCGCGCCAAGGTCAGAGAGCAACCCGCCCAGATCGCCATAGGTACGGGCCTGCAGAGCAGCCTCCACCCTCTCCGCATGCTCGTCGCGAGTCAGCTTTCCCAACGTCCATGCCTCGTCGAGGATGTCCGATGCCCGGGCGCGCTCGGCGTCACCAATCCGCCAGTCATCGGGAATCGTCACGTCGCAAGTCTAGGACAGCCACACACACCCAAGGCTCTCCAGGCCTCGCGTTGACTCGCCTTGATCAGCGTTCATATAGTGACAAGTGCACGTGGTTCCCGTGTTCGCACGGGCTAAGAGGGAATCCGGTGTGAATCCGGAGCTGCCCCGCAGCGGTGTACGAGAACGACCGCCGTCATCACGCACTGTGCTCCGGCATGGGAAGCGACGGCCAGTAGGCAACAAGTGCTCGTGAGCCCGAAGACCTGCCAGGTGTGGTCCCGCAACCGCGGGGCCCGGTTCGCGATCTCGCGGGAAGTATCGCAGCGTTCATGGGGACCAGTGTCCCTGCCGCATTCCGCCCGGTCGCGTGCCCACGGCATCGCACGGAGGAATTGCAATGAGCGCCGACCCCATCTCAACCATTCGCGTCCGCAAACGTGACGGATCGCTGGCTCCCTACGACGGCAACGAAGTCGCCGCGTCCATCATCGACTCAGCCCGCGGGCTCGATGATGCCGTCGCCCGGGCGACTCTGCTGCAGGCCGAGGTGGAGATCACACTCTTCGACGGCATCACCACCGATGCCCTTGACGAGGCCGTCATCCAGGTGGCTCTGGGCAATGCCAAGGACGACCCTGCCTTTGACACCATCGCCAGCCGGATCGCCGTCAAGAAGCTGTACAAGGAGGTCTTTGGCAACACCCACGACGATCTGGGTGACGTCGACCCGACACGCGTGCGCAACCTGCACCGTGCTTGTTTCCCGCGCACGATCGGAAGACTCGTCGCAGCAGGGCGCCTTGACGAGCGCCTGGGGCGAATCTTCGATCTTGACGTCCTCGCATCAGCCCTCGATCCCAGCCGTGACGACCTCATCGGATTCACTGGTGTGCGCACCGTGGTCAACCGTTACCTCTTGCGCACCCCCGACCAACGCGCCTTGGAAGTGCCCCAGTACTTCTGGATGCGTGTGGCGATGGGTCTCAGCCTCACCGAGGACGACCCCACATCCTCCGCCCTCGCCCTCTACGACTCCATGAGCAACCTACGTCACCTTGCCGCCGACTCCACCCTCGCCAACGCCGGGACGCCGTCCGCCCAGCTGTCCACCTGTTTCGTGATGCGCACCGAGGACGACCTCGAGCACATCGCCCGGACGATCCGCGACGTCATGCGGATCACCAGGGGCACCGGAGGTATTGGGCTGTCGATGTCGGACCTGCGCTGCCAAGGGTCACCGATCCGCTCCGACACCACTGCGTCAACCGGTCCGATCCCCTTCATGCACACCATCGACTCGACGCTGCGGGCAGTCTCCCGGGGAGGCAAACAGCTCGGCGCGCTGTGCTTCTACATGGAGAACTGGCACATGGACTTCCCGCAGTTCCTCGACCTGCGGCAGAACTCCGGTGACCCGTACCGACGCACTCGTACCGCCGGAACCGCGGTGTGGATCTCCGACGAGTTCATGAAGCGGGTCGCCAAGGACGAGGACTGGTACCTCTTCGACCCCGCCGAGACCCCCGATCTCACCGAGCTCACCGGGTCTGAGTTCTCGAAGAGATATGCGTACTATGTCACACAGGCCGACGCCGGGAAGATCAAGAGGTTCCATCGCACCACGGCTCGAGAACAGTTCCGGGCCATCCTGGTGAGCCTGCAGACGACGTCGCACCCGTGGCTGACGTGGAAGGACAGCGTCAACACCCGCGCGTTGAACAACAACACCGGGACGATCCACGCCTCGAATCTGTGCACCGAGATCTGCCTACCCCAAGATCGCGACCACACCTCGGTGTGCAACCTGGCGTCGGTCAACCTTGCCGGGCACCTCGTCGGGCCGCGCAAGAAGCGTCGCATCGACTGGGAGCACCTGGCCGCCACCACCCGACTGGTGATACGTCAGCTCGACGACCTCGTCGACATCACCGCTTCGGCGGCGCCGCAGGCCGAGCGATCAAACGTGGAGAACCGGGCCATCGGCCTGGGCATCATGGGGCTGACGGACATGCTCGAGCAGGTGCGGATTCCCTACGACTCCCCTAATGCCTACGACATCGTCGACCAAGTCATCGAATTCATCAGCTGGCACGCCATCGACGCCTCCGCCGATCTGGCCGCCGAGCGCGGGGCCTACCCGATGTTCGAAGGATCTGGTTGGTCGAAGGGGATGGTCCCCGTCGACACCCTCGCCCTCCTGGAGCGCGACCGTGGCATTCCCGTTGACGTCGACCGGACGACGAGGATGGACTGGGACGGGCTGCGCGCCAAGGTGAGCCGAGGAATGCGCAATGCCACCTTGCTGGCCATCGCCCCGACGGCGTCGATCGGTCTGGTCGCTGGCACGACGCCGGGCCTGGATCCGCAGTTGTCCCAGGTGCTCTCCCGAGCCACCTCAGCCGGGAAGTTCCTCGAGGTCAATCGCAACCTGGTGGCCGACCTCAAGGACCTCGGGCTGTGGGAGAAGGTGCGCGAGGAATTGCTGCGTCGTCAGGGAGATCCCAGCGGGATCCAGGCCATCCCGGCATCCTTGCGACGTTTGTACCGCACCTCCTTCACCCTGGATCCAATGGCTTGCCTCAACGTGGCCGCCAGGGCGCAGAAGTGGGTGGACCAGGCCATCAGCCGCAACATCTACCTGGCCTCCCGATCGATCGGTGACATGGAGGACCTCTACACCGCTGCGTGGCGGATGGGTGTCAAGACGACCTACGACCTCCACATGCTCCCCCGTCACACCGCCGGGCAGTCGACGACGGCGGCCAACAAAGCCACCGGGCACCGCAACGGTCCTCGTCGCGGGTTCGCCACCGCAGTACGCCGCGACACCAGCACCGCGACCATCGAAAGGCCCCGGTCCGAGGCACTCGATGCCGAACCAGTCGTGGCCCTCGACCTCATCAACGATACCTCCTGGCCGGAAGACCACGACCAATGCCACGCACGTGGGTGATGTCACCCCCAAAGGATGCCTTGGACCTGACATCGCCCCTTGTCAGAGCCACATGACGTGGACGACCTCTTCAGCCCTCCCGGAGGCTAATGGCATCCGGTCTCTGCGAAATGCGTGACCGTCACGAGGCTCATGGTCTGTCTGACCTGAGGCATTCTGACGGTCGTCCTCGCCGCCGTGCTGGGGATCTTCGTCACCTGGTGGGCCGGTGCCATCGCTGCGGTGGTCGGTCTGGTCTTCACCGGATGGCATTTTTCGCGGATACCGGCCGTCGCTGCGAATACGCAAGGTGAGGGGGCCTGCAGGCCTTGTCTGCGCACCTCAATGCCATGCAGAGTCACCTCGGCACAGCGCTGGTGGCTGGGAACGTCACCTCCCAAGAGGGACTGCACGTTCGGGTTGTCCGCTGCCGCCTCAACGTGGCAACCGCACTGACGCGCTTCACTGTCTCCCCCCCCCCGAGCTCCGCCACCACCCGTTACGCTTGCCCCCATGAGTAACGTGCTGGGTATTGACGTCGGTGGCTCCGGGATCAAGGGAGCCCCGGTTGACCTCGAAGTCGGGGATTTCGCCGAATCGCGTCTTCGCATCCCCACCCCTGAGAAGTCGTCCCCCAAGAATGTCGTCGCCGTGCTGCGCGAGATCGTCGACAACTTCGCCCCCACCATTGGCGACGGACCGGTTGGCATCTCCTTGCCCGCCCCGGCACGCCATGGTGTCATCTCCTTCATCGCCAACCTCGACCAGGGGTGGGCCGGCCTGCACGCCGAGGACTACATCAGTGATGCCCTCGGCCGCCCCGTGACCGTCCTCAACGACGCAGACGCCGCTGGCCTGGGTGAGGTCCACTACGGTGCAGCCAAGGGTGTCCCGGGCGTCGTCATCCTCACCACCCTGGGCACTGGCATCGGGTCTGCTGTCATCAACAACGGCATCCTGTTGCCGAACACCGAGCTGGGACACCTCGAGATCGACGGCCACGACGCCGAGAAACGCGCCGCCTCCTCGGTCAAGGACCGCAAGAAGATGTCCTACAAGGACTGGGCGACCAAGCGCCTGCAGCGCTACTACGAGGTCGTCGAGATGTTGTTCTCCCCCGATCTTTTCGTCGTCGGCGGCGGCGTCTCCAAGGATCACGAGAAGTTCTTCCACTACCTCAACCTGGAGACCCCGATCGTTCCGGCCCAGCTGCTCAACCGTGCCGGCATCATCGGCGCGGCATGGCAGGCCCAGTGGCGCCTGGAGCACCCCGACGTCACCGGGGAGCAGGTCGCCGAGGCTGCCAAGGAGGCCGAAAACGACGACTGAGGTCGTCTCACACCTCCCGCCGGATCACACATCCCTACTGATCGCCCGTCCATCCCGCACGGGCGATCGTCGTTCCCAGGCACCTCACCACGATGAAACCCTCGGATGACTCGGTTTTCATACTCGAGCACGATGTGCGACGACTTCACAGCGGGCAGGGTGGATGCCCACCCCACATGGAAGGACACCATGAGCACCCAGGCCCTCATCCTGACCATCATCGCCGTCGTTATTGCCCTGGTCCTCCTTGTCCCAACCCTGGTGCACAAGGTCCGCAAGGAAGGCAGGCGCCCGACCGGTTCCCCCGAACCCGTGACCAAGCAGCGTCGATTCGGAACCCTGGCGATCGATGCGGTGTGGGTTGTCGTCCTCAGCATGCTGGCACGTGGCCTGTACTTCGGCTCCGCCCTGGCCTACGAGGCCAACACCATCGACCAGAAGCCCGCGATCGAGCAGGCCATCCAGGCGGTCGGCACTGACCTCCTGATCGGCGTCAACATCGGCTACGTTCTCGTCTGCCTGCTCGGACGCCTCGGCGTCTCCCCCGGAACGAGCTCCCGGAACTTGGCCTGGGTCAACGAGAACGGTCGCCCCGCCGGACGAGGTCACACCCTCGTCATCGGTCTGGCCTTCATCCTGGCCATTCTGGGCAAGACCGTGGTCGGAGGCTTCGCGTCGATCGGCATCCTCATCCTCTTCGTCGAGGCGATCTCGGTGCTGTGGGACGAGCGCGGCATCATCGCGAAGCTCATGCACCTGCAGCTCGTCGACTCCCGCACCCTCAGCAGCTCACAGCATCTCCACTGAGGGCAGCATCCTCGCTGACGAATGAGGACGCAGATCGCCCGCCCCCATGTCAGGGGACGGGCGATCGTCATTCCCGGTCGTCGCCGGGGTACCTGCACCAGTTCAGTCCTGACGAGCCTTGGAGCGCGATGTGGATGGTACCGGTTCGCATTCCCTTGACGGTCCGTCGAGCCAGGCTCTCAAACTCGCGGTTGACGCGGTTCTCGTCCCGCGGGAGGATGCCCGGCGGCGCCCTGACCTGCCATCCTGGTCATGGCTCACAGTTGGAAGGACTCATGCTCGACAAGGCACTCATCTCAATCCTCATCGGCGCAGGCATCAGCGTCGTCACATTCGTCCCGGTGCTCATTCACCAGTTCAGGCGGTTCGGGGCGCCCTCGTTCGGACGAATGGTGTTGGTCTTCTCCAACTTCGTGTACGTCACAGCGATCATCGCCTACACGATTTTTCCGGTGCCGCCGCTGTCCGACAAGTACTGCGCCGCTCATCCGCGCTACTTCATCCTCGACCCCACCGAGTACTTCCGAGACATGGCCCACCAGTTCGCCGGCGCACCCGTCATGGAGGTGCTCACCAGCTTCTCGATGATGCAAATGGTGCTCAACGTCGCCCTCTTCGTCCCGTTGGGCTTCTATGCCGTCCGTCTTCTCCGAATGCGCCCCTGGGCCGCGATACTGCTCGGCTTCGGCACGTCCCTGTTCATCGAGCTCACGCAGTACACGGGCAACTGGTTCATCTCCAACTGTCAGTACCGCGCCGCCGACGTCAACGACCTCATCACGAATACCCTCGGTGGCATCCTCGGCGTGCTCACGACGACCTTTGCCCCACACTTCTCGCAAGCCCCGGAGCAGATGGAGAAACAGGCCAACGAGCCGCGTGAGGTGACCAAGGGACGACGATTTCTCGCCCTCCTCATTGACGCCTGGTGGGTGGCCATCATCGACCTCGTCGCCCTGGCCGTGGCAGTCGCGATCGAGATGACCATGTTGTACAACAACCCCGAGAGCAAGACGGCGATCGGGGACTTCATGGAGACCTACGGGACACCGCTGCTCATGGCGATCAACCTCGTCTACGTCATCGTCGCCATGGCGGGGCGCCTCGGGGTCTCCCCCGGAATGGGAACGGCCCACCTTGTCTGGACGAACACCCTGGGGTTGCCCGCAGGTCGACGCCACAGCCTCGTCGTCGGTGTGGCCTTCATGTGCTCCCAGCTCGCCAACACCAGATTCAGCATCCTGGCAAGCATCGGAACAACCGTCCTGGTCGTCGAGGCCATCTCGGTGTTGTTCACTGCGCGTGGCCTGATCGGAAAGATCATGAGACTCAACCTCGTCGACGCCCGAACCATCGAGGAACGTCCATAATTGTCACGAGTGCCGCAGACATCCACGTCTGCGGCACTCGTGCGTGAACTGATCAGTGAAGCTCGACGTCTCCGGGTGAGTCAGAGACGATCGCCGTCCCACAGGTGCCGTCAACAAGCCCGCGAATGTCCTCGAGGGAGCCAATGACGGCACGCTTTCCGGTAGCCAGGGCGAAATTGCAGGCTGCCCGTACCTTCGGCCCCATCGACCCCGCCGCAAACTCCGCGTTGAGGGCATCCTCGGCGCGCATCTCCTTGATGAACTTCTGGTCGGGAGTGCCCCAATTCTCGTAGACGCCGTCAACGTCCGTGGCGATGACGAGAAGATCAGCCTCCGCCCGTACCGCCAACTCAGCCGAAGCCAAGTCCTTGTCGATAACAGCCTCAACACCGTGAAGGCTGCCCTCATTGTCGAAGACGCAGGGAATGCCACCGCCACCAGCACACACGACGAGGACACCGGAATCGACCAGCTGACGGATGGCCTTCTGCTCGACAATGTTGCGCGGCTGCGGGGAGGCCACCACCCGGCGGAAATACTCACCGTCAGCGGCGATGGACCACCCCTTCTCAGCAGCCAACCTCTCCGCGGTCTCCCGATCGTAGACCGGGCCGATCGGCTTGGTGGGATTGTCGAATGCAGGATCATCGGCGTCAACGACCGTCATCGTGATCATGGTGACGATCTGTTGCTCCTTGGGCATGACATTACCCAGCTCCTGCTCGATCATGTAGCCGATCATGGCCTGAGACTCAGCCCCCAGCACATCCAGCGGATAGATGCCGACTTCCTCGTACGCCGTCGACTGCAAGGCCAGCAGACCCACCTGCGGACCATTGCCGTGGGCCACGACGACTTGATGGTCGACGGCGACCTCCTTGATCCGCTCGGCCGCGATCCTCACATTGGCACGCTGGTTCTCCGCCGTCATCGGTTGACCGCGTCGCAGCAGAGCGTTACCGCCCAATGCAACCAAAATCCTCATTGATTTTCCTCCAGTCACTACCGTCAGGCCAGCGACGCGACCATGACCGCCTTGATGGTGTGCATGCGGTTCTCGGCCTGGTCGAAGGCGATGCATGCCGGGGACTCGAAGACCGACTCGGTGACCTCGATGCCATTGGCCAGCTGCGGGTAGGTCTCAGCGATTTCGGCACCCACCGTCGTCTCACTGTTGTGGAATGCCGGCAGACAGTGCATGACCTTGACGCGTGGGTTGTTGGCAGCCGCGACGAGGTCATCGTTGATCTGGAACGGCATGAGGGTGTCAACCCTCTCCCCCCAACTCTCCACCGGCTCGCCCATCGACACCCACACATCGGTGTGAATAAAGTCCACGTCACGGACGGCTTCCTCAGCAGATGCCGTGACGAGCACCTTGCCACCGGACTCCTCAGCCCACTCCTGGCACTGCTCGACGAGTTCCGAGTCAGGCTGCAGACCCTCCGGGGCTCCGATCCTGACGTCCATGCCGAGCTTGGCGCCCAGCAACAAAAGGGAACGGCCCATGTTGTTGCGGCCGTCACCGACGTAGGCGAACTTGATCTGATGGAAGGGCTTGTGAGCGTGCTCCAGCATGGTCAGGGCGTCGGCGAGCATCTGAGTGGGGTGGAACTCGTCGGTCAGGCCGTTGAAGACGGGGACGCCAGCGTACTCGGCCAACTCCTCCACGACGGATTGGTGGAATCCGCGGTACTCGATGCCGTCATACATGCGTCCCAGCACTCGGGCAGTGTCCTTCATGGACTCCTTGTGACCGATGTGGGATCCGCTCGGGCCGAGGTACGTCACATGCGCACCCTGATCATGGGCCGCCACCTCGAACGCACACCGAGTCCGCGTCGACGCCTTCTCGAAGATCAAAGCGATGTTCTTCCCCTCGAGCATGGGCTGCTCGGTCCCGGAGTATTTGGCCTCTTTGAGCTGCGCAGCGAGTCGGACAAGGAATTCGATCTCTTCGGTGCTGTGATGTGCCAGCGACAACAAATGACGACTCTTCAAATTGAATGCCACGACAATCCATCCTTTCCCAAACTTGTCTGAGCGGTAATTCGTCCAGACGCTGACATTGTGTTGATGCTCAGTCTAAGCCTCAATCCGATCGCGCCACGGGCAGGAGTACAAAACTCCCCAACAGTCATTATTGAGTCCGTTCCTGGGTGGGATCGAACGGCGGGACGAATGAACCACCTCCACACGCATTGGACTGCCCCGGGTTTTGATCAACTCGGTCCCGGCCAGCCAACCCACAACCGGTCCGGCGCCACCGAGACACACGGGCGGCCAATCTCTGTCATAGTTCGGGCAGGTCTCGTAATATATCTGCACCGCCCGGGCCCTCAGCTCAGCGGGATAGCGCTCGTTCGTATTGCCTGCCATGACTCCAACCTTCTCAAAGCTCAGAATCTCCGGACATCCCGGGGCGATTCATAGACCGTTAGTCGTTGTCGGGGCGAGCGAAGAACACTCCCTCCGCTGTGGTACGTATGACCCGCGCCGCCCGCACAAAATCCGGATACGAATCATATCTGCCGCGCCGCGCATAGTTCACCGCTGACACAAGAGCACGGCCGTCAAGCATCAACTCCAATTCCTCTTTCCCGCAGTTGACATACTCAGGCGAAAAAATACGACAGGCCATCTCCGCCATCGCCATGGCCACATCCTCATCGTCCTCGTCCACGGCACCCGGTAAGCTCCCCATTGCCACAAGGCGAAATAAATTCTTCCGCTTCGCATAATCATCCGCGCTGACGTCCACGCTGAGATCACCCTGCGGGGCCCAGATAGAGGTGAAGCCCGCCTTGGCCACGAGAGTTCGGACCAACTCGTGCTCGGTCACCACTGGGGTGGCCAACGCCGCCCGCTTCGAACCTGCGGTAAATCGCCATTCGCTCAACTCAGGATAAAGACCACCCACCTGGTTACACCACTCAACCACACGCGCAGCAACATCCTCCATCTCCCACGAAGACGGCCGCCAACCACACTCCAGTGACCACATCACACATCATCTCCTGCTCACAACAACGAAACTACCGAAGAAAAGGCACATGACTGATCTTAATCTCCTCAGGAATGAACTTACTCGCCACCCTAGCAGCCCCTTCTTCAGCAAATATCCAATGAATGGGCGTTGACCCCGCCGCCTCTAGCTGGCGGTCAGCAGCATCCCTGAGCGGGCCACGAGCCGTACTCCACTTCGCGGTTAGTAATTTCTCATATCCGAGCCCCTTGGCATCAAGGAGTTCTCCATTCTGGAAACCGTCAAACTCGACACCATTGACATAGTAGCCTTCAGGCCGACCCGTGATCTGCAACTCATAAGCTCGAGAATGGGCCTCAACATGGGTCTTGATATTGCCATCACGCCCCGTTCGCACTCGCTCACGGACAGCTCCACACCGGGAGGCTTCACAGTTCTCCTGCAGGAATCAGGCCTACAGATTCTCCTGCGTCTCTTCATCGAGGTAGACCGCCATCGCGGCCAGCCACGACGGGATGTCGTCGAAGGTGTCTACCAGCGAGCCTGCGTACCAGAACACGCGGCCTGGCCGCCCACGATCCGTCTCGAGGAAGAACTGATCCACGTCAGAGCGACTAGCTGCAGCCAGAAAACAGTCAGCCGGCGACGGGGTATCCGTCGCCGGCTGATTGGCCGCCTCGGCAATCATGCCCGGGCGAGAACGTAATTCAGGCCGCCCAAATAGTACGCAGTCTTGATAAAAGGAAGGCCATCCGTCAGCAAGCCGGAGAACCTCCACGTAGGCTTCGGGCACCTCTGGGTGATGACGACGGACATCCCAACACTCCGACTCACTCAAGCCAGGCCGAGGACCTTCATGCTCCCACATGGGCCGAAGATCAGACGCCGTCCACCGCTCGTTGGCGGCACACAACTGCGCCCATGCCTCACTGAGGTCCATCGAGACTACTCCCATCAAACTCAAATCCAGTCGGCTTGAATCCGGAGTTAAGCGGATTCTATTCCATACAATGAAGGACGGATACCCAAAGGATGCAGGTGCCTACCCAACCTACGCGCAGCCTGGGTGCTAGGAGGTAGTTGTGAGGATGTTGTTCAATCCATCCCAGGCGGATCCGCCAAGTCAGGTGGAGGTGCAGGTTCCGGGCGGTGTGGTCCCTCAGGGGGACATGGATCGGGTGATGGCTTTTAGCGAGGGCTTGGTCAAGGGGTGGTCGCTGGGTGGCCGCAAGATTGCCGACTGGTATCCGGGCTTTCCTCGTGGCGAGCGGGTGCGCTATGTCGGTTGCCATTTTGACGGGCTGGCCGTTGAAAGCTGGATGTGTCAGGACGTTGAGTTTGTCGATTGTGAGTTCACAAATCTGCGGGTGAAGAAGTGGGTTTTTGAGCGGGCCGCGATGCGGGGCTGCCGGGTCCAGGGAACGGCGAAGGATGTGCTGTGGTGGGGCGAGAGTTCTGCTGTCGGCGGTGGTGCGGGGGTGATCGACGGTAATGATCTCACCGAGTTGAAGTTCTCGGGGCCGTGCTCGCAGCGGGCTGGGCTGGCTGTGGTCGGTAATCGCTTCGCCGATTCGGCCTTTGTGACCGATGATCGGGCCGCTGTCGTGAAGGCTGCCGAGAAGCTACTTGCTGTCGCTGATGGGTTGGCTGAGGGCGACGCTGCGCGGTGTGAGCAGGCGTTGCGGTTTGCGCGTGAGGATCTTGCGACTGGTCAGTCGGAGTGGTTCTTCCCTGAACAGTCCGGGCGTCAGGCTGGGTGGTCCCGGCAGATGGTCGAACTCTTGCGGCGCGCCGCCGAGAGTCGGCAGTCCCCGGCTTCGCGGGCGGCCGCACGTCGCTAGTCTGCGCCATGAGCGGCAAATGGTGTTCTTCGGTCCTGGTTCCGGGATGCGAGTGCTTCGGTAGAGGAATCTTGCGGTCCGACCTGGCTAGCTGTACGGACCGGAGACGTTGATCGATGGGACCGGCATCAGCCGACCATGTGCAGGGCGATTGATTCCTTGACCTGTTCGATGAACGCCCGAGACGCGGGGCTCGGATTGAAAGAGCCCCACGCGACGTACTCGGCCCGGCAGGGGCCATCGGCCACGGGAACTGCTCGCAGCGCTGGGTTAGCCGGCACACATTCGACGGGCAGCAGGCAGACGCCCAACCCACGTTCGACGAGGGCGAGCATGAACTCGGTCGACATCGCCTCGAAGCCCACGCGGCGCTGAAGGCCTGCGGCAGCGAATGCCCGATCGCCTTGGAGTCTGCCTGGTGACCCGGCCGGGAAGTCGATGAACGTCTCGTCGACCAAGTCAGCCAGGGCCAGGGTGCCCGTGTGCGCTAGCCGGTGTTGTGACGCCATGACGGCGACGAGACGCCCTCGGGCGATCTCGTGCGCGGTGAGTCCGGACGCTGGGGCGACGTCGGCGTCCACGCCGAGAAAGGCCACGTCGAGTCTCCCGCTGCCGAGGTCGCGCATGAACTCATTGCTTCCCCCGCCCCGCACGGTGAGGTCCACGTGGGGATGGCTGGCGTGGAAGGCCGCGATGATGTCGGGCACGCTGACGGCTGTGACCGTCGGGATGACACCTACCGATAGGCTTCCGCGGACCTGGCCCACGGCCTCGGCAGCGACCGCCACGGCACGGTCGGCGGCTGCGAGGCTGGCGCGTGCTTCCGTGAGGAAGGCTTCGCCGGCGGCGGTCAGCTCCACCCGACGGGATGAGCGCACGAACAGTGCCGTGCCGAGTTCCTGTTCGAGGGCCTTGATCTGGTGGCTCAGTGCTGATTGCACGACGAAGCAGCGTTCTGCTGCTCGCGTGAAGTTGCGCTCCTCGGCGATCGCCACGACGTACCTGAGCTGTTGGAGTTCCACTAAACCATGATTGCAGGTCATTGTTTGGGTGAGAACAATGTGTTGGACTCACCGCTGGTGGGCGACTGACGATGGATCGGTGAACACTTCTTCCCATGGGGCCCGCAGTTCGTTGCTGTGGACCTGTCTGACGGCGCTGGCCCCCGCTACGTGGGGGACAACGTACATCGTGACCACCCACCTCCTCCCAGCCGGACACCCCTTGTTCGCCGCGTTCATGAGGACGCTGCCGGCAGGGATCATCGCGGTGGGCCTGTCGAGGCAGCTGCCGCGCGGCTCGTGGTGGTGGAAGAGCTTCGTGTTGGGCGGTCTGAACATGGCCGCGTTCTTCCCCCTGCTGTTCTTGTCGGCGCAGCGTCTTCCGGGCGGGGTCGCGGCCACGCTGGGTGCGGTGCAGCCCATCATCGTTGCCCTGCTGGCCGTGGCTGTCCTCCACGAGCAACTCTCCGGCTGGCGCCTGGGATGGGGTGTCGTGGGTGTCGTGGGGGTGGCTCTCGTGGTCCTTGGGCCGAGCGCCGCCCTGGACCCGGTGGGTGTGGCTGCAGGACTCGGTGGCGCAGGGGCCATGGCCACGGGCGTGGTCCTGACCAAGAAGTGGAAGCTCCCCCAAGGTGTCTCGCCCATCGCATTGGCCGGTTGGCAGCTGACGGCCGCCGGCCTTCTGCTGGCGATCCCGGCGCTGCTGGTGGAGGGGCCACCGGCAGTGATTTCCGGTCGTGGCTGGCTTGGGTACGCCTGGCTCGGCCTGGTCGGGGCACTGGTCTCTTACAGCCTCTGGTTCACCGGCATCCGACGCCTGCCCGTCACGTCCACAGCCCTCCTGGGACTTCTCTCGCCGTTGGTCGCCGCCCTGCTCGGCGCCCTGATCGCGCACGAACACCTCGGAGCCGAGCAGTACCTCGGCTTCGCGATCGCCCTGGCCGCCATGGTCTGTGGCCAGCTCCCCGCACCCACCCATCGTCGAAAGGACAATTCATGAACATCACGGTTCTCGGAGCCACCGGCATGGCCGGCGCAGCGATCGCGCAGGAGGCCACACGCCGCGGCCACCACGTCACTGCCGTATCGCGGAACCCACAGGAGACCAACGACCCGCATACCACCGTCACTCGTCTCGATCTGACAGACCTCGAGGCACCCCTGCAGCCCGTCCTGAACGACGCAGACGCCGTCGTGCTCGCCGTGCGCATGGCCCCCGGCGACGAAAGCCGTGTGGCTCCGCTGACCAGCCGTGTCCTCGACCACGCCGCCGTCGCGGGGGTCCGGGTCTTGGTCGTGGGAGGAGCAGCGCCCTTGCGCTCACCTCACGATCGAGAGTTGCTCGTCCTGGACGACCCCGCCTTCGTGCCGACCCAGTGGCGTGACGTCGCGTCGGCCAGCCTCGACCAGTTCAACGCGTGTACCGAACATCCGAACCAGAACTGGATCTACCTGAGTCCGTCGGCAGTCTTCGAGCCCGGACAGGGAACCGGCGCCTATCGCCGTAGCGGTGACACGCTCCTCATCAACCACGATGGCACGTCGCGGATCACCCCTGCGGACCTGGCCCTAGCGGTGCTCGACGAGCTCGAGCAGCCCAGCGCCGTACATCACTTCACCGCCATCGAGCTGGCAAAGGGTCTGGCCTAGGGCCAGCGGTCCACAGAGGAATCCACGCTAACAACCGTGAGGGGGTCGAGCTATCGGCCCCCTCCGTCTATTCCAAGGGGACGCTCTTGCTCCACGCCAACGCAGCACTGACCCCGCGCCACCGCTTGATCGTCGGCCAGCTCGTGGTCGACCAGGGCTGGCCGATCAGCGAGGTCGCCGCCCGGTTCCAGGTTTCCTGGCCCACTGTGAAGCGCTGGGCCGACCGCTATCGCGCCGGCCAGTCGATGCAGGACCGCTCGTCACGGCCGCATCACTCGCCGAACAAGACCAACGCGAAGACGACGAAGCGCTGCATCCAGCTCCGTCTCCGTCTTCGAGAAGGACCCGTGCAGCTCGCTTGCCGGCTGGGGATCGCTCCGTCGACGGTTCACCGGATCCTCGTCGACGCGCACCTGAACCGGCTTTCGCATGTCGACCGGGCAACCGGGGAGCCGGTCCGCCGCTACGAGCACGACCACCCCGGGGCGATGCTGCACGTCGACGTGAAGAAGCTCGGCAACATCCCCGACGGCGGCGGCTGGCGCTACGTCGGCCGCCAGCAGGGCGAGAAGAACCGCGCCGCCACCCCGGGCAAGCCCAAGAACAAGTACAGCGACCCGTTGATGGGCAAGGCCTACGTCCACACCGTCATCGACGACCATTCCCGCGTCGCCTACGCCGAGATCCACGACGACGAAACCGCCCTCACCGCCACCGCGGTCCTCGTTCGGGCCGTCAAGTGGTTCAACGCACGCGGGGTGACCGTTGAGCGGGTCCTGTCCGACAACGGCGGCGCGTACCGCTCACACCTGTGGCGAGACACCTGCCACGAGCTCGGCATCCGGCACAAGCGCACCAGGCCCTATCGGCCGCAGACCAACGGGAAGATCGAACGCTTCCACCGCACCCTGGCCGACGGCTGGGCCTACGCCCGCTGCTACACCAGCGAGACCGAACGCCGCGGAGAACTCGACGGCTGGCTGCACTACTACAACCACCACCGGCCCCACACCGCTTGCGGGAACCAGCCGCCCTTCTCACGCTTGACCAACGTACCCGGTCAGTACAACTAGGTGGCTTATTGATAGCAATTACCGTCGCATTGCCGCCTGGTCCCGGAAGATCGTTGGCCGGTCGATGACCGGCTCCAACTCAGCGCTCCACAGCAAACACCCAGTCACACTCGGGCTACGCCGTCAGCCCTGCCCCCAGCCTCCTGGCAACTCGGCACCACGGCATCCGCTCAAGAAGACCTCCACCGCAGCCTTCATCTCAATAGCCGTGACACACTGCTCAGGAGCAACCTCCGAGAAAGACCCGAACTACTCACACCCCAGCTCCGCCGAGCGACGCGAAGATGGACAGGCAGCTCCCAGACTGGACCGGCTACCACCCTCGTCGCCCACTTCAACCAGAACGTAGCCGTCCCCCGGAATCTCCGCGACCGTCAGCGACCACCCCATCCGGGTCATGGCTCTCGCGACGAAGCCCTACGCAGACCAGTGACAGTACAGACCCTGGCAAGCCTCTCGCGCCTCGCGAGCCAGACCCGACAAGCGGTCTAGGAGGTCACGCCCCTCGGAGATCGCATCAGCTGGGACCATCGCTTCCTCGGCCCACTGCTCGAGAGCCGCTGCACGATCCTCGTCACTCAGCCGGACCAACGCATCAACCACACACGCCTTCACAGGAACGATCACGGCTTCCTCAAAACCGGCCACCGGCAGATCAAAAGGCTCACCCATCGCGCCGCCATCAGCCGCGTCATCAGACGCGTTCAGCAACGCCAAGACCTCTTCGCCAGCCACCACCCCGTGCTCGACGGCAGCGGCCCACGAGCCAGACACCACCCCGGGCTCCAACACCTCAGCTGCGGCCGCATCATCCGCCGCCACGAAAAAAGTCAGATCCATACCCATCTTTCACCCGTCCCTTCGACCGCCTGCCAACCCCCGACCGGGGATTAGACAAGACCCCACATCCGACGCCAACGCTTAAGCCCCAAATCGGGCCACGTCGCCGCCGAGTCAAACAACTGCTGCTGTCCGACAAGGTTCTTGTCGATGATGTCAAGAATCATCATCGCATCGTCGTCTCGGTCAGCCCGCGCACGCTCCCGCGCTTGCTCGATCGCCTGCGCGCCGTTCTCGGCATAGAAGTACCCGGGCCCCTGCGGGAGCTTCTGACGCGACAAATCGATCCCATATCGAAAGTCGCAGTCGATCATCTCTGCTTGCGAGAAATCATTGCCGAAAAATTGAAAACGCGCTGCTGAATCAAGTTCACGCGGGCGAGAAAAAAGGCAGCGGTGCAAACGTCCAGTAAACGTACCAATCAATCAGTTCACCAGACATTAGCGACCAATCCTTCAAGCGGGCGCCCGTGAAATCGCACTTCTCAAAACGAGCCACACCTCCCGGCGAAAACGTCAACCAAGCGTCCCGAAAAGAGCAACGCCGGTAAATCGTTGGCTCTGAACCACTCCCTGCGCCGAAATTCTTGCAGCGGGCACCCTCAAAGGAGCAGTCCTCTACATCAGCCGCGAGCGCCTACCACGTTCGGTTCTTCAACTCGAAAACCTCACCACGAACCAACTCCCGGCTACCAGCCGACCCAACCAGCACCCGATCAATCATGGACTCGTGCAACCCCCATACCGGTAATGACTTCTACTAACAAGACTCTATTCCCCCGAAGACCTGCACGTCGGTGGGATGCCAATGTGTCATCCATGCGAGAACACCGCGGTGATCAATCCCCTGCCGCCAGCGCATTCTTAGTACGTCCACTCACATACTCGACATAACCCGATGGCTTCTTCGACGAGACCTGTCGGAACATCCGCAATGGCACCCGACCCTCATACGCCGTCTTACCCGCATACACCCAACCGTCCTGACCCAAAGTCACAGCATTACGCGAAACAGTCCCCTGCAGTAGCGGGGACCCCTGACTGGTGACCTCCACCACATCCTCATGTCTCGGCTCACCATCGACAATCCGATCAAAAAACCACCAACGCCACCAACAACTTGCTGTGCGCCACAATCTGAGCGATCATGTACCCGCCATTGGGAACATCACGCCAATACACATCCCCATCAATGTCATCGCCCTTGTCCTTTCGACCACGACCCATCGGAGACAGCTTCGACGACGAAGCCTTCGGCGACACAGCAGGGACAGTCTCAGCCTTCACCACCGCAGGCTTACCACCCTCCTCCAACAACTCCTCAACATCACCACGCACATCAGACTCAAAAACACCCACGCCAAAAGCACCCACAAGAACCCCTCCACCACAGTGAAGCCCCTAGCGTGTCCAGAGGCTTGATTCATGCTTTCAGTCGGTGGGCTGAAGGCGATGGTAGTGCAGCTGTTCGGCCTGCGTGAGGGGGAGGTCGTCCAGTCTCCAGGAATAGCAGCCGGTTACAGAAGTCGACCCAGCGGAGGGTCACGACCTCGACCTCGCAGACATCGCGCCAGAGCCTAGACGCACACCCAGCAATAAACTCGCTCATCCACGTCATGAGCGGCCCGAGCCAGCCCAGCAAGACCCTCAACAAGTCGTACCCGATCAGCAAGCTGCAGGCCCAGATCCTGCCGCGACACCTCAGCCCATGCCGTTGCCACCTCCCCAGCCTGCGCCAGGTCTAGTCCAGCCAACGCGGAGACCAAGCCCGGGTGAACCCCCAGGACCATGCGCTCGCCATCATCAACCATCGCCACCAGGGAACCAGCGGCAGGATCCACCAGGAGCGCCGACAACTCCTCACCCGTCAACGCCGATTGCAGACATGACGCCTCCACCGCTGGATCGACACCCTTGGTCTCCACCAGACCACGCAGTTGCCCGCTGTTCATGGAGATGGGCCCCCAGGCTCGTCCAGCACCACAGCCGGGTCAACGCCTTCAGCTACCACGAAGTAATCACACAAGACACCCATCAGTGTTCTCCGCCCATCTCGGCCTCGACCGTTCGTACTAATCCCAACACTTCAGCCCAGACCTCCGGTGATGTCGAACGCAATGGCCACCCGAACCAGTCCTTCTGCCCTGAGCCAAGATGCATAGCCCACAACGACACCGACAGGTACTGTTCCGCTGCTGCGCGCAACTCCTCGGGGACCTCACCCAACCTGTCCAATGCAGCCTGAGCAACCTGAGGACCACACCCCAAGACCAACAGTGGCGCACAGCCACCGGACCCCGGAAGGACGTTGGTGGCAAGGTCCACACCCGAACGAAAGTCGACCGAACAAGGATCGACGCCCGATAGGTCGTTCCGCTCGAAACGGTTGCGGCGGTACTCAATCCCGGGTTTCGCTGCCGTGTCTCCCCAGATCACGGCGTCAGCGATAGCCCCCTCGAACCGACAATCCACTACGTCACCCTCGTCCAGCCGCCACTTCTTAATCTTGACGCTCTCAAACTCGCAGTCGACGAAGTCCATGAATGTGTGGTGCCACTCATCAATCCGGCAGTTCACAAAGCGACACCCGGAAAACACTGAACGTTCGCACCCCTGAAAGATAAATTCTTTCAGATGGGGACCAGAAAAAATACAACCATCCAGCCTGGCTCCGCGCACCGCCAATCGCCCATGAGGTGCTACATCGAAGGTCTCGTCGTTCACCGTCTGGCTCCAGACTCGGATACCAGAGTCCGTCAAAAACCCAGTAGTCATATCACCCTCCTAAAACGGATCGTAGCCAGCGAACGCACACGTCAAATAATCTCCACCCTTGTCAGTGTGCGCCTTAATGGTGTGCGGATTTGTAGTAGTTAACTCCACTAATGCGTCATTCATTTGTTTGTCTTTGTAATCGGGCCCCACACTTCGATATTCGAATCGTCCTGGATATAACAGATTCAGCTCACCGCGGATTTCATAGTGAACTTGACTACCGAGGAAAGCCTTCCTTAGCCATGGCTTTCTCTTAGCCGCGCGCGCCATCTCCTTGGAGAATTTCTTTTCTAAATCGTCGGCACCCTGCGATCGAATGCCCCGCGCTACCGCCCCAACAATTGTTTGCGAATCGGCATCATCAGGTATATCCACCTCAACACCGTATTGGAGCCTACGAGTCGCATTGTGTGCTAGGACCCAGCTGCTGTCGTCGGCCACGAAGTAGTTGTACAGGCCCTCCACTGTGAAGTTGTAGACCGTGGCGATCTCGCCGGTGGCCTGGATCGACACGACGGCCACGAGACTACCCGACTCGTCGTAAAGCTGGTCGCCAGCAACCCCTGACCCCAGACGCAACACACAACAGCAGCGCTGCCCCGCCCTATGAGCATTGGCCCGCCAGCCCGCCCGGTACCAGCCCGATCAGCTTCAAAACGAAGAAGTCCCCCAATCGGTATCCGGGCTACTTCTTGGTACGGCCCTTCTCCTCGGCAACGCGATAGCGCGCAATGGCCTCACCAAGCGCAATCTCGCCAGCCAACGACCTCTGGGCAGCATCAGCACCCACCCGCACCGACGGCACCGGCGTCCCATCAAAATATGTCACCCTGAACGGCGTCACCGCCCGCAAAGCCTTCGCCACCTCATTAAAAACCGAGTCATCGACTCAAGTTCCGGATCCCACACCGCCGATACCTGATCAGGCTGCACCGCGCCATCAGGCCGCCGAGCCAACTTGACCCATGCAATGGTCCCACCTTCTGGCTCATCCGGGTCCTTCGGGCTTGTCCGCGTAGCCAACCCCGGATCCACCTCCGGAGACCACAACACCAACATCGGCCCGGCGATCTGGGATGGCGAATCAACGATCGCCTCCGCAGGCATCGGCAAAGAAATCAAGCGGTTATCCAGCAACTTCGTACCCGGCACACGCGAACGCACCTCCTCCCACGCCCGCTCCCGATCCACATCAGTAAGAAACAACCGCAAATCCGAGACCGCGCACCCATCCCTGGAACTTTTCCGCTCTCAGCCACGCCTTCCTAGCGCCAACCCGCTCGAAAGATTACGCGGATCGGCCATAGCAGCCGCAGCCTACTGAAGAGACGGGGAATCAGTGGCGGGATCTGTCACATCGATCCCGGCTTCCAGCGCCGCACGGAGCGCCTCCCGAGCTGATACGGGATGCGCAACTAGCTCCACCATCCCCTCAGCCACAGCGCGCAAGTCAGGTCCAGGCCCAGTCGCCACGAGGTGAGTAGCATCGACATGGAATTCCAGATGCCCCCTACGGGTCGGCTCAAGCCATGAGACCATCGAGGCCCACCACGCCGCATCTGGCACGATCCCCATACCTTCGAGGGCGGGACCCAGCACAGCCGCCGCTCGGGCCAGGTCCAGTTTCAACTCGCCTCGATGAATGGTCACGATGCGAGAAGCCCCCGCAGCGCCCCCACTGCCAGGATCGACGAGCAGCCAACCCTGGGCATCGGCAACCTGCAAAGCCAGACCCCACGAACTCAGCATCTCGTAACGCGGAAGCGGCTCCACTGGCGAGTCAAGGAGATGACCATGCTCATCCACAACCCGGTTCTCCATGCGGAAGTGATGGACCGCTAGACGTTCACCGGGCTCAAAATCCAAACTCGCCACCCTGCGGAACCACTTTCGGCGAAACTCCTTCTTGTTCACCAAGACATAGGAGCCAAGCCTCCTTGACGCCTGCAAGCACGACCGATCATCCCCAAGATCCACCTGGCTGGCATCAGCATCGAACTGATACATCAGAACCACCGGGGCCTTCACCATCTCCAGATCAGGATCAATGACTCGACCCAAGAACTCCTGCTCCCCGACACAGATCGCGGTCACATCCCCAGCATGGGGAACAAAGCCCTTTTCATAATTCATCTGCTCAACCAAGAAAATTCTCCAAACCGTTCTTCTCGAGAATATCTATACCATGCGCAACAGCCTCAGCATGAATTAGACTCATACTCTATATATAGAGTGAATTGTATTTAGCCAGCCGCCATCTTTCTCAAGTCTCCGCGCAAAAATGATCTTCTCCGCGGCAGACCATCCGTCCGTATTCCCCACGCCCCTCCATAAGTCGCCCAGCCCGGCTAGGCCAAAAGGCCAATCTGGTCCACCCGAGCACCCGCATCCCGGAACCAGGGTCGAAGAACACCATACGATGGCGTTCTGCCATCTCCTGCAACACGGGTACCGACTCCTGCATGAGGCTGTTCCCCAAAGCCACATGCAGCAACTCTCCCGAAGCCTCCGCCAGCAACGGCATCGCCGTCCACATACAACTCTCGTCATCGCGCTCCGGCAGCTCCGCCGTCACCTCTGCCGGGAACGCACGAACCACAGGCCCAGCAGGACCACGCTGAGTGCCCTTCAACCGTTCGTAGCAAGCCGCCCAATCGGCGTCCGGCCCGTTGTCGCACAGACCTTCTGGTCAAAAGGCCACTACATAACTCACCGAGCCCCCATCCAGAAATCTCGCAACTGCGGGGGGGATCACGCTGTCCTGCGGCACAGCAGCGACCATCTTGCCACCGCACATACGATCAGCTAATTCGAACTCACTGCGCTCGATCTTCTTCCTACGCTTCCGCGCCAGCGTGCGCGGCACACCTTCCATGACAAAGACTGGTGCAAAGCCCTCAGCCAGCCAGTGAGGCACCTGTACCCCCACTGCCAACACATCCAACTGCAACCATGACGACACAACACACATCGCAGCCTGTTCCCCAAGTGAACACGTCTGCACCCATTCCGCTGCCTGGTCCTCACCCAGCGCACGCGCAGCATCAACAAAGACCCGAAACTCGGTATCTGAGCCAAACGTCGGAATCGCCTTTCTTTGATTTTTCGTGAATGGTGCCTTGAGGCCATTCTTCACCTCTACGAAAATGAAGTTGCCCTCAGCATCCCTTAGCAGTAAGTCCGGGCGGATCCAACCCGTCAAGGACGCATTATGCGCCAGCACCCATCCGCCGTCGCCGGCAACGTAGTAGTCGTGCAGGACCTCGACTGCGATGTTGTAGACCGTGGCGACCTCACCAGTGGCTTGGACCGGCAGACCAGCACCAGGGCATCCGCTCAAGAAAGCCTCGACCGCAGTTTTCATCTCAATAGCCGTGTCCACACTGCTCAGGAGTGCCCTCCGAGAACGAGCCGAAACACGTCATCTGGGTGGCGTGACCCAGGACAGGCTGTGACCCGAACCGTGTCTGGTAACGCCTCAACCGGTGCCCACGACTCCACATGCCGCGATAACGACTCCTCACTGTCAAACTATGAGGAACTTCTCGCAGCCGAGCAGCGAGCAGGGACGGTCACCGCACCGAAACGATGATTGTCGCAATGGCCTCTGTGGGCTCAAGACAGGTCGAGGCCCTCGACCCGCGGGCACCTGTTAGTCATTGTCGGGGCGAGCGAAGAACACTCCCTCCGCTGTCGTGCGTATGACCCGCGCCGCCCGCACAAAATCCGGATACGAATCATATGCGTCCCGCGGCGCATAGTTCACCGCCGATAAAATAGAACCGTCTAGAAGCCTCGGCCCCAAGTCCGCCCTCCCGCAGTTGACATACTCAGGCGAAAAAATGCGACAGACCATCTCTGTCATCATCATGGCCACATCCTCATCGTCCTCGTCCACGACGCCCGGTAAGCTTCCCATTGCCACAAGGCGAAACAGGTCCTCCCGCTCCGCATAAGTATCCAAGTCGAGGTGAACGTTGAGATCACCCCGCGGGGCCCAGATAGAGGCGAAGCCTCCTTCGGCCACGAGACGTCGGACCAACTCTTGCTCAATAGCCACTGGTGTGGCCAACACTGCCCGCTCCGAGTCTGCAGTGAATCGCCATTCACTCAACTCAGGATAAAGACCACCCACCTGGCTACACCAGGCAACCACACGTGCAGCGATCTCCTCCATTCTCGGAGAAGATAGCTGCCACGCACACCTCAATGACCACATCACACATCATCTCCTGTTCACGACAACGAAACTACCGAATACAAGGGACATGGCTGATCTTAATCTCCTCAGAAACTAACCGCCACTCCTCCCGAGCAGCTCTTTCTTCGGTAAATATCCACCCGGGATAACGACTTCTCACGGTCGAACTATGAGGAACTATTCACAGCCGAGCAGCGAGCAGCGAGCAGGGACGGTCACCGCGCCGAAATGATGATTGTCGCAATGGCCTCTGTGGGCTTAAGACAGGTCGAGGCCCTCGACCTGTGAGCGCCGGTTAGTCGTTGTCGGGGCGAGCGAAGAACACTCCCTCCGCTGTGGTACGTATGACCCGCGCCGCCCGCACAAAATCCGGATACGAATCATATGTGTCCCGCGGCGCATAGTTCACCGCCGATAAAAGAGAGCCACCCGCAAGCATCGGCTCCAATTCTGCCCTCCCGCAGTTGACATACTCAGGCGAAAAAATGCGACAGGCCATCTCCGCCATCGCCATGGCCACATCCTCATCATTCTCGTCCACATTGGCCGGTGATCTCCTCCCCCCTGCCGCGAAGCGAAACAAATTCTTCCGCTTGTCATAATCACTCGCGCTGACGTCTACGCTGAGAGGACCCTGCGGGGCCCAGATAGAGGCCAAGCCCCCGTCGGCCACGAGATTTCGGACCAACTCGTGCTCGGTCACCACTGGGGTGGCCAACGCCGCCCGCTTCGAGTCTGCGGTAAATCGCCATTCGCTCAACTCAGGATAAAGACCACCTACCTGGTTACACCACTCAACCACACGCGCAGCAACATCCTCCATCTCCCACGAAGACGGCCGCCAACCACACCTCAATGACCACATCACACATCATCTCCTGTTCACAACAACGAAACTACCGAATACAAGGCACATGACTGATCTTAATCTCCTCAGGACCCAGCCGACGCACCTCTGAAACAGCCTTGTCTTCGGTAAATATCCACCCGGGATAACGACTTCTCACGGTCGAATCATGAGGAACTATTCACAGCCGAGCAGCGAGCAGGGACGGCCACCGCGCCGAAACGATGATTGTCGCAATGGCCTCTGTGGGCTCAAGACAGGTCGAGGCCCTCGACCTGCGGGCACCTGTTAGTCATTGTCGGGGCGAGCGAAGAACACTCCCTCCGCTGTGGTACGTATGACCCGCGCCGCCCGCACAAAATCCGGATACGAATCATATGTGTCCCGCGGCGCATAGTTCACTGCTTTCACAAGAGATCCGTCGTCAAGCATCGGCCCCAATCCCACCTGTTTCCCGCAGTTGACATACTCAGGCGAAAAAATACGACAGGCCATCTCCGCCATCGCCATGGCCACACCCTCATCATCCTCATCCACGTTCGCCGGTGATCTCCTCCCCCCTGCCGCGAAGCGAAACAAGTTCTCCTGCTTGTCATAATCACTCGCGCTGACGTTCACGCGAAGAGGACCCTGCGGGGCCCAGATAGAGGCGATACCCCCCTTAGCCACGAGACGTCGGACCAACTCATGCTCGGTCACCACTGGGGTGGCCAACGCCGCCCGCTTCGAACCTGCGGTAAATCGCCATTCGCTCAACTCGGGATAAAGACCACCCACCTGGTTACACCACTCAACCACACGCGCAGCAACATCCTCCATCTCCCACGAAGACGGCCGCCAACCACACCTCAATGACCACATCACACATCATCTCCTGTTCACAACAACGAAACTACCGAAGAAAAGGCACATGACTGATCTTAATCTTCGCAGGAATGATCTCACTCGCCTCCCGAGCAGCCTCTTCTTCGGCAAATATCCAATGGATGGGCGTTGACCCCGCCGCCTCTAGCTGGCGGTCAGCAGCATCCCTGAGCTGTTCATCAGCCGTACTCCACTCCGCGGGTAGTAGTTTCGCATATCCGAGCCCCTTGGCATCAAGGAGTTCTCCATCCTGGTAACCGTCAAACTCGACACCATTGACATAGTAGCCTTCAGGCCGACCCGTGATCTGCAACTCATAGGCTCGAGCATTCGCACTGCCGTGATTCTTCGATGGCCCCCACTCCCCAGGCCCACCGAGACCACAACCGGTAGCGGTTCCGTTGTGTGCTAGGACCCAGCTGCTGTCGTCGGCTACGTAGTAGTTGTGCAGGTCTTTGACTGTGACGTTGTAGACCGTGGCGATCTCGCCGGTGGCCTGGATCGACACGACCGTCACGAGACTACCAGTCTCGTCGTAGAGCTGGTCGCCGGCACGTAGATCCTGGGCCTCGACCCAGCCCTTACCATCGACGTAGAACGGGTGCACGGCGGTGGTGGTCACCGTGCCCGACTCAGTCGTCACCTGCCAGGTCGCGACCTGGTCATGAATGTAGGTGTCAGTGACCTCACCGGGCTCAGCCTGGCCCGTTTCCGGGTTGTACGCGGCGACCATGTCACCGGCAACAACATCTTCGATGTTCTTCGAGGTGCCATCAGCCATCAACACCTGGGTACCGGCCACGAAACAGCCGTGCCGGGACACATCGGTCACCGTGGACAGGGCACCCGCGCCACCACCCACCAGGCCCCCACCAGCAGCACCGACCGCCACAGCCTTCAAACCGCCACGCAGGGTATGGGGGCCAGGGCCGGCCCAGTAGGCCCCAGCCTGGCCGATACCACCGTCGATAGCACCTTCCGTCAGACCAGAAACCACGTTCTTACCCAGACACGTCGCCGCCTTACCGGCGGCCCACTTGCCAGCTGCAGCCCCCAACCCGCCACCGACCAGGCCGGCAGCACCCGAGACCGCAACCTCGCCCCACGTGACAGACCCCGTGGTAGCTTTCTGCGCGATCGTGTCGATACCAGCACCCAGTAAGACACCGCCCAGCGGCCCGCCCACACCCGTGGCCATGAGCACACCACCGGCAGCAACCATCGCGCCACCAGCAACGTATTCCCAGTTGTTCTTCAACCAGCCACCAGCCGCATCGGCAGCCTTGGCCAACGGAGACCGGGCCGCATCGCGATAACCCTTAAGATCTTCATCAGTGAGCGGGCGAAGCCCTAACGGGTCAGAAAAATTAACCGGATCATTACCGGCAAACGCATACGGATTACCCGACCAGCCGGCACCAGCCACACCCGGCAACGGATCAGTCGACAAAAACCCACGCGTGGCCGGATCATAGACACGCGCCTGCATCCACTCCATGCCCTGGACCAGCAACGACCCCTGAGCAGACACCCCCACGTTCGTCGCGACCGCCCACGGATCCATCGGGTTGCCGCCGTGGTCACGCGCCGACCACTGCGGCGGAAGCCACGAGGCGTCAGGGCCATCGACCATGCCAGTGACACCAGCCTCGGTAACCACCGAGCGCGCCCCGTACTGGACCAGCGTCGGCATGAACGACGACGAGTCCCACCACACGCTGTCCTGATCGACGCGAGCAAGCTCACCCAGCGCGTCGACCCACAGCCGCTGTGTCTGCGCGGCGACCTTGTCGCCGTCATGGTTGATCTGCGTGATCGAATCCAAGAAACCACGCGGATCCCACGTGAAACGACGCTCACCTGCCGGCCCCTGCTCACGCACACGACGACCGGCATCGTCATAAGCGTAGGTGGTCGTGCCGTCAGAATTGGTCACCGACACCAGCTGCGAGGCGGCATCATAGGTGAACCGCGACACCGTCCCAGCCGCATCCTCGACAACCATCCGGCCGTTAGCGTCATACTCCCACGTGGTGACCAAGCCCTCGCTGGTCTGGGCCCGAACCAGCTGACCGGTCTGGTCGTAGGAGTAGAAAGTCGTGATGCCGTCAGTCTTGTCTGCCACGACCCGACCGTTCTCGTCACGGGTGATCACCGACTCGCTGATGAAGCCGTTGCGCTCTACACGCTGGCGCACCACTGCGCCGTCGGCATACTCCCATGAGGCATACAGGCCGTCAGCGAAGACGCTGACGATGCGTCCCAGCGAATCACGGTCGATGACCACCCGACCCAGACCCTCCTGGATGAAGGCGCTGACCCGATTGTTCGCATCATACTCGTACGACGTGGACTGCCCATTCGGGCGGATCATGCAGGTACGACGACTATTCTGGTCATACTCCCAGCGCACCCCCTGGTCGCCGCGACCACGCCACAGCAGGTTACCGCGGACATCGAAGCGCAACTCGTGGCGGGCATCACCCTCCACGATCGTCGTCGTACGACCGACGAAATCACGGGTGGTGGCAGCCAGCAGCGTGTCATTGACCCACTCCTCGACCTGGCGACCAGCCGAATCGTAGACCCACGACATCGACGCCCCCGCACCATCAACACGCCGAGTGACGCGGCCAGCCGCATCGTAGGAGTACCGCGTGACCCGCCCCAGCGGATCGGTGCTGGTCAGCAGACGACCCATCGGATCGTAGGTGTGCCGGGTCACCCCGCCCATCGGATCGGTGACCTCGCCGATGCGGCCCAGCTCATCGTAGGCGAAGTGGGTCACACCACCGGCGGCGTTAACAACCTCACTCATCTGGCCCGCCGCGTCGTAGCGGAAGCGACGCGTGCCGTACCAGGAATCCTGCGACCACACGACCCGGCCCAGCTTGTCGTACTTCAACCGCGTCAAGCCGCGCCCTGGCTCCCGACGCGCCACCGCACGACCACACTCGTCGAAGGTTGTCGTGACGCGCTCACCAGTCGGCCAGACCTCACCCTCGATACGACCGTCGGCGTCGTAGATCATCTCGTAGCGGTCACCGCCAGTCGAGATCGTCGCAGCCCAGCGACCACACTCGTCGTACTCGTAACGGAAAGTCTGGCCCATCGGCTGGGTGACGGCTACAGGACGACCGGCAAGGTCACGCTCAATCGAGGTGACACCGCCCGCCTCGTCAATGATCTCGACAGGTAGACCCGCCAGGTCGTAGCGGGTCTTAGTGGACGTGGCATCGGCGTTGATATGGCAGACCATGCGCCCGAGACGATCATAGACCGCCTCTTCGCGCTTGCCGTCATCAAGGTAGGCGGTCGGCAGGGCCATCTGGTTAGTTTCATAGCGCCGCACACCGCCAGTGGCATCGGTGGTGGCCTTCAACGTGCCCTCAGCGTCGTAGGAGAACTGCCACACCCCACCAGAAGCATCCTGCATGGACTGCATCCGCGACATCGCGTCGTAGGAGAACTGCCAGGCCGAACCATCCGGCAACTCGACCCTGGTCAAGTTACCCAGATCGTCAACCCGACGCTCCACTCGCCGTCCCAGCTCGTCGATCGTGGCCGACTCCTCGCCAGCCTCGTCACGCTCAACCTCCACACGCCCACCCAGCGGATCGACCGTCGCCAACAGCCGGCCACCAGCGGAATATTCGAAACGCCACACCGCGCCGTCGGGGTCGATGCGCTCGACGCACATGCCGCGCTCGTCGTAGCGGTAACGGGTGGTATGCCCCAGCGGCGTGATCGCCGCCACGACCCGGCCCTGTTCGTCGCGCTCCAACCGTGCGGTGTGACCCGCAGCATTCGTAGTAGAGACCAGGTCACCGTGGGCGTCGTAGCCCATCGTCAAGGTCACACCGGTGGGATCAACAACCTTGGTCAGCAGCGAACCGTCCCATTCCAGCACCGTGACCCCGCCGACCGGGTCAACGATACGCGCCGGGTTCCGGTTATCGCCCTGATAGACCATCTCGGTCACCGAAACCTGATCGTCGTTGATGACGCGGACCTCGATGAGGCGGTCCTGCTCGTCAAAGTCCTGTTCGATGCGGGCACCCGACACGGTCTGCTCAGCGATGACATGTCCCCGAGTGTCAAAACTACGCACCACGGTACGACCCTCACGGTCAGTGACCATGACCTGATTACCAAAGCGATCCCACGACGCCGACTGGCGGTGATCCTCAGCGTCAACGACGCCGACCAGGCGACCCTTACCATCGTGGACATAGGTGTTAGCGCGCGCACCGTCCTCGTCACAGACCACAGTCACCCGGCCCCCCAAATAGGAGTAGCGCGAGAGGCGACCATGTGGGGAACGCTGAGTGACAACACGGCCCTGCCCGTCATAGGTGTTGTCCACCTCGACCACACCATCAGCATCAACGACACGGCACATCAAGCCTTGTTCGTTCCACTCGTACCGATGCGTAGCGGTATCACCAGTGGACTCAACCAGCCGTTCCTGCTCATCGTAGACATAGCCGACCCGGCGACCATCACTGGCCAATGCCTCGACAACGCGGCGACCATCCTGGCTCCACACCAGTTCGACTGCCCGACCGAACTCATGCTCCAGGCGAACGAGGCGATCCTCGGAATAAGTGAAGGCAACACGCGAGCCAGGACCCCGATCCTGGAAGACCGGCCGACCCGCCTGACTGAACGCGAAACTCCCGCCATCATTGTCACGGATAAGGAAAGCCACGCCACCCATGCCAGTCGGCTGCTCAAGCCACAAATTCTCACACTGGGCGCGCCCCCAGCCCTCACCCATGCGACCAAACACGATATGACGCCCGTCAGCCTGGACCCAACGCGCCGACTCGTCCGTAACCACCAAGCGAGACTCAGCCAGGCTCGACCAGCCAGGACCAAAAGCCCCACACACCTGCGACATAGAGTTATACACACGGCCCCACTCAAGGGTCGCCGACCCACCAGTGAAACCCAAATCCACCTGCGGCTCAACAAAATTCCCCGTCGCCGCATTAACCGGATCATCAGCAAACCCCGACGTCGGCTGGCCACCCATAGCGGTGGGAGGATCGACGACGATGTCGTCGCGAGACGACGAGATGCCGCTAGCCTGCAGAGCCGCATCCAGCGCACTATTGGGCACCGCCATGCCCGTGCCGCCAGCATTCACAAAAAGCTCGCGCACCCTGTCGGCCCACGTGATCTCGTCAACGTTCGCCTTGTTCCACGCGGTAAGAGCGGCGGCGACACTAGAAGCATCAAAAGTCACCCACGAGCAGGATCGTGCAAAGGCGGCCAGCGCCGCATCTACCTTCCCCGGGTGGGGAAGCATCGAGTCATTCAGGCTGGCAGTCTGCCTGCTAAAGGACTGCAAATTGTCGGTGTTACCCGCAGATGTCCCATATGCACTACGTTGACCCTCAAGCGCCTTTCGCGGCGGCGGCGGCGTAGCCGGCGCCCAGGCCGTTGGACCGTCCAGCTTCTCAGAGAAGTTAGGCTCAGGCATGTCGTCAGTGTGGAGAACATCAGTGAAGAACTGGGCAAAGTCGCCTCGGTCCTTGCGACGCTGCGCCCAAGCGGCGGCGTCGGCACGGCGCTTGTTTTCGTCGCGGGCCGCCTGATCTAAGGTATCGATTTTAGTAGCCGCATCGTCGAGGTTGCTAGCGATCTCGTCGAGGTCATTCAACTGCTGGGTCCCGTTGGCCTCGAAAAGTTCTGCGTAATACCCTTCGAAGCCCTCAGAACCCTTGTTACGCGCAGCTGCCCGTGCCCCCCGCTGGCCGCGGAGCGCCGATGCGGCAGCACGCAGCACCGAGCGAGTCTCAGACGCGACGCCAAAGTCATAGGCGACGGGCGACATGCCGGACAACTTGTCGAGATCGTAGTCGTCGGAATTGGCCATGGTTCAGCCTCTCGGGTGGGACACTAGAGTGTTGACGAAATACCAGGAAGCAATCTAACGCCTCAGAAGCTCACGCCAGCAGGCTTTCCCTGAGGTTATCGATGTCAGAAGGTGCTGCCGGTAGGCGACATCGCCTGGATAAGTGCCCCCTGGCCGCCCATGCATGCGTAGCCTCGGCCAGAACTGATCCGCACCGGGGCCGAGCGTGGGACCGTGATGCCCAAGAGTTCACCATCGTAGTCACGATTGGGGACCAGCAAGACCCCGCAACGAGACTTACGCACGACCTTCGTCCAATGCGAGTACAGACTACGCAAGTCGTCTGAACGTCCCGCGGCGATCACATGGACGTGCGGCAGATTTGATCCCACCAGGTCCGTGATGGATTGATCTGCATCGTCGAAGCGCTCGGCGTCATCGATGAGCAGGACTAACGGCGCTGTCCGCATACGCGCGGCCGCCACCAGCGCCGGAATCTCGTCGGGGCCAACCGCCACGTTGTCAAGATCGGAAGAAGCGATGGGGGAACGCTTGGAGCCGATACCCCACACAGCCAGGTCGGTCCCTTCTGCCACCGCGCTCGTACGCAGCGACTCGGCAAGGCCCATCAGCAATGTCGACTTGCCCGATCGAGCGGGGCCGGCGATGAGCATGTGCTCACCTTCGTAGAGCTCGAGATACTGCGGGGCCATGTCTGCTTCCCGGAGACCGATAGGGATCCGCCAGGGCTCATCGCCCAAGTGCGCTACCGCGTCTAGTTCAGTCACGCTGACGTGGTCGGGCAGTTCCCGAACCACCTGCTCCTTATTGGGTGCGCCCCAGCGGTTCGCAATGACTGCCACCGCGTCAGACAGCGGAACAGAAGGGGTTGCGACGTGCGTCTGCAGCTTGGTCACACTAGGCACGCAGCGGCCGGGAACCGGCGACGGGGCCTCAGCGGGTTTCAGGCCACCTGTGCTGTAGTCATAGGGGTCAGCTAGGCGGAACATCCACTTCTGAGTGGTGACCTCGTCGATGGCGGAAGGGATAGCGCGTGCCCGGCTGGTCGTGATGACAAAGTGCATGTTGAGATCTGGGCCGTCAGCGTAGGCGCGGTACATCCCCTCCAGCAGAGCCATGCCTTCGAAATCTTGGTACTCGTCACGCAGGGCGGCCAACCCGTCGATGATGACAACCATGCGCCGGTACGGCCCCGAGGTGGCCCGACGGGTCTCAAGCTCCTGCCGGAGGAAGCGCAGGAGGCGCATCTGCTTCTCACGTCCGCCTGCTCCGGAGCCGACATAGGCCGACGTATGGGGCAACTTCTCAAGGGGCTCGAGGTCGCGGGCACCCATGTCGAGCACGATCAGGTCAAGATCCTTCGGGGCGTAATGCTGCGCCAAGGTCAGCGCGACTGTCGCGCAGGCCGTCGTAGTGCCAAACCCCGGGATCCCGGCCAGCATGAGGTTTCCACCGGCCATATCCCAACCACCAGGGATCTGGCGCTGGCGGTCCGGGTCGTCGGAGACCGCGAAGTTGACCTGCTCTCCAACGACCTCGCCCGCCGTTGGGAGGGGCGGGCGTCCCTCAATTGGCCCTGTCTCAAAGCCTGCTAGATCGACTCGTTCACCCAGCGCCTCGGGCCACACGGGCCGCGGTGGGGCGTAGCCAGCTTTCTCGTTCGCCTCGACAATCGCGTCGATCAGCAAGTCCAGATCGGACTTAGCGTCCTTGCGCGTGGGCTTGGGAGGGTTGGGGATCGGCACACCGTCGCGTAGCTCTTGGATCTCGATCGCGTTGTCCTGGTCATTCTGCGCCGCACCTGTAACCAAGGCGGTCTGGACCGGAGTGATGTCGTCCTGGCCGAGCTTTACGTATGCGCGCCCCTTCTGCGCATTGGCGATAGCGGCAGCGTCGGGAACACCGATAACGTTGTTAGAGTCCTCGCGGCTTTGCACACGCAGCGCTACGCGAAGGTTGGTGTTAGCGAGGATGTCGTCGTTGACAACCCCGGCAGGGCGCTGAGTGGCAAGGATCATGTGGACGCCCAGAGTTCGCCCGACCGTGGCGACGCGCACCAGTGAACTCAGTACTTCCGGAAAATCCTTGGCCAGCATGGCGAACTCGTCGACGACGAGCAGAAGGCGCGGAAGCGGCTCTGAAGGCTTAGCCCGGATGTAAGCGTCGAGGTTGTCGACTCCCTCGCCAGCCGCAGCGAACAGTCGCTGGCGATATTCCATTTCAGCTTCAAGGGCCCGTAAGGCACGGTTGGCCAACTGCTCGTCGAGGTTGGAGATCGTTCCGATGGTGTGCGGCAGGCGCTCACAGGCAGCGAAGGCCGCACCGCCCTTGAAGTCGATTAAGATGAAGGTGAGTTTCGTCGGCGCGTTGCAGGCTGCCAGGCCAGCTACCATTGATCGAAGGAACTCCGACTTGCCGGAACCCGTCGTTCCGCCAACCAGACCATGCGGGCCGTCCTTGACGATATCGAGGCTGTAGACGCCGTTCTCGCCAACCCCCACCGGGGTGGATACTCCCCGGGAAGTCTCCCAGGCGTGGAGGATCTTGCCGGCCGTCGGGGCCTCCAGGTCGATGAGGGGCGGTAGTCGCACCAGGCTGGGTAGGGCGGCACCCGGAGTCTTGAGTTCAGGGTCTTCAAAACGCGCAAGGTCGAGGGCGCAGCGCTGGGCGCGTTCCAAGGTCACACCTGCGAGGACCACGTCGTCGACCTTCTTGAGATCATCCGGGCGGGTCACTGTCGCGGCTGCGTCATCAGCCACAGTCACGACGACCGTACAGGCCGCAGGAAGTTGATC
Source organism: Cutibacterium nasicola (assembly GCF_052654715.2). Taxonomy (NCBI): domain Bacteria; kingdom Bacillati; phylum Actinomycetota; class Actinomycetes; order Propionibacteriales; family Propionibacteriaceae; genus Cutibacterium; species Cutibacterium nasicola. The sequence goes on along the minus strand of NZ_CP199745.2, from coordinate 43,074 downwards.
TTCCGCCGCTGCGATAACAATCCCCGAAACCTCCCGGGACATCTCACGTGCGGAAGAAGCCTGCTTATTCATATGACGCCCAAACCCCAGCAGCGATCGGGCGGGAGACTCGCGGCCCTCCGTGAGGACATCGGAGTCGAGGACAAGCAATACCGACATCGTCGGATGGGATTGGATCTCGTCACGCAAGCCACGCAGCATTTCGTTGGAACGCTGGCGAGCGTGCGAAAACCAGCGATCAGCCGAGGCGTTGCCGAGGCGCCGCGTGTGCGGCAGCCATGTTGTCCACTCCCAATCGGTTTCACGGCCCTGGTCGCAGAAGACGCCGATCGTGACATCAGCCGGGCCAGAATGAACCGCGGCTTGGCACACGAGGCTGCGTGCAAGAGCGAGAGCTCCGTCACGGTCGCCGACGATGCCGACGACTCCGGCGTCGCTGAGGTTGACCTCGACAGGCGAGCACGGAATCATGCTGGCCGCAATGACCTTGCGAACTCGCTCATCAGGCCTGCCTGCCCCAGAGCGTTCAACGGGCGGATCCCATGGCACAGCGCCCATCCCTGCGTGGAGACTAAGGAAGTCGTGGGCACCAAAGCGGCGCTGCCACAACTGGGTGGTGGGGATCGCCGCAACACGAAGTGTCGTCGCTGGGTCTGGGCACTCGACGCGCCGCCGCGCGGCTTCTTCGGATGCAGCCTTGGCCAGGTCCCGACGCAGCGTCTCGAGGGCGAGCGCAAAGCGCTTGTCCTCAGACTTGCGTTCCTGCTTACGGCGCGACTTCTGCTCATACCACGAGCCGACGGCCATCACCGGGCTCAGAACCGCAAACATGGCGTACATGGGGTTTTTCATCACCACGACCATGGCGACCGCCATGACCAGCGGCACGACCACCGCAATGATGTTGAACTTTGCGCCGTCAGGGATTTCCTTGGGCTCGGGGCAGACAATCGGATCCGGCCGTGGAGGCTGGCCAGGGCGCGGAGGCCGGTTAAACGGCGCCGTACCTGCTGGGGTGACATTGTGCAGCGATCCAGCGCGCGGCGCGGGATTCTCCTGAAGGCTCTCGCGCAACAGCAGGGTCGAGCCGCCCACGGCCAACGTGGTATCGACGGCGACAGACTGCCCTGCGGATGAGTCCACCTTAAGTCCGTCGGCCTCCGAGGAATACGCAAAGGTGCCGTTCGTAGAACCCTGATCGATGACTCGAAGACCAACATCGTCACGCTGGATGTGGACGTGATCCCATGAAACGCTGGCGGAAGCGATCGAGAGGTCGGCATGAGGAGAACGGCCGATGGCCAACGGTCGGTCAACGGGAAGCTGCAAGACACTGCCAGCCTCCATGCCTCCAGCCTGGGTGATACTCCACCCCTTCAGAGGAAGCGCCGGACGCAAGGGTTCGCGAGAGATACGCATGCCATCGAGCAACTCCAGCCGAGCAAGCAAACTGTCGGCGCGGACCTCTCGGTCGTCAAGCCACAGAGTACTATCCGCAGCCGGACGTGTGCCGGTCACATTCTCGACCAAGTCAGCCAGGGTAGCCTTCGCGGAGAAGCGAGCCACATCTAGGTCGCGCTGGACTGAGTCGAGATTGAACTGAAGGCGCACGCCTACTCCTTCTACATGGTTGTCAGAGATGGTGGAGCTCGACCCCGAGGGACGCTTACGAACGCTATGGCCGAGCAGGGAACCACACAAGCGGAGCCACCCCCGACGCCGGAGCTGGCCGTAGCCCAAGTGTGTCTTGTCCGGAACTGAGGGGAACTACGCGGTCCTTCGGGAACGCCGCCGGGCGCGTGAAGTCCAGCGGGCTCCCAGTAATTCCCTGGTCATATCCAACGGTCATGTTGGCAAGACTGGCCGACACTGCCCCAGAGTCCTTCACCTGTGCCTTCTCCACTGCGCGAACCAACGCCACGACGGCGTCGTGGCTACGGCTATCGGCTACTGCGGCGACAGTGCTGAAGGAGTCATCCCCTACCGGGTTCTTGGCACCGGGGTCGGCAGCCAGCAAGCGCAGTCCGGCGAGATAAGCTGACATGGATCGGGCCGCTTCGTCGGTGCCCAGGCTCTGTGCGTCACCGCTCGCCGCTCCGACGGAGAAGAGCTCGGTAGAAGCAGTGCCATTGGCCTTCACAAGCCCCTGGTAGAAGCCGGGGCTAAGCGCCTCAGGCGTCAGCACGACGGGAACGTGGGAGCCGACGCCCTGGATTAGTGCGACGGTCTGGCCCAGCGTGAGAGCCGGGCCCGCAGCGACGATCCCCTGCGGCTTACTCCGGCCGAGAGTCTTTGATAGGACCTTGGCAGAAACGCTGCGGTCGATCTTCGGGTCGAGCGGCAGCATTCGGGCACCCTCGATCCCCTGCGGGATCTTCCCGCCGGCATTGATAGTCAGCAGAGGATCCAACTTTTGCTGCGTGATCAAGTTGGCCATCACCGCAGCGATGTCCTCGTCACTCGGCCCGGTGCTCCACGCGCCGGTCGGCAACGACGCTACATCGGAGTAGTACGGCAAGAGCACTGGGGTGCCGCTGTGAGCCGCAGCCTTCACACCCGCAAGGAGATGATCGCCGGTTGATGCATATACGATGCCGCTGACGCGGGCCTTGCGAGCCTTCGCGACAGCCTCCGCCGAGCCTGACGCGGTCCCGTGATCGTCGAAAACCGTCAGACTGATCTTTGTCCCCGACATCGCGAACCGATGGATGGCAACTTCGGCGCCAGCGGCAGCATCGCGCCACTCGCTGCCTTGCCCGGGATCAGAGGACAGCGTCAAGATCAGCGCAATGCTCGTGTCCTTCGGCACGTCGGCATGCAACTGAACAGGTACTGAAGCGGCCGGTGGTTGCGGCTTTTCCCGGTGCTGCATGCTCCACACCCCCCAACCGGTTACGGCGACAACAAGAACTGCTGCTGCGATGAGAAGGGCGTAAAGACGCTTACTCACTTGGTGGGTCCGATCGTGAAGTTGTAAACCGTTTGGGCGTCGGCGCCAGCAGGAACCTTGGCACGGAATGCGGGAAGCTCGCCCTGAGACTCCGTAGCCGCCTTCAACTGGGCCTGACGCAACAGAAGTGTATCGATGTCGCGGCCTCGCACCGAGGCATACTCCGTCGCCGCCCCCGAGGCCATGGCTAACTGGTAGTCGGCAGAGCCGACCTTGGCTGAACTAGTAGCCATGGCACCGAGCAGACCGCGACCCTTGACCTTGCGATCGCCGAGGTCCAGCAACACCTTGTTCAGGTCAGCCTGAAGTAGAGCACCAGCGCCAGACAAGTCACGCGAAGAACGCGAGAAACTTGACGCGATGTCAGCCAGATTGGTTTCGACCATCTCGTCAATGGCTTCTCCCAACTTGGCACTGGATCCAGCCAGTTGGGCGTCTTCCTCCCTAATACTCTTTGTTCCGTTGCGGGAGATAGTCACGCTGGCGGAGTTGAGGCCCTTAACCGACGCAACGAACATGCTGCTGACGCCTGATGCATCAACCAAGGTGTCCTCGACCACGCGTCGCTGAGTCTGGGTCATGGACTTGGCAAGGTCCGTGCGTGCGTTTGCCGTGGCGCGACTGAAGCCTTCCGTAATTGCGGCGCTCAGACCTTCCTGTTGCGCCTGGAGCGCCGTCAGACGGGGGCCCATGTGATCCCGGCCTTCAGCCAGGCTGGCAACCGCCGCCTTCAGTTCCTGACTATACGAATCGCTGAAGGTGTGGCCTTCTTTCAACGCAGCGATGCCATCGTCGATCCACTTGATGTCGAGGTTAAAGGCGTGATAAGTGGTGGAATCGTCATCCGGAGCATCTACCACAGTCCAGTTGATGACCTCTTGCCATGCTGCAGACTGCTTCTCGAGCAGGCTAATGGCCGCATCAATCCCTGCCAGCTGATCGGTCAAGCGCGTCCGCATGTCATCGGTGGCCTTCCACTTGGCCGGGCGCTGGGACGCGCGGGTCCTCCGGCCAGTGCACGTCGTCCCTGTCGACATCGCGCGCAACTGGTCGCGCGTGTAGGGGGCAGAGGGGGCTGCCGGAGCCGGGGTTGGGGTTGTCGGAGCTGGGGTCGGATCAGGGCTAGCCGAGGGGTCCGGGGTGGCCGACGCCGAGGCGCTGGGGCTGCTCGTCAGGCTGGCGGTGGGCCCCAACTCGCAGACGCCGTCGGCGATGGCCTCCATTTGAGCCAGCATGCCGGTGGCGGGGTCGGCGATCTCGGTCCTCTGGGCTCGCAGCCTTGCCAATGCCACATCCACGTCGGACTTTTGACCTTCGGCGTGGCGGTGGAGGGTAGTCATGCCATCCTCAATGCGGCCTTTCGCGGTTCGAAGGTCGTACAACGCTTCAGCGTAGTGACCATCCATTACTCCACCATGACCAGCGAGGCTCTCCAAGTCCTTCACACCACTGTTAAGTTCTTGAAAGCCGGTTATCGCATCATTTACGGCCGTTGGGTCCAGGCTAGCGACGAGTTTCTGCCCCTCCTCGTTGATCTTGAGCAGCGAGTTGTCCATCGTCATTTGGGTCATGCGCAGGTCACACGTGACCGAGCCCGACGCACGAGGGTCCATGCACTGCTCCACAGTCGGCGTAGCCGGACCGACGGTCAGCAACAGTTGTCTGACCACCTGCGCCCGGCATTGATCAGTTGCGGTCGCATAGCCGTTCAACTGGCTAGAAACCTGCATGAGGTTGCCGTAGACGCTCGTGGCGGCGTGAGGAGTTGCCACGGTCGACGCGCAGCCCTTCGAGTCGACACTCGGGGTGGGCGGCGTAGCTGTCGTATCGCCGAGCATGGCGTCCATCATGGCCACCGTCGACTGCATCTTGGAGAGCAGCATAGAGCGGCTGCTATTGAGAGTCGTAGACAACTGCTGATTGAGGCTCTTGAGTTGCTGGTCAAGGTACTTGACCGATGCCGCGACAGACGTCGTCGACCTGTTCAACTCGGCGATGGACTTGTCGCCCAGTGTCTTGGACGAGGCATCAAGATTAGAGCGAACATCGCCGATGGTCTTAGACGAGCGCGCCAGAACTTCATTGACCTGGCCGATGAGTTCGATGGTCTTGCGTTGCAACTCAATCTCAGAACCGGTGTCCTGATTAAACGACGAGTCCAGCAGAGCGGCGACAGAAGGATCGGTGACTAGGCCAGGCTGGACCGAAACGTTGAAGGTGGGGATCTCAAAGTCCTTGACGTCGGCGACCATGCGCAAAGTGGCGTTGGCATTCAACTGTGGCGGCGCCAGGATGGTCGCCCACTGCACGGTGGCCATTCCCCGCGAGTTGCGGCTAAGAAGCCCGTTTGTAACCTTGGCGTCGGTGAGGTCACCTGTGACAACGCCACCCGCAGGAGTGTTGTTCAAGACAGTGGAAGCGACGACTGTCATCGGAGCGCCAATGAGCGCAGTGCGGGTCTTACGGACGCCTGCGACGTCGTAGGCGACCTCGCGGGGTTTGACAGTGAGGTTCTCTACGGCCAGATCAATCTCGATTCGGCCACTGTAGCCCTTGAGCTCGTCAAGATTGGTGCCCGACCTATCCTTCGTTCGATAGGCGGTCTGAACGCGTACTGGCAGGTCACCTACGACCTCGCGTGGAGGGAAGGACGTTGTTACCGTGGTGGCCTTGGCAGGATCATCGGCAACCGACACGGTGGTGCTGCCGATGGTCTGGATCGACGCATCAGCCCGCATTCCCACCTCAACTGACTGCAGGACTCTGTGGACCGGCCCTTGACCCACATCCTTGGCACCGCACCCAGTACCTGCGGCCATCAACGCGATTGCTACAGCACCTGCGACAAGTCTGCTGCGTAGCGATGATCGTCCAGAGTCCTGTGAAGTCATACCGGTCCCTTCCAGATGCCAAAATCCCCGCTAAAGCATAGGCCCTGGAGGTTCACCGCCACACGATAGTCTGAGGCGCGACAGGATTTCGGGCCGGCGTCGGCATCGTGAGGATGAAGAGCATGGAGTTCACTGCCCCGTTGGGGGCCAACTACCGCCTCGGGGACACACTGGGCCGTGGTGCGACTGGTGAGGTACGGCTAGCCCAAGACGCCCGCACTGGCGAGGTGTTGGCGGCGAAACTCTTACACCGCGAACATGCGCAGGACCCTAAGTTGGTTGAGCGCTTTGTCCGAGAGCGTTCGCTGCTCATGAATCTTCATCACCCGAACGTCGTCGCGATCCACGACCTTGTCGTCGAGGGCGAGCAGTTGGCCATCGTGATGGATTACATGGACGGCGGCTCCCTGCGCGATGTTCTACAGCATCGTCGAATCCTTCCCCCGGCACTCGCTCTGGTTGTCATGTCGCAGGTCTTTGACGCCATGGCAGCAGCTCACGCTCAAGGCATAATTCATCGCGACATCAAGCCGGACAACGTGCTGTTGGAGAAGGGCTGGGAAGATCTCCCCGGCGACGCAATCAAGGTCAGCGACTTTGGTATTGCTAGCATCCTGACTGCTCGTGTTCGCACTACCACAGGCCTCCTCGGGACGCCGGAGTACATGGCACCTGAGATGATAACGACGGGCGAAGGTGGCGCAGCAGCAGACGTCTACGCGGCTGGCGTCATGCTCTACGAGTTACTGGGGGGTCGCACCCCATTCGCCGGGCCCGGAACAGACTTTGCCGTCGCATACCGGCATGTGAGTGCCCTCGTGCCGCCCTTGCCGGTTTCTGAGGAGGTGGCGTCTCTTCTTACCGGGCTCCTTGACAAGGCGCCCGCCAACCGTCCCACCGCCAGTCAGGCTGCGGCGGCGCTGCGGAACGCTTCGGCCCACTGCCAGAACCAACCTGCGCTAACGCCGATAAGTGGCCCCGAAGACTTCGTGATGGAAGAACGGCCAGCAACCGCAGTTCGTGGCATCGTCACGGAGCGGCCCGCTGAGTCGCATGCGCCCATCACAATGGGAGAGGCACCCGATGTCGGACGCGCCGAGGGTGCAACGATGCTTCGGTCTATGACCCCAACCCGAGCGCCGGAGCCCATCGCTGACCAGCCAGAACCCGCCCTGGTACTCGAGGACAACGAAGCCCCTTGGTACAAGAAGCCACAGCAACTCATCAGCGTGATTCTCGGGACTGTGCTGGTGGTAGGTGGTCTTGTGTGGCTGTCAATGACCATGAACAATCATGGCGACAAGCCGACCAACACGGTCAGCGCGAAGGCGGCTTCCGTCGATACCACGCTACCCAGCGGCCTGACCGTGCAGCGGTCCGCTGAGTCCAATGAATCTGGTGGGGCCGTCCTCACTTTTACCTTCTCCGCTCAGAAGGCTGAACTGCACGGACCGATTCTCCAAGTCATCGGACCTTTAGAACAGGGCAAGCCCTGCCCGACCCTGTCATGGCAGGGAGATGTCAAGGCGACCCCCCACAAGGCGTCAACTACTGGCATCCAGGCCACGTGCGGCTGGAGTATCGATGATCTCACCATCCATAAAGGGGCCAGCGTCACCGTGAAGGCGGTGATCCTACCGGAGAATGGCTCAGCTCAGGACCTCCAAAAGTGGCTCGATGATCAGGCTACGGCTACGCAGAAAGCGATCACTGACGCGGAAACCAAGTCGGTGGCCTACCCTGTCCAGCGCCTCACTGATATCCAATTGATCGTCCCGAAACGCGCGGTTGGAGGCGAGACGATCCGCATCAGTCTAGTGCCTGTGTGGCCGAGCGGACCTGACCAGTTGAACGTGCTCTATCGCAGTCCCGCAATGGGGGAGGCCTCGACGATGCTCCAGACGGTGGGCGGCGAGAACACTGTTCGATTTGTGGATGGATGTGGCGGGGCTGTCAACGTCTCCGCCGATGGCCTCGTCGTCACAGCGGTCAACCCGAATCCCAAGTGTACGGTGCGAGCCAGCGTGGGTAACTTCACTGACCTCACGTCGCCTGAGTTTGCGATCGTCCCTCGAGGCGGCTAACGGGTAGTTATTGGGGAAGGCGAACCGGTTGAACCATCTCCCTGATAACGTCCTGCTTGTCTCACGCAGTTGGCTTTCCTACCGGGTAGGCCCTCCGCTAGACGTACATCATTAGCCCCGGCCCCACGGCCATCTAACCCAGGAGCAAAGAATGTCCCGAGTTCTTTCTACGGAAGAGGCCAAGTCGGCCATCAGCCAGATCCAGAGAATCATCCAGGGTGGTCTCAACGACCAGATCCAGGCGCTCGACGTCCAGGGCCAGATCCTGAGCCAGCCGAATGTCTGGGACGGCCCCCTGGCCCAGCAGTTCCGCTCAGAGACGTGGCCGCAGACCAAGTCCGCCCTTGACAAGGCCCAGCAGGAACTCGAGGAGTTGCGTGCCCAGTTGGAGAAGATCTCTCGCGACATCTTCACTGCTGGCGGCGGCGCCTGAGCGACGCACCTCACGCTACTCGGCGTCGGCGGCCCGCTGGACCGTCGACGCCTTTTGTTATTGCCCATCATCGGCCCTTGGACCGCCTGTACGTCTGGCGCCAATCACGGATGGACACGTGCTCTGCCGTACAAGGAGTTCCAAGCCCGACGATGAGATGGACCTTGCGTAGCTGAGCCCTCACACTACCCCCTGGGAACAGTGTGAGGGCTCAACTCCTATGCGCGACTTGATCGAGTATGCCCACCCAATACTGCGGGCGTTATCCACCATTGCACTCGCAATATCGACCCGCGGATTCTCGCGCCTATGAGCTGCAGATCGCAGGCCGGGCTGACGGCTGCTGAGGCGGCGCGTCGGTTGGTTCCTATGAAGATTAAGATCAGTCATATCCTTGTATTCGATAATCACGTTTCCGTGAAAAGGAGATGATCTTTGATGTGGTCACTAGAGTGTGCTTGGCGGCCATCTTCTCCGGGGATGGAGGATGTTGCTGCGCGCGTGGTTGAGTGGTGTAGCCAGGTGGGTGGTCTTTATCCTGAGTTGAGCGAATGGCGATTCACCGCAGACTCGAAACGGGCGGCGTTAGCCACACAATTGGCTACCGAGCATGAGTTGGTCCGAAGTCTCGTGGCCGACGGGGGTATCGCCTCTATCTGGGCCCCGCAGGGTCATCTCCGCGTGGACGTCAGCGCGGATGAGTACGCCAAGCAGAAGAATTTGTTTCGCCTTGTGGCAATGGGGAGATCACCGGCCAATGGGGACGAGAATGATGAGGATGTGGCCATGATGATGACAGAGATGGCCTGTCGCATTTTTTCGCCTGAGTATGTCAACTGCGGGAACGCGAAAGCGGAGCCGATGATTGACGACGATGCTCTTGTGTCAGCGGTGAACTATGCGCGTCGAGACATATATGATTCGTATCCAGATTTTGTGCGGGCGGCGCGGGTCATACGTACCACAGCGGAGGGAGTGTTCTTCGCTCGCCCCGAGGAGGACTAGCAGGTACTCGCGGATTGAAGGCCTCGACACCCTCATCTGTGAAAAGCCCATATACCGCGCAATACATACCTTTTCCCACCGCACCGCAAACGTGAATGCCGCGGCCACAATGGGCCGCGGCATTCACATCGTCAGAACGTACAATGATCACATTCGGTCGGGAGCGTCAATACCCAACAAGTCCAGACCGCGCCCCAAGACTCGACGGGTGGCGGCGCACAGAGCCAGGCGGGACCCGCGCACCTCACCGGTACTACGAAGCACCGGACACTGCTCGTAGAAGACTGAATAGGCGCCAGCCAGCTCGTAGAGGTAGGTGCACAACTTGTGCGGGGTCAGGTCGTTGGCGACGACCTCGACAACCTCACCGAAGCGCGACAACAGCAGGGCCAGCTGCTGCTCGGCCGGCTCGTCGAGAACGCTGATGCGACCCCACACCATGGACTCCAGGTCGGCCTCGGAGTCGACGTTCGGGTTGGCTTCGGCGGCTGCCCTGCGCAGGATCTGGGAGACGCGGGCGTGGGCGTACTGCAGGTAAGGGCCGGTGTCACCGGTGGTCCGAACCATCCGCTCGGCGTCGAAGACGTAGTCCTTCTGCAGGCCATTCGACAGGTCGGCGTACTTGATGGCGGCCAGGGCGATGTTGGGCGCGGCGTGGGTCTCGGCCTCGTCGAGGAGGCTGGCCAAGGCGACCGTGCCCCCCTCGCGGGTCTTGAACGGGTGGCCGTCAGGGCCAAGAACCATCCCGTAGCCAACGTGCTGGGCCTCGACATCGTCAGGCAGGAACTCAGCCATCCGAGCGACCTTGAACAGCACCTCGAAGTGGTGGCTCTGACGGACGTCGGTGACGTAGATGATGCGATCGGCCTTGAGCTTGCCAACCCGACGACGGATCGCGGCGAGGTCAGTGGCGTCGTAGCCGAAACCGCCATCCTTCTTGCGCACGATCATCGGGGCGTCCTGATCCTCGACGAAGACACACAGGGCCCCGTTGTCCTCGACGGCCAGGCCGTCGGCCTCGAGCTCGTCAACGACCCTCGGCAAGTCGTCGTTGTAGGTGGACTCACCGGCGAGGTCCTCGTCAGTTAGCAACACCGACAGGCGGGCGTAGTTGACGTTGAACCCTTCTAGAGAAACGTCAATGAGGGTGCGCCAGATGCGCAGGGTCTCCTCGTCCCCACCCTGCAGCTTGACGACACGACGACGGGCGCGGTCAGCAAACTCGGGGTCAGCGTCGAAGGTCTTCTTGGAATCCTTGTAGAGCTGCTCGACCTCGGCCAGGTCGAACTCGGAGACGTCCATCCGATTCTCGACGATGTACTCGACGAGCATGCCGAACTGGGTGCCCCAGTCGCCCAGATGGTTCTGTGGAATGACGGTGTGGCCCTGAGAGCTGAGCACCCGATTGAAGCAGTCGCCAATGATGGTCGAACGAAGATGGCCAACGTGCATCTGCTTGGCGACGTTGGGGGCCGAATAGTCGATGACGACCCGCTGCGGCTGCTCAACCTGGACGATGCCGACGTGGGGGTCGGTGATGAGGTCGGATGCGACGCGGGCCAGCACGTCGGAACGCAGACGCAGGTTGATGAACCCCGGGCCGGCAATGTCAGGGGTCTCGCACAGGTCCTCGACATCGAGCTTGGCGACGATATCGGCAGCGACGTCGCGAGGCGGGCGTCCTTCCTCCTTGGCCAGCCGCAGTGCGACGTTGGACTGGAAATGCCCGAACTGTGGCTTCGTAGCGGGGCGCAACTGAGGATCAGTGCCGGTGACGGCCTGGATCCGGGCAGCGAGCTGAGTAGGAAGAGACGACATAGCGCTATTCTCCCACGGCGTCGATCAGCTTCTCCACCCGGCGCGAGGCGGCTTGGAGAGGGGTCAGCATGGGCGGTGGCGCCGGGGAACAGATGAGACGGTTCCTACGTTGTCCCTGGTGACCAAGCACGCGAGCACCGAATCGCAAGGAGGATCATGAGCGTTCCCACCATCACCCTCAACGACGGAATTACCATCCCCCAGCTCGGCTTCGGCACCTGGCAGGTTCCCGCCGACGAGGCTGAAAAGGCTGTCAGCACCGCCCTGGAGGCCGGTTTCCGTCACATCGACACTGCCGCCATCTACGGCAACGAGGAGGGGGTTGGTCGTGCTCTCGCCGCCTCTGGCCTGGATCGCAAGGACCTCTTCGTCACTACCAAGCTGTGGAATGACGCCCACCACGCCGACGACGCCCGCAAGGCCATCGAGACCAGCCTGTCCAAGCTCGGCCTCGATCACGTCGATCTGTACCTCATCCACTGGCCGGCCAACGTCAAGTACGGTGACGCCTACGTGGAGGCCTGGAATGCCCTGCAGGAGTTCAAGTCCGAGGGACTGACCCGTTCCATCGGCGTCTCCAACTTCAACACCGAGCACCTGGACGCCATCGAGGGAGCCACCCCGAGCGTCGACCAGATCGAGATGCACCCGTCCTTCAACCAGGCGAGCTTCCGCAAGGTGCTAGCTGACCGCGGCATCAACCCAGAGGCGTGGAGCCCGCTCGGCCAGTCGAAGGACCTCGACACCCCGGTGCTCGCCGACATCTCCAGGGCGACCGGTAAGTCCCCGGCTCAGGTCGTCATCCGATGGCACCTGCAGATCGGCAACATCGTGTTCCCGAAGTCGGTGACCCCGTCGCGCATCGTCGAGAACTTCGACGTCTTCGACTTCGAGCTGTCTGACGATCAGATCGCCGCGATCGACGGTCTGGATCGTGGCAACCGCATTGGCGGGGACCCGGCTACCGCCGATTTCTGATCCGCCACGACACGGAACATGACGACGCGGGAACGATTCATCCCCGCGTCGTTGTCGTTGGTAGACCTATCAGCGCGGCGGTTCCGCATGTGACGGTTCCGCGTCAGGCTGCCTTGAGGGCTTTCTCCACACCGTCCTCGGGCTTGCCCAGGACCGGGTCGCGGTGGGAGACGACGTCGATGATCATCTTTCCGCGCGCCCCGAACTCGCGGGCCCATCCCTTCCACCACACCTTGTCGTGAATCTGGGAGCGGTCAGGGGTGCCAGTGGCATCCAGACCGGTCATCCGGCACGTCGCGACGGTACGGATCTCGTGGTAGTCCTGCGTCACCATGATGGCCCGGTCGACCCCGAAGATCCGTCGAGCCCGAACACAGGTGTCGTAGGTGTCGAGACCAGCGAAGTCCTCGACGATCCTGGCCGCCGGAACTCCCTTGCTGACGAGGTACGTCTTCATCACCTTGGGCTCGTTGTAGTGAGTCTCTCGGTTGTCTCCCGACACCAGGATGACCTTGGCCTTGCCGCTGCGGTAGAGATCCGCAGCAACGTCGAGGCGTCCTCGCAGATAGGCCGACGGGGTACCCGAGGGCAGGACTTGGGCACCGAGGACAATGGCGACGTCGCGCGGTTCGGTGTCAGCGACGTCATGAACCCTGCCGTATGACAGTGCCCCAGCCAGCGCCCAAGGTCCCAACAGTGCAACAAGGGCAGCAATGCATGTCGACACGATCACAGTGCGAATCGGGTGTCGGCGGTACGAACTCACACTCCCACTGTATAACCCGTGTTTCACTCGCGGCGTCCAGCGACTGCAATGGTGCGTGAAAGCACAAAGAAGTCACCACAGCACCACGTCGCCTATCCAAAACTCTGTCGCTATCCCTACCGCTTATCGCCTTTGCGGAGGATGGCCACTAGAAGGCCAATAATGACCACAAGAATAACGACGGCGACGATCAATATCGAGATAACCCAAGACTCACTCGACATCAATAATACATCCACGCGCTAGACCTTCTCTTCAGCTAGCAACCCAGCAGTAATTTTCATAAACATACGACGATCTAGTTCGCCCTATTATGTAAGCTTAGCTGTTGCGTTAAAGTCTTTTACAGAGAGATCCAGAAATCGAACGAAACGTTCACGACCTATACGAAGGTACAGCGTTTCTTAGGGTGGTGTTTGACGGTATCCCTGCCGCCAAACACCACCCCGCAGTGATCACCGCCGATGATCCCGGTACCAGGTCACCAGGGAGGCCGTGGAGGAATCCTGGGACTCCAGGGCCTTCTCGTCACCGGAAACGGCCGGGGCGATCTGGAGGGCGAGCTTCTTGCCGAGCTCGACACCCCACTGGTCGAAGGAATCGATACCCCACACGACACCCTGCACGAAGGTGATGTGCTCGTACAAAGCGATGAGCTCTCCGAGGACCTTCGGGGACAGCTCGGAGGCCATGATCGACGTCGTCGGACGGTCTCCAGGGAAGACCCGCGCTGGCACAATGGCCTCGTCGGTGCCCTCGGCGCGCACCTCATCAGCAGTCTTACCGAACGCCAACGCAGCGGTCTGGGCGAAGAAGTTGCTGAGGAACAGCTCGTGGACATCGGTCTCGCCATCCCTGGCCGGGTGAGCCGGGTTGGCCACCGCGATGAAGTCGGCGGGGATGAGGCGGGTGCCCTGGTGGATGAGCTGATAGAAGGCGTGCTGGCCGTTGGTTCCCGGCTCACCCCAGAAGATCTCGCCAGTATCTGTGGTCACCGCCGAGCCGTCCCAACGCACCGACTTGCCGTTGGACTCCATGGTCAGCTGCTGCAAGTACGCCGGGAAACGGTGCAGGTACTGGGCGTACGGCAGCACGGCGTGCGAGTGGGCCTTCCAGAAGTTGACGTACCAGATGTTCAACATGCCCATGAGCAGCGGGACGTTCTGCTCCGGTGCAGCAGTGGCGAAGTGCTCGTCAACGGCGCGGAATCCGGCCAGGAAGTTCTCAAATCCCTTCGGCCCGACAGCCACGGCCAGCGAGGTACCGACGGCGGAATCCACCGAATAGCGGCCACCGACCCAGCTCCAGAATCCGAAGGCGTTGACGGGGTCGATGCTGAACTCCTCGACCTTGTCCAGAGCGGTCGAGACAGCAACGAAATGCTTGGCGACAGCTGCGCGACGGGCCTCCTCGGTGTCTTCGATGGCACCGGCGCCGACCAGACCGTCGAGCAGCCAGGCACGCACACACCGGGCGTTGGTCAGGGTCTCGAGGGTGGTGAAGGTCTTGGAGGCGATGATGACCAGGGTCGTCTCGGGGTCGAGATCAGCGGTCTTGACGGCGGCATCCGTCGGATCGATGTTGGAGATGAAACGGCACTCCAGGCCCTCCTGGACGTAGGGTTTGAGGGCCTCGTAGGCCATCACGGGGCCGAGATCGGAACCACCGATGCCAACGTTGATGACGGTGCGGATCGGCTTGCCCGTGACTCCCTTCCACTCCCCGGAACGGACCTTGTCGGCGAAGTCGTAGACCTTCTTGAGGACCTCGTGAACGTCGACGACGGCGTCCCCACCGTCAACGGTGAGGGAGTCGGACTCCGGGCGACGCAAGGCGGTGTGGAGGACGGCGCGGTCCTCGGTGACGTTGATGTGCTCTCCGGAGTACATGGCGTCGCGACGCTCAGCAACCTTGGTCTGGTCGGCCAAGTCGAGAAGGGCGTCACGAATCTCGTCCGTGAGGAGATTCTTGGACAGGTCGACGTGCAAGTCGGCCAGGTCGAGGGTGTAGCGCTCGGCACGCTTCGGATCAGCGTCGAACAACCGGCGCAGCTTGTGCGGCCCGTCGGCGAAGGTGGACCTCAGATCAGTGAGCTTTCCCCAAGCGGGAGTCCTCGTGGCATCAATGGGAGTCTGCATGTTCCCAGCCTAGGAGATGGGGTGGAACCCGTGTCATCGCCGCCTGTCATCAGGAGGTCTCGCCTATCATGTTCGCGATCGACCGAAGGAGGACGCGTGACCGCGAAGCATTGTCGGGCTCTGGCCCTGACGTCGGTTCTCGTCGCCTCCATGATGTCGATGCTGACCCCATCGGCATGTCCGATACAAACACCCTGGTCGACGTCAACGGCCTACGCCGTTCCTCCGGGAGCCACCCCACCCGGCGACCTGTCGATGAGCGCGACCCTCGACCGCTCAGACACCGTGAAGACCAAGGGAACCCTGCGTACCCAGACCGGACAACTGGTTTCAGGTGCTCTCATCAATCTTGCGGTGGATGGGAAGCTGCTCGCCGTCGCGGTGACGGACAACAACGGCACCTGGTCCAGTACCTTGCGGCTTCCGTCCTCGGTCCAAGGCGGGGACCATGAGCTGTCCGCGACGTTCGATGGTACTGGAGGGGTCGGGGCAGCATCGGCGCGCGGCACCTTTTCGATCACCCCGCAGGCCACCGTCCTGACAGCGGCTGTGAAACCGACGGTGGCGGCTCCCGGAGCGTTGCTCAACGTTAACGGGACGGTGACCCTTTCACATCGTCATCCCGTCACCGACAGCCAGGTGGCGATCTGGCTCGGCAATGACGGCGATGCCGCTCTCACCACTCCCACCGATCCGCACGGCAACTTCCAGGCCACAATCCAGGTGCCGTTGGATGTGTCGAATGGGCCTTTCACGATCACAGTCAAGCTCGTCGACTCCCGTTATGGGACCTCTCAGAAGACCTTGACGGTTCAGGTGAACGCATCGACGCCCACTCCAACCCCCAGCCCCACTCCAACTCCGACACCGTCATCTGCCTCCCCAACCCCGTCTCCCACACCGGCTCTCACTCCCGACGAGAGCGGGGAGTCGCAGGACGGCCGGATTCCGCAGATGTCCACCAGTCCAGTCCCCGTCGCGCAGCGCAACCTTCTGGATTCCTTCGGCGGGCGCAAGCCACTACTGATCTTCGCAGCGGTTCTCGGCGTCCTGGTACTCGGCGTCCTCGTCGGATCGATGACTCGCCATCACGGCGGACGGGACAAGGGCCGTCATGAGACCAATGACGATGCCGATTCGTTCTTCAACGACTGGGATCAGTAAGACCGGCGCTGAGGGTGAGTGTCGCCTCAAGGGTTCTCGAGGCGTGAGACGGCTCAGGCGTCCGCGTCAGCAACGACCTGCACAACCGAACGGCAGCGCTCGCGCAGCGCCGAGACGACTCCGTCCTCGCAGGCATCTCCGACGAGGACGTCGTCGAGGCAGACCGCCAAGGCACCAGCTGCCAGCCAGCGACGCATCGCATAGGACCCGATTCCGCCACGCGGGATGAGGGCAGCCCCGGGTGCCATCCGGGTGAGGATGTCGCCGTAACTGGCAGAACCCATGTCAGCCGGGGCGACCTGGACGGCATCGGCTCCGGCACCCCATGCGGCCCGGACCTCAGTGGGCGTCAGGGCGTCAGGGGCGGCTGGGATGCCAGCTTGACGCAGGGCGTCGAGCAGGTCGGGAGTGGCGGCCACCGGGAGGGCGAAGGCAACCCTGTCATTAACCAGGCCCTGGACGTCGTCGACGGCCATGACGCCATGAACACCAATGACGGCACGACGACGGTAGATCTTGAGCACGGCGCGACGGCGGTCTGCGTCGGCGACGGGGAGGGTGAAGACGCGAACCTTCTCCTGAATCATGGCCTCGATCGGGGCCATAAGATCCGATGCCGGAACGTCGGGCAGAACAGCGATGACCTTGGACGACAGCACCTCGTTCGGGAACACCAGCCGACCATCGCTGGGGGCATCGATGGGACCAGACTCGTCAGTCTCTGCGCTCATGGGTCACATCATGCCGCATGTCGGCGTCGGCCCGGCGCCCACCGCCCGACAGGACACCTGGAGTCCAGGTGTACCGACAGGTTTTCGTCCACTGTGGAATAACTGAAGTTCGGTGACTGTTCCCCACATGTACGCCGGTGGCCGTCACTCGGTCACCATGAACGAAGGAGATTTCGCATGGCTGACACCGTGAACGTTCCAGCCCCTGCCGGGCAGACCACCACCAAGCTCGAGAACGCCGAGGCCGGCTTCAAGGCCTCCAAGACCCTCTCCGCGAACCTCCAGAAGGTTCTCGTCGACTTCATCGCGCTGGAGTTGGTCGGCAAACATGCCCACTGGAACATCGTCGGCCCGAACTTCCGTGACCTCCACCTGAACCTTGACGAAGTCGTCGGGATCGCCCGCGAGGGTGCCGACGAGGTGGCCGAGCGCATGCGTGCGCTCCACGCTTCCCCGGACGGCCGTCCCGCCGTGGTCGCTGCCAGCACCACCCTTCCTGAGTCCCCCCAGGGAGAGGTCCTGACCCATGACGCAATCAAGGTCATCACCGCTTCGATTGAGGCCGTGACCGGCACCATGCGCGAGGTCCACGACCAGATTGACGAGGAGGATCCCACCTCTGCCGACATCCTGCACGGCTTCATCCAACAGCTCGAGCAGCAGGCCTGGTTCATCAGCGCCGAGACCCGCACCCCGTCCGCGCGCTGATTCGTCGGTTCTCTTCCAGACAATCCATCGTTCAACACACCGCGGGCCCCGAAATGATCTCGGGGCCCGCGGTGATGTGTGTCATGTGGGGGTGTGAATCAGCGGTCCTGGCCATCCATGCGGGTGAGACACAGCTGGCGCAGCTGGGACGACAGCAATAGCCAATCAACCACGGGCGAACACGACCAACACCGGTCACGTCCGAGCCCACCACTACATTGGAAACCGTTCTGGCCGCCCCGATACGAGGAGACACCGTGCACCTGGCCGAAGCCCTTGACGGCATGGTCGACGGTCGTGCCCCGGTCACCACCGACCGCGGGGAGCGCCAACCGGGCTGGGACTCCCCCGGTGCCCGTCCTCTCGACGCCGACATGGCCTTGGACCACATCGAGCGAGCCGTCGCCCGGGACGGCATCTCCATGTACGAGCACCAGGAGGAGGCGATCCTCGAGATCCTGTCGGGCAACCACGTCATCGTCACTACCCCGACCGGGTCCGGGAAATCCCTCATCGCCACCGCAGCCCACTTCGCCTGCGTGGCTGCGGGAGGACGCTCCTACTACACCGCCCCCATCAAAGCCCTCGTCAGCGAGAAGTTCTTCAGCCTCTGCGAGATCTTCGGAGCCACCAATGTCGGCATGGTCACCGGCGACGCCTCCGTCAACTCCGATGCCCCCATCATCTGCTGCACCGCCGAGATCCTTGCCAACATCGCCCTGCGCGAGGGTCGCCATGCCAACGTCGACCAGGTTGTCATGGACGAGTTCCACTTCATCGGCGACCCCGACCGGGGCTGGGCCTGGCAGGTGCCGCTGTCCGAACTCCCGCAGGCCCAGCAGATCGTCATGAGCGCAACCCTCGGTGACGTCACCGACCTGTCCGAGGGCCTCACCACCATCACCGGACGCCCCACCAGCGTCATCACCGGAGTCGTCCGCCCCGTCCCGCTGCAGTACTCCTGGTCAATGAAACCCGACCACGAGGCCATCGAGGAGCTCGTCGAGGAGCAGAAGGCCCCGGTCTACATCGTCCATCCGTCCCAGAAGCAGGCTCTGGAACGCGCCCAGTCCATGACGTCGATGAAGTTGGTGAGCACCGAGGAGCGTCACGGCATCGCCGCCGAGATCGCCGACTTCCGCTTCTCCAAGGGATTCGGCTCGACGGTGCGCAAGTTCATCACCTCGGGCATCGGGGTCCACCACGCCGGGATGCTTCCGAAGTACCGACGCCTCGTCGAAACCCTCGCCCAACAGGGCAAGCTCAAGGTCATTTGTGGCACCGACACCCTCGGGGTCGGCATCAACGTGCCGATCCGCACCGTCATGTTCACCTCCCTGACGAAGTTCGACGGTCGACGCACCCGAGTCCTGAAGTCCCGTGAGTTCCACCAGATCGCCGGTCGCGCGGGTCGGGCCGGATTCGACACCGTCGGCTACGTCGTCGCCCAAGCACCCGAGCACGTCATCGCCAACGAGAAGGCTCTTGCCAAGGCTGGGGACGACCCGAAGAAGCGTCGCAAGGTGCAGCGTCACAAGCCACCGGAGGGGTTCGTCAACTACTCCGAGGAGACCTTCACCAAACTCGTCGAGTCCACCCCGGAAACTCTGCACGCACGTATGAGGATCACCGAGGCGATGCTGCTCAATCTGCTGCAGCGTGACGAGGACACCGCCCGGGCGGTCCAGCACCTCGTCGATTCCGCCACCCCGGTCGTCGCCGAGCGGCGTCGCCTCTACCGTCGCGCCGTGCAAATCGGACTGTCCCTGCTGCGCTCCGACGTCGTCCACCGTCTCGACGAGCCCACCCCCGGTGGCCGCAGGTTCGCCATGAACGAGGACCTGCAGGACGACTTCGCCCTCAACCAGCCGCTGTCGGCTTTCGCCAGCGAGGCCGTCGCAACCCTCGACCCGGAGTCTGCCACCCACGCCCTTGACGTCGTCAGCGTCATCGAGGCCACCCTCGACAACCCGATGAGCATCCTCATCGCCCAGCAGCATGCCGCGCGTGGCGAGGCCATAGCGCGCATGAAGGAGGACGGCTACGACTACGAGGATCGAATGGCCGCCGTTGAGGAGATCGAGTGGCCACGCCCGCTCGAGGAGACCCTCGACGCCCTGTTCGAAATCTTCGCCCCGAGCCACCCGTGGATTCCCTGCGACGCCCTGCAGCCCAAGTCGGTCGTGCGCGACATGTACGAACGCGCCATGACCTTCGGCGAGTTCTGCGCTCATTACAAGGTACAACGCAGCGAGGGGCTGGTGCTGCGCTACCTGACCGACGCCTACCGTGCGCTGCGTCAGACGGTCCCCGAGTCCGAGCGGACCGAGCAGCTTGCCGACGTCATCGCCTGGCTTGGCGAGGTCGTCCGCTCCACCGACTCCTCCCTCATCGACGAATGGGAAGAACTCACCCATCCCGTCGATGAGGAACCCGAACAGGTCCGTCCGGTACGCACCTTCACCTCCAACCAGCGGGCCTTCACCGTCATGGTGCGCAATGCCATGTTCCGCAAGGTGATCCTGGCCGCAGACGACGACTTCGAGGCCCTGGGAGCCCTCGAGCCCGACAGTTCTGCCATGACGACCAATGCCTGGGAGGACACCCTGGGCGACTACTGGGACGAGCACGACGAGATCAACGACGGCCCGGACGCCCGCGCCCCCGGTCTGTTCCTGATCGAGAAGGAGTCGGGACGCCGCAACGACAGAATCTGGTTGGTCCGTCAGATCATCGACGACCCTGCCGGCAACCACGACTGGTCGATCACCGCGACCGTCGACCTCGACGAGTGCGACGAGGCCGAGGACCTGGTACTTCGGACAAGGGCCTTCAGCCGGCTGGATTGACCCACTCCACCATTCGCCCCTCGCGCAGGGTCGCAGGGACGTCGATGATCCGCTGGTTTCCGCTTCCCCGCCATGGCAGGGTGAGGGTGCGTCGTGCCAGCTGGAAAGGTCCGTCGACCAAGACGTCCACCTGGTCCAGCATCTCGGCCAGCTCTGGGTTGTGACGGGCCTGACGCAGCAGGGCATCCATGGTGAATCCGGACCATGCCCAGACGTCCCACCCCATTTCGTGGGCAGCACGGGCCAGCCTCGCACAATCGCCAGGTTGACGGCTCGCCTCACCGCCCGAGAGCGTCAGTCCAGACGCCAACACCGACGACCTCATCGCGGTGATGATCTCCTCGGCGTCGATCTCGTGGCCACCGCAGGGGTCCCAGGTTCCAGGGTTCTGGCACCCGGGACACCCCAGCGGGCATCCTTGCGCGAAGACCGTGAAGCGGATGCCGGGGCCATCGACGATCGACTCCGGCTCGAGCCCGGCAACCCTCATCCTCGCTCCGATCTCACCCGTGCTTGACGCGGTCGCCGACCTCGGCACGCTTGGCGTCGTTGAACCGATCCAGCCCACCGACGAGATAACCAGTGATGCGGCGAATCCGGTCGAAGGGCCCACAATCCTCATGACGGCCACACTTGGGGCACTCGTCATCGATGATCCCGGTGTAGCCGCACTGCGGATCCCGGTCGACCGGATGGTTGATGGACCCGTACCCGATTCCGCTGGCAGCCATGTGCCGCACGAGGGCCTCGAAGGCGTCGACGTTGCGTGCCGGATCCCCCGACAGCTCGACGTACGAGATGTGACCGCCGTTGGTGAAGGCGTGGTAGGGAGCCTCGATGCGGATCTTGTCCGCAGCACCGATGTGGTACCAGACGGGCACGTGGAAGCTGTTGGTGTAGTACTCCCGGTCGGTGATTCCCGGGATCGACCCGTAACGCTGACGGTCCATCCGCACGAACCGCCCCGACAGCCCCTCGGCCGGGGTGGCCAGGGCCGAGAAGTTCAACCCGGTGCGCTCGGCGGCCTCGTCCATCCTCTCTCGCAGGTGACCGACGATCCGCAGACCGAGCTGTTGGGCCTCCTCCGACTCGCCGTGATGGACGCCGATCAAGGCCGTCAGGGTCTCGGCCAACCCGATGAACCCCACCGACAGGGTTCCGTGCCTGAGTACCTCGGCGACAACATCGTCAGGCCCCAAGTCCTCCGAGTCGATCCAGACCCCCTGGCCCATGAGGAAGGGGAAGTTTCGCACCAGCTTGTGGGACTGGATCTTGAGCCGGTCGAGCAACTGGTCGATGACGAGGTCGATCATCCGGTCGAAGGAGGCGAAAAAGGCATCAACGTCGTGGTTGGCCTCGATCGCCAACCTCGGCAGGTTGATCGAGGTGAAGGACAGGTTCCCGCGTCCCCAAGTCTGTGCCCGCGAGGGGTCGTGGACGTTCGACATCACCCGGGTGCGGCAGCCCATGTAGGCGATCTCGGTCTCGGGATGGCCGGGCACGTAGTACTCGGCGTTGAACGGGGCGTCTTGGAAGGAGAAGTTCGGGAAGAGGCGCTTGGCGCTCACCCGGCAGGCCAGCCGGAACAGGTCATGGTTGGGGTCACCGTCGTCGAGGTTGACGCCCTTGTGCACCCGGAAGATCTGGATCGGGAAGATCGCGGTTTCCCCACCGCCAAGACCGGCCTCGGTGGCCTCCAGCAGGCAGTGCATCACCATCCGCGCCTCCGGGCTGGTGTCGGTGCCGTAATTGATCGAGGAGAACGGGGTCTGTGCCCCGGCTCGCGAGTTCATGGTGTTGAGGTTGGCGATGAGGGCCTCCATCGCCTGGTAGGTCTGACGACGTGTCTCCTCGACGGCCTGGCGACGAATTCTGTCGGCGACCCGGTCGGTGTCGTCGACGAGCCCGGCAAACAGTTCCGCCACCTGCTCCTTCTCATGGACCAGCGCGGCCGCGTCCGGCTCCAGCACCCATCCCGACGCCACCTGGCGCACTTGGTCAAGACGGTCCTCGTCGCCACCGAGAACTTCGAAAATCCTCGTCAAACCGGTTTGGGCAGCCTTGCTGAAGGTCTTGGCGACCCCCGGGGCCATGTCCCGGTCGAAGTTCGGCACCGCCTGGCCGCCGTGTTGGTCATTCTGGTTGGACTGGATCGCGATGCAGGCCAGGGCGGCGTACGAACCGATGGACTGCGGGGATCGCAGGACGCCGTGGCCGGTGGAAAAACCGTGCTCGAAGAGGTCGGTGAGGTTGATCTGACAGCAGGTCGTCGTCAGGGTGAGGAAGTCGAGGTCGTGGATGTGGATGTCCCCGTCACGATGGGCGGCGGCATGGGAGGGGTCGAGCACCTCGAGCAGGTTGAACTGCTTGGCCGACTCGGTTCCGTAGCGCAGCATCGACCCCATCGCGGAGTTGCCGTCGACGTTGGCGTTCTCCCGTTTGGCGTCGGCTTCCTCGGCGGTGGCGAAGGTGATCTCACGCAAGGTACGCATGAGGGCGGACTGCTGGTCGCGAGCAACGGTGCGACGCTGACGGTAGAGGATGTAGGCCTTGGCGACGCCGTCGTGTCCCTGATCCATGAGGGTCTTCTCGACGAGGTCCTGGATGGCCTCGACATCAGGGGTGTCCTCACCCATCTCGCTCAGTCGGGAGAGCACCTCGAGGGCAACCTCGGAGGCCAACAGTTCGGGGGCGTCGCCGCCACAGGCGACGAAGGCTTTGCGGACGGCCTCGACGATCTTCGTCGAGTCGAACCGGATCACCCTGCCGTCCCTCTTGCGGATGGACGTGGGAACCGTGCGTGGGGTGGTCAGGTCGTCTGGCTGGACAATCGTCGACATGCTCTCTCCTCGAAGCAGCGCACGAGTGGGGCAGGTTCACCCCGGGCCGTCTCGCACGCCCGTTGTCGTACCGGGTCGCCGACCCGGGCGCTGGCAGGTCTTCGGACTTCAGGGCGTTTCGCCGTCAGACGAGTTCCTACCGAGCGACGCTTCCCAACCGGATGGCCAGTGCGTATGTCGCCGTCGTTCCCTGTCACCGCTGCGGGGCAGTTCCGGTTTCCCACCGGATTCCCTCTTTCCTCCCATCGCCACCAGATGTGGATACAACCCCTACATCTGGTGTCTGGCGATGAGAACCAGCACAAGATGAAGGGTATACGCATCTCATCACATCTGCACACTCACCCCTTCACCTCGTCATCAGGGGTGGGCTTCCCCGCGTTCGGAACCGGTCGTGACACCCCTTCGGATCGCGCATCAGGCTGGCATCATGGACACACACCCAGGGAAAGGACACAACCCATGGAGATCACCAGCACGTCGATCACCGACGGCCAGCCGATTGACCTGGCCCACGCCCATGCAGATGCGGGTGGCAAGAACATCAGCCCCCAGCTGAGCTGGACGCCCGGCCCGGAGGGCACCGCGTCATACGCGATCACCGTCTACGACCCCGATGCCCCCACCGGTTCCGGCTTCTGGCACTGGATCCTCGCCGACATCCCAGCCGACGTCACCTCCCTCGATGAGGGCGGCCCGCTGCCTTCCGGTGTGCGCGAGTGGACCAATGACTACCAGGAGGACGGCTACTCCGGAGCCTGCCCGCCGCCCGGACCGGCCCACCGCTACATCCACACCGTCCATGCCATGCCGAGCGAGCATCTCGACATTCCTGACGACGCCGCCAACGTCCAGGTCCGCTTCGTCATCCACACCAGCGAGCTGGACTCCGCGTCGATCACCGGAACTTTCAAGCAGTCCTGACCACGGACACACGAGCCGTCCGGTGTCGGCGACCCCTGCTTGACTGACGTAGTGAAGCTTCGGCAGACATTGCTCATCCTCCTCGTCATCGCCGGCCTGGTGACGCTGCCGCTTTCTGCCAACGCCGAGCCATCAGCGCCCACCCCGACGACAGCCAGCACCGGCTACGCCAGCGGGTCCACAACAACGCTCACGTCCGCCGCCACCCTCACCCCAGGGGCAGGAATGGGCTGGGACTCGGACCCGGTGTCCTCGGAGCTGGCCTCTCGGATGGGCTGCGCCTCGGTGATGTTCGTCGGCGTCCGAGGGTCGGGCGAGACCCCTCCGTTCGGCAGCACCATCACGTCGGTTCGTGACGCCCTGGCCCAGAAGTGGAAGGGCAGGGGAACAGTTCGTCAGGTCTACCTGGACTACCCCGCCGCTGACCCTCACACCCTGCAGAGAGCATCGATGAGCAGTCTCCTCTTTGACGCGACCATGCCGTCGACCGAGTACTTCGACTCGGCGGCTCTGGGAGCGAAGAAACTCACCACCCTCCTCAACGAGGAGAAGAAACAGTGCCCGAAGGAATGGGTGGTGCTCGCCGGATTCTCGCAGGGGTCCCAGGCCATCACCCAGGCCCTCGCCCAGACCGACACCCCGCAACGTCTGGCAGGCGCCCTCCTGGCCGGGAATCCGGACCATTACCCGGGACAGAACGTTCAGGAGCTCAGCGGCGATGCCGACCAGTCCGCCATCGGAATGGCTGCGATGCTCTACTACCTGCGTGAACGAGCCAACGCGACTCCCGGAGCCGATCGCGACTCTCAGATGCGGGCAGTCATCAAGGCCGCCCTCGGCCTGAGCCAGGAGTCCATCGATCATGAAGCCCTGGACGCCGACATGGTCAAGGTCGGCGCGGCCATCCCCGCGGAGGCGTATCCCGAGACCTATTCGGTGTGCATGAAAGGCGATCCGGTCTGCGACGCCGCCCCCGCCCTGACGCGCATCCTCACCTTGCAGTCAACCTGGCAGGACGAGCTCAACCAGGGTCGCCCCATCCACATGGGGTACACCCGAACCATCCTGGACGCCTCGTTGGACCGGATCGCCCAGCGCGCCAATGCCGTGGGCGCCGCCGAGGCCAAGGGCGCGCCACTTCCCCACGGACAGCCGGTGACGGTGTCGACTCGCCAGTGGGGTCCATTGCAGATCGGCGTCGCCGTCGGTGCCGGAGTGCTCGGTCTGGCACTGGGGTGGTTCCTCGGCCGAACCGGGCAACGGCGTCAGCGTCGCCATCACTGGCACTGAGTACTCAAAGCTCGAAGAACCACTGCCCGGTGGCAAGGACGCCGATGACGTCGGCGAGCAGCAGGACCCCGAAGGCCGCCAGCAGCGCAGAGATCCCGCGATGGGCTGCGACGGCGTGGTCCTCGCGAATGCTGGTCACCACCCGAGTGACTCGGTCAGGCCCGCCGACGAGGTAGGCAGCGACAAGGACGATGAGCAGGCTGTGGCTGCAGGCCACCCAGATGAGGGACTCGACGACGGCCCAGCTGGCGTGCGGCAGGTGGGCGGCATGGACGAGCATCGCCCAGAATGCCGGGTCGACGAGGGAGGACAGTCCCACCAGCAGACCACTGACGGCAAGCGCACCGGGCTCCGTCGAGCGGGGAGCGGCCGAGGTGTTCTCGTCAAGTTCCTTCGTCGCTGCCCCTGGACGCAGTCGCCATACCCCCCAGCTCACGAAAGCCACACCCAAGATGGCCACCAGCCACACCCAGACCAGATGAGGAACATGTAGTCCATGAATGCCCAGCCGGGCAAGCAAGGCTCCCAGACCGAGCACTCCGGCAACCCCGAAGATGGCGGAGGTTCCCACCGAGGTGAGTACCAGGATGACAACGCCGCGACGTCGCACCCCTAGTCCCAGCGCTGCCAGCAGCACGAAGGAACCCAGCGGGTCGAAACCGGCAATACCCAGGGCGAAGGCCGCGGCGAGGAAGGACAGCACGGGGACAGGCTACTCGGTACGCATGTGATGGCCCGTCATGACACGGCTCAAAGCCCTCGATTTCACTTAGATGCCCCAACCGTGCTATCGTCAACGAGTTGGGTCCACCGAAGGGGCCTGATGCGCGAGTGGCGGAATGGCAGACGCGCTGGCTTCAGGTGCCAGTGTCCCTTGGGACGTGGAGGTTCAACTCCTCTCTCGCGCACAACAGGTGCTTCACGCACGTGAGCCCGATTGCTTCACGCAACTCCCGGCCAGAGATCATCTGACCGGGAGTTTTCGCGTTCTGGGTGGATTTTCTGTTCACCGAAACCTCCACCATTGATCTGGGGGCGCAGGCTCACTTGGGGAGGTCGCCGCCCACCAAGGGGACCGACCCCTGCGCACGCACATCATGCCAAGTCATCGGCGAGGCGATCCTTGGCGCGGATACCCCGTAACCCCGTCAACGGACCGATCAATGCCAGCAGACCGAGGACAGCCACCCAACCCAGGACCCAGTCATGTGGGACCGACAAGTGAAGCGAGTGGGACATGCCATGCGCGAGGATCACGGGGCCAACAGCTACGAGGCTCGCAAGAAGTCCGCAGGTCACCACCAGTAGCAGGCTCTGGATGATGGGAACCGTACGGCAGAACTTTGGTGGCAGGCCGATGGCCAGGAGCTGTCGACTCTGACCACGCGCCGTCTCGCCAAAGGAAGAACACACACCCATGGTGATGGTGACTCCGATGACAAGCAGCGCCAAGCACACCGCCCACAAACTGGGTGGAAGTTCCGGCTTCGGCGGGACTTTGTAGTAAGTCAGAACACGCGGGTCCAACTTCTGAGTGTGAACGAACTCGATTGCCTTCGCGATCTGGGCCTCGTCAACACCGGCATACACCCACCGGTCGGGCATGGATGCTGCATGCAGTGCTTTGGCAGAACTCTCCAGCAAGACTCCGCCATATATGAAACTCCATGTCGGGGGAACCGCCACATGCCGAGTCGGCACGCCAACGCGACGCCCGCTGTCCAAGGAGAGTTCCACGGTGTCGGGGAATTCATCGAAGCCCAACATCGTACCGTCCTGCAATGCGGCGCGTTGCCCTTGGTCCAACGTGATGCCAAGAACACGTTCAGCTTCTGATGGCTGGGTAACTACCATGACCCCCTGCGCCCCCGGAGTTCCGGTGGGGGAAATCTGGCCCTCCAGGATGTGGACCGCCAGGGGTGCAGGGAGCCCCGCACCGGCTTGTATCCGCTGCGGCAGATTCTTTGGCAACGGTTGGCCACTGGGAGACTGGACAACCAACTGTCCGGGGATCGCCATGCTGAGCGCGGCGCTGGAGCTCAGGTAGGACGCCATGATCACAGTGACGCTCGCTGGGATCGCAAGGCACATGCACAGAGCTGATCCCAGGGCCCGGACCCTGGGCCGATCGGCGCGCACATTGGTCAGCGCCAGCCGCCCGGACAGGGATGGCAGATGTAGCACGGCGATGAGTCCTGTGAGGATGTCGGGCACGACCAGAGCCAGACCCAGGGCGCTGAGGACAACGCTTTTGACGGCACCATCGAGCTGACGTGCACCATAGACAGTGATCAAGGCAGCCATCAGCAGGCCCACCGCCCCAATCCGTCGGCCCCAACTCAAGAGCGAGGCAAATCGGGCGGACCCCTGTCCCGGACGCCACGACACGTTCTGGAAGATGGCGATACTCAGCAGCGAAAGAATGACGGTGAGCCCCAAAAGTGACAATCCCAGAAGAATCACCGGGACTGTGGGGCTGAGTGGCTGAGTCATGAAGTGCGGCAAAACTGCGGACCGTATCACTTGCCCGGCGAGCCAGCCGATCCCGACGCCAATCAAGCAGGCTCCGAGACAGACGAGTAGAACGACACCGAGAGTGGGGAGCAGGGTCGCCGACATGGGGATACCCATGCGAAGCATTGCGGCACGCTCTACCTGGAGGGACCTCGATAGTCGAGTGGTCGTGGTCAGCTGAACGGCACCACACAGGAGAAGACAGGGGATCACGATCAGGTATGAACTATGCGCGAACAAGGACCGCTGGGCGCGGCCCTGCAGGAAGGCACGATCCAAAGCCCCCGCATGCAGGTCATCGACTGGCGTACCAGACGCTTGTGCGATCACAGGAATCATGGCGTCCAGCTCAACCCCGTCCCACAGGTACTGGGTTGTAGAGGTGAGGTCGGGGTACCCCGTTGACGCGGCGGCCGACATCTGCCGCCAAGTCCCCGGTGCGCCCACAACCTCCAGCCCCTTGGTGGCATAGACATCCCGAAAGGTTCCGACCACGGCGAGACGAGTGGAGTTGCTGAAGGCCCTGATGGTGGAGGGATTACCAAGACGCACCGAGAGCGTCTCCGACAGCATGACTTCACCGGATCGACTGGGCCACCGTCCCGCCGCGGGCGCGTAGCGGGAGGGCTTGCTCCCCTGCTGCCACTCCATGTATTCGAGACGATCCTGCGGACCGGTGGACAGACCCGTGGAGCGAAAGCCGTCGATCTGGAGATCTGATCCGTACACGGCAACGCGCACATTCTTGGCACCGGCTGCCGTCATCGCCTCCAGAACGGCGCGATCCGGGTAGCGGGTGGCCTGCTGTTGATGAACGACCACGGAGGCGCCACTTGGGCCAAGCTCGCGATCCGCAACCTGAGCACCACTGAGCGCGAAAGACGACACAGCGATGTACAACGCCACGAACGCTGCCACCACAGCCAGCAACGGTACGGCCGCGGTGAAGCGGCTGCGGTTACGACTCCAAATCCTCAACAGTGCGATGTTCAGACTGTGACTCACTTGATGACCTGCCCATCGCGCAGCACTGTCATTGAGTCGCAGAATCGGCCCGCGATCGGGTCATGGGTGGCAACCACCACGCACATCGACTGCTCGTGCGCCAGAGCGGCGAAGAGCTTGAAGAGCTCCTGCGAGTTAGCCGAGTCCAGCGCCCCGGTTGGTTCGTCAGCCAACAGAACTTTTTGCCCGCCAGCCAACGCACGCGCGACGCCGACGCGCTGGCGCTGGCCTCCCGACACCTCCGACGGGCGACGGTCACCCAGTTGGTCAATCCCGACGCGTACCAAGGCATCCTCAGCCGCCCTGCGACCTTGGGTACGATTTTGGCCACGCGCCCACAGTGGCAATGCCACATTCTCGATGTTCGTCATCTCCGCGATGAGATTGTTGTCCTGGAAGATGACGGACACGTGTTCCAGTCGATACCGAGCCCGTGCCGCCTCATCCAATTCGGAGACACGTTGACGGTTCACCTCAATTTCCCCGGCATCGGGGACGTCCAGACCGGCGAGCAGATTGATCAGCGTGCTCTTCCCCGATCCACTCTCCCCCATGAGGGCGTGTAGACCTGACGACGAAAACTCAATATCTACACTTCGAAGTGCTTCAACCCGACCCGCACCAACACCGAAGGATTTGGACACTCCAACCGCAGCGATCATTCTCGCCCCCTCCAATCCACCAAGGACTTTGCCGGGGGTTGAGTCTGCCGTCCGGGGGGCAAACCTCCCCGGCGACGTCATCGGTTGCACCAATGGACAGGAATCAGTGGACATTCGTGCACGGTTCATCGGTAGGTGCATGGGTTGAAACAGAGCGGACTCATCAAGAGTTGGCCTTCCCTGCGAAGGCCGTCCCATGCACGATCGAGCACACTGCGGCGAGTGCTACGATCGCGGCACCCCAGCGGACCAGAGCGAGGCGGCGATGAGAGCGGGCTGGCCAAACAACCGTGCGAGGCGCTTGCCATCGGTGTTGAGGCCGAAACCGTCTCGACGCGCCGCATACTGGTCGATGTTGCCGGGGAAGACGGCGGCGTAAAAACCGGCCAGGGCAACGCCAGTCAGCTCGCGATGACGCGGCAAGACCAGCATCGCGCCCCCGAGAAGGATCTCGACGACGCCAGAACCAATGACGACGGGGTCCTTGTCGCCGGGGAACCAGTCGGGCACTTGGGCCTGGAACTCCTGACGCTTGAAAGACAGGTGGGAGACACCGGCGTAGACCATCAGGCCTCCGAGCCCGAGTCGTGCGAGGGTCTGGGAGCGGCGTGGGGATGTGGACATGGAAATGGCCCTTCTGGATGGTGGAGCGGCAGTCGTCACTCCAGTTGGGTGGACAGGTCGTCCAGGAATGCCTTGACCTGGGCGAGTTGTTCTGGTGGAGCCGGGTACAGCGCGAGCACCTGTTCGGGAACTCTGGTTGCCCTGACACGCAAGGATCGCCCCTCCTGCGTCAGGCTGATCAGGCGACGTCGTTCGTCATTGTCACTCCATTTACGGGTGATGAAGCCAGCCTGCTCCAACCGCCGCAGCAAGGGGGTCAGGGTGCCACTGTCAAGGTGTAGCCGAGCTCCGATGTCATTGACGCCGACGGGCTCGTCGGCACGCCACAAGACGAGCATGACGAGGTACTGGGGGTAGGTGAGATCGATGTCCTCAAGCAGTGGCCGATAGGCGCGCGTCACTGCCCTGCTGGCCCTATACAGGGAGAAGCAGAGCTGATGATCAAGGTCGAGGGTCGGGTCGCTCACGTCCCAAGAGTATCGAGGATTGGGGATTGTGCACAATTTAGTTGTGCGCTACGTTGTTGGTACGTCCGCGAACCACAAGTGGTCTCGCAGCTACATCACGCCAGCCAGGAGGCACCATGATTGAGATCGAGCCCGTTTACACCACCGAGGCCATCGCCACCGGAGCTGGCCGCAATGGTCACGTCCAAACTGCTGACGGCCGGTTGTCCCAGGACCTGGCCGTCCCGGTCGAGATGGGTGGCAGCGGCCAGGGGATGAACCCAGAGCAACTGTTTGCCGCCGGCTATGCCGCGTGCTTCCACTCTGCACTGCAGATGGTGGCTCGTCAGGCGAAGAAGGACCTGGGCGACTCTTCCGTGGGCGCGGGAGTCTCGATCGGCCAGGCAGGAAAGGGCTTCGGCTTGGCCGTCGCCCTGGAGGTCGTCGTCCCCGCCCTGCCCCATGACGAGGCACAGCAACTGGCCGACCAGGCCCACCAGGTCTGCCCTTACTCGAACGCCACCCGCGGCAACATCCGCGTCGACGTCACTGTCGTCGACGACTGACTCCAACGCGGCGCTAGGGGGATCCCCTAGCCGGCACTGCGGTGTGACGTCACCGTCTCGCCGTTTTGAACGACCGCAGTCACGACAATGGAGGCATCCACGAATACGTACCGCACCCAGAACCCTTCGACGGACGAACTCATCGACAGCTGGGAGTCTCTCGACCCCAGCGAGGTAAGCGGTGTGATCAACGCCGCTGACGAGGCATTCGCTTCTTGGCGACACAGAAGCGTCGGGGAGCGGGCCGACATCTTGGCTCGGACCGCGCGCCTGTTCGAGGAGAGGGCTGACACACTCGCCGTGATCGCCGCCACCGAAATGGGTAAGCCCGTCGCCCAGGGCGTCGCCGAGGCGCAACTTGTCGCCCAGATTTTCGACTACTACGCCCAGCACGCCGACGAGCTGATGGCCGGCGACATCCTTCCGAAGCAAGGCGCAAACTCCTCCCATGTGGAGAAGGAGCCGTTGGGGGTACTGCTCGGCGTGATGCCGTGGAACTTCCCCTATTACCAGCTCGCTCGCTTCATCGCCCCCAACCTCCTGTTGGGCAACACGCTACTGCTGAAGCCGGCCTCGATCTGCGCCGCCTCGGCGCTTGAGATGGCCAAAATCCTCGATGAGGCCGGTCTGCCGAAGGGTGTGTACCAGACGATTCTCGTGGATAGCTCCCACATCGAGAGCATCATCGCCGACCCGCGTGTGCGCGGCGTCTCCTTCACGGGTAGTGAGGGGGCTGGCGCTTCGGTCGCGTCCGCAGCCGGCAAGCACCTCAAGAAGGCTGTGCTGGAGTTGGGTGGCTCCGATCCGCTGATCGTTCTTGGTGGCGACATCGACGCGGTGGCAAACAGCGCCGCCCAAGCTCGGTTGAGTAACGCCGGACAGGCTTGCAACTCGCCGAAACGGATGATCGTTCTGGACGAGTTCTACGACGCTTTCGTCGACGGCTTGTCGGCCGCATTCTCGGCGGCGGTGGTCGGGGACCCCCGCGACGAGGCCACCACCGTGGGCCCGATGTCAAGCACACAAGCCCGTGACGAACTCATGGCGTTGGTTGACGACGCTGTGAGCCACGGTGCGCGCGTCGTCATGGGCGGACATCCTCGCTCCGGACGCGGCGCTTTCATGGAACCGACAGTGTTGACCGACGTGACCCGTGAGATGCGCGCGTGGTCAGAGGAACTCTTCGGGCCGGTCGCGGTCGTCTACCGGGCCGCCAATGTTGATGAAGCCGTGGCGCTGGCCAACGAGAGCGACTTCGGGCTGAGCGGCTCGGTGTGGTCCGACGACCTCGAGCTTGCCGAGCAGACAGCGCGACGTCTGGACGTAGGCATGGCCTACGTTAACGAGCACGGCACCAGCCTCGCCGGGCTGCCCTTCGGTGGCGTCCGTCGCTCCGGCTTCGGCCGAGAACTGGGGAGCTACGGCGTTGACGAATTCGTCAACAAGCGCCTGGTGCGCGTGTCCGATTCGGTGACGGGCGCCCACTGACTTTCAGCCTCGGATCGGAGGCGATCCGTCAATCCGCCATGTCCAGCGCAACAACCCATGTTGAAAGGAACACCCGTCATGGCCCGTATCCTGATGGTCCTCACGTCACACGATCAGCTTGGCGACACAGACCGTAAGACCGGCTTTTGGCTTGAGGAATTCGCCGCTCCCTACTACGTGTTCGGTGATGCCGGACACGAGATCACTCTGGCCTCGCCGAAGGGCGGACAGCCCCCGGTCGACCCGACGAGCGCGCTGCCACAGATGCAGACCGAGGCGACCCGTCGATTCGAGACCGACGATGCCGCCAAGGCCGCGCTGGCGGCCACTGTCCGTCTGTCGGAGGTTGACCCGGCCCAGTTCGACGCCGTCTTCTACCCGGGCGGCCATGGCCCGCTGTGGGATCTCGTCGACGACCCCGCCTCGAAGCAGATTATCCTCGACAGTGACGCTGCCGGCAGGCCACTGGGGCTGGTCTGCCACGCTCCCGGTGTTCTGCACGCCGTCAAGAAGCAGGATGGAACGTCGCTGATTGTCGACCGTTCGGTGACCGGCTTCACGAATGGCGAGGAGGAAGCCGCCGGCCTGACCTCCGTCGTCCCGTTCCTGGTCGAGGACTCCCTCACGGAGGCGGGCGCCCGCTACAGCAAGGGCGCCGACGGCGAAAGCTACGTCGTCACGGATGGGACGTTGGTCACCGGGCAAAACCCGGCCTCGTCGGCTGATGCCGCCCAACGACTCCTCGACCTGTTAACCCACTGATCAGCGCTCTGCCTAGCAGAAGGAGAAACATGACCACCCGAACCCGCGAGATCCACCTCGCATCCCGTCCCGTTGGGAAACCCACCCTGGACAACTTCCGCACCGTTGAGGTGGACCTACCCGATCTCGACGACGGCCAGATCCTTGTCCGCAACACCATCATGTCGGTGGACCCGTACATGCGCGGCCGGATGGACGACGTCGAGTCTTACGTGCCCCCCTTCCAGATTGACCAGCCGCTGGACGGCGCAGCCGTCGGCGAGGTGATCGAGTCGCGTGTGGAGCAACTTCCTGTGGGCACCAAGGTGACCCACGGTCTGGGGTGGCGCGAACACGCCATCCTGGCTGGTGACGCGGTGCGTCCGCTCACCGCTCAGGGCGTGCCGGACAGCGCCTATCTCGGTGTCCTGGGCATGCCGGGCCTGACCGGCTACGCAGGCTTGCTGCTGGCCGGTGAGATGCACCAGGGCGACGCGGTCTTCGTTTCCGGCGCGGCGGGAGCGGTCGGCTCGGCCGTCGGACAGATCGCCAGGCTCAAGGGTGCTTCCCGAGTGGTCGGTTCGGCCGGCACCCCCGAGAAGATCGCCCGTCTGAAAGAGCTCGGTTTCGACGCCGCCTTCAACTACCACGACGGCGACGTCACCGGGCAGCTCAAGAAGGCCGCCCCCGAGGGCATCGACGTCTACTTCGACAACGTCGGCGGCGACCATCTGGAGGCAGCGATCGCAAACATGCGTACCGACGGCCGGGTTGCGATGTGCGGGGCGATCAGCCAGTACAACTCGACCGAGCCGACGCCCGCGCCGCACAACCTGGCGCTGGCCATCGGTAAGCGCCTGACGCTGCGTGGTTTCGTGATCGCCAAGTACGCCGAGCAGGCGAGAGCGGACTTCGAGAAGGACATGGCCGGGTGGATCGCCGACGGCTCCGTCCAGTGGGACGAGACCGCTCGCGAGGGCCTCGACGCCGCAGCTCAGGCCTTCATCGACCTGCTCGATGGCGCCAACACCGGAAAGATGATCGTGAACCTGTGAACGGTTGGCGTGGGGGCTCTTCGCAATCGAAGGTGCAATTGGGGTCTGAGCCCGCCGGCTTCGAGAAGGGGCCGGACGACGTAGTGGGTGATAAGACCTTGACACCGGCGCGTGGGCACGTGAAATCCAGCACGAGCTGGAGGACGGGAAATGGCCGGAATCATGGCCACGAAGAGCCCCCCGAAGCCGTTTCGTCAGCAAGCCGTGATCTGTGAGCCCAGAGTAGATGGGGGGACGAGCGCCCACAACAGTGCTTCAACACCTCCGAAACCAACCCGGAAAGATGCTGAGGCGCTCCTCCCCCGCCCTTATCGCGATTTCCGGCGCCGAACGACCGCAGACGCCGCTGCCACGATGGAGTCGGCCTCCAAACCGTACTGCTCCATGAGATACCGGGTGGCACCCACCTGCCCGAACTCCTCCCTGACGCCCACACGCCACAGCGGCGCCGGCAGCTGTTCCGCTAACAGTTCCGACACGGCGGACCCCAGGCCGTTGACCACATTGTGGTTCTCACACGTGACCACGCATCCGGTCTTGGCCACGCTGCCGAGGATGACGTCGGCGTCGAGCGGCTTGATCCGGAAGACGTCCACCACCTCCGCCTGGATCCCCTGGGCGGCCAACTGCTCAGCCGCCACCAGGGCTTCCGGCACTTCAATGCCGCAGGCCAGCAGCGTGACGTCCGAGCCCTCGCGGAGCACGTGCGCCCCGGAGGCACCAAAATCCATACCGTCCTCGTAGACGTCAGCGGCAGGTTTCTTGCGCTGCGTCCGAATGTAGGTCAGGCCCTTGCGGTCGTAGGCCTGACGCAACACGTACCCCAACTGCACCGGGGAGCAGACGTCGTAGACGTGAATGCCCGGGATGACTCGGACGATTCCCATGTCCTCGAAGGTCATGTGAGTGCCGCCGTTGTGCTCCGCGGTGACGCCAGCATCGGAGCCGACCAGGCAAGCCGACAGCTTCGCGTAGGCCAAGGACACGAAGATCTGGTCCATGGCGCGACGCGTCAGGAATTGCCCGAACGAGTGCACAAATGCGTACCCTCCAACGACGTTGAGACCCGCTGCGGTACCGATCATGTGCGCTTCCATGATGCCGACGTCAAGGTAGTGCCCGCCCATGATCGGCTTGAGCCCGAGGGTGCTCATGGAGCTGGACAGATCCGCCTCTAACGCGAAGACCTCATTGGGGTGCTCGTGGTAGAGCTCCTCGACAGTGGCGGCGTAAGCCTTCCGCATCTCCAAACCAGCAAGCGACGTCATCGATCGGTCCCTTCTTCCACGGCCGCCACGTCAAGATTGAGTTCCGCCTCCAGCAGGGAGATCGCCTGAGCGATCGCTTCCTTGCCAGCACCGTCCAACCGGAGGTGGTGGTTGTCCTTCGCGTTAGCGACGAAATCCACCCCGGCGCCCTTGATCGTGTCGAGCACCAAGCACGTGGGCCGCTTCGCTTCGCGCGCCCGGTCAAGAGCCGCAGCGATAGCCATGACGTCCTGCCCCGGGACGAGCTCGGCGGCAAGCCCGAAAGCCTCAAACTTGGCCACCAGATCGAAGGTCTGGCAGATGTCGGCCGTCGGGCCGTCCAACTGACGCTTGTTGTCGTCGACCAAGAGGACGAAGTTGGTCAGCTGCTGATGCGCGATGAACTGGGTCGCCTCCCAGCACTGTCCCTCATTGAGTTCGCCGTCACCGACCAGGCAATACACTTGATTCGACTTGCCAGCGACACGCAGCCCGTAGGCCATCCCGGCAGCAGCGGAGATTCCCTGCCCCATGGACCCCGTGGTCATTTCGACGCCCTCCACCTTGTTGCGGTCGGCGTGCGAAGGCAACTTAGTCCCGTTCGCGTTCAACGTGTCGAGACGCTCGGCCGGGAAGAACCCGACAGCGGCCAGCGTCGCGTAGAGAGCAGGGGCCGCATGGCCCTTGGACAGGACGAAGTAGTCCCGGTCTTCCCAATCGGGATGTGCCGGATCGACCTTCATGGCGTGCCCGTACAGGGCCGCCAGAGCCTCCACAATCGACAAACTGCCGCCAAAGTGGCCATACCCCGCGTGAAGCAACTCCATCAGGGTCAGACGTCTGATCGTTTGTGCCAGTCGTTTCAGATCCCGTTCCTGAGCCATGCGACTCCCCCCCTCACTGGATTAGTGCGCGCCGACGCTGGTGGCGCCAGTCGATCCGGACCCGGTGGGCGCACCCTCCGCGACCGCCTTCTTCGCGCGGCGGCTGAGGACCACCGACCCGGCCACGTGACGGCGTACATCACGACGAGGCCGATGATCACACCCACCTGGCCCAGGCGGCCGAGCAGGCCGTAGTAGATACCCATCGTTGTGAAGTCGAAGTCGGAGAACGTCGTGTCAGCGAAGCCGAGCGAGCCGAGCACCGGCATCAGAGCAATCGGCAGGAAGCTGATCGCGATGCCTTGCACGAAGGCGCCGAGCACCGCACCCTTCCAACCACCACGCGAGTTACCGAAGACACCGGCGGTGGCACCACAGAAGAAGTGCGGCACCACGCCGGGCAGCACAATCGGGAGCTTGGTGAGCGCCATGATCGGCATGGAGACGAGGCCGCCGACGAAGCTCGTCAGAAAGCCGATCAGCACCGCGTTCGGAGCGAACGGGAAGACGATCGGGCAATCCAAAGCGGGGATCGCGTTGGGGACCAAGCGCTCCGAGATGCCCTTGAAAGCCGGGACGATCTCGGCAAGGATCAGGCGGACGCCGGCGAGGATGATGAAGACACCAGCGGCGAAGGTGCCGCCGAGGGTGATCGCGTAGATGATGTAGTTACCCGCGTCTGGGTACTTGCTGGCCACGAAATGCGGGCCGGCGAACAGGGCGACGATCACGTAGAGCACGATCATCGTCAGAGCGATCGCGACAGTGGAGTCGCGCAGGAATGCCATGCCCTTGGGGAACTTGATCTCCTCGGTGGAGGTGGGCTTCTTGTCACCCTTGCGACCCACCAGGTGACCGATGGCACCGGCCAGCCAGTAACCGCCGCCACCAAAGTGGCCCAGGCCGACATCGTCGCTACCGGTCATGGTTCGCATGAAGGGCTGCAGAATCCACGGAGACAGCGACATGATGGCGCCGAGCGCCAAGGCTCCGACGAGAATCTGCCAGAAGCTGTGGAAGCCAGCGACGGCCATAATGACCGCGAACATGCAAGCCATGTACAACGTGTGGTGGCCGGTCAGGAAGATGTGCTTGAACCGCGTGAAACGCGCGATCAAGATGTTGACGACCATGCCGAGCAGCATGATCCACGCCGTGGCAACGCCGTACTGCTTCAACGCAACAGCGACGATGGCCTCGTTGTTCGGGACGATGCCGCGCACGCCGAAGGCCTGCTGGAACATCGCGCCAAACGGAGCGAGCGCCTGTTGGACAACGCCGGCACCGGCAGTCAGAACCAAGAAGCCGACGAACGTCTTGACGGTGCCCTTGATGGTGTCACCAGCAGACTTGTGCTGCAGCACGAGGCCCAGCAAGGCAATCAGCGCAACTAGGAGCGCAGGCGTAGCTGCAATCGACTGCAGCAGATCCAAAACGGACTTCATGATGGTTGCCTCCGTTTTCCTAGATCAGACCCAGCTCGCGGCAGGTCGCTGTGACCTTCTCGCGCAGCTCGTCCATGTCGATGATCGAGTTGAGGACGACGGTCTTCGTGTCGTAGTGCACGCCCTCGGCGACGTCGCGCGCGAGGAAGAAAACATCGGCATCGTTCGAGCTGGCAGACGAGATGTCAGAGTGTTGGACCTCGATGCCGGAGACCCCCAGCTCCTTGAGGATCTTTTCAATATTCATCTGGACCATGAAGCTGGAACCCAGCCCCGATCCACATACGGCCATGAACTTCATCTGGACTCCTAGGACTTGTTTGTCTCGCCGAAGATGGCGAGTACTTCTTCGGGGTGCTGCGCGGCCTTGAGGGCCTCGACCGCAGCGTTGTCGGTCAGGACCGTGGCGAGTCCCTGGAGCACCTGCAGGTGCGACGAGGAATCCGTTGCGGCCAACATGATGAACAGATCGATCGGGTGCTCCTCATCGTCAAGCAGCAGGACTGGTGTCCGAGTGCGCAAGAACGACAGGGCAATGCGATTGACCCCGGCTTCGGGACGGGCATGCGGCACCGCAATGCCCTTACCGAAATCGAAGTACGGCCCCATCTTGCGGGCCGTCTCGACAACCGCGTCGACATAGCCGGACTCAACCGAGCCATCGGCGATCAACGGAGCTGCGACCCGTGCTATGGCCTCAGTCCACTGCAGAGGTTCAGCGGTGAATTGAATGCGTTCAGGGGTTAGCCCCGTGGCTTCATTGCCGGTAGTCATACATCCCCACATTCATCATGTTGTTATGACCTATTTTCAGCATACTATGCCTGCGTCCCCCTGGGGTGGGTAGCCCCCACGTCACGGGTCTAGCCTGAAGCAGGCACGAGGAGGCGAACGCATGACTGCTGGGACGATCAAGCATGTAGCCGTCCACGATCTGCTCGCTCAACAGATCGAGCGCATGTCCCCCGGCGACCGGCTGCCAACCGAGGCGCAGTTGTGCAAACAACTCAACGTGAGCCGAATCACCGTCCGGCGAGCCATGGCCGACTTGGAGCAGGAAGGCCTCATCGTCCGCGAACAGGGCCGGGGCACCTTCGCCTCCCGCCCCGCGTTACCCCAAGTCTTTCGCGAGACATTGTCGGAGCATGTGACCGGGTTTCATAGACAGCAGACCGAACTCGGCCATTCGGTGACTTCCACAGTGGTGAGCAATGAAGTGGTCTTTGACATCCGTAAGGCTGAACTCCTCAGACTCGCACCAAGCCAGCCCTTGGTTCGCCTCGAACGCCTGCGCTACGTCAACCAGCAACTGCATCAACATGTGGTCACATGGCTCGACGCCGTCACGTTCGGGGATGTGGCCCAGCACGATTTCACCGACGCGAGCCTGTTCGACTACCTGCGCTCCGCCCATGACATCCTGCTGACTCGAAACGACCTTACGATTCGAATCGTGCAGGCGAGCGACGAGACAGCCAACCTCCTGAACGTGCCGAACGGCACGTGTCTGCTGGGCATGGATTCAACAGTGTTTGCCGGAGACAGGCTTGTCGCCTACGGCATCACGACGCACGCGCCTGGCTTCGGTGAGATCGAGATCAGCTTGCAAGCGAACCCAAGCGTTTCCGAACGAGATTAGCCAAGGCCAGCGTGACTCGCGCCTAGCCGGGAGCCGAATCAGGGAAGATCAGCCAGAAAGGCACGAAAGGCATCCAACCCCTCTGGCCGCACCGTGAAATGAGCCCAGCGTCCCCGCATTTCCCTGTCGACGAGTCCCGCTTCCACGAGTTTTTTGAGGTGATGGGACAGCGTCGGCTGACTCACCCCGAACAGGCCGTCGAGATGGCAGGCACACACACTGGCGCCGCTGTTCGCCGCGATGTGGTGGAAGACCCGCAACCGCACTGGATCCGACAACGCCTTTGCCACGACGGAGAGCTCCTCGGCACGCGAAACCGGCAGAGGTGACGAGTCAGGCTCGCACTCATCATCGGCCGACACAACTGGAAGCGTCGTCTTCATGCCGATAATCCTACCGTCGCCATATTGACGCCCATCAGTACGACCTCCTACTATCAACGTATAGACGCTCATCAATGTGATCGCAGGAGGTCCAGATGTCCACCATCCGTGTCTACGAGCCCGCACTGTGTTGCAACACCGGGGTCTGCGGCTCCGACGTCGACCAGGAACTCGTCACTTTCACCTCCGACGCCAGGGCTCTCCAAGCGCAGGGAATCGACGTCCAGCGAGCCAACCTCGCCACCGACCCAACCCGGTTCGCCGAAAACCCGGTCGTCGTCGCATTCCTCCAGACCGCCGGTTCCGAGGCCCTCCCCCTCACCCTCGTCGACGATGTCACCGTCCTCACCGGCCGTCACCCCAGCCGCGACGAGATGCTGCGATGGGCCGGTCGCACCGACGCCTCGCCGCGTACCGAGCTTCCCGTCATCGAGGACTGCTGCTCAGATCAAGGCGCATCGACGTCCTGCTGCGGGGGTTCCCAGCAGTCCTCCGGTTGCTGCTGACCGCACCAGAACGTCAGGAGGTCACGATGGTCCAGTTCCTCGACGATGCCCCTCGTCACATCTTCTTCACCGGGAAGGGCGGGGTGGGAAAGACGAGCGTCGCGTGTGCCACCGCGGTCGAACTAACGCGCCGCGGCAAACGAGTCCTCCTCGTCAGCACTGACCCTGCCAGCAATGTCGGTCACGTCTTTGGCCAGACGATCGGCAACCGCATGACCCCGATCGACGCCGTCCCCGGACTCGACGCCCTCGAGATTGATCCGGAGCAAGCGGCCGAGGCCTACCGCAATCGGATCATTGACCCGGTGCGCGCCATCCTTCCCCCCAGCGAGATCGCCACGATCACCGAACAGCTCTCCGGGTCATGCACTGTCGAGATCGCGTCGTTTAACGAGTTCACCAACCTGCTGGCTGATCCGTCTCGTACCGCCGGCTACGACCACGTCATCTTCGACACTGCACCCACCGGTCACACCATTCGCCTCCTCCAGCTACCCGGCGACTGGACCGCCTACCTTGATGCCGGCAAGGGCGATGCCTCCTGCCTGGGCCCGATGTCTGGTCTGGACAAAAGCAAAAACACCTACCGAGCTGCAGTCGAAGCCCTCACGGACCCCGATGTCACCCGACTCGTTCTCGTGGCACGGGCCCAGCCGTCGAGCCTGCACGAAGTGAACCGCACTCTCACAGAGCTCACCGAGACCGGCATCCAGGCCTCTCACCTCGTCATCAACGGCCTTCTCCCCCATGCCGACGACGCTGACCCCCTCCACCGCGCCATTGAGGAACGCGAACACGCTGCCCTGGAGGCCATGCCAGCCGACCTCGCTGCCCTTCGACGCGACGACATACCCCTCAAGGCAACGACCATGATCGGCGTCGATGCCCTGTCCCACATGTTTGCCGGGGACGAGGCAGATCACCGTGACGATGACGTCATCGTCGACCTGCCCGAACAGCCAAGTCTCAACCAACTTATCGACGATCTCGCCGACCAGGATCACGGCC
Source organism: Cutibacterium nasicola (assembly GCF_052654715.2). Lineage (NCBI taxonomy): Bacteria > Bacillati > Actinomycetota > Actinomycetes > Propionibacteriales > Propionibacteriaceae > Cutibacterium > Cutibacterium nasicola. Next base: position 1,292 of record NZ_CP199745.2, on the reverse strand, counting down.
TCGTCATGACGATGGGCAAGGGCGGTGTCGGAAAGACGACAATCGCTGCCGCCATCGCGACGGAACTGGCTCGTCGCGGGAAGAAGGTCCTTCTCACGACGAGTGATCCAGCAACTCACCTTGCCGCGACACTGGATGGAGAGGCGGCTGGCTTGACGGTTGACTCCATTGACCCAGAAAGGGCGACGCAGGCCTATCGCGAGCGCGTCATGGCAACCCGAGGAAGCAGCCTCGACGAGGAGGGACGAGCCGCACTTGCCGAGGACCTACGCAGCCCCTGTACCGAGGAAATAGCGGTGTTCCAGGAGTTCAGTCACGCCGTCAACACGGCCCGTCATCAGTTCGTCATCATGGACACCGCCCCAACCGGCCACACCCTTCTCCTCATGGACGCCACCGGCTCGTACCACCGGGATGTCCTGCGTCACATGGATTCCACCCAGCGTCTCCATACGACGACCCCACTCATGTGCCTGCAGGATCCAGAGCACACCAAGATCATCATCGTCACCCTGCCGGACACCACACCTGTCCTCGAGGCGACATCTCTCGTGACGGATCTTGCTCGCGCCGACATCCGCCCCTGGGCATGGGTCGTCAACAACTCGCTGGCAGCCGCCCACCCCACGAGCGCCCTCCTGGGACGTCGAGCCCGAGACGAAGTGGCCCAGATTGAGAACGTGACCGCACAGGCCGCCCGCTGGGCTGTCGTACCAGCCCTCGCCAGCGAACCCATTGGCCAGGCACACCTTGCGGCTCTCGTTTCAGGGTCGGAGGATCCTTCCTGACGGCCACTTGTCCAGGCTCTCCACCCATCTCGATGCCCATTCGTTTCCCATCACCAGACGAAAGTACAACAACCACGCCGCGAGGTGGACCCGCCAGGACGAGACTCCTTACCTTTTTGGTGTCTGCCGGACTCAGCCGGCACAAGCACCCCACCAGGTGCCGATCACTACAAGGAGGACAACCCCCCCATGATCAAGAATCGCCTCGTCGCCGCTGGCGCAGCCGCGGCCCTCGCCACCGGAACCGCCCTCATGGCCGTCCCAGCCCACGCGGCCGACGCCACCCCCGCCCCGACCCCTGCTCCGTCCGCCCCCGCCATCGACACCTCGAAGCTCCCGATCCAGATCGACTTCGACTGCCTCAAGAACAATGCCCAGCAGCGTCGCGAGGTCGAGCGCAAGATCGCGAAGATCCTCATTGAGGATGGCACCGCCAAGACCAAGGCCGTCGCCGTTCAGTCCGCCAAGGACATCATTGACACCGTCCGTAAGAACCCGGCCCTG